>NZ_WUUK01000008.1 GCF_009831115.1 Salinicoccus hispanicus | reverse complement strand
GATCAACGCTTACTTACAGCTCCCCAGAGCATATCGGTGTTTGTTCCGTCCTTCATCGGCTCTTAGTGCCAAGGCATCCACCGTGCGCCCTTCATTACTTAATCGCAATGAAATTGTGAGTGTGCCAAAGTCCAGCTGCAGCGGATATTCGCTCGTGATTTTCTGTGCGGCACTCAGGATCAGGACCCTGAAGCCACCCATCAAAAATCATACGCGAATGAACATCCGCCTACGCTTTCTCAAGACACAACGCGTGTTTTTTGAACTCTTTCGGTTCTCGGTTTTCTACGCTTGATTTCGGTTAAAATCATTTTTCGCATTGTTTCTATACGGTTTTCAATGTACATGTTAAAAATTTAAATGGTGGAGACTAGCGGGATCGAACCGCTGACCTCCTGCGTGCAAAGCAGGCGCTCTCCCAGCTGAGCTAAGCCCCCATATTGAGAATTATAATGGTGGGCCTAAGTGGACTCGAACCACCGACCTCACGCTTATCAGGCGTGCGCTCTAACCAGCTGAGCTATAGGCCCATTATATTTCCAGATATAGATTATACTATTGTGAATGATAATTTCAAGCATTAATTTTACACTTTTGAAAAGAAATTAGAACATTCAAAACTGAATACAATATGTCAACGCCATTCCACATCCGAAGATGTTCCTATTTATCCTTAGAAAGGAGGTGATCCAGCCGCACCTTCCGATACGGCTACCTTGTTACGACTTCACCCCAGTC
>NZ_WUUK01000006.1 GCF_009831115.1 Salinicoccus hispanicus | reverse complement strand
GAAGGACGGAACAAACACCGATATGCTCTGGGGAGCTGTAAGTAAGCGTTGATCCAGAGATTTCCGAATGGGGAAACCCCACACATTGAGTGTGACTTTCAGGTGAATACATAGCCTGAGAGAGGTAGACCCGGGGAACTGAAACATCTTAGTACCCGGAGGAAGAGAAAGAAAAATCGATTCCCTGAGTAGCGGCGAGCGAAACGGGAAGAGCCCAAACCAGCTTCGGCTGGGGTTGTAGGACACCGATTGAGACGGACATTTGCGAGCTGAAGGGCCTGGAACGGCCGACCATAGGGGGTAAGAGTCCCGTAGGCGAAGCGAATGGAAGTTGCGGTGTATCCTGAGTACGGCGGAACACGAGGAATTCCGTCGGAATCCGGGAGGACCATCTCCCAAGGCTAAATACTTCTTAGTGACCGATAGTGAACCAGTACCGTGAGGGAAAGGTGAAAAGCACCCCGGAAGGGGAGTGAAACAGATCCTGAAACCGTGTGCTTACAAGTAGTCAGAGCCCGTTAATGGGTGATGGCGTGCCTTTTGTAGAATGAACCGGCGAGTTGCGATTTCATGCAAGGTTAAGCAGCGAATGCGGAGCCGTAGCGAAAGCGAGTCTGAACAGGGCGTTTAGTATGAGGTTGCAGACCCGAAACCAGGTGATCTACCCATGTCCAGGCTGAAGTCCAGGTAACACTGGATGGAGGGCCGAACCGACTTACGTTGAAAAGTGACCGGATGAGGTGTGGGTAGCGGAGAAATTCCAATCGAACCTGGAGATAGCTGGTTCTCTCCGAAATATATTTAGGTATAGCCTCGTGTTAGCATCGTGGAGGTAGAGCACTGTTTGGACGAGGGGCCCATCCCGGGTTACCGAATTCAGACAAACTCCGAATGCCACAGATGTGATGCACGGGAGTCAGACAGCGGGTGATAAGGTCCGTTGTCGAGAGGGAAACAGCCCAGACCACCAGTTAAGGTCCCAAAATATATGTTGAGTGGAAAAGGATGTGGCGTTGCACAGACAACTAGGATGTTGGCTTAGAAGCAGCCATCATTTAAAGAGTGCGTAATAGCTCACTAGTCAAGTGACGCTGCGCCGAAAATGTACCGGGGCTAAACATATTACCGAAACTGTGGATCAATTATATTGATGGTAGGAGAGCGTTCCGATGGCAGGGAAGCATGACCGTGAGGACATGTGGAGCGATCGGAAGTGAGAATGCCGGTGTGAGTAGCGAAAGACGGGTGGGAATCCCGTCCACCGAATGACTAAGGTTTCCAGAGGAAGGCTCGTCCGCTCTGGGTTAGTCGGGACCTAAGCCGAGGCAGAAATGCGTAGGCGATGGACAACAGGCAGAAATTCCTGTACCGGTGATATGTGTTCGAACGATGTGGTGACGCAGAAGGAGAAGCAGAGCGTGCGGAAGGAAGTGCACGTCCAAGCATCGAGTCGTCAGGGTAGGCAAATCCGCCCTGTACAACGACGAGATGTGACGGGGAGCCGAAATTTAGTAGGCGAAGCTGTGGGTTCACACTGCCAAGAAAAGCTGCTAGTTAGCATATTACCGCCCGTACCGCAAACCGACACAGGTAGTTGGGATGAGAATTCTAAGGTGAGCGAGCGAACTCTCGTTAAGGAACTCGGCAAAATGACCCCGTAACTTCGGGAGAAGGGGTGCTCATGAAAATGAGCCGCAGTGAATAGGCCCAAGCGACTGTTTATCAAAAACACAGGTCTCTGCAAAACCGAAAGGTGACGTATAGGGGCTGACGCCTGCCCGGTGCTGGAAGGTTAAGAGGAGCGCTCAGCGTAAGCGAAGGTGCGAATCGAAGCCCCAGTAAACGGCGGCCGTAACTATAACGGTCCTAAGGTAGCGAAATTCCTTGTCAGGTAAGTTCTGACCCGCACGAAAGGCGTAACGATTTGGGCACTGTCTCAACGAGAGGCTCGGTGAAATCATAGTACCTGTGAAGATGCAGGTTACCCGCGACAGGACGGAAAGACCCCGTGGAGCTTTACTGTAACCTGATATTGAATCTTGACCTCACCTGTACAGGATAGGTGGGAGCCTGAGAAGTGTGGACGCCAGTCTACATGGAGGCACTGGTGGGATACCACCCTGGTGATGTTGAGGTTCTAACCCGCGCCCGTAATCCGGGCGGGAGACAGTGTCAGGTGGACAGTTTGACTGGGGCGGTCGCCTCCTAAAGAGTAACGGAGGCGCTCAAAGGTTCCCTCAGAATGGTTGGAAATCATTCATAGAGTGTAAAGGTATAAGGGAGCTTGACTGCGAGACATACAGGTCGAGCAGGGTCGAAAGACGGACTTAGTGATCCGGTGGTTCCGCATGGAAGGGCCATCGCTCAACGGATAAAAGCTACCCCGGGGATAACAGGCTTATCTCCCCCAAGAGTTCACATCGACGGGGAGGTTTGGCACCTCGATGTCGGCTCATCGCATCCTGGGGCTGTAGTCGGTCCCAAGGGTTGGGCTGTTCGCCCATTAAAGCGGTACGCGAGCTGGGTTCAGAACGTCGTGAGACAGTTCGGTCCCTATCCGTCGTGGGCGTAGGAAATTTGAGAGGCGCTGTCCTTAGTACGAGAGGACCGGGATGGACATACCACTGGTGTACCAGTTGTCGTGCCAACGGCATCGCTGGGTAGCTATGTATGGCCGGGATAAGTGCTGAAAGCATCTAAGCATGAAGCCCCCCTCAAGATGAGATTTCCCCATTAGATCCCTCAGAGATGATGAGGTGGATAGGTTCGGCGTGCAAGTGTGGCGACACATTCAGCGGACGAATACTAATCGATCGATGACTTATTCAATAATAATGAAAACCGTGTTTGGTTTTCTGCGCAGCGCATTGTTTCTATCCGGTTTTGA
>NZ_WUUK01000005.1 GCF_009831115.1 Salinicoccus hispanicus | reverse complement strand
ATTCAATATTGTCCGGTGGCGATGGCGGAGAGGCCCCACCTGTTCCCATGCCGAACACAGCAGTTAAGCTCTCCAGCGCCGATGGTAGTTGGACTGACGTCCCGTGAGAGTAGGACGCCGCCGGGCAGTACTAATACATAATTAAATTATGGATGCGATGAGCCGCATTGAGACCTTTACAGGTCTCTTTTTTTGTATAATCGGAGTATATGATAGATAAGGTGGCGTAATTATGGAGTATACTATTCAAATCAATGATCTGGGTGAAACTGAAAAGCTTGCCCGGATAATTGCGGATAATATGGAATCGGGTAGTGTGATTCTTCTTTCTGGTGATCTAGGTGCCGGGAAGACGACATTCACCCAATTTCTTGGCAGATCTCTAGGTGTCAAAAGAAGAATGAGTTCTCCGACTTTCAACATCATTAAAACTTATCGTGGGAATCAGACAATCCATCATATGGACTGCTACAGACTTGAGGATAGTGGTGAGGACCTGGGATTTGATGAATATTTCAACGGCGAGGATATTTCGATTGTAGAGTGGCCACAATTTATTGAAGACTTCCTGCCTGATGAACGTCTATCAATCCATATTACCGTTGCAGATGAAGAGACGCGTGTTTTCAGTTTCAACTCATCCGGTACGGAATATACAAAAATAATGGAGGCATTGGCATATGATTTCCCTTCTAATTGATACTTCCAACAGGCCATTATCTGTTGCACTCAACAAAAATGGCTATTGTCTGGCGGAAATAAATACAACCGTGAAAAAAACACATTCTGCTACAGTGATGGTTCATGTCAGCCGGCTGTTTGATATAGCTGGGTATAATCGAAATGATATTGATCGTATTATAGTTGCCCGGGGACCCGGTTCCTATACTGGTGTCCGCATCGGTGTCACTGTTGCCAAGACACTGGCGCACGCACTCGGGGTGGATCTCTATTCCGTATCTTCATTGGCTGTCATTGCAGCATCAAGCAACAAGGAAGGCATACTGGCTCCGATGTTTGATGGCAGAAGAGGGAATGTATACAGTGCAGCCTATCGATTGGGACAGAATGGAATGGATGAGGTTGTGCAGGCTGGATACAGATCCCTTGATGCATTGAATGAACAGTTGGCAGAATATCCGGAACATCAATGTCTTCTGGATGGTGAAGAGAAGTTCAGCGAAGATGTAGAATCATTTCTTCATACAGTCCCGCGTATCAGTACGATTGAGAAGTATGAATCCATGATGCGCCAAGAGGATGTCCATGGTATGGTGCCTGAATATCTGAAAGTATCGGAGGCTGAGAAAAATTGGATGGAGCGCACGCAACAATAAGAGAAATGACGATTGATGACCTGGAAGCAGTATATGAAATCGAGTGTGCTTCTTTTCCTCAGACTTCCTGGAATATAGAATCATTCCTGAGGGAACTGACTGCCAACCAGTTCTCATACTACTTCGTCATCGAAAAAGAAGACAGCATTGTCGGCTATTGCGGCATGTGGCTGGTCATCGACCAGAGTCAGATTACAACCATTGCCGTCAGTAGCAGGGAGCAGGGCCAGGGCTATGGCCGCCAGCTTATGCAGCACGCCAAGTCGTATGCAGAAAAATCTGCTGATATACTGTCGCTGGAAGTAAGTGTAGATAACGAAAAGGCGATGAAGCTTTATGAAAAAGAAGGATTCCTTTATGGAGGAATCCGTAAAGATTACTATGGACCCGGAAAGGATGCACATGTCATGTGGGTGAAGCTGAATGAATGAAGATGTCATTATACTGAGTATCGAGACGAGTTGTGATGAAACAGCATGCAGTATTATTAGAAACGGTAATGAAATTCTATCCAATGTTGTCGTCAGTCAGATTGAGAGTCATAAACGTTTCGGCGGAGTAGTGCCGGAAGTGGCTTCGAGACATCATGTTGAAACGATAACACTAGTAATTGAAGAAGCACTCCAGACGGCAGGTCTTTCGCCTCCAGATCTATCCGCTGTGGCGGTGACTGAAGGTCCCGGCCTGATTGGTGCACTGCTGGTCGGCATCAATGCAGCCAAGGCATTCAGCTTTGCACATGAATTGCCGCTGATTCCTGTACATCATATTGCAGGTCACATATATGCCAACCAGCTCGAGGAGGATCTCCAGTTTCCACTCGTCTCCCTCATCGTCTCCGGAGGTCATACGGAACTGATCTACATGAAAGATCATATGTCCTTTGAAGTCATTGGAGAAACAAGAGATGATGCAGTTGGCGAAGCATACGACAAGGTAGCCAGAGTCATCGGACTGCCGTATCCGGGTGGCCCCCATATCGATCGTCTCAGCAAGGAAGGCGAAGATAGTTTCAACTTTCCGAGACCCTACCTTGAGCCGGGCAGTTATGATTTCAGCTTCAGTGGCCTGAAGTCTTCGGTCATCAATACACTGCATAATCACAGGCAGAAAGGCCTTGAAGTGAAGTCTGCGGATGTAGCAAGAAGCTTCCAGGAGAGCGTCATTGATGTATTGACGAAAAAAACAATACAGGCGGTAGCGGATTATGAAGTTGAGAACTTGATTATTGCTGGTGGTGTAGCAGCAAATAGCGGGCTCCGAGCGCAATTTGAAATACTTTGCCAGGAGCAGGATATAAAATTAAGTATCCCTGCTCTGAAATACTGTACCGATAATGCAGCAATGATCGGCGCCGCAGCATATCATCTTTATAACAATAAAGCATTCGGCGATCTGGATCTGAATGGCAGAAACTACATCGATATAGAAGAATACAGCATATAAAAAGGCAGTCCCAAAATTGTGGACTGCCTTTATCTTCGAATGTAGAACATTTGTTTCGTTATTGGCTGTGGATAACTTGTTAGTAATATTGTTATAAGCTTGTCAAAAGGCGTGGATGCTGGGGATATAAGTGTGGATAAAGATGTGTATAAACTGTTGGCTTTGTGGATAAAGTGCAGAGATGCCCGATACAAGGCACTTCTTAATGTGTATAAAGCTGTATGTCTTACCTGACCGTTCAAATCTTTAAAAAAGAATGTACGTTCCTATCCTATACTTCTTCAATCTGTTCTTCGAGCGCTTCCCATTCCAGCATCTGCTGCTCCAATGCTTCTTTCCGATCATTCAGCTGCTGATCGTATTCGGCGGCTTTTTCATAATCCCCATAAACTTCAGGTTCAGCAAGTTTTTCTTCAATCGTTGAAATTTCTTCTTCCAGTTCAAGGATCATTTCTTCAACTCTGGCAGCACTACGCTTCAATTTCTGCATTTCATTGCGCTTCTGCTTCTGCTGATGGTAATCTGAACCGTTCTGCCCACCTGCCTGGCTGTTTTCGGTCTGGATGGTGAGGGAGGCCTGTTCGTCCTTCTTATGACGGTAGTAGCTGTAGTCGCCGTTATAGACCTTTACATGCTGCTGATCCATTTCAACAATCTTGGTAGCGATGCGGTCGATGAAATAACGGTCGTGCGAAACAAACAGGATGGTTCCTGGGAAATTCTGCAGTGCTTCTTCAAGTACTTCCTTACTATCGATATCCAAGTGGTTGGTCGGCTCATCCAGTATGAGCAGATTATTCTTTTCGAGCATCAGTCTGGCAAGCTGTATACGTGCTTTTTCGCCACCGCTCAGATCATTGACACTTTTCAGCACTTCCTCCTGGGTGAACAGGAAACGGCCGAGCACTTTGCGGACGTCGCTTTCATTCATTTCAGGATACTCATGCCACAGCTCTTCCAATACATTTCTATTGGAAGTGAATTCCGCCTGCTTCTGATCATAGTAGCCGATGGAGACATTTGTACCGTAGATGATTTCTCCCTCATGTCTCGGCAGTTGCTTGGCAATGGTCTTTACAAGAGTGGATTTACCGATACCGTTCGGGCCGATGATGGCGAGCCGGTCACCCTTGTCGACATTCAGATCGATGCCACTGTTCAGCGTCTCCTCGTATCCGATGGCGAGCGATTTGATTCTCAGCACGTCATTTCCGCTTTCTCTTGTTATATCAAAGGAGAACCGTGCACTTTTCCGATCGATCATCGGTGTGTCCATGCGATCCATCTGCTCAAGCTTCTTGCGTCTGCTTTTTGCCATATTGCTTGTCGAGGCTCTCGCTATATTTTTTTCAACGAATGTTTCAAGCTGTTTGATCTCTTTCTGCTGATGTTCATATGCTTTCACCTGAAGGCTGAAGTTCTTTTCCTTTTCCTTTACATACTTCGTATAGTTGGAGTGGTAGAGTGTTCCACGGTGCATCTCCACTTCAAAGATCTTATCCACGGTCCGATCCAGAAAGTAGCGGTCGTGGCTGATGATTGCGATTGCCCCTGTGAAACTGTTCAGATACTGTTCAAGCCATGCCACCGTACTCATATCGAGGTGGTTGGTCGGCTCATCAAGCAGCAGCAGATCAGGTTTCGACAGAAGCATCTGTCCGAGTGCAAGCCGTGTTTTCTGGCCGCCTGAGAAAGCATCGACATTGCGTTCAAGGTCGCTGTTTGAAAAATTGAGCCCGGTGAGTACAGTTTTGATCTGGGCATCGATGGTATAGCCGCCGCTTGATTCAAAAGTATTCTGCAGACGATCGTATTTCTCCAGCTGTTCGTCATATGACAGGTCCTGGTAGTCATGTTCTGCAAGCCAGGCGGTCGTAGCATTCATTTCTTCCTGGGTGCGCAGCAGTTCGGCAAAAGGCCGCATCATTTCATCCCGCACAGTCTGCGTGGATTCAAGTGTCATCTGCTGGGTGAGATATCCGATGGAGATGCCTTTCGGGGTCGTAATTCTGCCATCTTCGACACTGAGCTCACCAGCCATCATCTTCATCAGTGTCGTCTTGCCAGCACCGTTCTTGCCGACGATGCCGACGGTTTCTCCTTTTTTGATTTCAAGATTTATATTTGTAAAAATCCGGTCTGTACCGAATGATTTTCCTACATTTCCTAATTGCATTACTATCATATGAATTCCCCCACTTCATTCAATTTTACAACAAACAAGTCAAAAAAACGATGAAATTAAGTGACAATGACTACACGACGAAAATAGAGATATGCTATAATATACCGACAGAGTGCAATAGAAAAGGTGTGGGACATTTGAACAGTAAAAAGAAAATCCCAAACGCAACAATGAAACGTCTCCCTTTATACTATAGATTTTTCAAGAATGCCGAGAAGACAAGTGTTGACAGAGTTTCCTCAAGGGAGATCAGTGAAGCACTGGATATCGATTCAGCCACAATCAGGAGGGACTTCTCCTATTTTGGTGAACTTGGCAGAAAAGGCTATGGCTATAACGTCAAAAGCCTGCTGAATTTCTTCATGGAACATATCCAGGGTAATGAAGTGAGAAATGTGGCAATCATTGGTGCAGGGAACCTGGGCAGTGCATTATTAAACTACAAATTCAACAGCATAAATGATAGAATGAATGTGGTAGCTGCCTTTGATAGTAATGCTCAGATTGTCGGGACATCCATCAATGGCACGACAGTATATCATTCGGATGAGCTTGAGGATCTGATCAGTAGACACAGCATAGATGTTGCGATACTCACTCTGCCGGTGGAGGTCAGCCAGGATATGGCTGAGCGTCTGGTGGAAGCAGGCATCAAAGGCATACTCAACTTCACACCGATCAGATTGAATGTAAGTGATGAAATCTATGTCCATAATATAGATTTGAGCGTTGAATTGCAGGCACTATTCTTTTATATGAAACATATCTAGGAGGGATACTATGCTCGAAACATTAATGCCGGTGACACTGATGGCAGTAGGCCCGACAAGTATGATCGTAATTGCTGTTGTAGCATTGATCATATTTGGACCTAAAAAATTGCCGCAGTTCGGACGTGCGATGGGTTCAACTTTAAGAGAGTTTAAAGATGCAACCAAAGGTCTCGCTACCGACGACGATGATGATGACGAAGACGACGACAAGAAGAAACAGCCAAAGAAAATCGAAACAGTCGAAGTCGAAAAAGTTGAAGAAACTAAAGTATAAAGGTCTGAAGAGGTGGCGGAAGCCGCCTTTTTTTTAAAGAGGTGAAAATGAAGTATGAACGACTCGGAAAAAAGGGAGATCACCGAACATCTGGATGAATTGAGGAAACGGCTGCTGATTGTCATGTACTTTTTTGTCGGCGCCATGGTTATTGGATTTTTCCTATCCAAGCCACTGATCTACCAGATGCAGAATGCACCCTGGACGGAAACCATCCAGATGCACGCGTTCCAGGTGACCGATCCCCTGAAAATCTACCTGATGATCATCATTGTCATCGGTTTTGTCATCGTGCTGCCGGCGATACTCTACCAGCTCTGGGCATTTGTTTCCCCAGGACTGTACAGTAACGAAAGAAAGCTGACTTTGGGCTATATACCGATTGTCATGGTCCTCATGCTGCTCGGTATGGCTTTTGGGTATTTTATTCTTGTACCCTACATCATCCAGTTCACTTTTGAACTATCCGAGGAGATGGGCATCGAAACCACGATCGGAATCAACCAGTATTTCGGCTTCCTGTTCAGGACGGTACTGCCATTCGGCGTCATATTCCAGATGCCGATCCTTGTGCTGTTCCTGACACAGCTCGGACTGCTGACACCACTATTCCTCAAGCAGAACAGAAAATATGCCTATTTCATCCTGCTGGTGGTTGCGGCACTCGTTGCGCCACCGGATGTAATGACACATATACTGCTTACCGTGCCGATGATCATCCTGTATGAAATCAGCATCTTCATTTCCAAAATTGGCTATCGCAGACATCTGAAAGCAGAGCAGAAAGCATTAGAAGAATCATTGGATTCCGACTAGGGGGTATTCCAGATGAAATTCAATCCGGATGCCAGAGCGTCTCTGGCGCTTGATGGCAGCAGTGAAAATTGGACTGGTCAGATTGAGAAGGCACAGGAGAATCCGTGGCGGCAGAAATATCATATCCAGCCGCCTGCGGGCAGCATGAATGCATTGGACGGCTTTGTATACTATGAAGGCAAGTACCATATTCTATATCAGTGGGCGCCTTTCTACACGCAGGGCAGAAAGTATCTGTATCATGTAGTATCGGACGATCTTGCTGTATATCATAATCTTGGAATAGTGGATGCATTACCGGACGGAGCCGATTCAGGCTCCGCTTCTGTAATGAATGATATGCATGTATATCGCACGATAATGGATGGGGATACCTCACTCCAGCATCATACGGCATTCAGAGAAGAAGCGGGAGGGCTCCGCCCACTCCATACAGCATCCATCATAAAAGGTGCACCAGAAGGTTATGCTCCGATTGTGAAAGATCCAAAAGTGTGGAAAGAAAATGGCAGATATTGTATGATAATGGGAGCAGCTACTAAGAATGACTTCGGGCGTGTGCTCTGCTTTACCGGCACGAAACCTGAAGCATTTGATTACATAGGCGAGCTCAAGACAGAGCTCGACCAGTTCGGTTTCATGTGGGAATCACCCGAACTGTTTGAACTGGATGGATTCCATATCCTCATGTTCTGTCCACAGGGACTCGACAAGTATCAGCACAGCTACTGGAATATCTATCAGTCTGGATATGTTCTCGGCAGAACGGATATGGACAAGATGACCATGAAGCATGGGGACTTCCATGAACTGGATCAAGGCTTTGATTTCTATGCGCCGGAGACGACGCAGGATGCTTCCGGCAACCGTTACATCATAGGATGGATGGGGATGAAGGAGACGGTCTATCCAACAGATGGAGCATGGTCCCACTGCCTGACGCTGCCCCGGACACTGTCCATTGAAAATGGTGTGCTGAAGCAGAGGCCGGCAGCCGCACTGGCAGCTCTGAGAACAGCTGAAATGACAGCAGAAGGATATTTTGATCATCGCCCGAAGAAGATGAAAGACTTCTACGGTGACAGCTATGAGCTTACAATGGATATTCTTGAAAATACTGCTACACAGTTATACATTAATCTGAGAGTAAGCAGACGGGAACAGACCAGTCTGATCTACGATTCAGGAGCACATACACTTGCTCTTGATACGACTTTCAGCGGTGAAATGCCCGAAAATGTCGATGGGACTGTTAGGACAGCGAAGCTCGATGCACCGCTTTTCAAACTTCAGATATTCGTTGATGTTTCAAGCATAGAGATATTCATCAATGATGGGGCAGCTGTCATGACAGCACGCATCTTCCCTTCAGAGAAAGCCGAGGGCGTGGAACTGTCTACTGAAATGGGCAATTGTCATGTCAGAATGTCCAAGTACGAACTGAAGTCTCTGGCATCCGAACCAACCATTCAAGAGCAATGAGGGAACCGGGTTTCGGAATTTGCACACAATATTGTTTCAATTCTGCTTATAATCGATTGAGTATTCTGTTATTATAAATATACATACAGTAAGGGTGAGAGGAGAAAAGGATATGTTTTCGGTACTGAGTCAGATTCGCAAACGTTACGAATATATGACACCTGTAGAGCAGCGGATTGCAGATTTCATGTTGGACAATCCTGCCAAAGTCATCAACATGCCCGTCAAGGATATCGCAAGAAACAGTGATACAAGCGATGCAGCCATCGTCAGATTTTCCAAAAGGATTGGCCTTGCTGGCATCAAAGAACTGAAAGTCGAACTTGCCAAGGAGCTCCATACACTGGAAAAGGAAAATATATCAAGGGTCATTGATCTCGAGCATGACACCCATAAGGATATTTTCGATAAAGTATTCAAGAATACGATACAGGCGCTCTACAACACAGAAAAGATTGTCGATCGTGACACCATGAAAAAAGCGGCCCAGCTTTTCGCCAAATCCGACAATACTTTCATATTCGGTCTCGGAGATTCCGCCAATATCGGAAATGAACTGGAACAGAAGCTACATAGAGTCAATATCAATGCGTTCTTTACTTCAGACAAGTACCTCTGCATGACCCGGCTGTCAAATGCCACAAAAAATGATGTCCTGTTCCTCATCACCCTGTCCGGCAAGACAAAGGAAGTGGTCGAGGTTGTGAAGCTTGCCAAAAAATTGGGTGTCAAGACCATCATACTGACCCAGAACCATGCTTCCATAGCAAAGCGCAATGCCGACATCGCAATAGAAATCACCGAGGAAGAAACAAACATCCAGTATATGAACATGACAAGCCGTATCGCCCAGCTCGTCATCTGTGATGTCCTGTTCTTCTATATTTGCCGGGAACTTGGGTCCTCGGCGTATGAGACCATCATCAAAACATATGATGTCACCCATTGAACTCCTTTCACACTGAAAGGAGTTTTTTTAGTTCATATAAACATTTCTGATACAAAGTTACTTTATTGAAACATTACTGAAATATTCCATCGTAATAAGGCACCAGTATTAAGGTTATGTAACAACTCGGATATTAGGTGGATACCCCCTGCTCATTCTAATATAATGATGATTATTGAAAGCGACTAGAATGGTATAGTCTGATGGGGGAGTCATATTGAAAAATAAAATAATGAAGAGTAGTATCGCATCCCTGCTGATTGCATCTACCCTATTCATATCCTATATAGACACAGTAATCCAAGCGGAAGAAGCTGAAGCAGAGGCGACTACGGAAGAAGCTGTTATGAATGAAGACGTCCAGGTGGAAAATACTGAGGAAGCATCATCAGAAAGCGTAGAAGCACCGTCTACAGACGAAAATACTGCTGAATCATCAGAGGAGCCATCCACCGAAGCAGCACCGGAAGACGTGCTTGTCAGTGCCACTCCGGACGATTCAGATGAAACCGAAGCCCGTGAGGCGGCAATGGAAGCTCATGGACAGAATGATGAAAGCCAGGAGAGTGGTACATCTGCCGAACTGTCTTCAGAACAGCCTGGAACTCCTCCTCTTGAAACGGATGAGGGTTATAATACAGTACCGGAACCAACCGAAGAAGTGACGGGTGAACCGGTAACGGAGGAAGCACCGACGACTGAACCGGAGACTGGGGAAATTCCGACATCAGAGCCGGTGGAAGAGACACCGGCTTCTGAGGAGACCGTTGAAGAAACAATTGAAGAGACCAATCAGCCTCCGACAAGCGAAGTGCCTGTACAGGAGGATGAAGGAACTGTAGCAGAAGAACCGGTCGTGGAACCGGTGGAACCTTCATCAGAAGTACCAGCATCAGGTTCTGAAACGGATGGCAGTGGTTTCGCACCGTATCCGGAAGTGGAGAATGACTACGCAGGCCCAGGACCTTCCGAAGCGCAGGCTACTGAAAAGAAAAGATATTTCCGATACGATTATGGCAATATACTGGAAGGCATAACTCTTCAGCCTGGAGCATCGGAAGCAGAGCTTGGACTTCTGGATAAACGGGTCAATCGCTTGTTGTCAGCGAGAATCATGGAAGAATCGGAAGTGGACGAAGCGGATATTTATGAAATTGAAGAAAAGATCAAGAATGAAGAAGCCGTTTCTACTTCAACATCGCGAGAAATCCTTCCGGATACAGGGGAGACGAACTACACTTTTATCTACGGCACAGTACTCTTCATTTCAGGTATAATACTGCTATTTATAATGAGAAAACCAAAGCATAATAAGTAAAAAACATTCCAATTATGAAATAACCCCAAATGGTAGACACTTTAAAAAAGTGACCCATTTGGGGTTATTTCTGTTATGCCGTTTCAGTTTGCTAAAGTGGCTATTCATCGTCTACAGCAAACAAATCTTCAGCATTTCAGATGCTTACATGAAAATTGTGATATCTATTATTTTTCATTTTCTTGATCTGGTTATTTCCCATGCTATCGAAAAACAACCGACAGCCATCAGAAGCCCGTGGATGACACGTAGTGGCTGATCAGCCAGGAACTGCGGCAAATACAATATCATCCCTATTGCAAGCAAAACACCGGTCCATTTCGAGTGTTTCCCGGATTTCCAAAAAGTATTTGCCACGATAATTGTTGAAATCACGAGAAGGATGAGTCCAATGATAAACAGAATCAGGCCAGGGCCGGAACGGACAATTGCTTCCAAACTGACTAAGCTATCGTTCTGCTGATCAAGTGCAGCATGACCGATTGCATGAAGTCCGAAAGTCTCTCCGCCATAATAAGGCATGGTTAAACCAAGTCCGATAATCGAAAGTCCCGTGGCCGTGTAGACAGAAGAAGCGGAAGACTTATTCTCAAATGCTCCGGATAACCCTAAAAAACCGACTGACAGAAAAGTGAAAGCAACCATTCCTAAAATATGGGATATCATCCATTCGCCAGAGGCAAAAACAACCGCTCCCTCCATGGTTTTTTCATCTGAAAAGGGCCGGATTATCGGATAAAGTACAAATGCTATTCCTGAGATAATAAAGGGCAGATTAATGAAATCTGCTTTTTTTACTTGTGTCAGATTTATCATTCGAACCACCTTCTTCACTTAAAATCATACCTTATTCATTTTTTCTTCTAATCTTTATTCTTCTGTTTTTCAACCATTGAATGGATGCCTTCAAGATAGGTTGAGATGGTAACTGAAAAACTTTCATCGAGATCAACGGACATTTGAAAGCCTCCCGTTCTTTCCAATGAAGCAAAGCCGTGTAATATGCTTCTCAAACCTCTTACAGTATGAATTGCCGCTTCCTCCTGCAATTCATATTCTTGAAGGACTTGTAAAACCAGCTTAACGATAGCGGTTTGGGCGTGTTCCAGCTTCTCATCTAAAGGTTTCGAAATTCGGTTGGCTGCATCGTAAAGTCCAGGATGAATCTTAACAAAGTCAATATAGGCTTGCGAAAGTGCATGAACTGCCTGGTCACCTGTTTTCCCTACTGCGGCAGGCAATAAATGAGCATAAAGTTGTTCTGTGCCATATAGAGACAATTTCTGTTTTAAGCTCTGTAACCCATCAACGTGGTTATACAGGGATGGAGGTTTAATGTGTAATTCCTGGGCCAGCGAAATGAGTGAGAGTTGATCCAACCCATGCGCGTCTACGAGTGCTGTTGCTTTTTCTAAAATCAAATCCGTATCCAGCTTTGTCCTGCTTGCCATTTTGCCACTTCCTATTTCTTCATTTTATCTGTTGTTTTGCTTCTTCAATTGCCTTGTCCATTTGCGCTTTGGGATCCTCTAACATTTTGCCATGTCCGACTGCTAGTAAAGCGGGATTTAACGCACATAGCTTCTGGGCACTTTCCAAAGCAAGCTCTTTGTGCCATGTTGCTAGTGCTGGAAATGGAAATAGCGGCTTCATTACACCTGAAACAGCGATTCCACCTTTTGTCTGCATCGCATCGCCTGCTACCAGATTGCCATTGCGCAAATCAAACAGACTGATGGATCCAGGTGTATGTCCTGGTGAACAAACCACTTCCAGAGAACCGATCCGATCACCTTCCATAAGTAAGATATCCGGCCTTGTTCGGATCCCTTTTGGCACCCCTCCACGTATCGGTTGGTTCGGTTCATCTGGAAGCAAAGTCATATTACCAGCCAACAATTGTGCGTCTCTATCCGAAATATAAACACTCAATTCAGGAAGAGCAGCTTTCATTGCATCCAATGAACCCACATGATCACTATGAGCGTGTGTCAGTATCAATCTGGTGATGGGCTTGCCGATTTTACTGGCAGTCAGAAGAATTTTATTGTGGCAAAACGGCATTGCAGAATCTATCAGCGTTAAGCTGTCATCTTCCTCCACTAAATAACAATTCACAGGGAACAGCCTTGGCATAAATGATAGTTGATGCAAGTTTTTGGCGTTGGAAATCAACATTATCTTGAGCCTACCTCTCTTTAAAACTAATCTTACTATTATATTAACTAATCTTAATAGTTTATGCAAATTTAAAAGAATAAACTTCTCTGCTTTCAAGGATGACACTGGTTTTAAACAGGCGGCCAGCCTAGGCGTCTTGAAAGGGGTGGTGGATGATTACATGGCGCATTACAACAGAATACGAAAGCAGTGCCAACAAAAAGATGACTCCGGCAAAATACCGAAGTCATCTTATGGCAGCCTGGCTGCAGGGTACCTTTTTTATGAACTGTCTATTAGATGGGGCTCAGTTCATGAATAGGATACTTTTTTATAGTACTTTATCGTCGATAGAATTCAGATAATGCTTAACTTCCTCCACTACGGATTCAAGGCATCCATCCTCAAACGGAGAGGTCAGATTGGCCGACTGTGCCAATGCATTGAATGGCAGTGAGCCACCCAGTTTGCACAGATTGACATAGTCCGCCCATGCTGCGTCGAAGTCTTCATTTGCACGCTTCCAGAACTGGAGTGCACACACTTGCGCCAGCGTGTAGTCGATGTAGTAGAATGGTACACCGAATACATGCCCCTGCCTGTGCCAGAACGCTCCGCTTGAGAGCGGCTCTATGCCATCGTAGTCACGGTGCGGCAGATATTTATCTTCAAGCTTCTTCCATTCCTGACGGCGCTCGAGAGGTGTGAGTTCGGGGTTCTCATAGACAATATGCTGGAACTCGTCGATGGCCACTCCATAAGGCAGGAAGGAGATATTGTCCGCCATATGCGTGAACTTGAATTTATCCGTATCTTCCTTGAAGAACAGGTTCATCCAAGGGTAGGTGAAGTATTCCATGCTCATGGAATGGATTTCAGCAGCTTCCAGTGTCGGGAATTGATATTCCGGTACTTCGAATCCTCTCGACATATAGCTCTGGAATGCATGCCCGGCTTCATGTGTCAGCACAGTCACATCGTCCAGTGTACCATTGAAATTCGAGAAGATGAACGGAGATGCATGGTTCGGTATGAACGTGCAGTACCCGCCGCCTTCCTTGCCTTTCTTGGCTTCTACATCAAACAGTTCGCGCTCTCTCATGAATGTATAGAATTCGTCTGTTTCCGGAGACAGTTCTTTGTACATCTTTGCACCATTCTCAAGAATCTCTTCAGTATCGCCTTTTGGTGTCGCATTACCGGTGACGAAATCGAAGGATTCATCATATGATTTCAGTTCAGAAAGGCCGATTCTCTTGCGCTGTCTTTCCTTCAGTTCCGTAACGAGCGGAACCACGTGATCCGCCACCTGGCGTCTGAAGTTCTCCACCATATCGCGGTCATAGTCGATCCGGTTCATACGGATATAGCCGAGTTCGACGAAATCCTTATATCCCAGTTCCTGTGCAATCTGATGGCGTGTCTTGACGAGGTCATCATAGATCTGATCGATCTTTTCCAGCTGCGTTCCCATGAAGCCTTGTACAGCTTCGGTGGCGCCGCGTCTCATATCACGGTCCTTGTGCTGGGCGTAAGGGCCGAATTCGGACAGGTTGAGCACCTTGCCATCGAACTCGATTTCCGCAGAAGCCATGAGTTTCGAGTACTCGGAATCGAGCTTGTTCTCTTTCTGAAGCAGTTCCTTCACTTTCGGGTCGAACCCTTTGATTGCATTCTGCGCCAGGGCAAACAGCTGCTTTCCGTATCTTTCCTCGAGTGCATCCCTATGTTGGCTACTAGAGATTGCCTGGTAGTATTTATGGTCGATCTCCTGGATCATTGGTCCGTATTCATCGAAGAACGTTCTCTCCTGATCATAGAACTCATCTTTTGTATCAATGGAAGCACGTATGTAGGTCAGTGTGCTCATTGTCGACAGGTGGTTGAAATGTACATTCAGCCTGTCGATGACCTCACCTTGTTCCTCTGCAGAATTCTTTGTCTTGAACTCTTCGAGCAATGCATCCACTTCAGAAGATATTTTTTCAAGATCCGGTCTTTCGTATTCATAGTCTTTAAAAGTGCGTACCATGTTCATCCCCCTAAAAGTTATATACACTACCATATTATCATATTCATTTGAGATGCACCTCAAGTTTACAATATGTTCAGATTATTTGACTTGTGGGTAGAGATAGGAGAGATGATAAACAAAGGGAGAGATGACATGGTAGAAACAGATGAGATGCTTGAGAACAGAATAGGAGAAATGACGAGAAAGACGAATGAGTTGGGGATTCCACTCATGATTGTGATTGAAGGCCCACCAGCATCCGGGAAATCCCGTCTGTCGAACGCACTGTATATGGCGCTCGATGCCAAATATACGGATTTCATGGCCACCCGTCCGCCAAGGGATATAGATCTCAGGTACCCGTTCCTGCAGCGCTACTGGAACCACCTGCCGAAGAACGGGGATATCAATATCCATTTCAGAAGCTGGTATGCCCAGTACATCGAATACAAGACGAACAATGTGCAGGAAAACGTCAGAGTGGACTACGGGGAGATCAAAAAGGATATCGACCACTTTGAACAGACGCTGATGAATAATGGCTATGAAATCATCAAGTTCTACGTGCATACGACGGATGAAGTGAGAGACCGGCATATTGAAAAACTGAGGGCGAACCCTGTGCTGAAGTGGAAGGCGGAGGAGTTTGCAGAACGGCTGGATAAGATCGACTATGAAAATGAAATGAAGCAGTTCCTCAATGAACCGACCGGCTGTCCGTGGACGGTGATCGATTTCGAGGACAAGGGTGGTGCAATCAACACGCTCTACAGCACCATCATAGAACGTCTGGAGAAGCGGGTTAAAAAGGAAGAGAACGCGAAAACACCGGAAGTGGATGGAGAATTTACCAAGAACTATGAACCTGAATTCTTCAACTTCGACTTCAAGAAGGAAAAGATCAAGAAAAAGGAATACAAGGAGATACTGCCTGAACTGCAGTCGAGGATGCGCGAAATCCAGTTCCAGCTCTATGAGAAGAAGATGCCGCTCGTCATTGTGTACGAAGGCATGGATGCAGCCGGCAAAGGTGGCAATATCAAGCGTATCCGGGAGAGTCTGGATCCGACCGGGTATACGGTCAATGCGACCGGGGCACCGAGCGACATTGAACTGGCGCGCCACTACTTATGGCGGTTTGCCATCGATACGCCAAGAAGCGGACACATCGGTTTCTTTGACCGCAGCTGGTATGGCAGAGTGCTTGTGGAACGTATCGAAGGGTTCGCAACGAACACGGAATGGAAACAGGCCTATGAGGAGATCAACAACTTTGAGAAATCATTGTATAATTCCGGTGCAATCATCGTGAAGTTCTTCCTGTCACTCGATAAGGATGAACAGCTGGAACGCTTCAATGATCGTCAGGATGACGCGGACAAGCAGTGGAAACTGACGGATGAAGACTGGAGGAACAGGGAGAAATGGGATCTCTACGTGCAGGCGGGGGAAGACATGGTGCGCGAAACGAATACTGAACACGCACCCTGGCATGTCATCGCCGGAAACAATAAGAAATATGCCAGGATTACGGCACTCAGAAAAGTGATAGAGGCGTGTGAAGCGCGTCTCGGTAAATAGGCAAATAATCTATATACGATAATCCCGGAAGTTGGAAATCAATCCGAATTCGGGATCTTTTTAGTGTGGAATTCATGATTACGGGATTCCAAAGATCATTTCATTCTTAGTATTGATGGAATCCACGGCCATCCTCATATGATTTTCAAGGAAATACTTATTGCACCATCATTGGAAAATGTATATCCTATAGAAGAACTGTTTAATTTTTGAAAATTTGAACAGTTCATAATATATAGGGGGAATGATAGATGCAGTCGTTTAAACGGATTTTTCTTCTATTCACAGCACTTCTTCTGGTATTCAGTGCATTCGGCACCGAAGTAATGGCAAACGAACTGGGCAAACCGGAACGTTCGCCAACATTGGACGAAACGCACTTTGAACAGTATCAGAACGTGCAGAGCCAGCTGGATGTTCTTACGGGTGAGGCCCAGCTTGGTGAGAGTCTTGAGAACAAGGAAGGTAATGTGAATGTCATTGTACATTACAGGGAACCTTCTGTTGGACTCCAAAAAGGGATTGTACAATCACAAGGGAAAAAATGGTCTGGACTTGATGCAGACAAGGTCAGACAGAAAATAGAGAAACAGCAGCGTCAGGCTGAACACAGTATGCGGAATAAGAATATCAATTTTTCCAAAGGCAATACATACTCTACTGTGCTGAATGCCGAATCCATGACTGTTGCAGCAGAAGATCTTGGAAAACTGCTGGAAGTTGAAGAAGTGGCACTGGTCGAGGAGGACTATTTTGTCCAGCTCGATCCTGAAGTCGGCACGATACACAATGAAGACATCGAAGGTGTGTCTGATGTATCGGATGAAGATATGGCACCGAACTACATCACAGGCATTACGCACCTTGATATCCCGAAAGTATGGGAACTTGGCAATCGCGGCCAAGGCGTAAAAGTAGGCGTCATCGATACAGGTATAGACTACAACCACCCCGATCTCGCTGATGTATACAAGGGTGGCAGAAACTATGTGAACGGTACGAACTATCTGGTGGAAAGACCGTCGGATGATCCTTACGAAACAAAACCTGAAGAACGTCCGGATGGTCTGCCGGAATATGATGATCGTGGCAACTCCTATTGGACGACACACGGTACACATGTGGCCGGAACAATTGCAGCACAGGGCAATAATGACTACGGTATGATCGGTGTAGCACCGAATGTCGATCTGTATGCCTATCGTGTACTCGGTGCATACGGCAGTGGTTATACATCCTGGATTGTAGGCGGCGTTGAAGGCGCAGTAGAGGATGGCATGGATGTCATCAATCTTTCTCTCGGCAATACGCTGAGTGATGAGAGCCAGGCAAACTCCTTTGCACTGAACAACGCCATGCTGCTCGGTACGACTGCTTTTGCAGCAACCGGCAACTCTGGTCCAGAACGCTCTACAGTCGGTGGACCGGCAACGAGTACGATGGCCATCAGTGTCGGCAATACGACATTGCCTGAGCAGAGAGTGGCCTCCAATGTCACACTTGAAGCAGGTAGTTTTTCAGAGACATTTGATGCGAACTTCATGGCTTTCATGATCGGTTCACATCCGGAAGAAAACCTTGAAGAGACGATGGAAGTCGTCAGTGTACCCGGTGTCGGAAATGGTACCGACTTTGAAGGTGTTGATGCTGAGAATAAAGTCGCACTCATACAGCGTGGTGAAATCGCATTTGTCGATAAGATTGCGAATGCACGTGATAATGGTGCTCAAGGCGTCATCATCTACAATTCCGCAGACGGATCGAACGCGCCTGGACCGGTGGACGTCTTCCTCGGTACAGCATTCGACTACGTACCAACACTTGATATCTCGCATACACTCGGTGCAGAATTTGCATCTGCAGTAGACGAAGCGGGTACCGGCAGCATCACTTTCAACAGCTTTGAAGATGCAATGACAGCGGGTGACGCAGTGAATGATTCCTCTTCAAGAGGTCCGTCTACGCCGAACTTCGATATTAAACCGGACGTTTCAGCACCAGGAACAAACATACTTTCCACAATTCCTGAATTTGCTGCTTCCGGAGATTATTCCAAAGCATACTCACAATACACAGGCACTTCCATGGCGACACCGCATGCAGCGGGAATCGGCGCACTGCTTATCGAACTGCATCCGGAATGGACACCGTTCGACGTGAAGTCAGCGATGAGCAACACGGCCAAAGTACTCGATACGACGCTCTATGATGTATTCGATCAGGGCGCAGGACTCGTCCAGCCGTACGCTGCAGCAACAACGAATACACTGATTAAAGTGCCGCATGAATCCACAATGGATGGTGAAACGCACAGTCATACACGTGGTACGATGTCCTTCGGATTCGTCAGCCCGGGTGAATCGGCACAGACAGTGACGAAGGACCTCATCATCGAAAGCAGCTCCGGGGAGACCTACAGCTTTGATGTCGTAACAGTCAAAGCACCGACAGGGTCAATGGCCGGCGCAACACTGACACCAAGTACACAGTCGGTGACAGTGAACGGCAGCCAGACGGTCCAGTTCAACCTGGATGTACCGGCGGGTGTTGAAGAACCGGGCAATGAGTTCCTCGGTTATATCAATGTTACAAGTGGATCCGGTACGTATTCCGTGCCATTTGCGGTCGGTTTTGCACCACCGATGCAGCAGGGATTTGCAGAACTCTATCTTAACGACTACCATATGTCACCTAACGGCGACGGCGTACAGGACGAAACGTCCGTATATGCGGCTTTTCATAATCCACAGCAGCTGACAGCATTCAGCTGGTACGATCTGCTCAATCCGACAGCAGGACCGAATGCAGATGGCTATATTGGCGATTTCGCCTTTATTGAAGGCATAGGATCTTCTATTACAGTGCCTGTAGACGGGACAATGTATAATATCGAAAATGGAGAATACGTTTATTCAGACGTGCCGGATGGTGTATATACGATAGATGCCATTTCTCTCCATGAAGGCGGCACCGAACTCCAATATGATGGACCATTGTTCGTCAAACGCAGTGCAGCACAAGTTGTGGACCCGGCAATTTCGGGTGGTGTCATCTCAGCTGATATTGAAGACCTCTACATCGAAGTACTTCCGGTACTTGAGGAGATGTACGGCATGTCCTATGATCCAAATACCTTCATCAGTTCAAACTATGAGCTGACTGACAATGCGGGTACAGAGGAAGGTGCTGTTACGATTGATGCTGACGGTACACTGTCACTTGATTTCTCAGGCCACACAGGCGTGCATAATCTGACACTCGAATTTATTGATATAGCGGGCAACAGTGGCACATACGTCTACACGGTCAATTTCGACGAAAATACAATCACAGAAGGCGAAGCGGAACTGCCTGATGAGGAATTACCTGAAGAAACACCGGAAGACAATGCTTACGAGCTGACAGAAGCGGATATCGGTGATGGCATTACAAGAAACAATATCAAAGATATTCAGGTGACCATACCTGACGCAAGTATCCAGGACGGATCTGCTTCAATCAGAATTTCAGATGAGTTGATTTCGCAGTTTGCGGGAATGCGCAAGAATAAGACGGTTGTATTGAACGTCGGCAGCACAGCAGTCCAGCTGACCGTTCAGAACTTCCAGCAGTTTGCAGCATATGATGCAGTGGAAGTCGATGTACTGCGCGCGCCAGGCACAGAAGCGAATCATGTAGGTGACATATATGAATTCATACTCAGAGGGGTTGCTGGTGACGAGACAGAAACGATCACGCAGCTCGACTCGGCAATGAGTATCATGATCGAATCACCTGGCAGGCACTTTGATGTATATGATATCGCGGCCGATACAGTCGTCAAATCAAAATACAATAAGAAGCAGCAGGTCGTGCAAACGACAGTACCATCTTCATATGTCGTCATAGAATAATAAAAATGCATCCGGAGATATCTCCGGATGCATTTTTCAATCTATAGGGCTAGAACATCAGACGCAGTATTGTACCTGCCGTATCCCGTATCTGCTCAAGCTGTTCGATATAGTCCTTGAACATCACCTGGAGCAGGACAACGAGTCCGTTCATCAGCATATGGACGAGTATCGGGACAAGCAGCCTGCCGCTCATGACATACAGGAAGCTGAATGTATAGGCCATGGTAACGTAGATGAGAATGTGCGTAAGATCCCAGTGGGCAAGCGCAAAGATGAGTCCACTGATCAGCCCGGCGACGAGAAAGCCGATGATTCTGGCACCTGGAATCATTTCATATATCTCAGCAAAGATGGCCCGGCGGAATACGTATTCCTCAAGTATCGGACCGAGGAGCGCCACAACGAGAATCATGAATGGTGCAGATTCTATCATTTCTATGATGCTGTTCGTGTTTTCACTCTCTATCGGATTGCCGAGAACATGCACATTGACAAGTCCGGCAACAATCTGTGAACCGTAGGCAAGAACAACACCACCGACCACCCAGGCGATTGTTACAGGTATATCCGACTGCGGTCCGCGTTCGATGCGGTTTTTATTCTTATGCAGCCGCCCGATTATGATGACGACGATGACACCGATCGCAAAAGCAGCTGCCTGATATGGCATGACCTGATCCAGCAGTTCCGCCTCGGTAATCGAAGGGTTGGTGAAGGCAAGGACAATAGAAACCGGCAGTACAGCAAGCTGGACTGCAATGAATACGACGATGATTAAAGCGCTGTATAACTTTCTCAAAATAAACCCCCCATTTTCCAATACAGCTATTCTACCCTAAAAATTAATGTGATTAAAGCAAATAGATATCACTTGCAATATTGACCAACTTTGATTATTATTTAATTGTTAGCACTTCGAATGTATGAGTGCTAAATCTAATGATATTTGTACTATTAAAGGAGGGTTTTCACGTGTTGAAACCATTAGGCAACAGAGTCGTCATTGATCTGACTCAAAAGGAAGAAAAGACAAAGAGCGGTATCATCCTGACTGAATCCGCAAAGGAAAAACCACAAGAAGGAACTGTGGTGGCAGTTGGCTCAGGAAAAGTATTGGAAAATGGCAAACGCGCTGAAGTTGAAGTCAAAGAGGGCGATCGTGTCGTCTATTCCAAATTTGCTGGTACTGAAATCAGACATGATGATCAGGACTATTTGATTCTCGCAGATTCCGACATTCTGGCTGTAATCGAATAATCGCATCCAATAAAATAAGCGCAATCCATTAGATTTAGATTTGTATAGGAGGAATGATTGTAAATGGCTAAAGAACTGAAGTTTTCTGAAGATGCACGCCAGTCCATGCTCGCTGGTGTAGATAAATTGGCAAATGCCGTGAAAGTGACACTTGGACCGAAAGGACGTAACGTCGTTCTGGATAAATCCTTCACTTCACCACTGATCACCAATGATGGTGTGACAATCGCAAAAGAGATCGAACTCGAAGATCCATATGAAAACATGGGTGCCAAGCTGGTTGCCGAAGTGGCAAACCAGACAAATGAAATTGCCGGTGACGGTACAACAACAGCGACAGTACTCGCCCAGGCAATGATCCAGGAAGGCCTCAAGAACGTAACAAGCGGTGCCAATCCCGTGGGTATCAGATCCGGTATCTCCCAAGCTGTGGAAGTTGCAGTGAAAGAGCTGGAGAACATTTCCCGTCCAGTGCAGGATAAGGAATCCATTGCACAGGTTGGTGCAATCTCAGCTGCAGATCCGGAAGTTGGCGATTACATTTCCGAAGCAATGGAGAAGGTCGGTAATGACGGCGTCATCACAATCGAAGAATCCCGCGGATTCAAAACTGAACTTGAAGTCGTTGAAGGCATGCAGTTCGACCGCGGCTACACGTCCCCTTACATGGTGACGGATTCCGAGAAGATGGTTGCAGACCTGGACAACCCTTATATTCTTATTACAGACAAGAAGATTTCAAACTTCCAGGATATCCTGCCACTGCTCGAGCAGATCGTTCAGCAGTCCCGTCCGGTACTCATCATTGCTGATGACGTCGAAGGCGACGCAATGGCGAACCTCGTACTGAACAAACTGCGCGGTACGTTCACTGCAATCGCAGTCAAAGCACCAGGATTCGGTGATCGTCGTAAGGCGATGCTCGAAGATATCGCTGTACTCACTGGCGGCCAGGTCATCACAGAAGATCTCGGACTCGACCTGAAAGAAGCGACAGTCGACATGCTCGGTACAGCATCCAAAGTCAATGTGACAAAAGACCATACAACAGTGGTTGAAGGTGCCGGAGATAAGACGAACATCGAAGCACGTATCGGTCAGATCAAATCCCAGATCGAAGAAACAGCATCAACCTTCGATAAGGAAAAACTCCAGGAACGCCTTGCGAAACTTTCCGGTGGCGTCGCAGTCATCAAAGTCGGTGCTGCAACCGAGACGGAAATGAAAGAGCGCAAGCTCCGTATTGAAGATGCTTTGAACTCCACACGTGCCGCTGTCGAAGAAGGCATCGTAGCCGGTGGGGGAACTGCACTCGTCAACATCTACAACAAAGTGGCGGAAATCGAAGCGACAGGCGATGTGAAGACAGGTGTCAACATCGTACTGAAAGCACTCGAAGCACCACTCCGTCAGATCGTTGAAAACGCCGGCCTTGAGGGTTCAGTCATCGTAGAACGCCTCAAGACACAAGAACCAGGCATCGGTTTCAACGCAGCAACTGACGAATGGGTGAACATGATCGACGAAGGTATCGTGGACCCTACAAAAGTCACACGTTCCGCACTGCAGAATGCAGGATCCGTTGCAGCCATGTTCCTCACTACAGAAGCAGTCGTTGCTGACATTCCAGGTGAGAATGGCGGCGGAGACATGGGTGCCGGCATGGGCGGCGGCATGCCAGGCATGATGTAATTATTTTAATAAGTACGGATATGACAGGGCTCTTAGGAGACCCTGTCATATTTTTTGTGTACAGCTTTTTATGATGCTGCTGAAACTCGTGGAATCTGTCTTACTTTTTTGGTGTTCTAGAATGCTTATTCAATTTACATTTATAGGATTGTCTATTTGAATTTAGATAAGGTCAGAAATAGAGGAGATGTAAAAATGGAGGATCGAATCATGAAAATACTCAGTTTGATCATTGGTATTTTCTTTTTTGCTTTCTATATAGTTATCATTGACAACATATTTTATAACGGCAGTTACTTGGGTTTCCCCTATATTCTACTTACCATCTACTTTTTCATTTCAATCTTCACTTTACCTCTAGTCAGTCTGGAAGCAGGGGAAGCAACGAAAGACAAAAATGTTTTTGTTGCCAGTAATTCCTTAATTGGAGCATATCTGATTTCGCCAATCTGGGTCGCATCAAAGTTTTTTAAAAGCAAAGGAAGTTAGGGGTAAACCATAGCAGGGTTCACATGCTATATTTGATAAAATTCTTTCTCAATACTCGAGCAGTTATAAAAAATTTGATGGAAAATCCCTATATACCTCCAGTGTCATAGAGACATCTCGTTCCAAAGTGTTTCATATGAAGAAGCAGTATCATCTATGCTAAGGTAGAAGCATCATTTGAAGCAGAACATAGGAGGAATTTTGATGTCCGTAAAAAATCAAAGACATATTGAGTCAAATGACTTTGAAAGAAAAAGTCGAAATGTTATCCGGGACTGATGTAGGAAATAGATTTCATTAGTCTCTCATCAGTTCATTGAACTGATGAGGGGCTTTTTAATTATGAACTTCTATGCTGTTCATATGGACACTATCTGAGTATCCATAAATACCTTAGATATCACACCATATTTTTCTTTTTCATGTTAGAATCTAAAATAATTACATATTCATATCTGCGGATATAATTAGTTTGGAAAGGAAGCTATGCTCTATGAAGAATCAGTCTTGTTGTTCAGGTAGCCGAGAGATGATGCAAAATAGTACTATAAAAAAAGCAGAGCAGGAGAAACAGGATATATCCCAAAGGAGCGATATCCGTTTTGAATCCAAGATGGTGCGTATCCCTGGAGGAAGTTTTCTTATGGGTACAGAGGATGGAGAAGGATTCAAGTCTGATGGCGAAGGGCCCATAAGAAGTGTGGAAGTATCATCCTTCTACATGGATGCCCATACAGTGACAAATCGGGAGTTCACGCAATTTGTCGAGGAAACAGGATACAGAACAGAAGCTGAATCTTTCGGGTGGTCTTTCATATTCTATAAACTGCTTCCTGAAAACTATGAACCGACAGTGCAGCAGCTGCCAGGTATTCCCTGGTGGTATGCTGCAGAAGAGGTGTATTGGTACCAACCGGAAGGGCAAGGCTCTTCTATCGAAGATCGAATGGACCATCCGGTTATTCATGTCTCTTGGAATGATGCTGCAGCATTCTGCAAATGGGCTGGAAAAAGGTTGCCGACTGAAGCAGAGTGGGAGATGGCCGCCCGAGGTGGTTTGGAACAAAAGAAGTTTCCTTGGGGAGATGAACTTACTCCAGACGGAGTACACTACTGTAATATATGGCAAGGAGCTTTTCCAAAAGAGAATACGTTGGAAGATGGCTTTATGAGTACTGCACCGGCCCAGTCATTTCCACCAAATGGCTACGGTCTACATAATGTAGCGGGAAACGTATGGGAATGGTGCTCGGATTGGTTTGCTAAAAACAACCATCAACGTTCTGCCGTCAACCCGACCGGTCCGACGGAGGGAAAAGCAAAAGTAATGCGTGGGGGCTCCTACCTCTGCCATCATTCATACTGCAATCGATACAGAGTGGCAGCGAGAAGTTCCAATACTATGGACAGTTCTGCTGGCAACATTGGTTTTCGTTGTGTGGTGTCAGCAAACGACTAGTGAGATTTCCATTTTGAATTAGTAAAAAGCGTAATATAATAAAAAACTTATCCCTGAAGAAATTAGGTTACCTCCTACTTTCTTCAGGGATATTTACATATTTTATTACTGTATAGACCACTGTCGCTCAAATTATAGAATAGAGTAGGCATTGCGAAACTTCTTGGGAGTCAATCCGGTATGTTTCTTGAATACCCTTGTAAAGTAGCTTTGATCGTGGAAGTTGAGCAACGTTGAAATCTCCAATAGAGAGTAATCTGAGGAAGTAATCAGCAGTTTTGATTCTTCTACTTTTGCTTCCTGAATATAGTCTTTCAAGTTGATACCGGTTTCTTTTTTGAATAATGCAGATAAATAATTTGGGTGTACATTCACTATTTCTGCCAGTTTGCCAAGTGTAAGATCATCATATAGATTTTTAAAGACATAGCTCACACAT
Source organism: Salinicoccus hispanicus (assembly GCF_009831115.1). GTDB lineage: Bacteria > Bacillota > Bacilli > Staphylococcales > Salinicoccaceae > Salinicoccus > Salinicoccus hispanicus. The sequence continues at coordinate 252,952 of NZ_WUUK01000005.1, read as the reverse complement.
TGATTGATAATGGTCGAATATTGAATTCTTGTTTTCTTTGCGACTTGAGATGTGAAATCGATGATGGCTGTCTCCAACGCATGATCGACCTTCTCTTGTGAATCCAACTCCTCCAAATTCTGTATATGTAGATCGCTCAACGTATAAGCAACTTCATTATGCACGCCGTTTTTCATTACTTCTCGTGTCATCAGAGCGATGATGACAATTCCCAAATTCTTTCTACCACGTAGCAGATTACCCTTTGATAAGACCCCTATCTTACCTGACTCGGGAGTTGACCGAAATTCCTTTATTGCAGTCTGAGCATCACCTTTTTGTACAGCCTGAAGAAACTTTCTCTCATAAAGCTGAGTATGATGGAGGGAAAATTCTCTTCTACCTTTGGAAATCGCCAGATCAGGCGCTTGCAGTTCTTCTATTTTGATATGATTCTTGTTGTGGATGATATCATGCAATTCAATCTGTTCATTATGAATCATGTAGTACAGTTGCATAAGAATATAGAAATCTTTAGTCCCATCCAATCTTACAAGAGATTTTAGATAGTTTTCGATTTCACTATTTTGTCTGTTACTTGAGATCTTTCTCATAATACTTTCTTTTTTTGTATCAATGTCCAGGTAAGGCCCAATAATGAATATCCCTTCTACTGTACCGTTACTAATGTAAGGGAGGGTTATAAACTTCTCCATATAAACAGTACTCTGGATGGAGGGGCCGTCGATTTTGGTTTGTTCATAGATCTTCTTCAACATCTCGGATTTAGAAGGGTAGAAAGGATTTTTATCATAGTTGAAAGAGAATTCAACAATTATCTCTTGATCAAAGTTCATGAAGAAGACTGGAATCCGATGGATCTCAAAGAACACTCTGCTAATGTATTCAAGTTTATCTGCATTCTGTTCTATTTTAATCCCTCCTATATTTATAGTTTATCAGTTGAGATGCTGCTCACAAAATTTTTAATATTTTCATTATTTAATATTAATATATTACTAAAAATATTGATATATAGACACATAAAATAGTTAAAACCCTTTATATTTTAGAAAGCGCTTACGAAAACGCTTTACAAATATGAATGTCAGGTGGAATTCTATGTTTAAGGTAGATCAGGTTCCTTGGAAGGAACGGATCAGTTATGGGTTGGCGGATACTGCTTCCAACTTAATTTTTGTTATGGTATCCACTTATTTACTTTACTTTTATACTGATGTCTTCGGAATCGGTGCCGGTGTCGTGGGGACACTGTTTCTCATTGTAAGGTTTCTTGATGCTGGTACCGATCTTTTTGCAGGGTATGTCATCGATCGAACAAGTACGAAATGGGGAAAATTCAGACCTTACTTTCTATGGATGTGTCTGCCTTTCGCCATTCTGGGTGTCATCGCGTTCCTCACACCGGATTTAAGTACAGAAGGTAAAATATGGTACGCGTATTCAACATACATACTTCTGGGGCTTGCATATACATTTATCAATATTCCTCTATCTGCGATGTTGCCAAGTATGTCTAATAACCCTCAGGAAAGACACGAAGTTACTTCCATTCGATTGATTTTTGGGCAAATCGGTGGGTTTATAGTCTCTGTTTTCACATTGCCGTTAGTCTCTTTCTTTGGAGATGGCAACGAAGCAAGAGGATTTGCACTTACGATGACTCTCTTTGGAATCATTGCGATACCAATGTTCATCAATGCTTTCAAAAATACGACTGAGAGACAATATTATAAAACTCAAGAAGTTGTCCCTCTTAAAGAAGGTATGAGAGCTTTCAATCTACCTTGGTTGATCATTTTCATTTCGAAGATGGCATTCTTTTTCATCTTCATTATAAGAAATCAATCCACTGTTTATTTCGTCCAATACAATTTTGGAAGGCAAGATATTGTACCAATTGTAATGGGTCTGAACTATTTAACGATTGTTGCACTTCTACTCATTCCCTTCTTTACAAAACGATTTGGTGGAAAAGGAACAATGCAGTTGGGTATCATCATAGGTATCATCGGATCCCTCATCATCTATGGCGCTACCTTGCTTTCATCTATCCCGCTGCTTTATTTGGGTGTGGGTATCGGAAGTATTGGACTCGGTCTAATTCCAAGTCTATTGTTCTCCCTCATTGCTGATACTATCGATTACGGCGAATGGAAATCTGGAGTAAGAGCAAATGGTCTTCTATACTCTGGTTCTACTTTCGCAGCAAAGTTCGGTATGGGTATTGGCGGAGCAGCAGGTGCATGGATGCTTGCATTCGGTAATTATGTGCCTAATGCTGATTCGCAGTCTGCTTCTGCTTTGAGCGCCATCGAGTTCAGCTATATCTGGTTTCCTGTAATCAGTTTCACCCTGGTACTGATCCTACTTCAATTCTATAAACTGGATAAAATGCATCCTCAAATCGTAGCTGACTTGAAAGAGAGAAATGGAGAAATTGAGGAAGTAACGGCAAAAAATTAAAGAGTGTCTTACTATAGATTTTAAAGATTTAAACGATAAGAAACATAATTTGAAAATACAAGGAGCGATATACGTGAAAGTTTTATTTCTAGATCTAGACTCTGTAAGTCCACGTCACTTAGGGAGTTACGGATATGAACGAGACACCTCTCCAAATATCGATAAGATTGCAGAGCAAGGGGTCCAGTTCAACAACTACTATACTTCCGATGCCCCTTGCGCCCCTTCACGCACCGCTCTGATGTCCGGACAGTTCGGCCTGCGCAATGGTCTTGTCGGACATGGCGGTACTGCCGGTGACATGAGACATGAAGGGGAGAGCAGAAACCTATTTTCAGATCTATCCGTCGGTGGGTCACTCCCTTCGTTCCTACAGCTTGGCGCGGGGTTGAATACAGCGTTGATCAGTCCTTTTCCACAAAGACATGGAACGTACAATTTCTATGCGGGTTTCAATGAAATTTTCAACACAGGTGGATTTGGTATGGAATCTGCTGAGCAGGTGACACCTGTAGCTAAAGACTGGTTGGACAAGAATGGTAAAGACGACGATTGGTTCCTTTACATCAACTATTGGGATGCACATACGCCTTACCGGGCACCTGAGAGTTTCGGAAATCCATTCGAAAATACTGAATTGCCATCATGGGCCAACGAAGAAACGCTTGAAAAGCACCAACAGGCAGTGGGACCACATAGTGTACATGAGCTCGAAATCGATCATAACAATATGACCTATACCAACGAGGTGAGCGATAAGTTCCCAAGAAGCCCAGGCGAGATAAAGACGATGGCTGATTTGAGAAAGATGATTGATGGATATGATACGGGGATCCGTTACGTAGATGAACACGTAGGGATGCTGGTTGATCATCTTGAGCAACTGGGTGTGTTGGAAGACACCGTCATCATCATTTCTGCAGATCACGGGGAAAACATGGGACAGCTTGGCATTTATGGGGAACACGCGACTGCAGATGATGGGACATGCCGGATACCAATGATCATCAAATGGCCAGGAATGCAAGAAGGTGTAGTGGACGAAGGTCTCCACTATCATCTGGACCTGCCGCTTACATTGGCGGAAATGCTTGATCTGCCAGCTTCTCCAAATTGGGATGGTCGCAGTTTTGCTGACTCCTTGAAAACGGGCGCAGATACCGGACGGGACTATCTAGTGATTTCACAATGTGCACATGTTGCGCAGCGTAGCGTCAGATTCGGTGATTGGCTCTATATGAAAACATACCACGACGGTTACCATCTATTCGATGATGAGATGCTTTTCAATCTAAAGGATGATCCAAGAGAAGAAAACAATGTCGCTGAAGCACACAGAGAAGTATGTATGGAAGGCGCTTACTATTTGAACCAGTGGCGTGATACGACGATGATAAAAGCAGGTCTTGATGTTGATCCACTTTGGACAGTTATGAAAGAGGGGGGACCTTTCCATGCCAAAGGATTCCTTAAGAATTACGGTCAGAGATTGATTGAAACTGGTCGGGAAGAGCAGTTCGAAAAGTTGAAAGCAAAGCATCCTCAGGAATTTCCGGAGGAAAGAAGAGATGAAAAAGGCGAGTTCACTCGAAAAATGATGTCCAGCTTATTTTAATAATAGTAAATAGAGCGTGGGTGACGAGTAAATTGAACATAAAATTAGAGGAGGCATTCATTATGTCCGACAAAATCAAAGAAATACTGAGCCAGATGACTCTCGAAGAAAAGGTTGAAATGTGTTCAGGTGCTGATTTCTGGAATCTAAAGGGAATAGAGCGCCTTGGTGTTCCTTCAATACTGGTAACTGATGGGCCTCACGGGGTTAGAAAACAAGCGGAAGGGGCCGACCATTTGGGATTGACCGACAGTCTGCCTGCAACCTGTTTCCCTTCAGCAGCAGGTCTTGCAAGTACATGGGATCGTAATCTGCTCACAAAAGTGGGACGTACACTTGGAACAGAGGCGTTATCAGAAAAAGTGGGTGTACTGCTTGGACCGGGTGCCAATATTAAACGTTCCCCACTATGTGGGCGCAACTTTGAATATTTCTCGGAAGACCCGTATCTATCCAGTGAACTTGCTGCGAGTCATATCAATGGTTTGCAGAGCCAAGGTGTAGGTGGATCGTTGAAACACTTCGCTGTCAATAACCAAGAGCACAGACGCATGTCTACAAATGCTGTAGTAGATGAGCGAACGTTGCGCGAAATATACCTCGCAAGCTTCGAAGGGGCTGTAAAAAAGGCCCAGCCTTGGACGGTAATGAGTGCATACAATAAAGTAAATGGTGAGTTCGCTTCAGAGAACCACCGTCTACTCACAGAAATCCTTAGAGAAGAATGGGGATTTGATGGGATTGTAGTATCCGACTGGGGTGCGGTAAATGAGAGAGTAGCAAGCTTGAAGGCTGGTCTTGAACTTGAAATGCCAGGCAGTTATGGCATCGGCAAGAAGAAACTGCTTGAAGCTGTTGAATCAGGCGAACTGGAGACTGGTCAGTTGGATGAGTCTGTAGAAGGACTGCTTGAATTGATTTTCAAAGTTGTAGAAAGTCAAAAGAATGATGTATCTTTTGATAAGAAAGCGCATCATAATTTCGCAAGTGAAGTGGCATCTGAAAGTATGGTACTTCTGAAAAACGAAGACCAGATTCTCCCAATCTCCAAAGAAAAAGATATCGCCATCATTGGTGCACTGGCGAGAAAACCACGTTATCAGGGCGGAGGCAGTTCAAACATCAATCCAACAGAGCTTGATGACATCTATAACGAACTGTGCCAAGATAATACGGCTGACGTGAGTTACTCTGAAGGTTATGCGCTTGACGGAGACCAAGTAGATGATGCTCTGCTACAGGAAGCCAAAAATCATGCTGTCCAAGCAGAAACAGCAGTGCTGTTCCTTGGCTTACCGGATGCATATGAATCTGAAGGTTATGACCGCACGCATCTATCATTGCCTGAGAACCAGCTTCAACTGATTGAAGCGATCAGCGAAGTCCAATCTAATATTGTCGTTGTACTGAGCAATGGTGCGCCTATAGAGATGCCTTGGCTACCTAAAGTTAAAGCCGTGCTTGAAGGATATCTTGGAGGCCAGGCTCTAGGCAGCGCAATTGCCAAACTGCTGTATGGTGATGTAAACCCGAGTGGCAGATTGGCCGAAACTTTCCCAGTTAGATTGGAAGATAATCCTTCATACCTCAACTTCCCAGGCGACGGTGATGAAGTAGAATATAAAGAAGGTATCTATGTCGGTTATCGCTACTATGACAAGAAAAATGTGGAGCCGCTGTTCCCATTTGGTTATGGGTTGAGCTATACGACATTCGAATTCGGTAATCTTGAAGTGGAAGAATCAAAAGATGGAGACTATAACGTAAAAGTTTCTGTGGACATCAGTAACACAGGAGATCGTGCAGGCAAGGCAGTTGCACAACTTTATATAAAAGATGTCGAGACTACGATTTCACGCCCTGAGCAGGAATTGAAAGGGTTTGAGAAAGTCCACCTGGAGGCAGGCGAAACAAAGAAAGTCACTTTTGACCTCGATATGCGTTCCTTTGCTTTTTATGATGTTGATCTCCAGGACTGGCGCGTAGAAGGTGGAAAGTTTGAAGTTGCAGTTGGTTCATCTTCAAGGAATCTTGAACTTTCTCAGACAATAACTGTAAAAGATAGCCATACTAAGCCAGAGAAAGTGAATCGCAATACGACGATGGGTGATTTGATGAAGAACCCTGAGCAAGCAAAAATTGTTGAAAATATGCTTGCCAGTGTTGAGACACCGCTTACTCAGCATATGGATGAAAATAGTGGTATGAGTGATATGATGGAAGCAATGACGAAGTATCTGCCACTGCGCGCCTTATCCAACTTCAGTGAAGGTAAATTTACAGAAGAGGATATGCAGAAGTATATCGATGAATTGAACCAAGCAAGTACACCTACTGTGTAATTAACCTATATGGGTAGAGAAGCAAAAAGACCATCGCAAAGTTCAATTGAGCTTTGCGATGGTCTTTCATTTGGTTCGAGAATAGTATAAATGGCTTAGAATTTTTAACATCAAAACTATGGGTAGATTATGAATTAAAAAATGAACCTTGTTCGAGGACACTCCCTCGAACAAGGTTCATTTTATTTACTCGCGAAAAACTTCTCGGCTTTGGCCAGGAATGGCTCATCTTCCGGTGTCATTTCGTATTCTTCTACGATCGCATCTACCGGGCAGACGGCGACGCATGCGCCACAGTCGATGCAGATGTCAGGATCAATGTAGAACTGATCTGCTCCTTCTTCGATGCAATCGACGGGACAGACTTCTACGCAGTCTCCGGACTTCTCAGACATACACGGTTGCAGGATAACATATGCCATGGTACGACCTCCTCACTTTTATGGATATTTCTTTCGTTGGTTGGGGCTGGTACTCGTGTTCTTATGTGTAGACTTGAAATATGCCTCATTCTTCTGCTGAATGCTATCGTCAGGCAAATCATCTATATACTAATGATAAGGCATATGTGTAGTCAGGTCAATTTAGCCAGTAGATTAATACGAGTCGATTTTGAATGCATATTGGCTTTCGCCGGTCTGTCCGTCTTCTGAAAATGTTCGTTCAACGAATGTTGCATTGTCGTCATGGTCCACAAGAACGACGGTGGATGACCGGGTGCCATATTCCGGGATATTGATGAAGGCGGATGACAGCTGGCGCTCGAGTGATTCGGCCAGGCCGGTTTCCGGCAGTTCTTCCGTGGTCTGTTCGGAGTCGGCAAGCAGCTCGAAAATGACGTCGATGTCCAACGCGTCTGTATTATGCATATATTCCTCAAGCCTCGTTCTACCTTTGACGACTTTCGGCCATGGGGTATCGAGATGATGATTGCTCAGACCATGGGCACCGTCGGTAACAGCATCGACACTGCCGCCATCGTTGTTCAGGTAGAAGAGTTCGTCCTGGTTGCCGACAAGCAGATTGAACCCGGAGTAGTCATCCTTCTCGCGGTCGAGGGCATCAAGATAGGCTTCTGGTGTTGCGTGTCCGGTGAGGTAGTCACTGACCAGTGCGCCGCGTGATTTCTTATCCGTATCCAAGAAACCTGGTTTCCTGATGTTCGTAACGGCTGCAAACCGTCCCTGCTTCGTCAGTCCGAGCCATGTACCGCCTTTCTTCCGGTCCTGTCCGGCAAGCATGTCGGGATGGTCTTCCCAGAACTGGGCTGGGGCTGTCGGACGGCCATAGAATTCATCCCGGTTTGCTGCAATGACCAGCTTGTAGTGCGGGTGGTTGTTCTTTTGAAAAATGATCAGGCACATAGAATCCCCTCGTTCTTTTATAGGTTGCCTTCATACTATCACTTTAAGGGTGTTATAGCATGGGACGGGGTTCAGCTCGTTTTCCACCAGGAAAATATTGTGTTCTCTTTAAGGTGCTGCCCATCACTGGTATAATGATGAATATTAAAAATTGTGGAGGTCAAGATGAAGAAATTTCTATGGTCGATACCGGTAATTGTAATAATTCTGGCTGTGGGTCTTTATTTTCTGATGACATCGGATCTGTTTCAGAAGTCGGAAGAGGAAACGCTGAATCAGTTCACTGAAGCCTATCAGAATGGAGACTACGCAGACATATACCCGCTTATTAACGCATCTTCGAAAGAGAACTACTCTGAAGCGGAAGTGGTTGAGCGGAACCAGCAGCTGTTCGATTCGCTCGGAGTCGAAACCGCACGTCTTAAGGACTTGGAAAAGATAGAATCCGAATCGGAAGATGACACCGGGCAGACGTATGTCGGCAATCTTGTGCTGGATACCCGCTATGGGGAAATGAACAGGGAATACCAGATGGATTTCACCTACAATGAAGAAGAGAATGAGTGGTTTGTCGAATGGACACCGGATATGATCATCCCGGGACTTGATGATAATGAGCTGAGCATTGCGACGACTTCAGGTGCGCGGGGAGACATACTGGACCGTAATGGTGAACCGCTTGCATTCAATGGTACAAAGGAAACAGTAGGGTACATCGCCGGCCAGGTGGATGAATCAGAACTGCTCGAGACCGCTGAAGTGCTCGACATGGAAGAGGAAAGTCTTCAAAGTATTTTCAATGAGTCCTGGATTGAAGATGGCATGTTCGTGCCGGTGAAGGATGCGCACCGTTTTGATGATGAAGAGAAAGCGGACTTCGAAGCACAGGGGCTCTCCATCCAATCTTTCAGTGAGCGGGAATATCCGCTTGATGAAGCAAGCTTCCATCTGCTCGGTTATGTTGGACCGATTACTGCAGAGGAACTTGAGGAGCGGGAAGGATACAGCTCCGGTGACATGATCGGAAAAAGGGGCATTGAAAGGCTGTATGAAGACAGACTCAAGCCGGAGCAGGGCTATACCGTCCAGTTTGTGGATGATAGTGGCACTACTGAAGAAGAACTGTTTAGCGAAGCGCCGAAGGACGGAGAGGACATCATCCTGACAATTGATGGTGACACCCAGTCGACCATCTATGAGAATCTCGAAGAGGATTCGGGAGCGGGTGTTGCCATGGATCCGAATAACGGTGAAATGCTTGCTACCGTCAGCTATCCGAGTCCAAGCCCCTATGACTTCATGTTCGGCCTGTCACAAGAAGAATATGATGCACTCGAATCCGACGATGGCAGCCCGTTGCTGAATAAATTCAATCGTACGACGTCTCCAGGTTCCACCCAGAAGATACTGACATCGATCATAGCGATGAATTCGGATACTTTTGACAGGGACGCTGAAATGGAGATTACAGGAAAAGGCTGGCAGCAGGATGAGTCATGGGGCGGCTATGAAGTGAACCGCTACCACGTGATGGACGAATCATTCGATCTGAGGAAGGCACTGACCTATTCCGACAATATCTACTTTACACGCACGGCCCTCGATCTTGGAGCGGAAACCTTCATAGAGGGCATGGAGGATCTTGGCATCGGCCAGGAATATGATACGGACTATCCGATCTATACAAGCCAGGTTTCCAATGATGGCACGATAGAGAGTGATATACTGCTGGCAGATACAGGCTATGGGCAGGGAGAGCTGCTGATTTCACCAATCCAGATCACGTCCATCTACGGTGCAGTCATCAATGGTGGAGATGTCTATGAGCCGCACATCACACTCGAAAGCGAGGATAATGTGCTGATTGAAGACATTGCAAGCCAGGACAAGCTCGATTATCTTGAAACGGCGATGCGGGATGTCGTCAGACTGAACCATCCTGATGATACAGAGCGTGACTATGCCGAATTTGCCGGCAAGACCGGAACCAGTGAAAATAAGACGTCACAGGATACCCGTGGAGAAGAGACGGGCTGGTTCATCGGCTACGATCAGAGCACAAAAGATATGGTCATGAGCCTTTATGTTGAAGACGTCGAGGATAGGGGTATGAGTGAATATACTGCCCGGAAATTTGCTGAAATACATGATGCCCTGCGTGAATAGAATAGCTTGCCCGGAACCCTATGGTTCCGGGTTTTTTAATACGTTAATAAAAGCAATTAGAATTACCCACATAAGAAAAGTTTAGAAAAATCTAAAATAAGTATGGATTTATATGCAATTTTATGTATAATTAATAGATATTATTAATTGTACCTTCATGGGAGGGGTTTAGATGAATCGTGATTTTCTGAAAGACAGTAAACGTATCGTCATAAAGATCGGCACAAATTCGATAATGAAGTCGCCCGGAGAAATTGACTACCGTAAAATCGATCGATTGTCCTACGTCTGTTCCGTACTTCAGCAGCAGGGGAAAGAAGTCATACTCGTCAGTTCAGGTGCCGTCGGTGTCGGCGCCTGTACGTTGAAACTAAAGGAATACCCTGAAACAGTCGCAGACTTCCAGGCCCTGGCTTCCGTCGGCCAGTGCGCCCTCATGAATCTATACTGCCGCTTCTTCCAGCATTATGACCAGTATGTCGGCCAGATTCTGATGACCCGTGATATCGTCGACTGCCCAATTTCCTATGTCAACTGCAAGTCTGCGATAAATTCCCTGTTGGCGAGAAAGATCATCCCCGTCATCAATGAAAATGATGCCATCTCGACAGATGAGAAAACCTACAATAGAAAGTTCGGTGAGAATGATACGCTTGCAGCGGTCGTGACTGAACTTGTCGATGCAGATCTGCTGATCATATTAAGTGATGTCGATGGGCTGTATGATGCCAATCCGCAGACCACTGCCTATGCGAAACTGATACCAAGCGTCGGTAACGTGGACGCGGATATACTCGGCATGGCAGACGGTACTGGCTCCACGTTTGCAACCGGTGGCATGGAGACGAAGCTGAAGGCAGCCAAGTATCTGATGGATAATGACAAGAGCATGATCATCACGAGTGCTGAAGATCCTTGCCTGGTTTTCGATATATTGAAAGGAAACGAGATCGGTACGCTATTCAAGAAAGATGTGCGTGAAAAAGCACTGCAAGGGGAGGAAAAATAATGGCACATGCATCTGTAGATACAGATATGACACTTGAGCAGATGGGGATAGCTGCAAAATCATCTGCGAAAGTACTGCGTAAGCTGAGTACTGCCGAGAAGAATGATGCTCTCGAAAAAATGGCGGAAGCGCTGGAAGCACAGCAGGATTTCATTCTGAATGAGAATATGAAGGATCTGATGCACAGCAAGGAAGCAGAATACCCGGAAGCCATGGTCGAGCGTCTGACTTTGAATCAGGAGCGAATCCAGGGCATGGCGAATGGCCTGAGACAGATCGCCGGCCTGCCGGATCCGACTGCAGTGTCAAAGGGCGAGTGGGTGAATGGTGATGGCCTCAGAATTACAAGAAGGAGTGTTCCGCTTGGTGTCATCGGCATCATCTATGAATCGCGTCCGAACGTGACGGTCGATGCAACAGCACTGTGCCTGAAAGCGGGAAACAGCGTGATTTTGAGAGGCGGCAAGGAAGCGATCAACAGCAACAAGGCACTGATCCAGGCGCTGAAATCCGGGCTTGAAGGTTCCAGTGTTCCCGCCGACAGCATCCAGCTGATTACAGATCCATCCAGGGAACTGGCGGCAAAATTCATGAAGTTCAACGCCGGTCTCGACTGTCTGATTCCCCGGGGCGGGGGCAGCCTGATCCAGACAGTACTCGACAATGCCACGGTGCCGGTCATCGAAACAGGGACGGGCAACTGTCACCTCTACATACACGAGCAGGCTGACCTGGCCATGGCAAAATCCATATTGATCAACGGCAAGACGCAGCGCCCTTCGGTCTGCAATGCACTCGAGACGCTGCTGATCGATGAAAGCATCGCTGATACGGCATTGCCAATCTTGTCAGAAGCACTGGCTGAAAAAGGGGTGCTGATCCATGGAGATGAAACAGTGTGTGCACGTCTCAAAGATGCAGTGCCGGCGACAGAAGCGGACTACCACGCGGAATATCTGGCCAATGAAATTGCCGTGAAGATTGTGGCGGACTACGAGACTGCGGTTTCGCATATAGAAAAATATTCATCCGGGCATTCCGATGCGATCGTAACGACCAGCTACACCCACGCCCAGGATTTTCTGGACGATATCGATTCGGCTGCAGTATACGTCAATGCATCCACCCGTTTCACGGACGGCGAGATGTTCGGCTTCGGCGGAGAGATCGGCATCAGTACCCAGAAACTCCATGCCAGAGGCCCGATGGGGCTCGAAGCACTGACGAGCTACAAGTACGTCATTCTAGGCTCAGGACAGATAAAGGCATAAAAAAATCCCCTCTCAATATTGAGAGGGGATTTCCATTAACATGAAATACTAGTAATATCCTAAAATATTATTAAAGTTTTACGATGTTAACAGCTTGTGGTCCGCGCTGACCTTCTTCGATGCTGAATTCTACAGCTTGACCTTCGTCAAGTGTTTTGTAGCCTTCTCCTTCAATGTTGGAGAAGTGAGCGAATACGTCGTCTCCGCCTTCAACTTCGATGAAACCGAAACCTTTGTCTGCATTGAACCATTTAACTGTACCTTGTGTCATATAAATGACCTCCATAAATAAATTTAATAATATCTTAAGCGTATAAACATAAAAAAATTCACACGTTACAAAAAGTACCGGCCAAATCACGATTACTCTTTGTAACATGTGAATTAGATACTGCTATACTTAAAAATCTTATTACAGTTACTATACATCATATAAAGTGGTATGTCCACCCTAAAAGGCGAATAAGTTAAAAAAAGATTGTGCCTCCATCATTGATGGAGGCATCAATAGTACTATTTTTTATTGACGGAAGCATCATAGATTGTATCTACAGCCTCTTTCAGCTTCTTGTCAAATTCATCATCGGACTGGTTGACGTTGAGTTCTGCTGCCAGTGCACGGGAGAAGCTTGCAATCAATCCTTCGTTCTCCCTGAGCTTTTCATTCGCCTCGTCTCTTGAATAGCCGCCGGATAGGGCAACCACCCGGACCACTCTCGGATGTTCGATGAGAGATTTGTATTCATTGGCATTTGTCGGGATGGACAGCTTCAGCATGACCTGCTGATCTTCTGTCAGCTGATCGAGGTGCTTCTCGATCTCTTCTCTGAGAATCTTCTCGGACTGCACTTTATTCTCGCTGTAGACATTGACCTCAGGCTCGATGATCGGTACAAGACCGGCATTCAGAATCTGTCTGCCGACTTCAAACTGCTGGTCGACGACTTCCTTGATGCCCTGTTCATTCGGCTCAAGAATATTGGAACGCATCTTCGTACCGAAAATGCCTCTTTCATTTGCACGTTCAAGCAGCTGGTCGAGTTCCGGCATCGGCTTCATGAGCTGTACGCCATCCTTCTCATCCGCAAGTCCCTTATCCACTTTCAGGAAAGGCACGATGCCTTTGTCTGCCAAGTACTCGGCAGTGTACTTGCCTTCGATTTCGCGATCCATCGTCTGTTCAAACAGGATGGCACCGAGAATCTGATCGGAATTGAATGAAGGTGAGGTGATGATCCGTGTACGCATCTCATGCACAAGTGTGAACATTTCATCTTCATTGGAATAGGCATCTTCCTGAACACCATAACCGAGAAGTGCCTTCGGGGTACTGCCGCCACTCTGGTCGAGCGCTGCAATAAATCCTTTTCCATTCTTGACTTTGTCGAATTGTTCCTGATTCATGAATTCCACTCCTTTGTTTTTCAAGTATCCATACTATCTATTCCCAAAAATCGAAGGGTTATAACTTCCTGACCCCTATAATATGATTTTCCAGTATTGGGACAAGTACGTCAAATTATAACGTCTTGCAATCCCAAGTTAATTATAAATAAGTTAAAAAAATCAAGCGGCTGTATAAAATCCTTGGACTAATGATAGTTGTATTCGCCTGCAGAGTGAAAAGAGGGATCGCTTCCAAACTGTGAATCCATCTCTTCACCTTTCATTACAGGAATGATAACTTCTTTAAGATTATGTAAATATACAATATGGACAAAGTATTTATGATTAAATGGTATATATGGAAGGAAAATAAAAATCCAAGCTTTACATCACCATAGCTTAGGCGCTGCAACCGGCATGATGGCGCCAAAAATTGAGCATTGCCCTTATAACAATATACTGATTGGGAGGAAGTCCAATGCAGACGAAGATATATGGTCACAGAGGCGCCATGGGAGAGTACCCTGAAAATACGATGCTTGCATTCAAAAAGGCGATTGAAGCGGGAGTGGATGGCCTGGAGATAGATGTCCACCTGACCCGGGACGGTGAAGTCGTTGTCATCCATGATGAATATGTCGATCGTACGACCGACGGCAAAGGTGCAGTGAAGGATATGGATCTCCATACGCTGAAGACGCTGAGTGCAGGCAGTGAGTTTGAAGACTTGGACAATTACGATCCGGCGACCTGGACTCTGGAACGGATTCCGACTCTGGATGAGGTCATGAACCTTGTGGGACAGCATGAAATTGAACTGAACATAGAGCTGAAAACCAATGTGTTCGAATATGAGGGCATAGAACAGAGGGTCCATGACATCGTGGAGGGCCACAACTACTTGAATAAAGTCATCTACTCCTCTTTCCACATGCCGAGCATTCTCAGGATGAAGGCGGTCGACCCGGAAGCAAGGATTGCCTGGCTGACCGACAAGGTACCGTTATGGCCGATAGACCATATGGAGGAGCTTGCCCTGGAAGCACTGCATATCAGCTATAAGGCAATATTGAAGCACCCTGGCAGAATTTCCGGCATCGAAGACAGGATCCGGGTGTGGACAGTGAACGAAACAGGAGATGCCAGAAGGCTGATTGATCATGGCGTGGAAACGCTGATGACGAACTATCCCGAAAAAATGATGGCAATCTCAAGAGAGCAGCAAAAAGAGATAGAGCACATTTAAGTGTGCTCTATCTTTTCAGGTCTTCAAGCATACGGGTCATCAGGTTCTGAAGGGGCAGTCTGCCGAGCAGTGCCCACTTAGGCAGGTGGTCGAGACCGAGTTTCTCCTGGTGCGTATACATATAGATATTGGCCGGGAAGACAGCCCATAGGAATTTCTGCATGCCTGAGAGCTGCCAGTTTTTTATTTTTCCGGCCAGAAGGAGAACGCCGAATACGAGTTCAAGGACGCCGGTGAAATAGGCGATGAATGTCTTGAACGGAATGAACCCGGGAGTGATCCTGGCAAATTTCCCCGGCTTCAGAAAGTGCGCGATGCCTGCAATTGTAAATACGGTACCCATTACTATTCTTTTCATCATGATGCTCCTTATATGGTTGGTATGATTCAATTATATATGCCCGAAGGGGATGAGGTGAAAACACGGCAGCAACTAATGTATACTCGGTATGAAAGTAGATAAAGGAGCGGATAGCAAATGCTGAATCATCTGACACGGTTTTTCACAAAATCATTCCAGTTCAGCGGCCGGGCAACAAGGCAGGAATTCTGGATCCCCAATCTCATCCTTACGCTTGTCGCTTTACTCATCGGTGGTCGCAAGAGGAGTGAACGCACGGAGGGAATTTTCACTGCACTGATCATGCTGCCTTCACTGAGTATCACATCACGCAGATACCAGGATGCAGGGATTTCGGGGTGGTATCAGCTGCCACAGTATCTTTCCATCCTCCTTCTGCCGTTTGCATTCATGAGTTTCATCGGAAAAGGCGCAAAAACACTGATTGTCATAAGCATTGCAGCAGTCAATATTGCCGGCCTTATATTTACGTTACTACCGAGTAGACCAGCCAACAAATATGGTCCAAAACCGCTAAATTAAAAAATGTTTAAATTTTAATATTTTTTTAGTGAAACCACTTTCACCATGTGCTATAATTCGTTTAACATTTCAGGAAAGGGGATTCATATGGAGGCGAGTTTGGTAGATTTCCTGACACAATTCTTTGTATTGGCGACAGCGGGCGGTTTCGGCTTTTTGGTTTTCAAAATTTATAATGACGGATCGGAAGAGGAAAAAGCGGAGTAGATACTCCGCTTTTTTTATTGCTTTATATCTGCAGCAGAATGATGCCGGAGAGTATCATCAGGACACCGATGATGCGCCTTGTATCGACCCGGTGGGTATGGATGCCGAACAGGCCGAAGTGGTCGATGGCCAGACCGATCAGCATCTGCCCGAATATGACACTCATGAGCGTCAGTGTCGCACCAAGGTGGGGTAGCAGAATGATGTTGGTGGTGACATAGACTGCGCCGAGTGGCCCGCCCATCAGATGCCACCACTGCAGCCGGCCATTATCAACCGAAGTCGGGAACCTGAGCCGCCGTGCCGTCGCAAGCGACAGTACGAGCAGTGCCAGTGTACCGACGACAAATGACACCAGTGAAGCCAGGAAGAATGACGACACTTCGTATCTCAGCGCACTATTTATCGCGCTCTGTATGGGGGGCAGCGCACCGGTGGACAGTCCGAGCAGCAGCCACCCGTTTGAACGGCTCTGTGCGGTCCGGGCACTCCTTTTCTTATAGTTCATGAATACGATGCCTGCAATCATGATGGCGATACCGAGTATGCGGAATAGACCAAGTGGCTGTGTGGGCGCGCCGAACCAGCCGAAAGTATCCACCATGAGTCCGATGACCATCTGGCCGGCAACCGTCATGATGACAGTCAGTGCAGCTCCTATTTTTGGGAGGAGTATGATATTCCCTGTCAGGTAGATAACACCGAGCAGCCCGCCTGTGAACCATATGTATGAGAAATCTTGTGAGAGTATGAAAGAAGGCGCCAGTTTTCCCGGGTTTACAGCGAGATTGATGACAAGCAGCAGAACTGTACCGGTCAGGAAAGAATAGAATGAAGCGAGCAGCAGTGAGCGGGTGAAGCCTGCCAGTCGACTGTTGACCGAAGTCTGCACGGGTACGAGCATTCCGACCGCTATGCCGAATAAGAGTAGAAAGATCAAGGATGTTCCTCCTTATCATAGTAAGAGTGATAATAATTATCATTTGCTTTGTAAAAGGAAAACAAAGTTTGATAATGTATAGTTAGTAATTATAATACATAGTATAGGAGCAATGGAAATGAATGTTTTCGAAACGATAAAGAACAGGCGCAGTATTGGCAAGATGAAAGATGTACCAGTGGAACGGGAGAAGGTCGAAAAGATTCTCGAGGCGGCGATCTGGGCCCCGAACCATCGCCACACGGAGCCATGGAAGTTTTTTGTCCTGAGCGGCGAAGGCAGAAGACCATTGTCCAGGGTGCTCAAGGAAGTGGCCTACGGCCGCGTGGATGAACCGGAATCAGAGGCCGGCCAGAAGCGGATTGAGAAGATCAGTCAGAAACCTTTCGCCGCACCGACTGTCATTGTAGTGGCCCTGTCTCCGGATGACGATCCAAAAGCAATTTATATTGAGGATGTATGTGCTGTTGCAGCAGCTACGCAGAATATGCTGCTCGCAGCGCATGAGATGGACATCGCTTCGATATGGAGAAGTGGGCCGATCTTCGATACGCCGAAAGTCAGGGAATATTTCAATCTGAGCGAGCGCGAGGAGATTCTCGGTCTCATCTTCCTTGGCGAACCGGATATGGAGAAGGGGAAAGTAAAACGTACGCCATTTGAAGAGAAGACGACATGGATCGAATCCGACAATTAATATCATTTTAAATCAATTAGCCCCTCCAGTTTCAGGGTATAGAGGAATACTTTGATATCCAGAGGAGGTTTATCATGAGAAATATCATCTATATCGTAGTGGTTGTCCTGATTGTGCTGGCAGTTCTGTCACTCATCCTGTAGCAGTAATGAAGCCTGAAGGGACATCTCAGCAGGAGGACTGTAAATGAAGTATGCTGCAGGCATCTGCTTTGCCTTAGGTCTGCTGGTCATGATCGGCCTGCAGACGATAGTGCCGGATTCGTTCACTGTCATAGGATACCTGGCCGTGCTCATACTATTTGCTGTGGGCATATATTTCAGCTATGACAGTGAACTATAGATGAAGCCTGCCATAAAGGCAGGCTTCATCTAACAATTGAAGATACATATAGGGATGAGGAAAACGTATGAAACATTTATTTGAAGCCATCATTAAACGCAGTCTTCTGTTTATCATTCTGATTTTCACCATTTCGATTTTCGGCATCTATACATTCCTGACAATCGACCAGCGCGAAATCCCAGAGACTGAAGTCAACCTGATCAATGTGACTACAGCATGGCCAGGGGCTGATAAAAATGATGTGGAAACGAATATAACGGACATTATTGAATCTGAAATTTTCAGCATCGATGGGGTGGACAGTGTATCCTCTGTCTCGCAGGACGGTGTTTCGGTGCTGACACTCGAGCTGTCCGATTCAGTCGAGTCGAAAGATGTGCTGAATGCTGTCAACAACCTTGCAGGCGGATTTTCGGGTGATCTGCCTGAGAATGCTGCGGAGCCGGTCGTGCAGTCTCTGAGCAATACGTTTCCACTGCTGAGCTATCAGTTCCACGCTGGTGAACGTGCGGAACTTGATGATATCAGAAGCAACCTTGAGGCTCTCGAAAGGGATGTGCTTCAGATGGAGGGCATCGACGGTGTAACCGTCAAAGGCTATACCGCAGAATCCTATACCATCGCGCTCGATCGGGGAGCAATGGCCGAGGCGACTCTCGACCCGAATCAGATTCTTGGCGAGATAGAGGGCGCTCTGAGTCCTGTCATTCTTGGTCAGGAAGAGGAGAATGGCAATATCATCCGTCTGTCGTTCGAGGATGAAACGCCCGTCTCAGTACTCGAACAGGTGAGGATCGGGCCTGAGAGTACACCATTGGCGGAACTGGCAGAAATTGAAATGCGTCCGGACAATCCGGAAGATATTGTTCAATATGACGAAGAGCCAGCTGTATCATTTACTGTGTTCCTGGCACCAGGTCAAGATGTGCCTTCTGTTTCACAGAACGTTGAGGGGGTCATGGATGAGGCGATTTCGGATCTGCCGGAAAGTATCGATGTGACAAACATCTCATCTGAACGGGAGAATGTAGAGGATATCTTTACCGGTCTCTACATGTCCCTGGCCATCGCTCTGATCGCAGTCATTCTGAGTACATCACTCGGACTGTCACTATCCGGTTCCATCACGGTAATGACGACTGTTGTCCTTTCCATTGTCATCGGTCTGATCCCCGTGCCGTGGTTCGGTGTCGACCTCAACCAGATTTCCGTCATCGGGCTGATCATCGCCCTCGGTATTCTGGTGGACGATTCCATTGTGGTCAATGACAATATAGAAAGAAGATTTACGCTCGGGGATGGACGTGTGGACGGCGTCTATAATGGCGTGAAGGAGGTGGCCCCTTCGGTCATCTCGTCCACACTCGCCATCGTCTTCACCTTTTCACCACTCCTGCTGCTCTCCGGCGCCAATGGGGACTTCATCAAGGCACTGCCGAGCATACTGATCATGACCATGCTCGTCTCGACTGTGCTGGCACTGACATTTGTACCGGCCGCCAGATACTTGCTTGGCCAGAGGAAAGTGCCTGAGTATCCGGGTCTGCTTGGACGATTGTTCACGCGGGGAGGGGATTTCTATGCGGACAGGGTACTGCCTGCAATCATCAGACGCCCACTCATCACGTTCTTCACAGTACTGGTCATCGGTGCGCTGTCCCTTGGACTGATCCGTTTTACACCATTCGAGTTCTTTCCGGAGGCCGACCGTTCTGAAGTGACAGTAGACCTGATTTTCGATGAATCCCAGACAATCGGGCAGACGCATGATGATGCCAATGCAGTGCTGGATCATATTCTGAATGAAATGCCGCATGTTGAAGCGGTATCGCTGTTCACCGGCACAGGTCTGCCGAATCTGTTTGGTGCATCACTCGATCAGACTGGCTCGAATACGGCACAGATTGCAATCGAAATTGATAAATCACAGCTCAGTGCATCCGAGACCATCGACCAGTATGAAACGCCGCTCAGAGAGGCTTTCCCGGAAGCGACCCTCTTCATGGAGACGATTGTCCAGGGACCACCAGCAGGTGCACCGATTACAGTCGAACTGTATGAAGAAGATATCGACCAGCTCAATGAGCAGACGGATACACTCAGGAATAGACTGGAAGAGGATGGCGCACTGGTGACGACGAATCTGGGTGAAAGTGTACCGACGACCAGATACAGCATCGATCATCAGGCGCTTGAAGAGAACGGAATTTCCATATCCCAGGTGAAAAATGAACTGAATATGCTGTCTTCAGGCATTCCGGTCCAGGGCATCATTGCTGATGGAGAAACACGGGAAGCAACGCTCAGGTATTCGGATGACTCCACCATCCAGAATATCGATATTGTCAAAATGGCGGGAGAGCAGCCGGAAACATACCCGCTCTCTGATTTCATCGAAGAGGACGAAATTGAAAGTCCCAAGTATATTCATCATAGAAATGGAGACAGGATGGTGGAACTGCAAGTCTATGCAGACGATGAAGCAGCTGCGGAGGAGAGCATCGAGTCATTCCGTGGAGAACTGCCCGGTTCCAGTGAAATGATCATCGGCGGAGAAGCATCCGACCAGACCGATTTCTTCGTCGAGATCAGCATTCTATTTGGTATCATACTCATACTGGTATATCTTGTCATTGCGATCGAATTCAATTCAATCATCATGCCGCTGATCATCGTATTCAGCATATTCCTGGCCATCAGTGGTGGCATTATCGGGTTGTTCGTCACCCAGACACCGATCAGCTTCCTTGGCATCATGGGCATGGTCTCCCTTTCAGGCATCGTCGTCAGAAATGCGATTGTCCTTCTCGACTTCATTGAAGCAAGGCGGAAGAGCGATGCATTCGATATCAATGAAGCCATCTATGAAAGTGGACGTGCCCGATTCAAACCGATCCTGCTGACAACAATAACAAGCATCATTGCACTGACACCCGTTGCCTTCGGTGGCGATGCACTGTTTGTGCCACTGGCCGTAACAGTCATCGCAGGGATTGCGTTTTCCACAATTCTGTCGATGATCGCAACACCAAGCCTGTACTACTTATACTACAAGGTGAGGTACAGAAAATAGTTCATGAAAAGACGCGATGCCAACAGGCATCGCGTTTATTTCTGTTGCTCATGTGTAAAGACGACCGTAATCCATGGATCGAGCGTCAGTTCCTTCAGGCTCTTTTTTAGTTCATGCCGTATTTTATCCTGTTCACTGATCCTGAGGTCTTCCTCCAAGGCGACGATGAACTCGATCTCGATATAGAGCTTCGGTCCCATCTTCTGCAGCCGGAGTGCGTAGTCCTCGAATGCATGCCGAAGACTGAGTGATTCGACTTCCGCTTCGACCTGCTCACTGATCTGATGACGGGGCGCCATCTCAAGCAGTTCCCTCAGGGCCGTATACATTTCCAGCAGCGGGACTTTGATGAAGTAGCCGGCAACGACAACGACCATCAACGGATCTACATACGGCACAAATATATCCAGAGGGGTAAAACTCAAACCCCAGCCGATGACGAAACCTGCAAGTACCCCGGCACTGAGCAGTGCATCCATGCGCCACTGGTTCATTTCGGCTGAAATGATTTCATTGCCTTGCCCTCTCGATCGAAAGTAGAAGTAGGCAGCGTAGCATCCGATGGTTGAAATGAGTGCGTAGGCGATGCCTGTACTCATCGACATCACGTTTCCGCCCGAGAAGAGGGCGCCCAGTGCCTGAACGAGAGAGATGAGGATCAGCATCAGTATGCCGACATACTTGATGACAATCGTCAGCGGGATGAAACTCTCCTTGCCGAACGGGAACCGCTTTTCGTCCTCCTTGGAGATGAAACGCAGCGCGAGCATCGACAGCACCGACAGAAGCACACTGATGAAGGAATAATATCCATCAAACTGGATCATCTGACTATCAGCCAGAATTCCCCAGAAAATACCGAGTGCTGCAAATGCCAGCGCACCGATGATTGAAATCATGATCAGCTTTTGAGCATTATTGTTATTCATACCGATTCCCTTTCCTACTGATTCTTTCCCATTATACATGGAGCGGGCAGGGAAATCCGGGAGATTCTATTCATTGGTCATCACTTTTTCATAGGAGGGGATTTTCCCCTTCTGGTAGGTGCCGAGAATGTTGATGTATCTGCTGACCCGAACCACGTCATCCAGTGCACGGTCCAATGTTTCACCCGTACCCTCTTCAACATCAATAAAGAAACCGTATGAGAAAGGTTTGTGCTGGATGGGTCTTGATGTCAGATTGAGCAGATTGACGCCATGTTTTTTGAAGATGTTGAGTATCTCACTGAGTGATCCAGTACTGTGGTCGGTTTCGATATATAATGAAGTCTTGTTCGTTCCAGCAAGTCGTTCCAAAGATTTTTTCCTGAAGAACAGGAAGCGTGTGGTATTGAAAGGATTGTCGCTGACATTCTCGCGGACGATATTCATACCGTACAGCTTGGCCGCATGACTGCCGGCAACAGCAGCAATGGTCGGGTTATCGGCATCTCTGACCATCCGGACGGCTTCGGCCGTATCGGAATATTCCTGGACTTCGATATCAGGATACCCGCTCAAGAATGCATGGCACTGTTCCAGTGCTTCCGGGTGGGAATAGACCCGTGTCAGTGTGTCGATATCGACCGGATTTCTGCTGATCAGTGCATGATCGATCTTGACATATATCTCCTCTACAGCATCCACTTCGAGATACTTCATCAGGTCGATGGTACGTGTAATCGGACCGCTCGTCGAATTTTCGACAGGTAGTGCAATATAGTCGATTTCATCCTGAACGAGGGCATCCACCAGCGCTTTGAAGGTAGCATGCCCCTTCATTGCATATGCCCCGCCTTCGGCAAATGTCTTGCAGGCAACTTCACTATAAGAACCTTCCACACCCTGATATCCTATCAGCATCATAACCACTCCCATAAATAAATTAAAAAACCATTCGAATCACTCCCGGCACAAGAGAAACCCAAATGGTCCAAAAATAAAAATCCCAGCCACTTAGATTTCATAAATGGCCAGGAATGAAATTATCCATCCAAATCAGCCATCATGGATATAGATCGCCTATATCCACGATGGAATATAGACGCTATCTAAAATAGCTGAAGAAAAAAGTATTCAATTGAGCTGTTGTGTAATGTGTATCCATATCCATCACTCAATTCTCTTTAAGATTGTCTATAATCCTAACAACAGAAGTGTGAATTGTCAATATATTATCTCAATCTCCATATATTTTATTCTACCGGCATATAAAATAAAGAAGTGTCAGCACCTCTATGATAAAATCATAGTAACATTCGAGCTATTATAAGCTAAATGAAAGTAATCCGGACATAGGAGTGTTTGTATGGAAAAGTTGAATATAGGAATCATCTATGGTGGACAGTCGACAGAGCATGAAGTCTCACTACGTTCTGCTGAAAGTGTACTGGATGCACTGGATAAAAGCCGCTATACGGTCAGTCTGATCTACATATCGAAAGCGGGCGAGTGGCTGCTTGCCGACCAGTCGGATAAAATCGAGGTACTGAAGAATGGAGAGAACGGGGTCAGCCTGTCCATCCTGCCTTCACGGCAGTTCATTTCAGAGAAGGGCGAGCACACACTGGATGCCGTACTGCCGATCCTGCACGGTACCGCCGGTGAGGATGGTGTCGTCCAAGGCGTACTTCAGATGATGAACCTTCCTTATGCCGGCTGCAACGTCAGAAGTTCAGCCTTGTGCATGGACAAGGATATGACCAAGCGTCTGCTGAAGATGGAAGGCATTCATGTTGCCGACTGGGTACTCTGCCGGCATCATGAGAAAGATGCAGTGGATTATGTTGCAGTAAAGGAGGCACTTGGACTGCCGATGTTCATCAAGCCTGTGAACCAGGGATCTTCCGTCGGAGTATCCAAAGTGACGGATGAACAGACATTCCAGAAAGCATTGGACCTTGCATTCGAGTTTGATACGAAAGTGATGATTGAAAGTGCAGTCGAGGGGCGCGAGATTGAAGTGTCCGTCCTTGGCAATACAGATCCATTTGTATCGGTGCCTGGAGAAATCGTGGCAAATACCGATTTCTACTCCTACGAATCGAAATACATCGATGAAAACGGCGCTGCACTTGAAATTCCAGCCCGTCTCGATGATGCCACACGCGAACGTATCCAGAAAACGGCAATGGATGCCTATAGGATACTCGACTGCGAAGGCATGTCTCGCGTCGATGTCTTTTTGCAGGAAGACGGGGAAATCATTGTCAATGAAATCAATACATTGCCTGGATTCACCAGCATCAGCATGTACCCGAAGCTGCTTGAAGCATCCGGTATCAGCTATGCTGAACTGCTGGACCGGCTGATTATACTGTCGTTGGAGCGCCACGCGCAGAACAGCCTTCTGAAGACCGATCTATCATAGACAAATCATAAAAGGGGATGGGCATATGGAAATGAAATTGAGGACAGCGGATGCAGGTGATGCAGCAGCCATTGCGAAAGTGCAGGTCGACAGCTGGAGAACCACCTATAGGAACATTGTCGACCAGGCGTACCTGGATAATATGAAGTACGCAGATCGGGAAAGAGTCTGGGAAAAGGCGGTGGAGCAGAACCCGATATTCGTGCTTGTCGATGGCACAGATGAAATTGTCGGTTTTGCGGTCGGCGGGCCGGAACGCAGTGGGGACTTCAAGGGATATGACGGTGAGCTTTATGCCATCTATCTGTATGAATCCGTACAGGGCCATGGAGGCGGCAGATGTCTGGTCGAAGCCGTAGCCAAAAATCTTATTGAACGTGGATTCGGCAGGATGGTCATTGCAGTGCTGTCAGAAAATCCGGCATGCCGATTCTATGAAAAGATGGGCGGGCACAGGATTGGCGAAGAGGAAATAGAAATCGGCCAGTCGAAGCATACGGAACTGATATATGGTTTTGATGAGCTGAAGTCGATGATATGAAAACATCCCCCTCGTTTCGAGGGGGATGAATGCGTCATCTGCCTTCCCATCGTGCAATTTCTTCTCTGACAATGGGCGCAACTTGTTCTCCGAAGAGACGGATGGATTTCATGACCTGGTCATGCGGCATCGTGCCAAGTGGTGTATGGAGCAGGAACCGTTTGATACCGACATTTTTGCGCAGGTCGATGATTTTTTCGGCTACGGTTTCAGGACTGCCACAGTAGAGCGCGCCTTTTTTTGACCTTGCGATATCGAAGCTGCGTCTCGTGTAGTTGCCCCAGCCACGCTCTGCACCGATCTTATTCATACCCTGCTGTGTGGAAGGGAAGAACAGATCTGCAGCTTCTTCGTCCGTGTCCCATATGAATCCATGACTGTGCGAGGCGATGCCGAGCGTTTCGACCGTGTGGCCGGCCTGAGCTGCAGTCTGCTTGTACAGCTCGACCAGAGGGGCGAAGTTCTGTGGACTCCCGCCGATGATGGCCAGTGCCAAAGGCAGACCGAGTCTGCCGGCTCTGACTGTGGAGTCCGGCGTGCCGCCACTCGCAATCCAGATTGGAATCTGATCCTGCTCGGGTTTTGGGAACACCTGGAATCCATTCATCGGCGCACGATGGTTGCCGCTCCAGCTGATCGGGCCACCTTTTTGCAGTTTCAACAGCAGATCCAATTTTTCTTCAAATAGGGCGTCATAGTCATTCAGGTTGTATCCGAACAGCTGGAATGACTCGATGAAGGAGCCTCTGCCAGCCATGATCTCCGCACGGCCGCGGGAAATGCCATCCAGCATGGCGAACCGTTCATGGACTCTTACAGGGTCGTCCGAAGACAGGACGGTGACAGCACTGGATAATCTGATGTTTTCCGTACGTGCCGCACCGGCTGCCAGTACGACTTCCGGAGCGGAGACGGCGTAATCCTCACGATGGTGCTCGCCGACAGCATAGACATCGAGCCCGACCTGGTCTGCCATTTCAATTTCTTCGACGATGTCACGCAGTCTTTCAGCGTGTGAGATCGTCTTTCCTGTATGCGGATCGGGTAATGTTTCTGCAAATGTACTGATTCCAAGTTCCATGTCATTCCTCCAAGATTCTGATGGTTTCATTTTAACACTCGACAGAGACTTCGACCGGATTAAAGCTCCGGGGTTATGATAAAATAAAATAAAAAGCATAGGAGATGGAAACATGCACAACAAACTGATTGATAGACTTTCCAGATACGCAAAAATCGACACACAGTCTGATGTTTCAGGCGACGCAGTACCCTCTACATACAAGCAGTGGGATTTGATCAACCTGCTCGCTTCGGAACTGAAGGAAATCGGCATGGGGGAAGTGGAAGTGGATGACAATGGATACCTCATGGCTACATTGCCGGCCAACACCGACGGTGCACCGGTCATCGGTTTTCTGGCTCACGTGGATACGGCAACCGACTTTACGGGTGCCGGTGTCAACCCGCAAGTAGTGGAATACGCAGGCGGCGAAATCGTATTGAATGAAGCACTGGATGTTGTACTTTCTCCGGACCAGTTCCCGGAACTTGAAAACTACAAGGGACATACGCTCATGACGACCGACGGTACGACACTGCTCGGTGCCGACAACAAGGCCGGCGTGGCGGAAATCATGACGGCGATGGAATATCTGATCAATAATGAAGAAATTAAGCACGGTAAGATCAGGGTCGCCTTCACACCGGATGAGGAAATTGGACGCGGACCGCATCACTTCGACGTGGAACGATTCGGTGCGGATTTCGCCTATACTGTGGACGGCGGACCACTCGGTGAGCTTCAGTATGAAAGCTTTAACGCTGCAAGTGCCAAAGTGACGTTCATCGGCAACAGTGTCCATCCCGGCACAGCAAAGAACAAGATGGTCAATGCCGGACGCATGGCGGCTGATTTCATCACCATGTTCGATGCGAAGGATACACCGGAGCATACTGAAGGGTATGAAGGATTTTTCCATCTGACAAATATCAATGGGGACGTGGAGAAGACGGAAGTCAACTTCATCATCCGTGATTTCGGCAAAGATGAATTCGAAGCCCGCAAGCAGGAGATGCAGGCTCATGTCGAAGCGCTGAAGTCGGAGTACGGTGCCGAGCGTGTTGTACTTGATATGTCCGACCAGTACTATAATATGCGCGACAAGATCGAGCCACGCATGGAGATTGTCGAGTACGCGAGGAAAGCCATGGAGAAACTCGACATCACGCCGATCATCCAGCCGGTCAGGGGCGGCACGGACGGCTCACAGTTGTCCTACAAAGGATTGCCGACGCCGAACATCTTTACTGGCGGAGAAAATTTCCACGGCAAGTTCGAGTATATTTCCATAGATAATATGGAGAAAGCGGTCAATGTAATCACTGAAATCAGCCGGATTGCAGCTGAGTAGATTAGTTGATATTTGTTTCTGAGTCAGGCAATATTGAATATTGTTGTTAGACAACCAAAATACTGTATTGCTTATTTAATGAAAGAAGGATTTTTATGTCAACCAATGAACAGCAGTCGCAGGCGGGTATCAATCGATTACCGTTGATGGCTGTACTTGTTTCTGGCGCATTTGCAGCCATTCTGAATCAGACGCTTTTGTCTACAGCAATTCCTCCAATCATGGAAGACCTGGAGATCAGTGCGGATGTTGCGCAATGGCTGCAGTCCGTCTTCATGCTGGTAAACGGCATAATGATTCCCATTACTGCTTTTCTGATCGGGAAATTCTCGACGCGTAGCCTGTTTTTTACAGCAATGGGGCTGTTCGGCGCAGGGACGCTGGTCTGTGGTCTTGCACCAAACTTCTCAGTACTGCTCGGAGGAAGAATTCTTCAGGCTTCAGGTGCCGGTATCATCATGCCACTGATGCAGACGATCATCTTCCTGGTCTACCCGATTGAAAAGCGTGGTACAGCAATGGGCATATTCGGGCTGGTCATCGGATTCGCACCTGCCATCGGGCCGACACTTTCCGGCTGGTTCGTGGAAAGCTATCCATGGAGAGGCCTGTTCTTCATCATCATTCCGATCGTGATCATCGATCTGATTGTTGCATACTTCATACTTAAGAATGTCACCGAAAAGACGAATCCGAAACTTGATGTGCCATCGATCATCCTTTCCACCTTCGGTTTTGGTGGACTGCTCTACGGCTTCAGTGCCGCCGGCAGCAGTGGCTGGTTGAGCACACCGGTAATGGCTTCACTCATATTTGGTGCAGTGACGCTGTTCCTCTTCATCAGACGACAGAACAGACTTGAGCAGCCGATTCTCGAGTTCAGAGTATTCAAGGATAAGATCTTCGCGATATCAACAGGACTCGGCATGGTCGTATTCATGTCCATGATCGGTGGTGCAGTGATCCTTCCGATCCTGATGCAGGACATGATGGGATTCAGTGCTTTCGAATCCGGTCTCATGCTGCTGCCTGGTGCACTGGTCATGGGGTCGATGAGTCCGGTCACCGGCAGGCTCTTTGACAAGTTCGGAGCAAGGTGGCTTGCCATCATCGGCCTGTTCCTTGTCACAGTTTCAACGTTCATGTTCACTATGATCACCATCGAGACGACATTCACATATCTGGCCGTTGTCAATGTGTTCAGGATGCTAGGAGTGGCCATGGTGATGATGCCGGTGACAACTGCCGGTCTGAACCAGCTGACACCGCAGATGGTACCGCACGGTACTGCGATGAATAACACAATGCGGCAGATTGCAGGCGCAGTCGGTACTGCACTGCTCGTCTCCATCATGACCCATACGGGAAATCCTTCGGCCGGGCTGGAAGGCATGATAGAAGGTGTCAATACGGCATTCCTTGTTGCTGCCATCATTTCACTGGTTGGTCTGCTACTGTCATTTGCATTGAGAAAACCAACGTCACAAAATTAAAAAAGACATCCACTTTGAAGCCGAGCTTCAAAGTGGATGTCTTTATTTTTTATTTCTCGTCTACTGCAACCTGTCGTGTCTTTGTAATGGTGTCCGTTGCAACGTCATCAGTAGATACACGTTTAAGGAAGAACGACAATACTAGAGCAATGGCAAGCAGCAGTGTGGCGATCAGGAAGGCAAGGTTGATACCCGACAGCATCGCTTCATTGGCAACTGTAACGTCAGGAGCGGTCGCCTCACCCAGTATTGTATTCATCCTGTTCTGCATGATGGTGATCAGAAGCGCTGTACCAATCGCACCGGACACCTGATTCAGCATACTGTTGATGGATGAACCATGTGGTGTGAGGTGTGGCGTCAGCTGATTCATGCCGTTTGTCATGACCGGTGTCATGACAAGTGTCAGTCCAAATGCACGGATCGAGTAGAGCAGGATCAGAAATCCATAGCTTGTATCGAAAGTGAGCTGGCTGAAGAAGAATGTCGTTGATGCTGCCAGAAATAATCCGAATATGGCAAGTCTTTTAGGGCCGAACATATCAAACAGCTTGCCGGATACAGGACTCATAAGTCCCATGATCAGTGCCCCCGGCAGGAGCAGCAGGCCTGTATCAAGTGGAGAGATGCCCTGGATATCCTGAAGATATATCGGCATCAGGATCATGCCGGAGAATAGTGCCATGTTCGTTACTCCGATGATCAATGAAGACAGTGTAAACATCGGGGACTTATAGACCGAGAAGTTGAGCATCGGGTCATTCATGCGTGTCTGTTTTCTGATGTAGATGAATACACTGATGAATCCGACGACAAGTGCAATGATGACGTCTGCTTTAAGCCAGCCGCTGTTGCCGGCGGCACTGAAGCCGTAGAGGATGCCACCAAATCCGATTGTTGAAAGAATGACGGATGGGACATCGAGTTTTGTACTGTAGTTCGTATCTGTCTCAGGCAGTTTGAACCAGCCGATGCTGAGGACGACCAGAAGCACTGGAACCATCATGAAGAACAGAAGGTGCCAGGAGTAGTTCTGGACGACAAAACCTGACAGTGTCGGTCCAATTGCTGGCGCGAAGAACATTACAAGACTGAAGAGTCCCATGGCTGTCCCGCGCTGTGCAGGTGGAAAGCTTGTAATCATGACGTTCATCAGGAGTGGCATCAGAATGGCCGAGCCGGAAGCCTGGATCATCCGTCCGATGATCAGCACGACGAATGTCGGCGAGAAGCCGGCAACGAGTGAGCCGGTGAGGAAAAGCAGCATGGCCAGAAGGAAAAGTTTTCTGGCACTGAAGCGCTGCATCAGGAAAGCGGTCGTCGGAATGACGATACCACTGACCAGCATGTAGGCTGTAGAAACCCATTGTACTGTGGATGTCGTCACACCGAAATCATCTTTGATGGATGGCAGTGCAACATTCAGAAACGTATTTGACAACAGGGCGACGAAAGCGCCTGAAAGCAGTATGAATATAAGGCGATAATCGGGTTTGGATCGTTCAGTTGTTTCCATAAAATACCTCTATTTCTTTAAAATCAATATTACTATTATATTCCGATTATCGAAATAAGCAAGGTTTTTGTTTTATGGATCATCCAATTCGATTATCAATGGTGATATAGATGAAAAAGCCTAAAGTGATTCCAAGCAGCAGGGAAAGAGGGATGGCAAATCCGGCAAGCGCAGGTAAGAATGTCGTAATCAGCCAATAGATGGCAAGCGCGACGATACCCATCAGTACCAGACTCGATAGTAAACGTGTCATAGATAAACCTCCACTATAATTTTAGTAGATGCAGTAGGCATCTGATACTATCCGAATTATATCATAATGCAAAAGCATGTCTGAATGAATAAAGTCTCCTATGAAGGGTAGAGAGACAATATACATCCAATAGAAGAGGAGAATGAAAATGAGTAGAGAATTATTGCTGTTTGAACTGGGAAAAGTAAGAGAATGGACACTATCCATATTTGACGGATTGGAAACTGAAGATTTCCATACAGTCGCTGCTGAGTTTCCAAACAGTCTCCACTGGCAGCTCGGCCATGTTGCAACCATGATGGAGCAGGTGACTCAAAGCCTGACTGACAAGAATGATGAAACGTATCAGAGATATGTGAAATACTTTGGCTATGGTACGAGTCCTGACGACTTTGATGATGAAACACCAGCCATTGATGAAATCGAAGCACTGCTGAAGGGACAGCCGTCACGCCTTGAAGATGTTGAAGAGGAAACAATCCAGCAGGAACTCCCTGAAGCATTCATGGGAATGACCACTCAGGAGGAAATGTTCGGCTTCACAATCATGCACGAAGCGATGCACGTAGGCAAGATGGAAGAAATGAAGCGGGTCACGAAAAACCAATAGGACAGAATTGAAAAGAGCATCCTGGGATGCTCTTTTTTCTGAAAAAATGTTATCATTCATCTTAAGAAACAAATAAAAACCCCGACACCTGGTCGGGGGAGTAGGTTAGCCTATTGCAATTTGTTGACGACTGCTCTGGCTGCCGCTTCGGCTGATGCAGGATTCTGTCCAGTGATGAAGTTGCCGTCTGTGACAACGTGCTCTTCCATCGATTCGCCGACGACGAAGCCGGCGCCATGGGATTCCAGTTTGGATTGCAGTGCAAAGGGCATGTCGTCCAGAAGTTCCATCGCTTTTTCTTCTGCATTTGTGAAACCTGTCAGTTTAACGCCATCTACGACATATTTGCCATCTTTCGTCTTGGCGTCGACAAATGCTGCCGGTCCATGGCACACTGCGGAAATGACACGGCCATCATCCTTGAAGAATGCGAGTATGTTCTGTATATCCGGCTGGCCGGGGAAATCATACATTGTGCCATGGCCACCGGCGAAGAATAATGCGTCATATCCTTCATATACCATATCCTTGACGCGTTTCGTATCCTGCAGCAATCTGATGACCTCGTTATTCTTATCTTCATCATCGCTCAAAGAGTTCGGATCAAGCGGTACAGAACCGCCCTTCGGTGATGCGATATCCACTTTGAAGCCGGCACTCTGGAAAACGTGGTAGGGCTCTGCAGCCTCGCCAAGCCAAAGTCCGGTCGGCCTGTTTTCGTCACCATTGATTGTTCCATGATTGGTCACTATCAGTAATACGGATTTAGTCATATTGGTATCCACTCTCCTTTCTTCTGGTTTACCCGGAGTGGGCGGGCGATAATCCCATTTAAAAAAACCTGTTATATGAAAATATGCATTAAAAGAAAAAATCATCTTTATGGAGGACATTAAAATGAATGTGAATTTTGGCAATGTTGCTGAGGAGTATTTGAAGTTCAGGGATGATATCCCTGAAAACCTGCCGAAGGAACTGGAAAAGCGAGGTGTTGAAATCACTGGCAGTAAAGTGGCGGACCTCGGTGCAGGGCCAGGTCTGCTCAGTAAAATATTAAGTGACAAAGGTGCCATTGTGGATGCAATCGAGCCATCATCACAGCTTATTGAAGTCGGCAAGGAACACATTGGAAGTGATCAGCGGATCAATTTTACGCAAAACTATGCGGAAAATACCGGCCTGCCTTCAAACAGCTACGATATTGTCATAGTGATGCGCGCTTGGCACTGGTTCGACCGGGAAGCAACAATAGAGGAGGTCAAGCGGATTCTGAAACCTGGCGGCCGCCTCATCATCATCGATTCCGGTTTCACCTCTGCTTCCCGTATTGTCAAAGAATCCATGAAGATCATCCAGTCCTATTCACCCGACAAGCAGATCCGTGCAGCAGGAACGAAAGAACTTGCTTCCCAGATGATCAACAGTTTTCCTGTAGAGTGGTTCGATGAATGGAAGCATGCCAGATTCGATCTCATGGATCTGTACAAGATGGACTACGATGTCCGCTTCACCAATGAAGAATGGGTTGGCCGGCTGGCCTCCGTCTCCTGGATTGCCGCTTTCAAGGAAAAGCAGAGAACGAGCACCTTGAATAAGATCAGCACTTATCTGGAAGAGCATTTTCCGGACGGCAGGCATAAAATTCCACACATTTTGAGCGTTGCCATCCTAAAAAATAAAAATAACCTCCCACTGTAGAATAATTTGTCTTCAATTAAAAATAGTTTGTGAAAAACAATCATTTTTATTTACAACTTGATTACTTTTTGTTATTATATGGATTATGTGATATCAAACCACAAACATTTGGAGGCAATATAGATGAAGAACGTACTTGTAGTCAAAGCAAATAACCGGCCAGACGGCATCTCAACAAAGATGTATGATGCATTCATGGAAGGTGCAGAGGACAATAAAAACCTTAATATAGAAACATATGATGTATTTGCACAAGATATGCCATACATCGGACACGAATTATTCAGCGCACTCGGTAAAATCCAGAACGAAGAAGCACTGGAAGCAGACGAGCAGCGTCTGATGGATGCAAAACAAAAAGCGATGGATGCTTTCGAAAAAGCAGATGTCATCGTATTTGCATTCCCACTATGGAATCTGACAATACCTGCACGTCTTCAGACGTTCATCGACTATGTATATTCTGCAGGGTTCACGTTCAAATACAACCCGGATGGCTCCATGGCACAACTTATGACGGACAAGAAAATCATCCTGCTCAACGCACGCGGAGGTGTCTACAGCACACCTGAAGCGAGTGGTATGGATATGTCCAACAACTACATGAAAGCTGTCTTCGGCGGTGTATTCGGAATGGAAATATTCAATGAGATCGTTATCGAAGGACACAATGCAATGCCGCAGGAAGCGGCAAGAATCATAGAAGAAGGTCTTGAAACGGTACGTGAAAGTGCACGTGAGCTTGACGCACAGTTTGCATAGAATATTTAATCGACCGATGCCCTTTGCATCGGTCTTTTTATGGTATTATTTGATTAAACCTGAAAAAGGAGGCATTTGAATGTGGCATGTGAACACCTTTGAAGAATTGGACACCCGTACCCTGGAAGAGATATACAGACTCAGGGTGGCCGTGTTTGTAGTGGAGCAGGAGTGTGCCTATCAGGAAATCGATGGCAAGGATGCAAACTGCACCCATATTTATAAGACAGATGAGACAGGCATCATCGCCTACCTCAGAATTGTGCATGAAACGCCTGTATCCATTGGACGGGTCATCGTCAGGCAGGACCGCCGGAAGGGTGGGCTCGGCCAGGAGCTGATGCGCCAGGCAATGGATTTCGTACATACAAACCATCAAGGTGAGCTGATCTATCTGCATGGTCAGGCACATCTTGAGAAGTTCTACCAGTCCTTCGGCTTCAGAACAACTTCCGATGTGCATCTGGAAGACGGCATTCCCCACATAGATATGGAATACAAAGAGAATTGATCATTCAATTCTCTTTTATTTTTGTCTCCTCGATCAGCCAGCGTCTGTTTTCGTCCCTTTCGTAGGACAGGCGGTTTTCTGCTCTGATCTTATGAAGTTCCTCCATCATCGACTGGTTTTCAAGCAGATAATTTTCCTGCCTGATCTGCTCAAGTTCAATCTCCTTATTCAGTACATCGACACGAATCTGTTCCATTTTCCTCTTATGCTTCATATAGTCACTGCCGGAACCACTCGCCACCGCAATCAGTACAATCATCACTATCCACCACATGAGTTTTACCCCTTTTCAAATTATTCCTGGTATTTGAAACCAGTATACAACACTCGCAGCATAGATGGAGGTAAAAGTACCGGATATAGGCATTTTTTCACCATTTATCGTATACCTGCAATTGGGTTTATTCTGACAACTGTCCAATAGTGTATGAACAAACCAGGGAAGCGGTTACATATGAATAAGAATGCAATAAAAAGCATCAACTTGCTGTTTAGATAAACATAATGAAATTATATTACACATATTTTATTATTTTATTAAATTGATTAAAAATTATCAATAGATTTACTTTGGTAATTATATCACATGATAATTGATAAAACCTCGATATGATGGTATATTTAAATTAACTTAAACGAGAGAAAAATAATCGTCGATGAAATAAATTACAAAATTTTAGGGGGAAATAAAATGTTTTCAACAGATCGTGTTTCTGCAGACCTACGCATGGCAGAGTATAAGAGAATGGCTGAGAGTTCCATCCATCTTTCCGAAAAGAAGAAAGTAGCTAAAACGAAAAAATCCTTCCTTGCAAGAATGTTCGGCTAGGATCCATGCGAATGACCATCCCTGATTAAGAAGAGGGGTGGTCATTTTTTATTAGGATAGATTCAGCTGCCACGTGACACCGAACTGGTCCTGTATCCAGGCGAACTGTCTGGAGAATCCGTAGTCATCGAGCGGCATGTGGATGGCGCCTTTGTTTTTAAGTTTTCGATAGTAGAGTTCCATCTCTTGGGATGTCTCGCACTCGATGAAGAATGACATGCTCGGTGTAAACGTGAATTCATGGGGCACCTGGCTGTCCATCACTCTGATGAGCTGATCGTGGATTCGTATCGCCCCCTGGGCCACCTTGCCTTCAAGCCCGGGTGCAGCAGCATCGTATTTCTGCAGCAGCAGTACTTCTGCATCTCTGAAAGTTTCAGCATAGTAGTCGAGTGCTTCTTCGGCACGCCCTTCAAATGTAAGAAACGGGTTCATTGATTTCATAATCCTACTCCTCATTTTTTCTCCAGTATAACAAAAAAATAGAGCACCCCGCGCGG
The DNA here is from genome assembly GCF_009831115.1 of Salinicoccus hispanicus. Classification (GTDB taxonomy): domain Bacteria; phylum Bacillota; class Bacilli; order Staphylococcales; family Salinicoccaceae; genus Salinicoccus; species Salinicoccus hispanicus. The sequence continues at coordinate 217,461 of NZ_WUUK01000005.1, read as the reverse complement.
GGTGCTCTATTTTTCTTCTGTCTGGCCGAGTATATTCGATCCCTGTATGAAATACTTCTGGAAAAAGAAGAACAGAAGTATGACGGGCAGCAGGACGAGCAGTGAGCCGGCCATCAGATAGTTCCACTGTGTACTCGACTGCTCCTTGAATACTTGCAGGCCGAGCTGCAGTGTGTAGAGTGATTCGTCATTCAGGTACAGCAATGGGCCGAGGAAGTCGTTCCATACCCCATTGAATGAGAATATCGCAACTGTAAACAGTGCCGGCTTGATCATCGGCAGCGCAATCTTGAAGAATATGTGGAAGTGGTTGGCACCTTCCATGCGGGCGGCTTCAATCATGCTGTTCGGTACACTTTTAAAGAACTGGCGCAGCAGGAATATGTTGAACGCACTGCCGAAGAATGAGGGAAGTACCAATGGATAGTAGGTATTTACCAGTCCCAGCTTTGCGAATATTACGTACTGTGGAATCATTGTGATGAATCCCGGCAGCATCATGGTGGACAGTACAAGAATAAACAGCTTGTCCCGACCTTTGAAGCTGATTTTGGCGAATCCATATGCAATGAAGGCATTGACGAATACGTTGGCCAGGACAACAAGTACAGTAATGACGGAAGTATTGATGAAATAGGTGACAAAAGGTGCTGCCTGGAATATGTCTATGAAATTCGAGAACTGTATATCCTCGGGAATGAAAGTGAATTCCCCACGATAAATCTCCTCCATCGACTTCAGTGCGATGGATACCATCCAGAACAGCGGTGCAATCATGAACAGGCTGCCGACGACGAGAAGAACGAAGTTGAAATTTCTCCAGAACTTCATCTTATTGGAGTTGTACATTCAGTCATTCCCCCTCATAATGCACCCAGCGCCTGGCGAATTTGAAATTGATGACCGTCAGGATGAGCACGATGACGAAGAGTATCCATGACATTGCCATCGCATATCCCATATCAAAGAGATTGAAGGCGTTGATCCACATATAAAGATTATAGAACAGAAGCGAGTTCTCCGGGGCCCCGGCATTATTGGAACTCATTACATAGGCTTCCTGGAAAATCTGGAATGACCCGATGGTACTTGTGACGATATCGAAGAAGATGATGGGTGAAACCATGGGCAGCGTAATCCTGAAGAACATCTGCGCCCGGGAAGCTCCGTCCATGATGGCTGCTTCGTAGAGTGCTTTCGAGACACCCTGCATGGCGGCGAGGTACAGCAGCATGCTGCCCCCGGCACTCCATAGCTTCATGATGATCAGGGATGGCTTCGACCATTCGGGATCGAACAGCCAGTTCGGCCCATCGATTCCGAACAGGCCGAGAAACTGGTTGATCAGCCCCGTGGATGGATCAAGCAGCTGCATCCATAACAGATAGACACCGACCCCTGACAGGATCGCAGGCAGATAGTAGATGGTGCGGAACACCCTCATGCCGCGGATGTTCTGGTTCATCAAGGTCGATATCAGTATGGCCATGATTGTGGTCAGTGGTACCGAGAATATTACAAAATACATCGTATTGTAGAGTGATGTCCAGAACAGGTCATCATACATGAACAGTTCCTTATAGTTCTGTAGACCGATAAAATCCATCTGTGAGGTTACATTGTAGTTTGTAAAGCTGCCGAAAAGAGAAAAGAGGAGGGGGCCGAGTGTCAGCCCCAAAAACCCGATGATCCACGGCAGTATGAACAGATATCCATACAATGTCTCTTTCTTTTTATACATGCAATCACCTATCTGTTATTTTCAACTATGCGTTCAAGGTCGGACTGTGCCTTTTCAAGTCCCGCTTCGACACTGGTATTCTCGCTGACGATGGATTCGAAGGTCGGAGTGATTGTGCTGGAGTAATCCGGTGCGATGACAGGCTGTGGTGTAAGCAGTGTGTCATCCATATTCTCGACCATGAGCGAATACACTTCCTGGCCGGCTGCGCTGAATTCTTCGCTTTCGGCTGCGGCCATGGCAGCTTCCTGATTGGCGACAAGGTCAAAGTTGTTCTCCGCCCAGTAGAGCTGGGTATCATGGTTTGTCAGGAATTCGATGAACTGGTAGGAAGCTTCGGGATCTTTCGCACCCTTAGGCACTTCGGCAACAAATCCGCCACCCCAGGAAGTATGACCATTGCCTTCTTCCTTCTCAGGCATTGGTGCCACACCAAAGTTCAGATCCTGACCGAAATCTCTGAGCTGTACATAATAATTGGCATTCTGTACCATCATCCCGATATTACCCGCCATGAATGGATCCTGCTGGGCATTTTCAAACTGCGAATTGATGGAAGTGATGGTATTTCCTCCGTATTTATTCTTCTGTTCGAGTATCCAGTTGAAAGTATCATGTACAGGTTCAGTATCAATGGATACGTTTCCTTCTTCGTCAATGAAGTTCTCTCCAAGTGCATTCAGCATCCATAGATCGGAGCCCGGTCCGATAAGCGGATAGAAACCGATGGTTTCGTAGCTGTCCCCTTCCTGCACATCAAGTGCATCAGCATACTCCTCCATCTCTGCCCACGTGGATGGCGGGTCTTCCGGATCAAGTCCTGCTTCTTCGAACAGATCCTTGTTATAGAAAAGTATCTGTGTATCCGTGTTGAACGGGAGGGCGTACATCTCGTCGTCCACCATCGTCGCTTCTGCCATCTGATCGTAGAAGCGTCCCTGCACCTCTTCATCGACAAATTCGGTGAGCGGCTCCATCTGTCCTTCCTGTGCTCTCAGCTTGACCGTGTTGATATCGTTGATGATGACATCCGGTGGGTCACCCGCAGCGATGGCTGCAAGGTTCTTCGTCCAGATATCCCCCCATGGCACGTAAGTATGCTGGACTTCTATTTCATCCTGAGAATTGTTGAAGTCTTCTATGATCTGATCAACAATCGGACGTCTTTGCTCGGAACCCCAGAAAGTCCAGAAATCAAGCGTAATCTTTTCACCATTTCCAGATGATTCGGAACCACTGTCTGCGGTATCGTCTGAAGCACTGTCAGATTCCGTAGAACCCGAGTCTTCAGAACCCCCTCCAATCTGGAAACCCCCACAGGCACTCAGCAGTACTACCGACATGATAATAAGTAATAGGTATTTCTTCATGCTCAATCCCCCATTCAGCTATAATATTTAGAATATTCATTTATGAGTACATTATAGCAAAGAAGCAGTAAAATACTATGGAGAAGTAGTAATAATAGGTAATTTATTTTTAAGTGTTCCATGCATAACGCATCAAAATGGAGGAGTGTCAGGGATTATAACAGTTTTTGAGAAATATTGAGCATAAGATATTTTTGTTGATATAACTAGGATTGAATCTTCTTTCCAGTGCGGTATCGTCGAGGAATGAAGGAGGGGATATGTATCAAAAAAGTACTTCTACTGTAATACAATCACAAATTGAAAGTAATATTTTTTGAAATTTACATTTATAAAATTTCAAAAGAAAAACCGGTACCCCAAGGGTACCGGCTGATGCTATGCTTCTGCTGTGAGCTCATCGAAGTGCTCATCGTTATATACGTTCTTATCGAGCGTGCCGTTGGTTTTGGCAGTGATTGTGCCGGCTGTCATCGAACCGTTCACATTAAGTGCGGTTCTGCCCATATCGATCAGTGGTTCGATGGAGATGAGTACGGCTGCAAGAGCGACCGGCAGGTTCATGGTGGAGAGGACGATGATGGCTGCGAATGTTGCCCCGCCCCCGACACCTGCGATGCCGAGTGATGCAATGACGGTCACCGCGATCAGCGTCACAATGAACTGTGCATTGATTTCAATACCGGCTGCCGGTGCAATCATGATACCGAGCATTGCCGGGTAGATGCCTGCACAGCCGTTCTGTCCGATGGACAGCCCGAAGCTGCCTGAGAAGTTGGCGATGCTTGCAGGGACACCGAGTCTTGTACGCTGCGTCTGTATATTGAGTGGCAGCGTACCTGCGCTTGAACGTGAAGTGAATGCGAACAGCAGTGCTTCGGAGGTCTTCTTGACATACTGTATCGGATTCAGTCCAGTGAGTGATATCAGCAGCAAGTGGATGATGTACATCGTGATCAATGCTGCGTATGAAGCGACGACAAACAGTCCAAGATCGTAGATTGCCTGGAAATCGCTTGTTGCGACCGTTGAAGTCATGATGGCAAGGATACCGTATGGTGTCAGAGCCAGTACGATTTTGACAAGCTGCATGATCCAGTCGTTCAGGGCGATGAGACCTTGCCTGATCTTGTCGCCGCTCTCCGGATTACGCTGCATGAGACGAATGAAGCTGATGCCTAGGAATATGGCAAAAAATACGACCGCAATCGTGGAAGTCGCACGGTCCCCGGTAAAGTCAAGGAACGGGTTGGCCGGCAGCAGGGAAACAAGCTGCTGTGGCAGTGTCTGGTCCTGCACTTCGGAAGCAGTGCTTTCCAAGGATAGAGCACGGTCGTTCTCCGCTTCGCCGAGGTTCAGGCTGGAAGCATCCAGATTGAAGACAAGTGCTGCAGTGATGCCGATAGCAGCAGCGATGGCCGTTGTACCCAGCAGCAGCCCGATGATCTTAAGTCCGGACTTCAGGAATTTCTCCTTGATGTCCATCTTTGCAAATGCACTCAGGATTGAGATGAAGATCAGTGGCATGACAATCATCTGCAGCAATCTGACAAAGCCGCTGCCGACGATGGAAATCCAGTCCATCGTGCTTGTGATGACTGTATTTTCAGCACCATAGATGAGATGAAGTGCTGCACCGAATATGAGACCGATCAGAAGGCCGATCATTACACGATATGAGAATTTTACATTCCGGCGCTTCAGGTAGACGAGAGCACCGATCAGCAGCAGGAATGCAATGAGATTGATTACGATGAATAATACATCCATTATGTTAGCTCCTTTGAATTTGTAATTAACAAGAAGTAATTATAATGGAACAATACATACTTGTAAAGTAGGATATCTTGGGAAATTCTAACTCCCGGGATTCAGCAGGTGGAGGTGACGTGTGGCACGGGATGCGAGCACGTAGAGAATGTGTTTCGAGTCCGTGTAGTCATGCGCACCTGTAAGGATGACCGTATTGTATTCGAAGCCTTTCGACAAGTAGTAGGGCAAGACGATGAACGACTGGTTGTACAGTGTATCCGTTTCTCCGAGGTTCTTGATCTGCGGGAATTCATGCTTCAGTTCCCCGTAGTAGTAGTCGGCAGCGGCGCGTGTCGGCGTGATGATGGCCACTTGCGGGTGTTCGTCTTTCCGGAGCAGTTCCCTGACATAACCGATTTCATCATCTGTACGTACCTTCTGCACTTCATCCCCATCGACAGAGACCGATTTTATGGAATCCGGGATGAGGGTGTTCAAAAAGGCATTGATCTGGTTGGTGGAACGGTACGACTGTTCCAGCCGCTTCTCTGTATGGTCCCGGGCGTTGAGGGCATCCTTCCTGCCTGGATGGATCTGCTGGTTCGGGTCGCCGAGGCTTGTGAATGTCGCCTTGTGGTAGAAATGGCGCATCACATAGTACTGGATGTTCGAATAGTCCTGTACCTCATCGATCAGCACGTGCTGGATCTGCCTGTCGGTACGACCGAGCAGATGGATATAGAGGTATAGAAGGGGCGCAATATCTTCATATTTAAAGTCGTTCTCCTTGATCGAGCGCACTGTCTGATTGCGGTACGTCCTGTCGTCGATGGAATTCAGATACAGTTTCTCAAAATGGACGAAGCGGAATAGTGAAATCTGGCGATGGACAACCTTGAGCTGCTTTTTCGCATGATCATGCGCTTCCTTTTTCAGTTCGTCCTCTTCGCCGATGTACGTATTCGTCTCCTGCAATACTTTGAACCGCTCATCCTTCAGCCTTCTGATCTCTTCGTTGTAGCGGGATAACAGCCGCTCCTGCATCTTGGCGAGTCTTCTGCGGACCGGATGGGCGGAAAGTTCATTATAGAAAATATAGGCAAGGCCTTCTTTTGTAAAGAACATGCCGTTCTCTCCGACGAGGTTTCTGAATACCATGCCCGATTCGCCGAGAGACTGGATGAACTGGTGAAGGGAGCTGAAGTAGTCGAGTGAATTTTTATATTCGTATATTGCGTGGCCGGATTCACTTTCCCTCAGGCGACGTATGTTCTCATAGACATGTTCGAAGTTTCTGCCCTTGAAGTAGGGGAAGCGGGATAAAAGTCGATAGAATGTCGTATTTTTGACGTGGTTCTCACCGAGCTCCGGCAGTACATCCGACAGGTAGTCGTTGAATACTTCGTTGGGTGATACAAGCAGTATATTTTCAGGATCGAGCGTATTCTTATGCTGGTATAGGAGATAGGCGATCCGCTGCAAAGCAAGAGATGTCTTTCCGCTGCCCGGTGGTCCATATACAAGCGTATCCCTGGATAATGGCAGACGGATGATATCATTCTGCTCCTGCTGGATGGTCGAAACAATATTTTTCAGTCTGGATTGTGACGAGTCGGTGATCATATTCTGAAGAATTTCATCACCGATATACATGTCACTGTCGAACATGTTGACGAGGGTGCTGTCGTCAATGATGAACTGGCGTCTCTGATCGACTGTGGCATCGATTCTGCTGCCGTCAGGTATGATATAGGAGAGGTCACCTGTCCGGTTCTCATAGAACAGGCTCGCAATCGGTGTCCGCCAGTCATAGATCAAGATGTCATTATCCTTGTTCTTTATTGTGCCGGTACCGATATAGATTGCTTCGTCATCGACGACAATCTTGCCGAAGTACGGCTTTGGTATCATGCGCCTGGTCCGTTCGAGCATGGTGTTTATATAGTTGTAGTTCATTTCCGTTGTTCTGATTTCCGGCAGCATCTGCACGAATTCCATGACGTTGCCGTCTTCAAAGTCGATGACATTCGAGATGTTTTCATTAATCTCGTACCGCGTACCGACGATGCCCTCTGCGGTGCGACCCTGTTTCATTGAGAGGTCGGCTTTGAATACTTTCAGGAAATCAACGATGAAGCCGAGATGTCTGGCTTCATCTTCAAAAGATAGAATTTGCATTGGGATCCTCCTTTGGTTTGACACTTATCATATATGTATTCGTGCTATTTTAACAGACTTAAATTCATAAAAGCCATATGCTATAATGGAAGTGTGAAAATCTATCATTCCTAAAGGATAGCGATCATGAGAAAAATAATAATTTCGGGTCTTGTGACCGGCATCATTTCGGGCATGCTGCTCTTTCTGGTGTGCTTCTATGTCGAATTTGCAGCAGAGATGGAACTGATGACACTGCTATTGAACGTGGACTTCATCTACGACGGCGGCCTCAACATCGTGCTCGAGGTGGCGCTTCATCTCGTAGTATCCGTCATTCTGGCCACGGTGCTCAAATGGCTGTACGTCTACAGGAAAGAACTGTATATGCCTGGCATGGTGACGGTGGGTGCAGTGACGACACTGCTCTACTTCATCCTTTCGACACTTGCAGTCCAAAATCTGGAACTCTACGGCTACATCGGATTCACGCTCTGGGTGATCCTTCATATCGGCTATCTCGAATCCCTGCACCTGATGTACCGGCTTGGTATGTAGAATTTAGCGCTTTCCGACCTTTCATGGTCCGGAGGCGCTTTTTATTATGGTAGATTTCAGGCAAACGGGTATATACCAATATATATGAATAAATCATACAAATGAGGTGATACGGATGAATAGGAAGGACGCACAGATACTGTTCCGTGAAGTGATGGATGTGAGAGCATCGGTCAGGCAGGAGGGGGATGCCCTCTTCAGTGAATGGAGCCGGAACGGTATAAGGGAAGTATACAGGAACAGTGCCAGAAACCTGGCCTACTATATGGCATTCCGCAGCAAGGATATGAGGGAACTGCAGGAAAAACTGATTCCGTGGGGGCTTTCATCACTCGGCCGCCTTGAAGCGGATGTGATGGGGACATTGAATGCCGTAGTGTGCACACTCGGGCATATTACAGGTGAAGATGTCGGCGATATCGACTATCGTTCCTCTGATTCTTTTCTGGAACGGAAGCAGGCCTTAAGGAAAAATTCGGATGAAATTTTCGGGCCTGCCCATGAAGGCCGGGACACCCGCATACTCGTCACGATGCCGTCCGAAGCAGGGGGAGACTATAACCTGGTCAGACAGCTGGTGGAGTCGGGCATGAATATGGCGCGTATCAACTGTGCGCATGACGATGCCTCCGTGTGGTCGGGCATGATTGAAAATATCAGGAAGGCAGCGGATGAAACAGGACTTTCCTGCCGGATTCTGATGGACATCAGTGGGCCGAAAATAAGAACCAGGCATCTTCTGACTTCAAAACGCAATCCGAAGCTTGATGTGGGCGAACGGTTCCTCCTGTCAGGGGACGAATCGATGACACTGCCTCAAGACATCGAAGTTGCGCTCAATACTTCCGTGCCGGAGATGATCGATAGGATTGCAGTGGGGCAGAATATCAAGATGGATGACGGTCACATCGAAGCAGAAGCACAGGAGCGGGTCGATCAGGGTGTGATATGTGAAGTCATCCGCACAGTGAAAGTGGGCGGGGTCAAGGTCAAGACCGAGAAGGGCATCAACTTGCCGGACCTTGATTTCAAGCTGCCTGTTCTGACCGAGAAGGATTACAAGGATCTTGACTTCGCTGCGCAGCATGCGGATGCCATCGCTTTCTCCTTCATCAAGGATATGGAGGATATCGACCTGATAGAATCGGCCCTCTGTGAACGGCTCGCCCGCGGAAGTGAGGATCTCCCGATCATCGCAAAGATAGAAACACCTGAAGGCATCAGGAATCTGCCGGATATCATCCAGCGTGCAGCAGGTGCCAGGCCATTCGGCGTCATGCTGGCCCGTGGTGATCTGGCAGTTGAGATCGGCTATGAGCGCCTTTCGGAGATACAGGAAGAGGTGCTTTGGATCTGTGAAGCAGCGCACGTACCGGTCATCTGGGCGACACAGGTCGTCGAGTCGCTGGTCAAGACGGGCATACCGACACGCTCGGAGATATCGGACGTTGTTGCAGGTTCAAGAACCGAGTGCATCATGCTGAACAAGGGGGAGTACATTGCGGACGGTGTACAGGTGGTAGCTGATATTCTTGGCAAGTTCGAGGACCATCACTACAAGAAGACGGCAATGCTTCGGTCGCTCAGCATCGCTAAGAATACCTTCGACAGAAAACAGTAGATTAAAGCATAAGAGAAGCAGATCCTCTGCTTCTCTTTATTATGGAAACGTATTCATTATCAGAATGATCTATTTTTTCTAAAAAATCTTTATTTTATGTCTATGTAGGCTTATACTTACGTACATCATAAATATTCAGGAGGGATTGGTCATGCTACAAGAACCCATTGTTGCGACAGTTATGATTTTCGCACTGATCGCATTTGGAGAACTGCTCTCGGTCTTGACCAGGGCGAGGATTCCGATGCTACTGACAGCGATGCTTGGCTTTCTGATACTGACATGGATAGGAATATTTCCGGAAGATATTCTTGAACTTTCTACACTTCCGGCATTGGGTGCAATACTTATCGGCCCTCTGATTGTACATATGGGTACGCTCATGCGATTCTCCATTCTGAAGATGCAGTGGCGTGCAGTCATCATCGCATTATCCGGGCTGGTGGGCGCATTGACCCTGGTATTGACGATTGTGACACTGGTATTCGATTTTCCTACAGCAGCAAGCGGCGTCGGTCCGCTATCAGGCGGTGTCGTGGCCCTGCTGATTACAAATGAGACATTGACGGACCTTGGGCTGACGAGTCTGATTGTTGTCCCCGTGCTCGTTCAGGCATTCCAGGGTGTCATCGGAATGCCGCTAGCCACATTCTTCATGAAGCGGTATGGCCGCACGTTCATGGAAAACAAAGAGGCATCAGAATCGGATAGTATCGGATTCGAGGAGGAACGAGGCATTTCACGCTTCAGCCTTATGAAGAACAACACAATCAAGCTGTTTGTCATCTTCCTGCTCGGCATGTTCGGCATCCTTCTCGGTGATCTGACCGGCATCCACTACACACTGTTCTGCCTGCTTTTCGGCATCCTTGCCCTGAATACGAACCTGCTGCCGAAAAGTGCGCTTGAGTCCGCCAATTCATTCAGCTTCATGATGGTTGCCCTCATCTTTGTTATTATAGGTTCGATGGGTGGTATCACACCGAATGATGTACTTATGAATATTCCTGCAGTTGCAGTCATTCTGGGCCTAGGCATATCTGGCATCATCACGGGCGGTTTCATTGCGTCCAAACTGGTCGGCTGGCATCCTTACAAAGGCGTTCCAGTGGCGCTCACTGCACTCATCGGTTTTCCCGGCGACTACCTGATCTGTGAGGAAGTGGCCAGAAGTGAAACGGATAATCCGGAGGATCAAAATGCACTCTTCCAGGAACTCGTGACGCCGATGCTGATCGGTGGATTTGTTACAGTGACAGTTGCTTCAGTCATCATCGCCAGCTTCATCATGAGTCTGATCTAAAAAAAAATTAGGAGTGGAGAAAATGGAAAAACTATTCATTAAAAATGTCAATCTGATCGATGGTACTGGATCTGAACTGATCAGCAATACGAATGTACTGATTGAAAATGGACGATTCAGCTCGATTGATGCAAGTGAATCCGAAGCAGAAAACGCACAAGTGCTCGATGGACAGGGGCAATACATGCTTCCCGGGATGATCGATGCGCATGTCCACATGATGGTGGAATTCAAACCGTTGGAAGAGCGGCTTGTGACACCGTTCTCCTACAACTTCTATGCTGCGATGGAGTACCTCAATCGAACATTGAACGCAGGTGTGACGACGGTAAGGGATGCCCTGGGCAGTGATCTCGGACTGAAGAAGGCAATCGAGGATGGTCTGGTCAAAGGACCACGCATGCAGATCAGTGTCAACGCATTGACCATAACAGGTGGTCATGGTGACGGCTACAACTATTCCGGTGTCGTGACGGATCTCCTCCAGCCGCACCCTGGGATGCCACCTGGCATCTGTGATGGCGTGGAGGAAGTGCGCAAGAAGACGCGGGAAATGCTGAGAGCCGGTGCGGATGTCATCAAGGTGCATGCGACAGGCGGGGTATCCAGCCCGACCGACCACCCGAAATTCACCCAGTTCTCTCTGGAAGAGCTGAAGGTCATCGTCGAGGAGGCGAAATTCCGGAATGGCGTCAAAGTGATGGCGCACGCGCAAGGGCTGGAAGGTGTCAGGCAGTGTATCGAAGCGGGCATCCATTCCATCGAACATGGCATCTTCCTTGATGATGAAGTGTGCGGCATGATGAAGGATCAGGGGACATATCTTGTGCCGACACTGCTTGCACCCGTATCCGTACTTGAATTTGCAGAAGAACTTGGCATGTCGAAGACGGCAGTCCAGAAGTCGGAGGAAGTCATTGAAATCCATAAGGAAAGCTTCACCCGTGCATACAAGGCGGGCGTCAAGATTGCCATGGGTACTGACGCCGGCGTATTCAAACACGGCACGAACTTGAGAGAGCTGGAACTGATGGTGGAATGTGGCATGACGCCGATCGATGCCATCGTTGCCTCCACAAAGACAGCAGCAGAGTGCATGGGCTACACGGATATCGGACTGGTCAAGGAAGGCTATGTCGCCGACTTCATCTTCTCGAAGGAAAACCCACTGGAGAATATAGGCGTCTTGAAAGATAACGATAATATCCAGGTTGTCGCCAAGGAAGGCATAGTGTATAAAAACAGAATGGATGCATAGAAAAGGTCCCGGTGGAAACCGGGATTTTTCTATGCAAAGAGAATATAGCCGAATGTTTAGTCGCCTATATAGAGGGAACATGATGACTAGTAAAGTAAAAGAAAGGAGAGAGCATATGAAAGCATTGGATATTCTAGCACTCGTACTTCTAATTGTAGGTGGGCTCAACTGGCTGCTTGTCGGTCTATTCGAATTCGATCTCGTTGCTTCCATATTTGGAGGGCAGGACGAAATCCTCTCCAAAGTCGTTTACATCCTGGTCGGTCTTGCAGCACTCTACTGCCTGAAATTCTTCGGCATGATTACAGATGATGGCGCACGTCGTGAAGCGCATCATGATGACGTCAATCGTAACCACGACCCAGCTGCTGACAATGCAACGCATAGAACAGCTGATGGTACACCAGGCACAAGACCTACGCTTGAAAATGAAAGAAACACAAGAACTGATGGTACTGTGAATGATAAGACTGTCGACGATACAACGCATAGAACAGTCGACGATACACCAGGGGCGAGACCAACACTTGAAAACGAAAGAAATACAAGAACGGATAGTGTCGTAAATGATGACACTGTTGACGATACGACGACACGCAGAAAAGACGATACAGATCGTCTATAAACTTTAAATGCTATACAATCTTGCAAATTGCAGATAGAAAAAGAGGCGTCCAGTCATTGCTGGATGCCTTTTTATATGGACATTTAATCGACATAATACAATCATTCCGATAGAATGATGTAAATACATTCACCGATGGGGGAAATCTATGAAAACAGCTGCGGTCATTATAAACAAGAAGTCGGGCAAGAAGAAGAAGCCGCCAATCGAATATGGCGTCCTGCGAAACCTGCATTCACAAGGGTATGATGTAAAACTATTGTATACTGATGGATCGGATGCGAAAGACTTGGCTAAAGAAGTGTCAGATTATGCTGACCTGATCGTTTCAGCAGGCGGGGATGGAACGCTCGGTGAAATCATCGATGGCATGGTGGAGTGTGGTTCCGACTCGACGCTCTCCATACTGCCGGCGGGTACGGTCAACGACTATGCCCGTGCGCTCGGACTGCCGCTTGATATGAGTGAAGCCATTGATAGTCTTTCTGCACCCCAGAAAGAAATTGAGGCCGATGTCATCAGATTCAATGACCGGCATGCCGCCTATCTGATTGCACTGGGTGATTTCATGGAGTCATTCACGAAAGTCAGTTCAAAAGTCAAGAATAGGTTCGGCATCCTCGCCTATATGTATGCCGGCCTCCGGGCACTATTTACAATGAAGGAGTACCGGGTCAGGATAGATACAGCGGAGGAAAAGGTGATGGAGGATTCCATACTGACCATCGTGTCCAATACTTCCTCTGTCGGCAGTTTTGCTAGCCTTCTGCCAAATGCACGCATAGATGATCATTATCTGCATATCCTGAATATCGCGCCTTCAGGACCAAGAGAAATCGTTGAAATCATCATCGCGGCCTTGCGCGGAACGATTGCCGAACACAAGAATGTCCATTATATGCGCACCCGGAAGCTGACGCTTGATACTGATCGGCTTGAAGTGATGGATGTCGATGGGGATGCCCAGCCATTTGAGTCGATGGATATAGAACTCATACCAGCATGTGTGCGTATCAACGTGCCGGAAAGCTATGTGGAATAGTATGGTCGCTTCTCACGATGTTGAAAAATTTCCCTTTATCGTATATCATGTATCGATGGAAAGAAAACATTAAGGAGGAGGATAATTGTGCGGAACAGAAAAAAGCGCAACAACTTTGATAAAAGAAGGCTTGCATTCAGTCCAAGACTCACCCAGCAGACCCTGATCAATATTGCCACGGTAATCATAGGGTCTTTTCTTTTTGCCATCGGTGTCAATTCATTCATGATTGCCGGCAACCTGGGTGAGGGGGGTGTCACAGGCCTCGCGATTATTCTCTACTACGCGTTCGACATTTCGCCGGCTCTGTCGAACTTTGTGCTGAACTCGATACTCCTGGTGATCGGATTCAAATTCCTGAGCAAACGTGCAATGTACTATACGATTGTCGTCGTGTTTCTGACATCATTCTTCCTCTGGCTGACGGAAACTTGGCGCATAGAGACCGATGAGATATTGATCAATACTGTTTTCGGCGGTACACTTGTCGGACTGGGGATCGGTCTGATCATCCGCATCGGGGCGACGACTGCAGGCACGACGATCCTCGCACGTCTTGTCAATAAGTATATGGATATCAACGTTTCCTACGCGCTGATGTTCTTCGACCTGGTTGTCATAACCATCGGACTTACAGTCATGACGCTGGAACAGGTGCTGCTTACTGTCATTGCACTCTATATCGCGATGAAGGTCATGGATTTCATCATCGAAGGGATGAATCCGAAGAAGGCAATCACCATCATTTCCGATCATCCGGACCGGCTCGGCAAGATGATCAACAGCGAAATCAGACGAGGTGTGACCATCATGAATGGCCGTGGATTCTATACGCAGGAGGATAAGGATATCCTCTATGTCATCATCAATAAGTCGCAGCTGACGCGATTGAAGCGTCTGATCAGACGCTACGATGAGGATGCCTTCGTCGTCGTCCATGACGTCAACAGCGTACTCGGCAACTATTTCATATGATCAAAAGGACCTGGAAGCTTCTGCTCCCAGGTCCTTTTGCGTTCATTACACCGGATTGTGTTTCAAATAGATGCACAGGTCCTCTCCATCCTTGATGATGCCGAATCCTTTATGTACGAGCCAGTTTCTGGTGAATGCACTTGCCAGACCATCATCCATGAATAGATAGATCTTCTCTATATGACTGGTGTCTTCAATATAGGCATTCATCAACTTTGACGCGATGCCTTTCGTATGATGCTCAGGATGTACCAGGAAGTCAGAAATGAGTTGGGTAAACTGCATGTCCCCGGAAGAGCGGAGCAGCCCGACAAGCAAGGTTCCATCCCATGCTGTGACCAGATGGTCCGAGCTGATGACTGCTTCATATAGCGCATCGAGCCTATTTTCATACGGTGTATCTCCACTGCTCATGTACAGCTGTTCGATGTCACTGTAGGCAATGTTCCGATCCCTGCTCATATTCAACATGCGGCCACCTCTTTTTATTATAATAATAGCGTTTACATATCGAATAACGCAATGATTATTGAAAATTCAAAAATAAGAATGTATAATTTTTATTAAATATCTAAAATTTAGAAAATAACTACATAGGCATAAAAAGGGGATACTCATGGAACTCTATACTTACGACGCACGAATCAAAGCGACGCCTGAGCAGATATTCGAGGTCGTCAACGATGATGACAGACTGAAGGAATGGAGCCCGATCTTTGCAGGCAACATCTATTACACAGAAGACAAGCGCACGAAGGGCACCAAGTTCAGAACGATGATGAAGGTACTTAACAAGACATATCAGTTCCGATCGATCATTACAGAATATGAGGAGAATCGGTTCATTGAAGTGGAAACGACACTCAAGCAGGGGATCATCACTTCATCATTCAGGCTGAA
The DNA here is from genome assembly GCF_009831115.1 of Salinicoccus hispanicus. Taxonomy (GTDB): domain Bacteria; phylum Bacillota; class Bacilli; order Staphylococcales; family Salinicoccaceae; genus Salinicoccus; species Salinicoccus hispanicus. The sequence goes on along the minus strand of NZ_WUUK01000005.1, from coordinate 202,159 downwards.
GCCGGAAGGCAAAGATGAAACGAGAGTCCAGGTGACAAGCCGCTTCGACGCAGAAAGCAAAAGGTATGCTCTGGTTCTGAAAGGCATCAGGCCTGTGGTCAGACGGGTGCTCGATAATCAGATGAAGAAGCTCGAAACCATTACGGCACACTGATACAGCGCGCATCCTATAAATAGAAACCGAGGAGACTACATATGTTTACAGCTGTATTCAGAGAAACACTGAAACGGACATGGCGGAATCGGAAGAATCGACTGGTCCTGATTCTGTCTCTCTTAGGCATTTTTGCCTATCTGCTGCTTTATCTGCCGGGCACCGAGCATCCGACAACGATCGACCGGGAAGGCCTGGTCCTCGAATTGAGCGCTGAGTATGGGATGAAGGAGTCACGGCTGCAGCAAGGGGATATCGCAGTCAACAGCTTTACTGGCACCAATACATATAGTTTGGCTAAAGAAAATTACGAAAACTATTACACATTCGACAGTGCAATCGATAATGGAGATATCCGATTGCTTGTGGATCTCATAACCAGCCCCAGACTGATGCCGCCAATGGCTGGAGATGCAGAGAGAATGAATAGTGACTTTGGTAGTGATATGCACCTGGCCAACTACGAAACGGCAGTGATGAACACGGAGCTTCGAGCCATTGCGGAAGAGGAGAATCTCACACTTCATCTGTACGACCAGAAGACGGCTGCCCAGCAGCTCCATCTCTTCCTGAAGACAAACGGTCCGCTGATCCTGCTGCTCGTAACCATATTCGTCGCCAGCGAAATTCTTGTTGACGATAGGAAACACCGCACATTGAAAGCAGGTCAGCCCTTCGGCTGGTGGCGCTACATCTTTTACCAGTCCATATCGCTTTTCGCCATACTGATCACGGCATTTGCTGTGCTGCTGTCATTATTCTATCTGGTCGCTGGTATCCTATACGGGTTCGGTTCATTTGGACTCGGGGTATCTTCTTATGCTTACCAGGAAGGCTACCGGGGAGAAGTAGTGAATTTCTCAACTCGGGTAATCGGCAGTTTTGTCGCCATGTCCGTGGTATTCATCCTCCTTCTTGTCTATCTTTTTGTCCGTCTGAATGCGTGGCTGTCACTGCTGTTCCGGCATGATGTGGTGGTCATGATCATCGGCTTCCTGATTGTCGGTTTCAACCGGATATACAGTGGGGGTGGTGAGGCGACCATTTTCGGTATCGGTGGACAGTACTTCCCACAGAACTATTTCGAATTCGGACAGGTGCTGAGTGGCGAGCGCAACTTTCTCGCTCTGAATAATGGCTTCACCTTTGGCACAGGTGTCATGGTACTGGCTGCTTCAATCGTGATTCTTGAAGTTCTGCTGCTGTTGACGGTGAAGTGGATGAATAGGCAGAAGTTCGAAAGGGAGGTGGGATGATGCGACTCTTCAGGTGGGAAACATTGAAAGTACTTCGTGACTGGAAGGTACGCATACTGCTTGCTGCGCTGATCCTGTTCGTTGCAACTTATTCCACTCTCTATCAGAACCGTTCAGTCGAACTGCCGATCGAGGAGACGAGAGCGCAGTATACGGATACACAGGATCTGTTCCGTGCCATACCACAAGAACATTTTGAAACAGAAACCGGTCAGGATATATATGACCGGCTGGCACGTCAGCAGAGCATACTCGGCATGCAGCGCTACATTCTTTCAGAAAAGGAAGGCAATACTGTAGAAGGGCTTGAAGAGATTGTCAGTGACTACGTCGATCAGGGCATCGAGATGGCAGAAAATCAGCTGTATTTCCATGCAGCCGATGATTTCGAGTCCCAGGAGCTGCTGCTCACCTTCATGCCGAGCGAAATCGAAATCAACAACCGTCTCAAATTTCTCAATTACTTGAAGGAGAATGATGTCGCCATCGACTGGAACCCGATGTCACCGAGTCTTGTGCTCTACACACTGGTCAACATCATTGCCGGTGTATTCATCTATATCATCGCAGCAATATTCGGTGCCGACCGGTTCAGCAGGGATCAGGAAAACAACTGGAGCATCACCCAAGGATTGCCTTATACATGGAAGTTCCAGTGGCGCCAGCGCACCTTCATAAGCTGGGTGCTGATCTGGATGACACTGATCATCGGGATACTCATTTCCTACTTTGTCAGCCGGCTGTCCACGGACACCGGCACGCTCATGTACCCGGTGCAGCTGTATGATGGGGAAAGTGCAGTATATATCAGCATACTGCAGTATGTCGTCATGACGTTGCTGCTTGCCATGGCACTGAGCTACGTCATCATCAAACTGTCGACCGGACTCAGCTGGGTGTTCAGAAATATCTATCTGACCATCACAATCGTGGTCGCCATCTTCTTCATCCCTTATATATTCACAATCATTTCACCACTTGGCAGCTGGAACCCGTTCCTCTATATACAGTTGCTGCCGATGCTTGAAGGGGAGTGGGCAGACATCGGTAATGTCAATATCGTGAAGATGCTCATTGCGATCGCACTATTCTATATACTGATTGAAATCCTGTTCCACTTCATCTTCAAACTGATACCGACACGGACAGGCAGACTTGAAAGGAGGAAAAACTGATGCCACTCGAAATAAAGGATCTGACCATCAGCTATGGTAATCACGTCGTTCTTGAGAGTATCAATTTCAGCATCCCGGACGGCAACATCATCGGACTGGTTGCACCGAATGGTACCGGCAAGACGACACTATTCAACGCAATCATCCGCTTCATTCCGATCAATAAGGGGGAGATACGGGTCGATGGGCAAGCTTATAAAAACACGACGAAGGATGTTCGGGCACTGCATGAAAAGATCACATTTTTCCCTGACCAGGCCGAGCTTTACGAAAACTTCTCGGGATATGAACATATCGAAATGTATCGCGATATATGGAAAGGCGGCAAAGGTGACATCGATGCGATTGTCGATCGTCTCAATATGGCAGGATACGTGGGTGACAAGGTCAATTCCTATTCTCTCGGAATGCGCCAGAGATTGTGTTTTGCCATGATGATGGCTGCAGATACGAAGATCATGTTCATGGATGAGATCATGAACGGGCTCGATCCAGTCAATGTCGAGCTCGTCAGCAGAATTCTCCAGGAAGTGAAACAGGAGGGCAAGATCATCATTGTCGCGAGCCACCTGCTCGAGAATCTGGACGACTACGCAGACCAGATCTATTTTCTCAACAATAAGGATATCTACTATACGTATGATCGGAAAGATGCACAGGAGAATTTCATCAAAGGAAATATCGGGCCAGAGCATTACCAGTCAATCGATACGCTCCCGGAAGGCACACTGTATCTGAACCGTCAGCGCATCTGCATCCCGACAAAAACGCTGACAGACGCTGACAAGCTGAAATTGATGAACCGTCTGCAGGAAGGGGGTTCGGAGTCGGTGACTATTGGGCCCCTCGGCACTTATGAGCACTACTTGCGCATCTATAAAGGTGTGGAATCATGAAGCGTGGGTTTGTACTGCTGATGGTATTCGGGTTGGCCGGATGCGGTTACACCGGCATCATGCCTGAGACATATGATGGAGAAGCGTTTGTAAAGGATGAAGCGGCAATCAGTGCCTATGAAGAAGATAAACTGCTCAAGGGTGATGATATTGCAGAACGCTTTCCGTATGTTGAAAGCAGTGAACTGGCCGGAACGGTGGACAGCAGTGCAGGTGAGCAGATGACACTTGAACCCGGTACATACGAAGCAGGGGAAGATCTCGAGCCTGGAAGATATACAGGCGTGCTGGTGGACACTGCCGGGGCAATCATCATCAAAGATAATGCAGGTGTGAGAATCATGGAAATCTCCATCGGCATGCGGACACCAGATGCCACCTTCGATCTGAAGCCTGGCTATACTTTGACATTCAAGTCCCGCGATGGTGAACTTGAACTTTCATCGGTTGAAAATGATATGATGGAACCAGAGGAGACAGGTAGTCTCATGATACCCGCAGGTACGCATACAGCAGGCACACATATCGAACCCGGAACCTACATGCTGGCGTCTGAAAGCCTGCCGATAATGGGTGAATCCGGTGAACACCGGATCTATTGGAACACAGCTGGCAAGTATCAGAACTTTGATCCATTGGAAGGGCCGGATCCGGAGCTTAGTGTCAGTGTGGAAATCAACCCCGGGGATACCATCGTTTCAGACTACTATATCGAGCTGTTTCAGCAATAGTCATATGGAGGAGTGATCGTATCAATATAAAAGTACTGCAGTACCAGGTTGTATTTGGAGACTTGGAAGCGAATCTTGAAAGAGTGCAGGAAGTATTTGCGAAGGAGAACCTGAAAGGCACGGACGTTGTCGTACTGCCGGAGATGTGGACATCAAGCTACGATCTTGAAAATATAAAGCAGCATGCATGCCATCACCTGGAACCGGCAAAGTCCATCATTGTATCACTTGCACAGGAGTATGATGTCAATATTGTTGCCGGTTCTGTCGCCAATATGAAGGCTGACCCGGAGAAGGTATATAATACCGCCTTCGTCATCGATCGGAAAGGCAAACTCATCTATGAATATTCCAAGATGCACCTCGTACCGATGCTCAATGAACCGGAATTCCTTGCAGCCGGGCGGGACAAGGTAAATACGTTCATGCTTGATGGCAATACGTGCGGCATCGTCATCTGCTACGATCTCAGGTTCCCTGAACTGTTCAGAGATCTGGCACTGAAAGGCGCGACGTCCATCTTTGTTGTTGCCGAATGGCCGATGGCACGGAAGTCGCACTGGGAGACACTGACACGCGCACGTGCAATAGAAAACCAGCTGTACATCATTGCCGCTGACACCTACGGAGAGATCGGAGACCAGAAGTACGCTGGACGTTCCATGATCGTCGGGCCATTCGGTGAAAGCGTGGATGAAGCGGCAGATCATGGAGACGCCACACTGACCGGCCGCCTCGATGGGAGTGAAGTCGACAGAATCCGCAAGGAAGTGCCGATTTTCGATAGCCGTAAAAGAGAGATGTATCATTTTCTATAAAACTTTATAGGGAGGAAACGATATGTTTACCATTGCAGAAGCACTGCTGCTACTTGCAACGGATGATGAGAAGGGAACACAGGTCAATGGGGCTGATTCCATTGAGTATGGACTTACCGGAGCCATCCTGTCCGAACTGACGCTGATGGAACGGATAGAGCTGCAGGAGGATAAGGTTGTCGTGGTGGACCGCACGCCGACAGAGGTGCCTTATTTCGAAACTGTTCTGGATGAGATGGAAAAAGCCAAAAAACCAGAGAAAATCGAGTACTGGATGGACCGTCTGCCGTTCAAGATGCATAATATCAAAAAAGAGATCATTCAGTCTCTGGTAGATAAAGGAATTTTGAAAGAAGAGTCCAAGAAATTCCTATTTGTCTTCAAATGGAAACACCATCCCGAAGCAGACGGCAGAGCCGAAGAGGAGATCAGGAATAGACTTCAAAGAATTGTATTCAAAGATGAGACCCCCGACCCACTCGCCGGCATCCTATTGAATCTGATAAAGATATGCAACCTGACCGCTGAAGTGTTTGGTGAGGAAAAACAAGAAACTGCAGAGAAGCGGATTGAGAAGATTGCAGCCGAGAGCGAATATGACGTTGCCATCAATAAATCCATCGAGGAGATGGAAGCGGCAATCATGATTGCGACCACCACAGCCATTTCTGTAACAGTGCTCAATAATACCATGCCACCGAACAATTAGGTGGCATGGTTATTTGTCGTGCTGATTATGACTGCCATAGATGGCGTAGATCATAGTACCAATCAGTAAACCGATACACGCACCAGCAGGCAACGTATAGACCATGATCGATGGATTGAAGATTATAGCAATGACAATGCCGATCAAACAGCCGAAGATCATGCCGAGACCGATGCTGCTGTCAATCCAGTCCTTTTTAGTCGTTTGTTTTGCCATATCAATGCACCCTTCGTTTATGACGTAAGTCAGTAGGACGTCTTATGCGAGAAGTTTAGTTACCTTGATTATATACGAAAGAAACGAGCTATGCAGAGTTCAATTTGTCAGTAAGATTATGAAGAATGAGAGCTATCATAAATAAACCGTATCAACTTACGATACGGTTTATTTAAATTATATACAATTTTCGAAGTGAAAAATAGATAAGTTAATAATGAGGACAATTGGTATAGACAAAATAAATGAGTTTGAGGTGTCTTATCAGGCGAATGCAATATCAGGGGTTATTATGGAGTGGAGAAGTAATGGGTTTAAGAACTCTGTTGATGAGATGAACAGCATTCTTTTCAGTATACTGAAAAGATACAAGTTCTATTAGAATTAAATATGCATCCAAGTCCAATCGGCGTACAAAAAAAGAGCAGCTTACAAGGGCTGCTCAGAAAACGTAAATTCCTTTGATGGGGGCGCAAAGTTTAATATTAAAGTATATACTTTAATGAAAAGGGGAGTTTTATGGCTATTCTAAGAAAATTGAGGAAAATTGGAAATAGTACGGTTGTCAGTATACCAAAAAGTATTCTTGAGACGTTGAAGGCTGATGAAGGTGACAACTTGGAGTTTGTTGCAGATGGTGATTCAGTAGTCATTAGAAAACAAGGGGATTACCAAAAAGAGATACTGGATCTATCTAATGAAATGTTTGCAAAGTATGATAAGACAATGCGTGATCTGGTAGATAGATGATACGCTACCTGACAGAATAGGGTTTAATACTCATCAATGTAAATCGGTTATTTAGCGTAGAGCAAGCTGAGTAAGCAGCTTATCCCCTAATCTAACAATAAGGAAGAAAATTATAATATCAAAAATAAAACCAATCCCATAAAATTGAGTATATGCTTCCTTTACTTCAGGGCCGTCTATTATACCCAGCCAGTCAAATGGAAAGCCTATATATCTTTCTTCTCCGAGAACCTTGTCTCCTATGGTAAATGAAGATACTGAAAAAAGTATTAATGCGACCATCAAGTAGAAAACCTGTTTTCCTTTCATAGTATTCTTCCTTTCAGAAATTTAAAGACGATTTTGATAAAAAATAGACTTAAATCAATTGCAAATATAATGCTGTAAAGTCTGTTGCGGTAAATAGATTTTTAAGGGGGTTGAATTATAAAAAAGCGTTATTTCTTGATATAATAATACTATCAGGAGGCGATTCGTATGCTTACACTAGATTCTAAAATCAATCAGCAAATCGCACACAACTTAGCACTGAAAGGGATGAAGGTTCCAAAAGAGCAGCAAAAAAAGATACTAGAAGCAATTAATTCAGATAAAGAAATTACGAATCAATTGATTCGTAGAATTGCATTTAAATGACAAAATATAGCGCACACGATCAGGATGGTTACTTGCTTCAGTCTAATCTTTTGGGTGCACGGGATATGAAGGAACTAGAGCAACTCGAAAGAGTTGCTTTTTATCTATCATCCTCAAAATTAGAAAGTGATGGTTTAGATTTTCTTCTACCTGTAAGTTCCACCTCAATTATGAAGTTGCACAGAATGCTATTTCATAAGATATATGATTTTGCAGGTGAAAGCAGAGATGTAATTCTGATGAAGGATCAAACAAGGTTTTGTGAGCCTCAATACATGGAAGAACAGTTAGATGAAATTGTTAAAGAAATCAATTCAGAAGCAACATGGTATTCGTTAAAAGATGCTGCAAAACGATTAGCATATTTTAAAGCAGAACTGAACATGATTCATCCATTTAGAGAGGGAAATGGATGAACGATAAGAATAATTATCAGAGGGATCGCAGGATCTATGGGATACAGGCGGGCTTTTGACTCTATAGATAGCGTAGAATATTTGGAAGCGATGGTTGGATCCCAATATAATACAGCAAAGCTCGAATTGATTTTCTTAAACTCTTTAAGTAAAAATGAACTTTAGAGCAGTAAAGTATGTATCCCAAAGTCGAATGCATATAGACTTTGGGTTTTTAATGATGTTATGTCAATTCATCGTGGCTTTGCAGCCTCATCCTTCCATATTCACGAACGGTACGTCATATTCAAGTGTGCCTCTAATCTGCTTGACGTTGACCTTATCGCCGTCGAGCCATTTCTTGAAATCGAAAATAACGGGTTTCTTATCTGGACCAATGACGAACCATGCTTTTAGATCTTTAGGGAAGTAGACGGATGTGTGTATTGTACCTGCTGCTGCATCGTATTTATCTGAGAAAATACCGTGATCAGGGTTATTCATAACTTTAAATGCTTCGTAAGGATTGGTGGCATGCTGCTGTTGTTCTTGTATTGTTTTTTCGCGTTGCCGTGTCTCTGTCTGCCGATGCTGATTTTCATCATTCAGCAAGTGGAAATGATTTGTACATACATTGGATTTTCTGACTGCGACATTTCTTGGTGATGCTTCGACGACGTAGGATACACCATCTGCATCCAGAATAATGTAGCTGAATGAATGCCTGTGAGGAATTTCTTTCAATAAAGCGATTGCCTCATCTACGTCGGCACATGTTTCGAGGACCAGACGCCCGATCATATTGCAAATGAACCCATCACCTGAACTTTTCCTGTGGGTGAAATTATAGCCCATCACCAGTCCCTTTTCGTTCATGCCATCTATCCGGCCGGTAATCTGCATGGAGGGACCGATTACGGCGTATCCGTGATCAGTCGGTTCATAAAATGTGTATCGCCCTTCATATCCACGTGGCTGACTGTCATAATTGCGAACCATGAAGTCGCTATCGGTGAAAATGGAACAGCCGCTTCGGGTAAATTCCAGATAATAGCCACCAAACAGCTGGAATGCCTTTTTCATTTCCATATCAAGTGCATCAGCCAGTCCTTGGATTTCCTCCAGTATGGCTGGTGAGTATTTTGAAATGATTGTGATATATTCTTCGGGATTGACTATAAAATGACGATCTTTACGGTGTTCCCATTGTTTTTCACGGTTGGGTAAAATTAGTGAATCTTTGAGCTGCTGACCTTGGAAGTAACCAAAATCATAATGCGTACCTCTAAATTGAACCACATCGCTGTAAAACTGCTTCATTATATCTCCGCCTCTGACTATTCTCTCTTGTCAGTATACATACTTAATAGAAAAACGCATCGATAACGAATCAGCAGGTCTATAGTGCGAATAGTTAAAAGATATTATGAAAAAAATGAGATGGTTCAATTCTATAATTTTGATCACCGTAGTACCTGTATTTCTGTTCAGCAACTACTTCAGCGGCTCTCATCCTCTGTTACGAGCTTATGTGAACTGAAAAATATTGTTCCCAAAGCAATGACTCCAAGGGGAATCAGGATGGTAGGCAACAGCGCACCGCCCATTTCAGCATAAAATGCAGATTCTCGATAGGGGGTGTAATTATTACTGAATAAGAAAAATGCCATTGTAGCCAGAAAGACTATATTTGCTATTTTATTCAGTGACGTTTCTTTGATGATGACAGTATCACCGTCTTTTACATAAATCTGATCACTGAGGTCAAAGGGTTGAGAGTATTTCAGTCTGCCTGCTTCTTCTGGAATCTGTATCGTTTTATCTTGAAATGCATGGATATTTGTAATCTTTTCACCATTGAACGCGAGCTTCAGTGGCATCAGTATCCCTAGAAACCATGTACGTCTTTTTACGGTAATCTCCATAGGGTCCTCCCTGTATTAAAAAATGACTCCGAAGAGTCATTTTTTATTGTTCTTTACTATCGATGTCGTCAACATAGTTCTCGTCTTCCAGATCTTCACCATCTGCTTCGTCTGCGGGGAATGTTTCACTAACTTCTTCTTCAGTATCCGGCTGTACGCTGGCGGTCAGGTTCTTCAGGAAACCTTCCATGTCAAAACCGGTCATCTGACCCATGCTTTCCTGCAGGTTGGCCATGGTGCCTGTAACGGTTTTAGGCAACGATTTGAGCTGATCTCCGCTTCCGCCGTCCAGTATGCGGATGGATTCGACATTGCTCATGGAGTCGCTGACTGCTTTGGCGAACTCAGGCATGATTTCGATGAGTTTCTCCATCAGGATGACATCCTTATGCTGTGCCATTGCTTTGGCGCGGCGTTCGATGGCTTCGACTTCAGCCAAGCTCTTCTTGCGGATGACTTCCGCTTCTGCATTACCTTCTGATATACGGGCGGCGGCACTGGCTTCTGCTTTTTTCGTCTCAGCGTAGTAGTCGGCTTCTGCCTGCTGCCTGCGTACTTCCACCTGCTGCTTTTCAATTTCAACGTCATTTTCACGTTCCATCTTACGCAGTTTCAGTTCGTTCGCTTTCTCCTGCTCACGGATCTCGAGACGTTGCTGTTCGACTGACAGGCGACGTTCTTCTGCTTCAAGTTGTCCAGCAGCCTCGGCGATTGCCTGCTCTTTGGCTGTTTCTGCAGAGTTTCTGGCTTCTTTGAGTTCCTTTTCTTTACGGCTATCAGCAATATTCATTTCACGTTCATATTTCTCACGTGAAATCTTTTCGTTCACTTCAGCCTGCTTGCTTTCTGTCGCAAGCTTATTCTCACTTTCCGCAATTTCCGCTTCTTTTCTGACGCGGGCGATCTGTGGACGACCAAGGTTTTCGAGATAATTTTCATCATCTTTCAAATCTGATAGGCCAAGGGAAGTGATTTTGAAGCCCATGCGGTTCAGCTGATCCTGTGCGATCTCACGGACCTGTTCATTAAAGCTCTCACGATCGGCGTTGATGCTTTCAACCGTCATCTTGGAGAGGATGGCGCGGAGGTTCGAGTTGAGTACTTCGGATACTTCGTGTTCAATATCGTTCTGGTCCTTGCCGAGGAACTGCTCGGCATATTTTACGATGCCTTCCAGATCATCAGCAACTTTCACTGTCGCCACGGCCTGGCCGTAGATGCCGACGCCTTCCTTGGTGTAGACTTTCGGTGTTTCTATTTTCAGCTGGAAGGATTTCAGGGAGACTTTCGTTCCTGTCTGGAATAGACGCAGCCGATGTCCGCCACCGCGGATGACTTTCATGTAGCGTCCCTGATCATCCTTATAGATGTTCGTCTCTTTCGCTTCATCTCCAAGATTCGGTCCGGTAACGATCAATGCTTCGTTGGAAGGTACAGTTCTATATCTCACTTTCATATAGAAATACCATGCGATACCTGCGCCAATGATGAGTACGAGAATCGCACCCAAAATAATAACCAAGGCCATATTTTCTGCCATTTCCTACACTGCTCCTTTTCGAATGATACGTAAATCTGCTATGTAGCAACGTCTGAACTTCTATAAATTAAAATATATCCATTCACTAGATATTTTACATTAAATTTTACAGTTATACAGGGAGAAACAAGAATAATCTATATATTTTAATTAATTTAGACAAATTGATGTTCTACCAGTCCCCACGATCAATTATTTGAGGTATTCTATTATCATGAGTGTTCAAAAAATATAGCTTTAGTCCATCTCTTTTAATTTGGATGTATTTTAAAATAAGTGGGAAAGCAATGCTGGAAGGAAAGGTGAAAGCACCGATGAAGAACAAGAGAGAAAACTACCAGGAGCTCGCTCGGCAGATCGTAGAACAAGTGGGCGGGGAGGAGAATATCGATAATGTCATCCATTGTGTGACACGTCTACGTTTCTATCTAAAAGACCCTAAGCTTCCTGATACGGAAAAAATAAAAGATCTGGACGGTGTCATGGGTGTTGCTCTGGCAGGGGGCCAGTATCAGGTGGTGGTTGGGCCTGCGGTGGATGATATATACAAGGAAGTGATGGCGCAGCTGTCCCCATCGGAAGAGACAGCATCGAATAGACAGGCTGCTGGGCCTCCTGAAGACAGTACATTCATGGAGAAGGTCGGGTACAACTTCAATCAATTCATCGGTATCATCACCGGTTCTGTCATGCCGATCATCAGCATTCTCGCTGCCGCCGGAATCATCAAGGGGCTGCTTGCGGTTCTGACTGCGACGAATATTGTGACGGATATGGGCACAGCCTACCTGATCATCAATGCGATGGCGGATGCGGTATTCTACTTTCTGCCTGTACTGATCGGCTTCAATGCAGCCAAACGGATGAATGGCAATCCTGTACTGACCGCTGTGATTGGTGGAGTGATCATTCACCCGACAGTTCTTGAAGCGGCGAATAGTAATATGAATATCTTTGCCATCGGCAACTTCGCCTTTCCATTCGTCTCATATACATACTCCATATTTCCGATGATACTTGCGGCTTGGCTGGTGAAGAATCTCGAAGACTGGCTGAAAACCTGGGTGTCCGCGTATATCCAGGCAATATTCATTCCGATCGTCATCATTGGACTCGTGTCAGCCATCACGCTACTCATCACCGGTCCTGTACTTGTCGGTTTCTCTACAACGCTTGCCAACGGGCTGCAGTCCATGCTGGACTTCAATGCGCCGCTGTTTGGTGCTGTCATCGCAGCATTCTATCAGCTGCTGGTCATATTCGGTCTCCACTGGGGCATCGTGCCGGTCTATGTGAATGACTTTGCGACACTTGGATACAGCTATCTGTCGGTCATGATCAGTGTCACCATCGTCGGACAGGCCGGTGCCGCACTCGGAGTCGCTGTGAAGTCGAAAAAAGCGGAAGTGAAGGAACTCGGTTATGCCGGGGCATTCTCCGCCTTCTGCGGCATTACAGAACCTGCCATCTACGGCATCAACCTGCGTTTCCGCAGACCTTTCATATGCGCAAGCATCGCCAGCGCAGTCGGTGGACTCCTCGCCGGTATTCTCGGCGTCAACATGTGGAGTATCATCGGATCCCTGATCGGACTGCCATCCTTCATCGATCCCGACAATGGCATCACCGCGAACTTCTGGTACGCGATTCTCGTCACATTCGTTACACTCGCGTTGTCCTTCGGTCTGACCTACGTCTGGGGATACAACGACAAGATGGAGATGTATAAGAAGCGTGAGAAGCCGAAGAACCCGACGAAAGCAGATTTTTCGAATAGCTCAAAACAGCAGATAAAATAGAGGGTGAATACGATGAAAGAAGTGAAACTCTCTAAAATTCAAAAAAGGAATAGGGAGAGAAGGGAAGATGCGATTCGTGCTGTGAGAAGGGTAAACCCTGACTTCAAACCGGGTGATAGATATTTCGATAAACCGGGTCGTAACCCTGAAAAGCAGAGGATATTGGATGAAATGCGAAGAAAAGCAGAACGGTAATAACTTGTAAAAGAAGAACCGATTATGGAATAGAAAAATGCCTGGAATTGACTGCGAAGTCAACTCCAGGCATTTCATTTTACTGATCCTTACGCGGTACTGGATAGAATCCTTTATAGAACTGCTCCCATAGGGGTTCGGTCAGTCCATGCTTATCTTCTCTTTCAGGGTCGAATACGTTTGTGATTTCTTCTTCTCTGCCATTTTCGATCTTATTGATGAAGTCGGAGTCGAGCAGCAGTACGCGGCCAAGTCCGAGCAGGTCGACGTTGCCGTCTTCGATTGCTTCCAGTGCCTGTTCCGGCGTGAAGATGGAGCCGATGCCGATCAGTGGCATGCGACCGCCGATCCATTGGTGCAGCAGTTCGATACGTCTGGTGCCCTGATATTTGCCGTCGCGTGTTTCGGAGTTCACGTCGAAGAGTGAAACGTGCAGGTAGTCGAGTGGTTTATCGACGAGTTTGCCGATCAGTTCTTCAGTGATTTCCATACTGATGCCCGGTGATTCCACTTCTTCCGGCGAGAACCTGTAGCCGATGATGAAGTCCGGGTTTCCATGTTTCTTGGCCGTTTTGACAACTTCATCCACAACTTCCATGGCGAACAGGTAGCGGTCTTCTCCCCATTTGTCCGAACGCTTGTTGAAGTAGGGGGAGACGAACTGGTGGATGATGTAGTGGTTGGCACCATGGATCTCGACACCGTCGAAGCCCGCTTCAATGGCTCTGCGTGTCGCTTCGCCGAATGCCTTGATCGTCTCTTCAATTTCGTCCGGCGTGATCTCCCGTGCATCATGGGGTTCCGGCTCACCGAAGCTCTGCATCGTGATCGGGCTCGGTCCGGCAGATTCGCCAGTGGCTGTCTGTGATGGCAGGGCCTGTACACCGCCGTGGTGGATTTGAAGAATCGCTTTTGCGCCGTTTTCCTTCATGGCATCCGCAATCTTTCTCTGTTCTTCAATGTCCGAATCACGGACGATGGAAGGCTGTCCAGGGAACGCTTTGCCGAGGTCTGTAACATTCGTTGCCGCTGTCAAAGCAAGACCAACACTATTCGATTTTTGGCGCATGTATTCGATCTCTGCATCCGTCGGTGTCCCATCGTCGTTCGAGGAGACGTGGGTCAGTGGAGCAAGTACAAATTTATTTTTCAGTTCAACGCCGTTCGGCAGCTGAACACTTTCAAATAATGGTGCGTATTTACTATTCATTATGAATAAAATCCTCCTGTATGTGCTGTAGTGATCTTTGAATACATACTATAACAATCTGCTTTACTTATAATCAATTTTGCTGTCTGGAAGATATTTTTGAAATGTGTATTCCTTTTTCATTCCGAGTATATTACTATGTATAGTGTTCATATAAATAGATGGAGGGGGAAAGATATGAAAAAATATTTGGTCCCATTGCTCATGTTCCTGTTTGTACTGCTGCTCTCGGCATGTACAGATGACAGCGAAGTGGATGAGACAGTGGAAGAAGATAATACAGATGCAGCAGAGACAGGCAGTGGAGAAGGCATCACGATGAGTGTACTGGCAACGCCGAACTCGCTGGATCCTCATGCTGCCAACGACCAGTCATCGAATCACGTGAACGTCAACATATACGACCGTCTGGTCGAATTCACACCTGAGCTGGAAATCGAGCCCGGTCTGGCTGAATCCTACGAACAGATCGACGATCTGACCTGGGAGTTCAAATTGAGGGAAGGCATCCAGTTCCATGACGGTACGGAATTCAACGCAGAAGCGGTCAAAACGAATCTCGACCGTGTCAGAGATGAAGAAGTGGGTGCACCTGTCGCATTCCTTTTTGAACTGATCGATTCCGTTGAAGTGGTGGATGAGTATACAGTACATATCACAACGGTCAACCCATTTGCGGCACTGCCATCACATCTGGCACATCCTGCCGGCAGCATGATCAGCCCGGCTGTCATCGAGGCGGACTATGAACAGTATGAGGATGGCGGCGAACTGCTGACTGAAGTCCACCGCAACCCGGCCGGTACAGGACCCTATACTTTCGAGGAACTGTCCGAAGGTGAATTTGTGACATTGTCCCGCAATGAGGACTACTGGGGAGAGCCGGCTCAGGCAGAGTCCTTCACATTCAAGGCGGTGCCTGAAGATTCGACACGCATCGCAGAACTGATGACGGAGACGACCGATCTCATATATCCGGTCAATCCGAACGACTACGCACAGATTGAGGAGAACGAAGGCACGAGAATGAACGAAACGGAAAGTGTCCGTATGGAATATGTTGGATTCAACACCGATAAGGCACCATTCGACGATCCGATTGTCAGAACGGCGATTGCGCAGGCAATCGACAAGCAGGCCATCATCGATGAAATGCTTGAAGGCAAAGCAGAAGTCGCCGATACGCTACTCGCTCCAGCCGTCTTCGGCCATAGTGATGATCTCGACACGAATGCGTATGACACAGAAGCGGCAAAGCAGCTGCTCGAAGAGAATGGATACGGCAATGGATTCACTGCCGAAATCACAGTCATGGACCGCACTGCGGCAGACATGGCAGCATACATCCAGGAAGCACTGGCCGAGCTGAATATAGAACTTGAAATCTACCAGCTTGATTCCGGTGCGTTCCTTGACTATGTCGGTGGCGGCGATCATGAGATGTTCATCGGTGGCTGGGGTACAGTCACACTGGATGCCGACTACGGACTCTACGCCCTGTTCCATTCATCGAATATCGGTACATCCGGCAACCGTTCCAGATACTCAAACAGTGAAGTCGATGCACTGCTTGATGAAGCACGTTCCGAAACGGATGAAGAGGAAAGACTGGCGCTGTACGAAGAGACCCAGCAGATACTGCTAGACGAATCACCGATCATTCCAATCTATCATCCATCATTGCTTACAGGCATGCGGGATGATGTGGAAGGGTATGGCCAGCATCCGGCCAGCTTCCACTTCCTGAAAGACGTGCATAAAGAATAAAGAGAAGGGATGGCCCGCCAACTGGCGGGTCATCCCTTTTTAAATATCGTATATTAATATGATGCCATTCGTATATCATATTCTTCCACATACTGTTTGATGACATCAGTATGCCTCGTTGTCGTAGCCACTCCGATATGACCATCGGGGCGGACCAGGAAAGCTGAGTCTTTCTTCACGCCTCTATGCTTCATCTCCTGCGTCCAGCTGGTGTAGTGGAGTGGGATGCCGTATATGTCCGACAGTCTTTTGATGCTGGTGTTCGGCTTGCCATAGACATGCATCTGCCAGTCTGCACTTTCCAGCGGTTCGAAGTTGTCGCCATCATCCATTCTGATCCAAGGCAGACGGTCACCGGCACGAATACCGCCGACTTTCCCTCTGCTCAATGGACTGTCACGATAGCTCAATTTTGTCTGCGAAAGCATTTTAAATACCTGCATCCTGAGTTTCCTGATGCCAAACAGTTTCGGTATCACTTTTGGAATTACGATATTCCTGATCATCCTGCTGCCGATGACGAGCTGGAACGCCCGGTCTGTCGTTGCCACGAGCTTCCGGGCGAAGGTGATCCGTTCTGTCTCATATGTCTCGAGAATGCGTGCGTCCATCCTGTTCTGCAGCACCATCGCAAGCTTCCACGCCAGATTGAAGGCATCACCGATGCCTGTATTCATTCCCTGACCACCAGCCGGACTGTGTATATGGGCGGCATCTCCTAAAATAAATACACGGCCCTGCCTGAATATTTCCGCCACACGATGGTGAACTTTATAAGAAGAATACCAGTTCACTTTGCCGACTTTGACAGGCAGTACTTTCTCCACATGGGGGATGAGAGGAGAAAATGTTTCCGGCGGTCCATCCTCAAGCAAGGACTCGGGTATGATGCCGATCAGCCGTACATTGCCTGTTGTCCGGATATTCAACGCCAGCTTGAAATCACTGCCACGGAAACCGGCGGAAAATCCTTTGAACGGTTTTTCATTCACCGTATCCGCCACAAAGAACACCTGGCTGTACGTTCCGCCGGGGAATCCGATATTCAGCTGCTTTCTGACAGTACTGTGGGCACCGTCACAGCCGCATATATAGGCAAACCTTGAATCGCACTGTCTGCCATTCCTGCTGATTGCCGCTTCCAGATGATCCGCCTTTTCCTCGAAATCAACCAGTGACGTCTGCCATTCCACTTCAATACCCTTCGATTTCAGATGTTCGATCAGAATCGATTCATGGATATCCTGCGCCAGACTCAGTACGAAAGGGTAGGGGCTGAGTCCTCTGCCCATCTCCCCAAGCGGTACTCTGGCGACTGCCTGTCTATTCTTATATAAGTGGACCGCATCTTCTACAATACCGGCATCCGTCAGCTTGTGCGCGACTCCAAGCTGACGGTAGAACTCTAGCGTTCTTGCGTGGATGACCATCGCTCTGGAAGTCGTTCCTGGACCGGTATTCTTATCAATGATTCGAAAAGGCACACCTTGTTTCTCCAGACCAAGTCCGAGCGCCAGCCCGGTGGGACCTGCACCGACAATCAGCACTTCTTTTTCCATATGATATCATCCTCCGACCGATGTATTTTGTCTGATATTACCTTTCAATATCTTCATACCCGTTTCAATCGTATTTAGGAAAATGAAATCTCTTTATGTCTGCACAAAAAAACTGGCAGGAAGCTTCCTGCCAGCTCTAATCGTATATTATCTGTTGCTCAGTTCGTTGACTGCAAGGATGGCGTTCGCCACGTCTTCAGCGGTGATCTTATCGCTCAAGTTCGCGAATGTGTCGTTTGGATCGATTGCGAGCTTGCCGACTTTCACGAGGTCTTCGAAACTTGCATCCTCAAGGTGCATTTCCTTCAGAGTGGTCGGCATGCCGATGCTCTTGTAGAAATCGATATATTTGAACATCTTCTCATCAGAACTGTTTTCGAGCAGCAGCTGTACCAGTGTGCCGTAGGTTACTTTCTCGCCATGTGACAGGTGGTGGATATCACCGGACAGCGTGGTGAAGCCGTTGTGGATGGCGTGCGCTGCAGCCAGTCCACCGTTTTCGAAACCAAGACCTGAGAGGAGTGTATTGGCTTCGATCACTGCATTCACTTGAGGTGTCACGAGTCCTTTGGAAGCTGCCTGGAAGGCTGCATGTCCGTGCTTGAACAGTGTTTCCTCACATTTTTCAGCAATTGCGATGGAAGCAAGTGTCGGCTGGCCACCGACCATCGTTTCACCTTTTCTGTTCAGTGTTGCTCTCGCTTCGACAAGCGTTGCCATCGCATCACTCATGCCTGAAGCGAAGAGTTTGATCGGTGCGTTGACTACGACGTTGGAATCGACGATGATCAGATCTGGATTTTTATCGTAGAATCTATATCCTGTGAATTCACCTTCATCGGAGTAGATGACGGAAAGTGAACTTGTCGGTGCATCCGTAGAAGCTGTCGTCGGCACGATGATGACCGGTGTCTTCAGATTGTCAGCGATGGCTTTTGAAGTATCAAGCGTCTTGCCGCCGCCGACACCGATGACGATATCGACATCATTATTTTTACCGGCTTCACTCAATCTGTCTATTTCCACTTCAGATGCCTCTCCATTGAATTCTTCATAGGCAAAGTCAATATCGACAGTGTTGAAGCTTTCCTTGATGGTCCCGCTGGTGATGGACCATACCATTTCATCAGAGATCAATAGTGGCTTTTTGGCCAGTTTCTGCGTTTCTTCACCAAGCTTAGCGAGAACACCCTGACCTTGTATATACTTGCCTGGGGACTGGAATACGAATTGCGCCATTTTAAAACCTCCATATATTTTATTCAATATACAGTGTATCCCCGATATGACTTCTCAAACATGCGTAGCGCCATCCAATAAGGCGATTTTGTGAAAAGACAATTGTTCAATTCAGGAATTACATTTCCTTGCCCGACCTTGGAGCCTCTGGCCGGGTTGTAGAATTTCTCTGGATAAGGTATATATAGAGATAGAAACGTCGTTATGCTTGGATGGTCCGGAAGGGATCAAAACATTGAATGAGGTGTAGAAGATGGAAACAGTGCAGGATGTACTCTCGAAACGTGCCCGCCGGCTGAAGCAGTCGCATACGGATTACCTGAACAACCCCTATTACCCGAAGAACGTCCACGCGGTGCGTGTGAATTCGAGGAAACTGCGCAGCCTTCTGAGCTTCCTCAAACCCACAATTGAAGAAAAGAAGTATGACAAGCTGAATGAAGCGCTGAAAGGATTGGGCCAAGCATATGGACCATTGCGTGAAATGGACGTGCTGATTGATCTATGTAACCAGGTCGCTGTGAAATCCCCTGATCTGAGTGACAGCTACCAGCAGATGTTCAGGTATCTCCATAAGGAGCGCAATGCAGAGATGGAGCGGACGCTTGTAGAAGCGGATAATAACTTTAAAACGATAGAGACGGTGGAAGCGGATCTGAATGGTTTGATATTCAATACCAATGCCGACTGGAACGACTTCATCACAGAACGTCTGGAGAAAAAGAATAAGGCACTGAAGGCAGCCTACCGCAAAGTCGATCGGAATGAGTATGAAGCGATACATGACATTCGGAAGGAAGCGAAGAAGCTAAGGTACTCGGCAAGATATCTCGGCAAACTTGCATCTTTGAAGCATAAAGGTATACGCAAGGAAGCCAGAAGAATCCAGGAAGAGTTCGGCAAGATCACTGATCATCATGTGAATGAGCAGATGCTTCTGGATTATGCAGATAAGGTGGATGATAAAAATCTGAAGGAGACTTTCAGGAAAATGAGTGAGACACAGAAGGGTCTTGATGAAAGTAGCAATTGAGTGGGCACTGAGCGTCAACTGAAAATTGAATATAAGAGGGACGAATATGAAAAATAAAAAGAAGTCTGCAAATCTTGCAGCAATCGTTCTGACAGGTGCAATCCTGGGCGGCTGCAGCAATCCTTTTGATGCGATTGCAGACGTCATCAACTCCGTAATATCAGAAGACACGGAAGATGTAGCAAGCGAACCAGCGGATACGGCAGAAACAACTGACTCAGACACAAGTGGGATAGTGGAAGAAACGACGACAGAAGAAAGCATAACGGACGATAATGTAACGGAAGCACCAGAAACAGAGACAGATGAGGTTGAAACATTGGACTACAGCCATCTGATGAACCAAGGTGAAGCAACGACTTTAGGGGAAGGCACATTCACGGTTGGTGAAGATATTCCTATCGGTCGATACCGCGCCACTGTGACCGAAGGGTATGGCAACCTTTTCATCTACGACGAAGCAGAACGCATGACTTTGAGTGCAACCATGAGCGAAGTATCGGATGATTCCAACCAATCGAGACCGGGTGAAGTAGTGATTTTTCTAGACGAGGGACATGAACTCGAGATTACAGGAATAGATGATGTCGACTTCACTCCATATGAGACAGACGAAGTCACTGAACTTTCACCGGGGCAATGGGTAGTTGGAGAAGACTTCCCGGCTGGCCTATATGACATCAGCCTGGAAGAGAGCGAAACCCTTGGATATTTGAAAGTGAACGTCATCAAAGACTATGAGAAATCACGATTCGCCTTAGGGAGTTTGGCGTACGGAGGCACAACGGAATTTACAACCGCATTCGAAACGGGAGAAGTAATTACCATCGAGTGGGTTCCGAAGGTGGTGCTTACTGAACGGTAGATGCAACTGAATAGCAGTTGGAACTTGAAACAGGTTCCAGCTGCTATTGTTGTGCAAGAACCATACATATTGTTAGGAAATATATAATTTATAAAGTTTCCTGGTTTAATATAATTACGTTCTGTTTCTGGATGAATTCCCTATGTAAAGCCTTCCTTACATAATCTTAAGATGCAGTTAACATTCCTCTTCTATAATTAATTATGCAATGTATCATATTGCATCTATAAATAGGAGGGTATCTAAGAATGGCTTTCAAACAGTTTCTCGATAAGCGTTTTCTAGCAATCAGTATGATCACCCTGATCATACTCATCTTGATTACATCAGCACTGGCAAGTCCGATTGCACAAGCTTCAGGTGGTGGTGGTCCAATCGCCCCTGATTCCGAACCGGAAACAGAAGAGCAGGAATTCAATCCTGTCCTCACTGATGCCAAGCCGGAAGTAGCGGAGATCGAAGTAAATAATATGCCAAATAGAATCATCACCACTTTCAATGGTGATACGACAACTGAAATGGCCTTCAACTGGTACACGACTGAACTTGCCGAGAATCCGATGGTATGGGTTTCTGAATCCGGCAACTTCGACGATGCGATGGCATTCGAAGCAGAGGCGACTGAAGTGACATCAAGCTTTGGTGAGCGTGATCAGCACGGCAACTACATCTTCGCTGAAATAGCGGAAGACGAAGAAGGGGAGCCGATGGAAGATGAGAACGGCGAACCAATCATCAATGGCTACTATACAGATGCCCAGGCGCATGGTGATGACTGGATGTCCGGCGACTATGGTCACATGGAACTGATTGACGTTACTGAGCATTCCTACAAAGCGAAAGCGACTGATCTTGAACCGAATAAGACATATTACTACAAAGTAGGCAGTGAAGCGGATTACATGAGTGAAGTCGGACAGTTCAAGACTTCAGGTGAAGCTGGCGAAGCTTTCAAGTTTATCCACTATACAGATACTCAGAATGCGTTCTGGAATGAAAATGTACGCAATGAAGCGGCATTTGGTGCGGATACCCTCGAACATGCACTTGCGACAGCGGGAGATGCAGACTTCGTCATGCATACAGGTGATGTGGTCGAAGTGGCAGAAGTGGAAGATGAATGGATCGATCTCTACGAGCGTTCCCGTTCATCCTTCATGCAGACTGCCATGGCGGTTGCACCTGGTAATCATGATGAATATACGCTGCAGTATGGCGATGACCCGGTTGTCGAGAAATTCAACGAGCACGTGAACGTGCCTGTAACCAACGAAGCCATCTCAGGTGGTTCATACTATTCCTATGACTATAACGGCGTTCATTTTGTAACATTGAATACAAATGACAACAAGGAATCCGATGACAATCCTGAAGGTAAAGCAATTGGACAAGAACAGATGGACTGGATCCGTGAGGATATAGAGCAGGCGAGAGAAGATGGTGCAGAATGGATCGTATTGAACTACCACAAGCCGCTCTATTCAAAATCCTACCACTCCTTGCAGGATGAAGATGTACAGCTTGTCAGAGAAGAGCTGACGGCACTGATTGATGAACTTGATGTAGATGTTGCACTTCAAGGGCATGACCATGTCATTTCCAGAACTCATTCACTCAAGCACATCCCATCTGAAGAAAACTTCTCGAATGGTGAAGTTGAAGATGTAAGCACATTCGTAGGTGAGAATGGCATAGAGTATCTCGATAACCCTGAAGGTACAACTTACATTCTGCCGAATACAGGCGGAACGAAGGAGTACGACAACGTCTTTGAAAAAGGTGTCGACCATCTGCATGAAGTCAGACCGAACCTTGACTGGATGACCCAGGAAGATATGGACTACTACAACAGCCTGTTCGCTTTCGGCTACCAGCCGCAGGAAACAGATGCATTTGAAGAGTCCCACTCCAACAACCGCGACTCCTCCACACAGAACTTCGCAGTGTATGAAGTCGTGGACAATGAAATGGTCGTAAGCATGTATCAGGTAAGTGGCGACCTTCATCTTGGCGAAGAGCGCACAGTGGAACTCATCGATGAGTTCGGCATCTACAAATCTGCCGAGTAATCGGCAGTATATGAATTTATAAAGCAAGTCCTGGGGGAGATTCAACTTCCAGGGCTTGTTTTATTATTGATGTGGTAGAAAAGAATTAAATCAACGAGGCACATGGATCTATATTTTTTAGAAGAGATCATTCAAAAGGATATTGAGAATGAACCAAACGACATAGTGTTCGAATACGTCCGGTCAATTTAATAATTCATTCTGAAATCTATTTCTAGAACTCTACAAAGAATGGGTGGACTGTCTCATCGAGGCACTTCTCAATTCGCTCTCGGAAATTGCTGACCTTGACCATGGATAGTCCTTCTTCAATCGGGAAGTAGCCAACTTCAAGGCTCTCAGGCGAAGTTGTCGGCTCTCCGCCGACTGGCTTTGCGAGAAATAGGCTGTTGCATATGGATCTTCGGACATTCTGGTATATGCCGCAGAACTTGATGATTTCCACATCAATTCCTGCTTCTTCCTTCGTTTCCCGGATTGCCGCTGCTGTCAGAGATTCACCTTCTTCAACCTGTCCTCCAGGCATTTCCCATCCTCTCTTTGGTCCATTGATCAGAAGTATCTCATCATTATCATTCAATACAATCGTTGCAGCAGACACAATATGTTTTGGTGGTGTGAATGACATTTCTTTGCCTCTTTCTGTTTTAGAATTTCTTCGTGTATAATTATAACTGAAATAAGACGAAATTTTTAGACATTTCATATGAAGTTGTTTTTAGATCATAAAGGAGACTGACTATGTCGAGAATAGTTATGGAACAAGATGAACTGCTTATTGACCAGCCACTGAATCTAAAAGCAATAGATTGTACGCCTGGGGATATAATTCACATCAGTGCAGAGATGTTCGACGAGGAAAATAAGCTGTTTCATTCGTATGCATCATTTTTGGTAAAAGATTCCGGGATTGTAGATCTGGCTATAGATATACCGATTGAAGGTACATATGATTCAGAGGATGCTGCAGGTTTGCTGTGGTCGATGATTCTCAAGGAGACAGATGAAGATGATTATTTCGTAAAGAAGACAGACCGGAATCTTTCTGTGAAATTTCAATTAAGACATCAGGAAGAGATCATGGATTCAAAAGATATCTCAATAAAATTCATGAACGATGATGTAAAAAGACTGGATATCACTGAGAGTGGAATTGTTGGAAACTTGTATGCACCTTCTGGTGGAGGGAAGTATCCTTCCGTCATCATACTGAGTGGATCCGATGGAGGGAATGAGTCACATGCCTCGTCCTATCTTGCCTCAGAGGGCTACCTGGTCCTTGCGCTATCCTACTTTAATGATACTGGTCTCAGACCGAACCTTGAAAACATAGAACTGGAATACTTCAAAGATGCTGCAGCGTTTCTTAAGTCCCATGAGAACAGTAATGGCAGTGTCAATTTGATCGGCTACTCGAAAGGGGCTGAACTGGTCCTGCTTCTCGGTGAGAAATATGACGGCTACCATTCGATCATAGCTGGTGCGCCATCCATCCACATCACTTCGGGCATGAAAAATGGCATGTTCGCACCAATCACCGGATGGGTGCAGAATGATGCGCCATTGCCATTCCTTAAAATGAAGTTCTCAATGAGAATGATATTGAAATCCATGAAAGGCTGGATTATGAAAAAGCCGTTCAACTTTCTAGATGTATGGGACAAGTCATTGCGAACTGAAAAAGCCTCTGAAAGCCGGATAGATGTACAGAAAATCACCTGTCCGCTTCTGGTTATCGCAGGCGGAGACGACCAGCTCTGGCCATCTAAATCCCATACAGAAAACATAGAAGCGCAGAGAGAAGATGTCAGAGATAAATATTTGATTTATGAAGCGGGCGGTCATTTTATTTCCTTTCCTTACAATTTTCATCAGATGCCGGCCAATGTAAACATGAAGATTGGTAAGATGACGATGAACTTTGGCGGGTCCAAGAAAACTAATGCCAAAGCGAGCAAACAGTCTCTGGAAGAAATTCTGAGTTTTCTTCATGCACATAATGAAGGAAGAGATGTATAGGACATCGGGATTATCCTGTTATTCAATTTGCTTTATCAGGTATATCCAGCAAATATACTTGGACTCATTAGAAAAATAAGCAGTCTCTAGGAGAATCAGATCATGAAAAAACGCATATTGATTACCGGCGTCAGTCGGCCACAAGGCATTGGAAGTACTCTGGCACATAAGTTTAGAGCATCGGGTTATGAAGTGCTTGTCCATGGCAATTCCAAGTATGACACATACATGGAATACCCCGATGCTGGAGAGTCGTCATCCTTCCGTGAAATAACAAGATTGAAGGATTCGGATCTATCCATCAAAGAAGGCATCGACCAATTGATTTCAGAACTGGCAAACGATGGCCCCATCGATCATCTCATTCTATGCCATGCCTACAGTACGCACGGTGAGATGGGCACTTGGTCATTCGATGACATCAATAATCATCTGATCACCAATGTCACTGCCAGCATGCTGCTGATTCAGGAATTTCATAAGCAATTCCAGGGAGGAGATGGATGCATCACTTTATTTTCCTCAGGTCAGCACTTGGGACCGATGACTGATGAAATTCCCTATGCAGTGTCGAAGGCAGCCATTGCCAATCTGGCGACGCAAACCTCTCATGCGATGGCAGAACAAGGGATTAGGGTGAATGCCGTGAACCCGGGCCCGACAGATACTGGCTATATTGAAAAAGACAGTGAATTATATACCCACATTGCGAACCAGTTCCATTCAAAACGATGGGGCACTCCGGATGATGTTGCCAACCTCCTACTTTTTCTTCACAGCAATGAAGGAAAATGGATTACGGGTCAGACAATCGATAGTGAAGGCGGATTCAGACGTTGAAGTGAATGTGCTCGGTAAAATGTAGAACACCCGCATAAATTGGATTTTGAAGCTTACCTCAAAATGAGGAATCTTGAATAGTGCATGTATTCCCAGGGTATCTGTAAATAAAAGTAAAGGAAATACATATATATCTTTCCTTTGCAAAAACAAGTTACGAGGGGATAACTATGCGAAAATACTTGTTTGCTTTATTCAGCGTTGCCATGTTGATCGGCTGTCAGAGTGGTGAAGAGGAAGCCGGAGATACTTCAACTGAAAGTGAAAGTGTTTCAGAGGAAACTATAGAGCAGGAAACGACTGAAGCTGAGACAACTGAGGAGAGTACAGAAGAAAGTACAGAAAAATCTGCTGAGGACTTGACGGAAGAAAGTACTGACTCGGAGGGATCAGAGAATGAAGCGGACAATAGTGAAGAGTCAACAGAGTCAGATACATCATCAGACCAAGCCTCTGGGGAATCTGACTCTGAGCAGGTGAATGTGCTTGCTACACGCTGTATCATCAGTAACCTTGGCGACTGCGAAGGTGTACCTCTGGAAGCACAAAAAGCAGAATACGAGCGTCTGCTGAATGAAGGCGTCTTGGGAAAAATGGATGTAACAGATACATTTCTTGAAGATGTTCTGGGATCTCATTTGACAATGCATAACCAGAATGACGCTGGAACATTTCCAGAGGATCGATATCCACCATCAAGTGTCGATGATACAATCAAGTACTTTACCATGGAACTTGAAAACTACTATAACGGAGAGAGTGAAGCGGCGCTCGGTTATTTGAAAGAGGGAAGTTCTCTATATCAGTCTACTGTTGAAAATAAAAAAGCTGGAGATTTCATGGACTATAAACTTTATGATGTCAAAGTGATGCCTCTTGAAGACAGTGCGGGACCAGATTCGAGAGAGATAGAAAGAGTCTATTCCCACGCATCATCGAATGGTATTGAACGTGACCGCGTTTCATACGATACGCCTGAAAATAACTCTGGGGATAACGGTAAAATTCAACTGGCGGCTATTGAAGATCATGAACTCCTTGAAGAGAATATAGATTATGAGGAAGAAATTAATGAAGCATACGGTTCTGCCAACACTGCTCCGGCACATGCCAGAGAATGTGTTATCCAGTTTATCAGAACGTGTAAATCAGATGCTGTCGATGATGTAAGGGATGCCTATGATCAGTATGTGGCCAATGGTACACTGCCGGAAGCAACAGAAGCTGAAAGTTATCCTGCCCGAATCGACGAATCAAGAACTGAAATCGATTATGCAATCAGAGCGGCCGGGTCGATGTCTGCCAAGAACTACGTGAATTACTTTCAGCATTATGCCTACGATCTGATGCAGTACTACAATGATAAGAGTGATGATGTAATCTATTATCTGGAGCCGGATAGTGAAGCATACGATGCAATCGTAGCGAATAAGGAAACTGGGAATTACAACGACCATGAAAACTACCTCGTCAACGTTGATGATAAGAATTTCAGCTATATGAGCAATCCTCCGCAGAAAATGATTTTGGAACGTGTATACTCCCATGCGACTTCTGAAAGGAAACGTAAAAATAGCGTCCTCTATAAGTTGAAACTGGATGAAGTTTCAGGTATAAAGATTATTAGTTACGAAGAACTTTCAGATGAACCGTTTGACGAATGATCTAGAATCCACATGTAGATGAGCCCTGGTAATCGGACATCAGTCCGATTACCAGGGCTCATTGTTTGTCTTTATTTCTTCAGGAGGTCGTTGCTCAGCTGATTGACTTCGTCCTTCTCATGGAAATTGCGTGACCGACCAGATGATTGATAGCGAAGGCGGGTTCAGGCATTGAAGTGGATGGTGAGTTAAAAATTTCGAGTATATGATAACTCCTTAGGGTAACTGAAAAGGAAAGCAAAGGAATTACATATATATCCTTCCTTTGCAAAATACTCTATAAGAAGGGGACAACTATGCGAAAATACTTATTTGCTTTATTCAGTGTTGTCATGCTGATCGGTTGCCAAAGTGGAGAAGAGGACACAGAGGATACTTCAACTGAAAGTGACGCCGCTACAGGGGAATCTATGGAACAGACTGCCAGCAGCAATGAGGAGACGACTGAAGAGACAACAACGGAGGAGAGTATTGAAGAGAGTACAGAAGAAAATACAAGTACGGAAGCGTCAGGGAATACTGAAGAGGCGAGTAGCGAAGAAACGACAGAAACTGAAACATCATCCGATCAGTCATCTGACGCTGAGCAGGTGAATGTGCTTGCCACGCGTTGCATCATCAGCAACCTTGGCAACTGCGAGGGTATACCTTTGGACGCACAGAAAGCAGAATACGAGCGTCTGCTGGATGAAGGCGTATTAGGTAAAAGAGAGGTCACGGATACGTTTGTTGAAAATGTGATGGGCTCTCATATGACAATGCATAATCAAGATAAAGGACCTTCCATCGCCGAGGGACAGTATCCGCCATCTGACATAACTATTACTGCGAAGTATTTCGAGATGGAGCTTGAGGATTACTATAATGGTGAGAGTGAAGCGGCTTTGGAGTATTTGGTAGAAGAGACGTCTTTATACGGAGCGACTGTAGCTAATAAGGAATCAGGCAAATTTAGTGACTACAAACTATACAGTGCCAAAGCGGTGGAATCAGAAGACGGAGAACCGATCAGGGGACAGATTGAGAAGGTCTACTCTCACGCATCGTCTGACGGCATTGAACGTGAGCGTGTTTCATATAAGTTAGGAGGCAGAAGGGGGTCGGCAGAACCTGGAGAAATTCATTTGGGGGAAATTGAAAGTCGGGAATTAGTCGAAACAAATATAGAGTATGAACCTGATATCAAAGAGGAATATGGCCCGGTCTCTGATGCTTCACCGCATGCCAGAGAATGTGTCATTAAATTTAATATCGAATGCGATCTGGACTCGGTAGAAGAGGTGAAAGATGCGTACGATCAATATGTCGCAAATGGTACATTGCCCGAAGCGACAGAAGCAGAAAGCTATCCTGCAAAAATCGATGCGTCACGCGAGGAAATCAATTATCAGATGAATCGCATAGAACCAGTTTCTGCCAAGAGCTACAATAATCACTTCAAACACTATGCTTACGATTTGATGCAATACTATAACGGTGAGAGTGAGGAAGTGCTTCATTATCTGCAGCCAGACAGTGAGGCATATGAAAGCATTGTAGCGAATAATGAGGGTGGTGACTACGAGAACTATGAGAATCACCTTGTCAGTGTAGATGACAGGGTCTTCAGCGAGACGAGCGAACCTCCACAGGAAATGATTCTGGAGCGTGTGTATTCACATGCAACTTCTGATGGGGAGCGTCGAAATCGAGCACTCTACCAGTTTGAACTGGATGAAGTTTCAGGCATACAGATCATAAGCTACGACGAACTATCAGATGCGCCTGACGAAGGGACAACGGAGGAGAACGCGGAAACGTCTCCTGAGGAAACGACTGAGGAAAAAGCAAGCACGGAACCTCCGGATCACGCTGAGGAAGCCCCAACAGAAAAACCGACGGCGTCTGCCTCATTCAGAGAACAGGCAGATACAAAGTCTGAACCGGATCAAGTGAATGTACATGCGACACGCTGTATCATCAGCAACCTGAATGACCATTGCGAAAATGTTCCACTTGATGATCAGAAAGCGGCATATCAGCACCTCCTGGATGAAGGGGTTTTTGGTAAGAGGGATATCACGGTGACTTTCCCGGAAAATGTAATGGGATCGCACATGTATATGCACAACCAGAACCCGGAAGGCCCGACAGATGCCGACCATCAGCCGTTATCAAGTGCAGATATCACAGCCCGGTACTTTGCGATGGAACTTGAAGATTACTATAACGGAGAAAATGAGGCTGCACTGGAATATCTGAAAGCGGACAGTCCAATTTATGAATCGACAGTGGAGAATAAGCAATCTGGTAATTATAAAGATTATAAACTCTATAATGTAGAAGTAACGGATATTTCCCCGATCGAAGGGA
Source organism: Salinicoccus hispanicus (assembly GCF_009831115.1). GTDB lineage: Bacteria > Bacillota > Bacilli > Staphylococcales > Salinicoccaceae > Salinicoccus > Salinicoccus hispanicus. The sequence goes on along the minus strand of NZ_WUUK01000005.1, from coordinate 172,347 downwards.
TGAGAGCAGTCCAAATTGAACGTATCTACTCTCACGCGTCCTCGAACGGTATTGAGCGGGCGCGTACCATATATACTCGAAATCAGGATGGAAATTCAGGACCGATAGAAAGAATTCAGCTGGAAACCGTTGAAAGCGAGGAACTGCTTGAAGAAAACATGGACTATAGTGAAGAAACTGCCGAAAGCTACGGACCACCAAATACAGCCTCTGCGCACGCTAGGGAGTGTGTTCTCAAGTTCTACAATGAATGTGAAGTGGATTCCATAGAGGAAGTCAGAGATGCCTATGATCAGTATATTGAGAACGGAACATTACCAGAAGCAACCGAAGCAAATAGCTATCCGTCGCGTATTGACAAGTCACGTCGGAATCTTGGTTACACTAGACGTATTGTAGGAGGAGACTCAAACAGGAGCTACGACAATTACTTGAAAAACTATGCTTACGACCTGATGCAGTACTATAATGGTGAAAGTGATGATGTGCTTCATTATCTGCAGCCGGACAGTGAGGCATATGAGAGCATTGTGGCCAATAATGAGAGCGGTGACTATAGGAACCATGAGAATCACCTGGTCAGAGTGGATAGGAATAACCTCAGCATCCATGAAATGGGCCCACAGGAAGTGCTTTTGGAGCGTGCCTATTCTCATGCAACTTCTGATGGAAAGCGCAGAAGTAATGTACTCTATCAGCTTGAGCTGGATGATGCTTCAGGTATCCAGATTGTAAGTTTCGAAGAACTTTCAAATGTATCGTTTGAAGAATAAAGCAGAGAACAGGTGAGTAGCGATGAATTACAAGGAAATCATTGATCAGAACAGAGAAGCATATCTCGAAGAACTATTTGAAGTGCTTAGTCAGAAAAGCATCAGTGCGCAGGATGACGGTATTCGCGAATGTGCGGAACTGGTAGCGGATAAGCTGAAAGATGCTGGCATGAAGCATGTGGAACTGATGGAAACGGAGACTCACCCTGTCGTCTATGGTGAATACCATGTTTCAGATGATGTACCGACCATCCTCATCTATGGGCACTATGATGTCCAGCCGCCGGATCCAATCGAAGCGTGGGACAGTCCGCCGTTTGAGCCGACGGTACGCGATGGCCGAATCTATGCACGGGGTGCGGGCGACAATAAAGGCCAGATGATGGCGCAGGTTCTGGCAATCCGGACGTACCTTGAAGCAAAAGGGACGCTGCCGGTGAACGTCAAATTCCTGATCGAAGGGGAAGAGGAAATCGGCAGTGCCAACCTGGTCGATTTTGTTGATGCACACCGTGAGAAGCTCAAAGCCGATCTCGTCTACGCATCTGACGGTCCGATGCTGCCTGACAACCATCCGTATGTGCTGCTTGGTGTTCGTGGCATCCTGTATGTAGAGCTTGAAGTCGAGGAAGCGGCTTTTGATAACCACTCCGGAAATAAAGGAAACATCGTGCCGAATCCGGCATGGAAACTGATCGATCTGCTTCAGACGATGCGCGATGCAGATGGCAATGTCCTGATAGACGGTTTCTATGACGATGTGCTGCCGCCGACGGACGAGGAGATGGCACTGCTTGAGAAACTGCCATTCGACCTTGAAGAAGTGAAGCGTAATGTCGGTCACGACGGCATCAGTATGTCGAAGGCCGACTACTATCGTAAGCTTTGCTTCGAGCCGACGTTCAATATCGCAGGTTTTACAAGCGGATATGGCGGAGAAGGGTCGAAGACGATCATTCCGAAGGATGCGAAAGTGAAGATCGATATACGCCTCGTCATGAATCAGGATCCGGATAGGATATTCGAACTATTGAAGACTCATGTAAAAAAGCATACCCCAGATGTTACAGTGAAGCAGTTCGGTAAAATGTGGCCGTCCCGCACATCTGCTGACATGCCGTTCATCGAACCGATCCGTCAGGCGGTTGAAAAATCATTCGGCAAGGAAGCCTTCATTCAGCCGAGCCTCGGTGGCAGTCTACCCGATGCCATCTGGACAAAAGTGCTCGGTGTGCCTTCCGTGCTGGTCCCCTATGCAAATGTCGATGAGGCCAACCATTCGCCCAATGAGAACATCATGGTGGAAAACTTTTATAATGGCATAGAAACAACTTGCCATGTGCTGGATGTCATAAAAAATAGTGATATGTAATATAAAGCCCCCGCAGCGGAGTGATGTCCGTTGCAGGGGTAACTTTTTGGTTTATTTTTTCAGGATGTCATTGATCAACTGATTGACTTCATCCTGCTTTTCATGGAAGATGGCGTGACCCGCATCATCCACTTTGTGCAGTGTATAGTTCGGCAGTGTGTCTTCTAGAACATCAGAGAACTCGATCGGGCATACCGCATCTTCTTTCCCGTGTATACCGAAGATCGGAAGATCAAGGTCTTTGATTTCTTCCCTAAGATCAGCATCTCTCAATGATTCAGCCAGCTTCACTGTCGCAATGAGTGAAGAAGTGGAGACGAGTCCGTGGAAGTAAGTTTTATAATCCTTGGAGTTCTCAACGTTCGATGAGAAGAAGTTTTCACCAAATTCACCGAGTGCTTTCGGACGGTCCTGTTTAAGTCCTTCGATCAGTTCGTCGACTTCCGCTTTCTTCATGCCGTAATCGTAGCCGTCCTGCTGGACGAAGCTTGGTGCAGCTGGGGAGATGAGGATCATCTTATTCAGGTTATCGCTATTGTATTTTACTGCGTACTTCAATGCGATCGGGCCACCGACAGAGAAACCGACAACAACGATATTTTTAAGGTCAAGTGTCTCGACGACCTGCTGGATATCGTCAGCAATATCGCCGTAGCTGTATCCATCTGCTGTAATGTCGGATCCACCGTAGCCTTTGTAGTCGATGCCGATGTAGCGGTAGCCTTTCTCAACTACTGAGAGTGATTGAGCTTCAAACATCCTGTTGTTTGCTGGCCAGCCGTGCAGGAATACAATCGGCTGCCCGCTGCCATAGTCTTCAACGTGAATTTTATTACCATTTTTAGTTTCAATCTGATGTGTCATCAATTTGTCCTCCTTGGAGTCTCGATTGCGATTACGAATATAATCTTCCCCGGTTGCAGAATAATAAACATTTCGAATTCGAAGTATTTAAAGAGTGTCACTATCCCCGCAGAGGGTATAATCGGCAGAATACACTGAAGTACTTAACCTGGTTCTCTTAAAAATCCGACACTATCCATAGTTGAAAACAAAAAAGAGACCTGGCAGATATTTCTGCCAGGTTATTTAATGATTGTACTGTTTTTCCATAGATCCTAGAAATGCTCTCATCTTTTCGTACTGTGCTTTCGCATCGTTCCAGCCAAGTTCATATAAACTTTCCAGTCGTTCCCTATTCTTTTCAGTCCGGCCCACTTTGATATCCTGACTCGGACTGATGACGAATGCCTTGCCCGCTTTCTCCTGCCTGGTAATGTAATGAAGGGTTTGATTATAGTGCTTGTAGCGCACACCGAGTTTATCGTTGATGATCGGGTGATCTTTATATTTGATGATCTTCGACATCTTGCCTGGTTTCTTAAAATAGCCGCGCGGCTTGGTCAGCACAACGATGTTAAGTTCGAAGCCGTCACTTTCCGCCTTTTTGATGGGGATTGGATCGGAGATGCCACCATCGAGCAGTAGTTGCCCGTTATGTTGGACACTCGATGCGACGAAAGGCAGGGAGCTCGATGCCCGGAGCAGTCTTGCGATTGTCGTCTCATCATAGTCACTTTTTTTGAAGTAGACCGGATCGCCGGATTCGCAGTCCGTGGCACCGATAACAAATTCCTCGGGTCCATTCATCAGTGTTTTGACATCGAATGGTACAAGCTTGTTCGGTATTTCATCGAAAATGAAGTCCATGCCGAATACTTCACGCTTTTTAATATAGTTTGAGAATGAAAGATAGCGCTTATCCTCAAGGAAGTCGAGATTAACTTTCCTGTTGCGTCCCCGCTGACGTGCAAGATAGGAAGCCCCCATGCACGCACCCGCTGAAACACCGATGACATACGGGAAATAGAGTTCCTTGCTCATGAAATATTCCAGTACGCCCGCTGTATAAAGACCACGCATGCCGCCACCTTCAAGCACCAGTCCTGCGTCTGTCATAGATTACACCTTCAATTCCTTTTAAATTGTTTCTTTATGTAGAATTCTAACAGATGATTGATGTGTAAGTAAGTCTCCAGGCTCTGGAAACATTGAAGTCAAAGGTCCTAATCATGTAGACTGAAAATAATAGAACTTTTTATAAAGGGAGAACAAATATGCCGCAACTGAACAAAACATCCTTACTACTTGGGCTGGTCTGGGTGATCGTCTCATTTACACTCGCGCAAACTGTACTTGAAGAGTGGCTCTTTTCAATGAATCTGATTGTCATTCCACTCATCATCGTTGCACCGGTGCTATTGATTAGAATTCTTTTTGACTATATCCTCAAATACGACTTCTTTAATAAAAACTACAAGAAGGATAGGAAGCAACGTAAATAAGCTTCATTGGAGGAGAGGACATGTCTAAAATCAATGGTACCGCCGCTCTAGTTGGATTTGCCTGGCTCATCTTCTGTAGTATTTTATTGATGACTGTTTTTGAAGAATGGTATCATCGCTCCCATTTTGTACTTCTGATCATTCCATTGGGCATGTTTTTTATAAATTATTTATTTGAGTACATTCTCAAGTATGATTACTTCGATAGAGATTACGAAAGAGATGAAAAATAGACCGGCGTCCATATGCATATGGATGCCGGTCTGCCTTATGTTTAGAACCCTGCGGTCCAGCCGCCATCGACTGTCAGAACAGTACCGTTGACGAAGCTGGAAGCATCAGATCCGAGGAAGAGTGCAGCTTCGGCAATCTCTTCAGACTGGCCGGTCCGCGGAGAAAGGCCATGGGTCATGCCAGCACGCTGCATGCCGAAATCACTGACACCTTTCATGCTAGAACCGATATTGGTTTCCACTGCGCCTGGTGCGATGCCATTGACACGAATACCGTTCTTCGCATACATGAATCCGGTGTTTTTTGTCAGTGCCACCACGGCATGCTTGGAGGCACCATAAGCGACACCGGCATGTGCGCCGTTCAGCCCACCAGTTGAGATGGTGTTGACGATGACGCCTTCCTTCTCTGCATTCATCCAGTAATTCACTACCTTGCGCATCGCACGCATGACGCCTTTAGTATTCACATCGAAGATCTGATCCCATTTTTCATCTGTAATTTCTCCTACAGGTTCAAAACCATCCATGATGCCTGCGTTATTGACGAGAATATTCAGTTCACCATATTCGTCAATCGTCGTATCGATCATTTTTTCTATCTGATCGATATCGGTTACGTTGACACTCATTGCTTTCGCTGTACCGCCGTCTTCCATGATTTCTTTTGCGACCGTCTCCGCACCTTCCATATTGAAGTCTGCTACAACGACTTTCGCACCTTCTTTGGCGTAGAGCTTGGCAATCGCACGTCCCATGCCGGATGCAGCACCTGTGACAATTGCTACTTTACCTTCTAACTTAGCCATAACTTTCTCCCCCTGATTCAAGTTGATTGATACACTTACATTTTATTCCTAATTGATAATATTGCAAGCGTTTACATCTATTGGCATTACCATGTATCACTCTGGAGCAAAGATGAGATATGCATATGTTTGCCATGCTGTGGCACGGGTAAATATGCATTAACCGTAGAGTTGAAATGGAAACATTTTGACACGGTAATGAAAAAATAAATTGATCAATGAAATTAAACTGGAGGACTAATCATGAGAAAAATGGAAACGTTTATCGACGAAAGAGAAGTCAGAGACAGAATAGACCAGTTGAAGTCACAGGGCGTAGAAGAAAATAATATCACGATTATCGCTAATCGTGACCTGAATATGGGTGGTACATTTGGAGATTATTCCGATGTGAACATCAAAAGTTCCGAAGGCAGCCCGTGGGATAAGGTTGTGTCATTCTTTACAGGTGAAGATACACGGAATCAGCCGGTTGATGATACGAGCATGACAGCCGGTGAAGAAGAAGAGTTCAGACAAGCGTTGGACGAAAATAAAATTATCCTTTATGTCGATGGTGAATCATCAGCATCTGGTAATGTTGCCACTGCTTCAGAAGGTGCAACTGCAAGGACAACCGACGACTATGCTGCAACAGACATTGATCGCGATACAGGCAATTCATTTGGCGACGCTACTGGCGTTTCAGAGGGTGCAACTGCAGGGACAGCCGGTGCCTATGATGCCACAGACCGCAATCGCAACGTTGCATCTGATGAAGAGACGATGGAACTGCGTGAAGAACGCCTTAAATTTGAAAAAGAAAATGTTAAAACAGGTGAAGTGGGTGTCGACAAGCATGTCGAAACAGACCATCAGGAATTTGATGTACCTGTAGAACGTGACGAAGTGACAGTCGAGAGACGTCCCGTGGATAATGAAAGACCTGCAGACGACTCCGCCTTCATCGAAGGAGACGAATCCATCAGAATCCCGGTAAATGAAGAGCGTGTCAACGTCGACAAGGAAAGTGTTGTTTCCGAAGAAGTTGTCGTCAAGAAAGATAAAGTGCAGGATAAAGAGCACGTTTCTGAAGATGTCCGTCACGAAGATGTGGATATCGACGAGACGACAAGAACAGATAGAAGAGACGATAGAATATAAAATTAAGTGATGATAAGCCCGACTCAGAAGAGTGGGGCTTATTTTTAGCTGTAGATTGCGATGATTTCCACTTCTATCGCGTTCGCATCCATGATGATCGGCTGTAATTGCTTCTGATTTCCAATATCGTTCTCCATTACTTTTCTCGCGTTGCTGTCGAGGTTCATAAAGTCTTTCAATGGATCAAATAGAGTGAACGTTCCCTCATATATCCTCTTCACTTTGGCAAGGATGATGTTATCCTCCCCCAGCTCATCGAATTCATTTTCCTCGATCAGTATGCAGTCCTTATGGATCCTGCTGAAGATCAGTGTATCCATATCGTTGTTGTAGACCGGCAGCTTCACTTTGTCGAAGTCGAAGACCATATTGAACAGGTCCGCGTCATCGGAAGTCGAGCCCATCAGTCCGGAATTTATAAGCTGCGTCTTCATCAGATGCGACATCTCATACATATCGAAATCTTCGTGTATTTTCAGAGGCATTGTCGCTCTGAAGATCATCCTTCTGCTCAGATCCTCGATATGCCTTAATGGATCTCCCGTTTCAAAATCCACAAAGTAGTCATTATGCTCAAGGCTCTTCTCCAGACTGATCAGCTTTGATGGTGCATTATTTATAATTTCACCCTTTATGACAGACGACTTGCCCAGTCCGAACTGTGTACTATCGAATCCCAGTTGGGCCCCTTTATCCGTCTGAGATTCGATTTCCCTGAATTCCACAGCCTGACCGGCACTGGCGAATGCATAATAGGTGTCATATAGGTTTTCGTTGAAATAAAGCAAGTTATAGAACATGATCTGACCTCCAATGTCATAGGGTGGCTACTCTCTAGAAGCATTATGCTCCAGATGCATTTTCACCATCCTATTTTCAAGTGTCACCCGAACGTAATCATATTATAACACGAACATATGTTCGATTAAATACGAACGTTTGATAAATAAAATTTTTAAATCCAGTTTGTCATGGCTATTTAAGGAGACACGTGAGGCTAGTACCTTCTGTCAGGTAAAGTGATAGAATTGAAGTGACTATGACGAAGGGGTGAAGGATATGGATTTTGAAACAGTGATGGAGAATCTGGAGAGCCTTGGCAAGGAAAGGAGCAAGAAGATGTATATATCTAATGGTGCGAAAGAACCGCTCTTCGGTGTTGCGACAGGTGCCATGAAGCCGATGGCCAAGGAAATAAAAATCGACCAGCCACTGGCAGAGCAGCTATATGCGACAGGCAACTATGATGCCATGTATTTCGCAGGGGTCATCGCAGATCCGAATGGGATGAGCGAAGCAGATTACGAGCGATGGATTGATCAGGCATACTTTTATATGCTGTCCGACTATGTGGTTGCGGTGACACTGGCGGAAGCGGATATTGCACAGGATGTTGCTGACAAATGGATCGACAGCGGAGAAGAGCTGAAGATGTCGGCTGGATGGAGCTGCTACTGCTGGCTGCTCGGCAGCCGAAAAGACCATGAGTTTTCTGAAGAGAAGATTGCTGGTCTGCTGAAGCAGGCAGAGGCGGAAATCCATGATGCTCCGGAGAGGATGAAAGCTTCCATGAACAACTTCATCTATACGGTCGCCACCTCATTCAAGCCACTGCATGAAGCAGCGATAGAAACATCGGAAAAGGTAGGCATAGTCGAACTTAAAAGAGAAAATAAGAAGCCCGCACAACTGAATGCACATGAGAATATCATGAAACAGGTGGAGAAGGGGAGAATCGGGTTCAAGAGGAGATATGTAAGGTGCTGATAACAACTGAAATATGAAAAATACTCCCCAGAATAAACTATATTCTGGGGAGTATGAATTTTGTCCTATATATCCTATCTATACACCAGTCCGCCATCTGTAACGATTGCCTGACCAGTAATATAATCGGCCTTGTCGGATGCAAGGAAACTGACGAGATTCGCTACATCCTGTGGCTCCTGATAGCGTCCGAGTGAGATGGCACCGGAGAATTCCGCGAATGCATCTCCAGGTTCCATATCGTCATTGTATTTGACCATTTCCGCATCAATACGATCCCACATCTCGGTCTTCGCTACACCCGGGCAGTAGGCGTTTACTGTAATATTCTCTTTTGCGAACTCCTTGGAAGCGGAGTGCGTCAGCGATTTGACTGCGTGCTTGGTTGCGGAATAGGCGCCGAGCATTTCATAGGATTCGTGCCCCGCGATACTGCACGCATTGAGTATTTTTCCTTTACTGCCCTGTTCCATGAACTGTTTGGCAGCCGCCTGTGTACCGAACATGACGCCATTGACGTTGATGGCAAAGATCTTGTTCATCTGTTCTTCGGTCGTTTCGATGAACGGGGCGACGATATCAATGCCTGCGTTATTGACGTATACATCCAGCTGGCCGAAACTATCGACTGCTGTTTTGACAAACTCGGTATGCTTGTCCCGCTTCGATACATCTCCCACTACAGAGACGACTTCATACCCTTCGTTCTTGAATTCTTCTTCAGTCGATTTCAACGCATCTTCATTAATATCCTGCAGGACGATTTTGAATCCATCTTTCGCGAGCTGTAATGCGATACCTTTACCTAGACCCGCACCGGAACCTGTAACAACTGCAACTTTATTCATCTACTCATCCTTTCAAATTTAATCCACTTCCTCTTTACCCTTAATCGAGTAAAACAATTTTAAAAATGAGGGATAAATACTTTTTCTAAAGATATTCGTATAAAAAGATTATAAGTGATAAATGCATATAAAAATTATAAATAAATTATATTATTTACGTACATTTATGTTATTATTCTATTTATCGTTCGTATTTTAAATAGATAAAGTGGAGGAATTGTCATATGGATAAGTTCAACAATAAGTGGATGCGCGCTGTGCTCCCGGCTTTATTGATTCACTGCAGCATTGGAACAGTATACTGCTGGTCACTCTTCAAGGGAGACATTGCCGCCTACATGGGAAGTAGTGTCGGTGATGTGGAATGGGCATTCAGTATTGCCATTTTCGTTCTTGGGATGTCTGCAGCTTTTGGTGGAAAGTTTGTCGAGAAGGACATTCGGAAATCGTCTCTGCTTGCGGCAGTATTCTTCGTTGCCGGGATGGCGGGCACAGGTTTCTCCATCGCCCAGCAGTCACTGATTGGCGTCTATATTTCCTACGGAGTTGTCATGGGGATTGGTCTTGGCATCGGCTATCTCACACCGGTGAAGACATTGATGCTCTGGTTCAAGGAGCAGAAGGGGCTGGCGACAGGTCTTGCGGTTCTGGGATTCGGATTGGCGAAAGTCATCGCAAGTCCGCTGATCGGCCAGTTGCTTGGTGCCAGAAACAGTGAAGGTGTGCTCATCAATCCTGAAAATGTCTATACGATGTTCTATATTCTGGCGGGTGTCTATCTGGTGATGATGATGATCGGGCATCTGATGATCAAGAAGCCGGACGGCTATACGGAAGCCATCGCCCAGGGGCAAAAATTTAATTACATAGAAGTATTGAAAAATAAAACATTCATCGGTATCTGGCTGATGTTCTACTTGAATATTACATGCGGATTGGCATTGATCTCACAGGAGAAGGGCATTCTGCTGTTCGTTGGATTCGGTGCAATCGGTCTCGTCAGCTCACTGACTGCTGTTTTCAATGCCGGTGGCAGACTCATGTTTTCGGCGCTCGGTGATCAGCTGAAAGACCGCAACTCGATCTATAAGATTATCTTCATTTCATCCATTACAGTTATTCTATTGCCACTCGTATTCAATAATATGAATGGGGTAGTCATGGCATTTCTCATCATTGCTCTCCTGTGCATCATCAATGCAGGCTATGGCGGGGGATTCTCATCCCTGCCGCCACTTCTCGCCGACCGTTTTGGACTCCATGCCATTTCCACTGTCCATGGTCTGGCGCTATCCGCCTGGGCCATCGCCGGGCTGACCGGCAACCAGCTTGCAACATTTATACTCGATCAGACAGGATCCTACAACGTACTGCTGTTTGTCATCATGGCACTCTTCACCGTTGCGATGCTGATCAGCATATTCGTCGTCAAACCTGGAAAAGTGGACCTGCCAGGTGAAGCAGTGGAGCGGGAGAAAGCACTCGCCACCAGCTGACTGCATGCTGTATCCTTCGACGTTTATGAATACATGAGACGGGAAGAGTACTTTATCATTAACGATAAAGGAGACGGCTATAAATGAGTAAGACCATTATGATAACAGGTGCTGGTTCCGGACTGGCGAAAGGCACAGCAATTGGGCTGGCAAAGAATGGCCACAAGGTGATTGCCAGTGTTGAAAACCACCCGCAGAAGACGGGACTGATGGAAGCGGCCGAAGCGGCTGGTGTGGACATCGAGATCTTCAAAATGGATATTACGAACCCGGATGATCGGGAACGCATGAAGCGCTACGAGTATGACGTATTCGTCGCCGATGCAGCAGTCAATGAAGGCGGTCCGATCTGGGAAGTGCCGATGTCGGCACTGCGTCAGATGTTCGAAGTGAACGTATTCAGTACACTTGAAACGGCACGCATCGCAGCGGAGCAGTTCGTCGAGAAGAGACAAGGTAAGATCATCTTCATGTCATCCATGGCAGGCACGATGGCTGCAGCCTACAAAGGGCTTTATTCCTCTACCAAGCATGCCCTTGAAGCCATCGCCAAATCGATGCGCCAGGAGATGGAAGAGTTCAATGTACAGGTGGCTACAATCAATCCGGGTCCATTCGAGACCGGTTTCAACAAGCGTGCAGTAGAAGAGAAGTGGGAATGGTTCGATCCGGATAAACACCATACTTCCGTCGAGAATCTGAAAGAAAGTGAACAGGGTCTCGATCAGCAGAACGATCCGCAGCTGATGATCGATAAGATGGTGGAAATCATTCCGATGGATCATCACAAGTTCCGTACCGCATTTCCGGAGGATACAGCGGAGAATATGCGTAAAGAGGAAAAAGAAAACTGGGAGATCGAGATATAGTGACTGATGATCTATATAATGTAAAGTAAAAAACTGGCGCCGATTTAATATCGGCGCCAGTTTTTCTGCTGTCTAATTTCAAATATTCAATAGAGGAAATCACCCTCCATATGATAAATATACTATCTTTCTCCAACAACAGTGAACCGCTCGTTGACGTGTTTTGGATTTTCAATCTCATCCAATACCGCAATGGCGTAGTCGGCATAGCTGATGTAGCTTTCGCCCTCGGAGTTCGATAGGAGATGATCCTGCCCAGTTTCGTAACTACCGGTTCTTTTTCCTTCGGCATCAAAATCTGCTGAAGGACTGATGAATGTCCATGTGATATCAGACGTCTCTTGAAGTTCCTTCAGATTGCGAGCTTGTCCATTCGCTGTCGGTTTAAAGGCATCTGGAAAATCGTCTGTGTCCGCTACTCTGAGAGTCTTGTCTTCGTCAACAAACAGACTGCCTGCACCACCGACGATGACTGCTTTCGTATCTGTACCTTTCAGTGTCTCAATCAACGCGTGTCCTGCATCAACGTGAGGCTGTTCTTCACCGATTGGTGCACCAAATGCGTTGACCACAACATCAAGTGCATCCAAATCCTGTGATGATAAATCATAGATGGATTTTTCGACAACATTGACATCCGCTGTCTGAAGTTTCGAAGCATCTCTTACGATTGCTGTAACTTCATGTCCACGATCCACTGCTTCTTTTAGAATAAGACTACCTGCCTGACCTGTTGCCCCAATGATTCCAATTTTCATTTGTATCCCTCCAATGGTTGATAGGGTCATATTACCACGGAGATGTCCTACTCACTTTATTTATGCTCACAATTAAAAGAATCTTAAGTCCGGGAGACTGGGGCATGGCGGGAAGTTCATTTAATCCGGGTCGTTTAGTATCATGACCAGTCCATAAAAAACCTGTCCTTCGTATAGTACAAAGGACAGGACTGTGGATTAAAAGATTTTTTGTCATGATTTATTTGATCACCTAGGCGATGGAATTGCCGAGTACGCTGTTCACATCGTTAACTACGACAAATGCATTTTCATCATAATGCTTGATCAGACGCTTGAGTCGGGTCAATTTGGATTTATTGATGACGACATAGAGGATGTCGTTCTCTTCCCTGGAATAGAACCCTTTGCCGTTCATCATCGTGACACCGCGACCGATCTCACTGTTGATCAGCTTGCCCAATACTTCAGGTTTCTGTGAAACAATGGTGATGGCTTTTTTCGGGTTCATACCTTCTATCATGAAGTCCATGACTTTCACATTGATATACATCGCAACGACAGTGAGCAGTACCTGCTCGATTGTCAGTACCGTCAGGCCGATTGTAATGACCATGAGGTCGAATACCAGTATGGCATTCGCAATTTTTATATCCGTATACTTATTGACGATCCGTCCGAGAATGGCCGATCCAGCCGTCGTCGCACCAATGCGGATGACAAGACCATTACCGAGACCAAGGAACAGGCCACCGAAAATGACATTGAGCATGATTTCATCCGTCTGTATGACAAATGAATCTGTAATTCCGAGGAATATGGACATCATGATGACCGCAAATATTGTGTAGTACATGCCGCGTCTGGATAGGAACTTGAATCCGATCACGAGCAGAATACCGTTCAGTACGAGTGTGGAAATAGCCGGGGATATATCAAACGCGTACAGGATGATGATCGCAAGCCCCGATACGCCGCCATCTCCGAGGTTCCCTGGAATCATGAATTGGTTGACCCCGATCGAGAATAGGAAAGCCCCCAGTATGACAGCTGCTATATTCAGCAATGTCTGAAGTGTAATTCTCGGCGTCATGAGTATTTTTATATTTTCAAAATTGATTTTGTTCAGCCCTTTTTTTATCATTTCAATAACCCTCCTTGTGAATCGTTTATTAATGCCGCTGATTCATAATAAAGGGGATGGTAACAAATTTCAACTCATTTACTCATAGTCCTAATAGAAAGATAATTCAGCCTGGAATCCTTGCGGCCCAGGGGATTTGAGCATTTTTAAAAGTAAGCGTTTTCCTGAATGAATAAAGGATAGAGTGCAAAGATATTGATACAATAAAACGAGCAAAGAAGTGAGTTTTCATGAAAGTTGAGGTTCAAGACTATAGAGAAGAATGGATCGATATGTTTGAAGAGGAAGCTCAGAAAATCAGGGAAATCTTTGGTACGGTATTCGCGGATATCCAACATATTAAGCTGTTCGTAATTCTTCTAAGAGGGGATTTATGATTCCAGAGAAGTGTCTTCCAACTTTACCAACTATAATTATCAAAAATGAGAGAATTGGAAATATTTTTTATAGTAAATGCAACAAAATATGATATAGTAGGCTTATAAATATGTTGCATTTGCAACAAAAAGGAGGAGCTATGAAGGATATATTAAGGGATATTGGCATTATATCCAGAGCACTCGATTCGATCAGCAACATAGAGTTCAAAGAACTTGATCTGGCAAAAGGTCAGTTTGTCTATCTCGTAAGAATTTGTGAAAACCCTGGAATTATTCAAGAGAAATTGGCGGAGATTTTAAAAATTGATAGAACAACTACTGCGCGAGCTATTAAAAATCTAGAGAAGAATGGGTTAATAACCAAAAAAACAGATTCAAATAATCAAAAAAACAAGTTGCTGTTTCCAACCGAAAGAGGAGAAGCAATCTATCCATTTATAATTCGCGAAAATGAACATTCCAATGCTGTGGCTCTACAAGGATTAACCGAAGATGAAATTGATGTCTTAATAGGTTTATTAGAAAGAGTTAAAGACAATGTTTCACACGACTGGCTACGTGTGAAAAAGGATATAAAAGAGAGTATTAAAAAGGGGAATAAATAATGATCAGACAATGTACAATTGAAGATCTATCTGAATTAAAGGAAATAAGCTACGTCACATTTGATGAAACCTTTAGACCACAAAATAAAAAAGAAAATATTGATGCCTATTTAAGTACGGCATTTACATCGGAAAAAATACTCAAGGAATTGGAAAATCCGCATTCATATTTCTATTTCATTTACTATCAGAACAATTTGGCAGGGTATTTAAAAGTTAATGTTGAAGATGCCCAGACAGAAGAGATGAAAGGTAAGAGTCTGGAAATAGAACGTATCTATGTATTAAGTAGATTTCAAAAGCATGGATTGGGAAAGCAGCTGTTCAATCAAGTGCTGGATCTTGCTCAAGAGATGAACCGGAATAAATTATGGCTGGGTGTGTGGGAGAAGAATGCTAATGCAATTCGTTTCTATGAGAAATTAGGATTTCAGCAAATAGATGAACACGCTTTTTATATGGGTGACGATCGTCAGATTGATATCATTATGAGTAAATCTTTAAAGGGCTGAAGAGAGGAGTTAATATGTACATTCCAAAATATTACCAAGTAAATGATTTCAATGAGATCAAAAGCTTCATCCGAGAAAACTCATTTGCAGCAATTGTCTCATATGACGGGGTTAAACCCATTGCAACACATGTGCCTGTCAATATTCAGGAAACAGAAGGCGATTTATATGTTTCCGGTCATTTTGCAAAAGGGAATCAGCAATGGAAAACGATGGATGATAAGCAAAATGCTCTAGTCATGTTTCAAGGGCCACATGGCTATGTATCATCAACGTGGTATAAAGAAGAAAATGTTCCTACCTGGAATTACCAAAGTGTACACATATATGGCACCAGTGAGATTCTAAGCGAAGAAGAATTGATTGAAGATTTAACAAGCCTGTTGAACAGTTATGAAGGTCATCGCGAAAAGGGCGCAACATGGGATAATTTATCTGAAACTACCCGTCAGCAAGTTAAAGGTATCGTCGGCTTCAGAGTTAAAGTCGATGAAGTCCAGGCAGCGTATAAATTAAGTCAAAATCGCAATGAAGAAGACTATGAGAATATTATTAAAGAATTAAGGTCTTCTAAAAACAGAATGGAAAACGAGCTGGCTGATGCTATGAATACATTTCTACCTGAATTATAAGTGTTAAAGTTCAACACATGGTCCTCTTCATTATTCTATATAATTTGACATATACTACATGAGTCTCCCGTAAGAAAAAATAAAAAGCCTTTGGCATATTACCTAGAGTTAAAACCGACTTTACACTTTAAAAATGTCAGTAAGTTCTAAATTTGAAGGCGCTTACATTGAATGTTAAATAGATGTCCGATATACTGAAATTGGAATTAGATATACATTTTACTATAAAAGGGGTTTTTGTAAATGGCAAGATTAGAGGGTAAGGTTGCAGTGATCACAGGGGGAGCTGGCGGCATGGGTAAGGTGCATGCAAAGCTCTTCGTTGATGAGGGTGCTAAAGTTGTCATCGCAGATTTAGGCGCTTCGGATGGGAAAAAGACGGCAGACGAACTTGGAGACCAAGCAGTATTCATTGAACTCGATGTCACCGATGAAAGTAACTGGACGAAGTTGATCGAAGAAACAGAGAATAAATTCGGACCGATTAATATACTCGTCAATAATGCTGGTATTGTCGTATCCAAATCAATTGAAGATACATCGTTGGAAGATTTTCGCAAGACAAGTATGATTAACCAGGATGGTGTTTTCCTAGGTATGAAACATGTCTTGTCATCGATGAAAAAAGCCGATAACGGATCGATTGTTAATATATCTTCTATTTCTGGCATGGTGGGCAGTGCGAATACCAGTGCTTACATTGCATCCAAATTCGCAGTCAGAGGACTGACAAAAGCTGCTGCAGTAGAATTTGCTCCCCATGGTATCAGGGTCAATTCTGTGCATCCAGGTACAATACGCACACCAATGACAGAGCAGGAAGATGTACGAGAAATGGTAAAAGAATTGGAACAGAAGATTCCTCTTAAACGTATGGCCGAGCCGCAAGAGATTTCCAATCTCGTATTGTATCTGGCTTCTGATGAGTCGAGCTACTCTACAGGCACAGAGTTCGTCGCAGACGGCGGTTTGATACAACAGATGTAAAGTGGTCATGTGTTAGTAAATCCAGTAAGATTATAAAGCGAATAATAAATACAGAACTATATAGACGGTGTGCTCATTGAGCACACCGTCTATATAGTCTATCGTCACTCTGATTTTTTTATATCAGTTATTAACGGTGTTGGAAAACTGTAGATGAAACTTAAGCTGATGTACAATCGTTCAGATTGTGTTTCCGTAATCTTGGTCTTTGTCAATTCACCGGGCTCCTAGCGATTATGATAGAGGAGCCAACCCAGTTGGAAAAGTACGTTTACAATTTCCGCCGATAGACAGATCAGAAAAAGTCAAATATTCTCCTGTAATCTGGGAGGGGGTTGGAAGTCCACCTACATAGCCATTCATCTTTTCTTGTATATTAACAGGATATGGCTCAATGGTTCTGGTCCACGTAAACGATTCGATGCTCGCTTTTTCTTGTATACGATGATGTTGAAATACTCAATCGTAATTACGAAGGTTGATGGCGTGATTATGATATTGAATGATAATCTTCTTTATTTCGATGTTATGAATCGATTCTTTCCTTGATGATTATTAAAGAATCTTTTTGTAGATATAGAAATGAAAAATGCATTGTAATGGAAATGAAAGTTTCAACTGAAAGACTTTAGTCTGGTCTTGAAATTATTATATATAAAAAAAAATTAAATTAGCCTTATCACTACAAGAAGATAAGAAGGTGGATATCTATTGTCTTTTCATATCTTTGCTTGTAATTCACATAATTGTTACAGTTCCGAGAAACGTATTTGAGTAGGCTTGATATAATTGAGCGGAAGGAGGGATTCAAATGAAAAAGTATTTAATGCCAGCTTTAGTAGGTTTAATGGTTATTCTAACAGGATGTGGCAACGATTCAGCTTCAAATGAAATAAATGTCAAAGAATTCGTATCACAGCTGAGTGCCAGTAATATCGTAGAGTCGGCTTCAATAAATGATAAGAATATTGTTGTTCGGAATGGTGGAGAAGAGGAGGTCCATGATCTTCCTGAAGATGAATTTTTTGTATCGATAGCGCCTTACCTTACATATACGCATCCATGTGAATTCCATAATCTGACCGGGTGTCAGGGTGAGGTGGCAAATGAAAAGGTGGATGTGAAAATTACAGACGAACAAGGGAAGGTACATATTGATGAGACAGTAACAACCCTTGAAAATGGCTTTATGGATCTCTGGTTGCCCAGAGATAAAAAATATACAGTAGAAATCAGTTATCAAGATAAACATACCGAGTATGCTTTCTCCACTTTTGATGGAGATAGTACTTGTTTGACTGACTTGCAGCTGAAGTAGTTATTTCCGACTTGAATCTCTGAACACTTCCAAAGTGTTCGGGGATTTTTATGTTTGTATACCAGCTGAATAAATCCCTTTATAAAATTCGATTTTGGAAATCGTTTACTTGTTTCATTATACCCCTAAGGGGTATAATGAAATTAAGACAAAATATTAGGGAGTGATAGAATGAATCATCATAGTCAGGAAGAGACGGCCTATCATGAGCACGAAAGTCACAATGGGTCTCATGATGAGGCACATGATCACGATAATCATGGGCACGGTGCACATGATCATCACGGGCATATGGTGACAGAATTCCGGAATAAGTTTCTTATTGTTCTGATATTCACCATTCCCATCCTGCTCCTGTCACCGATGATCCAGAATTTCATGGGAGTCGATTGGCGCTTTACAGGGAACATTTATATTCTCGCTGGCCTGTCCACATTTGTTTATTTCTATGGTGGCTGGCCTTTCCTAAAGGGTGCTTTCGATGAACTGAAAAACAGAGAACCCGGGATGATGACACTGATTGCCATGGCCATCTCCATCGCATTCTTCTATAGCATGGCTGTCGTATTCGGGTTCAACGGGGAGCAGCTTTTCTGGGAATTGGCAACCCTGGTACTGATTATGCTTCTGGGGCACTGGATTGAAATGCGGTCCATCAATAAAGCATCCAAAGCCCTGGAGTCACTTGCATCCCTGATGCCAAGCACGGCAAGCCGCATTACTGAGAATGGCGAAACGGAAGAAGTGCAGGTTGATGATATCAAAGCAGGGGATCTGCTCCTGGTCAGACCGGGAGAAAAGATGCCATTGGATGGAAAGATTGTTAAAGGGAAATCGCAAATCGATGAATCCATGCTGACAGGCGAGTCCGTTCCGGTAACCAAGTCTGTTGATGATGAGGTGATCGGTGGATCAATCAACAGGGAAGGCTCACTTACAATAGAAGTAGAAAAATTGATGGATGAGTCCTACTTGAATCAGGTCATCGAAATGGTCAAAGAATCCCAGAAGACCAAATCCAAAACGCAGGACATCACAAATCAGGCGGCCAAATGGCTGTTTTATATCGCTCTGGCTGCCGGTATTATCACCTTTGTTGTTTGGATAAGCATCGGGGCCACTGTGGATATGGCGATACAGAGAACGGTGACCGTCATGGTTATCACCTGCCCGCATGCTTTGGGTCTCGCAGCACCTCTGGTTATTTCTGTTTCTACTGCTTTATCAGCAAAGCATGGCCTGTTGATCCGCAGACGTCCTCAGTTTGAACGGGCGCGTAATATCGATGCAGTGATTTTCGATAAGACGGGTACGTTGACTGAAGGTAGATTTGGAGTAACAGACGTGCAAACGTTCAGTGATATGGACGAAAATAAGATACTAAGCTATGCTGCTACAGTGGAGAATGACTCTGAGCATCCCATTGCTACGGGAATACTCAATGAAGCAGGGGAAAGAAAACTGAAACTGTATGAAATGACAAATTTCAATTCTATTACTGGTGTGGGAATTGAAGGGACAATCGATAACAGGAATATCAAAGTTGTAAGTCCCGGATATATCAGTAGACAGGATATCCCCTTTGAAGATCAGAACTTCAACAAATGGTCCGAACAGGGAAAGACGGTTGTATTCCTGATCATTGATGAAGCGCTGGCAGGTGCCATCGCATTGGCAGATAAAATCAAAGAGAGCTCCAAACAGACGGTTGAACAATTGCACAAGCGAAATATCAAAGCCATCATGCTTACTGGAGACAACCGGAAAGTGGCGAACTACGTTGCAGAACAAATTGGTATTGATGAAGTATATGCAGAAGTTTTGCCGGATCAGAAGGCAGAGAAAGTGAAAGAAATTCAAAAGCGTGGTCTAGTTGTAGCAATGACAGGTGATGGAATTAATGATGCACCGGCGTTGTCACAAGCGGATGTTGGCATTGCAGTCGGAGCAGGGACGGATATCGCTATGGATAGCGCAGACATCGTTCTTGTAGACAGCAATCCTAAAGATATACTGGCCATATTCAGTCTTTCCAAACGAACCTATAATAAACTGGTCCAAAACCTGATATGGGCAACCGGCTATAATATTTTTGCCATCCCATTGGCTGCAGGGGTTCTGGCGCCTTGGGGCATTGTACTCAGCCCGGCTGTGGGTGCGATACTGATGAGTTTAAGTACCATCATCGTAGCCCTCAATGCACAATTGCTGCATCGATTTGAAATGGATTAAGATAGAGTGATTTTTATACTATGTGCATGAAAGATAAAGGAGTCCATCCAGAAATGAATGGGCTCCTTTATTGATCATTATATATATTAAAATCCAATTCGCCGCAAGTGATGAATAGAAGAATGCTGCTACTTAGGCTTTTGTACGGTAGTCCAGATTATGTTTCTGCAGTGTTTCGTCTTTACCAAACAGGAAGTGTTTCTCCATGTCAGGAGAATACTTTGAGTTGACTGCTTCTACACCGACAGCCTCCGCAACAGACCGGAGCATAGCGGGTGAGGCACCACAGCATAATCCGATATAGTTCACTCCAATAGCGTGCGCCTTCTTTGCCCACTCGGCGAGCTCGTAGCGGTTATGATAGAGTGGGTCCAGTGAAGTCGGGAAGGTTGTCTCAAGAGGCAAGTGGCAACTGCATCCACCATCCGGGAGATTGAAGAAAGTCGGATGTGCATCTGTCGTGCGGTAGGGAATAGGCAGTCCACCGACGTATCCATCCACCGCTTCACGTATCTTTTCAAGATAGGGCTGCATGGTGTCTGGCCCACGGAAGCAGTTCATACCCACCACCAGTGCACCTTTCTCAGAGAGTATTCTACACGACTCTTCAACGGTAAAGCCATCTCTTAATATGTTTTCTCCCATGAGTCCCAGCGTGATGACAGCCGGCATATCCTGCTTCAAAATCTCTTCCAGAGCAATGACTGCTTCTTCATGATAATAGAATGTTTCTCCGTTGATGTAATCCACTTCTTCTTCCTTGCACCATTGGACCATTTCAGCGAACATATTTCTGACCTGTTCCTTTGATTCAGGATTTTCATGATCAAAGAGATTTGTATTGGAAATATTGCCCGCGACCAATGCTTCTTCTACGGGATGCTCCTTTGCCACTTCTTTTGCCAACCGGATAGCGTTCCGATTCAAAGGTTCCAATAGCTCTTCCTTACCTATGATTCTCATCTTCTCCCTGTGGGCGTTGTAGGTAAAAGCCAGAACCACATCGGAGCCAGCATTCATAAAATCACGGTACGTCTGTTTGAGTGCTTCCGGATTATCCAATGCAACTTCTGGTACAAAAGACCCCGCCTGCAAATAGCCTCTCCGTTCCAATTCAAACAGGTACCCTTCACCTGCGATCACCGGGCCATCTTTCAATCTTTCTTCCAAACTACGCTTCATATGAATTGCCTCCTTGAATTTAAAGAGAAGGTTTGGAACTTTTATTAACCTAATCTTTTTTGGTTAAGGCAAGTCTACCATGATACGCATGGTGTAAAATAATACTGATAATTCATGGTTGGATATAGTGTAAGGCTATAACCCCGAAAGATATACATGGTATGAAGGTATAACACAGATTACGGAGTGATCATTTAGCCTTAATCGGAATGGATAAGAAATCGTTGAAGATGATGTCCATTTCCAAACACTATTTTGATATTCTGTTGTTATTCGTTGACGTAGGAACACCGCCATTCATTAGAATGATGTTGCAAATATGTAGTAAGTAGAAGAAATTAATAATAAGATAAAAAGCAATTAGAGAAGAGGAGGGGCAAAGTGAAAAACAAGTTTTCGATTGGAGAAATGGCCAAACTACATAATACAACAATAAAAACGCTCCACTATTACGACAAGGTGGGTGTATTGAAACCGGATTACGTCGAATCGGAAAGTGGATACAGATATTACACAACCGACCAGTTTGAACAGCTTAACACCATCCAGTATTTAAAAGAGCTCGGCTTTAGCTTGAAGGAGATCAAAAGTCATCAGGATCATCGGGACATTGAAGGCTTTCTGGAACTGCTGGAGAAACAGCAGGAGCTGACAGAGATCAAAATAGAAGAACTGGAACGTGTGAATCTCAGGTTCAAAAATCGGATAGAGGATATCAAATCTGCTCAAAAAATAACAGAGCTCGGCACGCCATTCATCAAAGAGGTGGAAGAGCGAAAAGTTGTCAGATTGATGGAGAAAATCAGTTCAGAGCCAGAGTTGGAAATGTCACTGAGACAGTTGGAGAATCTGGCGAATCGGCACTCCTCAATTTATATTGGTGGTGTAGGACTCACCATAGAGTGTGATAAAGTGAAGCAGCAGAATTTCAACGAGTACAACTCGATTTTCATACTGGTTGAAGAAGAAGATGTTTCAGGTCCACTGGCGACGACTTTACCGGCAGGCAGACATGCATATATATATTTCAGAGGTGATCATACGCACTCTCACTTCTACTACAACATTCTGCTCGACTATATCGATGACAACGGATTCCAGATAACGGGCGATTCCATTGAACGTACCATCATTGACCATTACATCTCCAATTCAAAAGAAAATCATCTTACGGAAATACAAATTCCAATTAAACGTTGACCCTCCTGTTACAGGAGGGTTTATTATTTGATAGTGATTGATTTTAGCTCAATCTTTACTAACTTCCAAAGGAGAAAAAAATGGGAAATTCTAATAATAAAATTTGGTCATGGTCTTTTATCTTTGTCATGGTTTCCAATGCGCTCGTATTCATGATCTTCGAGATGCTTCTGCCGACACTTCCTCTTTTTGTTACAAACATAGGTGGTGGACCAAGCCAAGTCGGTCTGGTGACAGGTATTTTCATGGTTTCGGCAATCCTGATACGTCCATTTGCCGGACTGTTTGCAGCGAAATTTGATAAGAAATTACTGCTCATTTTAGGACTCGCTGTCATCGCTCTATCGACAGGTGCCTACTATCTGGCTCAGAATATGCCCGCATTGCTGGTCATTCGACTGATTCACGGTGCAGGGTTTGGTCTGGTAACCACATATTTTGCCACACTGGCTGCAGAAATCATTCCAAAAGAACGCAGAGGTGAGGGCATCGGATATTTCGGTGTCGGAGAAACAGTGGCGATATCGATCGGACCGATGGTCGGTATCATGACATTGGAACTCTACGATTTCCAGCGCCTGTTCCTGGGTGGTATGGCAATTCTGCTTCTTGCAGTTTTGATGGCATTCTTTATTAGGCGCGCACCTGAAGGAAAAGAAAGAGATCGTCACGCAGAAGTGACATTCAAGCTGGTGGAGAAACGGGTGCTGGTTCCTGCGCTCCTCATCCTTCTTGTCGGTATCGCTGCTGGCGGCATCATGTCGTTCTTTTCTTTGTACGCACTTGAGAGGGAGTTCAATCATGTCGGGTTATTTTTCCTATTGATCGCAGCGGCAAGCTTTATTGTTCGTCTGATATCAGGAAGATTGTTTGATAATTATGGACCAGCTGTCATTCTGATACCTGGTTCCATCCTATCAGCTACTGGAATGTTTCTGCTCTATACCGCTTCCAACGACGTGATGATATTCTCAGCAGCACTCCTGTATGGATTCGGCTTCGGGGCCATTTTCCCGGCCATTCAAACATGGTGCATCAATCTGGTCGGAGAACATGAACACGAAGATGCGATGGCTTCATTCTTCAACTTCTTCGACCTTGGAATCGGTGGCGGATCATTTCTTCTTGGACTGATTGCAGCAGCTGGATCCTACCAGTCCATTTTCATCTTCACTGGACTCATCTACGGCGTATTCCTGGTTGCCTATTGTGGATATATAGTAATGAAAAGAAGACAGCAAATGGTTTCCAATACAACAGGTAAAGGCCTTCATTAGAACCAGCAAATCGTTTTAAAGAGAATCACCCGTGTAATCACACAGATGATTCCACTGCTTTATATAAAATATCTAAGGAGAATTACAATGAACAACAGAACAGAAATCGGCGCACTCATACTGCGCGTTGTAGCAGGACTTATTTTTTTGGCACATGGTATTGAAAAATTTCAGGATGGCATTGCCAATACTGCCGAGTGGTTTGGCAGTATCGGCCTGCCTGGATTTTTAGCATATGGTGCAGGTGGACTTGAAGTGATTGGCGGAATCCTTTTGATTCTGGGACTCGGCGTCCGCATTGTAGGCGCACTATTCGCTTTATTGCTGCTGGGCGCGATCATTACAGTCCAGTTCGCAGCAGGTTTTGTCGGTGGCTACGCCTATGATTTGGCACTATTGGCCATTGCCATCTACTTGGTACTCGGCGGAAGCAGACTATACGCACTGGATCAGGTAATGTTTAGAGCGAAAAATAATGGAACGACCAAATAAAGAAGCGCTATAGGTGAATTGAATGAATATGATTAAAATAGTAATGATTATTGTTCTAGTAGGTCTTGCATTATCCGTCTTTTTCTTTCTTGTAAATACAGGGAGTGGGGAAAACATGAACACGGCTGTCTACACAGAAGATCACGAACCAAGAATCGGTCATGTCGAGCTGCAGGTTTCAGATTTGGATGAGTCTGCCCAGTTCTACGAAGATCTGATTGGTTTCAGTGTTCTTGAGAGAAGCGGCAGCACAGTCGAACTCACTGCTGACGGAACGTCACCGCAACTTATCCTGACGCACAATAATAACTTTGAAGCACGCTCCCCAAGAACCACCGGATTATATCATCTGGCAATTCTAGTGCCGACACGGCAGGATCTCGCTCTGTCCATCCAGCACCTGACGGCATCCGGATATCCATTGCAGGGTGCTGCAGATCATCAATACAGCGAAGCACTCTACTTGGCCGATCCGGATGGCAACGGCATCGAAATCTATACAGATCGAAACCCGAAAGAATGGGTACGTGACGACAACGGAGGATATGTAGGCGCGACAGATCAATTGGATCTGGAAAACCTGTTTGCGGAAGTCGGAGATGCCGAGTGGGATGGATTGGCCGAAGGGACAAGAATCGGTCATATGCATCTTCAGGCATCGGATCTGGAAGCCTCGGAAGCATTTTATGTAGATGCGCTGGGCTTTGATATTGTCGCGCAGGACAGTCATATGCTGTTTGTGTCAAAAGATGCTTATCACCATAACATTGGAATGAACACATGGATGGGGACAGATATACCACAGCCTTCAGAAAATACTCTGGGACTGAAGCGTTTCACCTTCCATTTGACCGAAGACGAGTACCGGGAAGCAAAAGCCGGACTCACCGAAGGAAACTTCCAGTTCGAAGAGGAAAACGAAGCATTGATGGTAGAAGATCCAACCGGAGTTGAACTGAAACTGATTTTGAAAAGTGAATAGATCCAATATGAAAGCGTAGGAACCAGTCAATATGGGTAATTCTAACACTTTCTCAATTCGACATTATTTTTGTCTCATTTATAGATATAAATGGTCCGGTTATTTTCAACCGGACCATTTTTTTTTCAGAATACAGAGAAGAAGACAAAAGCAGGTGACTTGCCTCCACCTTTGTAAGTATTTGGTATGATACAATCAACTTAATAAATGATTCAATATTCAGAAATAAAATAATGGATATTTTAATAGTAATGATAGAGCTTTTGGCAATACAAGCTATTACAGGGGCTGAAGGCTGAATTCATCTGTAGACATGGAGGGATGTAACTGATGCGGAATAGAAGCGCGGTGGTCATAGTCGAGGGTGGGAGCAAGGTTGCACTGATAAAAAGGATTAGAGATGGATCTGTCTATTATGTGTTCCCTGGTGGTGGGATTGAAGGTGGAGAAACACCAGAAGAAGCGGCAAGGAGAGAGGCATTTGAAGAATTGGGCTTAAAAGTAAAAGTCGGAGAATGCATCGCAGAAGTAGACTTTGACGGGACCCATTACTTTTTCTTAGCTAAAACTATCAGTGGTACGTTTGGTTCTGGTCAAGGAGAAGAGTATATAGATTCTGAGAGGGATAGAGGTAAATACATACCGATGTGGGTGGATATGGATAGACTATCATCCATTGATGTCAGACCGAAAGCAGTGGCGGTAAAAGTTCAGGACTTATTCAGCCAAGACATGCAGTTTTGAGCATTATTTAATCCAAAAGAAAAGGAATTGGGACAAAGATTATGCTACATGCTATAGACGTCGCCTATAGAAATTTAGGGATCACGACTTTCCACGCTGAAACACATGAGAATAATAAGAGAGTGAGAAGGATGCTTGAGAAGATTGATTTTAAAGTGATGGACTGGAATAAGACTGAACAACAATTCAGAGCGAGTAATGGAACAATAATGTATAGATTGATGTTAGAGGAGGTATCTGAGTGCCACCCTTTGAATTGAGTTTATTCGATAGAGAAAAAGATTTTGATCCTTTCTACAGTTTTATAATGAGAAATACGGACTATTTTACAGAGTACCTGGAGACGGCGCCGTCCCGTGGAGACGTTGAAGCGGAATTCCTATTGGATGTTCCTCCTGGTGTGGATATTGAAAACAAAGAAGTATATGTGATCTATCAGGAACAGAACATCATCGGGTTCTTGGATATTCTATTCAATTATCCGGATACTTCGGCCTGCATGATCGGCTATTTAGTTATTGATCAGAAGCATAGAAATCAAGGGATTGGACAACAGGTGTACGATCAAGCCATTGCCTATATCAAAGTGAAAGATATACAAAAGGTAAGACTCAGCGTCGTTGAAGAAAATAAGTCAGCGATAAAGATGTGGAATAAACAAGGATTTGAAACAGTGGATGAAGTGACTACAGAGTATGGTGTGCAGCTGATGATGGAGGTTAGGTTGTAAGTACGTCTAGGTAAACAAAAGACTTATATACGCACTGTTTTTTGACAGTAATGATTAGATGAGAGAAGATATATGGAACTTGTTATTATACTGATTGTGATTGGACTCGGATTCTTTGCCTACAGACGGTTGAGAGGTTACAGACAAGGACAGATAATTTTGGAGATGGATGACAGATATAGTGACCAGACCAAATATGTGGAGGCAGTGCAGCGTGAACTCACTAACGAAGGAAGACAAGTCGAATATAAAGGGAAGAACAAATTTCTGATCGATGGACAGATTTATATTTTGATGGAGCATAATGTGTCCATGGGCCCAGGTGTGGTACAAAGAACGATTTTGACACCAGAGAAGTGATACTGTGTAAAGGGATTTGTCACAGTAGCCATGCATAACCGATAAAAAGTAGTTGTAGTTTAGGATATATAAATTGAGAAATAAGGGTGATAGAAATGAAAGCAGTAGTAGTTTGGGGAAACCTAATCGTTTGTGGATGTATTGCTGTCTTTATCTCTTTTTTCTTCGCTGAAGGAACTATTGCTGAAAATTATACGCATGAAAGATTCGTGGCACCAGAATTCTTTTTTATATTACCCGTCTGGACTGTTGGTGCATTATTAGTAGGATGGTACTTCTATAAGAGTAGTTTTATGTATATCTCGTATATAAAAATTATATTGATCAGCCTATTACTTTGGTTAACCATACCTGGAGGGTTATGGTTTTCAAGCTTATTTTCATGAAATTATTGAAATATAAGTCGATTAATAAAATCTATCATTCTATGCAATAGCCCTTGATCATTATCAGAGATAGCGATTAG
Source organism: Salinicoccus hispanicus (assembly GCF_009831115.1). Lineage (GTDB taxonomy): Bacteria > Bacillota > Bacilli > Staphylococcales > Salinicoccaceae > Salinicoccus > Salinicoccus hispanicus. Next base: position 144,712 of record NZ_WUUK01000005.1, on the reverse strand, counting down.
TGTAGAGCTGTCTACTTACATCCTCTTTTGTTACAAGTCACAGGTTTTGAAGTTGATTCCCAATCCTCAGGATTATCATCAATCCGGGCACCACATGCTGTATAGTTCCCATTTCTAACATGTATTTTCCCATTTTCAGACTTTCGAGTGTCACTACCAATATACTTAATATTCATTTCTGTACATCCCCTTTTTAAATAAGATTTTATAACCAACTTATATATTGTAATTATATAATAATATAATTATTAAACAAGTATTAGAAAAAATATAAATTTAGGATATAAGAAACAATTTATTAATCGCCGATTGTAAAATTAAGCTAGACACATAAAAAGGTCACGCATGATACACTCAAAATGGTTTTCCGATGGAGGGTGATACCATTGTCGGTGTCCGTCACAAGAGTGCTTTCATTACGCTGGTCGAGCGCCTGTCAAAAGTCATCATCACCTTGAAATCCGAAGGCCGGACGGCGCAGACGATTGAGGCTGCCATCAACAGCTGGTGTCATCAGATGACAAGAAATCTATTCAAATCCATCACTTTCGACTGTGGTAAGGAGTTTTCCAACTGGCAATCGATGAGCAACCAGAACGATCTGTCAATCTACTTTGCCGATCCGGGAACACCATCCCTACGGGGATTGAATGAACATTCCAACGGACTACTCAGAAAGGATGGACTGCCTAAAGGCATGGATTTCAACACGGTCGATCAGATATTTGTCTCGTCCGTCGCTGCAAGAAGAAACCACATTCCAAGAAAATCGTTAAACTATCGAACACCATTGGAAGTCTTTTTGAGTTACATGGGTGAGAAAGAACTGTCTAGCTTATTTTGACAAACGAAAATTATAAAGAACATATCTCTATAAAAGTCCCTTCAGAAAATAATCTGAAGGGACTTTTTGGTTATAGTACAGTCAATTTCTATTTTTCTTCGGTCAGTTAGTTGATTATCTCTTCGGTGGAGCAAGAAAACCATATGTTTAGCCGTCTGTATGAACGATCTCATCCTCCAGTGGCAGTTGCCCACCCAATTTTTTCTTTCGAATCATCTCTCATAATAAAGCTTTGTTTAACACTTCATATTATATTTAGTTTTAACTACCCAACTTAGTTTTATCATCTTATCTGAATCAAACCAGAGTAGAGAATTTTATGTTCTAATGATCCCTAGGGGCCATTTCATGCGGCATAACCGAACAATATAGCAAATCTTTCTATGGGAAATTGATTTACTTCATTAAATGTCATTGTTAATAAACGAGTATTTTTTTGCTTAAAAACTACATATTGTTCTATAATGAAAAGTATTGATAAAGTTAGTTAAGTATTTGTAAAAAATCCGAGGCTGTAAGTGAAAAGACTGGAATCATCAATATAGGCTCTGCAAAAGTGATAACACCCCAATGAAGTGGATGAAGTAACTGTCCATATATTGATTTTAAGTTATTGCAACTCTTGATATTAAAGCATTTCAATTTTACTTGTCGCCCGTCACCAAACCCTCCACGCTTGTTTGAGGGTTTTCTTATATTTTACTCTATCTTAATTCACTATGAATGATCCGTATAGAACCTATATGAATCATTGGAGGTTAAGAGACAAGGCAGAGAATAAGGAAGTGAAAATATGTCAAACATGAAAGAATTATTGAATAAACGCTATGGATATTTCATTCTGTTCCTTTTTTTATTCTGGTTGAAAACATACATGGCTTACTGGATTGAATTCAGTTTAGGCGTATCAGGTATATTCGAACACATCATATTGTTCATCAACCCGGTTGCGACCGGCGTCATATTGTTGTCCATCGCGCTATTTTTCATTAGTCCAAGTTTAAGAAAATGGGCAATGTTCATAATGTTAATCTTAATGACTTTATTATTATATGTGAACATACTATATTACAGGGAGTTCGCCGATTTTCTGACGTTTAATATTGTATCGGGTACTAATAATGTGACCACCGCCTTATTTACTTCTACATTTGAAATGATGAGGATTTGGGACTTGTTATACTGGGTCGATATCATGTTGTTTGTCTATTTGTTCTTTTATAAAAAGGAGGCACCGCTCGCTGAAGATAAGAAAGAACATAAGAGGCGTACAAAAGTCTCGGTTACATTAGTGGGTGTCTTACTTTTGGCAGGGAACTTGATATTGGCGGAAATTGACCGTCCAGAATTATTAACGCGCACTTTTGACAGGAATTATATGGTTAAATACTTAGGTTTGAATTTCTTTACCGGTTATGATGTGTTCCAATCATCGCAAAACAGCCAGGTGCGCGTGAGTGCCGACGAGTCAGATTTAGCGAAGGTGTTTAACTTTTCAGCCGAAAACTATGCAGCGCCAAATCCAGAATACTTTGGGGCGGCAGAGGACCGCAACGTTATTGTGATTGGGTTGGAAAGTGTGCAGCAGTTTTTAATTGATTACGAGCTGGAAGATGAATATGGTGAAACTCACGAAGTCATGCCATTTCTTTCAAGTATATATGACAATGAGGACTCATACAGTTTTGAAAACTTTTTCCATCAGACTGGCCAGGGGAAGTCATCAGACGCTGAAGTTTTAGGGGAGTTGTCATTGTACGGCCTCCCTCAAGGCAGTGTTTTTCAATCATTGGGATCCACTAATACATTTCATTCAGCGCCAAATATTCTGGCACAGCATGGGGGCTATACCTCAGCCGCTTTTCACGGGAATGTCGGATCTTTTTGGAACAGGACGGATACTTACCAAAGTTTCGGCTATGACTTCTTCTTTGATGCCGAGTTTTATGATGTTTCCGGGGACAGATCAATGGAATATGGCTTGAAAGATAAATTGTTTTTCCATGATTCGGCAGAGTACCTTGAACAGCTGCCTCAGCCATTCTACTCCAAGTTCCTCACCGTCTCTCATCACTTCCCTTACCCTTTGGATGAGGAAAATGTGGAGTTTCCAGCTGCCCAAACAGAGGATGATACAATTAACAATTATTTCGTTACAGCACATTATGCTGACCAGGCGTTGGAGGAATTTTTCAATTACTTGAAGTCAAGCGGCTTATATGAGGATTCAATCATAGTCATGTATGGTGACCATTATGGTATTTCCGATATGAGAAACCCGGAATTGGCACCTTTAGTGGGTGAAGATCCGGAGGAGTGGAATCAATACCATGACACTCAAATGCAAAGAGTGCCGTTCATCATGCATGTCCCCGGCGTTGAAAATGGTGAAGTGTTTGACACATACAGTGGTCAGGTGGACATGCTTCCAACCTTAATGCATTTACTAGGCATGGAAACAGATGACTATTTATTTATGGGGCAGGATATTTTATCAGAAGAACACGATAATACCGTCCCACTCAGAAATGGACGTGTAGTGACACCGGAATATACTTTCTTTGAACAGGAAATCTACGATACAGAGACAGGGGAGGCACTGCAGGATCAATTTACCGAAAAAGAATTGGAAGAACTTTATCGCTATAGAGACGAAGCGAGGGAAGAATTAAACCATTCCAACGAAATTCTGATGAAAGATTTACTGCGTTTCTATAACCCCGAACCTCTGGATGGATTAAAAGAAATTGATTATTTATATCGTGATCAAATGGATGTCCTTGAAGAGCACCCAGGAAAAGAAACGAGACTGATTGAACAACATGATGGAGAATCGAGCAGAGGTCTATATGAAACAGATGCGCCGGAGCTGGAAGAGTCAGAAAGAGGCGCATCAGATGAAGGTTCCAATCCACCTGGTCGACCGGAATGAATCAGATCAAAACTAAAATAAGAATATTGAAGCTTAAAAGACAATATATTCATCCTTAAAAGGGCCTTCAGAAAAGTATCTGAAGGCCCTTTTTATTACAGTACAGTCAGTATCGATGACTTTCACACAAAATAAGAACCCTAATACTCGGGTCCTTATTTTTATATAGTATCATCATTTCTCAATGCATCTTCACTATAAGCCACGCCACCGTCGCCTTTGTGCAGCCTGTCGAAACCTTCGTTAATCTCTTCAAGCGACAAAGTATCTGACCACAGTGTGTCCACCGGGAGTCTGCCCTGCTTATAAAGCTCGATGAACCTCGGTATATCCCGGGCAGGTACACAGCTGCCGACGTAGGACCCTTTCACCGTCCTTTCTTCCGCCGTCAGGATCACCTGCGGGAAGGAGAAGTTATGCGGTTGTTACCGTCATCCCGCCGCGTCTTGTTGTTTATCTTTTACCTTCCTAACGTAAACATAACCTTATAGGAGAATTGAGATCATTTTATAAAAGTACTTACAAAACAAAAAAGATTACTGATGGGATGAAGAAAATTCGAATAATGGACGTATACGCTTTCTATGTGCTGCTCATTATTCGGATTTATTTTAATCAATCAAATACAATCGTTTTATTGCCATTGTTTACAATGACTTTATGAAGTACATGATACTCAACTGCTTGCGCTAATACTGTTGCTTCCACATGGCGGCCTATTTTCTTCAGGCTCTTTACGTCATACCTGTGATTGACGCGTATGACATTCTGCTCGATAATGGGGCCTTCATCGAGGTCTGCAGTGACGTAGTGGCTCGTTGCACCGACGAACTTGACGCCGCGTTCCCATGCCTGCTTATACGGATTTGCTCCGATGAATGATGGGAGAAATGAGTGATGTATATTAATGATTCTATCTTTGTAGTGATTGACAAAGTCATCGGATAGGATCTGCATGTACTTGGCCAGAACAATCAAGTCCACTTCATGTTCCTCACAGATGGCAATCATTTTCTCTTCGACTTTCTCTTTCGGTTCATTGCTCGGCACGTGATAGAAGGGGATGTCCAGATTCTCTGCGAAATGTCTATTATCCTCATGATTCCCTACAGCACAGACGATTTCTGCTGGAATCTCGCCACGTTCAACTCTCAGCAATATTTCATTAAATGCATGGTCTTCCTTTGAAACGAACAATGCAATCTTTGTATTTACGGCACTATCGAACAGTTCAAAATCGATGTTCTTCTGTTCGAGTTCATTCTCCAGAGCAGCTTTCAGCCCATTCACTTTCTCAAACTCGAACCTCAAATACAATTGACCTTCATCAGAGTTGTCATAATCGTACTCCGTGAAATGATCGAGATGCAGTATATTAGAGTCATATTTTGAGATGATTCCAGTAATCAGGTTGGTGATGCCTACCTGGTCCTTACAGCTTGCCAACAAAATATATTTATCATTCATGTACGTAATCTCCTCGTCTAAGTGTACTTGCTTTATTTAAACCGGTTTAATTTAATTCTTTCAATTCGTATATTGCGGTTGTTTCATCCATTGATATGGTGTGTTCGATGAATGGATATAATGAATAGCATACTAAAAATTCAAATAACTATGCAAGCAAAATGTGAAAGTAGGCATAGGGGAGTTGTTGAGGACGGCATTCGATGGAGTGATAGGATGTTTCGGTATATCATCTTTAATGGATAAAGAAAATAAATCCAGGGAGAATGACGGAATCACTGCATCTCCCTGGGTTTTGATTTTATGGCGTTGATTGCTGGTTTATTTAAAATGGTGAAGCTAACTTTTCCAGTAATCGAATAACGGTCCATCCTGTCCGAATACCGGGTCGTATTCCGGCAACGCGACCTGCTTGATATTGTCCAACTTTTCAGGGCGCTCTTCCGCTTTCCCGTAGCACATGTCAAAGCTGACTCCGCCTGGGTAGGCGCCATAGTTTGCGTAGTCGTCACTGGCTTCTATTTTCTTATGACCATAGCCGGCAGGGAGGATGATGACGTCACCTTTTTCGGCTTCGACCTGATCACCTTGTTCACCACCGAGCTGCAGTTTTGCAGTGCCGGCTTTGACGGCAAGCACTTCATGGGTGTTGCTGTGGTAGTGGTGGAACGGATGGACGGATCCGAGCCACTCTCCGGACCAGTCGTTGGCATTCAGTATCTCCGGAATATCATCGCCATCCTCGAACAAATTCTTATAGACGAGCAGGGGGAAGTCCGGGTGGTTGGGTATGCTGCCATCGTCTTCCGCTTTCAATTGGATGATTTCGATATCTGCAGTAAGCTTCATTTTATCCCTCCATATCGTAGTTATTGAACATTTACCTCTTCAGCCTGGAAGTAATCATCGTGTAGAATAGAAACTGGTCTCACAATGATGCGAGAAAAGGAATGGAGGGTTCACTATCAACATAAGAGTATTAGATACAGACGATGCCAAGCAGTACCTGTTGCTGAGGCTGGAAGGATTGAAAACAGATCCGGCTGCCTTTGGAACGACATACGCCCGGGAAGTGGAACTGTCACTCATGGACTTTGAACGGCGTATTGATGCTTCCGAAACTCAGTTTACTGTAGGTGGCTTTGATGAAGTAGAACTTGTGTGCACTGCTGCTTTCATCCGGTCACAAGGCGCGAAGTCGAAGCATAAGGGAAGTCTGATTGCGATGTACTGTAAAAGTGAGTACAGAGGCACAGGCATCGCCAAAGAGGTGGTGAGCCATCTGATCGATCGGGTGAAAGAAATAGACGGGGTGGAGGTTATCAATCTCTCAGTAGTCACTGAAAACGCCAGAGCTGCTGCATTCTATGAATCATTCGGCTTTGAAGTGTATGGTACAGAACCGAAAGCGATGTCCGATGGTGACAGGTATTACGATGAGCATCTGATGACATTGGATCTGAAGGTTTCTGGTTAACTTATAAGACAAATTTAAAGGCATGCTTCCTATGGAATTATAGGAAGCATGCCTTTTAGAAATCTATCTGATTGGATTGTCCTTTTCGAATTGGCTGCGGACGGATTGGATTTCCTTATGACATTATCCAATGGACATCATGCCTGTTTAGCGCTCAGCACCGTGATGGTCACAAGTATGATTCCCATACCGAGAATCTGAACGAAGCCGAGGCCATCCCCGAGAATAGCCACTCCAAAAAGGGATGCGGTCACAGGCTCCACCATCGCGACCATTGAAGCGGTCGTCGGGCGGGTCCGCCGGACACCGATGACATAGATGATGAATGATACACCGGCACCGACTGCTCCGAGCAGCAGGAACCACCATAAGTCTTCAGATGTCAGCACACTGAATGCTTCATCCATATCGATGAACCATATAAGGGTCAGGCAGAATGCCAGGAAGGCGACAGTCAGTATCGTCTGTGGTCTGCCGATGTCGGAAGCATTCTTGAAGCCGAAAATGAACAGTGCATATGACAGGCCGGCAGCGAGACCTGCTATCACACCGAATATGCCGGTCGATAGGGCTTCCGGGTCATAGGCACCTGTAAGTAGGACGATACCGATGATTACAGAGCATACGCATAACCATTTAAACCATGTTGATTGTTCTATTCTGAATAGAAACGAAACCAGGAGAACGAATATAGGCGCCGTATACATCAAAGTCGCTGCAACAGCAACGCTCGACTCCTGTATGCTCAGGAAATAGAAGGTGAAGTTTCCCGCGACGCCAATGCCGCCAAGCAGCGACCAGAGATAAAAACGTGGCGAAGTACTCCAGTTCTTTTTGAAGTGGATGAAGAACCATGCGAAGAAGAATATGAACCCGACTGCTCCGCGATAGAATGAAATGATGAGCGGATCCCATCCTTTGTTCATCAATATATCTGCAATGCCACCGCTGATCCCCCAGAAAATGGCAGCGAGTATGACAAGCAAGATGCCGGTGTATTTCATGGTTACTTCCTCCTAGATCCAGTATGGGGCAGGGTGGTGGGTGATCTGATCGACAACTTTAGCTTGTCTGGAAATATTCTCTGGTACACCTGCCTCTGATGCTCTCGTTACATTGTTCCCGAGTGGGCGACGTATTACACTCTTCCTGCATATGAAAAGATAGAACCGCCACTTGTGTGACGGTTCTTAAGACTTTGCGTATCTTGGCCCTGATCGCTGTAACAAACTGCAATCGAAGATCTATGAATGATCCAATACGGTGATCGACAGGCACTTTTTAATTGATGAAAGTTGAATTTAGAAAAAGATTTCCACCCATATCTTCAGAGAAGTTCCGAGAATGAGCAGGGCCAGAATCCATTGGAGTATTTTAACATTCATCTTCTGTCCCACTTTTGCGCCGATCGGTGCTGCGATGAGGCTCGCAACTATCATGATGGCTGCAGGCCCATAGAGCACCTGATCGGTGACTACCTTACCGATCGTAGTGCCGATGGAGGAAATGAAGGTGACGGCGAGACTGGTGGCGATGGTTACCCGGGTGGGTATTTTAAGCACGACAAGCATGATCGGTACGAGAATGAATGCTCCGGCCGCACCGACGATGCCGGCCGCAGCACCGGTAATGAACGCAAGTGCTGCAGCCAGAGGTCCATTGAAATCAAGGGTATCACCCGGGTTGAATGGCACTTCCTTTTTTGGCAGGAACATCATGACGACAGCGATGGTGGCAAGTATCGCATATACGAAGTCTATCTGGGTCTCTGTAAGGAACTCTGACCCGTATCCGCCGAGCAGACTGCCGATCAGAATGGCACTCCCCATATAGATGATCAGCCTCATATTCAAGTAGCCGCTGCTCTTATATGCCCATACGCCAGCGATGGTTGCGAAAATGACCTGGACGGCGCTGATGCCGGCGACTTCATGAGAGGTGAATGCGGCAATACCGAGCATGGAAGGGATATAGAGCAGCATGGGATACTTGATGATTGACCCGCCGATGCCTACCATCCCGGAGATGAAGGAACCGATGAATCCGATCAGGAATATGATGATTATAAATGAAGTGTCCATTACCTCATCGCTTCTTTAATGCCGCCATAGCCTTTTTCTATATTGACGACGTTATCGAAGCCGCGTGCTTTAAGTGCACTCATTGCGATGGCTGAACGTACACCGGACTGGCAGTGGACATAGACTGTGTCGTCTGTGCTGAATGGCACTTCTTTATCATCGAGATGTCCAAAGTGGACATGATGCGCATTATCAAGGTTGCCTTCCTTGTACTCGGAAGTGGAGCGGACGTCCAGAATATGATTGTTTTTATAGTTCTCGACGAAGTCTTCAGGAGTGACATTTTCATAGGAATCATCGAAGTACTTGTCCGCTTTGTCTTCAGGCACAATCAGTTCAAGATTATCGAAACCGATGGACGCAAGGTCTTCCTGGAGTGTTCTGCTATCTTCAGGGTCTGCAATTACTGTCATTGGCCGGTCATAATCCACATACCAGCCAGCAAACTGAAGGAATTTATCATTGTATGGGATGTTGATGGCGCCTTTTTTGAACCTTTTTTTGAATGCTTCCTTGCTTCTGAGGTCGAACAGCTGGCCTGGAAGCGTACCAGGTGTCGCCACTTCTACTGTCTTCACCTTGAATTCGGGCAGACCTTCCTTATTGACCTTCTTCATCTGTGCAAAGTAGCTTGGCGGCTCCGGCTGGTCACTCGTCAGTTCTTTGATGAAGGCTTCTTTATCCTCGTATTCGAACACCCAGTTGTTCTTGCGCTCATATCCAAGAGTGGACAGCGGCACTGCACCAAGGGATTTGCCGCACGCACTGCCGGCACCATGACCAGGCCATACTTGCATGAAGTCAGGGTAGTCATTCATCTTCTTGAGGGAATCGAACATTGCGTTGGCACCTGCTTCGGTCGTCCCTTCCATGTTGGCCGCTTCTTCAAGCAGATCCGGACGGCCGATGTCACCAACGAATAGAAAGTCTCCAGTGAAGATGCCCATCGGTTCGTCGCTGCCACCTCCGCGGTCGGTCAGCACGAAAGAGATGCTTTCCGGGGTGTGACCTGGTGTGTGGATGACTTTCAGTTCGACATTGCCGACATTGATGATGTCGCCGTCTGTAAGGTAGACGGTATCTTCCGGCATATTTTCGTATTTCCAGTTGTCATCGCCTTCATCAGATACATATGCTGTCGCATTGAAGCGTTTTGCAGCGTCGCGCAGTCCGGAAGCGAAGTCTGCGTGTATGTGTGTTTCCGTCACCTGGGTGATGTTGAAACCTTCTGCGTTTGCGACTGCTTCATATTCACCAATCACACGCTTTGGATCGATGATGATTGCCTCTTTTGTCTTCTGGCAAGCGACCATATAGGATGTCTGTGCCAGTTTTTTATCGAAGAATTGTTTAAAGAACATTGATATGCACTCCTTGGAATTTTAATTGGTTGTCGGGGACGCGCAGGGCAGTCTGTTCAATTATATGAACAGGTTCAGGTTGCCGTTTTCTGCATCGCCGAGGTAGGTGCCTACGCCGCCGAAATTGATATTAGGCAGCAGTTCATCTTTTTCAATGGCCATGATATCCATGCTCATTGTGCAGGCGACCATTTTGACTCCGAGTTTATCCGCCTTGTCGATCATTTCAGTAAGCGCGTCGACTTTTTTCTTTTTCATTACATATTGGATCATTTTGGAGCCGAGCCCGAACATGTTCATGTTGGATATAGGCAGTTTCGCAGCGGATTTAGGCATCATCATGCTGAAGGCCTTGTCCAGGCCGGATTTCTTCTTTTTCGGTGCTTTTGGATCCTTGATGACATTCAGTCCCCAGAACGTGAAGAACATGGTGACATCTTTGCCCATGCTTTTTGCGCCGGTCGCAATGATGAATGAAGCCAGTGCCTTGTCCATATCACCACTGAATACGACCATCGTTGCACCATCTTTCGTTTCGACCATCTGATGGCCTTCGCCATCGGTTTTGGCCTGTGGTTTGTTTTTCTTGAGCACTACTACAACTTTGTCTTCCGAACGTTCATTTTTAAGAATGGAATTTCCAGTCTTGCGGGCCCATGCTTCGACATCCGTGCAGAATCCGAAATCTGTAACCGTGATTTCCATCTGCTGTCCTGGTTCGAGTGCTCCCATCACTTCATTGACCTTGAGGAGAGGGCCGGGACATTGGAGTCCACTTGCTTCCACTTTTATTCGGTTGGGATCAATTTCAATGCTTCCATCCTGTGCATCTGAATCTTCCACTTCATCTGCGCTGTTATACCTGCCTGTGTATGCAGAGTAGCCTTCCTCAAGGTTTACTGCATCAAAGCCATTACGCTCCAGTATTTCTACAGCATTTGCACCACGCTGTCCACGTTGGCAGTAGACATGGATTCTCCTATCCTTGGGCAGTGATTCAAGATGTTCTTCAATTTCATTCACGGGTATATTGTCTGCTTCGGCAATGTGTCCCATCTCGTATTCAAAAGGTTCTCTGACGTCCAGCAGATATCCGTTTTCCTTGACCAGTTGGTCGGCATCGCTGATGTGATAATTTGTTTGTGTCCTACTCATATTAGGAATCATCCTCCTGTTTTTTTAATACCTATAGGGGTATATTAGCACCCTCTTCATTCTTTGTCAAATACCCATTGGGGTATATTTTGATTTAAATAAAAACAGATGATCACATCATCTGCTCTTATTGAGTAGTTCAACTGCTTCTTTCACCAGTTCATCGGTATCTTCGTCCGGGTTGTTCATGGTTTCTTTGACACATTGTACAAGATTCTCGCTGACAATGACATTCATCGTCCGATTGAGTGCGCTTTTGGCTGCGCTTAACTGAGTGACGACATCTTTGCAGCTTTTACCTTCTTCAATCATTTTCAGCGCACCATTGATCTGTCCTTGAAGACGGTTGATCCTGTTGACAATGGCTTTATCGTAAGTAGCCTGCATTTCAAGTTCGGTCATCAAACTCACCTTCCTGTATGGTTTATTGTCTTCATTATAAATCTGCTGGCACAATAAGTCAAATACCCCTATAGGTATAAAGGGTTAGGATGGATCAATGTGTTTACAGTCACCAGGTATCTTAACGTCGTCTTAAAGAAGTTTGGAAAAGGGCTGAAAGTTTAACCGTTGTTGCCGAAAACTGAATAGAATGATAAGATTGCACCAACAAGTAAAAGGGGTGAACTTTGGGCCGATGAAAAAATAATCCTTATTCTAAACGACAACATAATACGTCATGGTCTATTTCGTGATGGAAATTTATGTTGGAATAAGGGTTATATCGGATAAAGTGGGCAAGTACGTGTATTTGCCGTACCTATTTTTGGATATATGCGCCTTATTCCGACAGGGAAAGAGGTGCTTTTTTATGTTGGAAATAAATAGCTTAACATTGGAAGTCGAAGGGGAGCAGCTGCTGCATGTGGATCAGGCGCGGGTCGCAAGTCCGACGATCATCGGGCTGATCGGTGATAACGGGTCGGGAAAGACGACGCTGTTCCGGCATATCGTAGAGATGCATGATAACGTCACATATGTTCCACAGATCAAGGAGACAGAAGACACGAAGAGTGGTGGAGAGACGACCAAGCAGTATCTGCTTGATGGATTGAAGCAGTACAGCCAGGTGCTCCTGCTTGATGAACCGACGACCCATCTGGATGAAAACAATATCAAATGGCTGACAGGAAAGCTGAAGCGTTACGATGGCATCGTGGTCGTCATTTCACATGACCGGCATTTTTTGGATCAGGTGGCACGGGAGATCTGGTCAATTGAACAGAAAGAACTGTTCAAATATCCTGGCAATTATACTAAATTCAAACAGATCCAGGACGAGAAGCTTAGACGCCAGCAGGAGGAATACCGCCGGTATATGAATGAGAAAAAAGCCATTGAAGATAAGATCAGACGGAAGAATGATCAGGCGGCACGATCGAATGTTGCGGAAGGTGTCGATCACGGGGATAGCGGATCGAGTCCGTATTTCAACAGACTGCAGAAGAAACTGCACAGTACATCGAAGGCGATGGCATCCAGGCTCGATCATCTGGATGAAAAGGAGAAGCCGGTCGAGGATAAGGAGATCTTTTTCCATAGTGCTACTGAAAACAAATACGGCAACAAGATGATCATCCGTTTCGATTCGAGTGTCGGTGTCGGAGATAGGACGCTGATAAAAGATCCCGGTCTATATATCCGCAATGGAGAAAAGGTGGCCATCAGCGGACCGAATGGCAGTGGCAAGACGACGCTCATCAACCAGATTGTCTCCAAGTACAATGAACAGCTGAACATCGGCTATTTTCATCAGAACCTGGAAGGGCTGGATGAGGAGAGAACCATCCTCGAGAATGTGATGGATACGGCCATCTATGACGAAACGACAGTGCGGATCATACTGGGACGGCTCAATATCCGGCGGGACGATGTTTATAAGCCGGTCAGGCTGATCAGTGGAGGAGAGCGCATCAAAGTTCAGCTGGTTAAGATACTGGTCATGGATGCGGATATCCTGATTTTGGATGAACCGACCAACTATCTCGATGTCAGTTCGGTTGAAGCACTGGAATCCATGATTGCGAACTACCCGAATGCAGTCATCACCATCAGCCACGACAGGCGGTTCAAGGAGAATGTAACGGATAAGGAATATGTCATTAAAGACAAGACACTGAAAGAGAATGTGACAGTACGTCCTAGAGACGATACTGACGAAGCATTGATGGTGGTAGAAAATAAAATCTCCCAAGTGATCGGTGACATGGCCGATGGTTCCACAGAAGCACTGGATAGGGAATTTAAGGAGCTGCTTGCGGAGAAGAAGCGGCTGGTAAGTGAGCGGAAATAAAACCGAAAGACAATTACCTTCTGCACAGCTCAGGCATATGAGATATTCAGCCATTAAATGAAATGTAAAGCTCCCCTGATCTACAAAAAGTAGGTTGGGGGAGCTTCATAGTTTAGCAATTTATTTATATAGTGAGTGGGTTCAATTTCTTTTTAAAGCATGGATCCCAGGTCAGAAGAGGCAGTCGGGTACGCATAGATCATCTGTTTAAGGTCCTCTGTCTTCAGCTTGAACTGGATCGCAGTGGCAAAGTGATTGATGAGTTCATCTGCTTCCCGGCTGAGCAGGTGGGCGCCGAGCACCTGATCTTTATCTTCATCGATAATGATTTTGACCATTGCGTATTTTTCATTCGTCCGCTTGTAGGTATACCATTCCGAAGTGTCGATCTTATTGACTCTGATGTTGTAGCCTTGATCTCTGGCCGCTTCTTCCGACAGTCCGACTGCAGACAGTTTCGGAAGCGTAAATACAACACTCGGCATCACTGTATAGTCGGGGGTCTGTTTATTTTCATTGAGTAGATTGGATGCTACAACCTGGGATTCCATTGAGGCAATCGGTGTCAGGGGCAGTCCCTTCGTGGCTGCTGCATCTCCCGCCGCATAGATACGGGGATTGCTGGTGCTTTGCAGATGTTCATTGACAGAGATCCCTTTTTTCTCCCAGTCGACATTTCCTTTTTCAAGATTCAGATCATCGATTTCAGGGGCGCGACCGGCGCCATGGACGACAAGGTCACCTTCCAGTTTGAATGAGTCATCATTTTTCACACCTTCGATCGTAAGGGAAGATCCAGCTTTCTCAATGGATTTCACTTCTGTGTTCAAGTGAACCTGAATACCGTTCTCTTCGGAACTTTTCACGAGGAGATCGACCAGCTCCGGTTCAAAGTTTTTAAGCGGTCTTTCACCCCGTTGGATGATGTGCACTTCGGCACCCGCACGGGCTGCGATATGGGCAAACTCGAACGAGATGTATCCGCCACCTACAAAAATTACTTTTGAAGGCAGCTCGTCCAGTTCCAGAAACTCATCGCTGTATGTCAGATGCTCGAGCCCTTCGATCGGCAGCTCGACCGGCTTTGCACCACTTGCAATCAGAATGTGCTTGCCTGTCAGCTGATCATCCTTGACCTGAATTGTTTCTTCATCTACAAAGGAAGCCCGTCCATGGAACATATGGATACCTGCCTCATGCAGCTTCTTGGTTGTTCCTTCAGGTATCGGTTCTGTGAATGTCCGCTTGAACGCCATCAATTCGGACCAGTTGATGGACGCGCCAGGATCCAGACCTTTGCCCCGCATTCTTTCGGCATCGTCGATCATTTCTGCTGCCCCTACGAGTACTTTTTTAGGATCGCACCCTCTCAGTGGACAAGTGCCACCGTAAGGGCGGGAATCTATCACGGCTACTTCCCATCCTGCATCCCTGCACTTCATCGCAGCAGTCGTCGCAGCAGAACCTGTACCGACTACAATCAGATCAAAATTCATTGTCATTTAGACAGCTCCTATCCAGATTAAATGGTTTATTACATCTCTTCTCTGAAATAAAGAAGGTTAAACGCATATTCCATGTATTTTCACCTCGGTATCAGTCCTTCCAATGGTCGAAAAGCGGACCGTTCTGGCCGAATACAGGATCAAATTCCGGAAGCGGAACCTCTTTGATATTGACCAATTTTTCAGGTCTTTCTTCGGCTTTTCCATAGTTCATGTCGAAGCTGATGCCACCGGGGTAGGCGCCGTAGTTCGCGTAATCTTCGCTTGCTTCGATTTTCTTGTGGCCATAGCCGGCAGGCAGGATGATAACGTCTCCCTTCTCCGCCTCAACCGTTTCACCCTGTTCGCCACCGAGCTGCAGTGTCGCTCTTCCTTCTTTCACTGCAAGCACTTCATGGGTGTTGCTGTGGTAATGATGGAAAGGGTGGACGGATCCAAGCCAATCCCCGGACCAGTCGTTCGCATTCAGAACTCCTGGAATGTCATCGCCCTCCTCAAACACATTCTTATAGAGCAGTAGGGGAAGTCCCGGATTATTAGGTATGCTGCCGTCATCTTCTATTTTCAGTGGAATGATCTCAACACTTTCAATCCTTTTCATATATTTCCTCCTTTATAGTGCTTGTTAACCTTTTACCTCCTGAATTTAAGAATAATCATGATACAGGGGAGGAATGATTATGATGAAACCAAGATGGCTTTGGATGTGGCAAATAACGCTTCCGTTACTGAATGAAAATAGCGGAGGTGGTATAATACACTTAAAGGTATACATATAACTAATAGGGAGGTGACATCGATGGCCAAAGTAGA
Source organism: Salinicoccus hispanicus (assembly GCF_009831115.1). Classification (GTDB taxonomy): domain Bacteria; phylum Bacillota; class Bacilli; order Staphylococcales; family Salinicoccaceae; genus Salinicoccus; species Salinicoccus hispanicus. The sequence goes on along the minus strand of NZ_WUUK01000005.1, from coordinate 128,784 downwards.
AATGAAAGTGAATCCTGCGGTTATCAGGCACTACGTAGATCAGTCCAGATATGACGTAGAGTTTTTAAAAACTCAGAACACATTATCCAATATTGAGAAGTGGCTTGATGGTACTAGGCAGCCGACCTTGAGACAACTCGAGAATCTTGGGAAGAAGTTGAGCATTCCTCTAGGCTACCTGGTGCTTGATGAGCCGATTGATGATACACCTCCTATTCTGGATTACAGAACAGTGGACTCCCTTGAGAACAACAAAGGGTCCAGAGAACTGATCGACACAATAAAGTTTGCACAGCAGCAGCAGGAATTTGTATCCGAGTATCGTAGGAATAATGGATTTGAGGCGCTGAGATATGTTGAATACTTCAACTTGGAGTCTCCTGTTGAAACAATTGTCGAATTTTCCAGAAGCCTGTTCGACATTGATGCACACTGGCAGAGAGGACTGAATGGCAAGGAGCCATTCAAGTACTTTAGAGAAAAATTGAGCCAGCTCGGGATTCTGGTGCTAGTCAATGGCATCGTAGGCCAGAACACCCATAGAACATTGGATATAGAGGAATTCCGTGCCTTCGTAATTATAGACAGGTATGCACCAGCAATCTTCATCAATACCAATGATTCCAGAAACGGGCAGGTATTTTCCATGCTTCATGAATTTGCCCATATTCTATTCGGTGAAAATGAAGTCTATAATGCCAGCGTCAAGCTGCATGGCACACCTTCTCCCATGGAGCAGAAGTGTAATCAGTTCGCCTCTGAAATACTTATGCCCAACCATGTATTCCTAGAGCAATGGGAAGCTGTAAATGATAAAGACCCACTGGAGACAGCAACAGAATTAGCAAAAACTTTTAAAGTCAGCTCCACAGTAACCGCCAGAAAAGCTCTGGACAATGGATTGATTAAAGAAGAAATCTTTAACAGCATTGCAGAAAAAAATCATGAAGGATTCAAACAGGGCAAGAATAAAGCGAAGGAAAGCAACTCTGGCGGGCATTACTGGAACAACCTGAATTATAAACTTGATCCTGTTGTGTACAAGACTGTCCGCAACAGCTTTTACGAAGGTGACTTGCAATTTACCCAAGCTTTAAAGTTATTGAACATAAGTGCCAGGGCATTCCACAAGTTGGATAATCAGAATGATTTAGATTAGCGGAGGGATAGAATGGAGTTTATTATGGATGCCAACACGTATATTGATGCACACCGACGAAGCTATCCTTTCGATCTGTTCCCTGGTTATTGGGAAAGAATCGTTCTGTACTCAAAGAAAGGCTCTATTAAACTCAATACTCATGTCTATAATGAAATTGCTCAAGAAGATAAAGAACCTTTAAAAGATGATCTGCAATTATGGCTTGAAAATGAGTTTGAAGGAGAGAATCTAAAAGTTTCTCAAGATGTGGTCGATACATGGATCCGTATAATCAATTATGTTGGTGAATCGGATTTATATAATCAAAAAGCCCTCGATGCCTGGGCTGATGGAAGTGTCGCAGACCCTTGGATTATAGCAACCGCAAAGGTACATGACCTGACAGTTGTTACGATGGAAACAAAGCATGGGAACTTATCTTCAGGTAGTCCGACCAAAGCGGTAAAGGTTCCTGATGTCTGTGAAGCTTTCGATGTTCGTTGTCTGACTTTGCCGGAGATGCTGAGACAGTTGCAGTTTGAGTTATAGAAGGTTGTGTATCTGTAATTAGAGGATATATTTTGAGAAATCCAAAAAAAAGAGGATACTCCAGGTAGAATTGCATCCTGGCTATCCTCTTTCATGGTTTCATTTAATTCTAGAAATCAACTTCGTTCGGATTCATGCCGGAGAAGCCGACGTTTTCCATTGCGTCCATCTGTTTCATGTCTTCATCAGAAATTTCGAAGTCGAATACGTGGGTGTTCTCTTCGATTCTTTCCGGAGTGACAGATTTCGGTAATGGCAGTGCGCCGTTCTGCAGTACATATCTGATGCACAGCTGTGCAACTGATTTGTCGTATTTCTCGGCGATTTCTTTCAGAGATTCATCTTCAAGCAGGCGGCCGGATCCGATCGGGCTCCATGCTTCAACGAGGATGTCATATTGCTTGCATAGGTCGACCACGCCATCCTGCGTGTGGCCCGGATGGTATTCAATCTGGTTGACCATCGGTTTCACTTCAGTTTCAAGGAGTGGCTCCAAATGCTGTGTCATGAAGTTGGATACGCCGATTGCCTTGATTTTCCCTGCTTCATAGAGTTCCGTCATGGCTTTCCAAGTTTCACGGTTGATCTCTTCCCAGTTGTCGAACTGCTTTTCGTTCGCTGGCCAGTGGATCAGGTAGAGGTCAAGGTAGTCTGTACCAAGCTCTTTCAACGTCTGCTCGAAAGCCGCTTTCGTCTTGTCGTATCCACGATCTGCATTCCACAGTTTGCTTGTGATGAAAAGGTCTTCGCGGGCGACGCCGGATTCCTTGATGGCCTTGCCGACGCTGCCTTCATTTTTATATGCTGCGGCTGTATCGATATGGCGATAGCCGGATTCGATGGCTTTCTTCACAGAGTTTACTGCCGTCTCTCCATCTGGTGTCTGCCAAGTTCCAAAACCGACACATGGAATTTCAGTGCCATTGGCTAGTGTGAACGTATCTGTCAATTTCTGCATATCTGTTGCCTCGCTTTGTCATTTAATGTTTGGTACACATGAATTATATACCATTCCTAGAGCATCTCAAACTTAAGAAGATCGAGAACGCCGCTGGATGGGCTCGGGAAGGCAAAGATCATGCTGGAAAGGTCTTTCACTGTGACCTGCTGATTTACAGCAAATGTCAATACGTTGACGAGGTCTGCTGCATCATTGCCGTAGATTTCAACGCCAACGAGCTGCTTGTTCTGATTGAGAACGATGTCCATTTCCGCTTCTGTCTCATTCTTATATTCGAACACCATGCGTTCACCGAACTTCACCCTCTTCACAGTGTAGCTGTCATCTTCTTTCGCCTCAGCTACGGTGACACCAATGGAAGAAAGTCGTGGGAGCGTATAGAGTACCATCGGGATGGCAGGGTACTCGATCGGGTCCGGATTCATACCGAGAATATGTGCTGCGATATAATCCGATTCGAACGTCGCTGTCGGTGTCAGTTTCGGAATGTCCTTATCGAGCACATCACCACTGGCATAAATATTTGTTTTTGCAGTGCGCAGGAAACCGTCGACTTCGACACCTTTCTTGGAATAGCGGACCCCCGCATTCTCAAGCCCAATGCCTGCCACATTCGGCACGCGACCTGTCGCATCGACGATATAGTCCGTACCCATATTCAAGCCGGATTCGGTCTTGAGCGTATAGTCCTTTTCATTTTTGACAATCTCGGTTGTACTTTCATTGGAATGGAACTGGACACCTTCCGCTTTCAGCTTGTCCATCAGTTTGTCGACATGACCTGTGTGGAAGCCCTCCAGGTATTCGTCCGAGTGGTTGATGATGTGTACTTCGGCACCCGTCTTGATGGCGATGGAAGCAAATTCGAACGTAATGATGCCGCCGCCGATGAATGTAATGCGTCCAGGCATTGCTTCAAGGTCCATGAACTCACGGCTCGTATGCGTGTATTCCTTGCCTGTAATATCCAGTACATTACTGTGCTGGCCGGTTGCGATGACGATATTATCTGAAGTCAATGTCTTGCCATCCACTTCAATCGTATGTGCATCCTGCAGCCTGCCGTATCCCATATGGATGTCGATGCCGGCATGTTCCATCATCTGCTGCATGCCGTCAGACATCGGATTGATGACCTGCTTCTTATACTCCATGAGTGACGGCCAGTCGACCGTGACATCCTGACTGAGAATGCCTTTATAGTGTCCTAGTTCCTCAAGTACTTCAAATGGTCCTTCAAGCAGAATCTTCGGATTGCAGCCGTAATTCGTACATGTGCCTGCGATTGTATCTTTCTCGATGATTGCGACACTTTTTCCTGCCTGTCTGAGTGTCAATGCTGCATGCCATGCCGCATGGCCACTTCCGATGAATGTAACATCATAATCATGATTTGCCATTGCTGTCATTCCTCCATTTTTGATTCATCCGTCAATAAAGTTCTGAGTGCCATCTCGAGCTGGCTGATTGTTTCCTGTGTATCGTTGTACTGGTCGATATCGAGGTGTTCCTTGCCGATGCACTCGGCAATCGCCTGCTGGATCGGTCCTTGTGATTTCTGACCTTCAGCAGTCAGATGGACCGTCAGCTGCCGTCTGTCATGGGTGGATTTCTCACGCGTCAGCCAGCCGGCGTCCTCCATCCGTCGGAGCAGGGGTGTCAGCGTATTGCTTTCCAGATAAAGGGCATCCCCAATCTGGTGCAGCGTCTGCCCATCTTCCTCCCACAGTGCCATCAGCACCAGATACTGTGAATAGGTCAATCCGAAATCCGAAAGTGCGCGCTGGTAGAACTTCGTAAAGAGCCGACTCGTATTGTAGACCGAAAAGCAGAGCTGGTTGGCCAGTCTGATGTGATCTGTCTGCAAATCATTCACCTACTTTCAATCGTGCGCGATTAATTAAAGTGTAGAGCAGCGCGGATGCAGTTTCAAACATTCTGCTTCAAAGAATTGATGGAAGGTGTCACATCCTCTATTATTAAGGAAAGATGAATGACGCAACTGGAGGAATACGATGAATAAGAAGGAAAGAAGTGCTGCACTCGTCAGTGAATATGCAGCACTGATTCGCTGCCCGGTATGTGGCGGGGATATGCATGTCGATTCACTGGCCAGCCTCACATGCAGCACCAATCATGCATTCGACTTTGCCAAGCAGGGCTATGTCAATATGCTGAATAAGCCGGTGACTACGCAATACGATCAGGCACTGTTTAAGAACCGACGGGACTTCATTTTGGAGAGCGGCTTCTATGAGAAGATGCATGAAGCGGTTGTGGATATCATGCATCGCCTCGACACCGATGATATGACCGTACTCGATGCAGGCAGTGGGGAAGGGTCTCATATGGAAAGGATACTGGCAAAAGTTGAAGGGAAACACATCGGCTTCGGTATCGACATCGCCAAGGAAGGCATTCTGATTGCAGCCAAAAACTATCCCGACTCGATCTGGTTTGTCGGGGATCTGGCGAACCTTCCGCTTAAAGACGGTAGCTGTGATGTCATACTGAACATCCTGTCGCCCGCCAACTACAGCGAATTCAACCGGGCGATCAAACCGGGAGGCATCGTCATCAAAGTCGTACCACAGTCCGGCTACTTGGGAGAACTGCGTGAAGCACTGTACAGGGATACGGATAAAGCCGAATATGATAATGCGGGTACAGTCTCGCTGTTCGAAGAGAACTTCGAAGTGCTGGAACGTGTTCAAGTAAAAGAAAAGGTGATGCTTGATCGTACGTCCCTCGCGAATCTGATCCATATGTCGCCGCTCGCGTGGAATCATGAAGCGGGAGAGCTGGATGATTTCATTTCAGAGGAAAGGCCGGTGACCATCGATCTTGAGATACTGGTCGGCAGGTCTGTCATCAGTGTTTAGCTTCACACCCCTTGAGGTAAAGTATAATCGTATTCAAGATAATGCTTAGGAGGGGTAGAATGGCAGATCAGAATAATGATAATCGTGGGAACTACTTCGAGAAAAGAGAAGGTACGAGTGATGCACGCTACCACGTCGTGCCCGGTGACGATAAGAAATGGGCAGTGAAAGAAGAAGGTAAGGACGATCCGGTCTATACATCGGATGATAAGAATGAAGCTGTGGATGAGGCAAAGAAGAGAGCAGAGGAAGCGGGCTCCAAAGCAATCATTCATGATGACGAAGGGACAATCGAAGAACAGATTGAATACGACCAGTAATCGATCGATCTCGAATTCGAGGTGGGAAAGACATTCAAGGTATTGGATGTCTTTTTTATTTTTAGGGCACTTTTGATGACCCCATGAGAGGCTTCCATCGGTTTCTCTATTTAAAACCATCACTCATAGGGTAGAATGAAAGAAAAGCAGAGAAAGACCTTTGCAGAAAGAGAAGGTGCACAAATGGACCAGTGGTATAAGATAGACAATACAGGTAAAATTTTTCATGCGGTCTCAAGTGCCACCAATTCCTCTGTATTCCGGGTCTCCATGATATTGAAGGAAACGATAGAGCCAGACTGCCTGCAGAAGGCGCTTGATATCGTGGCGATACGTTTCCCTACGCTCACTGTCCGTGTGCGTAAAGGGGTGTTCTGGGACTTCATGGAATATAATGATGCGCCGCTTCATGTGAAAAAGGAGTCGGACTATCCGTGTGCGCCCATTGATACGAAAAGCAACAATGCCTATCTCATCCGTGTTCTGTATTTCGATAGACGAATTTCAGTCGAGATCTTCCATTCGCTGACGGATGGGGGTGGCGCGGTTGAATTTTTGAAGACATTGGTCTATCAGTATTTGATATTGAAGGGGGAGAGTGTTGCTGCAGAAGGTGCGGTACTATTGCCGGAAGATCCTCCGAATAAAGAGGAGATCGAGGATAGTTTTGAACGTTACTCGACGGGACGTTCAGAAAAGCGATCGGGCAGCAGAGGCGAGAAAGCGTTTCAGATCAAAGGCACTGCTTTTAACCCCCTTGGCATAAATGTAATTCACGGAGTGGTTGATGCATCCGGTCTCAATGCATTTGCCAAGCGCCACGGAACTTCGCTCACCGGCTTCCTGATGAGTGTGTTGATCCACGTCATCCATACAGAAAAGATGACCCGCGGAAAATCGGAAGAAAAAGTTGCGATTGCACTACCGATCAGTCTGCGTCGGCAGTTCCCCTCCATGACCTTGAGGAATTTCTTTTCTGTCGCAAACATCGGCGCCCATGTGGATGATCATGTGACATTTGATGACATCATCAAAGAAGTGACCGGACAGTTGAAGGAACGGACGGACAAGGAAGCCCTGCAGGCCAATATCAACCGCTTCGTATCACTCCAGAGCAGCCTTTGGACAAGGCTCACCCCTGTCGTACTGAAATACCCTGCGATGCGACTCGGGTTCAATCAGTTTGGTGAAAGGGCGAAGACGATGACGCTGTCGAACCTCGGCAATGTAAAAATGCCTGAGTCCATGGCACCTCATATAGAAAGAATGGATGTGGTGCTGTACCCGACCCGCAATAGTCCGATCAACTGCGGTCTTGTCACATTGAATGATCAGTTGACGATCACGTTTGCACGGTCGATTGAGGAGAATGATATCATTACGGCATTCTTCAGGGAACTGAGGCGGCTGACGGGCTTCGAAATAGCGATCTACTCGAATGATTGGGGGGAGGAGACATGAATCGCTGCACGCATTGCGACTTGAAGACCAATCATGAAACATGTCCGCTATGCCATGCGAAAGTGGGGGCTCAAGCGACCCAGGTGCAGGGGACGCTGTATCCGGCCTACGACACAAAGGAATACCGGACGAAAACGCGAATATCAAGACTTGCGATTTTCCTGGGTGTTCTGACTGTACTCATATGCCTGGCCATAAACATTATCGTCCTCCCGGAATTCCTTTGGGTATTCTATGTTGCGGTATCGGTATTCTATGTACTGATACTCCTCAGCCACACGATTCTCTCCCGATCACATCTCGGTGGGAAGATTGTCGCGCAGGTCGTCAGTCTGACGATACTGCTGCTGGTCATCGACCTCATGTCCGGCTCCATCCAGTGGTCGGTCGATTATGTTGTGCCTTTTCTCATCGTTGGTGGCATCCTGCTCATGTCCATCATCATTTTGAAAGTACGCCTCCGCTGGGGTGGGTACGTAAGCTTTCTTCTGCTGATGCTTGCGCTCGGTTTCCTGCCGGCCCTTTTCTATGTGGCCGGCGTGGCGACAGTCCTTTGGCCAAGCATTGTTGCAGCTCTGTTTGCAATGACCACTTTCAGCGCCATCTTCCTGTTTGCCAACCGGGCATTCAAGACACAGCTCGGTCGTCGTTTCCACATATGATGATCGAAAAAGGCAGGAAGTATCGGCTCGACTTCCTGGCTGGCCGGGTCCATATTCAGTTTTATTTTTATGATAAGAAGGTATGAGAAAGAAAGGAGTGGGTGACATGAACAGAATTTTAAAAACATCAGCAGTCCTCGCTTCGGCAGTCAGTGCCGGCGCGATGCTCTATTCCCTGCATGCCATCCGTCTACATAATGGAAGTATCGGCAGCAGGGTGGCAGAGGATCTCATCAGAATCGTCAATTCCGATGCCGAACCATTGGATGAAAAGCGGACGAATAGTAAAATTAAAGAGAATCGAAAAGAACATAAAGTTGCAGCGGGACTTATGAATTCTGAGGTAGAAGCATTCTATAAGGATGGGATGAAAGTATTCAGGGTTCGGCCAGAGGGAGAGACGCCGGAACGCAATGTACTTTACTTGCATGGCGGTGGATATATCAACCAACCCTCATTGTTTCACTGGCTTTTCGTAGACCGCATGGTCCAGGATACCGGCATGACGTTCATCGTGCCGATCTACCCGAAAACGCCTGAATATACATTCAAAGATGCCTATCAGGTGGTGTCTGACTTATACTTGGATCTCATTGAAGACCATCCCGAAGGTCTGGCGCTCATGGGAGATTCAGCCGGTGGTGGTCTGGCGCTCGGCCTCAGTCAGTGGCTCAGCTCAAATGGTCATCCATTGCCGAAACTACTGGTCCTGATCTCTCCCTGGCTCGATATTACAGTCGATAACCCGGAAGTCAACGTCTATGATGCGCTTGATCCGATGCTTGATGTGTCGAGTTTAAAGGATGTCGGACGGGTCTGGTCAGGTGATGCAGATCCATTGGATTACAGGCTTTCGCCGATGTATGGAGGTCTGACAGGGCTGCCGAAGATCGGCCTGTTTGCAGGCACACGGGAAATCTGTCTGCCGGATGCAAGAAAGTTTGCCGCCATGCTCAAAGAAGCGCACGCTGAACATGTATACTATGAGTATCCATGGATGAATCACATTTTTCCCTTATACCCGATCAAGGAAGGCCACGCAGCCAGGCAGCAGATTGTAAAATTATTGGATGAGGTGGAGTAGAAAGGAGTAATATCATGTACAGACTGATTGCGATGATCGCAACATTTATTCTGATCTATGCTGGCAGTTATCTGATTATTTCGGTGGATGAACCCTATCGTCTGATTACTGGAGTTGTGGTCGGCATCATTGCAGTGATTCCAAATGTGATTGTAGCGGCACGGGACAGAAGGAAGAAAAGAGATACGCGAGAATTGGATGAAGAAATAGAAGCATGGTCACGAAGCAGAAGCAGCGGACATATTCTATAATGCCTTTAAATCTGTTATAGTCGAATCATCACTAAAAACAAGCGAATGGAACTGCAGGTGAAGCGCCATGATAACCATCAATGATATAGCGAAACAGGCCGGGGTTTCGAGAACGACCGTATCCAGGGTGATCAATAATACGGGGTATGTCAGTGAAAAGGCCAGAAAAAGGGTGATGGATGTCATCGGGGAGACGGGCTATGTCCCGAGCCAGCATGCGAAATCACTCAGAACGAAAAAGACGAAGATCATCGGTGTCATCCTGCCGAAGATCAGTACCGATACATCTTCAAGAACGGTCAATGGCATGACTGAGGTTTTCGAAGCGGTCGGCTATCAGATTCTGCTGACGAGTACAAACCTGGATAAGCAGAAGGAGATTGAACACCTCAAGCTGCTGCAGAACCGGCAGGTGGATGGCATCATCCTGATTGCGACGAACACAAGCCAGGAACTTCTGGACGAAATAAAAGTCTCCAAGGTGCCTGTTGTCGTCATCGGCCAGGAAATGGCAGATGTTCCGTCCGTCATCTTCGATGATTATGCAGCTGCCCGCCAGATGACGCAGCTGATGATCAAGAAGGGGCATAGGCGTATCGGCTATATCGGAGTCGACGAAGAGGACCGGTCGGTCGGCATGCTGAGGAAACAGGGCTACGTTGATGTGATGGCAGAGCATGGGCTTCATATGGAAGATGCGTGGATGCAGAACGGTGACTTCTCGATCGATTCCGGCTATGAAGCAATGAAACGCATGATGCTCGCATCATCTGGAGACTTGGACGGTGTCTTTGCTGCGACGGACAGGATGGCGCTCGGTGCGTGGAAGTACATAAAAGGTCAGGGACTGGTTATTCCAGACGATATTGCCGTGGCTGGTATCGGTTCGTCCGAAACATCCCGCTTCATAGAACCGGCATTGACGACCATCGAATATGAACATGCACAGGCGGGGGTGGAATCCGCCCGCATCATGCTGCAGGTTCTACAGGGTGAAAAAGAGATTTCCGATAAAAAAGTACTTGACTTTAACCTTGTTGAGAGAGATAGTATATGAAAAGAGTGAAAGCGTAATCATTCGTTTTCATTTTTTTCTGCACAAATGTGGAATCGATTCCCTTATTCAGACTATTTAGCAAAAGGAGTGTTGGAAATGTCGGAGAACAGTAGGATTGCCAAAGAGGTCATCGAAGCAGTAGGGGGAGAGGAGAATATTTCCTCCGTCGCACATTGCGCCACACGATTGCGTCTGATCATAGAAGATAAGAGCAAGATTGATCAGGAAGCGGTCGAAAATATTGATAAGGTAAAGGGTGCTTTCTACAATTCCGGCCAGTACCAGGTCATTTTTGGTACCGGCACGGTCAACCGGATTCATGAAGAGATGCTCAAATTCGGTTTTGATGGTTCCACCAAGAGTGAAGCGAAAAAAGAAGGGGTGAAGAAGGGCAACTTCTTCCAGCGGGCCATACGATCGTTCGGCGATGTATTCGTGCCGATCATACCGGTTCTTGTCGCGACAGGTTTGTTCATGGGTCTGCGCGGACTCGTCGTTCAGGAGCAGATACTTGGTCTTTTCGGTTTGTCGCCTGACGATATATCCGAGAACTTCCTTCTGTTCACCGAGATACTGACGGATACCGCGTTCATCTTCCTGCCGGCACTGGTCGCCTGGTCGACGTTCAGAGTCTTCGGCGGGACACCGATCATCGGGCTGGTGCTTGGCCTGATGCTCGTCAGCCCCGCTTTACCGAATGCATGGGATGTCGCTGGTGGTGGCGTGGAACCGATCATGTTTGCCGGCTTCATACCGGTCGTCGGCTATCAGGCATCCGTTCTGCCGGCATTCATCGCCGGTATCATCGGAGCCAAAGTGGAGCGCTTCATCCGCAAAAGAGTACCGGAAGCACTTGATCTGATCATCACGCCATTCATGACGCTGCTGATCATGATTGCGCTCGCACTCTTCCTGATCGGGCCGGTCTTCCACGCACTGGAAGGTGTCATACTGGACGCGACGCTGTCTGTACTCGCATGGCCGTTCGGCATCAGTGGTATTCTGATCGGTGGTCTGAACCAGATCATCGTTATCACGGGTGTGCACCATATATTCAACCTGCTTGAAATACAGCTGCTCGATGAACTGGGCGCGAACCCCTACAATGCCATCGTCACAGCATCCGTTGCAGCACAAGGTGGCGCAACGCTCGCAGTCGGCCTGAAGACCAAATCGAAGAAGCTGAAAGCACTGGCTCTGCCATCTTCATTTTCAGCATTCCTCGGTATCACCGAGCCCGCCATATTCGGTGTCAACCTGCGCTATGTCAAACCGTTCATCATGGGACTCATCGGCGGCGCGGCCGGTGGTTTCGTCGCTTCCATTTCCGGCCTTGCAGGCACAGGCATGGCGATCACCGTCATCCCGGGTACACTGCTCTATCTGAATGAACAGATCTTCATGTACCTGCTGGTCAACCTGGTTGCCATTGCTGTCGCATTCGTGCTGACATGGATGTTCGGATTCACTGATAAGGAAACTGAGAAAATCACAGAAGAATAGAAGGAGTTTTGGTATGTCTCAAAAAAGTGAGTACCAGACAAACATAGATGAACAGATCGAAGGCAACAGACGCTTTATCGAAACAGATACGCACCGGATGAGTTATCATCTGATGCCGCCTGTCGGCCTTCTGAATGATCCCAATGGACTGATATATCACGAGGGAATATACCATGCCTTCTTCCAGTGGAATCCGTTTGAAACCGCGCATGGGAAGAAGGCCTGGGGACACTATACTTCAAAGAACCTCGTGGACTGGTCGCTTGCCCCTGTGGCACTTGCGCCAGACCAGTGGTATGACAAGAATGGCTGCTATTCCGGCAGTGCCATCGTACATGAAGGTGTGATGCACCTTTTCTATACCGGCAATGTAAAGGATGCGGATGACCGTCGGTCTTCCTATCAATGTCTGGCGATTTCAGAGGATGGCATCACCTTCGAGAAGAAGGGGCCCGTCCTCCATCTGCCAGAAGGTTATACGGCACATTTCAGGGATCCGAAAGTCTGGAAAGACGGCGATCACTGGCTGATGATTCTTGGTGCACAGAATGCAGCACTCAAGGGGGAAGCGGTACTCGCCCGCTCCAGCAACCTCACGGACTGGGAATTCCTCGGTCCGATTGCCGGCAGCGGCATGAACGGTCTAGGGAACTTCGGCTATATGTGGGAGTGCCCTGACCTCTTCAACCTTGACGGGAAAGACGTACTGATCGTCTGCCCGCAAGGACTCGATGCAACGGGGGAGGCATACCATAATCTGTACCAGGCAGGCTATTTTGCCGGCGACTTCGATTCAACTGATTACAGCTATGATCACGGCGAATTCCAGGAGCTTGATCGCGGATTCGACTTTTATGCCCCCCAGACGTTCACGGATGATGAGGGACGCAGAATTCTGATCGGCTGGATGGGCATGACGGATGATCAGGAGCAGAATCAGCCGACAATCGAAAACAACTGGCTCCATGCTCTGACCATTCCGAGAGTACTTGAAATGAGAAACAATCAGCTGGTACAGCATCCGATCCCCGAACTGGAACAGCTGCGTGGGGAAAGGAGGTACTTCTCCCAGCTTGAGCTTGAAAAGGATGTGGCATTCCGTGAAGCCATTGCACCGTCGAGTGAAATACTTCTGGAGTTCACACGTCCGGTCGAAAATACGTTTGAATTGGAAATTCGTAGTGGTTTGAAAATCATCTATGACAGGAGGAGCTTTATTGTCGAAAGAAACACATTCGACGGCAAGACATCCGAACAGCGTGCATTCAGTCTTGCCAGACTCTCCGATATGCAGATCTTCCTTGATGGTTCATCCGTGGAAATCTTCGTCAATGGGGGAGAAGTGGTCTGCTCGAGCAGATACTTCCCGCAAGAAAAGGATGATGCGATTGAAATCAGAGGTCATATGCATTTCGACCTTTCTCTCTGGAAACTGGAAGGCAGCACGATAGACATGTTCTGAGCGTAGAGATCGAGCCGGGCGGGAAGCCCGGCTCTTTTTTATTTGGATCCAGATATATCGATGTGATGACATGGAGTGTCTATGGTACATTCCATATAAGGGAATCATGCAGAAGGGGATGTACAAAAATGACAGACAATGTATTTGAAAGTATGGCAAAGCGTTATGATACAAAAGATCGGAAGGCACTGGCCACCATCATCATCAAGGAGATCCGTCAGGCGCTCTCGGGTCATGCCTATCGCTCGATGCTCGACTATGGCAGCGGTACGGGACTGGTCGGTCTCGAGTTCACTGATATGTTCGACCGGGTGACACTTGCCGATGCGTCAGAACAGATGGTGCAGATTACCCAGACCAAAATTGATGATGCGGGGCTTTTACATGTGGAAGCAGTCCAGCTGGATCTGACACAAGAACAGACGAACGTTGAAGCGGATGTCATCATTATCTCGCTCGTCCTGATCCATGTACCGGAAGTTGACAGCCTGCTTTCAGCACTATACAAGGTGATGACTCCGGGTGGCAGACTGGTCGTTGTCGATTTTGACAAGAACCATAATGTCCATCATCCGAAACTGCACAATGGGTTTGCTCACGATGAAATAAGAGGTCTGCTTCTGGAAGCGGGATTTACACCAACTGACGACAGAACATTTCACGAAGGGGAGCAGCTCTTCATGAAACAGGACGCCTCCATGTTCATCGCCACTGGCAGCAGATAGCATCCAAACAGCATACATCAAGGAGGGATACCATGGGAAAGAAAAGCATATTGCTGATACTGATCGGCATCGTGACACTCCTGTTCGCCGGTACTGTCACCTATAGCCTTATGAACAGCAGCACTGTATACAATCATCACACGGGACTCGGGGCGTCGATCGACATCTCTCCGGACGATGAACAGCTGGCGTTCTCATATTATCTGAATGGCAGGGAATCCATCTATCTCGGAAATCTTGAGAATGGCAGTACGGAAGAAGTCGCGCCGTCCGATACAGCGCAGCATAGCCACCCGGAATTTTCGCCCGATGGTGAAGGCATGATCTATTTTGCTTCGCAGGGGGATGGGGTCCACACGGTGGACTATCTATCTGCGCCGGGTGAAGAACCGTTGAAGCTGACTTCTGACGACTTGCATGTTTTCGACGCAGTCATTTCTCCGGACGGTAATATTGTATACTACATCGCCATGCCGGCAGACGATTTCAATCAGCCACCCGGCAAGCAGGAGAATGGCAGCGATATCCACCGCATAGGCATTGATGGGGAGTCCCACGAGAAACTGACGGATAAGGACGCATACGACATGAATGGGCTCAACATCTCAAATGACGGAGAAGCCCTCTACTATGCCGATGGCAGTGGGATGACCCGCTATGATATTGAATCAGGCACGGAAGCGGACAACGACATTACAGGACTGCCTGACTATGTCTACCATCCGACACTGTCGCAGGATGGTGAACAACTGGCCTACGTCGCACAGGAAGGTGAATCCGATAATGGCACGTATATATACGAACTTTTCCTCATGAATACAGAAAGTGGCGAGTCCGAGCGGCTCACGGACTATAACGCGTCTGTCACATCACCCGCTTTTTTCACAAACAGCAATCGTCTGGCATTGCTGGCAGAAGAAAACTGGCCGAGTGAACCGTCGGAATTCGAACTGATGACCATTTCCGAAAATGGCGGAGACCTGACCCGTATCGATATGGCACTCCCTGAAGGTGGCAGTTTCCAATTCTGGGCGATGATCGACCGGATGGTCAATACAGTGACCATGATGGTACTCTACCTGCTGATGTTCGGTCTTTCCATTGCCTATATGCACATGCACAACAGAACCTATCTGCCCGTCATCATCAGTGCAGTACTAGCAGGTCTCACTCTCATCGGTGCTTTCATCGCAGCAGCCAGCGACCCGTGGATGGCCATAGGACTCACGATGGTCGCTCTTTGGCTGGCTGGATTTACTTTAGTGCTCTGGTTATTTGCATTGATGTATCGGAGAATAGTGGGTAAGGCAACTTGAACATTGTCAAAAACCTCAAGAGAGGTGAGGCACGATGGTAACAAATTTTTCTACTTCTTCCGACTCAGCTTTAATCCATAATCGGATGATCTTGGAGTATTACAGTAGAGAAATGTTAATATGTAACTCGTTTCATTTACTTGATTCCCTAGCACTTTTTTACAGAAATCTATATATTACTAGAAAAGGAACAGTTGTTGCTGTTCCTTTTTTTATTCTTTTAGTCTATGTTATGCATTGAAAATATTTTTATGATAATTAAAGGGCTAATAGGATGTATTTGTGCAGAATTTAAAGTTAGTAGATAGTGGAAAAAACTTTACACCATCTCCCCATAGGGTACGTGTTGAAAAAGGAGGCGTCAGAGGTGAAGAGTTTAGTTGGAATGGTTGGAGTGATTTTTGTCGCTCTACTACTCTCAGGCTGTCAAGACACTGAGAACGAAGCAGTGGACCAGAATGTGGATGCAGTAGATGAAAGTTCTCAAGATGGGGTTTCATCAGAGGGCGAGGAAGCAGTAGAAGACAGTGAGGAGAACAAGAACGAAGAGACGCAAGAGGAACCCTCAGGTGGCTCCAGCAGTAGCACCTCTAATGATGAGCAATCAGAAGAAACAGAAGAAAATAATGATGGAAACAGCGATAGTGAAGAAGTGGAAGAGGAATCATCTGATGAGGCTGCCGGTAATCATTCTGATGATTATGAAGATGTTCAGATGACGCCTTATTACTTCATTGATTCACATACTTATTTGACAGAAACGGATTATCTGACTGCATACAGCATCAGTCGTGATGAGACTCAGGGCAGTTCATTGGGAGATCGCCTGGAGCAGTCTCTCAAAGAGAGTGACCCTTCCGAACAGGAAATTTTGGCAAGTTTTACAAACATGACTGTCGAATGGCCAGAACTCACTGTAAATTTCAATGAAGAGGGCACACATTTATCCACGACCAGTGCCCAAACGACTTTCTTCTATGAGTCGCTGTTTGGAATCAGCAATCTCTACGGCATTGAAGAAATCACCTTTACCAACCCCGATGGAGAGGAAGATATAAGTGTCGCTCAAAGATTGGTCGATGCACCGATGATCATCGAAGAAGAGAGCGGTCTCGCGCGTGGATACTATACAATCTACGATGTAGACCTGGAACAGACTGTATTCATCCCAGGCGGGCAAGTGGGTGAACAGATTGCAGATGAAGCGGGAGAACCTTTTTCCTTCCCGGAAACAGTAGAAGCGATGGCAACAGTGGATAGCGAAGGTGCGTCACACGATTCAGCAATTGTAGAAGGACTGGAAGTGGTTGAAACTTCATTTGAAGATGGTGTTGCTACTGTGCAGTATACTTTGGATGAGGAGATTGGGACGGAAGCTGATCGGATTGTTTTTGAAAATGCAATACAGCTTGCAGCCCTCGACTTTAAAGCACGCGAAGTCCGTCTAATAAATGATACGCTGCAAGAAAGCGTCACGTATCCATTAATTGAAAAGTGAAATCCTATAGTTTTTAATATTTACTGAGTAGAGAATATGTACTCTTGAACATGAACAAGGGAGCAGACAAATGTCTGCTCCCTTGCTTTTATACTTCCACGTATCTTCTGATGTGACTGGCTGTAATGGAATCCTCGACATCGAGCAATCCTTGCGGTATTCCGCTATAGAGGATGCGACCGCCTTTGGACCCGGCACCGGGTCCGACGTCTATGATCCAGTCGGCATGGGTCATCATCGTCAGGTTGTGCTCGATGATGATGACGGTGTTGCCTTGTGTGATGAGCTGCTGGAAGCAGTCCAGCAAGGTCGGGATATCGTCTTCATGAAGTCCGGTAGTCGGTTCGTCGAAAATGAACGTCTTGCCGGTCGCATCACTATCTAGATAGCGGCTCAGTTTGACGCGCTGAATCTCTCCGCCTGAGAGCGTATCGAGAGACTGGCCGAGTGTCATGTAATGCAGGCCGGTATCCTTGACCGTTCTCAAACGCTCGACCACGCGGGTGCTGGATGTGAAGAAGGTCAGGGCCTCTTCGACAGTGAGTGCCAGGACATCTGCGATGGAATAGCCATCGACTTTGGCTTCAAGTACTTCCGGTCTATATCTTGTACCGTGACACACTTCACATGTTTGAGAGAAATCCGGCATGAAGGCGAGTTCGGTTTTGAGGACACCTTTGCCGTTGCATTCGGGGCAGGCGCCTTCCGAGTTATAGCTGAACATGCCTTTCCTGAGTCCGGTCTCCTTGCTGAAGAAAGTGCGGACTTCGTCAAAGAGATCCATGTAGGTCAGCAGGTTGGAGCGGTTTGATGCGCGGACCGGCTTCTGATCGATGAATATGGCATCCTTGTCTTTCTTGAAGCCGGTTTTGATGAGCGTACTCTTACCTGAACCTGCCACACCAGTGATGACGGATAGTGCTGATGCTGGTATATCGACAGATACATCATCCAGATTGTTCTTTGTGATATTTTTGAGGCTGATGAAGCCCTCCGGTTCACTCGGATTTTCCTTCAACTGATGCGACCGCTTCAACGCCGTGCCGGTCGGTGTGCTTGATGCCATCAGTTCCTGATAGGTGCCTGTAAAGATCACTTCACCGCCATGCTGGCCGGCGCCCGGGCCGATATCGATGACATAGTCGGCAATATCGATGACATCCGGATCATGTTCGACGACGAGGACTGTATTGCCCTTGTCCCGGATCGAGCACATGATCTCATTGATCTTCTCGATGTCTTCAGGGTGCAGTCCGACACTCGGCTCATCGATGATGTAGACGAGATCCGTCAACGGACTGTTCAAGTGACGGATCAGTTTGATGCGCTGCGACTCACCCCCTGATAGGGATGGGGTCTCGCGGTCGAGCGTCAGATAGTTGAGGCCGACGTATGATAGGGACTCCATCTGATCGAGCAGTGGCCGGATGATGTATTCCGACTTCGGATCATCCAAGGCTTTCAGGAAAGGAATCGCTTCTTCAATGGACAGGTGGGTGAAGTCTGCGATATCAAAGTCATTTATTTTACATGAAAGCACTTTGTCATTGAGCCGTTTACCGTTACATGCTGGACATTCCCGGCTCGTCACGACACGTTCCACATCTTCCATAAAACGTTTCTTCTCAAAGTTATCGTTGAGCAGGAAGGAACGTCTGAAGCGGTGGACGAGCCCTTCGAACTTCGCAGTCCTTGGCCAGTTGTCCGGCGGATCCTTCAGTTTCTTCGGTTTCGTATAGAGGAAGGTCTCCATCTCCTCCTCAGTATAATCTTTGAGTTTTTTGTCGTTATCGAACAGTCCGCTGTAGAGGTAGCGTTTGCCCCGCCAGCTGTCCGGTCTGAACGATGGGAAGCGTATGGCATCATCATTGAGTGACCGGTCGTAGTCGAGCAGCTCATCGAGGTCGATGTCTTCCACGTAGCCAAGTCCCTGGCATCGTTCACACATGCCGCTCGGGTTGTTGAACGAGAAGATGTTGGAGTAGCCGACAAACGGTTCCCCGATCCGCGACCAGAGCAGGCGGACAGATGAATAGATGTCCGAAATTGTGCCCACAGTGGAGCGCGAGTTGCCGCCAAGACGCTTCTGGTTGATGATCATCGCCACCGGCAGGTTCTCTATCTGGTCCACATCCGGCTTTTCATACTGTGTCAGCTGGTTCTGGATATAGCTTGAATACGTTTCATTGAGCAGCCGCTCCGATTCTGCGGCCAATGTACTGAATACGAGGGAAGATTTGCCCGAACCCGAGCGTCCCGTAAAGACAGTCAGTTTGTGTTTTGGTATATCGACGCTTACATTTTTAAGATTGTTCTGGTTGGCGCCTTTGATGCGTATATTTGACATGACTTTCACCTCTTCTGTTCAGTCTACCCGGATAAGCCGGCGAGGACACGCGAAAGGCGTATAAAAGTGAAACGTATCTGTCACATATTGTTTATTCAAGGGAATTTTCAGGGAATGATATCAGTGTATGCATTGATATTGAGAAAAACAGGTTCAGATTATAGTCAAGATAAAAGGAGCGATTGAATCATGAAAGCATGGCAACTGAAGGATTCTGGAAGTATCGATAACCTGGAATGGAAAGACGTGGATGATCTTCATGCAAGCTCGGGTGAACTGCTGGTCAAGGTGTTCAGTACGGCGTTGAATCCGGTGGACTACCAGCTGATAGAATCCGGTCATCCCAAATGGAATTACCCACACATACCGGGTGTCGACCTGTCAGGTGAAGTTTTAGAAGTCGGAGAAGGTGTGGAAGGTTTCGAGGTTGGAGAGCGTGTGGCAATCCACACTGATATGAGCAAGCCGGGCGCATTCGCTGAACAAGCGGTCGTCAATGCATCTGCAGCAGCAAAGATACCGGACGGGGTTTCATTTGATGAAGCGGCGGCGATACTCTGTGCCGGAATGACGGCGTATCAGGCAGTCATCCAGAAACTGAATGCTGCCGAGAAAGAGACAATCCTTGTCCATGGCGGTTCAGGTGGTGTCGGTGGATTCGCAGTGCAGCTGGCGAAAAAACTTGGCCACACTGTATTCACAACAGCGTCGAAAGAAAGTCACGATAGAGTGAAAGCACTCGGAGCTGATCTTGCAATCGATTATAAAGATGAAGACGTGACCAATCGCATCATGGAAGAGACCGAAGACGCGGGCGTGGACCTGATTTTCAATACGGTCAGTTCAGAAGAGGCGACAGCAGACCTCGACCGTCTGGCATTCTCCGGACAGCTCGCCTACATTGCCGGCGCACCGGATACGAGTGATGTAAAACCATTCACTTTGTCACCTTCCATCCATGAAGTCGCACTTGGTGCGGCGCACGCCAGCGGCTCCAGGAAAGCGGTCGATAACCTGGCACATATGGCAAATGAGCTGATGGCGCGATTGAGTGAAGACGACCTGGATCCAGTCATTGATAAAGTGCTGTCTCGAGAAGCATTGCCTGAAGGACTGAAAATGCTTAAACAAAACGAGACCGACGGCAAGGTCATCGTCAGAATGCAGGCTGAATAGAAATAGAGAAGCGGGAGGCAACTATGCTGGTGCCTCTCGCTTTTTGTATGTGTGATTAGATGCGGAATTGCTATAAATGATTTTTTCTTCTTCTTTCTGCTGTATGAAAAATCTTTTCATCTTCTCTTTTACCTATAGCGACAATTTCAATGATTTCAATGTTGCCTTCAGATGATGCTTTAAAAATCAAGCGAATTCCAATCTTTTGGTTCTTCAATTCTTTGAAGCCAGCCAATTTTGAATAGTGTGTATTGCCAAGGTCTTTGCCTATCTCCGATCCACGCAAAGCCAGGCGCTCTTCGGCAGCATCGACCCATTTTTTCATTGTACCATCCAGTTTCTTATAATCTTTTTGAGCTTCTTCCCAGAAATATACCTCTCTCATCAATCAAACAAGTCCTTATCAGGCATGGATTGAAACGGATTAGGTTCGTTTGATGTATCCAGCACTTCTTTTGAAGGAACAAGTTTTCCGGGCCCGGCATCTACTCGCTTTTGAAGTTGATTATAAAAAAGCTGATCTTCCATCTCTTCATATTTTCTTATCAATGTTTCGTAGACCTCATTACTGATTATGACTGCCTCAGGTTTATTATGGTTGAATATGAAGACAGGTTCTCCCGTATCCTGTGTATCTTTAATAATCTTGGAAAAATCCTTTTTGGCTTCAGTAACTGATTTTGTTTTCAAATCAAAGGTTTTCAGCACAATTCTCTCCCCCGATATTATAGTACTTTTATCCATTATAATACTAAAAAGTACTTTAAACAACTTTATAAAAAGCTTCTTATTCAGTTCTTTTATCTATATCTTAAAAAATGATCAGAGTGATGGTACTTGCTGAGGATTTTCTTGGACTTGCAAATACCATGGTTTCGATGATTCAAAACAAAGGGATTGTAAAAGGTCAACCCTCGTGATATATTGACTACCTACCGGTCGGTAGGTAAATTTTGAGGTGATATTAATGAATGATAATATATTTAAAAATCGGACGTTCGTGCTGCTTTTCATTGCCAGTCTCTTTGCGGTCATCGGTTTCAGCATGTTTCTGACGACAACGACATGGTATGTCATCCGAACGCTTGATATGAATGGCGCACTTGGCATGATACTGATCGCCATTACAGTACCAAGACTTGTCATGATGACATACGGGGGAGTTGTGGCGGATAAATATAAAAAGACGACAATCATGTTCTGTACAAATCTGATGCAGGCACTATTACTTCTCGTGCTGACACTGCTTCTATTCAATGATGCACTGACTGTAGTATGGCTGCTCGTCATCGGCGGTCTGTTCGGCATGCTGGATGCCTTCTTCGGTCCGGCAAGCACTTCCATGATTCCTAAAATCATAGAAAAATCGAAACTGCAGAAGGCCAACGCCTATTTCCAGGGGGTAGATCAGATCAGTTTCATCATCGGTCCGGCTCTTGCTGGTATCATTATGGAAGTATCTTCCGTTACCACAAGTTTTTTCGTGGCATTCATACTGGTCGGACTTTCTGCCATATTCGTATTCCCGCCATTGATCAAGGAGGCTGCAGTTGAAAAGACGGACAGTCAGACACCGCTTCAGAATCTGAAAGAAGGCTTCAGTTATGTGAAGGCATCCAAATTTCTCGTCGTCGGTATTCTCGTACTGATCACGATGAACTTCTTTGTTTTTGGAACACTCCAGATCGGCATGCCGCTGATCGTCGACCTGCTCGGTGGGACACCGATCAACTTGAGCTACATGGAAGTGAGTCTGAGCACAGGTATGATTGCTGGTACACTCATTCTAGGCAAATTCTATATCAGAAGAAAAGGGCAGGTTACACTGTACGGTCTCATTGCAGCGCTGTCCTTCTATTTCTTCTTCGGCTTTCTCGATAATCTGATTCTGCTCGCTGCACTGCTGTTCTTTGTCGGTTTTGCGATTTCATTCGTATTCGTGCCGTTCTTTGCAGCCGCCCAGGAAATTACGGAAAACCGGATGATGGGACGTGTCATGAGCCTGATTTTCCTGGCGATGAATGGATTCGACCCCATTGCCTATGCGATTGTCAGCATTCTGACCAGCATCGGTGTGTCCATCCAGTTTGTTATCGTGATATTCGCCATCATTGGTATAATGATTACAATCGTTCTTTTCTTCAAAGCAAAGGACTATCGGATGCAGACGACAGAATAATTAATTGTCAAAGGAGTTTTAACAATCGATACGAAAGAAAGTATTATAGTGGCCAGCCGCAGTTTTTTCGGCACATTCGGCTATGAAGCAACTTCCATGTCGATGATCGCAGAAGCTGTGGCCATCAAGAAACCTTCACTCTATTCCCATTACAGCAGCAAAGAAGAAATATTCAAGGACGTCCTGGATAAGGAAATGAATGACTATGTCACATATCTCGAGCGGACACTTGATGACAATGAAAGATCCGTCATGGACATCCTTCGCGATCTGATGAAGAATATGTCACTGGACAGTGAAGGGGATGCCAGTGCCGATTTCTACTATCGGTACGCACGATACCAGCCGCAGGAACTGAAGGCTTATATCATGGACAAATATACAGATTCCGAAAATGTCGCAAGAAGCCTTTTCGATGACATCATAGAGCGTGGAAAGCGTGAAGGGGAGATCGATGGCGCGCTATCCAACGCACAGATCTATTCGACCTATTTTCTTCTTGCAGATGGCCTTGCCGTCACGCCGGATTTCTATGGAAAAGACATTCAGGCAGCCGAATTCGAGCGTGTGTGGGAAGTATTCCAAAGAGGGGTCAGACCGTCATAACTACGAGAAAATGAAGAATGATCAAAAGTGAAAGAGAGCAGGTATCCGGTATTCTGGATATCCGCTCCCTTTTTTTGTCTGTTCGGCTAGACGCCGAACTGTCGAAGATGATGGTCCAGATGCTTGTAGATCCCTTTGCCCCATTGTTGCGGTGTGAGTCTGCCAAAAAAGGGGTGGGGGTGTCTCGTGCATTTCTCAGGCCCTTTCTGCTGAAAGGTGAGTGTCTTCTCCTTGAGTCTGTCCTTTTCCGTGTCGAAAGATTTTTCTTCTGTAATCAGCATGCCTGGTACGGTGGACATGTTTTTAGGCAATGGCTTGTCATTGTAGAAGACGGGCTTTGCGAATCTGCCGACCAGTCTGCCGAGCTTGCTTCTTTCAGGCGTTTCATCCCCAGAGGCGATATCCTGGAATACACTGCAGTGCGCGAGCATCTGTGCAGCATTCATCTGACCCCACTGTGGTTTTGTATCTGATTCCAACTGATCGATGCGTCTGATGATTTCATGCGTCGTCGATGCATCATAGATATTCTTCATCTTATCCTCCTTTGATAAAGTATTTAAAAACCCCCGAAAATTGAATCCATGTTCAACTTGCAGGGGTTGGTTTTAATTTTATTTTCCTATAGGTTTTCGAAGAAATCCTTCAGTACTTTCACGGCTTTTGTGAGGTCTTCGATATGAGTGAATTCTTCAGGGTTGTGGCTGATACCCTGGATGCTTCTGACAAAGAGCATTGTAATCGGGAACTGTGTGCCGATGCTCATGGCATCATGACCGGCACCGCTCGGCAGATGGATCGGCAGCAGGTCATGGCGTTTGAATGATGCTTCCATATTGCGGATGACTTCTGTGTCGACCGGAATCGGCAGGATGCGGGTGGTCAAGTCGGTTTCGACAGTGATATCGCTATTGTTGACGACATCATTCGCATGATCGGCGACCGCTTTGATCAGTTGCGACTGGCTGTCCTCGTTGATATCGCGAGCATCGACCACAAGCTCGACTTCACCAGGAATGACGTTGACTCCGCCGGGGCTGACATTCATCTTGCCGACAGTGGCCACAGCAGTCTCACTGATGCCTTTGGCAACTTCAGGCAGCGTGCTGATGAATTCGGAAGCTTTGACAAGAGCGTCTTTACGCTCGGTCATCGGTGTGCTGCCCGCGTGTCCGGCAGCGCCTCGGAACGTGATCTTTGTCCGTGTCGCGCCTGCGATGCCGCTGACGATGCCGACCGGCAGATCCTTCTGCTCGAGCTGCTTGGCCTGTTCGATATGTATCTCGGCATACATCGCAATCTGCTTGCTTGGACCTTCTGCAGTGAGGAACTGCTGTCTGTCGGAGCCGATATTGCTGATGACTTCATCGAACGTCTGTCCATCCGGATCGCGGTACTTGTCGAGTTCCGTCTCCTCGATCATGCCCATGAACGCGCGGCTGCCTGTCAGTCCACTGCTGAAGCGGCTGCCTTCTTCGTCGGAGAAGATGACGACTTCAAAGTCATATTTCGGCTTGTATCCTGCTTCATGCCATAGTGTGACAATCTCAAGTGCAGTCAGGACACCTGCAGCGCCGTCGAAGTGTCCACCATCCGGCACAGTATCGAGATGCGAACCGGCCATGAAGACTTTGGAGCTGTCCGCGCCCTTGTAGGTACCGAACACATTGCCTGCGCCATCTTTTCTGACCTGCATGCCGATCTCCTGCATCCACTCGATCACCTTGTGCTTCGCCTGTGATTCTTCTTCCGAATATCCCATTCTCTTGGCACCTTCGTTTTCCGTGCGGCCGATTTTGGAAATTTCGAGTATGCGTGCGTGGAGTCGCTCGCTCGTCCGGTCCTCCAGTTTTTCTGCTGCCATCTTGTCTGTAAATAATTTCATCATCCATTCTCCCTTCATTTCTTCTCTTTGATAATAAACCATGAAGGTTTATAATAAAAGTTAGAATATTCAGTGGAGGGGTGAATGAATGGAGATCAGACAATTTGCCGAGAACGCATTGACCATCTATCTGGGTGATGAGATTGATGAAAAGGTCAACCGGCAGCTCGTAGCGCTGCGTCATCGGATTGATGAAATGGACATACAGGGTATCGGGGAGATTGTACTTTCCTATACGAGCCTCATCATCTATTTTGATATTTTCAAAACGGATGTGGACGCCTTGAAAAAAACCGTCGGTGACATTGACGAATCGGCACTGCTTGAAGCGGAGGTATCTTACCGGGTGATTGAAATTCCAGTGTGCTACGGCGGTGAATACGGGCCGGACATCGACAGTTTTGAAGCGGACGGACTGTCGGCAGAAGAAGTGATCGAGCTGCATGCCAATAAGGAATATCTCGTCTATATGCTTGGTTTCATGCCGGGTTTTCCTTACCTCGGTGGGCTCGATGAACGACTTCACAAGGCGCGTCTCGAAACGCCCAGAGTACGCATCCCACCGGGCTCGGTCGGCATCGGCGGCAAGCAGACCGGCATGTATCCATTTGAATCCCCCGGAGGCTGGCACCTGCTTGGCAGGACGCCCGTACCGCTATTTGATGAAAACCGGGAAGAGAGCATCCTTTATCAGGCGGGGGACAGGATCATCTATCGTCCGATTGATGCATCCGAGTTCAAAGAGATCGCATCCCGTATTGAAGCAGGGAGCTATGACATCCAGTTCGAGGTGAGAGGAGGATAAAGATGACGTTGAAAGTGACACGCCCCGGACTTCATACGACTGTCCAGGACCTTGGACGGTTCGGACACCAGTCGGAAGGATTTTCGCCAGCGGGCGCGATGGATTACCGGGCGCTGATGCTCGCCAACCAGCTGCTCGGCAATGATGAGAATGCGCCTGGACTTGAGATGACACTAAGAGGTGCCACATTTGAAGTGGTGAAGGATACAGTGGTGGCAGCTGTCGGAGCGGATATGAAGATGAAAATTGATGATGCAGACCACCCCTCCGGCATACCGGTTCATGTCGCAAAAGGCAGTAGGATCCAGTTCGGAGCAGCAGATGTCGGCGCGCGGACATACTTGGCAGTGCCGGGCGGATTCAAGGTGGAGACGGTGCTCGGCAGCGCTTCGACCCATGTCCGCAGCGGTATCGGCGGCCACAGTGGCCGGGCGCTACAGGAAGGGGATATGCTGCATGCAGGTACAACAGGGGCCGCAACCCGATATAGAATCAAGGATTTCGACGACGGTGATGAAATAGTACGGGTCATACCGGGCCAGCAGTTCGACCGGTTTGGTGATGAGATGAAACAGCAGTTTTTCAATTCATCATATGCGCTCACCAAGGACTGTGACCGGATGGGCTTCCGGCTTGATGGACCAGAACTTGTGGCAGCACCTGACCATGATGTACTGTCCGAGCCGACACAGCTCGGCAGTATCCAGGTGCCGAAAGGCGGCCGGCCGATCGTACTGCTCAATGACAGGCAGACCGCCGGCGGCTATGCGCGCATCGGTACAGTCGCCCATGCAGACATTCCGAAATTCGTGCAGAAGCAGCCGGGCGATGCAGTGAAGTTTGCCGAGATAACGGTTGAAGAAGCAAGCGCGCTCTATCGGGATGAAATGGCGCGTATCAGAAGTGGTGGATATCTGGAGATCAGCAATGCTTTCCGGGTGCACGTACGACCTGTCGCCCGCAAAGTCGCAAGAATAATGAAGAGGTGATGACGTTGGATATCGAAGAAGTAAGAGCATATGCAAAACTGTTGAATGAAGAGAACCTTAAAGTACTGAGCATCAAAGATGGGGGTTTCAAAATCCATCTCGAAGCGCAATCTACAGAGGCGACTGGCGCACAAGCGCCACCGGTACCGGACACAAGCTCGGAAAAGCCGGATGCATCACATACCGTCAATGCCAGGCAGGTCGGTACATTTTTCATCGAGAAGGAAGAGAACAGCGACGAAACGTTCGTTTCCGTCGGAGATTCGGTAAGCGAAGGAGACACAATCGGAGTCATCGAGGCGATGAAGGTCTTCAATGAAGTAAAGTCAGATGTATCGGGCACCGTGGAAGAAATTCTCGTCGGCAATGGAGAGAGTGTCGAGTACGATCAGCCGCTCTTTTCCATCAAGCCAAAGGAGGACTAGTGTGAAAAAGGTTTTGATCGCAAATCGTGGCGAAATCGCCGTCAGAATCATCCGTACTTTGAAGGAGATGGATCTGCACAGTGTTGCGGTCTATTCCACAGCTGATCGTAATAGTCTGCACGTGGCATTGGCAGACGAATCCATCTGTATCGGACCAGCGAAAAGCAGTGACAGCTATCTGGATTTCGAATCGATCGCAGCCGCCATTGAAGTGAGTGGCGCGGACGCAGTCCATCCGGGATATGGCTTCCTGTCCGAATCGGAAGCATTTGCCAGGCGGATGGAGGAGATCGGTGTCACCTTCATCGGTCCGACCTCAGACACTATATCTCGTATGGGAGACAAGGCGATGGCACGCCAGACGATGAAGGAAGCGGGGGTGCCGGTCATCCCCGGCAGTGACGGCGTCATCGACAGCTTCGAAGAAGTGGAAAAGGTTGCCGAGGATATCGGCTATCCGCTTGTCATCAAGGCGGTATCCGGTGGAGGCGGCAAAGGCATGCGTTTCGTGCATGAACCCGCACAGCTTGAGAAGCAGTATAAGGACGCTAAAAAGGAAGCGAAAAATGCATTTGGTGACGACCGGATCTATATTGAAAAATTCATCGAGCGTGCACGCCATATCGAAGTGCAGGTCGTCGGCGACGGCCAGGGGAATGCCATCCACCTGTACGAACGGGACTGCTCAATCCAGCGGAACAACCAGAAGCTGATCGAGGAGGCACCGGCTGCGATTCTTGATGATGCATCAAGAAAGGATATTACCGAACGGACAGCAGAAGCGGTTGCGAAGCTCGGTTACCGGGGCGCCGGGACGGTGGAATACTTATATGTGGAGTCGGAAGATGCCTTTTATTTCATCGAAATGAATACACGCATCCAGGTTGAGCATACGATTTCGGAGGAGATCACCGGTGTCGACATCGTCAGGCTGCAGCTTGAAGTGGCTAAAGAGGAGGTGCTGACGTTGACCCAGGATGACATTGCCATCAATGGTTTTGCGATCGAGTGCCGCATCAATGCAGAGAATCCAGCGGATAATTTCATGCCGGCACCCGGCCCGATCGACACATTGCATTTCGGAATGGGACAAGGTGTAAGAATCGATTCCCACGTCTATCCGGGCTACGCCGTCCCCCCGCATTATGATTCGATGATCGCAAAAATCATTGTTCATGCGCATTCAAGGGAAGCGGCGATCGGGAAGATGATGCACGTGCTTGATGAGACCGTCATCGGTCCAGTCGAGACGAATCTCGATTTTCAACACTATCTGATGAATCATCCGAACTATCAGTCCAATACGGTGGACATCAAGTTTCTTCTGAACAATCATATTATCGAGTAGAAAGGGGAACGACCATGTATACAGTAGACTTGAATGCAGACCTCGGGGAAAGCTACGGCAACTATTCGATCGGCAATGATCGTGAGATCATCCCGCTGATCTCATCGGCAAACGTCGCCTGCGGCTTCCACGCCAGCGACCCGTCGGTCATGCTTGAAACCGTCCAGCTGATCAGAAAAAGTGGAACCACCGGTATCGGTGCCCACCCCGGATTCCCTGATCTGATGGGATTCGGCAGAAGATATATGGATATGTCGATGCCGGAAGTGCACGCAATGATGGTGTACCAGCTCGGTGCACTGGATGGTTTCTGCCGTATGGCGGGGATTGAAATGAACCATGTCAAACCGCATGGTGCGCTCTATAATGCAACGTTCAACGATATGGAATTGGCCGAAACAATCGCCCAGGCAGTGAAGGATTATAACCCAGCGCTCAAGCTGATGGGGCTGTCCAATCAGAACCTGGTGAAGGCGGGTGCATCAGCTGGTCTCGCAGTCCGCCATGAAGTTTTCGCCGATCGGGCGTATGAGGATGACGGGACGCTCGTCAGCCGCAGAAAAGAAGGGGCCATGATTACAGATACTAAAGAAGCCGTCAGCCGCGTTGTACGCATGGTCAAGGAAGGCAGAGTGGAGAGCCTGAACGGCAAGGATATCAGCATTCAGGCCGACAGCATCTGCGTCCATGGTGACGGAGAGAAAGCGCTCGAGTTCGTCAAAGAGATCAGAAGACAGCTCGAAGCTGAAGGCATCAACATCCAAACAATGTAGGAGGTTCGGTTATGGAAAACAAGCCAAAAATGACTGCAGTGCAGCGGCGTCTTTTATTCGGTGCGATATTCCTGATGGCAACATCATCCATCGGACCGGCATTCCTGACACAGACGAGTGTGTTTACCGAACAGTTCCTGGCAAGTTTCGCATTCGCCATTCTCGCATCGATCATCATTGATATCGGTGCCCAGCTCAATATATGGCGGGTGCTCAGTGTGTCCGGAAAGCGGGGGCAGGATGTTGCCAATGCGGTATTCCCGGGTCTCGGCTACGTGATTGCCTTCCTGATCGTCCTCGGTGGATTTGCATTCAACATCGGCAACGTCGCCGGCGCAGGGCTCGGATTCAATGCCATCTTCGGCTGGGATCCACGCATCGGTGCGGCAATTGCCGGCATCACCGCCATCGTCGTATTCCTGCTGAAGAATGGCCGCGCGGTCATGGATGTCATCATCCAGGTTCTTGGTGTGATGATGATCGGCATTACAGCATTTGTCATGATCCGCTCCAATCCGCCTTATGGCGAAGCGGCCTACCGGGCAATCCTGCCGGAAGAGCCGATGACACTCTTCCTGCCGATCGTCACCCTTGTCGGTGGTACAGTCGGCGGCTATATCACATTTGCGGGTGCACACCGTCTGATTGAAGCAGGCGTCACAGGACCTGAAAACCTCGGGTTCGTCAGCAAGGCGGCCAACTACGGCATTCTGACCACCGGTGTCATGCGTGTGCTGCTCTTCCTGGCCGTCCTCGGTGTCGTTTCCGGTGGTGTGGCACTCGATCCCGAGAATCCGCCGGCTTCCGTCTTCCAGATTGCGCTCGGGGATATCGGCATGCAGATATTCGGAGTGGTGCTCGTTGCTGCAGCCCTGTCTTCCGTCATCGGGTCCGCCTACACGAGTGCCTCCTTTCTGAGATCGCTCCATAGAGTGTTTGATGACTACAACAACGTTGTCATCATTACATTCATCGTCATTTCAACGCTGATCTTTACATTTGTCGGCCGTCCGGTCACACTGCTGATTCTTGCCGGTGCCTTCAATGGACTCATTCTGCCATTGACACTCGGTGCGGTGCTCCTTGCTTCAAGGAATAAGAAGATTGTCGGCGACTATCGTCATCCGACGTGGATGATTGTTTTCGGCATTGTCGCTGTTGTCGTTACAATTGTTGCGGGTATCATTTCACTCCAGGGTCTGCAGGACCTCTGGACAGGATAAGGAGGGACGAACATGGACGTGAAACAGTTGAGGGAGGAAATCAGAAACGGCACATTCAACCGTACAACTTCCGGTGCCGCCGGCAACAAGGTCCAGGCCAATGTTGTCATTCTGCCGAAATCCTATGCCTTCGATTTTCTGCTTTATGCTACGAGAAATAAAAAAGCCGTCCCTGTCATTGAAGTGATGGAGGATGGCAAGGTTGAAAGTATGTATGCCGAAGGCTCCGACATCCGGATGGATATCCCGAAGTACAATATCTACAGGGAGGGTGTCCTGACTGAGACAGTGACGGATATCAAAGACTACTGGCAGCCTGACTTCGTCACCTTTCTGATCGGCTGCAGTTTCACTTTTGAACAGGCGATCCTTGAAGCAGACATTGAAATGAAGCATATTGCCGAAGGCAGGAATGTTGCGATGTACAAGACGGATATTGCGACAGCGCCGGCCGGTGTATTTTCAGGCGAACTGGTCGTGTCGATGCGTCCCTTCAAGAAGTCACTGGTGGATAGAGTGTCCGATATTACGGCACAGTTCCCGAATATGCACGGCAGGCCGGTGCACTACGGAGAACCATCCGCCATCGGTGTCACGGATATCAAGACACCTGAATACGGCGAACCGGTGGATATTGGGGAAGACGAAGTGCCTGTATTCTGGGCATGCGGG
The DNA here is from genome assembly GCF_009831115.1 of Salinicoccus hispanicus. Classification (GTDB taxonomy): domain Bacteria; phylum Bacillota; class Bacilli; order Staphylococcales; family Salinicoccaceae; genus Salinicoccus; species Salinicoccus hispanicus. The sequence continues at coordinate 97,484 of NZ_WUUK01000005.1, read as the reverse complement.
GTGACCCCTCAAAACGCAGCGCTCAATGCCAAACCTGAAATCATGATCACTCATGCGCCGGGTCATATGTTCGTCACCGATATGCATAACGAAGACTTCAAGGAAACTTGAATCTTCTTTTCTTCAGCGGAATTTTGGAATTTGACCAGAATTCCGTTAAATTCAGCTTTATTTCCTACCGGTTTTATAGGTATAATAGCTACAAAGAAGAGAGGGTGGAAAAATGAAGAAAATATATATGTTTTTGTTCGTCTGCATTCTGGCACTTGCAGGATGTACAGATGACAGCAATGTTGATGATCAGGCTGCAGAGTCGGGTGATCCGAGCATGGGTGGAGAGGATATCGGTTTCAGCCTGCAGGCATTGCCGAGCTCCCTGGACCCGCATGCAGCCAACGATGGCTACTCGCTTTACGTCATGATCAATATTTATGAGACACTGGTCAGAATGAACGAAGACCTCGAACTTGAACCAGGTCTTGCAGAATCGTATGAGCAGGTGGATGATACGACATGGGAATTCAATCTGCGTGAAGATGTGACCTTCCATGATGGCAGTCCATTCAACGCCGAAGTGGTCAAGGCCAATCTCGATCGTGTACGTGATCCTGAAGTCGGTGCACCTCTCGAGTTTCTATTCACTGAAATTGAAGAAGTGGAGATTGTAGATGACTACACTGTAAACATCCATACCGCAAGACCATTTGCGGCGCTGCCGGCCCATCTGGCACACCCGGGTGGTAATATGATCAGCAAGGAAGTCATCGACCGCGACTACGAAAATATGGAGGATGGCGGCCAGCCTCTTACAGAGGTCAATGCCGATCCGGTCGGTACCGGATTCTTCAAGTTTGAGGAAATCGCAGAAGGCGACCACATTACACTGACACGTAATGAAGACTACTGGGGCGAACCGGCAAGTCCGGCTTCAGTAACATTCAAGGCTGTTCCGGAAGATGGTACGAGAATTGCAGAACTGTCGACAGGAGATGCCGATCTCATCTATCCGGTGAATCCGAGTGATGTCGAACGCATCGACGAAACGGATGGGGCGAGAGCCGAGCGTCATGAAAGTGCAAGCATGTCATATATGGGCTTCAATGTGGAAAAAGAACCATTTGATGACCCGGATGTAAGACGTGCCATTGCAATGTCGATCGATAAGGAAGCCATCATCAATGAGATGCTGGAAGGTATCCCGGCTGTCGCCGAGACACCGCTCAACCCGACGGTGAATGGCCATAGTGATGACCTTGACCCGATCGAATATGACAAGGAAGCAGCCCAGGAACTGCTTGATGAGAGTGGCCACGGTGACGGCTTTACAGCTGAAATCGTCGTCAGTGACCGGACGACTGCGGATATTGCCACATACATCCAGCAGGAACTGAGTGATCTTGGCATCACGCTTGAAATCAACCAGATGGAATCCGGTGCCTATCAGGAATATACAGCCAATGGTGAGCATGACCTCTTCATGGGCAGCTGGGGCACGGTGACACTCGATGCGGACTATGGACTCTATCCGATGTTCCACTCCGACAACCATGGTGCACCAGGGAACCGCACTCGATTTGCCAATGATGAAGTGGACAGTCTATTGGATGCGGCAAGAGCGGAGACTGATGAAGCAACCCGCATGCAGCAGTATGCTGATGCGCAGCAGATCATCATCGATGAAGCGCCGCTCGTACCGATCTACCATTCGGTGCTGCTGGCAGGCATCAATGATGACCTTGAAGGCTACTATCAGTATCCAAGCAGCTTCCCATATCTTAAAAATCTCGAATAGACATGCGCTCCCATCTTTAGGATGGGAGCTTTTATTATAATCTGGTATAGTTGAGTGGATATCAGGTACATGAAAGGATGAGAGCATGAAGACATTGCTTCTGACGGGGTTTGAACCCTTTCTGCAGTTCAAGGAGAATCCGACGGGTACAGTCGTGAAAGCTTTTGATGGGGAAATCATCGGGGACTACAAAATAGTGGGACGGGTCTACCCGGTCGTATTCGATAGAATCAACGACTTGATTGCTGGAGACATCGAAGCAGTCCAGCCAGACGCGGTCGTCAACCTCGGACTCGCAGGGGGCAGGCATACGGTACATATCGAACGTATCGCCATCAACTGCATCGACGGCCGGACGGACAATGCCGGATTCAACCCGGATGGTGAAAAGATTGATGGATCCGGACCGGATGGCCTGTTTTCTACACTGCCCATAAAGCGTCTGGAGAAGGCACTCAAGACAAATAATATACCTGCAGACATTTCAAATACCGCAGGGACGTACTTATGCAATAATCTGATGTATACGACTCTCAATATACTGAGACAGAAAAATCTGGATATACCGGCCGGCTTCATCCATGTGCCTGCACATCACGAAATCGGAGTGGAAATCGGTGTTCCAAGCTGGTCCCAGGACGATATCAACAAAGCAGTCGGCATCATATTGGGTAATATATAATCACTTGAAAATATAGGAGGATGATCATGGAACTCAGGCGTGTAGAAGATTATGATGCAATGAGCATGCTAGCAGCGCGTATTGTGTTTGAAAGAATCGTCAATTCCGAGCGTCTGGTGCTCGGACTGGCAACAGGATCAACACCGGAGGCGATGTATGATCACCTCGCAGAGATGCTTAATAGAGATAAGATCGACCTGTCCCATGTATATACTGTCAATCTGGATGAGTATGTCGGTCTGGCAGACGACCACCCGCAGAGCTATCACCAGTATATGGACAATCTGTTCTTCAGCAAGGTCGATATTCCCTCCGACCACACGTTCCTGCCGAACGGTGCAGCAGAGAGTCTGGAAGCGGAAGTCGAACGCTATGAGCTGCTGATCGAGGAACTCGGCGGCGTCGATCTCCAGATTCTCGGCATTGGCAGAAACGGACATATCGGCTTCAACGAACCCGGCACCTCCTTCGATTCCAGAACACATGTCGTCAATCTGACAGAAACGACAGTGAACGACAATGCAAGATTTTTCGATACGGTGGAGGAAGTGCCGAAGCAGGCCATTACAATGGGACTCCACACCATCATGAATGCCGAATCCATCCTGCTGCTTGTATCCGGGGACGAAAAGGAAGAAGCACTCGAATGCATGATCGACTGCGAGGTCTCGGAAGAACTGCCGGCGACCATATTGCAGACACATCATGATGTGACCGTCATTGCGGATGATGAAGCGCTCGAATAGATAAAAAGTATTGAGATATTACAGTTTCCAAGTCTATATAATCTTTATGGGGTATAATTACCATAAGGAAGGGAAGTGGACGTCTTGATGGCGCTGATTATTATCGCAGGTTCAATCCTACCCGCTCTGGCCGTGGGCTACCTCATCCAGACTGACAGATGGAAAGAAGTACGTAAGAAAGATGAATAGACATTTTAAATAAGAGGCATGCCATATCGGCATGCCTCTTATTCGATAATCTATTCTTTTCTGATACGCTTCAGATTCTTGAATATGCCACTGCTTGTCGACAGTACGCTGTTTCTGTAGATGCTTGCGGCGAGCCAGATGGCGAGTATGATTGAAACAATCAGGATCGCGACACCAATCAGCAGTGTGATCTGGCTTGTGTCTTCATTGATTGCCCGAAGGGGCATGACGAATGGGGTGAAGAGTGGGAAGTAGCTCGATATTTTGACGAGCATGTTATCCGCGCTGCCCCATACGTTGAAGATCGCAATATAGAATCCTATGAGTGAGAACATCGTTACCGGCAAGAGTGCCTGCTGGAGGTCTTCCATACGGCTGATGAAGGAGCCGAGCAGAGCAGAAATGGACAGGTACAGTACAAGCCCGAGAATCAGGTAGATGACTGAGTAGACGATCATCGTCAATGTCTGATCATCAGACTCGAGTCCGAAATCGGAAATGATATCACTGAAGTCGAACAGCTGGATGGCAATAACGATGGCAATGAGGAAAATACCAAGCTGTGTCAGACTGACCAGAATCATTGCGCTGATCTTGGCAAGCAGGTGCGTAACCGGCGGCACACTGGAGACAATCATCTCGATGACCCTTGAAGTCTTCTCCATGGCCACCTCTGTGCCGATCTGACTGGCATAGTTGATGATGATGAAGAACATGACGATGACTGTGACATAGAATATGATTGTGTTCAGCATATTGGTTTCGAACATTTCCTCTTCAGGAGTGGCGGCTTCATCTACTTCGGCCTCTTCGGGACCTGAGGCGATATCATATGTAATCTCAGGTGGTGTATTCAGTCGTTCCGCTTCCTCCGGCGATAGATTCAATGCCTGGATGGTATTTGTGCGCTGCAACTCACCAAGCGCCATTTCAATATCATTCATCTGGTCGCCGGGAATCTCCTGGTCGGCTGCCAGAGTGAAGGATAGCGGTTCTGTGCCATCGATAGTAAGCAGTGCTTCTGCCGCACCGATTTCCCCATCATTCTCCACGACATCGATATCCGATTCAAGTGCGTTCATGATAGCTTCGAACTGGGTCATGAATGCTTCGTCGCTCTCGACCTTGATGGTCGTCAGTTCTTCGGATGAATCGAAAATGCCGATGATCTTGTCGAAATTTGCCCCGATGAATATGAGCAGGACGATGATGAGGGTACTGATCATGAACGATTTTGCACGGACTTTGGACAAGTACGTCTGTGAGAAAGTAGCCATGAACTTATTCATAGTTTGTACCCACCTTTGAAATGAAGATATCGTTTATGGAAGGTTCATTGACCTGGAACCTTTTGAAGTATCCAAGTTTGACGATTTCATTATAGATCGGTTCTGCATACGATTCGTTTTCAATTTTAAGTATGATCTTCTTTCTGATCTGTTTCATATCGATGACACCCGGCATATTACGGAGGAAATCGACATCATGATCGCCTTCGATGATGATCTCCTTCTGGCCGAAGTCGCTCTTGATCTCATCAATGTTGCCGCTGATCACCTGCTTGCCTTTGTTCAGGATGCACAATGATTCGCACAGCTCCTCCACATGCTCCATGCGGTGGGTACTGAAGATGATTGTCGCGCCCTCACGGTTCAGGTCCTTGACGGCAGTCTTTAAAATTTCCACATTGACCGGATCAAGACCGCTGAACGGTTCATCGAGTATGATCAGTTTCGGATCATGGATGATGGATGCGATCAGCTGGATCTTCTGCTGGTTTCCTTTTGATAGCTTTTCAATACGTTTGTTGCGGTTCTCAGGCACCCCGAAGCGCTCGAGCCATTCATCAAGCTTTTTGTCAATCACCTTTTTCGACATGCCTTTCAGCTGGCCGAGATAGCGGATCTGCTCTTCGACTTTCAGTTTCGGATGAAGACCACGCTCCTCGGGCAGATAGCCGATGTCGTTTGTCACGTCGTAGTCGATCTTCTTGCCGTTATAGGTGATCTTGCCGGCGGATGGTTGAAGCAAACCGAGAATCATGCGGAATGTCGTTGTCTTGCCGGCACCGTTGCCTCCGAGAAAGCCGTACATGCTGCCTGATGGCACATTCAGGTTGATCTCGTCGACAGCAGTTTGGCCGTTGAAACTTTTGGATAGGTTTTCTAACTCCAGTGTCATGGTTTTACCTCCTCTAACAATCTACAGTCATTTTACCATAGAGCATTGAGGTGGGATAATATATACTGGATGAATAGAGAACTAAAAATGAATGGATGATATTGATATGGATACTAAGACCTCCCTGAAAGATTTCGTTGCACTTCTTCGGCAGACGCGTCTGAACAAGGGACTGTTCGCAACAGGAATCTTCCTGACACTGATTGGTACCATCGGGTCTCTCATCGTGCCGCTTCTGACCCAGAGCTTCATAGACGGCTACGATTCCGAACTGTTTTCAAATGGACTCATCGCCCTCATCATCGTGGTTTTCGTATTGAGTGCCGCTCTTGACGGGGTGGCCTATTATATTTTGGCAAGAATCGGCCAGACAATCATCCTGAGGCTCAGGGAACGTGTCTGGGAAAAATTTCTCAAGCTGCCGATCCGCTATTTCGACCAGACGAAGAGCGGGGAATCGGTCAGCCGGGTCGTCAATGATACGGCCATCATCAAGGACCTGATCACAAGCCATTTTCCACAGCTGATCAGCGGCATCATTTCCGTCATCGGTGCCGTCGTAATCCTGTTTGTGCTCGACTGGCGCATGTCCATGATCATGTTCATCGCAGTGCCGGTATCCATTGTCATCATTTTGCCACTCGGAAGGAAAATGAGCCGGATTTCCCGTGCACTCCAGGACGAAACCGCTGCATTCACAGGTGTCATACAGGAGACGCTGAGTGAGATGCGACTTGTAAAATCATTCAATGGTGAAGCGTTCGAGCGCAACAAGGGCCAAAGAGGCATCAGATCACTTTATGGATACGGCATGAAGGAGGCGACGATCAATGCCTTTCTCTCTCCGATCATGAGTACAGTCATGATGTTCGTCATCATCCTGATCATCGCCTATGGCGGTGTCAGGGTTGCAGAAGGGACACTCAGCATGGGGACCATGGTGGCTTTCCTGCTGTACCTCTTCCAGATCATCATGCCGATGACGATGTTCGCCATGTTCTTCACCGAATACAACAAGGCACTCGGGGCCACGGAACGGATCATCGGGATACTCGACAAAGAGGAAGAGGATGAAGATGAGAGCGTGTCTGGCGAAGTGATCGACTTCAATACATTGACATTCGAGGATGTGGCATTCGGCTATGAGCCAAGCAAGGAAATCCTGCACCGGATCAGTCTGACTGCCAGCAACGGCCAGAAGGTGGCTTTTGTCGGACCGAGCGGCAGCGGCAAGTCGACCATCTTTGCACTGATCGAAAGGTATTATGATATAGATGCCGGCAGCATAGCAGTGGACGGCACCGATATACGCAATATCCCATTGAGCACATTGAGGCGCCAGATCGGCTATGTTGCACAGGAGAGTGCCATCATCTCCGGTACCATCCGTGATAACATCACCTATGGACTCGGAGAGGATGAATATACGGATGCGGACGTCGACCTGGCTGTCAGACGCTCCTATTCCCATGAGTTCATCGAGATGCTTGACCAGGGACTCGACACGGAAGTCGGGGAGCGCGGCATCAAGCTGTCCGGAGGACAGCGCCAGCGTATCGGCATTGCCCGGGCATTTCTGAAGGATCCGAAACTGCTCATGCTGGATGAAGCGACAGCGAGCCTTGACTCGAGGTCCGAAAAATTCGTCCAGGAGGCACTCGATGACCTGATGCAGGGGCGGACAGTACTTGTCATCGCCCACAGGCTGTCCACCATCATCAACTCGGATCGTATCTTCTTTCTTGATAATGGCCACATTACAGGGGAAGGGACGCATCATGAACTGATGGAGAACCATGCGATGTACCGTATTTTTACAGAACAACAATTTGGATAAAGTGAAGAGGAATAAGTAATGCGCCAATTATATGAAGTATTTCAGCCGGTGATTCCGGTATTCATCCTTCTGTTCATCGTCGTCATCATTGCGGCACTGTTCATCAACAGCAAAGCCGGATATCGGATGGACAGCATGAAAAAAAGAATGGATTTCATCGTCCATATCGGTCTGATGATGACGGTCATCGGCATCCTGCTGCTGACACTGCTGCCCAGTTCAAACCCTGAAAAAGTGACCCAGTTTGTGCCTTTCTACAGTATCCTGGATACGTTTGAGTATGCCGCGGACTACGCCATCATCAACTCCATAGGGATGAACATCCTGCTGTTCGTGCCTTTCGGACTGTTCATGTACCTGTTTTGCAAAGATGAATTTCTGACCACCATCACCGCCTGCCTTTTTTCGATAGCGGTGGAAGCACTGCAGTATTTTCTGCCGATTGGCCGCATTTCCAATGTGGATGATGTGATTCTGAATACAGTCGGCGCCATCATCGGCATGGTGATCGGGGTTTTATTCTCAAAATTGGGAATTGTTTATTACTTCTTTGGAGCGGGTAAGTGGAGTAATAAGGACTAAGGGGGGTATGTCGCATGCATAATAAACTGAAGAGCCTCGAGCGCATCAGATTGCGCGACGATGAAGTCATCGGACCTGAACTCGTAGGCACCATCGAGTATGAAAAGAATGGATTCCATTCCTTCTATGGCGCCATCATTCCGACAACAGAAAGGGTATTTGTCAACATCAGGCATGAGGATGGGATTGACAGCCATCCGGTGGAATACAGCGAAATCTCAGGCATAAGTACTGAAAATCTGCTGATGGTGGGAAATATCGTCCACATATGGATTGGCAAAGAAATCAAGATCAGCATGAAAAGTGTATCTGACGGGAAGCTCGACAAATTCCTGAACTTCCTGTATAAATACAGGTCCCGCCAGCTGCGTCTTGATTCTGATGCATCGATGGGCAGCACCCAGAAGGCTGGGTAGGTACCATTCGGAAAAATCGGGCAGAGGCCCGGTTTTTTTATGTCCTCATTCATTTTCTTTGAAAAAATCATTCGTGTATAATGAGGGTGAATCAGAGAAAGAGGATGAAGGAATGAAATTAAGACTATTATTGGTGGTCATGCTCGTATTTGTCATGTCGGCATGCAGCAGCTTCAGAGAAACAGGCGTTTCCGAAGACGGCTCGATCCGGCAGATCATGACGGAACATACCGAACAGATTGATATACCATCCGACCCTGAACGGGTCGTACTATTGCGCACAATTGATGCTGGCAATGCGGATCTTCTCGGCAGCAATGTTGTCGGCGTGAGTAATATCGTCGAGGGCACCCAGCTATCAAAAGCGCATCTTGATGACGATATCACCTATCTGGAGCACGGGGATATCGAGGCGCTCGAGGCATTGGATCCGGATCTGATCATCACGTTCGCACCGGATGAATATGTTTTCCAATATCAGGAAATTGCGCCGACGGTGCAGATGAGCTATGGTGCATCACCATTCAGTCCGTTTCGTGACAGGCTATATCTGACGCATCTTCATAACCTTGGTGTCGTATTGAATAAGCAGGCGGAAGCGGAAGTTCTGGGTGACGACTGGCTCGAGGAGACGTCCCGGCTCCAGCGCGGGGCGGGCGACACTGTCATTGATAGTCGGGCACTCGTCCTTGTGGAGGCATCCGGTTCATACTATATATATAGCAAGTATTCCGCGTTCGGAACGGAAGCGGTATATGATGTGCTCGATTTCCAGATGGATCCGTCACTTGAAGAGGCGCTGCGGGACGGACCGTTTGAAGTGGCGCTCCGCAACCTTGATGCGTACGAAGCGGATTACGTTTTCGTCAATACGACAGATATGGATAGTGGTGTGGACGGTGAGATTGCAGACGTGATGGGAATCCCGCAGGAACATGTCATCATGCAGGATTACGCGGACTATCGCCTGAACGATCTGATTTCAATCGAAATGCAGACAGAGGCCATTATAGAACAGATCAAACCATAGGAGGGCACAATCATGGCACAGTACAGCGTGTTTCCCGAGGAGTTCGGATACTACTTTTCAGAAGGCAGTTTTGAGAGGATCTACAAGCAGACAATAAAGGATTTCCAGCTTCAGATGGGCCTTGATACTTTTGTCGAAGCCGCCCGCGAGTTCAATCATGACTCGGGTGATTTCAATCTGAAACACTCGAACCAGCTGGAGCCCGGAATAAAAAGGTACCAGTGGGTGAATGCTGAGGAGAGCCGCATGATCACCGTCGCCTACAACAGCAGTGGTGAAATCATCGGTATCCAGTTCGACAATTACGAGAAGTTCACATCGGACAGGGGGACGTCGATCAACACATATCGCCTGCCGTTTGAAGGCGAATGGTTCGTGCTGTGGGGCGGTAACGATGCCTTCCTGAACTATCATTATCCGTATGCCCACCAGCGGTACGCCTATGACTTCATCCGTAAATCTGGTGGTTCAGCATTCGATGGGGATGAAGGATTGCTCGAAGTCTATCATGCATTCGGTGCTCAGGTGGTAACACCAAGAGGCGGGGAAGTGATCAGAGTGGTGAATGATGTAGAGGACAACCTGCCGCATTATCCCAACATGACTGTGCCCGAGGGCAACCATATCATCATCAGCCACGGCTACAACGAGTATTCACTGCTTGCCCACCTGAGGCGGAATTCAATCACTGTTGCAGCAGGTGACACCGTCGAGGCTGGGACGAGAATCGCCCAGTGCGGCAACAGCGGGGCGTCCGATACACCGCATCTTCATTTTCATGTCATGGATGGCAAGGATCCTTATGCCTCGCAATCAATACGCATCCAGTTTGCGGAACTGCGTGAGCCGAGACAGGGTGATACGGTCAAAGGCAGGAGTGGCCGATGATCATCAGGGCAGAGGGACCGTTCGACTATGCACTGAACTATGAATTCATGGCCCAGCAGGATGACTGCCTCTACCGCACCGGCGGCAATGCTGTCAGAAAAGCGGTATCCCTGGATGGCAACCGTGTACTGCTTGAAGTGAAGGAAGGACCAGAAGACGCTGTCCGGGTGGATATTCTGGTGAACGAAGGTGCTCTGGAATCCGATATAGAGCGTTACGTTACGGAATGGCTGGACCTTGACTATGATATGACCGCCTTCTATGACTTTGCCAGTGGGGACCAGCGGCTTGCTGCCATCGTGCAGGAACTGTATGGTTATCGCATGATATGTACACTCGATATGATGGAAGCACTGACATGGTCGATCCTCGGCCAGCAGATCAATATGAAATTTGCTTTCATTCTGAAGCGCCGGCTGGTCGAACATTTCAACCATCACATTGAATTTGAAGGGGAAAAATACTGGCTGATGCCTGCTGCCGGGGAACTACTTTCACTCGATGTCGAGTTGATGCGCGAAATGCAGATTTCCTACAGGAAAGCCGAATACCTGCACCGCTGTGCCAAGGGGATTGAAACAGGTACACTTTCAAAGGACCATCTGCAGCGTATCGGAAGCTACCAGGACGTACTGGATCATCTGACCAGTGTAAAAGGTATCGGACCGTGGAGTGCCAATTCCGTACTGATGCGTACTTTGAAGTTCAGAAATGCTGTTCCGATCGGTGATGCCGGTCTCAAAAATGCAATCAGAATAACCGATAGGCTTGAAGAGAAGCCAAGTCCCGGCTATATCCGCTCAGTAACGGATGGATGGGGAGATAATGGGGCCTATGCCACCCTGTACATGTGGCGTATTCTCGGCTAGCAGATGAAAAAGAGCCAACCATAAATTATGGTTGGCTCTGGATATGTGTCAGGCTATCTGCCATTTTCGTTTTCCCTGCGCAGGACGAGCACGAGGGACACCATGCCGACGATCAGCAGACCAACGATCAGCAGACTTTGCATTGACGGATCGATGATGCCATCAAGGAAGACGTAGATGGCGAATAGTGCGATGATGGTCAGGGTGAAATTCAGCCATTTCAATGTATTTCTGTTCATTCAACTGCTCCTTTAGAGTAAGCGTGCTCGAGTTTCTTTAAAAGCACTTTTCATAATGGTATCATACTAGTGAAGTATAATTCTAAAGAGGAGGCTTACTAATGAACTATATTATGAGTGTGCAGCTACTTCCTCATCACCCGGGAGCAAAAGACCTCTACAGCCACGTTGGTGGTGCGATTGAAATTATCGAGCAGAGTGGGCTGACCCACTTTGTAGGTCCGATGGAAACGACGGTCGAGGGCAGTATCGATGAGCTGATGAATCTGATCAAGAAATTGAATAACCATCTGGCAAGTGAAGGATGCGACAAAGTCATTTCAAATATCAAACTGATCCAGTCCACTGAAGAAATCAGAATCAAGGATATTCTTGGCGAATATTATGAGTTTGATGACGAAGAATAAAAAAACGGTCTGTACAAAAGTACAGACCATTTTTTATTTGATGGGTTCGCTTCTTATATGGAAGCGAACACCGCGTGGGCCTTCTACACTGAACATGCCGCCGATGCCTTCGACGACATCGAGCGTCAGACGTGTATGCTTCCAGTATTCATACTGGCGGTGGTGCATGTAGAAGGGTACACCTTCGACTTCACCGAGCTTCACGTCGGCAGCCCCGATCATCATGGTGCCTTCTTTCAGGCACATCGGGCTTGATCCATCGCAGCAGCCACCGGACTGGTGGAAGATAAGATTCCCGTGTTCTTCCTTCAGATCCCTGATTAGTGCTTTCGCCGTTTCTGTCGCGTCAACGGCATTCAATGTTTCCATTTAGAAGAATCCTTTTGGTGATTCGCCATAACTGATGAGCAGGTTTTTGGTCTGCTGATAATGACTGAGCATCATGAGGTGGTTCTCACGACCGATACCGCTCATCTTGTAGCCGCCAAATGCTGCATGGGCAGGGTAGTCATGGTAGGTGTTCACCCATACACGCCCGGCCTGGATGGCCCGGCCGAATCTGTAGGCCTTATTTTGTGAGCGTGTCCACACACCTGCACCAAGACCATACAATGTATCGTTGGCAATGGCGATGGCTTCGTCATCATCTTTATAGGTTGCGACAGCAAGTACGGGACCAAAAATCTCTTCCTGGAAAATTCTCATCTTATTATCGCCTTTGAAAATGGTGGGCTCGAAGTAGTATCCACCTTCGATATCCCCGTCCACTTCCTTGACGTTTCCGCCTGTAAGTACTTCAGCACCTTCTTTTCTGCCGATATCGAGGTAGGAACTGATCTTCTCCTTCTGTTCCTTCGATGTTTGTGCGCCCATCATCGTATTGACGTCGAAAGGGTTGCCGACCTGGATCTTCTCGACGCGTTCGATGACACGCTTCATGAATTCATCGAAGATGTCCTCATGGATGAGTGCGCGGGAAGGACATGTACAGACTTCTCCCTGGTTGAGTGCGAACATGACGAGGCCTTCGATTGCCTTATCGAGATAGCCATCATCCGCCTCCATGACATCCTTGGCGAAGATGTTCGGTGATTTTCCGCCGAGTTCAAGTGTGACGGGAATAATATTCTGGCTGGCATTCTGCATGATGATGCGGCCTGTCGTCGTTTCTCCGGTAAAGGCGAGTTTATTGATCTTGTCATGTGTCGCCAGTGCCTGGCCAGCTTCCGACCCGAAGCCGTTGACGATATTGACGACGCCTTTCGGAATCAGATCCCCGACAAGCTCCATCAGGTGAAGTATGGTTGTTGGCGTCTGTTCGGCCGGTTTCAGTACGACAGAGTTGCCTGCTGCAAGCGCCGGTGCAAGCTTCCATGTGGCCATCAGCATCGGGAAGTTCCATGGAATAATCTGTCCGACGACACCGAGCGGTTCATGGAAGTGGTAGGCCACTGTATCGTCATCAAGCTGGGAAATTCCGCCTTCCTGGGCTCGGATGGCGCCAGCGAAATATCTGAAATGGTCGACGATGAGCGGCAGGTCTGCGTTAAGCGTCTCTCGGACTGCCTTGCCGTTTTCGAACGTTTCAAGGACCGCCAGTTCCTCGAGATTCTGTTCCACACGGTCTGCAATCTTCAGCAGGATGTTGCTGCGCTCGGTCGGGGAAGTCTTGCCCCATGATTCCTGGGCTTTGTGTGCTGCTTCCACTGCCTTGTCGATATCTTCCTGTGTAGAGCGGGGAACTTTTGAAACCACTTTTCCGATGACAGGCGACTCGTTGTCAAAGTACTCTCCATTGACCGGCGGCACCCATTCCCCGCCGATATAATTCTCATACTGCTCCTTGATCTTATACTGCGCATCTTGTTTGTTTGGAAAGTCGAATACCATTATGCATACCCCCTGTTTAATGTAGTTCCATTTTATTCGAATGTTCTGTTATTTGCAAGCGCTTTCAATTATTGGATTTGGTTTCAGGTGGAAATTGAATTATAATGATCTTACAGTCAATGAGCGGAGTGATGGAATTGGGAAAATGCCCCTACTGTAACCATGAATGGACATATAAGGAAAAGCTTCTCGGCTATGCACTGAAGCCGCGTACACGGGTCAGGTGTCCGCACTGCAGAGAGTATCTTGAACCGTCGACTTTGACGGTCATCTATGACTACATCGCAATACTTGGTATCGCGCTGATGGTTTTTCTGCTCATCCCGATCATGAGGCTGCCGGTCTCCTTGTCGGTAATATCGAGTGCAGTGCTGCTGGGCATCTATCTGGGCGCGTTTCTGCCTTTCACTGTGCGTTTCAAAAGGTATCGCTATAATATGGGAGATTAGAAGATGGGCCTCGGGCCCGTCTTTTTTTGGTCAACTTGCTTATATTATTCAGTATGATAGTCTAATATAGTGCTTCTAATCGATAGTATAAAATTACAAGAGGTGATGACATGAAAAAGTATCAATTGATGGATTGGCCGACTTTTCTGGTATCACTGTTGATTTTGATATCAGTGGTCGTGCCGCTCATTGCATTTCCCGAAGCAAGCCGAGATACCATTCTGCAGCTGAACGAATGGGTGACTACGGGACTGGGGGCCGTCTACCTGGCTATAGGTCTTGCAGTATTTTTCTTTGTTCTCTACATAGCATTCGGGAAATATGGACAGGTGACACTTGGAGAGGAGTCCGATGATCCGGAATTCGGCACATTCAGCTGGGCAGCGATGCTCTTTTGTGCAGGCATCGGCTCCAGCATTTTGTACTGGGGAGTCATAGAGTGGGTCTATTATTATCAGGCACCCCCTTTCCACCTTGATCCTGGAAGCGAAGAAGCAATCAATTACGCTTCTTCATACGGCATTTTCCACTGGGGACCGATTGCATGGGCAATATATGTACTTCCTGCCTTGCCCATTGCCTATTCCCTGTACGTCAAAAAAACGCCAATATTGAAAATCAGCCTGGCCTGTGAACCATTGCTTGGAAAATATACGAGGAGATGGCCCGGCAAACTGATCGATGTTCTTTTCATCTTCGGTCTACTGGGTGGTGCAGGAACAACACTGGGTCTCGCCACCCCAATGATTGCAGCCGGCATGGAGTCCTTGTTCGGAATTGATGGGGAGGGGACGACACTTCGGGTCGGTATATTGATTACAGCAACTGTAATCTTTGCAGTCAGTGCCTATTCAGGACTGAAACGTGGAATCAAAGTGCTCAGTGATATCAACCTGTGGCTGACTTTCCTGCTGCTTGGATTCGTCTTCATCGTCGGGCCGACGGTATTCATAATGGAGACGACGGTTTCCAGTGTCGGTCTTATGCTCAGGGATTTCTTCAGAATGGCTACATGGCTTGAACCGTTTGGCGGCTATAATGGTGTGCCTGCAACATCCTTTCCACAGGACTGGACGGTATTCTACTGGGCATGGTGGCTCGTCTATGCACCATTCGTCGGCCTCTTTATTGCACGTATTTCAAAAGGGCGCAGACTGAAGGAGGTCGTGCTTGGTACATTGCTCTATGGCACATTGGGCTGTGTACTTTTCTTCGGTATCCTTGGGAACTACGGATTATGGCTTGAACTTTCCGGTACGTTCTCTGTAACTGAAGTGCTCAATGATGAAAGTGGTGAAGCGGCAATCATGGCCATCATCGGCCAATTGCCATTCGGCAAGGTCACGACAGCATTATTCATCATCACTGCACTCATCTATCTGGCAACAACATTCGATTCTGGTTCCTATATTCTTGCAGCGACAACGCAGTCCGAAGTGGAGGGGGAACCATACAGATGGAATCGCCTGTTCTGGGCATTTGCACTATCCGTATTGCCGTTCTCACTGATGCTCATCAGCGGTGAGGATTCGCTCGGGCTTCTGCAGACGGCTTCGATCGTTGCAGGGGCACCACTTATCGTCATATTCACCATGCTGATGATATCGTTCATGAAGACGCTCAGTGATGATAGGATCAAACTCGAAGAAAGACACAGAGCACATAAGGAAAAAGAAAGACGCACCCTTTCCATTACTCACGCAAAGCGTGATAAATGGTGGGAGTAGGAGAAACCTGCGGAACTATTAAGCCCCCTTCAAAGTACATGCTTTGAAGGGGGCTTTCTTATGGCCAGCAGATATGTTTTAAGCCTGTATCCAATTGCTCTCACTTTTCAGCACAGGGATTTTCAGATGCAGATGAGGCTGGAGATGGAATTCAGAAGACCTTTTCCCCATTGATGATGGTATGCTTCAGATTAGATGCTTCATCGTAGATGACCAGATCGGCATCCGCGCCTTGTCTGATGATACCTTTCGTATCTGTGAGGCCAAGTTCGACAGCAGGATTGTATGCAGTCATCCGGACGATGTCCGGCCAGCTGCAGCCGGTGAAATCACGCATGTTGCTGATGGCCTGCTGCATGGTCAGCACACTGCCGGCGAGTGTCCCATCTGATAGCCTTGCTTCGTTGCCCGATACGTGCACGGCCTGTCCGCCAAGGTCGTATTCACCATCCGGCAACCCTTGTGCACGCATTGCATCCGTAATCAGGATGAGGCGCTCCGGGGTGATGGTCTCATAGGCGAGCTTCACCATTTCAGGTCTCGAATGGATACCATCGACAATGATTTCCACGTATGGCTGCTCGAGGTAGGAGAATCCCACGACGCCCGGCTCACGATGATGCAGCCCCCGCATGCCGTTGTAGAGGTGGGTGATGTGGGACAATCCATTGTCCTGTGCCTTTTTCAAAGTGTCATAGGTTGCATCCGTATGACCGGCAGAAGGGACGATGCCAAGCGCCAGCAGTGCCTCGAGAAAAGCACCTTCGTCCTCTTCAGGTGCATAGGTCACAAGGCGGATGCGATCTCCTGACAGATCCTGAAGATGCCGGAGCGCTTCTGCGTCTGGAATGGCGATGTGCGACGGATCCTGGGCTCCTGGATGTCCAGTTGAAATGAAAGGCCCTTCCAGATGGATGCCGAGCAGCTTTGCACCGGAAGTATATTTATAGTCCGAAAGATTGATCAGTGCCCGCTCTATATCGGCAAAAGGTGCAGTCATGGTCGTAGCCAGAAAAGCCGTCGAACCGGTGCTCGGCAGATGGGCAGAAATCTTTTCGAGGTATTCCATGTCTGCGTCCATGGCGTCGACCCCATTCGCACCATGGATATGCAGTTCTATTGCGCCCGGCAGGATATGCATATTTTCCGCATCGATCGCATTGTCGACATCAGGACAGCTATCCATGGGGCCATAATCTTCAATCCTGCCTTTATTGCACAGCAGCCAGTGGTCCTTGAGAATCGTTTCATGTGTCACGAGGTTCGTATTTCTGATCAGAAGTGCCATCATCTTTTCGTCCTCTCCATAATCATTTGTAATCCCATTATAGTATATTCTGTAAAATTCCTGTACACCTCTCTGCAAGTCTTATGATATATTAGATAAAAGCGTTTACATAAGAGGAGGGAGATTTACATGTTACGTTATATTCAGAACATGGGTCGGGCTTTCATGCTGCCGGTAGCTGTATTACCAGCAGCTGCATTGTTACTTGGTATCGGATACGCCATTGACCCTGAAGGTTGGGGAGAAGGCAATGCGGTAGCAGGGATGTTCATTGCTGCGGGTAACGCCATCTTGAACAATCTCGCGATTTTATTTGCGGTCGGTCTCGCTTTCGGCATGTCGAAGGATAAGAATGGTGCTGCAGCAATTGCTGGACTTGTTTCATTTCTTGTCGTCACGACGTTATTAAGTGCTGATTCTGTCGCCTTACTCCGGGGAATAGAAGTGGAAGCTGTCGGGGAAGCATTTGGTGTCATAGAGAACAACGTTTTCATTGGTATTATTACTGGGCTGGTGAGTGCCGCCCTCTATAATCGCTTCAGTGGAACAAAGTTGCCGGACTACCTGGCTTTCTTCAGTGGCAGACGTGCCGTGCCGATCATTGCGGTATTTGTAATGGTAGCAATCAGTGGCATTCTGTACTTCGTATGGCCATTGATGTACAACGGGCTGTTCAGCTTCGGTGAATGGATCAGCGGCATGGGTGCCCTCGGCGCAGGCATCTACGGTTTCTTCAACCGTCTGCTCATCCCGACAGGGCTGCACCATGCACTGAACTCGGTTTTCTGGTTCGATACTGTCGGTATCAATGATATCGGAAACTTTTGGAACAGCGCAGGGGAAGAGGGCATCACAGGCCGCTATCAGGCCGGCTTCTTCCCGATCATGATGTTCGGCCTGCCGGGTGCGGCACTTGCCATGTACCATACGGCAAAAACGGAATATAAAAAGGTGGCCGGCTCCATCCTGCTGGCTGCCTCATTGACAGCATTCCTGACTGGTGTGACGGAACCGCTTGAGTTTTCATTCATGTTCCTGGCACCATTGCTCTATGTGATCCATGCACTGCTGACAGGTCTATCCCTGTTCATTGCGGCGCTGTTTGAATGGACTGCCGGTTTCGGCTTCAGTGCAGGTCTGATCGACTTTGTACTGAGTACACAAGTTCCCATTGCGAATCAGCCGTACATGCTGATGGTGCAGGGTGTGGCATTCTTCGTGATCTACTATGTCATCTTCAGAGTGGTCATCACAGCGCTCGACCTCAAGACGCCGGGTCGAACTGATGCGGTACTTGAAGCAGAGGCACCAGCTGGAACAGAAGAAGGGGAGGATCTCAAATCAGCACATAACGATAAATACTCCCGCAAAGCCGACCAGATTCTAATCGGTCTTGGTGGTAAGGAGAATATCGATACGGTCGATTACTGTACGACACGGCTGCGCATGAATTTGCATGACGATTCCCTGATCGACGAAGAGAAAATCAAAGCTGCAGGGGCCCACGGTGTCATCAAGCCGGGTAAAAATAATGTCCATGTCGTCGTCGGTACGGAAGTCGAGCATGTAGCAGAAGAAATGAAACGCCTTCTATAGAAAAACCAGGGCATCTCAAACGAGATGCCCTATTATATTGTGAAAAGAATTTAGTATATAATGGAATGACACTACAGTATAGGAGGAGGCGCATGATGTTTACATTCCATCATCCAGTTGAAATCAGATTCGGGGAAGGAGTCATATCCCAGATCAATGAAATTATAGAGGCGCAGGGCTATACCCGCGTTGTCATCGTATCTGCAAATTCCCAAATAGAGAACGGTGTCATTGAATTCATAAAGACCCAGCTTGGGGAAAGCGTCAGGGAGATCGTTTCCGATATTGAAGCCAATCCGACTTTGGAAAACGTCGAAGCGATTGTTCGGGCGATCGATGCTCATAATGTCCACGCAGTCGTAGCCGTCGGTGGCGGGTCTGCAATGGACGCGGCAAAAGCTGCAGCCGCGGCATACATGCAGGGCATCGAAGTCCGTAATCTGCTCGACCATGGTGATTTTACAAGGGCGCTGCCGATCATTGCAGTGCCATCGACCAGTGGTTCTGCATCGGAAGTGACGGCATCAAGCATCATCAGTGACAAACAGCAGGGACTCAAGGTGCCGCTGATCGGTCCGGCGTTGTATCCGAAGACCGCCATTGTCGATCCGGAACTGACATTGACATGTCCAAAAAGCGTAACTGCCATTTCCGGCATCGATATTCTCTGTCATGCACTGGACTGCCTCGGCTCGGTCAAGAACAACCCGATTTCCGATGCACTGGCCATCCGTGCATCGAAGCTTGCATTTGAAAACCTGCTGACGGCCTATCAGGAACCTTCGAACAGGGAAGCGCGCACCAACTTGTCACTGGCAAGCATGACTGCCGGAATGGCATTCAGCCAGACGGGTACTTCAGGTTCCCATGCCATGAGCTATTATCTGACAAGCCATTATGATGTGCCGCATGGAGAAGCATGTGCATTTTCAATGGATGCGTGGTATGCAGTCAATGCAAAAGCCAATCCGGCACTCCACCAGCATGCGAGAGATATCGGATTTGATGATGCCGAAGCATTGAGTGAAGCGTTCAATAAGCTGAAAGGCCAGATGGGTCTGGCTGTGGCATTCGAAGACCTCGGAATCAGCCGGGATGATATTCCGGAAATTGCCGAAGAGAGCCTGAGGCCTGCCAATATGAAAAATAATATCGCCCAGCTGTCGCGGGATGAAATCATCGAAATGCTTGAGAGAAAGTAGAGATGTGTCATGAAAAAATGCACACTGTCTGCGCTTTGTATTCTATTTCTGGTTACTGCGGGGTGTAGTGGTATGGAAGACAGGAAGGATTATCTGGTCGGTGTCAGTGGAGAGCTGACTGAAGCGGATCTTGAGGCGTCGGGTCTCAGTGAGGATGATATCAAGCACCGGTATGCCATGATGAAGGTGTATGTCATTACAATGACCGAGACCGAGGCCGTGGCAATTGAAACACTCGATAAGGTGAATTATGTAGAGATGGACCAGGAAGTCCGGATTCCTGAACAGCGGAATGAAAACTGAAGCGATGGGCGCATCAATGCCGCCGATCATCCGTAGGCCAAAACCGGAGGATGCGTCCGATGTCGCCAGAATATGCCGTCTCGGATGGCAGCAGACCGTGGAAGGCAGACTGTCGAAAAGCCATCAGCAGCAGACAATCGATTTCTGGTATGCGGAAGGCAAAGTAAGCCAGGACATTGCCCGTGGGCACTACAGCTATGTCGCCGTAGCAGGTGACCGGATTGCCGGTGTGATCGGTGGTGGGAAAGCTGCTGCAACTTCTGCTGAAATCCATGTGTTCTATGTGGATGAGGCGTACAGGTATCAAGGTGTCGGCAGCAGGCTGCTCGAGTCTCTGACCCGGGATCATCGGCGTAAAGGCTTCAATGAGCAGTGGGTGTCTGTGCAGGAAGGGAATATGCATGGACAGCCTTTTTATGAATCCAGGGGGTTCGAATACGCTGGCAGAAAAGTCCGGGAAACAGGTACAGGAGAAATACAGATCTCATCCAGATATAGACGCACCATATAGAAGCGCCTGTGCAGTCATTGCGCAAGCGCTTCTATTGCTTCCCTGGCAATCTTGATGTGGTAGTCCATTCTGTCATCCAGATCTTCCAGGAAGAAGGCCGCTTCACATTTGGCGATATGTTCTTTGGCTGGCTCGGAATCTCCGAGGGCAATATGGATGAGAGCCATCAGATGATGGGCCTTGCCGAGGTAGAACATGGAGTTGTTCTCCTGGATTCTGATCAGCAGCCTGTAGCATAAGTCCAGTGCCTGAACGTAGGAAAAACTATTGTACAGACATATCGCATAGCCGTAATGAAGCTGGATGATCATATACTGATCAAGATGATCTGCATGCTGGAAGTCCATGATGCGTTCCCTGTGCCTATGGTAGAGGACAAGCGCATCCTCATAACGGTCCATGATGAGGTAGAGGTCCCCAAGCGTGTTGATGATTTCAAGTTCAATCAGATTGACATTCTTCGTTTCTGATATGAGTTCGAGCAGTATTTTCTCAGATGCTTCAAACTGGTCATCGTTACGGAAATCGATCGCCGTGTACGTCCGGTAAAGGCGTTCATAGTTGCGGTACTGTATATCGGATGCCGGATTATCATTGATCGTTTCCTTCGCATCCTGCAAGGTCACCTTGAGAAGGTCGTCATGACTGAAATAGACATATTCGCGGAGCTTATCCAGGTAGTAGTCGATCAGTGCGTATTCGGATTCTTCGTCGACAAAGAGCGTCTGCATCGTAACACCGAGGCGCTGGCATAATTTGTACAGTACTTCTGCTGTGATGGCAGTATCTCCACGTTCAAACCGGTATATTGTCGTCATACCGCATATTCCTTCCGCCAAATCTTTGTGAGTGAGCCCTTTTTGCTGTCTGATTTCTTTGAAACGGATGTGATATCTCATAAATAGACTCCTTTTCTGAAGAATGTTCACAATTTTTGCATATGTGAATATTGCGAGAACTTTTATAATGATGCATAATGTAATTATAAACAACGGAGGTGGTGATGGCGTGAAAAAACTTATCAGTGTTGTCGTATTGAGTACTATCCTATTGGGCTCAATCTCAGTAGTCAATGTTCAAACAACAGAAGCGAGTGTTGTGAAGAGTGGCTACGAAGAAATTGGGACTTTTGGTAAAGGTTCTGGTTATCTTCCTGATGGTAGGCCAGCCCCTATCGGCGTTTATTAGCAACTTCTAGTAAGTTCATTTTTTCCTTACCCTTAATTGGATTCCCCCTGCCTCTAAATGCACCCGACCTCTTAAACTATTTAAGGCAGGGGGTCTTTTTTTTGTGCAGATTTATCGGTCGATGCATTTTCCATTAATAAACTAATATTATCATATTACCCTTTCATGCAAATAACTATGCCACTTTCTTCTTCGCGCCTGTCTGTTATAATGATCATATTAAAATTGTTGTGATGGAGGATTCGATGAAGAAATATATCAGGGTCGTCGGTGCGGTCATAGTGAATGAACGGGATGAAATACTGTGTGCACAAAGACCGGAAGGCAAAAGTCTCCCTTTGATGTGGGAATTTCCTGGCGGCAAGATCGAGGCAGGAGAGGCGCCATGCACAGCATTGAAGCGGGAACTGATGGAAGAGATGGACTGCAGTATAGAAGTGGGAGATAGGATTACGACAACCGTGCATGAATATGATTTCGGTACTGTCGAGCTTACAACCTACTATGCCAAGCAGCTTGCAGGAGAGATCCAGCTGCTCGAACATGCAGATATGAAATGGCTATCACGTAAAAATATAGACACCCTGGACTGGGCGCCTGCCGATATTCCAGCAATTGAGCTGATCCGGATGGACAGCCCGACGAAATAGAAATAATCAGCCCAGACCATCCGGTTTGGGCTTTATAGTAGCATAAAATAAGAATTTTCAGTATAATCATCCTTATACAATTTTAAGGAGTGTTCCATTTTAATGAAAGTTTCCATAGTTGGCGCAGGTAATGGTGGCATTGTTGCAGCAGCTGATCTGACTTCAAGAGGTCACGAAGTGACACTATACCATTCCCTGCAGGCGCTGAAAGACCCGCATGCGGATATTATGCAAGGTAAGGTCCATTACAGGGGAGAGCCGCTCTATCTCCATAAATTTACGCAAGATCCGCTTGATGCGGTGAGTGGAGCAGAAGTGATCATGACATGCCTGCCGACACACATACTTTCCCAGATGTTCGAAGAACTCATCCCTTATCTCGAGGATGGGCAGATGGTCTTCATCAATGGCGCCAGTGCGATGAACAGTGTGGTACTCAGCAACATACTCGAGGAGAAGCGTCCGGAAGTTGATATACTGATTGGTGAATCCATGTCGCTGACCTATGCTGCACGATATGACTATGAGCAGAATGATGCAGATGTCATCCTTAAAAGCAGGCATAATCTTTTCAGTGCCTATCCGAGCAGTGATACAGAACGGATGATGGACAAGCTGACAGTCCTATATGATACACTCGTGCCGGCACAGAATATCATCGAGACGGCTCTGAATAATGGCAATCCTGAAAGCCATCCGGCTCCATCCATTCTCAACACAGGCTACATCGATAACCATGGTGATACGTTCTACCTCTACCGTGATGGTGTGACGCATCATACGGTCAAGGTGATTGAAGCGATAGACAAGGAACGGCAGAAAGTATGCGAGGTGCTCGGATTCGAAGTGCTGGACAAATCCGCACGGTCCGAACGGAGCACATACTTCGAGCCGGATAAGCCGCTCAAGGAACAGTATAACGAAAGCCCTGTACTGAAAGACCTGGTTGGTCCGGTCACCTTGAATAACCGCTATATCGTTGAAGACGTCGGTTACGGCCTCGTCCTATGGAAGAGCATTGCAGAGGCTGCGGCAGTAGAAACGCCTGCAATCGATTCGATCATCCACCTGACTTCCCTGATGCTCGAAGTGGACTTTACGCGTGAAGGGCTGACGCTTGATAAAATGGGACTCGATAAGATGCGCGATCTGAATCTACAAGTATAGGAAAATCCTCGGCTGCCAAGCAGCCGAGGATTTTATCTATTCATTCTTATTGTGGATGATGGTCTCCGCACCGCGATTCTCGGCGATTTCCTTTGCACGCTTTGTCGCATCGTTCTTGTTGTCGTACGTATTGCTCGGACGTTTCGCCCCTTTGGTCTGGACTTTCCACTCATCGTCTTCAAAGAACACTTCCACATCATTGTCGGCAATTTTTCCACCTTGCTGTCCCGGATCATCTTCATGTTCGGTGACATCTTTACTTTTCAGTTCATCGAGCTCTTTCTTTGAAGCATCGGAGTACCATTCCTTCGCCTGATCTGTACCGATCGGGATGGCCCGACCGTCATCGTAGCCTTCTTCAAGCAGGGCATTGATGATGTCGATCGCCTTTTTCCTTTCAAGCTTCTCCATATTCTTCAGGGAATCCGGATAATCATTCATTGAATAAGGCATTATCATTTCTCCTTTTTAAAATTGTCTAGTAATATAGTACCCATAAATCATAAAGTTAAAGGTGATAATATGCTTTACACATTCAATGTAACCTCCAATGGGAGAACCGAGTACATCAATATCGATTCGCTTATCGAGGAAGTGCTGCGGGAAAGCAATGTACAGTCCGGCATCATGACAATATTCACGCCGCATACGACAGCCGGCATCACGATCAATGAAAACGCAGATCCGGATGTCACACGGGATCTTGTATATGGAATGGACCAGACATTCGACAACAAGAATGAATACAGGCATGCAGAGGGCAATTCCGACTCTCATATGAAGTCCTCCCTGACAGGGGCGAGTGAAACGCTGATCATCGAAGAGGGGGAAGTCATCTATGGCACATGGCAGAGTACCTACTTTGCGGAATTTGACGGTCCGAGGACGCGGAAGGTGCATATAAAGGTGATTGAAGGATAAAATAAAAAAACCTGCACTGGTTGGGTGCAGGAAAAAAATAGGAGAAATTTTATTAAGAAAATGGAATAGGTTAGTTAATATCTATTAACTACCTTTATAATACTGAATTTTCTGATAAATATCAACCCCTAATATTATATTTTATTGAATTAATCTTGAAATTCAGGGTAGAGTAGATTAAATAACTTCTTGGAGGTCAATATGGAACTTTTAAAATCAGTACTCGGTCTTCTTTTGA
Organism: Salinicoccus hispanicus; assembly: GCF_009831115.1. GTDB lineage: Bacteria > Bacillota > Bacilli > Staphylococcales > Salinicoccaceae > Salinicoccus > Salinicoccus hispanicus. The sequence goes on along the minus strand of NZ_WUUK01000005.1, from coordinate 72,496 downwards.
AAATCATATCAATACTCGTCATCGTTACAACAATCGGTGCAGTCGTGCTTGCTTTCTTCCTGAAGAAGGATGTTGAGGAGATAAAGGACTTCACAGAAAAATTGAAGCGCGAGATCGAAGCGGAAACTAAATGACGGATATGGTGGCTGGCCGCTTTCTTTGGGCCAGCTTTTTTATTTCATGACGGTTTGACCCGCCTGGTGGTAAAGATGAATGAAATGTTTCCGAGTCACTGTGAATTCAAGGTGTGTATGATAAAAGTGTTGAAAAAATTCCGTAGAACCTTTAAAATGGTTAAGGCGGTTCAATGTAGACGAGGAACACACCGACATTGATTACCATCGTTTCATCCCCAGAGGATGATCAACTGGCCAGTTGAAATGGAGTCCGGGTCATCTTTTAACAGACTTCCGGACGTGGTATAATAAAAACATTATTCCAATTGGATGTTCCTCACCGCAAAGCGGAATAGGTAAAGAGTAAAGGAGGCGGAACTGATGAGAGTAAATGTAACTTTGGCTTGCACTGAGTGCGGAGATCGTAACTATATTACGACTAAAAACAAAAGAAACAATCCTGAGCGTATTGAAATGAAAAAATACTGCCCAAGATCCAACGGGTACACAACACACCGTGAAACAAAATAATTGATCTGCCGTCCTTTGGGGCGGTTTTTTATTTGCCGATGTTCCGCCCTCGGCTGCATCATCTCGAGTGCATTATGGTATATTGATTGAAAAAGGGATAAAGGAGCTTTTTTATGACAACGATCATGGATGGCAAAGCAGTTGCGGCACATTTATCCGAAGGGATAAGGGATGCAGTGGAGGAGTCCCGGAAGCATGGCATCAGACCGAAAGTTGCGTTTGTAAGGATCGGAGAACTGTCGGATGCCATCTCCTACGAGAAGGCGGCGATGAAACGGTTTGAGAAGCTGTCCATCGAGACTGAGCAGTTTCATTTTCCGTCGGATATTTCAAACCGGGCCTTTCTGACGAAATTTCGTGAGATCAACGGGGAAGCGTGTCACGGTGGTCGGGGCGAGTGCTGTAGTCGGCAAGCCACTGTCGCTGATGCTCATGAACCGCAACGCCACAGTGACGATATGCAATGTTTATACGGATGACCTGGTCGGCAGATGCAAGGATGCTGATATCATCGTCAGTGCAGCGGGTGTGATCAATCTGATCGGCCCTGAGCATGTCAAGGAAGGGGCAATCGTCGTGGATGTCGGCATCAACTTCAATGACACAGGCAAAATGGTCGGTGATGTGGATTTTGAAGCGGTAAAGGACAAGACATCGCATATTACACCTGTGCCGGGAGGCATCGGTGCCATTACGACAACGGTGCTCGTCTATCATCTGATGCTTGCGACCGACTATCAGAAAGAACCGGTTCTTTTCCTGGAACGCTGATATCAAGCCGCGCAGAAATTTTTCTGCGCGGCTTTTTTCAGATCATGACGACATCCAGCACGTCGATGAATGAAATGAATATCATCTCCTCATCCGACTTGTCCATCGGCTGACCGATAAGCACCATGCTCCATGCATCCACCTGGATGAGTTTCAGATCCTCACGGAAGCGAAAACCGTCATAGTAGTATTCCACCCTGATGCTCCGTTTGTCATGAAGTGCTTTTTTCAGAATGCGGTTCATCTCCTCCAGCCGATCATCCGACAGGACAGGGCGCTCCACCTTCACCTGATCTTCAATCATGCTGGCAACCTTCTCAAACTGCTCGGGCATGGTGGCAAAGGGCGCCCATTTGATCATCCCACGCCCTTCGGGAATATTCGAATCGAGTTCCTCCATTGGTATTTTACGATAGTCCATCAGCATCCCCTTCTTTGACTGTTCATATATATACTTCAATTATACGAACATATGTTCTGTATTTCAAGTAGTATTAATTCTTTTCATTTAGGGTATGGTTACTGGTGTGCTAAGATAATAAAAAAAGCGTAGGAGGAATATCAATGATTGGGTATGTTGGGACCTATACTAAAGAGCATGGCAAAGGAATATACAAATTTGAACTGGATGTCGAGGCGGGCAAGTTTGTTTCGATAGAAGAAGCGGCGGAAACTCCGAATGCGACCTATCTGGATATACAGAATGATCGCATCTATGCGGTAAAGAAGGGCAAGACAAAGGCAGGCATCGCAACATTCGGGGTCAACGATCTTGAGACGGGGGAACTGCGCTTCATCGAAGACTGCCTGGAAGAAGGGGCATCCGGATGCCATCTGACACTGACATCGGATCATAACTACTTGGTTGATGCGGTCTATCTATCAGGCGAAATCAGACTGTATCGTGTGGATGAACGCGGTATTGTAACCGAGCAGCTGGATGTTTTCCAGGTGGAAGGTGACGGACCGCATGAACGGCAGGATAATCCGCACTCCCATTTTGTCATCGAAACACCCGATCTCAAATATGTTGCAGCAGTCGATCTCGGTGCAGATAAGATTGTTACACTTGAAATCAAGGACGACAAGCTCGAAAAGGTGGCTGAAAGCAAGGTTGCTGCCGGCAGTGGACCAAGACACCTTGTCTTCGGCGACGGTGGGCACTATGCATATATCTTTACAGAACTTTCAAATGAAGTGATTGTCGCCAACTATCACGACGGCGAATTCTTCCCGGTGGAAACGTACTCTGCACTTCCTGAATCCTTCGACGGCCATTCCCAGGGCGCTGCCATACGCAAACATCCGAATGGCAAGTACATCTATGTATCCAACAGGGGTCATGACAGCATTGCCGTATTTGAAATTGAAGCGGAAGGCAAGTCGCTCAAGCGGATTCAGATTGAATCCACCAATGGAGACTGGCCGAGGGACTTCAATGTAACGCCGGATGGGGAATATTTGATATGTGCCCATGAGCGTTCCCACAATCTTGTACTATTCAAAATAAACGAAGACGGTACCATCGAACGGCAGGAAGGCGAAGTTGAAGCACCGGAAGGCGTCTTTGTCGGATTTCTCTAGATGAGTAGAAAAGGCATATGGATCCTCCTTGTCCTCATGCTGGTTGCTGTCCTTCTGCTGCTCCTGCCTCTGGCAGACCGGACAAGCAGATCGGAACGCGTGATTGTCGATCATACCCTGAAGGAAATCTTCCATCCCGGATGTTTCGATCAGGCAGAGACGACAAACTACCTCGATGAAGTCTCATTTTCCAGAGCGACTGAAACGCTCGGCTACCAGATTGAGGATGGGTGTTCAAAGGAGCGGCTTGAAACAGGCAAAGAAAGTGTAATAAGTAAAATATTTAATGAATAAAAATAACCAGATAATATTGATTTTTCAGAAAACTGGTGTTAGTATTTAGACATACCATTTTTTCATTCTTTCAACTATTATTTTTGGAATTCCTTCCATCAAAATACCCCGCCACGAAAGTGGCGGGGTATTTTGATGCCTATTTTATTTTTATATCGTCATAGCTTGAATCACGAATGGCAAAGGCGACGTATGGACATGTCGGCTGGACCTTCTTGTCGTCTTCACGTGCCATTTCCACGATTTCATCAACAAGGTCGCGGGCCAGTCCTCTATTTCTGTGCTCTGGTCTTGTATACGTGCTCGTCACATCGTAATATTCGTCAGTCTCCGTATAGATGAGTTCAGCGATGACATCATGTCCTTCTTCCAGGTAAAGTCTGCCTGCCTCTTTTTTCAGCATGTTTCTGCCTCCTTATTTATGACAATGCTTTAGTAATTTGTGGTACAACCTGCTTCTTACGGGAAACGACCCCTTCAAGAATTGCTGAATTCTCGTCCAGTGCAACATCAAATGCCTTTTCCACAGACTGTGCTTCTGTGCCAAGTGCAAGTATTCTTGAATTGGAATTCAGAATGTCGGTCACAACGAGTACAAACAGGTCGTAGCCTTCCTGTTCAATCTGATGATTGATTGCATTTTCCAGCTCATCTCTTCTGTCGAATACTTCGTCCACATCGACGACGTTGATCTGTGCAATGCGTGTCGTTCTTTGACCCATCTCAAAGGATTTGGCATCCGCGGTAATCAGTGCGTCAGCTGACTTGTCTTTCGTCGATGCGCCTGCTTTGAGCATTTCGGTGCCATAGCTTTCAGGATCTACATCCGCCATCTCGGCGAGTGCCTGTGCAGCTGTTCTATCAGCTTCCGTTGTCGTCGGTGATTTGAACAGCAGCGTATCGGAGATGATGGCGGAAAGCATGAGCCCGGCCATCTCCTTTGAAATCAGCAGGTCATTCTCCTCGTATACTTTCTTCAGGATGGTTGCGGTGCATCCGACAGGCTCTGCACGATAGAAGAGCGGGGCTTCTGTCTGGAAGTTGGCAATCCTGTGGTGATCGTACACTTTAAGGATATTCGCCTTTTCGATATTCCGTGCCGACTGCTGGAATTCATTATGGTCGACGAGGATGACCTCGGCGCCATCTTCAAGCGACTCGAGCAGTTCAGGGGCTTTGACACCAAAGTGGTTGAGCGCATGTTCCGTTTCAGCACCGATCTCACCAAGGCGGTAGGGGGCTGCATCATTGCCGAGCTGCTGCTCGATGTCTGCCGTGACAATTGCTGAAGTGATAGTGTCCGTATCCGGATTCTGGTGCCCGAAAATTTTAGTTTGAGTCATAATGTTCATTCTCCTTTGGTTATGTTATTACTTTTCCCATTTTATCACTGAAGTATTCATCCTTCTACGGTTCTACAGTCGCACCGAGGGCATTTTTGAAATGCTCGAGTGCCATATCATGCGCAGGCGGATTGAATGATGCCGTACAGGACGCGGGGACGATGATGTCGTAGCCGAAATTATAGGCATCCACCGCTGTGTGCATGATGCAGATGTCGGTCACGAGACCGGTCAGTGTCACGGTATCGATTTTTCTTTCCAGCAGCAGCTGATGGAGTGGCGTGCCGGCAAAAGAGCTGTAGCGCCTCTTATCGATGAAAAAGACGTTCGGGGAGTCCCTGATCTGCTGATGGAGGTCGCGGACTTCCCCATACAGCTCACGGCCACCTGTGCCTTCGATGTTATGCGGTGGAAACAGCTTCGATTCGGGGTGCAGTCCGTCATCATCAAAATGAAGATCCATCATGAAGAAGATGGGGATGCCCGATTCGTATGATGTTCTGATCTTCTGGATGAGTGCTGCTTCAATGGCCTGGGCTGCTTCTCCGGCAGTCAATCTGCCTTCCGGTGCAGCAAAATCATAAGAATAGTCGATGACAAGCAGTGCGTTGTTCATTCATTTTCCTCCTTTGTTCTCGGTGTTTATGATAGCTGTACGTGGTTCTATTGTGCCATAGTACTGCGCTTGGATATAAACAATATGTTCAATATGAGAATCACGACGATGGCGACGGTGAAGAAGCTGAAATAGTACGCACCATCTGTCACAGTGATGATATAGCCGCCGATGACAGGACCTGAGATGCTGCCGATGCTGAACATGATGCCTGCCATCAGGTTGCCGGCGGGCAGATTGAACTTCGGTGTAATATCCGTCATGTAGCTGATGCCGAGGGAGTACATCGAGCCGACGAATATGCCGGCCAGTGTAAACAGCAGGAGCAGCATGATGAATGAGCTGTTGAACACTTCCATGAAGAAGAAGGTAAATGCACCGAGGGCAAGGAGCACCGAGATGAGACGGCTGCGCCCGATCCTGTCACCAAGCGCACCGATCGGCACCTGCAGAAGTATGGCACCGAAACTGAATGCCGGCAGAATCCATGTAATATCCGACAGTTCAAAATCATTCCGGATGGCGAATACCGGGAAATTGCTGTTCAGGGAAGCTTCGAAGATGCCGAAGAGCATCGGGAACAGAAAAGCGATCCAGCTTGTTCTGAGGACAGCCTTGAAGTTCTTGAAGGTGTTGAAGACCGTCACCGGCACACCGGATTCGATCGGTTTTGCATTTTCAGCGCCCCTCAATAGGAAGATGAGCGGCCAGCCGATCATGGTGAGAACGCCGGAGACGAGAAACGGCAGCGGCTCCCAGATGGTGACGAGTTCACTGACTTTCGGTCCGACCATGAAGCCGAGTGAAAAGAACAGCCCGTAGAATGCAATGACCTTGCCCAGTTTGTGCTGTGGGGTACTTTGGGTCAGCCATGTCTGTGTACTGAAGTGGAGCACATTGTCGCCGATGCCGACGAGCAGGCGCAGCAGGAACCAGATCCATATGGAATCGAGTACCGGAAACAGAAACAGGCAGATGCCGACGATGATGCCGCCGGTGATGATCATTGGTCTGAATCCATATTTTCTTAATGGTGCTTCTATGAAAAGGGCGGATACAAGCACCCCTATGTAAAGACCTGAGGCATGCAGCCCGTTGATTGTCGCATGGATTTCCCGGTTTTCGAAGATGAAAGATATTAGGGGAAGCAGCATTCCCTGGGAGAACCCGGATATGCAGACAATGAGGGATAGGACGATAAAACGCGCCCTGAAACTCTCGAATTTCATGATAATCCTCCTGTTATGTTATGTTGATGAAAAATTGTTGTGTTAGAATGATTATAACTGATTTACAGCACTTCATGGAGGGACTGGAACAAATGTATCAATTTGAAGATGACAGTTTTATGCTGCACACCGATCTATATCAGATAAATATGGGTAAAACCTACCTGGAACAAGGTCTGGAAGGTCGTACAGCGGTATTCGATCTCTATTTCAGAAGTATGCCGTTCGGCAATGGATATGCCGTATTCGCAGGCCTCGAGCGCATCATCGATTACCTCAGGAACCTGAAATTCCAGGCTTCCGACATCGAATACCTGCGATCGATCGGATATGACGAGGACTTCCTGGCATATCTTCGGGATCTGCGCTTTACCGGCAAAGTGCGGGCGGTACAGGAAGGTGAGATCGTCTTCTCCAATATGCCGCTGGTACAGGTGGAAGCACCGATCATCGAGGCGCAGCTCGTGGAGACGGCGCTTCTCAACATCGTCAATTTCCAGACACTCATTGCCACGAAGGCGAGCAGGATCCGTCAGATCGTACCCGACAGCAGATTGATGGAATTCGGTACACGCCGCGCCCATGAATTCGATGCGGCACTCTGGGGCGCACGCGCTGCCATCATCGGTGGATTCGACGGTACGAGCAATGTGAGGGCAGCGAAGCTGTTCGGTCTCGAGGCAAGCGGTACACATGCACATGCGATGGTCCAGGCATACGGAGATGACTATGAGGCGTTCAAGGCCTATGCCGACACCCATGAGAACTGCGTCTTCCTGGTGGATACTTTTGATACATTGAAATCCGGTGTGCCGAATGCCATCAAGGTGGCGCAGGAATACGGCGACAAGATCAATTTCATCGGCATCCGGCTCGACTCCGGCGATATCGCCTACCTGTCGAAAGAAGCAAGGAAGATGCTCGATGCAGCCGGGTTCCACGATGCCAAGATCATCGTTTCGAATGATCTTGACGAAGTGACGATACTCTCCCTCCTGTCCCAGGGGGCAAAGGTTGACAGCTGGGGTATCGGCACCAAGCTGATCACAGCCTACGAACAGCCTGCGCTCGGCGCAGTATACAAGCTTGTCGCCATAGAGAATGAAAATGGGGAGCTTGAGAACCGCATCAAGATCTCCGGCAATCCGGAAAAAGTGACCACACCCGGGAAAAAGAATATCCATCGCATCATCAACCGTAATACCGGCATGTCGGAAGGTGAATATATTACGCATTTTGGGGAAGAGATAGAGGAGGATGCGCCATTGCTCATGTTCCATCCGATTCATCCGATGAAACGCAAGCTCATCCGCTCCTATGATATGGTGGAACTGATGAAGGATATCTTCATTGATGGAGAATGCGTCTATGAAGCGGAAAGCATCGATATGATGAAACAGCGCCATGAACAGGGGCTCAACCTGCTGTGGGAGGAGTACAAGCGTTTCCTGAATCCTGAAGAGTATCCGGTCGACCTCTCGAAGGCATTATGGCAGATCAAGCAGGACCTTATTGAAGAAGCAAGTAATAAAACATTGGAGTGATATGAAATGAAACCATTGCAAGCAGAGATTCTGAAAGAATTCCACGTAAAGCCTGAAATCGATCCTGCAGAGGAAGTCAGGGAAATCATCGATTTCATGAAGGACTACGTAAAGAACTATACATTCATCAAGTCTTTTGTACTCGGAATTTCCGGTGGCCAGGACTCCACGCTGCTCGGCAAGCTCGCCCAGATGGCAGTCGATGAACTGAACGAGGAGACGGATGGCGGCTACGCGTTCCATGCACTGCGTCTGCCGTACGGTGAACAGAATGATGAACAGGATGCGCTCGATGCCATCGAATACATCCAGCCGACACATACCGCAACAATCAATATCCGTCCGAATGTCGAGCGCAGTGTGGCATCTCTCAAGGAAGCGGGCTACGTACTGAGCGACTTCGTCGAAGGCAATGAAAAAGCACGTGAAAGAATGAAGGCACAGTATGCGGTGGCTGCTTCCACAGATGGTGTTGTTCTTGGAACGGATCATCCGGCGGAAGCCATCACCGGCTTCTATACGAAATTCGGCGACGGGGCAGCCGACCTGGTTCCTCTGTTCGGACTGAACAAGCGTCAGGGCAAGATGCTGCTCGATCATCTCGGGGCACCTGATCATCTGGCGAATAAAGTGCCGACGGCGGATCTTGAAGACGACAGGCCGCTCATCAGCGATGAGGAGGCACTTGGTGTCAGCTATAATGCGATCGATGACTTCCTGGAAGGCAAGGAAGTGTCAGAATCGGATTATGACACGATCGTCAAATGGTACAAGAAGACCCAGCACAAGCGGGACCAGCCATATAACCGCTACAACAAGCCTGCATATGAAGCGCAGCAGGAAGAACAGTAGTTTTGAACAGCAGAAAAGATATACTCTCGCTCAGGAAAGGTAGAATCGAATGATAACAGCCATATCACAAAACCCCTGGCTGATGGTACTGGTCATCTTCATAGTGAACATCGTATATGTCAGCTTCCTTACAATGCGTACCATCTCTACATTGAAAGGGTATCGATACACAGCAGCAGGTTTCAGTATCCTTGAAACGTTCGTATATGTCATCGGGCTGGGTCTGGTACTCGAAAATCTCGACCAGTTCCAGAATGTCGTCGCATATGCACTCGGTTTCGGTGCCGGTATACTGGTCGGTCTTAGAATAGAAGAGAAACTGGCACTCGGATATCTCGTCGTCAACGTAATCACCTCGGAAAAGGACAAGGATCTCCCGACGAACATCCGGGATCTTGGTTATGGCGTGACACACGGCTATCAGTATGGCCGTGACGGTGAACGGACGACATTGCAGATACTTACACCAAGAAAATATGAGCGTAAACTGATCGATACCATCAAGGAACTTGACGAGAAAGCGTTCATTATCACACACGAACCTAAAAACATCACCGGCGGTTTCTGGACGAAGGGCGTCAGACGCAAACGTCTCAAGAACTACCAGCCTGAAAATGTAGAAGAAGTACTGGAAGAAATCTCTGAAGCAAGGGAATTGGAAGAGGAAAGAAATGCCGAAAAAGAAAAAGTTTAAAGTGGCGGAGAATGAATCACTGGGTGAGTGTCTCGAAAGAATGCGCGGGGAAGGCTACCAGCCCGTTCGGCGCATGGAGCAGCCGGTCTTCATCGAAAGGGATGGAGAACGCGTTGTTGATCACCAGGAAATCATATTTGAAGGAAAAAGAGTTGAAAGCCAGACGGATAACTAAGTTATCCGTCTTTTTATCGAACATTTTTATTTTATCTCAAAAAAATGTTCGTTTTTTAATATGTTTTGTTATAATGGAGGAGAAATAATACTAAGGAGCGTGTATGCATGATTTCTCGTTATTCCCGGGAGGAAATGTCCCAGATATGGACCGAAGAAAATAGATTCAAAGCCTGGCTGGAGGTTGAAATCCTGGCTTCTGAAGCATGGGCCGAGCTCGGCTACATCCCAATGGATGAAGTAAAGAAAATTCGCCCAAATGCAAAGATTGATGTGGATCGCATCAAGGAGATAGAAGCGGAAACACGCCATGATGTCGTTGCTTTTACACGCCAGGTATCGGAGACGCTTGGTGATGAGAAGAAGTGGGTGCACTATGGACTGACATCGACGGATGTTGTCGATACGGCGCAGAGCTATATGATCAAGCAGGCGAATGAACTGCTCGAACAGGATCTTCTGGACTTCATCGAAGTACTGGGCGACAAGGCACGCGAACACAAGACGACACTTATGATGGGGCGGACCCACGGTGTGCACGCAGAGCCGACGACTTTCGGCATCAAGATGGCACTCTGGTATATGGAGATGAAGCGGAATCTTGAACGTTTCAAAAACGTCAGAAAAGAAATCGAAGTCGGCAAAATGAGTGGTGCGGTCGGCACATTCGCGAATATCCCCCCTGAGGTGGAGAGCTATGTATGCGAGCATCTGGGGCTTGATACGGCAGAAGTATCCACACAGACGCTGCAGCGTGATCGTCATGCCTACTACATAGCGACACTTGGCCTGATTGCAACATCCATCGAGAAATTTGCGGTGGAAGTGCGTGGTCTGCAGAAGACCGAGACGAGAGAAGTGGAGGAGGCGTTCGGCAAGGGGCAGAAAGGTTCCAGCGCCATGCCGCATAAACGGAATCCGATCGGCAGCGAAAATGTCACAGGACTCTCCCGTGTCGTCCGCGGCTATATCACGACTGCCTATGAAAACGTGCCACTCTGGCACGAACGCGACATCTCGCACTCATCAGCAGAGCGGATCATGCTCCCTGACGTAACCATTGCGCTCGACTATATGATGAGCCGCTTCACGAACATCATCAAAAATCTGACGGTATTCGAGGACAACATGAAGGCGAATATCGATAAGACTTTCGGGCTGGTCTATTCGCAGCGTGTCATGCTGATACTGATCGACAAAGGCCTGGTGCGTGAGGAAGCCTACGATCTCGTCCAGCCGAAGGCCATGGAATCATGGGAGACGAAAGTACCGTTCCGTGAACTTGTAGAACAGGATGACCGTATAAAGACGCTGCTGACGGAAGCGGAGATCGATGATTGCTTTGATGAGACCCATCATCTCAAACGTGTGGATACCATTTTCCAAAGAGCCGGTCTCGAATAGCAGTATGCTCTTAGACATCCGGTAGAGATATGATAAGATGAAACTACCGATTGCCAAAGGAGCGGTTTGATGATCAAGAGTTTGAAAATAAGCATATTTACCATGCTGCTTTTAGTGGCGGGCTGTAATACAGGCTTGAGTGAAGAGCAGATGGCACTGCATGAGAATTATGAAAAGACTTACGAACCCGCACAGATAGGAAACCTCGAGGCTGTTCCGGATATTGAAGTGATCGATGGTATCACCTATGTGGATGGCATCCTCGTCGTCAATAAGGACATCCCCCTGCCGGCAGACTATAGTCCGGGGCTGCAGCCCGAAGTGATCGAGGCCTATCAGGAGATGTTCCAAGCGGGCGCCGAGCAGGGTCTTGATTTTATTCTTGTCAGTGATTTCAGGACATACGACTACCAGGCCCAGCTGTATGACAACTATGTTGCCAGGGATGGACAGGAAGCGGCCGACCAGTACAGTGCAAAGCCGGGACATTCCGAGCATCAGACAGGGCTCGCGATTGATGTGGGTTCTCCGGACAGTGCATCCAATCTGACTGTATCATTCGGCGATACGCCGGAGTTCCAGTGGATGAAGGATGTCGCCCATGAGTATGGATTCATCATCCGCTACCTCGAGGGCAAGGAGGACATCACCGGGTACATGTATGAACCATGGCACTTGAGATATGTCGGTGAGGAAGCGGCGGCCATATATGAAAGTGGACTGACCCTGGAGGAATATCTGGGAATCGACTAGTACGGACCGATCGGCTTGAGCCGGTCGGTTTTTTCGTATTTTCAACCTTCATAAATGACATATAATAAAACAGTCCAGTGCTAAAAATGCTATAATATCCTTATGAATTCTGATGGGAGTTTTATATATGCTTAAAGATTGCAAACATGTATTCAAGTTGGATCCGGCAAAGGAAATCAGTGACGCGGACCTGGCCGCAATCTGCGAATCGGAGACGGATGCCATCATCATTGGTGGTACGGATAATATCACCGAAGATAATGTGCTGAACCTGATGGCCCGGGTACGCCGTTTCTCGGTATCGGTTGCGCTTGAGATCACATCTACAGAAGCGGTCGTGCCGGGGTTCGACCACTACTTCATCCCGGCGGTGTTCAACACGACAGATATGAAATGGCAGCATGGACTGATGCTCGAAGCACTGGCGGAATACGGTCATCTGCTCGACTATGATGAAGTTTCCCTGCTGCCATATATCATCATGAATCCCGAATGCAAGGCATTCAGAAAAGCCGAGGGGAAAGTGGTTGCGCCTGAAATGGTACCGCACTACATCAACATGATGGACAAGCTTTATCAGACACCGTACATATACATCGAGTACAGCGGAACATATGGCAGCCCGGAAGTGATGCAGATGGTGCGGGAGAATGCATCACATTCCCATGTCATCTATGGCGGCGGCATCACCTCGAAAGAGGAAGCGCGCGAAATGGCGCAGTATTCCGACACCATCGTTGTCGGAAACATCATCTATGACAGTTCAAAAAAAGCATTGCGTACAATCATTAAATAAATTGGAGTTTTGATTATGGATCTGAGTTTGATGAATAAAGAGCAGAAGAAAGCCATCCAGTCGACGGAAGGACCGCTTCTTATCATGGCCGGCGCCGGCAGTGGCAAGACGCGGGTGCTGACCCACCGGGTGGCCTACCTGCTTGAAGATAGAGACGTACCTGCCAGAAACATACTGGCGATCACATTCACCAACAAGGCAGCCCGTGAAATGCGGGAGCGTGTATCGGCACTGATCACGGAAGGCACACAGGATATGTGGATTTCAACGTTCCATTCCATGTGCGTCCGTATTCTAAGAAGCAACATAAACCATCTTGGATATGAAAACAGCTTCTCCATCCTTGATCCGACGGATCAGAAATCGGTCGTCAAGGATATTCTGAAGCGGCGCAACCTGGATCCGAAACAGCACAACCCGAGAAACATCATCGGGTTCATCTCGGACAAGAAGAACCAGCTGATCCGACCGGAGCAGAGCATCGCGGAGGCTGCTGCCTACCCGGACACGCTCTACAGTGAGATGTACCATGACTACCAGCAGATCCTCTACCGCAACAGTGCCCTTGATTTCGATGATCTGATCATGCTGACGATCGAGCTGTTCGACAAGGAACCGAAAGTGCTGGAATACTACCAGAACCGTTTCCAGTATATCCACGTGGACGAGTATCAGGATACGAACCATGCCCAATATCGCCTGATCACGCAGCTTGCTGCGAAATACCGCAACATATGCGTCGTCGGCGACTCGGATCAGTCCATCTATAAGTTCAGAGGAGCTGATATCGCGAACATCCTGAACTTCGAGGATGACTATCCGGAAGCGGTGGTCATCAAGCTTGAACAGAACTACCGTTCAAGTAAAAATATTTTGGATGCAGCCAATGCAGTCATCGAGAACAATACGGAACGTAAGCCGAAAGCTTTGCGGACCGCGCGTGATGGCGGACCGAAGCTGCAGAACATCGTAGCCGATTCGGAACGCGGAGAAGCGGAGGAAGTGGTCGGCAATATCCTTGATCTGGCAAAGAAGTACAGCCATAGTGAGATGGCGATACTCTACAGAACGAATGCCCAGTCGAGGGCGATGGAGGATACGTTCGTCAAATCCAACATCCCCTACAAGATGGTCGGCGGCATCAAGTTCTATGACCGCAAGGAGATCAAGGATCTGATGAGCTATCTGAAGGTGGTACTGAATCCGAATGATGATATCAGCTTCGAGCGTATCATCAATACACCGAAGCGGGGCATCGGGCCGAAGACGGTCGATAAGCTGAAGGCACATGGCCAGGCGACAGGCATCAGCATTTTCGAAGGCATCAAGGAATCGGATTTCATCGGCATTCCGAAGACGGCGGTCGTCAAACTGATGGGACTCGTCGACCTGCTGGAGAAACTCGCGCAGAAGTCAAAATTCATCACAATCACGGAGCTTGTGGACGAAGTGCTTGAAAGTACAGGATATATCGAAGTGCTGGAAAGCGAAAAGACGATCGAAGCGAGAAGCCGTATCGAGAACCTGGATGAGTTCAAGACGGTGACCCGGGAGTTCGATCGGGATAATGAGATTTCGGATGAACTGCTGTTTGCTTTCCTGAGTGATATGGCACTCGTCTCGGACCAGGACGGCATCGAAGACGACAGTGGCGTCACAATGATGACGATGCACGCGTCAAAAGGCCTCGAATTCAAAGTTGTCTTCATCGTCGGACTGGAGGAGGGCATCTTCCCTTCAAGACGGGTCATCTATGATGACAAGGAACTCGAAGAGGAGCGCCGGCTGATGTATGTGGCATTGACCCGAGCAGAAGACCATCTGTTCCTTTCAAGAGCAAACAGCCGTATGATTTTCGGTAAGACGGAATCGAACATGCAGAGCAGGTTCCTATCCGAGATTCCGGAAGAGCTTGTAGAAGGCGGCGGTGCATTTGCACAGGATGATTTCTCCAGCACGGGCAGTGCACCGAAGAAACGGACACCAAAACGCAGCCGTGTCGTTACAAACAACAGTGGTGTCAGCTTCGCGATCGGCGACAAGGTCAGCCACAAGAAGTTTGGTGACGGCATCATTTCTGCGATAAAGGGAGAAGGCGACAGTCAGGAGCTCGATATCATTTTCACTAAAGTCGGTGTCAAGCGGCTGCTGGCCAATTTCGCACCGATTGAAAAGAAGGAGTAGGTCGACCAATGGAAGAGAAAATCAAGTCACTGCAGGACAGGCTGAATCGATATAATTACGAATATCATGTACTCGACGCGCCGACCATTCCGGACAGCGAGTATGACAAGCTGCTGCATGAGCTCATTGCATTGGAGGAACAGTATCCTGAATATAGAACGGATTCCTCCCCGACTGTCAGAGTCGGTGGTGCGGTGCTGAGCCGCTTTGAAAAAGTGGCCCATGACACTCCGATGCTCAGCCTCGGCAATGCCTTCAATGAAGAAGATCTGAGAGCTTTCGACAAGCGGACCAGAGAGGCTGTGGGCGAAGTGGAATACATGTGTGAACTGAAGATAGACGGTCTGGCCGTATCTTTGAAATATGAAGCGGGCCAGCTCGTACAGGGCGCAACACGGGGAGACGGTACAGTCGGTGAAAATATCACTTCCAACTTGCGCACAATCCGTGCGATTCCGCTGTCACTCGACCGCCCGCTGTCATTTGAGGTCAGAGGCGAGGCATACATGCCGAAGTCATCATTTGAAAAGCTCAACATCGAGCGGGAGGAGAAGGGTGAAGCCCTGTTCCAGAATCCAAGGAACGCAGCAGCCGGCTCCCTCCGCCAGCTCGATCCGAAGCTTGCAGCGAAAAGGAACCTGTCCATCTTCCTCTATAGTGTGAACGACCTGACGGAGCTTGAGGCAGATACGCAAAGTGGTGCGCTCGATGAGCTCGACGGGGCAGGTTTCAAGACCAACAGGGAAAGAAGGCTGGTCACAGACATTGAAGGCGTGCTCGAATATATCGGATACTGGGAGAACCACCGCAATGACCTGGAATATGATATCGACGGCATCGTCATCAAGGTGAATGCCTTCAGCAGCCAGGAGGAGATGGGCTATACGGCGAAATCTCCAAGGTGGGCCATTGCCTATAAGTTCCCGGCTGAGGAAGTGGTGACGGATCTTCTTGATATCGAACTGACCGTTGGACGTACAGGCGCGATTACACCGACAGCAATCCTGGAACCGGTCAAAGTTGCAGGTACCACTGTAGCACGGGCATCACTCCATAATCATGAACTGATTGAAGAAAAGGATATCCGCATCAATGACAAGGTGATCATACGCAAGGCTGGCGATATCATTCCGGAAGTTGTACGACCAATACTCGAAGCGCGGACCAGCCAGGAAGTATACAAGGCGCCGACAAAGTGTCCGGGCTGCGGCCATGAGACGGTCAAACTGGAAGATGAAGTTGCTATCCGCTGCATCAACCCTGGATGTCCGGCACAGCTCGTCGAAGGCATGATCCACTTCGTTTCAAGAGGGGCGATGAATATTGATGGACTGGGTGAGAAAGTGGTACGCCAGCTTTTCGATGCCGGTCTGATCAAGGATGTGGGTGACCTGTATGCACTGACCTACGACGATCTCATTCCTCTTGAGCGGATGGGGGACAGAAAAGTCCAGAACCTGCTCGCAGCCATCGAAGCTTCCAAGGAAAATCCGTTGAGGAAACTCCTTTTCGGACTTGGGATGAGATTTGTCGGTACGAAAGCGTCCGAGCTGATTGCGGTTGAATTCGGTTCAATGGATGAGATCATGAAGCAGCCAAAGGAGCGATTCATTGAAATTCCGGAGATTGGTGAAAAGATTGCAGCTTCCATCGTCACCTATACGGAGCACCCCGATTTCATAAAACTGGTGGAAAAATTAAAGTCGTTCGGTGTTAATATGACTGAAGATGTCAAAGAAGCGCCGAGTGGACAGTTTGACGGCATGGTATTCGTATTGACAGGAAAACTGACAGAACTGACACGTGGAGAAGCCAAGGAAATGATTGAAAACGCCGGCGGTAAGGTAACAGGCAGTGTATCCGGCAAAACTGACGTTGTCGTGGCAGGGGAAGATGCTGGGAGCAAGCTTGAGAAAGCAGAGTCCCTCGGTGTGACCGTCTGGAATGAAAAAGAATTCATTGAGAATATGGAGCAGTAATCATGAAGAAGTATATAATATCTTTTCTGTTTCTGGCAGTCTTCCTTGCAGCATGCAGTCCCGAGGAGACACGGGAACAGAATGAGGCGACAAATGAAGGAGAAGTGACCACTTTGCCTGCAGAGGAGCAGGAGGAAACGGCAACTGCGAGCAGTGGGGGTGAATACTACCGCACTGTCATTCCCTATGAGCTTTCTCCTTCACGGGGGCTGACAAGTTCCAATATGGTATCAAGCTATAACATCGAAGCGTTTGAAAAAGGCCTGTTCGAGCTGAGCCGCGAATCATTCAGTACCGAGGAATATGTATTCAGGGAAGGACAGGTATTTACCGAGGAGATGATCCGGGGATATCTCGGCCGCGCCTACACGACAGAAGAGATCGAGGCAATGTCGGAAGAGGAGATGGCCAGCAACAATGCGTTCAGCAACCTGGGATTGAATCCATCTGTGGAAGGTGAAACCGACCCTGAACTGATTGCCGAAGCGTCTCCGCTATACCTCTCCCATGTACTCGAGCAGAACTACATGGTGGAGAACGAAGGATCATTCGATTTTAAAGGTATGACCATCGGTCTGGCTATGAACAGTGAATACCAGTATCAGAAAGAGCAGTATGGTCCGATGTTCACAAGGGAACTTGATGAAGATACAATCAGGCAGGAAGGCGAACAGATGGCGCAGGAAATCCTTGAGCGCATCCGGGCCAACGAGGACTATGAGGATATCACGATCAGATTCGGTATCTTCATACAGTCGGCTGATACTGCCATTGTGCCGGGAGATTTCGTATCAAC
Source organism: Salinicoccus hispanicus (assembly GCF_009831115.1). Classification (GTDB taxonomy): domain Bacteria; phylum Bacillota; class Bacilli; order Staphylococcales; family Salinicoccaceae; genus Salinicoccus; species Salinicoccus hispanicus. Next base: position 54,836 of record NZ_WUUK01000005.1, on the reverse strand, counting down.
AGCTGAAGTAGATCCGGGAGCGGACCAGATAGATAGCTTTGAACAGGTCAATTCAGCCTATGCGCTACTGCCTTCTTCTGAAGCAGGAGCCATCAGTGAAGAGATCAATAATGAATATATCAATTTCAACAGGAACCTGGAGTCGTATTTCGACAGTTTTACCACTTCTGTCGGACAAGGCTATTTCGTCGATGGGACGCTGGAACGTCTGACTATAGAAATACCTCTGGAATACAGCAGCAGAGGAGAAGTGATCGGACTGACCCAATATGTCAGAGGCCTGGTCAGCGAACAGTTCAATGAGACGGAAGTTGAAGTGTCAATCAAGGATAAGAACAAGACCTATGCACTCATCACAAAAACTGATGAAAATGATATCAGCGTGCATATATATGAATAGCAGGCAGAAAAAGACCACATCGATATTTCGATGTGGTCTTCAGCATGTTATCTGTCGTTTTTCAGAATGCTTGTTGTTTTATCGAATTCGGCTTCCATTTCTTTGGAAATGCCCCTGCCCTGAGTCATTTTACTTACGATGACAGCGGCAAGAGTGGAAACGATGACACCTGGTATGATTTCATAAAGCCCTGTACCGAAAGTATCGGCTGCGATCCAGATGACAACAGTTGCAGCACCCGCAATGATGGATGCGACAGCACCGGAACGCGTGAGTCCTTTCCAATGGAGGGAAAGCACAACGAGCGGTCCGAATGCAGCACCGAATCCTGCCCATGCATTTGCAACGATATTCAGGATGACGGATTCTTCATCCCATGCAATGATGATCGCCACAATGGCCACGAGTACGACGGAAAGGCGGCCGAGAAGCACAAAGTGCCCATCGAGTTCTTCTTTGGATTTCGTTTCTTTATCCAGTGCCTTGCGTCTGACAATCTTATAGAAATCCTGCACCAGTGAACTTGATGTAACAAGAAGCTGTGAAGAAATGGTACTCATGATTGCAGCCAGAATCGCCGCAAGGAAAAATCCGCCGATCAACGGGTGGAACAGTACCTGGCTCATAAGAATCAGGATGGTTTCCGGATCCGATACACTGTTGGCCGTTGCATCCGTGAATGCAATACCGAGCAGCCCTGTAATACATGCGCCGACGAGCGCAATGGCCATCCAGATGATGCCGATGCGGCGTGCATTCGGAATGATCTTATGTGACCTGATGGACATGAAGCGCACGATGATGTGCGGCTGTCCGAAGTAGCCGAAGCCCCAGGCCAGGTTACTGAGGATCGTGATGATTGAAACACCGCTGATGAATGATAAGTAGTTGAGATCGGCCATTGAGCCGAGTTCTTCAATTCTGACGAAAGGTTCAACACCTTGCCCAGTAAGGTTCAGCCATGCAACAATCGGAATCAGTACAATGGCAATGAACATGATTGTTCCCTGGAAGAAGTCTGTCAGGCTGACTGCAAGATATCCTCCAAAGAAAGTGTAGATGACAACAACAGCAGCAGTGACGAATAGTCCCCAATGATAAGGTACATCGAATGCACTCTGGAACAGTTTACCACCGGATACCATTCCGCTGGCTGTGTATACTGCAAAAAATACTACAATAACAATACCGGAAACGATTTTTAAAATGTGCTTATTGTCTTTGAACCGGTTTTCGAAGAAATCCGGAAGTGTTATCGAGTCGTTGGACACCTCTGAGTAGACTCTGAGTCTTGGTGCCACCACCCAATAGTTTACATACGCACCGATGGTCAGCCCGATAGCGATCCAGATGCTTGAAAGTCCTACGCTGTACATGCTGCCTGGCAGACCCATAAGCATCCAGCCACTCATATCCGAAGCTCCGGCTGAAAGCGCCGTGACCCAGGGACCGATATTACGGCCGCCGAGCATATAGCCGTTGAGATCGGATGTGGATTGCTTGTAGGCATAGAATCCGATGGCTATGAGTATGGCAAAGTAGATTGCCATCATTACGTACTCCTGCCATCCAGCCGTGAAAGTAAATTGTGCTGAATTCAGTATCATTTTATCTCCTCCCCTTAAACACAATACAAAACCTGTAGTACCAATGCAAATTGATTCTGTGGAATTCCATCACCCAAACCGCCTCAAGGCTTGGTGCCAAAGCCATCGTGGCGGTATAAAATTACACGGTTTAATTATACTATACATGATTTTATTTAAAAAGAATATTTAGAAAATAAAGAAAATAATTTTACACTATTGGACCCATTTTACAGTATTGAAACAGATGGAATAGATTTTTAAAGGAATGTCTGATAAAATTTATATGTTCTTTATTAGAAATGGAGGGAACAGGATGTCTGAGATCAATCTGGATACAGTAAAACACGTGGCCAATCTTGCACGTATAGAAATACAAGATGAAAAAGCGGCGGAAGCCTTCACAGAAGAACTGGCCAAAATTGTGGACTATGCCCATCTTCTTGATGAAGTGGACTTGAGTTCGACTACACCGATGTTCCATGCGGTGGACCTGAAAAATGTCATGCGTGAAGATACAGAACACGCACCTCTGTCCCAGGAAGAAGCGCTCAGCAATGCCAAATCTGTGAAAGACGGCCAATTCAAAGTGCCGAAAATGCTATAAGGAGGGCTCGTGTGAACATTCATGAACTGACAGTGGAAGCACTGTATGAAAAGATACAATCAAAAGAAATCAAACCTTCTGAAATAGTGGGTGCGCTATTCGATAGAATCGAAGCGTCTGATGAGACAATCGGTTCTTTTTTATTTTTGAATAAGGAAGATGCGTTGAAGCAGGCACAAGCACTGGACCAGCTTCAGGAAGAAGACAGGATGGATGGGCCGCTATTCGGCATCCCGATGGGGATAAAGGATAATATCTGCACGAAGGATATACTGACAACATGTGCAAGCCGCATGCTTGAAGACTTCAGGCCGGTCTATGATGCGACAGTCATGGAGAAACTGAATGACTCGAACGCCATCCTGATGGGCAAGCAGAATATGGACGAGTTCGCAATGGGCGGCTCCACTGAGAACTCCTATTTCAAAAATGTACGAAATCCATGGGATACGAATGCTGTACCAGGCGGTTCTTCAGGTGGATCAGCTGCAGCTGTGGCGGCCGGATATGTGCCATTCTCCCTTGGTTCCGATACGGGCGGCTCAGTACGCCAGCCTGCCGCATTCTGTGGTGTCGTAGGCATGAAGCCGACATACGGCCGAGTGTCCCGTTACGGACTTGTTGCATTCGCGTCTTCACTCGACCAGATCGGACCGATCACAAGGAATGTCAGGGACAATGCGAAGATTCTTGAACTGATTTCAGGCACGCACAACAAGGATGCAACCAGTGTGCCGGATCTGGATGCTGATTTCCTGAAAGGCATCGATAAGGATCTCACAGGCATGAAGATCGCCCTGCCGAAGGAATTCATCGGCGAAGGCATCAGTACGGAAGTGGAAGAGTCGGTGAAAAAGGCGGCTGAAACTTTCAGATCACTCGGTGCAACAGTGGAGGAAGTTTCCATTCCACACACCAAGTATGTGGTCAGTGCCTACTATCTGATTGCTTCCAGTGAAGCGAGCTCGAACCTTGCACGCTTTGACGGCATCCGCTACGGCTACAAGGCGGAAGGTGCAGAAACACTTGAAGAGCACTATAAGAAAACACGTGCCGAAGGCTTCGGTCCCGAAGTCAAACGCCGTATCCTGCTGGGTACATTCGTCCTCAGTGCCGGGCACTACGACCAGCACTATATCCGTGCACAGAAACTGCGTGGTGTGATAGAGAAGGAAATGAAAGATCTGTTCAATGAATATGATCTTATCCTCGGCCCGACAGCACCGACCCCAGCCTATAATATCGGTGAGAAATCCGATGACCAGCTGGAAATGTACAAGGATGACATCCTCACCATTCCGGCCAATCTGACAGGCATGCCTGCACTGTCCATCCCGAGTGGACTGAGTGGATCCGGACGTCCGATCGGTCTTCAGCTGATCGGCGACCACTTTGATGAGCAGAAGATATACAATGCAGCATTTAAATTTGAAGAGCAGTTCAATCTGCACGAAGAATTGAAGCAGCTGAAACTGGAGGTGCGATAATGCATTTTGAAACCATCATCGGACTGGAAGTCCACGTTGAACTTAAAACAAACACAAAAATGTTTTCGGATGCACCTGCACACTTCGGTGCCGAGCCGAATACTAACTTGAGCGTTGTTGATCTCGGCTACCCGGGTACATTGCCTGTACCGAACAAGGAAGCGGTCAACTTCGGCATGAAGGCAGCCATGGCACTCAACATGGAGATTGCCGATGTCACCAAATTCGATAGAAAGAACTACTTCTATCCCGATAACCCGAAAGCCTACCAGATTTCCCAGTTCGATCAGCCGATCGGTGAACATGGCTGGATAGAAATCGAAGTCGGTGGAGAAACGAAACGCATCGGCATCACACGTCTGCATCTGGAAGAGGATGCGGGCAAGTCTTCCCACAAGGACGATCATTCACTGGTCGACCTCAACCGTCAGGGCACACCACTCGTCGAGATTGTTTCGGAGCCTGATATCAGAACACCTGAAGAAGCTTATGCATACCTTGAGAAACTGAAGGCCATCATCCAGTATACCGGCGTTTCCGACTGCAAAATGGAAGAAGGTTCACTCAGATGTGATGCCAACATTTCCTTGCGTCCATACGGCCAGGAGCAGTTTGGTACCAAGGCCGAACTTAAAAACCTCAATTCTTTCACGTATGTTAAAAAAGGATTGGAGTTTGAAGAGAAGCGTCAGGAGAAGGTGCTGACGAAAGGTGGCGAAATTGCCCAGGAGACACGCCGCTTTGACGAAAAGACTGGGGATACGCTCCTGATGCGTGTCAAGGAAGGATCTGACGACTACAGATACTTCCCGGAACCGGATCTTGTACAGATACACATCGATCAGGCATGGAAGGACAGGATCAGGGAGAGCATTCCACTTCTGCCGGATGCACTGAAGGACAAGTACGTCAACGAGTACGAGCTGCCGGCCTATGATGCACACGTTCTGACGCTTAGGAAGGAGACATCCGACTTCTTCAATGAAATGGTGGAGACACATCAGGTCGATATCAAACAGGCATCCAACTGGCTCATGGGGGGCGTGAACGAGTATCTCAACAAGCAGCAGGTCGAGCTGGGTGATACTGAACTGACACCTGAAAACCTTTCTGAAATGATTGCGCTTATTGAAGATGGCACCATTTCAAGCAAGCAGGCGAAGAAAGTCTTCACCAAAATTGTTGAAAACGGCGGCAGCGCAAAGCAGGTCGTCAAAGATCTCGGCATGGAGCAGATCTCCGATTCTTCCGTTCTTACCGGCATGGTCACGGAAGTACTGGATGCGAATCCGCAGTCCATCGAAGATTTCAAAAACGGCAAGGACCGTGCTCTCGGCTTCCTGGTCGGACAGATCATGAAGAAATCAAAAGGACAGGCCAATCCGAAAATGGTCAATCAGATTCTACTTGAAGAGATCGACAAAAGATAATTTCAAATGATGAGGTCCATACAAAAACGCTTGGGTGAGAAGTCACCCAAGCGTTTTATTCTGCCATGAATTCGTATATATTCTGTACAATCTGCGTTTCGGATGCAGGTGTCATTTCATCTGCATCGTAGTTGTAGAAATCGCCTTCTACAGATACATCCTGGTTGTCTATGTAGTAATAGTCGCTGGACGTGAGATAATCGTTATCCTCTTCGAGTACATCAGCAAGATTGTCATGCTGGTGAACATTCGGATTACCGAGAATATAGACGACCTTGCCATCTTCATAAAGATTCATGTAGGCATTCGTCAGACGATCCGTATCGCGCTCAGGCAGTGCTTCAGCATTATAGTCGCTGATCTGCAGTGCGTCCATGATGACTGCATCGCTGTTCGCATTGACAGATACTGTTTCGAGCTCGGGTGTTGCAGATGCCAGATCCACCCGGTTGAACTCGATATTGTCCGAGTTGAACTGTTCTGATAATGAATCGATGAAGCTGTCACTATAGTACGAAGGAACGACCACATCGATGATGAGTGGTTCATTGGCAGCTACTGCTTCCGCATAGGCCGCATCGAGTGACTCCTGATTGAACGTCAGTGTTTCCTCAGCGTCTTCTTCCGGCTCTGCCGGTTCGGTGGTTGCTTCTTCCGTCACCTCCTCGGTGCGTTCTGGTTCACTTGCGTCTTCAGTGGCTGGTTCATTTGATTCTGCCGGCGCATTCGCTATGGATTCACTGTTATCGATACTACGATCCATGCCGAAATTCACGTATATTCCGACTCCAAAGACGATGACAAGCAGAATGATCAGTACTTTCTTCATGATGCCCTCCTTTAATGTAGTACACATACAATTCATCAAATATGATATAATGTTGAAAATAAATTTTTTTCAAGTCAATTATACACAAAAATTTTAATGAATGACATAACTAGGATGATTAATGATGAACAGTGACACAAATTATCAAAAGGCATTGCATTGTTATATCCAGGCCTCACTGAACATTCTGAATCACTTCAGGACCAGTGTAAAGGAAATTCACCATGTTGGTTCCACGAGCATCGAACGTATGGACCTGCCTGGTGAAGTCGATGTACTGCTATTGATGAAATATGAAGATAATATAAATAAGCTGGCAGATCATGTGACCGGCGTGGGGTATGACAAAGTGGATGATTTCTCCTCCGACTATATTGAAGAGGTCGTGCTGCGCCATAGCCATGAAGACTTTGACGTGAATTTCATCATGATGCACCATGAATCGGAACGGAAGGATGAAATCCTTTACTGCAGAAACCGGATAAAGGAAAATCAAAAGTATACTGAGCGATTCAGACAGTTGAAGGCTGCCTATCTGAATGAGCGGATTGATGGAGATGAGTACCAGGACAGGAAGTCCGATCTGTTTTCCGCTGTCATGGATATGCAGGAGGATGCAGGCATTGTATAGAATCCTCTTCATCCTCAACTGTGTCCTCATCGGGTTCATGATTTTTGTATCGACGACCAGCAATGAAGCGTTGCTGCATGCGTTCCAGATTATTGTATTTGTACTGAGCGTCTATCTTTTCTATTCATACACTAAACAGAATAATAGGAGAAGAAAATGAAAACTGCGAGAATTATATATAATCCGACGTCAGGCAGAGAGGTGTTCAGGGAATCGCTGGCAGACGTACTGGAGCGGTTCGAGGTCAATGGCTATATTACAAGTACCCATGCAACAACGGAAGTGGGAGATGCAAGGATTGCCGCAGAGAAAGCGTGTGAAATCGGGTTTGATCTGATTGTAGCTGCCGGAGGCGATGGCACTGTGAACGAAGTGGTCAATGGCATGGCCATCTTTGATAGGCGGCCTTCTCTAGGCATCATTCCGATCGGAACCGTCAACGATTTTGCAAAAGCATTGAACTTGCCGACAGATATACTGGAAGCAACCGAAACAATCCTAAGCGGCATGGCTGCGGATATCGACATCGGTCTGATGAACAGCAAATACTTCATCAACATTGCAGGTGGCGGCAAGATCACAGAAGTGTCCTACGAGGCACCGAGCAAGCTGAAATCGATCATCGGTCCTCTGGCATACTATGTCAAAGGCATCGAGATGCTGCCCAAAATCAGAAGCACCGATGTAAGGATCGAGTATGACAATGAAATCTTCGAGGGCAAGGTGATGCTTTTCCTTCTGGGACTGACGAATTCAATCGGTGGATTCGACAAGCTTGTTCCCGATGCCAGACTGAATGATGGAAAGTTCACTCTCATCATAGTCGAAGAGGCGAGTATTGCCGAAATCGGCCATATCATGACACTGGCTACAAGGGGTGAACATCTGAAGCACCCGAAGGTCCATTTCTTCAAGGCGGAGGAAGTGAATATTTCTTCATTCGAGGAAGTACAGCTCAATCTTGACGGTGAATTCGGTGGTGTCCTCCCGGCACGATTCACAAATCTGAAGCAGCATCTGGAAATACGGGTGCCGGAGTCGTTCTATAATCAGCATATATTGACAGCGGAAGAGGAAGTATAATCTCTCTTTAAGCTTGATATTTCTAATAATATGCATTCAAAGAAGTAATAGTGGGTAAAGGGAAGATGCCGGATGCATGTTTTATAAAATGCACAGCATACTAAGTGAAAAGAGGTCCGTTTTTATGTTTGGTATTCCTGATCTTATATCACTGATCATATCTGCATTCATCATACTTCCAATCGTAGTGATCCTGCGAGAAGTGGGGTATATGATTGCAGGTCTTATTTTTGGAGCAGAAAACAGCAGACTTACTCTAGGATCCGGCCCCAGGCTTTTCAAGCTGGGGAAGTTGGATGTCCGTAAGCACTATCACTTATATAGCTGGTTCTCATATGATGAACTGAAGAACGACAGCAGATTCGCCTATATCATGATCTATGCCAGTCCGATTCTGATCAATGTCATATCCGGGCTGATCATCAATGGTCTGCTCGCAAATGATTTCATGACCGAACAGGCAACCTTCTGGAATCGATTCATCTTCTATACATTCTACTACGTTCTTTTTGATGCCGTACCGATGAAGACGGTCAACGGGATGCCGAACAATGGAATGCTGATCTATGAAATGCTCCGATATGGGAAGCGTACGGATCGCAATAAGGAACCTTTCATTCCTGCGACTTCTGAAGTTGAAAAAGAATATCAGGAAGAGATGCAGGATCTAGAGGAGACAGTGAAGGAAGAGAAGCAAGAAAAGAAAGAAGAAGAAGAGAAGAAGGAAAAAGCGCGTGAAAAGAAAGAAGAAGAAAGAGAAAAGCGCAAACAGGAAGAAAGAAAAAGCTGAGTGGTCACAGCCACTCAGCTTTTATTTCTGTCATCCTATTCGTCGTATTCGGGGTTTTTGTGGGAAGGATAGAGGCTAAGGCCACCATCTGCAACAATCGTCTGTCCGGTAATGTAGACGGACTGCTCGGATGCCATGAACGCCGCAATGTTGGAAATATGTTCCGGTTCGCCGACATAGCCCATCGGTACGAAATCATCTGCGCCGGCCTTTTCTTCCGGTGTGGAGAAGAAATCTTCATTGATCGGTGTATTGATGCTGCCTGGCGCGATGTTATTGATGCGGATGCCGAGTCTTGAATACTCGAGCGCCATCGATTGTGTGAGCAGTTTTACGCCACCTTTACTTGCACTATAGTGTGCGTAATGCGGCCATGGTATGATTTCATGCACACTGGAGATATTTATGATGCTGCCTTTTTTGTCTGTATCAAGGTAATGCTTTACAGCTTCGCGTGTGCCGATGAATGTTCCGCGGAGGTTCGTATTGATGACCTTATCGAATTCATCTACGGAGAGTTCGTGGCTGCGTACATCATTCTGGATACCTGCATTATTGACCATGACGTCGAAACCGCCGAATCTATCAATGGTCTGCTCTACGAGATCGATGACTTCCTGTTCTTCTGTTACGTCACATTTCATGGTGACAACGGATGCATCTCCACTGTCCAGCTGATCGACAATCTTGTTCGCATCTTCGCCACCGCTATGGTAAGTAAATACGACATTCATGCCTTCTTCGTGAAATCTTTCGACAATCGCCTTGCCGATGCCGCTTGATCCGCCTGTGACTATTGCTGTCTTGCCTTTTAATTCCGAGTACATAGATTCACCACTTTCAATTGGATTCCTAATTTGTATACCCGGAATATTTCACTTCAAGCCTAAAGAATATGCAATTTTGATATAATGGATACAACTAATGAACCAGAGGTGTCTTATGAGACTGACGATTTTTGCAACAACAGACGTACACGGTGCAATCTATCCGTATGATTATTTCAACACTTCCGAGAAGTCGGCGAGTCTGCTTCATGTACAGTCCTATATCGAACGATATAAAGCTGCGCATCCCGATGAAATGGTACTTGCAGTGGACAATGGGGATATGCTCCAGGGCGATGTATGGAGCGACTATGACTACAGACACCAGAATGTGCCGCTTTTTGTCCCCCATGTAATGAATGGCATCTATGATGTCATCGGCATCGGCAATCATGAATTCAATTTCGGGCTCGACTATCTCGATAAGGCATATGGACAGATGGATGCAGAGATCGTCAATGCAAATGTGGATTTCAAGAACCATCCGCTTAAGAGTCGGGTCAAACCGTATACCATCGTTGAAAATGAAACCCTTGACGGTATCCTGAAGATCGGCTTCCTCAGTGTCGTGCCGACACAGATACTGAAATGGGATGCAGCACATCTTGAAGGCAAAGTGACGGTCCGAGATATGCGGACCACAGTCGAAAAGATTGCCAAGGAAATGAAAGCGGAAGGTGCTGATATCATCATACTCCTGTCCCATTCGGGCATGAGCAAGAATCCCGATCAGGTCAAGAGCTATGGGGAGAATCAGACCTTGCTGATGACCATGATCAAAGATATCGACGGCATCGTATTCGGCCATACGCATGAGTTCTTTCCCGATACCACTTTCGAGATGGAAATAGACAACATCGATTTCAGGAAAGGCGTAGTGAACGGCAAACCGATGGTTCAGCCGGGCGTTTCTGCGAGCCATCTTGGACAGCTGACTTTCGACATTGAACATGACGGGTCCTGGCGCATTGTGGATTCGATGGCACAGCTCATCGATTCGGATAGAATGCCGCTTGATGAATCGCTGAAAAAGAAATACGAAGATCTTCATGAGCAGGTATCCAGATATCTGTCCCAGCCCATCGGCCATATAGACGAGACATGGCACACTTATTTTTCCAGAGTACTGCCTTCCGAAGCAGTACAGGTGACAGCAGAAGCAGGGAAGGCGTATACCCGCGATCTGATGGAAAAGGGAGAAATCGAAACGTTGCCGATAGTCGCTTTCAATGCCGTCATCCGGGCAGGTCGGGATGGTCCGAACGACTACACGGTTCTTGAAGCGGGAGACATTACCTTATCGGCGGCCATTGATCTGTACAAGCATACAAATATAATGACCATCATAAAACTGGATGGGAGAACGTTGAAAGAATGGCTCGAGTGGAGTGCTTCACAGTTCAATCAGATATCCCCTGAAACGGATGAGCTTCTGGAGCCGAACAGGTCCAAGGATGGCTTTCCAAGCTACAACTTCGATACCTTTTTCGATCTCGACTATACTTTCGACATTACACAACCCCCAAGGTATAGCGGTACTGCCAAACAGATCAGCGATTCAGAACGCGTTGTTGAAATGAAGTATGACGGCAGACCCGTGGAACCGGATGACTGCTTCATTGTGCCGGCGAACAACTACCGGGTCTCATATACGCCATTTCTGAGAGAAGCGGAAGTTGTCCACGAATCCTACCGGCATGTCCGTGACATCGTTGTTGAATATATGATGGCAGAACCTGAATTTGAACATAGCAATCCAATGACCATCGTCCCTGCACGGAAATACAGGATGATGTCCGCAACAAAAGCCAAGGATTATATAGAGAATGACAGCAGAATCAAGTACATCGAAGCGATCGATGACGGCTTCAGCTGGTATGAGATCGATTTGAGCAAGGAGGAAAAGGCATGGCCCAAGTAGCAAAAAATGACTATTACACAGGAACAGTAGAGGACTACACGCACGAAGGTATGGGTGTCGTAAAAATTGATAATTATCCGATCTTCATCGGCAATGTGCTGAAAGGGGAAGAGATAGAATTCAAGGTCATCAAGACCAACCAGAAATTCGGGTTCGGCAAAAGCATGAAGGTGATTGCACCATCCGAAAATCGCATAGAGCCGCCATGTCCATACTACTACGCATGCGGTGGATGCCAGATCCAGCCACTCAGCTATCCGGAGCAGCAGGCATTCAAGAAAGGTGCCGTGGATAACAGCATCAACCGGATGGGCAAACTGGACCGGGAGACGGAGGACGTCATGGCAATGGACAATCCATTCAACTACCGCAATAAATCCCAGATTCCCGTCCAGTTCAAGAACGGTATGGTGGAGATGGGCTTCTATCAGCCGAGAAGTCATGACATCGTCGATATCGAGTTCTGCCTGATCCAGAAGGAAATACACAACCAGCTGATGATTTTCATCAAAGAACAGTTCAACAAGGAGCATGTCTCCGTATACGACGAAGCAATGCACCATGGGCTCGTCAGGCACATCATCATCCGGTCCAACCACGATGACAGCGAAGTCCAGGTGGCATTCATTACCAACGGCAAGAAGAACATCTTTAAAAATATCATCAACGAGATTACGAAAGCCTTTCCGATGGTCACTAGCATCGTCCAGAACGTCAATGACAAGAAGACCAATGTCATCTTTGGTGACGAGACCATCACGCTGCACGGTAAGGACTATATTACAGATGAACTTCTCGGCAAGCAGTTCCACATCAAGGCAAGGTCGTTCTATCAGGTCAACCATGCCCAGACGGAGAAGCTCTATCAGAAAGCCATAGACCTCGCGGATCTGAAAGGCGATGAGACCATCATCGATACGTACTGCGGCATCGGCACCATCGGGCTATGTGCATCCGATAAAGCCAAGAAGATCATCGGCATCGAAGTCGTACGCTCCGCAGTCGAGGATGCGAAAGAGAATGCAAAACTGAATGGTGTGGACAATGCAGAATACCATCTTGGCAAATCCGAGCAGGTCATGAAGAAACTCGTCAAACAGGGCATTAATCCAGATGTCGTCTTCGTCGATCCACCAAGAAAAGGGTGCCACCCCGAGTTCCTTGAAGCACTCGCAGAAGTCGGCCCGGAGAAAATCATCTATGTATCATGCAACCCGAGTACACTGCAGCGTGACCTTAAATACTTGAATACACAAGGGTATGACATCAGCCCTGTGACACCAGTGGACATGTTTCCTCAGACAAACCATATTGAAAGCCTGGTCATGTTGCAAAAACTGAAAGCATAGAATTTCGCCAGTGGTATGGAATCGAAATAAGAGGCGCAGCCCATTTATAAATGGGCTGCGCCTCTTATTGTGGTGGAACATTGTATTTTTGTAACAATAGAATATGCTTTGAATATGCTTTAATGGTGTCCTGGGATATCCACATCATCATCATCCACCAGGTCTTCCAGAAGCATGCTTTCAAAAACATCAATTTCCCCAAGGGTAAAATAGTTCACCGGATAGGCATCAACTTTTGGGTGGGTGACGCTTGTTTCGAGTAAAAAGAGACCCTCTTCTGCCATGTTCACATCCGCTGTGTAACGGCCATCCTCAACATGCGTCATTTCCTTAGTCAAAGCGGTCGTCTCGGATTCACGGATATTCCATATTCTAATGGAGACGTCCGCATCAGAAACGGGTGCTTCATCGATATATACATACACATCGACAGGAAGGTCGGTCTCCGTTTCTGTCAGGTGTGACATATCAACATTAATTGTGGCATCGGGTAGATGGTTGTACATATCGTGGGTCTCCTGATCTACCAGACCACAGGCGGAGAGCAGTGTCATGGACACAATCAGAATAAGCGCTTTTTTCATTTTTTACTCCTTTCTCCTACCCATGAATGAAATGGTTAAGTTTAGGTATTCGACGGATGACAAGACGATCAAGCAGAAAGACGAAGATTAACGATAGACCAACCAGTGGGAAAATGATGCCGAGTATGATCAGAATGGTCAATGGTCCTTTGAAGTTCAGAATACTCTTAGATTTAGGCGCTCCCATCTGTCCCTGTGGGCGGCGTCTGATCCACATCCAGAATCCTGTTACCACCATACCGATCAGGCCAATACAGATGAGCAGTCCAAAAATCTGATTCCAGATGCCGAATTGCAGCCCTTTGTGAATCGTAATCGCTAGTGCCATGAATTTTCCAAGAGGGCCATAGTGGTCATAGCGGTAATCTGCAATGACGTTGCCTGCGTACTGGTCGATATGGATGGTGGCTTCATCCTGTGCTCTCCTTGGAAATGTACTGAGTGTAAAGACGCCTGTATCACTGCCTGGATAGAAAATATCATAGGAGGGATGGATGCCGGTTTCCTCGGCGGTAGCCACAATATCATTGATGGATGCCTGATTTAAGCCGGAAAACATGTCGGATTCTGCCACCGGCAGCTGTTCGGCTGCCCAGGATACATCCGCAATTTCTTCTGTAACTGTATCCGATTCCGGCGCAGGTCCTGTCCAGATTGAAGGCGGATATCCGAAACCGGAGGCTGTTGTCATCTGCTGTACACCAGTTCCCCAAAAGCCCGTCCACAGCATGCCCGACAAGATGAAGAAGAGTATACCGCCGGATAGCCAGAACCCGGATACGGCGTGCAGATCGCGCCATCTTACCCGATTTCCTTTATTGAATCGGAAGGTGAAGACACCTTTTATTTTCTCCTTGGATTTTGGGAACCAAAGATATAGGCCGGAGAGAATCATGATGACTGTCCACGATGCAATCAGTTCGACGATCCGATCACCGAAAGTGCCTGCCATCAACTCGCTATGGGCATCAGCGAGGAGCTCCATCGGGCGTGTATCATCATTGATCACCCCAAGCACGGTTCTTGTATAAGGATCTAAAAAGACAGTCAATGACTCTCCATCATTGTCGAGAATGCCAACTTCAACGGAACGGCTTTCATTCTCTCCTGGGCGGTATCTGGTTACTTCTCCGCCACCAACAGTATTCAGTGCCGTATTGGCGAGGTCACTGGGAGGGAGCTTGGAATCACCAGGTTCTACCTGATAGTAATCTTTGTATATGTAGTCTTCAATATCAAACTTGAACAAATAAATGGCACCCGTTATGGAAAGGATGATGAGAAATGGAGCGATGATCAGACCGGCATACAAATGCCATCTCCATATTAAAGGGGTGCTGGATTGTTTCTGCATTCTATTCCTCCTTATTCACATACATTGAAAAGTATAGTACAGATCACTGCCGAAATGGAGGCGGTCTTATGACCAACCTGTTACATCTTACGGATTTTCCTAAGTTAATTTCCGATATTCTGAGTTTTAAAGGTTGATGTAAACGGTCGAACATATTAATATAAAGTATTGCTTAGGTATAACGTAACGAAAGGATTTGAATTTCGTATGAAAGATAATTTTTGGCGTGACCTGCCACGACCGTTTTTTGTACTGGCGCCGATGGAGGATGTAACGGATGTCGTATTCCGCCATGTCGTGGCTGAAGCGGCAAGGCCGGATGTCTTCTTCACGGAGTTCACGAACTCCGATAGCTACTGCCATCCGGATGGGAAACAGAGTGTGCGTGGAAGGCTGACTTTCACTGAAGATGAACAGCCACTGGTGGCACATATATGGGGCGATAACCCTGAGCATTTCCGTCAGATGAGCATTGGCATGGCTGAAGAGGGATTCAAGGGCATCGATCTCAACATGGGATGTCCTGTAGCGAATGTTGCCGGCAAAGGAAAGGGCAGCGGCCTCATCCGTCGGTTTGAAGTTGCTGCGGAACTGATCCAGGCAGCAAAAGCAGGGGGACTCCCTGTCAGTGTGAAGACGCGTCTCGGATACACGGAACTTGAAGAGAGACATGAATGGCTTACGCATGTCTTCCGCCAGGATATTGCGAACCTTTCCATCCACCTTAGAACCCGTAAGGAAATGAGCAAGGTTGATGCACACTGGGAATTGATTGCTGAAATAAAGAAATTGCGTGATGAAATTGCACCGGATACTCTGCTGACGATCAATGGGGATATCCCGGATCGTGCCACAGGCATGGAGCTTGCTGAAAAATACGGTGTGGATGGTGTGATGATTGGACGGGGCATCTTCAAGAACCCGTTCGCATTCGAAGAAGAGCCGAAGGAACACAGCAGCAAGGAACTATTGGGCCTGCTCAGGATTCATCTCGATCTTCATGATGAATATTCCGAGATCGAACCGCGTAAATATGCACCTCTCCATCGCTTCTTCAAGATATACGTCAAAGGATTCAAAGGCGCAGGTGAGCTTAGAAACCAGCTGATGAATACCAAATCGACTGATGAAGCACGCATACTGATAGATGAGGCTGAGCGCAACATGGCTGAAGAGATGGAAGCGCAGCATATAGGTTAAATAGGTAGTTCAAGACATTCATTATATGGATGTCTTTTTTTTGCCGTTATAGGGTACCGTAGCTGTTTAAGAGAAGTGATGTGGTAAAATGTAAATGAATATTGGATTGAAGGAGAGATGACCATGATCTATGTTGCACTGCTTCGCGGAATCAATGTCGGTGGAAATAACAAAATCGATATGAAAGATCTGAAAGCATCTTTTGAAAATGCAGGTATGAATGATGTCATCACCTACATCAATTCGGGTAATATTATTTTCTCTAATGAATACAACAGCCAATTTAAGCTTCCCGGCATACTGGAAGCGACCATCCTTCAAGACTTCAATCTGGATATCAAGGTACTGATAAGAAGTTTCGAAGAAATCGAAGCAGTCGTCGATCACCTCCCGGATTTCTGGAAGAACGACAAGGAAATCAAGAGTGATGTCCTGTTCCTTTGGGATGAAATTGACGATAGATCCGTATTGGACGAACTGAAAATTCGTCCGGATATCGAACAGGTCATATATATTCCGGGTGCGATACTCTGGTCGGTGGATAAAGGGAACCTGTCCAAAAGCGGCATGTCGAAAATAGTGGGAACGAAAATCTACAAAAAAGTCACGATAAGAAATGTGAACACCGTCAGTAAGATTTATGAACTCATGCAATCTGTCAGTTAAAAAAGTATTGAGCGAATAAATAAACTGAAGGGGTGGATGATATGATCGGTGTGGAAATTGATATGGTTGTTGCAGACAGTTTAAAAGCCTTGGAGCTTTACGAACGTATATTTGACATTGAACGTATTGAAGTGACGGATTTTTCGAAAGGAGAGAATGAAGTTGTCTTTTCATTGTATGATGTGCGGTTCCATATGTTGGACGAAAATGAAGCGTTTGAACTGAATGCACCGAATCTGGATGATCCGAAGCCCATATGGTTTAATATCATGGTGCCGGATATCGAGGAAACATTCAGAAAAGCTATGGAGTCAGGATGCACAGAAGTACAAGAAGTGATCGAAATGCCGGATTATGGTGTATCGAATGCGATGTTCAGTGACATGTTCGGCTACTTATGGATGCTTCATGAAGTCCATCGGGAAGTCGGCTTTGAGGAACGAGTAAAACTGTGGGAAGATCGTAGAGCCGATGGATAGCGAATATAGAAAACAAGAAGAAGTGCCGGGGATCAAGCTCAGGTTCAAGGCACTTTTCTTCGATTGGCTGTTCATTCTCGCCTGTCTCGCAATCGTGGCCATTTTTAATATCATCATTACACTTTTCATGCTGGACAGCATTCCGGAGTATACTTCTGCCCAGTCCCAACTCGTCGCAACATTCTTTTCCGTTGTGCCGATCATTATTGTATTTTCCATCATGGAAGCGAGAAAGCCGTATGCTTCCTTCGGCAAACGGAGGGCCGGGCTCACAGTCGTCTATCGAGGAAGTCCTGTCAAGGGGAGTCTGATCAGAAACATCATGAAGTTCCTGCCGTGGCAGTTCGGTCATATGAGCACAATCAGTGGCATATACAATGGTTTTGATACGCCGTTCTATATTACATTCTATGCGCTGTCCATGATTCTTGTAATTACGTATATACTCATGGTACTGATACGTAGGGATCATAGGAATCTCGGCGACCTTATGGCAGGCAGCACTGTTGTGAAAAACCGGGATTGATTTGATTTTGAGTTTCTGAAAAAAATCAATATACTAGATATAAGTTAAGAATATAAGTGGGAGATTGATTAATGGAGACTTGGGATTTATACGATGCGGCGCGCAACAAAATGAATAAGACGATGACGCGGGGGAATACACTTGCGCCAGGTGAGTATCATATGGTCATCCATGTGTGTATTTTCAATTCCAATGGAGAGATGCTCATTCAGCAGCGCCAGCCTTTCAAGGAAGGATGGCCGAACATGTGGGATGTGACAGTGGGTGGCAGCGCCGTCAGCGGGGATACGAGTCAAATGGCTGCCGAACGGGAAACGCTGGAAGAAATCGGCCTTGAGCTCAACCTCGAAAATGTCAGACCGACAATGACCATGAACTTTGCCAGGGGGTTCGATGATATCTATCTGATCGAGATGGATGTGGATATCAAGGAACTGTCCTTGCAGTACGAAGAAGTGCAGAGTGTGAAATGGGCAGCGAAAGAAGAAATTCTTGAGATGATTGAAGCAGGCACATTCATCCCTTATGAGCAGAATCTGATCAGACTGTACTTCGACCTGATCAATCGACAAGGGGCGATAAAGAACTGATGAATATTGAGGACGATCTACATATCAGGCAAATCGGAGAAAACGAAGAAGCGCCGATGGTACTACTGACCCTGGCGGACCCATCCGATCAGCGGATACGTTCGTATCTTAAGCAATCCGATTGCTATCTAGCTGAGTTGACCGGAGAAATCATCGGTGTCTATGTGGCTGGAAAGATTTCTCGAGACACTATCGAAATATACAACATTGCCGTCAAAGAGGCATTTCAAGGTAAAGGCATAGGGAAGCATCTGCTGATGGATGCAGTGAATCGATACAGTAAGGCAGGCTACAAGGCGATTGAAATCGGAACCGGCAACTCAAGCATCGGCCAGCTGGCACTCTACCAGAAGGCAGGGTTTAGAATCGATTGTATTCTGCGCGACTTTTTCACAGACTACTACGAGGATCACATTTATGAAAATGGCATATGGTGTCGGGATATGATCAGGCTCAACAGAACGCTGTAATCCATCATTTTGACCTCCAAGCCGAATTGTTATAGTATACTGTAGAAATAGGAATTAAAAGAAATGAGGGTGCGTCCAAATGGATAGGGTCGACAGCATTATAGATGTGATCGGTAATACACCGGTAGTGAAGTTGAATAGAGTGGTCCCTGAAGGGGCGGCGGATGTCTACGTAAAGCTTGAATTGTTCAATCCGAGTAAAAGTGTCAAGGACCGGGCAGCATATAATATGCTGAGACAGGCGGAAAATGATGGCTTGATCGAGCCGGGTGGTACGATCATCGAACCGACAAGTGGTAATACGGGCATCGGTCTCGCAATGAATGCGGCAGCCAAAGGCTATGCTGCCATTTTCGTACTGCCGGACAGTTCGACGAGTGAACGGATCAGCCTGCTTAAGGCTTATGGTGCGAAAGTGGTACTGACGCCGGCGGATGAGAAGATGCCGGGATGCATCAGAAAGGCGAAGGAACTGCAGGCGGAGATCCCAAACAGTTTCATTCCCCAGCAGTTCGAGAACTATGCGAATCCGGATATCCACCGTACAACAACGGCTATGGAGATTCTTGATGATTTCTACAATGATCTGGATGCTTTTGTAGCGACTGCAGGTACAGGCGGCACGATTACAGGTACGGGCGAAGTATTGAGGGAACATATTGAAAACCTCCACATCGCAGTTGTTGAACCGAAAGGTTCACCGGTACTTTCAGGTGGCCAGCCGGGCAAGCATAAGCTCGTCGGCACAAGCCCTGGTTTTATTCCGAATATCCTGAACACGGATATCTACGATGAAATCATCCAGATCGAAGACGAGGATGCGATCAATATGTTCAGACGTCTGGCCAAGGAGGAAGGCATCTTTGTCGGTCCTTCAGCCGGAGCCTCTGTTCATGCAGCCATCAATGTCGCCAAGAAATTGGGACCGGGCAAGCGGGTGCTGTCCATTGCGCCGGATTCAGGCGAGCGCTATTTGAGCATGGGACTGATCGAATAGCAATGATGCAGGCGGTGGATTGGATTCCATCGTCTTTTTTATGTATATTTACACGTAAATACATCAAGTGTCTGAGAGGTGCGATATGGAAAAGATCATCAAGTTGGAAAATGTAGTATGGAGGCGTGACGGTGAAGAGATTTTGAAAGATATCAGTTGGGAAGTCGATCACGGAGAGCACTGGGCAATCCTTGGTCTGAATGGCTCCGGGAAGACTTCGATGCTGAACATCATTATGGGGTACAATTATCCGACAGCTGGTGGTGTCAGTGTGCTGGGAACGGAATTCGGCAAGGCGAGCCTGCCTGAAATGCGGAAAAAGATCGGTTTTGTCAGCAATGCCCTGGGCAAGTTTCAGCAGACCATGAACAGGGAAACTATCGAAAATATCATACTTAGCGGCAAATTTGCCTCTTTCGGCATCTATGAGGAAATTACCTCGGAAGATGAGAGGCGGGCAGCGAATATATTGAAAGATCTTAGGCTCGAGTACATATCAGGAAAACGCTATGCCGTGCTCTCGCAGGGCGAGCAGAGACGTGTGCTGCTTGGCCGTGCACTGATGAGCCAGCCGGAGCTTCTGATTCTGGACGAACCATGCGCAGGGCTGGATGTGCTGGCGCGGGAAGATGTGCTCTCGATGACGGAGAGTGTGGCAGAGGATACATTACCGTTGCTTTATGTCACGCATCACATCGAAGAAATCACAGATGCCATCACCCATGTGTTGTTGATCCGTGATGGTGAAATTATTGCGAAAGGGCCGAAGCAGGAAGTACTGACGACCGAGAATCTCTCAGCAGTATACAAGATTCCGGTCAGAATGCATTGGGAAGCAGAACGTCCATGGATGTCAGTAGAGCGACCACAGAAAGAGAGCAGGTGAATGGAATGATTTCAGGACATCATCATATTTCCATGTTTACAAAAGACCTCAAGGAAAATAATCATTTCTACACAGAAGTACTTGGTCTGAGAAGGGTGAAGGTTTCTGTGAATCAGGGGGATCCGAAGATGTATCACGTCTTTTATGGAGATACTCTCGGAAGCGCAGGAAACGACCTGACATTTTTTGAAATCGGCAATATCGGCAGCACACATCCCGGCACCAATATGATTTCCGCGATTGGACTACTTGTTCCGAGTAGCGGGAGCCTCGAGTACTGGTGGCAGCGCCTGGATAGCTATGATGTTTCACACGACGGCGTCTCCAAATATGGTAATCGGGAAGGACTTCGTTTTAAAGATCCGGACGGGCTCGCAATTGTGCTGATCAATCATGATGGTGAGGCTGTACCAGAAGCATGGCAGCCGTGGAGCGAAAACAGCATAGATGAAGCCCATCGGATTCTTGGCATGGGCACAGTTGAAATTACAGTTGAAGATATGAAACGTCTTTCTTCACTTCTGGAGGACATATTCGATTACACGATTGTCTATGAAAAGCCCCAGGAAGCTTTACTTGCTTCAGTTGAGAATGAGGCCTTCGGTGAAATTCTGATAAAAGATGAATCAGGCAAAAAAGCACGTGCCGGACGGGGCAGCGTGCATCATCTGGCCATCCAGTCGAGTGAGCGTCCACTCGAGGAATGGGATCGGATATTGAAGAATCAGGGATACGTAACGACCGGAATCAAAGATCGCTATTATTTTGAAAGTCTATATTTTACCGAGGAGAATGACATCACATTTGAAATCGTCGGACCTGTATCTCGTGGCTTCACTGCAGACCGGTCTGCTGAAGCACTTGGCACGACACTTGATCTGCCACCGTTTCTTGAGGATAGGCGAGAAGAGATCGAGTCGCATCTGAGGCCGATTGAGAAATGGATATAGATAGGAGCGGCAGGATGACCTGCCGCTCCTAGTTCACTTGAACACATCTTCATAGATTGCTTTGTCCGCTTCACTGAATACATTGAAGATGATCCGATCAAAATGGTGGTCATTCTGTTTGAGCCAGTTGCCGACTGTAGTGACAGCGATCTCTGCTGCCCGCTGTTTTGGAAAACCGAACACGCCGGTTGATATGGCAGGGAAGACAATGGTTCTGATATCTTCAAGTTCATGTGCCAGATCGAGACAGGATTGGTAGCTTGAAATCAGTTCCGCAACATGTACATCGTTGAGGGGTGTTTCACTGTCAACTGCTGGGCCGACAGTGTGGATCACGTACGTGCTCGGCAGGTGGTAGCCGCGCGTAATTTTTGCGAAACCTGTTTCTTCATCCGATTTCTGACGATGGATGATTTCGGCACAATCATCCCGAAGCATCGGTCCGGCAGCGGAATGGATGGCATTATCCACGCAATCATGCAGGGGCTGCATGCATCCGAGAAGTTTTTCATTGGCGGCATTGACGATTGCATCTGCTTTTATATCAGTAATGCTGCCCTGCCATAGTGCCATCCTCTCCGCACCTTGTATTTCAGTGCCGGGAAAAGCTGACACTGCATTCGGGATTTCAGCGGCATAAGTTGTGTGCTTCTCCTCTTTCTCAAAGTGCAGCAGCGCATCAAGCTTTCGCATCATTTCCTTTTTCAGTGGCAGCGGCTGTCTTATGTTGAGAAGTGCCCGGATCAGACGCCTTTTTGCAACTTGGTCATCCGGGATATCGATATCCTGCGTACCAGCCTTTTCATTGCGCAATATTTCCAGTACATCATCGGTCAAAGTTTCCTTATCGGTGTCATCAGCCATTACCGGCTCGAATGGTTCATACAATTTGATGGCTTTAGCATATTTCTGCAATCCGATGTTTGCCATTACAATCACCTCTTGCCTTTATTCTGTCACGAAAATGCTTTGATTTCCAAGCAAATGAATTATATTCAGGTGCCATCCAATATTTCATTTTTATCATTAATGGCATTTTTCGATGGGTATAGTACTTATGAATGTTCATAGCAGCCCATCAGAACTGGCTGCGCAGAAAGATTGGAGTGTTGGGATGGTGGTTTTCTTGAAGCTGGTTCTGGCTGGGGCGGTTTCTGGAGTGGTTTTCACTCTGATCATGAAGCTCATCCGCCTGACCACCGGCAATAAAGCAGATGTTCTATTCTATAATATCGATTACATCCCGATACTTAAAAAGTGGAGTGACAGCAGAGTGCTCGGAATACTATTCCACTACTTCTTCTGCATGGCGAGCGCAGTAATGATGCATCTCCTGCTTATTCCTTTTGAATATGAAATGGAAATCCGGGCATATATTATCGTATCCACAGTCGGCGGCAGCATACTATATTTTCTGACCCGCCTGTCAAAAACACCACCGGCTTCCGATGATCACATGGCTTGGCTGTACTGGACGCTGGGCCACGCCATTTTCGGTGCATGTGTCGGATTGATGATCCATCTACTGATTTGAATGGGCCACTCCATCTTGCACATTATAGTGAATCATCTTAAAATATTTAAAGCAATTATGATGAAAATCATGGATAATGTATAAATAGATCAAGAGATACGGATAGGAGAGACTGTTTTGTCGAATCAGGAATATGAAACACACGTAGTTGAAATAGATAGACTGGATAAGAAGGGGTCGGGCATGGGCCATGTATGGCGCGATGCAGGGGGCAGTAACCCAAAGAAACTCAAGCTGAATCTCCCCCAGACCCTTATTGGTGAAACGGCCAGGGTCACCGTTCCAAATCCGGATCGGAAAGTTGCTCGACTGCTGCCGGATGAAATCGTGTCGGAAAGTCAGGAACGCGTCGTACCGCCTTGCCCGCATTTTGAAAAATGCGGCGGCTGTGTATGGCAGCACTGGACCTATCAGGGCCAGCTCGACTATAAAACGGACAAAGTTCGTGGATTTCTTGAGGGCAACGGCTTCGATGCGAGTGTTGTAGCGGATGCGCTCGGTATGGAGACGCCATGGGAATACCGTAATAAGATGGAATTCACTTTTGGTCGTGACGGGGCACTCGGTCTCCATGAACTGGGCAATTTCCGCAATATCATCGACCTGGATACATGTCTGATTGCAGGAGACGAAATGGTCGAAGCGATGCTTGAGGTGTCGGAATGGGCGCGGGATCACCAGTTGAGCGGATATGATAAGGATCGGCATACAGGTCTGCTGCGCAATCTGATGGTGCGCCAATCCCAGAAGACCGGTGAACTGATGCTTGCTGTTTTTGCGACAGAAGGACCATCCGAGATTGAGGTGGCTGTGGAAGACCTCGTTTTGAGGCTGACGACAAAGTTCAGCAGCCTTGAAAGTCTGATGTGGATGGAGAACACGGACTGGGCGGATATGACACAGTCTGAAAAGACGCATATCCTGCATGGTCGCGACTACATCAACGATGAAATGTACGGCTATAAATACAGGATCTGGTTCGATACATTCTTCCAGACCAACCCGAAGCAGGCAGAGAAGCTTGTGGAACTGGCCATCGAAATGGCGGAAGTCGAATCAGATGAACGCATGATCGACCTGTTCTGCGGTGTAGGAACATTCTCCTTGCCATTTGCCAAGAGGGCGAAGGAACTTGCCGGGATTGAAATTGTTGAGACATCCATCGAATCGGCTAAAAGGAATGCAGAAGACAATGACATCGGCAATACCTACTTCCTGGCCAAAGATTCCAGAAGAGGAATGGACGAAATACTCGAATCATGGGGCAGGCCAGATCTGCTGATGCTGGATCCGCCGCGCTCAGGCGCTGGAGGCAAGGTCATGCGCAGAATTGGACGTCTAGGTACAGACCGTGTCGTGTATGTTTCCTGTAACCCGGAATCTTTCGCTGAAGATGCTGCTTCCCTCAGGGAATTCGGGTATACACTCGAGAGGGTGCAGCCGGTGGACCTCTTCCCGCACACAGTTCATGTTGAGCTCGTGGCACTTTTCAGAAAAAACGATTCATCACTATAGATGATATTTTGGTAGATGGGGATTAGGATGAAGGAGGCAGTTATGAAGCAGTATCAATTCAAACTTTCAGTTGATTCCAATAGAAAAGTTTTGGCTATAGAAGATAAGAATAATGAGGCAGTCGGCTATGTGGAGAAGGCAGTTCTGAAAAACTGTGAGGAACAGAACACCTATTCATATACATCCATACGAGGCACTACCGTGATACTTGGCTTGAAAAGGCGTCGATTCAAAGATATGAATATTTCAAAATATATTATTGTCACAGATGATGCGCAGCATGTATTCAAGGAGAAGCCGGGCAGGAACCTGATACAGTTCAAAGTAGTCGGGCAGCTGGATGAGCATTATATGAAGGTCGAAGAAAATTCCGACGGCGATATGGAAGCGCATATAGACAAGAAGTATGTTGCCACAGTCAAAGAAAAAGGGGCAGATGGGAACACCGCCATCATGGCTGATTCCGAGCTTGACGACCTGTCCATGAAATTCGGCATCATCGTCCTCATGTACTTCATGTATAAGCTTTATAAAAGAGAAACTTGGGATGTTGCCAAGCTATTGGAATAGGGGCGGGCCATGAACAGTCTTGAGAGATTCCAGCCGGTCATCATACTGCTTGCTGTGGGCATCGGTCTGCTGATCGGTGGTGTGGATATCATTCAGAGCGGTGCGGACCATTTCATCATTCCATTTCTGATGCTCATGCTGTATGGGCTTTTTCTCCTCATGCCATTGAAACGTGTGTTCACTTCTTTTAAAAAATGGAAATTTGTTCTGACTTCACTTGTCATCAATTTCCTATGGACACCTGCTATTGCCTATCTGATCGGAATGCTGTTTCTATCAGAACATCCGCTTCTTTGGATCGGTTTCATCATGCTCACTGTTACACCATGCACGGACTGGTATCTGGTCTTTACAGGCATTGCCAAAGGGGATACGGTACTTTCCACCTCAATGCTGCCGGTCAATCTGCTATTGCAGGTGATTCTTCTGCCGATCTACCTCCATCTATTCTTTGGAGTGGAGGAGAGTATGGGACTGCCATTACATACTATCTTCGGAAGCATATTGATCATAATCGGCATACCTTTCGCTTTGGCAATATTCACGAGAAGACTAGTAAAGTCAGGTGGCAGAGTGGCGCAGTTTTTCGAACAGGCAAATGTACTGTTCCTTGGTGTGGCGATTGCAGCCATGTTCGCTTCCGAGCGGACCTCGCTGATTGAAAATCTGGATGTTGTGCTATTGCTTCTAATTCCTCTGCTGGTATTCTTCATCATTAATTTCATAGCAGGCAGCACAGCCAGCAGATTCTTGCATTTCAGCAAGTCGGAGTCTGTCAGTCTGATCATAATGGTTTTGGCGCGCAATTCACCTCTTGCACTCGCGATTGCGATTGCTGCCTTTCCCGACCAGCCGCTGATTGCTTTATCACTGGTAATCGGTCCCATCATCGAATTGCCGGTTCTCGGTCTAGTATCGAGATTACTGATCAGCTATAAATAAAAAAACATCCAGTCTATTGACTGGATGTTTTCGTTTTGTTGATAAATGGTCTGTACTGGGATCGAACCAGTGACCCCTTCGATGTCAACGAAGTGCTCTCCCGCTGAGCTAACAGACCACGCTTTAAAAACTACATATTCAAATTTACAATGATATCCGTAAATTGTCAACAATCAAATTGTGTTTCATCTTCTATTTTTTCCGAGAACCCTCTTCTGCTTTTGCAGCTTCTATGAATTCAGCGATCTTCTTGATGGATCGTTCGAAATCGTTTTTAAACTCATGTTCCCATAGACGCATGATATGCCATTCTCTATCGTGGTAGTGATGAGCATCCACCGAGCGGTCCCTTTCCATATTTCTCGCCAGTTTCTGATTCCAGAACTCCTGATTGCTCTTCGGCCAGTTCCCATGTTCCGGACATACGTGCCAGAAGCATGAATCGATGAAGATGACGACCTTGTATTTTTGTATGGCAATATCAGGTGTACCTCTAAGCTTGCGGACGTTTTTTCTGAACCTGTATCCTTCAGCCCACAAAGCTTTCGTAATCCTGTTCTCAAGCTTTGATTGAGCTCTGATCCTGCTCATCGTGCGTTTCCGCTGCTCGGGGGACATAACGTCAGCCATATGATCCGCCTCCTATTACATTCATTCTAACCAGATAGGCACAGGATCATTCGATCAATAAGAGAGATCGCCCGATCATGCCCGGGCAATCTCTCTATTCTTCGTCGTTACTGCTGCTTTCGTACTCCAGTATGTCTCCAGGCTGGCAATCGAGTGCAATGCACAGTGCTTCAAGCGTGGAAAATCGAATCGCCTTGGCCTTTCCATTTTTCAGAATGGATAGGTTGGCCATCGTAATGCCCACTTTATTGGATAGTTCAGTGACGCTCATTTTCCGCTTGGCCAGCATCACATCAATATTTATTCTGATTGTCATATTCTCACCTCAGACTGTCAGTTCATTTTCAGTTTTGATATTGATGGCTTCATCCAGCAGTTTTTCCAGGATGGCAGCAAAAAATGCGATGACCAGTGCGGCGAATACTGGTACCATGCCCATGATGATCAGTCCGGGCGCGTCATCGATTTCCGCTACGATATAGACGAACGGCAGAATTACGAAATAAATGCCACTGATGATGAATGCGGAAATCTTGATTTTCTGGAGCGCCTTGACGGACAGATTGGAGAACGCATCCCTCCGGTCAATGTAATTAAGCAGCTTGAACCCCTGGGTGAGGGCAAAGATGTAGGGCAGTACTGTCAGCAGTATGCCGATGACGATCGGGTATAGGATCAGGGCGTACTCGGGATTGATCGGGTTTCTTAATAAAAAGTATATCAGATAGATGAAGCCGGCCAGGACGGGCAGAGCCATAAGTATGACGGCAGCTTTTAGAAATAAGGATGATCCACGTTTCATTTTTTACACCTCACAATATTATATATATTATCATAATACATGATTTATTGATAATCAATAAATGTATATTGATTATGAACAAATTTAAGAGGTGTCATACTGATTCGCAAAAATGGATTGCGTCTGAGGATGACTGTAGTAGTATTGAAGTAATCGAATGAATAAGAGGGATCATATGAATTTGTTTCTAATATTATCGATAATTACCGCTTTGATAACGGGCGTGACCTTCGGTATAGGTCTCGTTAAACGTGCGACAAGTAAAAATCATAAGCAGTCTTGGCAAGTTTCCATCATGATGATTACAGTTGCGATTGTTCTGGCACTCGTTGCTGCGCTGATGGACACGGAACTCAGCCTCGGGGCAGGCTTTAGTACAGTCGGTGCTTACCTTATACTGATCGCCATAGGCATATTCATCATTCATCTGATGAACAAAACGGAAAAAAGGGCTGCAAAAGGGCATCTGAGATACGCTGGTATTGCTCTCGTCACTGCACTTGCCGCATTTGCGATTGCTTTCCTTGTCGTGGACGGTGATGAAGATCCGGTCCGGGAACTCAATGGGATCTTCGGCGCGGAAGATAGGTCTCTTCCGACTGAAGGGAGAATTCCTGTTACGGTATCATCATTTATTGACGGGGATACAACACGTTTCAACTTCAACGGTGAAGAGGCTTCCTTCAGGTATCTGCTCATCGACACACCAGAAACGAACCATCCAAGAGTGGGTGCACAGCCTTTTGGCAAGGAAGCTTCTGCGAGAACCAAAGAGATCCTCGAGGCGGCATCGCTCATTGAAGT
Organism: Salinicoccus hispanicus; assembly: GCF_009831115.1. GTDB lineage: Bacteria > Bacillota > Bacilli > Staphylococcales > Salinicoccaceae > Salinicoccus > Salinicoccus hispanicus. The sequence continues at coordinate 26,397 of NZ_WUUK01000005.1, read as the reverse complement.
GGAATTCGACGTCGGTCCGGAGCAGGATCATTATGACAGGTATTTGGCATACATCTACGCAGATGGAGAGATGGTCAACGAAACTCTGGTCAGGGAAGGGCTGGCACAGGTAAAATACATCAATCCGCCGAATACAAAGTACCTGGAGCAACTGGAAGCGGCAGAGGTGGAAGCTGAAGCGGCAGCCATCGGCATATGGTCTCTTGATCATCCGTATGATTCCGATGTCTATCAGGAAGAGAGCGGGAATGATATCAGAGATCAGCAGGAGAATTTCGCAAACTGTACCGAACTGAGGCAAGTATATCCGGAAGGTGTGTACGCGGACCATGCAGCGTATCAGCTGAAAATGGACGGCAATAAGGATGGTCATGCATGTGAGTGACCGGGCAGTTTGTTTGATAGTTGGGGCAGAGTTCCATACAATGGAGACATACTGATAAAGGAGTTGAGCTTTAATGAAACCATTGTACGAAGTCAAGATGATCAATACTGGCGGTAGAGAAGGAGAAGTCCACAGCGAAGACAAATCATTTTCAATGAATGTGAAACAGCCGAAACAGATGTCCGGTGAAGATACCAAGGAAACGAACCCGGAACAGCTTTTCGCCGCAGCATACAGTGCATGCTTCAATAGTGCCCTGGATGGTGTATTGAAGAAGGATAAGGCTGGCGATGTGCAACGCGTGGTCATGGCAACAGCAAGACTCTTGAAGGACGAATCGGACGGCGGATTCAAACTATCTGCAGAAATCGAAGTTGAATTTGAAGGCATCGATCAGGACAAAGCTGAGGAATACGTGGAGAAAGCACACCAGTTATGCCCGTACTCCAAAATGGCACACAATGGTATCGATGTAGAAATTAAAGGAACAGCGAAATAGCAGTAGACGACTAACGGGGAGCCCAGGGGCTCCCCGTTAATGCTATAATCAGACATAATACCTCTGAAAGGAATGTGCAGAATGAATCAATCAGATCTCACTATTCCTAGAACACTGTTGGAAAAGGTTTCGAATGCCATCTGCTACAGTGCTTTTTTTGCTGTTGTTGCTTTTATGCTGTTGAAGTGGAACGCATTGCCTGAAACAGTGCCGCTTCATTTTGGTCTGTCCGGTGAAGCTGACCAATATGGATCTCCTGCTACATTATTGATTCTGCCTGCCGTTGCAGTTGTTGTGACAATTCTGATGGAAGTCCTTGAGAGGTACCCTCAAGTGCATAACTACCCATCTCGTCTGAATGAAGGTAATCGGGAGGCATTCTATCTTAATAGCCGTCAGATGCTTAATATGGCGAAGAATATGACGCTTATCATTTTTTCGATAATCATATTGGAGATCCTATCTGTTGCGCTGGAAGGGAGTGCATTGTTCGGAGTCATGCTGCTTCCGCTCATTTTTCTGCTGATTGGTATTCCAATCATTCATGGACTGAATAAAAGAAGGAAGATCAGATGACATACTGTCTTAGCAAACTAAAAAGGGAAACCCTTCCGGGCTTCCCTTTTCTTATATGAGGAGTGCAATCATCGCCATCGTTATGCCGATGGCCGCCATGCGGAGTGAAAACCCCATGTTTAATTTCGTAATGCTGTAGGGATTGATGCCCATGCTCTGCGAAGTCATGGTGGCATTGATACCATAAGGTGCGGCAGCGGAAATACCAAGACCACAGACGACCATGACGATGCCGATGCTGAGTGCATTTTCAGGTGTAATTACGGGCATCAGCACTTCTGCCAGTATCGCCAGCGTAGCAACTGGATGGACACCAAACATCGCCAGTCCATAGATGACAAGCATGATGAGCAGCAGAATCAGGATCAGAAACGAATCAACGTAGCTGAAAACCTGCTGCATCGCTCCAGGTGCTGCACTGCTGTTGAATCCGCCAGAGAAAACCCCGAGTGAGAGAAACAGCACAGAGAAGTTCTGCATATGGTTGTTATGACTCTTCCATGATTTCCATCCTGTTTTGAGAAATATCGGGAACCGCTTCATGACGAAAGCTGCGGCAAAACTGAAAGGAATGATGATCAAAGCCACTGTCATGATGAAGCCGAGCGTCGAGTAGGCATTCAATACCATTACAAGCGATAGGAATGACAGCAGCAGGATGGCCATCTTCACAATCGACCGTATCATTGCACTGTTGTCGATATCATAAAGTGGGGCATCGATGGTGAGTCCTCTGAACTGACGCTTTGAGATCTGCACTTCCGTCAGTCCAACAATGACGGATGTTGCAAACAGCCAGGGCAGCAGCGCGAAATAGGAGACACCGGTAGAGTCCACAGTCAAACCGACGATGACTTCGAGCGGGCTCCATATGACAGCCATTGCAAACGCCCGCAGTGTGGATTTGATGATGAATTCATTTTTAAAAGCGACTTCAGAACGCTTGAAGAGTTCACCGAGCAACTGCTGGATGATATAGATGGCTGAAATATTCAGGAATATGCCGAAAAAATAGGTGGTGAATATGCTTCTGCCATAAATATTTTCGACCTTGTTTGCACGATCCTGTATCATCTCGGTGATGCTGTCGTCGAGTCCTCCCACTTTTACGACTGTACCGATCCATGGCAGTGTACTGAAGAAGAGCAGAAGGGGCATATTGCTCATCGTATTGCCGATGATTGAACCCAAGCCTTCTCCGGCACTGAGACTCAGTATTATTCCTGCTGAAATGAAAACAAATCCGATGATCTTGAATAGTCTGGAACTGAACAGCCAGGACAACAGCAGCACAGCGAATGCCAGGTAGTTGACAAGTGGTTCGAGGAATTCGATATTGCTGAAAAAGTAGATGAGAAAAAGGATGAAGAGGACGGCATAGATGTAGAAGAAATTCCGCAATATCTTTTCATTATATAATATATTCAATTTCGAACCTACTTTCTTAACAACTGTGTAATAGAATACTGAATTTATGATATTTATTCATTTTATTATATATGGGAGGTGGGTGGCAAAGCAATCAGGTGATTTTGATTAAAAGAAGAAGGCAGTGTGGACTGCCTTCTAGATATAGGAATAGTCGCTGATATCGAGCGTTGTATCTTCCTTGTTCAAGTAGCGCGCGACTTCGCGCCCGACAAGCGGACTTGCTGTCAGTCCGGTTGCCCCCATGCCGTTGATGACAAAGACATTCTCTTTGACGTGGCCGAGGAAGGGCAGGAAGTCTCTCGTATAGGGCTTCAGTCCGACCATCATGCTGACGTCTTCAATCTCGGAATCCGGGAAATAGCGATGCGCCAACGCGCGCAAGTATTCATAGTTCTCCTGTGATGGTAAGGCTGAAAAGCTTTCCGTATCTTCATGGGTGGTACCGATGGCATACTGGTTCATACCCATTTCTACAATATAGATGGGACCGAGTGCCATGACGACCGGTGTATGACCACTGTTCCGACTGTCTGCCAGTCTGAAATGGAGGACTTCCGATCTCTGGTGCCTCACTTCCGGATCGTGATGCTGCTCTATGCCCCAGGCACCGGTGGCATAGATGAGTGTGCCATCGACACTCTGTCCATCATAGTCAGCGTTGATCCATTCACCACCATGCTTCAGAAATCCCGCCTTCAATGCTTTAAGCAGAATGGCGCCCTTCACCTGTCCGCCACCTTCCACATATACACCAGGATAGAGATTGGTCAGGTTCGGATGCATCTCTTTCACTTCTTCTCTTGAAACTTTCCGCACATCGCCCATCTCAGGCGCATCTGCCTGTTTTGACTGGATCCGTTCGAAGGCAAGATCCTGTATATGATCATCTTTGACCAGACTGATGGAACCTTCTCTTCTATATCCTGTATCAAGGCCTGTCTCTTTTTGAAGTTCAGCAATGAACTCAGGGTAGTACTTGGCACTCTCTTTTACGAGACGATACCACTTCTTATTCCTTCTCTGGCTGATCCACGGGCATATGATGCCGGCGGAAGCATCGGTCGCCTGGCCTGTGTCTGCCCGGTCATACACCGTGACCTTGTGGCCTGCTTTGGCCAGGTGATAGGCGGTGGAAGCACCTGCAATGCCGCCACCCACTACTGTAAAACGTGCCATGCGATTTCCTCCTGTCCTTCTTCAGACGATATTCGTTTATAGGATAGTCTAACATTATTTATACATGTTGTGTTACAGTGCTTTTAAAAGGAGGTGGGTTGATGAGCAGAAAGTATGTGTTCGACATCTTCAAGGATAAGACAGCGATGCGCACACTGAATACACTGGCCATAGGCATCACCATTGCTTTATTCCTGCCGTTTCTGATATTCGATGTGCTATTCATGGATGATATCGGTTCTGCGCTGGTCGGCAAGGAACGCTTCGGCATTTTCGGAGCAGTCTTTCTGATCATTGCGATCATGTTTGCGGTCATTACTGCCCACGAAGCCATACACGGTATATTTTTCAAAGTGTTTGCACCAAAAGGGCGCGTCAGATTTGGCTACAAGGCTGGACTTTTCTATGCAGCAGCGCCTGGGGAGATATTTACGAAAAGGCATTTCGCAACCATCATAATGATGCCTTTTGTGATCATCACGACAGTATTGCTCATTCTGATGTTCAGTTTTCCGCATGTGGCCTACAAATATCTGATTGCACTCCATACCGGCGCATGTGCCGGGGATTTCTACTACATCTACCTTCTATATAAGTATAGACATATGGAATACGTCGAAGATACCGATGTCGGCATGACCATATATGAAACACATCCCCGTATGGGGTAGGAACGTCTGTTCGCAGTATGTTATAATCAGGTAAATAATTTCTAACAGGTGGATGCTATGGAGAGAAGAATCATTCATATCGACATGGATGCCTTTTATGCCCAGGTGGAGCAGCGTGACAACCCGGAATACCGGGGCAAACCGATCATCGTAGGCGGCAAGTCGGAGAGCCGGGGCGTTGTCGCGACAGCGAGCTATGAAGCGAGAAAGTTCGGTGTGCACTCTGCGATGCCGACCAAGCAGGCGTATAAGCTGTGTCCAAATGGAATATATGTCAGACCGAGGTTCGATACGTATAAAGCCGATTCCAGGAAAATCATGGACATCTTTCTCAGCTATACTGAAATCGTGGAGCCTTTATCTTTGGATGAGGCCTATCTGGACATTACCCATCTGGTTTCAAGAGAACGTTCCGCTCAAGCGATTGCGCTGGATATACAGCGCGATATATTCGATGTCACGAAACTGACTTCATCAAGCGGCATTTCCTATAACAGGTATCTGGCCAAGATTGCGTCCGGAATGAACAAGCCTGCTGGGACGACAGTGATTCATTATGATAACGTACAGGATATTCTCTTCGGACTTGAAATCAGTGATTTTCCTGGTGTTGGCCGTGTGACGGAAGAAAAGATGAAATCACTTGAAATCAATACGGGTAAAGATCTTTATGAATGGGATGAAAAGTCGCTGGTTCAGCACTTCGGCAAAAAGGGGACAAGTCTATACCAGAAGGCCCGCGGCATCGGTACTTCCGAACTCAAGGTGGAGCGCATCCGGAAATCGATCGGCAAGGAGACGACGTTCAACTATGACATCAATGATGATGACGAAATACTGAAAGTCATCGAGGAGCTGAGTGGGAAAGTGGGAGAGAAGCTGGAGCTGCAGCAGTTTGCAGCCAAGGTCGTCACCGTCAAGATGAAGACAGCCGATTATGTGACGCATTCCAGACAGATGATGGCAAACAACCCGATATTCACTGAAGAAGAAATCTATCACTATGCCTATAGTCTCTACCATGAATTGAAAGACCCCGATGTGCCTATAAGGCTCATCGGGGTCACCGTATCCCAGCTTGCGGACCGGACGTATCGAAACTTGACAATCTATGATTTCATGTAGCATCCGAATCGGCTGTACTGGTGGCCGGCAGTTTCTGAGGTTTGGAACCTGACTTATGATGTTGTACAATCATCTGGTAGATGATGATGATTTCGTAAAGAATATGGATCTTGAAGGCATCCGCCTCTTCATCCAGATCCCTGATATGACGCCTGATGAACCGGACTGCAGAGTTGGTCATTGTGAGCGTGTCCGGATCTCCATCGAGATGTCTGATGATTTCTTCTATGGCCGCTTTTTCCTGGCTGCTGAATTTCATGGATATGTTCTCAGGAAGGTAGATCAGGTTGCCAAGATGTGTAAAGTACAGTTTCTTGAATTGCAATTCGCGCTCAAGGCGATTCATCAGCCGCATCTCTTCACGGTTCGACTTATGATACCGGTATTCATCCTGCTGATATTTCAGGAGCTGCTCTGCATTTGCAATTGATGACTGCACTTTTGCATATGACTTCTCACTTTTGTCCGATTCATACTTTCCTGCCATCATCTCACGCAGGCGCTGCACAAGCAGCTGATGGGTCTGCTGTGTGGTTGTTTTTGTGATTGCTTCAATCTGTCCGGCATACTTGGGCGGAAGGATCAGGAAGTTGATCAGCGTGCTTGTAGCAAGACCGATGGTGGTGGTTGCCAGTCTGGAAAGAAAGTTGAATATGTAGGCATCATGTACAGATGGCACCATGGCGACGGCAGTGATGGCTGCCACAAGTACACCAGCATGCAGGTTCAGTCGATATGTGACCAGAATGGTCAATGTCGCTGCCAAGGAATAGGTGAATGCATTCTCACCGAACAGGTAGAGAGACACTACCGCAATGAATGCACCAATGATCGAGGCCGGAAAACGTACATAGGCCTTTTTCAAGGAAGCATAGGCAGTCGGTTCAATCGTGACAATGGCCGTGATGACCGCAAAGATCGGACTCAGATCCAATGATATGCATATCAGGGCAGTCAAAAACGTTGAGAGGCCGGTTTTTATTATTCTTGGGCCAATTATTTTACGGATATCATATTTCATAGTCATGCTTCTTTCAATATTTTAATGAGTACCATCCTAGTATAGCACGAAGAGTTTGTTATAATAATTACAGAAGAAAATTTTTAAGGTAAGTAGGGTTGAACAATGATTATTAAAACTGAAGAAGAAATGCAGCACCTGAAAGAGATTGGACAGATATGTGGCAGAGTGTTGAAGTCGCTTGTTGAAGCAGCAAGAGCTGGTATGACCACTAAGGAAATTGACGAAATTGCAGGGGCACTCCTTGAAGAGATGGGTGCCGAAAGTGCACCGACAAGTGAGTATGACTTCCCCGGATACACATGCATCAGCATCAATGAAGAAGTGGCCCACGGCATCCCTGGATCCCGTGTCATCAATGAGGGCGATATCGTCAATATCGACGTGTCGGCCAAGAAGAATGGCTACTTTGCAGATACCGGGGTTTCCTTTGTTGTCGGCACATCAGCAGATCCACGGAAACAGAAAGTGGTCGATGTCTGTGAGATGGCTTTTGAAGAAGCGTTGCAGAAAATCAAGCCCGGTACGAAAGTGAGCCAGATCGGCCGTGCAGTCCACAAAGTGGCCAGGCAGAACGGTATGACCGTCATTAAAAATCTTACAGGACATGGTGTTGGTAAAAGTCTGCACGATGCACCGAAGCATATTATGAACTATTACGAACCTGGTAATAGTGAACTGCTGCAAGAAGGCATGGTCATTGCGGTCGAGCCATTCATTTCAACCAATGCGTCATTCGTTACCGACGGCAAAGATGAATGGGCTTTCGAAACAAAAGACGGCAGCTATGTCGCCCAGAAGGAACATACCATTGTTGTAACAAAAGAAGGACCGAAACTTCTCACATTGGTAGAAGACTAGAAAACATAAGGATGGCATACAAATGTATGCCATCCTTTGTTTCGTTTCAACCGGCTTTTTTCTGCTCTGGTGGATCGTTTATGGCTTCCGGCAGGTCCACTGCACCAATCCGGTCGTTCTGTTGGGATGTATCACTTTCATGATGGTCGCTACCGACGAAATAGTGCTGGAAGCCGCCTTCATTGATCATGCGATCAATATCAATGTGCTGGGTGGCTTTGTTTTCCATACGCATCATCATCCCCTCCTTGGTTACATTATACACTAAAGGTGTGTGGATTGGGAACCGTTCCGCCTGATAAAAAAACATCCTCTACCGGTTGGGGTAGAGGATGGGTCACTTATGCTTCATATCCATTGACGACAAGATCGACCTTGCCATTTTCGGGATTGATAACTGTACCGTGAATTGGAACACCATTCACCATCAATGGATGATGCTTGATCTTACCAACACTTTCAGTAATGCTTTCCTCGACACTGTCAAAGCCTTTAAGCCAGCCTTCAACATCGATGCCGGAATGCTTCAGCACGTCGAATGTCTCTTCGGTGATGCCGCGCTCGATCATGTTGTTCATCATCGGCTCAGGCTTCAATGCACCGAAACCGCAGTCGTGGTGACCCATGACCATGACTTCATCTGCACCGAGCATGTATACAGCTACCAGGATGCTTCTCATCGTACTTCCATAAGGATGGGAAATGACTGCACCAGCATTCTGTATATGCTTGATGTCTCCGTTTTTGAGGCCGAGCGCTTTTGTAGATAATTCTGTCAATCTCGTATCCATGCAGGATATGAGCACCAGTTTCTTATCAGGTGATTTGGTTGTTACATACTGTTCATATTCTTTGTTGTTTACGAATTGCTCGTTATAGTCGAGCAGATCATGCAGTAGACTCATTTTCCGTTCTTTCCTCTCCTTGTTTTTCCATTGCCCGTTTATGCATAATCGCATTGATCTGGGCACCGAGTATGATGATGACCCCGGTGATATACAACCATAATATCAGAATGATGACTCCGGAGATAGTACCATACGTTGCATTGTAGTTGCTGAAATTTGAAATATAGAAACTGAACCCCCATGAAGCGAGCAGGAAAGCAACCGTTGTGAACAATGCGCCAGGGATGACCGCTTTGATCTGCAGCTTGATGTTCGGTGCTGTCGTATAGATGACAACGAATACAATGAATACGAGCAGTACAGGGAGCAGGCTTCTGACCAGATTCCATACGAACTGGAACTGCTGATCAAGTCCGATGGCGCCGAACATGAGATTGCCGATCTGCTCACCGAATACAATCAGTACGAAAGTCAGTAGTACAGAGAGTGCCAGAATGATTGTAAATACGATGGACAATAGCTTTGCAACGACAAAGTTGCGATTGTCTTCAACATCATAGGCGACATTGAACGCATTCATCAGTGCTGTCATCCCATTCGATGCAGACCATAGTGTAAATATCAGACCAACGGAGAGCAGGCCGCCACTGGAACCGCCCATGACATCTTCAATGACACCCTCCAGCATGCTGGAAATCTGCGCGGGCGCATAGTCCTGTATGAATTGTGTAATCATCTGCTGATCGATCTGGAACAATGGAACGAGCGTCAGCAGGAATATCAGCAGCGGGAATATTGCAAGTAGGAAATAATACGCGAGCTGTGCTGCCATTCCTGATGTATCATCCTTACCGAACTGGAACATCAGTCGTTGAAAGAAATTTGAATTATCCTTGTGCTTTGCTGGCTTGTTGATCTTGGAAACATACAGCGTTTCATTCGGCTTCTTTGAAGATTTCGACTTGAATTTCACATCATCGACGAATGTCTCTCCATTGTTGCTTTTTGAATCTTTCGCTTTCGTTTCCTTGCCTTCTTGCTTCGTCTGGTTAAGATAGTCGGAATTTGTCGGTTTATCGGCCATAATACCTCTCCTTTCTAAAAATAAAAGGGCCAACTCACGTCAGCCCTTTCCTGTAGAATTAATTCAACTGCTTCTGGTCACGCTTCTTCATGAATGTATCTTTCGCATCCTTGATGGACTCTTCCAGCTCAGGGTTATTCTGTCTGATTTCCTGGATTGTATCTTTCCAGAACATTACTTCGTCTTTCAGTGATTGTATTTTTGAAGAGTCACCGGAGTCGGAAGTCAATTTCTCTTTCGCTTCGTTCGGGTTCTGTGCATAGTACTTGAGATCTTTGGTACTGCTCAGTACAGTGCTTCTTGTATTCTTATCGATGAGGCTGAGTGCTGCACCAATGGCGGCGCCAATGAGGACAGCTGGCAACAATTTGTTTTTCATGTGGATTCTCCTTTGTACGTGATTTATAGTTGCTTATATCCATTTTAAACGAACCGTAAACTTTATTCATTGAATAACTTGAATAAAAATTTTATTCTCATATGAATTTTGGTACTATTGTAATGACAAGAAGCTAGGATGGAGGAATACGATATGCACAAAGCAGAGATGCTCAAGGAAATCGAAGATGCCTTGAATGTAGTCAATAAAGGTCTCTTCAATCCAGAGGATTTTGATGACAGTAATATTGACGAAATCAGGGATATACATGGAATGGTGACTTCGAGAAGCCAGGTTACAGCAAATGAACAGTCGGCGATCATTGAAGAACTATCAAAACTGAGAAAATAAAGGAGAAATCGAAATGGCTCAACTTGAAACAAAACTTGAAGGATATGCAGACCTGCTAGTCGATATCGGACTGAATGTGCAAAAGGACGGCCGTGTTTTCATCAGAGGGGCGAGCGATGCATTGCCATTGATGAGGAAGGTCACAAAAAAGGCATATGAAAAAGGGGCAAAGGAAGTCAAGATTCTCATGTCGGACGACGAACTGACGAAACTGCATGCCAAGTACCAGTCCAAAGAGGAGCTCAGCACCATCCACCAGTGGACAATAGATGAAAGGATGTTCTACTCCGACGAGAAGGCCGGATTCCTGAGCATCACTTCTTCTTCCCCTGAACTGATGAAGGGTGTGGATCCACAGAAGCTTCAGGCGATGCAGGTCGCATCCGGTAAAGCGTTCAAGGATTTCTCAAACCGCATACAATCGGATTACCACAGCTGGTGTGTTGCCGGCTATCCGTCCGTGGAGTGGGCGAGGCTTGTATATCCGGATCTTGATGATGATGCCGCTGTTGACGCGCTCATGGATCTCATCCTATATACTGTCCGTGCCGACCAGGACAATCCTGTCGAAGCCTGGGAACAGCATGATGCCACGCTTCATGAGAAAGTCGACTATCTCAACGCCAAGAAATACAAGTCGCTCAGATACGAAGCACCAGGTACGGATCTCATCATCGGGCTGCCGAAGGGGCACCTGTGGGCCGGTGCATCCAGCCTCAATGAGGACGGCCAGAAGTTCATGGCGAACATGCCGACTGAGGAAGTGTTCAGTGTGCCTGAAAAGACACGTGTCGACGGTTATGTATCCAATACGCTGCCGCTCAGCTACGGCGGCAACCTGATCGATGACTTCAAACTGACATTCGAAGATGGCAAGGTTGTCGATTTTGAAGCCGGTCAGGGATATGAAGTACTGAAGAACCTGCTCGATACGGACGAAGGTGCGAGATACCTGGGGGAAGTGGCACTCGTTCCGGATGATTCACCGATCTCGAATAAGGGTAAATTATTCTATAATACTCTGTTTGATGAAAATGCATCCTGCCATGTTGCACTCGGCAGTGCCTATTCATTCTGCATTGAAGACGGGAAGAACCTGTCCAGAGAGGATCTTGAAAAAGCTGGACTCAATGATTCCATTACCCACGTCGATTTCATGATCGGTTCTGCCGAACTGGATATATACGGCATCACGGACGATGGAACAGAGGAAAAAGTGTTTGAAAAAGGAAACTGGGCTTTCTGATTTGTATAGTACAAACCATGCCTTTGTGATAAAATAAAGGCACTAGGATAAGTTTCAGAGGAGGATTTTAATGAGTTATCTAATGATGCTGCTCATAACGCTGGCATTTCTATTCGTCATATTCACATTTGCCTTCGTTCTTCACCACTTCCTGTCCAGATCACTCCCAGGCAAGGATGCCCTTGTGATCGATACACCGGAAGAGGCGCTCGAACGCAAGATATAGTAGAATTCAATAGAAATATTCAAGAAGGGATTAATCATATCCCTTCTTTTTTAGTACTGAAAATATGCTATTATAGTAGTGCTTGGAATGGAGGAAATAATATGCAAAAAAGAATGTCGGAATCCTATACTGTAAAAACTTCTAATGTAATGCCTCCGGACACAAACAGCCACCACACGCTCTATGGGGGCAGGCTGATGGAATATATAGATGACGTTGCGTCAATAGCAGCGCGCCGCCATTCCCGGGCGAAGGTAGTGACCGCTTCGATCGATTCCGTGGATTTTCTCGAACCGATCAATCTGGGGGATGTCGTCATCCTCGAATCCATGGTGACCCATACGGGCAGATCCTCCATGGAAATTCTCGTGAAGATATCAAAGGAAACGCTTGAAAACGACTGCGAACGGAAACTGGCCGCTTTCAGTTTTCTCACTTTTGTTGCACTGGATGATAATTATGATCCGATCGAAGTACCAGAAGTCATTCCTGACAATGAACGGCTGAAATGGCTTGATGAAACAGGCGAGGAACGCTCAGAGCATCGTCGTCATAGAAGAGAGCGCTCCAAAGCGCTGCGTGAATTTTTTGCGACGGATCTTCTCGACTAGGAGGAATTGCATGCAGATAAAGAAAGTGGCATTGGATAAGAACAGCATGTACGAGATACATATGGATGACGGTACTTCATTCAAGGCCCATGAGGAATCTGTCGTAAAGTACCGGCTGATCTCGGACAGGGTGCTTGAGCCAAAGGAGTATCAGCAGATACTTCGGGCCATCCAGTATGACCAGGCCTACGTCAAAGCGCTCGGCTATATCAGTTTCAAGCTGCGCAGCGAGCAGGAGATGCGAAAATATCTGGAAGAGGGTTATCACCCGGATATGATTGACCAGACTGTCCTCAGGCTTAAAGAGGAAGGCTATGTCAATGACGGCCACTATGCCAAAGCATTGAGAAATACGATGCTGTCCACGACGGACAAGGGCCCATATGCACTGCAGCGTGAGCTGAAGAAGCATCGGATCGATGAAGATATCATCAAAGAGAATGTTGAAGCGTTCAGTGCGGAAGTCGATGGAGAACGCATGAACAAGCTTAAAGATAAGCAGCTGAAGCGGCATAAGGGTGCCTACAGGCAATTCAGAATGAAACTGACCGAAAAACTGCATCAGAGGGGATATGGCAAAGAGCATATCGAACTGATAGATTTTGATGACGATTTTGATGAAACGACCCATTTCGACAAGGACTTCGAAAAGTATTTCAATAAATATCAAAGAAAAGAAACAGGCTTTGCCCTGAAGCAGAAATTGACACAGGCATTGATGAGAAAAGGGTATGGCTACGACTTAATTCAGGAAAAGTTAGGCGGTATGGATGATGAGACCTTTGAATACCATGACGAGACGTGAACTTGAAGCATATATTGGTGAGAAGCGGGAAGCGATGAGAAAGGCCGAGATGATGGGTGTCGAAAATGAATACAGAGTCTTTGAAAGACAGGTGCTCATCGCGGAAAGCTATTTCGTCGATCTCTCTCTGATCGAGCCCGGCAAGATCTACAAGATAATCAGCAATGAAGACCACTATTTCAAGGTGGAATACATCAAAGGAATTCTTGCCTGGGGGTTTTTTGTCGGAGGAGAAGAGAAAGAGACAGGTATTCCTGTAAGCATGCTGCAGCTCAGCAAGAGGAGATGATCATATGCAGAACATCATTCTACTCAGAGCGCTGAATCTGACCTACGCCAAGGAGCCGAAAAAACTCGGAGACCGGATTCTTGGACGTGAAGAAGGACTGCTTTTGAAGGATGTCTCCTTTCACCTCTACAAAGGGGAAGTACTCGGCATCCTGTCGGATTACAAAACACTGCACTATCTGAAGGAAATCGTCAATGGCAGTCTGGACACGAAAAAAGGAAAAGTGAAGACGGAAAGCCCCGTGCTGAGTCTGGATGTGCTGGATCATGTCCATCATCCCCATGCACTTGGAATGTTCGTCACTGAAATACTGGATGAGTATATGAGAACAGAGGATGTCGAAAAGTCCATAGAACAGCTGCAGACGCAGAAGATGTTCAAAGAGCATTGGATGACTCCGGTCAAGGATCTGGCACGGCGGGAGATTGCGCTTGTGCTGCTGGAAATTTCCAAATTTGCAGATGCTGAAATCATCATCTACTGCAATATGTACCGCCATCTGACCGAAGAAGATGCGGCCACCTTCAAAACGACCATCAATGAACAGGAAAAAAGAGAGCGTGGGGTACTGCTGCTCGAAAGCAGTATCGAACCGATTGAGATTCTCGCAAACTACTTCCTCTGGCTGAGCTATGGCCAGATACGCTACGATGGCAGCGTCAAGCAGGGCGTTGTCGAATACACTGCCTATATGAGGAAAAAAAGCCAGATTAAAAATGTGGATGAAGAAGCACTGTTCGATCTCGAATGGAAGCGGAATGTAAGCGAATATGGCCGTTATGCGCATGGTCTGAAACGACTGAGCAGAAACCAGGCCAGTCCGATCGACCGGTTCAATATCAGAAAGATCATCATTTCCCTTGTGGTCCTCTTCACCATGATGATGGCAAGTGTTGTCATTTTCATGGATATCTCGTTTACAGGTGCTGCGAGTACCGGGCAGGAGCAGACGGTAACGATTCCTGAAGAAGAGGATCGCCGGATCGCCTACGGGATCAGTACCGAGGACAGTATGGAAATCGGTGGAGAAACCTATCCCTACATGTCCATGCTCCGGGTCAGCGACAGAGGAGCCGAGAATTATACTATTGTTGATGGTGGAGCAGCGGAAGAAGTGGATTCCGGTTCGCTCATCTACTTCAACCCTGCAAGCCTCTACCCGGAAACAACGCTCGAGGACCTGCTGCCCTATACGGATGAAGTGTTTGAAAACAACTATCTGTACTATTCGAGATTCATCAACAGGGACAGCAGTGCTGTAGTGGATACCATCAGTCTGTCTGCTTCAAGTGACAAGCATGCGGAACTTTCCGGCATACCGATCACCTACCATTTCAGGGATGACATTATATTTTCGATGTCATTTCCAGCCAGAAATCTTGAAGGCATGTACGAAGCGTTCGGCGTCTCGACAGAGGATGTCATATTCAGATTGCCAAACGGCTATATGATTCTTGACGCAACGAACGAGACATGGCTGTATATCAACCGTTAGGAGAGGTGCTATGAACCACAAAATGAAATATCTGTTCCGCCACTTCTTCAAACAGACAGGCTATTTTTCGGCGCATAATCTCACTCCGCTGCTGATCTATGCAATCGGACTTGTGTTCCTGTTCATCTCGATGTCCATGATGGACGAGACAGGGGTCATGGAATATCTTTATATACTGACAGGACTGATGGCGGCAGTATGGCTGTTCAGCATGGTGGTGCTGAATAGGAATGCGACATTCTATAAGGATTCGGTCGTCAAGGTGAACTATATTCCCCTATACATGAGAATACTGCCGACTACAGTGTTCCAGACATTCATCTTCCTGATGTTTACGGTACTGTACAGCGCTTTTGCAGCGCTGGTCATCCAGAACTGGCTGATAGACATCTTTACACTGCTGTACTATGTACTGCTTGGGGTGATTCTGATCATCCCATTTACATTGCTCTATCTATCCGTGGAAATGAAAAGGAGCAATGCCGTCAATATTCTCGTATTCATCGTACTGGTGGCTGTCGTCCCGATAATGTACCTGCCAGAAAATATTGAACCATGGCTGCAGAGCCTGCTGAGCCTCAACCCATTCTACTATGTCATCAATGGTCTGCAGTCGAATGCAGTACATGTGGGCTGGAATATCAACCGGCTGCCGCATGATATCCTGTTCTTCACTCAGATCATACTGCTGTACTTATGGATGTTCGAATACTACAGCAAGATCAAATTCTCATTATATCGGTATTTAAAAAAGCGACCGGGTGAATGACCCGGTCGCTTTGTTCGTTATATCAGCTGCCGAGAAGCTTCTTCTGGAGCTTGCTTTCCGTGAATACCCAGCCTGTATAGCTATGGAGGACTTCACTGGTATCCTTATCGAGGTGCATGATGCAGACAAAGGGATAGTGTCCATCCTTCAGATATCTGAGATCGATATATCTGATCTCCACCACATCTTCCGAGATGTCGGTGACTTCATAGCGGTAGATGGAAGAAAAGAATGTGAAAGCCTTGAAGTTCTCATTCTTCTTGATGCTTTCGAACCGCTCCTCTCTAATAGGCTGGCTCTTGTTGAAACGGTCATAGAATATGATGTTGCCGCGGAAACTGCGTCCGACGTAATATGCCTTTTCTGTCACGACGACAATGCGCCATTCGAAATATTGGATGGTCGGCATGACAAACAGCCGGTCTATTTCCTCATTAGGCAGCTGACGGATCACTTTCGTTACGAGGGAACGCTGCATCATGTAGCGTAGACTGTAATAGACGGCAAGCATCGCATAGAGTCCGATGAACAGCATAACCGGTGCACCTGTAAAATACCATAATATGAAGTACAGTACATGCAGGAGCAGTATCGGGATATCTATTGTATTGATGATGCCGATCTGTATCCATATTTGCCTGATGGGTCGCAGTGCCTGTGTGCCATAGGAATTGAAAATATCTACAAACACGTGCATGAATACTGCAAACTGTATCCATAGATACATGTTCAATGCAGGCAGGTCGAACAGGAGTACGCTGAGTGCTGTGAGCAGCACCGGCCAGATGAAGAAAGTAAATGGCAAAGAGTGGGTGATTCCCCGGTGGTTGGTGATGTATACGGCATTGTTTTTCAGTTTCATTACTGTATCGACGTCAGGTACGAGAGAGGCGCCCACTACAGTAGTGATAAACCCGACGGAGACGGGGTCTATGGATGGATCGATGGCGGCCAGGCCAACGATTGTACCGCCCATCAGTGTATGTGTTAGAGTATCCATGTTCATTCTCCCCATTCAAGTGACATAATTAACATAGGAAGGTGTCAACCATGCTGAAAATTTCAGAGTTCAATCATAACCTGTTAGGCTGGTACCAGTCCAATAAAAGAGCACTGCCCTGGCGGCAGACTCGTGACCCGTACCATATATGGCTGAGCGAGGTCATGCTGCAGCAGACCCAGGTCATTACTGTTATACCCTATTATGAGAAATTCATAACCCGTTACCCGGATATCGACAGTCTTGCGGATGCAGATGAAGAGACACTGCTCAAAGACTGGGAAGGACTCGGCTACTATAACCGGATCCGTAATTTCCAGACTGCTGTCAAAGAAGTGAGGGACAGCTATGGTTCGGTTGTGCCGGATCAGCCGGAAACGTTTTTCAAGCTTAAAGGGGTAGGTCCATACATAGGAGGTGCTGTACAGAGCATCGCCTTCAATCATCTGCTGGCTGCAGTGGACGGAAATGTACTGCGTGTCATATCGAGGCTGGATGCCGACGGAAGGGATATGACCAAGGCATCTGTCCAGAAAGATATCAAGCATCGTATAGAGGAGATCATTCCGCTCGAAGCGGGAGACTTCAATCAGGCGCTGATGGAGCTCGGTGCAACCATCTGCACGCCCCGTGCGCCGAAGTGCATCATGTGTCCGGTGCAGGAAAATTGCGAAGCGTACAAGGAGAATATTGTAGCGGAACTGCCGGTCAAAAAGAAGGCGAAGCGAAAGAATGAACTGTACTACAACGTCTACTTCATCGTAAACGACCGCGACGAAGTGCTGCTCAGGAGACAGGAGGGCACTCTGCTCCAGGGGATGTACGAACTGCCCAAATATGATGTGGATACATCAATCGAATCGATTGGCGAGGAGCTGGGCATCGATGTCGATGCATCAGGTCGGCATATCGGCAGCGGCAAGCATGTATTCACCCACCAGGTCTGGTATATGGAAGGGTATATGCTGCATACCCGGAGTACACATCCGGATTTCGTTCCTCTCAAGGAAGTGAAGAATCTGCCGATGAGCAAGGCCATGCAGAAGTTGTACAGGCTGTTCGAGATTGAAAACGGATGAATGTGAATGTACTTCCTGCTATGCTATAATATAGTAGTATTATTTTAAAGGTGGTGTGGAATATGGGTCTGGAATCCATACCGAAAGAGGGTAGCAAGGTCAAGATACAGAGCTACAAGCACGATGGAAGCATCCACCGTGTATGGTCCGAAACCACAATTCTCAAGGGTACGGATCATGTCGTCATCGGGGGCAACAATCGGACGCTTGTCACCGAAAGTGATGGGCGGACATGGGTGACCCGGGAGCCGGCGATCGTCTATTTCCATGTCGAATACTGGTTCAATGTCATCTGCATGTTCAGAGAAGACGGCGTATACTACTACTGCAATCTGTCGTCTCCATTCATCTATGATGAAGAAGCATTGAAATATATCGACTATGATCTCGATATCAAAGTCTATCCGGACGGCAAATATCACCTTCTGGATGAAGATGAGTATCGTCTGCATAAGAGCCGTATGAAATACCCGGAGGATATCGATAAGATACTCAGACACAACGTCGATGTGCTTCAGCAGTGGATTGAGAGGAAAAAAGGACCTTTCGCGCCGGACTTCATAAAAGTATGGCAGGGACGTTTCAATAATGATTTCAAATCATACTAATCATACTAAAGATCAATCAACTGTCCAGTTGATTGTTTTTTATGTCAGTAAAGGAAGTATTTGTTGTGATAAGACGCTATCTGCAATTTGTTAAACCTTATAAATGGCTGATTGCTCTGACGATTGCCATCGGTGTGCTGAAGTTCGGAATTCCTCTACTTCTTCCATTGCTGATCAAATATACAATCGACAGCATCATCATGCCGGAAGGGCTGAGTACAGAGGATAAGGTGAATATGCTGATCCAGGTACTGCTGCTTTTCTCCTTCATCTTCCTCATCATCAGGCCACCAGTTGAATACTTCAGGCAGTATCTCGCGCAGTGGACAAGCAACAAGATCCTCTATGATATACGTAAAAAACTGTACAGCCACCTGCAGATGCTGAGTGCCAAGTTCTATTCCAATAATAAAGTCGGCGAAGTGATTTCCCGCGTCATAAATGATGTCGAACAGACAAAGGACTTCATCATGACCGGCCTGATGAACATCTGGCTCGACCTCGTGACAATACTGATCGCACTCGCAATCATGTTCTTCATGAACGGCGAATTGACGCTCGTATCGATCATCATCTTCCCATTCTACATTTTTGGAGTATGGTTCTTCTTCGGCAGACTGAGAAGCCTGACGAGAAGAAGATCGCAGGCACTGGCGGAAGTTCAAGGATTCCTCCACGAACGGATACAGGGGATCAATGTCATCAAAAGCTTTGCAGTCGAAAGAAACGAATCGGAACGCTTCAATGATAAAAATGGAAATTTCCTGAACAAGGCTACGGATCATGCCAAATGGACAGCAAGAAGTTTTTCAGTCGTCAATACGATCACCGATGTCGGTCCACTGCTTGTCGTCGGGTATGGTGCCTACCAGGTAATACAGGGCAATCTGACCGTCGGTACACTTGCGGCATTCATCGCCTACCTCGACAGGCTGTATGGACCACTCCGCAGACTGGTATCCTCATCCACGACTCTGACTCAGAGTATCGCATCAATGGACAGGGTGTTCCAGCTGTTTGATGAAAAATACGACGTGAAAGATCGACCGGACGCCCGTAAACTCGAGCATACCGATGGCAACATCGAGTTCCAGGACGTCGGATTCAGCTACAATGGAGAAGATGCAGATACTTTGAGTCATATCAACTTCAATGTACAGAGCGGGGAAACAGTTGCGTTTGTCGGAATGAGCGGTGGGGGAAAGTCGACCCTTGTGACCCTGATTCCACGTTTCTACGATGTGACCTCAGGGAAAGTGAAGCTTGATGGCACGGACATCCGGGACTATACTATCGAATCCTTGAGGAATAAAGTCGGAATCGTCATGCAGGATAATGTTCTATTTTCCGACAGCATCAAGGAGAATATTCTACTCGCCAGGCCTGATGCTACAGAGGAAGAAATGCTTGAAGCCGCCAAGCGGGCGAACGCCCATGACTTCATCATGAACCTGCCTGAAGGCTACGAGACAGAAGTGGGCGAACGCGGTGTCAAACTGTCAGGTGGACAGAAGCAGCGGATTGCGATTGCCCGTGTCTTCCTGAAGAATCCGCCGATCCTCATTCTTGATGAGGCTACCAGTGCGCTTGACCTGGAAAGCGAGAGCATCATCCAGGAGACGCTTCTTGAACTGTCCCAGAACAGGACGACCATTGTAGTCGCCCACAGACTATCGACCATCACCCATGCAGACCGCATTTTTGTAATGGTCAACGGCCAGATCAGAGAAGCGGGACCACATGCTGAACTGATGAAGAAACAGGGAGACTACTACAATCTCTACAGTATCCAGAATCTATAGGTAAAGGGTGTCACTATGGCTGAAACGTTGGATATAAATTTTCTGGCTGATGATACACTGGCAGCAGCACGACATCTGCTTGGTGTCCGGCTGACCACCTGCATCGATGGTGTCATAACCAGTGGCTTCATTACGGAAGTCGAAGCATATCTTGGCATTGACGACCGGGCAGCCCATACTTTTGGCGGCAAAAAGAACAAGAAGAACGAAATGATGTTCAATGACTATGGTCATATTTATGTCTATACGATGCATGGGCATCATTGCATGAATATATTGACGCGGGAAAAAGAGCACCCTGAAGGAATACTCATCAGGGGACTTGAACCGCATATCGGCAAAGACATCATGATTGAAAGACGCGGTCGGGAGACGGGCCTCACAGATGGCCCCGGCAAGCTGACCAAATCCATGGGGGTACGCCGCGAGCTGCATAATGGCATGGAATTGAACAATGGTGTCCTTACACTTCAGTCAGGCCGCACGCCTGTTGAAATTGAAGCAACACCGAGAATCGGCATAGACAACAAGGAAGAGGCGGTGGCATATCCATACCGCTTCATCGTCAAAGGGAATCCGCATGTCAGCAGATTCAGAGGCAAACCGGCAGAAAATAATGGATGGCAATAGAAAACAGGCGCAGGGTATATCCCTGCGCCTGTTTTTCATTTTATATATCCAGTGTCTCGTCTTGTATATTTATCTTATTCTTGTCTGCATGGAACCGGAAGAAGCTTGTCGTCAATCGATCCAGTCGATCTAGCGAGTTCGAATATTCATGGATCGAAGAGATGACTTCAAGTATATTTTCATACTGGATCTTCTCTTCTTGTGTCTGTGACTGCTGGTAGAGCTTGACGAAATCATCCATCATGGAATGTTCGAACTGTATATTGCTGTCGTATATTCCCCATGGTGTTTCAGGACGGATCTTCTCTGTAATTTTCATAAAGATCTGCTCATGATATACCATCAGCTGATCCATCTCGTAACGAATTCGGTACTTAAAGTCTTCATCTAAATGATTATAGTCGTTTTCATAACGGTTCAGTTTTCTGAGCAGTTCGAATGTCCGTCTTGTAGAGGCGATCAGATGCCTGAACAGTATTTTACGACGGGCATCGGCGAAGTTGCTTCTTTTGAAATAGTTCTTTTCTTCCCGATACCATAAATACATCGTCTCGAGCGTGACAACCCGTGTACGCAGCGACTCGATATCCTTTTTGACGATCTGGTATTCACTGACTGCATTCAATTCAAGGCGAATCCATTTGAAGATGTCGCTCGTTATATTGAAGCAGTTATGATACATCTTGGTTTCGTATTTCGGTGGAATGAAGAGAAGGTTTACGACAAGTGACGATAATACTCCGATCATGACCAGCGCAAAACGTATACCTGCTGCTTCAAGGAAATCTGTTGTGGTGGAACTTTCTATGACAGTGGGTGCATCCATGATGGCAATCATCGTCACGACAGCCAGGGTGGATACGCTTTGCAGATTGAAGAACAGCAGGATTGCCAGTACAAGTATGACAGTCAAACCGATGACAATCATGTTGTGACCGAAAAGCAGAACCATGACAATCGCCGATATCGCACCGAGCGTATTGCCCTGGAACTGGTTCCACGTATTCATGACCGAGCGGTGGACGTTCGGCTGGAGTGCAAACACTGCAGCGATTGCCGCGATAAGTGAGGGTCCGAGTCCGAGCATCTCTGCAATGAACAGTGTAAGGACGACAGTAACACCTGTTTTGAAAACTCTAGCGCCAAAGCGCATGGTACCCTCTCCTATAGGTCATTTTTGAAAACTTCCTCAACAATGGCAAGTGTCTCCTTGATATCCGATTCAGTATGTTCTGTTGTCAGGA
The DNA here is from genome assembly GCF_009831115.1 of Salinicoccus hispanicus. Classification (GTDB taxonomy): domain Bacteria; phylum Bacillota; class Bacilli; order Staphylococcales; family Salinicoccaceae; genus Salinicoccus; species Salinicoccus hispanicus. The sequence goes on along the minus strand of NZ_WUUK01000005.1, from coordinate 4,186 downwards.
ACCAGGCTTCATATTTTGATGGTGCGATGTTGATCCCTCTTCTGATCAGACCATTGAAGAACTTCGAGAACATTTCACCATCGCTTGCTTCAGCCATGGTGTAGTTGGTCACGGTCTCATCGGTGAAGTAGATGGTCAGGGCGCCGACGAGGCGGTTGATTGTCGCTTTGATTTCATATTTACGGATCAGGTCCATAAGCCCATCCTCGAGCATCCTGCCGAGATGATCCAGGTTTTCATATACGCCAGGCTTACCGAGTACTTCCAGACATGCCAGTCCCGCAGCCATGCTGAGCGGGTTGCCTGCCATGGTGCCTGCCTGATATGCAGGGCCGAGTGGTGCAACACTTTCCATGATGTCTTTTCTGCCGCCATATGCTCCGATTGGTGTACCGCCACCGATGATCTTGCCGAGGGCGGTGAGGTCGGGCTCGATATCGAGCAGCTGTTGCGCTGAACCGTAAGTGAAGCGGAAAGCGGTAATCACCTCGTCATAGATGACGAGTGAGCCGTTTTCATGAGCGACTTTATTTATTTCTTCCAGGAATCCATCCATCGGTTCAACAATGCCGAAGTTGCCGACGATCGGTTCGATGAGTACTGCAGCAATTTCATCGCCGAAATGGGCCATTGCTGTTCTGAAATCTTCCAGATTATTAAAAGGTACAGTGATGACGTCTTCTGCCACACCTTTTGGTACCCCGGCTGAATCCGGTGTGCCGAGCTGGGATGGGCCACTACCGGCAGCAACCAGCACGAGGTCGGAGTGTCCGTGATAGCACCCTTCGAATTTGATGATTTTATTTCTTGACGTGTAGGCTCTCGCAACCCTGATTGTCGTCATTACCGCTTCAGTGCCCGAATTGACGAATCGGACACGTTCGAGTGAAGGGATCGCCTCTCTCATCTTTCTGCCGAACTCGATTTCAAGCTCCGTCGGTGTGCCGTAGAGGATGCCTTTGCTGCTCTGTTCTATAATGGCTTCATGGATGCGGGGATGCGCATGCCCTGTGATGATTGGTCCATAAGCCCCCAGGTAGTCGATGTAGCGGTTGCCGTCGACATCATGGAAGTAGGCGCCTTCGCCTCTGTCCATGACGATTGGTGCACCATTGCCTACTGCCTTGTAGGAACGGGAAGGGGAATTGACACCGCCGAGTATTACATCATCTGCCTGCTTCTGGAGTGCTTCGGATTTTTTGTGAACGTACATATTTTCCATCCTTTGATCTGTATTTTACACATAGTGTATTCTATCATATCCGAAGGCTTTAATTAAGGAGGGACTTCTGTTGAGGACAGGGCAAAACTTGGGTATTATCATTATATGAAGATATATTCAAGGAGGCAGACATATGGAGAAGTTCCCGGAATTCGAACTTGAAAATCAGAACGGAGAGAAGATAGGCAATAAAGATCTTGAAGGCAGGACTGTCATCTATTTCTATCCGAAAGACAATACCCCTGGATGCACAACGCAGGCGTGCGATCTGCGTGATAATCTGGACTTTCTGAATGGACTGGATGTCAAAGTGTATGGTGTAAATGGAGACTCGAAGAAGAAGCATCAGAATTTCATAGAGAAGCATGCGCTGAATTTCGACCTGCTTGTCGACGAGGACTTCAGGCTATCCGAGTCACTTGATGTATATAGGATGAAAAAAGTCTTTGGGAAAGAATCGAAAGGTATCGTCAGAACGACCTTCGTTGTCGATGAAGACAGCAATATTCTTAAAAGATGGGATAATGTCAAAGCAAAAACCCACATCGATGAACTCAAAACCTATCTGAAAGAGGAAGTATAGATGAAGCATATACTGTCGACCGTCAACCTGAGACCGCATATGATTGAAGAGATAGAAGAAAAATACCCTGAGATGGAATACCGCTTTACAAAAAGCTCTGAGATGACGGACGAAGATCGTGGGTGGTGTGAAATATTCATTACGTATGGCGGCAATATCAATGAAGAAGACGTCGGGAAGTTCAAGAATCTGAAATGGATGATGGTCATGAGCGCAGGTCTTGATGATCTGCCGCTTGCGCAGCTTACGCATGTCCATATTACGAACGCAAAAGGCATCCATAAAATACAGATGACCGAGTATACCGTCGGACTGCTGCTTTCATTCCATAAGAATTTCAATCAGCTGAAAGCGGACCAGGACAATGCCTATTGGCGCAAGAATGCAAAAACAGAAGAAATTCATGGCAAGTCCGTACATGTGCTCGGGACCGGCAGCATCGGTTCACACCTTGCCAAAGTACTCCGTGTCTTCGGTACAGAGGTGGTCGGTTACAATACAACAGGCCATGCAGTGGAGGAGTTTGATCATACACACCCCATGGATGAACTGGCACAGCACATCAATGAAGCGGATATCATCATCAATATTCTGCCGAGTACAGAAGAAACAAGGGGGATGCTTGAAACGGATCTATTCGAAAAAATGAAAGAAAGTGCCGTGTTTGTCAATATCGGACGCGGTGATATCATGACCGACGAAACCATCTCGGAGGTGCTTGAGCAGGGGATGATCCGTCATATGATTCTGGATGTATTCAATCATGAACCGCTGCCGGCCGATCATGTATTCTATACTTATGATAATATGACCATCACTCCACATGCATCATCCAAAACCGAAGGGTATTTGGAACGTGGTTTTGGAATCTTTGCATACAACCTGCAGCATATGGACAATCTGCAGTCCATGAAGAATGTCATTGATAATAGTAGAGGTTATTGAATAAAGTGATTTGACAATCAATTTCAGTACAAAGTACAATGAGTATACTACAGTAGTCAGTTAGAGAAGGAAGGTATCAATATGAAAATGATGGATGCCAATGATCAGTTCACTGAATCGATCGATGCACTGAAGAAAACGGGTGTCCGTATTACACCGCAGAGAAAAGCAGTGCTCATGTATATGATAGAAACAGAGGAACATCCGACTGCTGATGATATATTCAGAGCGCTTTCCAATGAATATCCAAATATGAGTGTCGCCACTATATACAATAACCTGAAGCTTTTCAAAGAGACAGGGCTCGTCAAGGAGCTTACGTACGGAGACGCTTCAAGTCGCTTCGATTTCATTACTGATACGCATTATCATATCATCTGCAGTGAATGCGGTAAGATGACGGACTTTCATTATCCAGGACTTGAGGAAGTGGAACAGCTTGCGGGCTCTGTTACAGCATACGATGTGAGCCATCACAGGCTGGAGATATACGGTGTCTGCCCTGAATGCAGAGGGTAGCAGCATCTTCATCCAGACAAAAATGAGCAGGGGGAATTCCCCCTGCTCATTTTTGTTTTTTGTCATTCAGTTCTTCTATTGCCTTTTTTCTGCGATGGTCTACATTATAGTCGAGGGAGAAGTCTTCTCCTTCAAGTTCCTTGTCGATTGTCAAAGGCTCCTTGCAGTGCTGACAGAAGTCGACGTGTCCCAGTATCTTGGTATGCTTCTCGCAGTTCGGACACTGGACGGTAATTGCACGTGTGCTGATCATGCCAACCCAGAAGTAGATGACAAAGCTTAATAAGATGGGGAGCATTCCTATAAGAAGAAAGATGCTGAAGACAAGTGGGTATTCCCTGAAGAATACACCGAGATACATGGTTCCCATACCTATAAAGATCAGGGCCAGTGCATAGCCGCGGATACGTAGTATTTTATTTCCTGGTTTCTTCATAAAACAATTCACCTCTGAAATTCATTATATACAAGTTATAGCATTTATGATAATCTAATATTTAGCATTTAGTGAACAACGCAAGCAAACAAAAAGACTTTTAAAAAAGTTCAACAAAGTCGTTGACACTGAGTTATTCACTTGGTATGATATAAAAGTCGCCAAAACACGGACGACATAAGCGAGTGATTGAAACACAAAACATTTTCTTTCAAAAAAATATTCGAAAGTGTAAAATTAACGCTTGAATAGTTTTACGAGATGATGTAACATAGTAAGAGTGCTTCAGACAGAACATTGAAAACTGAATGACAATATGTCAACGTTTAATTCCGATAGAGGGATGTCCACGGACATCCACTTGGGCGCCAAGTAAAAACGCAACGGAGTCAGAGAACTTCCAATTATGGAGAGTTTGATCCTGGCTCAGGATGAACGCTGGCGGCGTGCCTAATACATGCAAGTCGAACGCGCGGATCAG
>NZ_WUUK01000004.1 GCF_009831115.1 Salinicoccus hispanicus | reverse complement strand
CACAGGAGCAAGCTCCTGATCCGCGCGTTCGACTTGCATGTATTAGGCACGCCGCCAGCGTTCATCCTGAGCCAGGATCAAACTCTCCATAATTGGAAGTTCTCTGACTCCGTTGCGTTTTTACTTGACGCCCAAGTGATGTCCGTGGACATCCGTTTATCGGAATTAAACGTTGACATATTGTCATTCAGTTTTCAATGTTCTGTTTTGACTGCTTTACTATTATAGCACTTCAGCAATTCGATTGCAACCACTTTTCAATTTCTTTTTGGAAGCAATTTGCTGTGTGGTGCTTGTTTTTGCCGTCCTTGTTTTGGCGACTTTCATATCATACCAAGTGGCAAGCTGAGTGTCAACGATTTGAATGATTTTAATATTGTAGTGTTACACAATAAGAAAGAGGCAGTGCATCGCACTGCCTCCTAACCCTTGTCATGACGCTTTTTTTGACGTGTTTTGTTTTTATACTCCAAAGCATTTCTTTTATCAATCTGGGCTTTTTCCTTCTTCTGCTGCTGAATATTCTCCTGTTGCTGTGCAGTTCTTTTCTGTTCATTGAGTTCTGCTTTGGTCACTCTTCCCCGCTCTGCCTTTTCCTTTTCCGATGCCTCTATATATTTCGGCAGCATCAGGAGCTGGAATGCATTACATATGATCAGTGTAAATATTGATCTGTATATCCATGAAGTATCTTCTACACTCAAAAATGGGATCAGTGCAATGGAAGTCATGAATATCATATAGAAGAGAGCCGGAATGAAAAGATTGCCGCCTGGTGCTGTCCTGTCCTTCCATCTGGCAACAATGAAGCCAGCTACAATGACAATAATCGGAATCCATATATAGCTCCATACATGACCAGCTTCCATACCTAGTCTGTAGAACCTGACATAGAATAGGTCGAATATTGCATACATCACAAGCAGCAGCTGTACATAGGGCCATAGCTTTCTGAAGATGCCCATTCCCAATGGGTGGATGAACATATATATGAAGAAAGCGACCTGACTGACAGTTGCGATCAGAAGTCCATAGCCGAGAAACCAGACCAGTCCGGCCAGAAATTCGCCGATCTGCCCTTCAAATAAATAACGCGTTACATTCTGATATTCAGTGAACAGACTCACGATGGCTGTGACCACCATACCGAGGAGCAGTGTCCTAAAATAGAATCTTACCAGGTATTTCGATGTCATACTGTAGTTCCTCCGCGATTATTCGCTTTCTTTTATTACATTGTCTGCAATGCTTCTATATATACTGCCGATTTTATGCGTTTCAGAGTAGACGGAAGGTGCAAAATCCTGCTCGTTCCATTCAGGTTGTCCTAGAGGCAGCTGTCCGAGCAATGGCACCTGAAGTTCACGTGCCAGTTTCTCTCCGCCACCCTTACCAAAGACATATTCCTTCTCATCAGTAAGTTCGCTCTCGAAGTAGCTCATGTTTTCTATTACCCCGATGATGTCATGATCTGTATGCTGGGCCATCGCGCCCGCACGAGCTGCAACAAATGCGGCCGTCGGATGTGGTGTTGTGACGATGATCTCCTTGCTGTGAGGCAGCAGCTGATGGACATCCAGCGCAACATCCCCTGTCCCCGGCGGCAGATCAAGCAGCAGATAATCGAGTTCCCCCCATGCCACTTCATTGAAGAAACTGCTGATCATCTTGCCAAGCATCGGCCCTCTCCATATGACAGGTGTATTCTCCTCCACGAAGAAAGCCATTGAGATCACTTTGACTCCGAAGCGTTCAACTGGAATGATTGTCTTATCTTCTATCCCCGGCTTCTCGGTGATACCCATCATATCAGGTACACTGAATCCATATATATCTGCATCAATTAAACCGACTCGCTTGCCTTTTTCAGCAAGTGCAACAGCCAGATTGACTGCGACGGTCGATTTGCCGACACCGCCCTTGCCCGATGCGACAGCGATGAATTGCGTATCATTCTCCTTGAACTTGTTCTCTACTTCACTGCCTGCTGTGCCACGGTGCTTTTCAATCACCGACTCGTCCAGTTCATCGAAGCGCAGACCGACTGTATCTGCACCCGCTTCTTTCAGAAAATTGACCACCTTCATCTGCAGGTCAAGCTGCTCCTGACCGCCAAGACGGCCGATTGCCACTTTGACACTCACATGCTTCTTCTCTTCCTTGATACTGATTTCCTTGATACCATCCGTATCTTTAATAGGAACGTTAAGGATCGGATCATTTATATTACCAACTATTTCTTCCACTTGTTCTTTAGTGACCATTAGAAATTCTCCTTCTATAGGCTAGATTCAATACCATCATGATAACATATCCGGATATGCATAAAATACAAAAGTTCTTAATACTTTGTGATAAGTCGATGGCAGACCATCCCACCCTCCCATTTCATGTCCACATGACTGAATCGATCTTTATTTTTGAAACTTCTATGATTACAAGGTGTCTGAACAGGCTATATAGAGGTACGAACTATAGAAAGGATCGTTGACCACTATGAATTTTTCACTCATGCAGTATTTTGAATGGTACGTACCGGACGACGGCAAGCATTGGAATCGTCTGAAGGATAATGCACAAAAGATCAAAGACATGGGCATTGATGCTGTGTGGCTGCCACCACCGACCAAAGCTGACAATCCATCCAACCCGGGTTATTCAGTATATGATGTTTATGACCTGGGAGAATTCGATCAGAAGGGAGCTGTCCGTACAAAATACGGCACACGCGAACAGCTTGAGAAGGCGATAAAGGCATGCAGAGAAGCAGGCCTGATGGTATATATCGACCTCGTCATGAACCATAAGGCAGGCGGCGATGATACTGAAACCTTCAACGTCATTGAAGTGGATCCGGATGATCGTGACAAGGAAATATCAGAACCCTTCGATATTGAGGGCTACACGCGTTTCACATTCCCCGGACGTAAAGGTAAATACAGCACATTCGAATGGGACTTCACCCATTTTGTTGGTGTCGACTACGATGCCAAAGAAGATCGTACCGGTATATTCAAGATCGTCGGAGAAGATAAGGACTGGAGCGAAAATGTTGATGAGGAGAAGGGCAACTTCGACTACCTGATGTTTGCGGATATATATTATGACCACCCGGATGTCAGAGAAGAGATGATAGAATGGGGCAAATGGCTCACGGATACATTGGACGTTGATGGCTTCAGACTGGATGCAGTTAAACATATAGACAGCCTCTTCATCAGCGAATTTATCGATGCGGTGACTGAACACGCTGACCGCGACATCTATTTCTTCGGTGAATTCTGGAATCCCGAAGTGGAAGCTAAGGAAGGCTTCCTGAAAGATGTCGAATTTGATATCGATCTGTTCGATGTCGGCCTCCACTACAATCTGTTTGAAGCGGCAAACGAAAAGGAAGATTATGATTTGACCCAGATTTTCGAAGGCACACTGATTAAAGAATCTCCCTGGAATACAGTAACTTTCGTGGACAACCATGATACCCAGCCTGGAGAGTCGCTGGAATCCTTCGTAGACGACTGGTTCAAACAGTCCGCCTACGCACTTATCCTTCTCCGGCAGGACGGCTATCCATGTGTATTCTATGGTGACTACTATGGTATTGATGGGGAAGGGGAAGAGGCCAAAGCAGGTATGCCCGAAGCGATAGATCCCCTGCTTCGTGCGCGACACGTCCGGGCACTCGGAGAACAGGACGACTATTTTGACCATCCCGACACTATCGGATGGGTCCGGTTCGGTGAAGAGGAAGTGGAAGACTCCGGCTGTGCAGTCGTCGTATCGAATGGACTTGAAGACGGCGTCAAAAGAATGTATGTCGGTGAAGCACGCAGTGGAGAAGAATGGGTGGATTTTACAGGAAATCGTGAGGACACGATCGTCATTGACGAGGAAGGATTTGGAGAATTCATCTCAGGTAGCCAAAGCACAAGTGTATACGCTCTTCCTGATGAGTAGACAAGAAAAAATGCAGCTTTAAAGGAGAACACGACATGGAGATAATTACAGCAGTATCAAATTTTCTATGGGGCTATCCAATCATCATCATGCTCCTTTTCACAAGTGTCTATCTGACGATCAGACTGAAATTCTTTCAATTTGTCTACCCTGTATATATATTCAAACAGACTATTGGCAGGGTGGGTAAAAAACCATTTGGCAAAGGAACCATCACCCCTTTCCAGACACTGACTACAGCATTATCCTCGACAATTGGCGCCGCCAATATTGTCGGGGTGCCTGTAGCCATCATGCTTGGGGGACCGGGTGCAGTCTTCTGGATGTGGGTCATCGCCGTCTTCGGCATGGCGCTGAAATTTGGTGAGACAACTCTAGGCATGCATTACCGTGAAAAAAATGAAATCGGGGAATATGTTGGTGGCCCTACATATTATATGAGAAATGGAATCAAATGGCCGCTTGTCGGTAAAGTGCTTGCTGCCTGGTATGCTGTTTTCCTGCTGATCGAACTTATTCCAAGCATAATGGTACAAAGTAATTCCGTAGCCAGTACAATAGAAGATTCATTTTCATTCAGCCCGCTGATTACAGGGATCATCATGGCAGTTGCCGTAGGCATAGTAGTGTTTGGAGGCATTAAACGTATCGGCAAGGTTACATCCTTCCTGGTGCCCATCATGGCCGGATTCTACATCCTTGCAGGACTGATCATCATTTTCATGAACCTCTCATCAGTGCCGGCTGCCTTTTCACTCATCTTTACAGAAGCATTCAATCCGACAGCTGCACTTGGCGGCGGTGCCGGGGCAGTACTTGCTGAAACCATACGATGGGGCTTTGCGCGAGGCGTCTACAGTAATGAAGCAGGTCTTGGTACATCTCCGATTGCCCATGCGGCTGCTAAAACCGACCACCCTATTCGTCAGGCACTCTGGTCAGTCATTGCAATTGTGGTAGATACACTGATCATATGTACCGTTACAGCGCTTGTCGTCATAATGACAGGTGTCTGGCAGCATAATGATGCCCATGAAGAGAGCGTCCGCGAATCACTTACAGCGCGTGCTTTTGCAGAATCATTTGGACCGCTAGGAAGCACGGCCATCTCGTTAGCACTCGTCATCTTCGTCTTTTCCACCATCACTGTAGTCGTTTTCTACGGTGCCAGACAGGCGGAGTATCTATTCGGTCTATGGGCCGGTACAGTAATGAAGGCACTCTATGTCATATCAATCGTCATCGGTGCAATCGGCGGTGCCACAATCCTATGGGCCTTCCTTGACCTGACATTGTTCTTCGTCATAATGCCGAATATCATTGCCGTAATCATACTGTCACCAAAAATCATCGAGTTGAAAGAGGAATACTTCAACTCCAAAAAGTACTATAAGAAAGATGTAGAAAATGAATAAAGCTACACAAAAAACCTCCGACAGAGTCGGAGGTTTTTCTTCTAATCACGTGTGCTGTCGTATTTCATCAGCTGGTTCAGCTCTTCACTGTTGACTTTTTCTATGCCGAGCTTGCTTAATGTGACACCTTCTTTGAAATAGTCACGCTCGAGGAGTACGCCTGCCAATGTAATGATAGAGTCCATTACTGGCGTGTCTACTCCCACCATATCCCCGATGCTTGCCCACAATACCAGCCCATTCGATACATCTTCTGTTACATAGCGATTTTCCAGGTCGGTTGGCCCGAGTATTTCTCTAAGTATCTTGGAATTATTGTACTGTTCCCTCAATGATTCACTCTCTTCGAAGTATCCACTTCTCACACTGCGTTTGGATTTGGAAAGCACTTCGAAGCCAAGTGCTTCACATATTGCCTGACGTTCCTGGTCGATACGATGGATGACATTCACTGTATGTTCGGTGATGCCTTCTTTATATAGATAGAACTGGTCGCCTGCATAATCAATTCTTCCTGCATTCAGAATGGAAGGGCCGGGGTGACTCTCAGGATTTCCATTATTCAGCGTTGTTTCGATGATATTTTCAGCCGGCTTCAGATGATCATACATCCGATTGAAAACTTCGAGCATCTCTTCGGTGTGTCGGGAAGGATAGGCCGCAAACAAATTATGTTTGTTATAGCCGATCAGTTCCGCTTCATTGCGCTCAGGATGATACCTCGAAGCATAGGTGAGTGACATCGTCTCTCCCACCTTAACGTCAACATCCGCCTTCATATTATGCAGGACTCTTTTGAAGCGGATGCTGCACATTGCGCTTGCGCTATTGATGAGGACATACTGGCCATCTTCAAGATACGGTGCAATATTTTCTGCAACAGGCTCGACTGCAGTGGATGGTATAGCCAGCATCAGGACATCATGTCCATGTACCGCTTCTGAGATTTCCCTTGTGAATCTATGAATTTTTACAGGTGAGCCCTTGAAATTGATTTCACCCGTCTCCTCTATCTTGCTCAGATCTTTCCTGGACTGCGGAGATTGGTACAGCGTCACAGTATGGCCCCTCTCAGTCATATCAACAGCAGCAGTGATACCGCCATGCCCAGCACCAAAAATACTGATTTTCAAACCCATAGAATCCCTCCTTCTAGTTATGTGCATCATAGACGATAGTACCGTCGACGATTGTTTTTTCAATTTTTGTTTCGAGCAGTTCATCTGCATCGACTGTCATGACATTCCGATCGAATATGGCAAAATCTGCGTAATACCCTGGCTCTATCATTCCAGCGCGATCTGCTTTATAGACTATTTTCGCAGCATTATGAGTATACATCCTGAAGGCATCATACCGGCTGACAATCTCTCCTTCGTTATATACGCCCGTCTTTCCCCTACGTGTTACAAGCGTATGAATGCCAAGCAGTGGATTGACTGCCTCTATCGGTGCATCGGAAGAGCCGCCAAGCAGCAGCCCATATTCCTGCATTGTTCGGAAAGCATAGAGGTACTTCAGACGTTCTGTACCCAGATAGGATTCCACCCATGGCATGTCGGACGTCAGAAATGTCGGCTGGATATCGCAAATCACATTCAGTCTGGACATCCGCTCAATAAGAGTCGCATCCAGCAGACTGCAGTGGATCAGACGATCGTGCTTGCCTTCTGGAACAGGATATCGTTCGATTGCGTCAATGACAAGCTCACTTGCCTTGTCACCGATGACATGTACAGCAATCGCATCTCCATTCGATCTCGCCTTTCTGACCAGGGATTCAAGCGTTTCCACCGAATGGATCTGAAGTCCATGGTCATCCGTACCTTCATATGGTGCATTGACGAGAGCGGTCTTTCCACCGAATGCACCATCCATGAACAGCTTCATCGCATCCTCTTCAATCCAGTCATCCACAAACTCTGGGGCATCCTGGACCATTTCATCATATATCCGCTCATGCCTGAGCAGATTGACCCGGAATTTCTTGCGGTCCGGCCCGAGCGTTTTCCTATAGGCTTCCAACGGAAGCTGGTAAGGACCGTGGTATGACATATCTTCAGTATGCGCATTCGTAATGCCATAAGTATACAGATGATCCACCGCCGTTTCGATGTCACCACTCAGCGAGTCTGCATCATCCTCGACTGTCGCATCCCTGATGGCTTCGAAGGCCTTATCATAGACCCAGCCTGTCAGCTCTCCATTTTCATCCCGTTCGTAATAGCCGCCTTCAGGATCGGCCACTGTACGGTCTATCCCCAGCAGTTCCAATCCTCGCGTATTGACGACACCGGCATGCTGGCACACACGCGTCAGCAGTGTCGGCTTATCCGTCAATGCATCCAGCTCTTCGTGGGATGGGCGGTACTGGTCAGGGAAATTGTTTTCATCGTAGCCAAGGATGAGGTTCCATTTTTCCGTCGACTCATATGTACTGACCAGTCGCTTCATATCCTCAAGATCTGTCACTTCATGCAATGCCAGCGACTTCAGTCTTTTACCGAGCATGATCAGATGCTGGTGGGTATCTGTCAATCCAGGAAGCATTGTCGCGCCTTCAAGGTCTACTTCGTTATCCACCTGGTCACGGAGTACTTCGACTGGACCTGTTTCAATTATCATGCCATTTTCTTCAACCAGTGCCTCAACAGTATCGAAAGGTGCCTTCATTGTATATATTGAACCATTATAGTATAGCGTCTTCATTTTATTCCTCCTCACAAAAAGTGCTTCATATACAGTCTATATGAAGCACTTCCTATTCCACAAATTCATTAGCTGATGCTATTCATCATCTTTACTCAACTCTTCACTCCGGTTTGCCGCCGCATTCAATGTTGCAGTGAGTATTCTTTTGATACCCTCTCCATCGAGAGCATCAAGCCCCGCTTCAGTTGTGCCGTTCTTGGATGTAATGTTCTTCCTGAGCTGACTGAATGGCAATTCTGAATCCTCCACCATTTTTCCGGCACCGATGACCAGATTCCTCGTCAGAAACAGTGCTTCTTCTTCATCGAACCCTAGTTCCATCAGGCTTTCCGCATATTTTTCATAGATGTAATACAAAAATGCTGAACCCGAACCTGTTGCAGCGGTGATGTTATGCATGACATCTTCTTCGATCACCACTGTCGTGCCGAAACTTTCCATCAGCTCCACAAGCTGGTCCTTATCAGGGAAATTTCTGGAGTAGGTAATGCCGCTGACGGAATGCTGCACCATCGCATTGGTATTCGGCATGATTCTTGCAATCGGATTTTCCGTCCGCAGCTCACGTCGGATTGTCTTGATCTGGGTGCCTGCCATGACGGATACTATTTTTGTCTTTTCTTCAAGGTAAGGTCGGATTCTTTTGGCGACATCCGGGAAACTCTGAGGTTTGCTTGCCAGGATGACATAGTCCGCATCATCCAGAAGTTCTGTATCATCATAGGAAACGTTGACACCGAGATTTTCTTTAAAGAACATGATCTTCTCCTGCTGGCTTCTGCTCGTCAAATAGATCTGTTCCGGTTCGACTACACGATTTTCGATCATACCTATAAAGATGGCACTTGCCATATTGCCCGCCCCATAAAAGACGATTTTCATCCAATCAACTCCCGTTTTGATTTCACCATTAACTATCATAACAAACTGGACAGAAAAATCAAAAACACCTAGGCTATGCGTAAATGTAGAAGACAATGCCGATATAGTGCAGGATGCTCGCAACGATGATGAAGAAATGCCATATCATATGGAAATACTTGCGCTCCTTCTGAGCATAGAACCATGCGCCAACTGTATAGCTGACACCACCGAGGGTCAGCATGAAGATGAACATCCAGGGCGTATTGCTGATGATCTGCGGGAAGAAGAGTACTGCCATCCAACCCATTACAAGATAGAAGCCAAGACTTACTTTACTGTTCACTTTGGGGCTCAGCACCTTATAGAGGATGCCGAAAATTGCTGCTCCCCACTGGATGATAAGAGAAATAATGCCCCAAGTGCCTCCAATCACTGAAAGTGCCACTGGTGTATACGTACCAGCAATCGCAACGTAGATCAGACTATGGTCCAAAAGACGCATGATGTATTTGTGCTGAGTGTTGTGCGCCATCGAATGATACAGCGTCGACGTAAGGAACATGAGCAGGATGCTGATGACATATACCGAACCACCCACCGCGTGCAGCGCTCCGCCCTGCTCATACATATATATTGCTGTAAACGGCAGCATGAATATGAATATGAGCGCCGCTACACCATGACTCACACTATTGCCCACTTCTTCCCCGAAGGATAATGGCACAATATGTTTCAGGGACTCTTCGATCCTTTCTCCCACCCCATGCTTTTTCCAATACAATTTCTTATGAGGTCCATTCTGCCGGAGAAACATCACAATACGCCTTCATCCACAAGATCCTTATAGGCTGTCTCTATACTGTCCTTGCCCATCTTATTCTTCAGCGGAGAGAATTCACCTTTACGATCCACCTGCAGTGTCATGTGGGTATCAGCATGCATAAATGCATCGAAGTAGAATTTCTCGAATTTGAGCACTTCTTCTCTTACAACCTGCAATGTACTGCTCATATGCTCCAACTTTTTCAATGCGAGATGGTAGGGCAGTCTGATATCTGCAATTTTCTCCAGATAGTCCATGCTGAATGCGTGAATGCCGATATTGCCATTCTTGAATGCCTCTTCTTCACCTTCAGGCAGTTCCGTATATTCGACAACACTTTTCCTGCCGTCCACAAGACATAGGCGTCCGACACTCTCCCCCGGTTTCGGAGCGATGGATTTCGAAGTCACTTCATTATCATTCTGGATATGAAGACCGACGAGCAGCGGATCGGCAACTTTTACAACAACGTTATCAACATTGTTCATGAACACATGCTGAATGCCCCGAACTTTCATGTCTTCAAGCATCCCACTCTGTTTCAATGCACTGAAAATGCCACCATTGCCGTTTGGTGTCAGCAGAATATCCTTCTGTGCTGTGATCAGCAGTTCACCATCCTTTGATAATGCGGGGAAATGCTCCTGCCTGAAGAAATGGATATTTGCAGGATCCAGCTCAAAATAGCGATTGGATTCGAAAAATGCGATTGTCTCCTCATGGTTGATATCACTCGTCATGATATACCACTGCACAGGCGTCTTTACTTTTTCTTCAAAATTTCTCAGCTGGCTTGCCTGGAGTTCAAAAAGAGAGCGGCCTTCGAAAGAAAATGTGCCCTTCGGACCCTGATGCTCGAGCCGCGTCCCCTGGCCACCAGCCATCAGCAGTACTGCCACCTGTCCCTTGCTCATGGCATTGTAGGCAATATCGTGGAGCATGGTTTCATCCAGTTCGCCCGGTGTCGCATACGGAACTTCCCTGATGGAATCCATATTTACAGACGACGGATTCTGATATGTATCGACGTAAACCTTCTTGATTTCTTCCTTGTCGAGCAGTTGATACTGGTCTTTCAGTTTCTGCTGGTACCTCTGTTCCAGCAATTCGAATTGCGGTATCCAGTTCGTTATCATGATCGGCCTCCACAGTCAGTTTAC
Source organism: Salinicoccus hispanicus (assembly GCF_009831115.1). GTDB lineage: Bacteria > Bacillota > Bacilli > Staphylococcales > Salinicoccaceae > Salinicoccus > Salinicoccus hispanicus. The sequence goes on along the minus strand of NZ_WUUK01000004.1, from coordinate 286,021 downwards.
TTCATTATAATCCAAACGGGGCCAGTCTGTAAAAAATAAAAGAAGATGGAGGCTGCATGCATTGCAGTCCCATCTTCTTTTCTATTGCTGTGCTCCAAATGTTTCTTTAAGAATATCATAGGATTTCTTCAGTCGCTCATCCGACTCGGGGAGATCCCATTTTTCCCACGTATATGTTGTCAGAGCTGGTATCCTGTTGTTTTCCACAGCCGGCAGGCTATCCACAACATGCTGGCCATCCATCACCACTGCACCGATACCGATACCATCGATCTGCACTGAAGCTTCCAGGCCATCTTCCACGATATTGCCGATAAATTCCCTCTGACTTGGGTCACGCGCGCCGATCAGCTGCCAAGGTAGGCGGATTTCGAGTACCCCTTCTTCACGATTCCAGTTGTAGTCTGTCAGGGAATCATATCCTTCCGCCTCAGGGTCGCCGATCCCTTCACGTAGCAGCCCAGTTTCATAGGATTCAAATGGAAGCGTCTCACCTCTATCAGGCAGGTAGTATTCCTTGTTCAGTGCAAGACGGATCGAGTTGAAAACTCCTGAATCTTTTTTTGGCTCACCTTTGACATCTATCATTTCAAGCGTATGTCCATACTGGATTTCGAAGAAATCGTAGTAGTCATCCACTGTTACTCTGGACTGTTCGGAATTGATATCGATAAGAAAATCGATGCCATCCTCCGATTCGACCTGGTCATCCAGTGTATGATTCCCCTGCTCGGACACAATATTGAGGGGAATGTTTATACTCCCTTCCAATCCAGGGTCATGCTCCACTTTCAGATAGAGATATCTCTCATCAGAATCCATTGTCAATGATTTGAGCGTTCCATCACCTGTATACAGCGGATCATTTTCCCAGCCGGTAGCCTCTCCATCCACTTTGATCTTGTGGGTATCAAAGCTCAGCAGTCCGAACTGCTGCTCGTTGGTCTGTGCATTCGACCAGAATGGACGGCGATCCGGATCATCATAATCCATTGTGTTCCAAGTACGCTTGAACCACTCATCCTGCCAAGTGAAGACAAGTCCCCCAAGCATGCCCTCTTCGATGATATCTTCGTAGAGATGCGTGATGATTTCACCCTGTTTCTTTTCCGAATGGAAACCCTGGTCCCAGCCAAACGGATTACGGTGGGTCAGTCCACGAGAGCCCGGCACGCCAAATTCAGCTACAAGAATGGGCAGACGGTGCTCCTTGACCATTTCATTGAGATAGCCCGCATAATTGTTCTTTTCTCCTCTGTGATCCGTATAGTCCAAATACTTCTCATCATTATTCAGGAAGTCCGGATAGTATGGATAGATGTGATATGAAGCATACTGGCCGATCGCTTCCATCTCACCTTTTGTATAGATGACATTCGGATCGACGCTCACAAGGTCTTCCATATCCGAGGAGTCGGATGGATGGTCCAGAATATCCGTTGTCACCCAGTTTGTAAAGCTCATCGGACGCAGTGAACCATATGTTTCATTTTCATAATTTGAGATGTAATCCATCTTCTGTGCCAGCCAATGTTCAAATGGAGAAGCACTTTCAGTACGATAGAAGCTACCATCATACTGGCCGATATCTTCATGTTTCTCATTGGTTCCGACGACAAATGGTGGGTACCACTCGACACCCATGACCCAGCCGATAACGTAGCCTGATACATCTTTTGTATAATTGCCGGAAGCCTTGCCAGGCTCAGCTTCAACAGTACCGCCTCCATGAATTGCGTCCATTACATTCAGCATATCCTGGTCGAACTCTTCATTCAGAGCCTCATCAAATGCATCGAGTCCATCGTGCATCTTGCCTTCATCAGCCCATAGACCATGCATAAGATAGATATTTTCTTCATTTCTATTGTTATAACGGGCAAGTGCTTTATAGAAACCTGGCGGGTGCAGAGTATATACACGCACCGTATTTGCGTTCATCTCACCAATCTGTTCAAACCAGCGATAGTACTCATCTTCTGTAATCGCTGCTTCGCCCGGGAAAGTGCCAGGTTTGGCCATCCCCATATTGACGCCTTTGATGGTCATCTGTTCCCAGCCATCCGGTGTCTTCACTTCAAACTGGTCTCCAGCGATCCGGGCAGGCTGTATTTCATGCGCCTCTCTTTCCTGGCTGTTGCCGAAGACGAAGTATATTCCAACTCCGATTGCGACGATCAAAATACCGATAATGATGTACTTCTTCATTTTTATGTTTTCCCTCTTCCCAGTCCTTGACGTTCCATCTTGCCCCAGTCATGTCTTTTGCGCATGAAATTATATATTCCCTCTATTCTCCAAAACAGTGTCAGCGGACGATACCAGAATGTTTCTGAAAGTGCCAGAAGCACCATTACCAGAATAGTGCGGGGGCGCGTGTAGTTTTTCGTTGTCCATGACTCGAGCAGTAGTGAAAAGGACGAAAAGATGGATCCGTAGAGGATCAGAGCAAGCATCAGCATGAGCGCCATCTCTACATAGAGGTTTCCGAGGAAGAAGGCAGCAATAATATAGATATATCCGCCAAGCTCTATCATTGCACCGAGTGCCTCGAACAGCCAGAAGTAAGGGAAGGCAAAAAGGCCGATTCTGCCGTACTTCGGATTCAGTGTCATATGCTTGTGCCGCCACAGGCTCTCTATAAGCCCCTGACTCCACCTTCTTCGTTGGCGTCTCAGCACCCTGAGGGAAGTCGGCGCTTCAGTCCAGCATACAGGCTCCGGTACGAACTCGATACGCTCATCCGATTTTATTCTGCGCAGATATTCATGGACTTTGACGACCAGCTCCATATCTTCACCGATGACACCTGGGGTATAGCCGCCTGCCGCAATGACAGTACGCTTTGAAAATACACTGAAAGCACCCGATATGATCAGTACCATGTTGAAGCGGCTCAGGAAGATGCGTCCGAGCATGAATGCCCTCAAGTATTCGATGATCTGCATCATGACGACCGGTCGGCGTGTCAGCTGCCGTTCGACGAGTGATCCGAAATGTATATCATTGCCGTTCGCAATCCGGACATTGCCGCCTGCGGCGACAACTTTACCGTCGGATGCAATGATGGGACGCATGACTTTAAGCAGTGAATTCTCATCCAGTATGGAGTCTCCGTCAATTGAACAGAAATAAGGGTACCTGGCAAGATTGATACCGGTATTCAGTGCATCCGCCTTACCACCATTCTCTTTCATGATCATGAAGACTTTCGGATGAAGCTTCGACTGGTACACCTTATTTACCTTTTTTGTCTCAATATGCTGGACGATTTCAGGGTAGACCCGCTTCATGCTGAAAGCTTCGATGACCGTCTCGGCAGTACTATCTTTCGAGCCATCATCGATGACGATGATTTCCGATTCCGGATACCTCAGATTGATAAGGGAGTGCAGGCTCTCTACAATGCCTGCCTCTTCGTTATAGGCAGGTACGAGAATTGAGACCGGCTTGGTGAAGAGGTTGGTTCTAAGGTCGTCATCAAGCATCTCATCATCAAGCAGTTTTCTTTTTGACAGGGCCTGGTAGGCAAAAGCCATCATCAGAATATAGAAGACCGTGATACTCAGCACGTATATGAGAATGATCCATCCAAGTACAAGTCCGATACTTTGCCAATCCATCACTTCTCACCTTCCTTCTGTACTGTCAGCGTCTCCCGCTGCACTGGAACGGCCCATTCAGCCATCGGTTTCTTGAATCTCGACAAGGAACGAGCCGCTTCCCTTCTCACCATTTCATGATGATCATCCAGCCTGTCCTTCAGTTGAGGAATGGATTTTTCACCGATCAGTGGCGCGAGGCGGGTGACGAGCATCCTTTCCTCCCATACATCGGAATTGTAGAACCTGTCATAGCGGCAGGATTCCTGTACCAGGCCGATTGTCTGGATGGCTTTCAGTGCACGTATCCGTACTTCCGGAGTACGATTGCCAAGCAGCGATTCCAACCACTCGATGGAAGTTCCGGATGGCATGAGTGCTATTCTGCCAATCAGAGCATATTTCCCGGGCAATGTTATCTCTTCGAAGCGATTCATCAGCTTTTCAGCTTTTTTGTCACTCAGCCGGTTGAAAATTTTCTTATTCTCATATTCTGATAAATCCCTCCGCATAAAATAAATATATGAGAAGCGTTCCATATCAAATATGGACAGGTAGGTGAGGAAGAGAAAGTATTCATACTTGCTCAGTCGCAGTATCTCCTCATTAGCGAATATTTTTTCAAAACCAGGCAGCTTGAATTCTATCAGTTTACTCAGTGTATTGACCCTATAAGCCCATCTGCCACTCTTGAGCTGCTTTTTATAGTAGCTTCCAAAATGCTCTGTCCCAAACTGGATGATTCGTCTGTCGATATCCTTTGAAGATCCACTCTGCGTAAAAGCAAAGAAAATCTTTTCAATCGCTTCTATATCCGACCTCTTTGATTTCGGAAGTACGTCACCTCCCAGACCTTTGGTCAAATATTCATACCAGCCATCAAAATGGTTTTCAATATAGTGAGCCACTGCTTCCCTTCTTCTGATCCTGCGCTGTGATTGAGCGATGAAAACCAGAACAAGTACTACAAGGATGACAAGCAAAGCAAGAATACACCAGAGAACAAATCCAAGGCTTATATTTATACCCATAGATTTTCTCCCCGATTGATCAGCCGATTGATTCTGGCCTGGAAAACTCTCAGGTTGAATGGCTTTATGAAGTAGCTGTCCACACCCATATTCAATGCATACACCATTTCTTCTTCAGTATTTGAACGTGTCATAAAATAGATGACACCCTCGATATCCAATCTACGTATATGCTGCACAAGTTCAATGCCATTCTTTTTGGGGAGGATGTCATTGATTATATAAACACACCTCGATTCCCCATAGCTATAGCGTTCCATGAAGTCATAACCGTCCGAATATCCATGGACACCCAGCTTCTCAGCGTCATTTCCATCTTCTAATGTCCGGATCAGAATACGACGAAATACTGCATCTGGCTCTACTACATGAACTTCCACACGCTCGCTCATTTCCACACTTCCTCACTTTATGTTTCTTTTATTATACTTACAATCAATGTAATAAACATTTTTTAATTCAATATTAAATAATATATTCCAATCAGACATTAGTAGGAATTTTCTTCATTGCTTCGAATTAAAGATAATAGCGTACAGTATTATGTTATAGTAGAAACTGGTAATCAAGTTACATTATCTCACAAAAGACATAGATAAGTATACTCCTTTCCCTGGATCTTCAAGCAATATGGTGCTATTATACTAACAATTACTGGAGGAAAATTATGTTTCTGGATATGATCGTACTGCTCTCTATGCTGGTAGCATTCCTGTATCTGTATTTTCAGATCAAATGGAAGATGGAACCGCTGCTTCAGAGCGGACTTTATGAAATGGTGTTCGCGGGGATGATGGGCGGTTTCATCTCCATCCTACTCAACTACTATGCTGTAAGTACCCCGCACGATGGCTATTTCAGTCTCAGCATGGTCGCACTGGTACTGGTGCTCATGTTCAGCAGCGCAAGAGCATTTCTACTGAGCTCAACCATGTTCTTCGCATGGGTCATATTTTCGCCATGGGCCATTTCAACCGTATCGCCGTCAGTTCTGCTGACTGTCATGGCCAGTGTTTTCATCACCTACAGGATCTTGAAGAGATTGTCCGACCATGTGCTGGGGATTACCCTGATACTTGTTGTCGTTATATTGTATTACTTGTCGCTTCTCGCAAATACAGGAAGTATCCTTATAGCCGCGGAAATTGCATTCTACTATTTCCTCCTGGCCTCCATGAGTCTGGTACTGAGCATATCACTGATAGACTACATGACCCGCTCCCATCGCCTTTTCAGACAGTATGAAGAGGAAGCATCTGTGGACGGTCTGACCGGACTATACAACAGAAGAACCTTTGATAATAAGGTCGATGCGCTGAATCCTGGAAAAAGTGCTTCCCTGATGATTCTGGATATTGATTTCTTCAAGTCCTTCAATGATCGTTTCGGGCACCCTGAAGGTGATAGAATGCTCAAGGCCGTCAGCCGAAAAATGCAGTCGGTCGTCGGTAAAGCAGGCATCCTCTCCCGTAACGGCGGAGAAGAATTCGCCATCATCCTGGAAGGCAAGACACGAGACGAAGCTTTCGAAATCGCCGAACACCTCCGCACAACTATCGAACACAGCCGCTATATCATGCATACGGGAGAGTTTATCGGCATCACCATCTCCATCGGACTTGCATCCTATCCAGAACAGGTGGACAGGATCGGAAAACTGTATAAGACAGCCGATGAACATCTTTATATCGCAAAGAAGCTTGGGCGCAACCAGGTATGCTGCGAAAAACAGAAGGATCTCGTGATTACAGGTACTCTCAAAACATAAAAAACACCCGGAAAGTTAGAGTTTAAACTCCAACTTTCCGGGTGCAGTACAAATGAGCCGCTTTATTCTGTAATGACCTGTTTGATCAGTTCTATCCTATTTTGGGTCTCACCGATCTTGTAGTTGCCGACGATCTTCTGTTCCACATCTCTGACGTCTTCTTTGTTGCTGTGGATGACAGCAATGGTGTCGCCTTCTTCTACCCGGTCACCAACCTTTTTCTGCAGAACAAGACCGACTGCGAGGTCGATTTCATCTTCCTTCGTCTGACGTCCTGCGCCGAGCATGGCAGATGCAATGCCGATTTCTTCGGCAGCAATTTCTTCTACGTAGCCGCTTTTATCTGCTTTCACTTCAAACTGATATTCTGCCTGTGGCAGCCTGGATACATCATCGACGACGGATGAATCACCGCCTTGGTTTTTAAGGAAACTCTTGAACTTCTCAAGTGCCCGGCCATCATCAATGACTGCCTGAAGCTTCTCCTTAGCATCATCCAATGTTTCTGCCGCACCACCGAGCACTGCCATCTGGGCACCGAGCTCCAGGCACAGTGCTGTCAAATCTTCCGGCCCTTCGCCTTTCAGCGTATCGATTGCCTCTTTGACTTCGAGTGCATTCCCAATCGCACGGCCAAGTGGTTCTGCCATACTGGAGATGATGGCCATCGTATTACGGCCAACGTTATTGCCGATGGCAACCATCGCTTTTGCGAGCGCAATGGCATCTTCTTCATTTTTCATGAATGCACCGTCACCAGTTTTGACATCGAGTACGATGGCGTCTGCACCTGCTGCGATCTTCTTGCTCATGATCGAACTCGCAATAAGCGGAATGGAGTTGACTGTCGCCGTAACATCACGCAAAGCATAGAGCTTCTTGTCTGCCGGAGTCAGATTGCCGGACTGGCCGATGACCGCAACTTTATTCTGATTCACCAGATCTGTAAATTCCTGTTCGCTGATCTCAACATGAAAGCCTTCGACCGCTTCCAGTTTATCGATTGTGCCGCCTGTATGACCAAGGCCCCGACCACTCATCTTGGCGACCGGTACATCAAGCGCTGCAACCAGTGGTGCCAGTACAAGTGTTGTTGTATCGCCGACGCCGCCGGTGGAATGCTTATCGACCTTTACACCTTCAATTGCCGAGAGATCGATTTCGTCCCCTGACTTGACCATGGCCATTGTCAGGTTCGCGCGCTCCTCCTCGGTCATGTCGTTGAAAAAGATTGCCATAAGCAGACTGGAAACCTGATAGTCAGGAATGTCTCCTTCCGTATACCCTGTGATGAAATAATCGATTTCTTCCTTGGATAATTCCCCACCATCACGCTTTTTAGCAATGATATCTACCATACGCATGAATATCTTCCTTTCCGTTACATATTTCTGTTGCCGACAGAGTGCCTGTTTCTTGCTTCCATATAGAAATCGACCAGTCTCTGGGAAGTTGCATCCCAGGAATAGCCCATCGCCGTCTCGCGGGCGTTCTGCCGGATCGCTTCAAGCTTTTCCTCATCCTCAAGCACGGATACTGCTTCGAGCATGCTTTCCAAGTTTTCGTTTTCATAAAGCATACCGTTTACACCATGTTCCACCTGCTCGTTTGTCGGCCCACTTTTTGCGCCGATCAGTGGTAGACCGGATGCCATCGATTCAAGGATGACGAGGCCGAGCGTCTCGGATACTGATGGAAAGATGAATGCATCTCCTGAAGCGAATGCTTTGGATAGCTCCTCTCCATGAAGAAAGCCGGTGAATATTGTATTGGTGCCTTTGAAACGCTTTTCAATATCTGCGCGCGCCGGCCCATCACCGATGATTGCCAGACTGATATCCGGACGCTGCTCGAGCAATGGCAGAAGTTTTGGTATCTCTTTCTCCACTGCAATACGACCGATGAACACAAGCAGCTTGTTGGAAGGTTTTCCTCCTGTCAGACGTTCCCGCATTTCTTCATCCCTATAATCCGGATGACGATGGACGACATCCACACCTCGTGGAATGACATCGAGTCTTTTGATGCCCTCGGCGTCCAGTTCGTCACGGATTGTATTTGATGTGACCAGGTTGAGATCCGCGTTTTTATGATTGCGTTTAATGTACCACCATAGCAATGGTTTTGCCGGCTTGTAGACCTTATAGTAGTCCAGATACTTCGGCAGATGCGTATGATAGGAAGATACAAGTGGAATGTCCAGCTTCTGTGCCGCTTTTACTGCACTTGTTGCCAGAAGGATCGGGTTGACTGCATGGACAACATCCGGCTGAAATTTTTTCAGTTCATGATACACTTTGCGGGACGGGAACCCCCACTTTCTATACCTGTAAAAAGGGAAAGTGATCGGCTTTATGCCGACCACCTTCGCTCCTTTATAGTCATATACACCAAGATCTGGGGCAATGACCAGGACTTCATGGCCTTCCCGTATAAAATAGTCTATTGCATTTGTCAATCTGGTCACGATGCCATCTGTAGATGGCAGGAATGTCTCTGTGACAATCGCTATCTTCATACGGATTACCTCTCTTTATTTCCAAGTCACTTTTGGAAGGACGTTTTCTACAATGATGCGGTCTTTATGTTCCAGAGCTTCGTTAAGCATTTCCTTGAGTACATCCTGAGTCAGCAGATGCGGCTCAAGACCAAGGTCGATCAGGTTTGTATTGACTGCATTATAATAGTGGTCTTCATTTTCAATACGTGGATTTTCAATGCTCGTGATATTCGCTTCAATATCAAGTTCTGCAGCAGCCTGCTTCGTCTTTTCAGCAAGATCCTGTACTGAGAAAGATTCGGTGAACTGGTTGAATACTCTGAATTCTCCCTGATCCGCTGGATTTTCAGCAGCAATTTCCACACAGCGTACTGTGTCTTTGATGTTCAGGAACGCACGTGTCTGTCCGCCTGAACCATATACTGTCATATCATGACCGATTGCCGACTGGATGACGAAGCGGTTGAGCGCCGTACCGAATACACCGTCATAGTCCAGACGGTTTGCCAGCACAGGATCTTTCTTCGTTTCTTCAGTATTCAGACCATAGACGACACCCTGATTGAGGTCTGTTGCACGGATGCCCCAGATTTTGCAGGCAAACATGATGTTATGTGTATCATGCACTTTTGTAAGATGATAGAAGGATCCAGGCTGCTTCGGGAAGGGCAGTGTGTCCTTTCTTCCTTTATGTTCGATTTCGATATAGCCTTCTTCAATGTCAATATTCGGCTGACCATATTCACCCATTGTACCCAGTTTGATCAGATGGCAATCCGGTTCGAACTCCTTGATTGCATAAAGTACATTCAGGTTGCCAAGTACGTTGTTCTGCTGTGTATATACCGCATGTTCACGGTCGATCATGGAGTATGGTGCTGAACGCTGTTCGGCAAAATGCACGAATGCTTCAGGACGCTCGTTCTTGAAGACAAGGCTCAGGAAATCGTAGTGGTTCAGATCCCCTTCATAGACTTTGATTTCTTTGCCAGTGAGTTCTCTCCATTTGTCTACACGTTCCTGTAGAGAGGCGATTGGTGTAACTGAATTGGAATGCAATTCGTCATCAATCTTACGTCTTACCAAGTTATCAACAATAGTCACTTCGTGACCTTTCTCGGAAAGATATAGGGCTGTCGGCCATCCACAGAAGCCGTCCCCTCCTGCTACAATAATTCTCATATGAAAATCCTCCGCTTCAAGTGTTATTTGCAATATTCACAGTATACGGCTAGTATACAATAACCATTATAGAGATAAATATATGCAGGAACAAACTTTTATCGGCATATTGTTGAAATTACACAAATTAAAAAGCAGCCGGACAGTTTTAATGTCCGGCTGCCTGCTCTCATGCAGTTTCAGGCATACGTTTCTCTTTTCTTCTTTTGTAGAGCTGGAACAGCACTATAAGGATGAACAGTCCAACGGCAATACCATCAGTCAGAAAATCACTCTGGATGAATAGAAGTGCTGTCGCCGCTGCTGCCACCCTTTCCATGACGTTGTAGTTGGTGAACATGTAGTTCTGGATGAACGAAGCGAATGTTGCCATGCCGATGGCAGCAGTAATGACCGCCCATGTCATTTCAAATGCCGTCGCATCTGTAATCAGTAATATGGTCGGGTTGATCGCAAACATGAATGGCAGAAGCAGTGCTGCAGAATCATACTTGAAACCTTGCACACCAGTCCGGATCGGTCCGGCATTCGCAATACCGGCTGTGGCATAGGCCGGCAGATTGATCGGTGGTGTATCATCAGCCAGCACACCGTAGTAGAGCACGAAGAGATGGGCGACAATAACCGGCAGCCCGAGATCCGTCAGCACCGGTGCAATGACTGCGGCAAGCACTACATAAGTTGCTGTCGTCGGTAACCCGAGTCCAAGCAGTAGACATGCAAATACCGTCAGCACCAATGCGATATAAATTTGTGTATTATCTGTAATCATGAAGTTTGGAAGCCATCCCTCTATCGTATCCGAAAAGTCGATGACGATCCTTGTGAACTTTGTGGAAAGGCCACTCGTCGTAATGACGCCGATCAGTATCCCGGCCGTGGCACAGGCGACAATGATACTCAGGGCATTTCTCGAAGCTGTATCAAATCCTTCAAACAGCTCTTTGAATCCATATTCCGATGTTACCTTTTCCTGCTTCATCGAACGTTGGAAAAGTCCGAAGAGCAAGGCCACAACCACACCACCAAGTACCATTGTGAAAATCGAGTCCCTCCATCTGATGGTTTCGGTATTGAACACTCTTGTACCGAAGATTGCATTCAATCCTTCGAGCCCCTGGTTGACGTAGCCGATCAAGTACTGCATTGAAAACGTAATGGCGAGCAGTATTGCTGCATAGAGAATCGTTCTTCCAAGACGTTCCTTGAAGCGGTATGTGAACAAGGCAATAACGATCATTGCGATGATCGTATAGAATGCAGATGCATTGACTGATGCGCGTTCTATTACGAGATAGTAGAGCAGAATGAGTATCGGAACCAGCATATACCCTTGCCTCAGCAACAGTTTACGTGCCGATGACATCTCCGAACGCTCCATACCAGAAATATTACGTTTACTTGCTTCGAAGTGGACCATGAATAGAATGCCTACGTAGGCAAGCAATGCAGGAATAAAGGCACTTTTAATAATTTCATAATACGGAATACCTGTAAACTCCACCATGATGAATGCAGCTGCACCCATGACCGGCGGCAGGAATTGTCCACTTGAGGAGGCTGCTACTTCGACGCCGCCCGCAACGTGTGGCGGAAAACCGACTTTCTTCATCAGAGGAATCGTAAATGTTCCTGTCGTTACTGCATTCGCAGTCGAACTCCCGGAGATACTCCCCATCATACCACTGGCAACAACACTCGCTTTGGCCGGGCCGCCCTTGAACTTTCCGAACCCCCGTATCGCCAGATCGATGAACATCTTACCGGCCCCTGTTGATTCCAGTATTGCCCCAAACAGTATGAATATGAAGACAAATTGCGCTGAAGCATAAATCGGTGTACCAAAAATACCATTGCTCCGATAAACAATTTCATAGATGAAACGTGAGAAGTCTCCGCGATTATGATAAAACTGTCCCGGCATGAATTCCCCTAGGAAAAAATAGGTCACAAAAACGCCTGCTATAATAACCAGCGGCCATCCTACTACACGCCGTGTCGCTTCAATGACAATCACTATGAACAGGGCGCCGATGATCAGATCGATCTCAGTCGGCCTTGCAGATAAAATTGCCTCGGCCGTCTGTCGTCTGATCAGATAGACACCCATTCCAAATGAAATGACTGCAAGCAGCAGATCGTACCATGGGATTGTCTTCTGGTTCATTCCTTTCTTAATCGGAAAAACAAGAAATACCAATACAATACCAAGTATCAAATGGAGGATCAGAAATGTTCGGGAACCGATACCCGGCAGCCCAAAGCCTGCTACATACAAGTGGAACATGGCGAGCGCAATGGCCACAATGCTAACCATCAATGCCATCTTTCTGCCCAGAATCCGATCACTACCCTCCAGTTCCTGTATCATCCTCTTTCGATCTTTATCTTCCATCATATTCACCTCCCAAAGTAATTTCGGATTACTTTGATTTCCAAATTTCTGCCCTTATATGGTGCTTCCGAAATGGTGATCCTATCATCACCCAACTCGATGTGATGCGGAAATACCGAAGAAGGTCTGATCCTGAGCACACCGCCATGCACACGCCGGTTGATATTTCTAATGATGAACTTTCCGTCCTCCATTTCGACTTCATCCCCTTCGTATGGCATGCCTGCTCCAAACGATTCCGTATGACTTTCCATCGTGTAGACATCTGTCCCTCTTACTTCAAAAACTTCCTTTACAGGAGAACGTTCCACTGAATGTATATATGTCACTGCAAACCGTTCTCCTTCTTCCACAGCAGCAGAGTACAGCACTGCATCTGTCTCCATGTCCGAAACTACTATATACTCAGGTCTTAATATGTAAAGCAGTATGACAGCAGCAATAATAACTCCCATAAGGGCCAAAAAGACATTGCGTCGTTGCAATGTCTTTTTGATATCCCTATCCTCCATTGAATTACTGTTCTTCATAATACTGCTGTACGCCTGGGTGAAGATCGATGGACATGCCATCTTCTGCTGTATCTACAGTCAATTCTTCTCCACGTACGTGAGCATTCGCCAGATCATCAAGGTTCTCAAAGATGGCCCGGGTGATTTCATACATCTGGTCTTCTGGAATATCATTCGAAGCGATGAGCATCGCCTGAACGGCTACAGTTGTCGCTGTGCTGTCGAAGTTCTCATATGCATCAGCTGGAATTTCCTGCTGAGTGTAGTACGTATATTCTTCCATCAGACCATCGATTGCCTCCTGGTCAAAACTTACAAGACTGACATCTGCACTTGCACTGAGTTCCTGGATAGCACCTGTAGGTGTTCCTGCCGTAACAAATGCAGCGTCCACGTTACCATCCTGCAGGTTTGTTGAAGCATCTGCGAAATCGAGGAATTGTGCATCGAGATCTTCCACACTTATGCCATGCGCTTCAAGAATCTGTGTCGCATTGGCCTCGGTACCTGAACCGACATCGCCTACAGCAACACGTCGGCCTTCAAGGTCGGATACGGATTCTATACCCGAGTCTGCCAATGTTACAAGCTGGATCGTCTCAGGATAGATTGTAAATACGCCACTGTAGTTATCAAGCGGCTCATCAAACATGTTTGTGCCTTCTGCACCATAATAAGCAATGTCGTTTTGAACAAGTGCAAGCTGCGCTTCCCCATTGTTCAACTGCTCAGCGTTTGAAACCGAAGCACCGGATGATACACCTGTTGCGGAAACATCTTCCAACTCGGAATCGATGATATCCGCCATTGCTACGCCAAGTGGGAAGTATACCCCTGCTTCTCCACCAGTCAATACAGTAATGTTTTCAACCCAATCTTCTCCGGAAGCACTATCTCCGGACGTTTCACCTTCTTCAGTCGACTCTTCTCCAGTCGTTGCTTCTTCGGTTGTTTCCTCGTCACTACCGCCTCCGCCGCATGCTGCAAGTACAAATGACAACGTAAGCATCAAAACAAATAACCATGAGAATTTTTTCATACGTCCTGTCCCCTTTGTAAATATTTTCTTTACTTAGTTTTAATTGTATCATAAAAATAATACATTTAAACAGAATATTCTAAATTAAATAAAGCGTTTAAAAAATACCCCTGATCAGGGGTATTTTAATCATTTGGACGCCGTCGTCCATTCTTTGCTGTTGCGGTATCTCTTTATATGGGCATATATATTATCCCCTGCGTAGTCTTCATTCGTATATACGGTAATATCAAAATACTTGCCACGGGCGGAAAATGCTTCGTCACGGTACACATCCCTCAGATGTTCGAAAAGGTTTTTCATTCCTTCCATCTTAAGGCTCGGATACTCTCTGAGCACCCTTTTCTGAAGCTGTCCATTCTGCTCTGTGACTTCCTGGACGACAATCACGAATGTTTCATCCTCTTTGATCACGTGATCGAAAATGTTCGTCTGACCATAGTCCCGCATGCTGTCACCCCTTTTTTATAGTTCAGATCTCAATTCCCAAAGCTCTTTGAAGAAGTAATCATCGATTACCCGTCTTAAATAGTCCACTCCAGAACTTCCACCGGTACCTTTTTTGAAGCCGATGATGCGTTCAACTGTCTTCATATGTCTGAATCGCCACTGACTGTACAGGTCTTCCACATCCACAAGTTTCTCAAGCATCTCATACAATTCGAAATACTGATCCGTATTCAAGTATATCTGCTTGAATGCTTCCTTGACGGATGCGTTCGGTACATAGGTTTCTGTCACTTCACGCTGCAGCACAGCATCATCGATTTCAAACCCCGCCCTGACGACTGCACGAATGGCTTCATCATAGATGCTTGGTTTCATGAGCTGGGACTTGAGCTGCTCATGCACTACGGTATCCTTCTCATATATTTTAAGTGCATGCGTCGTCTTGTACCCGAGACTGAATTCCATCATGCGGTTCTGGTAGGACTGGAATCCTGAAGCATTACCGAGGCTGTCACGGAACTTCAAGTAGTCGCTCGGTGTCATAGTGGACAGTACATCCCAGGCTGAAATGATCTGCCTCTGGATATTGGTCACCCGCGCCAGTTTCTTGAATGCCATCCGGAAATCATCTATCTTTATATCTTCAATCGCCGAATTGATTTCGTGGATGATCAACTTCATCCACAGCTCGGAAACTTGATGAATGATGATGAACAGTGTTTCGTCATGCTCGTCCGTCAATGTATTCTGGGAAAACAGTATACGGTCGAGACTGAGGTATTCACCATATGTCATGTCTTTCAAAAAATCCGTCTTCACATTCTCCCCATCAAGTGTATGGTCCTGATAATCACTCATTTTCAAATCCTCCTTTGAAGCGTAGTGCAGCACGCACAGGCGAGCCATCCCCACCTCTGATTTTCAGAGGCATGGCAATAAAGTCGTAATAGCCGGGGACGATATCATCCAATACTGTATTTTCTATGATCATGATATCCCGTTCATACAGCAGATGATGGATATCGAGCGTCTTCGAATCAATCGGGTCGACGGATGTTACATCGATACCAAAGAGCTTGATTCCGTGCAGAGCAATATGTTCGACCGCCCTTTTCTCGAGTACAGGAATACGGTCTGGAAAGATGGTGCGCTCAGTCCGGTCTTTTGTTCTTATGAGCAGTATCGTCCCTTTGATATGAAAAGCTTCCAGGGCTTCCAGTGTAATGATTTCTTCAGCCGACACTTCAATTACTGTGGCCTCACCGATATATCGGTTGATATCGAGCGCCTCCACTGTAGCTCCAGAGTCATCAAAATGAAAGGGTGCGTCGATATGCGTACCGATATGCGTACTTGTTTCAATCCTGCCTATATTGACTGATCCGCTCTGCTCTTTTGATACTGTGCGCTCGTATGTGAACGGCGTATCCTCAGGCCAATGGGCAATGGCATCATCGAGTGTCTGCGTAATATCCTTCCACATCAGGCGATCACTCCCCGCTGGTTATCAAACTGCTCATATAGCCGTTCGTCCATGATTTCCTTCAGAATCATCACGGTATGGTATACGTCCTCGAACGAATTATACAATGCAACCGGTGCGATTCTGACGTAGCTTGGTGCACGGAAATCGGGAATGACACCTTTAGATTTCAAGGCCGCATTGATACCGGCGGCTTTCGGATGACCGATCAGTATGTGCCCACCGCGATGTTCATGCGCCCTCGGTGTAACAATCTCCACTTCATGTCCTTCGAGTTCCGCTTCGATCATGTTCATCATGAAATCCGTGAGTTCGAGTGATTTCATACGTATGTTCGTCATGCCGACCTCCTGAAACATTGTCAAAGAACCAAGCAGCGGCGCCATGGAAAAGATGTGTGGGGTGCCCACCTGATACTGGCTGATGTCATGAGCCTGGTCGAATGTGTGCACCATATCGAACTGGGTCTGCTTATTATTGCCGAACCAGCCCTTCAGACTCACTCCAAGATCATGATGCTTTTCATGGACGTAAAGTCCGCCCACGGAGCCCGGTCCGCCGTTCAGATGCTTATATGTACACCACATCGCAAAATCCACATCCCATTCCTTGAGGCTGTGCGGCACTGAACCGATGGAATGGCACAGGTCAAAACCGATCAGAATGCCTTTTTCATGGGCCTTTTCGGTCAACTTCTTCATTTCCATCACCTGTCCACTGCGGTAGAGCACAGAGGGCAGCAGTATCATCGCAACATCCTCCTCCATCCGATCGATGATCGCATCAGTCGAGAGGGTATGTCCCTCAGCCGATGGGACTTTGACCATACCATCCGGATAGCCGTAGTCATCAAGAATCGATTGCACTGCATAGATATCCGACGGAAAATTAAGATCGTCGACCATAATCTTGTACCTCTCATCTGTCGGCTGATAGAGTGTCCGGACGGTCTGATGGATGTTCATGGTCGTCGAGTTCGTTGCAAGCACTTCATGAGCGCCTGCGCCCACGAGATGCGCCATCATCTCTCCGAGTTTCTCACTCATATAGAACCATGGGCGGTCACCACGCGTCCATCCATCTATGCCGTGCTGTCTCCAGTCTTCCATGACATCAAGCAGACTCTGCTCTGCAGGTCTGCTCATAAGTCCGAGTGAATTTCCATCCATATAATGGACGGCTTCTCCCAGGTAGAATTCTTCTTTATACTTGGCGAGCGTATCCTTTTCATCCTTCTCCTGTGCAAGTTCGAACCATTCGTTCATTTTACTGCCTCCTCATCTGTCCTATGTCCTTTTTCTTTCATTATACAATGATTCTAACACAAGAAAAGCCTCATCAGTGCCTGCCGACTGCGTCTTTGCTACAATGAAACTATAAGTCTTGTTAATAAGGAGAGAAAATTCATGCAGAAAATCCAAGGGAAATATGCTGTAATCACTGGAGGTACAAAGGGCATCGGACTCGCTACTGCCCATGCGCTGGCAGAAGAAGGCGTCAACGTTGCAGTCATCGGACGGAACGCCGATACACTGAAGGGTGCGGTAGAAGAACTTCAGAAGCACGATGTAGAAGTCATCGGGCTGAATGGCGACGTGTCGAATAAAGAAGATGTCGATCGCATGCTCAGTGAAGTGAACGATCCATTCGACCGCATCGATATCCTGATCAATAATGCAGGTATCATGAACTCCACTTCTTTTCTGGACAGTTCCGAAGAAGACTTGCGAAAAATGATGGATGTCAACGTATTCGGCATCTATCACATGATGCATGGTGTACTTCCGTTAATGCAGACTCAAGGCCAGGGAGACGTCATCAATATCTCATCCATGTCCGGATTGAAAAGCGGACAGAACAGTTCCCTCTATTCTGCGACGAAGTTTGCAGTCATCGGTATGACGGAGGGTGTCATGCAGGAAATGCGCCGGCACAACATCAGAGTGTCATATCTGACACCATCAGCGGTACTGACGGATCTGATTGGTGAGACTGGTCTTAAAAAGGAGACGATGACGCATGCAGAGGATATTGCGGACATCATCGTCAGCCAGCTTAAACTGAATCCAAGAACATTCATCAAGACAAGCCAGATGTGGGCGACCAACCCGATAAAAGAAGACAAATAAAAGTTATATCATGGGGGCGATACTATGGCAGGACCAGCACTAAGACAACTTCATGCTCACCGCGCGATTCATGACGCAAGCCTGGGAGGTGCAGAGGACCACGTTACGGATATGAAAACTCTATTGAATAAACAGGAACATGAGGCACTTGCTCTCGAGATGCAGTCATTCATCGAATATGTGGAACAGCGCATTCTTGCACATGCCGAAAGTGAAGAAGAGGAGGACGGACTGTATCAGGAAACAGTCAGTAAAAACCCCGCACTCCATGACAAAGTGCAGCAGCTGACGCGCGATCACGACCTGATGCGCATTATGATTGAACGTATGAAGATCGAGCTTTCCAATGAAGCCGTCGATTTCCAGAAGCTCATCGACTACTCGGTCTCCATCATCATAGTGGATGAAATCCACTCCAGGGACGAAGAGCAGTTTCTGCTTGGTGATTAGAAGAATGGCCTGGCCGCAAATGCGGCCAGGCCATTTATATGACTTTGAAGTATTTTATTGCTGTCTGGCCACGTGCCAGATATCCGTTGCATATTCTTCCACTGTACGGTCAGAAGAAAACTTGCCTGCATTGGCCATATTGATGAATCCTTTTCTATAGAAGGCTTTCTGGTCCTTGAAGTCTCCGGCTATCTGATCCTGTACCCGGCGATAACTTTCAAAGTCCTCCAGCACAAAATACTGATCTTCCTGTGTCAGGTTGTTGTATAGATTACGGAACATGCCGGTGTTGTTATCATGGAATGTACCATCAACCAATGATTCGACAACCTGTTCAAGTCCTTCGGTCTGCTTCATCGCATCGACTGGATTGTAGTTTTTCCGTTTTTCTACGACTTCGTCCACTTCCATACCAAAAATATAGTTGTTCTCTCTGCCCGCTTCTTCCACAATCTCCACGTTGGCACCGTCCATCGTACCTACTGTGACAGCACCGTTGAGCATGAACTTCATATTTCCTGTACCCGATGCCTCTTTGCCTGCGGTGGAGATCTGTTCAGACACATCTGCTGCCGGGAACAATCTTTCAGCATATGAAACACCATAGTTTTCAACAAATACCACTTTGATGATGCCATTCACTTCGGGATCGGTGTTCACACGGTTTGCCAGTTCATTGATATACTTGATGATTGCTTTGGCAATGTAATATCCAGGTGCTGCCTTCGCTCCGAAGATGAACGTCCGTTTTGTCCATTCCCCTTCAGGGTCGGCCTTCATACGGTTGTATAGATCACCGATATAGAATGCCATCATCAGCTGGCGCTTATATTCATGCAGTCTCTTGATCTGAATATCGAAAATGGAGTCCGGATCGATATTCACTTCTTCATGGAACTGGATGTATTCTGCCAGTTCCTTTTTCTTTTCGTGTTTGATATCGATGAAGCGATCAAGCACCTGATCATCATCCTGATTTGCTTCCAGTGCTTTCAGCTGGCTGAGCTCTGTAACCCATTCCTTCGACCCGAGCAGCTCTGTGATCATTTCACTCAGCTGGGGATTGGATTGGAGCAGCCACCTTCTCTGTGTGATGCCATTCGTCTTATTGACGATCCGGTCCGGGAACAGTTTGTGCCATGAACTGATGACATCGGTTTTGAGCAGATCCGTATGAATCGCAGCCACGCCATTTACTGCACGCGTTGCATAGATGGACATGAATGCCATATGAATGCCATTATTCTGGATGATCAGGAAATTATTCCATTCATCCTTGTCAATTTGCCATTCTTTCAGTTCTGAGATAAGACGGGAATTGATTTCTTCAACATACGGATACAGGTTAGGCAGCACTGACTTGAAGAGCCCCTTATCCCAGACTTCCAGCGCTTCTGCGAGCAGTGTATGGTTTGTATAGGCCATGGATTTCTGTGTAATATCAAAAGCCTTCTCGAACTCCACACCCTCTTTTTCAAGCAGTCGGATAAGTTCAGGAATGGCCAGGGCCGGATGAGTGTCATTCAGCTGGATGGAATGGAGCTTCGAAAAGTCATCAAAATTCTTATGCCCTTCCGCCTTGTACTTGATCATCAGATCCTGAAGGGACGCTGAAGTGAAGAAATACTGCTGCTTGAGTCTGAGTTTTTTGCCTTCTGTTGTCGAATCATTCGGATAGAGTATTCGCGAAATTGTCTCTGCTTCGTCCTGGGCTTTTACCGAATCGATATATTTACCCTCATCAAATGCCCTGAAATCGAATTTGTCGATTGCTTCGGCTTTCCATAGACGAAGCGTATTGATGGTGTCGCCACCGTAACCTACGATCGGCATATCATACGGTACAGCTTCCACCTTGTCAGCATCACTGAACTCGACGATTCTGGTATCATTATTATTCTTGATCAACCAGGGGTTGCCATGCTCAAGCCAAGGGTCGGCGGATTCGACCTGGAAGCCGTTGACGAAATTCTGCTTGAAAATGCCATATTGATAAAGTATGCCATATCCGGATAGTGGGTAGTCGAGTGTTGCGCCGGAATCAAGGAAGCATGCGGCAAGGCGACCGAGCCCGCCATTACCAAGACCAGCATCATCCTCTGCATCTTCGAGTGCGTTATAATCCACACCCATCTCTTCAAGCGTTCTTTTGACTTCATCATCTATGCCGAGATTGACCAGATTATTACTGAGTGCACGACCCATCAGAAATTCAGCTGATAGGTAGTATGCCTGCTTCTTCTTGTTGAACTTCCTTTTGGATTCGATCCATTTCGGTACAACATACTCCATTACAGCATTGCCGACTACTTTGAATTGTTCCTTTTCGTTCAATGCGTAAAAGGACTGGCCGTGGCTTTCGTAAGCTTTCCCTTCAATTCTTTCTTTGAGTTGTAACGATGTCATAATGACCTCCCGTAGCGTTTGTTCAGATTTTTAAGATATGATTTATGCTCTTTTCTGAGTGATTCTTCTGTCATGCGCCATTCCCAGTTTCCTCCGATGGTCGATGGCCAGTTGAAGCGGGCCGAGTCATCGAGGCCCAGAAGATCCTGGATAGGAATGATTGCCAGGTTGGAAGATGACGCGAATACCCCTCTGATGCAGCCATTGACATAGCCTTCATCTTCAGTAAGGTTCAAGTAGTCTTTTGCTGTCTCTACAACTGCGGGATCCGCAGTATCAAGCCATCCCTGCATCGTCTGTGTATCATGGTTGCCAGTATACGCAATGGAGTGTCTTGTATAGTTGTGCGGCATATATTCGGAATCCTCGTCACCGAAACCGAACTGCATCACTTTCATGCCGGGATAGCCTGTGGCTTCAATCAGGTCGTAGACCTCCTCCGTCAGGAAGCCAAGGTCTTCCGCCAGAATCTCCTTATCTCCGAGCTTTTCCTTTATTGCCTTGAATAATGGAAGACCCGGCCCCTTGATCCATTTTCCATTTTCTGCTGTTTCATCTTCTGCTGGTATTTCCCAGTAGGCTTCAAAACCTCTGAAATGATCGATACGGACTGCGTCGAACAGTTCAAAACTTTCTTCAACACGTCTGATCCACCAATGATAGCCTTCCTGCTTCATGTTTTCCCAGTTATAGATCGGGTTCCCCCAAAGCTGGCCACTGTCGCTCATCATGTCGGGCGGTACGCCGGCAACAACTTCGGGATTCAGATTTTTATCCAGTTTGTACAGATCCGGACGTGACCAGACGTCCGCACTGTCTGCCGCAACATAAATTGGAATATCACCAATGATTCGAATGCCCTTTTTGTTAGCATACACTTTGAGATCATGCCAATGTTCGAAAAACAAGTATTGGGTAAAGACCCAGAAGTGTATATTCTTTTTATGATCTCGGCGGAATTCCTGCAATACTTCCGCGTCCCGGAGCCGATAGGTTTCAGGCCATGCAGTCCAGGCAATATTACCATATGCATTCTTGATGGCCATGAAACACGCAAAATCAGGCAGCCAGTCTTCATGGGATGCCATGAAACGCTCGAGTTCATCCTCAAGCTCCGGATAGGCACGCTGGAACGCTTTATGCAGCAAGGACATCTTCCCTTCATAGAGTTTCGCATAATCTACACTTTCATCATCTTCACCAAGATCCGTCTGAACAATTTCCGACTTTTTCAGCCATCCCTTCTCCAGCAGTCGATCGAAGTCGATGAAATAGGGGTTGCCAGCAAAAGCAGAGAAACTCTGATAGGGAGAATCCCCGAAACTCGTAATGCCGAGCGGAAGTATCTGCCAGTATTTTGTGCCTGTAGCAGAGAGGAAGTCTACAAATTGGTACGCATGCTCCCCAAAATCTCCAATGCCGTATTTTCCAGGCAATGATGAGACGTGCATCAATAGACCGCTGGCGCGCTTTTTCATGATACCCCTCCTTATGAAAATGTTCGCATTTATTCAACTCGATTATATCATAGATGACGACGGCCACCTTTCAACTGAAGGTAAGGCTGGGCCATCATCTCTCGAAGCCATGATTCGATTGCCATTCGCCCATATTTTTCGTTTCCAAAACGAAATTCAAGCTGTTCAACTGTCTAATATGAATATAGGTCAGGAAAATCATCAATTCTTGATAAATGACCCGGGGCGTTCTAACAGTGATTTGGATTCATGCCGGTATCTTCTATTGAAGAAAGCCGATCCCCTTCTCTTTTTCCCCTCAATATGAAATTAAACAATTAAATACGAAATTCAACATTATCAGTTGCAGGATAATATAGCGTCTTATTTTTAGGTTTGACTAAATATTTTTATTAGGGTAACCTAAATAAAAAGGAGAGGAGGTGTAGCATGAAGAAAACACTTATTTTATTTTTGATGGCTGCAGTTCTGCTGCTCTCTTATGGTTGCAGCGATCAGAACAAGGAGGACGGACAGCCGGATGTCGTAGTTACAACGACATTCATCTATGACATGGTTCGGGTTCTGAGTGAGGGTGTCGATGCATTTGACACTTCACTGATCATTCCTGCAGGTGAAGATCCCCACATCTACCAGCCAAAAGCCAGCGACCTGGCATTGATACTGGACGCCGACACACTGATCTATCAGGGGCTGAACTTTGAAGGGCGGATGGCGGATGTACTGGAGAATGGCACATCCGTTACTGAAAGCTTTGAGGAAACCTCCCTGTTGCAGGAAGGCGAAGGCGAGGCAGATCCCCACTTCTGGTTTGATATCGCCCTCTACAAGTCGGCTATGGATACCGTCTGTGAAAAGCTTTCCGAGGATTACCCAGAACACAGGGAAGCCTTCCTTGAAAATAAGGAAGCGTATTTCAGATCCTTGGATGAACTAGATGATTACGTCGAGGAACGTATTGAAGAGATCCCTGAATCTTCCAGGCTCGTCATTACCCCTCATGATGCCTTCGGCTACCTGGCTGCAAATTATGATCTTGAAGTCCATGCGCCCCAAGGTATCTCTACAGATGCTGAAGTATCCAATAATACAATCGAAGCCACAGCGGATCTGATCATGGAAAACGGCATCAAGGCGGTATTCGTCGAGACCACTACAAATCCGGACCGGATGCAGCGCCTGAAGGAAATCATCCAGTCGAGAGGTGGATCAGTCGAAGTCGTCGGCACCCGGGATGACGCACTGCTGTCCGACTCGCTGGCTGAAGCAGGCAGTGAGGGAGACACATACATCAGCATGTTCAAGCATAATATCGATACCATTACAGATCATCTGAAATAAGGAGGCCAATGTATGGAAACACTCATCACAATAAAGGATCTGAACGTCGCCTATCAGGAAAAACCCGCATTATGGCATGTCAATATGTCCATTCCTGTCAATAGCCGCACCGCCATTGTCGGCCCGAATGGTGCTGGCAAATCGACACTGATCAAATCCATCATGACACTGATCAAGCCCATATCCGGTAAGATAGATATCGACGGAAAGGATGCCAGACATGCATTGAAAAGAATCGCCTATGTGCCTCAGAAAGGTGAAGTCAACTGGGATTTTCCTGCGACCGTACTGGATGTAGTACTGATGGGCCGATACGTACACAAAGGATGGTTCAAACGTACGAACAGGCAGGATGCAGATATTGCCCTTTCCGCCCTCAAGACCATGAAAATGGAGACTTTCAGAAATCGGCAGATATCCGAGCTATCCGGTGGTCAGCGTCAAAGAGTCTTTCTGGCTCGTGCCATCGCTCAGGATGCAGATATATACATCATGGATGAGCCGCTTCAAGGCATCGACATCACTACTGAAAAACTGATCATTGATGTAATGAAATCGTTGCAGCAGGAAGGAAAGACATTCATCGTCGTCCATCACCAGCTGGACACGGTGGAAGAATATTTTGATTACGCTGTAATTCTCAATAAGACCGTCATCGCCGAAGGGTCTGTTGAAGCCATTTGGAATGAATCGAATATCAAACAAGCCTACTATGAGACGAGTGGTGCTCATGAGTGACATACTGACAAGCTACACTTTCATGATTGTGGCTCTCGGGACAGTCATTCTTGCCATTGCCTCAGGAATCATCGGTACAGTCAGTGTCATCAAAGGCCAGAGTCTGATCGGAGATGCCGTAGGCCACGCCACTTTCCCAGGTGTTGTGCTTGCTTTCATGCTTGCCGGCACCCGGGATGCGCTCACTTTGGCGCTTGGTGCTCTATTACTCGGCATCATCGCATTCTTCATCATCCAGATCATCACCGAACACTCGACTATTACACTCGACAGCGCCCTTGCCCTTGTTCTTTCTTCATTTTTCGGACTCGGCATGGCACTGATGAGTTTTGTACAGGGAAACCCGGACTTTGAAGGTACACAGGGGCTCTCCGACTATATATTCGGACAGGCTGCCTATATGCTTCGCAGTGATGTATATCTCATACTGGTTGCCTCCGGCTTGAGTCTGCTGGTTTTTACACTATTCTATCAGCAGCTCAAAATATATATATTCGATCCTGTATACAGCCGGAGTATCGGCATCAGCAATATGATGATGAACTTCATGATACTGGCCATCACAATTACACTGATTGCAGTCGGCTTGAAAGCCGTTGGTGCCATCCTTATCGTCAATCTGCTGATCGCCCCTGCTGTAATCGGGCAGCTCTGGTCCGATCGATTTATCCACGTACTTGTCATTGCAGGTATAGCAGGTGCTGTTTCAGCTTTTACAGGCACCTATATCAGTACTGCGGCCAATGATATTGCCACAGGACCTGCAATCATACTCGTACTGTCGGCCATCGTGCTCCTGTCCCTACTGTTTGCAAGAAAAGGACTGCTCAGGCGCAGTATGCTCAAAAGAAAAGTGGGTGAACGCTCATGATGATAGAAGTCCTATTCGTACTGATTGTCACCGCTTTGGCTGCAAGCCTGCTTGGGGTCTTTCTTGTATTGCGTGGCATGGCAATGGTTACCGATGCAATCAGCCATACGATTCTGCTCGGCATCGTCATCGCTTTCTTCATCACAAATGATATTCGTTCACCGTGGCTCATCATTGGAGCAAGCCTTGTCGGCCTGGCAACCGTCTATATCATTGAACTTGTTTCAAAAACAGAACTGATCCGCCAGGATGCGGCCATCGGGTTTGTCTTTACAGCCCTGTTCGCCATCGCCATCATGCTCGTCTCGAAATACGCAGGCAATGTGCACCTGGATATGGACGTTGTACTTATGGGGGAAGTCATTTTTGCCCCATTCAACCGTATTGATATATTAGGTTTCAGCATTCCGAATGCGCTCTGGCAGCTGTCCATCATCCTGCTGATCAACATCATCTTTGTCACCTTGTTCTATAAGGAACTTAAAGTGACAAGCTTCGATCCAAAATTTGCATATATCGCCGGATTTTCCGTCGCTTTCATACATTACGCACTGATGACACTGGTTTCAGTCACAGCAGTTGCAGCCTTCGATGCCGTCGGTTCCATACTTGTCATCAACTTCTTCGTCGCCCCTGCCCTGACTGCATATCTGATGGTCAAAAGACTCGGTGCAATGATTGGTCTCACCCTCGTGTTTGCAGTACTGAACAGTGTCGCAGGCTATTGCATCAGCTTCTATTTCGACCTGTCGGTTGCCGGAACCACCGCTTTCGTAGCACTGATTACATTCATGATCGTATTTCTGTTCAACAGTAAAGGATTCATCAGCAGCCGTATTCAGAAAATGCAGCAGAAGAAAGCATTCAGCCGTGCCATGATATTGATGCTGATGAGCGAGCAGTCCCATCAATCATTGACCCGCGAGGAGATCATGTCGCATTTCAATTTGTCGACCAGACAGTTCAACCGTCATATCGACCACCTGTTGATAAACGAGTATATGGAGAAGGACGAGGAAAGATATATGCTCACCAGACGCGGTGAAGAGTTTACACACTATACACGACTCAAATACGAGTTGCCCGCCTAGAGCGTATGCTTCATAATGATTAGAAGAATTATCGGACCACGAACGGAGGATTATTTTGAGCCCGACTAAAGAAGACTATTTGAAAATCCTGTTCGAACTTGGCGGCAGGACAGAACAGGTTCCGAATAAGGAAATTGCCAATCGACTGAACATCTCGCCACCAACAGTAACGGAGATGATGAACAGCCTGGTCAAGTCCGGCTGGGTTGTGTACACTCCCTATAAAGGTAGCAAGCTGACCCAGGAAGGTACTGAATATGCAAAGAAAATGATCAGAAAACACAGGCTGTGGGAAGTGTTTCTTGTGAAACACCTCGGCTTTTCAATCAATGATGTGCATTCGGAAGCAGAACTGCTGGAGCATACAACAAGTACTGTTCTCGCTGATAAATTGGAACAGTACCTGGATTATCCGGAGCATTGCCCCCATGGTGGTGCCATTTCTGTAGATCGCATGGAAGAACAGGAAGTGCGGACCATCCACCTGACCGAGGCTGAGACCGGCATTACAGTGCGCATATCCCGCATTGTGGATGATGAAAAACTGCTTCACTACTTTGAGAATCATAACTTGGGAATCGGTGATCGGATTACTGTGAAAGATCGGGACAGTGCACTGGATCTGATTACACTGCATCATAGTACTTCAGATAAGGAGATACAGATCAGCCAGACCGTTGCCCAATATCTTTTTGTGGAACATATATAGGCACAAGAAAAGCATTCCTTCATAAAGAAGGAATGCTTTTCTTTAACTGTCGATTCTATTTGTCCTGATTCGGTAATGTGTTGTGCATATATTTCGGAGCTGGATTGAGTACTGGGATTTCTCCGTATGCCTTCGGTGTACTCTCATATTGGAATTCTGCTGCACCATCCGGTGTCACGCCGTCCATCCATTCAAGCTGCGAACTGCCTTCCCCTTCAGAGAAGTTGTACAACTTGTATGAGAACTCTGTTGCTTCCATATCCTTCGTGACGGTGGACGGTGTTACGACGCCCTCCTTGGCTTCCAGATCTTTGATTGCTGCAATCCACTGGTTCTGGTGCATCGTATCTCTGGCCAGTAGGAAGGAAAGCATCTTCTTGACGCCAGGGTCATCCGTCATCTCATAAAGCCTTGCCACTTGGAGGCGACCTTGGGATTCTGCATTCAGGTTCGCTCTCATATCAGCTAGGATATTGCCGCTGGCTACGATATATCCACCGCTCCAAGGTACACCGGCACTATTTTCCGGACCGGCACCAAGCCCGGTTACAATTGCATGGTGGGGATTCATACCGCTCATGATGGCTCCGATTGCCGGATCCTTCATTGCTTTCTCCTGTTCGTCGATCGGTGCACCGTCAAGAAGTCTGGCCACCATCGTTGCGAGCATTTCTATATGACCAAGTTCCTCGGTACCTGTATCCATCAGAAGATCTTTATACCTTTCATTCCCTCTCGTGTTCCATCCTTGGAATAAGTATTGCATCGCTACTGACATCTCACCATACTGGCCGCCAATGACTTCCTGTAACATCTTTGCAAATACCGGATTCGGTTTTTCCGGCATGGCTTCGAACTGCAATTCTTTTCTGTGGTAGAACATGATATCCCATCCTTTTCGATATATGATTTACACATGTAAGTTACCCTGTAATCTTTTAAGCAAACATAATAGGAAAAGAGGAGCAGCTGAACGTCACCGTTCAGCTGCTCCTCTTTTCTTATTGCCCTTGTCCTTCTTTTAGCCATTTCGCTATATCGATTGTTCTTCTCGCCTGGCTCTTCACAGCATCCTCTATATCTCCAACAATGCCATTTTCGTCCACCGTTGCAGACACCCCGTACGGGTTGCCGCCTGACGCAAATTGTACAGGATCTGCATAACCTGTAGGTACAATGATTGCACCCCAGTGCGCCAGAGTCTTATGAATTGAAAGAACTGTAGCTTCCTGGCCGCCGTGCGGGTTCTGGGCGGAAGTCATTGCACCAGCCACTTTATTTACAAGCTTACCTTGCGCCCAGAGACCTCCTGTCGTATCAACGAAAGCACGGAACTGGGACGCTTCTACACCAAAGCGTGTCGGCACACTGAATATGATTGCATCTGCCCAGTCGAGATCCTCGGTAGTCGCTTCCTCGATATTCTGCGTTTTCTCATAATGTTCTTTCCATGCAGGATTCTGTTCTATTGCTTCCATCGGTGCCGTTTCGGGCACTCTACGTAATCTCACATTCGCGCCAACACTCTTACCTGCTTCTTCAGCCCATTGGGCCATCTGATGGTTGGTACCAGTCGAACTGTAGTAGACTACAGCCAAATTCAGTTCTGCCATGATATCTCTCCTTCGTAAGAATGATGTCACAGATAAGATACGTTACAGCGAAACGTTTTTCCCCAATTTTTTAAGCAACTCGATCAGCTCGTCCTTTTCTTCAGGATCGAGACCATCTGCAACCTGCTCAAGACGTTCTGCATGATCGGGAAAAATCTTATCCATCAACGATTTTCCTCTACCCGTCAAAGAAACATACGAAACACGACGGTCCGCTTCATACTGCTCTTTCTTCACATAGTCCTCTTTTTCGAGGTTGGTGACCACATAGGTGATTGAACTTGAGGAGATCAGTACCTTTTCCCCGATATGCTGGACCTGCTGTGGACCTTTATTATATAGCAGTTCCAATACAGCAAAAGCAGTAGGATTGAGGCCGTGCTTTCTCATATCCTTGAACGCTTCGCTCTGAAGCGCATGAAAGGCATGGTGCAGCACCACATAAAGTTTCAATGACAGCTCCCGATTATTTGACTCTTCCATCTTCTCACCTCTTCATCTATAATTCCATACCTGTTCCATGGTGGTATCATTAATTCAATTGTACTACACCCTTCTTATTATCCTAAATATAAAATTCCATGTTTTATCATTAAGTAATTGTTATATATATGTAGTATGCGTGTAAGACTGCAAAAATATAATATAAAAGGAGAATACTTATGTCGAACAAGCCAAAAAGGAGTGGTCTGCAGGCGATTGATTGGAAAATTTTTCTGCCTTCTTTACTCCTGATACTCATCGTCAGCGTTCCATTGGCATTGTATGAGACTGAATCACTGGAGCTGCTCAACGGCATCTTCGATCAGATCGTTGCCAATTTCGGGTGGGGATATATCTGGTACGCCACGCTTCTGCTTGTGGCCGGTCTTTATCTATCATTTTCAAAATACGGAAAGGTTGTACTTGGTGCACCGGATGAAAAACCACGTTTTTCACTGATGTCGTACGCTTCCATACTTATTGCCATGGGGCTCGGTTCCACCATCATGAGAACCGGTATGGTCCAATGGGCAGAGGTTGCCAACAATCCACCTTTTGGAATAGCAGCTGGATCAACAGACGCCATGCTTTGGGGTAACGCCTACGCCATGTATATGTGGAGCTTCCAGATATTTTCCATATTTGTCATGACGGCGCCAGCAATTGCATATGTCATCCACGTAAAAAAACGCCCGATGATGCGTGTCTCGGAAGCAACCCGCGTCATATTCGGCGACCGCTTCACCGATGGTATCGGTGGCATATTGATTGATATTCTGTTCCTGGTCAGCATACTGTCCGGTGCCGCAGTAACCTTGGGACTCGGTACACCAATCATTACATCCAACCTTGCTGCCCTGATGAATATCGAAGTTACATTTACAATGACGATGATCGTCACATTAATCTGGGTCGCACTGTTCTCACTCAGTGCCTATCTGGGTATCGAAAAAGGAATCAAACGTCTTAGTGTACTGAACATATACCTGGCTGCCATCCTGGCACTGTTCATTCTGGTGATTGGTCCGGGAATCTTCATTCTTGACTACTTCACGGATTCCATCGGACACCTGCTGAACAACTATATGACCTATTCCTTCTTTACCGACTCCATGGCTGTCGAACAGACGGCCCATATGAGAAGCCATATGATCTTCTGGATTGCCTATAGTGCAACATGGGCCATGCTGCACAGCGTATTTGCAGCAAAAATCTCCAAAGGCCGCACAATAAAAGAAATGATACTGACCTATCTTCTCGCACCGACAGCACTATCTTGGATTGCAACCGGCATACTTGGTGGTCTCGGAGTGCACAGACAGCTGAATGGTCAGCTTGATATCCTGGCACTGGCGGAGAATCAGGAAGCAGTACAGATGATTCCTGATATCCTCCAGACTCTTCCGTGGTCGGGACTGGTCATGGTTCTCTACATCATCATCGCGATGATCTTCCTGACAACAACACTGGATTCAACTACATTTACAATTGCAGCCTATACCAGCAGAAACGACATGAGCGAAAATGATCCATCGAAATTCCTCAGAATTTTCGTTGCTCTGATCATCACCGGCCTGGCTCTGGTTCTGATGCAGATTGGCGGACTTGCACCACTCGAAGTCATTTCGGGGATGATGGGACTACCAATCATTGTATTGCAGTTCCTGACGATCTACGCTGTCAAAAAGATGATTGATGAAGATGAGGCATGGAAGTACAATATTAGAAAGCCAGATGATACAGCGACAGATGATGAATATGGATATTCCAAACAGTAGATATTACAGATACTAAAAGATCCAGCTCCCCTTTGGGAGCTGGATCTTTTCCATGCGTCTACTGGCTGACTTCTTTTCCAAGGAAAGATTTGAGCATCCAGTTATTTTTTTCAATATCAGTCACCATACCGATGAAAATGTCGGCCGTACGGTCATCTCCGGCAGATTCTGCCGACTTGATGCCTGCATCGAGTTCTTCAATGATGGCATCATAATCCGTTACCAGCTGCTTTACCATGGCGTTGGCATCCACTTCATATTCCGCTTCTTTGATACTCGATTTTTCAATCGCTTCTGACTGCTTGCCGATTGGTTCTCCGCCGATTGCCAGCAGCCTTTCAGCCAGCTCATCCACATAGGTGGAAGCTGTGTCGTAGAGTTCCTCGAACTTGGCATGAAGGGAGAAGAAGTTCGCTCCTTTTACATACCAGTGGTAGTTGTGAAGCTTCGTCCAGAGTACTGTAAAGTTGGCGACCTGTAGATTGAGTGCGTCTCTTACTTCCTGCTTGTTGTCTGTACTAGCCATTCATTATCACCCTTCTTTAAATATGATCATGTTAATTATACCCTGATCATCCATATTCAAACGCTCGTGCTCCGTTCTTCACATAGTGTCCACAATATAAAATCACAGTTCAATTTTTTCTTCTTCTATATTTCAGAACGGTGCGGCGGTGCATAGTGCTCCAGATAGTTGCTGTCCAGATCATCGATATGACGCTTCAGTATGTCATCTATTTCCTGCAGCTCCGATTGATCCAGAATCCAGTTGCTGGCACCTTCGACATCCTTCAGCTGTTCCGGTTTCCGTGCACCCCACAGAGCAATGCCTACCCCCGGCTGCGACAGAACCCAGCGCATGGCAAGTTGCGGCATGGTCTTATTACGCTCCAGAGCAAAAGCCTTCAGCTCTTCCATAGCATCCATATGACTGGCAAACTGTTCTTCCGAATACATCGGGTGACTGTGTCTAATATCCTCTCCTTCAAAAGTCGTTGATTGGTCCATCTTCCCAGTGAGCATGCCATGCGCCATCGGTGCCCATGCAAGTCCTGTCATCTGATGTTGCGCGCCATAGGTAAAGCAGTCCCTCTGACCGCGCTGGAACATGTTGAACTGGTTCTGCGTGACATGCAACGGTGACTCCTCCTGGAATTCATCCATTTCCCGAGGCGTAAAGTTGGTGACTCCGATGGCGCGTATTTTCCCCTTATCATACAGCCGCTTCATCATGCCAGCCATTTCAGCCATCGGCACTTCCTTATCCCGCCAGTGGACCTGGTATAAATCTATATAATCCGTCTTCAGGCGTTTCAGCGTATTATCCACTTCCTCTTCCACACGCTCCGGACGCATATCACGATAGACATCGCCTTCCCTGGTCCAGTCGATGCCCGGTTTGCCTGCAATGACAATATCTTCCCTTTTCACGTCTGATTCCTGCAATGCCTTGCCAATGAATGCTTCGGATCTGCCCAATCCATAGTCCGGAGCGGTGTCGATCATATTGATTCCCTGATTGAATGCCTCATGGACTGTGCGTATCGCTTCTTTTTCATCCGGTTCATTCTGCCACATCACGCCACCCATCGCCCAAGTGCCAAGCGCAATACGTGTTGCTTCTATATTCGTCTCACCAATTTTCACTCTTTCCATGCTCTCATCCTCTCGGTTCAATTGATTATTCTTTTTCTGCTTCAGATACCCAGTATGAACATGTCAAAAACCTTACCGGCCAGCAGCTGTCCACTACCAGCGACAGTGAAGTGCCACGCAAGATCAGATTAATGCACGGATACGAAAGAATTTCCAACCAATCACAAAAAAACCTTCAAAGCATGTACTATAATGTACAGACTCTGAAGGTTTTTATTATTTACTACCGGATAAGTCCCGCCTGCTTCAAACCATGCAGGATGCCGTCTTCATCAACGTGCCTGGTTACATGCTTTGCGTAGGATTTAACCAGGTCGGTCGCATTACCCATCGCATAGCTATTGTGTACTGTAGTCAGCATCTCTATATCGTTTGGTCCATCACCGAAGGCATATTGCCTGTCGGCAGAAAAGCCGAGATGATCGATGACCTTCTCGATGCCATTCGCCTTCGAACCGCCTTTAGGAACGACATCAAGTGATACTGGATGCCAACGGATGAAATTAAAGGCATCATACGCTTCTTCGTACTGCTGCTCCTCTCCTTCCGGACAGAAGAGCAGTGTCTGGTACAGTTCCTTTTCCTCATGATAGGATGAATCATGGGTAGGCATGATACCGAGCTTCAAAGCGGAGAGGCCTTCTGTAATGTACTCATGTTCAGGTACATTGGAACGCATCTCATCTTCGCTCAGATAGACAACCGGATGATCGTTATCAAGTGCCTTCCTGGTCAAATCAGCCAGTGCCTTGGCATCAAGCGGATTCCTGTAGATGACTTCACCTTCAAGCA
Organism: Salinicoccus hispanicus; assembly: GCF_009831115.1. Taxonomy (GTDB): domain Bacteria; phylum Bacillota; class Bacilli; order Staphylococcales; family Salinicoccaceae; genus Salinicoccus; species Salinicoccus hispanicus. Next base: position 252,524 of record NZ_WUUK01000004.1, on the reverse strand, counting down.
CTACATACTGTCCGTTGCAGCTGACATATGTATCTATACCGAGTGATTCCCTGAGCTCCTTGTACATGAATGGCGCTCGTCCGGTCGCAATTGCGACAATGTGTCCTGCTTTTTTCAACTCATCTACTGCCTGCCGTGTTGTCTCGGGCAGTTTTTTTTCACTGTTCAGCAATGTGCCGTCTATATCAAAGAAAATAATACTTTTATCTTTCATCCTTCGCACCTCATCCTGAATTTTAAATTTAATCTATTTCATCATACATTATGAAACGCCTTTCATGCCAAAAGAAGGCCTATTCGATACTCTCCTGCAGAGTTTCATACCACTCCCTGGTCACTGTTTCATCCTTATCATTGATATAGGTATGGACATCCCCTCTTACAATAACAATCATTTCATTCCCAAGATCTTCTATATTCAGCGAATAAAAAGTTTGACCTTCGGAAAATGAACCATGCCTCTGACTCAAGGTTCCGAGCACATTATGATTGAAAGGAATATCCGGTGTCGCTGTCACCATTTCGACGCTCTCTATTTCCTCATATGCGTAGCCGATGTCGGCAGGCAGCATCCTCGCATGTGTATCTTCGAATATCATATCGACATCTTCGGTACCGCGTGCGAAGAGGAAAATGAATATGCCTAGAATGACTGCCAGCCAGATGACGGCCATCACCAGATGACTCCTGTCATGAGCGACAGTGTAGAGCTTGAGGTCGACAATCAGACTGAGCAGCATCATGACCGCGACAAAGATTCCAAGGAACCATATCGAGAGTACAGGGTCGATGAATAGATGCACGCCCAATGCCAGAAGAAGCAACCCAAGCATGGTAAAAAGAAATATGCCTTCCAGCCGTCCAATATTCAGATCCTGTACTTTCAGGTAGTCATCGTCCGTAAACCGCCGGTCATCAAAGCTGAAATACTTTCTTTTATCAGATATGTAATGGGTATGGAAAGATTTGAGCAGCAACCCGGCAAATAATATATACATCAATGTGAAGATCAACAGAACACCTCCTTGGAAAAATTATGACACAACATGATTGGAAAAACAAAAAGACGCAATCCTTCAGATTGCGCCGCTATTCAATCCGCTGCTTCAGCTCTTCATACCATCTTGAAGTAAGTGCAGTATCACCTGAATTGAAATACCTGTAGTGGTTATTGGTCACTAGTCGTATCATTTCACTCGATCGGTCTTCTATATGCAAGGTATAAAGCTTGTCATCTATCGTGTAATCACCATGGAGGTGGGCACCGATGCCTGACACACGATTATCGACTGGAATTGACGGTTCATCCGAGACCATTTCCAGTTCATCAATTTCGCTAAACTGTATTTCCCAACGTTCGTCACTGATCGTAATAGCGTGTTCTTCAAAGTGAATATCAACTGCCTTCACACCGAGTGTCAGCATAAGATAGATGATTACAGGTACCCCAAGCATTGGCCAGACTGAGTGCCATAAATACTTATTCAGAGTTGTAATCCGGTATACCTTATAGTTGATTACAGCAAGCAGCGCAAGCATGATGACATAGATTGAAACGATAAACCATATTGCATTTACCGGATCGACATAAAGGTGATAGACGACGGCAACCAGGAATATGCCGAACATCAGAAAAATAGAGAACCTTTCCAGAATTTCAATCCATGAATCCTCAAGTTCTACAAGCTCCTGTTCAGTAAAGACAGCATCGTCGAAACTGAAGTAGCTTCTCTTATTCGAAATAAAATGTGTATAGAATGCCTGAATGATGAAAACAAAAGTCGTTGCAAAGAATATTATGGTTTCCATACCGAATCTTCCTTATTAATCTGATTGATCAGATCTTCACCGCTCGACCAGCGTCTGCTCATGAAGGCTTCCGATTCTCCCGTATTGGCATTGATGTAGTAGACTTCCCTGCCTTTCTCCCCTGTCATCACGACCTTCCATAGGGGAAGATGGACGAGCCTCGGTTCGGATGGCTCATGCTGCGGTTTTTTGAGTACATATGATCGGTCGATCTGCCTTGCTTGTACATCCTTCATATATCGTCCGACATCCGATTCATTGATGACGGGATGGATGATGCTGTTTTTCTCCACAACAACTTCAGATATGGCAGGAACTGTAGAAAGCAGCCCCCGGTAGCCTGATACTGCATCTATGAATATCATATTTGGTATGCGCTTCGGTTTGAATGGGCGACGTGTCGCAACGACCGTGTTCTTTATGATCCACATCGGATGATGGATGAGATGCCTGCTTTCGATACTCTGCCTGATTGCCTCTTCATTCCTGACTGTGCTGAACTTCTGCATCACACCAGCTGCTTTTCTGATAAAACCCGGAAGCTCATCCGCTGTCACAGTCGATGCACCGAGCTGTTCAATGTATTTTTCCTGTTTGCCAATCAGCATGACTCTAGACCTCTTCAGAACGGGCAGCCGCTTTGCCTTCCGCTTCGATATGCGTATGGTAGCGGTCGACCTGGGCCTGGACTTCTCTTGATGGTGCTGGTGTCATCAGGCTGACACCGACAGTGAGAATCAATGATATCGGCGCTGCAATGATCGGTTCGGCATTGGTAGGGAGAATCTGGAGCGAGACCAGCACCAGAAAGACGACAGCACCTCCGAGCATGCCGGCAAAAGCACCTTGCCTATTGGCGCGCTTCCACCAGATGCCGAGGACAAAAGGAATACCGAATGAAGATAATAGAAACCCACCGACCCAGCCGACCATGATGGCGATAAGCTGTGGTGGATTGATGGCGATAAGGATGCCGATGACACTGGCGACCATCATGACAATCAGACTGAGCAGGGTGATCAACTGCTCACTCGCGTTCTTATTGATATTTTTCTTGTAGATATCGTATGCGACACCCGCGGATACAGCGAGCAGCATCGCATCCGCTGATGACATGATCGACGCCAGAAGGCCTGCAAGCATGATGCCTCCGATGATCGGTGGCAGATAATGCTCAATGACCGATACGAAAATCATATCTGCATTATCCAACTGTCCAGCGATACCGAGACTTGCACCAGCCATCGCAACAACCATACCGCTCAGGAAAAGCAGCAGATAGATGAGCGTGCCCCACATCGAGGAGCGTCGTGCAGTTTTGGCATCTCTGGATGCGAAATTACGCATGACTACGGATGGAGAGATGATGCCGAACCATAGGAAGGCAATGAAAAGACCGAAGTAGGCCATCCACGGCTGAGTGACATCGCCGAAGTTCGGGTCTGTTGAAAGTGCATCACTCAGCAGCGTGCCGATTCCGCTGTGATCGAACAGGATGAATGCTGCCAGCACCATGACACCGAGCAGCATGATTGCCCCCTGGAAAAGATCGGTGTAGGTAATTGCCCACATGCCGCCAAGAGCCGCATATATGGTGAACCCGAGACCAAGGATGATGACTGCCCAGATGTAGTCTATGCCGAGGACATATGATCCGATGAGACCTGAGGCAGTGAGTTGCGGGACCATGTAGAATGTCATCGCCAGTACAACAATAATGGCTGCAAGGATCTGGACAGAGCGTCCGAACCTCTGGTCGAAGAAGTCCGGCATTGTTTTTACCCCCGCTCTTCTTACCTGCCCTGAAATCAGAAACATCGCAAAAGGAAGGATACCGATCGCCCCGAAAGCATAGGCAAAGAAATACGGCAGACCGAGTGTAACTCCCGACCCGACTGCACCCATCAGTGAACTCGAACTGGCAACAGCTGCAGCGATTGCAAATGCCCCCACGAACGTATTGATGTTGGAACCGGCAGTATAGTAGTCGGAAGAAGATGACCGTGCTCTTTTATAAAAATAGAGACCAATTCCGATCATGAACAGCAAATACAAAAAGACAATGATGGCTTCAGTAATCCTCATGTGCATCCCGCCTCTCTGTCTGTTTCTTTACTGACTTCTCAACACGCTCTATCCATAGCACGTAGACGATTGCGAGCCCAAACCACAAAATGATACCTGCAAGCATAAGCCAGGCTGTCAATGCCACTCCTGCAACATACATTTCATGAGGCCACCAGATCCAAACAAAAGCGGAGTATACGAGTACCACAATCGCAAGTATGAAGCCCGGGTCTTTGAACTTTGACCGCTTTGTCATTTCCATCCCCCCAAATATCAGATTTCCACTGATGTTCCTTTGTTTCCTTTCTTCGCTTCTTTATATACACCAATGGCAGCTGCAGAGTCGAAATAGGCGGCGCCCACCGACTTGAAGAAAGTAATCTCCGTGTCACTCTGGCGACCTTTGATGTCACTGTTGACGATGTCCATCAGTTCCCCATGAAGATCACTGTATGACCATCCATCCTGATCATTTGCATGGATGAGTTCTCCTGCTTCATGTGTGGCACCATCAAAGTCGTCGACAACAATCTTATCCGTGCGTTGGATGAAGTCGAAATCCACCTCCCTCATATCAGGCAGATATGAGCCGACACCGTTGACATGTGTTCCAGGGCGGATATCTTCCCCTCTGAAGACAGGCAGCCTGGACCTTGTACTGCAACAGATGATATCTGCTTGGGGAACTGCTTCATCCACATCTGTATGGACTTCCACCTCAATCTCGGGATTGATACTGAAATCCCGCAACTTCTGCATGAATCCATATGCCTTTTCGACAGTCGGGTTAAAAAGCATGATCCTGCTTATTGCCCTCACTTCAAGAACGCCGAGCACCTGCTCGAATGCCATTCCACCTGTGCCGATGACAAGCAGTGTGCCCGCATCTTTCCGGGCCAGATGATCGGTAGCCAGCGCACTGATTGTGCCTGTCCTCAGACGTGTCAGGTAGGATGCATTCAGCATGGCCAGATGGGAGCCATCCTCTGCATCGGATAGCAGGAGCACTCCTTGCGTCGTCGATTTGCCTACTGATGGATTATCCGGAAAAATGGTGACTGCCTTCATGCTCATGATCTTTTCATAAGTATCCAGGTTCGGCATATATAGAGCCGATCCATTGGTCTCCTTGGACTCGATGACAGTGCGGTGTGGGCTGATGATATCACCCCGAGCCTTATGTTGCAGCATGCTTCGGATATCTTCCATGCACTGGGACATATTATAGAATGACATTATGTCCTTCTCATTAAGAATGAGCATCATGCACCTCCTGAATTATTTAAATTTTCAAAAATATAACCTTCCTTTAAAATTATCATATCTGCATTTCCAGTGCAAGATGCATAAAAATAGGCACTTCCATATGGAAGTGCCTATTTTACAATCACTACAGGGATTCTGGCATGCTTAGCCACCTTATGACTGACGCTGCCAAGAACCATTTCCTGAAATATATTCAAACCTCTGCTGCCGATGACCAGAACATCATAGCTTCCCGTATTCGCTTCTTCGATGATTTTTCTTGCAGGGAGTCCACGTCGTATTACATATTCATGGTCGACTGCCTGTTCATCAAAAAAACGGATGATTGACGACAGCGTATCTTTTTTCTGCTTATTCAGATGACGTTCCGTAGTCGATCGGACGACATCCTTTTGTGTATCATCCGGATCCATGACGTGCAGGATTGTTACATTGACAACGTCGTCCAATGCCAGCTTTGCAGCCTCATGACTCGCTCTTTGACTGTTTTCGGAACCATCTATGGCGAGAAGTATGTTTTTGTACATCCAATCATCTCCCATCAATCTTCACGGACCGCCTGTTTTTCAATAGTGCACTTTCACCATTTCAATTATCATTCGTATCTGAATCGTCCATGGTCCTTCCAGATTCTCTTTTCATAAAGAAAGCATGCATCAGCTTCAGTATCGGACGACCGAGAAGCTGAAGACTTCCGAGCACAAAAAATATCGTCCCGAATGTCTGAGTGGCAGTCCAGAAAAATAATATACTTCCCACAGTAAACCAAAGACCGAGTGATAGATCATTCAGAATGGACAATAGATTGTAGCGTTTTCTGAAGAAAATTTCGAAGTGGCCTACATCCATCTCATAAGCACTCGCTTCATTCTTGAATTTCGGCATTTCATTCATCTCCATTCACCTGCCGGGAAAAGTGCTGGTCTTCAGCTATACCCTTTCATCCTGGGGAGCAACCTCCAGTAGCTGACATCGATCAAAGAAACGATGGCAGATGCAGTATGTAGCCACCGGCTATACCAATGATCACAACCATCCAGGCGGGAATCTTCCACACGGAAAGAAGGAAGAACAGTACCAGGGCCAGCACAAAGTCGACGGGTTCGAAGATGGAACTTGTGAAGACCGGATCATAGAAAGCAGCCAGTAATATGCCCACCACCACTGCGTTCACTCCCATCAGAATCCCTTGAAATGCATCATATTTTCTTAATGCATCAAGAAATGGCAGCGCACCGATGACGAGCAGAAAGGACGGCAGGAAAATGGCCATCGTTGCAACAATGCCCCCCGGTATACCAGACATGACCGTACCCAGGTAGCTCGCAAAAGTGAAGAGCGGTCCAGGAACGGCCTGTGCCATACCGTAGCCGGCCAGAAATTCATTTGCCTCCATCAGACCTGTAGGAACAACTTCACGCTCGATCATTGGGAGCACGACATGTCCGCCCCCAAATACGAGTGCCCCGACTCTGAAGAAGATATCGAAAATATTGAGCAATGCATGATCGACCATCCGGTTCATCATTGGCAAAAGAATGAGTAGGATGGCCAGTATACTCAAAGCACCGATCCCTGTCTTTTTGGAAATGCCGATTCTGAACGCTGTAATGTTCGACTCGGCGCGTTGCCTGAACATCAGATAGCCGACAGTGCCACCGGCAATGATGATGATGATCTGCACCCAGGCGGAAGGATAGAGCAGCATTACAGCAGCAGCGATGATGGCCATCGTAATTCTTGGACGATCGGGTGTCAGCTTTCTGCCCATACCGATTAGTGCATGCAGAACGACTGCGACCGCAACCACTTTGAGACTTTGTATGAACTGTGCACCTTCAAGATTGAATGTCTGATATAGTAGTGCAAATAATATCAGTACAAGCACCGAGGGCAGAGTAAACCCGAGCCAGGAGAGCAGGCCGCCAAGCAGGCCGCCCCTCAACATGCCTATGGAAATGCCGACCTGGCTGCTGGCAGGGCCCGGCAGAAACTGGCATAGCGCGATGATCTCTGCATATGTCCTGTCATCAAGCCACTTTCTTCTATCCACATATTCGTCCTTGAAATATGCAAGATGGGCCACTGGCCCGCCAAACGACGTCAAACCCAGTTTTGTTGATGTTGCAAGTATTTCAAGCAACCGGCTTTTCTTATCTTCAGCCATCCATCTACCTCTTCCTGATAATATAGTCTTCTTAAATCTATCAGGTATGCGCCGGCAAGGCCATAAAATTAATAGATTTTATTCCGGTAGATTTTTTTACTGAAAAAGAATGAAATCAATCGGCATCGCCCTGTTCTCTTTTGAAATACACTATTTATCGATTGTTAAAGCAATCTTACCCATCATGTCTGCACTTTCCAGATAGTCGAACGCCGCCTTGAAATCGGCAAGCGTATGGCTCCGGTCTATCAGAGGTCTGATATTATGTTTCTCGGAGAATTTGAGCATGTCGTGCAGCTCGTCGGTACTCGCCATCGTGGAACCAAGGAAATTGAACTGGCCATAGAAGAATTTTCTGAGATTGAAATTCACAGTATCTCCTGTAGATGCGCCGAATGCTACAATGGTCCCGCCTTTTCTAAGCTGGTCAAGTGCCTTATTGAAAGTGGAGGCACCGACACTCTCGATGACCACGTCCACCTTCTCGCCGTTCATCGCATCGTCCCAATCCGCTTCACTATCGATTGCAAAATCAGCCCCGAGCTCGAGCGCCTTCTCCCTTTTCTCCTGTGAACGTGACGTAACGTAGACGGTTGCTCCGGCTGCTTTGGCAAATTGTATGAGATATATGCCTGCACCACCTGTACCCCCTGGAATCAGGACGCGCGTCCCTTCTTTCACACCTCCGCGGGTGAAGAGCGCACGATATGCAGTCATTGCTGCAAGGGCGTATGCGCCTGCTTCCTGCCAACTCAGATATTCAGGTTTCAGCACCGCATTCTCTTCTGGCACCACAATATATTCTGCAAAAGTACCATGGTCCGGGAGACCGACAATCTCAAAACCTGCAGGAGGCGCGTCGCTGTTTTCATTCCAGCCCAGAGCCGGATTGACGATGACTGCATCGCCTTGTCCCAATTTTTTTACACCTTGGCCTACCGCATCCACAATACCCGCACCATCAGAACCCAGGACGAGAGCCGGATCCCCGGGCTGATGACGGTCCGGTACCATAAGATCTCTATGATTCAGCCCAGCCGTTTTCAATCTGATTCTTACTTCGCCCTGACGAGGTTCCGGAACTGCCATATCACCGTACTTGACCCCCGCCATGCCCTTCTCTTTTTCATGGAATACTGCTTTCATTCATCTTCCTCCTCCTTCAGTCTTTCATTCATCATAAATGTACAGTATTCATTACAGCAAATGAAGCGTTCCTATTTTTATAAAATTGTGAGTTTTAATTACATATGTATAATAAAGAATGAAAAGGAGGCCGAATGATGGCAGTTACATTGGAGTCAATTAAAGAAGCGCAATTGAAGATTGCGCCATATATCGTCGAAACCCCATTATTGAGAGCAGATGCCCTGGATGAATTTCTGGGGTGCGAGGTCTATCTTAAACTTGAAAACATGCAGGTGACACAATCATTCAAGTATCGTGGGGCAATCAGCAAGATGCTTACACTATCCATGGAAGAGAAGCAGAACGGCATCATCACCGCTTCTTCCGGCAATCATGGCAAAGCTGTTGCACACGCAGCAAGGACACTTGGCATTACGGCAACAGTGGTAGTGCCGGATACCGCTTCACCGTTCAAAGTTGGAGCCATTAAACAGCTCGGTGCGACAGTGATCGAATGTGATGTAACAGAACGGTTCGCTATGAGCGCCCGATTGGCAGAGGCACATGGATACACACTTTTCCATCCATACGATGATGCGGAGATCATCATGGGACAGGGGACTGCCGGTCTTGAAATCATGTCACAGCACCCTGCCCTCGATACAGTCATCGTGCCGACAAGCGGCGGCGGACTGCTTGGCGGTATACTCACCGCCATCAAGCAGTCCAAGGCGGATATCAGCATTCTTGGTGCAGAACCCCATAATATGCCACGCTACAGCGAAAGTCTCGCTCAAAAGAAAAGAGTGAAGGTCGAAAGCACAAGCACCATAGCGGATGCTCTGGTGACTGACCAGCCTGGTGAACGTAATTTCCCGATTGTACAAATGTATGCAGATGGCATGCTGAAAGCATCCGAGACATCCATATCAAAGGCCACGAAACTGCTATTGATGGAAGGAAAGATTCTGGCAGAGCCTTCCGGTGCCATCAGTCTGGCAGCGATTCTTGATGGAAGTTATCTGCCTGCTGCAGATGAAAAGGTGTGCTTTGTCATTTCGGGCGGCAACGTCGGGTTCGAACAGCTTGCACAGCTTGAAACTGTTCAATATGAATAGAAAATAGCCATCCGTGGGACGGATGGCTATTCGTTCAGAGCCTGTGCAACATACTGGTAGGACTTCTGCTTATCTTCCGGGGAAAAAGTGATGGTGATGATCATGAATTCATCAGCCCCCGTCCTGTTCTGCATTGCCCGAAGTGCATCTGCCACTTCCAGAGGATTGCCGATGATCATCTTCTTTCTCATGTTGGCGATCTTCTGTTCATCATCAGGGGTCAATTGATACGCCTTAGCCGCTTCGATGGATGGGATTGCGCCATTATTTCCGTGAGACTGCTGTACTTGCCAGATGAGCCAGCTTAACGCGATGTCATGCGCAGCTTCGGTCGTCTCGGCACACACGACCGATACGCCCATGATGCTGTATGGATGGGAATCGCCATGGCGCGGAATGTAATGCTCGCGGTAGGCATTCAGTATCTCCACGCCATCCTCATCGCTCATGAACTGGCCGAAGCAGTACAGTAGACCTTTTTCGGCTGCGAATGCCGCACTCTTCCTACTCGTTCCAAGCATCCATAGTTCAGGCCTGTACGGAGGAACCGGATGAGCCGACACATGGACATCCGTATCTTCCACGTAGCCGATCAGTTCATCAACCAGATCCGGCATCTTGAAGACCTGCTGCAGGAAACCATCGGACAGTGCTTCAGATGCTTCCGCCGAGCCCCCAGGTGCTCTGCCGATGCCGATGTCCACACGGTCTCCGAACAGCGTTGCCAATAGATTGAAATTCTCAGCCACCTTGTATGGCTTGTAGTAGGGCAGAAGTACAGCACCGGAACCGATTCTTATCCGATTGGTCCGAGCACCGATGTAGCCGAGGAACACTTCCGGCGAACTGGAAGCCAGGTTCGACCATGCATGATGCTCGGCTACCCAGAAACGTGTATAGCCATGTGCGTCGCCTGTCTGGGCAAGCTTCATGGAAGCCTCGAGTGCTTCTTTCGGAGTCTGTCCTTCTGCAACCGGTGCCTGATCCAAGATACTCAATTTCATATATCCGTCTCCTTATGCTTCAACTTCCTGAAGTGTCACCCTGAATTCTCCTGTCTGGTTCTCTTCGTAGAGATTATCCAGTGAAGTGGAATAGTTGGTGATCGTCCCTCTGAACTTCAGATCTTCTTCCGGTATATTGACATCGAATGTTTCTCTATAGAGCAGCACTGCAATATCATGGTATTCTTCGCTTGTCACATCGAAAGTGAAGGAGACCTCATGCAGTCCATCCGTCTCTTTTGATTCGTATTGTTTCAGTTTGATTTCTGTATCATCCAATATGATTATATCAGCCATCGACTCATCCTTTTTCCTCAAGAATAACATACTGAACTTTCGCCCTTATATGTAACTGCTCATGCGTACAAGACGTAAAACCAGAGTAGATCATTTCAAGAACAAGTGATGTTTATTTTTACGTATACATGAACAGGGGTATGGAAACATGAAATGAAAATGGAAGGAGAGGGTAAGATGCACGAGAAGAAAACACCAGACATCCGAAGCAACATCATATCCGGTATATTTTTTGGAATTGGTCTGATGGCTTTGATCGACGAAATCATCTTCCACCAGATTTTGCAGTGGCACCACTTCTACGACCACTCCACACCGTTCATCGGCATCCTATCCGACGGTCTGCTGAATGCATTCGCCCTCTTTGCCGTCGTGCTGGGATTGTTCATGTTCGCAGATCTGAATCGCAGGGAACGCAGACATGCATCCACGTGGGTTGCATCATTCTTCATCGGCCTCGGAGGTTTCCAGTTGTTCGATGGTATCGTAAACCATAAACTGTTGCAGATCCACCAGGTGCGCTACGGTGTGGAGATCCTCCCATACGACCTTGCCTGGAACATCACCGGGGCTTTGCTGCTCTCCATCGGCATCGTTCTGATGATCCGGGCGAGAAAGCAACGTCAGGCGGGATGAGATGATGCATTCACACATGAACCATGCAAATTTTGCTGCACTCGAGATTGCGGTCGGCATCATTGCGGCAGTAGCCCTCTGCCTGTATCTTTCAGCAATGCTCATCTCGAATAGAAAGTATTCAAAATGGAAAGCTTCCCGGTATTTCTGGTGGGTTCTCGGCATCATTTTCGCTGCATCGGCACTCAGTGGTCCTCTGGCTGAACTGTCCCATGATAACTTCATTGCGCATATGGTAGGACATCTCCTGCTCGGCATGCTTGCACCGCTGCTTATAGTATTCAGTCGGCCCATGATGCTTCTCATGCGGACACTCCCTGTACAGACGGCAAAACGTGTGAGCCATCTGCTCAACAGCAGATACGTAAAATTCATCACCAACCCGACAGCTGCAGCGATATTGAATATTGGCGGCCTATACCTGCTTTACATGACAGACCTGTTTACGCTGATGCACACATCGCTTTGGTTGTACGCTCTTGTGCACCTGCATGTTTTCCTGGCAGGCTACCTTTTCACCATATCCATTATATATACCGATATAACGACACACCGTTACAGCTTCATCTATCGGGGGATTGTACTGGTTCTGGCACTCGGGTTCCACAAAGTGCTCTCCAAGCTGATCTATGCCCATCCACCGGGAAGCATCCTGAAAACCGAAGCGGAAACCGGTGCAATGCTCATGTACTATGGAGGGGATATCATCGACTTGATGCTGATCATCATCCTATGCTATCAATGGTACAGATCCACTGCTCCAAAACCGGGAAAAGCGAGACCCATATGACATCGGGCCTCGCTTTTATCAACTATTTCCTAGTCCATTTGATTTTAAGATTCATTTGGATTGGATACATATTTCGCATATCTTGAGTCCAGCATATTTGCGAGGAGTCTTGTTTCAAACCCGAAAGCTTTCATGACAATCAGATGGATCTTGGCCTGTGTCAATGTGTATACAAACCATGGCAGCGTCGGTTCATACTCGTGGATAGCAATAAGCACTTCATCAGTGTCCAGTACTCTTCGGAATTCAAGACGTGCACGCCCTTCCTCTCTTTCATGAGAAAACTTTCCCCCTTTGATGTAGTAGAGGATACGATTCTCATATGAACGCGCTTCTGACCTGTCCAGAATAAGAATTGGTGTTTTGAAGAATGGTAATGCAATCGATGTCTGGTCTTCTTCCACTTTTGTACTGATGAACTTGCCACCAACCCGTGAAAGCCAGTTGACATAATAGTCAGCCGTATCATCTATCGACCATTGCTTAGGTATGCGGATGCGCTGTACGGACTTTACATCGTTCTTTTCCACATCTTCCTTCTGTACAATCTCAATACCGGACTTCGAACTGCTGTCCATTTCACTATCCAGCGCAATGCGTACACTTTCCTTGAAAGTGGTCGGTGCATTGGATATCCCCTCTTCATAATTTTCCTTACGCATTACCATACTGTGTGTGAGGCTTTCCAGCAGAGGATAGACCATCTCTTTCGGTTTTTGTGCAATGAGACGCACCCAGAGCTTCGACAGGAAAATCGGGATGATCGGCACATCAACCATCGGGAGCTTTTTATCCATGACTTCTGCTGTCTCCACAAACAGTTCCTTGTATGTCTTCTCATCCGGTCCGCCGATATCAATCGCTTCATTATTGTCCGGTTCTCTTCTGACCACTCTCGTGAGTCCGGTGATGACATCCTTGAGTGCCACAGGATGCGTGCGATTATAAGCCCATGATGGCAGCAGCATGCCCGGCAGGCGCTTTACCAGGTTATGCAGAATCGGGAAGGAAGATCCTTTCGGACCGACGATCAGACCCGCCCGTAACGTTGTTACAGGTATGCCGTAGGAGCCGAGTATTTTCTCACATTCAAGCCGACTGCTCAGATGCGATGACAGTTTGTCGTCATCCGGAATGATCCCGCTCAAGTAGATGATCCGCTTCACACCCTTCTGTTTGGCCGCCCATGCGAAGTTATCGGCAAGTATCGCATCCATATCTTCGAACTTCGCCTGGGAAAGTTTCGATGAGGGCTGCATGGAGTGTACGAGGTAGATGGCAATATCAATGTCATCCATTACATTTTCAATGTCAATCTGGGAATAGAGATCGGCTTCCTTCCAGGTCACATTTTTTTCATCTTCCTTATTATCCGTGTTTCTTGAAACAGCAACGATTTCATAGTCTTCCTTAAGACTTTCCAGTAGATTACCGCCAATATATCCGGAGGCACCGGTAAGCAATATTTTCATTTTCGAACCTCTTCTCATATATGATATGTCTCTATACCCCAAGTATGAGAATTTAGTCGATGCAAGCTGAAGCCTTTCTAAAAGTTTACTACACAATTCCATGCATGTTACAAAGGTGTTACTAATTTGACATTTCAGTATTATACACTGATAATGCATATCAGGTAAGCGCTTTCAAAAAGGAGGAATGGGAGGGTATATTTTATAGAGGAAATCGGAAATAAGAGTTTCATATTACACATATACGGTGTTGTAATCCTATTGTAATATGCAGTATAATACGAATAGTAAAAAAGGAGTGAATTGTATGAAAAATTTCAAAGCTTTACTGCTTTTCCTGACTCTGACACTCGTTCTTGCAGCCTGTAACTTCGGTGGAGACAGCGGCGGAGATACTAGCGAAGAGAGTACATCAAGCGAGGGAGAATCCGGTGGCAATAAATCCATCAACCTCTCAATCGCTTCAGATCCCCCATCTTTCCACCCAGCGCTCGCTACTGATACAACATCAGGTGCGATCATGGCCAGCGTCTTCGAAGGTCTGACACGTCTCGACCCTGAAGGCAATCCGGAACCGGCGATGGCAGAAAACATCGACGTGAGCGAAGATGGTCTCACTTATACCTACACCCTGAGAGATGCACAATGGTCAAACGGTGACCCTGTCACTGCACAAGACTTCGAATATGCCTGGAAATGGGCACTTGATCCTGAAAATGCTTCAGACTACGCTTACCAACTCTACTACATAGAAGGTGCTGAAGCCTATAACTCAGGCGAAGGTTCTGTAGATGATGTAGCAGTTACAGCAATTGATGATCAGACGCTTGAAGTCAACCTTGTAAACCCGACACCTTACTTTGACGAACTGACAGCATTCTACACATACTACCCGATCAATTCCACTGTAGCTGACGAAAATCCTGACTGGCACACAGATCCGAATGGTGAAGACTATATCGGTAACGGTCCTTTCACAATGGAAAACTTCACAAGCTCAGATGAAATTGTACTGACTAAGAACGACAACTACTGGGATGCTGAAAACGTTGCACTTGATACAGTCAACATCGATATGGTTGAAAGTGCGGCAACAGCACTCAACATGTACGAAGCAGGAGAGCTCGACTACCTCGGTTCACCATTCAACACAATCGACCTGAACGCTCTTGATAGATTCAGGGAAGATGGCACACTGAATGTCAGTGACCAGGCTGGTACCTACATGTATGTTTTCAACACTCAAGACGAAGTAATGCAAAATGAAAATATACGTAAAGCCCTGACACTCGCAATCGACCGCGAAGGCCTTATCGAGAACGTTACCAAAGGTGAACAGAAGCCAGCTACTGGGCTTGTTCCACTGACTATGGAAGGCTTTGAAGAGCCAGGCGACTACTTCGAATCCAACAACATCGAAGAAGCGAAAGCGGCACTCGAAACTGGACTTGAAGAGCTTGGCATGAGCGACCCATCAGAACTCACCGTCGCATTGTCCTACAACACTGATGAAGCACACGCAGCAGTTGCACAGTTCATCCAGCAAGGCTGGGCTGAGAACCTAGGAATCGATATTACACTGGATAACGCAGAATGGCAGGTATACCTCGAAACACTTGACTCAGGCGAATACCAGGTAGGACGCTACGGCTGGCTCGGAGACTTCAACGATCCAATCAACTTCCTTGAAATCTTCAAAACTGATGGCGGTAACAATGACACTGGCTGGACGAACGAAGAATATACTCAGCTGCTGAATGACGCAGCTCAGGAAACAGATGAAGCAGCCCGTACAGAGATGATGAAAGAAGCTGAAGAGATCCTGATGAGTGAATATCCATTTGCGCCGATCTACTTCTACACGAATCTCTCAGTGCATGAAGACACAGTACAAAATATGCAAGCTGATCCACTAGGTAACGTTCAATTGAAATATGTAGACATTCAAGAATAAGAAATATTATGTCAGGTGAGTATTTTATATACTCACCTGTCATTTTTGGGAAAGGAGCGTTATGGATGATCAAATATATAGGTCAGCGCCTGATATATATCATCATCGCTTTGTTTATTATCATTACAGCAACATTTTTCCTGATGCGTCTGGCCCCAGGTAACCCTTTCGCCTCTGAAAGAGCAGTGCCGCCAGCCATACAGGAAAGTCTCAATGCAAAATATGGATTGGATAACCCTTGGTACGTGCAGTACGGTGAATACCTCCTGAACACAGTACAGGGGGATTTCGGAACATCCATGAAATATAAATATCGTGAAACAAACGACATGATCGCAGAAGGCTTCCCGATCTCCATGACTCTCGGTCTTGAAGCGATGTTCATCGCAGTCGGAATGGGTGTACTGATCGGTACGATTGCTGCCCTCTTCCACAATAAATGGCCGGATTATGTGATGAGTATTGTCGCCGTCATTGGTATCTCCGTGCCTTCATTTGTCATGGCATCGGTACTCCAATATTA
Source organism: Salinicoccus hispanicus (assembly GCF_009831115.1). Taxonomy (GTDB): domain Bacteria; phylum Bacillota; class Bacilli; order Staphylococcales; family Salinicoccaceae; genus Salinicoccus; species Salinicoccus hispanicus. The sequence continues at coordinate 236,293 of NZ_WUUK01000004.1, read as the reverse complement.
TTTGGCACTTCAGGCCGGATGGTTCCCTATTGCCGGATGGAATGGCTTTATCTACAGTATACTGCCGGCAGTGGCACTCGCTTCCACACCAATGGCATTCATCGCGAAACTGACACGCTCAAGCATGCTTGAGGAGACAAACAGCGAGTACGTAAAGATGGCCAAAGCCAAAGGGATATCAAAATGGGTTGTTACTTTCAAGCATGCTTTGAGAAATGCACTGCTGCCTGTTGTCACATACTTGGCACCACTCACGGCAGGAATCATCACCGGTAGTTTCGTCATAGAAGAAATATTTGCAATCCCGGGAATAGGTAAGTATTTCGTAACCAGTATCACCAACCGGGACTACACAGTCATCATGGGAACTACCGTATTCTACTCGATCATACTGCTGCTTGCTGTACTGATTGTAGATATTCTTTATAGCTTCATTGACCCACGCATCAAGTTGAGAGGAGGAAAATCAAGTGGCAAATAAAGATATTCCAAAACTCAATTCTTCCGATTTCGAAATTGTTGGATCAAGGACTGAGGAAGCGGAAACGCTTGCCAAGAAATCCATTTCCTTCTGGGGTGAAGTGGCTCGAAGATTCATCAGAAACAAACTTGCTCTTGTTGGATTCATTACACTGTTCATCATCATTCTAGGTGCAATTTTTGGCCCGATGATTTCTGAATTCACATATAGACAGCAGAACGGCGATTACAATACAAGTCCTAATGGCACATACTGGTTCGGTACCGATGATCTCGGACGCGATATCTTTACACGGGTTTGGGTCGGAGCAAGAATATCAATCTTCATCGGTTTTGCAGCCGCCATCATCGATCTCATCGTAGGTGTTGCATGGGGGTCCATCGCAGGACTCAAAGGTGGACGTACCGATGAAATCATGATGCGTATCGCAGATATTCTTACTGCAATCCCCTACCTGCTTGTCGTCATCATCCTACTTGTTGTCATGCAGCCGGGTCTGATCCCTATGATCATCGCCCTTTCATTGACAGGGTGGGTAAACATGGCACGTATTACACGTTCTGAAATACTCAAGCTTAAAAACCAGGAATATGTACTTGCTGCCAGAACGCTTGGTGCCAAGAACATGCACCTGATCAGGAAACACCTGCTGCCGAATGCACTTGGTGCCATCCTCGTCACAATGACACTGACAATACCAAATGCAATTTTCACGGAAGCATTCCTCAGCTATCTGGGACTTGGTGTACCTGCGCCATTGGCAAGTTGGGGTACCATGGCCAATGACGGCTATCCCGCATTGACGAACGCGCCTTGGAGACTATTTTTCCCGGCGCTGCTCATCAGTTTGACAATCTTTGCATTCAACGCAATTGGTGACGGATTAAGAGATGCTCTCGATCCTAAGTTAAGGAAGTGATATAGATGAATGAACCCGTTCTCCAAATAAAAGATCTTAAAGTAGATTTCTCTACGTACGCAGGGACTGTAAATGCTGTCCGGGGTGTCAGCTATGATGTCTATAAAGGCGAAACCTTAGCCATTGTCGGTGAATCCGGATCAGGTAAAAGTGTCACCAACCAGGCAATCATGAAACTGCTCCCGCAGCCGCCTGCCATCTATTCCGGCGGGGAAATACTCTTCGATGGTAAAAACCTGTTAGATCAATCTGAAAAACAGATGGAAAAAATACGCGGTAATGATATCAGTATGATTTTTCAAGATCCAATGACTTCATTGAATCCGACAATGAAAATCGGCAGACAAATTACAGAAGTAATGCTGAAGCACCAGAAAATATCAAAAAGCGATGCCAAAAAACGTGCGCTTGAACTCATGCAGATGGTTGGCATACCGATGCCTGAACAACGTCTCAACCAGTATCCTCATGAATTTTCAGGTGGTATGCGACAGCGCGTGGTCATTGCAATCGCACTGGCTGCCGATCCAAAGCTACTTATTGCAGATGAACCGACGACAGCCCTGGACGTAACCATCCAGGCGCAGATACTGGATGTGATGAAAGAGATCCAAAAGAACTCTCAAACATCCATCATTTTCATTACACACGATCTCGGAGTTGTTGCTAACGTCGCGGACCGTGTGGCAGTGATGTACGCAGGAGAGATTGTAGAAATCGGTACAGTGGATGATATATTCTATAATCCACAGCATCCATATACTTGGGGGCTGCTCGGCTCAATGCCTGACCTGAATGAAGAGAAAGGCCAGAAGTTGCGTACAATCGAAGGATCACCACCAGATTTGACGAATCCGCCAAAAGGTGATGCTTTTGCACCACGTAACCCTCACGCAATGAAAATTGATTATGAACAGAATCCTCCAATGTTCAAAGTGAATGACCATCATTTCGCGAAAACTTGGAGACTGCATCCTGATGCACCTGAAACAGAGCTTCCTGATATAATCAAGAACAGATACATGCAATACTCAGGAGGGGTGAAAGAATGACAGAAGCTATCCTGGAAGTAAAAAATCTTGCAAAGCACTTCGGGTCTAAAAATAACCCCCTTAAAGCTGTAAATGATATTTCTTTCCACGTCATGCCCGGCGAGACATTGGGTCTTGTTGGCGAATCCGGTTGTGGTAAATCCACTACCGGACGCACAATCATCAAACTGTATGAAAAAACTGGTGGAGAAGTCATCTTCGATGGCAAGCACACTGATCAGCTGACTCGAAAAGAGCAGAAGACATTCAACCAGAACCTTCAGATGATTTTCCAAGACCCTTATGCATCACTCAACCCGAGGATGACCGTCTTTGAAATCCTGTCTGAAGGATATGATATTCATGGGCTTCATAAAGACAAGAAGGAAAGACGACAGAAGATAAATGAATTGCTCGAGTCCGTCGGACTGAATCGTGAGCATGCCAACCGGTATCCTCATGAATTCTCCGGGGGACAGCGTCAAAGGATTGGTATCGCACGTGCACTCAGTTTCGATCCGAAACTGATCATCGCAGATGAGCCTATTTCTGCCCTGGATGTTTCCATCCAGGCACAGGTTGTCAACATGATGAAAGAGATACAGGAAGAGCGTGGACTCGCCTATCTCTTTATTGCACACGACCTTTCCATGGTCAAATACATCTCTGATCGCATTGCAGTCATGTATATGGGGCAGCTGTTGGAGATTGGCGACGCTGCAGATGTATATGAAAACCCGATTCATCCATACACGAAATCATTGCTTTCCGCAGTGCCACAACCCGATCCTCGTACTGAAAAGAATCGTAGAAGAGTCGATTATGATGCGGCTCAGCATGATTATGCAGAGGGTGAAGAAATAATCTTAAGAGATTTTGGCAATAACCACCAGGCACTGTGTTCCCAAAGGGAATACGACAGCTGGAAACAGTAGAATCACTTGAAATAATGAAAAGCTCCCAGTAATCCAGGCTCAGACCCGGACTGCCGGGAGCTTTTTAATGCGCTCAATTCGGAATATCATACTGCCAGGATTACAGGAGCAGAAGAAGAACAGTATAGCCAAGCATACCGGCGAAAAAGGCTGGAAAACTGCTTTCCCTTTCTTCTGGCAGTTCTTCCTTCATAACATTGAGTATGACACCACCTGCCAGAAATGCAGTCAGAACTGATAGGACAATAATATTCAACTCCGCAAATACGCCGACGAGCCAACCAATGGTGATGGCAATTGTAAGCAGCCACCGCCCGTACTGGTCATAATCATCCTTGTGAGCAGACCTTAGTGCCTTATCATTAGTAATGAAGTGAATACCCATGGCAAAGAAATAAAGTAGCATACCCCATTCAGACTGGTATTCTCCTCTGAGCAGCAGATAACCGATGATGGCGTTATACAGTGCAAAAGAAGAGATATGAAGCCAGAATACACCGGATGATGCCTTGTATGTACCGTTTTCGGCACCGATTTTCTTTGATTTCTTTGCAAGCTGCTCCAAGCCATAGAAGATGACGAGTCCCAGGAGTGCAATGATATATATATGACTTTCAAGGAACTCGAGTCCCTCAACTGCTCCTTCAAATTCCTGCTGGTACTCTCCAAGTTCAGGCAGAAGATGCATGAAGACATATGCTACTGATATTCCCCCTGCAATAGAGAGAAACTTGCTCCGGGGATCCACTTTTAAAAACTTCATTTGCTTCGATGCCAAGTGGATGACGACGAAACCTGCAACAAATATCAGGCTGAACCAGATTTCCATGCCACTGCCTCCTGTAAATTGATTAATACACAGTTATTCCCGTCACTTTTTGGCATAAACAAATGAAAAGGCAGGTACATCGAAGGCGCTTCCTCATCTAATGTACGTTAGCCAATGCTTCATCCAGCTGCATTTTTCTTTTATTGATGAATTGCTCATCAATCTCTTGTATTACATCTTTGTCGAATCGGCCATATATATAGTGGCTGAACGTTCTTATTTCCTGTTTCACATCATCCGTGCTGTTTATGGCAATATTCTCCATGGACTCGAGCAATGTCTCCAGCACTACAACATCCTGCCTGCCATAGAAACTGATCTGTGATAGTACATTATATAGCTTTTCTTCTACACTGCTTCTTCTGGTGATCAGGCGTCCAAAGTGGCGCTCATCATTGTAGATGATATATGTTCCCGTATACTTGAAGCTCTTTATAAGCGCTTCGGTCAAGTAGTGAATGCACTGGACTGCTGTATTAGGATCGTTTATGCCAGGAGAAAGCGCACGGAGAGCCACATCCACTATTTTGTGAAGTCCATAATCCACATCCTGATAGACATTCTGTTCCCTTCCAATTGTGATATTATCAATCAGGCTGTCAGGCACTTCTACATCCTTCCCATGATGAATAGTCAGTACCTCGGTGGATGTCGTTGCGAATTCACCAATCAGTGGAGTGACATGGATGACCGCTTCATTCTTCTTCGCCCATTGGAATAAGTCATCATAGTCGATGAGCTGGATGAAGCCAAAACTCTCGGCACTGATTACCGTAGTATCTTCATATTCCTCTACAATCTCGGGCTTGAGGTTGGTGACCGATACATGCTCCTGATCCAAGCGATCCCCTTCGCGGTCAATTTCATCCTTGACGTCATCCACCAGCGAATCAATCAGATTGCTGACCTGTATGCTTGACGCGACAAAATGAATGAAATAAGCAAAGAAGAAGAGGCAGAGAACAGCAAGCAGGACTGCAACGATCGCTGAAATGACTTCTCCTTCGAAGGTCGCCTGCTGCATGAAAGCCAGTGAAAGAATCGAATACAGGAACCCGCCCATGAATACGCCAAGTACGCGCATCGTCCTACGATCGTTTACAAAATTGGTCAGGACACGAGGAGAAAACTGTGAGGAGTACGTTGTCAGGACGACCATGATGGTGGAAAACGTGATGGTTGTCATGGTGAGCAGTGCCCCTGAAATCGAACCGAGTATTTCCTTGGCCAGATCCAATTCGGTGGCCAGGAAAAATGGCAACTCGAAATCGAGTCTCGGAATCACATTTATATCGGTATAGACCACGATCAGCGCAAGGATGACTGACAGCGAACAGTAGAATACCGGCGTCACCCATATGCTGTCTTTTATTTTCAGTAGATACTTCATTTCAACGCCCCTATTCATTAGATCTTATAATTCATCATACCCCTCGCGAAGTGGATTACTCAAACCAAAAATTAAGAAGAGACCTGTAACCATAACGATTACAGGTCTCCCCATTCATTTAATACTATTCTGTCACTTCACGCTTGCGACCTGGGAATCTGAAGTGGCGGCCTGCTTTACTTTTGCTTTGCAGGAAGCGGTCCAGTCCGAAACTGCCTGCTTTATGTCCAGACAGGAGGATGACCATGCCGATGATGATATAGAGCGGGTTCACGGAGACCGTACCGGCAAACAGGAATGCAAAGTTCATCATCAACCCGAAGAATGCAGCGTATGCGGTAAATCCACCGAGAATCAATCCAAGACCAACTAACAACTCACCATACGGTATCATGACATTGATAACCGGGCTCATCTGCAGAAAGACATTTTCAACCAGGAATGTGTACCACGGATAGACTGGATTGCCATCTGGTCCAAGAACCGGATTCTGTACAGCGTTCTGCAGGAATCCTGATGCATCAAATCCGCCTGTCACTTTTCCAAGACCACTCGTAAACCAGCCAAATCCCAAATAGAATCTCAATACCAGCAATACAATCTCACTCGCTTTGTGTTCCCTCAACCAACTCATCATAACTTTTTCTCCTCTCTTATGTACCGTTCTTTTCTATATGTTCATTATATGTGAAAAGTATCACAATAGCAATAGATTTTTGTTATTTTTTTCACATAAATTTATAAAGAGAAAAATATAAGAAGAAGCTGGCTTCAGTCAACTACCAGCATATTGGACACATCAAATTCCCACTCTGATCCATATGCTACTTCCCAGTAATATCCGTCGATATCAGTAAAGTATCCACCATATCCGCCCCACGATAGGGGCTGCGGATGCTTTACCACTGTCGCTCCATGCTGCTTCACTTTACTCATCACATCATCCACTTCCGCTTCGGACTTGCCGTTATATGCTAAAGTGATGCCGTTGAATCCACCTCTTGAGATCTCTGGTGGATTGCCTGCGTTGATGTCATTGGCCAGCTCCTCTATCGGGAAGAGTGCCAGCTTTGACCCTTCATTATTGAAAAATACAACCATCGGATGTGCTTCTTCTCCAACAATGTGGGCTTTGAATCCGATATTTCGGTAAAATTCGAGGGAAGCTGAAATGTCTTTTACACCGAGCGTTATAAGATTGATGCGGTTCATCCAATCAACTCCTGATTATTATTTTATCCAATGTAATTATACACTATGGAGAATGACAATAAAAACCCCTCCTCACTTGAGAAGGGGCTGCATCAAATTATCTGCACAAGCTGTTCTATGATTCAAGGAACTGCAGAATCTGTTCGTTCACATATTCCGGCTGTTCCTGGTGAACCCAATGTGTTGCCTCATCCACCCAGGTTACACTGCTGTTGCTTGCGTAGTTCAGGGTTTCTTCTGCAAGCTTTTTCGACAGAAACTGATCGCCTGCGCCCCAGATAATTTTTACAGGCACCTCGACCTTGTCATTTGGAATGTATTTCTTGCTATACGGAATGGCACGATACCAGTTCAGCATGCTTGTTAACGCCTGAGGTCTTGCCCAAGCAATCCTATAGGCATCCAGTTCATCATCTGTGAACGTCCCCTTCCGGCTCGTCTGAACAAGCGCCTGCGCCATATACGCATGATCTTTGCTGCTCAGAATTTTCTCCGGCAGTGCGGGGATCTGGAAGAAGAGCATATATGAACTTTTCAAACCTTGTGATGGTTTTTTCCGCAGGACTTTCGGTAGCACAGCAGGGTATGGCATATTGATCACAATCAGACGGTTCACCTTATCAGGATGCGTACTGGCGAGCTGCCAAGCTACACCCCCACCCCAGTCATGTCCGACGACTGCCGCACTCTCATAACCGTAATGGTCGATCAGTCCGACAATATCCTGTTCGAGTTTATCGATACGATAGGCCTTTCTACCATCAGGCTTCTCACTCTTATTGTATCCCCGCTGATCCGGTGCGACGACTCTATACCCGGATGCAGCAAGTACACGAATCTGCTTCCTCCAGCTGAACCAGAACTCGGGGAAACCGTGGAGCAGAACCACCAGTTCCCCGTCCTCTGGACCTGAGACAGCGACGTGAAGCTGGATTCCGTTCGTCTGGATGTACTCGAATTCAATATCTGTTACAGCCACAATGAACCCTCCTGTCATATATTAGATATTCATCTTATTCCCTCTATTCTCAACTGTACCCGGTTTCCAGCCGCGAACCACATAAATCCCCTCTGCCAATCGTAGCAGGGGGGATGATAGATTCTTATTCTTCTTACATCATCTCTAGTTTGCTTCTGAATAGAGACGAAAATGCGGCCCTATCTTCGTTGCTGAAAGGCTTCGGGCCTTTAGTCCTGCCGCCACCCTTGCGGATCATGCTCCCCATGTGACGTGTGGCAAGCAGATTATCGATATTCATGTCATTGTATTCAAACCCTTTATGATGCAGCACGATGCATCCCTTAGGCAGAAGCAGGGAGGCCAGTCCGTAGTCCTGTGTGATGACAATATCTTCTTTCTTGGCCAGCTGGACAATCTTGAAATCCGCCGCATCCGGCCCCGCTTCGACATAGACAGCTTTCACATGCGTCGGCAGATCCTTCCCGGAGTAATGCGATAGACTCGACACCAGAGTAACCGAGGTGGATACTCGAGCCGCTTCCTCCATGACGATATCCTTCACCGGACACGCATCAGCATCTACGATTATTTTCATCTTCTCGCCCCCTTTTCAATGTATCCAGTATATCAGAGACGGAATATACACGACCTAATAATTTATTTAAAGTGTAATATGTAATGATGGAAAAACATATAAAGAGACGGAGTGGTGGCCAATGAAGGTCAGTATGCAAATATCGAAAGGAAGTATGCAGTATAATTATGGCAGCTCTATCAGGCTGTGGAGAACGGTGAAAGGGGAGATGGTTTCTATACTGTCATCAGTCAAGCGGACGCAGCTTATGAGGCACTTGATGATCGCTTCGACACACTCTTGGAAGACTATTTTGTTGATGTGCGTACAGAATTGATTGAGGTTGAAGAGTGAATCACGGTTACTAAATGCATTTTTGTTGGAGATTTATAATTTAAATAGTGTAACATGTAAATTAAATGGTATGAATAGGATGTACATATCATTACTTTTACTCTTCCAAAGAGAAAGAAGGTAGATTCATATGCTTATCTTAAATTCTCTATTAAGGGGCGGCATCGCATTTATTATTATGGGCGGCATCGCATTGCTTCTTTATTTTCAAGGGGATTATTCAAATGCAAGGAGCACGTTTCTAGTTGCGATCATCGTTTTTTTAGTAGCTGCAGCATCAGTTATATATGATCTGGACCATTGGACCCTATTTAAAAGAAGTATCATTCATTCTCTGGTCATGGTCATAACCATCTATCCCATTCTATTATTAAGTGGCTGGTTTAGTGTCTCATCTATGTCCGATGCTTTATGGATATTGCTTCTCGTGCTGTTGGTTGGTGCTGTTTTATGGTCGATTTTCATGGTACTGGCGAAAATATTTTCGTGGTAACCATTGAAGCGGTATAGAGACGTATGTGTTAAAGACAAAAGGCCCTTTCTACCGACTTATATAGAAAAGAGAGTCATATATATGGAGAAGGGCACCACTACTTTCCTGGTCCATTTTTCTTCATCTGTTTCAATGTTGCCACAATAAGAAAACTGACAATCACCAGCAGCATCCAGGAACTCACCTTCCCCAGATGGATGACACTCCATGCATCCGCCTGGTTCGGGTATTCCCACGCGCTGAAGTAGGTCGCAATATTTTCAGCAATCCAGATAAAGAAACCGATGAGCATAAAAGAGAATACAAGAGGCATCCTATAGCGCGTGTTGCCAACTTCGTAGGCAACTCCGGAACGCCAGAAGACGACGATGACAGCACCACAAAGCCACCAGCGAATGTCCACCCAGTAGTGATGGGTGAAGAAGTTCAGATAGATCGCAGCAGCTATCGGTACAACGACCACAAACGGCGGCCACCGGATCAGCTCGACTCCGAGACGTCTCCAAGCCTGACAGAGATAGCTCGCAACACTTGCATACATGAACCCACTATAGAGCGGCACTCCAAAAAGCTTGAAGTACCCCGTCTCCGGATAGGACCAGGATCCCATATGTACTTTGAAAATTTCTAAAGCGAGGCCGATAATATGGAACACGCTGATCACTTTCAATTCATCCATCGTTTCAAGTCCTGAACGTATCATCCACCCCTGCATCAGCAGACAGATGATGAGCAGCCAGTCGTAGCGTGGCAGAAAGGGAAGCGGTATGAACTCCGTCAATGCCAGGGAGGCGAAGATGACGACGGGAAATATACAAGATAGCGCCTGCGCCCAGCCAAAACGTACGAGCTGTTCCAGTGCTCTCATGATCCATCGCCTCCTTGACCATCAGACCCCTCCGTACCTTCTCTTTCTTTGACCGTAAGCCTCCAATGCATCCAGAAAGTTCTGCTCTGTAAAATCCGGCCATAGTACATCGCTGAACCAGAATTCCGTATAGGCAAGCTGCCAGAGCAGGAAGTTGCTGAGCCGCTTCTCACCACCCGTACGAATAAGCAGGTCCGGTTCTGTCGTATCCGCTGTATACAGGTATTTGGAAAACTGCTGTTCATCCAGGTCGTCTAATGATAGTTTCTGCTGATTCAGATCTTCAAATACCGCCTTCATGGCCACCAGCATCTCCTGCCTGCTGCCATAGTTGAGCGCAAAATTCAGCTGAAGCCCGTTATTATGACGTGTGCGATCCATCGCGTATTGTATGGCTTTACGTGTTGCAACCGGCAGTTTCCCCATATCACCGATCACCTCGATGCGTACGTTGTTGGCCATGAGTTCAGGCAGATGCACACCGAGAAATTCCTTCGGCAGCTTCAAAATAAATTCGATCTCAGCCTTCGGACGTTTCCAATTCTCTGTAGAAAACGTGTAGAGCGTCAGAACCTCCACGCTACGGTCGACTGCCGCCTTCACCACTTTAACGACAGTCGCAACACCTTCCTTATGGCCTGCAAATCTCGGCATACCACGTTCCTTCGCCCAACGTCCACTCCCGTCCATAATGACCGCAACATGCTTTGAAACGTCTGCTTCAGGACCACCAGTCAATACTGTACGTTCCTCCTCATACAAAGGATCTCTCATTGACATCCACTCGCCACCAATCTTATATGATCATCTCTTCTTTATTATAAGACTATATTAGCATATATTTATTGATAATCAATAAATATATATTAATTATCAACATTTTATTATTGTATGCGAGTCTTATTCCTACAAAAAACACCTCCCATCAAGTGCGGGAGGTGTCTATATACCATTCAGTTATCCATATGCCTTCTGGTGCGCTTTCTTCAACTTCAGGTAGTCTTCATCTTCCCGGACGGTTTTCCACTTCTCTTCGAAAATGGAAGCCGATTCCGCCTTTTCCGGATCGATGTCTCTCTCATTCACTTCCCCGTTCTTGTCGTACTTCTTTCCGCCTTTATAATTTGCATAGCGACGGGACCTTGTATATCCCATCTGGAGAAACTTCCTCGCCATATCCATGCCGACAAAATCGTCATCTTTCTTATAGTCCAGATACATTTGATATATCTTATCGGAGGATTCTTTTGCGATCTCAGGGGTCTTGAACCGCCAGTGCTGGAGAATTTCGCTCTTATAGGGCTCTACCATCAGCACACCCTGTTCGCCTCTCCCTACTCTATATAGCTCAGGCTGTTCGCGGAAATTGATGTTGTCGAAATCCAAGTCGTAATCAAAAGCCATTCGTTTGCCTCCTCGTTTACTTTTCTATTTCTGTACCCACTATTAATGGCTAATATGTTAATGACATAGTTATTGAAGATTCATTTATCCATGGGGTAGATTCATTTAGAATAAAAACTAAGAAGGCTTTTCGAATAAAGTAAATTCGTTATTTGAATTTTGAAGGTCGAGTCACTCTCTCTGCTACAACAGCCATCGCTTTTCTCGTCATGAAGCGGCTCGCCTGGGCAACCCAATAATTATTGGCACCATCTACAATATAACTCTTATTTTTTGCGATACCTTTAAAGCCCGATTTAACGACGGACTCCGGTGTGCCTTTGATCCCCCCTGGCATGTCGGTTGTTCCCATAACATCAAAAAATGATGTTTTCGTAGTTCCAGGACAAAGTGCCAGAATCCTTACTCCAAGGTGTCGGTTCTCTGCATAGAGCGCCTCAGAGAACGATAGAACAAATGCTTTCGTGGCTGCATATGTCGCCATGTAGGCAAGCGGCTGAAATGAAGCGACGGAGGCTAAATTCACAATAACCCCATCTCTCTGTTGCTGCATGTACGGCAAGAATTGGTGTGCCAGCCCTACAAGTGTAGATATATTGAGCCGGATCATTTCCTGTTCCCGGTCAATCGAAATCGTTTCAAAACGACCATGGGTGCCAAAACCTGCATTGTTGATCAGGATATCTACGTTCAGTCCGAGTTTTTTGATCCGTTCCGCCAGCTCATCTACTGAACCCGCTTCAGACAAATCCAGCGGAATGATATATGTGTCTACTTTGTGCTTCAACGATAGTTCGTCTGCCAATGCATTAAGTTTCCCATCAGAGCGTGCAACCAGAATAACATGGCTTCCTCTGGAAGCCAGTTCCTTCGCATATGCCTTCCCTATGCCGCCTGAAGCTCCTGTTACAAGTGCTGTCTTACCTTTGTAGTTCACCATCTTTATAACCTCCACTTTACTTGTATAATAAATGGGCTCCCAAACTTTTAGAACCTCTATTTATACTTGCTTTCGTAACTTTCTGCAGGTAGATTCACTTCAATTAAATCTATAAGTAACTTTCCCTAATATATTAAATATAATATGTACTATTTATGAATAAACTTAAGAATTTTTCCAAGTAAAATAAAAAAAGCACTTCCCAAGTAAGTTTGGGAAGTGCTTTGAAACGATAATACCTCGATTAACGTTTTGAGAACTGTGGAGAACGACGGGCTTTCTTGAGTCCGTATTTCTTACGTTCTTTCATACGTGGGTCACGTGTAAGGAGTCCTGCTCTCTTAAGCACGCCACGGTTCTCTGGATCTGCTTCAAGAAGTGCTCTAGCAATACCATGACGGATTGCTTGTGCTTGTCCTGTGAAGCCACCACCATGAACGTTTACCAGTACATCATAGTTACCTTGTGTTTCTGTAACTGAGAATGGCTGATTCAAGTCAAGAATGAGACTTTCGAATGGAAGGTATTCTCTCATGTCACGTCCGTTCACTGTGACGTTACCTTCACCTGGTACGAGACGTACTCTAGCAACTGCGTTTTTACGACGACCTGTTCCTTTGTATTCTACTTTAGCCAATGAATTAACCTCCTATTCCTAACCGCGAAGTTCGTAGTTTTCTGGTTTTTGTGCTTCATGTGGATGCTCGCTTGCAGCGTATACATGAAGTTTCTTGCTTTGTGCGCGTCCAAGTCTGTTTTTCGGCAGCATGCCTTTGATGGAGTTTTCCAGCAGGCGTACAGGATTCTTTTCTCTCAGTTCACCAGCAGAGATGGATCTGATTCCACCTGGATGTCCAGTGTGTCTGTAATAGATTTTATCCTTAGCTTTGTTACCAGTCATTTCGATCTTTCCAGCATTGATGATGATGACGTTGTCACCTGTATCAACATGCGGCGTGTATGTCGGTTTGTTCTTACCGCGCAGTATGGATGCAACTTCAGAAGATAGACGACCAAGTGTCTGTCCTTCTGCATCGATAACATACCATTTACGTTCAATGTTGGCTTCGTTTGCCATAAATGTTTGACGCATTTCCAGTCCTCCTAAATATATCAGTGGTTCTCTCGTTTATGCTCTCTAAAATAAAAAAAAGCTTCGTTTGCTTTATATCTTATTCACAATAAGTTTCCGGGGCTCATCGTGGGTGATATAAAATTATACCGTTGTCTATGATAACCTTAATAGGGTATTTTGTCAATGTCTCAGCAGGTTCTTTTTAATTTTTCCAGTGCAGCTTCACGTTCTTCATCGTTGAGGAACACACGCTCGAGGTATAGGCCTTCGGGTGGAGCTGTTTTCGGTACCATCGTTCTGTCTTTGGCAGCGATCACCTCTGGTGTTCTTGCACCGTCCCAGCGTCCCTGGCCCACTTCAAGTACGTAGGCGACCAGAATGCGCACCATGTTGTATAGGAAGCCTGAGCCGATGATCAAAAAGTCATAGCCATTCTCTGTTCTGATCAGATCGAAACGGTAGATGTGCCGCACTTTATTTTCTATCGGTGACTTGGCACTGGTAAAGCTCGTGAAATCATGGGTGCCGACAAAGTGCTGCATCGCCTCACGCATCTTCGTCTCATCCAGGTCATACGTGTAGTGGACTTTGAGTCCCTTCTCGAAAGGATCACGCACGCTGCCCTGATAGATGCGGTAGCGGTATGCCTTTCCTTTCGAGTGATGACGGATGTGATAGTCGGGGCTGATGCTGGTCACTTCGTGGATGGCGATATCATCCGGCATTGCACTGTTCAGGGCATGCTGCCACCTGGAGACCGGGATGCTCAGTTCGGAATCGAAATGGAAGTACTGTTCAATCGCATGTACGCCGCTGTCTGTGCGGCCGGCAGGCTGTATTCTGACAAATGCCTTATGCATACGCTGGAGAATCTTTTCTATCTCTCCTTGCACAGTGCGACCTTCCATCTGATATTGGAAGCCGTTGAATCCGGCCCCATTGTAACTAATTTTAACTAGATAGCGCATATGCTGCTCCTTACTGTCTGATCATCCACAGGATGATACCGAATATGATCATCATAATCAAAGCTGCCGTGTCCCGAAACTGCCAATTGAGCACCCGGTAATATGTCCGTCCTTCTTCCCCCTGATAGCCTCTGACTTCCATGGCGATGGCGAGCTCCTCAGCACGCTTGAAAGAAGAGATGAACAGCGGAATGAAGATCGGAGTCAGTGCCTGCAACCTCGATTTCAGACTGCCTGTCATGAATGTGGATCCACGGGCGCTCTGTGCTTTGATGATCTTCTCCGTCTCATCCATCAGTGTAGGGATGAAACGAAGGCTGATGGACATCATCAGAGCAATCTCGTGCACAGGCACCCTTATGGCCTTCAGCGGCCTACAGATGCGTTCTATGGCGTCTGTCAGCTGCAATGGACTCGTTGTCAGGGTCATGATTGTCGTGATCAGAACAAGCATTGCAAGACGTATGGTGATGTATATACCATTGATGACACCTTCAGATTCGATGGTGAAGAAGCCGCCGTCTATAAGCACCGTCCCGCCTTTTGTGAAAAAGAGGTGCATGAAGAAAGTGAACAGCAGAAGAATCAGTATCAGTTTCAATCCGTTGAAGAGAAATCTGAGTGACAGACCTGCCATTTTCGTCAGTGTAATGATGAAGAGGATGAGCAGTCCGTAACCGGTCCAATGGTTGGCAAAGAAAACGATGGCCATGAACATTACCACGGCCAGTATTTTAGCGCGGGGATCGAGCTGGTGAATGATACTGGAACCCGGGATATATCTGCCAAGCAGCATTTTACTGAGCATGGTTCGCCCCCCACTCTTCATAGAGTCGAACAAATGCTTCAGCGTCCTTTGGCATCTGGTCAAAATGGATACCTTTTTCCTCCAGGTCATGAATCAGCCTGACGATATCGGGTGGTTCAAGTGAAAATTTTTCAAGCAGCACTTCATTAGTGAGCAGATCAGCCGTCCTGCCTTCTTTCACAAGATGTCCTTCATTCAATATCTTAACCTTATCAGTATACTGGAACACATCGTTCATATCGTGGGTGACAAGAATGACAGTGATGCCCATGTCCTGATGGATTCTTTTGAAAAGTTCCATGGTCTCTATATGGCTCTTCGGATCGAGGCCTGCAGTCGGTTCATCCAGGATAAGTACTTCCGGTTCCATTGCAAGAATTCCGGCAATGGCCACCTTCCGCATCTGTCCTCCCGAAAGATCGAACGGGGAGGCATCGAATAGTGACGCATCGATATTAAGAAGCTGCAGATAATGCTTCGCCTTCTCCTCGGCAGTCGCTCGGTCCATGCCCATGTTCTTCGGTCCGAACATGACGTCTTTAAGTACTGTCTCTTCAAACAGCTGATGTTCCGGAAACTGGAACACCATGCCGACATGCTTTTTTACCTGATGGATATCCTTCTGTCTCGACTTCCTTCTGAGCACGATGTTTCCGACACGCACCTCTCCCCGACTTGGCAGAAGCAGCCCATTCAAAGTCTGGATCATCGTCGATTTGCCACTGCCCGTATGTCCGATGATACCGTAGTATACGCCTTCTTCGAACGTAGTCGTGATATCATCCAGAGCCAGATGCTCGAAAGGTGTATTCTGGTGATAGATGCTCGTCAGATTTTTAAAATTGATGTTCATAGGCGTTTCACCAGCTCATCATATGACATATATTCTCCACCAAGCAGCCTTTTGGAAACTTTCATATGAAAAGGCAGTACAAGCCGGCTTGCTATGAGAGCGTCGGTATCCTGGTAGATTTCCTCTACTGTGCCCTTGCTGATGATTCGACCTTCCCGCATGACCACAGCGTGATCACTCTGTTCAATCTCTGAGAGGTCGTGTGTAATATATATCAGGGTGGTTCGACCTTCACCATGGATTTTCTGCAGAATATCAAGCACCTCACGCCGGCCTTCCGGATCAATCATGGAAGTCGCTTCATCCAGAATCAGAACATCTGGTGCCATTGCCAATGCACTGGCAATCGCCACACGCTGCTTCTGTCCACCGGATAGTCTTGACGGTTCATGGTTTCTGTAGGAAAGCATATTGACCGCCTCAAGGGCTGCCTCTGTTCTTCTGACCATTTCTTCTCTTGGGACGCCATTATTCTCAAGGCCGAATGCCACATCATCCTCGACAGTCGCACCGACAAACTGGTTGTCGGGATTCTGAAAGACAATGGCAAACCGTTTTCTCAGTTCAGCACGGTTTTCATCATTCAGTACTTCGCCACCCACTCTGATGGTACCTTCGTAGTCCTCGAGTATACCCATCAGAATCTTCACCAGTGTACTTTTCCCAGAACCGTTATGACCGATTATGGAAACCCAGTCCCCTTGGCGGATGGTTAGGGAGATATGATCCAATGCTTTATATTCACCTGATCTATAGCTATAGGCCAAATTATCAAATTCAATCATATCTCCACCGCCATTTTTATGTAATAAAAAAGCGCGTACCCTGCACTTGGGAGTCGCGCGTTTATTCTGTATAGCCTGCAGGGTACGTTGAGCTAGACAATATGGCCCGTGGACCATATTATCGTAACACTCATTCTGCTTTTATATGATTACGCTTCTTCAGTCGCTACTGCGCCCTGAACGAACTCGATTACTACGAGTTCTGCGCCGTCGCCACGACGTTCACCAAGTTTCTTGATGCTTGTGTAGCCACCTTGACGATCTTCAAAACGTGGTGCGATATCTTCAAAAAGCTTTTGAAGTGCGTACTGTGTTGTACCATCTTCATTTGCGATTTCAACATTACGTACTGTCTGACCTGCACGACGCTTCGCTGAAAGATCTCCACGCTTGCCGAGAGTAACAAGTTTGTCTACGACTCTACGTAGTTCCTTCGCTCTCTGTTCAGTTGTTGTAATGCGTTCGCTTACGATAAGGGATGTTGCCAGATCACGAAGCATTGCTTTTCTTTGGTCGGATGTACGTCCTAGTTTTCTGTAGCCCATTGCAATTTACCTCCTTTATCAGTCTTCTTTACGGAGCCCCAGACCGAGGTCCTCGAGTTTGAATTTGACTTCTTCAAGAGACTTACGTCCCAGATTTCTTACTTTCATCATATCTGCTTCACTCTTATCAGTGAGTTCCTGTACAGAATTGATTCCTGCACGTTTCAAACAGTTGTAGGAACGTACTGACAGATCGAGTTCTTCGATGGACATTTCAAGAACTTTCTCTTTCTGGTCCTCTTCCTTCTCGATCATGATTTCAGCATTTTGTGCTTCATCAGTGAGTCCAACAAATATATTCAGGTGTTCTGTCATGATTTTAGCAGCAAGAGATACACCTTCCTGCGGTGTAATAGAACCATCTGTCCAGACATCCAAAGTAAGCTTGTCGAAGTTTGTCCTCTGACCTACACGCGTGTTTTCAACCGTGTAGTTGACACGTTCAACTGGCGTATAGATGGAGTCTACCGGAATGACACCGATTGACATTTCACTTTTGTTATTACCATCAGCAAGTGTATAGCCTCTGCCACGATTTGCGATCATACGTACTTTGAACTGTCCACCATTGGATACTGTTGCAATCTTCAGGTCGCGGTTCAAGATTTCGACGTCACTGTCGTGGGTAATATCTCCAGCTGTAACGACACCTTCTCCATTAAAGTCGATTTCGAGAACTTTTTCTTCGTCGGAATAGACTTTAAGTGCGAGCTTCTTGATGTTGGTGACGATTGTTGTAACATCTTCCACAACACTTTCAATTGTAGAAAATTCATGCAGTACATTTTCTATTTCTATCGTTTTGACTGCCGCACCAGGTAATGATGATAAAAGAATGCGACGTAAGGAGTTCCCAAGTGTTGTTCCATATCCTCTTTCAAGAGGTTCAACAACAAACTTACCAAACTTAGAATCTTCCGATACTTCGACTGTTTCAATTCTAGGTTTTTCGATTTCTATCATTTGTCTACTTATCCTCCCTTTAAACGTCGGAAATATTATGCAGCCATGTGTTTTACATTACACTCGGAATTGTCCTGTGACCAGTAATTATACACGGCGACGTTTAGGTGGACGGCAGCCATTGTGTGGTACAGGAGTGACATCTTTGATTGCTGTAATTTCCAGACCTGCAGATTGGAGTGCGCGGATCGCTGATTCACGACCTGACCCAGGACCTTTTACTGTAACTTCAACAGATTTGAGTCCATGTTCCATAGCTGCTTTGGAAGCAGTCTCAGAAGCCATCTGTGCAGCGAATGGTGTTGATTTCTTTGAACCTCTGAAACCAAGTGCACCTGCTGATGACCATGACAGCGCGTTACCAAAATCGTCAGTGATTGTGACAATTGTGTTATTGAAAGTTGAACGGATATGAGCAATACCAGTTTCAATATTCTTTTTCACTTTACGTTTACGTGTTTGTTGTCTACGAGCCATATTTTCTCCTCCTTTTCCCTAATTATTTCTTCTTGTTCGCAACTGTTTTAACTGGACCTTTACGTGTGCGGGCATTATTTTTAGTATGCTGTCCACGCACTGGAAGTCCACGGCGGTGACGGATACCTCTGTAAGATGCAATTTCCATCAAACGTTTGATGTTGAGGTTCTGTTCACGACGAAGGTCACCTTCGATTTTATAAGTGTCAACGACTTCACGAATAGTGTTGAGTTCGTCTTCAGTAAGGTCTCTCACACGTGTACTTTCGGATACATTAGCTTTTTCAAGAATTTCTTTCGCTCTTGTGTTGCCGATACCGTAAATATAAGTGAGGGAGATTACAACACGTTTTTCACGTGGTACGTCTACTCCTGCAATACGAGCCATATGTTACACCTCCGATATTATATTATTAACCTTGCTTCTGTTTGTGCTTAGGGTTCTCACAGATTACCATAACTTTGCCTTTTCTGCGGATGACTTTGCATTTTTCACAGATAGGCTTGACTGATGGTCTTACTTTCATGTGTTTTACCTCCTTAGAATGTGGAGTCCATTACTTAAAACGATAAGTGATTCTGCCACGCGTAAGATCATAAGGTGACATTTCAACTGTTACTTTATCGCCAGGAAGAATACGTATATAGTTCATACGGATTTTACCTGAAACATGAGCGAGAATCTCATGTCCATTTTCAAGTTCCACTTTGAACATGGCATTCGGCAACGTATCCAATACAGTGCCTTCCAACTCGATAACATCTTGTTTACTCATTTCGAATTCCCCCTTTACAGCTCTCTAATCTCTATTAGAAATTCACTTCAGGTGAAGATTGGACTACACTTAACGCCAAAATATGAACTTGGATATTTTTCGTTATCATACAAGTAACATTCACCTAGAAGTGTCTGAAAAGGTGAATATCCTTATATACTTTGCAGAATCGCATCAACATCGTTGAATACTTCATCGATGTCACGGGAGCCATCCACTTTGACAAGTACACCCTGATCTTCATAGAAGTCGAGCATAGGTGCTGTCTGTTGAATGTTCACTTCCAGACGATTTGCAACTGTTTCAGGGTTGTCATCTTCTCTCTGATACAATTTGCCACCATCAAGATCACAAACGCCTTCCTGCTTTGGCGGATTGAACACAAGATGGTAGGTCTTGCCGCAGACTTCACAGATACGTCTGCCGGTCAATCGGTTCATCAGTTCTTCTTCAGTCACTTCAACGTAGATTGTTCTATCAATCTTCGTGCCGAGCTCCTGCATGATGCTGTTCAAAGCTTCAGCCTGCTCCACAGTACGTGGAAAACCGTCCAGCAGGAAGCCGTCCTTGGCGTCACTCTGGCTCAGGCGCTCTTTGACAATGCCGATTGTTACTTCATCCGGAACAAGTTCGCCTTTATCCATGAAGGATTTGGCTTCCTTGCCGAGTTCTGTACCGTTCTTGATTGCAAGGCGGAACATATCCCCTGTTGATATATGAGGGATCGGGTATTTCTTTATAATCTTGGACGCCTGAGTTCCTTTACCGGCACCAGGGAGTCCCATCAATATAATATTCATACGCTTTTCCTCCTACCTACGCTTTCTGAAGCCGCGGTATTCCTTTTGGTTTGCTTGAGCTTCCAGCTGCTTCATGGTTTCAAGAGCGACACCAATAACAATCAGAAGACTCGTACCTCCAATTTGAATCGCCTGGGGAAGATCCATGAACTTGGTAATAAGCAGTGGCAGTATTGATATGCCGGCCAGGAAAAGTGCACCTACGAACACAAGTCTATATAGTACAGATGTGATGTAGTCCTGCGTGTTTTGACCCGGACGGATGCCAGGTACATAACTTCCCTGTTTCTTGAGGTTGTCTGCCATTTTTTCTGGATTGACCTGAACAAACGAATAGAAGTACGTAAATGCAATGATCAGAGCGACATAAAAAATCATGCCTATCCAATCTGACGGATCAGCGAGTCTCGCTACTGTCTGAGCCCAGTTCTGGTCAGGGAAGAATAGTGTCAGCGTCTGCGGCAGCATGAAAAATGCCATCGCAAAGATGACCGGTATTACCCCTGCCGGATTGACTTTAAGCGGCAAGAAAGTCGACTGTGGTGCCAATTGCGATGATTTTCTCTGACGTTTGGCATACTGTACCGGTATTTTACGGACAGCCTGCAGAATAAAGACTGCGAACGCCGTGATCAATATCAACATGATGAAGAGACCGACCATTTTAAGTACTGCCATCGTCGTATCATCAGCACCGACAAAGTTCTGCTGGTACAACTGTACGATTGCATTTGGAAGCACACCGAGTATACCTGCAAAGATAATGATCGAGATGCCGTTGCCGACACCATGGGTCGTTATCAGTTCGCCGAGCCACATCAGGAAAGCTGTTCCTGTAGTAAGCACGAGTGCGATGAGCAGGTAGGAGCCGACATTTGTGCTGTCCAGCAGCATACCGCTGAACATCCTATTGAAAGCGAAGGACATTCCAAGCGATTGGATAAACGCAAGTACGATGGTGAAATAGCGCGTAAACTGTGTGAGTTTACGTCTTCCGACTTCACCCTGCTTGGCCCATTCAGCAAATTTCGGTACAACGTCCATCTGAAGGAGCTGCACGACGATTGATGCTGTAATGTAGGGCATGATACCCATGGCCAATATGGAGAAGTTCATCAGTGCGCCACCACCGAAAGTGTTCATTAGATCGAGCACGCCCTGTTGACCTGCTCCCATATCGAACACACTCGGATCCACTCCTGGAACCGGTATATATGTGCCGATCTTGAAAATTACGAGCATTGCCAAAGTAAATAGAATTTTACTTCTGATTTCTTTAATCTTAAAGAAATTGGATAACGTGCCGATCATTAGATCACCTCGTAGCTTCCGCCCTGTTCCTCAATTGCTTTGACAGCTGAACTTGAAAACTTATGAGCTTTGATTGTTAATTTCTTCTCAAGAGTACCATTGCCTAATACTTTGATACCAGATTTTTCATTCTTAACAATACCATTTTCTTTCAGCATTTCAGGTGTAACTTCAGTACCATCTTCGAAACGATTCAAATCGCTCAGGTTAAGCACTGCATATTCTTTACGGTTAATGTTCGTAAATCCACGTTTTGGAATACGACGGAATAGTGGGAGCTGTCCACCTTCAAAAGTTGGTCTCACTCCACCACCGGAACGTGAATTCTGACCATTATGACCGCGTGCAGAAGTCTTACCATTACCAGAAGACATACCACGACCTACACGATTACGGTTTTTGCGAGCACCTTCTACTGGTTTCATCTCATGTAATTTCATCTTCGCACCTCCTATATCATAATATCATTAATTTTCTTCAACTGAAACTAAGTGGCTGATTTTAGCAACCTGACCTCTGAGCTGAGGTGTGTCTTCAAGCTCAACACTGTGCTGAAGCTTTCTCAGTCCTAGAGAAGCAACTGTTCTTCTTTGAGTTTCAGGCTTCCCGATCAAGCTTTTTTTGAGGGTTATTTTAATTTTAGCCATGTCTGTAAATCCCTCCTTAATTTTGTAGCTCTTCTACTGATTTGCCACGCAATTTAGCGACTTCTTCTGCGCTCTTGAGCTCAGTAAGACCTGTCATTGTTGCACGTACCACGTTGATAGGTGTGTTTGCACCCAGTGACTTACTCAGGATGTCGGAAACACCGGCAAGCTCCAATACGGCACGAACGGGTCCACCAGCAATAACTCCTGTACCAGGCGCTGCTGGTTTCATGAATACTCTACCAGAACTGAAACGTCCAATGATTTCATGTGGAATAGTACCGTCTACCAATGGTACTTCGATAAGATCTTTCTTGGCAGCTTCGATAGCTTTTTTGATTGCTTCAGGCACCTCTTGGGCTTTACCTGTACCAAAGCCGACACGTCCTTTTTTGTCTCCTACTACAACAAGTGCAGAGAAACGGAAACGACGTCCACCTTTTACAACTTTAGCGATACGGTTGATTGTAACAACGCGCTCTTCGAATTCCTGTACTTTCTCTTCTCTACGAGCCATAAATGTTATTCCCTCCTTCGATTAGAATTGCAGACCGTTTTCGCGAGCAGCCTCTGCGAGTGCTTTCACGCGTCCGTGGTATAGATATCCACCGCGGTCGAATACTACGCTTTCAATATCTTTGTCTTTAGCACGTTTTGCGATCAGTGCGCCTACTTCAGCAGCTGCGTCTACGTTGGATCCGATATTGCTGTTGAAATCGGAATCTTGTGTAGAAGCACTTGCCAGTGTTACTTTTTGGCTGTCATCAATCAACTGAGCATAGATATGCTTGTTAGAGCGATAGACATTAAGACGTGGTCTTTCTGATGTGCCAGAAAGTCTACTGCGTACACGCTGATGTCTTTTTTGACGCACTTTATTTTTATCAATCTTAGCGATCATTGATGTTCACTCCTCACTTTATAAATTATTTACCAGTTTTTCCTTCTTTGCGGCGTACAAGTTCGCCTTTGTAACGGATCCCTTTTCCTTTATAAGGTTCAGGTGGACGTACGGCACGGATTTTGGAAGCAAGAGCGCCAACGCTTTCTTTGTTGATGCCTTCAACCTTGACGTTCGTATTGCCATCCACAGAAATCGAGAGATCCTCGGAAGGTTCGAATTCAACCGGGTGAGAAAGTCCAACACTGAGTACCAGTTTGCTACCTTGCATCTGCGCACGGTAACCGACACCGACAAGCTCAAGTTCTTTGAAGAATCCTTCGGATACACCAACAACCATGTTGTTGATCAGGGCACGTGTTGTACCATGATTTGTACGGTGTTCTTTGGAATCACTTGGTCTTACGACCTGTAGTGTATTGTCTTCCATTTCGTAAGTCATCTGTTCGTTAAATGTGTTTACAAGTTCACCTTTGGGACCTTTAACAGTAACAGTAGATCCATTGATGTCAACTGTAACATCATTCGGTATTTCAATAATACGTTTACCTACACGGCTCATTTATTTGCACCTCCTGTTAATTGATTACCAAACGTATGCGAGAACTTCCCCGCCGATATTTCTTTTGCGTGCTTCTCTATCTGTAAGCACACCTTCGGATGTTGAGATCAGTGCAACGCCAAGACCATTAAGGACTTTTGGAAGCTCTTCTCTTTGAGCGTATACTCTAAGACCAGGCTTTGAGATACGTTTCAATCCAGTGATAACTCTTTCATTCTTGCTACCATATTTGAGGAATACACGGATGACTCCTTGCTTGTCGTCTTCGATATATTCTACGTTTTTGATAAAACCTTCTGATTTAAGAATCTCTGCAATTTCCTTTTTGATGTTGGATGCAGGGATTTCAAGTTTTTCATGTCTCACGATATTCGCATTTCTGATGCGAGTCAGCATATCTGCAATTGGATCTGAGATTGTCATTACTAATTGCCTCCTTTCAATTTATGGCGATTACCAGCTTGCTTTTTTAACACCAGGAATCTGACCTTTGTAAGCAAGTTCACGGAAACATATACGGCAGAGCTTGAATTTGCGAAGGACTGAGTGTGGTCTTCCGCAACGTTCGCAGCGTGTGTATTCTCTAACTTCAAACTTCTGTTTCTTTTGCTGTTTAGCAATCATTGATTTTTTAGCCACAATTTCGCCTCCTTATAGCTTACTTTTGAAATGGCATACCGAACTGTGTAAGCAGCTCACGTGCTTCTTCGTCTGTGTTTGCAGTCGTTACGACAACAATATCCATGCCTCTTACTTTGGATACTTTATCATAATCGATCTCAGGGAAGATAAGCTGTTCTTTAACACCTAGTGTATAGTTGCCGCGTCCATCAAACGCTTTTTTGGAAATACCTCTGAAGTCTCTTACACGTGGGAGGGACACTGAAATCAGTTTGTCCAGGAAATCATACATTCTCTCTCCACGAAGTGTAACTTTAGCTCCGATTGGCATACCTTCACGTAGTCGGAAAGTTGCGATGGATTTTTTAGCTTTAGTAATTACCGGCTTCTGACCTGTAATTGCCTGTAGTTCTTCTACTGCTGTATCGAGAACTTTAGAGTTCTGAACTGCATCACCAACACCCATGTTTACAACAATCTTTTCGATTCTTGGTACTTCCATTACAGAAGAATAGTTGAATTTGCCAACAAGTTCGTTTTTGATCTGTTCATTGTATTTTTCTTTCAAACGTGCCATTGGATGGACCTCCTTCCATTACTAATTAATTTTTTTCGTATTTTACAGTTGGAATTTCTTTTCCTGATTTTACAGCTACTCTCACTTTAGTTCCGTCTTCTTTAAGTTCCTGACGGATGCGAGTGCGCTCGCCTGATTCAGGGTCAACGTGCATAACGTTGGATACGTGGATAGCCGCCTCTGTTTCGAGGATGCCGCCTTCTGGGTTCATCTGTGAAGGCTTAAGATGTTTCTTCATCATATTGACGCCTTCGACGATGACACGGTTTTTAGCAGGGATTGCTTTGAGTACAGTACCCTCTTTGCCTTTATCTTTACCGCTGATTACAACGACTTTGTCTCCAGATCTTACGTGCATGGGGATCGCACCTCCTTGTTTAAATGTCGATTAAAGTACTTCTGGTGCAAGTGAAACAATCTTCATGAAGTTTCCTTCACGGAGTTCACGTGCAACTGGACCGAAGATACGAGTACCTCTTGGACCTTTATCATCACGGATGATCACGCATGCGTTCTCATCGAATTTGATATAGGAACCATCTTCACGGCGTACACCAGATTTAGTTCTAACTATAACAGCTCTTACTACTTCACCTTTTTTAACAACGCCACCTGGTGTTGCATTTTTTACGGTTGCAACAATGACATCGCCAATGTTTGCAGTTTTACGACCTGTTCCACCCAAGACTTTGATAGTCAGCACTTCACGTGCACCTGAGTTATCTGCCACTTTTAAGCGGGTTTCCTGTTGGATCATGCGAATAGACCTCCTTTATCCTCGATAGTTTAGATGACTACTGCTTCTACAACGATTTCCACGAGACGGAAACGTTTCGTTGCTGATAGTGGACGTGTTTCTTCAATTCTTACTACGTCACCAGTCTTTGCAGTATTATGCTCATCATGCGCTTTATATTTTTTAGAGTATTTGACACGTTTGCCAATGATCGGATGTCTTTTTTGTGTTTCAACGACTACTGTGATCGTTTTATCCATCTTGTCGGACACTACGCGACCCTGGTAAACTTTACGTTCGTTTTTACCTTCCACTGTATGAGCCTCCCTTTAATATTATTGGCTTGCTTTCGCTTCGTCGAGCTCTCTCGCACGGATAGTTGTTTTCATTCTCGCGATAGTTTTTCTAACCTCTTTGATACGAGCAGTGTTCTCTAGCTGACCAGTAGCTAGTTGAAAGCGTAGGTTGAAGAGCTCTTCCTTCAGTTCTTTGACGTTATTTTCAATTTCAGAAGTTGTCAGATCACGTATTTCATTAGCTTTCATTCGTATCACCACCTAATTCTTCACGTTTAACAATTTTAGTTTTTACTGGAAGTTTGTGGCTCGCGAGACGAAGTGCTTCTCTAGCTACCTCTTCTGGGACACCCGAAACTTCGAACATAATACGGCCTGGTTTCACTACTGACATCCAGCCTTCTACTGCGCCTTTACCGGAACCCATACGTACTTCCAATGGTTTCTTAGTGTAAGGTGTGTGTGGGAAAATACTGATCCATACTTTACCGCCACGCTTCATATAACGAGTCATTGCGATACGTGCAGCTTCAATCTGTCTGGAAGTGACCCAGGCTGTAGTTGTTGCCTGCAGTCCGTATTCACCGAAACTTACTTCAGTTCCGCCTTTTGCGCGTCCTTTAGTATCTGGACGGTGTTGACGACGGTATTTTACTCTTTTAGGTAATAGCATTGTTATTTTCCTCCTTTACTTTTTGTCATTCTTGACAGGAAGAACTTCTCCACGGTAGATCCATACTTTAACACCGAGTTTACCGTATGTTGTATCTGCCTCTTCATGTGCATAATCTATGTCTGCACGAAGAGTATGCAGTGGAACTGTTCCTTCGCTGTATCCTTCAGAACGTGCGATATCTGCGCCACCGAGACGACCTGAAACTTGTGTTTTAATACCTTTAGCTCCAGCTTTCATCGCTCTTTGTAGTACTTGTTTTTGTGCTCTACGGAAAGATACACGGTTTTCAAGTTGGCGTGCAATATTTTCAGCAACAAGCTTTGCATCCATATCAACTTTCTTAACTTCTACAACATTAATGTGGATTTTCTTGCCTGTGATATTTGTCAGTGCAGTACGCAGCTTGTCAATCTCGCTACCGCCTTTACCGATGACCATACCAGGCTTGCCAGTGTGAAGCGCAAGATTTACACGGTTTGCAGCGCGTTCGATTTCAACTTTTGAAACAGCTGCATCTTTAAGATTTTTTTCGATATATTCACGAATTTTGAGGTCTTCGTGCAGCAGGTCTGCAAAGTCTTTCTCTGCGTACCACTTAGCCTCCCAATCACGGATGATACCAGTACGAAGTCCAATAGGATTTATCTTCTGACCCAAATTAATTCCCTCCTTGTGGTTGTTATGCGTTCTCTTCTACTTTTGTTTCTTCTGTTTCCTGAACGTCTTCAGTTGAAGGTTCTGAAACAACAATAGTGATATGACTTGTACGTTTGTTGATCTTAGTCGCACGGCCTTGTGCACGTGGACGGAAACGTTTCAATGTTGGACCTTCATTGGCATATGCTTCAGAAACATATAGGCTTTCGATGTCCATGTCGTAGTTGTGCTCAGCATTCGCTACTGCTGATTTGAGCAGCTTTTCAACTACTGGCGAAGTTCTTTTGTTTGTTAGTTTAAGAATTGCAATCGCTTCACCGACTTCTTTGCCGCGAATGAGGTCAAGAACCATTCTCGCTTTGCGGGGAGCAATTCTAACTGTTTTTGCAACTGCTTTCGCTTGCATCTTTCGTTCCTCCTTTATTCCGTCTTATACCTTATCGTCTTGTTTTCTTGTCGTCGTTTCCGTGGCCTTTGAACGTTCTAGTTGGAGCGAATTCTCCAAGCTTGTGGCCGACCATATCTTCAGTGACATATACCGGTACATGTTTGCGTCCATCATATACAGCGATTGTATGACCGATGAAGTTAGGGAAGATTGTAGAGCGACGTGACCATGTTTTGATTACACTTTTTTTGTTATCTTCGTTGAGTTTTTCCACCTTGTTCATGAGGTGATCGTCAACAAAAGGTCCTTTTTTAAGACTGCGAGCCATTTTGGCGCCTCCTTCCAATAATGCGTGCGGATGAATTATCCGCACACTACTTTGGTTTCATTATTTCTTCTTCTTCTTACGTCCTCTTACGATGAGCTTATCAGAACGGTTCTTGCCTTTACGTGTCTTCTTACCAAGGGTTGGTTTACCCCAAGGAGACATTGGTGATGGACGTCCGATTGGTGCACGGCCTTCACCACCACCGTGTGGGTGGTCGTTAGGGTTCATAACAGAACCACGGACTGTAGGGCGTTGTCTCTTCCATCTTGAACGACCAGCCTTACCAATATTGATAAGTTCGTGCTGTTCGTTACCGACGGAACCGACTGTTGCGCGGCAAGTTGCAAGGATCATACGTACTTCGCCGGAACGTAGTCTGACAAGAACATATTTACCTTCTTTACCGAGAACCTGGGCGCTTGCTCCTGCTGATCTTACCAGCTGGCCGCCTTTACCTGGTTTAAGTTCAATATTGTGGATTGTTGTACCTACAGGAATATCAGTAAGTGCCAGTGCATTACCAACTTTGATATCTGCTTCTGGGCCACTCATAATTTCGTGCCCTACTGTTACACCTTTAGGTGCAATGATGTAACTTTTCACACCGTCTGCATATACAACCAGCGCGATGTTCGCTGAACGGTTTGGATCATATTCAATCTGAGTGACACGACCTGGTACACCATCTTTAATACGCTTGAAGTCGATTACTCTGTATTGACGTTTGTGTCCGCCACCTTTGTGACGTACTGTGATTCTACCTTGGTTGTTACGCCCCGCTTTTTTCGGAAGCGGCTGTAATAGTGACCGTTCTGGCGTCGTTGATGTGATCTCGGAGAAGTCAGAGCCAGTCATATTACGACGAGCATTGGTGGTCGGCTTATATTTTTTAATCGCCATCTCGTTTTACCTCCTTATTGGTAATTATTGATTAGAATATTTCAATAGTGCCTTCTTTAAGCGTCACTATTGCTTTTCTTCTCTTTCTTGTATAGCCGCTATAACGTCCCATACGTTTTTTCTTCGGCTTGTAGTTCATTATGTTCACTTTATCGACTTTAACATCAAAGATCTTTTCAACTGCATATTTAACTTGTGTTTTGTTTGCTTTTACATCCACGTCAAAAGTGTATTTGTCCATGGACATCAAGTCAGCAGAACGCTCAGTGATTACCGGGCGTTTAATGATATCGCGTGCATCCATTACAGAAGCACCTCCTCTGCTTTATTGATTGCACCTTCAGTGAAAATAACACGGTTCGCAGAAAGGATATCGAGTACGTTGAGCTGCTCTGGCGTCAATACTGTAACGCCTTGCAGATTGCGGGATGAAAGTTCGACGTTTACATCTTCGCCTTCAAGTACAAGAAGTACTTTTCTGTTTGCATCCAGATTTTCAAGAATTGCCAAGAAGTCTTTTGTCTTCGGTGTATCAAGTGACAGGTTGTCGACAACAGTCAATGCTTCTTCATTAACTTTTGCGGACAGCGCTGAGCGAAGAGCCAGACGGCGCATTTTTCTAGGCATTTTGTAAGAGTAGCTTCTTGGCGTAGGGCCGAATACTACTCCACCCCCACGGTAGTGAGGCGCACGGATTGTACCTTGACGTGCATTACCTGTTCCTTTTTGTCTGAATGGTTTCTTACCACCACCGCTGACTGCGGAACGGTTCTTGACTGAGTGAGTGCCGCGGCGAAGTGACGCGCGTTGCAGATTCACTGCTTCAAACAGCACATGCTGGTTTGGTTCAATACCGAAAATCTCCTGGTTAAGTTCTATAGAATTAACTTTGCTTCCTTCTTTAGTTAATACATCTATACTTGCCATTGTGTTAAATCCTCCCTTCCTAAATTACTATTATTTAACACCTTTTTTGATTGCTGTTGCGATTTTTACATATCCTTTACGTGGACCAGGCACGTTGCCTTTTACGAGAATAACGTTGCGTTCTGCGTCCACTTTGACGATTTCAAGATTCTGCAGTGTAACAGTTTCTCCGCCCATGCGTCCTGGCAATGCTTTGCCTTTGAATACGCGTGATGGGTCAGCACCCTGTCCCATTGAACCAGGTCTTCTGTGGTAACGGGAACCGTGGGACATAGGTCCGCGGCTCTGGTTGTGACGCTTGATCGCACCCTGGAAACCTTTACCTTTGGATGTTGCTGTCACGTCTACCAAGTCGCCTGCTTCAAATGTATCTACAGTGACTTCTTGACCGACTTCGAATTCATCTGCTGTGAGATTTTTGAATTCGCGTACGAAGCGCTTAGGAGCTTTACCGGATGCTTTAGCATGTCCAGTTTCAGCCTTGTTTGCATATTTGTTTGTTCTCGCACCTGCGAAGAACTCACGCTTGTCGTCGAAACCGATTTGTACTGCACTGTATCCATCAGTTTCTTCCGTTTTCTTCTGCAGCACTACGTTACCTGCTGCTTCAACTACAGTTACTGGAATAAGCTCGCCGTTTTCTCCGAAAACTTGAGTCATTCCCACTTTTCTACCTAAGATTCCTTTGGTCATCGAAAGTCGCACCTCCTGCTATAATTTATAATTTGATTTCGATGTCCACACCTGATGGCAGGTTGAGTCCCATTAGGGCATCTACCGTTTTCGGTGTAGGGTTTGCAATGTCGATAAGACGTTTGTGTGTACGTTGTTCAAACTGCTCACGAGAGTCTTTGTACTTGTGTACCGCACGGATGATTGTGTATACCGTCTTCTCAGTCGGAAGTGGAATCGGTCCGGAAACATCTGCACCAGAACGTTTTGCTGTTTCAACAATCTTCTCTGCTGACTGATCCAGCACTCTGTGATCGTACGCTTTCAAACGAATACGAATTTTTTGTTTTGCCATTATTTAACCTCCTTTTGGTCGTCATCATTGATTGATAGACTTCTCCACGAAAATTCTCTTGCACGCTGCCATGGCAAAGCGGCCGGGCGTGTCAGTAACCTCTCGCTTCATCGATTCAGAAAACGCGCGCCCTCTATGGAAGGCGGTGTGTTCTTTAACATGGACATATCACGTCCATTTCAGTCCAACGTTAGATATATTACACGAAAAGAGCGAAAAAATCAATAGATAACGCAAGATTTTTTCACTCTTTTCGGCTGGACTGCCAATACGCTGTCCAATTATATAGTATTCAGTTACAAATTACAATATTTATTCGGTCATAAATACAAAATACAGTATGAAAATGACGAAGAGCCCGTACATTATCGGATGAATCTCTTTTCTTCTGCCGGCCATGATCATTGTAATCGGATAGAATACAAAACCGATGGCGATCCCTGTAGCGATACTATAGGTCAACGGCATCATGAACATCGTCAGGAATGCAGGTACTGCAACTTCAAACTGATCCCATTTCACCTTTGCCAGATTTGAAACCATGAGAGTTCCGACGATGATCAGTGCAGGTGCCGTCACTTCAGATGTGAAAGTGACAATGAGTGGTGACAGGAATATGGCCAAAAGGAACAGCACACCGGTTACAACACTTGCAAACCCTGTTCTTGCCCCTGCTGCCACACCCGCTGTCGATTCGACATAGGACGTCGTGGTCGACGTACCGAAGATGGCACCGGCGATCGTTGCAATCGAGTCGGACAGCAACGCACGTCCGCCTCTTGGAAGCTTGTTATCCTTGATCATATTCGCCTGGCTCGCTACACCGACAAGTGTACCTGCAGTATCGAAGAAATCGACAAACAGGAAAGTCAGTACAACAATCAGAAACTGTATATTGAATATTTCAGCCGGATTCGAAAACGCTTCGAATGCTGCCCCGAAGGTCGGTTCCATGCTCGGCACTGAACCGATGAAGCTTTCGGGAAGCGGCACAAGCCCGAACATGAGACCGATGATGGCTGTAATGATCATTCCGAAGAATATGGCACCCGGCACCTTTCTTGCCATTAATATGACTGTAATGACCAGACCTGCCACTGCAAGGAGTACAGTAGGATCGTGCAGAACTCCGAGACCAACCAGCGTCGATTCGTCCGTCACTATGATGCCTGCTCCCTGCAGTCCAACGAAAGTGATGAAGAAGCCGATACCGGCGCTGACTGCCATCTTCATTTCCATTGGAATGGAGTTGATGATGTATTCCCTGACTCCGCTGATGGTGAGCAATGCGAAAATCACTCCGGAAAATAGAACACCTGTCAATGCGGTCTGCCAAGGTATGCCCATTGTCAGTACGACTGTGAAAGCAAAGAATGCGTTCAGACCCATTCCTGGGGCGAGGGCAATTGGATATTTTGCGTACAGTCCCATTACAAGACAACCGATGAATGCTGCAAGTGCTGTAGCGACAAACACCGCACCCATGTCCATGCGCATGGACTCCGGTATGCCTTCAACACCCTGGAGGGATAGTATGGATGGATTGACAGCGAGTATGTATGCCATGGATAGGAAAGTCGTCAACCCTCCGAGTATTTCACGCCGGTAGTTTGTGCCATTTCCTTCGAAGTCAAAAAACTTTTTCATAACCTACTCCATTCTTTGATCAGATTGTTTACAACTATATTATCTTGATGATTTCCTTATCTTCCCCGCCCAGAAAGCTGACGAGCAGACGGCGTGTGAAGGGAAGCCATACTTCGATAAGCTTGCCCAGAGACAAAATGATGATGAGTGTACCGATGAATACTGGACCACCAAGTAGAAAACCTGCCACAGCAGCGCCAAGCTCCATAATATTCCTTGCCATCGATAATTTCAATCCGAATTTTTCAACCAGCAGCAACATCAATGTATCGCGCGGGCCCGCCCCAAGGTTCGGAGTAATATAGAAAGCCACGCCAAAAGCCATGACAATGAGACCGATTGCGAAAATGATGATGTGTTGGGTCCATCCTTCAAATTCCGGGATGAGCCAGTTGAACACATCAATGAATAGCCCAACAGCTACCATATTGATATAGACACCTATTTTAGGAAGGCGGCGGGTTACTATGGCAGTGAATAGGACGATGGAAGCACCCGCAATAATTGCCCAGCTGCCGATTGTCAGACCGAAAGTCTGCCATAGACCATAGTGCAGGACGTCCCATGATCCCAGCCCGAGAAGCCGACCTTTTATGGTCATGGATATGCCGAGTGCGAGAATGACCAGCCCGACTACGTAGAAAAGCCACCGTTTTGCTATATTGCTGAACATATGAACCTCCCCGACTTTATTATCTAGACCAGTTTACGCCCATGTAATGAAAAACGCAATATCATTTGACGATACTCTCGAAACGTTTGAAGCGTTCAGTGCGGGGGAAAATTATAATAATTGACCAAGGAACGGGAGGAAAGACCATGATGAATAAATATAGAATTGCAGGTGGAATTCTGACAGCTTCTCTTGTAATGTCGGCTTGTGGAGGAAACAGCGCGAGCGAGGATACGTCCGAGTCTGAAGATGTCAATGAGCTGGTAGAAGAGAATGCAAGCAGTAATGAGGAGGATTCCACTGAAGTAACAAATGAGGATGAAAGCACTGATACTGCAGATGGAGGCGGAGACACCGATACTCCGGAAGTGGATGAAATAGTAGAAGAGAGTTCAGACAACACTCCAGAGGAAGATACGGCCGAAGCAACAAATGAGGATGAAAGCACTGATACTTCAGATGGGGGCGGAGACACCGATACCCCAGATGTGGACGAAATCGTAGAGGAGAACCCGGGAAGTACTTCAGATACCATCATGCCTGACGATCTTGAACATAAGGCTTCAGAAGCTGTCACAGCCGCTTCCGAGAAATTCGATGGAGCACTTAAGACGCTCGAACTGGACAATGAAGATGACCAATGGGTCTATCAGGTGGAGATGGAAAGTGAAACTGAAGAATATGAAGCGACTCTGTCAGCAGAAGACTTATCCTTTATTAATGAGGAAAGAGAAAATGATGACGGCTTCGATACAGAAGAACACTTCAATTATGATAATGCTGTTGCAGCAGAAGAAGCTGCGCAGACAGCCATAGACGAAACCGGTGAAGGACTGGAAGGATGGACATTGAGCATCGAAGATGGACAGCTCGAATATGAAATGGATATGGCTGACACTGATATGACAATCAATGCCGAGACCGGAGAAGTAACAGAAATGGACGACTGAATTGAATAAAAGGCGTAACCTGACGGGTTACGCCTTTTTCATGCTTCCACAACGCGAACGAACTGCTCCATCTTCTGTGCGTCAAAGTGATCTTTAATACGGTATCCTTCATAAAAATATTGTACATACTCGCTACCCAGAGTCTTCCTGATATCAAGTGTCATGACTGCAAGATCGAAGTACCGGTCTCTTACCCCTACACTCCCCATATCGACACTGCCTGTTATATAATTCTCATTCACAATGACATTGGAAAGATTGAAATCACCATGGGTGAAGGCCAGATCAGTATGGATGGAATCCTCAGAATAGATGAAAGGACACTCATCAATGTTCTGCTTGTGCAGAAAGCTCAAATATCTTCCGATCTGCCGCAGGGTGGAGATGATCGTTCCGGGCTGCTGCCGCTTCAGAAATGCTCCTGCATCGATACCTGGAAGCGCCAGGTAGAACATGTACGCACCATCCTCTTCGTATAGCGTAACCGGCTTTGGCACACCATTCACTTTATTCATTTCCATCCAGAGCAGCCTCTTATACTCCCTCCGGGTGCTTTTCACGTCATCCGGATAGGACTTTGCCACCAGTGGTTCTTTCGGCTGGTATACGTTGGGTGGGTCTTCGCCTCCATATTCAAGCAGGTGGACCCGCGCGTCGGAAGTGCTGGAGAGCGGCGTCCAATCATAGTATTCCTCGTATATCTCAAAAGTGTGCATTCAAAGTCCCTCCATTCACTATCATTCTACTTCAATTATCGTTAGAATGTCATCAGTGTTTCCCCTAATATCAATTGCATTATGATATGATACAACTATAATTCAAGGTGGTGAAAGTAATGGATTTGAACTATAGACTCATGGAACTTAAAAATGAGTATATACGCATTCAGGGCGATCTGGAAAAGCTGGAATCCACAGGCAATAGTACATCAAAAATGGAAGAGCGCCTTGTTCAGATAGAGACGGAAATTGCACAGACAAAAAAGGAAATCAGAAATAATCAATAGGAAGTGCCAACCATGAAAAAAATGATCCTTTTCATCATGATCATACAATTTCTCATATATTTCGGGTTCAGCATGATCATACCCGTCATCCCGGAACTGGTGACCGAGCTCGGAGTATCCACCCTACACATGGGATGGCTGCTTGCCGTCTACTCCATCGCGAGCTTTCTCTCTGCACCTTTCTTCGGGAAACTCAGCGACCGTTATGGACGTCGCCTGATCCTGCTGTATGGACTGTTGGCCTTCAGCTTCAGCTTCCTGCTGTTCGGCATGTTCATCGATGTGCTGTGGGTACTTTACTTGAGCCGTCTGATCGGAGGCGCCGCTTCCGGTGCGCTCTACACAGCAACCACCAGCATGGTGGCTGATCTGACGACCCGGGAAGAGCGGACAAGATACATGGGACTGATTGGCATGTCCATTGGTCTCGGATTCATTTTCGGACCAGGCATCGGTGGTCTGCTCGCCCAGATCAGCCTGAGCTTCGCCTACTACATGACTACTCTGGTCATCATCGGTGCATTGCTGTTCAGCATGTTCAAAGTCAAAGAAACCTATCGCCCCGGGAACAGGACCGGCAAAGAAATCACACTGCCAGGCGAGTATTTCCTGAAACCCGTCGGCATCCTTCTTATATGTACATTCTTTGTCATGTTCACCATGAGTGGCATGGAAAGTACGTTCCAGCTGCTCGGCATCGACCGCATTGATATTACACCAGCCCAGATGGGCGCCTTGTTTGTAGTCGGTGGTATTTTCAACGCTGCAGTGCAGGGTGGGTTCATCGGCCGGCTCAAGGATGGCCAGGAATATCCCGTGATGATTGCCGGCCAGATTCTGACACTGGTTGCTTTCATCCTATTGCCATTCATGTCGAGTCTGCTATATGCAGGTGTGTGCATCGTTCTTCTGATGACAGGGAATGCACTGGTCAAAACGCTGCTTACTTCTCAGATTACCAAAGAGGCACACAGTGATGAAATGGGACGCATGACCGCCACTACATACTCCCTTGACAGTCTGGGCAGAATTTTCGGACCGATCGTCTTCAATATACTGTTCGTCCTGACTTCAGGACTGCCCTTCCTGTTCGGGGCCGCCGCAACACTGCTATCCACTTACTTCATTTTCCAATACTTCAGGAAAAGGAGGAATTTCGCATGATTCTGACCATACTCATGATGCTTCTGTATCTGGTCGTCAGCGCAGCAACCATACTTTTTGAAAGAAGTCGGATACTTGATATTCTAAGGCTCATCGCCGGTATCGCCTTTATGCTGATAATGACAGCTACTGCCCTCAACACTCCGAACCCTGATGGCACACTCATTTTTGCACTCGCTGCCTGTCTGCTCATATCAGTTGAAATCACCGGCTTCAAGGAAGCCAAAGGGGACCGTGCGCGTCTATTCATGGTACATGCCTTTACACTCATGATTTCCGCCGTCCTCATCATCATGCTGCTGACGCAGTAACAGGAAAAGAGGTGGAAACTTGAGACGTGTCATACTGATTCTGCTCATACTCATGCAAGTCATGTTTTTCATAAACTATATCATCAATGACGGTGTCATATTCTTTAATATATATGTGTGGGCGCTACTGAGCCTTATTTCACTCACAGCGGGATGGAAGGCAACAAATTCTGAACCGAACCTTTATGAAAACAGCAATATCCATCTTGCGCTATCCATCACGCTGCTGCTGATGTCGGTAATGTCTCTGATTTTCATACTGCTCATCATCATTACCCGCCCCTATTTCCTGTAGCC
The DNA here is from genome assembly GCF_009831115.1 of Salinicoccus hispanicus. Classification (GTDB taxonomy): domain Bacteria; phylum Bacillota; class Bacilli; order Staphylococcales; family Salinicoccaceae; genus Salinicoccus; species Salinicoccus hispanicus. Next base: position 199,250 of record NZ_WUUK01000004.1, on the reverse strand, counting down.
GACTAAAAAACCTGCTTCCATAAGGAAGCAGGTTTTTCTGATGATATATAAGTTCAACGTCGGTCTTTGATGGCTTTCAATGTCTGATTAAGCTTCACCTTGCCTTTTTGGAACATCGGCACACCCACTTCGGCCAATGTATATAACGGCCGGTGGATGATATAGTCGAATTCGCCAACTTTTTCGCTCACTTCTGTTCCCCAGATCTTCTTGAACTGCCACAGTCCGAAATGTGGTGAATCTTTCGGTGGTGCCACACTGACACCGCCGAAGTCATACGTTTTTGCACCATTATCACGCGCATACTTCATCATTTCATACTGCATGTGATGATTCGGAAGATATTCCCTGTACAGATTGGATGACGCGCCATACAGATAATAGGACTTATGCCCCGACTGGGCAAGCAGTGCACCTGACAGTACAATACCGTCAGGATGTTCCTGCTGCAACTGCTCGATTTCATGCTGCTGCTCCCTCAGCTTCTCTCTCCGATTATCAAGATCTTTGAGCTGATTCTCCTTCTTGCTGCCATCCTTCTTCTTTTCAGCCTTCTTAAACTCTTTTTCCACTTTAGTCATGTCTTCTTCGAGTGAAGCCGCAACTTTCTCCGGTATCAGCTTGACGAGGAATAATTCCATATGTCCTTTGTCATGGAGGTTTTCATAAAGCGATTCAAAATAGGTGATATCCCGCGTGAGGAAACCATCCCGCTGCCCGGTCTCCTTCATAAGCCTGACAAATATCGGCAGATCATCCTGTGTTGCCTTGTACACTTCTGTGCCACGGCGGAGGGCATTACGAACTCTCGTCCGGTTATTACGCTCATAGCTCTGCAGAAGGTCTTCATCGCTTTTGTCGATGGCAGCCACCATTGTCTGGCGCGGCTGTATATTGTCCTTGCTCATGCCATCTTTCAGTCCCCGGTGTCTGAAGCCGATTGACTCGAGGTACTCGATTGTCTGCCGGTGGTTTTCAAGGGGCAGGTCAGGGTCTATTTTGATGGCATATGCCTTTTCATCCCTGGCAATCTTCAACGCTTCATCCAGCATGAAATCCACCAGTTCCCTGTTTTGATAGTCACAGACGAAGCCTCTCGATATGTAGCATAGCGTCCTTTTAAGTCTCGGCACCCTTTTAAAGAGCAGAAGCGCAACTCCAAGCACTCCTTCATCATCATTACCGACCGCCAGGCGCCTTGCGTACCAGCCGGTAAGACGCTTGGATCCCGCCCAGTCGGTCAACTGCAGCAGATCCCCGTGCGGATGGGTCTCTACAAATTGATCATGTTCATCTTCTGTCAGGTTCAACAATTTAAGCATATTGGTCTCCATTCAAATAAAATCTGATATAATTATCTCATGAAAGGTGGTCCTATCATGAGACAAGGTATTTTGATCCTTCTTCTGCTCATTAATGTCATCAGCATGATACAGCTCGGTCAATATGATAGCGGTGAGCTCATCGCTCTGATGAGCGTCAGAATCATTCTGGGCGTCATCACCATCATGCTAAGCATAGCGTATATACTCGTCAGAGGTTCAAAGTCTCTGATCATCCTCAGTGCCGTTACAGCACTTTCAGCTTTTGTGCACCTCGCTCTGATCGTCTATATAAATTTATAGACAGCACCTTTGTATATGACCGGTTCTCCGTCCATCTCCACTTCCAGAGTGATGGATGGATTTTTATTTTCCGAGAGAGTGATGGTGGTATGTGGATCAATCTCCCCTTCCCATACACCGATGACATCAAAAAAGGCTTCCCATGCCTTCTTGCTCCGAACTGCATGGTGGATGTTCATCTTGGGGCTCAAAAGGTTGCCGCGCAATTGGCTGATCCGATCCAACCGTTGCGCCTTCGACTCTTCCCACTGGATGAAGAACGGGAATATCTCCGATTCATCTTCAATGTACAAAAGCTTCCAGCGGATGGTCTCCGTCCCAGTCCTGCGCTCCATATCGACCGGGCCAACCGGTGTAAAGCCCTGTGCACGGTATCGATCCGCCAATTGGTGAATTTCATCCGTACTGAGGGCATATCGAATAAATCCTTCTTCATAGCCCATACTGTCAATCGTTGTGGCAAATGAATCTTTCGACTCTTCCAGATGCTGCTTGAAAACCGCCTCGTCATCAATCCCCAGATACTCGACATATCTCTGATCAAAATACGACAGCAGATTCTTTGTACCCAGACGTTCGTGTTTTCCTCCCGAATGGATGGGCAGTATACCTTCGGTCTCAACTGTACTGAGCTCTTTTACATAATGGATGATATGATCGAATTCTACCATGCCGTTCACCTCTTTTTTTTACTATATCATAATATCACGCATCAATACCGAAAACCAAAAAATGCAGCCTGTCCCAATACGGACAGGCTGCTTGTTCTATGACTTGATGATGTCTGGTGCATCCTGTTCAAGACTTTCCTTTTCACGCATGCGCTCTTCCCTCGTAACAATGCGCTTTTCTGTTTCGTTGTCGAAGAAGTGGCCTTTGTTCATGTCGAATGCAAATTTGATGACGTCTCCTGGCTCAAGCTCATTCCGTGCATCCACTCGTGAAATGAACTCCTGTCCTTCAAGCTCGGAATACAGCATGATTTCGGAACCCAGCAGTTCACTTACTTTTACTTCTGCATTGAATGCCGAAGCAAGCTCCGACTCCACAAAGACGGCTTCCTCTCGAATATCCTCAGGACGGATGCCGAATTTGATCGGCTGATTGTCATAGCCCTGGTTGACCAGCATCCGGCGTTTCGCTTCGGGAATTTTTATCGTGGAATCGCCGATGACCAGTTCGCCATTTCTGATTTCTCCATCAAAAACGTTCATGGCAGGCGAACCGATGAACTGGGCGACGAAGACATTCTCCGGAAAATCATAGACTTCCTTGGGGCTTCCGACCTGCATGATGTCACCCTTGTCGAGTATGACAATGCGTGTGGCCATGGTCAGTGCTTCTGTCTGATCGTGGGTAACATAGACCGTCGTCGTTTTCAGCCGTTTATGCAATTTGGTGATTTCTGCACGCATCTGGACTCTTAATTTTGCATCAAGGTTCGAGAGGGGTTCATCCATCAGGAAAACACCCGCATCCCTGACAATTGCGCGACCAAGTGCCACACGCTGACGCTGTCCACCGGATAATGCTTTCGGTTTACGGTTCAGGAAGTCTGTCAGCCCAAGAATTTCTGCTGCGTTCTCGACACGCTTTTTTATTTCCTCTTTAGGTGTTTTGCGCAGCTTCAGACCAAATGCCATATTGTCATATACACTCATATGTGGATAGAGCGCATAGTTCTGGAATACCATGGCGATGTCCCTGTTTTTCGGCTCCACATCATTCATCTTCTTCTCATCGATGTAGAAAGTACCATCAGTTATCTCTTCAAGTCCTGCAATCATCCGCAACGTAGTCGACTTGCCACATCCCGAGGGACCGACAAGTACGATGAATTCCCCATCATGAATTTCAAGGTTGAAGTCATGTACGACTGTCGGGCCGTTATCATACGTCTTTTTTATATTTTCAAGTTTTAGTTCCGCCATCCCCAATCACTCCTTTAAGCCCACCACATATCAGTCGGCGTTTCTCTTATTATAACATTCTGCAAATTCTTTACAGCAGTCTGAAAGCCCTCTTCAATGGACATCAGTCCATCTTCATGTTCGATTGATACAACGTAGTCGTAATCATAGGTCCTGAGCGCACTCATCATGTTCGTCCATTCCTCAATACCATGACCAAGACCCACACTTCTGAAAGTCCAGCTCCTGTCTCTGATATCGCCGTATGGATTCATGTCCAGATATCCATACATATTCAGGTTATCTGTATCAATATAAGTATCTTTGGCATGGAAATGATGAATCGCATTTTCACGCCCGAGTATTTTTATTGCTGCTACGGGATCAATGCCCTGCCACCACATGTGACTCGGATCGAGGTTTGCTCCGATGTATTCATTTGTCGCTTTTCTCAACTCCAGCATTGTATGTGGAGAGTGTACAAGGAAACCGCCATGAAGTTCCAGTCCGATTTTGACATCATGTGCTTTCGCCACATCCGCTATATCCCGCCAGTATGGAATGAGCCTATGTTCCCACTGCCATTCCTTGATCTGCGAATATTCCTCAGGCCATGGTGTGACCGGCCAGTTGACAGCCGTATCCGTTTCATTACCTGCCGGTGTACCACTGAATGTATTGACTACCGGTACATCCAGAAGATCAGCAAGTTCGATCGATTTACGCAAAACTGTGTCTGATTCCTCACGTAAGGAGGATTCCGGGGAAATCGGGTTGCCATGGCAGCTGAAGGCACTGATGATCAGGCCGCGTGATTCGAACTTATCGATATAGGCCTTTCTTGCCGATTCCGATTCAAGCAATTCATCAAGATTGCAGTGCTTGCTGCCGGGGTAGCCGCCGGTTCCAATTTCGACTGCATCCAGACCGGATGCTTTGACATAATCCAGCATTTCTTCGAGTTCCATGTTCTGGAATAATGGATTGAACACTCCGAGTTTCATCTATTTGCCTCCTATAGTCTGATACTGCGCTGTTCCTTTGAGCTCAAGTAGATTGCTTCGATGATCTTCGATACTTCCTTCGCCTCTGTGGACTTCACTGTCAGTGGTGTGTTGTACTTGATTGCGGAAATGAAGTTCTCCGCCTGCAGTCTGCTGAAGGTCTCATCCACTTTTATATAGTCGATGCGCATTGTCGTCATAAGGTCCTCATCCGCCTGGTTGACTTTCATATCAAAAACATCCAGTCCCGCTTTTGCACCTGAAATACTGACATGGTTTTCATCTTCGGGAATGTTTGCCGCCCAACTTGTTTCAAACAGCATCGATGCCCCATTATTGAAACGGATGAATGCACTGACATGGTCCTCCACTTCAAAGGAATCGCGATTGAACTGTCCCCATTCATTGACTGTATTCGAACGGCTGAGATGGTTATATGTCGAACTCGACACTTCTATCGGTTTCACATCACCCATCAGATACATTGCCAGGTCGAGCAGGTGGCAGCCATAGTCGATCAATGCCCCTCCGCCTTGGAGCTCCTGGTTGGTGAATACACCCCAGCCAGGCACTTTGCGGCGTCTGAGTCCTTTTACGCGAACGACCAATGGCTCACCGATCGTGCCACGCTCGATAATTTTTTTGGCAGCAATCGCTTCTTTCATGAAGCGGTAGTGATAGGCGATATGCAGTTTCACATCGTTCTTCTCCTCCGCTTCAATCATTGCATTGCATTCCTCTGTAGTCATCGCCATTGGTTTTTCACAGAGTACATGCTTACCGTTATTCATGGCATCTATGGCAATCGGGGCGTGATATTTGTTCGGCGTAGAAATGACCACCGCATCCACGTAGGGATACATATCTTCGATTTTGGAAAATACCTCAGGAATACCAAGTTCGTTGGCCACCTTCATCGCACGCTCCTGATTGATATCCTGGACCGCCATGATCTCCACATCATCGAACGTTCTGAAAGTGGGTATATGACGGCCCGTCGCTATTCCTCCGACGCCTATGAAACCCAGTCTGATTTTGGACATTTACAACACCTATTCTTCAGTTATAATCTTATTTGTTCTATCTGATTCGAAAGCATCCAGTATGATTTCGACGGATTTCTTTGCATCCTCTGCCGTTACAGGGACACGTTCTTCTTTAGCAAGTGCATTGATGAATGCTTCCATGACAAAAGATTTCTTGCTTTGTCCTTCATCGTCATTCGTCTGGATGCCGCCGTAGTTCTCGCGGACCACTTCTCCTGTACTGCTTGTGAAAATGAAGGAATGCTCAGGGTCATCCAGAAGATTGAGCACGCCCTTGTCGCCGTAAATGACCGTCGAATTGTCCTCTTCTCCATAGAATGCCCAGCTCGCCTGCAGCGTACCGATCGCATTCGATTCTGTCCGCAGTATGCATACGGCATTATCATCCACATCAGAGAACTCTTTTGCTTCTCTTGAAATGAAGCCACCGACATCGACAACCTCTTCATCAAGAATGTAGCGGATCAGATCCGCCTTATGCACGCCAAGGTCGCCCATGGCACCCATCGCCGCCTGGTCCTTTTTGAAGAACCAGCTGTTCTTGCCGTCCACACTCCAGCCCTCCGGCCCGCCATGGCCGAAAGTGGTGCGGAAAGAATAGACCTTGCCGAGCTTGCCCCGAGCGATATAGTCGCGCGCCACCTGGTGTTCTTTGATCAGCCGCTGGTTATGGCCGATCATCAGCTGCATGCCGGACTTTCTTTCGGCTTCAATCATGTGATCCATCTCGGTCATAGTGATACCCATCGGTTTCTCGCACAATACATGCTTGCCCGCCTCAAGAGCAGCAATTGATATTTCTGCATGCCTATAGTTCGGCGTACACACACTGACAGCCTCGACAGACTCATCAGCCAATAGCTCCTTGTAGTCCTTATAGACTTTTCCGCCGTAGATCTCCTGCTGCGCTTCGGCCCGTTCTATGACCGGATCGCAGAATGCAACCAGTCGTGCATTTTCAATATCGGTATATTCTGCAATATGACGTTTGACTCCAATGCTGCCGCATCCAATAATACCAACGTTGATCATTATGATTTCTCCTTTATCTGTTCCAATGGTTCATGGTTCCCGTAGAAATGCTTTTTGCCGTGGCCACTGCCTACCCAGTCCACACCATTTCTGATGACTGTCTGGACGTTTGCATCGTAGTATGTCGGGTGTGTTTCATGACCGGGACGGAAGTAGAATATTTTACCGTTCCCACGTTTGAAGGTGCACGCGCTTCTGAACACTTCTCCGCCTTCGAACCAGCTGAGCATGATCAGTTCATCCGGAACAGGTATGTCGAAGTGTTCTCCATACATCTCTTCCTGCGGCAGCTCGAAGTACTCTCCGAGCCCATCCACAATCGGATGCGTCGGATCAACCACCCATAGGCGCTCCTTCTCCTGCGCTTCGCGCCATTTAAGGTCACACGATGTTCCCATGAGCAGTTTGAATGGTTTTGAGAAGTGTGCGGAATGGAGAACGACCAGTCCCATGCCGTCCCATACGCGCTGCTGCACCTTCTCGGCGATTTCATCAGATACTTCATCGTGGGCCTTGTGTCCCCACCATATGAGCACATCCGTATCATTCAGCACTTCGTCGGTCAGACCATGCTCAGGTTCATCGAGCGTTGCTGTTGTCACTTCATGCCCTTCGAGGAAACTTGCAATCTGGGCATGGATGCCTTCAGGGTAGATATTGTCTACCACTTCATTTTCCTTCTCGTGTCTGTATTCATTCCAAACCGTCACTTTCATTCAACTTCCTCCTTGTGTGTGGATTGCCGCTCTATAATACGCGTCGGCACTGTGATGTTCTTTTTCAACCTGTCGGGATCCCGTATCAGCATGATGATTTCCTTGCCTGCCTCCCTGCCCAGCTCCTGTGGAAAAATATCCACTGTCGTCTGAGGCGGTGAAGCAAGCTTCGTCAGTAGTGAATCACTGAAAGTTGCGGTCGCGACATCCCGTGGAATGCGTATTCCCAACCGGTAGAGGTGGGAGACAATCCGGGAATTCAGCACACCATCCAAAGTCAGCAGAGCATGCGGCTGATTTGTGCTGAAAAGGGATTCCAGCATATGATGGATCGATCCGTCTTCGTTTTCACATTTGATCACTCTGCCATTCTCAGACAGAGCAGATGCTTCCATAGCCATTTCAAACCCCTTTATCCTGTCCTTCGCAACTGCGAAAATGTCATTGTCGACAATCATTACAATTTCACTATACCCTTTTTGGATCAATAATTCAGTGATTGCATATGCTGCCTGTACATTATCATTATCCACATAGGCTGCTTCGCAGTTTTTAAATATATTTTTCCCGATGACGACATAGGGGAAACCTGCTGCAGTAAGGAAATCTGCTATGGGATCGTCTGTTCTGGAATATAGAAGAATGAATCCATCGACCTGTCTGGAGCTGATCAGCTCTTTCACTTCCGCCAGAAGACTCACATCATTCGATGCAGAAGTGGTGAGGGTCGAAAAGCCATTCTCTCTGCATGCCTCGGAAACTCCGAGATTCACTTCGGAATAGAACGGATTCAGGTTGACCTCGTGAATGCCGCTTTTGATGACCAGGCCGATTGTATTCGCCTGATTCGTCACAAGATTCCGCGCCGCGATATTTGGCGCATATCCGATCTCTTCCATTATTTTTCTGACTCTCTTTTTTGTAGTGCTGCTGATGCCGTCATGATCTTTGATCACTCTGGAAACAGTGGAGGGGGACACCCCCGCAATTTTCGCTACATCTTTTATCGTCACCATTTCACACTAACCCTTCTGGCTACTTCACTGCGCCATCCGATACCCCTTTGATGATATGCTTCTGGGCAATGAAATATCCGATGATGACAGGAATGATGGAAATCGTCAGACCTGCAAGTGCCAGCGTCCACTGTTTTGTGTACTGTCCAAAGAACAGGAACAGCTTGAGCGGGATTGTTTCATCTCCTTGTCCGAGCACCAGGCTTGGAAGTAGAAAGTCATTCCATATCCATATTACATTCAGAATGGCTACTGTAATACCGATCGGTCTCAGAAGAGGGAAAATGACATGCCAGAAAGTCTGCCATTTAGTCGCGCCGTCAATTTTCGCCGCTTCATCGAGAGATATGGGTATATTCTTCAGGGCTCCGTGATAAAGGAAAAGCGAGAGTCCAGAACCGAAACCGATGTACATGAAAATCAGTCCCCATTTATTAAGGCTCTGCAACTCACTGAACATCTTGACCAGTGGAATCATCACCGATTGGAACGGTATGAGCATGCTCGCCACAAACAGAAAGAATATGATGCCGCTGACCTTGCTTTTATTCCTTGACAGCGCATAGGCTGCCATGGCCGAGAAGAATACGATACATACGATACTGAGTGAAGTGATCAAGAAAGAGTTGAAGAACGTTCTGAGAAAATCCAGTTCCTGGAACGCCTGGATAAAGTTCTGAAATACCGGTTCACTGGGTGGCGCAAGGGTGTTCTCAAACATTTCCCGCTTTGTCTTGAATGCATTGACGAGCATGATATAGAAAGGTGAAAGCCAAAGAAGTGCAAGCAGTATGCCGATGACTTCCAGAACAATACGGCCGGTGGTCTTTTTCTTCTTCATTACAGCTCCACCTCTTTTTTCTTATTATAGTAGACTTGCGTGAGGCTCAGAATTGCAACGATAATGAAAAACACTACGGCTTTGGCCTGGGCCAGCCCCATCGTATTCATGGCAAATGCCGTATCTACAATGTCCATTGCGATCATTTTCGTGGAACCACCAGGTCCCCCGCCAGTAAGCGACAAGTTCTGGTCGTATATTTTGAATGCACCAGATAAGGTGAGGAACATGCTTACTGTAAATGCAGGTGCCACAAGTGGCATGATTACATTTTTAAGCTTCTGTGCATAGCTTGCACCATCCATATCTGCTGCCTCGAGAAGTTCATCAGGTATGCTCTGCAGATAGGCAATATAGATGATCATGATATATCCCGCCATCTGCCAGACATGAAGGATCACCAGGCCCCAGAATCCAGTTGCAGGAGTTGCCAGCCATCCCTGAAGCATTTCAACTCCAAGAGCATCGCCCAGGGCATTGAAGATATTTGTGAATATGAACTGCCAGACGAACCCGAGTATCAGACCGCCGATCAGATTCGGCATGAAGAAGATCGTTCTTAGGAAGTCCTTGGATTTTATGTAGCTTGTCACGATAAGAGCCAGTGAAAAGCCGACAACATTGATGATAATGACTGTCACTATCGCATATTTGAAAGTAAACCACAGCGCATTTAGAAAGGTCGGGTCGGATAGTAGACTCTGATAGTTCTGGAATCCGGTGAACACAGGCGTCTGTGCCATGTCTCCTGACCACTCAGTCAGAGAGTAGTAGATTCCCCATACGAATGGAACCACAACAACAATCAGAAGGGCCGCCAGAACAGGAGCAATAAACACCCAGTACATGATATTTTTGGTCTTCACATTAACACCTCATTTAAGAAATAATGGAGCAATGCAATTGCTCCATTATCATCTCTATTATCTATTCTCTTCCCAGTATGCTTTGGAGTTTTCTACAACTTCTTCCCACGTGATATCTTCGGAAATGTACTGCTGAACGTTGTCACCGAATGTTTCTTCCGAGAAACCAGTCGGATAGCCGAGGAATACCCAGCCGCTTGTATTTCCTTCTTCGGAATACTCATAGATCTCCTGGGATAACGGGTCGGAAATCTGACTTGTATCATAATCTTCATAGGCTGGAATGAAGTTGAAATCATTGAGGACGACTTCCTTGCCTGCGTCAGAAGTATACATCCAGTCGAGGAAATCGACTGCCGCTTCCTGAACATTGTCTTCAGCACCGGAGTTCACAACCCAGTACTGTGGTACACCTACTGGCATTTTGGCCTCTCCTGCCACTGGAATAGGAATGATTCCGGAATTCTCAGCCACTTCCGGTGCAATCTGCTCGATGGAAGGATACGCCCAGTTGCCCTGCTGGATCATTGCAACTTTTTCCATGGAGTAGAGTGCTTCAACCTGCTGAGAGTAGTCAAGACTCAGTACAGGCTGTTCCGAGTAATCCACCTGCATGTCAATGTAGTTCTTAAGTTCATCGGAAAGTTCGAATTCTACCGTATCCGATTCGAATGCTTCCAGGACACTATCATTAAATTCAGGTGCCAGGAAGGAACTGCTGGAATGATTTCCGTATACCCATCTCTCTTTGCCCGGGAATGCAAAGACAGCATCCAGACCAAGCTCTTCTTTCATACCATCGAGTGTGTCGACAGCACCTTGCAGATCCTCCATTGTTGTCAGATCGTCAGGGTTGATTCCTGCTTCCTCAAAGATGGCTTTGTTATAGATCAGGCCATAGCCTTCGAGATTGTACGGCAGCCCATAAATCTGGTCATCTACAGTAACAGAATCGAGTGTACCTTCAAGCGCTGCATCTGCCGCTTCCGAATCTTCTATCGGTGCAATACGATCTTTATGATCCTCATAGTCCTGAGGGCCTCCGATGTTGAAGATGTCCGGCTCATTACCAGAAGCGATCTTCGATTTCAGAGTTGCACCATAGTCATTACCGCCACCTACTGTTTCAACATTAATGGTAACGTTCGGATTTTCTTCCTCATATTGTGCAACGAGACTTTCGAACTGTTCCTTGAATTCAACTTTGAACTGGTAAAGGTCTATCGTCACGCTTTCTCCTTCAGTGCCGCCTCCTTCAGTTTCCTCGGAAACTGAACCGCCTGCATCTCCACTGTTTCCGCAAGCTCCAAGCATCAATATCATTGCGAAAAGAAAAGCATAGTTCCACTTGAACTTCTCCATCTGTACATCCCCCTTTATATGTAAGCGCTGTCATTCGCTTATAAATATGATTTTATATTTGAAATAATCTGAAGTCAATACTTTTTTGCAAACGATTGCATAAAACTTTCGCCACGTACATCTGACATATGAAAATAATATCCATCATCTCACTGCAAACGATTGCTCCCCTGAATAAAAAAGAGCGCTCCAGCATAGCTGGAACGCTCTTGTCATCGATGATACTTGATGACCTCGCGGGCAAAATCATTCATATCCCCGACATATTCAAATGTTCCTTTCATCACAGGATAGATGTTCTTTATCCCGATTTCACCAAGTGAAGAGACAATGAAAGTGACCACATTCAGTTTACGCATTTTGAAGATGGCACTGAATACCGTGGCCAGATGATTGATGTAGTCTCTTGGCTTCTTCATATCCTTATCCGTATTCTTCGCACGGTTGATATAGGTCACGGCTCTAGGCATTTCCCGTCCGATTGCTGCACAGTCCTGTTCCGCCACATGGTAGTGCGATTCCGTCATCTCCTCGATGGACCTGTAGGACCGACTCAGAATGATGTCTTTGAATCCCGGCGAGAGCAGTCTGGTGGCAAGCCCATTCATTTTTCTGGTTAGAAAACTTTCAAGATACTGTGCATTTTGTACCCTTTCATCAAAAAGCGCATCCTTCTTTTCAAAGATTCGATCAAGTTGTTCTTTCAGTTCGGCAACGCCCTTTTCATCTTTGATACTTGTGAAGTGGTAGCGCAGTGGCTGGTCAAGCTGCTTTTTGAATGTTACATGCAGTTCGGTATCCTTGTCATTCATCAGCGTTTCCTGTGACCTTCTACCTGAAACATCGACAAGGGTATCACTCTTGTTATAGACGAAGGTAATATGAATCCCCTTCTTGGACAGGTACCTGATGGTTGCCTCATCCGCATCCCGAATCTTTGAGGAGAACACATACAGTACATGTTTGATGGCCGTTTTCGAAATCAGCTTCCTGTACTGCTTTGGTGAATATTCTGTCGTTCCGACACCGGGGAAATCCAAGATCTTCCCCCGATTGCCGTAGGGGTGTTCTGTGATTGTACGGGTTGCATCGGTCTGGGTGGATATATGGGAATCCGCATCCGCCAGCTTATTCACGAGCGCACTCTTCCCCGCATCCACCTGCCCGAGGACCGCGACACGGTAATCGATGGTCGCTTCTATATATTCATGATAGGCCATGATCAATGGGTGGTGCTGTTCCATATACTCACCTCGATTCATATTGTCTCTTTATTGCGTGTACCCATGAACCAGCTGATGGTAAACCCTGCGATGGCAGCCATTACTGTCATTATCCAGGACAGAGCTGTTTCCGGGAGGCCTGGATAGATGGCAAATACGGAGCCCATGACGAGTCCCAATATGAGCGCATAGGTCAAATACGTATAGTGACTGAGCATATACTGGATGACCCGGCTGGCCAGGAGCAGACCGAGAACAATACCGGAACCGACAGCAATCAGTACAGGCAGTATTTCCAGATTGAAAGCTTTGAGCTGGTTTATAGAGTAGATGACGATACTGTAGGAACCGAGGATCAGCAGGACGAGAGATCCTGATATGCCAGGGAGCAGCATGGTCATCGAAGCGAGAATACCGCTGAAAAACATCTTGATGAGAAGCGGCATTGTCACCACCAAGTTTTCAGGCGGCGTTTCATCCCCTCTGATCAGTCCGATTGAAAATAACAGTGCGACAGCCAGAAAAACCAGTATGTAGTGGGAGCTTCTGAATTTCACCCTGTAGTTGGAAATTCTGAGCATCATGGGGACAACGCCAAGTACCAGTCCGATGAAGAACCAGTGTGTAGGCACCATATGGCGATCCAGAAGATATTCTATCAGCGAAGTGAGGGTCAGGACAGCAATGCCCATACCGACAACCAGCGGCAGCAGGAAGAGGATTGCTTTTTTGTAGTCTTTTGTCACGATTCTGCTGATGGCTCCAATAAATTCGTCATAGATGCCAAGCAGCAGCGCCATCGTCCCACTGCTCACTCCAGGAATCAGTTCACAGATGCCCATCAGAAAACCTTTGAATATATTTACCCATCTAATCATTCGATATGTACCTCGACTTTTCATTTTATACCATCTGATTGTAGCATATCTGCATCCTCTAGTTGTTGCTTGAAATGCAAGTCTATTTGATAAACCGCTTCTATATTGATATAACTGGTTTAACACTTAAATCGTTAGGAGATTGGACTGTGAGAGATCTAGGTATTTACTTCGGCACATTCGCCCCTTGCCATGTTGGTCATTTTGAACAGGTCATCCGTGCAAAACGGGAAAACAGGCATGCATTCGTAATCGTCAGCGGCTACGCGGGGGATCGCGGAGATAACTACGGCATGATACTGGATAATCGGGTCAAGGCAATGCGGCAGCTGCTTGGTCCGGATGATAACGTTACAGTACTGAAGCTCGATGAAACATATATTCCAAGATACCCACACGGCTGGGAACCATGGCTCAGCATGCTTTCAGAAACAATCATAAATGAAAAGGATGCACTCCCCTTCGATGTGGGGAAAATGACTTTCTATGTCGGGGAAGAGGAATACATTGAACCATTGAAGCATTTCTTCTCCAGGAAGTATCCGGATATTGATGCAATGATCACCATGGTGGACCGTAAAATACTGGGTATCAGCGGTACGAACATCAGGGAATCGCCCATTCTCAACTGGGATTATGTCATGCGTCCATTCAGAAAGTTCTTCGTACAGAACGTTCTAGTCATCGGGGCCCCGGGTACAGGGCGGACTTCGATGGTACAGGATCTGGCCAGACGCTATTCCACCAGCTATTCTACGGAGTATGCCAAAACCTATTGCAAGGAACAGCGTATCGCAGGCGATGAACTGGATGTAAGGGACTTCCACGCCATAGGAATCGGCCAGTTTGAAAACAACCGGCGTCATATCCATTCACCAGGTACACGAAAAGTCTTCTTCGCCGACACGGATGTCATGACCACCAAGGTCAACATGAAGATGTATGCAGATGGAGAAGAATTCAACCGGCTGAAATCGGTCTTCGACTATTATATCCACCTGCAGAACTGGTCGCTGATCCTGTTACTGCCTCCGGAAGCACCAGAGGATGAAGTAAAGGGAAATACAGACTACAAAAATGAAGTTCACAAGATGATCATGCTGGAGCTTGAACAGCAGAACCTGCTTCACATCACCCATACTCTGGATGGTACTTCCTATAGGGACCGTTATCAGGAGGCGCATGGTCTTGTTGATGAAATCCTGATGGAGGGCAAAGATAATTGATGTAAACGTTTTAGGTTGTAATATTACAATTTATAAAAAGTTTTTTCACTGTGTTTATGGAAAATACAGAAAAAACTGATATTATAGTGTACATCTATTCTATGGAGGACGATACAAATGCAACCTAATCTGCTGCTTACACCTGGACCTACGCCCATCCCCCCGCAAGTAACACACGCCATGTCTGCCGGGATGATCGGGCATCGCTCTTCCGATTTCACTTCCCTGATGGAAAATGTACAGTCGAATATCAGAACCCTGTTCGGAACGGACCATTCCGTTGCCATCCTCACCTCCAGTGGAACCAGTGCGCTGGAAGCTTCAATGGTCAATCTGGTTGAACCGGAAGATGCCATCGTCATCATAGTCAGTGGTGCATTTGGTGACCGCTTCAGAAGCATCGCCAAAACATATCCATATGAGGTACATACTTATGAAGTACCATGGGGCGAAGGGTTGGACCTTGAAGACTTCAAAACTTTCCTCAACGGCAAGCAGAATATCAGAGCAGTATTCTCCCAAGCCTGTGAAACTTCTACAGCCGTAGTCCATCCGATAAATGCACTGGGCCAGCTGGTAAAGGGCTATAGCCCGGATACACTGTTTGTAGTGGATGGTGTGAGTGCGGTCGGTGGCATGAAGTTCGATATGAAGGCGGACGCCATAGACTGTCTGGTGACAGGCAGCCAGAAGGCACTGATGCTCCCACCCGGCATCGCGTTTGTGGCTATGAACGACACCGCAAGGGAGCGTGCCTCAAAGAATACGCTGTCCAGATTCTATCTCGACATCAACAAGTACTTCGATGCACTCGAAGGGAACTCCACACCCTTCACCCCGGCTGTTTCACTCATACAGGGGCTGGCGCAAGTGCTGTCACTCTACAAGGAAGAAGGGGTGGAGAAGGTGTTTGAACGCCACTTGGCTATGCGCAATATGCTGAGAGCCGGACTCAAGGCACTGGATCTTGAGCTTCTGGTGGAGGATGCATACGCCTCTCCGACTGTTACGGCTTTTAAATCCGATGAAGCGGAACTCTCACATATCAAAGACGAACTCAAGAAAAAGCATGGCATCACCATCGCCGGCGGACAGAAGCATCTTAAAGGACAGATACTCCGCATCGGACACATGGGCTACATGTTCCCGAAAGACATGCTGACCGTCCTTGCAGCACTTGAAGCAATTCTAAGCGATTATCGTAACGCGCAGTACTATGGCAAAGCATTGGCTGCTGCACAGGAGGCATACTATGAATAAATTCAAAGTACTCGTACTGGACCCGATCAGTGAAGACGGCATCAGAGAACTGCTCAATCATCCAAATTATGAAGTGGATATCAATACAGGACTGACAGAAGCGGAAGTTCTGGAAATTGTGGGAGACTACCATGCACTGATTGTCAGAAGCCAGACCACCATTACAGAGGAGATCATCCAGCGTGCACGGCCACTCAAGGTGATTGCACGTGCAGGTGTCGGTGTCGACAACATCGATATCGATGCTGCGACAAAATATGGCGTCATCGTCATCAACGCACCGGACGGCAATACGATCTCTGCCACCGAGCATACGCTGGCAATGATGCTGGCACTCACGCGTCAGATACCGGCGGCCCACAAGCAACTTTCGGACGGCGTATGGAATCGAAAAGCATACAAAGGGACAGAAATGTACGGAAAGACACTTGGCATCATAGGTGTCGGTAAAATCGGTTTCGGTGTCGCACGCCGGGCCAGGAGTTTCGGTATGAAAATTGTCGCTTTCGATCCATACCTATCCGACGAAAAAGCTAAAGAAGCGGATATAGTAAAAATGGAAATCGATGAAATTGCCAAAAATGCGGATTTTGTAACCGTGCATACGCCGCTGACTCCACAAACAAAAGGTATAGTGGGCAGGGAATTTTTTGATATGGCAAAATCGGGACTCAAGATTGTCAATGTAGCACGTGGCGGCATCATCGATGAAACGGCACTGCTCGAAGCACTCGACGCAGGCAAAATCAGTGGCGCTGCGCTCGATGTTTTTGAAAACGAGCCTCCGACCAATCACGAGCTTCTCGGCCACCCGCAGATTGTTGTCACCCCCCACCTTGGCGCATCGACCATCGAAGCACAGGAAAAAGTGGCTGTCAGCGTTTCCCGGGAAATAATCGACATACTCGAAAACAATGTAATCATTCATGCTGTAAATGCGCCCAGAATGAATGAAAATATCAACGAAGAGCTTAAGCCCTATATCAATATTGCGACCCACATGGGCAAAGTGGCGATCCAGCTGATGGATAGGCCACCTTCCGAAATCAAACTCAAATATCATGGAGATCTTGCGCTTGACGATACCAGTATTCTGACACGCTCGTTCGTGGCAAACATGCTGAAGCCGCACCTTGGAGAAAATGTGAATATCATCAATGCCCTGTACCTTCTGCAGGAACAAGGGGTAACGTACAAGGTGGAAAAACAGGGCCAGACACACGGCTACAACAACTATCTGGAAGCGGAGCTGATCAACAATGATGAGACATTGACGCTTGGTGCAAGCGTACTGAACGGTTACGGTGAGCGTATTGTTAAAATAAACGGTTTCCAGGTTGACGTCAAACCGACGAAGCACCTGCTTTTCATCAATCATGTCGACCGTCCGGGAATCATTGGGGAAATGGGTTATACACTGGGTAAATACAGCATCAACATCGCGACCATGCAGCTCGGGCGAAGAGATGAAGGCGGGGAAGCGATGCTTTCCCTGAGACTCGATCAGACTGTAGGTACAGAAGCATTGGAAGAACTTATAAAAATCGAGGGCTTCCACCAAGTTAAACAGGTTGATCTTTCCTGACATGAAAAGCCATCACGTCAATCAAGAGTGATGGCTTTTTAGTATGATCTCTTCCACTCCGAGTACGGTATCGACCATGTGGTCTACGCCCAGAGCTTCGAATCTTGGAATGATCGAATGTCCTGTCAGTCCTGTCAGTGTTGCGATGAACTCCGATCCGATTGCTTCAGCACAGTAATAGTCGGCTACTGAATCCCCTATGATGTATATCAGGTCGTCTGATATGTTGTTCTGATCCACTGCATCCTTGAACCGATTGGCATCATGAGCATACAGACTCCATAGATAGCTGTATGGATGCGGCTTTGCAAGCGAGACATCCACTTCATCAACCGCTTCGGCAGCAAGTACTTCGGAAGCAGTCGATATCCGGTTATCACGGAATATATCCGTCAATCTTTCCTGCTGGAAAGGAATAAGAGTCTCCTGCCTCGGCCGGCCGGTAGCAACACCAATCTCTACACCCGCATCAAGCAGACGGTTCAGCATACCTCTAATATCCTCAGGATCCACAATCCACTCTTCATCATGGATGAAACCCTGCTTTTCCGTCTCTTCAGGTTCAATACCGGTGGATGTCTTCACATCTCTGCTGCCCAAGTACCATTCCTGATATTTGTACTGCCCTGTTCTCCATATCGGTCCTGACATCTCGAATGCTTCGGCATCATGAATGCCGAGGTTCAATCTGGCATACTCCATGAGTGCATCATAGATGGTGTCTTTAGTATAATCGTCTGCTTTCAGAAAATCGACGACTTTGCCATAGTCCACCTTCTGCAGACCGAGCATTTCGCCAATGCTGTGAATATCAGTGATATCCAAGTTTTCAACATTGAGTTTTGCATTTTTCATCAATTCGATATAGACGATGGAGAATGTAACAAAAAGCATATCCCAGTTTGAATTCAGCCCCATCTGTTTGAACCGGTCAAGCACCTCGTCATTGCTGAATGTCTCAGTTCTTATATCCTTTATTTCCTGATCAGTGTAGTCAGTACGGAACTGATATGTATCCAGATTCAAATATCTCGGACTATATAGAAGTTCATGTACTGCCAGAGCAGATACATCAAAACATCTTTCCTCACTCAAAAAAACACCATCTACGTCAAATAGTACGACCGTCACTGTCTTGTCCTCCCCATCCACGTTAAATTGTAATCTCAATTTTCTCATATCATTTGATGAATGTCGATATTACTTTATATAATTGAAAAATGATGGAAATATCACAACCAAAAAGAGTAATTACATCCCAATATAGTGAGGGATAACGCGAGCCAGAAGATGGAATGCGGTAATAACGAGAATTTATCGAGAAAACGTTTTACCTCAAACATATAATATTAACTCAGGTTAATTTTTTTATTCTGGTGCATTTTAATAAGTTTAACACTATAATGTAAGTCGTAATATAAACGGTAAATATTACGTAAAGATCATTAATATAATGTTAAGGTATCCGATACCTGGGTGGAGGAATATTTATGGAACTCAGTCCGATGGAAGTCATCTTTCTATTTCTCGGAGGACTTGGTATTTTTCTTTATGGCTTAAAACAGATGGGGGACGGGTTACAGGCAGCAGCAGGAGATCGCCTGCGTGAAGTACTGAACCGTATGACTTCCAACCCCATCAAAGGAATATTGGCAGGGATCATTGTCACTATCCTCATTCAAAGCAGCACTGGCACAACAGTGATCACAATCGGTCTCGTGTCAGCAGGATTCATGACCTTACGCCAATCAATCGGAGTCATCATGGGTGCGAACATCGGTACGACCGTCACAGCATTCATCATCGGCCTGAAGATCGGCGACTATGCACTACCGATACTGGCACTGGGTGCCTTCATGATTTTCTTTATGAACAGAAGTCCAAAATTCAATAATATAGGCCGTGTGCTCTTCGGATTCGGAGCACTCTTCTACGGTCTCGATCTGATGGGCCAGGGCGTCAAACCACTAGCCGACCTGTCAAGCTTTGCCGATCTGATGCTCAGCATGTCAAACAATTCGTTCCTTGGGCTCGCAGTTGGTACTCTACTGACCGTAATTGTCCAAAGTTCCAGTGCAACAATTGCCATACTGCAAGGGTTCTATTCCAATGATCTTCTGGATTTGAGTGCGGCACTTCCGATTCTTCTGGGAGATAATCTGGGTACTACCATTACAGCTGTTCTCGCAGCACTCGTCGGCTCGATTGCCGCAAAAAGAGCTGCTGCTGTACATGTCATCTTCAACGTAATTGGTGCAGTCATCTTCATGATCATCATGCCGTTTTTCGTCCAGCTCATCACATACTTGAGAGAACTTCTGGAACTCAATCCCGAGATGACAATCGCCTTTGCCCATGGGTTCTTCAACGTTTCCAATACACTCATCCAACTGCCGTTCATTGCGGTTCTCGCATGGATTGTGACACGGATTGTACCCGGCAAGGATTTTTCCGAAGACTACAAACCGAATCATCTCGACCCTTTGCTTCTCAGACAATCTCCTGGCCTTGCACTGCAGGGTGCGCAGAAGGAAGTCATAAACCTCGGTAACCTTACATTGAGCATTCTTGATGATACGAAAAAGTTCAGTGAAACAAATAACCCGAAACTGTACAAACAGATCAAGGAAAAAATAAATGTTGTCGATACACTGCAGGACAGTTTAAGGTCCTATATAATCGATGCATCCAAATATGATATCTCTCCGGAGGATGCAGAAAGGCAGTCTACACTGCTTGAGGTATCACGTATCTTCTACAAAGTCAGTGGACAGATTGATGAATTTGCAGATCTTTATAATCGCAAGCATCGTGAAAACATCGACTTGTCAGAACCTGCTCAGGAAGGACTTGAGGATCTGTTCGACCATGTATACAAATCCTTTAAGAAATCTATAGATTCTCTTGATATATATAGTCCTCAAGATCTGGAAGAAGTCATCAGACTGAGCCAGAAATCATATAAAATAGAAAATAAGCTGAGAAAACAGCATGTGAAACGTCTGAATAAAGGCATCTGTTCCACCGATGGCGGCCTGCTCTATGTGGATCTCATCAGTACTCTGGAGCGTATCGGCTATAATGCCAGAAACATCTCCGAAACGAACTTGAGCGATGAAGTTGAGGATCTTGCTGAAGACTTTACAATATATGAATAAATACTAAAGCTGGGCCAATTGGCCCAGCTTTTATACTTTCCCTTTCAGTAACGCATGCCAGTACATGAGAGGCAGCATATTTTTCTTGAACTGATAGAACAGCCATTTGTCATCCGACTGGTTCAGAAACGTCGATTCTTCAGGAATATGGTTGTAATCGAACTCAGCCAATATCAGGTGGCCATACTCTGTTGCTATCGGACACGCTGTCTTACCATCATATTTATGTGATGGCGACTGATCATTCATCCGTTCCAGCAGATTTTTGACCAGGATAGGCATCTGCGACTTAACCGAACTTCCCATCTTGAAAGTCGGCAGACTCGATGCATCACCAAGAGAGAATACAGTCGTGTAGGTGTTGTGCATCATGGTGTGCTGATCGACGCTTACCCACCCTTCCGGATCAAGCAGTCCGGAACCTTCAAGTACTGAAGGGCCTCGCATCGGTGGTGTGATGACCAGCATTTCAAAAGGAACCACTTGACGCTCTCCAGTCTCAAGGTCTTTGAATACTGCCTCCTTATGCTCTCCTCTGACTTCAACAAGCTCCTGTTCCAATTTGTAGTCTATCCCTTTTTCATCCAGCTGAGCCACCAGATTGTCACTGTAGCGCTTTACGGGAAAAACCTCATGACTGCCGCTTCTAAAGACGATATTGATATCCAGATCATGGTCCCTCACGTATTCATCCATTGTAAAAAGCGAATTTTCGGCTGAAACACCGCCTTTAATTTTGGACTGCGGTTTCGTCACAACAATATTGCCTGTCTTCACATTCTGCAGTGTCTTATAAGTGTAGTCTACCAGGTCATATATATAGTTGGTACAGACACCATTCTTTCCTAATGATTCACTCGCCCCTTCAATGGCATCGTAATCGAGTTCAATCCCCAGAGCCACTACCAGATAGTCGTACTTGATGGTCCGACTTCCCGCTTTTACTTCCCTTTTGACAGGATCGACATTCCTGACTGATTCATGAAGCCATCCGGCCCCTTTCGGCATCACTTTGCTCATCGGTTTACGCGTAGATTCTAGCTTCATTTCACCACTTCCAACAAGTGGCCAGCCTGGCTGGAAATAGTGGTCATCCCGGGGTTCTATTATCAAAATATCATTTGTCAGATTCTTGTCTTCACTCAGCATACGGTTTGCTGTGGAAATTCCTGCTGTGCCACCGCCCAGTATGATCAGCCGATAGTGCTGTTTCATTCTTTCCGCCTCCTCCGTTTTAGTTATCTTTCCCTTTAATCACATGTTTATTCAATAAACCTATGGCACTCACTCCCTTTTTTGATTAATATGTAATTAAATGCAAAGGTGGGGAAAGTTTTGAATATTGAAAACCATTTGGAGAATTTTAAAAGTGAAATAGGAAAAGTGATTGTCGGACAGGATGAAGTACTGGACCTGATTTTCATCAGCATCCTTCAGAAAGGACACATACTTTTTGAGAGTGTCCCTGGTACAGGCAAGACCACGCTGTCAAAAGCACTGGCTAAAACCATCGGAGGTTCTTTCAGAAGAATCCAGTTTACACCGGATCTGCTTCCAACCGATATTACCGGATTGAACATGTATAATCCAAAAACACATGACTTTGAGTTACAGGTCGGTCCCATAGATACCAACGTACTGCTGGCAGACGAAATAAACCGGGCGACACCACGTACCCAGTCAGCACTGCTCGAAGTCATGGAGGAGCGGCAGATTACGATAGATGGAAAAAGAATCGAAATTGCCGATCCATTCATTGTTCTCGCGACCCAAAATCCCATAGAATCGGCCCAGGGAACTTTCAGTCTGCCTGAAGCCCAGATGGATCGCTTTCTGATGCGGATCGACCTTGGATATCCCTCCCGTAAAGAAGAACTGAATATGATGAGCTTGCGCAATGATTCCAATGTTTCGGAAGCCGTACAGACTGTCTTCAGCGAAGAGATGATCACAGAACTGCAAGACAGGATTACTAATATCACAGTCGACCCGTCCATTATGGAATACATGCTCGATATCATTCATCAGACAAGACAGCACAAATATGTAGGGACAGGTGTATCGCCCCGCGGTACATTGGCTCTGATGCACGCTGTTCAAGGGGTTGCGATGATTCGCGGAAGAGATTATGTAACGCCTGACGATATAAAATATATCGCTCCCTATGTCCTGTCCCATCGTCTCGTACTGAATCTTGAAGGATTGACCCTCTCGAATCAGGATACAGTGCTCAAAGCCATTATTGACGATGTTGAAGTGCCCGTTGAATATGGGGTATCACCAGATGCATTATAAGACTGAATACCGCCCTTCAAAATCAATGTCATTCTTTATAGGCGCCGTACTTATTCTTCTTATAATGAATATTTTGTACAGTATCGATCTGAACCCGCTGCTGGTGTTTGCTCTCGGTCTTTTCACGTCCTTCTTCACACTTGATTATTTTTATGAGAAAACTGTGCCTGGAAAGCTGAGGGCTTCCATAAGCAATAAGGACATCAGATTATTCAAAGACCAGGAGGGCATGCTGGAAATAGAGGTCAGGAATGAAGGATGGATGCCCATTCTCAATGCCGCTTTCAGACTGACGGCAGGAGATGATATACAGTTTGAAAAGGATATTTCTTTGAAAACAAGATACCAGACCGAAACAATCTCTTTTTTTACCGTCATGCCAAAAAGCAGTACCATCCTGAAAGTGCCATTCAGAGCCAGAAAGCGGGGTGTCAGTAAAATCATCCGAACAGATATTGAAGTACCTAGAATTTTCGGATTCGGTTCTCTTTTCCTCGTCCAGTCGAACAGATCCTCAGATGAATTACTGGTCTATCCTGAGCAGCTGCATACACCACCATTCGACATGAGAAATAAAATGATTCAAGGTCTTTTCATTCAGAAAAAAGCATTGTTCAATGACCCGATGCTCACAGTCGGTACGAGGGACTACCATCAGAGGGACAGCATGAGGGATGTTCATTGGAAATCCAGTGCTAAAACCGGAGAACTTCAAACCCGGATCTATGAAAAAACAACGCACCTTTCCTGGATGGTTGCAATAAACCTGAGGTCTGAAAAGAATTATGCGCCTCCAGCAAATATTGAAGAGATTATTGAAAATATCGCCTATCTTACCAGCCGGGCTGCTGAAGCCCAGATACCCTATAGTGTGTTCACCAACTTATCCTCCTTCGACTCCCACACCTTCCTGAGCCGTGATGAAGGTAGTGGTGGACTGCACTATAGAAGTACGTTGGAGACACTCGCACGTATCAATACCCTGTCTTTTACACTGAGCTTCGATCGTCTTCTAAAACACATATATCTACACAAGGCAATGCCTTCCCACCTGCTGTTCACAGGCAGGACAGACCCGGCAATCGATGAAATGCTTCTTTCGTTCCAGGCTAGAGGTGTGGAAATTTTTCAGATAGATGAATCAGGTGTGTTGCCCTATGATGCATACAAAAGGAGTGGCAGTCGTGTCCCAAGCTAAATACTATTTCTCCTTTTTCCATACATATGGAACGAATATGTTTCTACTGTATTTCATAGTCCTATTTATCAATACACATAATGGCAAGGCACCTTCTACCCTGCCTTTCATACTGCTCGTTATTACCATGATGCTCGGCGCCTGGTACATCGTCCACTATTTCAAGCTGTGCTATATTTATATATTGCTGCCGGTCATACTTATAACTGCCATACTGCTCGACCTCCATTGGCTATCAGCCTTATTGATCAGCTACTTGCCGATACTGCGCATGGAATATCTGTTTGATGATCCGGAAGCGACCATGACCGAACCTTCAATCATCATTTCTTTCCTTCTGCTTATTGCTGTATCGCTGTTTCAGACGGAGACGACCTCACAGTTTATAATGATGTATCACATTCTATTTATCGCTCAGATACTGTTCTATTTTGCAGGAAGGATATTCTATCTGCTGTTTGGTAACGTCTACTCTTTTGTAAGAAGGACAGCCATATTCTTCACCTGCTTTTCAGCGTTTATAACGCTGGGCGTTATACTGTATTTCGCCTACAGGTATACTGTTTATGCAGCCCAGTATATCGTCTATATACTGCTTGGCATTGTTGTATTTCTGCTGAGGCCATTCTTCAGTTTTCTAGAAAATGTCGAACTTGAAATGCCTGATTTTCCGGATAGTGAAACAACTGACCGCCAAGGAGAGGATCAGACGGAAATGATTCAGGAAGAATCACTATCTTCCCGGCTTCCTCTCGATTCCATTATAACGATTGTGCTGGTCATACTGATCGGTGCAGGGATCTATTACTACTATAAAAAAAGAGAGCAGCCTTCTGACCATCATAAAAGAGAAGAAAGCACCTCTCGGTCCAATAGCGTAAACTCGATCCTAAAGGAAAAGGGCAGAAAGGGAGAAGTACCTCACAACAAGGTCCGAAAACTCTATTTTGAATTTGAAAAATGGCTCGCTTCAAAGAAAATGGGCAGATATCGAAATGAAACAATAGACGAATGGATTGTCCGTTGCCAGTTGCAGGATATCATCGACTCGGATACTCTTGAAACATATCGCAGAACCCGCTATATGAGCAGTGAAGTTTCAGACCAGGAGTATAAACAATATAGACAAACGATTGAAACAATGAAAAAGAATATCAGCACCCATATAAAAAGGCGACGATGAGATTATAACCTCATCGCCGCCTGCTTTAATATTAGTAGTGGTTCAAGTACTGCTTAAGCTCCCAGTCGGAAACTTGTGAACGATACATGTCCCATTCGACACTCTTGTTTCCGTTGAACTGCTTGTAGATGTGCTCGCCAATAGCATCTCTGACGACTCTATCTTCCCGAAGTGCTTTAAGTGCTGTGTACAGTGTTGAAGGCAGATCTTCAACGCCGACAGCTTCTCTTTCTTCTCTGGACATTTCGTAGATATTTTCATTTACAGGTTCAGGCAGATCCGTTTTATTCTTGATGCCTTCAAGACCTGCTTTAAGAATTACAGCAAGCGCCAGATAAGGGTTTGCTGAAGGATCGACAGACCTTACTTCTGCACGTGTAGACAAGCCACGGGAAGAAGGTATACGCATCAATGGTGAACGGTTCTTACCACTCCAGGCAATGTAGCTTGGTGCTTCATAACCAGGTACAAGGCGTTTATAGGAGTTGACCAGCGGGTTACATATTGCTGTGAATCCACGAGCGTGCTTAAGTATACCAGCCATGAAATATCTCATATCCTGACTCAGACCGAAATCGTCATTTTCATCATAGAATGCATTTTCACTGCCGTTGAACAGGGAAACGTTGAAGTGCATACCGTTGCCGTTCAGACCGAACAGTGGCTTTGGCATGAATGTCGCATGCAGGTTGTGCTTGCGCGCCACAGTTTTTACAACCAGTTTGAATGTCTGGATGTTGTCACACGCAGTAATCGCATCCGCATACTTGAAGTCGATCTCATGCTGTCCTGGAGCAACTTCGTGGTGGGAAGCTTCGATTTCAAAGCCCATGTCCTCAAGCTCGAGTACGATATCTCTACGACAGTTTTCACCGAGGTCCGTCGGTGCAAGGTCGAAGTAGCCACCCTGGTCATTCAGTTCAGTTGTCGGTTGTCCTTTTTCGTCCAGTTTGAAGAGGAAGAATTCCGGCTCAGGCCCAAGATTGAATGCAGAGTAGCCCATGTCTTCCATCTCTTTAAGCACACGCTTCAGATTCGTTCTCGGGTCACCTTCAAACGGCTCTCCATCGACATTGTAGATATCACAGATCAGTCTTGCCACTTTACCTTTACCGGCTGTCCATGGGAAGATTGACCATGTATTCATATCCGGAACCAGATACATGTCAGATTCTTCGATGCGGACAAATCCTTCAATTGAAGAACCATCGAACATCATTTCCCCATCCAATGCTTTATCCAATTGGCTGATTGGTACTTCAACATTCTTGATTGTTCCAAGGATGTCAGTGAACTGCAGGCGCAGATACCTTACATTTTCTTCTTCTGCAATACGGACAATATCTTCTCTAGTAAATTCGCTCATTATACACGCTCCTGTAAATTATTGAAAAAATCTAGATAGGTCACCACGATTGATAAGTGGCTTCCGGTACTCGCTATGCTTCAGCACTTCAGGTGTATCGACTTTTTTAGGCTCATTAAGGATTTCCCCTATACGCTTCATCGTAAACCCTTTTTCCATATAATCCTGGATAGTCAGAAGAAGATCCAGATCGTTCATGGAAAAAATTCGATGGTTTCCTGGCGTTCTTTCGGGTGTAACGAGAGACAGGGATTCATAATATCTTATTTGCCGTGCCGTCAGACCGGTCAGTTTCATCGCCGACGACATCGGAAAAATCGGGAGATTACGCCTCATCTGATCTCTATCCAAAATGATCACCTCTAATCATATTCACAATATTAGCACAAAGTATTCTGAAAATCTAATCAATGTTAGATATTCTAACATATGATTTATGGTATTGAAAAACCCCTTGCCTATGCGTGTTTCAACGCAATTCTTCAAGGGGTTTTCAACTCATGGAAAAATAGTTTCCAAGATTCTTTTAAGATTTTATTTTTAAAGCTTGATGCCGAACACAGATTGAAAGAACATTAACCAAAGATGCTTACTGCAAATACAATCAATATCACAATAGGGAGCACAAATCTCAGCATGATGAGCCAGAATCTGTACAGTCCATACATTTTGCTGTTCCCATCTACATTCAGCTGGTCCATCACTACACGCTTATCTACGATGTATCCCACGAATAGAGTGGATATGAGGGCGCCAATCGGCAGCATGATATTGGAAACAAGGAAATCCACGTTATCGAATATGGATCTGCCGAAGATGATGACATCGCTCAGCACACCATATGAAAGTGCAGAAGGAATACCTGCCAAGAATACGAAGAAACCAAAAATGTATGCCATTTTGCCACGTTTATTCTCATTGCCTTTAATGGCATTGGCAACATTGATTTCAATCATCGAGATCGAAGATGTCAGCGTTGCAAACAGGAATGCACCAAGGAAAAGAATGTAGAACAGCATTCCCAGTGGTATCTCACCAAACACTTGCGGCAATACAATAAATACAAGTCCCGGGCCTTCAGCCGCTTCAACACCCAGTGAGGCAATTGCCGGGAAGATGGCAAGCCCTGCCATTATTGAAATCGCGATGTTCATGATGACAATGGAAAGCGAAGACTGGGTCAGATTATGCTCCTCGCCCAGATATGATGAATATGTAATCATCGTTGTCGCCCCAATGCTTAGTGCAAAGAAGGACTGGCCAAGTGCATAGAGTATTGCTGTAGAGTCGATTGCACCGATGTTCGGCGTCAGGAAGAATGCGATGCCTTCCATCGCGCCAGGCAGTGTAACGGAACGGATGATTACAATCAGGAAGAGTGCAAACAGAAGCGGCATCATGATTTTTGATGCCCGTTCCAATCCTTTCTGTACACCTTGCGCAACAATAAAAGCAGTCAGAAGGATAAACACGCCCTGGGCAATAATGACATATAGCGGATTGGCTATAATGTTATTGAAACCAGTACCGTAGTCATCAATTTGAATTAGGCTGAAGGCCTCTCCGAAAGCCACCACCAGATAGATCAGTATCCAACCGCCGATTACACTATAGAAGGACAGCAGCAGGAATACACCTATATTCCCAAGCCAACCGAATACTCTGTAAACTTTTTTTCCTCCCAGATATTCAAATCCCTCAATCGGATTTCTCTGGCTTGCTCTTCCGATTACAAACTCGGATAGTAGAAGCGGCATACCCACGAAAAGAGTCAATATTAGAAATACAAGAAGAAAAGCGCCGCCTCCATGCTCTGCCGTCATATAAGGGAAACGCCACAGTGCACCGAGTCCGATTGCCGAACCAGCTGCAGCCAGGACGAAGCCGAGTTTGGATCCCCATCTTACGTTATTCATAAGCTAACCTCACTTTGCAATTTTATTCATTCTTTATAGAGTTCCTAATATATTAGCACATCCTTCATGACCTTGAATACACCGCAGTGCAAATTACGCATGAATAAAGAACAATTCATGGGGAAATGTTACTTTGGCTTATATTTTCAATCACCATCAATATTCTTGCATGATTCTGATGAATCATTTTCTTGATTCTATTGAATTGCAACGGGTAACCGCCTTCAATATAATGAATGAAAGGAGGGGATATGATGAAAACGACATCCAAAAGGAAAGTTTTGCATTACAGCAGCAATGAAATGACAGAAATTGAAGACGCTGTAGCTGAAGAATTCCCCCTCACCATCTATCTGAACGATGTGGAATTTGCGACACTCGTATGCTCGCCTGAGCACCTCGAAGAAATGGTCATCGGTTTTCTTGCTTCCGAAGGTGTGATAAGGCGATTTGACGACATAGAAAAAATGAACATGGATGAACGCGGTGGTTTCTGCCATATCCATCTGGCCGACCACGTATCAACAGACCATTTCAACTACTCTAAACGTATCATCGGCTCCTGCTGCGGGAAAAGCAGGCAGTTCTACTTCCAGAATGATGCAGATACCGCAAAGATATCCATGTCAAAAATAGCCCTCACCCCCATCCAATGCATTCAATTGATAGAAAAGATGCAGCAGAGCAGTACAGTTTTTAAAGAAACCGGTGGTATACATAATGCGAGCATTGGAACAGCGGAAGAACTTATTGTTCACCGAGGCGATATCGGCAGGCATAACGCCCTTGATAAACTATATGGATATTGTCTTAAAAATCATATTACCGTACGTGACAAAGTGCTCGTATTCAGTGGTCGCATATCTTCGGAAGTACTGACAAAATCTGCAAAAATCGGAGTCGGCATCGTCTTGAGCAAATCCGCCCCGACAAATCTCGCGATCAAAATGGCTGATGACCTGAATATCACCACCGTCGGCTTCATCCGAGGAAATTCATTCAATATATACAGCCACTCGTGGCGCATAGAAAAAGATTCCGATCACTAGACCGGAATCTTTTTCTATTGATAATATTCTGTTATGAAATGATCCGCTTCCTCTTCGACACGCGCATAATGGGACTCGAGAATACTTCCAATTTTTATCGCCCATTCTATATCCGTCGCATAAAGATGTGTCCCGGGCTGCTGAGGGTTCCAGCGCATTGCATACAATGTCTGCTGCTGGTTGTCCAGATAATTTTCACGGATGAATGCTGCACCCCCGAGTATCGCTGCTTCAGGACTCGACCAGTCGGCTTCTGCCGCATAGCTTGAACCTTCTTCAACTGCCTGACGGTCAAATGCACCGATGCCGAAAAAATTATAATAAGCATCTCCATCCACTTCGATGCCCTGGGCGAGCTGTGACCTTCCATTGCCTGTTTCAATCTGGGCATGACTGATCAGATACAGCACATTAACGCCGTGCTTCGCCTGCGCTTCAAGAAAGGTATCCCCCATCCCTTCAAGGATTCCTTTGCCTTCAAGCAGGGCGGCAATCTCATCAGGCTGGACGTCCACTTTTTCAGTGAGATTCAGAAACTGGAATTCTGTAGCACTGTCATCTACAGCCATCGCATCTCTTATCCTCTGTTCTTCAGCAGTCAGCATGCTTCCATCCTCCAATTCAAGATCTATCGTATCATTTTGAAGATGATGCCCCACTGCCTCCTCGAAGGTGACAACAGGCGCCTTTTCCTTGAATATTTTTGTCTCCGATACAAGAAAGGCCAGAAAAAACATGAGCATTACAACCAATAGTATGAAAATCGGTATATTTTCTTTCATTCTTTTATCCATCCATGTTTCCTCACCTGTTCATATTAGGTCATGCATTAAAGAAACATCTGATAATATCAGATGTTTACAGTCTCGGTATGGGACTGGCGAACCAGTCCATCAATCATGACACTCAAACGTTCAATCAATTCGCCATTACCAAGCTGGTGTCCTTCATCGCTTCGTTCAAAATCGGCATCACATGTGCATACCTGGAGCGGGAGCACCAGTGCATGAACACCACGCATCACCATTCTGAGCTGGGTAAGGGGATCGGAATTCCTCATCCCTCCGCTATTGCAATAGAGGCCTACAGGCTTCATGTCGAACTCATCCATGGACAGATGATCCAGCGCGTTTTTCAGTAGTCCGGAAAATGAAGTATGATAGTTTGGAGTTCCTATAATTATGGCATCCGCCTTTTCAGCAAGGCGCTTCAATGCTTCGACATCATCCGTCTTACCCTGCCCGAAAACAGGTATATGAAGTTCCCTGAGATCGATGTGGGTAACAGTATGTTCAGGCTGCTCTACGAGCGAAGCAATCTTCCTGGCAACTGCATGTGTATGGGAGCCTGGGAAGGCACTTCCCGAAAGTATTAGTAAGTTCATTGGAAAAGCTCCTTTATACGTATATATGTATAATATGTTACCATCTGCCCCATCCAAATTAAACCGTCTAAAGTCGTATTAAACAAAAAGGATCGGCTTAAGCCGATCCTTTTTCTAGTTCATTAATTTATCATTTAGAATTCTCAGCTTGGTTACCGTCTCATCGTCCAATTCAGTAATATCAACCTTTTTGTCTATAATTGATTGAGCGAGTTCGGTGGAAATATCCACAGCTCTACTTATCTGATAAGCTGTCAGCTTGTCAGTCATCAATTCAAAGTTCACATCAGTGTCCATAGGTTCACCTTCCTCAATCAATCAAGCTATGCATCAACCTAAAATTAATTATATCACACGTTTAATATTAAACAATAAATGCGAACCGCATATTTAAATTATTTTTTCTCAGGCTATAAATAATCATATTCATAACAGTCTGACATAAAATCAGTTTAGGCGGGTACATGTAAGTAAAGATAAGGAGTGGTTATAATGTATGAATCATTATTCAATAGGCAAAAGCAATTCTATCAGTCCGGCAAAACAAAAAAGCTCTCTTTCAGAATAGAAGCACTCAAACAGTTGAAAAGAAGTATCCAATACTACGAATCCGATTTACTCGACGCTATGAAGAAAGATTTCAATAAAGGCAAAGCAGAAGCATATCTGACCGAAATCGGATATGTCTACAATGAAATCAACTATAGCATAAAGCATATTGAAGAGTGGGCAGAAACCAGGAAGGTGAAGACCCCAGTAACGCACATCGGTTCTACTTCCAAAATCTATAAGGAACCTTATGGTGTAACTCTGATTATTGCACCTTGGAACTATCCATTCAATCTGACAGTCGCTCCTCTGATCGGTGCTGTCAGTGCGGGGAATACAGCCATTCTCAAACCTTCAGAGCACACGCCTACGGTTGCGGGTGTAATCAGCAGTATTGTAGCTCTCGCTTTTCCCGAAAAATATGTCGCTTCAGTCGAAGGCGGAATCGACACGAACCAGGATCTTCTGAATCTGCCCTTCAATTATATATTCTATACAGGCAGCTCCCAGGTAGGCAGAATCGTCATGGAAAGTGCCGCCAGACATCTTACTCCTGTCACACTTGAGCTCGGAGGGAAATCTCCAGCAATCGTGACCAAAAATGCCGACATCAAACTCGCCGCAAAACGGATCGTCTGGGGTAAATTCATCAATGCCGGCCAGACATGTGTCGCTCCAGATTTCGTCTACGTTGATTCGAGCGTAAGGAAACAGCTCATCCATCATATGAAGCACTATACAGAAAAGTTCTATGCTGAAGCTTTCATAACAGGGGCCTATATGAACATCGTCAATGAAAACCACTTCGAACGTCTTAAGGAATTGATTCAGGGCAACGTCGTATATGGCGGGAAAACCCGTCCAGCCACCTTGACGATAGAGCCGACCATCATTGACAATGTCGATTTCAGTCATGATGCCATGCAGGAAGAAGTGTTCGGACCAATACTACCCGTTCTTCAATTCGATTCCTTGGAGAAGGCAATATTGGATGTCCGGGATCTACCTGACCCTTTGGCTCTATATGTATTTACCGATAAGAAGTCCGAAGCTAAAACTGTCATTCAATCGGTACCATTCGGCGGGGGCGCCGTAAACGATACCGTCTTCCACCTTGTAAATCCCCACCTGCCATTCGGTGGACGTGGTAATAGCGGTATGGGAAAATACCATGGAAAGTATTCATTTGATACCTTTACTCACGAGAAGAGCATCCTGCATCAGACAACCTGTGTTGATTTTCCATTCAGATACCCGAATAAACTCTTCGGTAAATTCATAAAATATCTCTGGAAATAGAAATAAGACCCATCGCCATTGCGATGGGTCTTATCTGATCAGGACTAGTTAATCGGCATGCCGCCTGTAATTCCATATATCTGTCCTGTGATATAGCTCCCGCTGTCGGAAGCAAGAAGGACATAAGTGTCTGCCAGTTCAACAGGTTGCCCAGCACGTTCAAGCGGTGTCGTCTGACCAAATTCCGGAATATTCTCAGGAGGTTGACCGCCTGAAATCTGGAGTGGTGTCCAAACCGGGCCTGGAGCAACACCGTTTACACGGATGCCTTTTTCTCCAAGCTGACTGGCCATGGAAATGATGAATGATCTCTGTGCACTTTTCGTCATTGCATAATCCGCCAGGATATCCGATGGACTGAACCCTTGGATGGATGTCGTTATAATGACGCTGCCGCCTTCCGGCAGGTGATCGAGTGCTTCCTGCATCATCCACACGTTGGAAAATACGTTGATGGTGAACGTATCTTTCAGCTGTTCCGTTGTGATATCTCTGACATCTTTCTGATACTGCTGCATACCTGCGTTCATTACAAGTATATCAAGTCCGTCCAGCGCTTTGGCTGCATCATGTACAAGATTTCTCGTGAAATTTTCATCTCTGAGATCACCAGGCAACAGTACTGCTTTTCTGCCTTGGGCTTCAATGACGGATCTTACTTCCTCTGCATCAGATTCTTCGTCCGGCAGATAATTGATCGCAACGTCGGCACCTTCTTTGGCATAAGCAATTGCTGCTGCACGACCGATACCTGAATCACCACCGGTAACAAGCGCCTTTCTACCTTCAAGTCTGTTATAGCCTTTATAAGATTCTTCGCCGCAGTCCGGCACCGGCTCCATCTTGTTCTGGATACCTGGATATTGCTGCTCCTGTTTCTCGAATTTATCTTCATAGTATTTATGCTTCGGGTTATTCAATTCAGTCATCTAAATTCTCCCCTCTTTATTTCAATACATCTATCTATTGCTCATTTAGGGGGAGTTTAAACATATTTTTCTTCTCAATATGCCTCAAGCGAATATAGAATCCGATTGCTGCACATGTCAAACCGATTGAAATACCGATCCAGAAGCCATATACATCCAAAGAAGTAAAGGCTGACAGAAGATAGCCCGATAAAAGGCCAACCAACCAATAGGAGATGATGGCGATGACTGAAGGGAAGACCACATCTTTGTAACCTCTGAGAATTCCTTGGAACACGGCCTGAAGTGCATCTGAAAACTGGTAGATGATCGCAAACAGGAACAGAGGCACAGTAATTGCAACTACTTGCGGATCGTCCGTATATAAATATGATATCCGCTCCCTGAAAGCGAAAAGGATGATGGAAGCAACGCCTACAAGTGCAAGACTCGATAGAACGCCCATTATTTTATAACGTCTGGCATCATCATAGCGTCCGCCGCCAGCGCTGAACCCTATTACGATAGTCATCGCCATCGATATACTGAGGGGTAGCATAAAGAGCATCGTCGTAAAGTTCAGCACAACCTGATTGGCTGCAATGATGTTTGTCGTGAACATTATACCAATCAGCAGAGTCATAAGTGAGAAAATACTTGTCTCGACAAAAATGAGGATACCAATCGGTATACCTACTGCCAGGTGGTGACGGATGGTCGATAGTGAAGGCGGTGTAAATCGTCTGAAAATGTAAAAGGGTCGCAGCGCATCCACCTTTACTACCATCAGAACGATGAAAAAGAAAATCAGCCAGTATGTAATGGCAGTGGCAACGCCAGCACCGATTCCACCCAGTTCTGGAAATCCGAAGTTGCCGAAAATCAATGCATAATTGAAGAATATATTCAACGGCAATGATGTCGCTATAACGTATAGCGATATGCGAGTAAGACCTTGAGAATCAACGAAATTACGCAATACGTTAAATAAGAATAATGGCAATATACCGCATGATAATCCTGTCAGGTAGTAGAAGGCAACATGGTGAACGGAAGAATCGAGATCCATGATGTTCAGTATTCTATCGAGGAACAGTACACCAAACAATAGAACGAAAAATGTCATTACAAAGGTAATATATATGGCCTGATTGACGTTGTGATTCACCTTATCCTTCTGTCCTGCACCGAGTAGCTGTGCGACAATCGCCGTCACTGCGAGAAGAATACCGTTTATTCCTGTGGATACAGGCGCCCATAGGCTTGAACCGATTGCAACACCTGCCAGATCGTCGACACCCGCTTTTCCTGACATCATGGTATCAATCATATTCATTGCATATAAAAGGATCTGGGTCGTCATGATCGGCCATAGTATGCCGATGAACTGCCTATACATTTCTTTTTTTGAATCAGTATGATACATGCTCTCACCTTTCCTCGATGTCATGATTTCCATTGATGGCCAATGGACGCTCTTATAAAAGCATTCCTGCAAAGAACCCTGCAATAAGAACAGGTATATTCAGAAATATGAAGGTTGGAACACAAGTATCCCATATATGATCATGCTGACCATCTGCACTCAGTCCGGCTGTTGGACCCAGCGTGGAATCTGATGCCGGGGATCCTGCGTCTCCGAGCGCCCCTGCAGTCCCTATAATAGCAATGATTGCCGGTATGGACAGTCCCAGTTCCATCCCCATTGGTATGAAGATGCTCGCAATGATCGGAATAGTGGCGAATGACGATCCGATTCCCATCGTAACGACCAGTCCGACAAGCAGCATCGAACCGACAATCAGAACTTTATGTCCTGCAAGCGTCTCTGCGATACCGTCGACCAGCGGACTGACATGACCCGTTTCCGAAATAACAGCTGCGAAGCCATTGGCTGCGAGCATTACAATGCCGATATAAGCCATCATTCTGATACCATCAACCAGCTCATTATCCAGCCTGCTCCATTTGAACTGGAAGGAGAGAAAGAAGACCATGATACCAGCCAGTGCACCGAATATCATTGAATCGGTGAAAATCTGCACACCGAAAGTGGCGGCAATGGCGATCAGCGCTATGGAAATTGTTTTGGCACTTGCTTCTGCATCATGTTCAGAGCCGAAAGCTTTCGGCTCGTAAATACGTTTCTTCCTATAGTAGAACAGAGCCAGAATCAGACCGATTACAAAGCCGCTGGCCGGAATGACCAGAGCGGGTGCCACTTGTCCAAAGGCAATATCTGTTCCTGCCGATTCAAAACCAGTAACGATCGTATTCTGGAATATCTGCCCAAAACCGATTGGGAAAAGCACATATGGAAAAGTAAGACCGAAAGTCAGCACGACTGCAATCAGCCTCCGGTCAAAACCCAGCTCGTTCATCAGGCTGAGCAGTGGTGGAACCAGAATCGGAATAAATGCAATATGTATCGGAATAATGTTCTGGCTCATAATGGACACGGCAAGCAGGGCAGCTATGATGGAGATCTTTGCAATGACTCTCGCTTTCCTGGACTCTTCCCTCTTCAGCGCCCTGATAATGAATTGCACAAGAACTTCTGTAATCCCGCTATACGCAATAAGAGCTGCGAACCCACCAAGAAGTGCATAGCTGAGTGCAATTTCGGCTCCCCCTGTAATACCTTCAGTAAAGACGCCAATCACTTCAGCATATCCCATGCCTGCAACCAGACCACCGGAAAGTGCACCGATGAATAGTGCGAGTACTACGTTCAGTCTGAGCAGACTGAGTGCAATCATTACCAGTACTGCTATGACTACTGCGTTCATGCTCATCCCTCCTCATTAGAATTTTACAATATTGCTATACTAATGACTTTGACTCTGTTTGTCAATATGCCATGTTTAGCATGGCCGTATTGGGGAAACCAATATAGTGTAATGCTAATCAACTCAGGAGGGATTTTAACATGAAACCATTCATCAAGCCGTACACGAATGATGAGACACTTAAAGACGATATTAAAAAACTGACATCAAAAGACATCAGTGCAGATGATATTTATGTCATCTCCCACGACGACGATCGTACTAAAAGAATTACTAAGGCTGCTGAAGTCAACACGATTGGCGTAAGCGAATCAGGTATCGCAGATGCCGTCAAATCGACAGTTGAAAAACAGGGCGACACACTTCGCAAGCAACTCCAAAATATCGGTTTCTCTGAAACAGAAGCAGAAAATTATGAAAGCGATATGGATGAAGGCAAAGTTTTCCTGATTGTGACAAACAACGAAAATGTAGGCCAACACCTGGCATAAAACAAAACCGCTCCCATGGGGCGGTTTATTTTATTAGATATACCAGTATAGATAGTGCAATTGAAATTGCGAATATCAGAGCAAACGGTTTTAATGCGCGTCCAGCCACATCTCTTATATTGATATTCAGGCCGAGGGCAATCATTGCCATTGTCAGAAGCAGTGTGGTCAACTGAGAAATAAGATCCATGACCTGGTCAGAAATCTCCACATAATCCCCTATTACATAACTGTTTACTAGACTCATCAGCATGAAGCCGATCAGGAAATAAGGGAAAGCCACTTTGGCAGCTCCTGTCCTGCTCTCCTTGCGACGCATATGCCATATGAAAATGAGACATAGCGGAACAAGCAGGAAAACCCTTGAAAGTTTGGCCAGAAGTGCAAAACCGAGTGCTTCTTCACCGGCGGGTTCTGCAGCAAGTGCAACATGTGCCAGCTCATGAAGACTCAAACCGGACCATATGCCATACCCCACTTCTTCAACAGGCAGGTAGGGCCTGATCAGAAGATAGGCAACCGAGAATACAGTACCGAGCAGTGCAATGATCCCCACACTTACAGCAGTATCTTCATCTTTTGCTTTGATGATCGGAGCAACTGCTGCGATTGCGGCAGCACCACACACTCCGGTGCCCACTCCGAGCAGCATGGATAGAGTCATATCCGCTTTGAACAATTTCGCCAGAGCATATGACATGAGTATGGCAAACACAATGACGACCGAAGATTTCAGCAGCAGGGGAAGCCCTTCGCTGAACACAACATTTATATTCAATTTTAATCCATAAAGTATGATGGCAGCACGCAGCAATATTTTAGCTGAGAATTGTATCCCTGTTTTGAGTTTGTAGGGATAGCCGAAAAACTGCCTATATATAAAGGCGAGAGTGATTGCCGTTGCCAAAGGGCCAATGTAATTGAAGACCGGCAGACGGGCGATGCCAAAACTGATAATTGCTATGAACAGTGTAAACAGTATGCCGTACCATAACTGTAATCGATTAGTTTCCATGATATACCCCTCCGTCTATTATGATAGAAGGTATCATCGCATAAATGAAATAGTATATTATAATATTAATCATAACCTATTGCTTATGGAGGTCGTCTTTTGATAAATCAAGTCATGAAAGTATTCATCGCTGTCGTTGAGGAAGAAAGCTTTACAAAAGCAGCTCATAAACTGCATATGACCCAGCCTGCAGTATCGAGCTACATCAGACAGCTTGAAGAAGAACTCGATATCACACTGATCGAGCGTTCGACGCGAGGCATCCGTCTGAACGCAGCAGGAGAAATCTACTACCACCATGCTAAAGAAATGATGATACTCGAGTCCCGGATGCAGCATCTGATCATTGACCTGCAGGAAGAAACAAAAGGTCCCATCAGAATAGGCGCCAGTTATACTTACGGCGAATACATACTGCCGTCCATGCTTGCATCACTTATTGAAAAGTATCCAAAAATCGTACCTGAAGTCCATATCAGCAACTCGGCGACCATCATGAACGATATCAGGTCCGCCACTCTGGACATCGGCATCATCGAGGATGAGATCCAGGATTTAAAAGTCAACATGACCCGTCTTCTTAAGGATGAAATGCATGTGATAGGGAATGCCGGATTTCCTGATCAACCGACTCATCAATCACTGAAGGAAGCAACCTGGCTGATTCGCGAAGAAGGTTCCGGCACACGAAGCTACCAGGAACAGGCATTCATCCATCTGGAGATCCAACCCAAAACAATTACCCTGAGCAGTACACAGGCCATCAAAAATGCCGTAGCAAGCGGTATGGGACTTTCACTGCTATCAAAGCATACCATTCATCATGAACTTGAAACCGGTCGTCTGAAGCGTATAGAGTATAACAACGTCTCGCTCGAACGGCACTTCTACCTGCTTACGCCTGACGTCAGGTTCCATTCAACCAGTACACTTGCACTACTGGATATGTTCAACAGCACCGCCATTGAACATCACGATACTTCACGATAGACATTTTATGAGATAAGTTTCAGGCCTACTACTGCACAAATGATAAGAAGTATGAAAAATATCCGTTTCCAATCCTTCGATTCTCCAAAGAAGACCATCCCGAGCAGTGCTCCACCCGAAGCGCCGATGCCGGTCCATATAGCATATGCAGTTCCCATCGGCAGAACTTCAAGTGCGATCGCCAGAAACGAAAAGGATAGTCCGAAACATACCAGCAGCAGAAGCAGTGAAAACAACGATTTATCTTTATGGAGCTTATTGATCGAAAGCACACCACAGACTTCAAAAAGGCCAGCCAGAACAAGTGATATCCATGCCATCATGAAGCCCCCTCTTCCGATTTCTCGTCGGTCACCATCTTCAGACCGGCGACCCCGACGAGTATCAGGGCAATCAATAGTATTTTAAGCGGGATAAATGGTGCGTCAAAAAGAACGATTTCCGAAAGTACTGTTCCGAACGCCCCCAGACCTACAAATACAGCATAAACTGTACCCACTGGCAGATATTTTCCAGCATCGATCATCAGGTAGAAACTGAGAAAAATGGCTATAAGGGTGAGAATCCACTGATACCATTCTGTCGCATGGGTAAGACCGATCACCCAGCCCACTTCAAACACACTTGCGATCAAGACTTTAAACCATTGCTGCTTCATAAAGAAACCTCCTTTAAAATAAAAAGCCTGGGAGAGAATTATATTCTCTCCCAGGCTTTTGTCCCTCCGTGTCATGAATGTACTTCATGCGTCATCTCTCGGACCAGCCCCATGACGTAAATGGCGGAACCCTAGATGACTTTCATATCATATTGTAATTATCATAACCAGTGTTCCAGCAGTTTTCAAACAAAACGGTATGAAAGTTCATCAAGTGGGTATTTATAGAATATGATTTATACACAAATAAAATGTAAGGAGTGAAACGCATGCTCATTGCCATAGATCTTCAGAATGATATTTTCGATAAAGATGGTTCAGGCTATGCTGAATCCACTGAGGCAGTGCGTGATGGAATTGAATCACGCATCCAGCAGGCCATAGATCAGAACGAGCCGATCATCTATACCCAGAATTTCTACCCAGAGTTCGAACAGGAGTCGCGCAGTCTTGAAAGTATCCGTTTTGACGAAGCAATTTTTCCCCAATTCCGCGAGCTTCTTGAAACACATGGTGATAGATATGAAAAGACTTTCTACGGGATTCCGCCTGAAGAAGCGAGAAAAATCCAGAAAAACTATGGAGAGGATGTAGAGACGAACCGGACTGTTGAGTTTATAGGTGCCGAAACCAACGTATGTGTACTTGCCAATATCATGATCATACAGAATATATTTCCACAAGCGGATATTACCATTAATAAGGATCTTGTAGCCAGCACCAGCAAGGAGCTCGGAGATAAGACTATAGATGTTCTATCCAATATGAATGTATTCATTATCGGGACTGATAAATAAGATAAAAATCACCTCATTATTGAGGTGATTTTTATCTTGTAACCATTCTGAGCCACTTGACCAGCATCGCAATACCGAGCAGCAGTCCGACATACCCCATTACCGGATAGACTGTGCCGACCAGATCGGCAAAACCGGCAAAGCTCAATATATAGCCGAGTACAAGCGCTACTGGAAGCATTATTTTGTAACGCTGGCTGCCAGGATTACTGAACCGGTTCAGGAATGGATAGAGCATTCCTACCGCTGTATTATATATGACCAGCAGCATCGCTATCGAAAGTAGAAGTCCAAGTACCGGATGGATTCCATTTGCCAGGAGGAGCATCGGCAGCTGCACTTCATTCACTTCATCCATCTGCGCCAGCAGACCGTTATTGATCAGGAACATGAGCAGTATGATGATTATACTGCCGATGATACCGCCCCATCCTGCAACCTTCCTGGAATCGGAACGCGAACCCATCATGGTCAAAAAACTGAAAGCGACAGCGATGGTAAAGCCGCTGTATGTAATCGCATTCCACCACCATGGCCCAGGTGGTGTTGCTTCCGGCTTGGCATACTGATCAGCTTCGCCAAAAGGCACAGCCGGATTGAGAAAGTTGATGACAGCAATGATGACGACAATTGCCAGCAGATAAGGTGTGATCGCTCCCAATGCCAGTACAATACGATTGAAGTTCAGGTTGAGTGTTATGTAGACGGCAATAATCAGTATCAGAGAACCGATCCATGGGGCCACACCGAAGCTTTCATAAAATGTGGAACCGGCACCTGCAAACATGATGACAGCGACACCATAAAGAAAGAATGCGAGGACGATATCAACAATACGCCCGAAAATGTTCCCGAAAATGCTCAGAAGGGAATCGACATGCGACTCCGCTTTAATATCGAACCCGACATCCGCCGTCCATTTGCCTGTAAACAGAACCAGCAGTCCCGAAAGGATTATGGCGAAAATGCTCATTGATCCATGATTTGTGAAGAACTGCAGTATTTCCTGCCCTGTAGAGAAGCCTGCACCGACTACTACACCGGTATAGGCAAATCCTATTTTAAGGGCCTGCTTCATATTGGACACCTTGAACCACTCCGTAATTTCTTGAATTTTATTTATCAGATTACCCTCATACTATACTTAAGATATGACATTATCAATTAAGAAAAGCCATCGTCCTACTCCTATGCACCTGCAAGCTATTCAGGATCACCTTTCACCCGATCATACATATAGTCTGCTTCACGCTGCTCAAGACCATAATCCCGCATGATGGCATCGATTGTTTCCGCTCTTGTCTTTCCTTTCTTCGTATACTTCAAAATACTGTCACGCATCTCTTTCATATGATCATGTGCATCGAGTCTTTCTCTGGTCTGCATCAGCTGATAGCGGCTGCCGATGAACAGCAGCAATGCAATGACCATCAGAACGATAATCAGAATATCCACCAGTCTCACACTCCTGCTTCAAAAATAGTTCAAATTTTAAAAGTATTTGACAAATTCACTTTCATTATAGTAACATAGTTTCTAATTAAATAATTGCTTATCCAGAGTGGTGGAGGGAATGGCCCTGCGAAGCCCGGCAACCTTTTCAGTAAGGTGCTAAATCCAACAGGTGTTATCCTGAAAGATGAGTTGACGCGAGAGTCTCCCTTAATCTTTGGGTAGGCTCTTTTTTATTAATTTATATTTGGAGGAATGTACAATGGCAGAAAATCACCGTTTTGAAACAAAACAGCTTCATGCTGGACAGGAAGTGGATGCTACTACGAACTCCCGAGCGCTTCCCATCTATCAGACTACATCCTACGTATTCGATGACACCAAACATGCTGCAGAACTATTCGGTCTGCAGGACAGCGGCAATATATATACACGTATCATGAACCCTACAACAGCAGCGTTGGAAACACGGGTCGCTGAGCTTGAAGGTGGTGTTGCCGGTCTTGGCGTCGCTTCCGGCATGGCAGCAATCACCTACGCCATCCAGGCTGTCGCCAATAGCGGAGACCATATCGTTTCAACAACGAGCTTATACGGCGGTACACATACACTCTTCACCCATACCTTCAAAAAGTTCGGCATCGAAACATCCCTTGTCGATACTAAAAATCCGGAGGATGTTTCACGTGAAATCAAAGAGAATACTAAAGCCATATTCATTGAAACAATCGGTAACCCGGAAGGAAATGTAGAAGACATCGAGGCACTTGCTGAGATTGCAGAAAAAAATGGCATCCCATTGATTGTCGATAACACTTTTGCTACACCATACCTCTGCAGACCAATAGATCATGGTGCCCATGTCGTGGTCCACTCGGCAACGAAGTTTCTCGGCGGACACGGCACTTCCATCGGCGGCGTTATTGTAGATGGTGGCAATTTCAATTGGGATAACGGCAAATTCCCTGGCTTGACTGAACCGGATGAGTCCTACCATGGCATTGTATTTACAGAAGCATTCGGTCCGGCGGCTTATGCATTCAAAATAAGAACCACACTTCTTAGGGACACAGGGGCATCCCTATCACCATTCAATGCGTTTCTACTGACACAAGGTATCGAAACACTGTCTCTACGCATGGAGAGGCATGTGGAAAATGCAGAGAAGGTTGCTGCTTTCCTCGAGAATCACGAAAAAGTGGAATGGGTCGACTATGCTGGTCTTGAGTCGAACAGGTACTACTCACTGAAAGAAAAATATCTTCCAAAAGGCGCATCCTCCATATTCACCTTCGGCGTAAAAGGTGGTTATGAAGCAGGGAAAAACTTCATTGAAACTCTGGAACTCTTTTCGTTACTCGCCAATGTCGGAGACGCCAAATCACTGGTCATCCATCCCGCTTCAACCACGCACTCCCAGTTGAGTGAAGAACAGCAACTCACCGGCGGTGTAAAGCCGGAAACCATCAGACTATCTGTTGGTCTTGAGCACATCGATGATATTCTGGATGATCTCAAGAAAGGGCTGGATGCAATCTAATGCCAATTAAAATTATTGAAGGACTTCCTGTCACGGAGCGCCTTCATAAGGAAAATGTATATACTATAGAAGCGAAGCGGGCCTATACCCAGGATATACGCCCGCTTCGCATAATCATTTTGAATTTGATGCCCAAGAAAGAAGAAACCGAGCTCCATCTGCTTCGACTGCTCGGAAACTCGCCTCTGCAGGTGGATATCGACTTCATGTACATGTCCACACACCATAGCAGGAACACACCCACCAGTCACCTTCAGAAGTACTACCATACTCTGGAAGAAGTGCGTAACAGACGTTATGATGGAATGATCGTCACAGGTGCGCCTGTTGAGACATTGGATTTTGAACAGGTGAACTATATTGAAGAACTCCGTGAAATCGTCGACTGGTCGGAGACCCATGTGTTTTCCAGATTCTTCATATGCTGGGGTGCCCAGTTTGCCCTGAACCACTATTTCGGCATCCAGAAATCACTCCTCCCAAGCAAACTGTTCGGTATTTTCGACTATGACAATCTGATGCCGACCCATTCATTGATGAGAGGGTTCGACGATACTTACAGGGTCCCTCAATCCAGACATACCCAGGTGGATAGAACAGCTGTGGAAAGTGTCGAG
This sequence comes from Salinicoccus hispanicus, assembly GCF_009831115.1. Classification (GTDB taxonomy): domain Bacteria; phylum Bacillota; class Bacilli; order Staphylococcales; family Salinicoccaceae; genus Salinicoccus; species Salinicoccus hispanicus. Next base: position 155,006 of record NZ_WUUK01000004.1, on the reverse strand, counting down.
GCGCTTGATATACTATCGTCACACCCCACTTTCGGACCGGATATCCTATGTACCAAAGATCAGCGTAATCTGTTCATATTCGGGCATTTGGAATATGAACGCAACACCCTTAAAAATGAGTATGACAGGGACCAGGAGGCAGGCGAGAAGATTGCATTGCCCCACAACTACTTCCCGGAAGACAATCCGTCTGCTGATCCTGTATTCACTTGGAAAAGTCATGGACATCTGCTTTTCGGCAATTGGATCAACGAAACATACCAGAATACCTACTATGACCTGTCAGAACTAGAATAGCCTGCGATAATATCGCAGGCTATTTCTTATATCTTATGGGAGACATTACAATTTTTTAAGTTTTCATGCTGCCGTTTTTTGGAGAGCGCCATGAGATGCCTGAAAAATGAGTCTGCATAGATCTCCAGACTTTGATCTTGCAGTCTTCCTACGTTTCTACAAACAACTTGCTCTTCACGTGCTTCGTCAAATACCGGAATATTATTTTGCATCTTGTATTCAGCGATATTCTCAGCAACCTGCATCCGTGCTTCAAACAATGCAATGAGCTCTGCATCCAGTTCATCAATTCTATATCTCAATTTTTCATGTGTATTCATGGCTACCCCTCCTTATCTACTGCTGCACAATCTGTTTGCCAGTGGCAGTCTTCTTCTCGATATCAAGCAGCATGTTGATCGTCTGCATCAGTTCTCCGAACTCATCCGGTGTCAGACACTGCTGTCCATCACTCCACGCATTTTGAGGATCTTCATGCACTTCAATCTGCAGTCCGTTGGCACCTGACATCACTGCCGCTTTGGCCATGGATGGAATGAGATGCCTTACTCCCGCCGCGTGGCTCGGGTCAACGATGATAGGCAGATGGGACTCTTTCTGGATGACCGGCACTGCCTGGATATCCAGTGTATTCCTAGTTGCTGTTTCGAAAGTACGGATACCTCTTTCACAGAAGATGACGTTATCATTTCCTCCGGCCATAACGTACTCTGCAGACATCAACCATTCTTTCATTGTAGCTGACATACCACGCTTCAGCAGAACAGGCTTGTTCGTCTGTCCAACTGCCTTGAGCAGGTCGAAGTTCTGCATATTGCGCGCACCGATCTGGATGACATCCACCATCTCGACGAAATCGTCGATGTAATCCGTGGACATCAGTTCCGAAACAATCGGCAATCCTGTTTCTTCTTTAACTACGTTAAGGATACGGAGTCCTTCGAGTCCAAGACCCTGGAAAGCGTACGGTGATGTTCTCGGCTTGAATGCACCGCCTCTGAATGTATTGGCCCCTGCAGCTTTAAGCTTTTTGCCAAGTGCGACCATGTCATCTTCATGCTCGACCGAACAAGGTCCTGCACATACCATGAAGTTCTCGGCGCCTACTTTGACACCATCGATGTCTATAACGCTGTCATCCTCGTGAAACTGTCTATTTGCTTTCTTGTATGGCGCTTGGATACGATGAACCCCCTCGACAATCCTGTATTTTGCAAAATCATTTTCCGTAACGACCGAAGTATCACCAATCAGGCCGATCACTGTCCGATTCTTACCATCCGAACGATTGACTCCAAAACCTGCTCCCTCAATATTCTTGACCAGTTCATTAATTTCCTTTTCCTTGGCATCGTGCGCAACATGAATAATCATAATAAAACCTCCCAGTATATTTGTAAAAATAAAACCGCCACCTATTTATATAAATAAGTGGCGGTAGTTTGAATAAGATGATATACCGAACCCTAGCCACTTAATTATATAAATGGCTAGACATCACAAAATGCTTTAGCCATCACTGATACAAACAGAATTTGTTTTACGTTTGTACGCAATGATGGGTACAAACGGTATCAAAAATAGCTAAAGTAAGATTGATTATGCTGTTGTTGTCTGGTGAGTAACATATAATCGCCTCTTTTGAGATGTGTTGAAAGTCATTATAGCCCCCTTATATGGCTTTGTCAACACAGAATAGTCAGAAAATCAGAAATATCAAGTTTGCTTTGGAAAACCAATATGTTTATACTACTCTAATATAATGAACGTGGAGGTAGAGTCATGAATATTACCATTGTTGGCCTTGGAAACATCGGCGGCTCGTTCGCACTATCCTTGAAGGAGAATGCAGCAGAACATGATGTATACGCGATTGATGTTGATAGTAATGCGCTGCGAAGCGCAGAACAGGATGGCGTCATCATCAAAGGTTTCACCCAACCAGAAGAAATACTGCCGGAGACTGATCTGGTCATCTTTGCAGTCTATCCTCTTCTATTGAAGTCGCTGATTGAGAAATATAAACCCTACCTGAAGTCTGATGTTGTACTGACTGATGTCACTGGTATAAAACGCTCCATCATCGGTCAGATTGAACCGCTTCTGCCTGAGAGTGCAGATTTCATTTTCGGACACCCGATGGCCGGAAGGGAAAACAGGGGGCTGAAATATGCCAGTGGTGAAGTATTCAAAGGTGCAAACTATCTCTTTACACTGACCGGCAGAAATAGGGAACCGAACATCAGGATGCTATCTTCATTAATCGAACGGCTGGGTTTCAGAAATGTATCTGCAGTGACACCCGAATTTCACGATGATGTCATAGGCTTTACAAGCCAGCTGACCCATGTCATTGCACTATCACTTATAAACAGTGACGATGTAGAGAGAAATACAAAGCAGTATACTGGTGACAGCTATAGAGATCTGACCCGCATTACAAATATCAATGAGAATCTCTGGCCCGAGCTTTTCATCATGAACAAGGATTATCTGGTGGATCATATCGATCGATTCAAATCCCAGATGGATCTGCTTAAAGAAGCAATTGAAGCAGAGGATATCGAGACCATGCAGGAAATGATGGTCGAAGCGAGACGCAGGTATCATGATCTGCATGACCTGGAACTTCCCGAATCGGATTGAACAGTCTACATAAAAAGAGCCATTCACAAGTGAATGGCTCTTTTGCATCTAATATACTTTATCTCCATTGAAGATTGAATTCTTCACCATCACGTAGTCGACAGTACGGATGGCCTCCAATGTACTCCCGCCGGAGTAAGAAATGGAAGACTGCAGATCCTGTTCCATCTCATTGAGCGTATCACTGAGTGGTCCTTTGTAATCCACGAACATCTTCTTGCCCTCGACGTTCTTCTTTTCACCTTTTTGGAACTCGGATGCGGAACCGAAGTACTCCTTGTATTTCTTACCATCGCGCTCGACAGTTTCCCCCGGTGATTCCTCATGTCCTGCAAACAGTGAACCGATCATGACCATTGAAGCACCGAAACGGACTGATTTAGCGATATCCCCATGCGTTCTGATGCCACCGTCCGCAATAATCGGCTTCGTTGCTGCCTTCGCACACCATCTGAGGGCAGCAAGCTGCCATCCGCCTGTACCGAATCCTGTTTTTATTTTCGTAATACATACCTTTCCTGGTCCGATGCCAACCTTTGTTGCGTCCGCACCAGCATGTTCCAGTTCACGAACTGCTTCAGGCGTGCCTACATTTCCTGCGATCAGGAATGTATCGGGCAGCTGTTCCTTGATGTACTGGATCATTCTGATGACGCTGTTTGAATGTCCATGAGCAATATCAATTGTAATATAGTCGGGAACGAGCGTCTCCTGCTTCAGTGCATCAACAAAATCAAACTCTTCTTCTTTTACACCCACACTGATTGAAGATATAAGATTTTTATTTTTCATCGATCTGATGAAGTCCATGCGTGTTTCCGGCTGGAAGCGGTGCATGATGTAGAAGTAGCCTTCCTCGGCCAGCTTGAGTGCAATCGTCTCATCAATTATTGTCTGCATATTTGCAGGCACTACAGGCAATTTGAATGTATGTTTGCCGAGAGTGACTGATGTGTCGCATTCCGCTCGGCTATCTACTATGCATTTATTCGGAATTAACTGGATATCTTCGTAATCAAAAACATTTTCCATTAAAAATTCTCCTTAAAATACGAATATTATTGTTATTAATTAATTAATATGTTCGCCATTCGGTAGTTTATGACATTTCGGGTTCAAAGTCAAGTTCAGAAGATACATTTATAAAATAGATGATTAAAATAAATTTTTATGCATTATTTTAAATATTTATTTGATTTTATGCTACATTAATGTATAATTACTTTTAATCAATTTTTTAAGGAGATGATGGTTTGGGGGCGGCGAAACAATTAGACCTGATCAGTTTCTATGGCAAAAATTTTTTGAAGGAATATGATTTCAATAAGCATCAGCTTGAAACACTGATCGATCTTGCAGAAGATCTCAAGACCAAAGAGAAGCATGGTATTCCTCACCGCTTCATGAGCGGCAAGCATATTGCACTGATATTCGAGAAGCAGTCCACACGCACACGTTCTGCATTCACTGTCGCTGCAGGTAAACTCGGCGCAAATGTAGAATACTTAAATAAAAACGATATGCAGCTTGGCGCTAAGGAATCTGTTGAAGACACTGCTAAAGTACTGGGGACCATGTTCGACGGTATTGCATACAGAGGGTTTGAACAGAAAACAGTCGAAGCACTCGGTGAGCACGCAAACATCCCCGTCTGGAATGCACTGACAAACGAATGGCACCCGACACAGATGCTTGCTGATTTTCTGACCATCAAAGAATACCTCGGTACGTACCATGGCAAGACAGTCACCTTTGTTGGAGATGGCAGAAACAATGTTGCCCATTCCCTGCTCATCACAGGTGCCATTCTCGGGGTGAACATCAATATAGTGGCACCGGAATCACTGCAGCCGACACTATCGGTCCAGAAGCTTGCCAAGGACCTGCAGCACCAGTCAGGCAGCAAGTCCCTGATTACATCAGATGTAGAAAAAGGAATCAAAGGCAGTGATGTCATCTATACAGACGTCTGGTGCTCAATGGGTGAAGAAGATGCTCTTGAAGAACGTTACAACCTGCTTCATCCCTACCAGGTCAATCAGGCACTCGTAGACATGACGGGCAAGAATACAATCTTCCTCCATTGTCTACCGGCAATACACGATACAACGACTGATGTCGGTCAGCTCGCCTATGAAAAGTTCGGCGTCCATGGTCTGGAAGTGACGGATGATGTTTTCAGAAGTGGCTATTCCAAAGTATTTGAACAAGCTGAGAACCGTATGCATACAATTAAAGCACTACTTGCCGCTACGTGCGGCGATGTCTATTAGAAGAGCGACTTTGACAGTCGCTCTTCTTCGCGTATTGAAGAAATCATATAACCAGATTCCTCATACTGCTCATTGTTGCAAGGGAAAAGCAGGCGGTTTATGATTGGGAAGTAGCCCATGTTTATAGGGAGGATGTCTATGCAGCGAACTTGATCCTCCACAAAGAAACAGAGGCGTAATTGCAACTGCACTGAAAAGCATCCTATCCAAATACAAACCAAGGAGTGACATGAATGTTTTTCAAACAATTTTATGATCAGAAACTCTCTCAAACTTCCTATATGATCGCCTGTCAGAAAACGAAAGAAGCGATCATTATTGATCCTAAACGTGTTCTTGATGAATATGCCCAAGTTGCAGAGTCAGAAGGATTCACCATCACCTTGGCAACAGAAACACACATCCACGCAGATTTTGCATCTGGTCTGAGGGATACCGGCAGGCGTTTCAACGCCAAGATTATGGTATCCGATGAAGGTGATGAAAACTGGAAGTATAGCAACATGCCTGAAGGAACTGAGTATCTGAAAGACGGGGACAAGATCAAAATAGGCAGTGTGGAATTGGAAGTCGTTCATACACCAGGCCATACCCCTGAGAGCGTTTCATTCGTCCTTACAGATCGTGGAGCCGGCAGCGAAGAACCAATGGGGATGTTTACTGGAGATTTTCTGTTTGTTTGTGACATCGGTCGCCCGGATCTGCTCGAAGAGGCAGCAGGTATGGAAGGTGCGACTGAAGAAGGCGCCGATGCCATGTTCGATTCACTGAAAAAACTTCATGCCTACCCAGGTTTCATGCAGATCTGGCCAGGCCATGGTGCAGGTAGTGCATGCGGCAAGTCCCTTGGCGCAGTACCACTTTCAACACTGGGATATGAACGAAAAAATAACTGGGTGTTCAAATATGAGGACAAAGAAGCTTTCATTCAGGAACTGACCAGCGATCAGCCAGAGCCGCCAAGCTACTTCTCCCAGATGAAAAGAATCAACAGGGACGGATTATCTGAATTTAAGTTGAAGGAAGTTGAGGTCGGTTCTCCTGATGTGATTTCAGGCCAGATATTCGACCTGAGAAACAAGGAAGATTTCAGAAAAGGCTTCAGAAAAGGTTCCATAAACGTGCCATACAGCAGCAAGTTTCTTCAATTTGCCGGATGGTACATCGACTATGATGCGCCGATGACTGTAATCGCCAATCCTGGAGATGGTAAGACACTACAGGAAGACCTGGCCTCCATAGGGTTCGATAATCTGCAGCTGATTGTGCCTATAGAAGATGCAGATAGATACTATGATGACACTTATGAAAATCTTTCACCTGAATTACTTGTACAGAATCATGAAAATAAAATAATCCTGGACGTACGCTCTACTTCCGAATACAAATCAGGTCATCTCGATAATTCATACCATATACATTTCGGTCATCTCGACGAAAAAGACCTGCCTTTCAGCAAAGACGACACAATCTATGTTCACTGCCAATCCGGAGTGCGTTCAGCAATTGCTCTGAGTGTACTTAAAGCCCGTGGATATGAAAATGCCGTCAATGTTGAAAAAGGCTATATCGGTATTAAAAAAGCGATAAACTGACTGATTCCCAGCAACAGTGAAATTTCATCAAGCATGACAAAGGCCCCGGTTCAATGAACCGGGGCCTTCAAATTGATCTATTCACTCTCAGCATCCTTGACGGTTGTAAGTACGGAATATACCAGGCTCAATATAATCCACCACTGGATGATGCTTATGCCTACAAACTCAGGGCCACTATATATGAAGAACCTTGCAATTAGATGCATTAGAAATATCGTTATGGAAAGAATAAATATTACTCTGAAACGGCGCCATATGAAGTAGATTGAAACAAGTACGGCAAGCGTTATAATTGCAAGAGCGATATAATGCCATTGCATAAGGGTCCTGAATTCCAGAATACCTTGGAAAGTGAGGAAAGAAACTGCAAAGATGCAATATGCCTCTACATAGAAAAGGCCCTTCGACTGGTAGAACAGATACAGGAATGCTGCCATTAGAGCAATCAGGAGTCCCTGAGCGCCTCCATCATAGTAGAATACCCCAAAAGGATTGTCAGTGAATGCATTCCAATTGAAAAAGAGGTATGTAATCTTGTAGATCAGAAACAAAATTATGAGGGCATTGACCCATCTACTGAACAGGGTCCTCTTTTCCTCTGAATCCCATAGCATCAGATAGGTGACAACCAGCGATAGCAGAATTGCCATATAGATCGAAGGGATGGCAAGACCGCCAAGGGTAAAAGTTTCAAACATGCTATCATTCCCATTCAAATAAATTTGATGATATCTATAATGATGACATGTATTTCAATTTGATGAAAGCCTGGTGCTTCCAGGAATTTTTGAAGCGTCCTAGCGTATTCTTCTGATTGCTTGTTTTACAACTGCATCATACAATGCCGGTGGAAAGACTTTGCTCGCAAAATTTAAAGCAAGAGAACCTGGAGTTGTACGATAGACCGGTTTTACACGCTGATCGAGCAAAGCCCTCACCATCATGTCTCTTGTCCGCTCAACACCAGGCGCCCGAGTGAAAGCACTCAGCATGAACGCTTTCACTTGTTCCATCTGTCCATGATAATCCGATCCTTCGACCGCCATGTAGTTTTCATCCAGAGCAACCTGGCCAAAAGATGTTTTGACGATGCCCGGTTCCACCATGACCACTTCAATCCCCAAGTCCTGCACCTCTTGCCTTAAAGCTGTACCAATTGCTCTGATACTGTGTTTTGTTGCAGCATAGTATCCCATACCGGCACTTGAAACGTGTGCCGCTGAAGAGCTGGTCACTACGATGCGCCCTGCCCCCTGCTTACGCATAGGCAACAACACGTTACGCATCGTCTCCACTGCACCGAAAACATTGACTTCAAACTGGCGTCTGACAGCGTCTTCCGGCACTTCCTCAATAGTACCGTACAAACCAAAACCAGCATTCACAAGTACTGCATCAATTGTACCGAAATCATCCTGTATGGAATGGCATGCCTCTGCCAGCTGATCACTTCTTGTAACATCAACAGGGTAAGCATGCGCTCCCTGTCTGACAAGAACATCGAGCAGGTGGGCCCTTCTGGCACTCACACAGATGATATGCTCAGTCTCTTTCAATAGTTTCATGGCCACTGCCATGCCGAACCCACTTGATGCACCTGTAATCCATATTACTTTTGGCATATTAAAACTCCACTCCTATAAAAATGACCCTATTTCTTGAACATACTGAACAGCTTGCTGAAGTATCCACCTTTTTCTTCCGTACTCTGGTTGGCTGGTTCTTCAGTCTGTGGTTCTTCTTCCTTCTGATCATTTTCCGTATCGGCATAGCTGTTCATATCAATATTGGATGATGCTTCATCCGATTGAGTACCAAAGTCGCTTGCCGCAGTTTCTTCTCCAATTTCCTCTTCGTCCCTGATATCTGCTGGTTTCGGTTCTTCGTATGCTGCATCTTCATAAAGGTCATCCGTGGAGTCTTTAGAAGAGATGGCATCTGCAGGCTGCTCCTCATCGCTACTGCCACTATACTGTAGAGAAAGCGTCTGTGAATACTTTCCATACTCGTCAAGTTTCTCGACCAGTCTATGTACATTATCCTTGAGTTCCCTGTTTTCCTGCTGCATTGTTTCCAGTTTATCCATAACAACACCAAGCATGTGGTTGATATCGTTATTAGTAACGCTTGCGGGAATGTTCTGTGACTTCTCTGTAACAATATCAGGCACTTTTTCTATGATTTCATCGGCTGCTGTTTCCAGTGTATATCCGGGCTGTTTTGCAAGCCTGATGAATTCCTTCATCACAGCTACGTCTCCTTGTGAAAAGAGCCTTCTATTATGTTCATCTTTAGCCACTTCGTAGTCCCTGTCTTCCAGCAGCCTTACATATTTACGAACATTCTGGTCCGATAGTTCGACCTTATCTTTCATCTGAGCCGTTGTATAATACACTGTCTGGTTCATTTCCTTCATAATTGATCCTTCTCCCATAACTATAGTTACCATTATTATAACATTATATTCATAGCTGTCCATGGCATTGGAGGAATCCTGATATTTTTATTTCACAACGCCAATATACCACTAGTGCTATATGCGTTATACTATTTATATAACGTCTTATAACAGGCTTATTTATAGTTATTATCACATTATTGAATACAATTTTATCGTAATGCCAATATAGTGAAATAAATATTGTATATCAAACCATAATCATCGTTCGTACCGGCATGGTTATACTTGCTTCATGATGTATTCCTACTATTTTCAAGTATCAGACAATAGATTGACTTTGATGCAATAAATTTGTATATTTATCTAAATAAATAATTTAGTGTGGATACTGATAATTGATTTTCCTGCCTATATATTTAAGTGAAGGTCAGGATAACCCAAGAGCAGCCATTAAATCTGATGTCTGCCCTCATTACAGAAACATAATATTACATAATGGATGAGATGTAAGCTATAATACATCCACGAGATGTGGCATGTGATGAGTTTGGCTTTCGTTCTTCCGGCAGACGAATTCTGCGGATGGATGAAAGCTTTTATTTATATAATAGGAGGAACACTATGGAAACGAAACTCGCACAAATTGGAATGACTAAAGATGTTACGGGAGCGACAACAAGTCCGATCTATACGGCGAGCGCCTATAAGCATGAGAAGCTTGGCATGTCGACCGGATTTGACTATACAAGAACCAAGAACCCGACAAGATCACATTTTGAAGAGGCTTTTGCGGATTTGGAACAGGGCAGTCATGCTTTTGCTACATCAAGCGGCATGGCAGCAATACAGCTTGTCTGCAATCTTTTCAAACCTGGGGATGAAGTCCTTGTCAGCTTTGATCTCTACGGGGGTACATTCAGGATTTTCGAGTTCTATGAAGAACAATATGGTATCAAGTTCATATACGTGGATTTTGATGAAATTGAAGAGGTTAAAAAGCATATCCATAGTGCCACAAAGGCTTTCTTCATTGAACCGATTACAAATCCATCAATGATTGAAGTCGCCCTTGCACCAATCTATAGGCTGGCCAAGGAACATGACATTATGACAATCATTGATAATACCTTCCTGACACCCTTCTACTACAAACCCCTTGTAGAAGGTGCCGATATCGTACTCCACTCGGCCACAAAGTATATTGGGGGCCATAATGATGTTCTTGCTGGTGTTGTGACAGTACAGGATGAAGCACTTGGCAATACACTGTCGATGCACCATAACATGATTGGTGCGACCCTTTCGCCTTTTGATGGGTATCTGCTACTGAGAGGATTGAAAACACTGCATTTGAGAATGGAACGATCGACTGAAAATGCACAGGCACTCTCCGAGTATTTTTCTGACCATGCTGCAATTGATGAGGTGCTGTATTCCGGACGTACTGGAATGATGAGTCTAAGACTTGGAGAGGAATACGACGTGGGCGCATTCCTAGAGAATATAAAAGTCTGTACTTTCGCAGAAAGCCTGGGAGGTACTGAAACTTTCATCACTTTTCCCTTTACGCAAACACATGCCGACATGCCGGATGAAGAAAGAATCAAGCGTGGTATAGATGAGCAGCTGATCAGACTATCCGTAGGTGTGGAGAATATTGATGATATCAGGGAAGACCTCATACAGGCGCTTGCCAAAGCAAAGAAAGGGGCATAAGATGGATTATTCAAAAGAGACCGATATGATAATAGATAGCAAGCGCGGAGTGGATTACCAGACCGCCAATCAGCCATTGTACTATTCGACCGCATTCCTCCGTCCGAGCCTCGACTCGGAAGAAGGGTACCTGTACGTCCGCCATGCGAATCCGAACAGGGAAAAACTCGAAGAAAAGCTTGCCAGACTGGAGCACGGCAAGTTTGCGTTCGCCTTCAATTCCGGCATGTCTGCAATCAGTGCTGCGCTCATGACCTTCTCTCCTGGTGACCATATCATAATGCCGGATGATATGTACGGTGGTACATACCAGTTGGTGAAAACGGTGCTGAAACGCTTTGGATTACACTTCACCTCTGTAGATCAGAGCAATATTTCCAACGTTACAGACGCCATTACTGATGATACGAAAGCCATTTATATGGAAACACCTTCAAATCCAACATTGCAGGTAACCGATATAAGGGGCATAGCAGAAATAGCTGGACCCAGAGGGATTAAAGTGATTGTTGACAATACATTCATGACACCACTTGGTCAAAATCCACTCTTGCTTGGAGCAGATATGGCTGTACACAGTGCCACCAAGTTTCTAAGTGGGCATAGCGATTTGATTGCAGGCGCAGTAGTTGTGAATGATGCATCAATCAGTGAACAGCTTCAGGAGCTTCAGGTCGCTATGGGCCTGGGTCTTGGTACATATGACTGCTGGATGCTGAATCAGCATCTCAAAACATTGACCCTGCGATGGAAACAGTCTACTGAAAACACAGAGAAGATATACGATTTTCTAAAAGACCATCAGAGTATCGCACAAGTCTACTATCCTGCAGAAGACAGCGTCCATATGTCCCAGGCCAATCACGCTGGCGCTGTCATCAGTTTCAGACTTGAAAATGAGGATAAAGCCCAAAGTTTTGCCGATCAGCTCAACATACCCCTCATATCTGTCAGTCTGGGAGGGGTGGAGTCCATCCTTTCCCACCCTAAAACTTCAAGCCATAAAGACCTGCCTGAAGATGAACGCGTGGAAAAAGGAATTACAGATGGTCTGTTCAGGCTTTCTGTCGGCATTGAAGATATTGAAGACCTGATAACTGATTTTGGTCAGGCTTTAAAAAATATGTAGGTTTTACGACTGTCTGCTCAAAAGAGGGACAGTCGTTTTTTTGTATAGTCTTTCCGATTTCCATCGGGCACTATAAAAGTCGATGGATAATATGCTAGTTGGACATCCTATAGTGTCTGATTGTTTTCTCCAGCTTGGGTATGCCCATTTCTGTAACAGCATCAAATCTGTTACCAAAGCCGATCTCAACAACCGGTACATCGTCCACACCATATTTGATCAGGAGCACTTCTCTTAACGCCTCATGCCGTGATATATCCACAGTCCGATATTCGAAGCCATTGTCTGTCAAATAACGCTTTACTTCTTCACAATACGGGCAATCTTGTTTCTCCCATACTACAACATTCACTTTTTTATTCATCTTGATCCCTCTTTTCCAATCATATCTTTTATATGCAAACCAATTTTTCATACTGATTGTCCATACCGCTACGTCATATCAACTACTTTCTGAAGAACAGCAGAAATATGCATCCTTAAAATTCTTGTCCCTATATTAAATCATAACGACTCAGCAGTTAATAACATATTATAATAATATGAATTGAAAAAGTAAATGACATCTTTTAGAAGAAAACATAAAAATAGCAGAACCGAAGTTCTGCTATTTTCCATTTGCATTATTTATAGCTTTCATTGCCTGAATGACACTGTTTCTGAAACCTTGATTCTCAAGTTCCATGACACCTTGTATTGTAGACCCTCCTGAAGTTGTAATCTGATCTTTCAGGACCCCAGGGTGCGCTTCTGTCTCCAATACAAGTTTCGCGGCACCTATAATCGCCTGAGCAGCAAGCATATAGGCCTGTTGACGCGGAAAACCAACGCTGACTGCCTGATCTGCCATAGCTTCAATCATGAGGAAGCCATAGGTTGGCGAAGAACCTGTGAGTGCAGGGGTATATTTCATCAATGATTCCTCTACCCAGGCTACCGTTCCCACTTTACTGAATATATCATCCGTCAACTGCCGGTCTGCTTCTGCCAGGTGCTTATTAGCGGACATGACCATTACACCTTCCTGTACCGACACTGCAATGTTGGGCATGTTGCGAATGATTTTTCTATCCGGCAATATCGTCTCCATCTCGGAAATGGTGACACCCGCTGCAATGGAAATATGAACCGCATCTTTTCTTGTATGTTCTTTGACTTCACTGAATACGCCCAGTATCTGGTCGGAGCTGACACCGTTGATAATGATGTCGCATTCAGACAGTCTACCATAGTCCGTACTCACTTCCACGGCTTTGTCTGCTTTGAATTTCTCAAGCTTGGCCAGGTTTCTGCCTGTAACAAGGATATTATGCTGCATACCGGAATCCTTAAGCAGTCCATTGACGATATGATTGACCATTTTACCTGCACCGATGAATCCAATTCTGTACTCCATAGATCAGCCTCCTCAGCTTTACTGAATATCTTAGCATGTATTGTTGCACAACTGTTTATGATTTGTATAAAACCTTCCAAATGATATAATAATCCTCAAATGAGCGCCTTGATCTTACATTATTATGGAAAGGGCTGTATTCATGAATATTTTTTTCCTTCTATTTCTCATCATGCCCATACTAGGATTTATCAGTGTATATCTGATTACTGGCAGCTTAATTAACGCCATTGTCGCACTGTTCATCATCGACGTTATTTTTACCACACTCTTCATCATCCGAAGACGGAGGGCTACCCAGTAGCTCTCAGGCATCATATAACATGAAGGAAGGGGTATAAGTATGTCGGAACCAGGAAGAGATCTACGTAAGGAGAATTATAGGTTGCGTGAAAAAATGGATCCACGCTATAAGAAAGCATATGAGGAGATTCTTGCATATATTCGGGTAAATACTATTGCCCGAGACCAGGAAACGGAAGCAGCAGTCAATAGATTTTTGAAGCAGATCATACAGGCCCAAAGGGAAGGCAAGGGAATAGAAGCAGTAACTGGTAGTGATCATAAAGCTTTCGCAGATGATCTGATTGAAGGACTGCCCAAGAGAAATGTGCTCAAGTTTGCAGGAATTCTCGCAATAATACTTGTAGGAGTGAACCTCCTATTCGACTACACAATCGAAATGCTTTTCCGACTAATTGACAGCGCCCCTTTCACAACCACTATAAGGGTGCCTTCATTCATAACGGAAATGATCATTACTGCTGGGTTTGGAGTGGCTTTCATATATCTCATATTTTATGTGTACCGCCAGATTGCTTTCAGACGCTGGTCCTTCTGGAAAGAGTACGGCTTATACCTCCTCGTGGGTGTAGGGCTTTTTCTAATCTATATCATCTTTAGTTATCTCGTGTCTTCCATCGATATAGGACCATCGCTGGAAATCAACATGTTTCTGATTATATTGCTGGGTGTAGCGTTCATAATAGCTGGAATCGTGGTTTTCAAGAGAAGAAATAACGCATACCGTTATTAAAATCTATAACATTCGGCGTTATAAATAAACAATTACTTCCGTACAATCCATGTATTGATATAAAAATATCCTGCAATGTCTTCCATTGCAGGATATTTTTTAACTGAGCAGTGCGCCTTCCTCCTGAGGTTTCAAGTTCAGTTTTTCAGACACTGTCTCGTGTATCTTTTTAAACTCCTCAGGCTGTTCCGAAAGATTTATGCCATAGGAAGGTATCATTTCTTTGATCTTATCTTCCCATTCAGGGAATTCCTCGGGGAAGCAGCGTTTCATGACATCGAGCATAACATCTACGGACACAGAGGCCCCAGGAGAGGCACCAAGCAGAGCTGCAATAGAGCCATCTTCTGAGGTAACAACTTCCGTACCGAACTGAAGTGTACCTTTGCCTCCTTTTTCTGTATCCTTAATGACTTGGACACGTTGGCCAGCCACTACAATATCCCAATCTTCACTTTGGGCGGAAGGGATGAACGCCCTCAGATCATTCATTTTTTCTTCGTTCGACTGCATTACCTGCTGAATGAGATATTTTGTTAATCCCATCTCTTTCGCTCCAGCTGAAAGCATTGTAAACATATTATTCGGTTTAACTGAGCCGATCAGATCGAAGTATGAGCCCGTCTTCAGGAATTTTGGTGAGAATCCTGCAAATGGTCCAAACAGCAGTGTCTTCTTTCCATCAATATAACGTGTATCCAGGTGGGGTACAGACATCGGTGGAGCACCAACCTTGGCTTTGCCATATACTTTCGCATTATGCTTTTCTACAACTTCTGGATTCTGGCAGACCATGAACATGCCGCTCACGGGGAAACCGCCAATCTTTTTGGACTCGGGTATGCCCGTCTTCTGAAGCAGGGGCAGACTGCCGCCTCCCGCACCAATAAAGATGAATTTCGATGTATGGTATTCAGTCCCCCCAGTTTTCAGGTTCTTTACTCTGACCTGCCACTCTCCACCTTCAGTCCTACGGATATCTTCCACTTCATGACCAAGATTAAGCGATACTCCTTTGTCTTCAAGAAGAGAGAAGAGCTTGCGTGTCAGATTACCAAAATTGATGTCCGTACCCGTTTCAATACGTGTTGCAGCAATCGGTTCGTCAGTATTTCGATCCTGCATCATCAGAGGGATCCATTCTTTTAGCGTTTTAATATCATCGGTGAACTCCATACCTTCGAATAATGGACTTGCAGTCAGCGCTTTCACACGTTTTTGTAGAAAATCGACATTTTTTCTGCCTTCTACGAAACTGAGATGAGGCACAGGCATGATGAAATCCTCTGGCTTCTCGAGCATCTTTTTCTCAACAAGATGAGACCAGAACTGCTTGGATAGCTGGAACTGTTCATTGATGTGGACTGCTTTCGTAATATCCAGAGAACCATCGGCTTTTTCAGGTGTATAGTTCAGTTCGCATAAGGCAGAGTGACCTGTTCCTGCATTATTCCATGCATCCGAGCTCTCCTGTGCCGTTGCTTCGAGTTTTTCAAATACTTCAATGTTCCATTCCGGCTTGATTTCCTTAAGAAGCGTTCCCAGTGTAGCACTCATGATTCCGCTTCCAATAAGAATGACGTCGGTATTATTCATTACACTTTTCATAATAACTTCAAGACCCCTTATCAAAATTCAAATATATGGATGCCCCCAGTCGAGTGATATAAGTATGCCAGGTGCATCCTGTTTCATTGATACTCCCACTCAAACGTGAGATGGTATATAATGAATGATCAGTTGTAAAACTATTGGTTATTATCTGTTAATTATACTCTTTTTTATAAATATGTAAAAGGGTTTCAAGACTCTCATATACACATGATATAATGTGACATACTACTAATCCGAAGGAGTTCTTCATGAAGTACATTTCCTTGTTTATCGTCACTCCGATAATGCTCTTCCTTTTTCTTATTCTGATCACAGATCCGGCGAATGCGCTTGGAGGTATCTTCATATATCTCCTTATCATGTTTGCCAGACATCTATATGATAGATATAAGAACAGAAAATCCAATCATGAAAAAGACTCCGGAAAATAGTCTCCCGGAGTCTTTTACCACTTATTTCACTTTGTCATTTACATACTCGATGAATGCATCAACATCACCTTGTACAACATCAATCATTGCCACTTTTCCCATACCTTGAGGAAACTCGATGAAAAGCGTATTGTTTTCGATGGTCGCCTGCAGTATATCCTGGTAGCTGAAGAAGCGTCTATATGGTTCACCATTCATATCCACATTCATGATCATACGCTCATTTGTAGTGATGTAAGCACCTTTGAAGTGGGTCTGATCGCCTACCTTATAGATGATAGTGCCTTCTATTGAGGGACCCAGTTTTTCTGTTGGGTACAATTCATTTGTATCTATATCAATCAAACTCATTCTATCACACTCCATTAATCTGATTTGCCATCTCATCGTATCACGTCATCATACCCGGTGACCAATATTCAACCTAGTCGGTATGGATCTGCCATTGGTTTCTGGCAGCGACAGCCTTCAGTCTTTCATCGGGCTTTACTGCTACAGGTCTGCCGACCAGTTCGAGCATTTTCAGATCTGTATAACTGTCGCTATATGCCTCACTGTTCTTCCAATCCACCTGTTTATCTGCAAAATGACGCCTGATGATATCGATTTTCCGATCGGCATATACACGTTCAAAGCGTGATTTATAATCGATCTTCTCGCCCTTATACCTTATTTCCGAGCCGACGATGCAATCTATATCAAACCCTTTGAATACTGCTTCAAGCAAGGGAATGAAGGCGCCTGATATCAGCATTATATAATAGTTTTCCTGCTTCAGCTGCTTCATTTTCCCGATCAACGGTGCTCTCAGATCCTCAATCATCTCGCCGGCAACTTCCTTGAAGAAAGCCTCAATTTCGCTCCGTGTATTCTTTTTGAAGGAGAGGAGGTAGTATTCCATTGCTTTACTCTGCATCCTCGATTTTTTGATCATCTTCATTTTGTATGCAAAATAGACGGGCGCAAACCTGCGTACGAACCGGCTGTAGTTTTTTTTGTATCTGGGATGGCGTTTCAGACGTTCCATCAGAACATTAAATGTCTCATACGGATATAAGGTGCCGTCAAAATCAAACAAAGCCACTTTCATATTACATATCCCTTTCCACTGCAGTAATTATTATACGAACATTTGCTTCCATTCTACCATACAAACATAAGTTCTGTATCAAATGGTTTCCCGTGAAACATCATCGCATATTCCAGGTCCTATCCCTCAGTTCCTCAAGATAAAGACGTGCCATGCGACTGAGTTCGACCTTCTTATTGACTACCCAGCCTACCTTGATCGTATCTTCCACTTCCAGTGGTACCTGGATGATCTCTGAGCTGTCGAGATCTTCACTGAGTATTCCTGTTGAAATGGTGTAGCCGTCAAGACCGATGAGCAGATTGAATAAAGTTGCCCGATCACTGACCTGTATGCTTTTGAGACTTTGGATCGTACTGAAAATCTCTTCCGAGTAGTAGAAGGAATTGAATTCCCCCTGTTCAAAGGCAAGTCTTGGATATGGCTCGAGATCCTCAAGAGTCACTGACTTCTTTTTAGCCAATGGATTGCTTCTGCTGATGAACACATGAGGGTTCGCTTCAAAGAGCTCAGTGAACTCCAGTCCTTTCTCACTGATCAGCTGAAGCAGTACCTTTTCATTAAAGGCACTGATATAGAGCACACCAATTTCACTTGTCAGATCTTTGACATCATCTATGATTTCATAAGTTCTTGTTTCCCGGATGGCAAACTGGTATTTATCCCCTCCATATTTGCGGATCATATCAACAAAAGCATCCACCACAAAGGAATAGTGCTGGGATGATACGGAGAACAGCTGCTGTGAAGGTTCAGCATTGAAATAACGTCGATCCATCAGCTCCACCTGTTCATTGATCTGACGGGCATAGCTCAGAAACTCCGCCCCATCACGTGATAGGGAAATTCCTGTGGATGTTCTTATAAAGAGCACGATTCCAAGCTCATTCTCCAGTTCCTTAATTGCTTTTGATAGTGTAGGTTGAGATATATACAACCTTCTGGCCGCCTCATTGATGGACCCGCTCAATACGACTTCTATAAAGTATTTCAGCTGCTGAAGTTTCATGACATCCTCCTTTGTTATAGCCAATAGGCATAGCCAACTATAATATTTAACCGTTACACTATATCTTATATGCATGATAGGATTTATACAATATCATTTTGAAAGAGGGATTGCATGAATACATTGAATATAAAGAAAGTATATAGAGCAGATCACGTGGGGAGCCTGCTGCGTCCCGAGAGGCTCAAAGAAGCAAGAAAACAGTTTTCGGAAGGTGGTATCAGCAAAGAAGCACTGACACAAGTTGAAAATGAAGAGATCAGCAGAATCATCGAAAAGCAGAAGTCTCTCGGACTGGAAGCTGTCACAGATGGAGAACTGCGCCGTTCATGGTGGCACTTCGACTTTCTTGAAGGTCTTACCGGCGTAGAAGGCTACTGGTCCGGTGAAGGCATTGCTTTCAAGGAGAAAACGACTAAATCAAGAGCCATCAAAGTGACAGGTAAACTCGACTTCGACGATCACCCGATGCTTGAGGACCTGAAGTATGTATCCAAGCAGGCAGGAGACCATAATGCAAAATTTACGATTCCAAGCCCGAGCATGCTGCACTTCCGTGGAGAAATCGATCCAGCCATCTATCCGGATGAAGATGTATTTTTCGATGATCTGGCAAAAGCTTATGAGAAAGCCTTGAACGCATTCTATGAAGCAGGCTGCCGCTATCTGCAGCTCGATGATACATCATGGGCGTACCTCTGCTCAGAAGAACAGAAAGCCCAGTTGAAAAGTAAGGGCCTAGATCCGGACCATCTTGTGCAGAAATATCTTGAAACTTTGAATAAGGCTGTTGCTAATCGACCGGAAGACCTTAAGATTACAATGCACATCTGCCGCGGCAACTTCCGTTCTACATGGATTTCCTCCGGCGGTTATGAACCGGTGGCAAAAGAGATTTTCGGCAAGCTCAATATCGATGCGTTCTTCCTTGAATATGACAGTGACCGTGCAGGCGACTTCAGACCACTGCGTCATGTCAATCGTGATGATCTCACCATTGTACTCGGCCTCATCACTTCAAAGCATGGAGATCTCGAGAACAAGGATGAAATAAAGAAAAGAGTTGAAGAAGCGACACAATATGTTCCTCTGGAGCAGCT
Source organism: Salinicoccus hispanicus (assembly GCF_009831115.1). Taxonomy (GTDB): domain Bacteria; phylum Bacillota; class Bacilli; order Staphylococcales; family Salinicoccaceae; genus Salinicoccus; species Salinicoccus hispanicus. Next base: position 135,270 of record NZ_WUUK01000004.1, on the reverse strand, counting down.
GGCGCTCAGCCCTCAATGTGGCTTTGCATCTACTGAGGAAGGAAATCTGCTAAGCGAGGAAGAACAATGGAAAAAACTCCAGCATGTAGTGGAAATTGCACAGGACATCTGGTCCTGAATAGATAATAGGGAGGAAAGCAATGCGCACAGTCCAACTGGAAACAGTCATCGATGACAGCCGCTTCAACAAGTTCCATCTGCTTGTGTTCATATGGTGTTTCTTTGCAATCTCTTTCGACGGCTTTGATATCGCTCTATATGGCATTGGCCTACCGCTGATGACCGAAGATTTCGGCCTCAGTGCTGCCCAGGGTGGAGCACTCGGCAGCTATGCACTGATCGGCATGATGGCCGGCACATTCATCCTCGGATCCTTTTCAGATATCATTGGACGTAAAAGAGTGCTCGCGCTATGTCTATTCATCATAAGCCTCTTCAACATGCTTGCTGGATTTGCACCGAACGAGACAGTTTTCATCATCATGCGCTTCATCGCTTCCATGGGCATGGGTGGGCTGATGCCTGTCGTCATCTCCTTGATGACCGAGTATTCGCCGAAGAAGAACCGGGCGATGATCGTGGCTGTCATGTATTGCGGCTATTCCTTCGGGGCCATCTTTGCTTCCATCATCGGCATGGTGCTGCTTGAGGCACTCGGGTGGCGCTTTATGTACTGGCTTGGCGTTCTGCCGCTTTTATCACTGCCGTTCTTCCTGAAGCAGTTTCCTGAATCACTGTCCTATCACCTATCAAGAAATCAGGGAGATAAGGTCGCAGACATTCTTAATCGGATCGATCCCCGAGGCGACTATCAGGCAACAGATCATTTCGAATTCGCATCTGCGGCCAAAGCGGGCAGGGGCGTACCTTTGAACAAGCTGTTCAGCGAAGGACGTGCCCTCACCACCGTAGCTTTCTGGATCATGGTATTCAGCTGTCTTATGATGATCTATGGTCTAAACACATGGCTTCCAACCATCATGATGGAGTCCGGTTTCGGCGTCGCCTCAAGTCTCTCGTTCATTCTGATACTCGCAGTGGGACAGATCATCGGTTCGCTGGCTGGTGGCTACCTCGTAGACCGCATTGGCCACCGCAACGTGCTTCTCCTGATGTATCTCATCGGTGCTGCCAGTTTCGTCGCCCTGAGCGTCACACAGACACCTTTGCTGTTGTACGTTCTGATTGCCATCGGCGGCGCCTGTACGGGCGGTACACAGAACCTTGTCAATCCTTATATCAGCACGTTCTATCCAGCTGACATCAGGGGCACCGGACTGAGCATGGCAGTAGGTATCGGACGCCTCGGATCAATTTGTGCTCCCATACTGATCGGATTGGTACTCATGACCAGCCTGTCGCCCCAGACAGCGTTCATGGCCTTCGCCATCCCGAGTCTGATCGGTTTCACCGCACTGCTGCTGGTCCAGGAAAAGCAGACAGACAAGGTCCAAAAAGAAGTTGTGTCCAGTGTGTCTGGATCGAATGTATAGCTCCAATATGAAAAGCACATCAGCAGAGGCTGATGTGCTTTTCAAGTTCTCATATGTTTCCAGTTCTATTTGAAACTCTAGTCGAAATCCGTATTTCTGACAGGATAGTTTCTGAAGAAGTGACTGCCGATATAACCGATGACACCTGAAATCACTGCTACAATTACTGCATATATGATGACCTGCATCGCAGGATTGTAGCCGAACAGAACAAGCAGTCCGGCTGTGGGTGTCGCGGTTCCCGGTGCATCATTGACAAGCCCTGAGTAGGCGATGACAACGCCGCTCAGTCCGCCCCCGACGAAATTCGTAATGTATATCGGAATAGGGTTGGCAGAAACGACATCTGCTTTGGATAATGGTTCCACTGCTACTGATAATACAGATTTCATGTTTCCTATTTTCAACTTGTGGAACAGGGTGCCGTTTATGAATGCAGAGCCGAATGCTGCCAGACTTCCGACAGCCATCGGGATGCCTGTAAGCCCGAGAAGGGCTGTAAGCGCCATCGAACTGAGAGGGGATGTCCCGACCACAGTGATGATTCCACCGAGCAGTAGACCCATGAGAATCGGACTGGCCTCTGTTGCAACTACGATGATGTTGCCGATATTAAGCAGTGATGCATCCACCAGCGGGGTAAGCAGCAGACCAATCAGCCGGGTGATCGGCACGATGACTATGACGACTACGATAAAATCGAGACCATTGGGAATGTTGCGCTCCATATACTTTACAACGAAAGATATGAGATATGCTGCAAAGAAGCCTGGTATGAGGCCGATGCCCCCACAAGACACCGCAATGATTGCAGAATTCAGCGGGTTGACGCCCATTGTCAACGCAACAAGAAAAGCAACTATGACACCGCTTAGAAGCCCTGCTTCAGTGCCTGCCTCCTGAAAGAAGCCAAGACTGAATATATCCCCGATCACAAAGGATTGAAGTGCCTCCACCAGAAACGTGGCAATAGCGGCTGCGGCAAGTGCCCCCATTGCTTTATCGCCATGTGGCGCATAGTAAGTAAAGACGGTAAAAAAAGTGAGTAAAAGTACTAGTAATCCGATACCAACTATCTGTTCCATTTCTTCTCCTCTATTTCAACCGATATCCATGATGATATAACGGTTTCGGCATATTCATGCTCAATATGCCCACACTATTCTTCCATTTCGAAAGCCGGTTCAAGGTGGCCTTCTTCACTCAGTTCATTCAGGTAATCATATACCTCCTGTGAAGTGAAGGCCTCTTTGAGCGCCTGTATCGCTTCTGAATCCCGGGTTTCTTCACGTGCAACAAGCTGGATGGCAAATGTATTGTCCTCATCCTCTTCAAGCAGTATCGCATCTTCCGGTGTGAGATCGATGCTTGAAATATATGTCGGGTAATTGAACACGAGTTCGAGACCGTCTTCATATGCGCCTGTCAGGTTGAGAAGATCAATATGTGTAAATTCAAGATTATGCGGATTCTCCTCGATATCATCGACACTTGCATTATGCTCGGCTTCGGGAGCCAGAGTAATGACGCCATGCTGATCCAGTATCATCAATGCACGGGCTTCATTTGTGGCATCCGAAGGCAAGGCAACCTCTGCCCCATCTTCCAGCGCTTCTATCGAATCATATACAGGGGAATAGAACCCGACGATTGCATTATAGATCGGCTGAAGCGCAACCAGGTTTCCGTCGCGTTCTTCATTGAATATCTCCATGAAAGGTTCGTGCTGCGCAAAATTGGCATCTACTTCTTCATTAAGAAGAGCTTCATTGTATTGGATGTTATCCGATACTTCAACCAGTTCGACTTCGTAGGGCGCTTCGATGGCATCTCCTGCGATCTCTACAATGTCCGTCATTGGAGGGAGATGGGAAGCGACTTGTATGACGACTTCATCCTGGGAAGCACTACCGCCCTCCTGCGATTCTTCTGTACTTTCCTGTCCTCCGCCACATCCGGCCAGAAGCAGTGTCAAACTACTCAACAGCAATCCTTTTTTCAACATATGATCCATCTCCTTTGCTTTTTATCTTTTATCCAGTTTCCTTGCAATCTTCAGTCCCATCCATTGAGCCAGGACAACGAATATGATGATTACGACAATCGAGGTATACATGATATCTGTTTCGTACCTCTGATATCCGTATCGAATGGCAAAATCACCGATACCCCCGCCACCCACCACACCCATGATGGTGGAATAGGAAATGAAGCTGACGAAGGCAGTAGTGAAGCCGATGATCAGAGAACTCCTTGCCTCAACATACAGAAACTTCCATACCAGCTGAAAAGTGGTGGCTCCCATGGATTGGGCGGTTTCTGTCACGCCCCTCGGTACATCGTGCAAGGACTGTTCTACAAACCTTGCGTAAAGCGCAATAGCAATAAGCATCATGGGAAACGAAGCCGCAACGGGATCTCCTGTTGCCCGTCCGTATAGCAGACGGATCAGCGGTTGCATGACGACGACCAGCAGGAGAAACGGAAACGAACGGACAATATTGACGAATATGCTTGCCAGCTGGTATAGAAACTTGTTTTCCATTGGTTTGCCCTTGGAAGCAAGATACAGCAGTGTACCAAGGGGAAGCCCCAGAACAATTGCGGCAACCATTGCAAATATCATCATGATTCCAGTTTCGAATAGGCTCTCAGACAGCCTGGGTGCATATTCGATGACACGTTCGAAATAGAGGTTGAAACTATTCATTTTTCAACACTTCCAATACACGCTTGTAGTATGACTGTCCAGACCGCGTACTATTCCCCTGTACGACATCTATGGTATCCACCAGCTTCCCGTGTTCCAGAACTGCCGCCCGATGGCACAAAGCCTTGATTACACCCAGTTCATGGGTCACGATGACGACAGTCATACCGTATTCATTCTGGGCCTTATGGAGAACATCGGCAATTTCATAAGTCGTGTTCTCATCGAGAGCAGACGTAGGTTCGTCACATAGCAGTATATGAGGGCGTGTAATGAGCGCCCTTGCAATGCCAACACGCTGCTTCTGCCCTCCGGAAAGTTCAGCAGGATAACTGCTGCGCTTATCGGCAAGACCGGTAAATTCCAGCACTTCATCAATGGTCAATGCCTGATCATATTGATGCAGTTTCAAAGGCAGAAGGATATTCTCAGCCACTGTTCTGTTTGCCAAAAGGTTGAAATGCTGAAACACCATCCCGATATTCTTCTGATGGTTCCTCAAACTTCTTCCACGCAGTTTATCGACCACTACGCCATTGACTATGACCTGGCCGGAGTCTGGTGTTTCCAAGGCATTGATGAAACGCATCAGCGTCGACTTGCCGGCACCGCTCTCACCAATGATGCCGAATATCTCCCTATCCTTGATTGACAGGTCTACATCGTCCACTGCTTTGAAGTGACCATCCTTGCCTGCAAAGGATTTGGAAACTCCCATCATCTCTATCATAATGCGCACCTCCCCGATCTCAATTCCTTCAATCGCTATCAGAATTCAATAATATCATATAAGCTGATGCAAAATGGATGAATGCAAAAAAAATACCCCTTCAGGATAACATTTCCGAAGGGACTAATCATCATTGTCATCATCAAATTCAATATAGTAGTCGTCCTGATACTGCTTATTGTAGTTCTGAAGCTCCCGAGCAAATGCTTCTATGTCTGTAATATCTTCAAAATCAATTGAAAACCACAACACTTTGACGACTTCCCCCGATTGGGCGTTGACGGAAACGAGTGCACCTTCATCATCATCATCCACCAGCTGTATGACCTGGTATTCGGACGGGTGGATTTCCTCATTCAGGGCGACATGGACAAACTGTCCGCCGACTTCTTCAAAAGCCAATGTCTTGGCTTCCGCTTCAGTCATTTGTACCGTCAATTCCTCTTCCGGTTCTTCTTCTGCTTCCTCTACTGGGGCTTCTGTCGATCCCTCAACAGTTGTTTCGGAAGTACCTTCCGTCTCTGTGCTTTCTTCAATTGATTCCTCTGCAGCAATTTTTCTGGATTCCATGGTAGTGATGCTGCCATCCTCCCTATCCATGGTGATTTCGTACTCGAAGCCTTCATCTTCTACATGGACAATATATTGGCCACCTTCCGTTTCTATCGTTCTGATCTGACCACTGTACCGGTCAGTGACCATCGCTCTGATCGTATCTTCCCCCAGTGATTCCGACTGCGACTGCACCAGTAATACGGTACCAATCACAAAGCCCAGTACAACAGCCATTGCAGCAATCAGCAGCCTAGTTGTTCTCTTCATCCTCATTCCCACTTTCCATGAACAGTCTGAAAGTCGTTCCGACACCCATCTCGCTTTCCACCTGGATATCCATACCGTTCAGTTTCGCCAGTTCATTCGCAATCGACAAACCTAACCCGGATCCTCCAGTCTTTCTGGCTCTCGCCTTGTCAACACGGTAGAAGCGAGTAAAAATATGTTCAATATCCTCTTTCGGAATGCCGATACCCATGTCCTTTATCGCCACTTCAACCGAAGAACCGTGAGCCAGCACATCAATAGCGATGTCATCCGAGCTGTACTTGTAGGCATTATCCAGGAATATCTTGATCAACTGATCGAAAGTATCCACATCCACGTGAGCCAGCAGCCCCTCATGATTCGTATGCACGTGAATATTCCGCTGGTATACCTTCTCCAGGCGCACAGCGATGTCCCGGATTAGCTCAACAATATGTACAGGTCTGCGGATGATTTCTTCTCTGCCTGTATTCACTTTGGCGAAGCTCAGAAGCTGCTCGGTCAGATATTTCATTCTTCTCGCTTCATCACTGATGGCATGGATGCTTTCATCGAGTACATCTTCACGGGTCTTACCAAAACGCGACAGCATTTCACTATAGGAACTGATTACTGTAATCGGCGTCTTCAATTCATGGGAGGCATTCATGATGAAAGCCTGTTGATTTTCATCATGAATCTTGAGTGACTTCATCATATTGTTGAAGGCTCCGGAAAGCTCCTGGAGTTCCCTGGTATCTTTGCGGTCGATTTCCAGCATCGAGTACTTCGCAGTATTGTTTGTTCTATTCATCTTGTTGATGAGTTTGTTGATCGGCTGGGTAATGAAATTTGTAATGATCCGATTCAGCAGAAATATGACAATGAATATGAGTCCAGTCGACAGCAGGAGAATCCAGCGTAGAATTTCAAATGTGTCATGCAGGAAACCGACATTCTCATATATCTGAAGTGCATGAATCTGCCCATTCTCCCAGATGATCGGAAGGGATACCATTACAAAATGATGGGGCTCATGATCAACCGCCTCTGCATATTGAGCTGTGCTGTAGGGCATCGAAAGGTCAGCATATTCCGCTTCTGTAGCAATGCGTACCACAGGGTTACCTTCACTATCAATGATAGTGATATAGCCATCAGAAAGCAGATAGGCCTGGAGCACCGCTTCAGCATTGATGCCGCTATCATTTGCGTTCTGTATTTCCTGCATGATATTGAACCCACGATTTTCAAGCTGTCCCATTTCCGCTTCCAATGAAAAATGCCGATAGGAGTAATAGACGAACAGATTGATGATGATGACGACAATCAATGTCATCACCGTTGTATACAACTGGATTTTTGTCCCGATTTTCATTGTTTCATTCCTTCACCATATAGCCGATACCTCTGACACTTGCAATGATGGATGGGGCGTCACGATCAAGCTTTTTGCGCAGGTATCTGACATAGACATCCACGGTGTTGGTGTCCCCATAGTAATCATAACCCCAGACCGCTTCTATAATCTGTTCCCTTGATAGTGCCTGGTTTCTGTGCGTCAACAGAAAATGAAGCAGATCGTATTCTTTCTGGGTCAGATAGACCAGCTCATCGTGGATATACACTTCACGGGCCATGGGCAGTATTCTGAGATGTCTGCATGTCATCTCCTGGTCAACGGCTTCCTGTGACATCATCCTTTGTTTGAGCTGTGTCCTTATGCGGGCCAGAAGCTCTTCAATTTCAAATGGTTTGGTGACATAGTCATTTGCCCCCGAATCCAGACCACTCACCTTATCCATGACAGCATCTCTGGCAGTAAGCATGATGATGCGTATCTTATCATCTTTCTGTCGGACACGTCGAAGGACCTCGAGTCCATTCAGTTCGGGAATCATGACGTCAAGAAGGATCAGGTCGAAAGATGCGATCTCGTATTGTTCAAGCGCTGCCTTCCCTGTATATGCGATTGCCACTTCGTACCCTTCATGTTCCAATTCCAGCTGGATGACACGGGCGATTTTTTCATCATCTTCAACAATCAGAATCTTTTCCATATAAGCACTCCTTGTTGTCTTGATGCAAATCGGCTACTATTACACCAAGTATATAGCAAAGTGCTGCATTTTTCGTTATAGAATCATTAAAATTCAATTAAAAAAGCCTGGAAAAATTCCAGGCCCATACTTTACCTACTTCAGTCATCGAATTCGATGACATCACCAGTTTTTGCATCAATTGTCATTTCATACTCTTCACCGTTCGAAATAAGCTCAACTTCATACTCTTTATCATCGTAGTCCCATTCAGAAACTTCACCATCTGCTTCATTTTGGGCAATTTTCAATGCCTCGGTTGAAGAAATGATTTTTCCGCCTGAGGAACTGCCATTTGCAGGTGTGGATTGGGTTGTGTCGTCATTACGATTGTCATCTGCATTGTCATCACGGTCATCGTCACCGTTCACATCGTCATCACGGTCATTGTCATCGTTCACGTCATCACGGTCATCATCATCTTGGTCGAATGACTCCTCGAGAATAGTCAGATCGTCAGCGTCAATATCAACGTTATACTCCTCTTTGCCATTCTGAAGTTCCACTTCGTAGTAGTATCTGCCGTCATCCTCATCAAGTTCCACTTCCTGGACTTCACCATCAAATTGTTCTTTTGCCTTGTCCACTGCCTGCTGGGCTTCCATCTGCACTTTGCTGTTTTTTGAACCGTTATTTACAATCGTTGTACCTTCGTTACTGTCCTCTTGCCAATCAAGATCCGCGTCTGCGCTTGCGCTTGAACATGCACCGAGCATCAACGCTGAAATCAGACTTCCTGCCAGCAAGTGATTCTTTTTCAATTTCATTCATAACGCCTCCTATCTGTTTATAATTTCAGTATAGAAGGTCATCCATAAAGGACGGTTAATAAAAAATTAAAGGTTGATTAGAGCGGCATTGAGTTCTGTTAATTAAAGCTGGACGGTTTTCTCAGTCCAGGCCCAGTCTTTCCTTGTAGCATTTTCTGCAGACCGGCACATATTCTTCATCGCCGATCTGGATCGTTTCCCCGACATTCGTCGGCCTGCCATCAAGGAGCCTCATATTCAAGGTCGCCTTCTTATTGCAGAACTGGCAGATCGTTTTCAGCTCATCAATGGCGTCGGCGAGCTCGAGTAGTACTTGACTGCCTTGAAACAGCTGATTGCGGAAATCCGTCTTCAAACCGAAGCAGATGACAGGGATATCCAGATCATCTGCGATATCACTCAGATGATGGACATCTCTTTTGGACAGGAACTGTGCTTCGTCGACAACCACCGCATGTACCTTGTTCCTTTCATGAATGGTCTTCACATCTTCATATATGGTATCTGTTATATATTCACATACCAGCTCAAGGCCGATTCTGGATTTGATTTTTCTATAACCGCTTCTTGTATCTACAGGCGTGGAATAGGCAAGGCACTGCTTGCCCTGCGTTGTATATTGGTGATGTGTGGTGATGATCTGATTGCTTTTGTTACTCTGCATCGTCCCATACCGGTAGTATAGTTTAGCCACTTGAATTCCTCCGACTTCCCTTATGCAAGGCGCTTTTCTGATTCCATTTATAGGTGCCGGTCCAACTTGTCAGAGCCGGCATCATAATGCTTCAATATTATAACCGCTTTTCTGGTTCAGAACAATTACATTTATGTATAAGGTCTGCTTTACTTTAAAACCTCCAGCGTTTATTCTTGACTGAAATACTAGGATATAATAGACTATCCCAATATTACACAAACTGTTCCTAAAGAAAGGTGATTTATACATGACTACCAGAGTACAGCCAGTAAATGAAGTGAGGGACCCGGTAGTGCGGAGTTCTCTTGCTCTGAATTCTCCTCAGAAGATGCTCATCGGCGGCGGTGTTGCTGTCAGTTTCATCCTATTTCTATATCTTGCTGCCACTCAGTCGGTGACTCAGCCGATACTCATGATTCTCGGCCTACTTCTCGGTTTTACTTTATTTCATGCCCGCTTCGGATTCACTTCTGCATTCAGACGCATGATGTCGGTTGGGAACGGGCAGGCAATGCGTGCCCATATGCTCATGCTGGCTGTCGCCGTAACATTATTCGCACCGATTCTTGCATTCGGCATCTCTTTCTTCGGACAGGAGGTCGCCGGTTATGTGTCACCTGTCGGCATCAGCCTGATTGTCGGGTCCTTCATGTTCGGCATCGGCATGCAGCTCGGTGGGGGATGTGCCTCCGGCACACTCTATGCAATCGGTGGTGGGCGCACGGTGATGTTCATCACCTTGATCTTCTTCATTATCGGAGCAACAGTCGGAGCATACCATCTGCCTTTCTGGACTGAGGAGCTCCCATCGTTTGAACCTATTTCACTTGCCACATCCACAGGACTCGGCTATGGCGGGGCGTGGATTGTCTCCATCGTCCTATTCGGACTGATTGCCTGGATTACAGTCATCATTGAAAAGAAAAGAAAATCACCTAAAATGGCGCCATTGCCGACTGCGCAAGGGTGGAAGCGTATATTCAGAGGTTTCTGGCCACTTTTCGCTGCAGCCATCGTACTGGCTGTACTTAATGCACTGACCCTGATGACCCGAGGCACCCCTTGGGGCATTACTTCAGCGTTTGCTCTATGGGGATCAAAAGCAGCCGGCATGTTCGGCGTGGATGTTGCTTCGTGGGGCTACTGGCAGGGCACCAGTGCTGCAGCACTCCAATCATCCATTTTCGCGGATTCGACCACTGTGCTCAACTTCGGTGTCATCCTTGGGGCATTCATCGCCTCAGCAGCAGGCGGTCTATTCAAGTTCAGCAGAATCACACCTGGCAATTTTTCTGCATCCGTCATCGGGGGACTTCTGATGGGCTATGGTGCACGTCTTGCCTTCGGATGCAATATCGGCGCATACTTCGGGGGCATCGCTTCATTCAGTCTGCATGGCTATATATGGGGTATCCTGGCACTTGCCGGCACCTTCCTGGCACTTTACCTCCGACCACTGTTTGGGCTTTCCGTGCCAAAATCCAATGACTCCGTATGCTGATTCATAATAGAATATCCCTATCCGGGATATTCTATTTTTTATATGTTTCCATTTTCAATGATTAGAGACTTATAATTTAGGCTAAAGGATAGAAGACATAAACTGTAAAGGGGAATGGCATAAAATGAGAGAACAGACAAAGCAGTATATAAATGGTGAATGGATTGAGAGTACGAGTGGAGAAATGATAGATGTCATCAACCCTGCAACCGGGGAGGTATTCGGCAGAATCGCCAAAGGAAACGCCGAGGATGTTGACAAGGCTGTAGAAGCCGCGCATTCGGTCTATCTGAAATTCCGCCATACACCTGTAGAAGAAAGGCACGAACTGCTGGATAGGATTGTAGTGGAGTATGAAAACCGTAAGAACGATCTGATCGAAACGATTACAGATGAATTGGGTTCTCCTTTGAAAATGTCCGAGGAAACACATTATCAAGCAGGTCTCAATCACTTCAAAGCTGCCAGGGATGCGCTGGATACTTTTGAATTCGAAGAACAGAGAGGAGACCACCTGGTCGTCAAAGAAGCAATTGGTGTTGCTGGACTGATTACACCATGGAACTTCCCGACCAACCAGACTTCATTGAAACTGGCGGGGGCGATCGCTGCCGGCAGTACTGTCGTTATGAAACCATCGGAGGAAACACCTTTTGCAGCAATCATCCTGGCAGAAATCTTCGACAAGGCCGGTGTACCGAAAGGTGTCTTCAATCTCGTCAATGGAGATGGTGAAGGTGTAGGCAATCCGCTCAGCGAACATCCGAAAGTACGTATGATATCCTTTACGGGCTCCGGTTCCACCGGCTCCAAAATCATGGAAAAAGCAAGTAGAGACTTTAAGAAAGTCTCTCTTGAACTGGGCGGCAAATCCCCGCTCATCATTCTGGAAGATGCTGATATTGCAGAGGCTGCCAAAATCGCTGTCAAAAAAGTTGTCCATAATTCAGGACAGGTATGTACTGCCGGCACAAGAACGCTGATTTCTGAATCGAAGAAAGAAGCATTCCTTGAAGCTGCGAAGCGGGAAATGGAACAGGTGAACGTAGGTCGTCCCCGTGAAGAAGGCACAACCATAGGTCCATTGATCAGCAGAAAGCAGTTCGATACGGTCCAGTCCTATATTGAAAAGGGAACGAAAGAAGGCGCGACGCTTTTCCACGGGGGAAGTGGCCAGCCGGAAAATCTCGATAAAGGGTATTATGTCAAACCGACAATATTCTCGGATGTCAGAAACGATATGACGATTGCACAGGAGGAGATATTTGGACCTGTAATGTCCGTCATCACGTACAAAAACCTGGATGAAGCCATTGAAATCGCGAATGATACGAAATACGGCCTTGCTGGATATGTATTCGGTGAAGACATGGAAACGCTCAAGCATGTCGCACGCAGTATTGAGGCAGGCACTGTTGAGATCAATGGTGCAAAAGGACGTACCGACCTGCCGTTCGGCGGATATAAGCAATCAGGTATCGGCCGCGAATGGGGCGACTATGGCATCGAGGAATTTCTTGAGGTCAAAGCCATAAAAGGCTATTTTAAATAATATTCAATACTCACCCCAATTCATCCATGGATTGGGGTATAAGTACGTATGGAAAAGGAGGAGAAATCATGAAGAAACTGATGAATGATCGGGAAAGCTTTTTGACGGATATGATTGATGGTCTGAAACTGCGTGATGAGGCCATTGATATCATCGAAGAGACGGTGGTAGTCAGAAGAGACAAGAAACAGAGCGGTGTCGCACTCGTATCAGGTGGCGGAAGCGGCCATGAACCTGCACATGCAGGATATGTCGCTGAAGGAATGCTTGATGCTGCGGTATGTGGTGAGGTATTCACCTCTCCAACTCCAGATAAAGTGCTGGCGGCAATAAAGGCTGCGGATAATGGAGATGGGGTGCTGCTCATCATCAAGAATTATAGCGGTGATGTCATGAACTTCGAGATGGCCCAGGAAATGGCACAAGCAGAAGGCCATCAGGTATCTTCCGTTGTTGTCAGAGACGATGTTGCGATTGATAATGAAGAACAGAGACGCGGTGTTGCAGGAACCGTCATTGTCCATAAATATGCCGGTTATCTGTCAGACCAGAATCTGCCTTTGGATGAAATTGTCGAAAAGGTGGAGGGTATGATGGAAAGCCTATACTCCATCGGCATGGCGATAGCACCATGCCTTGTACCCACTACAGGAGAGTATGGCTTTGACCTTGATGAAGATGAAATGGAGATCGGCGTCGGCATACACGGAGAAAAAGGAATATACCGTGAGAAGTCGGAAACTGTCGACAAGATTGTAGACCGCATGCTGGAAGAGCTTTTCAAACACACAGACAGTTCCCGCTTGATCGTGATGGTCAATGGCATGGGAGGCACACCGGAAAGTGAGCTCAGTATTGCAACAAAATATGTAATGGAAAATCTGGCATCTCGTAATATCGCTGTTTCCAAGCTGCTGGTCGGCGACTATATGACTGCACTGGATATGCAGGGCTTTTCGCTGACTGTACTGGACGAAGACCAGGATGTTCTGGATAGCCTGGAAGCAAAGACACGATCCAAGTATTTCAAATAGGAGGTTCGAACTATGAATGGTGACAAACTGCTTGAACAGATGCACGGACTGAAGTCTGTTTTCGATGACAAGGAAAGTGAACTTACAGGCCTTGACAGGGAGATTGGCGATGGGGATCATGGGGTGAATATGAAACGCGGATTTTCGGCAGTAAATGAAAAGGTCTCTGCAGGGTCTGCTCCCGAAGTACTGAAACAGACAGGAATGACCTTGATGAGTTCAATCGGCGGAGCAAGTGGACCGCTTTATGGTTTCAGCTTTGTCAAAATGAGCGAAGTTGCAAAAGAAGAGATCGACAAGGAAAACCTAATGGAAATACTTGATGTTTTCGCTGATACAGTAGCCAGCAAAGGTAAGGTTGAAGGTGGCGAGAAGACGATGTATGATGTCATCTCAAAATCTGCCGGGCTGCTCCGGGAAAGTGGTGCTCTCAAACTGGATGACCTTCAGTCGCTTGCTGAGGAAACAGAGGATATGGTTGCAACCAAGGGGCGTGCTGCATATTTCAAAGAACAGTCCAAAGGAACGATAGACCCTGGCGCGCAAAGTGCCGTCTATATTATCCATGCATTGGGAGAGGGTGTTGGAAAATGACCGAAATTCTGATCATCAGTCACAGTAAGGATATAGCAGAAGGTACTAGAGCGCTTGTTTCCCAGATGGCGAAAGATACAGTCATCCAGGCTTCAGGCGGTATGGATGATGGTATCGGTACCAGTGTCGATCAGATCAATGATATGCTCGATCAGGTCCAGGAAGATACAATCTGTTTCTATGATATCGGCTCCAGTAAGATGAACCTTGAAATGGCAGTGGAAATGTATGATGGAAATTATACACTTCACATCTCTGAAGCGCCCATTGTTGAAGGCAGTTTCCTCGCTGCTGTTGAAAATAGTGTCGGCACGGAAACGGATGGAATTCTTGAGAAGCTTCAGGAAATGAAAAAGTAGATGAAGCGAGGTATTCCGCAGTTCTCATCGAGTGCTGCGGAATCTTCATTTCGTTTACTTATCTACATGGAATCCTAGGATGGATTTATAGCTGTTGTAAAATCTCAAAAATACTTCTCCTAATATGATAACGCCGTTGCAACGGCGTTATTTTTTATGGGTATTTATAGTATTGTAAGCTACCTTGAATGTGGGGCGGGAAAGCAGGACAATACCACCTTCTTCCTTTGAGAGTGTTCCTATTTATATAGGAAGTTGTAATTGAACTCTTAGTTTGTTATTATTATTAACGTTGTTTATAGCAGTACTTTTTTACACCTGGCTATCTTTCAGCCACATTTCAGTACAAAAACCAAAGGAGGATATTTGTCCTATGGAACATCCTGAACAACCAAGCGGTAAAAAACTGTCGAAAGTTTTTACTTATGCCTCCATCATTGTCGGCCTCATGGTTGTCATTGGTGCATTCATTCCTGATCGATTCGGCATAGTTACAGGCAATGTCGGTTCATGGATCATAGAGTACTTTGGATGGTACTACCTGATTATCACAACAGCAATGGTATTTTTCTCCATCTTCCTCATCTTCAGTCCAATCGGTAAATTGAAACTCGGTAAGCCGTATCACAAACCTGAATTCAGAACCATTTCATGGCTCGCCATGCTTTTCAGTGCGGGTATGGGAATCGGACTTGTCTTCTATGGTGCTGCTGAACCGATCCAGCACTACATGGGACCTCCGACAGCAGATCCACAGACAGATCAAGCAATGGTCGAGGCGATGCGTTCGACTTTCTTCCACTATGGTTTCCACGCCTGGGCAATGTATGGTGTTGTCGCTCTGGCTCTTGCATATTCCCAATTCAGAAAAGGCGAAGTTGGACTTCTATCCAAGACGCTCAGACCAATTCTTGGTAACCGTGTCGATGGTCCGATCGGCGTCGCAGTAGACGTTTTGTCCGTATTTGCAACCATCATCGGTGTTGCAGTCTCTCTTGGTATCGGTACACTTCAGATCAATGGTGGTCTGAACTATCTATTCAACGTCCCGATCAATATTGTGACACAGGGAATCATCATTACTGTAGTAACGTTCCTGTTCCTCCTCAGTGCCTGGAGCGGATTAAGCAAGGGTATCCAGTACTTAAGTAACCTGAATATGGGACTTGCAGGTACGCTTCTCATCGTAGTACTCATTATCGGTCCGACCATGATGATACTGAACATGATGAATACATCTACAGGTGCCATGCTCGATACATTCCTATTTAACAGTCTTGACGTTGCACCGCTCAACCAGCAGAAGAATGACTGGCTTGAAGTATGGACGATCTACTACTGGGGCTGGTGGATGAGTTGGAGTCCATTTGTCGGCATATTCATTGCCAGAGTTTCAAAAGGCCGTACAGTACGTGAGTTCATCATGGCTGTACTACTCGTACCGACTGCAGTCAGTATTCTATGGTTCAGTGTGTTCGGCGTTACGGGCATTGAAATCGGGCAGGCCACACCGTCCATTTTTGAACTGAGCCCTGAAACGATGCTGTTCGGCATATTTAATGAACTGCCATTGAGCATGCTGCTATCAGTCATAGCATTGCTTCTCATCGCATCATTCTTTGTGACATCTGCCGATTCAGCCACTTACGTTCTTGGCATGCAGACGACGTATGGCTCACTTCAGCCATCCAATAAGATAAAAGTGGTATGGGGTATTGCACTTTCCTCCATCGCTTTTGTCCTTCTGCTCTCCGGAGGAGATTCAGGACTGAACGCTTTGCAATCAGCCGCGATTGTATCGGCCTTCCCATTCAGCTTGATCATCATGTCGATGATGGTCTCCTTCTACAAGGATGCAAATGAGGAAAGAAAATATCTCGGCCTTTCCATCACTCCGAACAAACAGCGCATGAAGGAATATGTTGAGAAATCAAAACGTGAACGCGCAGAAGAAATCAAACTCAGAAAACAGATGGAGCAGGAAGCTGAGAATCGGGAATAGGCTTCCCAATCAAGCACCGGATTTTATCCGGTGCTTATTTTTTTACCTTTGATGACGTTTTTAATTATATTGTGCGCTTATCATTTTACAAAGCACCTGCTCTTCATTGATAATTGTATATATTCATAAAAAACTTGCATATTGCTGATTATATTCGAACGTTTGTATCATCTGAAAGAATAAAAATGGAAAGGGAGGCTGAGTCGAATGAATAGAGAGACAGATTTGAGAAGCCGCAGAAAAGATGACCATGTCAGGCATGCTCTCGATCAGGATTCTATAGTGACGGATTCTGACTTCAATCATGTCCATTTCGTTCATCAGTCCATCCCATCCTTCAACCTGGACGAAGTAGATCTGTCTACTCGTATCGGTCCGCTCAAACTTACCCAGCCACTCTATATCAATGCGATGACAGGGGGCAGTGAATGGACACGCACCATCAATGGCAAGTTGGCTGAAGTCGCTGGTGCAACAGGCATACCCATGGCTGTCGGGTCCATGCATGCTGCTCTGAAGCATCCCGAGCTTGCGGATTCTTTCACCATTGTCCGAAATCACAATCCGAATGGCCTCATTTTTGCGAATGTAGGTGCCGACGTATCACTGGAAGGTGCAAAGCGGGCAATTGAATTGATTGGGGCGGATGCGCTTCAGATTCATATCAATGCACCCCAGGAACTCATCATGCCGGAAGGAGATCGCAATTTCAGCACATGGCGTGGAAATATCAAAAATATCGTACAGCACGTGAGCATACCTGTCATTGTCAAAGAGGTTGGATTCGGCATGAGCAGGGAAACACTTCAGATTTTGAAGGATATCGGTGTTCAGCATGCAGATGTGAGTGGTAGAGGCGGTACAAATTTTGCGTCAATCGAAAACGCCCGTCGCGAGAATAAGGACATGGACTACCTCAAAAACTGGGGGCTTTCTACTGCCATTTCATTACTGGAGGCTGAATCATTTGTCGATGATATGTCCATTCTGGCCAGTGGCGGTGTCAAGACACCGCTTGATGCAATGAAATGCCTTGCTCTCGGTGCCAAAGCAGTTGGAATGTCGAGAACAATGCTCGAACAGGTGGAGTACCATGGCATCGAAGCTGCGATAGAATACATCAGTCAGTTTCACCATCAGATGCGGAAAATATCAGTCATGATCAATGCAAGAAATATTGAAGAAATTAATAGACGCTCGATTGTTTTCAGCCCCGAAATTCTATCGTGGCAAAAACAGCGTTCGTTACATAGCTGAGGGAGCCGTTAAAATGACAAAGACGATTACTATTATTGGTGCTGGTGTTGCAGGACTTGCCAGTGCAATCCGTTTGCAGAATGAAGGTTACACTGTCACCATCCTTGAGAAGGAATCCACACCCGGGGGCAAAATGAATCGTATTGATGTCGATGGGTACTATTTCGACCTCGGACCGACCATCGTGATGATGCCCGAGCTCTATAGGGAAGTTTTCGAGCTGGCAGGGCGCAACCCCGATGACTACATCCCGATGCAACGGCTCGATCCGATGTACAGTGGATATTTTGACAATGGTACCAGACAGTATCAGGTGACCAATGATCTCGTACAGAACATCGAAATGTTCGAAGCGATCAGTGATGAAGATGCAGAAGGCTTCATGAGATACTTGAGCGACTTGTATGGTCGGTTCAATGTTGCCAAAAAACATTTTCTCCAAAGACCATTCAGAAGCCAGAAGGATTTCTACAACCCATTCATGATCGGACAGGGGCTCAAACTGCGCACATTGAGCAACGCTGAAAATCTGATGAAGAAGTATATTAAAGATAAGCGTATGAGACAGATGATCAGTTTTCAGACACTCTACATCGGTGTTTCCCCTTTCAAGGGACCATCACTTTATACAATCATTCCAATGATAGAGTTTCTATACGGGGTATGGTTCATCAAGGGCGGCATGCGTACCATGGCTTCCGGCATGGAACGACTGTTCCTGGAACTTGGAGGCAAAATTGAATACGATACAAGTGTCGAACGTATCGTCATAGAGGACCAGAAAGCCATTGGCGTTTCAGTTGATGAAACGTTCATGGCTTCAGATTACATCATGTGCAATGCCGATTTTCCATATGCCTTGAAAAACCTGATCGAAAAGCCGGAACATAAAGGCAAGTATCGTGATGAGAAAATCGATAAGATGGACTATTCCTGCTCATGCTTCGTACTCTATCTTGGTATGGATAGGAAATACCCTGAGATTGATAATGTGCACAACTTTGTATTTTCGGAGGATCTTGATACAAATATCAACCAGATTTTTGAGGGAGACATTCTGGAGGATCCCTCACTCTATATGTACCTTGCTTCAAAAATCGATCCGTCCCTTGCGCCAGAAGATAAGGATGGCATATATATACTGATGCCGGTTTCAGATCTTTCTACGATGAAGTACGAATGGAACGATGAAATAACGCAGTTGTATCGTGATAAGATCATTGAAAAAATCAAAATGCTTCCAGGGATGGGGAATTTCGATCAGGAGATTGTCGCAGAGAAGAGAATGACACCACTCCAGTTTGAAGGTCGCTTCAATGCATATAATGGTGCAACGTTCGGTCTGAGACCGACATTGACACAGAGTAATCATATGAGGCCCCAAAGCAAAGCAACGCACTGTGACAACCTCTACTTTACAGGGAGCAGTACGCATCCAGGTGCTGGTGTACCGATTGTACTGCTGTCTTCAAAGATTGCAGTCGGAGAACTTTTGAAGGATGAAAATCATCGATAGGAGATGTGATCATGATGGAACCCTACACCCCCTCATTGGAAAATGATTACAAAATATGCGAATCCATAATAAAAGAGCACTCCAAAAGCTTCTATTATGCGTTCTCCAGCCTGCCTGAACTGGATGCCAAAGCAGTCTATGCCATCTATGCCTTCTGTCGGATGGCAGATGATGCCATTGATCATGCAGAAGGGACAGGGGAGCGCCTGGAAAACCTTAGAAAACTTGAGGCCGATCTGGATGACTTCGTTGAGGGTGTTCCCCCTGATACTCCGATGTGGCGTGCGTTACAGGACACCTGTGAGCGTTATGCCATTGATAAGTCCATGCTTTATGCCCAGATCAGAGGCCAGGAGATGGACGTCAACTTCGAACAACCGAAAGATATGAAGGCACTCATCGACTATAGCAATCACGTTGCCGGTTCTGTCGGCAGATTACTCCTGCCGATACTATGTGACGACCCGGGTACAGAGCGGAAGATCAACGCAGAAAAACTCGGGGTTGCGATGCAGTTGACCAATATACTGAGAGATGTCGGAGAAGACATGAGGCAGCATGGACGTGTCTACATACCATCGTCCGTTCTCAAAGAGCACGGCTGTGCCATGAATCAGATTGAGCAGGGGAAAATCGATCAAGTATTCATAAATGTGTGGGAAGACCTTGCTGCACAGGCCGAAACACTCTACGACGATTTCAGAAGTGAGATTATCCATTATAAAGAAGAGGCACGGCTCCCTCTCCTGATGTCATTATCCGTCTACCGGGAAATTTTGGATGAAGTGAGAAAGAATCGTTATGACTGCTTTACAAAGCGCAATATCGTTTCCATGGCACGGAAGATGAAGATCAGAAATGAAGAAATTCGGTTTCTGAGAAAAATAAAAGATGCTTAAGAGGTGGGCTACACATGACTGGAAATAAAACAGCACTGGTTATAGGTGGCGGACTCGGTGGATTGTCTGCAGCCATTACGCTGAAGCAGAATGGCTTTGATGTCAGTCTGTATGAGAAGAATACACACCTCGGAGGCAAGCTCAACCGCCATGAACAGGACGGATTTGGATTTGATCTCGGCCCATCTCTTCTTACCATGCCCTATATATTTGAAAGCTTGTTTTCAAAGAGCGGAAAAGTAATGCAGGATTATGTTGAGATCGAGGAACTGCCGTTGCAATGGCGTTCCTTTTTCACCGATGGCAAGCAGATCGATCTATACGCAGACCTGGAAAGAATGGTGCTTGAAAACCCCGATCTTACAGAGCGGGATATGAAGGAATACCGTGCGTTTTTGAAATATGCAGGAAGAATCGATCGTCTGACTCTGCCCGGCTACTTCGAAAAAGGTCTGGATAACATTCGCTCCATCATCCGGTTCCACGGTCCCTTGACAGCACTTAGAGGGTTCGACTACTTCTCCACCATGCAACAGGGGATAGACAGGCGTGTCAGTAACCTGCATCTGAGGGACATGCTTGGATACTTCATCAAGTATGTTGGTTCTAGTTCCTATAACGCTCCGGCGGTACTGAATATGATGGCTCATATGCAGCACGAACAGGGTGTCTGGTATGTCAAAGGTGGACTGCATAAACTGGCAGAAGGTATCGCACAGCTGGCCCGGGACATCGGTGTCGAAATACATACCGGCCAGGCAATACAGACAGCCATCACCGGTGGGCAGAAAGAAATCCAGTATATCGTACTTGAGGACAGCAGCAGAGTGAGCGCTGATTATATCATTTCCAATATGGAAGTATTGCCGTTCTATCGCCACATTCTCGATACCTCACCTGAAAATATGGCAACTCTCGAGCAGAAGTTCGAGCCTGCGAGTTCCGGCCTCGTCCTCCATCTTGGTGTTGACCGTATGTATCCGCAGCTCGGACACCATAACTTCTTCTTTTCCAAAGATTCAAAGAAGAACTACAAAGAAGTATTCGATAAAAAAGTCATGCCGAGCGATCCAACCATCTATCTCGTGAATACGAACAAGACGGATGCCACCCAAGCACCCCCGGGCCATGAAAATCTGAAGATACTTCCTCACATACCGCCCCTCCAGCAAAAGGAATATACCAAGGCGGATTATCTCGCATTCAGGGAAACTGTACTTCAGAAGCTTGAGAATATGGGATTGACAGACCTCAGACAGCATATCGTGTCGGAGTATATGCTTACACCCCACGATATACAATCCCTTTATTTTTCAGACCATGGGGCAATATACGGCACGGTATCAGACCGGAGCAGGAACAAAGGTTTCAAGCACCCAAAAAAAGCTCAGGATATCACCAACTTGTATTTTGTCGGAGGCACCGTCAACCCAGGAGGCGGCATGCCGATGGTCACACTGAGTGGCCAGCAGACTGCCGCAATGATCACAGACCAGGAAAGAAGTGGAAAATGATATGTTATGGCATCTGACCTGGCCCGTCATTCTCCTGGCTTGTCTTATGTCGGGCTGGGTCATCTTCGCCCGTCCACAGTTCATTCAAAGAAAAATTTCCGAGGAGCATCGTATAAGCATCATCATTCCAGCACGCAATGAAGCCCATAACCTGCCCAATCTGCTCGGAAGCATCAATAAGCAGAAAGGACAGGTGGTTGAAGTAATCGTTGCCGATGACGGATCGACCGATGGGACATCGGATATTGCCCGCTCTTTCAATGCGACAGTCATAGCTGTTCCGGAAGGCGAATGGCGTGGCAAAAGTCATGCATGCTACCACGGTGCCCACCATGCGCGATACGACATGCTTGCATTCATGGATGCAGATACAGTTCTGTCCGATAAGCAATCACTATCACGCATAATGTACCAGTATCAGCAGCAGGACAGTAGCGGTGTACTTTCGATTCAGCCATACCATCATACTGAGAGACCATATGAAACATTGTCTGCCCCATTCAATATTGTCACTGCCCTCGGCATGAACATATTTTCCCTCTTCAAGGACAGAGTTCGAACGAATTCCGTCTTTGGCCCTTTCCTGATGACCAGCCGTAACGACTACATACTTACAGGCGGACATCAGAGCGCACAGGAGACCATAATAGAAGGGATGGGCATACAACAGGGCTATCAGGCAAAAGGCCTTCCTACAACGCTTTACCTGGGTCACGGCGTCCTGCAGTTCAGAATGTATCCGGAAGGTCTGGCTTCTGTCATCAATGGGTGGAAAAAGCATATTGCAATCGGGGCAGGCAATACACAGCCGTGGATCATGCTGATGATCATGCTCTGGATTGGAGGCAGCATCGCCACGACTGGCTACCTCATTACGACATTGATAGGTGATTTCGGCACGCTCGCCCTGCCCATCTCTTTCTATTTCATATATGCATTACAGTTCAGATGGATGTGCCACCGACTGATCCGCATCCCATGGTTCTACACATTGCTCCATCCTCTATATATACTCTTTTTCTTCCATGTCTACGGACAATCGTTTATTCAGACCCACTTGTTTAAAAAAACGGAATGGAAGGGCCGCACAATTGATCTTAAGAAAAAGAAGTGAAATTTCCCAGGCAATAAAAAACGGAACAGAGGATCAGTCCTCTGTTCCGTTTTGTCTATTCTCTTTGAACTGATGTGCATCTTTTAGAATACCGATAACACCGTTAGGTGTGTAATTCAGATCATCGGTGATTGTCTTGAAGGTGACATTCTTATTTTCATCAATATGATAGAGGATGATGTCATCTTCTGTAATACTCTCTGCTTCTGCTGTATCCAATTCTGTAATTTCATGATCATCGATAAACCGGCTGAACCAGTAGTAGGTGAACCTGTCGTCGAATAGTATATGGTGCCTGATTACTTGCTCAATATTGTTTCTTACTTTTTCGCTGTCGACAGGTGGTGTCAGCATGCCTACGTTCCTCAAACCGAATTCCTGGGAAAGTTCGTTGAATGCCAAATGGTTGAAAGTATAGGACCGTGTCGTCAGTAGACACTGGTCATACTTTGTGAGGTCTGTCCGAACCCGTTCTTCTTTGGAGAGCAGGTTGCCTTCAAATGTTTCCAGTCCATACTCCTGAGCTTTTTTCGTCTCGGAGTTCAGAAGATCTGAAATGAGTACTGGTATACCATGACCGTCCAGCTTTTTTGCCAGAGCCAGGGAGAACATATTCTCCCCAAGTAGGATTACTCCTGGCGGACTGGTGCTTGACAGCTTCATCCATTTACTCAACGGCTTGAAACTGAAGCCGTAGATGACCACCGTCACAAACACGAAACCGAATGTGACCGGAACAATGAAGTCTGCCATTCTCACTTCCTCACTGATGAACAGACCGGCAAAGAATTCCGCCACTGCCAGAGCAACGATCCCCCGGGGAGCGACAAAGGATATGAAAGTACGTTCCTTAAGTGAGATTTCAGTATTGATTGTCGAAAGAAGAATGTATATCGGTCGAATGACCAGAATCATGATGACGCAGAATAGTGCAAGCTGCCAGTTGAGTACTTCGCCCAGAACCTCTCTGGTCAATGATGAAGTAATCAGAATGAAGACAGTCGATAACAGTATCAATGTCATTTCCTCTATGAAATGGTCGGATTCCTTATAGATAAGACTATGATTTTTCAGGCGGGCCATGACCAGCCCAAAGATGGTTACTGCAAGCAGACCCGACTCATGAAGTACAGTATGGCTGATGCTGAAGATCAGCAGGATGAAGATGAATTGTACGGGTGCCATAAGGTTCTGGGGAATGAAATCTTTTTTTATCAGCCACCTGAACAGATAGGAAGCCCCATATCCAAGGAGAAATGCAACAGCGAAGCCGATGATATAATCCATAAGATAACCGATTCCGAAACCTTCATTGATAATCTGGAACATATAGAAAGCAAATAGAGCAAAAAGAGGACCTACTGGATCCAGAATGATACTTTCCCATCTCA
The DNA here is from genome assembly GCF_009831115.1 of Salinicoccus hispanicus. GTDB lineage: Bacteria > Bacillota > Bacilli > Staphylococcales > Salinicoccaceae > Salinicoccus > Salinicoccus hispanicus. Next base: position 111,237 of record NZ_WUUK01000004.1, on the reverse strand, counting down.
GTATCGAATTGACTGAATTCTTTACTTTTGCCTGCTTGAGCAGCGGTTGGATTACGGTGGGGCCCGTCACTATGAATAGTCCTGCCATTACAAAAGATATCGATAATGGGAAGCCGAATATGAAGTACATGGCCAAAGTACCCAACAGCCAGGCGAGCACCGCGCCCACAGTAATAATTCGGGTAACGGCTTTGGAAACACCGGGCAGCTCCCGGTAATCCAGATTACTGCTGCCTTCGAACAAAATAATGGCGACAGCAAGTGATACAATCGTACTGAATAGCTCACTGCCCATCATCTGTTCCGGATTTACCAGTTGGAATACGGGGCCGATGAGCAGACCGACAATCGACATCACGACGATTGGCGGCCACTTGATTATCGCTGCGAGCCATTGGCTCAGTATTCCCAAGCTGATGAACACTACGATGAGCAGCATCAATGGCAGTTCTATATCCATTACACCCTTCCTTCCTTTAAAACACATAGTAGATTTGATATGAATGAAATGCGAATCCATAAAAAGACAGATACGAAGTCATATCCTGATTTCCGTATCTGTCTCTTACCCTTTTTTAACTATTTTACTATCATCACAGGAATATTCGCTCTTTTGGCAACCTTGTGACTGACACTGCCAAGCACCATTTCCTGCAAACCGTTCAACCCTCTTGTGCCAAGCAGAACAACGTCATAGTCTCCGGAATTTGCCACTTTGACTACTGTTTCCTTTGGTTCTCCGTGTTCAAAGAGCGTTTCATACCGGATATTGTTATCATTGAAGAAATCAGTGATTTTCGAAAGTTTCTCCAATCGCTCCCTTTCAAGACTCCTGCTGTTTGATCCATGGAGTACATCTGATTTGGAATCTGCATATCCGATAATATTGAGAATGGTAACTATGGCATCTTCATGATAGAACTTTTTCACTTCCTGCGCAGCTCTGTAACTGTTCTCAGAACCATCGGCAGCAAGCAGAATCGCCTTATACATTAAAACTCCCCCTTATATCAGTTCTTCCTTATTGATCATGCTCAGTTCATTGATGATTTTCCGGCTGTCCTTGTTCAGATTCCTGATGGAGACCCGGTTGCCTTTACGCTTCAGTTTAGTGATCATAGAATCAATGGCATCGACGCCGGAGTCATCCCATATGTGCGCGTTGGTGAAATCAAGTTCGATCGCCTTATTCTCCTCATCCAGATCAATCTGATTCATCATCGTATCGACAGAGGCGAAGAACACCTGACCATTGAAACGATAACTTACAGCACCCTCTGTTTCCGTCCTGTCCACTTCAACATTCGATATCTTCGTTGCGAAGAACAGTGCGCTGAGGATGACACCAGCAATGACACCGATGGCCAGATTATGCGTCATGAGTACAATCGCTACCGTCACGACCATGACGACCGCATCGGTTCTTGGTGCTCTGACCATGTATTTGAATGAGCCCCAGTCGAATGTACCGATTGCCACCATGACCATGATGCCAGCCAGAATCGGCATCGGTACCTGTACGACCAGATCACCAAGTACGATGATCAGGAATATCAGAACAGTACCGGCAGTGAATGTCGACAATCTGGTCGTCGCACCAGAACGGACGTTGATGATCGACTGTCCGATCATTGCACAGCCACCCATGCCGCCAAAGAATCCTGCGATGATATTGGATATGCCCTGCCCACGGGATTCACGATTCTTGCTGCTGTAGGAATCTGTTGCATCATCCACAATCTTAGCTGTCAGCAGACTTTCAACCAGACCGACAATTGCCATGGAAATGGAGAATGGCAGAATGATTCTCAAAGTTTCAAGCGTATAGGGTACATCCGGAATGATGAAGCTTGGCAGAGAGCGCTCGATTGCACCAAGGTCACCCACTGTCCTGACCTCCGCCCCCATGAACAGATAGATTGCCGTCAGCAGGACGATGGCAATAAGTGGGGCAGGGATCGCCTTGAAAAAGCGTGGTACAAGATAGACGATCAGCAATGTAACAGCGACATAGACGTATGTGGAAATCGAGATGCCAAAAATATGCTCGATTTGCGAAGTGAATATCATGACAGCCAGTGCATTGACAAAGCCAAGCATTACCGACTTCGGAATGAACTTCATCAACTTGCCAATTTTAAGTATGCCAAGCACGAGCTGGATTAAACCCATCAGCAATGTTGCGGCAAGCAGGTATTCAACGCCATGCTCACTGACCAGTGGGGTGACGAGCAATGCAATTGCTCCAGTTGCAGCAGATATCATTGCGGGACGGCCACCGAGAATCGAAATCGATACGGCAATAATGAAGGACGCATAAAGTCCGACCATTGGATCCACTCCTGCAATAATCGAGAAGGCGATGGCTTCCGGAATCAAGGCCAGTGCAACGACAATGCCTGCAAGTATATTCGTTTTTGGATCGGTCAACCATTCTTTCTTCAAAATATCTATCATTTTTTACGCTCCTAATTTATAATTCATAGAGCCTATTATAATCGCAACAGTTTCAAATGTATATCCCTTTTTGAAATTATAGATGAACAGTAGAAATATTAGGAGGGCTGAAAATGAAATATGGCTACGTCAGACCAGTTGAACTTAATGATTCCATGGAGGATCAGCAAAAAGTACTGTACAAGCATGTTGATCACATATATCAGGAAACACACGATAAAACCAAAGGAAGAGACCAGTTGGAAGCGTTGATGTCCGCTTTGCAGGATGGGGACACGCTCTACGCTGCAGATCTCTTCATACTGGCCGACTCTACTAAACAGCTGGTAGATCTGATCAATGAAGCCGCCGGTAAAAAGGCCAGCATAGTGATTCTGAATAAGAAGCTGGTCATCGATTCGGAAAACACCTTCACTTTTGGGCACTCACTCAACCTTATCTCGGAATTTCAGAGTGATGTTGTCAAATTCAGGACACGTCTGGGTATGCACGAAGCATCAACTAAAGGAAAACAGCTCGGCCGTCCGAAACGCAGTGACGATAATATCAAGAAGGCCGTCAAGATGTACATGTCCAAGAAATATACGCTGGATGAAATAAAAGAAGAGACGAACATCAGCCGGGCAACACTTTATCGGCATCTTGATCTATAGATCTATAGATGGGAGAGGGCCTGTGTCTTCTTCTATTTCTTCTTCAAAAAGCCTTGGATGACAGCACTCTTGCCCTGGTGCATAGGGCCCTCGCTACGGCGGACAATCACTTCTTTCAGTTCTATGACTTCCACATGATATTTTTCGAGCTCTCTTCTTAGATCTGCTGCATCAAACATCATATGGATATCTTTCGGGCCACCTGTCTGGAACTCGATCTGTCTTTTTGAATATAGTTCCAAAACAATATACCCACCAGGCTTTACACATTCAGCGAGATTTCTGACCATCTCCCTTTTGCCTTCTGGTAGCACATGGCCGAAAACATTGATGGAAATATCATATTCACTTTTCGGAAGTGCATCAGACTCTGTAATATCCTGTAGATTGGTTTTAACAGCCACACCTTCAGATTGCGCCAATTTCCCAGTCTTATCGATGCCCACCTGCGAAAGATCATAAGCTGTGACATCATGACCAAGCTTGGCCATATATACCGCATTGCGGCCCTCACCCTCAGCAAGCAGTGCCACCTTCATATTACCCTTCTTATTGAAAATGGATTTTATCCAAGCATTCGGCTCTGTACCATAAATATATTCTTCCACATCAAATTTTTCATCCCAATGGTTCATGATCTACCTTCTTTCATTATAGAATTCCACACTTGAGTAAACCATACTGCGATGGAAATAATGGGGCAAGCCATATGCCCAATCAATATTTTTGGATTAAACCCATATGACCTCTACAATAAGTATGAACAGATTTTAAATGGAGGTAGATCATATGAAAAATGAACAGATTGTTCTTGCTAAACGACCGGAAGGCGTACCGGGAGATGATGTATTCAGATTTGAAGAAGTCGAGGTGGAACAGCCATCTTCCGGAGAAGTACTGGTTAAGCCATTGTATATATCAGTCGATCCCTACATGCGCGGACGAATGTCCGATGCCAAGTCGTATGTTGCGCCTTATGAACTCGACAAACCGCTCCAAGGTCATATTGTGGGGGAAATCGTAGAATCCAAAGATGACGCTTTTAAAGAAGGGGATCATGTTGTTGGCGTGCTTCCATGGCAGCGTTATATCACCGTTACTACAGATCGTATATCCAAAATACAGAACACTGATGTACCGCTTCATCTCTATTTAAGCACACTTGGTATGACAGGACAGACGGCTTATCATGGACTATTAAAAATAGGTCAGCCGAAAGAAGGAGAAACGGTCGTTGTTTCTGCTGCCTCAGGTGCTGTCGGTTCTGTTGTTGGACAGATAGCAAAACTGAAAGGTGCAAGAGTAGTCGGCATTGCAGGGGGAGAAGAGAAGGTCAACTACCTCACAGAAACACTCGGCTTCGATGCTGGAGTGGATTATAAAGCAGATGACTTTGAAGAATCATTCAAAACCGCGGTGCCGGATGGTGTCGATGTCTATTTTGAAAATGTTGGTGGCGAAGTATCGGATGTTGTGCTCAAGCAACTTAACACATTTGCACGTGTACCGGTATGCGGTACCATTTCCAGCTACAATAACAGAGAAGAAGATATCGGTCCACGTATTCAAGGGATACTCGTAAAAACACAGGCTTTGATGCAGGGGTTCATTGTCGGCAACTACAGCGACGACTTCGAAGCAGCTGGAAAAGAACTGGCCGAATGGGTCCAGAATGACAGGATCCACACGGAAGTCTCTATCGAAGAAGGATTTGAGAATGTACCAAAAGCTTTCAGATACTTGTTTGAAGGTAAAAACTTCGGCAAACAGGTTGTTAAAGTATAAAGACCATATAGATGTAACAAGCTCCGGATACAAGTATCCGGAGCTTGTTCTACCATGTAAATGCAAACCATCTATCAGGAAAAGATTTCATCTATCCTGCTGATTTCCGCTTCAGTCAGTTCAATTTCCGCCGCTCTGAGGTTGGAACGGATCTGTTCACCATTTTTAGCTCCAGGAATCAAAAGATCCATGGAAGGACGCGTCAGATAGAATGCGAGAACGATATGCGCCACTTCCTCGCCTTTTTCTTCTGCAATCTTCTTCAGTTCATCGACTTTTTTCAAGTTTTCCTTGAACTGTTCCTCCTTGTAGAAGGGAAGGTCTGCTCTCAGATCTTCAAATTTGGTATTCTCATCGTATTTACCAGCGAGAAGTCCGGCAGCCAGTGGAAAGTAAGGAACGAAAGTAATCTGGTTATCTGCAGTGTATTCCAGCAGATCTTTCTCAGCCGAACGATCAAAAAGATTGTACTGACCTTGATAGACGTCGACATGTCCATTCTTGTCTGCTTCTTTAAGCTGCTCAATGGAGAAGTTGGATACACCGATTGCACGTATCTTTCCTTGTGACTTCAGTTCAGCCAGCGCCTCTACTGCTTCGTCTTTTGACGTGTCCTCATCAGGGAAGTGTATATAGAACAGATCGATGTAGTCCGTCTGCAACCTCTTGAGTGCATCTTCTACAGCCTGCTTGAGAAATTCCGGCGAATTGTCGAAATACTGGTCACCCGACTCATCAAATGCATGTGCCGCTTTGGTTGCGATTACGATGTCTTCGCGATTGTAGTCCTTGATTGCTTCACCTACCAGCTCTTCAGAACGCTCGGGACCATATATATAGGCTGTATCAATCAAAGTGACACCCGCATCGATGGCATCTCTGACGACTTGACGACCTGCCTCTTCATCAAGATTCTGATACAGATTGTGTCCACCCACCGCGTTTGCACCTAGAGCAATAGGATGAACCCTGATGCCGGACTTTCCAAGTTCAATAGATCTAGCCATAATTAAAACTCCCTTCCTTTGAGTGGTTCATCTTAATCATATCTTTCAGCTCTACTTTATTACAAATCAGTTGCTCAATAAGAACACTCTTAAATGAAAGCCTTTATGATATATTTGCAGATTTTTCTATCATTGTGAGATAATTAGGTAAAGTAATAATAATAGTACTAAAGTGTTGTGAAGGTGGGAGAGGAATGACACGGTGTCAAAACTGTGGAGAAAAGTGGACATTCGAAGAAAAGTTGAAAGAATCGTTTAAATTTACATTCGATCGCCACATGACTTGTCCTCATTGCCAGTCGAAACAATATCAGACTCATAGGCATAGGAAAATAAGTGCTCTGATCAGCTTTCTGATGGTTCTAGCTATGTTTATACCTTCATTTTTAAGTGCACCTTGGCAGGTATACGTCACAACTGTAGTTACAGTAGTACCAGTGGCTTTCTTTCTAATGGTTCATACGTACGAACTCAGCAATACAGATGAAGGGGATTTCTGGCATGAATAGATACACTAGCAATATTATTGTGATTGCTTTGTTACTTCCTGCGCTATTATTCCTATTCAATACTTGGATATATTTCACCTGGTGGGGCAATGTATTCATGGTTATAGCAGCGTTATTTGCGATAGGCACCAATGTTGTCGCTATATGGCACGGCAGGAAACATGATTACGATATCAGCGATAATGACTATATGAAAGGTATATAGCATTCAGATGCATTGAAAGGTGGAAACGTGATGTGGTTGTTGTACCTGATCTCCAACCTGTAATTTAAAGCAGATTACAGGAGGAGATATAAATGACAAGCAATTGGGCAGAAGCATTTTATGAAATGCAGTACCGTTCACTGAAACAGACGGGCGAAATCACCGAATATGAGATGAATTTCGCAAAAGATTTAAGGATGCAGGTTGGCAGACCTCTCGGCAGTGTTCTTGAGCTCGGTGCCTGGGATGGCAGGTTGGCCCGCACGTTGGCAGGTGACGCCGAAACCATTACTACGGTGGAACTGATTCCAGAAATGGTGGCAGTGGCAAAAAGACATTCGACATCCAATATAACGCCGTTATGCGGAGACTTCTATGACATTGAAATCAGCAGTACGTTCAATACAGTCCTCTACATGGATGGTTTTGGAGTCGGTGAGGATGAAGATCAGCTGGCGTTACTTGAACGAATCAGAAACTGGTTCGATGATGACGGCACAGCAATAATCGACATCTATAATCCCACACATTGGATAAAGGCAGACGGGCAGTCCATGCGGCCCGATTCCGTGAATTTTCCCAAGGTGGAACGGCAGTATGGTTATGATTATAAGAAAAACAAGATGGTTGATACATGGTGGCACACAGATAAACCACAAGATTCGGTCTCTCAGTATTTGAAGTGCTACACTCCGGAACAGATACATGCGTTGTGCCAAAAGGCCGAACTCGATATCATTGCCTATTTTCCCAATGGCGCCATGGACTATAACGCATGGCGATACAAAGATATTGCTTCACTTGAAGAATGTATGTCCTATCGAATCAAGATTAAGAAAAATTGAATCGACAGATCATATGTAATGATAGAAGCCATTCCAGATACTTTGGAATGGCTTCTATCATGGTTATTTAGTTTCTGGATGATGCTGTACGAACACTTCATATGTCGATAGTTCAGCGCCGAGAATTGGGTTGTCTTCCGCCTGCGGCTTCTTCTCACTGTCTCCTGAGGCATGGGCTTTCTGAGTGGCCCTGCTTTCTCTCCAGGCCTTGAAGCTTTCGTGGTCTTCCCATGTTGTACACACTTCAATCACGTCTTCTTTCTCAGTACCTTCTTTGATCAGTACTTCCATCAGCACAAATCCATCGAACGTGTGGACCGATTTCGCTTTTGAGAATCGTTCAGCTACTTCCTGCACTCGACCTTTCTGGACACTAATTCTGTTCACTGCTTTAATCATACCGTGTAATGACCTCCTTAAAGTGGTATATGTCATAAGAAGAATATATCACGAATAATGTCATCCAATAAAATATCCAATTTTAAATTGGTATTATTTACTTTATCTGAATATGAGATGTAAAATAAATAGAGTCATAGGAGGAGATTGCCATGAGTGGGAAAAAGAATCCAAACAGATCTTTCATGGGGGCAGGCCTGGCTATAGGTATCGGCGTCGGTACTGCGTTTGGCGTTGCCCTGGATAACCTGGCCATCGGTATTGCACTTGGAGCAGGCATCGGTGTTGCACTCGGGGCAGGAATGTCGAATCACGATGACAATGAAAAATAGCACATATGGAGGCAGAGAAATGATACTTATTGATAAAGACCAAAACTATAGAGTGATCATCAAAGAAAATTTTGCATCTATCCGGACAAATACGGAAACAAAATACTATACAATCATCGAGAACAGAGGGGATATAGAAAACAGTGGCTACTGTGTTCTTAATAATGTATATGTCAATGAAGGGATGGAAGGACCTTTTGAAGCACGTTTCCTGAGCCGCCAGTCAAACCTTGATACAGTAGATGGCTACAAGGCACTTCGTGTAATGAAGTCCGAATCTGACGCGTATTACGTCATCCTTTCCCTTTGGGAAGAAGAAGAAGACTTTCATAATTGGCAGAACTCTACACAGTACCAGTCCACCCATAAGAAAAGAGGCACACAGTCCGGGCTCGATCGTGATGTTGTAGACCGGGCACAGTCCTTTAATTTTCGATTTTCTCTTGGAGGAGAATAGAAAGAGAAAGCATCTGCAGCACTCCTTTTCGTATTGAAAATGATTGAATTATACGTGCGAGCTATATTGGAAATGCGAGTACAGAAATATCCAAATCCAACAATAGGAAAAGAAGTGTAATATATGAACCGTTTTCTGAACCAGGTTCCATTAGCAATATGTGGTCTCATACTTGGGCTAGTATCATTGGGGAATCTCTTTTTCTCATTACAAAATCATACCCTCGGTTGGACTTTTACTTCAATGGGGATAATAATCATGCTGCCGTTTATTATAAAACTTATTAAGATGGGCAAGGAGTTACTGGAAAGCCTGAGCGACCCTGTAACAGCTGCTGTGTTGGCCGCATTCCCGATGGCGATGATGATCCTATGCAGCATAATGAGTCGTTTTACTGACTATGACCCTCTTATAGCGGCTGTTTGGTGGATATCAGTCATCCTGCATTTCGCACTGTTGATACTATTTATTTTCTATTTCGCTGTGCCGGGTAAATTCAAATCCGAATACCTCCACCCTGGCTGGTTCATTCCTTTTGTAGGCATTGCGATCATTTCCATCACTTCACAGAATTTCAGTATTGAAACCGGAAAGATCGTCTTCTGGATTGCATTGTTTTTTGTTCTTGTTCTTCTGCCGATCATCGTCAATAAGATGATCAAGGATCACCCAAGCCGCCAGAGCTTTCCTTTAGCTGCTACATTGACGACGCCGGGATCAATCTGCTTAGCTGCATATATTTCAGTAATGTCACAGCCATCCGAAGGAATGATCTACGTACTACTGATTCTATCTCAACTACTATACTTCATGACCATTACACTGATTCCGAAAATGCTGAAGTCAGAGTTCCATTCAAGCTATGCTTCACTTGCATTCCCTGTAGTCATCTCGGCTACAGCACTCAACAGCACCCTGAATGTGCAGGCACTTGGTGGCATGATAAAAAGTATTATTGAAGTACTTTCAACTATTGAGCTGTATCTGGCCATCATCATTGTCGTCTATGTTCTGATACGCTATTTATGGTTTCTTGGCCAAAGCTATGCCGAAAGAAGATAGACGCATGAGTAGAGTGGATGCTGTTAAAGAAATCAGAATCAGATTCCGACTACTTCTCTCTCTGTGGGATACGGATAAGAACTTTCGTAAGGGGGAGCACTCCTTTTCATATTGAAAAAATAGGGATAGAGATGTACACTTGATGATTGTGTTCCATCTGGTGCCACATCATTTCAATCCAAAAAAGAAGTGAATTAATATGAAACGATTCTTGTATCAGGTGCCTGTGTCGATATGCGGTCTTATACTGGGACTGGTATCACTCGGCAGCTTATTCTTCTCAATAGAGCGTCATATCCTCGGCTGGACTTTCATTATAATGGGAGTCCTTTTAATGTTGCCCTTCCTTATGAAAATAATCATTACAGGCAGAGATGCCTTAAATTCCCTGAATAATCCCGTAGCAGCTGCAATATCACCCACTTTCCCGATGTCACTCATGGTCCTCTCGAGTACTTTGAGCCAGTTTACCGCGAATGACATCCTTATGCTCATTGTATGGTGGGGTGCCATCCTCATGCATTTTGCACTGATCATATTCTTTACACTCTATTTCATCACACCAAATAGAATACGAGCAGAATACATCAATCCGGGCTGGTTTGTAACTTTCGTTGGCATCGGCATCATTCCTACCACTTCCAAAAACTTTGGAGTGGAGTTTGGACAGGCTGTCATCTGGATTGCACTACTGTTCTATATGATCCTTCTGCCGATTATCATCAGACAGATGATAAAACAAAAAGCCAGTCGTTCAGCTTTCCCTCTGACTGCCATTTTGGCAGCACCAGGCTCGCTGTGCCTGACCGGCTACATCACAGTGGCGACCCACCCATCGGCAATACTCATCTATACACTGCTCATTCTTTCCCAGGTACTCTACTTTTTCATTGTCGCCATGATTCCGAAAATGCTGGAATCAAAGTTTCATCCAAGCTATGCCGCACTCACATTTCCAACAGTCATTTCAGCTACAGCAATCATCCACGCATTGGAGCTTATGAACAGCATTGGTAGGATAAGCATCATGCTGACCTATCTTTCCACTTTCGAGCTTTATCTGGCTGTGGCCATCGTTATCTACGTACTCATGCGATATACACGCTTCATTGGACAGTGCTATTTTGAAAGCAGACGATCATACGAGTAGAATTCATCACGTGACTACTATTGACTGCGCTGTTCTGACGAAAACTGGGCTTTGATCAAGTATGAAACAGGATTGTCTTTAAATAGTTCTTCGGCACTCCTTGTGCCGTTATTCAAAACTTCAGGGACGACTCCTGTGATGCCAATCTCCGTATCGGCGTACTGGACGATGCCGATAACGACTTCCTGTTCATCGCTGAAGTCAGGTTCATCGATCTCATTACTGGATGACCAGCTGTCACTCCCTTCTTTATTTAACATGACGTCGTGCTTACTCGACATACTGTGCCCTCTATTATCAGCATGTATAATTCTTACTATCTTCTTTTCAGAATCTTCTCCGGTTCCCTGGATGGAAAAATAAAGACGTTCATCCTCACTCTTTTCTGTTCTCATCATACTATGCATCATCAAGTATTCTTCCTGTTTTTCGCCATGGACATATTCTTCAACCCAGACATTGAAATGAGGCTTGTCCAAATTCTTGTGCTCGAGATCATAAGCAAAAGTTGTTTCAGCTAATGCCGATGCAAGCTGATTTTCTCTCTCTGAAAGTGATAGCATTCCCATTGAATTCTTCTCGTTTCCACATCCTGCAAGAACCATTATCAAAAATATAATAAGCAGACTGGCTTTTCTCATAACTTCCTCCCATCGCAATATTTTATTCACACTCACATTCCTTAATGAATGCTTAAAGTGATAGACTATCCATAAGAACATTCTAACATTGAGGTGCGTTATGAGCAGAGCAGAAATGGCAATTCTTACAAATATGTGCATGATTGAAAATGAAGAAGGACAGATACTGATTCAGGACAGATTGAGTCAGAACTGGCCGGGTGTAACCTTCCCAGGCGGTCATATCGAGAAGGGTGAATCTTTTCATGATTCCGTTATACGGGAGGTATTTGAAGAAACCGGACTCACTATCAGAAATCCTATGCTATGCGGCGTGAAACAGTTCCAGACTGCAAATGAAGAGCGATATATCGTATTCTTCTATAAAGCAAAAGAATTTGATGGCGAACTGGCAAGTTCGGTTGAAGGGGAGGTTTTCTGGATAGAACCTGATGCGCTTAAAAGCTATACTCTAGCCAATGATTTCGAAGATATGTATAAAGTATTCGCTGATGATGGAATATCGGAATTCTACTATAATGAAGACTGGAAAGTTGCTCTGATGTAGCCGATTCAAAGCGTTACATATGAGTTATATCGCCTCGCAATACAGTCTTCCTCCACCCATAAATAAAGAATTCGGCAGTATAACGCCAGGCGTTATCATTCGACCATATCGGCTCCCGGTGCTATACTGAAGGTGCAATGTCAATGAACCCGAGTCTTATATGCAATCATTAAAGGAGAGATGCAAAATGGCTTATGAACCAAGACCTTCCAACAGCCTTTTCGACATGAATCCGAGTGATATTTTCAAAGATTTTGGCCGACAGCTATTTCCGCAGATGCTTGAAAGCACGATGAAATCGGATATTCGCGAATATGACAGCACTTATGTACTTGAAGCTGAACTACCGGGCATCGAAAAGGAAAACATCAACATTGACTATACGAATGGCATCCTTTCCATTTCAGCCGATCAGTCCACTGAGAATGAAGTGAAAAGTGACCTGGGTCGCCTGATCCACCGTGAGCGTAGCTACAGCACAATCAAACGACAGTTTACCTTTGATAACATCAGAGAAGAAGGTATTACAGCTGACTTCAATAATGGTGTGTTGAAGGTTACCCTTCCTAAGACAAGCAGAGGCAACTATTCGAAACGCATTAAAATCAACTAGAAATCTTTTATTATAGAAGGACGAAAGCATGGATCTTCCAGATCCATGCTTTTTCTCTATACTGCTGAAGAATATTCTATTCAGCAACTTGGAAGGGGAGATCATATGCTTCATATGTGCAAAGTATGTCAGTCACAAACAACCACTTTTCATCATCCAGTGTTTGGTGAGTACCACTTCTGCCCTCACTGTGAGTATATCTCGAAAGATGAACATCACATGGTTTCCGCTGAAGCGGAGCTGAAAATATATGATAGCCATAATAATTCCACTGATAATACCGGATACGTCGATTTTCTATATCACTTCCTGAATGATGCTGTATTTCCCTATGTCGGAGAAAATAAGCAAGCCTTGGATTTCGGCAGTGGACCGGTACCCGTTCTCGCGCAACTACTGGAACAGAATCATAATTATGTGGTGGACATATATGACCTTTTCTATGCCCCTGAAAAGGTGTATCAAGGCAAAAATTATGGCTTGATTACGACGACGGAAGTTGTGGAACACCTGGCTGAGCCGATGGAATACTTCAGACAATTTGCCAAACTGATGAAACCCGATGGCGTATTGGCTGTTATGACACTGTTTCATCCAAACGATATGTCCCTTTTCAATAACTGGCACTACATACGTGACCGGTCCCATGTCTCTTTCTATACTGCAAAGACAATGCATTATATTGCTGGAAAAGCCGGGCTCAAGGTAATACATACGGATGGGCTCCGCCACATAACATTCATGCTGGACAACTAAGTCTTTTAGATAAATGCTTTTATAAATGAATATCCGAAGTCCATGTCACATCTGAATAAATTCCAGTATAATGGGAGATAACATTTTAACGGGAGTGAATATTATGGTTAATACTTTTGGTAACGATTTCAAGTACCAGACAATTGACAGAGACAGGGATATGAGGGCAAAGTATCTCAACCTGCTCTCAGAGAAGTTCGATAGCGAAGAAAAAGTTGTAACGGAGATTATCAATCTGGAATCCATTCTGGACCTTCCGAAAGGAACAGAACACTTTGTAAGTGATCTGCATGGAGAGTTCCAGGCATTCCAGCACGTACTGAGAAACGGTTCGGGCAATGTCCGTGTGAAGATCCATGACATTTTCAAGGATAGGCTGACCGAAGAGGAAATCAGTCAGTTTGCAGCACTTGTCTATTATCCTGAGGATAAGATCAATCTGATTAAAAGTCAGGTCGATTCAAAAGAGGCATTGAATGAATGGTATAAGATGAAGATACATCACATGATCGAGCTGATTTCATATGCTTCATCAAAATATACACGGTCGAAACTGAGGAAAGCTTTGCCCAAACAGTTTGTCTATATCATCGAAGAGCTGCTTTATAAGACGGATGAAGATACCAACAAGAAGCCCTACTATGAAAAGATTGTTGAAAAAATAGTTTCCCTTGGTCAGGCAGAGAAGCTGATCATCGGATTGTCGCATACAACGCAACGCCTCGTCGTTGACCACCTTCATGTTGTCGGAGATATATACGATCGTGGTCCAGAGCCGGATAAGATCATGGATACACTGATCGACTACCATTCCGTAGACGTCCAGTGGGGTAATCACGATGTGCTTTGGATTGGTGCCTATGCAGGGTCCAAGGTGTGTCTGGCAAATATTCTTAGAATCTGCGCCCGCTATAACAACCTCAATATTATCGAGGATGCATATGGCATCAATTTGCGACCGTTGCTCAATCTTGCGGAGAAGTACTATGACGATAATACTGCATTCCATCCGAAGCAGCAGTCGGATAAGACCATGTCCGATCAGGAGAGGCACCAGATTACGATAATACATCAGGCGATTGCCATGATCCAGTTCAAGTTGGAAAGTCCCATCATCAAGCGCCGCCCGTATTTTGATATGGACGAGCGGTTGGTCCTTGAAAAAGTGGACTACGACAAGCAGGAGATTACAGTCTACGGACAGACATACCCCCTGCAGAATACATGCTTCAGAACCATCAACCCAGACAATCCTGCACAGCTGCTCGAAGAGGAGCAGGAAGTCATCGATAAACTCCTGCTCTCCGTGCAGCAGTCCGAAAAACTGAAACGGCATATGAACTTCCTGATGAAAAAGGGAAGCCTGTACTTGAACTACAACGGCAATCTTCTGATCCATGGCTGCATCCCGGTAGACGAGAATGGTAATATGGAAGAGATGGAAATCGATGGAGCGATCTATCAAGGACGGGAACTGCTGGATCAGTTCGAATATCATCTACGTAAAGCTTTTACGGATGTTGAAACGACGGATGACCTGTCGACTGATCTCGTATGGTACCTATGGACAGGGAAATACTCCTCACTATTCGGCAAGCGTGCCATGACGACGTTTGAACGGTATTTCATCGAGGACAAGGCTGCCCATAAGGAAGTGAAGAATCCATATTATCATCTGCGTGAAGATAGCGAGATGTGCAAAAAGATGCTTGAAGAGTTTGACCTCGATGCCGAACAGGCACATATTATCAATGGTCATACACCTGTAAAGGAGAGGGACGGAGAGAGCCCGATCAAGGCCAATGGCAAGATGATCGTCATCGATGGCGGATTCTCGAAGGCCTACCAGAAGACTACAGGCATTGCAGGCTACACCCTGCTCTTCAACTCCTACGGTATGCAGCTTGTCGCCCACCAGCACTTCAATTCCAAGGAGAATGTACTGATGAACGGGGCGGATGCAATGTCGGTACGCAGACTAGTCGATGAAGAACTCGAAAGACAGCTGATACGTGACACCAATATTGGTGCAAGACTGCAAGAAGAGATCGAGATGCTTCAAGCGCTCATGTCCTACCGCTATATCAATTGAATAATTACATTAGAGGTAAGCATATAATATGACAACTCCCTCCATTTCTGCGAAACTGGAAAACATGAAAAGGAGAGGATACAGATGATCCACTATCTATTAAATGCTTTCATCGGAAAAAATATCATTGAAAGCGGATTGACAAAAGTTGAGAATGAAGGACAGGTTGGCGAAGATTTCGAAAAAGAATTCAACGTCAACCCTAATCAGATGAAGATTGCCGGCTACTTTGAAGCCATCGGCGCAATGTTCCTCTTTGCATCCTTCCTTGGAAAAGCATTCACCCGAATCGGATCCTTAATGGTTGGTTCTGTTATGGGTGTTGCGGCATATAAGCACTACAAAGCCGGGCATGGTTATGAAGGCAGCAAAAATGCACTTAAATTCCTTGGACTCAGCACATTGAGCTTTGCAAACACATTCAATAAAAAATAGTGTTTTCTTAAATCAGAAATATTATACAAAAACAGCGGATCTTGTGATCCGCTGTTTTTGTATTGAGCATTATTATTTTATGAGACGACAAATGATTGTATAATTTCATGTAATGCATTTGAATCTGCATCAGAAAGGGGAGTGTTTCACGTGAAAAAAACGGCTGTTTTTCTCTTCATTGTTCTTCTTGCAGCAACTGGACTGTTCATCACAGACCACCAGACTGAAAAAGGGCTTCTGGGCACTTTGGAATATATGCTGCTCCCCGATCCTATGGCAAACAATACGTATGATGAAGGTGAGTGCACCTATTATGTATTCGACAAGGTGAAGACTCAGGGAGACATGATTGAAACCAGCTGGCGGCATGCAGAATTCTGGGCGGCAAGAGCCAAGACAGATGGCTACACAGTCAATGATGAACCCGCAGAAGGCGCCATCCTTCAAACTTCAAGAGGCGAGATTGGCCATGTCGCCTATATAGAGACCGTCAATGAGGACGGCTCGATTGATATATCCGAAATGAATTACCGTGAACCCTATGAGGTGACAGAACGCACCATCACTGCTGATAGAATTGACGAATACGCATATATACATCCTAAAGTGAATCCAAGACCGAAAGAGATGGAAAATAGGACATAGATTATAAAATATAACGCTTATGGTTATATGATAAATAACGCCATGAATTATAAATTTATTCACAAATTCATTAAAATCAGACATTCACATCGTTACCTAAGTATTACTCTTCTTCAATATTATACAGTCCGATATAAATTTGGTCCACGTTCGTTTGTATGGTGGTGTATCATGAAAATCGCTGCGATCACCAAATGAAACCATGCCTCGAAAATATATTCGTTTCTATAGATAAGTATCTACAGGAAAGAATCAACGATGGCAGAGTAGTCATTTGGACCGGCTTCGTCGCCACATTCTTCAGCAAACCATACTATTTTGGCATCGATGAGATGCTGAACAGACAGAATTTCCCTGGAGGAAAGCAGACACCTGAGCAATAGTGCTCAGGTGTTTGTTATTATGGCGCTGTTTAAGTGGGTTACCTGATCTCCTATTTGAAAAATGAATACAGAGATTTCATGAAATCAGTGAAAAAAGCGATGGACATCATACCCAGAATCATGAAAGTGACGGACAATGATCCATCAAAGAGAAAGAGACCGAGTACAACGAGGAGAAGACCGATATAAAATCCAGGATCGGTGACCTGTGCGTATTTTTCATCTTCATCAATACTTATCTTATTTTGCAGTTTCTTATCGCTTTTAATCATATCGTCGATTGTAACACCGAATATATCGCTTATCCTGATCAGATTTTTGATATCCGGATACCCTCTGTTGCTCTCCCATTTATAAACTGCCTGACGTGAAACATTCAGTTCTCTGGCCAGCTGATCCTGACTCCATCCTTCAGCTTGCCTGAGTGCTTTCAGTTTATTGCCAAATTCATCATCCATATCCATAGCCCCCTTTGGATAAAGCCTACATCAATCTGGACAATTATGGTATAAACTTATTGTTACAAGGACAAACGATTGGTTTACATACTGCTATTCAAGTTGATATTCCTACCTCCGCTTCGGTTTGAGTGCATATGAACCATGCGTAGTAATAAGATGCAGAAGCGGTCTCCATGCATTGGTATGCCGCTCGGTTCCTTTGCCCTCAGCAATTCTTTTTAGCTGCATGGCGTAATAGACATTCCCGACAACAGGACCAATTTTTTCATCGAGAGCCGTTAGGCCTGTAGTGAGCCGCCGGGTCGTTATTTCAGCGTTACTTCCTGCCATGATCTGATTGGGCAGCTGAGGTTCAAGTGCAAGAGGCCGGGCGATGCCGATCATATCCGTGTGATTTTTCTCGAGTGCAGATTCCATACTCCCAGGGGAGCGGAACCCTCCTGTCACGACAACGGGGATATTCACTTTCTCTTTCAGCTTCTGTGCATATTCCAGGAAGAATACCTCGGAATCTGTGCCTGTCGACATTTTCGGCTGCTCATAATTACCCCCTGATATTTCAATCAGGTCCAGGCCGAGTGATGCCATCTTTCCTACTACTTGCAACGATTCCTCCTCGGTAAAACCTTCTGGTTTGAAATCCGAGGAATTAAGCTTCAATGCAATCGGATATCCCTCTCCCACTGCATCACGTATCTCTGTATAGATTTCCAAAAGGAATCTCATGCGGTTCGCTAGAGTGCCACCGTAGTCATCGTCTCTGCGGTTATCATGAGGAGAGAGGAACTGGTTGACGAGGTAGCCATGTGCACCGTGAATCTGTACACCCGTAAATCCTACTTTCTTGGCAATCCTCGCAGTGTTCGCAAATTTACTGGTAAGTGCACTGATCTCCTCGACCGTCAACGCTCTGGGTGGATTGAATGCCCCTTTGAATTTATCCCCCATCGGCACTGCACTTGGTGCCACCGGTTCCTTGGACATGGACTTCGGAGACTGCTTGCCCGGATGATTGATCTGCATCCAGAGTTGTGTCTCGTTTACTGTCCCTTTACGCGCCCATTCTCGGAGCATTCCAATATCCCGTTCATCATCTACAACGACATTGCCCGGCTCGCCCAAAGCATTACGGTCCACCATTACATTACCTGTAACCACAACTCCGGCACCCCCTTTTGCCCATGCATGATACAGTCTCATATGTTTTTCATTCGGTTGATTCCTATTATTTGCCATCGTCTCACTCATAGCAGATTTAAAAAACCGGTTCTTCAGTTCCACGCCGTTCGGTAGTTCCAGTGGTTCCATTACTTTCATCATTCACTCTTCCCTTCATTGCACTCTTCTCACTGACTGCATTTATATAAAGTCGGCTTAAACCTTTTCCCATTATTGCCTACAAACAACCAAAGTATCATTTACTTTGAAAATACCAGTATAAAATGGAATAATTTATCATATATCTACTTTGGGGAGGTAAAAAATGATTCATCGCAAATACTTGCGTGCGACTCTCGTATCACTCTATTCCATTGCATTTTTTGGATTAATGATGCTGGTATACTACTTCGCAACGGCAAATCTCGTCGACACACTTATTTACTTCTTTACAATTTCCCTCAGCCTGTTCATTTTAGCCGGGACTTCTTTCTACTTCTATAGACAGACAAAAGATCATGATCCTGGATTTCGTGAACTTGATTACAGTGAAATCAGAGAGGTGATCATGAAATTTGATGTCTGGTACTTCAAAAGATTGATGATATTCGACTATGATGGCAAATATATCGGTAGAGCGGCAATGAAAATCGACAGCCCTAAGGCATTCATCTTCTCCTTCCTCTCCCATTTTAATATCATCGTACCCATCGATTACATACTGACTGACCATGAAGGAAAAACGGTTTGCAGATTCCGTCGTGGCGGATTCAGAAGTGCAGATGTGAACATCTATGATGAAAATAATATACATATCGGCAGAATTGAATTTGATGAGTTGAAAATACTCCTCAAGTTTAAAGGAACGGCTTTTGTTGATGGTCAGGCATTCCCTATATCATCAGAGTACCTTTTTGAAGACGCACGTTCCAATGGCATCATGTCGCTTTCTTCCTTCAATAGCCCGATAGGTCACCATTATATTTTCAGAGAGATGAGCAACGAAGTAGCCACCTTCGATTCTCCCATTGATACGAATCTCGGAAAAACAGCACTTTCTCTGACAGCACTTATCTATTTCTTGCGTTATAATAAGTAGTGATTTAAAGTATTTTAAAATGTTTGAATTTTACAATATAAGGGAAAATGCCTTATAAAATTTAATTTGAAATGGGGAATGGGCATGAAGAACTTTTTTGAGTTCGAGCTTAATGGCAGCAAGCAGCAATCTGTCGCCAATGGTTCCATACTCGACTATTTGAAAGATACAGGGGCAGAGCCTCCAAATCTTTGCTATCACCCGGATCTTGGTGCATTGGAAACGTGCGATACGTGCATCGTCAAAGTGAATGGGGAGTATGTACGCTCCTGCTCGACGGAATTGAAAAAAGGGGATGTTGTCGAGACAATCGGTGATGATGTACATGAGGCACAGCTTATTGCGATGGATCGGATTCTTGGCAACCATGAACTCTACTGTACCGTCTGTGACTTCAACAACGGCAACTGTGAGATACATAATACAGTCAAGGATCTTCGAATCAGCCATCAGGAAACACCACACGAAAGTAAAGATGCGGGTGTGATGCGCAATGCATTCTATCGTTATGATCCGGATCAGTGCATCCTATGTGGCCGCTGTGTGGAAGCATGCCAGGATCTGCAGGTGAATGAAACACTGCTGATCGACTGGACTTTGAAGAAGCCGCGTGTCATCTGGGATAACGATACGACAATTGATGACTCCTCATGTGTAAACTGCGGACATTGCTCAACGGTCTGCCCATGCAACGCGATGATGGAGGTCGGCATGGAAGGAGAAGCAGGATTCCTGACGGGCATGGCACCTGAATCATTCAGACCTATGGTCAATATTACAAAAAATGTGGAGACCGGCTACGAGTCTTTGATGACCCTTTCCGATGTGGAAGCACAGATGCGGGAAGAACGCATCGATAAGACGAAGACGGTATGTACGTATTGCGGCGTCGGCTGTTCATTTGATGTATGGACGAAAGGACGCGAAATACTGAAGATTGAACCGCGCAGCGAGGCGCCTGCGAACGGTGTATCCACCTGTATCAAGGGGAAATTCGGCTGGGACTTTGTAAACAGTGAGGAACGGCTCAAGAAGCCCCTCATCCGTGAAGGAGATGCATTCAGGGAAGCGGAGTGGGAAGAGGCACTCGATCTCATCGAAAGCAAGTTCAAAGCGACACTCAAGGACAAGGGTCCAGACGCTCTGGCTTTCATCTCCTCATCCAAATGTACGAATGAAGAATCCTATCTGATGCAGAAGCTTGGTCGCGGCGTCATCGGAACGAACAATATCGACAACTGTTCAAGATACTGTCAATCTCCCGCCACAATGGGATTATGGCGCACTGTCGGTTATGGTGGCGACTCCGGTAGCATCACAGATATCGCTCAAGCAGAACTCGTCATATCCATCGGCTCGAATACGGCAGAGTCCCATCCTGTACTGGCAACGCGTGTAAAGCGTGCGCAGAAGCTGCATGGACAGAAAGTGATTGTGGCCGACCTCCGTGAACATGAACTGGCCAGCCGGGCGGATCTATTCGTCAGACCGGCGCCTGGCAGCGACCTGGTATGGCTATCGGCGGTGACGAAGTACATCATCGATAAAGGATGGCACGATACATCCTTCCTGCGCGACCACGTCAATGACGTTGATGCCTACTTTGCCAGCCTTGATAAATACACACTGGATTATGCATCGACAGTGACCGGTATGACGAAAGAGGAACTGGTCAGTATCGCTACATCCATTCACGAAGCAAAGACCACTTCCATCCTATGGGCGATGGGCATCACCCAGCATGGTGGTGGCAGTGATACAAGCACAGCCATCTCCAACCTGCTGCTCGTAACCGGCAACTACATGAAACCCGGGGCCGGCTCCTATCCGCTTCGAGGCCATAACAATGTGCAGGGAGCGAGTGATTTCGGCAGTATGCCGGACCGCTTCCCGGGCTATCAATTCGTCAGTGATGATGAGGTCCGTGCCAAATTTGAAAAAAGCTGGAACACTCAAATACCGACAAAGGCCGGACTCAACAACCATGAGATGGTGGAAGCCATTCATGAGGGCGACCTCGAAGTCCTGTATCTGAAAGGAGAGGATATGGGCATCGTCGATTCCAACCTCAATCACGTCCATTCCGCCTATGAAAAGCTGAAGTTTTTTGTTGTACAGGATATATTCTTCTCGAAGACATGCGAGTATGCAGATGTTGTACTTCCAGCGAGTCCGAGTCTCGAAAAGGACGGCACGTTCGTCAATACGGAGCGCCGCTTCCAACGTCTTTACAAAGTGATAGACCCACTTGGTGATTCGAAGCCGGATTGGCAGATCATCAAAGAAATCGCCAACCGTATGGGTGCCGACTGGAACTATGACCACCCAAGCGAAATAATGGATGAGGCAGCATCACTTACACCGCTATTTGCAGGCGTCAGCTACGATCGTCTTGAAGGCTATGACAGTCTGCAGTGGCCGGTCGCAGAAGATGGTACAGATACACCGCTTCTATTCGAAAAGGAATTCCCCCTCCCTGGAGGCAAAGCACGTCTATGGCCAGTGGAATGGACGAAGCCGCTTGAATTTGAAAGTCAATACGACCTCCATGTCAACAATGGACGATTACTGGAACACTTCCATGAGGGTAACCTGACTTATAAATCCGAAGGTATTACTGCCAAAACACCTGAAGTGTTCCTTGAAGTCTCACCCGATCTTGCAAAAGAACGCAAAATTGAAGATGGCACAAAAGTCCGACTGACATCCCCTTACGGCAGCGTTAAAGTCAGCTGCATCGTGACGGACCGTGTATTCGGCAACCAGCTCTACCTGCCGATGAATACAAGCGGAGAAGGTGCCATCAACTATTTGACGAGTTCACACTCCGATAAGGATACCGATACACCAGCCTATAAGGAAATATCCGTAAAAATGGAAGTACTTGAGCCGAAAGGGAAGAGTCCGCTGCCGAAGACCAATCATAGATATGGCAACCCACAGCCCCAGATTGGAGTTCGTGTAGAAGAAAAATGGGCAAGGGAAGACTATGTATTCCCTGGTGACCTCGTCAAAGAGAGAAGGGGGAATAGTTAATGGCAAAAGCAACGAAAGTCGTCCATAGAATGAAAGTGGATCCCGAAGCAGAACACGCGAAAGGCGTACGGGAGCTGGAACAGCTGCTGCTGGACAACCACGAGACGCTAAAGGATATTTTCGATATTGCGGAGAAGATGCGGGAGCGTGAAATGCTTGATATGGTCAACAGCAGCCTTGGGCAGAGCGACAAGATCATCACGCGGATTGTTACGGCACTCGATGCATCGGATACACCACAGTCGATAAAAAATGCAATGCTGCTTTTCCAGCTCCTTGGCAACATCGACATGGAGCAGCTTGAACCCATTGCACTCAAACTCAACAGTGGAATCGTGCGTGCAGCGGAATATGAACATGAAGGGAAACCTGCAGGATATCCGGGGCTGATCCGTTCCTTAAAAGATCCTGAAGTTATTGAAGGCATGAACGTTCTATTGCGTGTGTTGAAGGGAATGGGAGAACAGCAGGATACAAAGGAACGCATCGAGCCACAGAAGGAACGTTTTGAGAATCCCGGGAAGGAGATGGAGACAAGTTCCAGAAATACGGAAAGTGCCCCATCCCCCAGCCGCGGGTCCAGTGCAGGGTGGTATCTCCTTGCAGCAGGAGCATGGAGTGTGGCAATCCCTCTACTTCTGAAAGGCAGACAGGCTACAGATAAGACTTCCGTCTGATTTCGGCAATACTGATAAGAGGAATGAATCTGATGAAAATATTTACTGCTGGACATTCGACCAATACGAAAGCACAGTTTCTGAAGGTGCTTGAAGCGGCAGATATTGATTTTGTGGCAGATGTACGCGCTTTTCCATACAGTAGAAAGCACCCTCAGTTCAACGGAGAGGAAATGAAAAAATGGCTGCAGGAAGCGGGGGTCGGCTATGACCACTTCCCTTTGCTCGGAGGCAGACGCAGCACCGCTTCCAACGTAGGCAGCAATCTCAATAATGGATGGGATAATGTTTCATTCCACAATTACGCAGACTACACTTTGACAGAAGATTTCCATACAGGCATTGAGATGCTGGCACATAAGGCCGCGTCATACAATGTGGTCTGTGTATGTTCAGAGCGTCATCCTGCCCGCTGTCATCGCCTGATTATCAGCAACTGGCTGGCCGCCCATGATTGGACCGTCCAGCACATCATCAATAACAGCAAGAATGAACCGGAACTGGTAGATCATATTCTCGGCAGATGGGGTGCCATGCCGATTATAGAGGAAGACGGTACTGTCGTGTACCCTGAAATTGTATAGTTCCGAGTCACTTGACGGGTAGCTGTAACAAAGAAACACCTCCCAGTTGAAATTGTTTCCATTGTGTATGACTTTCTTTATAATCAACCTATAAGACTTCCCATAGGAGTAGACAAATGATTGAATTTAAAAATGTAACCAAACGATACGGTAACAAAGTCGCAGTAGAGGATATAAGCTTCAACATCAAGGAAGGGGAAATCTTTGTTCTGATCGGTCCCTCCGGTTGTGGTAAGACAACAACGTTGAAGATGATCAATCGCTTGATACCATTAAGTGAGGGCTATATCTATTTCAAAGATAAACCGATCAGCGACTACCCGATATATGAGATGCGTTGGGATATCGGATATGTACTCCAGCAGATTGCGCTCTTTCCGCATATGACCATCAAGGAAAACATTGCACAAGTTCCTCAGATGAAGAAATGGAACGATAAGAAAATTGATGAAAGACTTGATGAACTGCTGTCAATGGTCGGCCTGGAACCTGAACAGTACAAAAATCGTACACCGGATGAACTTTCTGGTGGTCAGCAGCAGCGTATTGGCGTGGTAAGGGCACTGGCTGCCGATCCGCCACTCATACTTATGGATGAACCTTTCAGTGCACTCGACCCCATCAGCAGGGAAAAACTTCAGGATGATCTGGTCGAACTGCAAAAAAAAATCAAAAAGACGATTGTCTTCGTCACTCACGATATTCAGGAGGCACTAAAACTCGGTGATCGTGTATGCCTGCTCAAAGATGGGCATGTAGAACAGATCGGTACACCCGAAGAATTCATGTCCAACCCGAAGAATGACTTTGTCAGGGAGTTCATAGGAAACCTCGAGTCATATAGGATGCAGCAGGTAACGATTGCCGATATCATCAAAGCCCATCCACCGCTTGATCCGGAAGAAACTCCGGGTTATCCTGAGGTCGCGTATGACGCAGCGCTGCAGGATGTCTATCAGCATCTATCCGATCATGAAGGTGTTGTCATCAGGGAAGATGGTCAGAGGAAAGTATTGAGACATCGGGATGTCTTCAAGTACTTGTCAACAAGTCAGCGGGGTGACAATCAATGAATACATTCTTTGAAACATTGGATGCACGAAAAGGAGAACTGCTCACTACGCTGATCGAACACATCCAGATATCCTTCATTGCTCTCGTGGTCGCTGTCATCATTGGTGTACCACTTGGCATCCTGCTGACGAAAACTAAGAAAGTATCCGAAATTGTCATCAACATAGCGGCTGTACTTCAGACAATTCCATCCTTGGCATTGCTCGGACTGATGATACCCATTTTCGGTATTGGTAAAGTGCCGGCAATCATTGCACTGATTGTCTATGCATTGCTGCCGATTTTACGCAATACTTATACGGGCATAGATGAGGTGGATGATTCACTTGTAGAAGCGGCCAAAGGTATTGGTATGAAACCGATGCGTCGATTGACCAAAGTCGAATTGCCGATTGCGATGCCGGTAATCATGGCAGGGATACGCACAGCGATGGTATTGATCATCGGTACGGCGACACTTGCTGCCTTGATCGGCGCCGGTGGACTCGGAGACCTTATCCTACTCGGTATCGACCGAAACAATACATCCCTTATCATCATTGGTGCTATTCCAGCAGCACTGCTTGCCATTCTTTTTGATGTACTGCTGCGTATTGTTCAAAAGCTATCCTATAAGAAAATCATCATTACACTCGGCACCATTCTTATAGTCATGCTGGCAATCACCGTTGCCCCGCTACTTGCTCAGAGAGAAGGCTCCATCACTATTGCAGGTAAACTGGGTACAGAACCGGCTATCATTACAAACATGTACAAAATTCTTATTGAAGAAGAAACCGATTATACAGTCAATGTCGAAGACGGCCTTGGCAGAACATCCTTCCTGTTCAACGCACTACGATCAGACGACATTGATGGATACCTTGAATTTACAGGCACCGTCATTGCAGAGCTGACAAAAGAAGAGCTTGAATCGAAGGAAGAGGAAGCCGTCTACGAACAGGCCAAATCCGGTCTCCAGGATCAGTTCGATATGACCTTGCTTGAACCAATGCAGTATAATAACACTTATACACTTGCTGTTGCCCGGGAATTTGCAGAAGAGAACAATCTGGAAACCATAGGAGACCTAAGGAAGATAGAAGCACGGGTCGACCCGGGTCTCACAGCAGAGTTCAATGATCGTGAAGATGGATTCCCTGCTGTTCTCGAAGCCTATGATCTCAATCTTAACGAAGCAATAACCATGGAACCAAGTCTGAGGTATCCAGCAGTCGAGGCAGGAGATATCAATCTGGTGGATGCATACTCTACTGATGCTGAACTGAGACAGTATGACATGGTCATCCTGGAAGATGATCAGAATGTTTTCCCACCATATCAGGGGGCACCACTATTCAAGCAATCATTCCTTGATGAGCACCCGGAAATCGTCGAGCCACTGAACAAACTTGGTGGGATGATCAGTAATGAGGAGATGCAGGAGATGAACTACCGCGTCGCAGAAGAAAGTGAAGACCCTTATGTCGTCGCTGAAGAATATCTGCAAGAAGCAGGTCTGATAGAGTAATATCTTAAATAGAGCCTCTGTATTACACAATCTATGTGATACAGAGGCTCTTTCATTTGGAATATAAAAGAACATTAATGAAGTCAGTTGATACATTTCACCCTTTTCCATGACGAAGAAGACATCAATCTAAAGTGAAAAACTTATTTTATTCCAAAAACCTTGAGGGATTTCAATATTTCCTGGGAAATAAGAGGATGTCAAAGCGTTTTGACACCTACTATATGGTCGATGTCAAAAGAAATTGATAGTATAAAATAAGCACTCCCAATAATCTGGAAATGAGGACATCGATATGGAAGTCAGCACTCAAATCAGAAAGTATAGACAACGCGATGGGTACTCCCAGGAGGATCTTGCACATAGATTATATGTATCCAGGCAGACGATATCCAACTGGGAGAATAGTCATAGCTATCCTGATATCCAGACACTTTTGATGATGAGTGTACTATTCGATGTATCTCTCGATAATCTAGTCAGGGGAGATATGGATATGATGAAAAACGAAGTTTTGAAGCAAAAGAATGCAATGAATTTCTGGTCTTGGACAATGACAGTTGCCTATTTCATAACAGCAGTACTGGTGGGCGTAGTCATTAACTTTATGGATCTTTGGGGACTCGTGATACCAATCTGCACCTTCGCCATTGCTTTCCTGGGGGCGATAAAAGTCGAAAAAATAAAAAAGACGTATGCCTTGGAAACATATGAAAAGATTGTTGCTTTCAGTGAAGGACGCTCGACAGATGAAATGCCATCCAGGAGAGGATGGAAGGAAGTAATGAGTCTTGTCGGAGTACCTTTGGTATTTCTTATCATCATGCTGCTCAGTGTCTATCTATTTTCTTTAATCTAAGAAAATGGCCAACATTGGGATATTGTACTTAAAATAACAATAAAACGGCTCCTGAATGAATTTCAGGAGCCTTCTTGATTTAATTGCGCAGCTTTTTGAATCCCACCACTATTGCCGCAAATAGTAGTGCAATACTGCCGATGAGCAATGTAATATTGATGCTCGCATAGTCATTATTATTTTCAATATAGATACCATAATATGGCCAGATAATTACGAGTGGATAGAGCCAGTCCTTGAAGAAGAATGCGATGGCCAGTCCGATCAGTGTTGCTGCACCTAGAATAATGATTGTCCATGCAAGTTCATCCAGTCCAAGAATGGTTTCTACATTATTGCTTACTGTGACTGTGAAGATATTTACAATGGTTGCAACTGTCACCCAGGCAAAATAGATTGAGAAAGGCAGACGGTCAAACCAGTGATAGCCGGTTTCAGTCATCGTGGAATACATTTCTGCAAGGGTGTAGAGTAATGCTGCAATTACTATCGTTGAAGCAATCAGCCATTGCTGGGTAAAAACGAGGATCCATGCACCATTCAGCAGAAAGTTGATGATGGGCCAGAATTTCAACCGGTACGCCATCGAACTTTCCCATGTTTTTGAGAAGAACACTTTAACGATCCATATAAATAGCAGCACATAGATGACACCCCAGATTGAAAATGCAAATCCTGCCGGTTGAATGATGGCCTGATTATTATCCGCTACAAACCCGACATTTGTTGCGCTCCAATAGTTCAAAAAAATCATGACTGCAAAGGCTGCCATATACCCTATTGCCCATTTTTTCTGTTTCGCCATATGTACTCACTCTCTCTTCGATTAATTGTTTCTTATCTATTTACTTTAAACAGATGGATGAAACAATACATGCAGAATTAATCTGATTAGACTTAGAAAATGGAATGGATGACGACCAGTATGAACATCGAAATTCCAAGTCTGATATGCAGCTTCCTGATTCTGCTTCTTGGATCGATCAGCAGTCGGTACCAGCCCGACAGTACAAGGATGAACAGATTTATTGAAGCCAGAAAGCCCGTTAAAATCTTCATGTTAGTCAGATTGAAGCCGTAGAGATGGGTGATGACTGAGCCGTGAAGAATAATTATGATCAGGGCAGAAGTACCCACCCAGCGGTGATAAGGGCGAATCCGCTTCGACATCTTGGCAAGCCTAATCCTGGTCTGTCTGCTTTCGGCGTTGCGAATCGTGGAAAATACTGCGTTGCGTGTCCAGTTGAATATGAAGAGCAGAAAGCCGGCAAAACCCAGTAGTATATGTATATACGAGGAATGGTTGGATAGCCCGAAAGCGACATTCCAAACGGCCCAGATAAATAGCATGCCATTCAATAAAAACCAGATACTCATGTTTCTGCCTCCAAAATAGTAGTACTTATATCTCAAGAACTATAGTCCTAGAAAGAAATTATATAGAAGTTTACGGCAATGTCCACAGCACATATGATGATTTGTAGTGACTCCTAATATATGATAATATACTCATATATTAATATTAATAAACGAGGTGAAGTACTTTGGAAAAACCTGAAGAGAAACAGGAGAACGCTCAGGATCTGGATAACGAAACGATATTCATGGTATCACAGACTTTTAAAGCGCTCGGTGATCCGACCAGGATAAGGATTCTGAACTTGATATGCGAGGAAGAACATTCTGTCAATCAGATTGCAGAGACACTGGATATAGGGCAGTCCACTGTATCCCACCAGTTACGCTTTCTGAAAAACCTGCGCCTTGTCAAGTATCGTCGTGAAGGTACGACCATCTATTATTCAAATGATGATGAACACGTGATGCTGACATTGAAACAGATGATTGATCATGCACGTCACAACTGATCTGCATCTACGGATAGTGTTGAACGAAATAATCATTCAATATAGGAGGGAGCTCCATGGGACACGGCCATGAACATCATAACCATAACGCCAATCGAACTATATTGGTAATCAGCTTCTTCATCATCACTGCATTTATGTTTCTTGAAGCCATTGGAGGATACCTCACGAATAGTCTTGCATTGCTTGCAGATGCCGGACATATGCTGAGTGATGCAATTTCGCTTGGCGTTGCGGTAATGGCTATGACAGTCGGTGCAAAAGCAGCCGACTACAGCAAGACCTATGGGTATAGACGATTTGAGATTCTGGCAGCCGTCTTCAACGGTGTTACACTCATACTGATTTCGCTATATATATTCTATGAAGCATTAGAGCGATTTTCAAACCCACCAGAAGTCGCATCAACAGGAATGCTCATCATTGCCGTAATCGGTTTATCAGTCAATATACTGGTTGCCTGGATGATGATGAAAGGTGGCGACACTAAAGAAAATTTGAATGTCAGGGCTGCTTTTCTGCACGTTCTTGGTGATCTTTTTGGTTCAATCGGTGCAATTATAGCAGCATTACTCATCATGTTCTTCGGATGGGGCCTGGCAGATCCACTGGCCAGCGTAATTGTTTCTGCCCTGGTTCTGATCAGCGGCTGGAAGGTCTCAAAAAATGCAGTGCATATCCTTATGGAGGGAACACCATCCAATGTGGATGTGAAGGAAATCGCGGACACCATGAAAAGGGAAGCAGGCGTAACCGGTGTCCATGACCTCCATGTATGGAGCATTTCGAGTGGACTCAACGCATTATCATCCCATGTCACTGTAGATGGTAACAAGACAGTCCGAGAATGCCAGGTCCTACTCCAGTCTCTTGAGAAGCGTCTGGAAGATAAGAACATACACCACGTGACACTTCAGATAGAACATGAAATCCACCATCATAAAGGTGCACTGCTATGCAATATGAAGCATAGCCACTGATACAGAATTCTGAACCGGAAGTTGATTATACATTCAACTCCCGGTTTTTTATTGTAGAAAGTACTTCATAATTGAGCATTTATATTTGACAATACCCTATGGGGGTATGATAAATTATATTCAAGATTCATCAGCTCCATTACTGGAGATTTTTTAAAAACTGAATTATACCCCCTATGGGTAAATGGTTTTGCTTTATAATTCTAGGAGGAATCAATTATGAAAAATGCAAAGTATCTATTTGGAACAACAGCAATGACTGTGCTGATACTCGGTGCCTGTGGAGCAGATGAAACACAGATGCAGGAAGGCAGTGTCTCAGAACATGAGACACATGAAGAAAGTATGGACCATTCCAGTTCAGGGGAAGTCCCGGATGATCTGACGCAAGCCGAAGATCCAACTTACCCAGTGGACAGCCAGGCAGTCATACGCACAGATCACATGGCTGGGATGGAGGGAGCAACCGCAACCGTTACAGGGGCATTCGATACTACTGCCTACACTGTCTCCTACACACCTGAAACAGGTGGCGATCCTGTTGAAGACCGTAAGTGGGTTATCCACGAAGAAATTGAGCATCCAGGCGAAGCGCCATTGGCACAAGGGAATGAAGCAGTCATAAATGCCAACCATATGGAAGGCATGAAAGGTGCCACTGCTAAGATTGATGAAGCCGAACAGACAACTGTCTACATGGTGAGCTATACGGATACTGAGACCGGAGATGAAGTCAAGCATCACAAATGGGTTACTGAGGATGAACTAAATCCCGTGGAATAGCGTCAGCAGGATCTACTACCTTGACAATTATACCCCCTATGGGTATAATGAAATTAACCAATACACACGGAAAGTAGTGAAGAGATATGGATGAGCATCTCCATGAGTTTGCGACAGAGCCGCGAACCTCGGATGAAAAGATAAAAATGCAGAACCGTCTGAAGCGCATCGAAGGACAGGTGCGCGGAATACAGAAAATGATTGATGAAGACCGCTATTGTATCGACATTCTGATACAGATCAGTGCCATCCAGTCGGCATTGAAAAATGTTGGATACAGTGTAACTGAAAGACATATGAAGCACTGTGTTACGGATGCCATTGAAAAAGGCGAAGGTGCCGAATCCATCGAGGAATTGATGGCAGTTCTGAAACAATTCTCGAAGTAGGAAAAAACAAAATTAAGTAAGGAGGGAAATATTTTGTCCAATAGCAAGCACGTCACATTGAATGTCACGGGCATGACATGCGCCGCCTGCTCAAGCCGTATAGAAAAAGTGCTGAACAAGATGGACGATGTCGACGCCAAAGTGAACCTGGCGACGGAAAAAGCTTCCATCGATTATGATTCAGATAATATAAAACTGGATGCCATTACAGACAAAATCGGCAACCTGGGATATGGCGTCGAATATGATGAAGCCGAATTCGATATCACCGGCATGACATGTGCGGCATGTTCAAGCCGTATTGAAAAAGTGTTGAATAAGACCGATGGCGTAAGCAATGCTGCGGTGAATCTGACTACAGAAAGTGCCGTCATCGAATACAATTCAAGTGTCGTAACCGAAAAAGACCTGATGGATAAGGTCGGCAACCTCGGTTATGAAGCAAAACCGAAACAGAGCAGCGAGGAAAATGGTACCAGGAAGGAACAGGAACTGACACGGATGAAATGGAAAGTCATCATATCAGCACTCTTATCCGCACCACTTCTTGTCACCATGCTGGATCACCTGTTCGGAATCAACCTTCCAGGCATATTCATGAACCCATGGTTCCAGTTGGCATTTGCCACACCGGTACAATTCATTTTAGGCTGGCAGTTCTATGTCGGTGCTTATAAGAACTTGAAAAATTTCAACGCCAACATGGATGTGCTCGTTGTCATGGGTACGAGTGCCGCATTCATCTACAGTCTGTATGGAACGTATTCGTGGATGACTGGCGCCACCATGCACCCCCATCTTTATTTTGAAACAAGTGCCATCATCATTACACTGATTCTATTCGGAAAATACTTGGAAACACGTGCAAAATCCAATACGACAGGGGCCATCAAAGAGCTGCTGAACCTTCAGGCGAAAGAAGCCCGTGTCATTCGAGATGGTGTTGAGCAGATGGTACCTGCAGAAGCAGTCATGAAGGGTGACCATCTCATCGTCAAACCAGGGGAGAAATTCCCCGTCGATGCGGTCGTCGTCAAAGGACGGACGTCTGTAGATGAATCGATGATTACCGGTGAATCCATTCCAATCGAGAAAGAAGCCGGTATCAATGTGATTGGTTCGACTGTGAACCAGAACGGTACAGTCGAAGTGGAAGCGACCAAAGTCGGCAAGGAGACAGCGCTTCAGTCCATCATCAAAGTAGTGGAGGAAGCCCAAGGCAAGAAAGCACCAATCCAGAGAATGGCTGATATCATCTCAGGTTATTTCGTACCGATTGTCATTGTCATTGCGATTGTCACATTCCTGGTATGGTTCTTCCTGGCAAGTCCAGGCAACTTTGAACCTGCGCTCGTCGCATCGATTTCAGTACTCGTCATCGCATGTCCTTGTGCGCTTGGTCTGGCCACACCGACATCTATCATGGTTGGTACAGGAAAAGGTGCAGAGAACGGCATTCTATTCAAAGGTGGCGAACATCTTGAGAAGACGCACGCTCTGAATACCATCATCATGGATAAGACAGGTACGATTACTAAAGGGAAACCTGAAGTGACCGATTTCACTGGTGATGCAGATACGCTCAGACTGCTTGCTTCAGCTGAGAAAGGTTCGGAGCACCCACTGGCACAGGCCATCGTCGGCTATGCGACGGAAAATGATATTTCCATGGTGGATGTAGAAGACTTCAGTGCAATACCGGGACGTGGTATCGAGGCAGTCATCGAAGGCCGGCAGGTTCTCGTCGGCACACGTAGACTGATGGTTGAAAACAACCTCAATACCGATCATCTGGAAGACAGCATGACCCAGTTTGAACATGAAGGCAAAACAGCCATGATCATCGCAGCTGATAACCAGATAAAAGGTGTGGTCGCCGTTCAGGATACGGTAAAAGACAGTGCCAAGGAAGCAATCAAGGCCCTGCACGACCAGGGACTCGAAGTGGTTATGCTGACAGGTGACAATACACGAACAGCAGCAGCCATTGCCAGACAGGTCAATATCGATACAGTCATTGCTGAAGTACTCCCGGAAGAAAAAGCCTCTCATGTGAAAAGAATGCAGGACGAAGGTAAAATTGTTGCGATGGTCGGAGACGGTGTCAATGATGCTCCTGCACTCGCAACAGCAGATATTGGTATCGCCATTGGTACCGGCACAGAGGTCGCAATAGAAGCGGCCGATATCACCATTCTCGGCGGAGAACTGACACTGATTCCAAGGGCAATCAATCTGAGTCATAAAACCATCCGCAACATCAAACAGAACCTGTTCTGGGCATTCGCCTACAATGCAGCAGGTATTCCAATCGCAGCACTCGGGTTCCTTGCCCCATGGGTGGCAGGCGCTGCCATGGCATTCAGTTCAGTCAGCGTTGTAACTAATTCACTTCGCCTGAAACGCGCAAAAATATAATTCAAATATCAGGAGGATTTCATTATGGAAAATCAGATAATCAAAGTAGAAGGCATGACATGCGGTCACTGCAAAAGTTCAGTGGAAGGTGCCTTGAATAAACTGGACGGTGTCGACAGTGCAACTGTCAGCCTCGAAGACAACCAGGTCGCTGTTCAATACGACGCTAGTAAAGTAAGCAATGATGCGCTTAACGATGCAATCGAAGATCAAGGCTACGATGTCGTGAAATAAATGATTCCACAACGATAGAAAATCCTCATTCTTGGAATGAGGATTTTTTAAATCAAAGAACAATATTATCATCATCAAAGCAAAGAAGGATACCATGTTTTCCTAATTAGAATTTCATATTGAAATTATACAACATTTTATTTATAATTCTGAGCGTTACTCTATAAATCCTTTTGTGATAATGTTCTTTTGTGTAAAGTAACGTATATATAACGCTTAGTGATATTATTTTAATTGTATTAGCATGTTTAAAAATTGCGCTTGGTGTGTAAATCTAGTATGATTAATAGCTTATTCATTTACATACGAGTAAAAGTATTGGAGTATAATAGAATACTTCAAAAATTATAAGGAGCGAATCAATGAAGGATTCTTCAGATCCCAGTAGTAGGAAGTTAACGAAAGTTTTTATCTATTCCGTCATAATCGTCGCATTACTTGTAGTCATCGGTGCCTTCAATCCCAATCAATTTGGCGCAGTTTCCGGGTCCATATCAGACTGGGTAAGTAAATATTTCGGATGGTACTATATGATTGTTACATCCGCCATGCTATTCTTTTGTATTTTTCTTATCTTCAGTCCAATTGGTAAATTAAAGTTGGGGAAACCCCATCATAAACCAGAATTCAGTACACGCTCATGGTTGACCATGCTCTTTAGTGCAGGTATGGGAATCGGCGTCGTTTTCTATAGTACATCTGAGCCTATCTCACATTTCATCACACCGGCAACTGCTGATCCTGAAACAGAAGCAGCAATGCTTGAAGCAATCCGGGCGACCATTTTTCACTGGGGCGCACACGCCTGGGGAATGTTTGGTGCTGTAGCGTTATCACTTGCCTATTTCCAGTTCAGGAAAGGCGAAACTGGATTGCTTTCAAAAACTCTCCGTCCAATTCTTGGTGACAAGGTTGACGGCCCTGTTGGCATTGTGATCGATGTACTTACTGTATTTGCCACAGTCATCGGTGTTGCCGTGTCCCTTGGGGTCGGTACCACACAAATCAACGGTGGCTTGAATTATCTATTCGGAATACCGATCAACCTTACGATGCAAGGTCTGATCATTGCTGTTGTAACTTTCCTTTTCCTGGCCAGTGCATGGAGTGGGCTCACTCAGGGCATCAAATATTTGAGTAACCTGAATATGATATTGGCATCAATATTACTTTTGACTGTACTGATACTTGGACCGACGCTACTGACATTAAATATGCTTCCAACTGCGGCGGGCGAATATATCAATACTTTCGTCGCACGTACGTTGGATGCCGCTCCATTGAACCCTCAAAAAAATGAGTGGTTGCAGTCATGGACGATATATTACTGGGCATGGTGGCTCAGTTGGAGTCCGTTTGTAGGAATATTCATTGCCCGTGTATCCAGAGGGCGCACAGTACGCGAATTTGTACTGGCCCTGCTCAGTGTACCAACGACCATCGGCATTATCTGGTTCACTGTTTTTGGTGTCACTGGCATTGAAGTTGCTGATCGGGTACCAGAGATCATTAACCTTGGACCTGAAACACAGTTATTTGCAATTTTCGATCAAATGCCACTTAGTGTGCCGATGTCGATTCTAGCAATCATACTTGTTTCATCATTCTTTATCACTTCAGCTGACTCAGCAACTTTTGTTCTTGGAATGCTGACATCGAATGGATCATTACACCCACCTGTAAAAACCAAGGTCGTATGGGGGATCAGCTTGTCATCAATCGCCTATGTTCTCCTCCTTTCAGGGGGAGAGACCGGGCTTGAGGCACTTCAATCTGCTGCGATTATAGCTGCACTACCATTCAGCTTTGTCTTGATTATGATGATGTTCTCATTTTATAAAGATGCGAATAAAGAGAGAAAGTACCTGGGGCTCACAATCACTCCGAATAAACATCGTATGAAGGAGTACCTGAATAGGGAAGAGAGAGAATATCAGGAACAAAAAGAAGCAGGCGTCGATGAAAGAGATTTATAGCCATTACTCAAAGCCTCAGACCTAAAAGGTCTGGGGCTTTTTCAATTGAACTATATATGTGTTCCATCGATACAATGAAGTATTTGTAGTTACTTGCCCTATGTTCTACACTCATCTTATAACTAGAACACATAAGGAGAATGTATATGAGACTCTATATCAAACAGAAAGTTTTCTCATTCAAAGACCAGTTTACAGTAAAAGACGAGAAAGAAAATGATGCTTTTTACGTGGAAGGCAAAGCATTCTCTGTAGGTAACAGGCTGCATGTTACAGATACGAGCGGTGAAGAAGTGCTATACATCGAACAGAAGCTCTTTCGCATCTCTCCGGAATACGATCTGTTTCAAAATGATGACAAGGTGGCGACAGTCAAAAAGGACTTCAATCTGTTTGCCAATAACTACACGATTCTGGGGCCTGACTGGCACATAAAAGGTTCCATCACAGAGCATAACTATGTCATTAAAGAGAATGATCAGGATATCGCTCATGTCAGTAAAAAACTGCTCTCCTGGGGCGACTCCTATTCGATCGATATCTACGATGAAAGTCATCTGGGTATCCTGCTCGGGATTGTTATCGTGATTGACTGCGTCAATCAGAAAAATAACTAACTTTTAATAACCTTATCCGATTACTATGATATTTTTGGGGGAAAGTGTCATTTAAATAAAGAATAGAAGGTGTGACAATGAGCCATAGAAAATGGTGGGAAGATGCGATTATCTATCAGATATATCCTAGGAGTTTCAATGATTCCAATGGAGATGGAATAGGTGACATCAATGGCATAATAGAGAAGTTGGACTACATTGAATCCCTTGGTGTGAATACGGTCTGGGTCAATCCGATGATTTTGTCCAATCAGCAGGATAATGGATATGACGTCATCAACTATACAAAGGTGGACCCCATTTTCGGGACTGAGGAAGATGGAGAACGGTTGATCAAGGAAATCAAAGGTAGAGGCATTAAAATAATCTTTGATTTCCCACTCAATCATACATCTGTTGAGCATCCCTGGTTTCAGGAAGCATTAAAAGGAACAGACAACTCCTACCGCGATTATTATATATGGACAGGCGCAGAGGACGACCGTCCATATCCAAACAATTGGACTGCTGCTTTCGGTGGGTCCGCATGGACCAAAGAGCTCAATGGAGATCAGTATTTCTTGCATCTATTCATGCAGTCGATGGCAGAATTGAACTGGGAACATCCGCCGTTAAGAAAAGAAATGGCAGATGTACTGAACTATTGGATTGAAAGAGGCATTGATGGTTTTCGACTCGACGCTTTCATATATCTCGATATAGACATGGATTTTCCAGAACACCCGGAAGCAAAAGGGGCTGGACAGGATCTCAATGAACATGGAGACAGAATCAAAGACTACTTGAACGAGATGAACGATGCAATCAGTCGTCATGAAAAAGAGATATTCTTTGTGGGAGAAGCGACCAGCGCAGATGCCGAACTGACACAATGGTATACAGATCCAGAGAATAATATGGTCGATAAGATCATTACGATGCAGTATTTCCCGGAAAATAAAGATAAAACAATCGAGGATGTTCCCGAATCGAACCAGCACCTGCCACTTGATCTGAAGAAATTCAAAAAAGTACAGAAAGAGTTTCAGGAGAAAGAAGGACCTCGAGGAGGCCCGATACTTTTCTGGTCGAACCACGATATGCCACGTTCCTTGCACAAATACGGCAGTATAGACACCTCCCATCGGGACAATGCAGCTAAAATGATGGCGACGCTTCTATATCTGCAAAAAGGCATTCCCATCATATACAATGGTGAAGAAATTGGAATGAAAAACGCGGCTTTCGATGACCCTGGCAATATCGCCGACTCAGGCATCATGGACTTCTATCAGAAAGCAGAGCAGGCAGGCTGGAATCATAAGAGAATCATGAGCCATATAAACTTGACTGCCCGAGATGTCAGCAGAGGCATCATGCAGTGGGATGACAGCGAAAAAGTTGGATTTACAGATGGTGTGCCTTGGATGCTTTATAACCGTGAAGGCACCTATAATGTGAGAGATCAGGAACAGGATGAAGATAGCATCCTCAACTTCTATAGAGAACTGATCAGCCTTAAGAAAACAGAACTGTTCCAAAAGGGTTCCTACGATATGAAGGAAACAAAGGATACTTTATACGTCTATGGACGTACTCTGAACGCACAGAAAGCACTCGTCTGCTGCAATTTCTCTGAAGAAATGGAAACCATCGAGATTGGAGAAGGGTGGCAGCAGAATCAGATTGTTCTGCAGAATGATGGCAGTCAGCTGAAAGATGATAGGTTGCAGCTCTCGCCGTATGGCGCAGTCGTACTCTTACACAATTAAATAGACCATTCTGAAACAGTTTCTCTTTAAAAGGAGAGACTGTTTTATTTATTTATTTATGATAGTGAATAGGTGAAGTAAAACCTTTCTTAATACATTGAGAGGGGCTTTTTATGGCACTGTATCATAATGGAATTCAACTTAGTTAGTCCGTTTCTTGAAAAATA
The DNA here is from genome assembly GCF_009831115.1 of Salinicoccus hispanicus. Lineage (GTDB taxonomy): Bacteria > Bacillota > Bacilli > Staphylococcales > Salinicoccaceae > Salinicoccus > Salinicoccus hispanicus. The sequence continues at coordinate 72,623 of NZ_WUUK01000004.1, read as the reverse complement.
ACTATTTTTATAAGCTCATGAATATTAACATGATAATTGCTATTCAATTTAAATATACATAATAGTCTAAATTATCAAATTCTATTTCCTCTTAAAGGGAAAAAGAGTGTCTTAACATTAATAGGAAAAATTTCTATACTTTTAGTTGAAAGGAGAAGACTTTTGTGAAAGCGCTTAATAATAGAGGGAAAGAAATTACGACTCTTCTTTACGAATCAAATAAAGTGCAGACAAGTGAGGATCTATCTACTTTGTTAAATGTTTCAACTAGAACGGTTCGATCAGATATTAAAAATGCCAATGAAGCATTAAATGAACATGGTGCCAATATTACCTCGATAAAAAGTAAAGGCTATCTCTTTGAAGTTTACGATTTATCTAAATTTGAACTGTTCAAATTAGAAAACTTTATCGACAAAGACAACTTTCTAGGTTCTATCATCAAGGAACTATTACTCCATTCTTATAAGAACCATCCACTATTTCAACAAGATCTAGCCGACAAATTATTTATAAGTCTTTCTTCACTTAAAAAGAATTTACCATGGGCTGTTGAAAAAATGGAGAAATATAATCTCGGTCTGATAGCGAATAACGTAGAAGGGATCCTCCTAGATGGGAATGAAGAAGATATGCGTCATGCAATTAAAAATTCTTTCTTCGATGATGATAATAATTATCCCAAAGAAGATTACCAACAATTACTTTCCCTAGATCTATTGGATAAGATAGACCAGGAAATCTACAACTTATCTTCAAAACACGTTATCAAACTTACGGATGATGCAAGAAGAAATTTAGGGATGGATATTTTAATTGCAATAAGCAGAAGTAAGGTCAACAAATATGTGATCTACAGTGGACAAGAAGTAGAGAAAATAGAAAGAACTGAAGAGTATAGCATGGCACTATCATTACAGAAGAACCTGAGGATTACATTGGGTGATGCGCTTAATGAAGAAATTCATTACATTGCCAAGAAAATTATAGTAAGTGGCAAACTTGATAGTTTTGATATTTGTTATTCAGAAGTAGATGTTGAGTGGATTATAGATAACATTTTGAAATCGATAAAAAAAAGAACTTCCATTGATTTTCAAAAAGATACTGATTTGAAAACAGGTTTATCAATACATCTCAATGTAGCTTTTAATAGAATACAGTTTAAAACTCAAGTTCAAAATGATTCTTTGAATACAATAAAAAGTGATTATCCTGTTGCATTTGAATTAGCAATAATCGCTAGCAAAGAAATAAAGAAACTACTTAAACTGGAGCTAGGAGAAAGTGAAATCGGCTATATTGCCATACACTTTGGAGTCGCTTTAGAAAAGTTCAACTATTTGAACAATAAAAAGATTAAGAAGATCATCGTACTTTGCGGCTCTGGAATCGCTACATCAACTTTGATAAGAGAGAAAATCAAAAGTCATCTCAATGATTATATTACCGATATTCAAACAATAAGTCTGGGGGACTTTGATGCTGCACTGATCAAACAAACAGATCTGATTCTGACAACAATTCCTCTCCAAATTCAATCGTCGAAAATCATGAGAATAAACACAGTTTTAAGCAATATAGAACTAAGTAATATAAGGAAATACTTTGAAGAGAGTAATTCAAAAGATAAAAAGAATATAAGAGAGTTCTTTGATAAGAAACTGTTCCTTAAAAATGTGGAAAAGCCCACTAAAGATGAAGCTTTAAACTATATAACTGATTTGATGATAGAACATGGTTACATCGATTCGGTAACGAAAGAGTCTATTTTCGATAGAGAAAATATTGCTTCAACAGAACTGGGAAGATTAATCGCTATCCCCCACCCGCTAGATAATAAAACTAAAGTACCTATTATTTCTATTTGTATCCTGGAAAAACCAATAACCTGGGATAAGCAGAAGGTTCAGGTAATTTTAGTTTTCAGCATGCCTCATAAAGATATCGAACTCTGGGAAATAGTATTCAAAAAAATCTACACTTTCCTCTATGAAGAACTTGGAATCAACAAACTTATTAACGAATTTGAATATGAAGATTTCATTTATAGCTTGGAACAAGGGAAAAGGAGGGTTTGATTATGGGGTTGATTGAATTTACAACAAAAAACGTAGAGCTGCAGGTAGATGCAAAAGATTGGGAAGAGGCTGTCAGGAAGTCCGTATCGATTCTTGAGAAAAATAATCATGTAAATACTGAATATGTTGAACACATTATACAGAATATTGATGAATATGGACCTTATATCCTCATACATCCAGGATTGGCAATTCCACATAGTAGACCGGAGAATGGTGTAAACAGAATTGGCTTTAGTCTATTAACATTGAGTACTCCAGTTTATTTTTCTGGCAGTGATAATTCAGTAGAAGTATTGATTAGTTTCTCAGCAGTAGATAATAGAAATCATTTGGAAATCATAAAAATGATCGTCGATATTGTTGAGCATGGCTTAATAGAGAAGTTGCCAGATGTCCATTCAATACATGAACTGAATGAACTGATGGAGGAGGTGACATTCAGTGAATAAGACAGCAATAATTTGTAGTGGTGGCGATGGCTCAGGGATAAACTCTGTAATAGATGTAATATCAAAAAACGCTAACATTGATCTTTATGGGTTCGATAATAGTTTTGACGGAATAATCCACTCCAAACCTATTCAACTCACCAGAGATCATTGCAGTCACCACTCCCTGGATGGTAAACAATTGATTCTCACCTCCAGAAGTAAAGCGCCCTATACAAAAGAAGGGCGACAGCTTATACAGAAGAAGTTACAAGAAAATAACTTTGAATACTTGATAGTGTGCGGAGGAAACGGTTCAAAAAAGGCAGCTACGCTGCTTGAAGAAGATGGTGTGAAAACAATTTTTATACCTATGACAGTTGATAATGATGTAGGAGGCAGTGAGTATTCCATTGGATTCGATACCGCTTTAAACAGAGTCACCAGCATTGTGCACGACCTCCATGATACAGCACATAACATGCCTGGAAGAATTTTTATGGTAGAGGTACTTGGTGGAAACTGCGGAAACCTAGCTTTGCACAGTGCCATTGCAACTGCTTCCGATATGTCCTTGATTCCCGAATTTCCAGTAAATCATGAGAAGATCTCCGAGAAGATAAAAGAAAAATTGAAGTTTCAAGATGCTATTATAATCATCTGTTCTGAGGCAGCATATGAAAATGAAAATTATAAAACAGGAGAGCAAGGCGTTTCTTTTGAAATAGCTGATGAAATAGAAAAGAACACAAATATAAGAGTGCGAAAATCTATCGTCGGTTTTTCAATGAGATCAGGAAACCCAACTTTTAAAGACGCTATGGTCGCAACTAGAATGGGGATGGCTGCTGTAGAACATATTGAGGATGATAATACAGGGTTTATGATCGGAATTGTTGATGACGCAGTACATTCAATAAGCCTAAAGAATGATGAAGATTTCAATAATAATCTAAATAAGAAAATTTTGGAACTAGCTATAAAGAAAGATCTAATTATAGAAGGGGAGAAAAAATATGATTAAAATACTTATGGTATGTGGTGCAGGACTAGGAAGTAGTTTTGCTATGGAAATGGCAGTGGAATCAGTAGTCAAAGAGATTGGTCTCGATGCATCCTTGGACCATACGGATATATCTTCTGCTTCGGGCGTACAAGCTGACATTGTTATTGCAGCTAACAACTTTGAAGACCAAGTAAAGAGATATGGTATGAATTCTCATCTAATATTTCTAAATAACTTGATTGATAAAAAAGAGATTAAAGAAAAATTGGTACCGGTATTGGAGGAGAACAACTATATCTAGTCGGAACTAATTTAAGATACAGTCTACAAATTTTGAATAAAGGGGGAGAAACATGGCAGTCGTTGATTTCATTGTTAATAATATACTGACACAAGCATCAATAACAATAGCACTCGTGGCAATGGTCGGTCTACTCCTACAGAAAAAACCTGGAGGTGAGGTGGCTTCAGGAACCTTTAAAACAATGCTAGGTTTTCTCGTACTAGCCGCCGGTTCTTCAATTATAGTTTCGACATTATCATATTTCGGAGAAATATTCTCTGAAGGATTTGGAACACAGGGGATCGTCCCATCAATTGAAGCTATAAATGGACAGGCAATGAATGATTTAGGATTAGGGAATGAGATTGCGTTAACTTTTTTAGCAATATTCTTAGTTAATATCATTCTTGCCAGGTTCACAAGATGGAAGTATATCTTCTTAACTGGCCAAGCCCTTCTATGGATGGCAACTATGACTACTATTTTTGGGTTTTATGGTGGCTTAAGAGGATTTCCTCTAATACTACTTGGAGGTATTATAGGTGGGGTATTTGCAGTTGCCATGCCGGCCATCGCTCAACCTTTTGTAAGAAAAATTACTGGTTCGGATGACATAGCACTAGGGCATTTCTGTACAATCGGTTACGTTTTTACTGCTGGAGTATCCAAACTTGTCGGAAATAAATCACAATCTACCGAAGATATTAAATTCCCTAAAGGATTAGCGTTTTTACAAGACACTTATCTAGCCGTTGGTGCAATCATGATACCACTATTCATGGTTACAGCCGCTTTCGCTGGTCCAGAATTTACGAGCCAGTATAGCGATGATCTCAACTATATTGTACATGCGTTCTTGCAAGGTGTTCAATTTGTGGTTGGTGTTTACGTACTATTATCTGGTGTCCGTTTACTTCTTGCGGAGATCGTACCAGCATTTAGAGGAATTGCATTGAAGCTGGTACCTGACGCAAAGCCGGCATTAGATGCTCCTGTGCTATTTCCTTATGCACCTACCGCAGTTACACTAGGTTTCATTTCGACCACAGTAGGAACAGTTATTGCAATGATATTATTGCCGTTCGTCGGTTTACCTGTCCTCCTTCCAGGAATGTTGACTAACTTCTTTGCAGGCGGAACTGCAGGTATATTCGGAAACGCCGTTGGTGGTATAAGAGGAACAATTATATCGGGTATAGCCCACGGTATTTTCATTACGGTCTTACCCGCACTACTGGTGCCAATCTTCAACGATATGGAATTTATAAACACGACTGCTACGGATGTGGATACAGTTACTGCGGCACTATTATATGAGTGGATTATAAACCCATTAATCAGCTTGTTTAACTGATCGGAGAGATGCAAATGAATATTTTCAAGAAATTTTTAAACAAAGAGAAGACCAGTAGCGAAACTGTAGAAATTGATGAAGAAGCTCTACAGCAACAGATAATTGAGCATGAAGAAAAACTGAAGAATTCTGACGATGAAGACTTAACTGAGACATTGAACGCATTGGGAAAATTGTACTATCAATTAGGTAATATAGATAAATCCATTGAATACTATGAACGAAGTATCTCCCAGGAAAAAGCATTGGGGTCCTCTTTTACCGAATTGATGAAACTATACAATATTAAAAGAAAAGAAGCAGTTGAAGCAAAAAATGACGCCGAAGTCCAAGAATATCTAACCAAAATTGATGCACTCATGCAACTTTCAAAAGATGTAATGAGAGGCAGAATCTAAAAAGGGAGTCGTTATAATGGAAAACCTAAATACACTTTTTAATAAGTATGATAACAAGAAAGCTATTGGATCTTTTAATGTTCACTGTCTGGAAATGCTACCTTCCATGCTTTTAGGAGCTAAAGAAATAGAATCACCAATTATTATTCAAACTTCTTTAGGAACAGCCAAATATATTGGATTTGATCTATTAGTATCTACCATGGATACGTTAGCTAATAGATATCAGATTGATGCGTGTTTGCACTTAGATCACTGTACCGATATGAATGCAGTAAAAGAAGCTGTAGACGCTGGTTACACATCTGTAATGTATGACGGCTCAAGTCTGACTCTTGAAGAAAATATTAGTAATACAAGAGAGATTGTCGAATACGCGCATAAGAGAAACGTTTCTGTAGAAGGTGAAGTTGGCAGTATTGGCGGAGCAGAAGATGGTTTAATAATTGATGAAGAACAAGCAAAATATACTGACATTGACGAAGCAATACGTTTTGTAGAAGAAACACAGGTTGATGCTCTGGCAGTGGCGATTGGAACAACACACGGTCAGTTTAAGTCGAAGGCTAAGATAAATTATGAGCTTTTAAGTTCTCTATCTGAGAACCTGGATAAAGTAGGTTTAGTTTTACATGGAGGAACTGGCGTCTCTGATGAAGATATGAGAAAGTGTGTACGTGAAGGTATGAAAAAAATCAATGTTGGTTCTGAATTGAATAAATCATATATTGAACTCGTCAACGAAACTTTCCCTCCTGCACTAGATGCACCTTTAACGTCACTCAGAAAACTACTAAATCCTGCAAATGATAAGATTAAAGAAATCGTAAAGGAAAAATCTTTGCTTTTCCAACTCTAGAATTGTATTTAAAACATGATTGTTACTGTGACAGACTCGTACAGAACTAAATAAATTAATTCAGATCAGTCTTCCTGGAATAGGGAGACTGATCTTTTAAGTATTGGCCTTTTTATTCTCGAGCTTATAGATTTCAATAATATCGTTACCTCTCAAGCTGAGAAAACAACCACTTAGGAAAACTTCCACACAAAACGATGACTATTCAATATACTAGAAAAAAAGAGAAAAGGAGCTTATAGATGGATGAAAAATACAGAATAGAATTATCTATAGAAGAGACAATGTCAGAAGATCACATTCTCATTCATTGTCGGTCGGATACAGTAGGCTCGAAAGTCATGTCTAGCCTGAGCAACATGACGAAAGATAATAAATCATTGGTTTTAAAACAGGATGACAGCTATGTAATTGTAGACAAATCAGATATTGTATTTGCTGAAGTCTATAACAAAGAACTCACAGTCTACACGATTGACGAGGAAATAAAAACATCACAATCCTTATCCTCATTTTATGAAAGTCTACCTAGAGAATCATTTATTCAAGTATCCAAATCTTCTATATTGAACGTCCATAAAATAAAAAGAGTGGAAGCACATTTTTCCGGAAACCTGCTCTCACATTTATCCAATGGAATGAAAACAAGTATATCCAGAAGATATGTTTCTCAGTTGAAAGAAAAATTAGGAATATAGGAGGTAGCGAAATGAAAAGTTTAATTTCTTATGTATTGGCATCAATGTGTATCGGGAGTTTCATCTATCTGATTATTTTAGTCACTTATGGTCCTGTAGAAAATGTTCAGGTAGAACGCATTTATAGTGTGTGGGTTGCATCAGCTGCGATTGGTGCAGCAACAATCGTGCATCATTTCAATTGGGCATCGCTTGCAAGATACGCTGTACAATTCGGAGTAGGCATCGCTGCTTTTACGATCGTTAACATCTATCATGGCTGGTTGGAAATATCTTTCCTTGAGATTCTCAATTTTGGTTTATCCATATTTCTAATAATGCTACTAATATCTGCAGTTAATTATCTTCTTTCAGCAAGAGACTCCAAATTGATCAACCAAATTTTAAACAAGAAATGATTTGAATCCCCTTACAGCTTCAATTGAGAAGGGGACTATTATGTCCAAACCGTGAACCTTAAGCAATTATTCAGAAATAATACAAACAGATATCAATATTACAATCACTGATACTAATTGTAACCTTGTTATTATTAGCCTGTAACACCCTACAGATAAATTCGTGTTATAGTGTGTCTTGTCTTAAAAAATAAGGCTTGAAAACGACATGACTCAACAAATCAAAAAACACCTATATAAATTTATCTGGAGGATGAAATAATTATGAAGAAAACAATTTTAACTACAACTCTAGCACTGGGTCTCGGTATCACTGGTATCACGTCTGGTCAAACTGCGGACGCTTCTGAAATCAATAAACAGGAACTCGCAGAAATGGCTCTAGCGAACTCCAGCGAACTGAACAATGCGCCAATTCATGAAGGTGTATATGACTACGACTTCACACTTAACGGTGTAAACTACAGCTTTGAATCAAATGGTACGAGCTACACATGGTCCTACAATGGCCACAATGATGTTCAACCACAACAAGAAGTTCAGGTACAAGAGCCTGTAGAGCAAGAAGTTCAAGTGCAGGAATCTGTACAACAACCAGTACAGCAGGAAGTTCAAGAACCTGTACAACAAGAAGTTCAAGTACAGGAACCAGAGCCTGAGTACAATGTACAAGAAGTATCCAACACCCAGGCACAGCCTGAAACTGCTCAAGCAGCTGCACCACAGCAATCAAACAATGGTTCCACTAAAGAGCAATTCCTCGCTGCTGGCGGTACACAAGCAATGTGGACAAATATTGTTATGCCAGAATCAAGTGGTAACCCGAATGCAGTCAATCCACTCGGCTACCAAGGTCTTGGACAAACAAAAGAAGCATGGGGAACAGGTTCTGTTGAAACACAGACTAAGGGCATGATCAACTACGCTCAAGAACGTTACGGTTCTGTAGAAGCTGCAATGGAATTCCGTGCGCAAAATAACTGGTGGTAAAATTTTAGATTAACTAATAACCCGTATGATCTGGAGAAGTTCAGATCATACGGGTTATTTATTAACTGATTATTAAATTGAAAAAGCATCAAGTAGACTTATCTAAAGCCTCGCATAAACTCCGTTGGAATTTTCGATTCAAATCGCAAGGGTTCCCCTGACTTCGGATGTTTGAATGCAATGACATGGGCATGCAGTCCAACCCTTTTGATGGGATTACTGCGTGATCCGTATTTTTTATCCCCGACAATCGGATGGCCCAAGTCTTGCATATGGACACGGATCTGATTTTTACGCCCTGTTTCCAAGTTGATTTCCAGTAATGATAGATTTCCATTGAACTTTAGTGCTTTATAATGGGTAATCGCCTTTTTACCGTTATTCGGATGTTTACTCGAACGCATTATCAACTCTTTATTCTCTGTCAGCCAGGAAGTGATTTTACCACCTTTAGCTACTTTTCCTTCAACAAGGGCGATGTATGTTCGTTCAGAAACAATATCTTTCCAGTTATCCTGTAACTTCTGCTGTACTTGCTTATTCTTCGCAAATATCATGATTCCGGAAGTTTCACGATCCAGTCGATGCACGACAAAAATACGGTTTCTAGGATTGATGCTCTGCACATAATCCGACAGTTGGCGATAGGCAGTCATCTGCTGCTCTTTCTCCGATGCGATTGAAAGTAGACCAGCGTCTTTTTCAATAACGATCACATCTTCGTCTTCATGGAAAATTTTAATGCCTCTAAGTTTTATATTTTTAGATGCAGAACGTATTTCAACACGATCTCCCGGTTCGAGTTTGTCATTGAATTGAGTTGTCCCTTCACCGTTTACAAAAACTTTTCCTCGGCTCAGTGTTTCTTTCACAGCCTTCCGACTACGTGAAGACATCACTTCGAATAAGAACTTCAGCAATTCGGTCGATTCTTTAACGATCCATTCTTGATCCTGTCCATTTGATTTTTCTTTTTTATTCATTATAAACTTCCTTTTTCATCTTATATTCTTCTTTACTACAAGCGTGCCATCAACTAAGTGATTAATAAGCAATGCCTACGCGTGCTTTTACATATCTATTCTCTGCTATCTGATTATATGTAAATTCTGCTGTATCAGGAACGGAAATCATTTCACCTTTTTCGGGAAGAAAGTCACGTTCTATTCGGTATTTACTTGTATGTTTACCGTCCGGCAGATAGGTAGGGCAGACGATTGTCCAATCAAGACTTGAGTTTTCAAGTAACTCAAAGGCTTTGTGATGCTCTTTAGCTGCTCGCGTTGTTCTTCTTTTTGACTCATTCGATTGATAACGCAATTTTCCGGACTCGGTTCTGCTGTTCAGAATGCCTGCAGTGCCAATAGTAATGATTCGTTCTATACCCTCATCTTCCATCGCTTTTATAATAGCCGGCATGCTCTCTGAGAGTGTCGTGGTGCCATCTGTACCAAGTGCACTAATTACCATATCCATACCCGCTATCGCATTCAGAATGTCTGATCTGGTTAATACATTTCCTTCTTTAACTATCAAATTTCTATTTTGCGCCTGGACTTTATCGGCATCACGTACCAATACCGTAACATGATGGTTTCCATCAAGTGCGGATTCAAGTATATGGCTGCCGACTCGCCCAGTTGCTCCTAAAATCAAAATATTCATCCCGAACCTCCCATCTATTCAATTATTTATAATAGTTTTCAAGATATCAATTTATACTGTGATTATTACAATAATAACCATATTTCCGATAATTTTTTATTGAGTATTCTTCCGCAATCATTCGTTTCTCATAAACAATGACTATATTTTTTTTCTTAGGCGTTACTTTCTTTGCTATTTCGATACAAGGTTAAGTTTCTTTCCCACCATATAGGCCGCGTTCACACCCATAATTGCCATCACCGCCCAGATCCAGGCATGCAGACTAAAAGAAGCGATACCACTGAAATAAGCACCAATGTTTGCTCCAAAGGATATAGTGGCTCCGTATCCCATAAGCAAACCTCCTGCAAGTGCCAGGAGAGCAAGATGGAGATGAATTTTGGAAAATCGAATCATTCCTCCAAGCGTTAAGGAAAGAAAAGTACCAAGAATAACGCCTAAGTTGAGTACACTTACTGAATCCATCATGAGAGGTTCTATTAAAGCTCCGAGTCTTTCCTCTACAACCCAGTACTCCCATTGTGCTACATCGATACCAAGGTTCATCAGTAGCTTGGATCCCCACAGCGTAAAGGCGGCCGTGAGTTTCCAAGGTTCTCCCTGAATTATAAAAACAGCGGCGTTGAGGACGGCAAGAACAAGTGCACCCACCCAAAGCGGCCAGGAACCGAAAACAATTTTCTTCCATCCGACAGCGGTGGGGAGTGAAGGCAGTAAGGGCGGTCTTTTTCTTTTTTTATATACATAGGAAAGGATAATAATCAACGCGAAAATTGCAGCTTGTACCCCCCAAGCACCGAAATAACCAAGACCAGTATCGGTGGCCAAAGAAACTTCAGGAGCGGAGGGAAGTTTCTCATTCCAAAAAGCGAAATGGTAAGCGCCAACTACAGCTCCGGTCAGAAACCCAAACAGAGTACACAGCAAGGCTGTGCGGCCACCTTTTGCCGTATAAAAAGAGGCAGGCGCAAGCCCGCTGCCCATCTCCATCCCGAAACCAAAAATGAAAGCACCGATTACTAATCCAATACTTATAGGCGAAAGCGCTCCTTCAGTCGTATTCGAGAATGCGCTGATATCAAACATTAAGATAGGAACAAATAACGTAGTTGCAGTTCCTAACATAAACATATGTGCACGCAGCATCTCTGTATTTCCAGTTTCGACTATTTGTCGATAAACAGAGGCGAAACCAAAACGAGCATGAAATAACGCGAATCCGATGAGGACACCCACCCAAAACAAAAGCACGAATTCCAAACCGGAAGCTTGATAGGCGAGATAAGTGATGAGGAAGACAACCAGAATACCTAAAACGGTCAGTAAATTTTGAGGATCTCTTGATGTTGGCTCTGATGCGTTCGATTTAGAAGAATGATCTTTCTTTTGTGTCATATAGACCCCTTTATTTTAACTGAATTTATCTACGCAATAGTGAGTGCTCATTCTACCACAATGAAAAGCTTATGTAAGTATCCGCTACTGTTGTTAGGTTCTCCATGAGATAGTCTTTCTATCAAAAACTCATGTTAGTTTTGTGATGAACTTGGTAGAGACACGAATGAAGTGGATAGCGAAATGTCATGTGTGGAATACGAGTGGTTCGAGTGTGGCCAAGTGAACCCGAGCCCTGGAGCTTACCGATAATCTAATGCATTGCTAGGTCCAAATTTTCAAGGCGACAGGTCGCATACTTGTAGACGCTGAATCTCATCCGCAGTGGATGGCAGTCAGTGTCACGTAGGCACCTGATCCATCAAGGAGTGGTATCACCCACACTGATAGAGTAGCACTATCCCTCGATATCATTTATGGTAACTCTCATTCTTGATGATCTTATTCGCTCTATAAATCTGTTCCATGAGCATCACCTTCATCATCTGATGGGGATAAGTGAGGGTGCCGAAGCTGATTTCCTGATCGGAACGCTTTTTGACGGCCTGACCGAGCCCATTGCTGCCGCCGATGATGAACACGACGTCGCTCTTTCCAGTGTTCATCCACTGCTGATACTGCTTGGCGAGCTGTTCGCTGGTATAGGTTTTTCCGTGTATCTCAAGTGTTACTACATGCTGGCTGTCCTTGATTCTGGATAAGATCTTCTCGGCTTCCTTATCCTTGATGTTTTCTATGTCCTTCTCGCTGGCATTGTTGGGTTCTTTCTCGTCGGGCACTTCGACCAGTTCGAGTTTTGTATAGCCGCTGAGCCGCTTCTTATATTCATCCACAGCCTGCTGCCAGTACTTCTCTTTCAACTTGCCCACAGTTATTAAAGTGACTTTCATACATTCCTCCTGGTTATCCACAGTTCTTCCACATATCCACGGATAATTACTCATCCACTATGTATATTATAATTTTTTAATCATTCTGCTCACATAAATATGAGAAAAGCAGCCAGTAATCCTCTACTGACTGCTAAGTTATCCACATTTTTATACTTTACCCACATTTATGACTATTTATCCACATACTTTTCACACATTTCTGTGTATAACTTTATATCTGGTATATTTTCGTCGGTACAGCTTTATCTGTATCACTGATCATTATATGGTTGTCTGTATCGATATCATACTGGTTCAGCACTTGCTCAACGCTCATTTTGGCCAGTTCTTTTATATTGTTATCCAGACTCAGGTGGCTTAGATATATGCGTTTCGTACGGTCCGTTATAACGTCACGCATGGCATGGGCAGCATCTTCATTGGACACGTGACCGACATCGGAAAGTATCCTCTGTTTGGTCACCCATGGATATCTGCCCATTCTCAGCATATCGACATCGTGATTGCTTTCGAATATGAAAACATCGCTATCTTTAATGATGCCTTTCATCTGGTCGGAAATATAACCTGTATCTGTAATTACGGAAATTTTCTTGTTGTCTTTCATGAATGTGTAGAACTGGGGATCGATGGCGTCATGGGAGACATTGAAAGACTGGACATTCATCCCGAGCAGTTCTTTCTCCTCCAGAGGATTGAAATGGAATCTCTGATCACTATGGACTGCGATGTCCTTGGCTTCAATTCTCTGCCATGTCTTTTCGTTGGCATAGATTGGAATGCCGTAGCGTTTTGAGATGACTTTGAGTCCTTTGATGTGATCGCTATGCTCATGAGTGATGAGTATGGCATCTACATTGTTCAAGGAGGTATCGAGTGTGTTCAAAGACTCTTCAATTCTTTTGCAGGAAAGTCCCACATCTATGAGCAAGCTGCCTTTTTCAGTTTCTATATACGTGCTGTTCCCAGTGGAACCGCTGGCTAACACGCTCATCTTCATTACTGTCACTCACTTTCGATAATATCTTCTGTTTCACTGATGGCATCGACATAGATGGTCTTTTCGACGTCCTGATCAGTGACCTGGAACTCCCATTTTGGTCTGAGAAGCACCTGGTCTTCGTCATTGAGAATGATGTAGTATCCGAGTCTGGCATTTTCTATGACCGCTTCTCCGGAAATTCTCTCACGGAGATACAGATCCGATATGACCTGTCTCGGTTTTCTTGCTGTGATCGGGGAGGTGTGGCTGTTTTCATGCAGATTGATGATGTAGCCCTGTTCATACTCCGCTGCCTCGACACCTTCACCTCTATATAGCACACGGGCTGCTTCGTGGTTGAAAATAGGGTAGTCATCATAATACTGATTGAACAGCATATAATCGTCATTGCTCATTACATCATCATACTTGTATTCGCCGCCCCTGTAAACCTGATCATTTTTATGGGCTTCCAAAGATTCCTGTTCCATCACTGGGGAAATATCTCCGCTTTCAAAACTCTGATGAATGATGAAGTCCTCATTGGTTATCTCGACAGCCTCATCATCAACCTCTTCGACTTCCGCAAAATCAACCCTCTCTCCAGCAAGGATCGTCAGCTGTTCGGGATCATATCCCGGAAGCTGTGAGAGATCGATATTTGTTGATTCCAGTACACTCGGTGCGTCTTCTATTTCCCTGATCTCCTCCTGCTGCTTATTGTAGTACATCACCAGCAGGGCAACATTGATGAGCAGGAATACAAGGATATAGAGGGATTTGGTCAGTTTCCAATCCATTACTGCAATCCTCCTTCATTGTAGCGCAACCATTCACCATCATACTTCACGTACCACTCAGGAGTGAAATTCACCAGATTGAGTTCGGTCTGTTCCTCTGAAAAACGCAAATTGTAGCCGATCGTGATTTTGGATACTTTCTGGAGATCAAGTGCTTCATTCAGTGCAATTTCATATCTGACATCTTCTATACGCGCCAGCTTCTCCGTCTCTTCGCTCGGTACTTGTGCGTTGATGTAGAGCAGCGGCCGTTCGTATTCGAATAGGGCATTGCTGCCATATTTTGTGCTGATTGTCATCGCAATCTCATCACTGAATACCGCATAGCCGTTCAGCGTATACCGATAGATCGACTGGTTGCCTTCCTCTTCGTAATCGAACAGTATATGCTCAGGAGCCAGACCGATATGGGAATTGAGGAAGTTGAAGCTGCGCTGTATGGTCTGATGGGGGTCGCGTTCTGAAGATAGGGATTCATTCAGGTTGGTGTATACGTAGTTGTAGGTGTCTGTATTGTATGTGGCCAGTCCATTTTCCGCTTCATAAACATATACATTTTCGTTCTGTGACACACTGACTTCATCTTCCATGAAAAGAATATCGTTGATTGTGTCTATGCTGATCTGTGCGGATAGGAAACTCATCACGCTGACTTCTCCAGGTGCATCCGGTCCATAGATGGCAGTCTTGTTGTTTGCGGTCTGCTGATTGGTGATGAGGCCTGTATAGTCTTCAAATGAATCTTCATAATCGTTGACGATGGATAGCAGATAATCGCTCTCCATGTCCGTCTGTGCAACCGCTACACGGTCCAATGCTTCATTCAGCATGAAGAAAGTGACTTGAGGGGAGGCAATATCCACGACAATCCGGTCGAATTTGTAGTCCGGCAGCGTTTCTTCGTACTCGAATCCGAGTATCTGGAACAATGACTTTGCAGGCATCTCCGATGGATAGTCGACAATCAGAAACTCCTCACTGCCATCCTCCTTTACGGTAGGGTCAAGGCGGTTCATATTATTGTACACATTGATATCAGTGATTCTGGTACCATCCAGAAACTCCCTGACACCGACAACAGCATCTTCATCTATCGTGCCTCTCGCCTCTTCTCCATTCACCCAGATGAGCTGATAGGCACGCATGACACTTTCAAACGGCAGAGGTTCCCCCTGGCCGGTATTCGAGGTGGATTCAATTGAAGTATCAATCTGTGAAAACTCTGGCTGATAGCTCCATACCATATATGTCAGTATGGCACTGCTCACAACCAGAGTGAAAAGGATGATGGATTTGACTGTCTCTCTATACACCCCAATCATCCTCCTCAAGTGTTTCACACGGCAGATTGATGAAGATTGTTGTACCTTTATTTTCTACACTGTTGGCCCAGATCTTACCATCATGGGCTTCTATGATTTCTTTCGAGATGGCCAGTCCAAGTCCCGTGCCACCCATCTTGCGTGCACGGCCCTTGTCGACACGATAGAAGCGTTCGAAAATGCGATCGACCTTGCTTGCCGGAATTCCAAGACCATTATCCTTGATCTGTACCGTCATACGGTTGTAGAGACGGTTCTGTTTCACATGGAACTCTACTTTTTTATTCGTTCTGCTTGAATATTTGATGGCATTCGAAATGACATTATCAAGCACCTGACCCATCTTATCCACTGCGACTTCTGTAAATATTGGAGTGGAGGGGATATTGCGTACAAACTCGACCTCATCCTTATGGGTCATCTCGAAGCGGTCGATGATGCGGTTCAGGAACATATTGAAATCGACAATTTCACGCGTCAGTTCCTCTGCTTCATTATCCATCCTCGAGAGTTGAAGGAGATCTTCAACCAGACGTATCATGCGGTCCGTCTCTTCGCGTGTCACACCGAGGAACTTCGGTGCGAGGGTATCATTCTTCCAGGCACCTTCCTGCAGTGCTTCAATATAGCTTCTCATGGAAGTAAGGGGTGTTCTGAGTTCATGGGAGACATTGGCGACAAATTCCCTGCGCTCGTTATCCACACGCTCCTGCTCAGTGACATCATGCAGCACCGCGATATAGCCGTTGATAAAACCGGTATCCTTCACGATAGTGGAGAAATTGACACGGATTGTCGTCTCTTCCTCATCGTTATCGAGGAACAGCAGCTGGCTTTCATTCATCTCCTGAATGTCTTCAACTGCCATATCCACGTCCAGCTTCAGAATTTCGAGCATATCCTCGCCGTGAAGGTCCTGGCCGGACATGCCGAGCATATCCAGTGCCATTTCATTGACGACCCGGACACGCCCTCTGCGGTCTGTAGCAATGATGCCATCCGACATGTGGGTGATGACGGAGTCGAGACGCTTCTTCTCGCTCTCGGTATTGGCCTGGGCCTCCTGTACACGTTTCGACAGTATGTTGAAAGATCCTGCGAGTTCACCGATTTCATCACTGCTGTATATTTTCACCCGTGATGTATAGTCACCCTCCGACATGAGCAGTGCCTGGTTTCTCATGTCCGTAATCGGTTTTGTAATGGTCCGTGCAATAAAGATTCCGAGAATGCTCGTAATGATCAATGAAATCAAAGTGGCAATGATGAAAGTATTGTTGATCGATTCAAGCTGCTGGTAAACCGTCTCGATATTCGAGGCAGCATAGATGGCACCAAGAATCTGATTGTCCTGGATGACAGGCTGGTTCAGTAGCCACACACGCTGATGGTCCTGCTCTACATTGACATAGATCTCCTCGTTCGGCGTACCGGTGGTGACGGCTTCTTCAGTCAGCGGCGCGTTGATCCGAGAACCGATACTCGATTCATTGGATATGCGGCTTGTCGCCATCAGGACATTATCGGAGTTTACATATCTGATTTCTTCGATTTCCGGCCTGTTTCCATAATCGGAAAGCAGACTCTGAACCTCTTCCCTGAACTGTTCACCGTCATCACCATGTTCCGTGTACAGTTCCTTGACCCTCGTATCTATAAGGCTGACCTGGGTTTCGATATTATCCTGGAAATTCCCGGTCAGTTCCTTCTCAAGCGTATTCGTAAAATACAGACCGATGATCTGCATGCCGATGACGATGAGGAGCACATATATGATTACAAGCTTTATATGAAGAGATTGCAGATTTCTAAAAAACTGCTTCATTAAGTGTTAACCCCTTTATTCGTCACCTTGAATGTAATACCCGACACCTCTTCTTGTCATCAGGTATTCCGGATGGGAAGGATCATCTTCAATCTTCTCCCTGAGTCTTCTGACCGTTACATCTACGGTACGGACGTCACCAAAATAGTCATAGCCCCATACAGTTTCGAGCAGATGCTCCCGCGTCATCACTTGGGAGAGGTGCTGCGCCAGATAATTGAACAGTTCGAATTCACGATGGGTGAGTTCAATGTCCCTGTCATTCTTCTTGATGGCATAGGAATCCGGTATGACCGTGATGGCCTTGACCTGGATGTTGTTGTTCTCCGGTTCCTGATCCTTCGCCGCCGTCTCGACATTTCTTCTCAAGTTGGCTTTGACACGAGCAATCAGTTCACGTGTTGAAAATGGTTTTGTCACATAGTCATCGGCACCCAGTTCGAGACCAAGCACCTTGTCTATTTCGGAATCCTTGGCTGTCAGCATGATAATCGGCATATCATGTGTCTTGCGGACTTCGCGGCACACTTCCATGCCATCCATCCCCGGCAGCATGATATCAAGCAGTACGATATCCGGCACGACTTCAAGTATCAGTGCCAATGCATCATTGCCATCATAGGCGCAATGCACTTCATAGCCTTCCTTCCCAAGGTTGAATTCCAATATATCAGCGATGGGTCTTTCATCATCCACTACAACGATTTTCTTAGGCATTTCATTCCCTCACTTTCGTTAAGTGCCTGTTTGCATAGTCATATCCACTATAAATGTATCACTTTTCCATATTTATTTCCATCCGGGCATAGTAAAAAAGCCATCAGCGTTATGTGCTGATGGCTTTTGAGCTACGGTCCCGACGGGAATCGAACCCGCGATCTCCTGCGTGACAGGCAGGCATGTTAACCGCTACACCACGGGACCATGGTGTTGAATGAAATATGAAAAGTGACCCGTACGGGACTCGAACCCGTGTTACCGCCGTGAAAGGGCGGTGTCTTAACCGCTTGACCAACGGGCCTTGATATTGATCGGCATTGAACACAAAAGTTATTATAGCATGATATAAATTTCATTTTCAACTGAAACTTCAATTTTATTGAAAAATAAATATCCCATGGCATGCCATGGGATATTTGCTAGCTCCAGAAATTTTTCAGGAGATTCGTCTGGTTGCGATCGGGACCGACAGAAAAGATGGAAATGTCGACACCAGTCAGGCGCTCGATCTCCTCCAGATAGTTTCTTGCATTATCCGGAAGGTCCTCGATGCGTTTAATAGCTGTAATGTCCTCTTTCCAGCCGGGCATTGTCTTGAAGATCGGCTTGGCACGATCCAGTGCATGCAGCGTAGCCGGATATTCCGTCACTTCCTTGCCGTCGATCTCATAAGCTGTACAGATCTTTACTGTATCCAGACCACTCAGCACATCAATGGAGTTGAGGGAGAGGTCGGTAATGCCGCTGACGCGTCTTGCATGGCGTACAACGACACTGTCGAACCATCCGACACGTCGCGCGCGACCTGTCGTCGTTCCATATTCACGTCCGATTTCACGGATATGCTCGGCATTTTCGTCAAACAGCTCCGTTGGGAATGGACCATCGCCCACACGAGAAGTATAGGCTTTGCAGACACCGACAACATTTCTGACAGCTGTCGGACCGACACCACAGCCGACCGTTACGTTGCCGGCAATCGGGTTGCTGGATGTAACGAATGGATATGTGCCATGGTCGATATCCAGCATGACACCCTGGGCGCCTTCAAAAAGGACCTTCTGGTTGTTCTGGAACGCATCATCAAGCACTTTTGCAGTGTCGGTCACGTAAGGTGCCAGACGCTCTGCCGCTTTCTGATATGGTTCGAAGATTTCATCGAAAGTGAATCCTTCACGCTCGTAAAGTGCTGTGAACATATGGTTTTTCAGCTTGAGGTTCTCTTCCAGTCTTTTTCTGAACGTTGCTTCGTCAATCAGATCTGCCATACGGATGCCGATTCTTTGTGCCTTATCGACATAGCATGGTCCGATGCCTCTTTTTGTGGTTCCGATCTTATTATCTCCACGCGCTTCCTCTTCCAATTCATCCTGAAGCAGATGATAGGGTAGGATGACCTGCGCACGGTTTGAGATTCTGAGGTTGTCGACGGATATGCCACGTTCGATCAGTCCATCAAGCTCCTTGATGATGGAGATCGGATCGATTACGACACCGTTGCCGATCAGTGAAATTTTATCGTCATAGAATATACCTGAAGGTACAAGGTGCAGTTTATAAGTTTCGCCACCGAACTGGATGGTGTGTCCTGCATTGTTACCTCCGGAAAAACGTGCAATGATATCTGCGTCTTCTGATAGGAAGTCTGTAATCTTCCCTTTGCCTTCGTCGCCCCACTGTGTTCCGACTACTACTGTTCCAGACATGTCTTTGCCCCCATTTACTTTGAATTACCGTAATCATTCTAACAATAAGCACTATAAAAGGCAATAAAAATACGAACGTTTTTATAAGTGGTATATAAAAACATTCGTAAATTTAATTAGGTGGGATATAACTATCGTCATATCCACGGTTATCCTGATCAAAGAAACTGCTGTAGGACTTGTTGAATATCAGTTTTACCGTTCCTGTCGGACCATTCCTGTGCTTGGCCAGTATAATCTCGATTTCATCCTGTTCCCTCTGGGCACCCTCTGCATCATCCTCGCCGTCACCCCGGACATAGTAGTCTTCCCGGTAGAGGAAGGCAACGATATCCGCATCCTGCTCGATCGAGCCGGATTCACGCAGGTCACTCATCATCGGACGCTTGTCCTGGCGTGTTTCCACACTTCTCGAGAGCTGGCTGAGTGCAATGACCGGACATTCCATCTCACGGGCCAAAGCTTTCAGCATACGGGAGATTTCGGAGACTTCCTGCTGACGGTTGTCACTTCTTTTATTGCTCGACCCCTGGATCAGCTGGAGATAGTCGATGATGACCATGTCCATGCCATGCTCCTGCTTCAGACGCATGCATTTGGAACGGATGTCACTCACCCGGATGCCAGGTGAGTCATCTATGAATATCTTGGATTCCGCCAGGCTGCCGATCGCCGTGGTGAAATTATCCCAGTCATCATGGTTGAGATTCCCCTGACGTAGTTTAGTTGCATCAATCATGCCCTGGCTTGAAATCATACGCGACACAAGCTGGTCGGCTCCCATCTCAAGAGAGAAGATGGCGACAGTATACTTTTCGCGGGATGTACCGACATGCCCTGCAATATTGAGGGCAAATGCCGTCTTACCCATGGAAGGGCGGGCAGCCAATATGATCAGATCGTTCCGGTTGAACCCGGACGTCATGAAGTCAAGATCACGATAGCCTGTTGGAATACCCGTTGTACTATCTGTCTGGCCGGCACGTGCCTCGACCTGTTCATATACTTCGTGGACGACGGACTTCATGGATTTGAAGCCTTCATTCCTGCGGCTCTCGGAAATGGACATGATCCTCGACTCGGCTTCAGTGAGGAGATCTTCGACATCCATCTCTTCCGAGAAGCCTTCATTCGCAATTTCTTCCGCTGTCTTGATCAGCGTCCGTTTCAGCGCATATTTCGCCACGATATCCACATAGAAGGCGACATTCCGGCTCGTCGGCACAACATTGGACAGTTCTGCAAGATATCTCGGACCACCGACGGAGTTCAGTACTTCCATGCTTTTCAGCTGGTCGATCAGTGTGACAACATCAATACTCTGATGATTTTCACTTAGAAAACCCATTGCACGATAGACGTGCTGATGCTCTGAACGATAGAAATCTTCCGGCTCCAGCGTTTCCGCTGTGGAAATGAAAATTTCGGGATTGATCAGTATGGCACCAAGGACAGACTGCTCCGCTTCCATGTTATGCGGCATCTGCTGATGTATATCCAAAATCAATCCCTCCCTGATCTACTATTGCTCAATAACATGCACCTTGATTTCTGCAGATACTTCCGGATGCAGTTTGACACTCATCTTGTGGTAGCCGAGACTCTTGAGCGGCTGGGACATGTCGAGCTTCCTTTTGTCGAGCTTGATGCCATGCTGCTTCTCATACGCTTCAACGACCTGTTTGGAACTGATGGAACCGAATAGACGACCATCGTCACCGGACTTCGTCTTTATTTCGACTTCCTTCTGTTCAAGTTCTTCTTTCATCGATTTGGCATCTTCCAATGCCTGCTCTGCCTTTGCTTCCTCAGCATTCTGCTCTTCTTCGAGTCTTTTCAGATTGGCTGGCGTTGCTTCTTCAGCCAGACCTTTCTTGAGCAGGAAATTCTGTGCATAACCTGTAGCGACTTCTTTCACTTCGCCTTTTTTGCCTTTATTTTTAACGTCATTCAGAAAAATTACTTTCATTCCTCTTCACTCCTGTTATCAAGTATTTCTTCAATTGCTTCATTCAGATCATCATAGAGCTCATCCATCGATTTGCCGCTCACCCGTGTTGCTGCATTGGACAGGTGACCACCGCCTCCAAGGGCCTCCATTACGAGCTGTACGTTCATTTCTCCAAACGACCGGGCTGAAATGCCGATCGACTCGTCTTCACGTGCTGCCATGACGAACGAAGCCTGTACACCCTCGATCTGCAGCAGCTGATCGGCTGCCTGGGCCACTGTTACAGGGTGGTATGTCATCATGGAGTCCGCTTTGACGATGGCGATGCCGTTATCCTTGATTTCGGCTGATTTGATCAGATCACTTCGTGCGATATACGTATCAATATCATCCTTCAGGAAGGTCTGGGCAAGCACCGGATCGGCACCGCTGCTTCTCAGGAAGCTGGCTGCATCGAATGTTCTTGATCCGGTACGCAGCGTATAGTTTCTTGTATCCACGATGATGCCTGTCAGCATGATGGTCGCTTCCAGACGGGAAAGCTTCTGTTCCTTGTTCTGATATTCGAGCAGTTCTGCAACAAGTTCACTTGCACTGGAGGCATACGGCTCCATATAGACAAGGAGAGGATTTGAAATGAAGTCATCGGCACGTCTATGGTGGTCGATGATGACCTTGCGGGCTGCCTTGTTGAGGATCACTTCGTCGAGCACCATGTTCGGACGGTGCGTATCCACGACAACAACGGTTGTTTTCGGATTCATCTTCTCCCACGCATCCTCGGATGTAATGAACATCTTCATCAGATCTTCCCGGGCTTTAAGCTCCTTCATCATCCGCTGAAGTGTTTCATCGATGTCTTCCTCGTTCAGTACAATGTTCGCTTCAATGCCGTTCATGGAAGCAATCTTGGCAACACCGATTGCTGATCCGAGAGCATCCATATCCGGATTTTTGTGGCCCATGATGAGCACATTGTCGCCTTCAAGCAGAATATCTCTCAGTGCGTGGGAAATGACACGTGCTTTGACACGCGTTCGTTTTTCCATTGGATCCGTCTTGCCGCCATAAAATCTGGCGTTGCCGTTTACTGCCTTGATGGCCACCTGGTCGCCACCGCGCCCGAGTGCCAGATCGAGACTCGACTGGGCCAGTTCACCGACCTCTATATAGTCATCCGAACCTTCACCGACTCCGACACTCAGCGTAATCTGGGCACCGAGCTCCTGGGAGCGGTCGCGCACTTCATCCAGCAGATTGAACCGTGTCGATTCGATATCTTTCAGACTGCTGGAATTGAGCAGGATGATGAAACGGTCCTGGGAGAATCGTCGGATATAGATATGGTGCCGGTTCGCCCATTCGTTGATGGTATTTGTAATGCTGTTGTTGAGCTCGCTTTTCAAAGCCTCGCTCATGTTCTGGGTCACTTCATCATAGTTGTCGAGAAACAGGATGCCGATGACAGGCTGTTTATTTTCAAGCTCGGTTTCACGGTTGCGCTGGCTTGTAATATCGATCAGGTGGAGTGCCTGATGCTTTTCATCCCAATAGATCTTGAAGTATTTGTCATTATAGGTCGATTCCGTCCTATGGATGTTATTAGCTTTCAGCGTTGTCATGATATTCGGGAACAGCCGGTTGATCGGCGTGTTCAGTTTATCCTTTGAAATTTCCTTGCACATATAATCGTTCATCCACTCGATCTCATCGTCGTCATTCAGTATGATGAGCCCCATGGGCAGTTCATCGATGGCGTACTGCTTACTGCCGGCAATATCGACCACCATCTGCCGGAAACGGTTCTCATTGATGACAAAGGAACGGTAGAGGTACAAGAATAGAAGTGTCAGGAGAATGGTACTTACGATCAGAAAGAGCAGGCCGGTTCTGAAATGGTTCGTCAATACAAATATATTCATTACCAGAATATGAAACGCTGCAATTGCAAAAGGTATGAAGACCATTTTTCTGTCCAGCACGTTATACATTCCCATCACTTCCTTTTCAACTGTAGTAGAGTCCTTATCCTGAAGATCATTTCGAATACACCAATCAATAGCGTGAGCGGTCTTAGAATGATCAATGGAATCAGCAGCAGTACGGAAAGCACCACATTAATCTTCTTCTCCATGAAGAAGAAATAGCTGAAGCTGAGACCATGAATGTAGAGTATCCATTCCACGACAATCAGCAGGTTGCCGACTGTAGACTGGGCCGTCGTTCCTTCAGTTGTAAAAAATGATACTATAAATAGTGTCAAAAATAAATAAAGGATAAATCGTGGGAAAGCCCAATCTTTGAATGAACGGTAATTCCACATTTTTACAGACGAGGAACTGAATAGCACACGCTGCATTAATACAGTATAGAGTGCAAGCATGAACGCAATCACTGTAATATACGCAGGGAGATTGATGAAGATCTGGTCCATCGAAGCACGTATAAGATCGGTATCCAGATCAGAGGCAAGGGTGCCGTACATCTCCAGCTGCTCCATATACCAGCTGCGGATACCCAAGTAGGCATCGGATATCGGCTGGATGACTCCGAATCCCTGGAGCAGATTCAATATGCCGATGAATGAAAGCATCAGCGTGGCAGTCACATAGAACAGTGCCAGCTCCTGGGATATTTCCTTTTTCAATGTGTGGTGAACCACTGTCGCCACTATATATAATACCACAAACCAGGCCCAGGCATCCGGCGAGAGAAGCAGTGCAGCAGGTATGAGAAAGCTGGCAAATGTCAGCCAGAAATGATAGTTTGACTGATGCTTCAGGTTGACCAGAAAATAAACGGCAAACGGCAGCAGGACTGCGCCGAAAAGCAGACTGATGTCGGTAAGTGTGATGAACACGAATACAACAAGCAGCACCAGCATCAGCTGAAGCATCGATACTCTTTTATCCAATTTTTCACTCCTCCAACCATAAAATAAAGCTCCTAAACGAATAGGAGCATCCAATATTACTATTATAACGCTTCAAGCTTTTCCTGACCACTCATATAAGGTCTCAGAACTTCCGGGATTGTCACTGAACCATCCGCATTCTGATAGTTTTCGAGCAGGGCGGCCATCGTCCTGCCGACCGCAAGTCCACTGCCGTTCAATGTATGCAGCAGTTCCGGTCTGGCATCCTGCTCACGCTTGAACTTGATGTTCGCCCGGCGGGCCTGGAAATCGGTCATGTTCGAGATTGAACTGATCTCCTTGTAGTCTTCATAGCTCGGCAGCCATACTTCAACGTCGTATGTCTTGGAAGACCCGAAACCGATATCTCCGGTGCAGAGCAGCACGGTACGATGAGGAATCTCAAGCAGGTTCAGTATATTTTCCGCGTGCGTCGTCATCTCTTCGAGCGCATCCCAGGAATCTTCCGGACGCTCGACCCGGACCATCTCGACCTTGTTGAACTGGTGGAGGCGGATGAGGCCGCGTGTATCCCTGCCGGCAGAACCGGCTTCACTTCTGAAGCATGCCGTCTGGGCAGTGAATTTCACCGGCAGCTGCTCATTGGATAGTGTTTCATCCTTATGGAAGTTCGTCAGAGTAACTTCAGATGTCGGAATGGTATACATCTCCATGCCGTCGATTTTGAAAAGATCCTCTT
This sequence comes from Salinicoccus hispanicus, assembly GCF_009831115.1. Classification (GTDB taxonomy): domain Bacteria; phylum Bacillota; class Bacilli; order Staphylococcales; family Salinicoccaceae; genus Salinicoccus; species Salinicoccus hispanicus. The sequence continues at coordinate 47,249 of NZ_WUUK01000004.1, read as the reverse complement.
CGAATTTCGGCAGCTGGCCTGTCGAGTACATCGCTTCCGCCCGGACAATCTGCGGCGTCATCATTTCCCTGTAGCCGTTTCTGCCATGGACTTCAAGCATGAAGTTCATCAGCGCACGCTCAAGACGTGCACCATCGCCGGTATGATACACAAACCGTGCACCGGAAACTTTGGCACCACGTTCAAAATCGGCAAGTTCGAGGTCCTCAAGAATATCCCAGTGGGCTTTCGGCTTGAAGTCGAACTGGCGGGGTTCACCTGTTCTGCGAATTTCAACATTCTCAGAATCATCCGCACCTTCGGGAGTATCGTCATGGATCAGGTTCGGCACACGGCTCATCCTGTCCTCGAAATCGGCTCTGATCGTGTTCAGCTGTGAATCGATGCTTTTTATCTCTTCACCGACTTCTCGCATTGACGCGATGGCATCATCCGCATTTTCCTTATTACGCTTCTTCTGAGCAATCTCTTCGGATACTTTGTTGCGTCGACCTTTCAGTTCCTCGGTTTTCTGAATCAGCTGTCTACGGGATTCATCCAGCTCGAGAATCTCGTCTATGATTGCAGGATCCGTACCACGTTTCTGCGTCTTTGCCTTCACCTGTTCAACATCGTTGCGAATCACCTTGATATCCAGCATAAGTCTACCTCCATCTTTATAAAAAATAAAAGATACCACGTCCCCCGGAAAGGGACGTGGTATACGCGTTGCCACCCTAATTTGATGCACCTAGCATCATCTCATTCAAATAACGGTACGGGGTACCGGCCACTCTTATATAGAAGGATGGAAATTCGTATTCCACTGTGGTCATTTTCACCATCCATGACCTCTCTAAAAACAGGGGAAGACTACTGTTTCCTTCAAGTGACTCATATTCAACTTAGCCCCATTCTATAATGAAAGCCTCTAAAATGCAAGGCTACCTGATCGGTTCAAGACCCGGCTGCTGATATACGACCTGACCTTGGGCAATGACAGTATACGCATGATTGACACCGTAGTGGTAGGGGATGTATTCATGATTCGGCGCATCCCAGATGACGAGGTCTGCCTGATCACCCACTTCAAGCGTTCCTTTATCCGCATCGATGGCATGGGCTGCATTGACAGTTACAGCATTCCATATTTCATTCGGTGTCATTTTCAGCTTGAGACTCGCAATCGCCATGATCATCTGCAGATTGTCCGTGACACAGCTGCCCGGATTATAATCGGTCGCGAGACTGACTGCGCCACCGTTCTCGATCATGCCGCGGGCATCCGCGAACTGGTCTTTGCCGAGATAGAATGTCGTGCCCGGAAGCAGTACGGCAACAGTATCTGTGTCAGGCAGCATCTTTTTGCCTGCTTCGCTTGCGGCAACCAGATGATCGGCACTGATGGCATTCTGCTCGATGGCAAGCTCGAGTCCGCCGAGCGGATCGATTTCATCAGCATGAATCTTCACACGCATGCCGCGGGCATTCGCCGCTTCCATATATTTTCTGGACTGCTCGATTGTAAATACACCCGTCTCACAGAAGATATCGGCAAAATCAGCATAGTCTTTGGCTTCATCCAGCAGACTGATCATCTCATTCAGAAATGCATCTCCATCTGCGCCTTTCGGGATGGCATGCGGACCGAGGAACGTATGTCGCATCGTAACTGGAAATTTCTCGGATATTTCCCGGGAAACTTTGAGCTGTTTCAATTCATTTTCACGATCGAGACCATAGCCGCTCTTGCTTTCGACTGTAAGCACACCGTGCTGGATCATGCGTGTGATGCTTTTGGATGCCTTGTCCATGAGTTGCTGATGGGTTGCCTTTCTCGTCTGTTCCACAGTATTCAGTATGCCGCCGCCTTGTTCCAGTATGGTGAGATAGTCCACACCCTGGCGCTTCAGTGACATCTCATGCTCCCTTGAGCCGCCATGGACGACATGGGTATGCGGATCGACGAGGGCAGGAGAGGCAATCATGCCGCGAGCGTCCATTTCTTCCGAGGCTTCGTATTCATCCGTCTCCGGACCCCGATAGACGACCTGCCCATCCTTGATGACGATCATCGCGCCCTCGATGATCTCCAGTTCATCCATTTCCTTGCCTTTAAGCGGTCTGTCGCTCTTCTTAGGCAGAATAAGTGCATCTATATTTCTGATGATGATATCGTTCATTATTGATCCTCCTTGAGCATTGGAATATTGACGCTGCGTTCTTTAGCCGTGTCGATCGCAATTTCATATCCTGCATCGGCATGTCTTGCCACGCCCATCCCAGGGTCACTTGTCAGTACGCGTTCAATACGACGCGCTGCGTTCTCAGTCCCATCCGCAACCACGACCATGCCGGCGTGAAGCGAGTAGCCCATGCCGACGCCTCCACCATGGTGTACACTGATCCAGGAACCACCGGCAGCAGTATTGACCAGGGCATTCAGAATCGCCCAGTCGCCGACAGCATCACTACCATCCTTCATGCTTTCCGTCTCGCGGTTCGGACTGGCAACGGAGCCACTATCAAGATGGTCGCGTCCGATGACGACCGGCGCGGATATTTCACCACTTGCGACCATTTCATTCAGAGCCATGCCCATCTTTGCCCGCTCACCATAGCCGAGCCATGCGATTCTTGCAGGCAGTCCCTGGAAGGCAATCTTCTCCTGGGCCATATCAAGCCATCTCAGAAGCTTTTCATTTTCAGGGAACAGTTCACGCATCTTTCTGTCCGCCGCTTCGATGTCCTTTGGCTCTCCACTCAATGCAACGAAACGGAATGGTCCCTTTCCTTCACAGAAGAGGGGACGGATATAGGCGGGTACAAACCCTGGGAAGTCGAAGGCATTGTCCACGCCCTCATCTTTTGCCACCTGACGGATGTTGTTGCCATAGTCGAAGACGACTGAACCGTTTTTCTGGAACTCGAGCATCGCTAGCACGTGGCCGGCCATGGATTCGGAGGACAGTCTGACATATTCCTTCGGATCTTTTTCCCTTAAAGCATCCGCGTCTTCAAGACTGTACCCGATAGGGACATAGCCATTCAAAGGATCGTGTGCAGACGTCTGGTCGGTCACGATATCAATCTTGAAGCCGCGCTTCAGAATTTCATGATGGATTTCAGCCGCATTGCCGAGTAATCCGATGGAGAGTGCTTCCCCTTTATTTTTAGCTGCTTCCGCCATTTCGAGTGCTTCATCCAGCGAATCGGTCTGCGTATCCAGATAACGTGTATCAATACGCTTCTGGATCCTTGTCGGGTCGACTTCGACACAGATGGCGACCCCATCATTCATCGTTACTGCAAGTGGCTGGGCACCGCCCATGCCACCGAGACCTGCAGTCAGAGTGATGGTGCCTTTAAGGCTGCCATCATAGTTCTGGTTCGCCAGTTCTGCGAATGTTTCATATGTGCCCTGGACAATGCCTTGGGAACCGATGTAGATCCAGCTGCCCGCCGTCATCTGACCGTACATCATGAGGCCCTTTTTATCCAGCTCGTTGAAATGATCCCAGTTCGCCCATTTCGGTACGAGCACGGAGTTCGACATGAGTACGCGCGGCGCTTCCTCATGTGTTCTGAAAACCGCGACCGGCTTGCCGGACTGGATCAGCATTGTTTCATCCTTCTCCAGATTACGCAGCGTATTCTCGATCGCTTCGAAAGATTCCCAGTTGCGTGCCGCCTTGCCGATACCCCCATAGACCACCAGGTCCTCAGGGCGCTCCGCCACTTCAGGATCCAGATTGTTATGGAGCATCCTCAATGCCGCTTCCTGCTCCCATCCCTTGCATTCGATTTCCAATCCTTTTTTTGCAGTGATTTTTCTAGACATATCTATCTCTCCTTAGAATATTAATAGTGTGAATGGTATGACGATCAACAGTGAAAGTATTACTCTGATCAGCCAGATCACGACCATTTTCCATACTTTCATATTTATTTCAGTCGCAAGAATGCATGGTACAAGTGCTGAGAAGAAGATGATGCATGAAACAGAGATGACAGCTGTAATGAACCGTGTCTCCAATGCTGCATCAACCACAAGCAGTGAAGGGAGAAACATCTCTATGATTGAGATGGTCGCTGCCTCGGCCAGCAGGGGTGCATCCTGTACAGGGAAAATATAGAGTACAGGGTAGAAAATGAAAGATATCCAGTAGATGATATCGGTGAACTCCACGATGATGAGCCCAAGCAGCCCGATGGATAGGATGGTCGGCACAACAGTCATCGTCATTCTGAATGCATCCTTCAGGTTGGTGATGATATTTTTCATAAGCGGATCACTTTCATAGGACTGCTGCTTTGCCTTGTACCAGGCGTATTTCAGACGTCCGCCTTCGAAGTTTTCCTGCTTTGCATTATTCTGGCCATCATAGTAATGGTCCTTTTCCGTTCTGAGTGGTGGAATCCTGACAGAAATCGCTGTAACCAGAAAAGTGATGACGAGCGTTGTCCAGAAGAACAGATTCCAATGGTCCATCAGATCCAACGTCCGCCCGATGACAATCATGAATGTCGCTGAAACCGTCGAGAATCCTGTCGCAATGATCATTGCTTCCTTTCTGCTATACATGCCATCCTTGTAGACCCGGTTGGTAATCAGGAGACCGACGGAATAGCTCCCGACGAACGAAGCCACCGCATCCACTGCGGATCGTCCTGGTGTCTTGAAAAGAGGACGCATGACCGGTTCCATGATGACACCGATAAAAACAAGCAGGCCGTATCCCACAAGCAGGCCAAGTACGGCGCCTCCCACCGGGATCAGAATGCTCAGATTGACTGCCAGAGAGTTGAAAAGAAACGGACCGATATCTTCCCTCAGTATGAAGGCAGGTCCGATTCCGAATACGACCAGCACCCCAACGACAACACCCAGAATTTTGAATATGGTGATGACGATATCAGTGAAGCTTCTGTTCCATTCCTTTGCAAAGAATGGATAGATTGCGCCTAGTACGATGACCAGCAAAGTGTAGTATTTGATGGCATCGCCAAATGTATTTCTTACTAAAGTAACAAAGTGATCCAGCAGTATGGAGCTGCTTTCAAACAACGTCACCGGTATGAAAAACATGATGACACCGATGGCGCTGTATAGAAAAAAGCGCCACATTCCTTTTCCTTTCTGTGCCTGCATCTGCTTTTCTGTTATCATATCTCCACCCCCATGGAATTTATGAATACTTATCTCACCTCTTCTGAAGCAGTTCCCACCCCTTTGATCTGTTTAAGTTCGTCCGATAGGATCTTGATGTCTTTACTGAAATTGCGGTCCTGGCTGATGAATGCGACGTGACCGCGGTAGATGTCGAACTTGTCTCGCGTCCGCGGTGATAGTTTGTCTTCCCCTTTGATCTCAACTGCTGTCAGTGCGATGAACAGTTCGATTGCCAGTACGTTTCTGACGTTGTCGATGATATCGCGAGCATGTCTTGCACCAATGGTGCCCATCGAAACATGGTCCTCCTGATTGGCTGAAGACGGAATGGAATCGACGCTTGCCGGATGGGCGAGTGTCTTGTTTTCCGAAACAAGGCTGGCTGCGGCATACTGTAGAATCATCGCCCCGGACTGCAGGCCTTCCTGTGGACTCAGAAATGCTGGCAAGTCACCATTCAAGGCCGGATTGACAAGACGTTCGATGCGACGTTCTGATATGTTGGCGACTTCACTGACTCCGATTTTGAGCAGGTCCATGGCGATCGCTATCGGCTGGCCGTGGAAGTTTCCGCCTGAAATGACTTCTTCCTCACCGAATATCAGCGGGTTGTCGTTGGCGGCATTCATTTCGATTTCGATCTTTTCCTTCACATAGGCGAGCGTCTGCAGCGAAGCGCCGTGCACTTGTGGAATACATCTGAGTGAGTAGGCATCCTGCACCCTGATTTCGCCCTGACGTGTCGTCAACTCGGAGCCTTCCAGCATGTATCTCATCCTCTCTGCGACTTCAACCTGTTCCTTATAGCCGCGTGACAGATGTACTTTCTCGTTGAATGCATCTGTGATGCCATTCAGTGCCTGGTGGGTAAGTGCGGAGATCCAGATGCTGTCGTCCATGATCTTTTCCGCTTCGATGTAGTTGATCAATCCCTGTGCAGTCATCGGCTGGGTACCGTTGATCAGTGCGAGCCCTTCCTTTGCCTGCAGTGTGAGCGGGCGGATGCCGAGCCGGTCCAGTACTTCGCTGGAAGGGGACAAGCGACCTTCATGGAAGACTTCTCCTTCTCCTATCAGTGCGATGGCGAGATGGGCGAGTGGGGCAAGGTCTCCGGATGCACCGAGTGATCCCTGCTCCGGCACTTTCGGGATGATGCGCTGGTTGATGAATGTCTTGAGCTGGTCGACCAGGTCTACTGTTACACCAGAGTGACCTTTCAGCAGGGTATTGAGTCTCAATACCATCATGGCCAGCACCGTCTTCTCTGCGAATGGTCTGCCGACACCACACGAGTGGGAGCGGATCAGGTTGACCTGCAGTTCTGTCGTCTTGTCACCTGAAATTCTTACATCGCTGAACAGTCCGAACCCTGTAGTGATGCCGTAGATGGTGCTTCCATTTTCAATGATACGTTCAACGGTCTTTCTGGATTGCCTTACATTCGCGTAGGCTGCCTCTGAAATTTCGATGGTGCTTCTGTCATCGTTCAGAAAAGCCTTCATCTTTTCAATGGTCAGTTCCTGTCCGTTCAATGTTAAAACTGTCATGTTTACGCCTCCTTTTTGCATTAAAAAAAGACACATTCATCCCTTTGGGATGTAAAGTGTCTCTAATGGCTGATGTCTATGACATGTGTATTCAATTGTGAGCTAGATATGGTTGATGCCAAGGCCGAGTGTTTCATGCTCCTTGCCTTTGATGGGGGCACCGATGGTACCGTAGAAGCATACTGCAATCCATTCCCCTTCAGCGGTCTCCGGGTACGGTCGTCCTCTGACGACTGAAAATGTCAGTCCGACAGTACGCATCACTTCCCCGACGCTCAATTTTCCGCGTGTCACACCTTCTGCCGCTTCGATGATGGCATGATAGAGTGCGTGGGTTTCACGGTAGATATCTCCATTGATCAGCTGGTTGCGTTTTGACGCCGTCTCAACTGAAGAGATGACCTTCTTCAGGTCCATCGACCCGACTTTTCCTGTCACCACTTTGAAAGACTTGTATTCAGGCATGAGCCCGAGTGCCGTGTCGGCATCTGTCAAAGCGACCAGTGTAGCATATTTGCCGAATGCCTGCTGCTGATTCGAATCCATGGGCATCCCTCTCCGAAATCCATCTATGATTATTTCTCTGATTGACTAATGACTATTTTTATTATAGCGCTTTCACCATGTAAGTGCAATTGCATTCATAATCAAAAAAACCGGTCCATGATATGTCATGGACCGGAGAGACTCAGAAAATGCATTCTATTCTTCTTCAGCTTCCTCAGATTCCATATCTGCATCGGAATCCTCTATGTCCGCTTCAATGACTTCCTTCACTTTCGCAACTGTCGCGACCTGCTGATCGTCACTCATCTTGATCAGTCTGACACCCTGGGTATTACGGCCGGTGGAGGAGACTTCCTCCATGACCAGGCGGATGATGACGCCATGGTTTGTCACGATCATCAGATCTTCATCGCCATCGATGGCAGCAATATAGACAAGCGCACCGATACGCTCTGTCAGATTGGCGGTTTTCACACCCATGCCGCCCCGATTCGTAATACGGTAGTCCGCTTCAGGTGTGCATTTTCCATAACCATTGTCGGTGACAACAAGAATGGACTGGCCTTCAGTCAGAACATCAAGTCCGATGACATAGTCGCCTTCGCGCAGCTTGATTCCTTTCACACCTGCTGCAGTACGGCCCATCGTCCGTATCTGTGTTTCCTCGAAACGGATCAGATTGGCATCTCTTGTGCCGAGGATGACTTCCTTGGAACCATCCGTCAGACGCACTGCCAGCAATTCATCATCGCCACGGAATGAAATGGCGATCTTGCCGTTCTTATTGATGCGTTCAAAGTCGCTCAGAGGAGAGCGCTTGACGAGACCGTTCCTCGTTGCGAATACAAGGAATTTATCCTCAGTATCCTCATCCTTCACACTGATCATCGTACCGATGACTTCGTCCTTGTCGATTTCAAGCATATTGACGACTGGAATACCCTTGGACTGGCGGGAAAATTCGGGAATTTCATAGCCTTTCAGACGGTATACCCGTCCTTTATTCGTAAAGAACATGATGTAGTCATGTGTACTCATCGTCACAATCTGGCTGACGAAGTCATCTTCGACCGTATTCATTCCCTGCACGCCGCGTCCGCCACGATGCTGGGCACGGTAGGTGGAGGATGGCAGGCGTTTGATGTAGTTGTTGTGGCTCAACGTGACAACAATCTGCTCCTCGGGAATGAGATCTTCATCTTCGATGTCGGACAGGCTGCCGAGTGTAATTTCGGTTCTGCGTGCATCGCCAAATTTCTCTTTGATCTCAGTCAGTTCATCACGGATGATCTGAAGCAGTTTTTCATCATCTGCCAGAATCTCCTTGAGATACTGGATGGTCTTCAGTATTTCGTTGTACTCGTCTTCGATCTTACCTCTTTCAAGACCTGTCAGACGTCTGAGACGCATATCCAGGATGGCCTGTGCCTGGCGCTCGGACAGATTGAATTGTTCCATCAGGCCGGTTCTCGCCGCCTCATCATTCTGGGAACCACGGATGAGCGCGATGATCTCATCAATGTTATCAAGAGCGATCTTCAATCCTTCAAGGATATGCGCACGGTCTTCCGCGCGTTTCAGATCGAATTTCGTACGTCTTGTAACGATGACCTTCTGGTGCTCGAGATAGTGTGCCAGTACTTCTTTCAGACCGAGTATTTTGGGCTGTCCTTTGACAAGTGCCAGCATGTTGATTCCAAAAGAGGTCTGGAGAGGTGTCTGCTTGTAGAGATTGTTGAGAATGACATTGGCATTCTTATCCTTGCGGATCTCTATGATGATTTTCACACCTGCTGTGAGACTTGTTTCATCGCGCAGATCGGTGATGCCTTCAATCTTCTTGTCACGTGCAAGTTCTGCAATCTTTTCGACCAGTCTTGCCTTGTTTACCTGATACGGAATTTCGGAGACGACAATGCGCTCCTTGCCGTTGCTCATCATCTCGATTTCACAGCGTGAACGCATCATGACCGAACCGCGTCCTGTTTCATACGCTTTTCTGATGCCACCCTTACCGACAATCAGGCCGGCAGTCGGAAAATCAGGACCTTTCACATGCTCCATAAGTTCAGATAGGGTGATTTCCCCATCTTCCGAATAGGCGAGGACGGCATCGATCACTTCTATAAGATTGTGCGGTGGAATATTCGTGGCCATGCCCACTGCGATTCCGCTCGTACCATTGACGAGGAGATTCGGAAACCTTGAAGGCAGTACGACCGGTTCGCGCTCATTTCCGTCGTAGTTGTCCTGGAAATCGATGGTATCCTTGTTGATGTCCCGCATCATTTCCATGGAGATCTTACTCATTCTTGCTTCGGTATAACGCATTGCAGCAGCACTGTCGCCATCCATGGAACCAAAATTCCCCTGGCCGTCGATCAGCGGATTACGATAGCTGAAATCCTGTGCCATACGGACCATGGCATCATAGATGGAGGAGTCGCCGTGCGGGTGGTATTTACCCATGACGTCTCCGACAATTCTGGCAGACTTCTTATATGGCTTGTCGGAAGTCATGCCATTATCGTGCATGCCATACAGTATTCTGCGGTGTACCGGCTTCATACCATCCCTGACATCCGGCAGTGCCCTTGAGACGATGACACTCATCGCATAGTCAAGGAAGGATGTCCGCATCTCTTTGCTTATATTTACTTCTTTCAACCTATCCGTTCTATCACTCATTCAATTACCTCCACTAATTAGACGTCAAGATTCTGAACGTATAACGCGTTTTCTTCTATAAAGTTTCTTCTATGCTCGACAATATCGCCCATCAGCATTTCGAATGTCTGGTCTGCGTCCACAGCATCATCCAGTGTGACCTGCATGAGCGTTCTGAATTCCGGATCCATCGTTGTTTCCCACAGCTGGTCTGCGTTCATCTCGCCAAGACCCTTGTATCGGGACAATGAGATTTTAGGTGTTTCATTAAGCTCTTTCCTGAGTGTTTCAAGTTCTCTGTCATCAAATACATAGTATTTGTTCTTGCCCTGCTCGACCTTATAGAGTGGTGGCTGTGCGATATACACATAGCCCGCTTCCAGGAGCGGCTTCATGAATCGGTAGAAGAATGTCAGCAGCAATGTACGGATGTGCGCACCATCCACATCGGCATCGGTCATGATGACGATCTTATGGTAGCGGGCCTTGGACAGGTCGAATTCTTCGCCGATGCCTGTACCGAGTGCTGTGATCATCGAACGGATCTCGTTATTGTTGAGGATCTTATCGAGTCTTGCCTTCTCCACGTTGAGGATCTTGCCTCGGAGCGGGAGAATCGCCTGGGTAGTGGAATTACGTCCGGATTTGGCAGAGCCGCCTGCGGAATCCCCCTCGACGATGAACAGCTCACTTTTTGCCGGATCCTTGCTTGAACAGTCGGCGAGCTTACCTGGCAGACTGGATATTTCAAGTGCAGATTTCCTGCGCGTCATCTCACGGGCCTTTTTGGCTGCGACTCTTGCGCGCTGGGCAGTAAGTCCTTTTTCGACGATGATTCTTGCTGCCGTCGGATTCTCGAGAAGGAACCGGTCGAATCCTTCAGTGAACAGCTGGTCTGTGATGAGTCTTGCTTCCGAGTTGCCGAACTTCGTCTTTGTCTGACCCTCAAACTGAGGGTCAGTATGCTTGATGGAGATGACCGCGGTCATGCCTTCACGCACATCTTCACCGCTCAGACGGTCTTCATTCTCCTTGATGATGCGGTTTTTCACACCATAGGCATTGATGACTTTCGTCAATGCACGCTTGAAGCCATCCTCATGCGTCCCGCCTTCATACGTGTGGATGTTGTTTGCGTAGGAAAGCAGCGTGGAATTGTAGCCGTTATGGTACTGCAGCGCAATCTCCACTTCCACATCATCCTTCTCGCTGTGCATGTAGATCACTTCTTCATGCAGAACGTCACGTGTCTCGTTCATCTGCTCGACATAGGATTTGATTCCGCCTTCGTAATAGTACTCGAAAGATTCATCCTCTTCGCCACGTTCATCGATCAGAGTGATTTCAAGTCCCTTATTGAGGAAAGCGAGTTCTTTGATGCGTTTCTGCAGTATTTCGGTATCGTATGACGTCGTTTCGGTGAATATTTCGTCATCTGCCTTGAAACGGATGACAGTACCAGTCTTATCGGTATCATCGATAACCTTGAGATCGAAATCAGGTACACCTCTCGTGTAGCTCTGATGATGGACCTTGCCGTTAAGATGGACATAGACTTCGAGTGTTTCACTCAGCGCATTGACGACGGAGGAACCGACACCATGGAGTCCACCGGACACTTTATATCCGCCACCGCCGAATTTACCACCGGCATGGAGTACAGTCAGAATGACTTCGACTGCCGGACGTCCCATCTTCTCCTGGATATCCACCGGGATTCCGCGGCCGTTGTCAGTCACTTTGACCCAATTGTCTTCTTCGATCGTCACAGTGATGCGATCGGCGTGGCCTGCCATCGCTTCATCGATGCTGTTGTCCACAATTTCCCACACAAGGTGGTGCAGTCCTTTTGAAGCTGTGGAGCCGATATACATCCCTGGACGTTTGCGGACTGCTTCCAGCCCCTCCAGTACTTGAATCTGACCTGCACCATACTGTTCCATATTTTTTTCAGCCATATTATCACCTTCCATTATACTTTCACATTGCCTTCTTCTATGCCGAATACCTGCATTTCATCCATGATTGCGTGATTGATATCACTGATTGATGTCGTTGTGACAAAGGTCTGCACCCTGTTGCGGATCGAGGTCAGCAGATGCGACTGCCTTGTCTCATCCAGCTCGCTCAATACATCGTCCAGAAGCAGTATCGGATACTCACCGACCTCTTCATTGATCAGTTCAAGTTCCGCCAGCTTTACAGAAAGTGCCGTCGTTCTCTGCTGTCCCTGGGAACCGTACGTCTGGACATCATAGTCATTGATGTGGAACGAAATATCATCCCTGTGGGGACCAATCAGCGCCTGGCCTCTTTCAATCTCCCGTTCGAGCGTCTCATCGAGCAGCAGTTTCAGCTCCTGTTCAAGCATCTCCACATCTGTCGCTTCGTATCTGACATTCGGCCTGTATCTGACCGACAGGATCTCCTGGCCATTCGATATGTCACCATGGATTTTCCGGGCATACTTCTCGATGGTATCTACGAACTGCTGCCTCTTTAAAATAATTAAACTTGCATAATATGCAAGTTGTTCATTCAATACATCGATCATGACCCGATCGACATTCCTCTGTTTTAAATAGTTGTTTTTCTGGGCAAGCACCTTCTGGTAGCCGCTCAGCATACTGATGTATACCTTTGAAATCTGTCCGCATTCCATATTGATGAATTTGCGTCTGATCTGGGGAGAGCCTTTGACGATATTAAGATCCTCCGGTGCAAACAGCACCACATTCAGATGTCCGATATACTGGCTCAGCTTCGATACTTCCATATGATTGACTTTCGCACGCTTCCCTTTTCCGCTGACACTGAGGGACAGGGGGAGGGTACTGTAGGCAGTCGTAATATTACCATTGACGTATGCTTCATCCTGACCGAACCGGATGAGTTCCTTGTCCTTTGAGGTGCGATGGCTCTTGGCCAGGGCGAGGAAGTAGATCGACTCCAGAAGATTCGTCTTGCCCTGGGCATTCCTGCCGATGAAGATATTGAGCTTTGGATGGAATTCAAGGTCCAGTGTTCCATAATTTCTGAAATCTCCAAGATGTACTCGATTCAGAATCATTTGGAATATTCTATCCTGAACTGGCCGAATTCTCCCAGATCCAATACGTCGTCTTCATGCAGCTTCTTTCCTCTGCGGTTTTCAGGCTCCCCATTCAGAAGTACTTCATTCTCCTGAAGGAACCACTTGGCTTCTCCGCCGCTCCCTATGATGCCTTCGTGCTTCAGAAATTTTCCTAGTGTAATCAGTTCGTCGAACCGGATACTTTCCATGCACTCATCCTCCTTAATCTCACTTATACATTATACTACATTTTTCAATAAATTTCATCCTGGAAGCCCAAATAAAGCCCTAGGAGCGTTTTGGGGTATAAATAAGGGTTTCCCCCTGAAAATGAAAAAGCGACTGAGAACCCCTTTTTCTAAATTTCTAGGGCTCAGTCGCAGTTTTAACTGAAATTCTAATATGTGCGGATCGGAAGGATCAGCTGGACGACCGCATCCGATTCAGCCGCCTTCAATGTAAATGGACGCATGGTGCCGAAGAACTCGATTGTCACTTCGTCATCATTGATCGCCTTCAGCGCATCCATCATGTATCTGGAGTTGAAGGAGATCTTCAGGTTTTCACCCTCAACATTGCCGGTACTGATATCCTCATGTACCGTACCGACTTCAGGGGAATTGGAGGACAGGGCGACGTTGCCGTCATCCACACTCATACGGATGACGTTGTTGCCGCCTTCTCTCGCCAATAGGGATACGCGATCGATGGCATGATAGAATTCGCCGTTGTTCACAGTAACCTTCGTTTCGTAGTTCTCCGGGAACAGGCGGGATGTATCCGGATAGTTGCCTTCAAGTAATCTGGAAATGAAACGCATGTTGCCATAGCTGATCAGCACCTGGTTTTGTGAAAAATGGATTTCCACTTCATCATCGGAATCGTTGATGATCTTGTTGAGTTCATTCAATGATTTTCCTGGGATGATTGCATGCATACTGTCCATGCCGAACTGGTCACCTTCAAGTCTTCTCAAAGCCAGTCTATGGGAATCTGTTGCCGTGAACTGGATGCCTTTATCATCGAACTGCCAGTTTACACCTGTCAGTACAGGCCGTGTTTCTGAAAGTGATACTGCAAAATTGGTCTGATTGATGATTGTTTTCAGAACTGCAGATGGCAGGATGATACTTTCCTCATCATTTACTTCAGGCAGCAGTGGATACTGGTCAGGATCATTGCCGCTCAGATTGAATTCCGATTGGGAAGCTGTGATCTTGGTCTGGAATGCATCATTGGTTTCAAGCTGTACAAAGTTGCCGGAAAGCTTCTTGATGATATCCACAAAGAATCGACCGGATAGTACAACGGTACCTGTTTCACTGATTTCGAGTATTTCTTCATTATTAATTTCAGTTGGTATGGTGATTTCAATTGAAATTTCAGAATCACTGCCGGTAAGAAGCAGATGATCTTCTTTTACTTCCAGTTTTATGCCATTAAGAATCGGTAGAGTTGTTCTTGGTGAAATTGCTTTAAGACAGTGATTCAGCTGTTCGATGAAGTACTGACGGTTAATACTGATTTTCATAAGTTAGCGACTCCTTATTATATATATTAAGTAGTATTTAAAGTAATAATAGTAGTAAGCCCTGTGGATTTGTGGATAAGTCCAATCAAGCCATATTACATGGGTTATCCACATGTGGGTAAGCTGTTTGTTACAGTGTAACATCTATCCACATCATTCACATCTCTAACTGATCCGGTTTTCAACTTCCTCAAGCTCCTGTTTGAAGCGTTCGTCTTCGGTAATCATTTTTGAGATTTTTTCATGAGCATGGATGACGGTCGAGTGGTCCCGGCCGCCAAAAACTTCCCCGATTTTCGGTAGGGAGTAATCTGTAAGTTCACGTGCGAGATACATCGCAATCTGACGCGGGAAAGCGATGGATTTTGTCCGTTTTTTGGATGCAAACGACTCGATCTGTACGTCATAGAAAGAGGCGACTGCTTCTTGTATGTCCGTAATCGTAATCTTCTTGGATTTGGTCTGGGTGACGAGGTCCTTCAGTGCTTCCGAAACCATTTCTGGTGTCAGTGGCTGGTTGACCAGTTTCGAGTACGCTGCAACCCGTGTCAATGCACCTTCCAGCTCACGGATGTTCGTATGGATATGGTTGGCGATATAGATCATCGCTTCGTTTGGAATTTCAACTTTCTCTTCTTCACATTTTTTTCTGAGAATCGCAATACGCGTTTCAAGATCAGGAGGTGTAATATCAGTGATCAGGCCCCATTCGAATCGGGAGCGCAGCCTGTCTTCAAGTGTTGGAATCTCCTTCGGCGTACGGTCGCTTGAAATGACAATCTGCTTATTGTCTTCGTGAAGCGCGTTGAAGGTATGGAAGAATTCCTCCTGTGTCGATTCCTTTCCGGCAAGAAACTGGATATCATCAATCAACAGCACGTCGACATTACGATAGCGGTTCCTGAATTCCTCTGTTTTATTGTCACGGATTGAATTGATGAATTCATTTGTAAACTTTTCACTGGAAAGATAGGCCACTTTGGCATTTGGACGGTGTTCCAATACATAATGTCCAATTGCATGCATCAGATGGGTTTTGCCTAAGCCGACGCCACCATAGATGAAGAGAGGATTATAGGCCTTTGCCGGTGCTTCGGCCACAGCGAGGGATGCGGCATGACTGAAGCGGTTCCCATTGCCTATGACAAATGTTTCAAATGTATTGTTCACATTCAGCTGGCTGTTTACTGGAACTTCAGGTTCCGATTTTGTTTTCTCGGGTGCCTTTGCCGGTACTGCCTCTTCTTCTGTGACAATCCTGATTTCAGGTTTTTCCCCCATGACTTCATAAAGCTGCTCCTGAATCAGTCCGCTATAGTTCTTCTCAAGCCAATCTCTTTGAAACTGGGTATCTGCTTTGATGACAGCCGTGTCATTGTCCAGATGAATCATTGAAGTATCCTGGAACCATGTCTTATAACTGGCATTGGCGATGGTTTCTTTGATTCCCTTCAGTGTATTCTCCCAGATTTCCTTAATACTACTCATACGATTGTCCTCTTTTCCTATTCACATAATCACAGTGTGTGGATAATAATTTCCACAGTGCTGAACAACTGTCCACAGGTTACTCACAATCTGTGGACAAATCTAGTCATCAGGACGGTTTTCCCACAAATTCATACTCAGAAGTATAACGAAAAAAGTGAGTGATATCAACATCTTTGTAAAGATATAAACATTTCAGGGAGTTATCCACATGACATCTATCAACGTGTGTGGAACTGGGGATAAGTAATGCAATAAGCTGTGGAGAAGAGTTATCCACACATTATTTATCCACATTGTGGGTTATCCACAAAACGGATCTTTAAATTCCCGGTGAAAAATGTATTGAAATCTGTTGGCTCATCTGTTATTCTTTAATAGTTACAATTCTAAAAGCTACACACAGGCAATAGGTATCATGGAGGTGTATTTAATATGGTAAAACGTACTTACCAGCCAAATAAACGTAAGCACAGCAAAGTGCACGGTTTTCGTAAAAGAATGAGCACAAAGAACGGACGCAAAGTATTGGCCCGTCGTAGAAGAAAAGGTAGAAAAGTACTTTCAGCCTAATCCCCAAGATCATCTGATATAGGTGATCTTTTTTTGTGCATACAGGCATGCTGTTTTATAAATATCGTGTAATTTTGTATAATGAAATATCATATGTGAGAGAGCGTAATAGCGATGAAAAAGAGATTCAGAATAAAAAAAGAACGTGATTTCCAACTTGTCTTCAAAAAAGGAAAATCCTACGCAAACAGGCAGTTCGTCGTCTATCTGGCTGATCATCCGAAGACCGATCATATGCGCCTTGGCATCAGTGTGTCGAAGCGTCTTGGCAATGCTGTAAAACGCAACAAGATCAAGAGACGGATACGTGTTTTCTTTCAGCATCACCAGGACAGGCTCAAGCCAAGGGAATATGTGGTCATCGCCAGACAGCCGGTCAGCAGCATGGATTACCATCAGATGGAGAAATCATTACTACATGTGCTGAAAATCGCAAAATGCATAAAATGACACGGGAGGCGCCGTCATGGACAGAGTTTACAGGGATGAAACTGTAGATCGTGCAATCGCAAAAGGGCTGGAAGAACTGAAAGTATCAGAAGCGGATGTCAAAATCGACGTTGAGGAAGAGGGCAGGAAAGGACTGCTCGGTTTCGGTAAAAAGGACGCGGCAGTCAGACTGACTGTCATCAATCCCGAACTGAAGCTTTATGACTCGATCGATGCGCTGGCCGCAAGAGATGCACAGAAGACAAAAATAGTCAGGTCCGAAAAACCACTTGAAAATGAAGTGCAGGAACGAACCCCAGCACAGCATAGTACTATGGAAGAAACAGAACCGGCTCCTTCAGATATAAAGGAACAGGAAGATACTGTGGTCCAGGAAGAGGAACCGGTCGAGACGGCAGGAACCGAGATGTCCATCGAGGACGCGGCAGAGGAAACAAGACGCTATATCGACCGGATCATTCGGGACATGAATATCCAAAGAAGCAGTGAAGTGAAGATCAGGCAGAATGAAGTCCACATCGAACTGTCCTCACCCCTGGCAGCCAAGCTGATCGGCAAGCGCGGAGCGACACTCAATGCTTTGCAGGAAGTAGGGCAGCAGTTTTTCAATTCAATCTACAAGAGCTATGGTTCGATCTTGCTGGATGTCGAGAACTATCGGGAAAAGCGTCGTGAGACGCTTGAGCATCTGGCAGTCAACATGGCCAGAAAAGCACAGCGGACGAATGGGGCGGTGCGTCTCGATCCGATGCCTTCAGCGGAACGAAAGATCATGCACCATGCATTGAGCAGAATCGAAGGTATCCAGACCCATTCCGAGGGATCGGAACCGAACCGCTATATCGTAATAGAAAAGAAGTAAAGGAGTATTGCATCATGCAATTAGAAACAATATCCAGCATTTCCACTCCGGTGGGTGAAGGTGCCATCGCAATCGTACGTCTATCGGGCATCGATGCCGTTGAAATTGCAGACCGTCTCTATAAAGGGGCAAAATCTCTGTCATCAGTGGATTCGCATACAATCAACTACGGGCATATCATGGATCCGGATACACAGGAATCTGTGGAAGAAGTCATGGTGGCAATCATGAGGGCCCCCCGCACCTATACGCGTGAGGATATCGTTGAAATCAATTGTCATGGTGGCGTACACACGGTCAACCGGGTACTTCAGCTGACACTGAAGCATGGTGCACGTATGGCGGAACCGGGTGAATTTACAAAACGTGCTTTTCTTAATGGCAGAATCGACCTGTCCCAGGCGGAAGGTGTCATGGATTTCATCAGATCGAAGACGACTGAAGCGTCCAAAGTGGCCAATCAGCAGATGCAGGGCAGGTTGAAGTCCTATGTCGAAGAACTGCGGCAGAGCATCCTCAACATACTGGCCCAGGTGGAAGTGAATATCGACTATCCTGAGTATGATGACGTTGAGGAAGCGACGACTGAATTTCTCCAGGAAGAATCCCGGAAAGTCAAAAAGGAAATCGAGAAGCTGCTGAAAAGCAGCACACAGGGCAGGATTCTGAGAGAAGGGCTGAGCACCGTCATCATCGGCAAACCGAATGTCGGCAAAAGTTCTCTGCTCAACTATCTCATTCAGGATAACAAGGCCATCGTAACGGATGTTGCAGGGACGACACGTGATATTCTGGAAGAGTATGTGAACGTCAACGGCATTCCGCTCAAGCTGATAGATACGGCCGGTATACGCGATACCGACGACATCGTTGAAAAGATAGGTGTCGAGCGCAGCCGTCAGGCTCTGAAGGAAGCCGAACTCATCCTGTATGTCCTGAATAATAATGAAACACTGACAGATGAAGATGTGGAGATTCTCAATTCCATGTCGGATCAGAAGGTCATCAATATTGTAAATAAACTGGATCTGGAAGCAAAACTGGACGTAGAAGACCTGAAATCAAGATATCCGGAAATGCCCATCGTCAAGACGTCCATCATCAACAGTACGGGCGTGGATGAACTCGAGGACAGGATTGCCGCATTGTTCTTCGAAGGTGAAATACAGTCTGTGGATTCCACCTATGTATCGAACAACCGTCATATCCATCTGCTTGAACAGGCAGCGTCATCAATATCTGATGCGATAGAGTCCGCCGAAATGGATATTCCGGTGGATATCATCCAGATCGATCTTGTAAAAACGTGGGAACTGCTCGGAGAAGTGATTGGCGAGGATGTCAGCGAACAGCTGATCGACCAGCTCTTCAGCCAGTTCTGTCTCGGAAAATAAAAAGGAGGATAACTATGGCAAGTAATATGAAATACGATGTTGTTGTCATCGGTGCAGGACATGCCGGCGTTGAAGCGGGACTGGCCTCTGCACGAAAAGGGCTTAGAACGCTCATGCTGACAATCAACCTTGATAATATCGCCTTCATGCCCTGCAACCCTTCCGTAGGGGGGCCTGCAAAAGGCATTGTAGTCCGCGAAGTCGATGCACTCGGCGGAGAGATGGCAAAAGTGATTGATAAGACGCATATACAGATGCGTATGCTCAATACCGGCAAAGGTCCGGCAGTCCGGGCGTTGCGTGCACAGGCGGATAAGGTCCTGTATCAGCAGGAGATGAAGCGTGTGCTTGAAGACGAACCGAACCTGGATATTCTTCAGGGCATGGTGGATGAAATGATCATTGAAGATGACGAAGTCAAAGGTGTCAGAACGAATATTGGCACAGTATATGAAGCGGATGCAGTGATCGTAACGACAGGTACGTTCCTGCGCGGGGAGATCATCCTCGGAGATCTGAAGTACTCCAGCGGACCGAACCATCAGATGCCTTCCGTACCGCTTGCCGACCAGATGAAAGATCTCGGTTTTGATATTGTAAGATTCAAGACAGGAACACCACCGAGAGTCAATTCCGACTCCATCGACTACTCCAAAACTGAAATTCAGCCGGGAGACGATGTTCCGCGTGCATTCAGCTTTGAAACGACGGAATTCATCATGGACCAGCTGCCATGCTGGCTGACCTATACTACCGAGAATACGCATATCATCATCAATGACAACCTGCACCTCTCAGCGATGTATTCCGGCATGATCAAAGGGACAGGGCCACGCTACTGCCCATCCATCGAAGACAAGATCGTCCGTTTTAATGACAAGCCGCGGCACCAGATCTTTCTGGAGCCTGAAGGCCGGGGCACGAAGGAAGTCTACGTACAAGGACTTTCCACGAGTATGCCTGAAAATGTCCAGAGAGAAATGCTTGCTTCAGTTCCAGGCCTTGAAAATGCCAGAATGATGCGTGCCGGCTATGCCATCGAATACGACGCGCTCGTACCGACGCAGCTGTGGCCGACCCTTGAGACGAAGAAGATCAAGAACTTGTACACGGCAGGTCAGATCAATGGGACAAGCGGTTACGAGGAAGCAGCAGGCCAGGGACTCATTGCAGGCATCAATGCAGCAAGCAAGCTGCTCGGAGAAGAGGAGCTGGTACTCAGCCGCTCGGATGCCTATATCGGCGTACTCATCGATGACCTTGTAACAAAAGGCACGAATGAGCCGTATAGACTCCTTACTTCAAGAGCGGAACACCGTCTGCTGCTCCGTCACGATAATGCGGACATGCGTCTGACAGAGATCGGCCATGACATTGGTCTGATCTCCGACACCAGATATGATGCTTTCCAGGTGAAGAAGCAGAACATCGAAAATGAACTTGGACGTCTGAAAGGCATCCGCATCAAACCGAATGAACTTGCCCAGTCCATCATTGCTGAAAAAGGCGGCACAGCACTCAAGGATGGTATTCTTGCCATCGAACTGCTGAGACGCCCGGAGATGGATTATGATTCCATCATGACTATACTGGAAGATGAAACGACGTTGACACAGGAAGAGTATGAACAGGTAGAGATCCAGGTGAAATATGAAGGCTACATCAAAAAGTCGCTTCTGCAGGTCGATAAGGTGAAACGCATGGAGAAGAAGAAGATACCGATGGACATCGACTATGACGTCATCCATTCACTCGCCACAGAAGCGCGTGATAAACTGAAGACGGTCAAGCCGCTTGATATAGCCCAGGCTTCAAGAATATCGGGAGTCAATCCTGCAGACATCTCCATTCTGCTTGTCTATATTGAACAGGGTGACATCAAACGGGTGAATGCATGAGAGAAGGACAGTTTATCGACGCACTGAAGCAAGAGGGCATTGAATTGAATGATGTTCAGATCGGCCAGTTCAGGAAGTATTTCGACCTGCTTGTCGAATGGAATGACAAAGTCAATCTGACAGCAGTAACCGATGAAGCGGACGTCTATCTGAAACACTTCTATGATTCACTGACACCACTGTTCCATGTGGACATCCCGGAAGGTGCAAGCATCTGCGATGTAGGTGCTGGTGCCGGCTTCCCGAGTATCCCAATGAAGATAGTCAGGCCGGATATCAAGGTGACGATAGTGGATTCGCTGAATAAACGCATCATGTTTCTGAACGAACTGGCAGCAGAGCTTGCTCTGGACAAGATCCACCTGGTGCATGACCGTGCCGAAAACTTCGCACAGGGTGCACAGCGTCATATGTTCGATATTGTAACGGCACGTGCAGTAGCCCAGCTGAATGTATTGGCGGAACTCTGTCTGCCACTCGTCAGAACAGGCGGACACTTCATAGTTCTGAAAGGGCGGAAGGGTGTCCAAGAACTTGAAGACAGCCGCTTCGCCCTGGATCTTCTCGGCGGAGAGCTTGAAGACACGCATAACTTTACGCTTCCTGAAGAAGACAGTGAACGCTATATACTGGATATTAAAAAGCGGAGAAAATCACCCGGGAAATATCCGAGAAAAGCGGGTACTCCGAATAAATCTCCATTAAAATAAAAGGCAGGTGTGGCAAGTGAAGAAACCATTTTCAAGACTTTTTGGTCTGATAGATAAAAGTGAAGATCAGCAGGAGAATGTATCATTGCAGCACTTGCCGATGGAAAATATCGTCCCGAATCGTTATCAGCCGCGGACGGAATTCGACCGTGACCGGATCAGGGAACTGGCGGATTCCATTGAGGAGCATGGATTGCTCCAGCCCATCACCGTGCGTCCGATAGAAGAAGGAATGTATGAGATTATTGCAGGAGAGCGTAGATTCAGAGCACTGAAAATGCTCAATCGGGAAGAAGCGGAAGTCATTGTGAAGTATCTGACCGATACAGAATCTGCTGCCATTGCGCTGATAGAGAACATCCAGCGCGAGAACCTCTCCAGCATAGAAGAGGCGAAGGCCTATAAGAAACTGCTCAAGATGGACGGCATCACACAGAAGAACCTGGCCCAGAATCTCGGCAAGAGCCAATCCTTCATTGCCAATAAGCTCCGTCTTCTGAAACTTTCCGACGAAGTGATTGAAGCACTGCAGAAGCAGGAGATTACAGAACGCCATGCCAGATCGCTGCTTAGTCTTGAAGACGAAATGCAGGGTGAAGTCCTTGAGGAGATCAGACGGGAAAAGATGACGGTCAAGGATACGGAGCATGCTGTCAGAAAGAGGCTCAAGCACACCAATGATTCACTTGATTTCAATGATGATGTCTCTTTCGTTCTGAACGATCTCAATCGGGAAGTCGACAAGCTCAAGGATAAAGGATTCAATGTTTCCTACGAGGCGTCCGATGAAGCGGCATTCCATGAAGTGACGATCAAGATATATAAATAGACACTCACTTGTGTGGGTGTTTTTCTTATGTTACAAATGGCGGGCTGACTGATATAATAACAGCATGTGAATTTTACATAGAGCAATGCTGCACTGGAGGTAGTGGACATGGCGAGGCAGAAAGGACTGGGCAAAAGTCTCGGTAAGGGACTGGATGCTATATTTTCCGGGAACAGGGAAGGTGAGGCAGTCATCGAACTTAAAATTTCCGAAATCAGAAGAAATCCATATCAGCCCCGGGTTGAATTCAATGAAGAAAAGTTGAAGGAACTGGCTGAATCAATTGAAAACCATGGGGTCATCCAGCCGATCATCGTCAGGAAATCTGTCAAAGGCTATGATATTGTTGCTGGGGAACGCCGTTATCGTGCAAGTAGACTGTTGAATCGGGAGACCATTCCGGCCATCATCAAGGAGATGACAGATACGGAGATGATGGAACTGGCCATCATTGAAAACTTGCAGCGGGAGAACCTGAATCCGCTCGAAGAGGCACTAAGCTACCGGCAACTGATGACAACATTGAATATCACCCAGAATGAAGTAGCCCAGCGGCTCGGGAAATCGAGGCCCTATATTGCCAATATGCTGAGACTGCTCAATCTGCCCCAGGCAATCCGGCAGATGATCAACGAAGACGCGCTATCCGGAGCCCATGGACGGACACTTCTGGGGCTAAAAGATCCCATACAGATGGAGGATGCGGCAAAGCACGCTATGGCAGAAGAAATGAGTGTCAGAGCGCTTGAGGCCTACGTCAAAAGTCTTCAGGATGTGACTGTGTCCAGGAAACAGAAACAGAGCAGGCCAGCGTTCATCGAGCGGCATGAAGCAATGCTAAAGGAACGGTTCGGCACGACAGTGGAAATCAGAAAGAAGCGTAAAAAGGGCACCATTTCCTTTGAATTCAGAAGTGAAGAGGAATATAAGAGGATCATGTCCTTATTGGAAAATGAATAAAAAGAAAAGCGAAGGTGAAAGATTGTGAGTTTGTTTAGTCTTGGTAATACAACTTCATTGGAAGATCCGTTGGATCTTTCATTTATTGAAGAGATTATGTTAGAACTTAAGAATCCAGATCTATGGATGGGCATCGGTGGCAGAATACTTGCAGCGATTGCAATAATCGTCGTAGCACTGATTGGAATCAAAATCATAAACAGAGTGATAGGAAACTTCTTTAAGGCAAAAGGCAAATCCCGTCTAAAAGGAACAGATAAACGGAATCAGACCCTTGTCAACGTACTGCAGAATGCGGTCACAGTATTTATCTGGTTCGTCGTCATCATGATGGTTCTTGAATTCTTCAATCTGCCGGTACGAACGCTTCTCGCCGGTGCTGGTGTGGTTGGTTTGGCAATCGGTTTTGGTGCACAGAGTCTTGTGAAGGATATCATCACCGGATTCTTCATCCTTCTGGAGAACCAGTTTGATAAAGGTGATTTTGTAAGAGCGAATACTTCTGGAACTACCGTTGCGGAAGGCGAAGTGCTGTCTTTCGGCCTGCGGGCAACAAGGATCCAAGGGTGGGAAGGTGAACTCTTCATCATACCGAATGGTATCATCAACGAAGTCGTCAACTTTTCCCGGTACAATGCGATATCGATGCTTGATATCAACGTTGCGGTTGAAGAAGATCTGAATAAAGTAGAAAATATACTGGAATCTTACTTCAAGGTGCATTGGCAGGAGGAAGATACGCTGATTACGAAGCCTGAGATCCTTGGTCTGCAAGGCATTCAAAACGGGGAAGCAATCATCCGCGTCATGTTGGAAACGCAGCCGATGGAACATTTCGGAGCAACACGTCGTATGAGAAAAGCAATCAAAAACCATCTCCTTGAAAAAGGCATTCAGATTTCCGTACCCAAGATGGACATTCAGCAGTTCGATGTCACTAAAAATAAGGGTGAATAATCATGTCAAAAGAATATGATCTGAACGATATTGTTGAAATGAAGAAACAGCATCCATGTGGCAATAGACTGTTCCGCATCACTCGCATGGGAGCCGATATCAAAATCAAATGCACCCAATGTGACCGGGTCATCATGATGCCAAGACGCGATTTTGAGAAGAGAATGAAAGCAGTAAAACAAAAATATGAAGCATAAAGGTGATTATAAATGGCTTTGACAGCAGGTATCGTCGGATTGCCGAACGTCGGCAAATCCACACTATTCAACGCAATAACCAAAGCAGGCGCGCTCGCAGCAAACTATCCATTCGCAACAATCGATCCGAATGTCGGAATCGTCGAAGTGCCGGATGAGAGACTGAATGTACTGACGGAGATGGTGGTACCGAAGAAGACCATTCCAACGGCTTTTGAATTTACAGATATCGCCGGGATCGTAAAAGGTGCTTCCAAAGGTGAAGGACTCGGCAACAAATTCCTCGCTCATATCCGCGAAGTTGACGCAATCTGCCAGGTTGTCCGTGCGTTTGATGATGAGAATGTGACACACGTTTCAGGTAAAATCGACCCGATTGATGATATTGAAATCATCAATATGGAACTGATTTTTGCCGATCTTGAAAGTATTGAAAAAAGATTGCCACGCCTTGAGAAGATGGCGAGACAAAAAGACAAGGAAGCAATGGCTGAGCAGGCACTACTCTCCAAGATCAAAGAGGGCCTCGAAAATGACCAGCCAGTTCGTGCGCTTGAATTCACTGAAGAGGAAGCACAACAAGTCAAAACACTCCATCTACTGACGCAAAAGCCCATGCTTTATGTGGCCAACGTTGCAGAAGAAGAACTTGCTGATCTTGATCAGAACGTACACCTTAAATCAATTCAGGAATATGCTGAGAAGGAAGGTTCTGAGGTCATCGTAATCTCTGCGAAGGTTGAAGAGGAGATTGCTGTACTGGATGAGGAAGAAAAGGAGATGTTCCTGGAAGACCTCGGCATCGAGGAATCCGGCCTGGACAAGCTGATCAAGGCGGCGTATGGACTGCTCGGACTCGCGACATATTTCACAGCGGGTGTAGAAGAAGTCAGAGCATGGACGTTCAAGGAAGGAATGACAGCACCGGAATGTGCGGGCATTATCCATACGGACTTCCAGAAAGGGTTCATCCGTGCAGAGACGGTCAGTTATGATGACCTCGTCGGCAACGGCAATATGGCGAAAGCCAAAGAGGCCGGCAAGGTCCGTCTTGAAGGTAAAGATTACATCATGAAAGATGGCGACGTCGTTCATTTCAGATTTAACGTATAGAAACATTGTAAAATGAATCGATGACTGGTATAATATTGGATTGTGAGTAATGAAAATTATTCCTTGCCTATTTCCATGTAGATAGGCCGCTAAAGACCATAAGGAGGTGTAGAAGATGAAGGCATATGAAATTCTATATGTTATCCGCCCGGATGTTGAGGAGGATGCGAAAAAAGCGCTTACTGAGCGTTTTGACAACGTACTGACTTCCCAAGGAGCGGAAATCGTCGAATCAAAAGAGTGGGGTAAACGACGCCTGGCTTACGAAATCAATGATTTCAAAGAAGGCTTTTATCACATCGTCAAAGTCAATGCTGATGTGGAAGCAACAAGCGAATTCGATCGTTTGGCCAAAATCAACAATGAGATAATTCGTCACATCATTGTTGTTGATGAACAAGCTGAAAACAACAAGTAATAATACAATGGAGTTGATTACATGCTGAACCGTGTTGTATTAGTAGGGCGTCTTACTAAAGACCCTGAACTGAAAGTCAGTCAAAGTAATATTTCTGTAGCGACCTTTACGCTGGCGGTCAACCGTCCGTTTACAAGTTCAAATGGTGAGCGTGGTGCTGACTTCATCAACTGTGTGGTTTTCCGTAAACAAGCAGAGAACGTCAACCAGTATTTGAAGAAAGGCAGTCTGACAGGAGTAGATGGCAGATTGCAGAGCCGTTCCTATGAGAATAAAGAAGGTCAAAGAGTGTATGTGACTGAAGTAGTGTGTGATAGTGTGCAGTTCCTGGAGCCTAAAGGGCAGCAGGGGCAAGGCAGTAATCAACAATATAATAACAATTCCGCAGATAGCTACCAGAATGCGTACGGTAACCAGTCCACTGGTTCCAAACCGGCACCTCAGCAGTCGAGGAAGAACTCGAACGAGGAAAATCCATTTGCAAATGCAGACGGACCGGTTGATATCAGTGATGACGACCTACCATTCTAATCGGATACCCCGAGAACGGGTATTTGTAATAAACGTGTGAAAAGTGTGTGTGTGCATATATAGAATATAGTGTGTGTATTCTATATCAGAGGCATTCCGGATTATCCGGAATGCCTTTTTTATTTCACAATAAATCGCTGTGGCTGTATTCTCTAATGTCCTTCACATGTTTATAATTGTAAGTGAACCTTTAATCGAGAATGGAGCATTTTTATGAGAAGGATCATGCTTGCGTGTATACTGGGTACATTTTTAATGATTGCGGGATGCAGCAGTGCTTCCGGCGAAGAAGAGCAATCTCTGACGGTTTCAGCAGCTGCGAGTCTGGGTGATGCCATGGAGGAGATCAAGAAACTCTATGAAGAAACACAGCCGGATGTTGAGCTGTCTTTCAACCTCGGGGGATCGGGTACATTACAGAAGCAGATTTCGCAAGGTGCGCCGGTAGATCTTTTCATTTCAGCAGCAGAAGATAAATTTCAGGTTCTGCTTGATGAAGAAAAGATTGATGCTTCCGCACATACCGAACTGCTCGGCAACTCGCTTGTACTCATTGTGCCAAAAGGAAATGAAGAGATCAGTATGGATGCACTCGATCATGCCGATACCCTTTCCATCGGGACACCAGGTACTGTACCCGCTGGTAAGTATGCTGAAGAAGCACTGGCGTCTCTCGGTCTGTTTGAAGCATTGGAAGCGGATATCGTATATGCAAAGGATGTCAGACAAGTACTGTCCTATGTGGAAACGGGAAATGTCGATGCAGGTATCGTCTACCGTACAGATGCCATCGGAAGTGATAAAGCCGTTATCACTGAAGAACTTTCCCCATCTCTTCATACACCGATCAGTTATCCGGCAGGTGTACTGAAAGATTCAAAAAATCATGAGGCCGCAATGGAATTCTACGAATTCCTCCAGTCGAAAGCGGCGCTAAAGGTGTTTGAAGACTATGGATTTACTATTCAGTAGCATTACATTAGAGGCGTTCCTCGAGCCGGTACTCTTGTCTTTAAGAGTGTCGGTCATTGCGTTGATCATCGTTTTCATTCTCGGTACACTCGTCGGAAAATGGATGGTGGACCGCAGTTTTCCAGGCCAATCCATTGTGGAGACGGTCATCATGCTGCCGCTTGTACTGCCGCCGACAGTAGTCGGGTTTTTGCTGATTGTCATCTTCGGCAACAATAGCATCATAGGGGAATGGATCATCTGGGTGTTCAACCAGCCTGTCATCTTTACTTGGTATGCCGCAGTGATTGCCAGCACGGTCGTCGCCTTCCCGCTCATGTACCAATCTGCCAAGGCAGGGTTTCAAAATATTGATAGAGATATTGAAGAGGCGGCCAAAGTGGATGGTGCAGGGCGTTTCCAGACGTTCCTCCGCATTTCCATGCCACTTGCATCCAGAGCGCTTATGGCAGGCGGTATTCTGAGTTTTGCCAGGGCACTCGGAGAATTCGGTGCAACGTTGATGTTTGCCGGCAACATACCCGGTGTCACCCAGACAGTGCCGACAGCCATTTATATTGCGCTTGATTCAGGCAGGATGGCACTCGCCTGGATGTGGGTCATTACGATAGTCATCATCTCTTTCATCATGCTGTTCATTGCCAGAACCAAAAATCCAAGCAGATAATTGTTTGATTAGAAGATACAATTAACATGATTCTTGGATTGACAACAGAGATGAAAATGTGTAAAATATACCATGCACATACAAAGACACTTCCACACGTTCATAAGAAATAACAAAATTATAGATATGAACATGCTTACGCAGTAACCACACACTACTGCATTGCAACGTTCAATCTGTAGAGGAGGATAACTCATGGCAGGTCCAAGAAGAGGCGGTCGTCGCCGCAAAAAGGTTTGTTACTTCACAGCCAATGGTATTACGCACATTGACTATAAAGAAGTCGAACTCCTTAAAAAGTTCATTTCAGAACGTGGAAAAATTCTTCCAAGACGTGTAACAGGTACTTCTGCGAAGTATCAGCGCCAGCTTACAAAAGCGATCAAGCGCTCACGTCATATGGCATTGCTTCCATATGTTAAGGAAGAGCAATAATATAGGCTAAGTGTTAGACCCTTGAAGCGGTAACGTTTCAAGGGTTTTTTATGTTTTGGTAAATTTTTGGAGAAAATCTTATATGGCTCTAATGTGTTAAGATGAGAGCAATACTAACTTATTACACAGGAGGGCTATCTCCAATGGTTAAAGATAAAGAAACACCTGAACAAGTAAGAGAGAGATTGAGACAGGAAGAATTGAAAAATAATCCTGGTGGTAATTTAAGGGATGCTTCCAATAGAACAGATAACGGTAGTTTGCCTGATTTGACAGGTACCCTGGGATGGAGAGGGCTTGGCATACTGATTCTCATAATTATAATAGTGGCAATCATCGGCTTCTTCATTTTCAATTAACAATATCAATCGTTCACACAATGTTCACTTACGAAGCGGGTTTCCAAATAGGTATACTGACTCTTATTGATCAGAAAAGGAGATTTATGTATGCCAACTACAAAAAAAGAAAGCTTAGTTTTTAGTATGATCATGTGTTTCTTCCTGGTTTTTATAATGACCATATACAATGAGATTTTAAACGGTAATATTTTCACTCTGCCTTTTTCCAAGCAAGTCTTCAGTTTTATTCTTGCCTATACGATTGCTCTATTCCTGGATATGGTTCTGGTTGCTCCTATCGCTAAAAGCATTGGTCATAAGGTGTATAGTCTCACAGCTAAAAAAATCTTTATGATACTGACCATTTCATTCTTCATGGTGATTGGCATGGCACTGTTGATGTCCATATTCGGTCTGATAATGTCCATGAATGCCGGAGCAGTAGGTGATACTTCAATATTGAATCTATATCTATCCACTTTCCTAAAAAACTTCATCTTTGCGCTGCCACTGCAATTGCTTATAGCAGGTCCACTGGTCAGGTTCATTTTCAGTAAAATCCCTTTCAATCAAACTACTGCAGCGTAGCAGGAATAAATATAGGCTATTAAATTTTAATACACAAGAAAAAACCCAAATGACCAAAAGGTCATTTGGGTTTGAATCTATCTTTAGAATCTATTTCTGTCGTTGTCCAAACGGTCATTGTCCAGACCATCTCTATCCGAACGATCGTTACCGAGAGTACCTCTTGTAGAGTCAGTTTCATCGATGTCTACATCTTCACGACGTACATCTTCGGATACATGTTCTGTATCTTTGATTTTATCTTTTTTAACAACAACTTCTTCACTTACAACATCTTCTTTTTCAACATTAACACGTTCTTCATTAACAGAAACGTTAATGGAGTCGTTATCTGTTGTACCGATGTCGCCAGCTGGCCGGTCGCCATCTACTGGACGACGCTCAATTGTAACTTCGTCACGTTCTACAGGGACATCGAATTCCTGATGATCTGTTTCAACGTGCTTATCGATATTTACTTCACCGGTTTTGACATTTTCTTTATCTACATTCAGGCGCTCTTCACGAAGTTGAAGCTTCTCTTCTTCGGTCAGGTCTGTTCTGTCGGAAAACTCATCATTGTTCAGTGCTCTTTCATCCACGTTATATCTACCTTCCCTTTCTCCCAGTGCACTATCTCTTTCAGTGTCCACTACATTTTGATCACGGCGTCCTTCCACCATGTCGTCATTGATTGCGCGGTTGTCTTTGCCTTCATACTGATAATCTTCTTCTATTTCCGGATTTTCTGCACCATCAATGTAGCTGTTTTCATCACGTCCCCGGTCTGAACCGATACCACCAGCGGCAGCTGTTGCACCAGCAGCACCAGTTACACCTGGGCTGTGAGCACTGCCTGGAGTGGAAGCCGGACGATCTGCGGATTCGCCAGTATCTACTCTGTCGGAGTCATCTTCCAATAATGGATCAGTTGGATAGTCGGTCGTATCGCCTTCCATCTCATCATTTACGTATAGAAGAATCTTGCCGCTGTCCAACGCTTGTCTATACTCTTCTTCTTCTTGGGAGCTCAAGTTAAGGTTAGTCATTACACGATCTTCAGGCTGTTCTGCAGAAAAGAATGAAACAACCTTATCCCATGTGCTTCCTTCA
Source organism: Salinicoccus hispanicus (assembly GCF_009831115.1). Taxonomy (GTDB): domain Bacteria; phylum Bacillota; class Bacilli; order Staphylococcales; family Salinicoccaceae; genus Salinicoccus; species Salinicoccus hispanicus. Next base: position 16,297 of record NZ_WUUK01000004.1, on the reverse strand, counting down.
GAAGTTTTGTAATTTACATCAGTGTAGTTCAACGAAGAACCTTCAAGCTCTTCTCTGGACACTACAGTAATCTGATCTTCATTGATGCCGTCGGATTTCAACTGTTCAATTCTACCTAGCATTTCCTGTTCGCTTGTATATGATTCAATCTTACGCATAACTCTTACCTCCATTTTTTTAATAATTTAAGTGTCGTTATCGCTTCTACAAGTGACTGTTCATGTTCGATTTTTTATAACACCTTTGCATGTAGTAAAAGTATACCCACGATGAAATCTAATAAACTAAGCACAAAAAATTTAAATGGACATAAGTATTGACAATATGGAATAATATTCTAAAAAGGGTGGGAACATTTGGAAAACGTAGGAGAAAAAATTAGAGGCAGAAGAAAGATGATGGCATTTTCACAGCTGAAATTAGCCGAGAATATTACATCCCAATCTGCGATATCACGGCTGGAAAATGACATATACACAATCCCTTTAAACGAATTGATAGATGTGCTGGAAAGATTGAACCTGAGCATACATGATGTGTTTTGTGGAAACTATATGACTCCTTTTCATATTATTCAACAAGAATTGGATGAGTGTAGAGTACATGGGAACTACATAAGGATGGAAGAGATAATAGAAAGTGAATGTGACCAATTCTGGAGGCAATCTCCTGAATTGGAAGGGTATCATCAATGGCATCTTGCAATTGTAGAATATTCAAAAGGTAACCTTAAAGAAGCACTTAGTAAAATTAATGAAGCAATAGCAGAAAACGATACTAACGAGTGGATGTACGAAAAAGTAGCAGAAATGTATTTGGCTAAAGGTAATATTCTGAGCAAAATGAACATTGATGCTGTTGAATTTTATAAAGAAGCAGAGAGCTATTATGCTCATTCCGGTAAAAAGTCATTTAAATTGATAGTTAAAGTACTATTTAATTTATCGATAAGCTATTGTAAAAGGCATGAATATGGACGAGCAATGAAGTATGCAGATAAAGCAAAGAAAATACTGCAAGAAAAGGAATCAACATATCTACTTTGTGAAATCCTATATAATGAAGTGGTTTCACTCAATGCTTTGGGATATTCAGATGAAGCATTGAAGATTATAAAAAAATCAGAGTACCTTTATAAGTTGGGAAATAAGCTTGAATTGTACGAAAAACTGAAAAATTATTCCCGGGAGAATATTTCGTCGTAAAAGCTATTATAAATCCAGCTCATCTCCTAAAATATAATTAATGCTAGGAATTAGCATAAGAATTATAAAGGGGATGTTCATTTATGAAACAAATGTTTATGGCTTTAGTTATTGTACTTGGTTTTACAAGCATGAGTGTTGATCAAGAATTCGAGCCAGCTAACAAAGGCAACTGCCTATGTCTACCTTATATTTTCTAGACGAAGGGGGACAATGAGATGAAAAACCTGGAAAGTCCGGTTACACGTCTGATATGTTTCAATCATTACAAGATTTTGAGTCTGCTTGATCCGATCAATCGCTCATCGTACAACTACTATATGGATATTCTCGTTGAAGGGATACAGAAAAGATACCCAGATATTCTTGAAATGATAGATGCGGAGGGTGTGGCAGTGGATGTGTCTGATGAGGTGGATCTGATTCTTGAAATGTTTGGTAAGCTGGAGAAATCGTTGGACCGCCTACCGGTTGAGGTTCGGAGTGAGCTGGTTGATAAATATCATGTATACTTCGGAGGCTTTGATTGCAGCAGCAAGGTGGAGCATCATTGTTTTACATACTATAATTTTTTAAAACGTCATCAGAAAATAAAAATTCAAAAAAGAAAAGGCATGCATAAGAAACTATCTCTTTACCATTATAGACAGATGATGGTGACCTATAGATCTCTAGGATATGTGACAGTACTTTCGGCTGATCAGATCAGAAGGGTCTGCATACGAAAAGGACGGGAATCTCAACTGCTTCGGCCAATGCACATCAGTCTTCCTGACACTGGGGGGATGAACAGTGTACAGCTCGTAAAAGAAGATACATTCTATCTCAAGGAATAAGCAGTCATAATAAAAAACGATTTGAAGGCGCAATGTATATGCGCTCCAAATCGTTTTTGTCTATTTAATAGGGTCCCTGGCTTCCGCTTTGAAATCCGCTTCGGCACTTTCCTCTTTGTATTTTCTTCGCTCCAGCATTCCATAATCGGTATAGAATATAAGATAGTTGCCTTCGCTGATTTTAAATAAATATTTTTCTATCTCATCTTCATCGAGTACATAATAATGTAGGAATCTTTCCGCCGGTTCATTTCTGGCCAAGATTTCCTTAAGCCCTCTATCATCCGGTACATGCATGTGGTATGTTACTTCTGTATACTCCAAAGCTTCGAATTCCCTATCGTCCCTGCCGAGCAGATGGATATCTTCTTCATAGTAACCTTCCGATTTCAACTGGGTGATCCTGTCCAGTACAGCTTCCTGGCTATCGTAAAGCTCAAAATAATTCACAATGGACCTCCTTCTTCAGTTTTATGTATGTTTCAATTCATATTCCCTGATCCCCCGCCTCAAAACGCCAATATCCATATTAATTAAATTTTCAGTATTATCTATCTTATTCTAAATGGATTGTTTATGGTGGGCTTTTTTGCTATCATAAGTAATTAATTATTTTATTTCATATAATCATAATAATATGGATTATGAGTTTCTAGGCTTTACCTTAAATAAAGCTGCTATGAAATAACAATTGGATATTCGGCATTGGCTGTATTTCTATTGTTCCTATCATATTATCTTATTTAAGGTGCACTATTTGAAAAATAGGAGGCATTAAGAATGTGGGAGAGAAAGTTTGAAAAAGAAGGTTTGACGTTTGATGATGTGCTGCTTGTTCCAGCACACTCTGAAGTATTGCCAAAAGAGGTGGATCTGTCCGTTCAGCTATCGGATAGGATTAAATTGAATATTCCTGTATTGAGCGCGGGCATGGATACTGTCACTGAATCGGCCATGGCGATTGCGATGGCGCGTCAGGGTGGTCTCGGTGTCATTCACAAGAACATGTCGATTGAACGCCAGCGTGATGAAGTGGAAAAGGTGAAACGTTCCGAGAATGGTGTCATTACCAATCCCTTCTTCCTGACGAAGGAAGAGCAGGTCTTTGCAGCGGAGCATCTGATGAGTAAATATCGTATTTCAGGTGTCCCAATCGTTAACAATCCGGAAGAGAAAAAGCTGATCGGCATCATCACGAACCGTGATCTTCGTTTCATCGAAGACTACTCGAAACCGATTGATGATGTCATGACTAAAGAAAACCTTGTGACTGCTGATGTTGGTACGACACTTGACCAGGCAGCAAAGATTCTACAGCAGTACAGAATTGAAAAACTCCCGCTGGTAGATGAAAACAACATATTAAAAGGGCTCATCACAATAAAAGATATAGAGAAGGTCATAGAGTTTCCTGACGCAGCAAAAGACGGTCAGGGTCGACTGCTTGTTGCAGCTGCCATCGGTATCGCAAAAGAGACCGAGAAGCGTGCCCAGGAACTGGTTGACGCAGGTGCTGACGCGCTCGTCATTGATACAGCACATGGTCATTCTGCAGGCGTACTCGCAGCAATCAAGGATGTCCGCGAAAAATTCCCGGCAGTCGCATTGATTGCTGGAAATGTAGCGACGGCAGAAGGTACGAAAGCACTGATTGATGCGGGTGTTGATGTCATCAAGGTCGGTATTGGTCCAGGTTCAATCTGTACAACACGCGTTGTTTCAGGGGTTGGTGTACCTCAGATTACTGCTGTCTATGATGCAGCTACTGAAGCGCGCAAGCATGGCAAGGCGATCATCGCAGATGGGGGCATCAAACTCTCAGGAGATATCGTCAAAGCACTGGCCGCAGGGGGTCACGCAGTCATGTTAGGCAGTCTGCTTGCAGGTACAGCTGAATCACCAGGTGAAACAGAAATATTCCAAGGTAGAAGGTACAAAACCTATCGCGGCATGGGTTCACTGGGTGCAATGGAACAAGGATCGAAAGATCGTTATTTCCAGGAAGATTCAGAAGCCAAGAAATTTGTTCCGGAAGGCATTGAAGGCCGCACAGAGTACAAGGGTCCATTGAGTGATACAATCTATCAGCTGATGGGTGGACTGAGATCCGGTATGGGTTACACGGGATCACAGAACCTGGAAGCTTTGAGAGAACAGGCACAGTTCGTGAAGATTACAGGTGCTGGATTGATCGAGAGCCACCCGCATAACGTTCAGATCACGAAAGAATCCCCAAACTACTCTAGATAAGATAGGAGCACTGCTGAAAGATGGAAATGGCTAAAGAGCAAGAACTCATACTGGTTATCGACTACGGCAGTCAGTATAACCAATTGATTACACGACGCATCCGGGATCTTGGAGTCTATAGTGAACTCCACAACCCGAGTATTACAATAGATGAAATCAAAGCATTGAATCCTAAAGGCATCATCCTCTCGGGAGGTCCGCGTTCCGTCTATGCAGACGATGCCTTCACTGTGGATCCGAAAGTGTTCGAACTCGACATTCCTGTACTGGGCATCTGCTACGGCATGCAGCTGATTACACAATTGAATGGTGGGGAAGTGGTCCCATCCAATGAAAAGGAATTCGGACCGACTGAAATCAGTCTCGATATCAGTGCCTCACTGTTCAACGGTCTTGCTGAAAATGAAACAGTACTGATGAGCCACAGTGACAAGGTGACACGCATCCCGGAAGACTTCAAGCAGATTGCCTACACGCCACTATGCAAGTATGCAGGCATCCAGCATGAAGAGAAGCACATCTACGGTGTGCAGTTCCACCCGGAATCCAAACATACGAAAAATGGAGACACATTCCTCAGAAACTTCATCCGTGATATCTGTGGATGCCATGGAGAATGGACGATGGGCAACTTCATCGACATTGAAGTGGAGAAGATCCGTGAAGAAGTTGGAGACCGGAAAGTACTCTGTGCAATGAGTGGCGGCGTGGACTCTTCTGTTACCGCTGTACTGATGCATAAAGCCATCGGCGACAAGCTGACGTGTATATTCGTCGATCACGGTCTGCTGCGTAAAGGCGAAGGCGATATGGTCATGGAGCAGTTCGGTGAAGGTTTCAATATGAACATCATCAGAGTCGATGCGAAAGACCGCTTCATGAGCAAACTTAAAGGTGTTGCCGATCCTGAGCAGAAGCGCAAGATCATCGGTAACGAATTCATCTATGTATTCGATGATGAAGCGACTAAACTACAAGACGTGGACTTCCTGGCACAAGGGACCCTCTATACAGACATTATCGAATCCGGTACTGAAACCGCAACAACAATCAAATCACACCATAACGTCGGTGGCCTGCCGGAAGACATGCAGTTCAAACTGCTCGAACCGCTCAATACTCTATTCAAGGATGAAGTACGCGCGCTCGGTATCGAACTCGGTATTCCAGAACACCTTGTATGGAGACAGCCATTCCCAGGTCCGGGCCTTGGTATCCGCATACTTGGTGAAATTACTGAAGAGAAGCTCGAAATTGTACGTGAAAGCGATTGGATTTTGCGTGATGAAATCAGCAAAGCCGGACTCGACCGTGAAATCTGGCAATACTTTACCGTTCTTCCTGACATCCGCTCCGTTGGCGTCATGGGTGACTACCGTACGTACAGCCATACCATCGGCATCCGTGCAGTCACAAGCATCGATGGTATGACAAGTGAATTCGCCAAGATCGACTGGGACGTACTTGAGAGAATCTCAAAACGCCTCGTCAACGAAAGCGAACAGATCAACCGCGTTGTATATGATATAACGAGCAAGCCGCCTGCTACGATCGAGTGGGAATAGTATATGAGAAAACCGCTTTAACCTTTTAGGTTAAAGCGGTTTTCTCATTTAAGATATTTCTTTAACAGTGCCGCTGGAACATGACAGTAGTCATTCGGATGTTTGGAGAGCCTGTCCTGATGTTCTTCTGCACTTCTTACATAGTTTGCAAGGGGGAGTACTTCGACAACTATCAAATCTTGATCCTCTCTGTCCTTAAGAAATGACTTCGCCTTTTTCAAGTGTTCCGGGTTCTCGCTATATACCCCTGTCCTATATTTCTCGCCAACATCATCTCCTTGCTTATTCAGGCTGTATGGATCGATGATTTCAAATAAGTATCCTATCAGTTCCTTGATGGTTACAACTTCCGGATCGAATACTGTTCTTACACATTCGGCGTACCCATCATAATCACTATTCAACGAATTGCTCAATCCATTAGCTCTTCCAGCCTCTGTAGACCGAACTCCGGGCAGAGTTTTCAAAAAGGCCTGCACACCCCATAAACATCCACCGGCAAAATATATGGTTTCCATATCGTTGCTCTCTCCTTTTATCTATGATGTTAGGGTCATTGTAACATTAAGAATTTTAAGTATGTGTTCAATAAAATTTGGTATTACAGAAAGTGAATCGATTTGAAACGCAATCCTGATTTGATGATGTTATTATTCTATTTTTATAGTATTATTTAACCTAGTGTTACAGTAATTGGATAAGTAAATCTGTAAAATATATAAAAATCAAATAGGAGGCTGACATGCGTAAAATCACCTATTATATGGCCGTTCTACTGCTCGTCATAATTCTTCCTGTCTCACGTGCCGCTGCGGATAGTACTGAAGAGATGACACAGGAGGAGTACTCGGAGGAACGGTCTGTCGAAGGGACGATGGAAGAGCCGGTGGCTGAGCCCTCGGTTCAAGAAGAATACACACAGGAATACAGTTCGGAAGAGAACACAACAGAAGAATATACCGACGAGTACTATGAAGAATGGACTGAGGAACCATACGAATCCTACCAGCCCGAGCCTTCTTCAGAAGAGACGTTTGAACAGACGGTTGAACAGTATACTGAAGAGGTGACTGAAGAGCCGGTTGTCGAAACTACTGAGGAGCCTGCCATTGAACCTTCCGTTGAACCTGAGCCGGTTCAGGAACCGGTGAATGTGAGCATCAATCAGATGGAAGTGACGGAATTCTCTATTAAAGGTGAAGTAGTATCTGAAGGTAAAGGTGTAGAGGGCGTTGCGGTTTCTCTGACAGGTGAGATGGAAGCGGAAGTGGTGACGGATGCTGAAGGTCAATTTGTATTCACTGAAGTGCCTGCGGGTGACTACACCATTGAGAGTGATGTACCTGAAGGGTACGAACTTGAGGAAGATAGCCGTACCCTGACGCTTGAGGACAAAAATAAGAAAGGCATTACCTTTGATCTTGCTGCCATTTCTGAGGAATCGGAAGAGGTGCCTGAGACGGTAGCGCCTGATGAGCAGGTATCGGCGAATCAGAATATAAATGATAATGGTATGAATATGCCACTGATAATCATAGGCAGTGCACTTTTGGTACTTGGCCTGCTGATTTTCATGATTCGCGCCATCAGAAACAGATAGATAATAAGCGATGTAAGGAAGTCTGACATATGATGTCAGGCTTTTTTACATAGATTTTGAAGATTCCGAAAATGGTTATATAATGTCTCCATACTTAAATTTGGAGGGATAAATTATGGACAGTATTTTTATATTTCTTTGTACTTTACTCGTATGGCTCATGACACCCGGTCTCGCTCTATTCTACGGTGGTCTTGTACAGTCGAAAAACGTATTGAACACTTCAATGCATAGTCTGGCTGCGATTGTTGTTGTTACTTTTGCCTGGGTGGCCATCGGATTTTCAATCAGTTTTGGAGGTAGTAACCCGTTCATCGGTGATCTGTCATATATTGGTCTTTCCGGTGTCGGATTTGAAGCGAATCCTGCATTCTCCGAAACGATTCCTTTTGCACTATACATGCTGTTTCAACTGACGTTCTGTACAATCGCAGTCTCCATCCTGACAGGATCGGTTGCAGAACGTATGAAGTTTGGTCCTTTTCTGGTATTCATGGCATTATGGGTCGTTCTTGTCTATAGTCCAGTGGCACACTGGGTATGGGGTGGGGGCTGGATCCATGCCATTGGCGCCATCGATTTTGCCGGAGGAACGGTTGTACATATTTCCTCCGGTGTATCGGGACTTGTGCTTGCGCTCATGCTGGGGTCAAGAAAGCCGGATAACAAGAAGCCACCTCACAACCTTGTCATCACAATGGTTGGTGCGATCCTCGTATGGTTCGGCTGGTTCGGATTCAATACAGGCAGTGCGCTGACATTTGATGCGATTGCAATGAGTGCCTTCACCAATACGGTTCTTGCTTCAACTGCTGGTATTGCAGGGTGGAGTATTGTTGAAAGGTTCACTAAAGGCAGAGTATCACTGATCGGTACACTTTCCGGTATGCTGGCCGGTCTCGTAGCAATCACACCGGCAGCAGGATTTGTCACTTATGGTGGTGCGCTGGCACTTGGGCTGCTTGGTGGCGCGATATGCTTCTTCGCCATTACCAACCTGAAAGCAATGCTGAACTATGATGATGCACTTGATGCATTTGGTCTTCACGGCATCGGTGGTATCGTTGGAGCAATTGGAACTGGTGTTCTTCAGACGAGCGCAGTAAACTCAGGGATTGCGGATGGCCTGTTTGCTGGCGGCGGCTTCGCACCATTGTTGGCACAGGTTGTCGCAGTGACGGCAACAATCGTTTTCAGTGCAGTCATGACTTATGCGATTGCTAAAGGCATCAGCATCTTCGTTACATTGCGTACAGATGAAAAAGAGGAGCTGGATGGACTCGATGTGGTCATCCATGGGGAGAAAGCCTATGAGTATTCCAACTCATAGAAGATGATTTGAACAAAGGGGTTTCGATCATATACTAAGGGGTACAAAAAATAAACTGATATATTTCCTTCCAAAGGCCCGATGCCGCTTATATAAGCGGCATTTTTCATGTCTTTTTATACTTTATGAAAGCCTTTACACGTCTGTCTAGACATGCTAAAATTATGGCGATAATACAAATATAAGGGAGTGTGGAAGAAATGGCAGTGAACCGTGATGATGTTAAAGCGATAATTGAAGCGATTGGCGGCAAGGAGAATGTTAATGCAGCCACACACTGTGTCACCCGCTTGCGTCTTGCCCTGGAAGACGAGTCGAAAGTGGATAAGGAAAAACTGGATTCCATCGATCTGGTCAAAGGCTCGTTCGCAGCGAATAATCAGTTTCAGGTTGTTATCGGGCAAGGAACTGTAAACGAAGCATTCAAGATTTTTGAAGAAGAGACGGGCAAAGGGGGCGGCTCGAAGGACGAGGTGAAAGCCGCAGCTGCACAGAAGATGAATCCGCTTCAGCGCTTCATCAAAATGCTCGGTGACATTTTTATTCCCATTCTTCCAGCCATCGTGACCGCAGGTCTTCTGCTCGGTATCAATAACCTGCTGACTGTTCAGGGTCTGTTCTGGGAAAATGATTCGATCATCACCCGCTTCCCTGGGATCGAAGGTATCGCAAGCATGATCAACTTCATCGCGGTGGCACCTTTCATCTTCCTGCCTGTACTCATCGGCTGGTCTGCCATGAAGGTGTTCGGGGGGAATCCGTTACTTGGTATTGCATTGGGACTGGCGCTCTGTCACCCCGATCTTGCCAGCCAGTATGGCCTGTTCGATTCCGAAGCGGGGGAGCTCGCCGAAATTCCGACCTGGAACTTCTTTGGACTACAGATTGAACAGCTGAACTATCAGGGGCAGGTGCTGCCGGTACTTGTCGCAGCATGGCTGCTCGCAAAAGTGGAGCACTTCCTCAACCAGCGCATCCATGACATGTTCAAACTGCTTCTGGTTGCGCCAATTGCACTGCTCGTCGTTGGCATTCTTACTTACACACTGATTGGTCCTGTCACACTTTTCCTGAGTACCATCATTTCCGATAGCATCGTCTGGCTTTTTGAAACGGTCGGCGTGCTCGGTGGCGCAGTATATGGACTATTCTACGCACCACTTGTTGTAACGGGTCTGCACCATATGTTCCTTGCGGTCGATCTGCAGCTTATCGGAACGACAGGCTCGACCTACCTGTGGCCGATTCTTGCCATTTCCAATATTGCGCAAGGGTCCGCAGCTTTCGGTGCATGGGTCATCTACCGCCAGCAGAAGAAAAAGAAGGAAGAAGGCCTGGCAATGACTTCGGGTATCTCGGGATGGCTCGGGGTAACTGAGCCGGCAATGTTCGGTGTCAATCTGCCGCTCAAGTATCCATTCCTCGCAGCAGTCATCACCACAGCAGTCGTCGGTGGTATTTTTGGAATGAATGGATTGACTGCAGCCAGCGTCGGCGTTGGTGGTGTACCTGGTGTCATTTCCATTACAGAAGGGTTCTGGCTGCTCTTCAGTATTGGTATGCTGATCGCAATCGTCGTTCCTTTTGTGCTTACGCTTATTTTTTCCAGATTTGCAAAAGAGAAGACCAAAGATATGGTGAAAGAGTAAATCAAGCATAAGGGAGTTTTTAAAATGACAGCCATGGACTGGAGAAAATCAGTGGTCTATGAAATCTATCCCAAATCGTTCAACGATACGACAGGAAGCGGCCAGGGAGATATCAAAGGGATCATTGAGAAACTGGATTATTTCAAAATGCTCGGCGTGGACTACTTATGGCTTACGCCTGTATATGAATCTCCAATGAATGACAATGGATATGATATCAGTGATTATTACGAAGTGAACCCGCAATTCGGCAGTAAGGAAGATCTTCAAGAACTGATTGAGCAAGCACACGGAAAAGGGATTCGTATCATGATGGATATCGTCATCAATCACACCTCCACAAAACACCAGTGGTTTATTGAATCGAGAAAATCCAAAGACAGCAAATATCGTGACTACTATATATGGAGAGATGGCACTTACGATCATCCACCGACAAATTGGGAATCGAAGTTCGGGGGAAACGCATGGGCCTACGATCAGCAGACAAACCAGTATTACCTTCGTCTATTCGATATCACCCAGGCGGATCTGAATTGGGAAAATGAAGATATGCGTCGTGATATATATGAAATGATCAACTACTGGATCGATTTTGGCGTGGATGGATTTCGCTTCGATGTCATCAACCTCATATCGAAGGGCGAATTCAAAAGTTCTGATGGCCCAGGCAAGGAATTCTATACGGATGGGCCGAAGGTCCATGAATATATTAACGAACTTAACCGCAACACTTTCGGCGGCAGGGATGTAATGACAGTTGGTGAGATGTCGTCAACTACCATAGATCATTGTCTGAAATACACAAACCCTGAACGGAATGAACTGAACTCGGTTTTCAACTTCCATCATCTGAAAGTCGACTATCCTGATGGGGAGAAGTGGACGCTTGCCAACTTCGACTTTCTGGAGCTGAAAAGAATTCTGATGGATTGGCAGGTTGCGATGGATGAAGGCGGGGGCTGGAATGCAATATTCTGGTGCAACCACGACCAGCCGCGTGTGGTTTCGAGGTTCGGTAATGATGAAACCGAAGAGGACCGGGTGCTGAGTGGCAAGATGCTTGCCATTGCACTGCATGGACTGAAAGGAACCCCATATATCTATCAGGGCGAAGAAATCGGCATGACCGACCCCAAGTTCGATCGTATCGACCAGTATCGGGATGTAGAAAGTCTGAATGCGTACTCCATATTGAGAGATCGTGGAATGGATTCCGGGCAGATCATGGATATACTGGCATCAAAGTCGAGGGACAACGCAAGAACGCCTATGCAATGGAACGATTCTGAACATGGCGGCTTTACAGAAGGTGAGCCATGGATTGATGTACCTGATCGGTACGGAGATATCAACGTGACCCGCGCGCTTGAGGATGAGCATTCCATTTTCTACACGTATCAGAAGCTGATCCAGCTCAGACACGAACTGGACGTGCTCACTTATGGCAATGTGAAGCCGTATCTGATGGATGATGAAAATCTCTTCGTCTATACGCGTACTTATGAAGACGAAAATATCACGGTTATTGCAAACTTCAGAAACAAGGAAGTACCTTATCCGGAAAAAGTCAGCGTAGAAGGAGAAACCCTCCTATCCAATTATGATGACAGAAAAAATGTGCTCAGACCTTACGAAGCGCTGATGATATATGGACAAGGCAAATAAAAAAAGTTATGATGTATTTAATTTAAATACATCTTCAAGGACAATAAGGTGAGTGCAATGAATCTGAACAAATACAATCATATCTATCAAGTGCTATCGAGTGATATTTCAGAAGGCAACTATGGAAGAGGGGATGTACTGCCTTCTGAACATACCTTGGTCAGGACATTCGATGTTTCCCGGGAAACGGTCAGAAAAGCATTGAACCTGCTGCAGGAGAATGGCTACATCCAGAAGATGAAAGGAAAGGGATCGGTTGTCATCTATAATCCTTCGATGGATTTCACGGTCTCCCATCTGACAAGCTTCAAGGAGATCCAACAGTTGAAAACGAAGCAGTACACGACAAAAGTCGTCGATCTCGCCCAGTATCCTGCTGCAGAATTTCCGAAAGTGCTGGAGGCGTTGAAGCTGGAACCTGAAGACAGGATATGGCGTCTGATCCGTCAGAGACAATTCGAAGGCAGGACGCACATTGTGGATACGGATTATTTCATTGTTGAGATGATGCCGGGATTGAATACGCGGATAGCAGGGGATTCAATCTACGAGTATATAGAAAAACGTCTTGGTCTGACGATTGCCTATTCTCATAAGGAAATCACTTTTGATCCGATGAATAAGCAGGATCTTGAACTGTTCGGCAATGTCATCCCGCCATATACGGCAACGGTACGTTCAGTCGTCCACCTGACCGATGCCCGGCCTTTCCAGTTCAATGTATCGAAGCATCTGGCCAATGAATTCAAGTTCGTCGATTTTTCAAGACGTTTCCATGGAGAATAGATGTTTAAATCTTGCATTGGCCATCGGATTTTGATATTATAAAATATGCCGTGCTAAGTGGGGAGGTAGCGGTGCCCTGTACCTGCAATCCGCTCCAGCAGGACTGAATTCCGCTTCCGAGGGTACTCGGTGTGGGGACTGCCTTGATCTCACCGGTGTTGAGATTCCGGTCCTATGCAATAGAACGTCACGAATCATGTCAGGTCCGGAAGGAAGCAGCATTAAGTGGCCCATTCTATGTGCCGTAGGACAGCCGGAGTTGAGCTGGTGGATCAAGTAACGCTTGTGCCGATATTCAAAGAAGCGGTGCACGGTTACATAATGTATGACTGTATCTGAGGATACAGTCATTTTTTATTGCTCTGAATTAGGGCTGATAACACATATATGGTATAATCAATAGCAGAAATGATTCACTATGGAGGTGCCGCTGGATGGAATATCAAGCGTTATACCGGGCGTTCCGTCCCCAGACATTTGAAGATGTGGTGGGGCAGAAACATGTTACTAAAACTCTAAGAAACGCAATCGTCAGAGACAAGGAATCCCATGCCTATCTGTTCAGCGGACCCAGAGGGACAGGGAAGACGAGTATAGCGAAAATCTTTGCCAAGGCGCTCAATTGCCGCTTTGGCTCTGGTGGTGAGCCATGCAATGAATGTGATATTTGCATGAGCATCACCGATGGTAGTGCCAATGACGTAATTGAAATCGATGCTGCCAGCAACAATGGTGTCGATGAAATCAGAAACATACGGGAAAAAGTGAAGTATGCACCTTCCGAAGCCAGATATAAAGTCTATATCATCGATGAGGTGCATATGCTGACAACGGGCGCTTTCAATGCTCTATTGAAGACACTTGAAGAACCGCCCGGCCACGCCATCTTCATACTGGCGACGACGGAACCGCATAAGATTCCTGCAACCATCATTTCGAGGTGTCAGCGTTTCGATTTCAAAGCGATCGAGCTGAATGAGATTGTAAGCAGGCTTGAATATGTAGCGCGCAGTGAATCTCTGGAATACGATAAAGATGCCATCGAGTATATTGCAAGAACTTCAGAAGGCGGAATGCGTGATGCACTCAGCATCATGGACCAGGTAATCGCCTACAGCAACGATGTGATCACTTTGGAAGATGCAGTCATGATTACGGGCGGCATCCGATCGGAAGAGCTGAATGAATGGCTGAAACTGATCGACCATAGAGATTCCCGGGAAGCCTTCATGAAGTACCATCAGTTCATCGAGGAAGGCAAGGATCCGACGAGGCTGGTCCATGAGCTCGTATACTACATCAGGGACATCATCCTGATGAAGCATGCAGGAGAGATGGACGATGACATTGCATTTGCCCATACAGAAGACAAAGTACTCTATGAAATGATCGATGTCTTGAATGATGCGATGGTCATGATGCGGTTCTCCGTCAATACGAGTGTCCATCTTGAGGTTGTCATCGTCAAACTGATCCAGGTACTCAATAATAATGATCGTTCCATTGAGCCGCAGGCGATGGACCTGTCGCATATTGAGCAGAAATTGGCCGAGCTCGATAAGAAGCTCTCCAGTCAGCAGCAAGTATCAGCGACTCCAGCGCCGGAACCTCAGAACAGGTCGGTAAACCAGTCTTCGAAAGGTTTTTCTCTGAGACAGATCGAGAAAGTACTGGACCATGCCAACAAGGAAGACCTTGTGAAGCTCAAGGATGACTGGCCGAAAGTCTACCAGCATGTTGAAGAGAAGGGACTGCAGGCCTTGCGCTCCCTGATCAAGGATTCCGAACCGGTGGCTGCCAGCGATACGCATGTACTGCTCAAGTTCAACAGCGATGTCCACAGTGACCTCATCAATAAGGATGAAAAGAAACGTCAGGAACTTGAAGCGGTCATTCCTTCCATTATAGGAAAAGAAGTGACTGTTGTAGGTGTCCCCGATTCCAGCTGGCTGCAGGTAAGGCACGACTACATTCAGGAGAAAAAGGCGAGCAAGCAGAAGCAGTCGGCAGGCGATGACAAGAAACCTTCTGATGTCGCAAAGGAAATATTCGGGAGTGACGTTGTAGAAACGCGCTCGTGATATCGGTTTATTAAAGAAAGCATTTCATATATACTATATAGAAGAAAAATGAAAATTGATTTGGAGGAGAATATATATGCGTGGTGGAATGAACAATATGCAAGGCATGATGAAACAGATGCAGAAGATGCAGAAGAAGATGCAGGAAGAGCAGGAAAAACTGAAAGAAGAAAAAGTCGAAGGTACAGCTGGCGGCGGTATGGTCAAAGTGATTGTTTCCGGACATAAGGAAGTACTCGACGTGGAAGTTCATGAAGAAGTGGTCGATCCTGATGATGTCGAAATGCTCCAGGACCTGATTGTTGCAGCGACTAATGAAGCAATGAACAAAGCGGATGAACTTTCAAGCGAGCGTTTGGGTCAGCATACTAAAGGTATGAATATCCCGGGAATGATGTAGCATGCATTATCCCGAACCGATATCAAAGCTGATCGACAGCTTCATGAAATTGCCGGGTATTGGGCCGAAGACTGCCCAGCGCCTGGCATTTTATGTACTTAATATGAAAGAGGACGATGTCGTCAATTTTTCACGCAGCCTGATGGAAGTCAAAAGGGATCTGCAATTCTGTTCAATATGCGGGCATATTACGGATATTGATCCATGCTATATATGCCAGGATAAAAACAGAGATCGTTCCATTGTGTGTGTCGTCCAGGATACAAAGGATGTCATCGCCATGGAGAAGATGCGTGAATATGGCGGACTGTACCATGTACTCCATGGTGCCATCAGTCCGATGGATGGGATTGGGCCTGAAGATATCAATGTTGCATCATTGATCGAAAGGCTGAAGGACGATCAGATTAAAGAAATCATACTGGCGACCAACCCGAACATTGAAGGAGAGTCCACAGCAATGTACATTTCGCGTCTGGTCAAACCGATTGGTATCAAGACGACGCGTCTAGCCCATGGGCTGCCGGTCGGTGGCGACCTGGAATACGCGGATGAAGTGACCTTATCGAAGGCGATAGAATACCGCACAGAACTATAAAGAACCTGGGCCATTCAATAAAAAATGGCTCAGGCAAACTTTTTTTAAAAAACCCCTTGCGTTAATCAGCCAAACCCTGTATAGTTATTTCTTGTCGGACGAAACACAAAGCCGACACAACAAACTTACTATTAAGTTAAAAAGATTTAAAAAAGATGTTGCATCGCTGAGATGAACATGCTATAATAGTAAAGCAGTCAAAACAGAACATTGAAAACTGAATGACAATATGTCAACGTTTAATTCCGATAAACGGATGGTTTCGGCCATCCACTTGGGCGCCAAGTAAAAACGCAACGGAGTCAGAGAACTTCCAATTATGGAGAGTT
>NZ_WUUK01000003.1 GCF_009831115.1 Salinicoccus hispanicus | reverse complement strand
TCAATATTGTCCGGTGGCGATGGCGGAGAGGCCCCACCTGTTCCCATGCCGAACACAGCAGTTAAGCTCTCCAGCGCCGATGGTAGTTGGACTGACGTCCCGTGAGAGTAGGACGCCGCCGGGCAATTACATACAAAGGATTCCTTTTATAAGGAATCCTTTTTTGTACTCTAATATATAAGGTTTTGGTTTATCATCTTTCTTTCATTATAATAGGAAGAAATAAGGTCTAGGATGATGGTGGTGAAATGATGGAACTATACCGTAAAGTAACCGGAATGATTGATGAAGGCAGTATATCGATGCATGTACCTGGTCATAAGAATAATACAATCGGCTCTTTATCGTCTATCGACTGGCGGTATGACATGACAGAGATTGAAGGGCTTGATGATCTTCATGAGCCGAGTGGTGTACTGCAACGTTTGAATGACCAGATTGGTATGAAATATAAGGGCTATACAGCGCAGATGATGGTCAATGGGACAACGAACGGTATATTGGCAACCATATATGCACTAGCGAAAAGCCACAGGCGATTCATCGTTGTCGAGGGCGCTCATAAGTCTATCTACCATGCACTCGAACTTGCCGACACTGTTCATGAAACGATAGCGCTGGCAGAATGCACTTCTTTCTCTTTCCAGGTAGATGATGTTATGGTGATTACATATCCGACGTATACGGGCGGGTGCTTTGATATTGGGAGTATCATCGAGCATGTACACTCCAGAGGTGGTCTTGTTGTCACAGATGAGGCGCACGGCGCGCATTGTGATATCGCTGAGGGTTTTCCCCCTTCATCAATGAACTACCAATCGGATGTGACCATCCAGTCCTATCATAAGATGCTGCCGGCTTTGACTATGGCTTCAGTCATTTTCTTGAGGGATGAGATCCTTCATAAAAAGATCATGAAATATATCGACTACTTCGAAACATCCAGCCCATCCTATCTGATCATGATGTCCATTGAGCAGGCACATGCATTTTATAATGATTATCAGTCGGAAGTGTTCTTTGAAAAAAGAAAAATGCTGATCGAAGCATTGAATGAAAGGGGTATCGAGGCTGGAGCACAGGATGACCCTGCCAAACTTATGCTGGTGCATCCGGACATCACTTCCCTGTCACTGGCTGAAAGTTTTATTGCACAGAATATTTATCCTGAAATGTGGTCGGATGAAGGTGTCCTCTTCTGTCTACCGCTTTTCCACGAGGGGGACAGATATCCATTCCAGTCGTTATTGAGCCGTATTAATGTAATGGACTTCAATGAAAGTACTTCGTCAATCAATGAAAGTTCAGTGGATTTTTTGGAAAATCGCATCTGTATCCAGAGTATTGTACCCTATCCTCCTGGTGTGCCACTTGTACATGAAGGGGAGAAAATCACCTCGGAGCATATTAAATCGATTACGCACTATCTGCACAATCGTGTTAGAATAGAAGGTATAAAATCAAATATACAACATTACAAGAATGAGGATGACCAATGAGCTATTTCATAACATTTGAAGGTCCGGAGGGCTCGGGGAAGACAACGCTAATCTCCAAAGTCCACACGCAGCTTTCAAAGTCACATGAAGTGATCATGACGCGCGAACCTGGTGGCATAGGGATCAGCGAAATGATCAGGGAGATACTTCTGGCTGAGGGCAACGACATGGATGAACGGACTGAAGCATTGCTGTTTGCAGCATCCAGACGCCAGCACCTTGTAGAGAAGGTCATACCTTCACTTCAAGCCGGAAAGATTGTCCTGTGCGACCGTTTCATAGACAGCTCCATTGCCTATCAGGGATATGCCCGTGGCATAGGAACTGAAGCAGTGATGGAAATCAATCGTTTTGCGATAGAGGACCATATGCCTGACCTGACAATCTATCTCAAGCTGGACCCGGAAATCGGTCTTGATAGGATTTCCAGCAACCAAAGAGGCCATAATAGGCTTGATGCTGAGAGAATAGACTTTCATAAAGCAGTTGTTTCAGGTTATAATGAATTATCAGAAAATTATCCGAATCGAATCAGAACTATAGATGCAAGCCAGTCACCGGAAAGGGTGCTGGAAGACACAATGGAAATAATCAACCAATACTTGAATCAAGAGGTGAATCAGTCATGAAAATGGTAATCGCAATTGTACAGGACCATGACAGTCAGAGATTGTCTGATCGGTTGACTAAAAACAACTTCAGGAGTACGAAACTTGCTTCGACAGGTGGTTTTCTGAGGGCGGGAAATACGACGTTCCTATGTGGTCTGGAAGATGACCGTGTCGATGAACTGCTCA
This sequence comes from Salinicoccus hispanicus, assembly GCF_009831115.1. Taxonomy (GTDB): domain Bacteria; phylum Bacillota; class Bacilli; order Staphylococcales; family Salinicoccaceae; genus Salinicoccus; species Salinicoccus hispanicus. The sequence goes on along the minus strand of NZ_WUUK01000003.1, from coordinate 478,031 downwards.
AAGTAATTGATGACACATGTGGCAATAGAGAACAGACAGTAGCCCCCGTAACACCAATGGGCGGGAATGCGGATTCCTATATTCCCTACCCTGTAGAAGTTGAAGTGGGTGGGGCAACAGTATTTGTTCTGCCTATTGAACAATTTGAAAGATTTTAAGTGTAATTGGCTATGAAAGCTGAAAATAGCGTCGTAGAAAACCAATTGAATAGAATTATAGAAAATGGCCGCTTGAGTCATACTTATATGTTTGAAGGAGACGCAATAGAAACCCTAAAACGCTATAGCAGATACTTCGCACTGAACATTCTTGGCAATACCGAAAGAAATGGAATGCTGATTTCAGATGGCAACCATCCCGACTTCTTCTATCTTGAAACGCAGGAAGCAAGCATCAAGAAGGAAGCTGTTGAAGATCTCGTCAGAAGGATGAACCGCAAGCCGACAGAATCGGAATACAAGGTCTATGTGATTGAAGCTTTTGAAAAGTTGACACCGCAAGCCGAGAACAGTATTCTCAAGTTTCTTGAAGATCCACCAGAGAAGACAATCGCCATTCTGCTTACAATTGATAAAAGCAGCATTCTGCCTACCATCCATTCAAGAGCGCAGCATATCCACATCAGAGGCGAACGAGATGATCGTATCAAAACGCTGGATGGCCTGAGTGAAGCTGAGCTGAATACCGTGGATGTATTGGCACTGAATGCTCAGCACGTCAGGGAACTTGGATCTTCATTTTCCGACCTGAGACAGGCAGCAATGGGGTTTTCAGCGAAGTGGCTTGGTGATCATCCGCTTGTTTTGATAGAAATCAAGCCGATGCTCGATCTTGGCCAGAATAGAAAGGATCATGGACTGCTATTGCAGATGATCGACGGCTATGTCAGACAGTGCATGCACGAATTGCTGGAACTCGAGGATTTCAGGCCGTTTGGTGGCGAAGTGAATAAAACAACAGCAGGACAGCGTCTTGAACGACTGTCGCGCATGCTGGAAGAGGTTCAGACAGCAAACCGTCTGCTTCAGTCCAATGTGCATCCCATGCTCGTTTTTGAAAGCATGGTCATCTGCTCGAAAGGTTGAATGATATGATAGAACTCATCACTGCGACCCAACTCGACTATTTTGATAACTTATATATAGAAATGAAAGGAGATGCGGTGGAGCGCGATGATTATATTGTCGCGGAGACAAAGCGCGGATTTGAAATGTTGCGTGTTGTAAAGTCGAATTACCGTGTCCCTAAAGATAATATTGTAGAACCGGACGGCAGATTTGTCCGTCTGGCGACAGACGAAGATGTGAAGGCATTCGACAAGAACGACGGTATGGCAAGAGAGTCCTTGAGTTTCTGCAAGGAAGCTGTAGTCGAGGAAAAACTCGATATGCAGCTCGTCAATGCCAAGTACACATTGGATCGCAAGAAACTCATTTTCAATTTCACTGCGGATGAACGTGTGGATTTCCGTAATCTTGTCCGTATTCTGGCAAATCGTTTTAAAACACGTATCGAACTGCGCCAGATCGGCGTAAGGGATGAGGCAAAGTATCTGGGGGGAATTGGTCCGTGTGGACGCGCACATTGCTGTTCTACATTCCTTGGTGACTTTGTGCCTGTCAGCATTCAGATGGCCAAGAACCAGGATCTTTCTCTCAGTCCGACCAAGATTTCAGGTGCATGCGGCCGTCTGATGTGCTGTCTGAACTATGAAGACGAGTACTACGAGGACGCGCGTGAACAGATGCCTGATGTTGGACAGACAATCGATACACCGGATGGCCGTGCTGTGGTCATCGGTATGAATATACTGGATCTCGTCGTCAAGGTGAAGTACAAGGATGACTACATCCGCGAATATCACTGTGATGAACTGAATGCAGTGGGCGAGGTGTAATAATGGATCGTGAAAGACTGTTCACACACATCAGCAAGCTCGAAGCGGACATGAACCATATGTATGACGAGCTTCAGACCTTGAAGGAGCTGTCCGTCCGTCTGGTGGAGGAGAATGTCAGCCTGCAGATGGAAAAGGAGAATTATGAGCAGCTTCTGGCGAAAGAAGAGTCGGAGAAAGCAAAATCGTTCAAACAGAATACATTGAACAATCTATATGATGAAGGATTCCATGTATGCAGTATCCATTTTGGAACGCATAGGCATGGTGAGGACTGCCTGTTCTGCCAAGGATTTCTTCAGCATAGAAACAAATAGACGGCCTCGGCCGTCTTATTTATTGAGGGTGAAATTTATGTTAAGAGAAGGAGAGCGTGTGGATGAACTGTTCCGGGAATCGATGCAGATCATCCAGAGCAGTGAAGTCTTTTCATTTTCAGTCGATGCACTGCTGCTTGCAAACTTCACGCGTTTCTTAAAAAAGGACAGTAGTATCATCGATCTGTGCTCAGGCAACGGTATCATCCCACTGCTGCTGTCCCATCGAACCGGCCTCCCTATCAGAGGACTTGAGCTGCAGCCGGAAATTGTCGATATGGCAGAGCGCAGCATCCGGATGAACCATAAGGAGATGCAGATTACAATGGAGCAGGGTGATATCAGGAATATAAGGAAGATTCATGCCCATTCCACTTTTGATGTCATCACGGTGAACCCACCCTATTTCACGAATGACCAGCCCATCAAAAATAAAGGACCGCACAGCATCGCCCGTCATGAAATACATATTGATCTGAAAGGCGTAGTCGAAGCGGCGCGTTTCCTCATTAAAAATAAGGGGCGTCTGTACATGGTGCATCGTGCAGAGCGCAGCATGGAAGTGGCCAGTGAAATGTTCAACGCCGGATTCCGCATCAGAAGGTTGCAGTATGTCTATAATGACCAGTCATCAGAAACGGCATTATTCGTGCTGGTGGAGGCGATATTCAACAGCCAGGCCTATGCAGATGTCCTGCCGCCACTCTATATATACGATGCTGCAGGCAACTACACAAAAGAAATGCTGGCGGTCTATTATGGATGAGCACTATGTCTATATAGTGGAATGTGCAGATGGTACACTCTATACGGGCTACGCAAAAGATGTCAAAGCGCGGATTGCCAAGCATAACACCGGTAACGGTGCAAAGTATACAAGGAATCGCAGACCGGTTCGTCTCATGCATTCGGAAGTTTATAAGACAAAAAGCGAAGCATTGAAACGCGAGCATGAAATCAAAAGATTGACCAGACATCAGAAACTGGCACTGATCAGGAGGGATGCAAGTGAAACTATATATCACAGGCACGCCACTCGGTAACCTTGAAGATATGACTTACCGAGCGGTTGAAACATTGAAGAATGTGGATGTCATATTATGTGAAGATACACGTACGACGCGCAAGCTGACAACACATTTTGATATCGATACGCCTCTCAGATCCTATCACGACTTCAATAAAGGGGAAGTGGAGGACAGAATCATAGAAGAGATGCATGAAGGGCGGACATTCGCACTCGTGACGGACGCTGGAATGCCGGTCATTTCGGATCCTGGTTTTGAGCTGGTTTCGAAAATGCAGGAAGCAGGCCTGGCATATTCCATCATCCCTTCAGGCTCTGCTTTTACATTGGCACTTGTCGCAAGTGGCATCCCCTCATATGAGTTCACCTATTTCGGATTCTTACCGAAAGCGAATGCAAAGCGCCAAAAGAAGATCCAGGAGATCATGAATCATGAGCTGACATCAGTCCTTTATGAATCTCCTCATAAGATAAAGGATACATTGACTGTAATTGCAGATATTGATGGAAGCAGAACGGTCAGCATATCGAGGGAAATTACCAAGAAGTTCGAGCAGCACGTCAGCCGACGAGCCGACGAGATGGTTCAGCTGCTGGGTTCGGAGATCCCTTTAAAAGGAGAGTTTGTCCTCGTCATCGAAGGAGCGGAAGAAGAAGCGGTCGAATTCGACATACCGGTCATGGAACATGTTGAAGCTCTGATAAGGGAAGGCATGACACCAAAGCAGGCAATCAAAAAAGTGGCGGATGTACGGGGATTGAAGAAACAGGATGTATATGATGAATTTCATGAAACAAAAAAATAAGCGGTAAGGACCGCTTATTTTTATTTTTCCATTTTCGATTGGATTTCCTCGATGAGTTTTTCTGCGCCTTCCTGGCTCAGAATAATGCGGCCATCAGCAAGGCGCATATTCTGTTCGGAGACATCTCCTGTAACGGCACAAGTCATCTGCGGTTTATATTTCTTCAGTATGATTGTATCGTCATCAGTATATATTTCAAGCGCATCCTTGACTTCGATATCAAGTACACGTCTGAGTTCTATTGGTATTACTACCCGTCCAAGTTCATCCACTTTTCGTACAATTCCAGTTGATTTCATAAAGAATCCCTCCAAATTTTCATTCATCCACATGACCTATTCCATCTCCCTATCTATGTCTCCAGAAGATATCATGAAGAAGGGAAGATCGGTATTTAGATTGGTTACCCAAAATAAATTAGTTGAAACATGACCTAACATACCAGCATCTCAATGTCAATGAACATATGCTTGCCTTCTGTTGAGTTCTTGCTGATTATAGCATACCGCTTCCTCGTGCGCCAATATAAACAACCGATATTATTGAAAATTTGCCTTAAATTCGTTATATTTAATAAATGAACAAATAGGAGGAAGAGCATGGAAAAACCAACTTACTATATCACCACACCGATATATTATCCAAGTGGAAAGTTGCATATCGGCAACGCCTATACAACCATCGCATGTGATGTCATGGCAAGGTATAAACGCATGCGGGGCTTTGATGTCTACTATCTGACAGGTGCTGATGAACATGGTCAGAAAATAGAACAGAAAGCAGAGAAAATGGGTATTTCACCTCAGGATTATGTGGATGAAATGGCTGCATATATGCAGAACCTATGGTCACTCCTTGAAATTACAAATGATCAGTTCATCCGTACGACAAGTCCGGATCATAAGGCGGCAATCCAAAAGATTTTCAGCCAGCTCTATGCGCAGGGCGATATATATCTTGGTGAGTACGAAGGCTGGTATTCCGTCGAAGACGAGGAATTCTTTACAGAAACCCAGCTCGATGAAGTGTACCGCGATGAAGCAGGTAAAATGATTGGTGGCATGGCGCCGAGTGGGCATGAAGTGGAGCTCGTCAAAGAAAAAAGTTATTTCTTTAAAATGAGTAAATATGCAGATCGTCTTGAAAAATTCTACGAGGAGAATCCTGGCTTTATCCAGCCGGAATCCCGCAAGAATGAAATGCTCAATAACTTCATCCGTCCAGGCCTCGAGGATCTTGCAGTCTCCCGGACAACATTCGATTGGGGCATATCTGTCGAATCCGATCCTGAGCATGTTGTCTATGTATGGATAGATGCGCTTTGCAACTATATCACTGCCTTGGGATATGGAACCGATGACGATCAGCTGTTCCAGAAGTACTGGCCGGCGGATACCCACATGATAGGTAAGGAAATTGTCCGTTTCCATGCAATCTATTGGCCGATCATGCTGATGGCGCTCGATCTGCCGCTGCCGAAGAAGATTCTCGGCCATGGCTGGCTCGTCATGAAGGATGGCAAGATGTCGAAGTCGAAAGGCAACGTCATCTATCCTGAAACAGTTGTTGAACGGTATGGTCTTGATGCGCTCCGCTACTATCTGATGCGTGAAGTGCCATTTGGTTCCGACGGCGTATTCACCCCGGAAGCGTTCGTCGACCGGACGAATTTTGATCTTGCCAATGACCTGGGTAACCTGGTCAACCGTACAATTTCCATGATTAACAAGTATTTCGATGGTGAACTGCCGGAGTATACTGGCCATGAAACCGAGTTCGATGAAGATCTGGAGCAGACAGTCTATGAGAATATCAGACTGTATGAAGAGAGCATGGAGGAGACAGAATTCAGCAAGTCGCTCAGAGCGGTATGGACAATCGTCAGCCGGACGAACAAGTATATTGATGAAACAGCACCGTGGGTGCTTGCGAAGGATGCTTCGAAGCAGCAGACACTCGGCAATGTCATGGTGCACCTGGCTGAGAACATCCGCATCGTTGCTGTCCTCCTTAAGCCTTATCTGACGCATGGTCCGAAGGAAATCTTCAGACAGATGAATGTTACGGATCCAGAGCTTCAGACATTCGACTCCATCATGACATATGGCAGTATCAGAACAGCCGGAACGATGATTGCGAAACCTGAACCGATCTATCCACGTCTTGATGTGGAAGCGGAAGTTGCGCATCTGAAAGATCTGATGACGCCGGACGCACCGGCAGAGGAAGCAGAAGAGGAAGATGCATCCGGCAAGATAACAATTGACGATTTCAATAAGGTCGAAATCAAAGTTGCCACAGTCACTCATGCAGAAGGTATCAAAAAAGCGGACAAACTGCTCAAAATCCAGGTGGATCTCGGAGAAGAAAAACGCCAGATCGTCTCCGGCATCCGCGAAGCATATGAACCCGAAGACATCGTCGGCAAGAAAGTGCTTGTCGTAACGAATCTTGAGCCTGTCAAACTCAGGGGAGAGATGTCGGAAGGAATGATTCTGACTGCAGAGATGGGCAATCAACTCACACTGATCTCAGTGCCGAGCGGCATTGAAAACGGCAGTACAGTCAAGTAGAGGAGGATTTTCATGCTGATAGACACTCACGTACATCTGAATGCCGACCAGTACGATGAAGATCTCGAAGCGGTCCTTGATCGTGCAGAGGAGGCTGGCATCGAGAAAATGGTCGTTGTCGGTTTCGACAGGAAGACGATTGAACGTACTATGGATCTGATCGATAGATATGACAATATCTATGGTGTCATCGGCTGGCATCCGGTGGATGCGATAGACTGTACGGATGAAGATCTCAAGTGGATAGAAGGATTGTCCAGTCATGAAAAGATTGTGGGTATTGGTGAAACAGGCCTCGATTACCATTGGGACAAATCACCAAAAGACATTCAGAAAGAGGTCTTCAGGAAACAGATTGCTCTGGCGAAGCGGGTGAATCTGCCAATCATCATCCATAACCGTGAAGCAACACGGGACTGTGTGGATATACTGAAAGAAGAGGGTGCCGAGGAAATCGGCGGCATCATGCACGCTTTCAGTGGCACACCGGATGTTGCAGACGAAGTCATCGATATGAACTTCCATGTATCTCTCGGGGGGCCTGTAACATTTAAAAATGCACAAGATCCGAAGGACATTGCCAAGCATGTGCCAATCGACAGGCTGCTTGTTGAAACGGATGCGCCATTCCTGACACCCCACCCCTACCGCGGGAAAAGGAATGAACCTGCCCTTGTGAAGCTGGTGGCAGAGAAAATAGCAGAGCTCCGAGAGATGTCCTATGAGGATCTGGCGAAGCAGACGACAGAAAACGCCGAAGCTCTCTTCAAGATCTAGAGATGAAATCACCGTCATTACGGTGATTTTATTTTTTATAAGAAAAATATGATATGATAAAAATGAGGTGCACGAATGGAGAAACCGATAATAAAGGAAGTTATTGTTGTCGAAGGCAGGGATGATACACGGCGTCTGAACGAAGCTGTTTCCTGTGAAACAATAGAGACGAATGGATCGGCCATCGATGAGACCGTGATGCGTGAAATCGAAGTGGCACTGTCGACGAGAGGTGCCATCATATTTACGGATCCGGACTACCCGGGGCAGAAGATAAGGAATACAATACTTGAGCGCTTCCCGGATATCAAAGAGGCATTCATGCCACGTGCAAAGGCGAAAGGCAGAAATGGCGGCATCGGAATCGAGCATGCATCCATTGAAGATATCATCGACAGCCTGTCAAAAGTATATACGAGCGTTTCAGGTTATGAAGAAAATATCACCATACAGGATATGGTGAGGTGGCGGCTGTCCGGAAACAGGGAAGCTGCCAGTCGCCGGACATACTTGTGCAACCAGTTGAACATCGGGTATGCCAATGCAGGCCAGCTACGGAAGAAGCTGAACCGCTACAGTATTTCACACGAGCAGGTTGAACGGACATTAAATGAATTAAAAGGTGAATAGAATGAAGGATATTGCAACGGTAGGCAGAACAAAACAAATATTGAAAGATCATGGTTTTACCTTCAAGAAGAGTCTCGGGCAGAACTTCCTGATCGATCTGAATGTGATCAGGGAAGTGCTCGATAAAGCGAACATCACGGACCGGACCGGTATCATCGAAGTGGGGCCGGGAATCGGTTCTCTCACGGAACAGCTGGCAAAACGCGCCAGAAAAGTCGTCGCTTTCGAAATAGATCAGCGTCTGGTTCCTGTGCTCCAGGATACATTGTGTCCATATGATAATGTTGAGATAGTGAATGCGGATATATTGAAGGCTGACGTCAGAACCACCATCTTCGAGTCGTTGTCGGAATGTGATGAAGTGATTGTCGTCGCCAATCTGCCGTACTACATTACAACGCCGATACTGATGCATTTCCTTGAGCAGAACCTGCCCATCGAGCGTTACTATGTCATGATGCAGAAGGAAGTCGGGGAACGGATCAGTGCAGAACCGAACAGCAAATCGTACGGTTCGCTCTCCATTGCAATCGACTACTATACGGAAGCGCGTGTCGTTCAGAATGTACCTAAATCCGTCTTCATGCCGCCGCCGAATGTGGACTCGATCATCGTAGAGATGGTACGGCGCAAGACGCCAAAAGTGGATATTGATGACGAGGCACTGTTCTTCAGGCTGACACGCGGTGCGTTCGGTCAGAGAAGAAAGACGATACTCAACAACTATTCGAGCATTTTTGAAGATGGAAAAGAGAAGAAGGAAGCACTCCATCAGATGCTTGAGCAGGCCGGCATCGACCCGAGAAGGCGCGGGGAAAGCCTCTCCATTGATGATTTCGCGAAAATATATCATGAGGTCAAAGCGTCGTCCGATTTGAAAGTAACTGACGGACCATAGAAGTGACAGAATTTACGCGAAATTTTGACAGAATTATGTAAACTTGCTATACTATAAGTAGTGAGGTGGGCCAAATGCCAAAAACTTTAGTCGACATCAAAAAAATTCTTGATTGTCAATTGGGTTGTCCAGTTTTACTCCGTGCAAATGGAGGACGCAAGAAGTTGATTGAACGACGAGGTATTCTGAGAGAGACATATCCTTCTGTCTTCGTCGTAGAACTCGATCAGGAGGAACATAGCTTTGAAAGAGTGTCATATACATATACTGATGTATTGACATCCAACGTTGAAGTGACATTCTATAATGAACAGAGAGAAGCATTTGTAATCCAATAATCGAACGGTGGCTATTATCCTCGGATAGTAGCCTTTTTGTATACAAAAAGAAACAGGCAGTTCTCCGCCTGTTTTATATATTCTATCGTATCGTCTTGAGACCTTTTGACCAGTTCACCGTCGTCGTCACAACATTTTCGATTGTTGCATGATGTATCTCTGCCGGTTTGAATGTCTTCATGTCTTCAAAATCGGTGAAGAGGCTGAGTGCACCAAACGGCGTTACAGTAGCGATATTCAGGTTGCCGAGAATCTGACGGAGTGATAGTGTGGCCGCTACGGCAAGTGTAGAGCCATAGCCGACGATGCCGGCTGCCTTATTCGCCCATTCCGGTCCGATATAGTCAATCGCATTCTTAAGGGAAGCAGTGATACTTTTATTGTATTCAGGTGTGATGAAAATGAAACCGTCCAGTTCGTCTATCTTTCTGGACCACGCATTGACCATATCTGTGGAATACTGCTTATTGGCCATTGCAGGGGGGACATCTTCACTGAACATCGGAAAATCATATTCCATGATATCGACAATTTCAAACTGTGCATCGAGATCCAGTCCTTCTGCAAACGTCTTTACCCATTCTGCGACCTGTAGATTTACACGCGCCGGGCGTGTGCTGCCTGTAATGATTCCTATTCTGACCATATTGTCTGCCTCCCATGTCCACCTTCTCGATTGGACGTTAATAGTAATTAAAAGTAACTTGCTTTATATATATTAAAGGAAATACTATGGATTTCAACTTATTTGACTATTGCTGAAACTTCAGGCAGTTCGGAGCATCATTAGGTGAAGTGTAATATAATAATAGGTGAATATAAACGGATTGTGAGGTGATAGTCATGCATGAAATCAAAGTCTCGGAAGTGATAGATAGAGAGAATGAACAGTACATAGGATTTGAAGAGGAAAGTGTAACTGTCATTCAGATGCCTATCGAGTATATCCAGAAAGTCATAGAGCTGACAAACCATTCCACCTCAGTCTTCCGGCTTGAAAGTTCAGCCCGGTACTACAATCGTCTGACGGTACGCGAGCATCTCAAGTTTTTCAACAAGTGGTATGGAAGTCAGATGGACATTGATAACATTTTAAAACAGTTTGGCCTGGAACCTTTTCAGAAGATGAAACTTGGGAAATGCAGTGATGAAATCACCCAGCGGATGGCCTATATACACGCTATGATGTCCAATCGCAAATGTGTGCTGGCAGTAAATCCGCTATATAATGCAACAGTCGATAATATCCATCTTTTCCATCGGGCGATTGAACAGATGAAGCGGATGGGCAAGGCTGTCATGGTCATCACCCATAGCACCGAGGATGCTTTCGTCATTTCCCAGGATATATTGAAACTCAATAATCAGGGCATCAAAACTGTGAAAACGGAGGAAACACCTGATGAACCACAGAGTGTTCTCAACCGGTTGAAGGCGAGGTCTGAAGATAAGACGATTTTCGTAGATCTGGAAGATATCGAATACATCGAAAGCAGCGAAGGAAAAGTCTATATAAATATTTCCCGGGAAAAGTTTGTAATCGAGAGTAATCTGACGGAAACAGAACAGAAACTGAAAGATTATGACTTCTACAGATGTCACCGTTCGTACATCGTCAACTTGAAAAAGGTGAGGGAGATCATCAACTGGTCGAAAAATACATATTCTATCGTCATAGATAACCCGGATAAGACCAAAATTCCGCTATCCAGAACAAAATATAATGAAATCCAGGAATTGCTTGTGCTTCGCTAGTACACTTTGTATGAAATGGAGTACATTTCATTAGATGATACGGCTGTTTACCCCTGCATTCATACTTTTCAAGGCATTGCAGCAACATCTCATCCAATATATATCGTAGCATTCCCTCGACCGTTCTAGAATGGAAATATCCTAGAAATGGAGGTCGAATTTATGGAGACTGCAATTAGTGTAGAAGCGTTGAAAAAGCATTTTGACAACGAAGAGGCGTTGAAAGGCATTTCCTTCGAAGTAGGTAAAGGAGAAATTTTTGGACTGCTCGGGCCAAGTGGTTCAGGCAAGACAACAACCATCAAAATACTGACGGGAGAACTCGAACCGACAGGAGGACAGGTGGAAGTACTTGGCTATCCATACCAAGCATTCAAAAGATCAGGCTATGTCAAATCTCTCGGCATTCTTTCGGATAACAGCTCACTATATGATCGACTCACTGTAAAGGACAATCTGACACTTTTCAGAAAGCTGTATGGAACAGGACAGGCGAAAGTGGATCAGGTTCTGAAAGATGTAGGCCTCTCGAACCATATCAACAAACGGGTCAAGGATCTGTCCAAAGGTATGAAGCAGCGCATATTGCTGTGCAAGGCGGTGCTGCATGAACCGGAAGTGCTCTTCCTTGATGAACCGACAAGTGCCCTTGACCCTGTCACCACAGACAGCATCCATGAGATGCTGCTTAAGATCAGGTCGCGAGGGACGACGATCATGCTGACAACGCATAACATGGACGAGGCAACAGCTCTATGTGACAACGTGGCATTCCTGAACGATGGCATCATCACCGATAACGGGTCGCCTGATGCTCTGAGGCAGGCATATAAGAGCAATACCATGCATGTCACCTATGATGATGGTACGAAGAAGCAGATACCAGTGAACTTGGAAAATAAAGCACAGCTCGAAGCGGCACTGTTCGATACAAATATCGTCAATATGAAAAGTGACTATCCAACGCTCGGTGAAGTTTTCAAAAAAGTGACCGGAAAGGAGCTTGTCTGATATGAATACCGGAAGAATCATGGCAATCTTTGAAAAGGATATAAAGGAATTCACGCGTAACATGATGCTTTTCACAACAATACTACTTCCTATTTTTCTGGCGTTCATGTACTCCCGCATGGGTGAGGAGGCGCTTCCGCCAATGCTCGTATATCTGATTGTCGGCGTCGCGTTCTCGGCAATACTGTGCAGCGGCATCATGACCATGATGGCCGAGGAGAATGAAAAGAGGACATTGAGAGGGCTGGTACAGTCACCTGCTTCGATGATGGATATCCTGATCGGTAAAAGTCTTGTCGTTATATTGATGACTGCAGCTTCTCTCACCCTTGCCTTCCTTATTATGAATACGGGGGTTGAGTGGTCCATCGCTACAATTGTCGGTCTAGTACTGCTTGCGCTGTTCTTCCTCAATGTCGGCATTGCAGTCGGGCTCACCGTCGATAGTGTGGCAACAACCTCGGTTTACTTGCTGCCTGTCATGTTCATATTCGGGTTTACACCGATGGTTGAATTGGTCGTGTCTGAACCCGACCACTTTGTAAGACAGATCGCTGATTACCTGCCACTCTACCAGAACATTGCTATTCATGAGGGTGAGACCGTCGTTCCCCTGCTCATTCTTGCCGTCTGGACACTGGTCAGTTTCCTCTATGTGGCATGGGCTTTCAGGAAGCGTATGAGTGATGAGAGGAAATAGATGTCCCAAAGTCATATTGTATCGTTCCGATTTATGATAAACTGATACAAAAATGACGGTATAATGGATGTGAAAGTATGCATTTTGAAACTGCACCAGCAAAAATCAATCTGACATTGGATACATTGTTCAAAAGGGAAGATGGCTACCATGAAGTGAACATGGTCATGACGACTGTCGACCTGAACGATCAGTTGTCTTTTGAGAAGAGGAATGATAAGAAGATCGTCATCGAGACGGAGCACCAGTATGTGCCTTCGGATCGGCGCAACCTGGCCTACCAGGCGGCGTCTCTGATGATCCGTACGTACGGCATCGATACTGGCGTTACCATTGTGATAGAAAAGAACATTCCCATCGCTGCAGGACTTGCAGGAGGTTCGGCAGATGCAGCCGCAACGTTCAGGGGCATCAATGCCCTGTATGACCTCGGCGTTGATATCAAAGAGCTGGCCGAACTATCCGGTCAGCTCGGTTCTGATATCCCATTTTGCGTATATGGGGGGACGGCATTGGCAACGGGCAGAGGTGAAAGGATCGAACATCTATGTAAACCTCCGAATGCCTGGGTGATTCTGGCCAAGCCGAAAGTGAATGTCTCTACAAAGACCATCTACCAGGCATTGCAGCCCGGCAAGAACCGCCCGGCTTCAGAGCATATGGTAGAAGCGATTGAAGCGGGCAACTACCCGATGATGATGAAACTGATGAAGAACGACCTTCAGGAAGTGACCATGAAAAAGCATCCTGACGTCAAAAAGCTCATTGATACGATGCTCGATAACGGTGCAGACGGTGCAATGATGAGTGGAAGCGGTCCTACAGTTTTTGGACTCACCCACAAAGAGCGGCAGGCGACACAACTTTATAATGCAATCAAAGGCTGCTGTCACGAAGTTTATAAAGTAAGATTGCTTGGATGATTGCTGAAAACCGAACTTTTATGGTAAAATCACTATATTAAATACGGTATCAGGAGTTATTTTATGAAATTCAAACGCAGTGAAAGGCTGGTCTTCATGACCCAGCACCTCACTTCCCATCCAAATCAGCTGATTCCTCTTACATATTTCGTAGACAAGTTTACACAGGCGAAATCATCAATCAGTGAAGACATCCGCATTATCAAGGATGTTTTTGAAAATGAAGGTATCGGCACTGTACAAACAACTGCCGGTGCGGGTGGCGGGGTAACATTCCAGCCGAAAATCAGCTATCAGCGGGCTGAAGAGATTGTCGGACACTTCATGGAAGTACTGAAAATGAAGGAGCGCCTACTTCCTGGTGGTTACCTCTACATGTCGGACATCATGGGCAACCCACACCTTATGAATGATATCGGCGAGCTGATTGCAACGATGTATGGTGATGAAACGATTGATGCGGTGGTCACAATCGCAACCAAAGGCATCTCGTTCGCAAATGCAGTAGCGAGAAAACTGAATGTGCCTGTAGCTGTCATCCGCAAGGATAACAAGGTGACGGAAGGTTCTACTGTCTCTGTCAACTATGTATCGGGATCGACGCGGAAGATTGAGACGATGGTCTTATCCAAGCGCACGCTGAAAGAAGGTTCCAAAGTGCTCGTCGTGGATGATTTCCTGCGCGCCGGGGGGTCGATCACAGGTGTGATCAATCTGATGGAGGAGTTTTCTGCAGAAGTGGTAGGAGTCAGTGTGCTTGTCGAGGCAAAGCAGGTGGAGAACCGCCGTTTCAATGACTACACCTCCTTGCTGAAAGTGTCGGAAATCGATGAATTCAACCAGTCCTTCCTAGTGGAAGAAGGCAACTGTTTAGAGTATATTGAAAATGGAAACGATAAATATAATTCATAGTCAGGGGAGTTCTATACAATGGAAGCCATCAATTCTTCAAAAGCACCAGAAGCACTTGGACCATATAGCCACGGCATGAAAGTGGGGAATATGTTCTATTCCTCAGGCCAGATTCCGCTCAATCTTGAAGGTGAGATCGTCTCTGACGATGTGCAGGAACAGACAAAGCAGGTAATGGAGAATGTCGGTCATGTCCTTGCAGCAGCAGGCATGGGCTATGGAAATATTGTCAAAACAACGATTTTCATCAGCAACATGAATGATTTCCCACTGATCAATGAAGTTTACGGCGGCTATTTTACGGGTAAACTACCAGCAAGATCATGTGTAGAAGTCAGTCGTTTACCGAAAGATGTGAAAGTGGAAATTGAAGTGATTGCATCTGAAACGAACGAATAGATTGGTTGGCTGAAGCAGTACACATACGATCCAACAATAATTATTATTGGGGGAACAAACGATGAAGATAACAGATGTTAGACTGCGGAAAGTAAATAACCAAGACACTCGAATGAAAGCACTGGCATCCATTACTTTTGAAGATGCATTTGTCATTCATGACCTCAGGGTCATCGAAGGAAACAATGGTCTGTTTGTAGCAATGCCGAGTAAAAGGACACCTGACGGGGAGTTCAGGGATATTGCCCACCCGATTCATTCCGACATGCGGCAGCATGTACAGGAAGAAGTGATGCGGGTATATGAAGAAACGGAAGATCCTGAACCACAGATAGAGAACGTGCCTGATACATCCGAAACGGTTGTCGACCCGTCGAAGGATGCTGTAAGCCAAGAAGACGCACAGTATCATCAGGAAGAATCAGAACAGGACAGCACTGAAGACAATAGATAGCGGCAGCCCGCAAAGCACATGCTTTGCGGGTTTTTTACGATGAAGAACTTTTCAGTTGCATCCGCTTACACCTTGAAACTCCCTCGCTTCTAAAATATAATTGGGTTAGTTATAAAATGGAGGTAGACTATGCAGACGAGAGCAATTATCCTTGCGGCCGGAAAAGGTACACGGATGAAGTCCGAGAAGTACAAGGTACTGCATGAAGTATGCGGTACACCAATGATCCAGCACGTCATCGGCAATTTGAGGGAAGCAGGAATTTCAGATATCTACGCAGTCCTTGGACATGGTTCTGAAACAGTCAGCAGCTACCTGGGTGGAAGTATACATACGACAATCCAGGAAGAACAGCTTGGCACAGCGCATGCAGTACGCCAATGGCAGGATACGCTTCGTGATAAGGACGGCCATACGATGGTCGTGTGCGGAGATACACCACTCATCAGTGATACGACGATACAGGCATTCATGCACTATCATCTTGAGACTGGATCGAAGGCCACTATTCTGTCTTCACGCACACAGATGCCATTCGGCTATGGCCGGATAGTGAGAAAGGAAAATGGTTCAGTCAAACGCATTGTCGAGGAGAAGGATGCGACTGATCTGGAGCGGGAGATCAAAGAGGTGAGTTCGGGGACGTTCATCTTTGATAACCGTACATTGTTTGAAGCACTCGAGCAGGTGGATAATAATAATGCACAGAACGAATACTATCTTCCCGATGTCATCTCCATCCTACGCGACCAGCGGGCGCGTGTGGAAGCATATGTGACACCTGACTTTGAAGAAACGCTCGGCATCAACGACAGAGTCGCTCTGGCCAATGCCGAGGAGGTCATGAGAAAACGCATCAATACGCTACATATGCAGAATGGCGTAACACTGATTCATCCAGATACGACGTATATCGATAAGGAAGTTGAAATCGGAAGCGATACGATCATCTATCCAGGTGCCATCATTCGCGGCAGGACGGAAATCGGTAAAAATGCAAGGATTTCCTCCGGTTCCGAAATCAAGGACTCCATTATCGGTGACGAAGTGGAGATCAGACAGTCTGTTGTTACGTCCTCAAAAGTGGGCAGAGGAACAAAGGTCGGACCATTCGCACAACTGAGGCCTGACTCTGAGCTTGGCGAAGAAGTGAAGATCGGCAACTTTGTCGAAGTCAAAAAATCCAAGCTCGAAAATGAAGCCAAGGTCTCCCATCTCAGCTATATCGGAGACGCCTCCATCGGCGCACGTTCCAACATCGGCTGCGGCACCATTACAGTAAACTATGACGGCAAGAACAAATTCAGGACGGAAATCGGACAGGATGCATTCATCGGGTGCAACTCGAATCTTGTGGCACCGGTAAAAGTCGGGGACCGATCCTTCATAGCTGCCGGCTCCACAATCACAGAAGAGGTGCCTGAAGACAGCCTCGCTATTGCTAGGAACAGGCAGACGACAAAAGACGGATACTACAAAAAAGATAATTAATGGAGGAAGAACATGTTAGCTTCTAGCAATCAGTACAAAAACTCAAACCTACGCCTTTTTTCCCTACAGGCCAATGAACCACTCGCGAGGGAAATCGCGGAACATATCGGAATTCCTCTCGGAAAATGCCAGGTCAAGCGGTTTTCTGACGAAGAGGTTCAGATCAACATAGAAGAGAGTGTCCGTGGATGCGATGTATTCGTTGTCCAGCCGACAAGCCAGCCGGTTAATGAACACCTCATGGAGCTACTGATCATGATAGATGCACTGAAACGTGCTTCTGCAGCGACAATCAATATCGTGATGCCCTATTATGGCTATGCACGCCAGGATAGGAAGAGCCGCTCACGCGAACCGATCACTGCAAAGCTTGTTGCGAACCTGATTGAAACAGCAGGTGCGGACCGTGTCATCTCCCTCGACCTCCATGCACCACAACTCCAAGGCTTCTTCGATATTCCAATCGATCATCTTATGGGTGTGCCGATTCTGAGTGACTACTTCCAGGACAACAAGGAATTCAACTTTGATGAAGTGGTAGTCGTCTCCCCGGATCATGGCGGTGTGACACGTGCACGTAAAATGGCGGATCGTCTGAAGACACCGATTGCGATCATCGATAAGCGGCGTCCGAAGCCGAATGTGGCAGAAGTGATGAACATAGTCGGTGAAATCGACGGACGTACCGCCATCATCATTGATGACATCATCGATACCGGCGGGACAATGAAGCTTGCGGCCCAGGCACTTCTGGATAAAGGGGCGAAGGAAGTCTATGCGTGCTGTACACACGCGGTCTTGTCAGGTCCTGCAATTTCCAGAATTGAAGAATCCGTCATCAAGGAGCTGGTAGTGACGAACTCCATCCAGCTGCCTGAAGAGAAGAAAAGCAGCAAAATTGTGGAACTTTCCGTAGGCGAGCTTATGGCCCAGGCCATCGTCCGTGTCTATGAAGAGGAGTCTGTAAGCATACTATTTGATAATTAATCCGGTCTCCAGCATGTTTTTTTTACAAACACACGGGTAGTATGCTATTATTATGCATGGCTATGTGTTAAATGAAGTAATGCAAAACTGTCCGTAAATGAAAGGTGGAAATATACCATGGCAAAATTGGCCTCAACGAATAGAGAAGGCAAAACAAAGCGTTCAGAAGTAACTGAACTGCGTGCAGCAGGCAAGATCCCTGCAATCGTATACGGCTATGAAGTAGATAATACTCCAGTCGCTGTAGACGAAAATGAATTCATCAAAGTCATCCGTGAAATTGGACGTAACGGTGTCATCGACCTTGATGTTTCCGGCAAAGCAGTAAAAGTAATGGTGACTGAGTATCAGTTCGATTCTCTTAAAAACCAGATTACACACATCGACTTCGTAGCAATCAACATGAAGTCCGAGGTTACAGTGGATGTAACAATAGAAGTAGTTGGAGAAGCTGCTGGCGTAGCAGAAGGCGGCGTGATTGAACACCCGATCTTCGAGGTATCCGTTACAGCAACACCGGATAACATTCCGGAATCCATCCAGGTCAATGTTGAAGAAATGCAGATCGGCGATACACTCTATGTATCCGATATCCGTTCCAAAGGCAACTTCACAATCGAGAATGAAGATGACGAAGCAATCGTTTCAGTCGTTCCACCTCAGGCAGAAGAGCCTGAAGAGGGCGAAGAAACTGAAGGCGCTGAAACTGAAGAGTCTGAAGAAGCAGCAGAAGGATCTGAGGAATCTTCCGACGAAGATAACAAAGACGAAGCGTAATATAAGCATGATCATGGCGGTGGATTTCCCATCGCCTTTTTTAACGTTGTATGAGGTGATGGAATGAAATGTGTGATTGGACTTGGAAATCCAGGGAAAAAGTATGATTATACGAGACATAATATCGGCTTCATGGTAATTGACCATATGGCGGATGCGCTCGGCATCGAGCTCTCCAGCAGAAAATTCAAATGTCTTTTCGGTGTAGGCTACTATAAAGGCCAAAGAGTAATGCTCATCAAGCCACAGACTTTCATGAATCTCAGTGGCGAAGGTGTACGTCCACTTCTTGACTACTATAAGATCGACGTCGATGACATCCTTGTCCTGTACGATGATCTGGACCTTCCTGTAGGCAGATTGCGTCTACGGAAAAAGGGGAGTGGCGGTGGCCATAACGGTATCAAATCGCTCAACCAGCACCTGAGTACCGAGAAGTATAAAAGGATAAGGATCGGTATAGACCGCCCGGCGCCCGGAGGTTCGATTCCCGGTTATGTGCTCGGCAGGTTTTCCAAAAGCGAACAGCCTGTAATTGAAAAAGTGGTCACACGTTCTTTCGAAGCCTCGACTGCGTTTCTGACGGAGCCGTTCGAAGAAGTGATGACGGAATATAACGGTGATGTAGATGAATGATAAAGTTTCGAAAAGAATACAGAATGATGAACGTTTTCTTGAAGTTGCCAATCATAAAGATTCACTGAACATGATGGTCACTGGAATCAATGATGATTTCAAGCCGGCTCTGCTGTATGAACTGGTACAATCTGAAGGACGGCCGGTCGTCCTATTTGTACAGAACAACCACCAGATGGAAAAATTGGCCGCTCCACTGATGGATATGATGGATAATGTCCATACATTCCCGGTTGGGGATATCATGATAGAGAATCATGCCAAACAGAGTCCTGAATTCATGAAAGCGCGGATGAGCAGTCTTTTTGCTCTGGCACATAATGAGCCAGGGCTATTTGTCGTACCGGTCCATGCGCTGCTGAAGCCGATGATGCCGAAAGACAAGCTGCTCAGCTTTGAAAAGACGATAGAGGTAGGCAGCGTACTCGAATACGACCAGTTCATCGAAGACCTGGTGAGTCTTGGCTATAGAAGGATGAATCAGGCGGTGCACTTCGGAGAGTTTGCAGTGCGTGGTGATATCATCGACGTCTATATGTCCGAGCAGCTGATCCGGATCGAGCTTTTTGATGATGAAGTGGACTCGCTGAGGTCGATCGATCCTGAAACCCAGCGTTCCATAGAGAATATCGACGCCTTCCAAATGAAACCGCATGCCGAATACATCATCGAACGGGATGAACGTGAAAGGCTGCTTAGTAGGATTGAACAGATGTATCAGGATACCAGAACCCATCTGGACCAGGCGTCCCAGGAGGCACTGGACGAATATTACGATACGGTGACCCATCCGGATCAGACATTCAATCATCTGGTCCACTACAGCCGGCTCCTCACCGACCGTGGCATCTCGATCATCGACTATATCACTGATGACCACCGTGTCATTGTTGACGAAGTGAAGAATATGGCGGCGGCCTACGAGTCAGAATTCAATTCGGTCAGCAGCTACTACGAATCGATGGTCGAAGCCGGGCGTATGTTCAAGGGCGGCGGCAATTTCCTCGAGGGTCAGTATGAACGATTACTGTCACTCAAAGGCAGCACCTATTTCAACCTGTTCACGAAAAGCATGCCGGTCGAGATCGGTCATATCGTAAAAATATCAGTCCGGCCGACTGAGGTCTACTACGGTCAATATGATATTCTTGCTTCGAACCTCAACAGGATGCTGAATGATGAATACATGATCAATCTGGTTCTGAGGGACGAAGATGAGATCGACAAGACACGTCAGCTGCTCGAAGATCTGAAGATTCCAAGCTACATCGAAGAAATTCCGGTGGATTCGGGGATTGTCCTGACCAAGGGTGTCTTGTCAAAAGGTTTTATTCTGCCATTCATGAAAGTGGCGGTCCTCGGTTCCAAGGAACTGTACAACAAGACATCACGCAAAAAGAAGCGGGCCAAAAAAATATCGAATGCAGAAAAGATCAAGTCATACCAGGAACTTAATGTTGGCGACTATATCGTCCATGTGCACCATGGGGTGGGCCGCTACCTCGGCATCGAAACGCTCGAGATCAGCGGCATCCACAATGACTATATGAAGCTGCAGTATAAAGGCACGGACCAGCTCTATATTCCGGTCGATCAGATGAACCTCGTGCAGAAATATATTTCCAGTGATGATGGACAGCCGAAGATGCATAAGCTTGGCGGTACGGACTGGAAGAAGACGAAAGCGAAGGTTGAAGCCAACGTCAATGAAATCGCGGATGAACTGATAAAACTCTATCAGGAGAGAAGTCAGGCTGAAGGGTTTGCCTTTTCGATGGATACGGATATGCAGAGTTCATTCGAAGAGCGGTTCCCTTATGAACCGACACCCGACCAGGTGGCTTCGGTCGGTGAAATCAAAAAAGATATGGAGTCACTGCAGCCGATGGATCGTCTGCTCTGTGGTGATGTGGGGTATGGTAAGACGGAAGTGGCCATACGGGCAGCCTTCAAAGCTGTACAGGATGGTAAGCAGGTGGCATTTCTCGTGCCGACGACCATACTTGCAGCACAGCACTATGAAAGCCTGATCGAACGGATTGAGGATTTCCCTGTCAATGTCGACATGATGAGCCGTTTCAGAACAGCAGGTCAGCTGAAGAAAACGAAAGAAGGTCTGAAAAAGGGGACCGTCGATATCGTAGTCGGTACACACAAGGTGCTGGCAAAGGATCTCGAGTTCAAGGATCTCGGCTTGCTGGTTGTCGATGAGGAGCAGCGCTTCGGGGTCAGGCATAAGGAGAAGATCAAGCAGCTGAAGACGAATGTGGACGTGCTGACCTTGACGGCGACACCGATCCCAAGAACACTGCACATGAGCCTCTCCGGTGTGAGGGATCTATCCGTCATCGAAACGCCGCCTGAAAACCGCTTCCCGGTCCAGACCTACGTGCTCGAGTACCAGGGTGATTTTGTCCGTGAGGCAATAGAACGTGAACTGGCACGTGATGGCCAGGTCTTCTATCTGCACAACCGGGTGGATACAATCTATCAGAAAAAAGCCCATGTCGAAGCGATGGTGCCGGATGCTGAAGTGGGCGTCATGCATGCCAAGATGAATGAAAAGGAAATCGAGGAGACGATGCTTGCTTTCGTCAACGGAGAATACGATGTGCTGGTGACGACGACCATCATCGAGACGGGTGTTGATGTACCGAATGCGAATACACTGATCATCGAGGATGCAGACCGCTTCGGACTGAGCCAGCTGTACCAGCTGCGTGGACGTGTCGGCCGAAGCAACCGCATCAGCTATGCCTATCTCTTCCACCAGCCGGACAAGGTGCTGACCGAAGTCGCAGAGAAGCGTCTTGAAGCAATCAAGGAATATACGGAACTCGGCAGCGGCTTCAAGATTGCGATGCGTGATCTCAATATCCGCGGTGCCGGCAATCTGCTCGGCAAGCACCAGTCCGGTTTCATCGACTCGGTCGGCTACGAGCTCTATTCCGAAATGCTCGAGACGGCAGTCAAGGAGAAGCAGGGTCTTGAACCTGAGCCGGAACCGGTCAACATACCGATTGATGTTACACTGGATGCCTATATACCTGCATCCTATATTTCACATGAGCAATCCAAGATCGATATATACAAACGACTGAGAAAAGCGGAGTCGATTGATGTCATACGCGATATACAGGATGAGCTGCTGGATCGTTTCGGAGAATATCCGGTCGAAGTGGAACGACTGCTTCAGCTCGTACGTATCAAAGTCTTCGCATTGATGTTCGGCATCTACCACGTCAAAGAGGACAGCCGCAACTTCTATCTGCAAGTCTCAAGGAAAGCGACCGGGCAGATCGATGGTGAGAAGCTGTTCAACGATACACAGGACTATGGACGCATCATGAAGATATCCGTACAGGATGGCGAAATGCTGATCACAATCCGGAACAAGGATGTCAATCAGCTTGTCGATATTCTTGAAGCGGTACAGAACAGCAGAATGGAGGAAGTGCTATGAAACGTATAGAAGTGATCGGGCTTGGAAGTTCGGATCTGGATCAGATGCCGCTTGGTGTATGGCGGCGCCTCGAGCAGGCCGGACGCATATACCTGCGCACCGAAGACCACCCCGCAGTGTCGGCTCTGAGAGAGAATGGCACCGAACTGATCAATCTGGATGATGTATATGAACAGCATGAGACATTTGAAGGCACGTATCATGCGATAGTGGACAGACTCATCGCGGCGGCGGAGCATGAAGATGTACTCTATGCGGTGCCGGGCCACCCGCTGTTCTATGAAACGACGACCGAGCTGCTGCTCGAACATCAGCAGAAAGGCGAGTTGGAAGTATCGATATCCGGCGGGCAAAGCTTTATCGACGCAGTCATTGCTGCTGTGAGAGTGCCTGTAAATGAAGGCTTCCAGGTGCTGGACGGCATGAATTTCAATGTGCGGGATCTTGACTATCACCAGCACACCCTGGTCACCCAGGTCTATGACCAGTACAGTCTCGGAGAGGTCAAGCTGTCACTGCTCGAATACTATCCGCCTGAAACCGAGGTGAAGATTGTCGATGCTGCAGGCAGTGACCATGAACAGATCGCAAGTCGACCGCTGCATGAAATCGATCATCTGGGCATTCAGAGCAACCTGCTCTGCCTCTATATTCCTAAAGTAGAAGATGCACGCATGTCACAGCGAGACATACACTACATGACAGAAGTATTCGATACACTCGTCGGTGAAAATGGGTGTCCATGGGACAAGATGCAGACGCATGAATCAATCGAACGTCATCTCCTTGAAGAGGCGTATGAAGTGATTGAAGCCATCGAAAAGCAGGATGACGAAGGAATCGTCGAGGAGCTTGGAGATATTCTTCTGCAGGTCGCGCTTCACAGCGCCATCGGCAAGAAGGACGGATATTTTGATTTCTTCGATGTGCTCGACAGTGTGACTGCGAAAGTCGTCAGACGCCATCCGCATGTATTCGGCGACGCCTCTGTGGAGTCGCTTGATGACCTCGATCGTGTATGGTCAGAAGCGAAGGCGAAAGAAGGCAAGAAGGAAAAGATAAAGTATGAAAAAGCCTATGGCGACATTGTACTGGGATGGATGAAAGAGACCATCCATGAAGGAAAGCCATTGGAAGAAATTCTGAAAGAGAGGGGGCGGAAAAATGAGACTTGATAAATTTCTTAAAGTGTCCAGAGTGATCAAAAGACGGACGCTGGCCAAGGAGATCAGTGATGATGGCCGTGTGAAGGTCAACGACAGGGCAGCAAAAGCAGGAACGGACCTTTCAGTCGGTGACATCGTGGAGATCGAATTCGGCAGGAAGATCGTCACGCTTGAAGTGGTACAGCTCGAGGCACATGCCCGCAAGGAAGATGCAGAACGCATGTACAAAGTGATAAAAGAACAGAAAATTGAAAAGGATACCAGTTTTCTCTAGTAAACAGCGTGCTTATGGTGTATTTTATAGATAGACAACGGACAGATTGAAGGTGTTGAGCCGTGAGCAAGGTAGTCAAGGTCATCAATAATTACACTAGCAGGCGCGAAAAGGAAAAGAAGGCTAAACAGAATGAAAACCGTGCAGCGAAGAAACGGACTTTATTGTTCGGCAGCATGCTGCTGGTAGTAGTGGGTATTCTGCTCATTGCTGCTTTTAATCAGAAAAACCAGAATCAGCTACTTCATGAAGAACTGGTCCAGGCACAGGTTGTACTGGATGAGCGCGCAGATGAAGCGAAAGATCTGGAACAGCAGATCAAACAATTGAACGATGATAACTATATTACGCGAATTGCGAGAAGCGAATTCTTCCTCTCTGAAGAAGGGGAGATTGTGTTTAATCTTGCTGACTCAAAAGAGCAGGAAGAGAAGCCTGAAAAAAATGAAAACGAGGAATAATCATTACAATATGTAATGATTATTTTTCTTTTTAATGATATGATAAGAAAAGATTAAATGATAATTGGGAGGATAATATATAAAGATGTCAGTCGAAGTGGGCAGTAAAGTAAAAGGGAAAGTCACGGGTATTAAGAATTTCGGAGCATTTGTAGAGCTTCCGGGAGGAAAGACAGGGCTCGTTCACATCAGTGAGGTTGCAGATCAGTATGTAGAGGATATCAATGAGCACCTTAGTGTAGGAGAAGAGGTAGAAGTCAAGGTCCTGACCGTTGGGGATGACGGCAAGATCAGTCTGTCCATCAAGAAAGCCAAAGAACAAAAACCTAAGCCGAAACCACGTAAAGACCCATCTCCGGAAGACTTTGAAAAGAAACTTTCAAGCTTCCTGAAAGACAGCGAAGATCGTATGTCAACAATAAAGAGGCAGGCCGAATCACGTCGTGGTGGACGAGGCAAAAAATAAATAGACACACAGACGATTCCAGTAATCGTCTTATTTTATTTTCTGAGAAGGATGGTAGTATGGAACTCTTCACCCCTTGGGAGCGGGAGGAAAAGATTGCGCTCGCAATTTCGGGCGGAGTGGATTCCATGGTCCTGTACCACCTGCTGGACACGGTATATAAAGAGACTTATGATACGCTCATTCTGCTTCATGTAAATCATGGGCAGCGGGCGGCTTCGACCGATGAGGCAAAATACATCATGGGCATGGCACAGCGGGATGGCCGGCTGTGTGAAACAGCGGTGCTTGATATTCCACATGGTGAGTTCAGCCAGGAAAGTGCCCGGGAAGCCCGGTACGATTTCTTTGATGAGATGATGGATAAGCACGGTGCAGCGATGCTGCTTACCGGACATCATCTGGATGACCAGTACGAAACCATCCTTCATGCTCTGCTTACGGGACGCCATCTGCCCGGGAAGATGGGGATTCCGGCACGGAGGCATATGCCGGGATACACGATTGTCCGTCCGATGATTGATGCAGGGCGTAGAGAGATAACGAGCTATGCCAGAAAGCACGATGTCGCCTATTTCGAGGATGAAACAAATATCCGGACCGACTATACAAGGAATTACATCCGTCATCGGCTTATGCCGCCGATCAGGGAGAGTCGGCACCTCCAAGCGCGCCAGCTGCTCCGTGTGCAGCAGGATATGGATGATGTCGATGATATATTGAAAGACCGGGCGAACGCATTTCTGGCGCATTACGAAGGAAGCATTGACCGGCAAGCCTTCAATATGGAAAAACGCATCGTCAGGCTATATATTCTAAAGGTTTGGCTGGCACAGCAAGGTGAGGCGCCGAGACGCCGTCATATCGACGCCGTCCTGGACGCCATCGCCTCCGATATTGCGAATGCATCCTTTGAGATGGGTGAAACGAGAATCGTCATTTCATATGGTCATGTTCTAAAGAAACAGGGCAAGGGTGAAAAAATGGAGATGCTCAAAGTGGATGGTGATGGTGCCTACCATTTCAACGGCTATACGATTACAGTGCGCATGGATGCAGACTGCTACCCGTTGACGGTGCGGACAAAAACCGAGGGTGACCGGATGAATATTCCCGGCACAGGTACAAAGAAGCTGTCGCGTATTTTCATCGACAGCAAGATACCAGCGGATGAGCGTGAACTGCTGCCTGTTGTTGTGGATAAAAACCGTCAAATTATTGCACTGGGTGAAATTTATAATATAATGGATAGCAAGGAAAAGAACCGTCGATTAATTATTGAAAAGGAGTTTACGAATGAGCCTGAGAAATGATATTAGCGAGATTGTGCTGTCTGAAGAAGAAATTCAGAACATAGCAGAACGGCTCGGCAAGAAAATCACTGAAGACTATGAAGGGAAGACGCCAATACTGGTCGGCCTCCTGAAAGGTTCCATCATGTTCATGGGAGACCTGATCAAGTACATAGATACGCATCTGGAGATAGATTTCATGGATGTTTCAAGCTATGTCGGAACAAAATCTTCCGGTGAAGTAAAAATTCTGAAAGATCTTTCCACCTCAGTGGATGGGCGTCATGTGCTTGTAGTGGAAGACATCATAGAGACCGGCACAACATTGAACTCGATCATTGATCTGATCGAATACAGAAATGCAGCTTCGCTTGAGATAGTGACGCTGCTGGATAAGCCGATAAACAGAGAGCTTGAAGTTGATGTAAAGTATATAGGAACGGAAATACCTGATGGTTTCGTTGTCGGATACGGACTGGATTTCGATGAAAAATATCGTAACCTGCCGTATATCGGACTATTGAAGCCTGAGCTCTACCAGTAAGACAAAACAGTGGAATAACTTTGTGAAATTATGGTATTATTTCTCTTAGTCGTATTAGAAATGGAGGTTTACGGATGCCTAAAAATGTAGGCCGTAACATTTTACTGATATTAATCCTATCAGTCATCATGTTTGGTATATTTCAAAGTTTCAATGGCAACTCAGCTCTTGAAGAGGAACTCCAATATGGTGAATTCCTCGAGGAACTGGATGCCGGTAACATAGAAGAACTCATGATACAGCCGGAACAGAACGTCTATCTTGTTGAAGGTCGACTGGCTGGACAGGATGAACAGGAATCCTTTACTTCCGTGATTCCGTATAACAGCACTGAAGACCTTGACCAGATTCTGAATACAGCAAGAGCTCAGGAAGGCCTGAATTTCTCGATTGAACCTGCAGAGGAACAGAGCCCTTGGACGAGCATGCTGTTCACGTTCATTCCATTGCTGCTCATCCTCTTCCTCTTCCTGTTCCTGATGAGTCAGGCACAAGGCGGCGGTGGCGGCGGTGGCCGTGTGATGAACTTCGGTAAGAGTAAAGCGAAGCTCTATGACCAGAGCAAGAAGAAAGTCCGTTTCGAAGATGTTGCAGGAGCGGACGAAGAGAAGCAGGAACTTATCGAAGTAGTCGATTTCCTGAAAGATCCGCGCCGTTTTGATCGCATCGGTGCAAAAATACCTAAAGGTGTGCTGCTTGTCGGCCCGCCGGGTACAGGTAAAACATTGATCGCAAAAGCGGTAGCTGGAGAAGCGGGTGTGCCATTCTTCTCCATCAGTGGTTCCGACTTTGTTGAGATGTTTGTCGGTGTCGGTGCTTCCCGTGTGCGTGATCTGTTTGAGAATGCCAAGAAGAATGCACCATGTATCATCTTCATTGATGAGATTGATGCTGTTGGGCGTCAGCGTGGTGCAGGTGTCGGTGGGGGCCACGATGAGCGTGAGCAGACACTGAACCAGCTGCTTGTAGAAATGGATGGCTTCGGAGAAAACGAAGGCATCATCATGATTGCAGCAACAAACAGGCCTGATATTCTTGACCCGGCGCTGCTGCGTCCAGGTCGTTTTGACAGACAGATTCCGGTCGGTCGTCCTGATGTCAAAGGTCGTGAAGCAGTGCTTAAAGTACACGCTAAAAACAAGCCGTTCGATGATACCGTTGATCTGGCTGCGCTTGCTGCAAGAACACCAGGCTTCTCAGGTGCAGATCTTGAAAACCTGCTGAATGAAGCGGCACTTGTCGCTGCCAGACAGGAAAAATCGAAGATCGATATGCGTGATGTGGACGAGGCGACGGACAGGGTCATTGCCGGACCGGCGAAGAAGAGCCGCGTCATCTCGAAGAAAGAGCGTAATATCGTAGCGTACCATGAAGCAGGACACACCATCATCGGCATGGTGCTGGATGATGCCGACATGGTCCACAAAGTGACGATTGTGCCACGTGGTCAGGCCGGCGGCTATGCAGTAATGCTCCCTAAAGAAGACCGTTACTTCATGACGAAGCCTGAGCTTGAAGACAAGATCGTCGGACTTCTCGGTGGTCGTGTATCCGAAGAAATCACATTCGGTGAAGTTTCCACAGGTGCACACAACGACTTCCAGAGATCTACAGGCATTGCACGCAGCATGGTGACGGAATATGGTATGAGTGAAAAACTTGGACCGTTGCAGTTCGGAGATTCCAATGGCCAGGTATTCCTTGGCAAGGACATGCAATCCGACTCGAACTATTCCGACAGCATCGCCTACGAAATCGATCAGGAGATGCAGAATATCATCAAGTCGCAGTATGAACGCTGCCGTCAGATTCTGACTGAACATCAGGAGCAGCTCAACCTGATTGCGGAGACGCTGCTTGAAGTGGAGACGCTCGACCGCGAACAGATCGAAGGACTCTTCCATAATGGCAAATTGCCTGAGCGTAATTATGACGACAGCCATGAAGACGAAGCGGACGAAAAAATCGGCCCATCCTTTGAAGAGGTTAAAGAAGAAGCGAACAGGCGCTCTGAAGCAGACCCTGCTGAAGAAGCGGAAAAAGAAGAAACATCCCGTTTTGTTGAACCTGGCGACCAGCCGGTTGAACAGAGGGGATACCCACAGGAAGATCGACCTCTCGATGGACAGAGAGAAAGAGAGCAGCAGTGGGAAGAAGATAACCGAAGAAACTGATGCCAAGTCGCCTACGGGCGACTTTTGGTCATTTATAAGGAGGAATTCCAGTGGATCGTCTGATCAGAGGAATTGGAATGAATGATGAAATACGTATCTTTTCTGTAGATACAACAGATACAGTAAATGAGGCAGTAAGCAGACATGGCGCCTATCCGACGGCCGCGGCCGCCCTTGGCCGCTCGATGACGGCAGGCCTGATGATGGGCACGATGCTCAAGAATGAAGAGAAGGTGACAGTTACCATCCAGGGTGGTGGCCCGATTGGTGCGATTGTCGTCGACAGCAATGCAAAAGGGAATGTCCGCGGATATCTTGGCAACCCGAAGGTTCATTTCCCGCTCAATGATATTGGAAAACTCGATGTCAGACGTGCTGTCGGTACAGATGGATTTCTGAGTGTTGCCAAGGATATCGGACTGAAGGAGCATTTTACAGGCTCGACGGAAATCGTATCGGGTGAAATCGGAGAAGACTTCTCCTACTATTTCTATGCCAGTGAGCAGATTCCGTCCATCGTTGCGCTCGGTGTTCTGGTGAACCCGGATAATACAATCAAAGCTTCAGGCGGGTTCATCATACAAGTACTGCCCGGTGCGAGTGATGAGACGATTGAATATCTCGACGCACGTGCAAAAGAGATGACACCTGTATCAAAATTGATTGAACAGGGGCTTTCTCCTGAAGATATCATCAATGAAGCAATAGGTGAGGAGAACTGGAGATCACTCGATGAAATGCCGGTTCATTTCGAATGCAACTGCTCGAAGGACAGGTTCCTGAATGCTATTGCGTCACTTGATCCGTCCGAAATCATTACCATGATACAGGAAGATGGCGGCGCGGAAGCGGATTGTCATTTCTGTCGCAATAAAGTATGGATCGAGAAGGAAGAGCTGCAGGAACTCATCGCCCATTAGAATTGATTTCTGACAATGGAAATGGTATATTATCCATAGTAACTAAGTAGGGATGAAGGAGACTGGTATGAGCAAACTTTATAATAGCATTACAGAAGTGATTGGTAACACGCCACTTGTGAAGCTTAATAACCTGACAGATGATAGCATGGCCGACATTTACGTAAAGTTGGAATTCATGAATCCCGGAAGCTCAGTCAAGGACCGTATTGCGCTTTCCATGATCGAGCGCGCTGAAAAAGAAGGTGTCCTCACTGCAGATACGACAATCATAGAACCGACGAGCGGTAACACCGGCATCGGCCTGGCGATGGTCGCAGCAAGCAAAGGCTACAAGACCGTACTTGTCATGCCGGATACGATGAGCAAGGAGCGACGCAACCTGCTCAAGGCGTATGGTGCAGAACTGATTCTGACTCCAGGTGCCGAAGGCATGAAGGGTGCAATCAAAAAAGCCGAAGAGCTTGTTGAGAAGAACGGCTATTTCATGCCGCAGCAGTTTGAAAATATGGCAAACCCTGAAATCCATGAGAAAACGACGGGGCAGGAACTCGTCAAACAGACTGAAGGACTGGACGTTGCAGGATTTGTTTCAGGCATCGGTACAGGCGGTACCATTTCCGGTGCCGGCAAGGTGCTGAGGGAACAATATCCAAATCTGAAGATCTATGCAGTGGAACCTGAGGATTCTCCTATCCTGAGTGGTGGAGAACCAGGACCGCATAAACTGCAGGGACTTGGAGCAGGCTTCGTACCAAAAACCCTCAACACGGAAATATATGATGAAGTCATTCAGATCGGCAATGAAGAAGCAATGGAATGGGCACGTGAACTGGCAGCGAAGGAAGGTATCCTTGGAGGTATTTCTTCCGGTGCAGCAGTCAAGGCAAGCCTTGAAGTGGCGAAGAAGCTCGGCAAAGGCAAGAGTGTCGTCACAGTGCTGCCGTCCAATGGTGAAAGGTACCTGTCCACACCACTATTCAACTTTGAAGGCTGATAGATTATGCGGAGACCATATCCCCGAGGGGGGATATGGTTTTTTATTTTCCATGGTGGAGGCTTATGCTTCGTTATCCATACATGTTATAATATTGCTATTCTTATGGAATAGAGGGATAGTATGAAGCGACTTCAGATCATGGGCATACTGAACGTGACACCGGACTCTTTCAGTGATGGTGGCAGATACCATTCTGTGGAGGATGCGGTGGAACAGGCGGAACAGATGGCTTGGGAGGGCGCAGATATCATCGATGTCGGCGGCTATTCCACGCGTCCCGGCCATAGTGAGGTCAGTACAGAAGAGGAAATCAGCCGTGTCGTTCCTGTCATTGAAGCGATTCGTCATATCGGTCCGGATATTTCAGTGGACACTTTCCGTGGGGCAGTGGCAAGACGGGCAGTGGAAGCAGGCGCAACGATGATCAACGACCAGTGGCGGGGTACATATGATGAAACGATCCTTGATGTGGCGAGAGACTACAATGTGCCGATATTCCTCATGCACAATAATACCCATGCCACATACAATGACGTCGTGGTGGATATGATTGAAGAACTGATGGCCTCTGTGGCACTGGCCGAATCCCATGGTGTCCCGCGTGAGAACATATGGCTCGACCCAGGCATCGGTTTCGTCAAGTCGCGTAGCGAGGAGCTGGCAGTGATGCACCGCCTGGAAGACCTCGTAGCAACAGGCTACCCGGTGCTGCTCGCAACGAGCCGGAAGCGTATGATCAGGGAGTTGATCGACCAGGAGACCACGGCCACAGAACGTGATGAGGCGACAGCAGCCACGACCATCTATGGTATCGACAAGGGCATCAGTGGGGTTCGAGTACATAATGTCGCGCTCAACCGCAAGCTCGCTGACGCCTATATGAAGCTCAAGGAGGATTTCGATGGATAATATCAGAATCAATGGGATCAAAACATACGCATATCATGGCGTCCTTGAAGCGGAGCGTGTGCTTGGACAGTTTTTCATTACTGATGTCGTCATGTATCTGGATCTGTCCGATGCTTCCAGGACCGATAACCTGACCGAGACTGTCCATTACGGCGAAGCGTACCATATGATCGAGAAAATCATCAAAGGGGAGCCGGTCGATCTTATCGAGCATCTTGCAGAAAAGGTATCGATGGCGCTGTTTGACCAGTATGATAAAATAGTAGGGACAGAAGTGACAATCACTAAAATAAACCCTCCTATAGAGGGTAATTATGATAACGTCAGTATTACATTGAATAGAAAGCGGGAAGATTAATGGCGGTTGTATATTTGGGACTTGGAAGTAACCTGGGAGATCGCAGGGAGAACCTCGAATCTGCCATACACAGGCTTGAAGACCACGAATCCATCGAAGTGGTCAGACGCTCATCCATCCTTGAGACAGCACCCTATGGGAAAACGGACCAGCCGGATTTCATGAATATGTGCATCATGATTGAAACGCGTGTCTCTCCTCTGGACCTTCTTGAAATCGTCCTCTCTGTTGAACATGACATGGGACGTGTCCGTAAGGAAGTATGGGGGCCACGTACAATCGATATAGACATACTGCTCTATGAGGATCTGGAGCTGTCCCTCGATGATCTGTGCATCCCTCATGCAGAGATGCACAATCGTGCTTTTGTTCTTGAACCGCTTTCGGAAATTGCAGGAGATGCCATACATCCCGGATTCGGCAAGACAATCGAAACACTGAGGCAGGATCTGGAGACGGGAAAAGCGAACAGTTAAGAGCCTTCCGGTGTCGCTGGATGGCAAAGTGATTGAAGCCCTTCAAGGATAAGCGAAGAACTTGAAAAACAACTGATAGTATAGGAGAGAAAATCATTGAGTGAAGAAATAAATGACCAGATAGCAGTCAGAAGAGAAAAAATGCAGCAGCTCATCGATCTAGGTATCGATCCATTTGGCGAGAAATTTGAACGTACATCCTACACGGATGCCCTCAAGGAATCATGGGATTCATTTTCCAAGGAGGAACTTGCAGGTAAGGAAGCGGAATCCGGAACAGTCATTGCAGGCCGTCTGATGACGAAACGGGGCAAGGGCAAGGCAGGATTTGCCCATATCCAGGACATCCGGGGACAG
Source organism: Salinicoccus hispanicus (assembly GCF_009831115.1). GTDB lineage: Bacteria > Bacillota > Bacilli > Staphylococcales > Salinicoccaceae > Salinicoccus > Salinicoccus hispanicus. The sequence goes on along the minus strand of NZ_WUUK01000003.1, from coordinate 444,863 downwards.
ATTCAGCTTTATGTACGTAAGGACCAGGTCGGCGACGCGGCATTTGATATTTGGAACCAGGCGGATCTTGGCGACATCGTCGGAGTCAAAGGTGTCATGTTCAAAACCAATACGGGGGAACTCTCCGTCAAAGCACAGGAATTCACACTGCTGACAAAGGCATTGCGTCCACTGCCGGATAAATATCATGGTCTGAAGGACGTGGAGGAGCGCTATCGCAAACGCTATCTCGACCTGATTACAAGTGAAGACTCCAAAGATACATTCATCAAGCGCAGTCGGATCATCCAGGAGATGCGCAATTATCTGAACCAGCGCGGGTTCCTCGAAGTGGAGACACCGATGATGCATACCATTGCAGGCGGAGCACAGGCCCGTCCATTCGTCACGCACCATAACGCACTCGACATGGAACTCTTCATGCGCATTGCGATCGAGCTCCACTTGAAACGCCTGATTGTCGGTGGACTGGAGAAGGTCTATGAAATCGGCCGTGTATTCAGAAACGAAGGTGTATCCACACGCCACAATCCTGAATTTACGATGATCGAGCTCTATGAAGCCTACGCTGACTTCCACGATATCATGGACCTGACGGAAGAAATGGTGGCGCACATCGCCAAGCATGTCAATGGCACGACAGTCGTCGAATACGGTGGGGAAGAGATCGATCTGACACCACAGTGGAAACGCGTGCACATGGTGGATGCAGTCAAGGAGCAGACAGGAGTCGACTTCTATGAAGTCAAATCCGACGCGGAAGCTCATGCACTTGCGAAAGAACATGGCATCGAAGTGAACAGCACAATGAAGTATGGTCACATTCTGAATGAATTCTTCGAGCAGAAAGTAGAAGAGACACTCATCCAGCCGACATTCATCTTCGGGCATCCGATTGAAATTTCTCCGCTTGCGAAACAGAATCCGGAAGACCCGAGATTCACGGACCGTTTCGAGCTGTTCATCGTCGGTCGGGAGCATGCAAATGCATTTACAGAGCTCAATGACCCGATTGATCAGAGACAGCGTTTTGAAGCTCAGGTTGCCGAGAAGGAAGCGGGTAACGACGAAGCGCATGAAATGGACGAGGACTTCCTCGAATCACTCGAATACGGTATGCCGCCGACAGGTGGACTCGGTATCGGTATCGATCGTCTCATCATGCTGCTGACGGATTCTGCATCCATCCGTGACGTTCTGCTGTTCCCTTATATGAGGCAAAAATAATCATTATATATAATAATACACCCGGAAAAGGGTTCGGGTGTATTATTTCCATTTTAAAATTAGGATGTTTGTTGACTTTATGCTGAAATATAGTATTATATATAACAGTCGTTGTTAAACAACTCGCCCTATCTCAGGAGAATTAGCTCAGCTGGGAGAGCATCTGCCTTACAAGCAGAGGGTCGGCGGTTCGAACCCGTCATTCTCCACCATTTATAAACTTGGTGATTCAGCCGGTCTAGCTCAATTGGCAGAGCAACTGACTTGTAATCAGTAGGTTGGGGGTTCGATTCCTCTGGCCGGCACCATCTGATTAGACTCAGGAGCCAGTTGACAGAACAACAGTAATCATCGGAGGGTAAACCTCTATATTAATATATGCGGGTGTGGCGGAATTGGCAGACGCGCTAGAATCAGGATCTAGTGCCTTTATCGGCGTGGGGGTTCGAGTCCCTTCACCCGCATCATATATTTAATTTCATATTCAAACGCGGAAGTAGTTCAGTGGTAGAACATCACCTTGCCAAGGTGGGGGTCGCGGGTTCGAATCCCGTCTTCCGCTCCATTATTTATTTTAAACGGTGGATACCGTTTTTATTTTTTTCATGCGCCCGTAGCTCAATTGGATAGAGCGTTTGACTACGGATCAAGAGGCTAGGGGTTCGACTCCTCTCGGGCGCGCTCAGTAATTTACGGGAAGTAGCTCAGCTTGGTAGAGCACTTGGTTTGGGACCAAGGGGTCGCAGGTTCGAATCCTGTCTTCCCGACTCTTATTCTAATATTTTTTTCATCTTATGATGGGGGCTTAGCTCAGCTGGGAGAGCGCCTGCTTTGCACGCAGGAGGTCAGCGGTTCGATCCCGCTAGTCTCCACTTTTTTAATTTGAATACATAATGAGGGCCTATAGCTCAGCTGGTTAGAGCGCACGCCTGATAAGCGTGAGGTCGGTGGTTCGAGTCCACTTAGGCCCACTCAAAAGACATGGAAATATCCATGTCTTTTTTTCATGTCTTGAAACAGTCATGTCCTTCCTTGCATTTCTGCATCTTCCAGAAATGCATCAAGAATGTGCCTGATCTCCTCCATATCCTTCTCCCCGATGCCAATGACGACGGTATTTTCCAGGTTTCCATCATTGGCATAGCTGTTGCCATGTACAAGACCATGCTTGTGAGCAATTTCCTGAAGGTCGGTTCCAGGTATTCTGAGCATGAAATGCATACCGGTATGGTCGCCGTATATTTCCACATCGTGAGATGCTTTGAGCCATTCCGTAATATCCGCCATCTTCTTCTTGTAGATCTTCCGCATCCGGTTGATGTGGCGGTTCAGATAGCCTTGTTCCATGAAGCGGGCAACGATATGCTGCATCTGCCGGGGGACGTTGCAGGAAAGAGCTTTCTGGTAGTAGCGCTCTGCCAGTGTGGCAGGCAGCACCATGCACGATAGCCTCAATGAAGGATAGAGCGACTTCGAGAATGTACTCATATAGATTGTACGGTCGTTCTGGTCGAGCCCCTGCAGTGAAGGCAATGGGCGGCCGGTGTATCTGAACTCACTATCGTAGTCATCCTCGATGATGTAGTGCTCCCGGGTGCTTGCATGGTTCAGCAGCTGGATACGCTTTTGCAGTGACATGACAGCACCACTCGGAAACTGGTGCGACGGTGTCACATGGATGACGGGGTTGTCCAGTGCTTCAACTGTATCAATATCGATTCCATCCACCTCAACCGGTGCAAAATCCATGCCGCTATCGAGACGGTCGAGCACTCTCCGTATGATAGGATACCCCGGATCTTCTATGGTCATCTTCGGATGACCCAGCAAATAAAGGACCTGCTCGAGCAGAAATTCAGTGGAAGGGCCGATGAATATCTGATCCACCGCGCATGTGACACCACGATTGATATGAAGGTAGTGTCTGAGCTGTTCTTTCAGTACCGTTTCTCCGCTGTCATCTCCTTTATTCAGCAGTTCCGGATCGGCATGGACATCCCGGGCAATCTGTTTGAGGACATCACTTTGGACGAGTGTCGTATCGATGGTACCGAGCGGCAGTGTATATTCCTTCTCCTTCGGACGTCGGATTTCAGGCTGGGCGGGACTGTCTGTCTGCTTCAGCTGTTCAATGACAGAGACGTAGAACCCGCTCTTCTCCCGGCTGTAGATCAGATCTTCATCCAGAAGCAGATGATAGGCATGTTCGACAGTTGTCTGGCTGATGGAAAGGTCCGACTGCAGTTGACGTTTGCTCGGCAATTTTTCATCACTGGCCAATGAACCGTCCAGTATCTGTCCCCTGAGCACATTATATAGTTGTTCAAAAAGGGGTGTCTCCGATTGTCTGTCTAGAGTAATGAGCATTATCTGACCTCCTTAAATGATTCCAAACTGATACTTTCGGGTAATCAGATTTACCTCTATACTACGTTATTATAATCTGAAAATAAAGGAGTCGTTTTGAATGCAGCAGACAGGTACCGAGAGAGTCAAAAGAGGAATGGCCGAAATGCAGAAGGGTGGCGTCATCATGGACGTTGTCAACGCGGAGCAGGCACGTGTGGCTGAAGCTGCCGGCGCAGTCGCAGTCATGGCACTTGAGCGTGTCCCATCCGATATCCGTGCAGCAGGCGGTGTAGCGAGAGCATGTGATCCGAGGATCGTCGAAGACGTGATGAATGCCGTATCCATTCCGGTCATGGCAAAATGCAGAATCGGACACATTACGGAAGCAAGAGTACTTGAAGCGATGGGTGTCGACTACATAGACGAGTCGGAAGTGCTGACGCCTGCCGATGAAGTTTTCCACCTGAAGAAGGATGACTACACAGTGCCATTCGTCTGCGGCTGCCGCAATATTGGAGAAGCAGCAAGACGTATCGCGGAAGGCGCCGCCATGCTCAGAACGAAAGGGGAGCCTGGCACAGGCAATATTGTAGAAGCGGTCAGACATATGAGGATGGTCAACCAGCAGGTCCGTCAGATTGCTGTGATGAGCGATGACGAACTGATGACCGAAGCGAAGAACCATGGCGCACCGTACGATATCTTGAAAGAAATCAAGGCACACGGTAAGCTTCCGGTCGTCAACTTTGCAGCAGGTGGGGTCGCAACGCCGCAGGATGCTGCATTGATGATGGAACTTGGCGCAGATGGCGTGTTCGTCGGATCCGGCGTATTCAAATCGGATAACCCGGAAAAATTTGCGAAAGCCATTGTCGAGGCAACAACGCACTACCAGGATTATGAACTGATCGGCAAACTCGCCAAGGAGCTCGGTACAGCCATGAAAGGTCTCGATATCAATCAGCTGTCACTGGAAGATCGGATGCAGGAGCGTGGCTGGTAATGAAAATCGGCATACTGGCCCTGCAGGGTGCTGTCCGGGAGCACCACCGGATGGTCGAAGCATGTGGTGGGGAAGCTGTACTCATCAGGAAAGTCGAGACACTATCTGAAATTGATGGACTCATCCTGCCTGGCGGAGAGTCGACAGCCATAAGAAGGCTGATGGATCGTTACGGTTTCACAGAGGCATTGCGTTCAAGTGGACTGCCGATGTTCGGCACATGTGCTGGTGTCATCCTGCTAGCAAAAGAAGTTGTGGGCCAAGAAACAGGCCATCTTAACAAGCTTGATATTACAGTGGAAAGAAATTCATTCGGCAGACAGGTTGACAGTTTCGAAGTGGAGCTCGAGGTCAGAGGTTTAGAGGAGCGTGCCCTCGCAGTATTCATCAGGGCGCCTCATATTGCTGTGGCTGGGAATGATGTACAAGTACTGTCGGAAGTCGATGGCAAGATCGTTGCTGTACGCTCCGACCGCCATCTCGGCATATCTTTCCATCCGGAGCTGACAGATTCGCTAGTATTCCATAAGTATTTCATGGATATGGTAAAAGAAAATATTTCGAAGAAAATGAGTGTCTAAAAATAAAGCTGCAAGGTCTGGATTAGGACTTTGCAGCTTTTTCGTATCAGTCATCTTTATTTTTCTTATCCGCCTTCATCCGCACTTTCATGCCTGCAGATGTTTCTGTACCGCTTTCCATCGGTTCGTGCAGACTACCTGACGTATATGGTGCTTCCGGTGCATCTTCAATGACACTTTTGACATGGTTGGCATTGAATTTCTCTGTCAGCCCTGGGACCAGACTTTCCGAAATGCCTGTACCTTTTGTCTTGATGCCAACTTCCACGCTCTCCTCAGGTTCATCAATCAGACCGATGATCGCTTTGATGACACTTTCCGGCTTATCCATTGGCTTCATCTGGGCACGATGTCCGGTGTAGTTGCCTGAATGGTCGAACCATGGTGTATCTGTCGCCCAAGGGTGGACAGTGCAGACGTGGATGTCATCATAGCCATCCGCCTCCATTTCGCGCTGCAACGCGTAGCTCAGTGATGATACAGCGTATTTGCTTGCACTGTAGCTCGTGTAGTATGGAAATGGTACTTTGGCAGCAACCGAGCCGATATTGATGAGAGTGCCCTTCTTCTGCTGTCTGAAGTGTTTCAGTGCAAACTGGCTGCCGATCATTGTACCCAGCACGTTGATATCAAGCATGCGCTTCATATCTTCGACAGGTATTTCAGTATAGGAACCAATTAATCCGACACCAGCCATATTGATCCACACATCTATATCTCCGAAATTATCCACTGCAGCGTCATGAAGCTTTTTGACATCTTCCTCCTTGCTGATATCCATAGTTACGCCGATGGCCGATTCTCCCAGCTGGTCGGCAAGTTCCTCAATCAGATGGGCACGACGGGCTCCGATGACAACATTGGCACCTTCCTGAGCAAGCTGCTTAGCGGTTTCCTTACCAAATCCGCTTGATGCGCCGGCGATGACTACGGTCAGTCCTTCACGTTTTTTCATATTGACTTCCCCCATTTATATTAAGTATCTGTTCTCTTTTTCCCTTTATGCCAATAAATATTCGTATGATCAATGAATAGACGGAAAGAACTCCCTTTTTATATAAGGTAGTTGACATCTACATTATATTAAACTATAGTACATTATAAGATAGTTGCTGGGAGGAAGCTTATGACAGTATCGAACCAGATGATGAAAGGATTGCTTGATGGGGCCATACTCGGCCTGATTGCCCAGGGAGAGACGTACGGCTATGAAATTCTGGAAAAGCTGAAGGAGAAGGACTTTCCAGAAATCAGTGATGGCAGCATATATCCGGTACTCCTGAGGCTGGGCAAGAAGGGATATGTAAGTACACAGATGAAAAAGTCGGATACAGGCGGACCAAAAAGAAAGTACTATTCCATTACTGGAAGTGGCCTTGAGGAACTGGAGATTTTTCGGAACAAGTGGACTTATCTTAATCGTGGAATGAATAATCTGATGAGGAGTGTTGAAGATGCTGAGTAAAAAGTCGGAAAAATTTCTTTTGAGTCTGAGGATCGAACTGATGGCTCGTGGAAAAAGCGATACTGAGGTTGAAGAGCTGGAAGAAGAACTTCGCGATCATCTGACTGAAGCGGAAGCGCGCGGCAAAAGTGTCGATAGTGTTACTGGCGGTTCTGTGAAATCATATATCAGATCGATATCAGAGGAACTTTCATTGGAGCCTGGCATTAAGAAGAAAGGCGTACAGCTCATCTTCTATATATTCGGATTATTTACTATACCGAGCCTGCTCAGCGGCCAGTTTGAGCTGTCGACTTCATTAATCATATATTATCTTCTTGTGATTCTGTTCATGGGGTACGGATCACTCTATGTGATGAAAGAAATGATAGTGAAGTATGGGGATAGTAGAAGAACATATGTGTATACTGTCTCCTACGGAGTACTTATTTTTGCTGGGATGGTCGGTGGTCAGTTTATCATTCGTTCGTACCCAGGACTCGTCTTTTATGAAGGTACCCCGTATCTGAACTTTATCATCGGTCTATCCCTCCTCGGTGTTTTCCTGCTCATTACGTTGTTTATGAAAAGATGGTTTTTTGCAGTACTGCTGCTCTTATTATCTGCCCCCGAACTTATAGCCAGGTTTGCTACCGATGGCGCTTCTCCGATGAGTGACGATTATCTACTCATTTCAGGAATCATTCTGATTCTGGTCAATTTAACTATCACAGGTATATTGCTTTATATGAACCGAAAAGAAGATAAGAAGAGTGAAACATAATACAGTCTCCTCCTCCAAATAATGGAGGAGGGTTTTACTTATCCATTTCTCTTTGCAGAAGTTTCTTTTAGATGTAACCTTCCAACTTCTGTATAATATTCATGTATACATAATTTTATAAGAACGGGTGATTTTCATTCAGACGCTATATTTGATTCTGATTGTCATTGCGCTGACTTTTCTGCTGTCCGTCGGCATTGGCATTTACGAGAATTATAAAACTAGGCAGGCGATCAAGACGTTATGGGATAGGAAGCGGGCTTTATCGGACAACAATAATCCTTACGTCCATTACCATAACTACTTCGTCAACATCATGGAAAATGAAGATACGGAGGACAGGAACATCGTGGATGACCAGACATGGAGTGATCTCGATGTCGGTCAACTGTTACCGAAAAGCAATTTCACATTTACGACAATTGGTGATGAACTGCTGTACGCTTCACTCAGAAATGCCACTGAAAGTAGCATCATTGATGAAGATCTGATTGATAAAATAACAGAGGACCGCGAGTTCCGGGAGCGTATTTCATATCAGCTGGCGAAATTGGGCAAGTCGAGGAACTCCGATACAAGCAAGTTCATGTACGCATTCAGACCGAGGATGGAATATAATCCATTATTCATTCTGCTGTCACTACTTCCCATCATCGGTGTGTTCATGTTCTTCATCCATCCACTTCTGTCGATTGTGACGGTGCTCAGCGGACTGGGTGCCAATCTTTACATATCACAGAAGCATAAATCTTCGACCGGATTCGACTATCCGGATATCTTTCACGCCATCAATATCATCATTGCAGCTGGGAAAATCAATTCCAGGTATAATCGCAAAGGATTGAAGCGGTTGTCATTCATCAGTCCGCTCTCAGTAACAGACGACAACGCTGGTGAAATGAATATAGGACTCCAGCTGTTCATTGGACTGAAATCAGCTTTTCTTCTGGATTATCATCTCTACCATCTGGTCATCAGGTCATTGAGCAGGAACCACACATTATATGGAGAAAGCTGGCGCTATCTGGCCGAAATGGATGTGAACTATAGTGTCGCATTGTGGCGGGAGACCTTGCCTTACTTCACCACTCCGGAAGTGGCGGAGACATCCTCCATCCAGACTGAAGGCCTCTATCATCCATTATTGACAGAGCCGGTGGAAAACGATCTTGATTATGACACTGATATTTTGCTGACAGGGTCGAATGCTGCAGGGAAATCAACCTTCATGAAGGCGCTGGGGCTCAATGTCATCATGAGCAATGGACTCAATACATCGACCAGTACAATGTTCAAGTACAGACGTGGTAAGGTGATCTCTTCCATGGATATTACAGACAGCGTCATCGAAGGAGATAGCTACTTCATCAGTGAAATAAAGTCATTGAAGCGTATCATGGAGGAAGTGGAGGATTTTGAAGGGAATGTCTACTGCATCATAGACGAGATCTTCAAAGGTACTAATACGATAGAAAGAGTCGCTGCAGCCGAGACGGTACTGCGCTACTTGAATAGAAGAGGGAATGTCTTCGTTATTGCGGCCACCCATGACATGGAACTGACTGATCTGCTGAAAGATAAATATGTATTCTACCACTTCAGAGAGCATCTGGAAGGTGATGACATCTACTTCGACTACAAACTGCGAAAAGGCGTTGCTTCCACATCAAACGCCATCGAACTGCTCAGACTCTATGAATTTCCGGACGAGGTATATGAGGAAGCAAAGCGTAAGATTGAGTAATGGCAAAGCAGCAACAGCAAGTATCGGCTTCGATATAATAATTATTCATGGAGGTAAGTGATGAAAGTAATCGGTCTGATTGGTGGAATGAGCTGGGAATCGTCTGCAGAATATTATCGACTTATCAATGAGGAAGTCAGGGATCGTCTGGGTGGTCTGCATTCAGCCAGAAGTCTACTTTATAGTGTGGACTTCGAAGAGATTGAGCGATGCCAGGCAGCTGGTGAATGGCAAAAGGCGGGCCAAATACTGGCAGATGCAGCAGAGTCTCTTGAGCGGGGTGGTGCCGAATTTATTGTCATCTGCACCAATACGATGCATAAGGTCATAGATGATATCGAATCGAGAATAGATATTCCTGTGCTCCATATTGCAGATACTACGGCGACACAGATCAAAGCCCAAAGAATGACATCAGTGGGTCTGCTTGGAACGCGCTATACCATGGAACAGGATTTCTACAAACAGCGACTTGCATCAAATGATATCAATGTAATCATACCTCCGGAAAAAGAGCGTGGAGTCATCAACGAGATCATATTTGAAGAACTGTGCATGGGAAAAATTTTGCAGCCATCCAGAGAATATTATAGGCAGGTGATTGAAAATCTGATCGAAGCCGGTGCCGAAGGAATCATACTCGGATGTACTGAAATCGGCCTGTTGATTAAACCTGAAGATTCAACCGTGCCACTCTTTGATACTGCATATATCCATGCAGTCGAGGCAGTAAATACGGCTCTAACAGAATAAAAAATGGTTTTTCACTCTTCTTTGCGGAAGGGTGAAAAACCATTTTAATTTCTTTGGAAAACTTCACTAATGGTGGCCGCCTGTATGTTCATTATCACCAGGGAGAATTTCATTGAGCAGCTCATGTTCCTGCGGATTGAGCTGTCCGACTATAAAGTACTGCAAAGGCGTCGCTTCTACATTGCCTGCTGAAACAATGGCTTTGGCAAAATATAGACCTGGAACATCGATATCGACGTTTGCTTCATATAAACCGTCGTCCCTTTGGGAAACAGTGTAAACTTCAGATGCCGAAATCTCTTCAACGGCACGCCATACTTCCAAGCTGATTTCTGCGTCATCGACCAATGTGTCATTTTCACTGACTTCAATGAAGAGTGGCTGTGCTTCTTTGACGTCAGAAATCCCTTGAGTATCCATAATAATCGAGATGTCAGGAATCTCTGTATATATACCATGCGTCTCACTGTCTATACTGCCACAGGCGGAAAGGAGGGTCGCGGCCAATATTAAGATCAATAGCCTATACATCATCGGACCTCCGATTTTCTTTGACATTCAGCCATTTCCTGACCTTTGGAATTCTCTGCAAAATGAGCAGGTCGATCAGGAACACTGCAATCAAGGAAAGGCCGACAAGCGGGAAGATCAGGGACAGAACAATCAGGATAAAGAACGGCACTTTATGGTTGATCAGCCTGTCGGATGCAGGTGCACCTGTACTGTCCTTCGGTTTCCTTCTCAGCCACATCCAGAACCCGGTGATGATCATGGCGATGAGTCCCAGGCAGATGGCGAGACCGAACAGCTGGTTGATCAGTCCAAACTGTAGTCCTTTATGGATGGTGATCCCAAGAGCCATTATTTTTCCGAGAATGCCGTAGTCCACAAAACGGTAGTCTGCAAGTGTAATGCCACTGTACTGGTCGATATGGACGGTCGCCTCATCCTGTGCCTGATCCGGGAAGGTGGACAAGGTGAATACACCTTCTTCACTTGCTGGATAGAAGACATCGTATGTTGGGTGAACTTCAATTTCCTGAGCTCTGTTGACAACATCGTTGATTGAAACAGGAAGGCGTCCGGACAGTATTTCTGATGTTGGTGCGGGCAGGTTTTCTGCTGCCCAGGAGACATCTGCCACTTCTTCGGTTTTAACGTCGGATTCCGGAGCGGGGCCTATCCAGATGGATGGTGGATAGCCAGCCCCGCTCATGGTCGTGATGTTCTGTACACCGTTTCCCCAGAATCCGGTCCAGAGCAAGCCCGTCAGGAGGAAGAATATCAACCCGCCTGACCACCAGAAACCGGTCACGGCATGCAGATCGCGTATCAATATCTTTGTTCCCTGTTTCAGTCGGGGAATCAGTATACCTCGGAAATCCTTGGCCTTTCTTGGGAACCAGAGATAGATTCCTGTAATGATCATGATGATTGTCCAGCAGGCGACAAGTTCCACAAGCCTATCACCGACTGTGCCTGCCATGAGTTCACCATGGACCTTTTCAATGATATCCATGACACGCCTGTCATCATTCAAGACACCCAGTGCTGTGCCATCATACGGATCGACGAAGACTGTGTAGGATGTCCCATCTTCTGTTGTGATTGCAACCTCTGCGGAACGCTCTGGACCTTCTCCCGGGCGGTAGCGGGTGACACTGCCATCTATTTCATTCTGGGCGATATCCACCTGCTCTTCAGGCGTAAGGGGATCTCCCACTGCTTCAACTTGATAGTAGTCTTTATATAGGGCGGCTTCTATATCATATTTGAAGAGATAGACTGCGCCGGTAAAAGCTAGAATAAGCAGTATTGGTGTAATGATGATCCCTGCATAAAAATGCCATCGCCAAATGGCCGCATAACGCTTCCTGTGCGATTTTTTCAATTTATTTCCTCCTCGATAGGTCAAATTATATACGATGGCAAAAGTAAGGAATAGAGTCAGGTCTAGAATGTACTAAAGAAGACAAGACTGCAGTAGATCACCTGCATCAAAAGTCATGGAATTGAGAGTTCAAAGCACCATGAAATTTGCAGACCTCCACTAAAAGTTAAAATTTTTAAAAAATATAAATAATTTATATTCCTATCTATTGGATTTGATATTCATTTGGAATATAATTGAACATTCAAGGAATGAAGGGGATATTCCAAGCAATATTGTGAACGCTTACTACATATACGGCGATTTATAGTAAATGGATCAGTCGTTTTGATCATCAAGGGGAATAACGCACGAAGGAGTAAGGTTATGCTCAGTATAGTTGGTTTATTTGTCATCTCGACGATTGTCGTTCTTCTGATTACACAGAAGCTGAATCCGATTGTTGCATTGGTGATTGTGCCATTCATCGGAGCACTGATCGCTGGATTTGGGTTCGGGGAGATCAGTGAATTCTTCAATGATGGCATCAGTTCTGTATTATCCGTTGTCATCATGTTCATATTTGCAATTCTATTTTTTGGAATCATGCAGGATGTAGGATTGTTCAACCCGTTGATCGACCGCATGGTGAAGCTTTCTGGGGGGAATGTCATTCTTGTGGCGATGGCTACTGTGGTCATCGGAGTTGTGGCACATCTGGATGGCTCCGGAGCATCTACATTTCTGATTACAATACCGGCACTGTTGCCACTCTATAGGAAACTGAATATGAGCCCCTATCTTCTTGTCATGCTGATCGGACTGAGTGCAAGTATCATAAATATGGTGCCTTGGGGTGGTCCGCTCGGACGTACAGCAGCGGTTCTCGGGGTGGATGCATCTGAACTATGGCAACCGCTCATTCCCTTGCAGGGCGTTCTGATAATATCCTTGATTCTGGTCGGGGCATTGCTTGGCTATTTGGAGAAGATGCGGATAAAACGCAAAGGACTGTTGACCAATCCAGAGAACGTGGAGAGTTTCGGAATAGGTGTCTCTCAGGATGACGAGTCAGAAGAGTTGAAACGTCCTGGGCTGCTTTGGCTCAACTTCCTGCTGACACTTGTAGTCGTCGGTTTTCTAATGTGGGGTGTGCTTCCAGCCGGCATGGTGTTCATGCTTGCAGTCAGCATCGCCTTGCCACTCAACTTCAGAAGTACTGATCTGCAGATGAAGCGCATCAAAGCACATGCGCCCAATGCCTTGATGATGGCAGCCATCATATTGGCAGCCGGCTCTTTCCTGGGTATACTCAGCAATACCGGAATGCTGGACTCACTGGCAGAAGATATCATATATATACTGCCGGCCTTCATGGTGCCTTATCTCCACTATATTGTCGGGTTCTTCGGTGCACCGATGGAAATATTTCTGAATACGGATGCCTATTACTTTGCACTGCTTCCGGTGGTGGAGCAGATTGTTACAAGTTATGGTGTAGACAGTATCCGTGCCGCGTATGCAATAATGATCGGAAATGTCATCGGCACATTCATCAGTCCATTCTCACCAGCACTATGGCTCGCTGTAGGTCTTGCGGGGATAGAGATGGGCCGCTACATCCGATACGCCTTCTTCTGGGTGTGGGGATTCAGCCTGATAGCGATGGGTGCTGCATTCCTAATGGGTATTATTTAAAATCTGGTTATAGAAAATAAAAGAGCGAACTTCCCGATGATTACATATCACTGGGAGGTGCGCTCTTTTATATTATGGTTAAATTACTTCATATCCAACATTTACTTTACAGTCTTGCCGGTAGATTTTGGATTCCAAAATCTATTTTCAATTTTAATATTGTGGATGAAAAATGCAATGACCGTCAATATAGTTGCGATGTCGATGACCTCATTAAAGATTGCGCTTCCTGGCCATGCTATCTCGAAGGTTTGCAGGGTGGAGTTTATTGCATACAGTATGATGACACTGGCGAATACTTTATGAAATAGACCTTTTGACAACTGGAAGATTCTGATGCCGATAAAGATGACTGCGAGCATGATCATCACTCTGAGAATATTGAATATGCTGCCTTCATAGTTGAATAGGAAAAATTGCTCGAACCGTTCATGGAATGAAAATATGATGAAAATTTTTGTGACTCCGAACAGCAGAATGAAAAGAATGGTGGTCAGTGTCTGTTTTGCGGGGCCCCTGAAAGCCTGCTGCTTTATACCTCTATTCATCAGAGGGACCATGATGAGGACCAGGAAAGGCACGACGATCATGAACCATGAGAGAGCCAGGCGACCGATGATGATGACGCATAGAAAGTATATGAATACGTAATAGCCAATCATCAGACGATAGTCACGCCAAAAACCCACAGAAGATCTGTCTGTATTTGTAGCCAGATCGAGTGCATAGGATTTTGGATCATTTCCGAACATTTCTTTGAAGGAGATATTCTCGGTTTCATAGAAGTGCGTCATCATTTCATGGAGGATATCCCATTTTTCTTCTTCATCTACATAATGTGCATCAAGTACACCTTCGAGCTCCTGGAAATGGAGTCTGTCTGCTTCATCCAAGGTTGATAGCATATGGTCATATTCTCTTTTGAGCGGGGTTATCATCATATTCCTCCTCAAAGATCTGATTTACTGCGCCGTCCAGTTCCCGCCAGTGGAGCTGAAATTCATCGAGATAGTTTTTTCCTTCATCGGTAATCTTGTAGTATTTTCTCATTGGGCCTTCTGCAGATTTGACACGCCTGCCAGTAATGTATCCAGCCTTCTGAAGTTTGTGCAGCAGAGGGTAGATGCTGCCTTCGCTGACCATGCTGAGGTTGAACTCTTTCAGACGGACAATGATGTCATATCCGTAAAGCGTTTCTTTCTCGATCAGTTTTAAGATGCATCCTTCTAGAATGCCTTTTAGCATCTGTGACTTCAAAATATCACATCCTTGTTTTACAACTTGGTGATAGTATAGGATAGATTTAATAACTTGTAAAGCAAGGTAGTGAGCAGAAAGAAAAGCTGGAATGTTATCCAGCCATCTGTTCTACCATTCTTCAATATCTCCACGGACCTTGTATGAAAGATTCTGTCCATGGCGAGTTTCCAGGTTGTCTTCCACTTCTTTCAGGGAAACACCCTGGTGTTTCAGCAGGACGAGCATATGATAGAAAAGGTCGCTTGTTTCGTTTACAAGCTCCTGATGATCATTGTTTTTGGCGGCAATGACAACTTCGGTCATTTCCTCACCGCATTTCTTAAGAATCTTATCGATGCCTTCTTCTGTGAGATAACTGGTGTAGGAGCCTTCTTGTGGATTATCCACCTTCTGATCGACAATCCTATCCAGCGTCTGCAGGTTGAAATAGGCATCGCCGAAGCAGCTCTGTGTGCCAAGGTGGCATGTCGGTCCTTTCGGATCGACATGAATGAGCAGTGCATCAGAGTCACAGTCGAGTGCCATACTTTTGACGACCTGTATATGGCCGCTTGTTTCACCCTTTTTCCACAGCCGCTCCTTGGAGCGGGAATAGAACCATACGACTTTGTCTTCGAGGGTCTTCTCGTAGGCTGCTTCATTCATGAAGCCGTTCATCAGCACCTGACCGGTACTGTCATCCTGCAGGATGACGGATAGGAGACCGTTGCCTTTGGCAAAATCCGGTTTCATATGAATCTCACCTCGATTTCTGATTGATGAAGATCTTCTTTTAAATCTTTGATTTCAACTTCCTTGTTGTGGAAGATGGAAGCTGCCAGTCCAGCCGATACACCGGTTTCCTGGAAGAGTTCCGTAAAGTGGGCTGCATTCCCGGCACCGCCGCTTGCGATGATCGGAATATCCACCATTTTATTTGCACGCGCGAGAAAGTCGATGTCGAAGCCCTGCTTGACGCCGTCATGATCCATGCTTGTAATGAGGAATTCCCCAGCACCGAGTGCGGCACACTGCTCGATCCATTCGAAAGCACGGATCTCCGTCTTTTTCGAACCGCCATGGGTGTGGACGAAGTAGTCTGTTGCATCGGGATCATACTTTACATCTATCGCGACGCATATGCACTGGCTTCCGAACACTTCACTGGCTTCACGGATCAGTTCCGGATTTCTGAGGGCAGCGGAGTTGACGCTGACCTTATCGGCGCCTGCGTTGAGTAGCTGGCGGATATCATCGACTGTCGAGATGCCACCACCGATTGTCAGCGGAATGAATAGGGCTTTGGCAGTTTCGCGGATGACATCGATCATCAGATCATGTCCGTTCTGGGTCTTGGATATGTCGAGTAACACGAGTTCATCTGCGCCTTCTGCGTTGTATCGAGTAGCCAGTTCCACAGGGTCACCGACGTCCCTCAATCCGACAAAGTTCACACCTTTGACGACGCGTCCCTCTTTGACATCGAGGCATGGAATGATGCGTTTTTTGATCATCTGATTCCCCTCCAGAAGTCGTTGCTATGACTGGCTTTGCCGACGATGGCATGAGTGATTCCCATCGACTCGAGCTGGTCGAGATCTGCCTTGTCTCTGACACCGCCACTTGCGATGACGGTGTGGCGTGTCAGGTCATTGATCCGCTTTGTATTCTCGAAGTTCGGCCCCTGGTTCATGCCATCCTTATTGATATCGGTATAGATGATGCCGGCGATATCGAGACTTTCTATCTTTTCAATGTAGTCATCGATCACGATACCACTGTTTTCAGTCCAACCATTGATGTAGATGTCGTTCTCTCTGGCATCGACACCAACAAATATGCGTCCTGGGAACTTTGTGGCAACTGATTTCAACCATTCGAAGTCCATGATGGCCCGGGTACCGAGAATGAAGTAGTCGATGCCGATGGCATCATATTTTTCGAGTGTTTCGGTGTTTCTCAGCCCTCCACCGATCTGCAGGGGAAGCGTAGTCTTTTGCTTCAATTTCTGTATGATAGTGGACTCTTGAGCGTTCTGTTTCAATGCACCCATAAGATCGACGATGTGGATACGGGCCACTTGATCGAAACTACTGTAGAAGGCGATCGCCTCCTCAGGTGTCCGCTTCATCGATGTTTTCTTATCATAGTCGCCCTGGGTCAGACGGACGTTCTGACCGTCGATGATATCGATTGCTGGGATGATGTTCATCTATAGTCCTCCTTCAATGGCTTGCTTCAGCATATCGACACCAAGATCTCCGGATTTTTCCGGATGGAACTGGATGCCGATGATATTGCCCTTTTTTACAACTGCCGGTACGGTCACACCATATTCCGCTGTGGCGATGGCGTGTTCTGTGCTCTCAGCCATGAAGCTGTGTACAAAATAGACGTCCTTGCCGTCAAGCACCGGGTTCGTGCTTGTGAGTGTGTTCCAACCGAGGTGCGGCACAGGATGCGGTGTTTTCATCCGGATGATTCTTCCGGGCAGTAGACCGAGTCCCTTTGCGTCGCCTTCCGCGCTCTCCTCAAAAAGCAGCTGCATGCCGAGACAGATGCCGATGAACCGCTTCGTTTCAGCCAGTTTCAACAGATCCCACTTGATATCAAGACGATCGATGGTTTCCATCGCATTGCCGAAATGGCCGACACCAGGCAGCAGGATGGCATCGCAATCCTTCAGATCTTCATATTTGCTTGAAAGGATATATTCATATTCAAGCTTCTCGAGTGCATTCTTTATGTTCTGTATATTACCGAGGGAATAGTCTATGATGCCGATCATTCGATGACACCCTTTGAGGAAGGTACGCCTGCATCACTCGGTGCAAGTGCGGCTTTCAGGCTTCTGGCAAATCCTTTGAAGATCGCTTCAATTTCGTGGTGCGTATTGCCGCCTTTGAGCAAATCGATATGCAGCGTCATCCGGCTGTTCATGCTCACTGCGTTGAAGAATTCCATGACCAGTTCCGTATCGAATGTACCGACCTTCTCTTTCGAGAAGTGTGCCTGGAAACTGAGGTGCGGTCGGCCGGAAAGATCGAGCACGACACGCGCCAGGGATTCGTCCATCGGTATATAGGTGGTGCCATAGCGCTGGTATGAGGACTTCTCGACATAAAGTTCACGGATCATCTGGCCGAGAATGATGCCGACATCCTCGACGGTATGGTGGTCGTCCACTTCAAGATCACCGTCCGCTTCAACATTGAGGTAGAGGCCGGAGTGGAAGCTGAACAGTGTCAGCATATGATCAAAGAAGCCGACACCGGTCGAGATGGAGGAGTCGTTGGGTGACTTCTCATCATCAAGTGATATGGATATTTTCGTTTCCTTTGTCGCGCGTTCCTTCTTGATCATATTGATTGCTCCATTTCTTGATTAGTTGGTTGAAAGTTTCGTAATGTTCGAGTCCGATGATCGAATATCTGACGGCATTTTCAAGCGGCGGTTTGTCATACACCCTTGCCTGATAGCCATGTGATTTCAGATAGGCTGCCAGATCACGGGCAGTTTCACCATAGGTCAGAATAAAATTTGTACTGGATCCGATGATATTTATTTTATCAGATACTTGTCCAAGCGACTTGGAAAGGCGTTTTTTCGAATCGAGCTGATAACGGATGAATACATCAAGCGTCGATCTTTTTTCGAAGATTTTGCTTGCCAAGTTCAGTGATAGTGAGTTGACCGGGTAGGGGTGGTTGAGACGGGTGATTTTATCGAACGTCTCGTCCTTGGCAATCGCAATGCCGATTCTAAGTCCCGCAACACCGAACATTTTACTGAGCGTACGGATGATCAGCACATGTGCACCTTCCGGTCTTGTATAGGCCGGTCCGAATTCGAAGTAGGCCTCATCGAGTACGAGATAGCCGTCCACGTCTTGCATCGCATCTGCCAGTGCTTGAAGTTCTTCGGCTCTGAACATGCGCCCGGTCGGGTTATGCGGTACGGATATCAGGAAGAGAGAAGGCTTGTGTAATTCGACTGCCTTGATGACCTGATCAAAGTCGAAAGTGAAGTCTGCATCACACGAAACAGTGTAGACAGGCACATCCACCTGATTGGCATACTCATGATACATGACAAAATCCGGGTCGAGTGTCATGACGCCGTTGTGCCCCAGTGTCATGATGGCCTTCTGAATCCATTCATCGGAGCCATTGGCGACTTCGATGGTGGCAGGCTCGATATCGTAGTAGTCGGCATATAGTTGTTTGAAGTTATCTATTTCATCTCCCGGGTATTCATGAATTTTCGTCGCCTTGATGACTTCTGAGATGGCTTCATCATCGAGCGGGGAGATCGGGCTTGTATTGCGGTCCATATGGATCATGTCATCACTCCGTTCGAATGTGTAGAGATTGGTAGTGGGCATCCAGCTGCTCGCGTCTGGCAATGGTCTTTGCTGGTCCTGCAATCTCACCATAAGTACTTTTTTCCAGTGAAATCACTGCATGGCTCGTCATGAAGTCATTGACGTTCAGTCCATGGCTGAACCGCCCGGTCTTATCGGTCGGTAGCACGTGGGACGGGCCGGCTACGTAGTCGCCGATCGCTTCCGGTGAATAATAGCCATTGAAGACGGCACCGGCATACCTGATATTACGGATGATTCTGTCCGCATCCTTATGCTGGATGGAAACGTGCTCGGGTGCAATATCGTTGATCATACCGATCAGCGCTTCCTGCGAATCGATCACAGCGTAGTGATTGTTTTTTATGGAATCTCTTATGATATGGCTGCGTGGCTGATCTTCCATCATCTGATCAAGACGGTCTTCTATAGCTTTTATGACCGCTTCATCTTCACTGATCAGAAATGTCCGTGCATTCACATCATGCTCGGCCTGGGCAAACAGATCGTAGACGATGGCGTCGATATGGACGTCCTGATCGACATAGATCAGAATCTCGCTTGGGCCGGCAATCATGTCGATGCCGACTTCGCCGAACAATAATCTTTTGGCAAGCGCTACGTAATAGTTGCCGGGTCCGACAATTTTGTCGACTTTTGGAATCGTTTCTGTGCCGTAAGCGAGAGCAGCAATGGCTTGTGCGCCACCGACCGTATATACATTCTCGACACCACAGATGTGGAGAGCGGCGAAGGTGATGTTGTTCTCTTCGAAAGTTGGCGTGACAACGTGGATCTCCTTAACGCCTGCAGCAAGTGCCGGCACAACTGTCATCAGCACGCTCGATGGGTAGAGTGCCGTACCGCCGGGTACATAGACGCCGACTCTTTCAATGGGATGGTAGACGTATTGGAACTCACCGTTATCCATATCCCTATACTTGATGCTTCCCTGATACTGTTCTATCCGTTTCTTGATCGTCTCAAGCGCTTCACGCTCTTCTTCTGAGATGGCATCATAGCTGTTCTTCAGTGCTGCCTTGTCTACTTTAAAAGTATCCACGGTCTGATTGTCGAACTGTGCCGTATAGTCATGCAGTGCCCGGTCACCATCCGTCCGGACCTGCTCTATGATCTCCATGACACCTTTATAGTCATCGAAACCGGCAGAGCCGCGCTTTACATCGAAAACCGATTTGAATTCTGCGACATTCATTCGATCACCCCGATTTCCTTGATGAAATCATAGATCTCGTCCTCTTTCGTATAGAACGTCCGTTTGTTGGCAATGAGTCTTGCGTGGATTTCCATGATCTCTTCGTGTTCCACGAGTCCGTTATCCCGGAGCGTACTACCGGTCTGGACGATATCGACGATGCCGTCGGACAGGCCAAGCAGTGGGGCCAGTTCCACTGAACCATTCAGATGGATCAGAGAGACATCCTGTCTTTTGTTTTTAAAGTGGGTGTGGGCGATGTTCATATACTTCGTCGCGATGACCTTGAATTCCTGCTGGTCGGGCAGTGCAGCCACCGAGAAGTGGCATTCGCCGAACGGCAGCTGGGAGACGTTCAGTATATTGAATGTATCCTCGGTGATGATGTCGGATCCGACGATGCCGAGATCCGCCACCCCACTCTCCACATAGGTCGGTACGTCCGGGCCTTTGGCGAAGATGAATTTGACATTGTCGACAATGGTATAGAGCGAACGTGTCTCTTCCTCGAGCGCTTCGTTGTAGACGGTCAGTCCGTTCTTATTCATATATTTCAGGAAGTCCTTGAAAAGGCGTCCTTTTGTCAATGCAACTGTAATCATAGCAATCCTCCATTAGATAGATTCACCGCGATGCCGAAGGCGCTGCTGTTATATTCCCCGCCGCTGAGCAATGGATAGTCATGGTTCAGGAAAGCTTGGAAATAAAAGCCGTTGTAGTAGGACTGTGGAGAACGGAACGATAAATCCAGTATGAACTTCATATCATATTTTTCGAGCAGCTGTTTCAGTCTTTCAATGAAAAGCATGATGTCACTGTCTCCGAATTCTGCATTCACCAGATCGATCTGGTCGCTTACTTTTGCGGAAAGCAACGTATAGAGCGAGTGGCTGCCACCGAGGCGTTTCTTTATTTCCGACAGGTTCTTCTCATGGACGAGCGTACGGATATCATCTTCAAGCGCGTATTTTTCGATATACAGATCAAGCAGCGTATCGTCGTTGACGACGATGGACTGGAATTTCTCATCATATCTTGCTGTGACAAACGACAGATGCATATCGATGCTTGAAAGAATTTCATCGTTGGATGGGCCATACAGCTCAACGCCTGCCTGGTAGAATGTCTCATAGTTCCTCACTACCGATCCGAAGTAGCCGAAGAAGCGGTCATCAAGCGTATAGTTTTCATTATAGTTCAGCAGTGAGCGTGTCCAGTCACTGCGGATTGAAAAGAGCTGTTCATTCTTCTCGAAGATGATGGTTGAAGAATGGTGTCTTTTGTCATCGATATTGAATGGTTCCACCATATTCATATCGACCAGCTGATAGTTTTCATCAGCAAGCAGCTGTGTATAGTCCTGTGCAAATTTCAATCGTCGGATGATCAGTTCATTTTTCATACGATGTCTCCTTTAATACTTTAGCGTGATAAAGAATAATCAATAAATTAGATAATAGCAAAGTAAACTGACAATGACAAGACTTTTGGTGCAATTTTGTTTAACACTTTAAAACGCTAAAGTGTTTTGTTATGATAATCGTATTAATGGAGGGAAATATATGCAGATAGATAAACTGAGGGGTAAAGAACTGGATGATCTGTTCGAGGGGATACTGAAGCTTGAATCGGTCGAGGAATGCCATCACTTTTTCGATGACCTATGTACAACGAATGAACTCGTTTCATTGAAGCAGCGTTTCCAGGTGGCTAAGATGATAAAAGAGGGACATACGTATTCGAAAGTACAGGATAAGACCGGTGCATCGAGTGCTACAGTATCCAGAGTGAAGCGGTGTCTGGATTATGGGAGTGAAGGCTATCACGCTATCATTGACCGGATGGATCAGAAATAGGCAGCCTCTGCATGCAGGGACTGCCTATATTTCAATGACTCTGAATGTATTTCTGATTTCCGTAGCCAGGTCATCCGTCCGCCATTCCCGCTGGTAGCCGAGGCAGGGGCATATATACTGGATGCCGTCTGCTTCAAACTGGTGACGGAAATGGACGTGTCCCATGATGCTGTAGCGGATGGGATAATCTTCATAGAAGCTGTCGAAATCGGATGTGCCGATGAAGGCATTATAGAAGTCGAACAGTC
This sequence comes from Salinicoccus hispanicus, assembly GCF_009831115.1. Lineage (GTDB taxonomy): Bacteria > Bacillota > Bacilli > Staphylococcales > Salinicoccaceae > Salinicoccus > Salinicoccus hispanicus. The sequence continues at coordinate 422,488 of NZ_WUUK01000003.1, read as the reverse complement.
TATGGGGTGTGGGCACGGTGAATCTGTGATGGGTCACGACGTGCGTCATCAGTATGATGTTGCGGTCTTTGACTGTTTCCAGGTCCTTCTGTACGGATTCGGCAAAGGAACGTGATAATTCCGGATCATCGACTGGCCAGTGGATTTTGACCTTATCCTGCCAAGTACCGCCGTAGAACTTGCCACTCGCAAGCTTCTCCAGCGTGAAGCGCGGGTCGGCGTAGGAATAGTCGTACCAGCCGCTATGACCGACAATCGCCCAGTCATCACCCAGTATGAGCGGCGATTCGATCAGGCTTTTCGGATGGTCCTTGTAGAATCGGTATACCTCCGTACTTGAGACACCCTCCGGCTGCCAGTAGTCGTGGTTGCCCGGAACAAACCGGATGTCGATATTTGTTGATTCCATCAGAGACTCGACAAATGCCGAAGTGACCCGGTAGTCATTGGAAATATCACCGGCAATGAGCAGCAAGTCGATATTTTGATTGAGCATTTCATGGGACAGTACTTGCCTGAAATCTTCTATTGTATATTCTGTCCTGGTCCGATCGATATGCAGATCGGCGATGATGCCTATTTTCATATTATCTCTCCGTCGTATTCATATACTGAAAAATACTATGCACATATTGTAATGAAGTCAACTGAAGTGAGTTCAGCTGTTATATTAAAGAACAGGAAAATAGAAATGCGAGCCTCCTTGCCACAGGAGGCTCGCATTTCTATTTCCATCCATAAAATCAGTGGTTGATTCTAAGCGACTACCGCATAACCCAGTTTCTCGATGATCGTCTTCAGTTCTTCTGGTGTCACTTTGTCTTTGTCAAAGGTGGCTTTCACTTTGCTGGAGTTGAAAAGGACCTTCACTTCTTCGACACCTTCCACTTTCCCGACTTTGCTTTCTATCTTTTTGATGCAGGATGGGCATGTGAGGGGTTCCAATTTAAATTTGACTGTGTTCATCTCGATCTCTCCTTTATTTTTTCTATCTCAAGTATAGATCTTCTGCTTTCATCATTCCTTGACCGTCATCAATCTTTTGGGGTAAAAAATATATTCGAAAAACTTCGTTCTTGATGGGAGTCAAGTTATTCTTTTTTAAAATCACTTAAGATAGGAGTGTAAAGAAAATACACTTTAAAAGAGGAGTTGAACGAAATGGTGGGTCTTATTCATAAGCATAAAAAAGCGATTACTTTTCTGTCTGCATTACTATTGGTATTGACGCTCATTTTCCACTTCACAGGTTTCGATGTCCTGCGGCAGTTCACCCTGATCATTGCGACTGTCATGGCCGGAAGTCCGATTGCATTGAAGGCCTTGCAGGCGATTAGCATGAAGGCCTTCAGTATTGAAGTGCTCGTAACGATTGCGGTCATTGGTGCGCTTTTCATTGGAGAATATGTGGAGTCGGCTGTTGTGACCTTCCTGTTCCTTTTCGGCGATTATCTGGAAGCGCGAACGTTGGAAAAAACACGTTCTTCCTTAAAGAATTTGATCGATATGACACCACAGGAAGCGACGGTAGTTCGGGACGACATCAGCCAGACAGTGCCGGTGGAAGAAGTGAGCAAAGGGGACCATGTCCTCATCCGTACGGGTGGAAAAGTGCCAGTGGACGGTAGAATAGTCAGTGGGAATGCTTCCCTTGATGAAGCAGCTATCACGGGTGAATCTGTACCGGCTTCCAAAAGCATTGGGGACAATGTGTTCAGCAGTACAATCATTGATACCGGCTATATAGAAGTGATCGCTGAAAAAGTCGGGAATGATACAACATTCGCAAAGATCATTGAGCTTGTAGAAGAAGCGCAGGAATCAAAATCGAAAACAGAAAAATTTCTGAACAGATTCGCGGATATCTATACACCTGCAGTAATAGTGCTCTCCATCCTGGTGTATATTTTGACAAGAAACCTGCATCTCGCAATCACTTTCCTTGTCATCGCTTGTCCGGGTGCGTTGATCATTGGTGCACCGGTTTCCAGTGTAGCAGGCATCGGCAATGGCGCAAAAAATGGTGTGCTGGTCAAAGGTGGAGAAGTGATGGACCGTTTCTCGAAAGTGGATACGATCGTATTAGACAAAACGGGTACATTGACTAAAGGGAAACCGTCAGTGACTGAAATTAAAGCCTTCGATTCACACAAGGAATTGGAATTGCTCAACTGGGTGGCACAAGCAGAGATAGGCTCTGAACACCACCTTGGACAAACGATTGTCAAAGAAGCGGAAACCAGAGGATTGGTCCTCGACCAGGAGGCTGGACAGGTGGACGTCATCAAAGGAAACGGTCTGGAGGCCAGAGTGAGAGGACGGGTTCTGACTATCGGCAACCGGAAGCTGATGTCAGAGAAAAAAATCGCTATCCCAACTGAAATCGAAGCTTATGCGGTGGAACGTGAAAAGCTTGGAAACACAGCGATCCTCATCGCCGTGGACAAGAAGTTAGCCGGCATCTTCTCGATTGCCGATGAGATCCGCGAAGATGCAGTGGCTGCACTCGCTCGAATGAGAAATAATGGCATCAGAAGAATCATCATGCTGACCGGTGACAATCAGCATACTGCTGAACTCGTTGCCTCAAGATTGGGACTGGATGAATTCCATGCCGAACTATTGCCTGAAGAAAAGGTGGCTTTCGTGAGACGACTGAAAGCACAGGGGCATACGGTCGCCATGGCAGGTGATGGTGTCAATGATGCACCAGCAATCGCCGCATCGGATGTCGGCATTGCAATGGGTGAGGGTGGTACGGATGTTGCGATGGAAACTGCAGATGTCGTCCTGATGGCCGATAGGCTGATGCAACTATCCCATGCCCACTCACTGTCGAAGGCCACAATACGAAATATGAAACAGAATACGTTCTTTGCCGTTAGTATTGTCGTAATTCTGCTGATTGGTGTGCTTATGGGTTCCGTCCATCTGGCTTCCGGCATGTTTATCCACGAAGCAAGCGTACTGATTGTCATTCTGAATGCCATGCGGCTGATGAGTTTCAAACGTCCCTCTAAAAAATCAAGGCAGGACTTAAAGATTAAACCTGTTTGATTTTGAGGAGATGACCCATTCGGGTAAGACATCTTTTCGCTTTATATTTTTTAGTTGCTGGTATGTTCAACTGGAAATTCTGTAAAATAGTTTATATAGTATTGGTGTATGGAGGAGGATAGACATGGAGGAGCAGGAAGTTTGCAGTCATACAGCGCAGAATAGTAAAAAAACGGCCCAGTCGTGTGTTGCCATTGTACCGATCTTCAATCATCTTCAAGAAGAAGAAATGAGGGAAGTCGTGAAAACAACACGTCCTATCTCTCTAAGGAGAGGGGAACCTTTATATAGTGCAGGTGACGTCTCAAGTTCACTTTATATCATTCATCGTGGAAAAATTAAAATCTACCGGCTATCCGAGAATGGAAAAGAGCAGCTGGTCAGGATTCTGTACCCGGGTGACTTTACCGGTGAACTTGCGCTCTTTAAGGAATCGATACATGATGTGTATGCAGAAGCCATGGAAAAAACAGAGATCTGTAGTATACAGCGAAATGATCTGAATGCACTCCTTAGGATATTTCCAAGCATTTCTTTAAAGATTCTCAATGAATTCTCCGACCGTCTTGAACGGACGGAAATGCAGATGACACGTTTTGCAACAGAAGATATAGATTCGCGTATCGCCTTCTACCTGGTACAGCAGGCGGAAGAAAAAGATTCCATGGAATTCCATCTGCCGATGTCTCGGAAGGATCTTGCATCCTTTCTTGGAACCACTCCCGAAACCATCAGTCGAAAGTTGGGTAAATTTGAAAATGAGGGTTGGATTGAACAAAAGGACCAGCGCGTCATTCGCGTTTTGAATCTGAACGCCTTATCGTCCTCTAGTAGTTGATTCGATCAAATATGAAGCAAATAAAAATACAGGCCATTGGCCTGTATTTTTATTTGCTATGAATTTCTAAGCGAAGAAGCCGACGACTGCTGCTGTCAGAACGCTGACGAGGGAAGCACCGTAAACAAGTTTCAGACCGAAGCGTGCAACTTTGTCGCCGCTTTCGTTATGCAGACCCTTAACAGATCCTGCAATGATACCGATACTTGAGAAGTTCGCAAATGATACCAGGAATACGGAAATCATTGCCTGGGACTTGCGGCTGAGTTCTTCTGCCATTGTCGTATAGTCGAGCATCGCGACGAATTCGTTCGTAATCAGCTTCGTGGCCATCAGGCTACCCACTTGCTGGGCTTCCGACCATGGCACACCGATCAGGAATGCAATCGGCATGAAGATGTAGCCAAGGACATCTTGGAAAGTAATATTTACACCAGGAATAAGCAGGAATGCCTGGTTCAGGATGGCAATGAGTGCAATGTAGCCGATCAGCATCGCTGCTACGGTCAATGCGACTCTGGCACCATCCATGATGTAGTCTCCAAGCACCTGGAAGAATGATTTTCCTGCATCAGGATTATCATCGACATCTGCCGCATCTTCTGTATCCGTTACGTCATACGGATTGAGGATGTGGACAATGACGTATGTACCGAATAGATTGAGGACGATTGCTGTTACAACATATTGCGGTTCCAGCATCGTCATGTATGCAGCGACGATGGAAAGTGATACTGAACTCATCGCCTGTGCTGATAATGTATAAAGACGGTGTTTAGGCAAGTGCGGCAGCTGGTTCTTGAGTGAAATGAATACTTCAGACTGACCAAGGATCATTGAAGCAGCACCATTGTACGACTCGAGATATCCCATACCGGTGATTTTTGTCAATAGTAGACCAAGTAGACGAATGATCAGTGGCAGAATTTTAGTGAACTGCAGAATTCCTATCAGTGCGGAAATGACGATGATCGGCAGCAATACGTTAAATAAGAACACATCTGCAGGTGAACCATCTTCAAGTGTGGTCAGGTCGCCCATGACGAATGCAACACCTTCAGCGGCAAACCCGAGTAAAGCGTTGAAGCCGGCTGCAAGTGCGCCAATCAGTGCTTCTCCGGCACCAGTGGAAAGAAGAATGAAGGCAAGTAGCAACTGGATGGCAAGAAGAATCAGTATGTTCTTCCATTTACTGAAAGCACGCTTGCGGTCACTGCTGACAATCCATGCCAGTAGGAATGTAAACGCGATTCCGATGATACCCATAATAATATTCAAGTCTGTCACCTCATAAATAGTAAGTTTTGTACATTATATAATAGAGTGTTTCTTTCTGTATATGCACGATTGATGGAACATCCTGATTAATTATAATGCAAACGGTTACAAAAATAAAGAGTGAATTTGCAAAACATTCCATTTGCCATATTGGATCATAGGATATATAATTATAGTCAAAGAAGGTCAAAAGGGGTGATGAAATGCGCAATATGTCGGATATAATCGAACAGTACCTGAAACAGCTGATTGAGCAGTCCGGCGGTGAAGTCGTCGAAATCAAGCGTGCGCATATCGCTGAGAAGTTCGACTGTGTCCCCTCACAGCTGAATTATGTAATAAAAACCCGTTTTACTAATGAGCACGGCTACACCGTCGAAAGCAAAAGAGGCGGTGGCGGATACATCCGGATCACGAAAGTCGAAACGCATTCCAAATCCGATTATCTGGCACGTCTGAAGCAATTGATCGGGGACGGCATCTCACAGCAGAATGCGAATCGCATCGTCCAGTCTCTGATGGAGAATGAAGTGGTTACACGAAAAGAAGCAAAAATCATAGATGCGGTACTGGAAAGGGAGAGCCTGATGCTCGACCTGCCATATCGTGACCGCCTCAGGGCAAATATTCTTATGAGGGTGATCGACGTCATTCTCTACAGCGAGGAGTGAGGGGATGAAATGCGAATCCTGCAATGAAAGGGAAGCGACGATCCACATATCCAAAGGCAATGGTCTCGAAAAGACGGAGAAGTTCCTTTGTGAGCAGTGTGCCAATGCTTCATTTGAAAATGACTTCAGCTATCCGGACGATACATTCAATATCCAGAAGCTGCTGCAATCACTGTCCCAGCACCCATCGATGCATCAGTCCAAGCAGCAGCCTAGACAGTGTTCCACGTGCGGCTCGACGATCAATACCATCGTCCATATGGGCAAGTTCGGCTGTCCCGACTGCTATGACACATTTGAAGAGCAGGTGCCGGATATCGTGAGCCGAGTACAGGCGCATCAGTCGGAGCACGTAGGCAAAGTGCCGATGAAATCGCGGGCCCATCTGCAAACCAAAAGAAAAATCGAAGCATTGAAGGAAAGACTGGCACAGCTCGTCGAAACTCAGGAGTTTGAAGAGGCGGTTGTCGTACGGGATGAAATCAGAGCATTGGAACAGGCAGGTGACAGCAATGGAGTATAGCCATATCAGTCCATGGATGCACAATGTCGAAGAGCTGCCTGTCGAGATGTCGACACGGGTCAGGCTGGCGAGGAATATCAGCAATCTGCCGTTCCCTCATATGATGAACGATGACGCGCAGCTTAAACCTGTATTGGATAGATTGGATGATACACTGACAGGGTACAGACGTATACAGATGGACACCCTTCAATTTGAAGACAAGGCATTAATGGTCGAAAAGCATCTGATCAGTCCACTGTTTACAAAGCGGGGACTGCTCAGCTACATTAATGAAGAAGAGTCGATTTCCATCATGGTCAACGAAGAAGACCACCTGCGCATCCAGACGATGGGTGTCGGGATGTCCTTGATGTCGCTCTATAATAAAGCGAATGAGATCGATGATGAAATAGAGTCCGAAGTAGGTTATGCATTCGATGACCAGTATGGTTATCTGACAGCATGTCCGACCAATATTGGTACCGGCCTCAGAGCTTCGGTCATGCTGCATCTGCCGGCGATGACGTTCGGCAGCAGAATTCAGACACTGGCGGCGAACCTGAGTCGTTTCGGTTTTACATTGAGAGGCATATATGGAGAAGGCTCCATCCCCCTTGGCCACATATACCAGCTTTCCAACCAGCTGACGCTTGGTCAGACTGAAGAGGAGATCATCAGCAATCTGGACGAATTGAAGGAACGGATAGTGGAAGAGGAGATCGAGATGCGCTCACAGTTCAAAAGTGAACATCTGATTGAAGTGAAGGATTCGGTCTACCGTTCATACGGTATACTGAAGCATGCTTTCAAGCTTCCGCTGAAGGAAGCGGCCAAATGTCTGAGTGATATCAAACTCGGAATCGACCTTGAGCTGATAGAACATGAAGATTTTCAATTCCAAAAATGGATTCAACTGATTCAGCCAGCATTCATCAAGATGCGCCTGAATGAACAGAATAAAGAAATAGCATCACTGGAGCGCGCTGTTGAAGAAGAGCGTGCGGCATTGATGAGACAACTACTAGGAGGGGAATAATATGCTATTTGGCAGATTAACTGAAAGAGCCCAGAAAGTGCTTGCTTATGCACAGGAAGAAGCAATCAACCTCAAACATTCCAATATCGGCACAGAGCACCTGCTGCTCGGCCTGGTTAAAGAAAATGAAGGTATCGCGGCCAAAGTGCTCGCATCCTTCAATATCACCGAAGAGAAAGTGAAAGAAGAAGTATTCAACCTGATCAATGAAGGGACAGAACCATCTTCTTCCATCCACTATACACCGAGAGCAAAGAAAGTCATTGAACTTTCCATGGATGAAGCACGCAAGCTTCACCATAATTTCGTAGGCACAGAGCACCTGCTGCTCGGTCTGATCAGAGAGAGTGAAGGCGTTGCGGCACGTGTACTGTCGAATCTCGATCTGAACATTACTAAAGCACGGGCTGCTGTCATCAAGATGCTCGGCAACCCGGAGTCGTTCCAGCAGAAGGAAAGCATGAAAAAAGACCATAACACGCCGACACTGGATTCACTCGCGCGTGATCTGACTCAGATTGCACGTGACGAAATGCTCGACCCGGTAATCGGCCGTTCCAAAGAGATTACGCGTGTCATCGAAGTCCTGAGCAGAAGAACGAAGAATAATCCGGTACTGATTGGTGAGCCGGGTGTAGGTAAGACGGCCATTGCTGAAGGTCTTGCCCAGGCGATCATCAAAAATGAAGTGCCTGAAACGCTGAAGGACAAGCGTGTCATGTCCCTCGATATGGGAACGGTTGTCGCAGGTACCAAATACCGTGGTGAGTTTGAAGAGCGTATGAAGAAGGTCATGGAGGAAATCCATAAGGCGGGCAACGTTGTCCTCTTCATCGATGAACTCCACACACTGATCGGTGCAGGGGGTGCAGAAGGTGCTATTGATGCATCGAACATCTTGAAACCTGCTTTGGCCCGTGGCGAACTGCAATGTATTGGTGCGACAACGCTTGATGAGTACCGTAAGCATATCGAAAAAGATGCAGCACTGGAACGCCGTTTCCAGCCGGTACAGGTGGATGAGCCGAATGTTGAGGATGCGATCCTTATTCTCAGAGGACTGCGTGACCGCTATGAAGCCCACCATAGAATCACAATTACAGACGAGGCCTTGGAAGCGGCGGCAGTCATGAGTGACCGCTATGTCCAGGACAGATTCCTGCCGGACAAGGCGATTGACCTGATCGACGAAGCGTCCTCCAAAGTGAGACTCAGAAGCTACACATCCCCACCGGACCTGAAAGACCTTGAAAGCAAACTTGAAGCGATCAAGAAAGAGAAGGATTCTGCTGTACAGAGCCAGGAGTTCGAAGCGGCAGCAAACTACAGGGATCAGCAGACAAAACTCGAAGAAGAGCTTAAAAAACGTGAAGATGACTGGAAGAAGGAACAGGGTCAGGCTTCCCAGTCTGTTAAGAAAAGTGACATTGAAATCGTCATCAGCGGCATCACCGGTATTCCACTCTCGAAAATTGCTGAAGATGAGTCGGATAGGCTGATGAATCTTGAATCAATCCTGCACAACCGTGTCATCGGTCAGGAGGATGCAGTGACGTCCATCGCCAAGGCGGTCAGAAGGGCACGTGCCGGACTTAAAAATCCGAAGCGTCCGATAGGCAGCTTTATTTTCCTTGGCCCGACAGGTGTCGGTAAAACTGAACTTGGCAGAGCGCTCAGTGAAGCGATGTTCGGTGAAGAGGATGCGATGATCCGTGTCGATATGAGTGAGTATATGGAGAAGCATTCCGTCTCCCGTCTCGTCGGTTCACCTCCAGGGTATGTCGGATACGAAGATGGTGGCCAGCTCACTGAAAAAGTGAGAAGAAAGCCTTATTCACTCGTACTCTTTGATGAAATAGAAAAAGCACACCCGGATGTCTTCAACATGCTTCTGCAAGTGCTGGATGATGGTCGTCTGACAGACTCCAACGGACGTACTGTAGATTTCCGTAATACAATCATCGTCATGACATCAAACGTAGGTGCACAGGAGCTCAAGGACAATAAGTTCGCCGGCTTCGGTACAACGGATCAGACACGTAACTATGATAACATCAAGAACACGATGATGAAGGAACTGAAAAATACTTTCCGTCCTGAATTCATCAACCGTGTGGACGATATCATTGTATTCCACAGTCTGGAAAAAGAACATCTTAAAGAGATCGTCAAGCTGATGATCAATCAGCTCACGAAACGCCTCGACAGTCAGGATATCCATCTTGAAGTGACTGAGGCTGCGACAGAGAAAATTGCTGATGAAGGATATGATCCGGAATATGGTGCACGTCCACTTGCGCGTTCCATCCAGCGTCATATTGAAGATAGGCTCAGTGAGTCACTCCTTTCCGGAGAAGAGCTTGAAGGCAGAATCGTAACAATCGATTATAAAGATGACGAATTCAGTGTGACGACTAAAGAAAGTGTGACAGCTGAATAATACAGCAAACGACGGACCATCATATGATGACATGATGGTCCGTCGTTTTTATTTTTGTTCGATATCCAGTATCTTCTGTGCTGTTTCGTCATCTGTTACCAGTACATCCACAGCCCCGCCGAGGAGTGCCGAATGGATGCTCAGGGTCTTGTTGTCACCTGTAGCGATGGCAATGGTCGTGCCGATGGCTTTTAGCGACTCGAGGTCGACCCCGATGATGCTGTCGTTCAGCGGATGGGTTAGAGGTACGCCATCAATATCGAAGAAAAAGGAGTTGATGTCCCCGATAGCGCTCGATTCTCTCAGTGACTCCACATCTTCATTGGAGAGGTAGCCGATCTCTTCCATGGTGGAATGGACAACGGGGTTGCCGATGCCCACAATGGCCATATCGACCGCATTTCCTTCCTGAAGGACCCCGTTGATATCTTCTGATTCCAGCAGCCTATTCTTTGTATCGATATTCTTTAGCATGGCGGGTGCATACAGATAGCTGCAATGTGTATGCAGTTTCTGTGCCAGTTTAAGCGTCAGCATGTTGGAATGCAGATCAAGTTCGCTGCGACCCATGCCACCGATAAGCGGTACGACCTTTACATTCTCATTCTTCTCAAATGGATAGGCATCGACAAAGCTTGAAACGGATTTCCCCCAGCTGATGCCAAGAGATCCGATATTGCCTATCTTCTTGGATACATAGGAAGCCGCTGCCTGTCCTAGAAGATCCAGCAGTACACCAGACCCATAGCCGGATTTTGATACGACAATGGCTTCCTTTATTCCGTACTTTTTTTCTATATGCAGTTCGAGATCCACTGTATGGGCACTCTCATCCTTGATAAAGATTTCGACAATCTTTTCCTCCTTTGCTTTTGACAGCATTTTGGAGACGATCGGTCTGGATACGCCGATCCTTTTGGCAATCTGAGCCTGTGTCATTCCATCGAAGTAGTAGAGTTTGCATACTTTAACAATCAATTTTTTATCGTCTACAATGGCTCTCATAAACTCATCCTCTCATGGGTAAATTATACCACCTCAAATGCAGAATGCCATCCTGTTATAAGGATGGCATTCTCATTACAGGATCAGTTCAATCGGGTTCTCCGTCAACTTTTTAACCGTGTCGCAGAACGCTGCAGCAGGGGCGCCATTGATTACTCTATGATCAAATGAAAGGCTGAGTGTTGCGATTTTCCTGTTATGGAGCACACCATCCCTAAGCGTCGGCTGCTCGGTCGTGGCACCGATGCCGAGTATGGCAGCCTGCGGTTTATTGATTATCGGGGTGAAACTGGTGATGCTATACATGCCGAGATTCGATATGGTGAATGTGCCGCCGGTCATATCCTCCTGCGACAGCTTGCGGCTGCGTGTATCCTCAATCAGGCGTCTGCTTTCCTTGCTGATGCCAAACAGACCCATCTTCTCGGTATTTTTGACAACAGGCACAAACAGTTCCTTTTCAACAGCGACAGCCAATGAAATGTTCCTTTCCTCATGATAGCTGATTTCATTGTCTTTGAAAGTGATGTTGACGTCCGGGTGCAGAACCAATGCTTTTGATGCAATGAGAATGAATAGATCATTGAAAGAAACCTTTACATCTTTGTACTTCTCATTCAGATCCTTTCTCAATTCAATCAATGGTTCCATTTCCACTTCGAAATTCAACGTGACGTGTGGAATGGTCGCACTGCTGTCAGCCATCCGATCTGCTGTCACTTTTCGTGAACCTCTCAGCTTCTCGGTTTGGACTGTTGCCGCCTGACTTGCCGTAACTTCTGTTACAGGTGCATCTACACTCTCAGCCTGTTTCGCTGGAGTTTTAGACTGTGCAGAGAGATGATTGACGACATCAGCTTTGTGGATGCGTCCATTCCTTCCGCTGCCTGTAATCTGCTTGATATCAACGTCATTAGTTCTGGCGTGTGCCCGCGCGGCTGGTGTCGCGCGCACCTTGCCGATCATCGATTCCCTTTTCCCGGAAAGCTCTGATTTCGATTCACTGTCCTTGGCGTGACCTTCCGGTTGTTCGCTCTGTGAAGGTGCCTCTTCTGGACCATTATCAGAATCGGCGCCGCTGCTCTCACCCGGTGCCTCATCAGGGACGGATTCTCCCGCCTCACCGATGAATCCGATGACGTGATTTACCGGAACGACGTCATCCGTTTCAAAATATTTTTTCAATAGTATGCCGTCATTATAGGACTCGACTTCAATATTGATCTTATCGGTCATGATTTCTAAGATAGGTTCACCGACTTCCACCGTGTCTCCTTCTTCTTTAAACCACTCGATGACGGTACCTTCAGCCATCGTACTGCTCAACTTGGGCATGAAAATCTCATTTGCCATCTCTATTCCTCCTCGGACTGGTAGTTCACCATTTCGCCGACATTTGCGATGATTTCCTCAACCGACGGAATGGCTGCTTTTTCAAGAGTAGGGTTGTAGGGGACGGGTACAAAGGCTGCGCCAAGACGTCTGATCGGGTGGTCCAAGTAATCAAATGCCTCGCTTTCAGCGACGATGGATGTAATCTCTCCGCCGATGCCTCCGAACTTGACTGCCTCATGCACGACGAGCAGACGACCTGTCTTCTTGACCGATTCGACGACAGTCTCCACATCGAATGGTACAAGTGTTCTTGGATCGACGACTTCTGCTTCAATACCTTTTTCTGCAAGTTTCCCAGCTGCCTCGAGCGCCCTATGGACCATAACACCTGTCGCTACGATTGTCGCATCTGTGCCTTCCCGTTTGATATCCGCTTTACCAAGCGGAATGCTGTACTGCTCTTCGGGCACGTCTTCCGACGTTTTATAGAGTAGCTTATGTTCATAGAAGATGACCGGATTGTCATCGTCCATTGCCGCTTTCAGCAACCCTTTGGCATCACTTGCCGACGATGGCTGGACAACTTTGAGTCCGGGAATATGCGCCACCCATGCCTCGAGACTCTGCGAGTGCTGGGCTGCAGCGCCTGTACCTGAGCCGGATGGTGTCCGGACGACGATAGGAATGGTGCCTTTACCGCCATACATGTATCTGATTTTGGCTGCCTGGTTGGCCAGGTTGTCCATCGCAATGGTGATGAAGTCCGAAAACTGCAGCTCCAGTATCGGACGCATGCCTGTCAGCGCGGAACCGATGGCGGCACCTGAAATCGCCGCTTCTGAAATCGGGGTATTCCGGATGCGCTCCGGACCGAATTCCTCGATCATTCCGCGCGATACGCCGAACGCACCGCCATATACACCAATGTCCTCCCCGAGCATGTAGACATCTTCGTTCTGCCTCATTTCCTGGGAGAGTGCTTCTCTTACCGCTTCCAAATAAGTTATTTCCCTCATTATCATATCCTCCTATTCAGCATAGACATCTTCGAGTAGTGTTGACACATCCGGTTCCGGGCTGTTGAGGGCGAATTCCACACTGTCCTCTATTTTCTGGACCGCTTCCTTTTTGATTCGTTCGGCATCTTCTTCAGTAAAGATGCCTTGTTCTATCAAATTATCGCGCATTCTTTTGATTGGATCTTTGGACCGCCATTCCTGTTCCTCGTCGCGAGTTCTGTACTTCTTGGCGTCACTCTTGGAATGCCCCTTCCAACGGTATGTCTTGCATTCGATGATGCTTGGACCGTTACCATTTCTGGCATGGTCGGCTGCTTCTTCCATCGCATTCATTACATCGAAAATGTTATTGCCGTCGACGACTGTTCCAGGAATACCGTAGGAAACCGCACGATCTGCGATATTTTTGATGTTGGTCATATCGTTCACCGAGCCCGACATGCCGTATTGGTTGTTCTCGCATACGAAGACGACGGGAAGCTGCCATACGGAGGCAAGATTGATCGCTTCATGGAAGCTGCCTTCATTGGAAGCACCATCTCCGAAGAAGCAGGCGACAACGTATCCCTCATTGCGCATTTTTGAAGTCAGTGCAGCACCTGTCGCAATCGCAAAGCCGCCACCGACAATGCCGTTGGCACCGAGGTTGCCCTTTTCAAGATCCGCGATATGCATCGATCCGCCTTTGCCTTTGCAGTAGCCGGTTGTCCTGCCGAATAGTTCCGCCATCATATTGTTGACGTCTGCACCTTTGGCAATACAGTGCCCGTGCCCCCTATGGGTGCTCGTGATCTTATCGGAATCATCCAGCAGTGCACACACTCCTGCTGCTGACGCTTCCTGGCCGACAGCCAGGTGCGTGGTACCATGGATTTTTCCTTTTGCGAAGAACTCATCCACTTTCTCATCAAATAGTCTTATCAGCCACATCTGCTCGTAAAGCTCGATCAGTTTCTCATTGGATACTTTTTCAGGAACCTGAAAATTCATAATATGCCTCCCTTTACATCTGTTCTTAAATAGAACATTTGATAGTAATGTAATACATTTAGTGAAATTATGCAATAGGATCACTCTATTTTGAACATTTTAATTTTTCTAAAAATTATATTGACAAGAATGAAAGTAAGCGCTATCATTTTTACAAAAGTTACTTTAACTTACAAGTGTAAATAAGGAGGTGGAGAAAAATGGACTTTGACTCGTATTTTGATGAAGCATTTATCTGTTTCATTAAGGAGCAGAAAAGCAAAGAGGAAGCACTGGAAGTCATGTTCAATAATCTGTATGAGAAAGGGGTTGTAAAAGAAAGCTACTTCAAAGCTTTGCTGGATAGAGAAGTGCAGTACGCCACCGGATTGCAGACATCATCCCGCGGCGTAGCGATTCCGCATACCGATTATGAGCATGTCAATGAAGAAAAAATAAGTATCGGCGTATTGGAGAAGTCAGTCGTGTTTGAGCATATGGGCATGCCCGAGGTCTCAGTGGATGTAGAAGTGATATTCATGCTGGCAATAAAGAAACCCGAAAATCAGATTGGTGTTCTTCAAATCATTATGGACTTGATCCAGAAAGAAGAATTGCTGGATTCAATAAAGGGTGCCGGAAGCAAGGAAGCAGTGATAGATATTATCAGAGAGTACAGTACTCAAAAAATGACCAATGGAGAGTGAGTCAATGCAGACTTTACAAAACAGTGTAGATTTTATTCTTGGACTTGGCCCTTCGGTTATGCTGCCTATCGTGATGTTGATTTTCGGGTTATTACTTAGACAAGGGTTTAATAAATCATTCCGTGCTGCAATAACGATAGGAATTGGTTTTGTTGGAGTTAATCTAGTGATCGGGCTGCTTTCTGAAGCGCTCGGACCAGCTGCATCAGCGATGGTCGAAAGGTTTGGTCTGAATTTGCGCATATTGGATGTGGGTTGGCCAGTCGGTGCGGCCATCTCCTTTGGGACATCACTTGCACCATTGATGATTCCGCTCATCATCATTTTCAATGTTATTCTGGTTGCAATTAATTTCACTAAAACAGTGAACGTTGACATTTGGAATTTCTGGCATTTGATTTTCTCGACTTCAATCGCGTATATTGCTACAGATAATGCAATTCTGGCAATAGCGATCGGTCTTATCATTACAGCTATCACTCTGAAACTCGCCGATTGGACAGCGCCTGCAGTGGAACATCACTTTGGACTGAAAGGTGTTTCACTCGCACACTCGGAAACAGTAAACTTTGCACCAATCACCTATGCTTTAAATAAAGTCGAGGATAAGATTCCTGGTTTCAACAAATGGAATGCCGACCCCGAAACGTTGAGTAGAAAATTTGGTGTTTTCGGTGAACCTTTAGTAATGGGTCTGGTTCTTGGGATGCTGATCGGTGTGCTTGGAAACTATGATCTTCAAGGTGTGCTGACATTAGGTATACAAATGGCCGCAGTACTCGTGCTATTACCAAGAATGGTGGCTTTGCTGATGGAAGGCCTTATCCCCATCTCAGAAGGGGCAAGGGACTATATTACGAAGAGGTTCCCGGGAAAAGAAGTCTACATTGGGCTGGATGCAGCGATTGTCATTGGTAACCCGGCAAATATGGCGGTTGCGCTTATCATGGTACCTATTACCATACTTCTGGCGATCATTCTGCCATGGAATGAAATGCTACCTTTTGCTGACCTTGCAGTACTCCCATTCACTGTAATTTGGGCTGTTGCGGCTTCCAGAGGCAATATCATAAGAGGGATTGTCAATGCCACAGTGGTCATGATGATTGTATTCTTCATTGCAACAAACATCGCCGAACTGACCACAACTATGGGACGCACAGTAGGGTTTGATATACCGGATGGCGCAACCCTCATTTCAGGTATTGACGTAGGTTCCCATATTCTGGTGTTTATTTTTATAAACCTTCTCGATCCGAGCAATCCACTCTTCATTACTGCAATTATCTTCGCGGTCATCTATTCCCTGCTCTGGTTCTGGGTCAGAAAGGATATCAGGAAGCAATTTGCTGAGGAGATTGCCTTAGCCGAATCACAAAAACAAAACACTTGATCAAGTAGAAATCAGCTAATAAAACAAGATGTAAAAATCATATCCTGAAGGAGAATAATAATGAAAAGAATATTGGTCGCATGTGGAACAGCCATCGCAACATCTACTGTAGTCGCCAAGAAGATAGAGGAAGTATTTAAAAACAAAGGACATGATGTACAAGTTGATCAGTGCAAAGCATCGGAAGCACCTTCCAAGGCTGCAAACTTCGATCTGATCGTGGCTACGACGCCGGTCGGAAATGTCGGAGACACGCCTGTCATACAATCCATATCGTTTCTTACTGGTATCGGCATGGAAGAAGATATCAAGAAAATATTTAATGAGCTGAATCTCGAATATTAACCAAAGGAAGGAGCAGATGAGCATGTCATGTAGATATTCACTGTCGAACTTTTTCTTTACCATTCTGGTGCCGATACTGCTTATGGCGGGCGTATTGGTGTGGGGCATCTTTGATATCTACAGAAACGGGTCAGCGCCATTAAATAACCTAGTGCTCGTTGCAATGCCATTTATGCTATTCATGTCCATTGTAGGTATCAACAACCCTGCTAGAGTGAACGTCAATGAAGAAGGTATGACCTTATCATTGGGTTTGATCAAACACAGCTATAAATGGAGTCATGTGAAGAGTGTCAAAGTTAAAGACTACGCCTATATCGGAAAATTCTATTTTTCCATTGACAGTTCCAATCACTTTTTTGGAGGAAGATACTGGATTTCAGGAAGCATATCAGATTCCCAGGATTTGAAGACGATGTTGATTGGGCTTGCTGATGCGGAACGAAATCAGGATGTGGAGTGTGGGTCATGAAAAAGAATGTTTACTACGGGAAAGATGATTTTCGGATTGAAAGTCTAGAAAATGTAGAGATCGGGGATACTGAGCTTTTGCTCAAGATGATGTGCTGTGGTGTATGTGGTACAGACGTTCATAAAGCAATCGAGCAGACTGTTCCTACACCTACAGTTTTGGGGCATGAAGTATCAGGAATTATAGAAAAGACAGGTAAGGATGTTAAGGACTTTAAAGCAGGGGACAGAGTCTTCGTGGCACATCATGTGCCTTGCTACAGCTGCGATCAGTGTAGAAAAGGCAACTACTCCTTATGTCCACAGTTTAAGGCAACCAACTTGAATCCAGGTGGATTTTCAGATTATATCGTTGTTTCCGATAAGCATATACACAGTACTATGGGCAAACTTCCCGATAACGTCAGCTACGAAGAAGGTGCGCTGGTAGAACCTGTGGCGTGCTGTCTGCACGGATTCAGTAAAGTGGATCTCGAGCCTGGCGATAATGTTCTTATCATGGGTGCAGGACAGATCGGCATCATTCAATCTCAAATAGCCAGGCATAAGCTGGCAAATCAGATCATAGTCAGTGATGTCAATGACTTTCGGCTGGAGAAAGCATTGGCGTTCGGTGCCACCAATATAATTAATCCATCCAAACAGGATATCCATGCGGAACTGCTTGCGATGACGGACGGTCAGGGAATCGACCTGATCATCATATCTGCAGGCATAGGCAGGCTGCTCAATGATGCGATGAATCTGATTAGACGAGGTGGGCAGATTCTGGTGTTCGCCCCTTTCAAAAAAGATGACGTACATATTCCCGCCTACAGATTCTTTGAAGATGAAATCAAAGTTGTTGGTGCCTATTCCTCGACCCCGCTCGATTATGAGCCGGCTTTAATAATGATAAAAAATAAGGTGATTGATGCACAGGCAATGATTACGCACAAGTTTCCACTGGAAGAGCTGGAATCCGCCATCCATAGTGCCCATGATCCAAGCGGACAATCTCTGAAGGTGGTCATAACCGAGCGTTGAAGGAGGTTCATATTTTGGAAGCACACAGTTCAACAATTAAAAGCGTACTTCTGTTGAGTACAAACAATGATTTGGGTAGAGTGTTTCTTGACCATTACAGTCAGCAGGATTTGATCCTATACCACCTCTATGCAGATGGTCTTTCAGGGAAAGTTGAGCTGAGAAGGGTCACCACTGGTGATGCGGAACCACTTTTCAGCATATCCCTGGATGAATATAAGCATCTCTATAAAAGCAGCATCCTGCTCGATTACGTTAAAGATGTGGATCTGATTCTAAATGCCAATAACTTTAAGTTGAATAAGGATATTCAAAATACATCACTGGCTGACTGGCAGCAAAATACAATCATCAACCTGACGATCCCCTATATGGTGGTAAAAAAGTTGTATAGGACTTTAGGGAAAAGTGAAACCAAGTGCATAGTAAATGTCTCGGCAGTAGATGCAGTGAAAGGGGACCAGGGTGACGCAAGCTACTGTGCTGCGAGCTCAGCACTCGAGTCGATGAGTACAGCTCTGTATAAAGAACTGTCACCAAACGGCTTTAGGGTCAATTGTCTGCGTTTTGATTTCGAGCGTGCTAATACTTCCAGTATCAGTACGCTGATCAGTACTACAACGTTCTTATCGTCTCCTTTATCAAAACACATCAATGGACAGATTATTAATGTCGATGACACGATAATCATCGCATAGAAAGGAGAATACTATGCAGGGAAAAACTGAGAATATTGTTGTGATTGGTGGAGTTTCGGGTATAGGGCGAGATTTTGTAGTCGACCGTCTAAGCAAAGGAGATCGTGTGGTCGCTACCGATGTGAATTCAAAAGCTGGAATGGAAATGATAGATGATTTAAGCAATTCTAACCTTCACTATATTCATCACGACGTCACTTCAGAAGAAATGACAAAAAGAGTTTTTCAAGAAATCACGCACCATTTCGGAAATATCGATGTTCTTATCTGTTCAGCCGGTATAACAATGAAAAAGAATTGGGATGATCTGGACCTTGACCAGTGGGAGAAGACGATGGACATCAATCTAATGGGGCTGTTCAACAGTGTAAAAGCAGCGATTCCGCTTCTTTTGAAAAATGCCAAAAGCAAAGTAGTTATTGTAGGTTCCGGATCCTCCTTCACAGGATCTGGCGGGGGCGTCCATTATGCGACCTCAAAAGGAGGCGCCATAGGACTGATGCGAGCGGTGGCACAGGCGTACAGTGACAGGGGCATTCACATAAATCTGATTGCGCCCCGGGTCATTGAAACACCGATGATTGAAACACTCTATCCCACTGAGGAAAGTAGAAAAGAGTTGCTCCGTTCCATACCATTGGGGCGGATGGGAACTTTGGAAGATACAACGGAAGCAATAAACTTTTTATGCTCTGACGCTTCAGATTATATACAAGGACAAGTACTGTTTCTGGATGGCGGAAGAACACATTTAAAAAGTAGGGAGATATTACAATGAATACGATTTTGGTAGCGACAAGTACATCTGAAAATAAGATGAATACAGTGGCCGATAAGATTAGAAACTACTGTCAGGCAGAAAATATAGAAGCAGAGGTCATAGCGTCCAATGTCTATAAAGCTGACCTCGAAGAAATTTCACCTGCGGTTATCGTACTGCTCGGACAAAACGTGCTTGAAACCGATATACCCATAGTGGATGGGGTGCCCTTTATGACTACGATTGGAGAGAATGAAGCATTTCAACAGATTCAATCGCATCTGCACACTTGAGAAGCGTCTTAAGTATATGAAAAGGTGGCGTCTTGCAAATAGGATGATTGCCCATTTATCTTTAAAATTACTGCTGAAAGAAGAGGTGTGCTAACTCTTTTCCAGCAGTTTTTTAATTGTTTTAGTAATTTTCAGAAATCTATTGACAAGTAGTTGAAAGCGCTTTATTATTTACATAAGTTCTATACAAGAACGAATGTAAAGGAGGCGGTCGGGATGCAAACATGGATCTTCATCGGTGCGGTTTTTGTAGCACTATGGGTGATGCAATTTGTAATGACACATTTCCAGATGAAGAACTACTACAGCACCATCAGTGAGATGAGTCGAAGAGGTTCAGGATATCTAGGTGTTGGTGTCAGTAAGAAACGGTTTGGTAAAGGTGTTGTTACCGTGCTTGTAAGTGATGAGCACGACATTGTAGTGGATGCCAAGAAAATGAGTGGTGTAACGGTATTCTCAAGATTTGAGCAATACTCCGAAGTAATCGGCGAGAATCTTTCTTCGTTACTTGCTTTTAATACAGACCCTCAAACTCAGCAAGCACTGTCCAAGGCAGTTGAAAAAATAGAAGTAGAGAAAAAATGACAGGAAGTAGGTTATGACCATGGATTTTATTGTAAGAATTGCTGAAGGTTTCATCGGCATGTTCGAAGCTGGCGGAGAAACGTTCATGGGTATGGTTACCGGAATCATCCCGCTTTTAATCGTTCTGATTACTGCGGTGAACGCTGTAGTCAAATTCGTTGGAGAAGAACGGGTCGCACTATTTGCCCAAAAACTTACGAAATATTTTATTTTCAGATATACGCTTTTTCCATTGCTCGCAGTATTCTTTCTGACAAATCCGATGGCCTATACGTTCGGGCGATTCCTGCCTGAAAAGCAGAAGCCGGCATACTACGATTCAGCGGTATCCTTCGTTCATCCAATTACTGGACTGTTTCCACACGCGAACCCGGCCGAGCTCTTTGTATACCTCGGTATCTCTGCTGGTTTGACGACACTGGGTCTGTCGCTTGGACCGCTCGCCATCATGTACTTCGTAACTGGACTGATCGTCATCCTGATCAGAGGTGTCGTTACAGAGATGATTACAGTAAGAATGATGAAAAAACAAGGATATTTAGACGAAGAATAGGGGGTCTACCATATGTATAGAACAGTCAGAATTTCAAAAGGATCAGGAGGCTGGGGAGGTCCCCTCACCATTACGCCAAGTGACGATAAACCTTACGTTGCATCAGTGACTGGCGGCGGCATTCATCCTTTGGCACAACATATTGCCGATGAGACGGGGGCAACTGCCGTCGACGCTTTCAGCACAAAAGTAGATTACGATGAAATGGCGTGTGTTGTCATCGACTGTGGTGGTACAGCTCGGTGCGGCATATATCCGAAAAATGATGTCATGACAATTAATATACATGGCACAGGACCTTCAGGCCCACTTATGCAGTTTATCAAAGAACATAATTTTGTCTCGGGTGTCAAAAACCATAACATTGAAGTGCTGGACGGTGAGTCCCGTGCAGAAGAAAAGCTGCCGGATGCACCCATTGCTGGCAAGAAGACCGCGCAGGAACTTAAGACAGAAGCCAGACAGAAGGTCGCGCAAAATTATAAAGAACCGAAAAAAGCAAACTTCATTGAAAAAATTGGCCGTGTCATGGGAGGCGTAGTCAGCGTCTTCTATCAAGCTGGACGTGAAACAATCGATCAGGTCATTAAAAACATCCTGCCATTCATGGCTTTCGTTTCTATGCTGATTGGTATCATCACTTTCACAGGCATTGGTGATGTCATCGCCAACCTTGTTACACCACTTGCAGGTAACATAGGCGGGCTACTGATTCTCTCAATTATCATTTCTCTGCCGGTCTTGTCCCCTGTACTTGGTCCTGGAGCCGTTATTGCGCAAGTGGTCGGCGTACTGATCGGTGTTGAGATCGGCAAAGGCAACATCCCTCCAGAGATGGCTCTCCCGGCACTGTTTGCCATCAACCCACAAGTCGGTGCGGATTTCGTTCCGGTCGGATTGACGCTTGGTGAAGCAGAGCCTGAAACAATCGAAGTCGGTGTGCCGGCAGTCTTATTCTCGCGGGTCATTACCGGTCCCGTCGCCGTACTGATTGCATTTGCACTGAGTTTTACAATCTATTAGGAATCAAGGAGTGTCGAATTTCATGGAAAAACTAAGATCAACAATCGTCGAACTCGGAAAAGAGTGGGAGATGATGAAGGAAGGCGACATGCTTATCCTTTTTAATGAAACTGCACCACAGGAATTGAAAGATATTGCGGTCATCCATGACGGTTCAGGCGTCGCTGAACCAGTGGCTGCCGGAGATTATATGCGTTTGGGTGATACATCATTCGAAATCCTCTTTGTAGGAGATGTAGCTAACGAAACTTTGCGAGATCTTGGACATGCGACCTTCAATTTTAATGGAGAAAGCCATTCTGATCTGCCAGGTACGGTCTGTCTTGAAAAGAAAGAGATTCCTGAACTTCAGGAAGGCCAGGAAATTGTCATCAAAAACAGTTAATCAAGGAGGATATCATGTTAGGAGTAAATAGAGAGCTAAAGAAGCTGCAAGAGAGTGGCAAGTATATTGGAGTCGGTCTGGTCGGGGCAGGTCAGATGGGAAGAGGGATGATTTCTCAGATTGCCTCGATGCAGGGTATGAAAGTCGTCGCGACGGCAGATATCAATCTTGAGAGTATTACATCGGCCTATAAGCATGCCGGCATTGAGGCCTCTGACATTGTTGCAGCTGAGAACAAGGAAGAAGCTGACCAGGCCATTTCCGAGGGTAAAAGCGTCGCATTGACAGATGCCAGTCTCATGAGTGGGTTGGATGGCGTAGAGGTAGTGGTAGATGCGACAGGTGTGCCTGAAGTAGGTGCATCGGTTGCCATCAGTGCAATTGAAAATAAAAAACATATCGTCATGCTGAATGTGGAAGCGGACATTACCATCGGCTACTACCTCTATCAGCTGGCCGAGGAGAATGGGGTCATCTATACCGGTTCTGCAGGAGACGAGCCGGGTGCCATCATGGAACTCTACGATTTCGCAGATGCACTCGGGTTTGATGTTGTTGCTCTAGGAAAAGGTAAAAACAATCCTTTGAATCTCGCAGCCAATCCGGACAGCGTCAAAGAAGTGGCGAAAGAGAAGGGGTCGAGCCCCAAGATGATCGCCTCATTTCAGGATGGTACGAAAACGATGGTCGAAATGAATGCGGTGGCCAATGCTACCGGATATGTCCCGGATATTCCTGGAATGCACGGCTTCTCCGGTGGGGTGAAGGATCTGCCTGAAATCTTCAAGCTGGAAGCAGAGGGTGGCAAAGTACAGAACAAGTACATTGTTGAGTATATCAATGGTGTGGCGCCGGGTGTCTTCATCATCATTGCCTCCGACAAGGAGGAAGTGAATGCGGAGCTCAAGTACTTGAGCATGGGACCTGGACCGAACTACGTCCTCTATCGACCGTATCACCTGACGAGCCTCGAGACGCCGCTGTCGATTGCGAAGGCATATTTGAGTGGTACGCCGACCATCGCCCCTTATAAAGGCATGGTTGCTGAAACTGTGACAGTTGCCAAGACCGATCTTAAAAAAGGGGATCACCTCGATAGCATCGGCGGATATACTGTCTATGGCCAGGTCTACAAGTATGAAGAAGCCAAGGCGCAGGACGCATTGCCGATTGGACTTGTAAACAGCAATCTGGTGCTGCAGAGGGACATTTCAAAAGGTGAGATCATCACCTATGCAGACGTAGAGGGCGGCGAATCTTCCCTCATCTGGGAACTGAGAAGGAAGCAGGATGAATTATTGAAAAAATAGATATGACCGACTACACTGGACAGGGCTGCCTCAGGCAGCCCTGTTTTCTTTGCTGTCTGCGGAATAGAAGCTATAACTATATATTTTCTTCCAGAAAATATATAATAGTAATAATTATATTTATGGAGGCCTGTTGATGGCAAAAGCGAAAAATATTTTCGAATGTCTATCATGCGGTTACGAGTCACCCAAATGGATGGGCAAGTGTCCGAACTGTGGCGCTTGGAACAGCATGGAAGAAAAGATAATTCATAAAGAGACCAAGGTCAAAGGGACACTTGGCAAGGTAGATAATGGCAAGAAAAATAAGAGTGAAAAACTGAGCAGGGTCAAGCAGGAAAATACACCGAGAACGAAGACACGCATACAGGAATTCGACAGGGTGCTCGGAGGCGGTATCGTTCCTGGCTCGCTCATACTTATTGGTGGTGACCCGGGTATCGGGAAATCGACGATACTGTTGCAGACGGCACTGATTCTGGCAGAGAATGCCAAAGTGCTGTATGTTTCCGGTGAAGAATCTGTGGAGCAGATCAAGCTCAGAGCAGACCGTCTCGAAGAGTCCAGCGAGGAACTGAATGTGCTGGCCGAGACCAACCTGTTCTATATCCATGATGAAGTGAAGCGGCTCGAACCTGATTTTCTCATCATCGATTCCATCCAGACCGTCTTCCATCCGGATGTCACAAGTGCACCCGGCAGCGTCGCGCAGGTGAGGGAAAGTACACAGAGCATCATGAACATCGCCAAAGGACAGCAGATTGCGACCTTCATCGTCGGACATGTCACGAAGGAAGGGCAGATTGCCGGGCCACGGCTGCTCGAACATATGGTGGATACGGTACTTTATTTTGAAGGTGAGCAGCATCATACCCACAGATTACTCCGGGCGGTAAAGAACCGCTTCGGCTCGACGAATGAAATGGGAATATTCGAGATGAAGAATACAGGGCTCAAGGAAGTGCTGAACCCGTCCGAAATCTTCCTTGAGGAACGCTCGAAGAACAGTCCGGGGTCTGCGATCGTCGCTACGATGGAAGGGACACGGCCCATGCTTGTGGAAGTCCAGTCCCTTGTAACACCGACGCACTTCCACAATCCGAGGAGGATGGCTACAGGCATCGACCATAACCGCCTGTCACTGCTCATGGCGGTGCTCGAGAAGAGTGAAGGCCTGCTCATGCAGCAGCATGATGCCTATGTGAAAGTTGCAGGCGGTGTGAGGCTGGATGAACCTGCTGTCGATCTGAGCGTCATTGTCAGCATCGCTTCAAGTTTTAAATCCGCATCGGTCAGAGGTACCGACTGCTTCATTGGAGAAGTGGGGCTGACGGGGGAAGTCCGCCGGGTCACAAGGATTGAACAGCGTGTACAGGAAGCGGCGAAACTCGGATTCAAAAGGGCATTCATACCGGCATCGAACAATGCGAAGATGGAACCGGTCGATGGCATGGAAGTGGTTGGGGTGAAAACGCTCAGCCAGGCGCTGAAAGTAGCATTCAGCAAAGATTAGGAGGTGACAGGATGCTTCGATACTTATTATATGCATGTTATCTGCTTCTTGGGCTGTCCGGGGGCATCTGGCTGCTGCCTGGAATATATCAGGTCATGCCTTTTGATCCGCCGGCCTGGCTCAACAACAATATCATCAATGCGGTACTCGGCATCGTGCTTATATACATTTTATTCTTCTGGACAATCCAATACGTTGAACGCTGGATAAAGAGCAGCGAACGGCTGCTGCTGAACAGAAGCCTGCTTGAAATATCTCTGGCGACACTCGGTATGATCATCGGCCTATTGATTGCTGTTTTGATCTCTTTGATAATAAATACTATTGCGTTACCGATAATCGGTGATATCATACCATTCATGCTTGCTGTAGTGCTCGGCTATCTCGGTTTTCAGATCGGCATCAGCAAACTTGGAGAGATTGTGGATCTTCTTCCTGTACGCAATAAGGGCAGGGAAGTGTCCGGAGCTGGCGAAGCTTCGCCGAAGTTTCTCGACACAAGTGCAATTATAGATGGTAGAATTGTTGACATAATGAAGACAGGATTTATTGAAGGGCAGCTTGTCATTCCTCAATTTGTACTGGATGAGCTGCAGCTCATTGCAGATTCGACCGATCCGATAAAAAGGGATAAAGGTCAAAGGGGTCTGGATATGCTGAGCCAGCTGCAGGAGGTCAGTGACAAGACCGAAATCTGGGAGATCGAATATGATAAACTGGATGTGGATCATCAACTGATCGACCTGGCAAAAAAAGAAAACGGCGATATCATCACTACAGATTTCAATCTCAATCGTGTCTGTCAGCTTCACCAGATAAAAGTCCTCAATGTAAACGAGCTCTCCGATGCCATCAAACTGGTCGTCCTCCAGGGTGACAGAATCACCATTCTTGTTTCCAAAGTGGGTAAGGAAGAGGGCCAGGGCGTTGGCTATCTGGAAGATGGTACGATGGTTGTGGTGGATAATGGCAGAAAGTATATCAATCAGACAATTAAAGTGGAAGTGACAAGTGTGCTCCAGACAAACTCTGGAAGAATAATTTTCTCGAAGAAAGTGAGTTAGATATGGGATATGTAGCGGTTATACCAGCAGCAGGCCTTGGCAAAAGAATGGGTTATGACTATAACAAGATCTTCATACAGATCAACGATATCGCAATTATACAGATGACAGTCAGGCAGTTTGAAAACGATGGCAGCTGTGATGCGATATATCTTGCTGCCCGTAAGGATGAACTTGAAAGCATGAGGCATCTGTTCGCGGATTCTCCTAAAGTCAAAGGCATATATGAAGGTGGGAAGGAGCGTCAGGACAGCATCTATAACGTTCTTAAACAGATACCACCCTGCGACCATGTACTGATTCACGATGGAGCCCGACCGTTCGTCTCCCAGGATATTCTTTTTGAACTGTATCAGAATGTAAGGCATAAAGGTGCTGTCATCTGTGGCGTCAATGTCATAGATACGATCAAGAAAGTGGAGGATGGCAAAGTATCGGAGACGATTCCCCGGGAAAAGCTGTTTGTTGTGCACACCCCTCAGGCCTTCTCCTATGATCTGATCATGCAGGCCTATGAAGCGGCTGAAAGAAATGACCTGAAAGTGACGGACGATTCCAGCATGGTGGAGGCACTCGGCAAAGAAGTTCACGTGGTATCTTCCAATTACGATAATATAAAAATCACTACGATGGAAGACCTCATCATGGCTGAATCCATCATCAAGAGAGGGGCAGATCAGCATGTTTAGGGTCGGACATGGTTTTGATGTGCATGCATTTGAAGAGGGTCGTCCACTGATCATCGGAGGCCTCGAGATTCCTCATGATCGGGGACTCAAAGGCCATTCGGATGCGGATGTCCTTCTCCATACGATGGCTGATGCCATTCTCGGCGCATTGGCGCTTGGTGACATTGGAAAATTCTTTCCAGACACTGATGCAGCCTTCAAGGATATGGATTCCAAATTGCTGCTCGGGGAAGTGGTGGCAATGATGCACGAAAAAGGATATAGACTTGGGAATATCGATGCTGTCATCATGGCGGAACGCCCCAAATTCAGATCATATATCGATGAGATGCGCGACATTGCGGCATCCCTTTTGAAGACGGATGTTTCAAATGTTAATATTAAGGCAACAACGACTGAAAAGCTTGGGTTCACCGGGAGAGGCGAAGGCATCGCTTCCGAAGCGGTGGTTCTAATTGAAAAAGTGGAGGAATCATAATGGATAAAGTAAGAGTAAGATATGCACCAAGTCCGACCGGCTACCTGCATATCGGCAATGCGAGATCCGCATTGTTCAACTATCTTTTTGCCCGTCGCTATGATGGGGATTTCATCATCCGCATCGAGGATACGGATAGTGCAAGAAACGTGGAAACAGGCGAGGAGTCGCAGCTTCACTACTTGAAGTGGCTTGGTCTCGAATGGGATGAAAGTGTGGATAAGGACGGCGGCTATGGTCCATACCGCCAGTCCGAGCGCCAGCATATCTATCAGCCTGTAATCGACAGGCTGCTTGAAGAAGGCAAGGCGTACCGCTGCTACATGACATCCGAGGAGCTTGAAGCGGAGCGGGAAGCACAGACAGCCCGTGGAGAAGCTCCGAAGTACAGTGGTCAGCATGCGAATCTGACAGGAGAAGAAGAGCAGGCCTTCATCGACGAAGGCCGCGAACCGAGTATACGTTTCCGTGTGCCCAAGGACGCCACCTACACATTCAATGATATTGTGAAAGGTGAAGTATCTTTCGAATCCAATGGCATTGGAGACTGGGTCATCGTCAAAAGAGACGGCGTGCCGACCTATAACTTTGCAGTGGCAATCGATGATCATGAGATGGAGATCTCCCACGTCCTGCGTGGTGACGATCATATTTCCAATACACCGAAACAACAGATGATCTATGAAGCGATGGGCTGGGAAGAGCCGAAGTTCGGTCATATGACCCTCATCGTCAACGAGAGCAAGAAAAAGTTATCAAAGCGTGATGGCGCAATCATACAGTTCATTGAACAGTATAAGGATCTCGGATACTTGCCGGAAGCTTTGTTCAACTTCATAGCATTGCTCGGGTGGACACCTGAAGGGGAAGAAGAGATTTTCTCGAAACAGGAGTTCATTGATTTGTTCGACGAGCAGAGACTTTCAAAGTCACCGGCTTTCTTTGATAAGCAGAAACTGACATGGATCAATAATCAGTATATGAAAGAGAAAGACGCGGAGACGGTATTCCAGATGGCTCTGCCGCACCTTGTAAAAGAAGGGCTTGTCGAAGAGAACGCTTCAGATGAAGAATTGGACTGGGCGCGCAAGCTTGTTGCACTGTACCAGGAGCAGATGAGCTTTGCTGGAGAAATCACTACGCTCTCCGAACAGTTCTTCAAAGAAGAAATAGAATTTGATGAAGCAGCAAATGCAGTGATTGCCGAAGAGCATATTCCTGAACTGATGGCTGCACTGTCCGATCGCTTTGCTGCGCTTGAAGACTTCTCCCCGGCTGCGGTCAAGTCAGCGATCAAGGATGTGCAGAAGTCGACAGGCTATAAAGGTAAAAAGCTTTTCATGCCGATACGTGTTGCAGTCACAGGACAGACGCGAGGCCCTGAATTGCCGGATACGATTTCATTGATCGGTAAAGAAAAAGCGCTCAGACGCATTGAGAAATTGAAATAAGCGGACAAACAAGTTGCAGCCTGCAGCATAATCCATTATGATTATTAGCACAGAGAACCCAGTACGATCTTTATGGCGGAAACCAGAGATTATCCGGCAGGTGGAAGGATAACCGTCTACTGATCAGAATTGCGCTCTGTGTCCAGATTGATATTTCATGAGTGCAGCATATGCTGCAAGCAGAGTGGAACCGTGCATTATGCGCCTCTGTCCTAAATGGACAGGGGCCTTTTTAGATTAGAAGGGAGGAACCGGGGAATGCTGAGCAGAATGAAAGAGGATATCGACATGGTGCTGGAAATGGACCCGGCAGCCAAAAACCGTATGGAAGTGCTTGTCACCTCCTCGGGGCTCCACGCCATCTGGTCACATCTGATCGCACATAAATTATATAAAAGGAACTTCACGACAAGTGCACGCATCATCTCCCAGCTGACACGTTTCCTGACTGGCATTGAAATTCACCCTGGAGCCCGGATAGGACGCCGGCTGTTCATCGATCACGGCATGGGTACCGTCATAGGGGAGACATGCCGTATCGGCAACAATGTAACCATCTATCAAGGTGTAACGCTTGGCGGGACAGGCAAAGAAGAACAGAAGCGGCACCCCGACATCGACGATAACGTACTTATCGCTGCCGGCGCCAAGGTGCTGGGCAATATCCGTATTCACGAAAACTCGAAAATCGGTGCAAATTCTGTTGTCCTGAAGGATATCCCGCGGGATTCGACCGTTGTCGGCATTCCGGGGTACGTAGTCAAACAGGCGGGAGAAAAAGTGAAAAATGCAAGAGACTTGAACCATGCCGATCTGCCAGATCCGATTCTGGACATGATAATGGGCTTGGAAGATGAAATCAAAGACTTCAGACACGAAGTCAGGAACGAGGTAGAAAATGGTTCTCATATTTAACTCTTTGACACGGCAGAAGGAAACATTCGAACCCATCGAAGCAGGCAGGGTCAGAATGTATGTATGTGGTCCGACAGTGTACAACTATATCCATATCGGCAATGCACGTCCGGCAATCGCCTTCGATACTATAAGGAGATATTTGGAGTATAAAGGCTATGAAGTAGATTATGTGTCCAATTTCACAGATGTGGATGACAAGCTCATCAAAGCTTCAATTGAACTGAAAGAGGAAGTACCGGTGATTGCAGATCGCTTCATCGATGCATTTTTTGAAGATACAGGGGCACTGAATGTCAAAAGGGCGACCCACCACCCCCGCGTCATGGACCATATGGATGACATCATTGAATTCATCCAGGTGCTCGTCGACAAAGGGCATGCCTATGAGTCGGATGGTGATGTCTATTTCAAAACGCGCTCCTTTGATGAATATGGCAAGCTTTCCCACCAGTCTGTTGATGACCTGAAAGTGGGCGCAAGAATTGAAACAGGTGAAAAGAAGCAGGATCCACTCGACTTCGTCCTGTGGAAGCAGGCGAAACCCGAGGAAATCAAATGGTCTTCCCCTTGGGGCGAAGGCCGTCCAGGATGGCACATCGAGTGCAGTGTCATGGCACGCCGACACCTCGGGGATACCATCGATATTCATGCCGGTGGGCAGGACCTGACCTTCCCCCACCATGAAAATGAAATCGCTCAGAGCGAGTGCATGACGGACAGTACATTTGCAAACTACTGGATGCATAACGGCTACATCAACATCGATAATGAAAAGATGTCGAAATCCCTCGGCAACTTCATTCTCGTCCACGATATCATCAAGGAGATCAACCCGAATGTACTGCGTTTCTTCATGATCAGCGTCCACTACCGCAATCCGATCAACTACAACCGGGAGCTTGTGGAAGCGGCTGAGAGCGGGCTGCGACGCATACAATCAAGCTATCTCCAGGCCAAGGAGCGTCTTGGCACTGCTGTCGGCAACGGCAGCGATGAAGTGCTCGACCAGATCATTGCTGACAACCTCGAACTGTTCGAGTCGCACATGGACGATGATTTCAATACGGCCAATGCAATAACGGCGTGGCATGACCTGACAACGGAACTGAATAAATACCTGCGCCGCACGACGACATCTGCAGATGTGCTGAACCGCTTCATCCAGGCGTTCCGAGTCTACAGTGAGGTTCTCGGTGTTGAACTCGATGAGGCGGAAATGCTGCTTGATGAAGAGATTGAAGCACTGATAGAGGAACGCAACGAAGCGAGGAAAAACCGCAACTTTGCGCGTGCTGACCAGATCCGTGACGATCTGAAGGACCAGGGCATCATCCTCGAGGATACGAAGGAAGGCGTACGCTTCAGACGTGGCTGATCATCGACCGGATACCATGCAGCCGCTGTCTCTCGCCTTTGTCGGGGATGCCGTCTATTCCGTATATGTGCGCACCCATCTCCTGATTGAAAAACCCTACTTGAAGCCGGACGCCATCCATCGTGAAGCCAACATGCTGGTGAATGCCAGCGCGCAGGCTGGGGCGCTTGATTATTTGCGCAAGAATGAATTGACGGAGGAAGAGTGGGATATCGCAAGAAAAGCAAGAAACAAGTCGAGTGCCACAAGAGCGAAGAATGCTTCGATAAAAGACTATAGAAATGCCTCCGGACTGGAGGCGCTGATCGGCCATCTTCACATTTTGGGCGATCGTGCACGGATCGATGAACTGATGGAGATTATTTTAGAAATAGGGAGGGATAATGATGAGTGATTCAGTAATTGCAGGCCGCCATGCGGTACGTGAGGCACTGCAGAGTGGTGCCGACATCAACAAGGTGCTCATCCAGGATTCGGTCAACAAGGGCCAGGTCAAGGAAATCATGGATGTCGCAAGAAATAATAAGGTGGTTGTCCAGACGGTCCCGAAGTCCAAGCTGGATGGATTGACTGATGAACGGCACCAGGGTGTCATCGCCCTTGGGAGCCCCCATGAGTATATGCCGTTTGAAACATTGATGGCGCGCGTTGATGGCAAGCAGGCGAACCTGGTCATTCTTGATGGTCTGGAAGATCCCCACAACTTGGGTTCCATATTGAGAACATGCGACGCCACCGGATTTGACGGTGTCATCATACCGAACCGGCGGTCGGTACAGCTTACAGATACTGTCGCAAGAACATCGACCGGTGCCATAGAACATGTGCCGGTCGTACGGGTGACCAACATCAACCAGACAATCGATAGACTGAAGGAAAAAGGATTCTGGGTTGCCGGCAGCGATGGTGCTGGGAAAATGGACTACAGGGAGATGGCAGCAGACGTCAATACAGTGCTTGTTGTAGGCAGTGAAGGAAACGGCATCAGCAAAAAAACACTGGAGAAGTGTGACTTTGTCGTGCGTATTCCGATGGTCGGACATATTACGAGCCTCAATGCCTCGGTTTCAGCGGCGCTTCTGATGTATGAAGTATTCCGCAAGCAGAATGACATTGGGCGTGGATGACATGCAGCGAAAAAAGAGGCGCATACTGATTGTGGATGGCTATAACCTGATTGGCGCGAACCAGGAACTGTATAAAGAATCTTCGCAATCGCTCGAGATACCGAGGGAAAAGGTACTTGGTGCGCTCGCCGAGTACCAGTCCGTCGCAAACTATGAAATCATATGTGTCTTTGATGCCTATGAAGTCCGTTCGCAGGAGAGCCTGCTTGATTTTCATGGAGTGACAGTGGTCTATACAAAAGAGAAGGAGACAGCCGATGAGTACATCGAACGTTTTGTCCACGACCACTATCATCCACATCTGTGTGAGATTAGTGTAGTAACCAGCGACCTGACGGAGCAGAACGCCATTTTTGCGCTTGGCGCCTACCGGATATCCTCGAGAGAGATGTGGATGAATCTGGCGGAAGCTGAAAAAAATATCAGTAGAAAGATAGATTCGATTAATGAGAAAACGCCCAGGCAGAAATTGAACATCGGTGAAGATGTCCAGGCAGAACTTGAAAAATGGCGACGAGGACGATTCTAGCGTATTGAACTTGATTCCATTCCCTCTTATTATTTCTATAGAGGGGATAGGGGGAATGGGGATGTACCAGATTGCCGAGTTTCATTTTATAGTCAGAGAAAATGTCGACGATACGCTTGATGCACTGGCAGGCAGAGTACGTGACGGTGATATCAGCGCCTTCGATCAGATCGATGTGGAACTGAGACCGCAGATCAGCCGTATGAGCTACCGGTATATGGACCATTTCCATGAACGGGAAGATATGGAACAGGATATGATGGAGGCGGCACTCAGACTGTGCTACCGCTATCAGGACGGACGTGGCAGATACCGGCATTATCTGTTTCGCACACTGCGCTTTGAAATGAAGTCGCGCATGCGGATGCATGGTCTGAAATATTATAACGAAGGCATACCGGTCGAGGATATACGACTGCAGGAACCGGTGGATGCGGACGAGAAGGATGGCAACCCGATCAATATGATTGTCAGGGAGGAGCAGCTCCAGTATCTGATGCACAAGAAAGGTGTATGCTCGCCGCTTGAGCGGAGGGTGCTGGAACACCTTGGCAAGGGGCACGGTGTCGATGATGTATGCACGGAATTTGCACTGGAAAGGAAAAGTGTCGTCAACACGCTCCATCGTATCAGACGTAAAAGAGAGCGCCTGGTACTTGCGGACTGGGCCGAGGATGCATTTGACAACGTCGATTGAAATCGTTATAGTAAATTAGAATTGAAATGAGGATTTTATGATGGAAGTGGCATTGATATGCACCGAATGCGGGTCGCGCAACTACACGACGGATACCGAGCATAAGGAAAGGCTCGTTCTCAGAAAGTACTGTAAGACGTGCAGCCGGCATACGACTCATAAGAGTTCCATCTGATACAGGAGGAAGCAACCGATGGCAAACAATAAAAATTTCCTGCAGAATGTCGTCAGCGAAATGAAAAAAGTAAGCTGGCCGACTGGTCAGGAAACAGTACGCTATACAACCGTCGTCATGCTCACAGTGATATTCTTTCTGGCGTTCTTCTATGCGCTGGACCTGGGTATCTCCGCTATCATAGACTTAATGTAACTAAAGGAGAGATACTATGTCTGGAGAAAAGAACTGGTATGCTGTGCACACCTATTCCGGATATGAAAATAAAGTAAAAGCGAATCTCGAGGCCCGCCTTGAATCCATGAATATGCAGGATCAGATCTTCCGTGTCATCATTCCTGAAGATGAGGAGACGACAGTGAAGGACGGCAAGCGCAAGACGTCCATGAAAAAGACGTTTCCGGGCTACGTGCTTGTAGAACTGGTCATGACGGATGAATCATGGTACATCGTGCGAAACACGCCTGGCGTAACCGGCTTCGTCGGTTCACAGGGTGCAGGCAGCAAGCCGAATCCGCTATTGCCGGAAGAAGTCAAGTTCATTCTGAAATCCATGGGCATGACAGAACGTACAGTGGATTTCGAAGTCGAGGTTGGAGAATCGGTCAACATCATCGATGGACCTTTCAAAAACCAGACTGGAGAAATCCGTTCAATCGACGCAGAGCACTACAAGCTTACAGTACTCGTAGAGATGTTCGGTCGCGAAACTCCAGTTGAAGTGGAGTTCGACCAGATCGAGAAATTGTAATAAGTGTCTTGTGTTTCTCGCGGAATAATGGTATATTATCATGGTCGAATTTTTGTTCGATCATCTTTTTTATGATGCGAGTGGGAGGATGAAAACTGACATCCTATGACCACATCACGATAACGAGGAGGTGCACATCGTGGCTAAAAAAGTAATCAACGTAGTAAAATTGCAGATTCCTGCAGGTAAAGCGAACCCGGCTCCACCGGTAGGTCCGGCACTAGGACAGGCGGGCGTAAACATCATGGGATTCTGTAAAGAATTCAATGCACGTACACAGGAAGACGCAGGTCTCATCATTCCGGTTGAAATTTCCGTATTCGAGGACCGTTCTTTCACATTCGTTACGAAGACTCCACCAGCAGCAGTTCTTCTTAAGAAAGCTGCCAATGTTGAAAAGGGTTCAGGCGAACCTAATAAGAACAAAGTGGCAACAGTAACTGAAGCGCAAGTACGTGAAATTGCTGAAACTAAAATGGAAGACCTTAATGCAGCAGACGTGGAAGCGGCTATGCGTATGGTCGCAGGTACAGCAAGAAGCATGGGCTTCTCTGTAGAGAACTAATTTGAATTGACCATAAGATTAAAGTATTAATACAAACGTGGGAGGATAACCCGCTATAACCACAAGGAGGAATAGTAATGGCTAAGAGAAGTAAAAAGTATCAGGCTGCTCTTGAGAAGTTTGATCAAAATGCATCTTACAGTATAGATGAAGCAGTCAAACTTGCTAAAGAAACAAGCACTGTAAACTTCGACGCTTCTGTAGAAGTAGCTTTCCGTCTGGGTATTGATACGCGTAAAAACGATCAGCAGATCCGTGGAGCAATCGTTCTGCCGCACGGTACTGGCAAGTCACAACGTGTATTGGTATTCGCCAAAGGCGATAAGGCAAAAGAAGCAGAAGCAGCAGGTGCAGACTACGTAGGCGAACAGGACTACATCCAGAAGATCAATGGCGGATGGTTCGATTTCGATGTCATCGTAGCAACACCGGACATGATGGGCGAGGTCGGTAAACTCGGCCGTGTGCTTGGACCAAAAGGTCTGATGCCAAACCCTAAAACAGGTACAGTGACTATGGATGTTACTAAAGCAGTTGAAGAAATCAAAGCAGGTAAAGTTGAATACCGTGCAGAAAAATCTGGTATTGTGCATGCAGCAATCGGTAAAGTTTCCTTCGATGAAGCGAAACTCGCTGATAACTTCAGAGCGCTCTCCGATGCGCTCACAAAAGCGAAACCAGCTTCTTCCAAAGGTGTCTACTTCAAATCTGTAGCAGTGACTTCAACTATGGGACCTGGCGTCAAAGTCGACCCTGGTGAAATCAGGATCTAACAGAAGCAAAGTAAATGTTGACAACTGCATCTATAGTCTGTATAGTTGCAGTTGTATTTTAATATTCCCGAAGACAGTAGGAGCACTATGTGCTTAAAACATGATCCTGCCGAGGCAAATGATGACGACTTGAATTCATATTAAAACATTCAAGCACTTTTTGCCGTGGGTAAAAGGTGTTTTTTTAATGCACCGGATACACAAAAATTATGGAGGTGTAACTATGTCAAATGTGATTGAAGCTAAAAAGCAGCACGTAGATGTGATTTCTGACCAGCTTAAGAACTCTGTATCTACAGTACTTGTAGACTACCGTGGACTTTCTGTAGCAGAAATGACTGAACTGCGTAAGCAGCTTCGTGATGCGGGCATCGAGTTCAAAGTCTACAAGAACACGATGGTACGCCGTGCAGCTGAGCAGGCTGAACTTAGCGAAATCAATGAGTTCCTTACAGGCCCGAACGCGCTTGCATTTTCTAACGAAGATGTGATTGCACCTGCAAAGATCATCAACGAATTTGCTAAGACACATGAAGCTTTGGAAGTCAAAGCCGGTATCATCGAAGGAGCGTTCACATCAGCTGAAGATGTAAAAGCGATCGCAACGCTTCCGAACAAGGATGGACTTGTTTCCATGCTACTATCAGTACTTCAGGCTCCAGTACGCAACTTCGCCTATGCAGTTAAAGCAATCGGTGAAGAGAAAGAAAACGAAGAAGCCTAAACCAAACTAAAAAATGGAGGAATTATAATGTCTCACGAACAAATCATTGAAGCAATTAAAGAAATGTCCGTACTCGAACTTAACGACCTTGTTAAAGCAATTGAAGAAGAATTCGGCGTAACAGCTGCAGCACCGGTAGCAGCAGCAGGCGCTGGCGCTGGCGAAGCAGCTGCTGAAGAGCAGACTGAATTCGACGTTGAACTTACAGCAGCTGGATCTTCCAAAATCAAAGTCATCAAAGTTGTTCGCGAAGCAACTGGCCTTGGTCTTAAAGACGCTAAAGAAGTTGTCGACGGCGCACCTAAAGTCGTTAAAGAAGGACTTTCCAAAGAAGATGCTGAAGAACTTAAATCCCAACTTGAAGAAGTTGGCGCTAGCGTAGAACTTAAATAATTTTTGTGTAGGTACTTTGAGGCTCATGTTAAACATCCATTGTTTAAATGAGCCTCTTTATTATCTTATGCAATTGTCTTTACATAGGAGTGGTGTCCATGAGCCATTATTTTACTGGAAACAATGCGGAGCACAAATTCAAGGAAATCGAGTTCCGCTATAATGACAAGGTCTATCGCTTCAAGACGGACCGGGGCGTCTTCTCTAAAGATCGCATCGACTATGGATCCGCGGTTCTGATTGATGCTGTTGCCAAAGATCGGAGTGCAGATGAAGATGATACCTTCATAGATATGGGTGCAGGCTATGGACCGGTCGGTACTGTTCTTGCAGATGTACTGGAGGCAAGCCCTCTGATGGTTGAGGTCAATTCTGATGCGCTCGTATTGTGCGAAGAAAATGCCAGGCGCAACGGTGTTGCAGCCAAGGCTATGGATCGTGTGCAATATGATGCACGCCCTGCGGGGGCAGTATCCTTCTACGTGACGAATCCACCGTTCCGCGCAGGCAAGCCTGTAGTCATTGAAATGATTGAAGATGGGTACGGCCAGCTTGCAGGAGGTGGTGCGTTCTATATGGTGGTCCAGAAGAAGCAGG
The DNA here is from genome assembly GCF_009831115.1 of Salinicoccus hispanicus. Lineage (GTDB taxonomy): Bacteria > Bacillota > Bacilli > Staphylococcales > Salinicoccaceae > Salinicoccus > Salinicoccus hispanicus. The sequence continues at coordinate 384,964 of NZ_WUUK01000003.1, read as the reverse complement.
GCATGGCATCATATAGAAAAGAAATCGAATCAAGGTTCGGCAATGTCGAGACCGTTGTGAAGGATAAAGGCTACTACGTCCTGAAGGGCATTAAGGCACAGTGATAAAGTTTGACTTGACAAATGTATTATGGTATAGTTATAGAATGTAAAAATATAATGTCAATCAGTATGCGCTTTTTGAGCCGCAATTGACAGGAGCTTATTAAATATTGTTAATAAATAGAAAATGGAGTTGGTTTCGATTCCGTTTTCTTTTTGTCTTATTAACTGTTTAACTGCTTCGGTGAATGTTTTACGTAATTTTTATTAGGGGTGAATCTGTCGATGAGTCAACTGATTCAATATGGAAGACACGCTAAACGCAGAAGCTATGCACGTATCGAAGAGAAATTGGATCTGCCGAATCTGATCGAAATCCAGACAAAATCCTATGACTGGTTCCTTGAAACAGGTCTTATTGAAATGTTCAAGGACATTTCACCTGTAGAGGACTTTACAGGGAACATGTCACTGGAATTTGTAGACTACAAGCTTGGTGAACCCAAGTACGATGAGGATGAAGCAAAGAACCATGATGCCACATATTCTGCACCATTGCGTGTAAAAGTACGTCTTGTCATCAAAGAGACGGGTGAAGTCAAGGAACAGGAAGTGTTCATGGGCGATTTCCCACTTATGACTGATACAGGTACTTTCATCATCAATGGCGCAGAGCGCGTAATCGTCTCACAGCTTGTCAGAAGTCCATCTGTATACTACTCAGAAAAAACGGACAAGAATGGTAAGGCGAGCTTTGGTGCAACGGTAATACCAAACCGTGGTGCATGGCTTGAATACGAAATCGATGCTAAAGATATTGTATATGTAAGAATTGATCGTACGCGTAAGCTTCCAATGACAATACTGCTTAGAGCGCTCGGATTTTCTACAGACCAGGAGATTCTCAATCTTCTTGGTGATAATGAATATATCAGAAATACACTTGAAAAAGATACGACAGAAACAGTGGATCAGGCACTCCTAGAAATATACGAACGACTTCGCCCAGGTGAACCACCGACAGTTGAGAATGCCAGAAACCTTCTCTACTCAAGGTTCTTTGATCCGAAGCGTTATGACCTTGCGAGTGTTGGACGCTATAAAATGAATAAAAAATTACATCTTAAAAATCGCCTGTTCAACCAAGTCCTTGCTGAACCTATTGTAGACAAGGAAACAGGTGAAATCGTAGCTGAAGCAGGTACGACAATCGACCGCCGCACACTGGATGGCATAATTGACGTACTTGAAGCAGAAGCGAATCTTGAAACATTCCACCTTGAAAATGGCCTGCTCGACGAACCAATCGAAGTCCAGTCCATCAAAGTAGAAGCGCCGAACCAGGAAGAAGGCGTTACTACGATCATCGGCAATGCATTTCCGGATGTTGAAGTGAAGTCGATCACGCCATCAGATATCATTGCATCCATGAGCTATTTCTTCAACCTGCTCCATGGTGTGGGTGATACTGATGATATCGACCACCTGGGTAACCGTCGTCTGCGTTCTGTCGGCGAACTGCTGCAGAACCAGTTCAGAATCGGACTTTCCCGTATGGAGCGTGTGGTCAGGGAACGTATGTCCATCCAGGACACGGAATCCATCACACCACAGCAATTGATCAATATCCGCCCGGTAATTGCTTCGATCAAAGAGTTCTTCGGCAGTTCCCAGCTGTCACAGTTCATGGACCAGACGAACCCACTTGCGGAACTGACGCACAAAAGACGTCTGTCTGCACTTGGGCCCGGTGGTCTGACACGTGAACGTGCAGGCATGGAAGTGCGGGATGTGCACTATTCCCACTACGGACGCATGTGTCCGATTGAAACGCCTGAGGGGCCGAACATCGGTCTGATCAACTCACTGTCCAGCTATGCGAGAGTGAACGAATTCGGATTCATCGAGACACCATATAGAAGAGTCGACCCGGAAACAAACCGTGTAACGGGACAGATCGACTACCTGACGGCTGATGAAGAAGACAGCTACGTTGTGGCACAGGCCAATGCGCTTCTTGAAGAGGACGGTTCATTCACCAGAGAAGAAATCGTCTGCCGCTTCCGTGGTAACAACACGAAAATGGCCAGAGAACGCATGGACTACATGGATGTTTCGCCGAAGCAGGTTGTATCTGCTGCGACAGCATGTATCCCGTTCCTTGAAAATGATGACTCCAACCGTGCGCTTATGGGTGCGAACATGCAGCGTCAGGCAGTGCCGCTTCTGATTCCGCAATCTCCACATATCGGTACAGGTATGGAGCACGTCGCTGCACGCGACTCCGGTGCAGCAGTTGTTGCGCGCTACAAAGGCCGCGTTGAACACGTGGAAGCTAAAGAAATCCATATCCGCCGTATCGTGGAGGAGAATGGAAAAGAGATTGAAACGGAGAAGGATGTCTACAAACTGTCCAAATTCATCCGTTCAAACTCAGGTACATGCTACAACCAGAAACCGATCATCGCCAAAGGCGACATCGTATCAAAAGGTGAAATCCTCGGTGATGGTCCTTCCATGGATAATGGTGAAATGGCTCTCGGACAGAACGTTGTCGTCGGATTCATGACATGGGACGGCTACAACTATGAGGATGCCGTCATCATGAGTGAACGTCTCGTGAAAGATGACGTCTACACGTCCATCCACATCGAAGAATACGAGTCCGAATCCAGAGACACGAAACTCGGGCCAGAAGAAATCACAAGAGATATCCCGAACGTATCCGATAATGCACTCAAGAAACTTGATGAGCGCGGTATTGTCCACATTGGTGCTGAAGTCAAGGATGGTGACATTCTTGTCGGTAAAGTGACGCCTAAGGGTGTAACTGAACTGACCGCTGAAGAACGCCTGCTGCATGCCATCTTCGGGGAAAAAGCCCGTGAAGTGCGCGATACATCACTTCGTGTACCACATGGTGCCGGCGGTATCGTCCTTGATGTCAAAGTCTTCAATCGTGAAGATGGCGACGAACTGTCTCCAGGTGTCAACCAGCTTGTGCGTGTCTACATCGTTCAGAAACGTAAGATCAGTGTAGGGGACAAGATGTGTGGACGTCACGGTAACAAAGGTGTTATTTCCAGAATCCTTCCGGAAGAAGATATGCCTTACATGCCGGATGGCACACCAATCGACATCATGCTCAACCCGCTTGGCGTACCTTCCCGTATGAACATCGGTCAGGTGCTCGAGCTTCACCTTGGTATGGCAGCCCGTGCGATGGGTCTGAAAATGGCTTCACCGGTATTTGATGGCGCCAACGAGGAAGATGTATGGGATACAATGTCAGAAGCCGGTCTTGCCCGTGATGGTAAGACAGTGCTCTATGATGGCCGTACAGGCGAACCGTTCGAGAACCGTATTTCCGTCGGTGTCATGTATATGCTGAAACTTGCACACATGGTTGATGACAAACTTCACGCAAGAAGTACTGGACCATATTCCCTTGTTACACAACAGCCGCTCGGTGGTAAAGCACAGTTCGGTGGTCAGCGTTTCGGGGAGATGGAAGTATGGGCGCTGGAAGCATACGGTGCTGCCTATACCTTGCAGGAAATCCTGACAGTCAAGTCGGATGATACTGTCGGTCGTGTGAAGACATACGAAGCAATCGTAAAAGGTGAGAATGTCCCTAAACCTGGAGTACCTGAATCATTCCGCGTACTGATGAAGGAACTTCAGAGTCTTGGCCTCGATGTCAACATCCTCGATGAGAACGACGAAGAAATAGAGATGCGTGATACTGAAGAGGATGATGTATCCAATCAGATGAATCTAAGCGGGAAAACAAGCGCTGCAACTGAAGATGTTACTGAATGATGATTGAGCTTGATAAAACTTTAGGGAGGAAAGCTCATTGATAGATGTAAATAGATTTGAATATATGAAAATAGGTCTGGCTTCATCGGAAAAAATCCGTTCATGGTCTTTCGGGGAAGTCAAAAAGCCCGAAACAATCAACTACAGAACACTGAAACCTGAAAGGGATGGACTGTTCTGTGAGAAGATTTTCGGTCCGACCAAGGACTGGGAATGCAGTTGTGGAAAATACAAGCGTGTCAGATACAAAGGCATGGTCTGTGACCGTTGTGGCGTTGAAGTGACGCGTGCAAAAGTAAGACGTGAGAGAATGGGGCACATCGAACTTGCTGCTCCTGTCTCCCACATCTGGTACTTCAAGGGCATCCCATCCAGAATGGGACTGCTTCTTGACATGTCACCACGTTCACTTGAAGAAGTCATCTACTTTGCGTCCTACGTTGTAATCAAGCCAGGTTCCACAGGACTTGAGCAGAAGCAGCTCATGACCGAACGTGAGTACAGAGAGTACTACGACAAGCATGGCAATACTTTTACAGCCAAGATGGGTGCTGAAGCGATCAAGGAACTTCTTATGGATGTCAATCTTGAATCCGAGCTCGAACTGCTCAGGAAAGAACTTGAAACAGCGACTGGCCAGCGTCTGACCCGAGCGATCAAACGACTGGAAGTTGTCGAGTCGTTCCGTAGTTCCGGCAATGACCCGTCATGGATGGTCCTTGATGTACTGCCGATCATCCCGCCGGAAATCCGTCCGATGGTTCAGCTTGATGGTGGACGTTTCGCCACGAGTGACCTGAACGATCTGTATCGTCGTGTAATCAACCGTAACAACCGTCTGAAGCGTCTGCTTGACCTTGGGGCTCCCGGCATCATCGTACAGAATGAGAAACGCATGCTGCAGGAAGCAGTGGATGCATTGATCGACAATGGTCGCCGAGGCCGCCCGGTAACGGGACCCGGCAACCGTCCGCTCAAATCCCTCTCCCATATGCTCAAAGGGAAACAGGGTCGTTTCCGTCAGAACCTTCTCGGTAAGCGTGTCGACTATTCCGGACGTTCCGTAATCGTTGTTGGACCAAGTCTGAAGATGTATCAATGTGGCCTTCCTAAGGAAATGGCACTTGAACTCTTCAAGCCTTTCGTCATGAAAGAACTTGTCGCGCGTGAAATGGCGACAAACATCAAGAATGCCAAAGGTAAGATTGAACGCATGGAAGATGACGTATGGGATGTGCTTGAAGATGTAATCAAAGAGCATCCGGTACTTCTGAACCGTGCACCAACGCTCCACCGTCTGGGTATCCAGGCGTTCGAGGCGACACTTGTCGAAGGGCGTGCCATCCGTCTGCACCCGCTGGTAACAACAGCATATAATGCCGACTTTGATGGTGACCAGATGGCGGTCCACGTACCGCTTTCCAAAGAAGCACAGGCGGAAGCACGCATGCTGATGCTTGCTGCTCAGAATATCCTTAACCCTAAGGATGGCAAGCCGGTCGTTACACCATCACAGGATATGGTACTCGGTAACTACTACCTGACACTCGAAAGAGAGTTCACAAAACGTGAAGGACATATCTTCAAAGACGCGAATGAAGTCGTAATGGCCTATCAGAACGGTTATGTACAGCTGCATACACGGATTGGTCTGCACACGAATTCACTCGAATCAGCGAAGTTCCCTGAAGCGCATAAAGGTAAGATTCTGATGACGACGACAGGCAAGGTCATCTTCAATGAAATCATGCCGCCATCCTTCCCTTATCTCAACGAACCGACAAGGGAAAACCTTGAATTCCAGATACCGGATCGCTACTTCGTATCAGTCGAAGAGCTCGGTGAAGGCGGTCTTGCTGAGAAGCTGAAAGATGAGCCGATCGTCCAGCCTTTCAATAAGAAGTTCCTGGGTCAGATCATCGCTGAAGTCTTCAACAAGTTCCACATCACTGAGACATCAGTCATGCTTGACCGCATGAAGGATCTCGGCTTCAAGTATTCTTCCAAAGCCGGAATTACAGTAGGTGTATCCGATATCGTCGTCCTGCCGGATAAGCAGCAGATCATCGACGAAACGGAAGGAAAAGTCGAGAAGGTCCAGAAGCAGTTTTCACGTGGTCTGATTACTGAAGCGGAACGCTATGGTGCAGTCATCGAACTTTGGACAAGAGCTAAGGATGTCATCCAGGATCGCCTGATGGCTTCCCTTCACCGTCTCAATCCGATCTTCATGATGAGTGACTCCGGAGCCCGTGGTAATGCCTCCAACTTTACACAGCTGGCAGGTATGCGTGGACTCATGGCCAACCCATCCGGACAGATCATCGAACTGCCGATCAAATCCAGTTTCCGTGAAGGACTGACAGTACTCGAGTACTTCATCTCCACGCACGGTGCCCGTAAAGGTCTTGCCGATACGGCACTCAAGACGGCCGACTCCGGTTATCTTACGAGAAGGCTGGTTGACGTGGCACAGGATGTCATCGTCCGCGAAGAGGATTGTGGAACAGACAAAGGACTTCTTGTCCGTGCATTGACAGAAGGATCGGAACTCATCGAACCGTTCATCGATCGTCTGGAAGGACGTTATTCCAAAGAGACGGTAAGACACCCGGAAACAAAAGAGATCCTTGTGAAATCAAACGAGCTCATCACGCCGGAACTGGCGAAAGAGATTGTAAGCAGTGGTCTTGAGGAAATGTACATCCGTTCTGCATTTACTTGTAATGCGCGTCATGGCGTATGTGAACGGTGCTACGGTAAAAACCTTGCAACAGGTGAAAAAGTCGAAGTGGGCGAAGCAGTCGGTACAATCGCTGCCCAGTCCATCGGTGAACCAGGTACACAGCTTACAATGCGTACCTTCCACACAGGTGGGGTTGCCGGAAGTGATATCACACAAGGTCTGCCACGTATCCAGGAGCTCTTTGAAGCGCGTAACCCGAAAGGTCAGGCGATGATCTCTGAAATCCGCGGAGCAGTTACGGATATCGAAGTCGTCAAAGATCGTCAGCAGGAGATCAAGATCAAGGGTGAGCAGGAGACGAAGACATACACAGCGCCGGCAACAGCGCGTGTGCTTGTGGAAATCGGAGATCAGGTTGGTCCTGGTGAGATCCTCACAGAAGGTTCCATTGAACCGAAAGAACTTCTCGGAATTGCTGGTCTGAACCATACTCAGGAATACCTTCTGAAAGAAGTACAGAAGGTATACCGTATGCAGGGTGTTGAAATCGACGATAAGCACGTCGAGGTCATGGTAAGACAGATGCTCAGAAAAGTAAGGATCATCGACGCTGGGGACACATCCCTGCTTCCAGGTTCACTTGTGGATATCCATGCATTTACAGATGCAAACAAGGAAATCTTCAAGAAGCGCAAGAGACCGGCAACAGCCAAGCCTGTTCTGCTCGGTATCACGAAAGCATCACTCGAAACAGAAAGCTTCCTTTCTGCAGCCAGCTTCCAGGAAACAACAAGAGTACTTACGGATGCTGCAATCAAAGGTAAGCGTGACGAGCTCCTCGGACTTAAGGAGAACGTCATCATCGGCAAGCTGATTCCAGCCGGAACAGGCATGCCGAAATACCGCGATGTTGAAATCGATGTAGACAAAAGCAATCAGGCAGTAGAAAAAGAAGAAGTTCTGATTGAAGATTAATACCAAGGTCCTCTCATGCGGGAGGACCTGTTTTTTTAGTGTATATTGTTGACATCACCATGGGCAGATGCTATTATTATTAAGGTTACTCTATATGGGGTCGATGAGATCAGTATGGAGACAAAATGTTGAAATGTAAGATTTAGTTCTTACACATTTTTTATACCCTAAAAATGAACCACCTGGATGTGTGGGATTAATGAAGAGAGGAGGAATACCATGCCAACGATTAATCAGCTAGTTAGAAAACCTCGTCAAACTAAAGCAAAAAAATCAGGCTCACCAGCATTGAACAGAGGCTTCAACAGCCTTAAAAAGCGTATGACGGATGAGAGCGCGCCTCAAAAACGCGGTGTATGTACACGTGTCGGAACAATGACACCTAAGAAACCGAACTCCGCCCTACGTAAATATGCACGTGTGAGACTTTCCAATACTATCGAAGTAAACGCATATATCCCTGGAATTGGACACAATCTTCAGGAGCACAGTGTTGTACTTATCCGTGGTGGACGTGTAAAAGACCTTCCTGGTGTACGTTATCACATCGTACGTGGTGCGCTTGATACTTCTGGTGTCAACGACCGTAAGCAAGGCCGTTCACTCTATGGTACAAAACGCCCTAAGAAAAAATAATCCATCCATGAGGATTGGATAACAAACTTTTGAAAGGAGGATGACTATATGCCACGTAAAGGACCAGTTGCTAAAAGAGACGTATTGCCAGATCCGATTCACAATTCCAAACTTGTGACTAAGCTTATCAACAAAATGATGGTGGATGGAAAACGCGGTACATCCCAAAGAATTCTCTATTCAGCATTCAACCTTGTACAGGAACGTTCCGGCAGAGATGCAATCGAAGTTTTTGATGAAGCAATCGAGAACATCATGCCAGTACTTGAAGTTAAAGCGCGTCGTGTTGGTGGTTCAAACTACCAGGTACCAGTAGAAGTACGCCCAGATCGTCGTACAACTCTTGGACTTCGTTGGCTCGTGAACTACGCACGTCTGCGTGGGGAAAAGACAATGGAAGAGCGCCTAGCGAATGAAATTCTTGACGCTGCCAACAATACAGGCGGAGCTGTCAAGAAACGTGAAGACACACACAAGATGGCTGAAGCAAACAGAGCATTCGCTCACTACCGCTGGTAGTAGGCGGGGCTCAAGCCGCTCAGCATAATTTCATCCCATTCCTGGAAGGAGAAAAGGATACTAATGGCAAGAGAATTCTCTTTAGAAAAAACTCGTAATATCGGTATCATGGCTCACATCGATGCCGGTAAGACGACGACGACTGAACGTATTCTTTATTACACAGGCCGTATTCACAAGATTGGTGAAACTCACGAAGGTGCATCTCAGATGGACTGGATGGAGCAGGAACAAGAACGTGGGATTACGATTACATCTGCTGCGACAACAGCGCAGTGGGAAGGTCACCGCGTAAACATCATCGATACACCTGGACACGTAGACTTCACTGTTGAAGTTGAACGTTCCCTTCGTGTACTTGATGGTGCAGTAGCTGTGCTTGATGCACAGTCCGGTGTTGAGCCTCAGACAGAAACTGTCTGGAGACAGGCAACAACTTACGGTGTTCCCCGTATCGTATTCGTCAATAAGATGGATAAGATCGGTGCTGATTTTGATTACTCTGTAAGCACAATCAAAGAACGTCTACAAGCGAATGCACACCCTATCCAGTATCCAATCGGTGCGGAAGATAACTTCACAGGCATCATTGATCTGGTAGAGAACAAAGCGTTCCATTATAACAATGACCTCGGTACTGAAATCAATGAGATTGAAATTCCTGCCGAATATCAGGATAAAGTTGATTCCCTAAGAGAAGGTCTGATCGAAGGACTCGCAGATGTAAATGAAGACATCATGGAAAAATACCTTGGTGGAGAAGAGATTTCAGTTGCAGAACTGAAAGCGGCTATCCGTCAGGCAACATGTGATGTTGAATTCTACCCGGTACTCTGTGGTACAGCCTTCAAAAATAAAGGTGTCCAGCTGCTTCTGAATGCAGCAATCGACTATCTTCCATCCCCACTTGATGTTAAACCTATCGTTGGACACAAGAAGGACGATGAAGATGAGGAAATCATTGCTAAACCAGATGATTCCGAGCCGTTTGCAGCACTTGCGTTCAAAGTAATGAGTGACCCATTCGTAGGTAAACTTACTTTCTTCCGTGTGTATTCCGGTACACTGAATGCAGGTTCATATATCAGAAACACTACGAAAGACAAGCGTGAGCGTGTCGGACGTATTCTGCAGATGCACGCGAACTCCCGTGAGGAGATTTCAACTGTATACGCAGGAGATATTGCCGCAGCGGTAGGACTTAAGGATACTGGAACCGGAGATACACTATGTGACGAAAAGAATCAGGTTATTCTTGAGTCCATGGAATTCCCTGAACCTGTTATCCACCTGTCTGTAGAACCTAAATCCAAGGCTGACCAGGACAAAATGTCCAACGCACTTGTCAAGCTTCAGGAAGAGGATCCTACATTCACAGCGCACACTGATAACGAAACTGGACAGGTCATCATCGGTGGTATGGGTGAGCTTCACCTCGATATCCTCGTCGACCGTATGAAACGTGAATTCAAAGTTGAATGTAACGTAGGTGCACCAATGGTATCCTACCGTGAGACATTCAAGAAACAGGCTTCTGTTCAAGGTAAATTCACGCGTCAATCCGGTGGTCGTGGTCAATACGGTGACGTTCACGTTGAATTCATCCCTAATGATGTCGGTGGCGGTTTCGAGTTTGAAAATGCTGTCGTTGGTGGTGTTGTACCACGTGAATATATCCCATCCGTTGAAGCGGGTATCAGAGACGCTATGGAAAATGGTGTACTTGCCGGCTATCCAATGGTAGACGTCAAAGCGAAACTCTTTGATGGCTCATACCACGATGTCGACTCCTCGGAGATGGCCTTTAAAGTCGCTGCATCACTGGCACTTAAAGAAGCTGCGAAAGTCTGTGAACCAATCATCCTTGAGCCGCTCATGAAGGTTGAAATCGTTATGCCTGAAGAGTACATGGGTGATATCATGGGTGACGTTACAAGCCGTCGTGGCCGCGTTGAAGGCATGGCTGCACGTGGTAACGCTCAGATTGTCAATGCATTCGTACCACTTTCAGAGATGTTCGGTTATGCGACCAACCTGCGTTCAAACACGCAAGGTCGTGGAACTTACACAATGACTTTCAGTCACTATGAAGAAGTTCCTAAATCAATCTCTGAAGAAATCATCAAGAAAAATAAAGGCTCATAATCAGCACTACTTGATTTTTAAGCCCGAATCATTTATAAGTGATTTAGAAACACCTCGAGCGGGGTAAGCCCGCTTCGAGTTTGAATAAAAATAAAATTTCTTTTTTAAGGAGAGGTATACGAAATGGCAAAAGCAAAATTCGACCGTTCCAAAACGCATGCCAATATTGGTACAATCGGTCACGTCGACCACGGTAAAACAACTCTGACAGCTGCTATCGCAACTGTTCTTTCTAAAAGAGGATCTGGCGAAGCTCAAAGCTACGACATGATCGACAACGCTCCAGAGGAAAAAGAACGTGGAATCACGATCAATACTTCCCACATCGAGTATGAAACTGAAAAGCGTCACTATGCGCACGTTGACTGCCCAGGACACGCTGACTATGTTAAAAACATGATCACTGGTGCTGCTCAAATGGACGGCGGTATCCTCGTTGTTTCTGCAGCAGATGGCCCAATGCCACAAACTCGTGAGCACATCCTGCTCTCTAAAAACGTTGGCGTACCTGCACTTGTTGTATTCCTCAACAAAGTTGACATGGTAGACGACGAAGAACTTCTTGAACTCGTTGAAATGGAAGTTCGTGAACTTCTTTCCGAGTATGACTTCCCTGGCGACGACATCCCTGTAATCGCTGGTTCTGCCCTCAAAGCACTTGAAGGCGACGAAGCATACGAAGATAAAATCGTTGAACTCATGGAAGCTGTGGACACTTATATCCCAACTCCAGAGCGCGATTCAGACAAGCCATTCATGATGCCAGTTGAGGACGTGTTCTCTATCACTGGTCGTGGTACAGTTGCTACAGGTCGTGTTGACCGTGGACAAATCAAAGTCGGTGCTGAAGTTGAAATCATCGGTCTTGCTGAAGAATCCACTAAAACAACTGTTACAGGTGTTGAAATGTTCCGTAAGCTTCTTGACTATGCTGAAGCTGGCGACAACATCGGTGCACTTCTCCGTGGTGTAGCGCGTGAAGATATCCAACGTGGTCAAGTACTTGCTGCGCCTGGATCCATCACTCCACACACACAATTCAAAGCAGAAGTTTATGTACTTTCAAAAGAAGAGGGTGGACGTCACACTCCATTCTTCGGTAACTACCGTCCACAGTTCTACTTCCGTACTACGGATGTAACTGGCGTAGTAAACCTTCCAGAAGGTACTGAAATGGTTATGCCTGGCGACAACGTTGAAATGACAGTTGAACTCATTTCTCCAATCGCTATCGAAGATGGTACACGTTTCTCCATCCGTGAAGGTGGACGTACTGTTGGATCAGGTGTTGTAACTAACATCATCAAATAATTCATTGATTATTGAGAGAGGAGCCGCAAGGCTCCTTTTTTTTGTATATGAATAAGGCTGTTCTCCTTAAGGAGAACAGCCTTATTTTAATTATTGAATCCGAGAATGATTTTGACGAGTGATTCGACGCCTGCTTTCATTCCTTGCTCGTCAATGTCGAACATCGGATGATGGTGCGGGTAATCGGCACCTATACCACTGTTTTTGACTCCAGTGTAGAAGTAGGCTCCTGGCGTGTTTTGCAAAAAGTATGAAAAATCTTCACCACCCATGGAAGGTGAGTTCTCTTCGCGCTTCTCTACATAATCAGCACCTTCCAGAACATTGAGTACATGATTCAGCTGATCATTATCATTGATCAATGCAGGGTAGCCGTCCGTGTAGTTCAGATTGCAGTTGACGCCAAAACTGGATTCGATGCCATGTGCGATTTCTTCCATACGTTTCCGGACGGACTCTTTGATATCTTTATCAAATGTTCTGACTGTACCGCTGACGACAGTCTTACTCGGTATGATGTTGAATGAAGAGCCGCCATTGAAAGTGGCTACTGTTACAACTGCGGACTTCAGAGGATCGATTGTTCTCGATACGATGCTCTGCAGCTGCTGGATCAGCGAGGCGGCAGCAACGATAGGATCGATGGCTTCATGCGGCTCGGCACCATGGCCACCGCGCCCTTCCACTTCGATTGAAAATGCATCAGGGCTCGCCCAGGCATGATCATACGTATATGCCAGTGTACCTACGGGGAACTGGCTCGATACGTGTGTACCGAAGACATGATCGACATCATCCAGTGCCCCGTCCTCGACCATGGATCTTGCGCCCCCTGGGAGCAGTTCTTCTGCATGCTGGTGAATGAAAACAACATTGACGGGCAATTCTTCCTTATGAGCTGCCAGTATTCGTGCTGCAGTAATCAGCATGGCCGTGTGGGCGTCATGCCCACAAGCATGCATCGCGCCTGCCACAGTCGATTTGTATGGTACATCCTTTTCATCCTGTATCGGCAGCGCATCGAAATCGGCACGCAGACCAATCGTCTTGAAGCTGTCATCAACCTGCAGGCGGGCAACAATACCATTGCCGCCGACATCACGCCTGATCTCGAAGCCGAGATCTTTGATCTGGTCGTATATGTACTGCTTCGTATTTTCTTCCTGGAATGATACTTCGGGATGCATATGCATATGTCTGCGGATATTCACCATATCCTCATAATGCTGTTCTATTTCATTGGTCAGATCCATCATTGTCCATTCTCCTTCTCGAAATAATTGAATACGGACTTTACCATGACGGATACTGCGTTGGTGAGTCCTTTTTCGTCAATATCGAACTTGGCGTGGTGATGCGGATAATCCGCCTTGAAGCTGGCGTTTCTTGTACCGGTATAGTAGAAGGTGCCGGGAACACGCTGCAGGTAATAGGAAAAATCTTCTCCTCCAAGATCTGGTGCCAGTTCCTGCACTTCACTTACAGTGCTGATTTCCTTTGCTGCTGCCAGTACAAGATCCGTCTTGTCGGTATCGTTCACTACCGGCGGATAACCTTTCATATAATCAAGGTCATACGAGATGCCTGTGGTTGTCACAAGTCCCTCGAGACATTTCTGCAGCTCGCTGATCATGACATTCTGTGTTTCGGCATTGAACGTGCGTATTGTTCCACCGACTTCGACTTCATCCGGGATGATATTATGCTGGTGTCCGCCATTGAACATCGTGATGGACAGAACCACAGGTTCCATCGGTTTCGATTTGCGTGTGACGATGTACTGAAGCTGATTGCAGAAAGTGATGGCCGCGGCAACCGGGTCAATGGTCGCATGCGGCTTCGATGCATGACCCCCCCGTCCGCGTATCTTGATGGTGAAGTCATCCGGCATACCCGTTGCAGTACCGTATTTGTAGCCGATGGTACCTACATCAAGGTTGCTTGAAATATGCTGGCCGAAAATGGCATCGACATTCTCAAGACAGCCATCTGCAATCATCTGTATGGCACCACCCGGATCAACTTCTTCTGCATGCTGGTGGATAAAGACGACATTTCCCTGGAGCTGGTCTTTATTTTCCGACAGAATTCGCGCCACCGTCAGCAGTACAGCAGTATGTGCATCATGGCCGCAGGCGTGCATGACGCCGGGGACGGTGGATCTGTACGGGACGTCCTTCTGATCCTGGATCGGCAGTGCATCAAAGTCGGCACGCAGGGCGACTGTAGGCAGCTCGGGATCAATCGTAAGACGACCGACAACACCGCGGCCGCCGACACCTTCCTGGACTTCCAGTCCAAGCTCTCTTAAATATTCGGCAATATATGCAGGCGTCTGGACTTCCTGGAAGGAGAGTTCAGGATACATATGGAAATGCCGGCGCAGCCGTACCATTTCGTTGTAGTGGGTGCGCGACAGCTGTTCTACGACTGATGTTTCCATTCAATCACCTTCTCGATCTCCAGAATTTTCATGAACATTGCGAGGCCGCTTGCCATGGCATCTTCATCCATATCGAATCTTGGATGATGGTGGACATAGTCGCTCAGCTTGTCGGCATTGCCGGAGCCGGTAAAGAAGAAGGCGCCCGGACGTTCGTTGATGTAGTAGGAAAAGTCTTCGCCGATCATCAGTGGCTTCGCTTCTTCAAAATCAAGGCCGATCTCCCCGGCAGCCTGACGGATGACATCTGCCTCGGTTTCATGATTGATGACCGCAGGGTATCCGAAATCGTATTGCACTTCGGCTGTCGCACCGCGTTTTTCTGCAGTGAGTGCTGCTTCCTTCTGGAAGATGTCCCTGATCTTTTCCTTGACCTTGAAATCGAATGTCCGTACTGTTCCGACGAGTTCAGCTGTATCCGGGATGACGTTGAAGGCATCGCCGGAGCTGACCTTGCCGACAGTGACGACGGCATTGTCGAGAGGGGAGACCTGTCTTGCGACGACAGTCTGCAGATTGGTGATGAGTTCAGCTGCAATGACAATGGGATCTACCGCATTATGCGGATGCGCGGCATGCCCCCCTGTGCCCTGGATCCTGATCTTGAACATATCAGGGCTTGAAATGACAGGGCCTGTCTTCGTTTTGATCTGGTGAGTCGGATACTGGCTCCAGTAGTGCTGTCCATATACTTTATCGATGCCTTCAAGTACACCGTCTTCAACCATGGAGATGGCACCTCCCGGCTGGACTTCCTCTGCAAACTGGAAAATGAATGAAATGCTCCCATTAAGATGGTTTCGGTTTTTATGAACAAGATCAAGCAGTGCGAGCAGCGTACTTGTATGCGCATCATGTCCACACGCATGCATGACACCATCCACTGTCGATCTGTAGGGTACATCCTTCTCATCCTGTATAGGCAGAGCATCGAAATCTGAACGTATGGCAATATGCGGATGGGGGTCACTGCCGATTGTCGCAAGCAGTCCACCGCCGCCGACGCCTTCTCTGACAGTCACGTCCGAGTATTGCTTCAGGCGCTCCAATATGTAGTTATAGGTTTCTTTTTCATGAAATGAAACTTCAGGGTGCATATGCAGATACCGTCTGTCCTGTACCATGTCCGGCATGACGGTCTTCACGATGTCATCTATTGTCATGTATTTCGCCTCCATAAATTATATTACATAATTTTATCAAATTTTCGTACTTTTTGAAACATATTAAAACTCACGTTTTCAATTCTATGTCGCGTTGCACTTATGATATGATAAAAGAAAGAGGAGGAGATTGAGAATGTCTAAAATTTTGGATGAATATCTTGCATCGAATCTGCAGGAATTGAAAGAAAATGGTCTTTATAATGAAATCAATGTGGTGGAAGGTGCCAACGGCCCTGAAATCACAATTGAAGGGGAAAGACTGGTCAATCTGTCTTCCAACAACTACCTTGGTCTTGCGACGAACGAGACACTTAAGAAGGTGGCCAAGGAAGCAATCGATTCCCATGGTGTCGGCGCAGGTGCTGTGCGTACAATCAACGGCACACTCGATCTGCATGTGGAACTGGAGGAGACGCTCGCTGAATTCAAGGGGACGGAAGCAGCAGTCGCATTCCAGTCCGGCTTCAACTGCAACATGGCGGCCATACAGGCGGTCATGGGCAAGGAAGATGCCATTCTGTCTGATGAATTGAACCACGCTTCAATCATTGATGGCTGCAAGCTATCACGCGCAAAAATCATCCGGGTCAATCATTCGGATATGGCCGATCTGAGACAGAAGGCCAAGGAAGCGGTCGAATCCGGCCAGTATAGAAAGGTCATGTATATCACCGATGGTGTATTCTCAATGGACGGCGATGTGGCACTGCTGCCTGAAATCGTCGATATAGCCAAGGAATTCGATCTCATCACCTATGTGGATGATGCACATGGTTCCGGCGTCATGGGTAAAGGTGCAGGTACAGTGAAGCACTTTGGCCTTGAGAAGGATGTCGATATCCAGATGGGTACGCTGTCGAAGGCCATTGGTGTTGTCGGCGGCTACATTGCGGGATCCCAGGATCTCATCGACTATCTGAAAGTGGCAGCACGCCCATTCCTATTCTCCACTTCCCTGACACCTGGGGACACGCGGGCGATCACCGAAGCGGTGCGCATGCTGATGGCATCCGCCGAACTGCATGACCAGCTTTGGGAGAATGGCAACTACCTGAAAGACGGATTGAGAAAACTCGGATTTGAGATCGGCAATTCAGAAACGCCGATTACACCATGCATCATCGGTGATGAAAAGACGACACAGGAATTTTCAAAACGTCTGATGCAGGAGGGCGTATATGCCAAATCCATCGTCTTCCCGACGGTTCCAAAAGGTACCGGCCGAGTGAGGAATATGCCGACAGCTGCACATACGAAGGAAATGCTCGACCGGGCATTGGAAGCGTATGAAAAAGTCGGTAAGGAACTCGATGTAATCTCATAATCTAAGGAGTACAGTAATGGAACGAATTCTAATTACAGGTGCGCTCGGCCAGATCGGTACAGAGCTCACTTTGAAACTGAGGGAAAAATATGGGGAGGACAATGTACTTCCTACAGATATAAAGGCGCCTGAAGATGAGAGTCTGAAAGGTCTGCCGTTTGAAATTCTGGATGTCCGGGATATGGAACGGATGAAGACGATCGTATCCGAGTTCAAGCCGGATACAATCATGCATATGGCGGCACTGCTCAGTGCGACAGCGGAAAAAAATCCGCAGTTTGCATGGGACATCAATATGGGGGGTCTGATGAATGCACTGGAGACGGCGCACGAATATGATCTCAAATTTTTCACGCCAAGTTCAATCGGGGCTTTTGGTCCTTCCACGCCAAAAGAAAATACACCACAGGTCACAATCCAGCGTCCGACAACCATGTATGGCGTAAATAAAGTTGCTGGGGAGCTGCTGTGCGACTACTATTTTGAAAAATTTGGTGTCGACACTAGAGGACTCCGCTTCCCCGGTCTCATCTCCCACGTCAAGGAACCTGGAGGCGGGACGACAGACTATGCTGTCGAAATATATTTTGAAGCTGTCAGAAATGGCACTTATACATCGTTCATCGACAAGAGTACCAATATGGACATGATGTACATGGATGACGCGATAGACGCCATCATCAAGCTGATGGAAGCGGATCCTGCTCAGCTTGTCGACCGCAATGCGTTCAACGTCACTGCCATGAGCATCAATCCGGAAATGGTTGCCAATGAAATAAGGAAGCATATACCGGGTTTTACGCTCGACTATGACGTTGACCCTGTGCGCCAGGGTATCGCAGCGAGCTGGCCGAACGCAATAGATTCAAATGAAGCAAAGCGACAGTGGGGATTCCAACCGGAGTATGATCTTGAAAAAATGACGGAAACCATGCTGGAAGCGATACGAAATAAGAAGTAGGAAGGCAGGGTTGCCTTCTTATTTTTTCTAATCGGAGGCGGCAAAATGACGCGTGTAATACTATTTGATAAAGATGGCACACTGATGGACTACCATAAAGTGTGGACACCCTATGCCAGGCGGTCCATCGAAGCCTTTGCAGAAGCGTTCGATTGTCATGATATAAAAGATGAGCTCGCTCACAGGCTCGGGCTGATCAATGGGGAGATTGCCCCGAATTCCGTTCTTGCGAGCGGTACAGGAGATATCATCCAGGATCATTTCGAGCGCTATCAGACAGGCGGGGGCAAATGGATGAAAGATTTCTACGAGGAGAACCTCGACGCGCTGCGCGACAGCATGGAACTGATAGACGGCGCGGCAGATGTGCTGCACCAGCTCACAGCAGCCGGCTATAAGAATATCATCGTTACGAGTGACAGCCGTCTGAGTACCGAATATTTCATCCGCAAATTCTCCTTGGAGAGCGTGGTCCATGAAGTTGTGGCGGGCGATGATTCACCTTTCCATAAACCGGATGTCCGCATTTTGGATCCGGTATGCAGAAAGCTCGGCCATTCACTCGAGGAGATGGTGATGATCGGTGACAATAGGGCGGATACGATGCTCGGTTATGAAGAAGGACTGCGGACGATCGGTGTCCTGAGTGGTACATGCCGCAAGGAGGACCTGCAGGGTGCAGATATGGTTCTCCAGAGTGTAACAGACATCATCAATGATGGCCGTTTTATTCTGTCAGAGGACAATACGGATCATGCATGAGGAATATATGAAGCTGGCTCTGGCTGAAGCCCGGAAAGCCGAAGCTATCGGAGAAGTACCGATCGGATCGGTAGTGGTGCATGAAGGTCAAGTCATCGCCAGCAGTCATAACCTCAGGGAGACATCACAGAATCCACTGACTCATGCGGAAGTCATTGCCATCAATCAGGCAAGCGAAGTTCTGGGCTCATGGCGTCTTGAAGAATGCACACTATATGTCACACTTGAGCCCTGTGTCATGTGTTCCGGTGCCATTGTGATGAGTCGCATTCCGCATGTCGTCTATGGTGCAAGAGATCCGAAAGGCGGCACAGTGGATAGCCTGATGCATCTGCTGGATGAGCCGCGCTTCAATCATCGGCCGATCGTCACCAGCGGTGTGATGGAAGAAGAGTGCAGCGAAATGCTGAAGTCATTTTTCAAAGCCTTGAGGCAAAGACGAAAAAATCAACCGATTGATTAAATTTTCTGATAAAATGAAACTAAAACAATAAGGGAGTTTTGGAGAGCTTATGGTCAAACTAATCGCATTGGATATGGATGGCACCCTGCTCACTCCGAGCCACGAAATCAGTCCCCGCAACCAGGCAGCGATCAAGCGGGCGATGGAGCGCGGCGTTCAGGTTGTTGTTGCTACAGGACGTGCTTTCTATGAAGCACATGGTGTCATCAGTAAAATAGATATGAAACTGCCATACATCTGCCTGAATGGTGCAGAAGTCCGTAATGAATCCCACGAGATTCTTACCACCAACGCATTGAATTCAGAGCTGATTGAACAGGCGGCCGATGTATTCAGAGCTGAAGATATCTTCTATCAGATCTATACTGACCGGGCCATATATACTGCAAGCATCGAAAGGGATATAGAAATATTCAAGGACCTTGCAAGCCAGATGGGTCATCAGCCGGATGAAAGCAGAATCCGGAGCTTTATGGAAGAAAGGATCGAGCGCGGCACGCTGATTGAAACCGACGATTACAAAGCGATTTTCGACCGGGAAGATGAAAATGTTCTGAAGCTGCTTGCTTCTTCATCCAGCAAGCCGAAGCTTGTCCGTGCGAAGAACAGCTTGTATGAAATCGGCAACCTCGCCGTATCCGCATCCGCACCCCATAATATAGAATTGACCCACGTCAATGCACAAAAAGGAATCGCGCTTGCCAACGTGGCCGAAATCATGGGTATTGATATGAAGGATGTCATGGCAGTCGGTGACAACCTGAACGACATCTCAATGCTCAAACGCGTCGGTACATCTGTCGCAATGGGAAATGCTGCTTCCGAAGTCAAAGGCATTGCCGATAAGGTGACAGCAACGAATACCGAAGACGGTGTCGCAATCGCCATTGAAGAGGCACTTGAAGAAATGGACAGGGAGAAAGCGGGAGTAAAAGATAAAGAGGTTTAGAAGAATATGAAAGCCCATTTCCTATATAACAGGAAATGGGCTTTCTGCATATCTATATGCTTTGCGGGTCGGCTTTCGGATCCATCAATCCTTCAGAAGTTTCAGGTGCTGGTTCCTCCAGTTCTTCATTTTCCACTTTGGCAGCATCATACATCTCCTTTGATCTCTCAATGAGTTTTTCATTGAAAAGGACAAGTACGATAACGATTATGAGAAGCGTACTGACTGTATTGATGATCCAATAGAGTTCGAGATCATACATGTAACCGTAAAATATGGTACCAACAGGCATGATGCTCATTGCACATAAAGAAATGGTGGAAAACACTCTGCCTTTGATATGCTGGGGCGTAACGAGTTGAATGAAAAGATTGGTGGGTATATTGACGATCTGTAATGTAAGGGTGATCGCAATGCCAATTCCCCCGATCATAAGAACAATCAGTACCGGTCCGGCATCTACATACAATGGCAGCAGATAAAGTACGACCAGACCGGCGAAGACGAGAAACCCTTTCTTTATCATTCTGAATGGATTTTCGAGCTTTTTCATTCTCGCAACAGTCAACCCACCAATCAGCACACCGATGCCAGCTATAGCATTGACGATACCGACAGTTTCCGGCTGGAAGGATAGCTCGTAGATCATCATCTTTTCAGGAAATATTGAAATGACGCCCGACATGAAGTTGACCAGAGCAGCGATGATCAGCAGGGATTTGAATACTCTATTTCTGGCAATGAAAATGAATCCCTCGCTGATGTCGCGTTTGAATTTGCTAAAACCGACCGTGTCAGAATCATTTTCCTTATACACCGCTTTGTCATAATACAAGTCGAATTTCAGGAAAAAATCGAGCAGAGCGGAGAGTACGAATGCAATCAGGAAAATCAGGATGATCTGCGGGAAGGACAGGAGGCCGAACAGTACCCCACCGAGTATCGGCCCCAGAATGACGGTGGAGGACAGGATAGCGGAAGTATAGCCCATCACCTGCTGGATCCTATCCTTATGGAAAAGTTCCGTTATAGCGGTCTGGAAGGCATTGGAAACGAATGGTTCAATCATTGAGGTCAGAAACGTTACAATATAGATTGCAATCAGGTTGATATCGTAGATGACAGTGTAGAGGAATAGTCCAAGAATCACCAGAGAATTCAAAACTTCTCCCGAGATGATGATTTTTCTTTTATTGCCAAGGTCGCTCAATACACCCGAGAAGGGAAGCAGAATCAAAGTAACGACAACACTGATGGCCATATTGATGGAAAAGTAGAGTGCAGATCCAGTTTCGTACATGATGTAGTAGCTGACTGCGAAAAGATAGACGTAATTGCCGACGCTCAGAATGAAGCGGCTCAGTGCATACACGACAAAATTGATCCGTTCCCGTAAAGGTAATTGCTGATTGAAAATCATTACCCCACCCCATTTGTTTAATTTAATTAAACTTATTATAGAACGTATAAGTATTGCTTGTCAAACAAAAGTTTAATATAATTAAACATATAATATTATGGAGATGAAAATATGAGCCTTGGAGCACGCATCAGACAACTGCGTAAGGAACAGAAGATGACGCTGGTCGATCTTGCTGGAGAGCAGATTACTAAAGGCATGCTGAGTCTGATAGAGAACGATAAATCAAAGCCTTCCATGGAGACATTGCATCATATCGCAAAGAAGCTGGATGTCTCGATCGGCTATCTGACCCAGGAGGGGGATGAGGCGTGGACGAAATCGGTTCTTGAAAATAGAGATTTTAACAGTTCTTTCTCTTTCCCTTTTGAGCATATTGAACAAGAAATCCTCCCTAATCTTGATAAAGTGGCGCAAAATGTAAAAGGAATGGAACTTTATTATGTACTGCGTATTTACTACCGTTATAAAGAAAATCACGAGCAGGCAGATAGTTATTCCGAGAAAATCAGCAGTTTCTATCGAAGTATGGGTATGCAGCACCTGGTAGTCAGGGATAAATTGAACGATGCCATCTCACTCATGTACAGTCAGGATTACACTGAAGCATTTGACCGTCTTGTTGATTCAGAAGAAGAAATCCTCTCTTTCAAGGAGTACGATTCGCGGATAGAGCTCGACTACTACTATGTCAAAGGCATATTCGCTTTATCGAAAGATCTGGATGCGCTGGAAGACATTCTTACCCAGTCGATCCAACTGTCCTATGAACATGAGAACTTCAAATACTTCTTCTCTGAAAATGTCATACTCGGCTATTACTATGCATTGATCGGGGAACAGGAAAAATATGAAATGTGCTACGAGAATATAAAGAGCTATCTAAAATTCAATAGACAGGATAAACACGAAATTGAAATCATTGATGAGGACAATCCGATACCGAAATTCTATGTACTGGTGGATGATAGAGAAAGACAGGCAAGGCTATATGAAGATTATATAAACAGGATTCAGAAGGTGTATGAAAAGGATGAAGGCAATATGGTGGGAATGCCTTTCTACGGACCGGTTTTCGCATTGGAACACGCCTATTTCAAAGGCAATTACGAGAAAGTGGTTGAGATGTACCACGACGATATGTACATCCGGACGACTGCCCAATACCCGGTCGACCGGATTCTGATGGCTATCCGTTCCTGTGTCTATCCCTTGAGTCTCTATTATCTGGATGAAAAAGAAAAAGCATGTAAGGCTTTCAATACAATCGAAGCGACCATTGATGATATCAAGGACTCCATTTTCACCCAGGAATTCTATATGATCCGTGATATCATCTTTGAAAAATAAAATGTCTCCGTCGGAGATTGCCTGTGTCATAACGTAGACAAATTACAAATTAATGTATCCTGTATACTTTATAGAAAATTTAGAATACAATAATTGTATTCGATTTATTATAAGAGTTGAACAGCAGGAGGTTAATGTGAAAGCTATTTTATTAGGTCTTCTCGGCGCTTTATTTTTTTCCGTAACTTTTATTTTGAACAGGTCCATGGAAGTGTCGGGGGGTCACTGGGCATGGAGTGCTTCACTGCGGTATTTCTTCATGCTGCCAATACTTGTGCTCATCGTGTTCTTTCAAGGAAAGCTTCTACCAGTGCTCAAGCATCTTCGTGAACACCCTTTCGATTGGTTGCTTTGGAGTATAATCGGTTTTGGATTCTTCTATACCCCCATTGCATTCGCTACAGTTTATGGTCCAGGCTGGCTGGTAGCAGCAACTTTTCAGATTACTATCGTAGCGGGTTCCCTGCTTGTACCTTTCTTGAATCAAAATAGTGATATCAGCAGACGGATACCACTGGCAAGCGTATTGATTTCTTTAATCATTCTTCTAGGTGTTTTCATCATGCAATTTGAACATGCATCGAACGTGCCTTTACGGGATGTTCTCCTATGTGTTCTGCCACTGATAGTGTCTGCTTTTGCCTATCCACTTGGCAACAGGAAAATGATGCAGCTGGTTGGCGGAAGTCTAACAACGATTCAACGTGTACTTGGTATGACCATAGCGAGCATGCCGCTTTGGATAATCCTAGCAGTTTATGGAACAATCGTTCACGGCCTGCCAAGCAGCGGGCAGGTTTCGCAATCATTCATAGTTGCTATAAGTTCAGGTGTAATCGCAACAGTATTATTCTTCTATGCTACAGAACTCGTAAAAGATAACCCTTCGAAATTGGCTGGCGTTGAAGCGACTCAGTCAGGCGAAGTATTGTTTGCGCTCCTTGGAGAAATGATCATACTACATACAGCTTTACCGTCTTCCTTGACGATTTTCGGTATGGTACTTATTATTTTCGGCATGATACTTCATAGTCTGTATTCTGCTATTTCAACCAGGAGAGCAACACGGATGAATGTAAAAGTCCATCAGAGCTGATCTGTAGTGGGAATTTTTGTGCTGATCGTATGTCAATCTTAAGTATAAATTTGAAGAATAACATTATGGATAAGGACATCTTATTTTTTAATTAAAATAAAAAGACTGTAGACATGTCATTTATGGTGACATGTCTACAGTCTTTATTGGTTATTTCTGATATGACATTCTGCTGAAGGCATCATGCTGGTGGATGCTTTCCTCATTTCGACATTCGAGTTCGAAGCCTTTGACCCAGTCGAGTTCTACGAGATCATAGGCGATGAGACGAATAAGGTCTTCTACAAAACGTGGGTTCTCATACGCACGTTCTGTGACCATCTTTTCATCTGTACGCTTTAAGATTGGATAGAGCTGGGATGAGGCATTGATTTCCAATATTTCATAAAGCTGCTCTTTATGGTCTTCAGGCAGTTCTGCTTCAGGATCGATATCGAGCAGCACTTTTACGTAGCCGCGCTGGTTATGCGCGCTGTATTCGCTGATTTCCTTGGAGCATGGGCACAGTGTTGTAACCATTGCGGTCATGCCGAGCTGCTTGTGCTCGACACCTGAGTCGGAAATCCTCATCGAGTATTTCACATCGGCATGGGCCATGCCGGCAAGCTGGGTATGCGGACTCGGTTTTGAGAAATACCATTTGCCGTCGGCTGTCATTTCCGCTTCTTCCTGATGCATGCGGGCACGCAGTATTTCAAGTACAGTTTGCAGTGTATTGAACTCAAGTGGCACGCCACCGTTATTCT
The DNA here is from genome assembly GCF_009831115.1 of Salinicoccus hispanicus. GTDB lineage: Bacteria > Bacillota > Bacilli > Staphylococcales > Salinicoccaceae > Salinicoccus > Salinicoccus hispanicus. Next base: position 360,149 of record NZ_WUUK01000003.1, on the reverse strand, counting down.
CTGTTTCCAGAGACTCCAGAATGCGGCTCATATTGATGCCTTTTTCATTTTTTCTAAGACTTGTTGCAAGCTCGAAAGTACCGACGGACTGGTAATCCCCGATGACAACCGGGTAGCTCAGGTTGTTGATCCCTACAGAGTCGACTTCGAACAGGAAGTCTTTCTTCGAACTCTGCAGATCCACCATCATTTCCTTTTCGACCGGCTTCATGCCCTCGATCGGGTCGACGGAGCCGAAGTGCCTGAAGCGGCCTTCTCTAGTAGTAAGATCCAATTCTTCCATGTTTCTACTCCTTAATCTATATCATAACTGTAGAATGTTTCGTTTTTCATCCACATCTGGCGTGCAGCTTCGCTCTCCTGGGTTTTTGCAGCAAGCGTTTTGAGCAATGGTCCGGTCTGTGATTCGTGAGCTGCCATGATCTTCTCCTTGCGCTTTTCGTAGCCTTCGATATCGACGATGATATCCGGCTCACCCAGGTCTTCCTGTGTATTGTTGCTGAAGGCGACGAGCTGCAGTGTCGGACGCTCGGATTTAGGCATTTCGGAGACAGCCGCAACGACTGCTTCTGCAGTGGCTTCATGGTCCGGATGGACGGAATAGCCAGGATAGAAAGTGATTATTCTGCTCGGGTTGAGCTCATCGATCATCTCTCTGACGACGCCTTGAAGGTGACCAGGTGCTTCGAATTCCAACGTCTTATCGCGATAGCCGAGAAGTCTGAGGTCATCAAGGCCGATCAGCCGCGCACTTTCCTCGACTTCCTTTTTACGTATCGTATGCAGTGATTCCCGGGTTGCGAATGGAGGATAGCCGAGGTTTCTTCCCATGTCGCCGAAAGTCAGGCAGGCATATGTTACAGGTACACCCATGTCGACATAGCGGCTCATTGTCCCACTTACTCCAAAAGCTTCATCGTCCGGGTGGGGGAAGATGACGAGTACTTGTCTTTCTTTTTCCATAGCTGATCCTCCTATTTAAAGAATTCTTTTGTAGAAATTTCTAGTGCAGTGGCCAATTTTCCATCGTAGTTGAAGCCGTGCATGATGAATTCGCCGTTCTCATTGACTTCGAAATGCGTCAGTCCAAGAACGTAGATCCAACCGCCGTTATCAAGCTTCAGACCGACTCGGAATTCGCCATTGGTGCCACCTTTGACGGCACCTTGTGTAAATGTGACCGGTACGTTTCTCAGGAACATGCCCGTGTTGAATACCTGCTCATCCATGTGGCTGGCATACATGCCGCTGGTCACTTCAACATGGACGTAGACCTGTTTGCTCTGGTAGCTGTTCAATAGCTCCTGAACCTGTTCGAGATTGATTTTCTCCATTTATATGAGCGCTCCTTAAAATAGCATAGATAAAAGAGATAGGTGTGCTATCTCTTTTACAAAACCGACTATATTTGTTCGTCTGTAACTTCGATCTGTTCTACAGCGTTGAATGCGCCGTGGCGGACAACACCGACGTGGTCGTTCATTTTCCATCCGTTCTTGATTGCTGAAGTGACGAATGCCTTGGCGTTCTGGATTGCTTCAAGCGGTTCCTGTCCATTGGCAAGATTTGCTGTGATTGCTGCTGCGAATGTGCAGCCGGCACCATGGTTGTAGGATGCATCTATCTTATCGCTTGTAAGCAGGTGGAAGGCTTTGCCATCATAGTATACATCCACTGCCTTATCGCCCTCAATATCGGAGCCGCCTTTGATGATGACGTGCTGGACACCTTTCGCATGGATGACTTCAGCACATTTCTTCGCTGCATCCAGTGTTGTCGGCGTCTTGTAGCCGGCAAGCTGACCTGCTTCGAACAAGTTCGGTGTAACAACTGTCGCATGCGGGAGCAAGTGCTCGATCATGGCGTCGACGAGGCCGGGGTTCAATACCTCATCATCGCCTTTGCATACCATGACAGGATCGACTACAAAGTGTTTCGCTTCACTATTAAGGAATGCGTGTTTGCTGCGTTCGATGACTTCTTCTGAAGGCAGCATGCCTGTCTTGATCGCGTCCGGTGAAATGGATAGCGCCGTCTCGATCTGGGCGTCAACCACCTCCAAGGGAATTGGATTGACACCGTGAGACCAGGTTTCAGGGTCCATTGTCACAATCGTAGTCAGTGCAGTCATGCCATAGGTTTCATGCTCCTGGAACGTCTTCAGGTCTGCAGCAATACCTGCGCCGCCGCTTGTATCGGAACCCGCTATTGTGAGTGTCTTTTTAAGTGCCATGAGTTCATTCCTCCAATATCGTTAATAATATTATATTTTACTATAATAAAGGGTATATTTCTAGAGACATGCTTGTGTAAATGATATAATCAAACTTTAGACAGAGGTGAAAATTCTATGGAATGGCAAGATGTTTTTCAATCAATAAAAGAAGAGAATGACTTTACAGAACTGGAATCGACACTTGAGGAAAAATATAGCACAGGAGAAGTATTCCCTCCGCGTGAACAGATATATACGGCTTTCGAGCTGACATCATTTGAAAATGTCAGAGTGGTCATACTCGGACAGGACCCGTATCACGGAGAAGGGCAGTCCCACGGTCTTGCATTTTCAGTCAATGAAGGTGTGAAAGTACCGCCATCCTTGAGAAACATGTATAAGGAACTGGAGGATGACCTCGGGATCGTCAGGACGAAAGGGAGTCTCAGAGACTGGGCAAAAGAAGGTGTCCTACTCCTTAATACGGTGCTTACCGTGGATGCTCACGATGCGAATTCCCACCGAGGACTCGGCTGGGAACCATTTACGGACGGCATCATCAGACATGTTTCCGAAAATCTTGAGCATGTGGTCTTCATTTTATGGGGTAAACCTGCCCAGAAGAAGGAGAAGCTGATCGATACGTCGAAACACTGTGTCATCAAGTCCACCCATCCAAGCCCGCTTTCCGCCTACAGAGGCTTCTTTGGGACCAAACCCTTCAGCCGTACAAATGAATATCTGGAGGCGCAGGGCAGAAGACCTGTCGACTGGAGTGAACAGGAATGAAACGTGAAATCATTTCCGAGCTGAAGCAGGAGCTTCATAGAATGGAAGTGGCCAGTCAACCGCATGAATTCGAGAAGCACCTTTATGCGATGGAACGTCTGCTTGGACTGCTGAAGTCCGATGCAAGCGATATAACGATGGCATCTGTGCCGCCGGCTGGCGTATCTGACGGACAGTCGTTGTCGGAACAGGATCGGATGATGCTCGAAAAGATGGGCGGCAGGACCACCCAGAACAATCCAGCACCGGAACCGCTGACGAAAGAGACACTCAGGACAGACGACGGTTTTGGCAATGGCGAGTCGCTGTTCGATTTCTAGATTGATCCAAAGGAGAAAATAAATGAAAACATTCATCATACTCGGAGCGGTCAACGCGCTCATTTCAGTGGCACTCGGCGCCTTCGGTGCCCATGGTCTTGAAGGCAAGATCAGTGAACATTATATGAGCGTATGGGAAAAAGCCGTCTCCTATCAAATGTACCACGCTTTAGGCCTGATCGCTGTCGGTATTCTCGTACAGGTGACAGGGGCACCGCTGCTTGGTGCTGCCGGCTGGCTGATGCTGCTCGGCATCGTCTTTTTCAGTGGCTCGCTTTATATTCTAGCCGTCAGTGGCATCTCCATCCTCGGCGCAATCACCCCGATCGGTGGGGTGCTTTTCCTCGCTGGATGGGTATGCCTCATCATCGGCATGGTCAGACTATAATTTTTGATGAACCCCGCTTCGGCGGGGTTTTTGTTTTGAGGAAAATGAGTGGTGGTGTATCTGTAATTTGCGCTGAGTCGGACAGTCAGCGGAGGTTGGAGGTTAGGGGTCCAATTCACCATCGTGGCCTTTGCGACGGCAAGTTAGGGGTCCAATTCACCATCGCAGCCTTTGCGATGGCAAGTTAGGGGGCCAATTCACCATCGCAGCCTTTGCGATGGCAAGTTAGGGGGCCAATTCACCATCGTGGCCTTTGCGATGGCAAGTTAACGCTCCAATTCACCATGGCTGGCCCCACGAGTGATGATTAGCACTTCAACCAACACTTCTCTCCTCTTTTTCCAAATAAAAACGATACTTCAGACAGAATGTGTTTACATATTTCATATGGTGGTATATACTTATATACATAACTATATAAGTAGTTGAGGAGGATGCGTATGTCGGGAATGCTTAACGATAAGAAACCGATTTTTGAGCAGATCAAAGATTGGGTCAGTGACCAGATTATCGACGGCACGCTCAAACCGCACGACCGGATTCCTTCGACGAATGAAATCGTCCAGTTCTACAAAGTGAATCATCTGACGGTTGCGAAAGGTGTGAATCAGCTGGTGGAAGAAGGAATAATCTACAAGAAGCGTGGTGTGGGCATGTTTGTTGAACCAGAAGCGAAAAATGTATTGCTAGATGACAGGAAAGACAGCTTTGTCAGTGAATATTTGGAACCGATGATGCAGGAAGCGGCGAAATTGGGTTTCACGAAACAGGAGATTGAAGGATTGATTCAGGAGATGGAGGGGAATATGAATGAAAAATAGTCTATTGGAAATCAAAAATGCATCTTTGGATATAAAGAAGGATAATGTGCTCGAAGATATTACGCTGAAAATGGAACAAGGTAAGGTCTATGGGCTGCTTGGCCGTAATGGCGCAGGTAAGACGACACTGCTTTCCCTGATTGCTTCGTTCAGAAAGCCGACGCGCGGATCAATCACCATCGATGGACAGGATCCATTTGAAAATGAAACGCTTATGCCGCAAGTGGATTTCCTATACGAAGTGGACTACTCGGAGGAGTACCGTACACCGATGGATCTATGCAAATTGACAAAAAGATACAAGAACAACTTCGATCTTGATTATGCAAAAACTCTCTTTGAGGGATTCGGCATCACTCATGATAAGCCGATCAACCGCATGTCGAAAGGACAGCAGGCAGCAGTGAACGCAATCATCGGTCTGGCTTCGAATTCCCCAATTACAATTTTCGATGAAGTGACCAATGGCATGGATGCGCCTTCCAGAGAGTACTTCTACCAGAAAGTTCTGGAGGCGAACGCGCGTAATCCGAGAACCATGATTCTCTCGACACACATTGTTTCTGAGATGGAATATCTTTTTGACGAAGTCATCATCATCCATCATGGCAGGGTGCTGGCTCAGGAACCGCTCGATGTATTCCTCGAACGGGGGTTCAAGGTCACAGGTCCGGAAGAAAAAGTGGCCCGGTTTACACATGACATGGATGTACTGGCCAGTCAGAATCTCGGACCGACGCGTTCGGACATGGTGCTCGGCCGCATGGATGAAGTGCAGCAGGCGGAAGCAAGATCGAGTCATCTCAATATTTCATCTTTGAAACTGCAGGAATTGTTTATAAGAATGACTGAAGAGAAGGAGAGTGTGCAATGAATAATAAATTGAAACTGGCGGCGATGGACTTTTCAGGACAGATCTTCAAATGGACACTATGGTATTTGCCGATAATGCTGATTATCTATATACTCGTCTCGATATTCATCAATGAACAAGACATAAATGAAATGTCATTCTACGCAATGGCACTGTCAGCCAACGAGATATTCATGCTGGTAGCGGGTATCTTGAGTGTATTCATGTTCCTTGAACTTTCGGTCAGCCTTGGATTGACAAGAAGGACCTTCCTTCGCGCAATGCTTCTGACGGGTGGCATCATCACCATCGCGCTGGCAGCCATGACCGGTATCATATCCGTCATCATGAACTTCATGCCGTGGTTCGGCGGCAGTATTGTCGTCGGTGATCTTGAAAGTGGTCCGCTTGTCCATATACTGGGGCATCTGCTTACCACATTTACATTCTTCCTCGGTGGGTTCATCATCAGTATCGGCTTCTATCGCGGTTTCCTCGGTGGCATGATTTCCATCGTACTCAGCCTATGCATTCTGGTGGCAATCGATTCACTCTGGATGTGGCAGACAAGAGGGACGGTCTTTGATATTGATGTGACACCATATGCATCGGGCAACCTGTTCATGACGATCGTGTTCAGCCTGTTCCTGATTTTCTTCACCGTTGCGATTTTGCAATCACTCATCCGTTCTGTGCCTGTAAAGGTCAAATAGAAAAAGAAAAGAGACCCCCTCGGGATGAGGGGGTCTTCTATTTCAAGGCGCAAGGGTTCTACTTGTTGCCTCCACCTTTTTTACGGTTTTTGAATTTTTTGATGATGAATGGCAGTGCCAAGGGGATAAGTCTTCGTAATAGACGGCCCATCGTGATTCCTCCCAACTGTTTCGATAAGTACATTCATTTATATATAACCATTCAGGTACACATTAAAACCTAAATACTTATCTGAAGAAGGCGGAAATATTTTCAACCGGCAGGTGGACACCTACATAGAAGTCTCCGAAATCGCCGTAGCGTGCGGATACTTCATCAAATCTCATCTCATAGATCAGTTTTTTGAACTGCAGCATGTCATCCGAGAACAATGTGACACCCCACTCGTATTCGTCGAGGCCGACGGAACCTGTAATGAACTGTCTTACTTTACCCGCATAGCCGCGGCCGATCATGCCATGGGAACGCATGAGTTCACGACGTTTCTCCATATCGAGCATATACCAGTTGTCATCGCCCTGACGACGCTTATCCATTGGATAGAAACAGATGTAGCGGGATTTTGGAACTGTCGGGTAGAGACGCTTCCTGACATATTCATTCTGGTAGGGATCCTCACCGGACTCTTTCGCCAGGTAGTTGCTGAGTTCTATGATGGATACATATGAATAGGAAGGGATGAGGAAATCGCTGATTGCGAGCTTGTTGAATTCCAGTTCCAGTGTGTTGAGTTCCTCAACTGTCGGACGCAGCATCCAGAGGATCAGGTCAGCTTTCTGTCCAGTGACATTATAGAAGGCATAGCTCCCTTCATTTTTCTGATGGACTTCTTCCTGGCGTTCGATGAAGCCTTTCAGTTCCGAAACAAGTGTGTTCATCTCTTCTTCCTCGAGCAGGCGAAGGGATGCCCAGTCCACGTTGTAGAGAAGGTGAAGGCTATACCAGCCATCAAGTGTTTGCGCAGCTTCATTCATTAGTGTATCTCTCCTTTTTTGATATCTCTCTTCATTCTACTTGATAAGAAAACGTTTTAAAAGCACATGGGGGTGAAATAATGTGACAGAAAGAGTATAATATAGCGTATGTAAAGGCTAACCAAGGAGGATATTATGAGTCAATTTATCGAGAATCTCAAATCGAACCTGGAAGGTAAGAATATAGAAATCGTCTTCCCGGAAGGCAACGACCCGAGGGTCCTCAGGGCCGCTGTGGAACTTGCTGAAACATCCTACGTCAAACCGGTCATTCTTGGCAGTGCATCTGATCTTGAAGCTCTTGCGAATAAAGAGCAGCTGGATATCAGTGCGCTCACAACCATCGATCCGGCCGATTATGAAGATATGGAAATACTGGTAGAAGAATTCGTCAAACGCCGCAAAGGTAAAGTGACTGCAGAACAAGCATACGAAATTCTGAAAGACGCCAATTATTTCGGTACGATGCTCGTATACACAGGTCGTGCGAAAGGCCTTGTGTCCGGTGCTGTTCACTCGACTCCAGATACAGTCCGTCCAGCACTGCAGATCATCAAGACGAAACCTGGCGTCACACGTACAAGTGGCGTATTCTTCATGCTGCGTGAAGATGAGTTGTATGTCATGGGAGACTGCGCCATCAATCCGGAACTGAATGCTGAAGAGTTGGCTGAAGTGGCGGTGGAAACTGCCAAGACGGCGCGCAGTTTCGAAATTGATCCCCGTGTTGCCCTGCTCAGCTTCTCTACAAGAGGCTCCGCGAAAACCGAGGAGACCGAAAAGGTGAAACTTGCGACACAGTATGCGAAAGAAAAACTGCCTGAGGTGCCGATTGACGGAGAACTTCAGTTTGATGCGGCATTCGTACCGAGTGTAGCAGAAAAGAAAGCACCGGATTCCGAACTGAAAGGGCAGGCCAATGTATTCGTATTCCCTTCCCTGGAAGCAGGCAATATCGGCTACAAGATTGCTCAGCGTCTTGGTGGGTTTGAAGCCTACGGCCCGATTCTCCAAGGACTGAACAAGCCGGTCAACGACCTCTCCCGCGGATGTTCAAAGGATGAAGTCTTCACACTCGCACTGTTCACTGCTACCCAGGCACTGACACTGGACGATGCATAGGCTTTTTTCCGAGCACTGGCATTATGTACCGATTGATGCCACTCCCCATCCGTATATGTCGTTCGCCATGGACGATACGCTTCAGGAGATGGTGACTGATGATGGCATCCCAAAGTTTCGAGCCTGGGTGCATCACCCGTTCATCATCCTTGGTCTCCATGATGCGAGACTGCCTTTTCTGAAGGATGGCCTTGCCCATCTTAAAAGTGCGGGATTCGACTATATTGTAAGAAATAGCGGAGGGCTTGGTGTTGTACTGGATGAAGGCGTGCTGAATGTCTCACTCATCCTGCCGAAGTCGGAAGTCACGCAGATTGATGACGGATACGAACGGATGCTTGAACTTGTCCGCATGACATTTCCCGAAGTGGATATTGATGATGGTGAAATCGAGCACAGCTACTGTCCAGGCAGCTACGATCTAAGTATCGGTGGCCGCAAGTTCGCAGGAATCTCCCAGCGCAGGATCCGGCAGGGTGTGGCAGTGCAGATCTATCTCTGCATCACAGGCAGTGGTGCGGAACGTGCAGAAATCATGCGTAGATTCTATCACTTGAGTAAAAAGCGTGAAGAAACAAAGTTTTCCTATCCTGAAATTCATCCTGATGATATGGCATCCATGAATGAACTGCTTGAAGCGGACTATACAGTCGAGTCGGTGCTGGAACGGATGCTCGGTATCATTCGGGAGTCCGGTTCCCTCGCTCCCCTGCCTGAGATGGACAGCAGAATCGAACAGCGCTATATGCATCATCTGGAACGGATGAAGGCGCGCAACAGGGATATCCACCCCGATAATTGAATCTGGAATGAATATTGGGGCCATCCGGTAAGGATGGTCCTTAATATGTGCAAACGAGCGTTTAATCCTTTCGCAGAAGTGGAATATACTCTGAAAAGGAGTGGATCGTAATGACTGAGGAAAAAAAGAACAGATTGACGACTGAAGAGGAAGAAGAACAGCTTAAAAATAAAGAGGGCCAGAGACCGGAAAATGAAGTGAAGGAAGATGTGCCGCCGGACAGCCCGCCTGAGCAGGCCAATAAAGAAGAAGCTGAAAGAAAAGATGATGTTCAGAAGCAGAAGGATGAGAAGGAGCCGCTCGATAACGAAGAGGACGACTGATACGTCCGGAATCCAGTACCTATGCGGGGTTGCCTATCTTTGGTAACCCTTCTTTTTGTGATATTATAGTGATAAGGGAGGCCGCTTGGATGACAATGGGTGAATATGGCAAAAAGCAACTTGTAGAAGAAAAAGTCTTCAAAGACCCGGTACATCGATATATTCATGTACGCGATCAGGTGATATGGGATCTGATCAAGACAAAGGAGTTTCAGCGGCTGCGGAGAATCAAACAGCTGGGCACATTGTATCTGGCCTTCCATTCTGCAGAGCATTCAAGGTTCAATCATTCGCTCGGTGTATATGAAATCGTGCGCCGCATGGTCGTCAATTTCCAGGAGTTCAAAGAGTGGAATAATGAAGACCGGCTGCTGGCTCTGGCTGCAGCGCTGCTTCATGATCTCGGTCATGGACCGTTTTCCCACTGCTTTGAAACAATATTCGATACGGATCATGAAGAATTTACACGAAAGATCATTCTCGGCAATACGGAAGTGAATGCGGTGCTGAAGAAGGTGAGCGTCGACTTCCCGCTTGAAGTGGCTAAGGTGATTGATAAGACGCATGAAAACAAGCTGGTCGTCAGCATGATTTCAAGCCAGATCGATGCCGACCGTATGGACTACCTGCAGCGGGACTCGTACTATACCGGTGTCAGCTACGGCAACTTCGATATGGAACGCATACTCCGTGTCATGCGTCCGGGCAAGGAAGAGGTCATCATCAAGGAGAGCGGCATGCACGCAGTCGAAGACTATCTGATGAGCCGCTACCAGATGTACTGGCAGATCTACTTCCACCCCGTTTCAAGAGGTGGGGAAGTGCTGCTCGACCTTGCGCTGAAACGTGCCAAGTATCTGCACGAGGATGGCTATGAATTCAAGCAGGCACCGAAGTACTTCATTCCATTCTTCGCAGGCAAAGTATCGGTCGAAGACTACCTGCGTCTCGATGAGATGGTTGTCAATTTCTATCTGCAGGAGTGGATCCACGAAGATGACGAGATTCTGAGTGACCTTGCCCACCGTTTCGTCAACCGCGATCTGTTCAAGTACCTGCCATTCGATGGCTCGGTCATTACGATATCGGAGATCGAGGCGCTGTTTGAAAAGGCGGGCATCCCGCCTGAATACTACTTCTTCAGCGATTCCTATTCGGATCTGCCGTATGACTACGACCGGCCGGGATCGAAGAGCAACCGCAGGCCCATCCATCTGAAGCGTAACAACGGGGAACTGCGTGAAATCAGTACACAGTCGGCGATCATCCACAGCATTACGGGTGTCCATCGCATGGACTCGAAACTCTATTACCCGAAAGAGAAGATCCTTCAAATAGAAGACCTTGAAGTCAAAGGCGAAATTATAAATCTACTTAATGAATTGGCATAGGAGTTTGATAATATGACGAACGACTCTAGTGATAAGAAGCCGGGATTCAAATTCAATATCATCAATAACGACCCGCTCGATGGACACAAGGGCCAGAATATCGGTTCGATCAGCCTTGAGAATGTGGCGCCTGTCTATGTGGCGGTCGATACCCAGGAAGTCTTCATAGATATGGGCGGGCTGCATGCGCGTGCTGAAGTCGAACGACGGGTCAAATGGGTAAACGACAAGTCTGAAGTCGAAGGCGAAGATGCGAAATCCTACTGGCTGGTATGGGTGACCGTGGAACGCCTGAAGACAGGTCCCGTCTATAGTGGTGTGGCCGCCTGTTTTGAAATGGTCAATCGGACCAGACGCCGCGGCTACAAGCTCATGCCTGAACACGTCAACATGATGGACCGTTCAATGAAGGGCAAGATCGACCTGAATGAAATGGATCCGGAAAGCCGCTCCTCGCTGAAATCATTCCTCCAGTCCCACAACAAAGAGATATGGGACAACTCGACGGCACTGCAGGAAGAGATGAAGAACGACTAAATGTGACGGTATTGTGTCAAAGGCCGAAAACGATTGCAGATTACATGCGCGGAATATAAAATAAAAACTAGTTATACATGCTATAGCTAGGACACGGTGGCCAGGATAAATCCTGGCCACTTTTTTTATTTATTTTTCTCCCATGAGGGTATGGTCCAAAGACAGGAATATAAGAGGAACGGTCCTTATATGGACATAGTCTACATAGAGGCGGTATGTTATAATTTATCTTACTTGCAGGTGATAAAATGGAAAGACAGGAAGCAGTATACAAAATCGATCAGGTTGTCGATATGGCAGGAGATAGAAAGCATTATGAGCAGACAGTCAAGGCTGAAGTGATAGAGCGGAATGACCGCTACCTCCGCTACACTGAACAGCTGGATGAGTATGAAATTGATGTCGTTGTCCGCATTGGTACGGACTATATCAAAATCCAGCGGCGGGGCATCATCAATATGAACTTTCATTTCCGGCAGGGGGAAACGACGGATACTTTCTATGAGTCCCCGGCAGGAAAGCACCACTTCCGCATAATGACGACAGCATTGGATATTGAAGCATCTGTCATCGATATCCACTACGAGCTGTATGACCTGGATGGCAAACTGGGCAACTATCACTATAAAATCAGGAAAGTAGGGTAAGCGATGGATTTGAGGCAGCAGCTGAAAACAGCAATCGAAGCAGCAGTTAAGAGCACCGGACTGGTAGAAACCGTACCGGCGGTCAAGGTGGAAGTACCAAAGGAGAAGGCGAACGGGGATTTTTCGACCAATATCGCCATGGTGCTCACGAAAGAGGCGAAGCGTAATCCGAGGGAGATTGCACAGGCAGTCATCGATCATCTCGACTACGATGCGGCGAGTGTGAAATCTGCCGATATCGCAGGACCTGGATTCCTCAACTTCAAGATGGATGAGGCGTCATTGACGAAAATCATCCGTAGAGTGCTTGATGAAAAGGACCGCTACGGCAGCACAGCGGTCGAAGACCCTGAGAAAGTACTGATCGAGTATGTCAGTGCCAACCCCACGGGCGATCTCCATATCGGGCACGCGAGAAATGCGAGTGTCGGTGATACGCTGGCGAACGTCATGGCATTTGCAGGATACGATGTTACACGTGAATACTACATCAATGATGCAGGCAACCAGATCGAAAATCTGGCACTGTCCATCGAAGCGCGCTATCTTGAGGCACTCGGCCAGGAACTCTATATGCCTGAAGACGGCTACATGGGCAAGGATATCCAGGTGATCGGCGAGCGACTCGCAAAGGAATCGCCTGAGCTGCTCGATACTTCGAAAGAGGACCGTATCAGGATGTTCCGTCAGATGGGCGTCGATTTTGAAATGGAGAAGCTGAAGCAGGATCTGCATGATTTCAACGTGCATTTCGACAGCTGGTTCAGTGAAACGAGCCTCTATGAGAAGAATGAAGTGACTGCGGCTCTTTCGAAGATGACCGAAAATGGCTATACGTACGAAGCGGATGGTGCATTGTGGCTGAGAACGACCGATTTCGGCGATGACAAGGACCGTGTACTCAGAAAGCAGGACGGGACATACACCTATCTAATGCCGGACGTTGCCTACCACTTCGATAAGGTCGAGCGTGGCTATGACAAGCTCATCAACCTGTTCGGTGCAGATCACCATGGTTATATCAGACGTCTGAAAGGTGCACTTGGTGCACTCGGTGAATCACCGGACCGTCTGGAAATCCAGATCATGCAGATGGTGCGCCTCATTGAAAATGGCGAAGAGGTCAAAATGAGCAAGCGTACAGGAAAGGCCATCACATTGCGTGATATCATCGATATGATCGGTGTGGATGCCAGCCGCTATTTCCTGACGATGCGCAGTGCAGACACGCATTTCGATTTCGACCTCGAACTTGCGAAATCGGAATCCAGCGACAACCCGGTCTATTATGCGCAGTATGCCCATGCACGCATCTGCTCCATCCTGCGTCAGGCCGAGAATTCCGGCCACACGCTGGATAGAGATGCCGACCTTGATGTAATTGTGCATGATCAAGCACTTGAACTGCTTAAGAAACTGGCTGATTTCTCAAATGTGGTCAAAGGTGCAGCAGAAAACCGTGCAACACATCGCATTCCGAACTACATTCAGGAACTTGCCGGGGCGTTCCATAAATTCTACAATGCAGATAAAGTACTGACGGACGATGCAGCCAAGACAGCCGCCTACCTTCTTATGATCGAGGCGGTAAGGCAGACTTTGGAAAATGCACTGGGTCTGATCGGTGTCTCTGCTCCGGAACAGATGTAATTCACTGCCCCTGCCTGATGGCGGGGGTTTTACATATTTTGATTAAACCAACTAAGGAAGTGACGGATATGAATAATAGATTTGGAGCTTTTCTGCTCTCACTCCTGTTCATACTGGCGGGGTGCAATTCGGTCGAGGAAGGCGTCGAGAATACGCCCCTTGAAAATCAGCGGATTGTCTCGCTGATACCGAGCAATACTGAAATTGCTGTGGAGATGGGGCTGGAACACAATCTGGTTGCTGTGACTACAGAAGATGACTATCCGGAATCGATCGTGGATAATACCGATCTGGTCCGGCTGAATGCGTTCGAGCTGGATGAAGAGACCCTCGTCAGTCTTGAGCCGACGCATATTCTTGCGCATGAATCTGCCGGATCCGTCTATGGGGATATACTGGACCGCGTGTCAGAGGCGACCGAGGCTGAAGTGCTGGTGGTCGATGATGCACAGTCCATCGAAGGCATCTATCGATCGATTACCGATATCGGTGAATTTCTGAATGAAAAAACATCTGCCGAGAGACTGAATGAAAGCATCGAACGTGACATCAACATACAGAGCAGTATTTTCGAAGACCGTGGCGAGTCCATTGATGCGTTCATCCATATTTCACCGCAACCGGAGCTCTATACTGCAGGGGGGAATACCTTCATTGCAGATGCTCTGTCCGAAATATACATCAATAACACATTTGAAGATCTGGAAGGGTATCCGGCAGTCAGTGCAGAAGATGTCGTCCGACACAATCCGGACAAGGTGATTTCAATCATGGGGATGGAGGACGCGGCACTTGAGGAATCAATTGAAAATACCCCGGGCTTCTCGGAACTTGCCATCAGCGAACCTGAAAACCAATGCAATATATCGCCGGAACTGCTATCACGTCCAGGTCCAAGGATTGCCGAAGGGCTGAAGGCGGTCGGGCGCTGCATCTATGAATAGGCACACGGCAATACTTTCCCTGCTCATCATTCTGGCTGGAACTTTCAGCCTTCTCATCGGTTCAGCCGACCTTTTCGAACTGAACCGTTCCCAATGGCAGAATATTATTTTCAATATCCGACTGCCCCGTGTGCTGTTTGCGGCAGTGCTCGGCGCTGCGCTTGCGATGAGCGGGGTGGTCTTCCAGATTGTATTGCGGAATCCGATGGCGGACAGCTTCACCCTCGGCATGGCCAATGCGGCGGTTCTTGGCAGTGCCGCTGCCGTTACCACGGCACTGCCGCTTTTCGTCCGTCCACTCTTCAGCATTCTTGCAGGATTGCTGGCACTTTTTATCGTGCTTATGGCTGCGCGTCGCCTGGATACAGCTTATCGTCCCGAAACACTGATCATCATCGGCGTCCTGCTTGGTGCCATGATGAGCGGGGTATTGTACATCATCGTTCTGATTGCGCCCGACCAGACGGAGTCGATTGCCCGCTACATGTTCGGCTCCCTCTCCGGTTCAAGTTATGACATACTGATGCTGACAGCAGTGCTGACCTTCGTATGCGGCATCATCCTCCATCGCAGCGGTCGTGCGCTCGACCTGCTCAACCTGGGTGATGTGAGAGCGTACAGCCTCGGTGTGAATGTAAAAAAAGTCCGTCCACTGCTGCTCATCACCGCCTCCATCCCACCGCTTGTCGGGATCAGTTTTACCGGCATGATCGCACTTGTCGGCATCATTGTACCGCAGATGATCCTCTACTTCAAACCACTCATGTTCCGTCCGCTTCTCATAATCTCCGCGCTCTATGGTGCACTCTACATCATCATTGTGGATACCATCGGCCGCACCATCATCGCTCCCATCCAGATTCCGACCGGTGTCATGGTAATGATCTCAGCGGTACCACTCTTTATTTTTCTCATGTATAAAAGAATGCTTGTCTCCCGCCGATAGCGGGAGGAGTATGCAATTTTATTGCCTCATGATAAAATAGTGAAAAGGCTGTAAATTCAGTTTTTTAAAAATCTAGGGGGAATCATAGTGGCACAAAAAGCAGATATAAAGGATATTTTCAAAATCAAATCGGTATCTTCGCCAAAAGTGGGAGCGAATCAGCAGATTACAACGCTGGTGACGCACCTGGATGAGGAGAAGAACGACTACATCACCAACCTGTACAGGATTCAGGACGAATCCCTGCAGCAGCTTACATATCAGGAGGAGCGTCTGTCGAATGTGAGACATTCTGAAGATGGGCAGTGGACACTGTTCATTGCCAAAGTGGAGGATAAGCCGCAAGTATTTCTACTCCGTACAACCGGGGGTGAGCGGACGCAGCTGACAAAGGAGAAGTCGGGTGTCAACAGTGCCGAGTTTTCGAAGGATGGCACGAAAGTCTTCTATCATGTCTCGGTTGAAAAGGGTGAAGACGAGAATGAGGATGAAAAATCCGATAAAGATAAGAAGCCGGAACCTGTTGTCATCGACCGTATGAAATACAAGGCGGACAGTGTAGGGCTGCTCAAGGAAAAATACCAGGCAGTGAAAGTCGTGGATCTGGATACGAAAGAAACAGAGACACTTCTCGACGGAGAAGAGAATTTTACTCTTCACGAGACCATCGGCAGTGATACGCTGGTCTATTCGACCGATCAGAGTGACGATCCCGATTTCAACTTCAGCCAGACACTGTATATCAGACAGGGCGAAAATGAGCCGAAGGAAGTCCCATCTGACGCTGGCGGCTTCATGAAAGTATCTGTTTCACCGGATGAAAAGCGCCTGCTGATTGTGGAGATGAGCCGGGAGTATGAAAATGCAACGCATGGTGCGCTCCATCTGTATGATATAGATTCAGGAGAGAAGACAGATATCACCGAGGGGCTCGACAAACCAGTTGGCGACTATCTGGCAGCTGATACGCAGCAATCGGTCGAGGGCAATCCCGTGCAGTGGATCTCGGATGATCGTTTTGTCTTTCTTGTTTCCGATGATGGCAGTGTCAACCTATATGAAGGCAGTACGGATGGCACAATCAAGCCGCTGCTTGAAGGCCGTCACCACATCTTCGGCATGGATGCGACGAAAGAGTATGCGGTGCTCACGATTTCACAGCACACTTCCCCAAGTGAACTATATAGATATGACTTCAAAAATGCCTCACTTGAACAGCTGACATATGTGAACCAGACATATGCAGATGATACGGAACTGGTGGATCCGGAAGATATCACCTTCAATAGCGAAGATGGTACAGAAGTGCAGGGCTGGTTCATGAAACCGGCAGGATATGCGGAAGGCGGGAAATACCCGATGATCACCAATATTCATGGTGGACCGCATGCCTTCTACGGCAACTCCTTCTTCCATGAGATGCAGGTGCTTGCTGCAAAGGGCTATGCCGTACTGTTTGTGAATCCGAGAGGATCGCACAGCTATTCCCAGGAATTCGTGGATGCAGTCCGTGGCGACTATGGCGGTGGCGACTACCGGGACATCATGGCAGGGGTCGATTATATTACAGGACAGTATGACTGGATCGATCAGAATAACCTCGGTGTTACCGGTGGGTCGTATGGCGGCTTCATGACCAACTGGATCGTTG
This sequence comes from Salinicoccus hispanicus, assembly GCF_009831115.1. GTDB lineage: Bacteria > Bacillota > Bacilli > Staphylococcales > Salinicoccaceae > Salinicoccus > Salinicoccus hispanicus. The sequence goes on along the minus strand of NZ_WUUK01000003.1, from coordinate 343,062 downwards.
GACATACAGATCGCTTCAAGGCGGCAGTGACACAGCGCAGCATCTGCAACTGGGTCAGCTTCCGCGGCGTGTCTGATATCGGCTACTATTTCACAGACTGGCAGATCCAGGCGGAATTCAGCGACATCGAAAAGATGTGGCACCATTCACCAATCAAATATGTCGATGCCATCAATACACCATTGCTCATCCTGCACAGCGAGCGCGATTTCAGATGTCCGATCGAGCAGGCGGAACAGCTGTATATTGCGCTCAAGTACCAGAAAAAGGAGACGCAGTTCGTCCGTTTCCCTGAAGCGGACCACAATCTGTCCCGAACAGGGAAGCCGAACTTGAGAATCGAGCGTCTGACGCATCTGGTCGACTGGTTCGAAAAATATCTCGACTGATTCCATCAACCCGAGGAAGGAGGAAGGGGTTAAACATTGATTACATTAGTGAAGGGTGCATATATTTATGCGCCTGAACCTCTGGGTTCACAGGACATCATCATTTTCAACGACCGCATCGAAAAGATTTCCCGGGAAATTGATGCTTCAGCCTATGAAAACTTAGGTCTCGATATCCGCATCATCGATGGCAGGAGAAAGCTGATTGCACCTGGACTGATCGATCCCCATGTCCATCTGATCGGTGGCGGTGGTGAAGGCGGCTATCATACACGGACACCTGAAACGAACATCAAAGATTTCATTGCAGCAGGCATTACAACGGCAGTCGGTCTGATCGGCACCGATAAGACGAGCCGTCACCTGGAATCCCTCTACGCAAAAGCCAAAGCACTGGATACGGAAGGGATGACGGCATATATGTATACCGGCAACTATCATGTGCCGGTGCCGACCGTGACCGGTGATATCCAAAAGGACATCTATCTGCTCGACAAGGTGATCGGTACGGCGGAAGTGGCGATTTCCGATCATCGTTCGGGTCAGCCGAGTGTACACGAACTGGCAAAGGTGGCTGCGGATACCAGAATCGGCGGACTGACTTCAGGCAAGGCCGGGGTGACTCATTTCCACGTCGGTCCAGGTGCCGGGAAGCTCAGCCTGCTGCACGAACTGCTCGACCAGTATGATATCCCTGCTGAAAAGATCTATCCGACCCATGTCAACCGGACATCCGAACTGATTGAAGATGCAGCCCATCTGTCAAGAAGGGGTGCCTATGTGGATATGACTGCCGATGAAGATATCGTCTCGCACGTTTCCTTGTTCCAGCAGGCAGGCGGTAATATGTCGAAACTGACACTGTCTTCGGATGGCAATGGCAGTCTTCCGGTTTTCGATGCGGCAGGTCGGCTCACCCATTTGGCTGTAGCCCGTCCGAAAGCGCTGCTTGAAAATCTCCGGCAGCTTTTGAAATCGGCAAAGTTCAGCCCCGAAGAGATATTCAGTCTGGTGACAAAACATCCATCAGATGTGCTTAAACTCGATAAAAAAGGGAATCTGAAGGCAGGATATGATGCAGACCTGCTGCTGTTCGATTCCGAATACCAGCTCGATATGGTCATGGCAAAAGGGAGAATACTGCTTGAGGCCGGCAGCGTAACCGCAAAATCAACTTTTGATGAATGAGGTGGGCAGAATGACTGAAAAGGAAAAGATGCTGAGGGGCGAATACTACAATCCGGAAGATCCGACGCTCGTCCATCTGAGGGATAATGCCCAGAATCTGATGGCGCAGTACAACCATCCGGGAGGCGGAGACAAAGGACAGCTGCTCGATATGCTGTTTGGATATCATGTCGAAGGACTCAGCATCCGGCCGCCATTCTTCTGCGACTATGGGATCAATATCAGAGTCGGCCGCAATTTCTACGCAAACTACAATTGCGTCTTTCTCGATGTTGCCAAAATAACGATCGGTGATGACGTGCTGCTGGGCCCGAATGTTTCCCTCGTCACTGTCAATCATCCGATCGACCCGGAGAAAAGAAGACAACGGCTCGAGTATGGGGAGCCAATCACTATCGGTGACAATGTATGGATCGGTGCTGATGCCACCGTCAATCCAGGTGTCACAATCGGTGAGAACGCAGTCATCGGTTCAGGGTCGGTGGTTGTGAAGGATGTACCGGCGAATACAGTGGCTGTGGGGAATCCTTGCAAGCCGATCCGTACAATAGAAGCGGAATGAAAAATAAAACGTTGACTTTCCTATGTGGAGATCAACGTTTTTTCATATGACTGCATCCAGATTCCATAGAATGATGATATCGACAGCATTCCATAATCTGAGCAGTGTATACGTGATGAGGTGGATGCCGATGATATAGAGGATCACCGGCCAGAACGTATCGATCGGCCGGTGCCGGATGGCCAGGTAGAACAAATAGCCGGGATACAGGTTGAGCAGCGTAAAAATGATGACGAGGGAGATGCCGAAAAGAATGAGCAGTGGTGCTTCATTCATATTAAAGAAGTGGTCGATTGCTGTGACAAGCAGGAACAGGCAGTTGGATAGAACGAATACGATGGTCGCAAATACTGCATAGTAGGAAAGCAATGACAGTATACGCACCGGTTTTTTTCTGAACCACCGGATCATGAAGTATAGAAAAAGCAGATTGGATGCGACATATATGGTGAGAATGCCGATTCGCAGCAGCAGTGTGCTGATGAAAGGGACATTTGAAATGGCGTTTCCCGTAAACAGCTCTCCACCGAGCAGATGTCCGAAACTGCTGGTAGCCAGTGTGGCTATCAATAGAAGTGGAATGGTGATATAGGGTGAAATGATGAAAGTCGGGTATAGTCTCCTATGGATTTTCATGAAAAAAGATAGTGGCATTATCAGACCCCCTGGACGATTGCTATCATATTAGCACAAGTGACGCACAATTAATAACGACTTAAACTATGTTATATTGACAATGACGAACAAAAGCGAAAGGATGGTTGAAATGACAGAGAAATACAAGAAGAGAGTAGAGAATCTCACATCCATGCTGGATGTGGATGCGGTCATCATTACAGAACCGACAAACGTCTTCTATTTTACAGGATGCTTCATTGAACCACATGAGCGGATGCTCGCTCTGCTGGTAGATGTAAAGTCGAATGATACGGCACTGATGTTCCCGGCACTCGACCAGGAAGTGGTCAATGATGAGGCGACGGTGGACAATCACCTACCGTACAGTGACGGAGAGGATCCTTTCAGACAGATCTTTGAACACTTGATGGATGCAGAGACCATCGGGATCGAAGGGGGCCATGTCACATACAACCGCTACCAGAAGCTGCTTGAAAATTATACAGCCGAGCAGATTCAATCCATCGAACCGGAGATCAATCGTCTGCGTGGCAAGAAGGATGAAGACGACAGGGAAAAGCTTCAGGAAGCTGTTGATATAACGGAAAAGGCGCTGGCGGACCTGGTGAATGAACCTGTTTCCGGCAGGACGGAGAAGGAAATCGCAGAGTTCCTGCTACGTAAAGTGAAGGAATATGGTGCAGTTGATGTTTCTTTCGGTCCCCTCGTACTGACAGGAGAAAACTCCGCACTGCCGCACGGCACTTCAGGCGATACGACCGTCGAACCGGGACACTTCCTGCTCATTGATTTCGGTGTTGTAACCAAAGACCGCTATGTATCCGACATGACACGCACATTCATCATCGGCGACCCGACCGAAGAGCAGGAAGCCATCTATAACGCTGTATTGAGAGCGAATGAAGCGGGTATCAAGAAAGCGCAGGCCGGCACACAGATGAATGCGCTGGATGAAGCCGCACGTCATGAAATCATGGAAGACGGTTATGGTGAATATTTCACACACCGTATTGGACATGGTCTCGGTCTCGGACTGCATGAAGCACCATCACTCGACGCCCAGAATACGGACAAGCTTGAGAATGGTCATGTCATCACCATCGAACCGGGTGTCTACAAAACAGGGTTCGGTGGGGTGCGCATCGAAGATATGCTCTATATCGATGATACCACGCATGTCTTTACGAAATTCCCTAAGGATATCGACAGTATCACGATTGAAGGATAAAGTAAAATAGACTCAAAGAGGGTACAGCTGGTCTGAGCTGTACCCTCTTTATATTCAGATGCTACTTTCGTCTCTTCATGAACAGGAGAAATAACGCGATCAGAATGAGTGCGATGGCGACGATCCCGGAAGAGCTGGACATCACTTTAATGTGTTCCTTCCACTGCCTGTCCTCTTTGATTTCAGAATTGGACTTTGAACTTGCGACGGTGTCCTGGATCATCTCTATTGATGGAGGCGAGGTGCGTTCAGCATAGACGAGCACCCTATCCTCACCAGATGCAGTGCATGTAAGTAAGGTGATCATATCTTCATCTTCACGTATCGCAAGCTTATCCACTTCATCAGGAGAAATGATCTCTCGACCTGAAACTTTGTAATAGAGGGTATCTTCGAAGTTATTGATGATGACGATTGCATCGTCTTGCAATTTATCGATGTGGGTGAACCACTCATAATCCGATGAATAGGAGTGGGCCGCTAGGACACTATTGGAAGGTTTCCCGCCTACCGGATAGCTGGTTCCCTCTACACGGGCAACACCGCGATCAAGATTCTCAGGCGTCGCCTTTTCAAACACCGGATAGTGGATATCGAGGGCGGGTATATCGATGGTCGCGACAACATTTTCCATGTCCTCGTACATGCGCGCTGTATGATCTTTCTTCACTACTACAGGCGGGCTGTCTATTGAGCTTGTTCCCGAAAGAGATTCATTATAATGTGTGAAATTCTGATAGGCTGTTCTTTGATCCTCTGAACTCACTTGAAACTGTTCTGAAATAGCGTCCGACTGGCGGGACATGGTGTAGTTGTGATAGAACTTCATGACAGTCGGATACAGGAATATGAATAATCCAAAAAGGAAAAGTGCTGTAATAACCAGTTTTCTAATCATTGGTTCTACCCTTTCTCCTTTTCCATATCCGCCCAAGTATGAAGAAGAGGACTACAATTCCAAGCCCGATCATGTAGTTTTTGTAGACATTGAAGAACTTCATCCACCATGGTGCTTTTCCTTCTTCATGGTATTCCTGGACTTCCGGCGTGTATGCGATCTGATGACCACGCACAATGAGTCTGTGAGAATTGACCATATACGGTGTGCATGTCAAAAGTGTCACATGATCCCCACCTTCTTCGATCCTCAGTTTTTCAAAATCCGACGGTTCAATCACATCAATCCGGTCGACCTCATACGCAAGTGTTTCATCGATATTATGAATGAAGAAGACATCACCGATTTCCATATCGTCGAGATCCGTGAACAATTTCTTATCCGGCAATCCTCTATGTGCAGTCAGTACACTATGAGTGGTTCTCCCCCCGACAGGGAGGGAAGTTCCATCAAGATGTCCGACTCCTTTTTGCAGTACAGTCTCTCCGGTACCTGCGTAGATGGGCAGCTCCTGATGAATTTTTGGAATTTCCACTGTTCCCATCTTTTCATTCACTTCAAGCATCTGGGCGTACATTGCCTTTCCTTCTTCCTCTTCCGCTTCCGTGTAGAAGTCATTCAGGGACTCGTGACCTGTCAACGATTGATTGTATGCATGCGCCTTTTCCATGCGCGCGTCAATGCCACCCTGGTCGAGACGCTTCGCCTCCGCGTTGAAATCCGCCACTTCATCACTGGCACGGTAGTCATAGTAGACCGCACTGACCATGGGATAGATCAATATGCCAAGGCCAATCAGGAAGATGAGAACAATGATCAGATTGAAAATGAAGTTCTTTTTACGGTTGCTTTGATTTTTTTCCTGAGCCATACTATGCCTCCTGTTTTATTCTGAAAAGAAAGAAGGCAGACAGTGCTGTCCACCTTTATCTATCTCAAATTCACTACGCCTGCTTTCTTCTTCTGATCAGTACCAGAGCAAGTATCATCAACGCCAGGCCAATCACTGTGAAAAGGATGGTACCTGTACCACCGGTATCAGGGATTGATACTCTTTTATTAATGATTGGCTGTGTATCGTTATAGGATGAATTATTTACAATAAACTCTGTATTTCGATTTGTAGGCAGAGCATAATCAGTAGGTGCTTTGGTTTCTCTTAACGTATAAGTAGATGAACCTTCATTGTTATCATTATCTATTCCGTAAGATAGCCCTGTAACTTCAAAAGTACCATCTGTGTTCGACGTGAACTTCTTCGCTTCTGCTTGTGTTGCCGCCCAAGAGACATCTAATGTTTCCTTGTCTTGTTTTAAGAATTTGCCATTACTATTTAATATTACAAATTCAGCATCTGGCAAGGTTACCAATTTTCCATTTTCATCTCGATCCTCAGTTACTTTGATAAACTTCTTACCTCCTGTGTAGACCACAGGTGGTTCTTCCACGCTTGTCGAGCTGTTTGTTCCATGACCATTATCAAAAAGTATCCTGGAGTTATTCTTGATGGGATTTCCCATTTCTGCATGATTGTTGATGCGGTTAGTCATAGAGATGTGTAACGTTGGCGGGTTTTGGGAGTCATTCCAAGCAGCTCCCATTTCACTAAACTTAGTTTTTGGTAATTCAATTATTAAATTTCTTGAACCATCGTTGAATGAAATACTGTAATCAATGTCTTTCTTAAGAGTTGTGCCGTTGTAATCTACACTAACGTTATCGACATTGAAATTAAGATGATCATGAATCGTACTTTCGATTGTATATTTATCGTATTCTTCTATCCCTTTCGGCACAGTCGTTTTGATATTCCATGTGATATTTTCTCCGATATCTGCAGATTTTGATTTATCGTTATTTCCGGAAATTGTTTCGTCTATCGTTGGTGTAGCTGCTAGTGTGTTTTTTGGATAGACATGAAGATTCGTGATATATCCGTTACCATTCTTATTTGTGATAGGCAGAACCAGTCCGAACGGAACAGCGGCTGATTTTATAACGGCGGCTGATTTATTTTCAACAAACCAGTAGTACCCTTCGGTCAGTCCCTTGATACTTGTTGTTCCATCATCCTGCGTAGCTGACAAAGCTGTACCAGATGTATTGGTGAGTGTTTCAACTTGAGTGGTTGTTTGGTAGGCGGTCTGATTCTCCATCATTACATCGTAATGTGCTTTACTGACTTCCCAGTAGGTGAATATAATATTTGAAATTGGTTCGCCATCTGGAGTTTCTGTACCAGTCAATTCTCCGTAACTGGCTGTTTCTTTAGTGTCTCCTGTGATTTTATGAATAGTCAGATTTGTGAGGTTTTCAGTTTCAGTAGTTGTAGCATGAATAATTTCCTGAGGTATCACTAAAGTGATTATCAGGCAGAGTGCAAAAATCATTGAAGTAAGCTTGTAAAGTTTCGACATATAAATGCCTCCTATGGTTTTATGATGCTTAGCATCTTATTTGATTTTTAATCTATTTTTAGAAAATAATGACATAAAAACGATGAAGAGTCCGATAGCGAAGAAAGGGATAGTACCCATGCCGCCTGTTTCAGGAAGCATCTGTGGTGCATTTTCTATTTCGATTGTCTCGATGTCCTGGCCATTCAAAGCGATTCTCATGGGTTCGCTGTTCAAAGAATGTCCTGCTGGTGCTTTTGTCATTACGAGCAGATAATCACCAGATCTCAGCTCACTGAATATCAGTTCACCATTCTTATCAGTAATGCCTGTGCTTATGACCTTTCCATTGAGGTCTCTCAGTTCGAAAGTAGATCCTGGTAATACTTCGGACTCACTGCTCGGCGTATGGTTGATTATTTTCAGCTTGCTCAGTTTAGGCATGTTCTTTATTGAGAATGATTTCGTGTCATGTAATTTTCCATTGATGGCGTATGTACCATCTTTTCCGATGGTTACTTTGTACTTGATGCCGTCCGGCTGGTAGCCATTTGGTGCCGAGGTTTCCATCAATACATAATCGCCGACGGAGATTTGTGGAAAGATAACTTTTCCATCGTTTCTTGATGTTGACGTAGCAGTAATGCTGCCTTCACTATTTTTCAGTTGAAACTTCGCACCTGCTAATGGCTTATCATTTTCATCGGTTTTTGTGAATATGAAATCATATTTTTTAGGCAGTGCTCTGGCTTCAGGGATTGGATAATCGAGCACTCTATTACTTGTCTTAGTCGGTACAGCAGTGGTTCTACCATTCATTGCATACCAGGTATTCATCTGGAAATTGGGGTCACCTGTACGAAGAATGACATTATAGTTCAAATTCAACCAGTCGTTCTTCCCTAAATTAACTCCTGTTACAGATAAGGTGCGCATTGCAGTGTTGTATGATATTTTTGCTGTGTTCTTTATTTCAGCTGATGAAGCAGTCAGTGTGTAGTCACTTGCATCGAACACTTTATCAGGTCCAAGGTCGAGATCGTACATCTCTCCGATTGGGTCGGTAATTTTTCCATCGCTGAAAGAATTGACGGAGATCTTATCTTGTATGTCATGTAAAGCACCAGGTAGACCATTTGCTGGATCAGGCAAATTATATGCATAAGTAGGATCACTGGCGATTCTCCCAAGCAATTCGTTCATTTCTTTTAATGAAGCACCATCATTACGAGATTTATTTTCTAAATCAATTCCGACAGTGAAGATGTCCCAATCAGGGTTGTTGTCTTTAATCAATTTTGCTTGTGATATTGTCGGTTGTCCGTGGTTAACTATATGAGTATAAGAGAATAGGGAATGAGAGATATAGTAACCATGTCTTAAAAAGCTTCTCATGTGGTAGCTTGTCCCATCCCCCATCATGTTTAATTTGCCATAATACGTACTTTCAAATTTATTTATCGTCTCGGGATTACCTCTCTCAGAGACACTCTCTCCCTTATAGCTATATGTTGGAGCGCCATCAGTCAAAAGGACCATAACTTTTTTAACGTCATCTGGAGAATATGATAGAATTTCTTCCCCCTTTATCAATCCACGTTGTGTAAAGGTACCTCCTCCCGGATTTTTCTGAGGAAGTGAAGAAAGTATACGTGCAGTGTCATTTGTCAGGCTGCTTGAGCTGACAATCTCTGTCGAATAGTTGACGATGGATATACGAACATTGTTGTTGTCCTCTGTCATGGTTTTAACAAAATCCACCACGCCCGCACGGGTTCTTTGCCACCGTGTTGTACCGTCAGCGTACCGATCATCCATACTGCTGGAGTTGTCCAGTACCAGCACTATGTCCAGTGGCTGTGCAGTAGTGGTTGCACTCCCTTGTGTAGACACATTGATGCTGTATGAATGTTCAGCATCATTAGGTGTGGCACATTTCTGCAGGTAGCCTTCATCATATTTTATGGGCTGTGGGGTCCGGTTTCTATAAAGGTCATATTCCTGCCAACCCATCCTGTCGATGTTTGACTGATTGCTTGCGATGCCTGGAAAAGGTGATGCCATAGTGTTTTCACAACCCGGGAAGAGTGGCTGCTCTCCTGATATAGACATGGCTCCAAGTGCAGTCGCCATACGTGGCATGAAACTGTATTCTTGAGTCAGGTTGCCAAAAGTCGTTGCTTCAGTACTTACTGACTTTGTTTCTTCCAGTGCAAGCTTTTGCGTCTTCGAAATCTCGACCTTTTTTTCTGATGTTTCTTCAAACACTTCTGTCTCTATTTCATCCATCGCTTCGCTTTCTGATAATTCACTTTCTTCGGTGAGGTTTGATTCTTCGGTACTTTCTTCTAGTGCTTCTTTATCTTTTTCGTTATCAGATAAAGCTGCTTCAATTTCAGATCCATTTATTTCTGTAGTATCAACTTCGGGTGATTCTGGTTTTTCTTGAGTCTCTTCTGAGGTTTCCGCTGCTTCTTCTGTTGGCGCTTCATTTTCCTCGGACGGTCCAACCGTTTCTTCTTCCAGTTTCACCGGTTCATCGACAGATGTCTCTGTTTCATCATCTTTTTGAACTGCTTCAGAGCTGTTTTCAGGCTGTTCCGCAGATGTTTCTTCAGATTGCTTTTCTGCATTTTCTTCGGCTTTGATATCATTTACTTCTATATTATTATCTTTAACTGTTATTTCGATTGCTTCTTGCGCTATAGGGTAGATACTGTAGGTAATCGCATTCCCCTCTGCATCATTCAGTGGCAGCTCTTCAATCTTATAGCTGTGTGCATCGGGCTCTATATCTATTGTTCTGATGACTGTCCCTGTCTGATCATTGGCAACTTCGATACTGAATGCAGTCCGTGAGGTGTTGGAGATCATACCTTCGACTTCCGCCTCCAGGTATTCATGCACAATTTCGGTTTCTCCCACGGTCGTGTAGTTGCCCAGGGGTTCTGTCTTTATTTCGTAGATTATTTCGGAGTTATCATCGTCATATTTCCGGATATCTTTGAATATGAATGATGGTTCATCTGGTGGAACCTCCAAAGTTCCAACTGTTTCTGATGCTGCTGTATCGAACAGGTGAACCAGAGTCGCCGGCGGTTTTTCATCTTCTGGCAGATTCTTAAAAGTGATGGTACCTTCAATATTCTGCATGGTGTGGTGGATATCAGCAGCTTTGGCGGTATGCTGATCCAATGACGCCTCGACACTCAATGTATAGTTTGAAGTATGCTGATCTGTAATTTTCGTTGTAAGAACAAAATTTGAAGCTTTTGATGGGTCGTCAAGCTGGATTGTATATGTACCATCGCTTCTTTCTTCCAGTGTACCGACCGTTTCCTTTAGAATATTGATGTTCTCTGCATCCAGTTCATGGCCACCATAGAGCTGAAAGTTCAGCGTACCTTCTGTATAGGCGGCAGCACGATCATTTACTTTTATACGCCATGTCATAATGTCATTTTCTTCATGCCCTTCTACTTCGACTAGTCCAGTGCCACCTGTATTCTCAGGAGATTGATTTGCGAAAACCAGAGTGTCCAGAAAAGTGGAATGCAGTAGAAGGACAGCTAGAAGGATGAAGCTGATTTTTCTGATTTTCAAAAACCTCCCTTATTAACTTCAGGTGATTGCTATCAAATGATGTCCTACAAACATTTTATAAGTAAGTGAATGGATGCACAAATCAACATGTCTCACAAGTAATGCACTTTTTGAAACTTAATTTTATATAAGAATCAGAAAATGGGGGTAGTATAAAGGAGAAGATAATAGCAGAAGAAGGTATTATGAATAAATATACATTATTATTTGTAATATAAAATCCTTGAGCAGATAACTTTGCCATTTCATGTGCTTTCAAAGACACAATATGAAAATAAATGGTAAAATAATACACGATTAGAATAAAAGGAGAAGGTGAGATTTTGAGAAGGGTGCTACCAGCGTGGTTTGTAAGGCATAAGGACATCATCAGGTATTTGGCGACTCGCTTTAAGCCAGTACCAGTGGAACAGCTTGCTAGAGAGGTGGATATATCAGAAAGGGTGTTGAGAGAGGATATTCATAGCATCAATCATAGTATTGGAACGGGAATTTTTGAAATTGAACATAAAGATAGGTGTTTTGAGCTGGTATTCTTTCCGGGGAAGAACCTGGATCACATATATAGACGCTACTTTGAATTGTCGATGGAACATTCCATGCTGGAACACATCTTTTTTAATGAGGGAATCTCCGTCGATGAGCTGGCAGATTATTTTCATACCAGCACGTCCACTACATATCGGCGTATCCGTGCAATCGACAGCATACTCGTTACGGACTTTGATCTGCATTTTGCGACCAATCCATGCTGTCTTAAAGGAGAAGAGGAGAAAATACGGCATTTCTATGCTCAGTACCTCAGTGAAAAGTATAAGGGCGTTTCTTGGCCATTCGACAGCATAGACGAAGGTACGCTCACTAAAATCGTCATCTTCGTAATGAAGGCTTTCAATGAGCCCCTCGATTTTGCCATAATCAGGAATGTAAAGATTCTGATGTCCGTGTCGATAATGAGAGTGAATCAGAATCATCCTGTGGAATTTTTTGATTATGATCGAGAGAAGGCTGCATATTTGCTGGCTGCGCTGGAAGATGATGAGGAACTGTACAAGAAGTTCGATGGATTGCTGGAAAGGAATCTGGATGAGGCAGTCTTGAGCGATATATTTTATGGCTATGCACAAAGAAACGTACACTTCGACTACAGTGCGCTACTCAGTGCTTCATTCGTTACGCCTGAGGTGAATAGGTCGCACCTGAGTTTTTCGAGGTTGGTCGAGCAGCTGTCCAAGCGCTTTAACATACCCGTTTATAACCGTGAGCATATCATTCTCAACCTCCATAACACGGCGCACTTTGAAAACTTTGAAATCTATGTTGAAAGTGTCTTTTTCAAGAGTGTCAATCCGATATTGGAAGTAGCTGAAGCACACATGCCTGATTTCTTTTCAGCAGCTAAGGAGGGGCTGACTCATGTTTTGCATGAACTTTCGTTCAACGTCAAAAATGATTTCATCAATCATCTGCTCTATACGCTGATCATCCACTGGAAAGGCCTGCCCCAGTTCTATCTTGAAAAACAGGGACAGGTCAAAGCATTGCTGATCAGCAACCTGGATATCTATCATGCTCAAATATCAAAGGAACTACTCGATGTTGAATTCGGCAGCCAGATTGATATCAAAGTCTGCAATGGCAGCATAACAAGTTTGGATCAGCTTGCTGAGTATGATGCAGAAGTGATCATTGCCAATTTTCCGCTCGAACCGATTGAAAATAAAATCGTGGTCAGCATAAATAGTGTGCCGAATAGATATGATATCAAACAGTTGAGAGAAGCCATAAGCTCATATTCCGTGTTCTCGCGATGGAAATCCCAAGGCCCCGAGCCGATCAGTCCCGAGTATCGAAATATGTCATATCCGATTCAGTCCTAGGTCTGTGTGGGAATCTTTCTGGATCGTCCCCTCGACTGCAAGGCGAGCAGGACGAGTCCGGCAAGCAGCATGATGAGTCCGGCCCATGACCAAAGTGCGAGCACTTCGCCGACAAACAGGACGCCGAGGAGAGAAGCGGTCAAAGGTTCCGCCAGTGAGAGTGTTACGGCGGATGAAGATTTGACGTGCTTCAGACCACTGGCGAACAGGAAGTATGCAAGTCCGGTGGCGAACAGTCCGATATATAAAGAGACCGAGATGCCACCTGTTGTGGCCAGCCAGGACGGGTCGTTCAACAGTAGGAATGGTGTGAGCAGCAGTGCGCTGATGGTGAAGACGATTGCGGTTATTGCGATGGGTGGATGGTTCCTGACCATCCTTGAGTTCATAATCGTATAGCTCGCAAAGGTTACTCCTGCTCCAAGACCGGAAAGGATACCGAGTGGGTCGACCGTGATCGATCCCGTGTTGAACATCAGCAGTGCACAGCCAAGTATGGCAAGTGTAGTGGACACCCACCATACACGATCGGGTCGTATTTTGAAGAAAAGCCATTCGATCAGACCGGAAAATACCGGTGCACTTCCTATGGAGGCCACAGTGCCGACGGCAACACCTGTCAGTGTGACTGCATTGAAGAAGAACGGCTGGAAAAGTGCCATGGCGATGCCTGCTGCCAAAACCATACGCCAGGGCCAGCCCTTTATTCTGAACTGTCTCATGAACAGGGCGATGATGATCAGAATCAGGCTGCCGATGATCAGGCGCATGGCACCGATAGACAGACTGTCGACATTTTCAGGCAGATATGTTTTCGCGGTGCCTGCGGTGCCCCACAGAATTGCTGCAACGAGAATCATGATGGGTGCCAGACTGGATTTCATTATGCTCCCTCCGTTTCAATAGATGACGGGTGTGGTATGGATATGGAATGAGCCACATTATGGCTACTATACTCCAAAATGGAGTATTATTTCTACATGAATGTTTAAATATCGAAAGGGTTATGAATATGGTAGATACTTTTATGGGATTTGATCCCTGGATGCAGGCGCTGACTGCTACGCTATTTACATGGACCATGACAGGTCTTGGTGCCGCTGTAGTATTTCTGACAAAAGAAGTGAGCGACAAGTTTCTGGATATGATGCTCGGTTTTGCCGGTGGTGTCATGATTGCGGCGAGTTTCTGGTCTCTTCTGGCGCCCGCTATAGAAAACAGCCAGAACAATCCAATCGGGGAATGGTTCCCGGCAGCAGTCGGCTTTCTGCTTGGTGGGCTGTTCATCTATGGATTCGACAAGCTGATTCCGCATGCACACAGAAATGCACCGGATGATCGTATGGAAGGCTGGCGTGCCGAAAGGCAGCGTCGTAGTACGCTGCTTGTATTTTCAATCACGCTACATAACATCCCTGAAGGACTGGCCATCGGCATTGCGTTTGGCGCACTGGCTTCCAATGCTGACCCGACATCAGTAGCTGTCGGGGCGGCGACACTGGCACTCGGCATCGGCATCCAGAATGTCCCGGAAGGAATGGCGGTCGCCATGCCCCTTCGTGGAGAAGGCATGTCGCGTACAAAGAGTTTTTTCTTCGGCTGGATGTCAGGAATTGTTGAGCCGATGGCAGCAGTCGCTGGTATTCTGGCCATTTCATTCATGAGCCCGATTCTGCCGTATGCCCTGGCTCTCGCTGCCGGCGCGATGATTTTTGTGGTCGTCGAAGAGGTCATTCCAAGTACCCAGAAAAATGGCCACTCCGACCTGGCCGTCATGTGTCTGATGCTCGGTTTCACCTTGATGATGATCCTGGATGTGGCACTCGGCTGATAATTTGCAACTTCATGTTTAAGCCCCCCTCCCCATGTGGGTATAGATAACGGATAACACAAGGAGGTAATTACCACATGAAAGTACTTGTAATAGGAGCAAATGGACAAGTCGGTCATCAGGTTGTTGAAAAATTAAAAGATAAAGGCCATCAGCCAGTAGCGATGGTTCGTAAGGAAGAACAGCAGGGACAGTTTGAAGATAAAGGCATCGATACAGTACTCGGAGATCTTCAAGAAGATTTCTCCCATGCATTTGAAGGCGTAGATTCTGTCGTCTTCGCAGCCGGTTCCGGCGGCGATACGGACACTGATATGACAGTGCTCATCGACCAGGAAGGTGCAATCGAGTCTGTCGATAATGCGAAAAAAGCAGGCGTGAAACATTTCGTCATACTCAGTTCCATGGGTGCAGACGATCCGAAAAATGCAGATCAGATCAAATCATATATGTATGCCAAGCACCGCGCGGACGAATACCTCAAGGCATCCGGTCTCGACTATACAATTCTGCGTCCTGGCATGTTGACTAACGATGCAGGTACCGGCAAAGTAAGGCTCTTTGAAGGCGGTACGGAAGTTGCGGAGATTCCAAGAGAAGACGTTGCAAACGTACTCGTGCATATCGTCGATACAAACAAAGCAGAAGGCAAGACATTCTATCTGCATGAAGGCGATACACCGGTAGAAGATACACTGTAGATCAGTAAAAGCTGCAGAGCCTGTTCAGGCTTTGCAGCTTTTTCATATTGGCTAATCTTTATTGTAAGAAGTTTATACATTAATGATATTAAAAGTTTAAAACCTGATGAAAAGGTGAACTTTATATAGGTAGGCATTATTGCATCAGGGGCCATGGAAGGTTTGTACTTACTTAGGTGCAGAGGGAGAGGTTCTGATGAAAACAGCAGCAGATATCATCGTCGATCTGATCGAACGGATTAATGTGCATGATCCAGGTGCCAGAAGAGCGCATGGAAATGGTGCGAACTATGGAGCGGATGTTGCATTGAATGATAATGGGAAAGCGATTTTTGGAAATGTAGAGCGGTCGGTCGTCCGGCTTTCCAACGTGGCGACTTCTGAAAAAGTACCGGATTGGACAATCAATGTCAAAGGCTGTTCCATACGCTTTGACCATCCGGCCCGGCCCATCGACATCATCGGTGTGACCTTTCCATATTTTCCATTTGCGACAGCGTCCGAGACCATCGATTTATTTTATAGAATCCATCGGTTTCTGGGAAATAAAAACATCATCCGTTTTGTGGATATATTCCGTGCCGGGGATCTATACCGGCACCTGGGTGCGCTTGCTCGCTGGTTACCGAAGGATACGGGCATGGATCATTCATATTATTCAGCGCAGAGCTACGGGAAAGATGCCTTGAAGTTCCGACTGGATTACGATACCGGTACCGAAACGATCGATGTGTATGCTGAACACGATGCATCCATTACCAGCTATAGTCCTGAAAGTGAACTATATCTCGGGAAAGTGACGATCGATAAAGAGGTACAGGTGAAGGAAATCAAATTCATGGATGCGATGAATGCACCGTTTGGCCGTGCGCCGAACGGAGAGATTCCGCTCCTCAGACACTTTGTCTACAGGCGCTCGTTCCTTGGACGCATGGATGAAGTGCAACTGGATCAGCATGAGTATGAAATGCTTCGCGAATTGTGGGAAGAAGAGAAGTATTTCGTCCTCTCCAAAGACCGCCAGCTGTATGATGAAATCAACCATCTGTTCGATGCAGGTGTAGAAATGTCTGTTGAGACGTTCAGCCGGCTGATGGATCAGGCTTACGATAAGAAGTATGAAGCAGAAACGATACGCAGCTATTTCACTGAAGTATGGAGTCATTTTACAGAGACTGCCGATGCAGAGGAGTGGGTGCAGTATCAGGAACTGCTGGACTCGGCCGATATTGATCCGATCAATGTGTTCCTCTCTGACATGGCAATGAAATACGAAGTATCAAAATTGCTAAATTCAACTGTAGTAAAGGTTTTAGGAAGAGAAAATTTATAAAAATACTGAAAGGGAAGATCTAAATGATGCACAATGAAAAATATCAACTGAATGATGGCAGCAGCCTGCCGAAAATTGGACTGGGTACAGTAAATATCCAGGGTGCAATCGGTGTCAACAATATGCTGACAGCTGTCGAAGAGAATGGCTATCGTCTGATCGACACATCGACGAACTATAATAACGAAGGCGCAGTGGGCGAAGTGATCCGCCGTTCCAGTGTTCCGAGAGAAGAGCTGATCATCAGCTCCAAATTGCCTGGTGCGGCGCATGACTATGATAAAGCCATCGGCATGATTCAGGAGTCGCTCTACCGCATCGGTATAGACTACTTCGACAAGTACCTGATACACTGGCCACTGCCGAAGCAGGATAAATATGTGCAGGCATGGCAGGCACTGATTGATGCCCAGAAATTTGGACTGATCAAGACCATCGGTGTATCAAACTTCCTGGCAGAACACCTGGAGCGCATCATTGATGAGACAGGTGTCACACCAGCAACCAATCAGATCGAGCGCCATCCGTATTTCAACAACAAGGCACTCGTCGAAACAAATAAAAAGTATGGTATCGTGACGGAGGCATGGAGTCCGTTCGGTCGTGAAATCAATGATGTACTTGAAAATGAAACCATCAAGGAAATTGCCGAAAAGTATGGCAAATCACCGGCACAGGTCATCATCCGCTGGAACCTCCAGAACGATGTCCTGATCATTCCGAAATCATCTTCTGCAGAACGTCAGAAGGAAAATCTTGAGGTATATGACTTCGAGCTGACAGATGAGGATCTCAGTGCGATAGATGCTCTGGATAAAGGGGAGCCGGGCAGAGTGGAAGACCAGCACCCGAATGAATACGAAGAGTATGTATAGACTTTCAGATAAACAGAAGCGTTCCGGAATTTCCGGAACGCTTTTTTATTTCTTTATCTTTATCTGTTCATATTTCTGGAACCATTCCGGAAATGTCTTTTTGAATGCAACCGTTTTGAATTCATCATCCACTTTCTTTACAACAATGAGCGTAGTGGTCGCTTCCGTACATACTTCGCCGGAGCCATTGACGATTTCATATCCGTAGACAGTCTTGATCCCACTATTTTCTTCGATCCATGTGCGTACAAAGGCGCGATCACCATACTTCAATGCTTTCTTATAGGTGACATTCAAATTATATACAGGTGCATAGTAGCCTGCACGCTCCATAGCCACATAGTCATATCCGATATCTTCAATCAGCTGCATACGTCCAAGTTCGAGCCATTTTGCGTAGTTGCCATGATAGATGACGCCCATCATGTCCGTATCTGCATACATGATCTGTATTTCCTTCTCAGCAACATAACCTTGTTCCATATTACTCTACCTTCCTTTATGTCGATTCATCCTGCTCATCATGAGCATCTGAAATACATTGTACTACAATTGGTCCGGACAGGTGCATCGACTGCATCCTCTTTCCATATCATTTACCAGCGTTTTATTTTCTGCCTGGCTTTTTCATAAGTGTTTTTCAAAAAAATGCGCAATGCGTGGACTGTGCCTACCTTGCTGTGACTTTGCCATTGAACCCACTCGAGAGACAGTAGACACAGAAGCAGCCAGACCGTTCCCACACTATAACCAGCCAGAACATCGCTTGGGAAATGGGCACCCAGATAGATGCGGCTCGTTCCAATCAGGATGATCAGCAATGCGGAAATGGTGAGTGTCAAAATTTTCACTGCCCTTTTCCGACTGCTTCTGATGATGAAATAGGCGACAAAGCCATAAAAAACCAGTGCCCCCAGCGAGTGTCCACTTGGAAAGCTGAAACCCGTGGCATCGATGGCTTCATTGATGGAGGGACGACTTCTTCCGTAGACTTGTTTCAGCAGTGATGTCAGCAGGGCACCACCACCCATCGCAATGATAAAGAGCAATATGCCCCATTTATCTTTGGATTTTATCCAGAGGCACAAGATGACAATAACCGATAAGACTGCCAGAAGCCACACAGATCCCAATTCTGTGATGACGATATAAATGTTATCGAGTGCAGGCGCTGCTATCGATTCAAAAGAGCTGATGATCATATTATCAAAACGCTGCAGTTCTTTTTCCAGAAGTTCATCCGAAAGTTCTGCGAATAGCCATAGGAAAAAAATAGCTATACCGAGTCCAATCAGTAAAACTAGCACAGGGAAATTTGTCTTCCTATTTTTGTCTTCCATAATCCAATCACTCGCCGTCGAATAGTGTCTTATTTCCTATTCCTTTTGCATTTACTTATCGTGCATACCCAATCCTAGTTGAAATGCAACTCCTATCTAAAACTGTACCCGACAGGACCGGGGAAAAACTTTTTATGATCCTTGTACTTGATGGCTCCTATATGAAAAGTGGTTCCGAAGAAACGCTGATCAGTTGAGATCTGCCAGTCTTTCACCGTTATTGACAAGTTCATTCCTCTACTATATAGTTAGTCAGGCTAACTAACGGAATGGAGTGTTCCAATGAATATCGAGCAGAAATTTTTTGATACCTATATGGAAATCTACCGGCCTTATATCAATCGGGCGAATCGTATTCTTTCTGCCTACGGTCTGTACAGTTCACAATGGCTGATCCTGAAGGATATAGAGAAGCACGGAAAGACATCTTCTGTGGATGTCAGCCGTCGTCGGGGAATTGAAAAGCCGACGGCAACGAAGGTGATCAAGCATCTTCTGGAACTTGGTTTCATCGAGTCGAATCCAGGCGAGGATCGCCGCATCAAGCACCTTACGATGACCGAGTCGGGAGAAGCACTGTTTGTAGAGGTAAGGGCGAAAATGAATGAACTGCAGCGGGAAGTCCTTGGCGACTTTGAGCATGAAGAGCTGGAAGGTCTGGTGGATGCATTGGGACGTATCAAATTATAGAAAGGAAGTGTGGTCTTGGCGAAAAGTGAACATCTGGGTGATCGGATATGGACGAAGGAGTTCGTCGTCATATTCTTCTATCACTTCATTGTTTTATTTTCAATGTATGTATCCATCGTAACAATAGGAAATTATGCGATTGAGCAGTATGGAGCGAGCTCCAGTACTGCCGGACTGGTCTCCAGCATTTTTATTATCGGTGTCCTTGCCGGACGTATAGTGACGGGCCCTCAGATCAATCGTCTGGGTGCGCAGAAAATACTGTATATCGGCGCAGTCCTGTTTTTCACTACTTATATGCTCTACTTTATAAATGGGGGGCTGGCACTTCTGATTGCTGCACGTTTCCTGAACGGCTTTGCCACAGGACTGATCAGTACATCAGTCAACACGCTGGCAACAATTGCAGTACCTGAAAATCGCAGGGGTGAGGGGATCAGCTACTTCAGTCTGAGTTTCGTGCTCGGCTCTGCCATCGGACCGTTTCTCGGTTTCCTGATGCTTGAAGTGATGACATTCAATACGCTGCTCATCATTGTCGGTATCGCCGTATTTCTCGGCACACTGATGCTGCCGTTGGTTAGGACAAATAATATCGTCAAAGGTGAACGGAAGCCGACCGGGAAGTTTAAAGTGATCGATCGGGATGCGATGCCGATGGGGCTCACGGCGCTTTTCATGGGACTGGCCTATGCATCGATCCTGTCATTTTTGAATCTGCACGCGATAGAAATCAATCTTGTTACTGCAGCAAGCTTCTTCTTCCTCGTATATTCTGCTGCCATCATGATGACACGACCATTCACGGGTAAGATTCTCGATCAGAAAGGCGCCAATATCATTCTTTATCCGGCATTCATCATCATGTCAATCGGCTTCTTTACATTGGGTGGTGCGACAACGGGGTTCACACTGCTGCTTGCCGGTGCGCTGATCGGGCTCGGATTCGGTAATTTTCAATCTGTTGCCCAGGCTGTCTGTGTCAATCTGGCATCAAGGGAAAACGTCGGCCTTGCGACATCGACGTATTTCATCATGCTCGAAGTGGGACTCGGTTTCGGTCCATTCTTCCTCGGACTGCTTATCCCTTCGCTCGGCTATGGTGGACTCTATCAGTTCCTTGTCCTGTCGATACTGGTAGCCATGCTTATCTATTACGTTGTCTATGGTCGGCATGAGAAAAGCAGGAAGCAGAACGCTCTAGAATAGATGTAGAAGAAGCGGCTGGGAACTTTTGTTCCAGCCGCTTCTTCTACATATAGTAAAGTGTGAATTCCAAGTCCTTCTGAAGATGGGATATGATCTGCTGTTTGGCATGATCAATCTTCCTATCTTCTATCGACTGGACAATTGCTTCGTGCTCATCCAGCAGCTCTGGTCTCTGTTTTTCTACGACAGTTCGGCTGAATAGATAGATTGTGGAATTCAAGCGGTCATAAGTTTCCGACAGGAATGGATTTCTGATTGCGCGGACCAGCTTATCGTGAAAATTTTTGTTCGCTTTCAAAGTCAGGGACGCATCTCCATCTTTGGCCTGCTTTATATAATTCCGCAACTCCTTCAGATCTTCATCGACGAAAAGGAGCACCGCCTTTTCCACAGCATGGGATTCTATCAGTATGCGCATTTCAAAGAGGTTGCGATAATCTTCCGGCGAGGGTGTGTATATATATCCGTCTTTGACCAGATACTCGAATTCAAGCTGCTTCAGCACTTCCCGTATCGGCGTTCTGCTCACTTCATAAAGTTTCGCAAGCTTGACCTCAGTCATTTTTTCCGTCTTATCGAACGTGCCATTCAATATATCCTCGCGTACTTTTTCATACAAGGTTCTCTCCTGATTCATTTCCTCACCTCTCATAATAATAATTATACAAGAAAGAAAGTTCGTATTAAATGTATACATTTTTAATATAATAGTATACAATACTTTTTAAGTAAACGTTTTCAAAGGAGAGTATATTATGAAAATTGGATTTATTGGGCTGGGTATCATGGGAGCGCCAATGGTTAAGAACCTGCTGGAGCAAGAATATACGGTAATGGTGAACGACTTGAACAAGACGGCTGAAGAGAGAGTGGTTGCGTATGGCGCAACAGCAGTGGGCAGTCTTAGGGAAATGGCGGAACAATCGGAAGCAATCATAACAATGCTGCCGAACGGTGCCATTGTGAATAGTGTTCTTTTCGACGGAGAAAACGCGCTCTATCCACATCTGAGAGAAGGGCAGTATCTACTCGATATGAGCTCACTGGCGCCGACGGACTCGATTGAAATCAGTCATCGACTTTCTAAAAAAGGTGTTGTTTTTGCAGATGCACCCGTAAGTGGGGGAGAAGCATTGGCGATCACAGGAGAACTGTCGGTCATGATGGGCTGTGAGGAGACATATCTTGAAAAACTGAAGGAGATTGTCGCACCGATGGCGAAGTCAGTCATCAGAGTAGGTGATGTGGGTGCAGGGAGCACGGTGAAACTTGCCAATCAGATCATCGTCAACACGAACATTGCAGCACTTTCTGAAGCGGTGGTCCTCGCCAAAAGTTTCAACATCGATCTTGACGCAATGTTTGAGGCCATCAGGAACGGACTTGCAGGCTCGAGTGTCATGGAAGCCAAGTTTCCAAAGATGATTGCGGAAGACTATGCGCCAGGCGGCACGATCAACATCAACTACAAGGATCTGCATAATGTTACTACAACCAGTGACCAGGAGAAGATTACGCTGCCACTGACGAACATGGTGAAGGAAATGTACAAGTCTGAAATTATAAACGGCAATGGGATGAATGATCATTCAGGCATCATCAAGCATATTGAAAGAATCAATGGAAAGTAGGGATGGACATGAACTGGAATGTATTGAATGCGGTCGCAGATTGCGACACAGAACGAGATTTTGAAAGCTTCGATTATAAGGTCGTCGTCCTGGATGATGATCCTACCGGTACACAGACCGTCAAAGATCTGAATGTCTATACCGCCTGGGATGAAGCGCTTGTCCGGGATGGTTTCCTGTCGGATAACAACATGTTCTATATCATGACCAATTCAAGGGCACTGTCCGAAGCGGAGACAATCGGGACTCATAAGGAGATCACCCGTGTGCTTGAAAAAGTATCATTGGAACTCGATCAGCCTTATCTCATCATCAGCAGAGGGGACTCGACCTTGAGAGGGCATTCATACATCGAGCCGAAAACGATCAATGACGCGAGTCCGGACGGATTTGATGCAGTATTTCATATTCCTGCCTTCTTTGAAGGGGGACGCTATACGTATCAGGGCGTGCACTACTTGAAAGAGGGTGAGACTTTCTTACCTGTTCATGAAAGCGAATTCGCGAATGATTCGACTTTCGGTTTCAATGCAGCAACGATGCAGGAATATGTTGCCGAAAAGAGCCGGGGCGAAGTGGACGAAAGCCACGTGAAGCATATTGATCTCGATATGCTCAGAGGATGCGATGATGCCCAGCTTCTGGAATTCATCGATGCACTGTCGAACTTTGACCAGGTGATCGTGGACGCTGCCAACGACAAGGATCTTGAGTTTTTCACGGCTGTACTGATGGACTATCTGAACCGTGAAAATAAAAAATTCATATTCAGAACGGCCGCTTCTTTCGTCAAATCGATCTGTGCCACGCCGGGAGAAGTGCTTGACCAGTCGCAGATGACGGACCAGGGGGACACCCATGGCGGCATCATCGTCGTCGGCTCCCATGTCAAAAAGACGACCCAGCAGCTTGAACAGCTGATCAGCCATTCCAATATCGAGGCACTGGAATTCAGTGTGTCGGAAGTGAAGGACAAGGCGGGTCTCTCTGACTATATCGAACACCATAGAAAACAGGCTGAGCAGCTGATCGAGGATGGCAAGGATGTCGTCATCTTCACATCCCGTGAACTGATCAGAACCGAAGATAGAGATGAAAGCCTGAAGATATCGAAACGGATATCCGAGAGCCTGGTCGCAATCGTATCGAACCTGGAGGTCAAACCCAGGTTCATCATCGCAAAAGGCGGCATCACTTCAAGCGACCTTGCGACAATCGGGCTTGGCGTCAGGAAGGCACGTGTACTTGGCCAGGCGGAGAAAGGCATTCCGGTCTGGCTGACGATGGCGGAGTCGAAGTATCCATCAATGCCTTATATCGTCTTCCCGGGCAACGTCGGTGACGCCGGGACACTGCTTGATGTCTACAGAAAACTGGACAAGGGAGAATCGTAACATGTTGCTGATCCTATTCATACTGGCACTTGCAGTACTGTTCCTATTGATATTGAAATTCAAGATTGAACCCTTCATTGCCCTTTTGATTACATCATTCGGTCTGGCATTGGCGGTCCGGATACCGATCAGTGAGGCGTCGGCCATCATTGCCGATGGTTTCGGAAGTACACTGGCAGGTGTCGGTATCCTCATTGGGCTCGGCATCGTCTTCGGCCAGTTTCTTGCCAAAGCGGGCGCGGTGGAAAAGATTGCTGAAGGAATCCTTTCCCTGACAGGTTCCAAAAAGTCACCGGCCGGTCTGGCACTGACCGGGACGATCGTATCCATCCCTGTATTTTTCGATGCTGCGTTCGTCATATTGAACAAAGTCATCAAAAGTCTCAGTACGAAAACCGGCATCGCGCGAATCACTTTTGTCACCGCTCTCGCTGTAGGTCTGATCGTCTCCCACAGCATGGTCATTCCCACACCGGGACCGCTGGTTGTTGCGGAGAACATCGGTGTCGATCTCGGCATCTTCCTGATCGCCGGTATATTCGTGGCCGTCGTCGCAACACTTGTCGGTGGTTTCGGGTACGGTACGTTCATCGGCAGACGGATGAAGACCGAAATAACGGAAGAAGCAGAGGAGGTGGTGCATGATCCTGAAGTACAGCACTCAATAAAGCGAATTTCCAAAAAGCTTTCCTTTGGACTCATTGCGCTTCCGATTGTGCTTATTCTGAGCAACACACTGTCCCAGCTCTTCATTCCCGATAACCCATTGTCATCGTTCTTCGCTTTTGTAGGGGATAAGAATGTTGCGCTTCTGATTGCGGTACTCGTTTCACTGGTTGTACTGAAACCTTACATCGCAGGACCCTACAAAGCGCAGTTCAACCAATCGATGCAGGATGCCGGAAGCATACTGCTGATTACAGGTGCTGGTGGTGCATTTGGTGCAGTCATCAATGCCAGTGGGATGGGGGACTATCTCATTGAAATGATGACCAGCTGGAATATCCACATCCTGCTGCTTGCCTTTATTTTCACACAGATACTCAGAGCATCTTTAGGATCCGCGACAGTTGCCCTTGTGACGACTTCGAGCATACTCGGACCACAGATTGCTGAACTCGCAGTGTCCCCGGTACTGCTTGCGCTCGCCATCTGTTCAGGTGCAATCGGTCTGTCACTACCGAACGATTCCGGATTCTGGGTCGTCAACCGCTTCGGCAACCTGACGGTGGCACAGACACTGAAAGCATGGTCACTCGGAGGATTTGTTGCCGGCCTGACGGGCATCACACTCGTCTACATCATGTACTTTATTGGGCAATTGATGTAAGCGCTTATATAATGAACGAAGAGCGGTCATCATCCTGCAAAGGACGGTGACCGCTCTTGATATTACTGTCATTTATTTCGTATGGACAGGCCATATTGTGCAATCGATATCAGCAGTATGGCCGCAACCAGAAACATGCCGAGTATTTGGGCATTCCCTGTGAACACAGAATAGACGGCGAGGATAACGAGCGATATGAAAAGGAGTGACGATGTGCTGACATATGCTTTATAAAGGCCGTTGAGCATGACATGACGCTCGCCCTCATCCGATAGGGCGAGTAGTTTATCTGCGTAGTGCTTGTCTGAGACATCAGGCAGGTTTCTCTCGGGATACATCAATTTTGTAATGGAAGGCGTCAGCAGCTGGACAATGAATGAGGCGATGAAGGTGGCCATGGCAGCCAGCAGAAACCAGACAGGCATCTCTATGACAGCGCCCATCCCTAAAGCGAGGACCCCTAGGACGGTTGAAATCTGGGTGATCAACGTGAGATCTACAAATTTCCGGTATTTATACTGCTCCATCGCATCTTCATCAACACCTTCTACAGCCGCTCTATTTCTAAGATGGAAAAACTTATAGATTGCAATGATTGTAGAGAGGATGGCCAGTACCAGCAAAACTTTCGGCACCCATTCATAATTGCCCATAAATAGTACGTCATGATTCATCACAAGATAGGCGGCAATGAATCCTAAAGTTGCATATAGCAGCAGTTTCAAAGTGGTTTTCATTTAAAGCTCCTCCTCATCGAATATGAAAATCTCTTCTATCGGTTCGTCGAAGATCTTGGCAAAGCGCTTAGCGATTAAAAGTGAGGGGATATATTCCTCCCGTTCGATCAGGCTGACGGTCTGCCTGGATATTCTGGCGCGTTTCGCGAGTTCTGTCTGATTCAGCCCATGGCGTGCACGGAATTCTTTCAATCGTGTTCTCATCATCTCACCTCTTAATCTAAGTATATAGTATTATTGTCAAAATGACAATTATATTTGTCATAAATAAAAGTAAAGCAGTCAATTCATCTATTTTCTGAATCTTGTGATATAATGCGTGGGAAACCAATTTTTTATAATGGAGGGAAAAGGCATGAAACTATTGACGTTTTATAGTGAGGGGCAGCTCAAACCGGGTGTGCTGACAGATAGGGGCATCCTGGATATTTCCGGATCCTATCCGACTATGATTGAAGCCATAGAACGTTATAGGGGACTTGATGAATTTCTGGAGTTTGCGCTCGAGGAGGAGTCCGATTTCTTTCTTGAGCCGAGGCACGTGTCACTCGGTCCTGCCATCGACTGTGCCGAGAAGATCATCTGCGTCGGTCTGAACTACAGGAAGCATGCAGAGGAGTCCGGCATGCCTAGCCCCGACCATCCAATACTTTTCAGCAAGTATAGGAACAGTTTGTCTGGGAGTGGGGAAACGGTCGCCATTCCTCTCGAGGCGGAGCAGGTGGATTACGAAGCAGAACTGGCCATCGTCATCGGAAAAGAAACGAAAAATATCACTGAGGAAGAGGCGGAGGACTATATTTTCGGCTACAGTGCGGCCAATGATTTGTCGGAGAGATCATTCCAGTTCAGGAGTGGGCAGTGGCTGCTCGGCAAAAGTCTGGATGGATTCTGTCCGCTAGGTCCATATATTGTGACTGCAGATGAAATAGAAGATCCAAACAAGCTGCGGATCCGCTGCAGTGTGAATGGGGAAGTCCGGCAGGATTCGAACACCAATGATATGATTTTCAAATGCGAAGCACTGGTCAGCTACATTTCCCACTATATGACACTGAAACCGGGAGACATCATTCTGACAGGCACACCGGAAGGCGTGGCACTCGGCTACCCGGAAGACAGTCGTCCATGGCTGCGGGATGGCGATGTCGTTACAGTAGAAATTGAAGACCTCGGCAGTCTGATCACACATATGGAGAGTGAATAGGATGCACTATATTATTCGTAATGTCGACATCTTTGATGAAGGCGTATTACGCACGGCAAATGTTGAAATAAAGGATCGTCAGATTGTATCAACGGACAGCGACCGTCAGACGGTAAATGATATAGACGGTACAGGGAAGTTTCTCCTGCCGGGTCTGGTTGATATGCACACCCATATTACACCACAGAGTGCCAAACATTATCTGGCTTCAGGCGTGACCACGGTCCGGAACACAGCCGGCAATTACGAAATGATTGAAGAGATGGATGAGGTTTCGCCCGAAGTCCACGCCACCTACCGGATGATCGACGGAGACCCCGGGCTCTGGGGGCCGACCTCCTATGGAAACATTTCGACAAATAATACTGCAGAAGCAAAAGGAGGTGTCGACGAGCTTCATGACCAGGGAGCCGAATTTGTAAAGGTCTATGGCAATATTACAGAAGATGTTCTTGCTGCTGTAGTCGAGCAGGCACAGGGACATGGATTGCCAGTCGCAGCAGACTTCATTCATTCGAAACATATCGATGGCGTGAAGGCGGCTGAGATGGGTGTCGACTGGCTGGAACATGCATCCGGTATTCTGCAGAGCCTCTATCCCGGCTTTCACTCCCAGCTGTCGGATGAAGCATTTGATGCAGTGGCTACAGAACCTCTGGATGAGAACCGGCTGGTTGAAGTACTGGACACGCTGCTTGATGCAGATGTCAAACTGGTCCCGACTCTGACCTTGTACCGACACCTTGCAGAAGGGAAGCAGTTCGGAGACTCTGCTATTGCTGCATCGAGACAGCTATCACAGCTCGAATCTGATGAAGATTTTGGAATAGATGCCCAGTTCGAACGTATTGCACCCCACGTCAGCGAAGAGATGCAAAGAAGAGAGAAATGGGCCTACAAGAAAATAAGCTACATTGCGAAACGCTATATGGATCTTGGCGGGGAAGTATACATCGGTACAGATGCGCCTGCCGGCATATGGAATTATCCTGGCATTTCATTGATTGAGGAAATGATGGAGTTCGAAGCATTGGGACTGACCCGGAGTGCTGTCATCAAAAAGGCGACAGAGGAAGCATGCCTGAGTATGGGCTACGAAAATAAAGGCCGGGTGGCTGGAGGATATGGAGCAGATCTGATACTGCTCGAGGAGAACCCTTTGGATGACCTGACCCATCTTCTATCCATTGATAGTGTGATCCGGGCAGGAGTATTACATAGTGTGGAAGATCTTTATTCACATCGGGTTGATGTCAGTGCGCTCGAACAGCTGTTTGAATCCATCACAGCGAAATACGGCGGTTGACCGGGAATCATCCGCCAACACAAAACAAATCCCCTGCTCAACCGAGCAGGGGATTTGTTTTCGATTTCTAGTCGGCCTGCATGCCGCCATCAACATTATACATTGAGCCGGTGACGAATGATGCATCGTCAGAAGCGAGGAAGTAGACGACTTTTGCGACTTCCTCCGGTGTACCGAAACGACCGAAAGGAATACCGGCTTTGATGGCTTCGCCGGACTTCTCGGGTTCTCCCGGTGTCAGGTTGTTCTGGATATCTGAAAGCATGTTTGTATCAATTGCTGCCGGAGCAACGGCATTGACCCGGATGTTGCTTCCTGCGGCTTCGAGCGCAGCGGTCTTTGTCAGACCAGCCACTGCGTGCTTGGATGCGATATAGGCCGGCATGCCGGCTGAACCAATATATGCTGCATTTGAAGCGGTATTTACAATACTGCCGTAATCCTGCTTTTCCATCTGGCGTATGACGTATTTCATTCCAAGGAAAACGCCGGTAGTATTGATGCTCATCACCAGGTCGAAATCCTTCTTCGCCAGATCTTTGATTTCCTTGAAAGGTCCATTGATTCCGGCGTTATTGAAGAAAATATCAATCTTGCCGAACGTATCGACCGTTTCCTTCACGTAGTTTTCGACCTCTTCTTCGTTCGTTACATCGGCTTTGATCAGATGCACGTTGTCACTGCTGAGATTCTCCTTTGCGCTTTCCAGAGCTTCCATGTTCAAATCAACGAGAACCACTTTTGCACCGCCATCGAGAAACCGTTTTGCTGCTGCCTGACCGATTCCACCTGCGCCGCCAGTAATAAGTACAATGTTGTCCTGCATATTGTGCCTCCTAAATAGTGTGTATATTTTGAATATATAGTAAGCGCTTACAAAATACAATCAATAATGCCTATAACAGCACACTAGGCAGACCATTTGATTTATGAGTAGCCAGAGCGCACCATGGAATTATAAATCCAAGGAGGCGAATGGAATGAAAGTACTGGTTATTGGAGCAAACGGTCAGATTGGCAAAATGTTCGTGGATAAACTGAAGGAAAGTGAACATGATCCGATTGCGATGGTACGTAAGGAAGAGCAGGCAAAAGCACTTGAAGACAATGGTGTGAAGACAGTGCTTGGGGACCTTGAAAAAGACTTCTCCCACGCTTTCGAAGGTGTTGAAGCAGTTGTATTCACTGCTGGATCCGGCGCACATACAGGTGCTGATAAGACCATCCTGATCGACCAGGAAGGTGCGATGGAATCAATCGACCTTGCCAAGAAGCATGCCATCCGACACTTCGTCATGGTGAGCGGAATGGGTGTCGAGAACCCGAGAGCCGTGGAAGGCAAGATGCGGCCCTACCTGCACGCGAAGTTCCGGGCAGATGCGCATCTCGAGCAGTCAGGTGTACCCTATACAATCCTCCGGCCCGGTCTGCTGACAAATGATGACGGCAAAGGCTCGGTCAATCTCTACGAGTACAAAGGAGACGTCCAGTACGGCGAGGTGCCGCGCGAAGACGTTGCGAGCGTCCTGATGGAAATCATCGGATCAAAAGCGGAAAATAGACTATACTACCTGATCGAGGGTGACACGCCTGTTGCTGAAGTGATATAGTCTCACTTATAACTAAACCTTACGTCATCAGTTTGCAGGAGTTTAAAGTGGCTGACATCCAGAAAATCTGAGAAATAAAGAATAGCATGACTCAAGTGAGTCATGCTATTCTTTATTTCCTTTGATTGCTTTTTCATAAGCAGCTACGAATGATTCAGTATTTTTTGTAATCACTTCAGCGTTGGTACCATCATAGCCTTTTATTAGAGCACTACCAATACCAACTGAAAAAGAGCCGTTATCGATCCAGTCGACCATATTATCTGTGTTTACCCCACCTGAAGGCATGAGGTTGACGTGGGGTATGGGGCCTTTGATGTCTTTAATAAAAGATGCGCCGAGTATGCCTCCTGGGAATACTTTTATAACATCCACCCCTGCCTTCATAGCCATTATAATTTCTGTGGCACTGGCACAGCCTGGCAAATAGGGAATATGATTGAGATTACAAGTTGTAGCGATATCCGCATCGAAATGAGGACTAACTATATAAAGTGCGCCTCTTCGAATCGCTTCATCCGCACTCGCACTAGACATTATTGTTCCTGCACCAATGCAGTAATCATTATTATTTGAGAAGTGCTCGATTAATTCGCCAGCTTTTGGTGTGGTGTAGGTAATTTCAATATTTTTAATTCCCCCGGCAAGGATAGATTCAATCATCTTAACTGTATCGTCAAACTCATTGCCACGTACTACTGCAATTAGATAGTTTTTACGGATTTTGTTCAGGATATGATATTTTTTCAATTTATCTTCCTCCTCATTTTTCTTGACGATATACTATATAATAATGGTGTTAAAAGAAATAAAACGTTTTATTTATATAAGGAGACCGTACCATGGAAAAGATTACTATTAAAGATGTTGCAAAACATGCGAATATATCAGCAAGCACTGTTTCCCAATACTTGAACGGTAGATATAACTATATGTCAGAAGCAACCCGTCAAAGAATCGAAGAATCTATCAAGTTGCTCGGCTACCATCCCAACTACATGGCGAGGAATCTTAAAAATAGAACCACTAAAACAATCGGGATTATAGTTTCCAATATCCTTCATCACTTTGCGGTTACATTGACAAGGGAAATTGAGAACTACTGTGATCGAGATGGGTATAACCTCATCATCTGTAATGCTGACGATGACCCTGATAAAGAGCAGAAATATATTGATGGTCTTCTTGAAAAACAGGTAGATGGATTGATTATTATGCCGACTACAGAAAATACTATGCTTTATCAGCAATTAGAAAAACGGGGCTTTCCAGTTGTCTTTGTTGACCGGAATATATCGACTGTCGGCATTCCATCATTCAAATTAGATAATCATCAAGCGATTGAGCAGGCAATTTCATACTTATCGGAGAAGAACGTACGAATGTATCAATATGTTGGTGTTTCCGATGCTATGAATTTAACGCCGAGAGTAGAGCGTATGGAAGCATTTAACTCAATTATTGGCGAAGAGGTTGAGAAAAAAACGATTACAGCACCCACTAATGATCTATATGACACCATAGTAGCAGAATTCGATATTGTTAGAGGGTGTGGTGTCGTCATTGCAAATGATTTTGCCCTGATGACTTTTTTGAAATATGTTGATACCCACAATATTGATCTAGTAGAAGATATCCATATTGTATCGATAGATGATATACCATTAGCTGAGGTCTACCGTCCCAATATCAGTACAATTGCCCAGCCAATCAAGGATATCGCTGAAGCTGCTTACACGACCGTAATGAATAAAGCAGAAGGTAGCGAATATACAAGACCCGAACATTTCGCAGGAAAATTGATCAGACGCTAAATATTTGAATGATCCTATCGAGAGATTCAAAGTGAGAAACCACAGGATACTCTACCCTGTGGTTCAAAGCTACAGTCTGAATTCTGATATCGCAGATTTGAGTGTCTTTGCAGCGTCCACTTTATCTTTTGCCTGAGTTATGCCACTGCCGACGATTACGACATCTGGTTCGAATTTCAAATACTCTTTGAGATTGTCTTCATTTATGCCACCGGCCACAAAAAGATCAAAGTCATATTCTTTTAACTTGTCATAAGCTGGTTTCATGTCAGCCTCTCTCTGGTCTTTTCCTACGTGCAGACTAACAGCTCTGACCCCCGCTTCTTTTAGATGATCGAGTAGGCTAAAATCTTTTATGTTAAGCAAATCCACTACCAGTGTCTTTCCGAACCGGTCTGCCACTTCTTGGCAGTTTCTAACTGTGTTAATGTCCGCAAGGGCCATAACAGTAATTAAATCTGAAAGGTATTCAAAACTCTTCTCACTTTCACTTTTACCAGCATCACAAATCTTCACATCTGCAAGAATTGAAATATCGGGGTATTTGGTTTTAAGATCTCTTACTATTCCGAGACCATATTCTTTGATGACGCCTGTTCCCACTTCGATGATATCCACATGTTCATGTACTTCCGACGTTATTTCAAAACATTCATCATAACCTAGACGGTCTAATGCAATTTGCAGCTTCATTACATCGCTACCTCTCTATTCTTTTAGTAAATCCCATTAGTGCATTGAGTTCATCTTGTGTAGGTAAACCTTCATTATCCCCCATGACACTGATATTCCTTGCAGCAATTACTGATGCAGTATGAAGCGTTTCATCCATACTGAACTGCTCCCTGAAAGCATAAAGTACGCCTGCATTGAATGCATCTCCACCACCGACAGTATCCACGACGTTTTTAGCAAATGTTCCTATTGTATATTGCTTACCAGCTTTGATACCGATTGCTCCATTTTCTCCACGTTTTATAAATACCGATTCAATATTGAATTGGTGGAGTGAAGAAATGTTCATATCAATATCATTCTGGTCAAAAATCAGCTCAAGTTCTTCTTCGCCAGCGAGGAGTATGTCAGTAAGGTTAAATAATCTAAGCATCACATGTCTTACTTCTTCTATATCCCACAGTTTCAGCCTAAGGTTTGGATCAAGAGAGATTTTCACGCCTTTGTTTCGAATGTGTATAACAGTTTGATAGAAATATTCAAAATCATGACGTATTAATGCAAGAAATACGCCAGAGATATGAAAGATGTCGTCACTTTTGAATGGATGGTTTGCGACGTCCTCTATAAGTTTTTCAGAATGATGAATCACAGGACTCTGACTTCTATAATAAAAAGTTTCTTTGAAAAACATATCATTCTGTTTGAAGTTTATCGATGTAGGATAATCGTCCAAAAATTTTACATTTGAGACATCCATTCTTTCACTATTTAAAAACTTGTAGATGTAATGTCCGAATTCATCATTTCCAAGATAAGTAAAATAGCGTGTTGGCATACCTAATCGCGCACAGCCTACGACCGTATTCAACTCTGCCCCAGCAACAGACTTGAAAAATTGGTCTACATATCTTAATTTCGTATCCTTGGTAGGATTGAAAACAACCATTGCTTCACCGACAGTAACTATTTCGGACATTATAACCGCTCCTTATACAGTGTCTTTATTTCATCATCATTAAATGAAATAATTTGATTAATATGTTTTGTGAAAAGTCCGGTTTCAAGAACCCCGGGTATTGCCATGAGTTTCCTTTCGAATAAAGAGGGGTCTGAAATATCGGGCAGGAAACAATCCAAGACATAATTTCCGTTATCTGTGATGAAAATTTCTCCTTCTTTTTTTCTTAAGACCGTACTGATCCCAAGAGTTTGCTCTATCATATCTGTAATCACTCTGTGCATATATGCATTGATTTCTACAGGGAGAGTAATATGATGGAGTTCTTCTATATGCTTATTATCACTGGCGACGATGACTATGGATTCAGAAAAGTATCCGACTATTTTTTCTCTCAATAACGAACCACCGCCACCTTTAATAGCAATGAAATCATCTGTAAATTGATTGGCCCCATCTATAGTGACATCAATCCTATCAATTTCGTCTGTGCTTTTGAGTCCTGCTTCTTTAAGCTTTCGTTCTGTTTTCATGGAAGTAGGCACCAGTTTGACTGCTAGCTCATTTTCGGAAATATACTTTGCCAAGTATGGTATATATCCCTCGATCGTCGAACCGGAGCCGATGCCGATGACGGTATGATGAGAAACCAATGTGTTTAGGGTATTGTACAAATCATTTTTAATATTAGTCATTTTTTATCCCCCCGATATACCTGGAAGGAATGTTATCAGACCAGGGATGAATGCAACCAGGAGCAGCACAGCAAGAATGATGATCAAATAGGGTATGACTGCAAAGAACGATCGTTCAATTGGCAAACCACCAATTTTACTGGCTAGCAATAAACACAAACCATAAGGAGGTGTCGCCAGGCCGATTGCTAATGTCATAACAACTATAATACCAAGGTGCACAGGATCAATATCGAAAGCTGTTGCTGTTGGTAGAATAACGGGTACGAAAAGTATCATTGCAGGTATTGCATCCATAAAGGTTCCTATGAAGAGGAAGAATAGGATGAGGAGTACAAGGAACATCCATTTCATGGAGATATTTTCTGTAAAGAATTCTTGGGCAAGCACGCCGAGCTGATAATAACTGAGCAACTCTCCTAATGCACTCGCAGTCGCGAGTGCGAATAGGGAAAGAGAACTAAGCGCGAGTGTATCAAAGAGGATTTTTGGAAGGTCTTTGATTTTTAGCGTCTTATAATAGAACATACTGATAAATAAAGTGTAAAGGGATGCTATGGAAGCTGATTCGGTAGCTGTAAACATCCCAGTCGTAATGCCGCCAATAATTATTATGATTGTCAAAAGGGCTGGAAAAGCCTGTAGAAACTTGATGACGATTTCTTTAAAAGGAACTTTTACAGATGTAGGGTAGCCCCTCTTAATTGAAATAATATAGATGAAGATCATCATTCCAAGACCGACGAGAATTCCTGGGATGATACCACCTAGGAATAGTGCACCAACTGATGCATTTGCGATACCTGCGAAAATAATCATGGGAATACTTGGTGGAATCACCACACCGATAGTGGAAGAAGCAGCAGTAACAGCCACAGCTGTCTCTTTGTCATAACCATTCTTCACCATGCTGGGTATAAGAATCTTACCGACACCAGCAGTGTCCGCTTGGGAAGCGCCTGATACACCAGCAAACATCATCGATACCAGAATATTCGACTGTGCGAGTCCGCCTTTCAAGGGTCCGACGATTGCTAGAGCAAGATCGATCATCTTCTCTGATATCTTACCTGAATTCATCAGGTTGGCTGCGAGTATGAAAAGTGGCACGGATAACAGTACGAAAGAATCCAGTCCATTAAGCATTTTCATTGGAACGGTGATCTCTGGTGTATAAGGGATATTAAGTATACCGGCTAATGCAATAATGCCAATTACGAAGGCGATTGGCACGCCTATGATAAGAAGAATCAAAAATAATGCAACAAGTACAATACCCATTAGTCGGGAACCTCCTCTCCACCAGAACTTCTAAGAGTCCTAATACCATTGATGACATGATTGATTGAATAAAGGACCATTGTTGAGGTCATGATCGGAATCGTAATCCAGACGTATCCCATTTTTAGAAACGGAAGGGATGTCCAATTATAATTCCAGAAACGCTCAAGAATCTCAATGCTATAAAAGAAAAGAAGTGCATTGAATACGATTAGAATGATATCGATAAATAAATTTAGGAAGATTCGATATTTTGGTGATAATTTTTTCTGTAGGATATCAAAGGTGAAATGTTCTTTACGATTCACCATCACCGCAGCACCCATAAAGATAGCCCAAATAAAGGAGTAGTTTGCCATCTCCTCTGTCCAAATTACTGAGACTCCAAGGTATCTGGTGGCAATCTGTATCAGGATGCTGATAAAGAAGACGAGCAGAAATATCAGGCCCAGGATAATTTGGATTTTCTCAACAGCTCTTATAAGTTTTTGCATTCAGGTCACCTTCCTAAAAAAGAGCACAATCATGTGCTCTTTTATTAGTTTCTTATTTGCTCGAGCGCGTCAGTCAAATCCAGTTCTTCTGCAAGATCATCTTGTATCGGTCTAGCGATTTCTTGAAATTCAGTCGTATCAATTTCGTGTACTTCAGCACCATCTTCAATCGCTATCTCTTTATATTCTTCATCTTGAGCCATGACCGATTCACGCTCTGTAATAACAGATTCTTCGGCAGCATTCAGCAAGATTTCTTGAATGTCTTCTGGGTACTGATCAAAGCTATTCCCATTTGTTAAAAGAAATCGGGTAGTGTAGTCGTGTGCAGTTTCAGTAATGTGTTTCCCGTTTGGTGTTGTGTGGTGATTTTGCTGTACAAAGTATGGATAGGAGTTCTCAGCGGAATCAACGACGTTTTGCTGGAGACCCTGGTATAGTTCTCCCCAGGCCACTGAGGTTGGGACAGCGCCTGTTTGCTGCCAGAAATCTGATACGACACCTGAAGTCTGGGTTCTGATAGATACGCCATTAAGGTCATCAATACTTTCTAAAGGTTCTTTACCGTAGTAGTGTCTCGGACCTGCACTCCAGTATCCCAGCATTCTGAATTCGTTATTTGACTTATCATTAATAATTTCTGCTAACTGATCTCCCACTTCTCCATCAACGACACTCTCCCAGTGATCGTAGTCTTCGAACAGGTAGGGCAACGCAAAGAGATCAACTTCTCTGATACCCGTGCTTGTCATGAAACCAGGGGAGACCAGAACGACATCGGCTGCTCCTGTGCCGAGCTTCTCAACAAGTTCAGACTCTTCAGTGCCGATTGTCCCAGCGTGAACTTCAACTTCAATTTGTCCATCAGATTCTTCTTCAGCTACTTCTTTGAATTTCAGTAAACCATCTTGATAAGGGTTCTCTGCTGAGGTCTGATTATGGGCAGCAATGATTTTGATATTTTCTCCATTACTTTCTGATTGAGCATCAGAGTTGCCTTCATCGGAAGAATCTCCACCACATGCGGTAAGGACCAAGCTAAGTGCTGTCAAGAAAGTCAAAGATAAATACTTTTTCATATAAATGTCTCCTTTATTCCAAATTGAAATGCATTTTTTTCAATGCTTCATTGGTTTTGTTATTTTTTTGATTCAAATAAATGACTATGGCGTCCATGACAAGGTGTAAGGATTGGTCGAACTGATTGCCTAGAGGTTGAATGGTAGGTATATCATTGTGTTTCGTGCTTGCGTGAAGGTGAAGCGTGCAACCGAACTTCTCACTTACTGATTGATCTTCTGAAGCTGTAACCAGGGCAGATGTACCACCAATTTCTTGGACTTTATACACCATATTGTTGATTGTTTCGCTTTTTCCAGATCCGCTTATGACTATGAGCAGATCTTTGGCCGAAAAACTTGGTGTATTGGTCTCTCCGACTATGTAGACGTCATAGCCACTATGCATTAGACGCATTCCAAACATTTTCCCAGTCAAGCCACTACGACCGTTACCGTAGACGAAAACTTTTTCTGCTCTAGCAATGCAATCTGCAAATCGTGCTGCCATGGTATCATCAGTCCTTGTACAAACTTCGGATACCTCTTTGGAAATCTGATTAAAAATATTTCCAAGTTCATAATTCATAAACTGACTCCCTTTCCACTAACTCAGGTTTTAATCTTTTAATCACATAATCGATTCTTTCATTATTTATTTTCTTGAATAAGTGATCTGCGGCTTCTCTACCCAATAAGGATGTCGGTTGTTCTATGACTGTGACACCAGGACTGAAAAACTCTGTGAAGGTTACATTATCAATACTGATCAACGATAGATCTTGAGGTATCTCTAATTCTTTCTCCTTGATTGCCCGCATAACTTCATAGAGTGCAAGGTCATTACCGACTATAACCGATTTTGGAAAGCGGTTTCTTTCAATCTCATGTAATACTGCATCTTTAATTTTTTCCAACTTCTCAGATATGAGATATGGGGTGATACCATAAGCTGAACACATTTCTTTGTATGCTGAGTATCTCTCTATTCTTGGTGTTATGCCTTTACTTACATCCTGAGAAATAAATCCAATGCTCTTATGCCCTTTTTCTATTAAATGATTATAAGCTTTCTTTATGACAAGGGAATTGTCTGTCAGAAAGGCAGGGATTGGAACGTCTTCAATATAACGGTCTATAAAGACAATTGGATAATCATCATCAGATAAGGAAGAGAAGAGAGCGTTATTTCCAGCAGTCGGTACTACAATAAGGCCGTCTACCTGTTTTGCTAATAGCATACTGATATAATTCTTCTCTTTTTCTGAATCATCATCCGCATTACAAACGATTACATGATAACCGAGCATATGTGCATAGTCTTCTATAGAACGTATTACTTCAGTAGAGAACGCATGTAGTATGTTGGCAACTATGATTCCTATCGACATTGTCTGCTTCTGTTTGAGACTTTTTGCAACAATATTCGGATTGTAGTTCAATTCTTCTATTGCTTCGGCAATCCTTTTCTTTGTTTCTTCTCCCATATATGAAAAATTCTCGTTAATAAAATGGGAAACTGTAGTTTTTGAAACCTTTGCTTTTGCTGCCACATCTGCCATAGTCGTTCTATTCATAAAAGAAGCTCCTGAAGTTTACTAAACCGATTTACTAAACCGATTAATTAGAGTATAAATCACTTGAAAGCGTTTTACAAGCTGAAAATTCAAATAAATTAAAGAGATAAAAGATAACTCAAATGTAGTGGTTGTTAATGTATTACATTAACTTTGATTTAGTTAATATCCATACTCAACAATAAGTTAAATATCTTCACAAACAATATTATTATATTAAAGAAAACGGTTTCATTAAATAAATATTCAGAAAACGTAGAAAGTTGGGACATAAAGTGTTAATGTATCGGTAATTATATCTAACCTGATATTAAAAGCAGGTGCTAAAGAAAGGTGAGGCAATGGAACAGAAAACACGTGAACCAATTAGAAACTACAAGATCTGGCTTGGCTTTCTCATTATCTTCATTCTGCTCACTCCCTGGTATTTCCCATCTGCAGAGGAGCCTGTACTGATCTACGGGGTGCCGCTCTGGGCACTGGTCATCATCGGGGTCACCGTATTGCTCTCGCTCTATATTACATACGTCATCAGATACCATTGGGACATCGAAGATGAAGAATCAGAGGAGGAGAAATAGATGGAACTGGCGTTTTCTGGTACTTCCGGCATTCTGATCATGCTTTTCTACGGTGTCATCATGCTGCTGATTGGTGTCGTCACCTTCATGAAAAATAAAAAAGTACATAGCAGTCTTGAAGAATATTATCTGGGTGGCAGGGGACTTGGGACCATGGTCCTGTTCTTCAC
Organism: Salinicoccus hispanicus; assembly: GCF_009831115.1. Classification (GTDB taxonomy): domain Bacteria; phylum Bacillota; class Bacilli; order Staphylococcales; family Salinicoccaceae; genus Salinicoccus; species Salinicoccus hispanicus. Next base: position 303,779 of record NZ_WUUK01000003.1, on the reverse strand, counting down.
CTTTTTTGCGACGCAGTACAGCGGCAACACCGTCATCGGCTATTCGGCCGAAGCCTATCGTGTGGGGTATGCCAACCTGGTGACCGTGCCATTCTTCATCATGATCATTCTGGTCTATCTTGTTTTCGCACCGAGAATGTATCGATTGAGCAAGAAGCACAATATCGTCACACCGGTCGACTGGCTGGAAATGAAATTCAAGTCAAAAGCGGTATCCATCCTGGCGGCGATCCTCATGTTGTATGCCCTCGGCAACTTCCTGCTCGAGCAGCTGATTGCTATCGGACAAGGTGTCGCAGGACTGACCGGCGGAACTGTACCCTACCAGGCGGGTGTCATCTTCTTCATCGTCATCATGATCATCTACGGCTGGCTCGGTGGTATGCGTTCTGTTGCATATACGGATACGATGCAGGGCATCGCACTGCTGGTGGGTGTATTCATGCTGCTGATCGGCACCATCATCTACTTTGGAGGACTGCCCGCAGCGGGAGACTACATCAGGACGTACTCACCTGAAAACCTGGGTGTACCGGAGGGTGGTGGCCTGGTCAGGTGGACCAACTTCCTCATTCTGGTCGGCATCGGTGCAGCAGTATATCCGAATGCCATCCAGAGAATATTTTCAGCCAAAAATGAACGGGCACTCAAACGCTCACTGACACAGATGGCATGGATGCCGTTTCTTACAGCCGGCGTCGTATTCGTCATCGGTATCCTCTCCTATACGGCATTCCCGAATCTGAATGTGGAAGAATCCGAGCAGATCGTCGGCATGATGGCCAGTGCCATTGCAAATGAGAATATCATCTTCTATATTGCCATGGTACTGCTGTTCGGAGGCATCATAGCGGCAATCGTCTCCACTGCGGATTCCGTGCTGCTGACATTCTCTTCGATCATTTCAAAGGATATATATGGTCGCTATATCAATCCGGATGCGACCGACAACAAAAAGATTCTCGTCGGCAAGATCATCGGTGTCATCGCGGTCGGGTTCCTATTGATGATTGCATGGAATCCACCCGGCACACTGTATCAGATCTTCGTACTCAAGCTTGAAATACTGGTCCAGGTCGCCCCGGCGCTCATACTCGGCCTCTACTGGGAACGGAGTCACGCCAGGTCGGTCTTTGCAGGGATGCTCATCGGTGCACTGGTTGCTGCAGTTTTTACATTTGCAAGTCTTACGCCCCTCGGCATCTTCAGTGGCGTCTGGGGATTGATCATTAATCTCATGGTCTACGTCTGCGGCAGCCTCATTTTCGGCAAGGCACCTTCTGTCATCACGGAAAAGAATGTGCTGGAAGGGAAGAACACGACCCAACCTATAAGATGATGAAAAGCTATATAAATGGACGCACTCATTCCAGCTTGGAAAGGGTGCGTTTTCATATGAAAGAAACTAAATTGAAACCCCTTTCAATTTTTTATTGACATTATCATGGGCACATATTATATTGGTTACAAGTTCATATATAAGAACAGTGTTCACATATGAGAACATAACAACTAAGATCATATACGAAGCAGGGGGGTGGAGCCATGTCGGTAAAATCTGCAGAAAGAGTGCTGGATATTATCGAGTATCTGAGCCGCATAGAAGATGGCGTTTCACTGATGTCACTTTCCAAAGAAATGGAAATACCCAAAAGCAGCATGTCCCAGCTCCTACTGACCATGGTCAATAAAGGGTATCTCACAAAATCGGAAAGCAACCTTTACAAGCTGGGTCATAAGCTGATCATTGCAGGAAACAAGGCTCGCACAACCAATGATATATACAGTACGAGCCTGCCGATACTTAAAGAAAAGATTGGATTGACAGGCGGTACCATATTTCTGGCTATCAGATCTTCAACTGAAATCATATACCTTGCCAAAGTCGACAGCGATAATGCCCAGCGGACCACGGCGCAGCCGGGTACACGAAAACCGCTTCATTCAACAGGACTCGGGAAAACCTTCCTGGCCTTTGAAGCAGAGGAAACACGCGATGATCTGTTGAATCGCATGGATTATGAAAAGTTTACAAGTCATACGATAACGGAAATGGACACGCTGCTTTCAGAGCTCAAAAAGTACAAAGCCCAAGGTTATGTCGTGGATGATGAAGAAGGTGAGGACGGTGTCTACTGTCTAGCTGCTCCAATCTACAACGATGCCGACAAAATCATCGCAGCAGTCAGCTGTGCCGGCAGCAAAAACAGGATGTTGGAAAACAAAGCGGATATTGCCGCCCATATTATGGAAGCAGGCAGGGAAATTTCAAAGATGCAAGGACACAACAGTATGTGACAGAGCACCGATCCACACTCGGTCCATCATCTTAAAATGAAAAAGGTGGCAGATGAAATGTACGTTATTCTAATAGATTCAGGTACAACCAATACCCGCATCAGAATAGTGGATGAACAGTCCAAAGCAGTGATTGATGCATTGAAAATTGAAGTGGGCGTCAAAAATGCCGCCATGGACAAGAGCAACCAGGGCCTGAAGGAGGCCATCGAACAAGGGATGGAGGAAGTGCTTGGCAAAAACTCTCTTGGCAAGTCGGATATTGTTCATATCATCGCCTCCGGCATGATCACTTCGAATCTCGGGCTCAAGGAAGTACCGCACGTCGTCGCGCCTGCTGAAATCAGTGATTTCTCCCGGGGTATGGATCAAGATGAAATCTACGGCATTCCTTGCCACTTCATTCCCGGGATGAAAAATAAAGATATTGATGGGGATGGCACCATCGAAGATATCCGGGAGATGGACATCATGCGGGGTGAGGAGGTCGAAGTGTTCGGTCTGCTTGAACAGATGGATATTAGCGGGGAAGGAATCATCATACTGCCCGGATCCCATACAAAGTTTGTCAGGGTGAATAAAGACAAGGAACTGGTATCCTGTTTTTCAACTCTGGGTGGTGAGCTGGTACAGGCAGTCCAGGGCAACACGATCCTCTCCAGTTCCCTCGAGGATGGTCTGATAGACACGCTCGAAATGGACCATCTGGAAAATGGATATTTCAAGACGAAAGAGGAAGGTCTGACCCGATCCCTCTTCGGTGTCCGGCTACTCGATATGTACACGAATATTTCCGGCAACCAGCGGGCCAACTATCTGCTTGGTGCCATCTACCATGAAGATGTCCAGGCATTGAAATTCTATACGGATGGTCTCGATCTCGACTGGTTCATAGTAGGCGGTTCGGAAATTCTGAAAGATAGTATGTCACACCTGCTTTCACTCGAGTTCTCAGACAAGAAAATCATCAAGGCGACACAGGAAGTTGTAGAACAGTCCTATATTATCGGCTCCATCATGATTCAGGACAACTAGAAGCTGAATCGATCGCATTCCATAAAAGAATTCTTAAATTTCAACTGTGGAGGATGACTGGTTATGAAACCCAAAGTCTTGATAATGAAGCCGATACCGGACGATGTGGAAAAATTCATCGCTGAACACTGCGACTATGAAATATGGAATGAATCTGATTCGATGCCTGAAGAAACACTGTTTGAAAAGCTTGCCACAGTGGATGGGCTCATGCCGGCCAAGGAAAAGATAAATGACTCACTGCTCGACCATGCACCGAACCTCAAGATCATCTCCAATATTTCCGTCGGCTACGACAATTTTGATACGGATGAAATGAAAAAACGTGGCATCATGGGCACGAATACACCGTATGTACTGGATGAAACGGTTGCCGATACAGCTTTTGGACTGCTGCTGATGACCGCACGCAAGTTTTCAATGCTCGACCGTCATGTAAAGACGGGTGGGTGGGATGTAAAAGATGATCCGATGTTCCTGGGACGGGATGTCCATCATGCGACACTCGGCATCTTCGGTCTCGGAAGAATCGGTGAGAAAGTCATTCGCCGTGCTGTCAGAGGATTCGATATGAATGTCATCTACCATAACAGGTCGCGGAATGAATCGCTCGAAAAAGAATACGGTATTGATTATAGGAGTAAGGAAGAGGTCTTGAAGCAGGCGGACTTTATTTTAACGCTGCTGCCGTTGACCGAGCAGACGACAAACTACATCTCTAAAGAAGAATTCGATCTGATGAAAGCGGATGCATTCCTGATCCATCTTTCCAGGGGGAAAGTGGTGGATGAAGCGGCTTTGATCCAAGCACTCAAAGAGAAGCGGATTGCAGGTGCCGGGCTCGACGTGTACGAAGAAGAACCGGTTTCTCCGGATAACTCGTTGCTTGGCATGGACAACGTGGTCACACTGCCCCATGTCGGTTCTGCCACACAGCAGACCCGTGATGGCATGGCCATGCGGGCGGCGGAAAATCTGGTCCAGGGCCTGCAGGGAGAAAAACCGAAAGATCTGGTGAAGGAACTCGACACATCCCAGTAGACAGGCATATATTGAATCAAATAAAAGATAGGTGGCGAAATCAATGGCAGTACTCGAAAAGATCAAGGATCATAAGATGATTGGCATACTGCGTGGCTATGATACGGACGATGCAGTGAAGATTGTGGATACGCTCGTACAGAATGACTTCCGGGTCATCGAGGTGGCGCTCAACTCACCGAACGCAAAAGAAACGCTCAGGGCGCTGAAAAAGAATTTCGGCAATGATATCACACTCGGTGCCGGCACTGTGCTGACTGTGGAGGATGCCAAGGCGTGCATCGACATCGGCGTTGAATTCCTGCTGGCCCCAGTGTATGGCAAGGCAGTGCTCGAGTTCGCAAATGAACAGGGCATCCTGTACATCCCGGGCTGCTACACGCCGACGGAAATTTACGATGCGCACATGGCAGGGGCGAAGATGATCAAAGTCTTCCCGGCAGGTCAGCTCGGTTCGGCCTACATCAAGGACGTACTGGCACCGATGAATGATCTGGTGCTTTTGCCGACAGGCGGTGTGAGTGCAGACAATATCAATACATTCTTCGAAGTGGGTGCGGCGGCAGTCGGCATCAATTCTGCGCTCGTCCCTTCGAATCGCACAGTAGACGAGGCGCTTGTAGAAGAAATTAATGAACGTGTTCAGAAATTGAAAGGCAAGGTGGAGTAGAATGAAGATCAAAAGCTATGAAATGTTTACAGTACCGCCAAGATGGCTGTTCCTGAAAGTCGAGACGGATGACGGACTCATCGGCTGGGGTGAGCCGGTAATCGAAGGAAAAGCGGCGACAGTGAAAGCGGCAGTGGCCGAACTGATGGATACGATCATCGGCAAGGATCCGATGAATATAGAAGGCATCTGGAATGAACTGTACCGCTCAGGATTCTATCGTGGCGGTCCGATTTTGATGAGTGCACTCGCTGGTATCGACCAGGCGTTATGGGACATCAAAGGCAAATACTACGATGCACCGATCCACCAGCTGCTCGGCGGCAAGGCACGTGAGAAGATCAAGGTATATTCCTGGGTCGGCGGCGATCGCCCGCAGGACGTTGGTGCTGCTGCGCTTGAACTGAAGAACACCGGCATTACAGCTGTAAAAATGAATGCGACGGAAGAGCTCCAGTATATCGACTCCTACAGTAAAATCGACGAAGTACTTGAGCGCGTCGCTTCCATCCGTGAGGCTTGCGGCAAGGACTTCGGCATCGGTATCGATTTCCATGGCCGTGTCCATAAGCCGATGGCGAAAGTGCTGGCAAAGGAACTGGAGCAGTTCAGGCCGATGTTCCTAGAAGAGCCGGCACTGCCTGAAAACAATGAGAATCTGCGGGATATCGCGATGCATACATCCATTCCGATTGCGACAGGTGAGCGCATGTTCTCGAAATGGCAGTTCAAGACACTGCTGCAGGACGGCTACGTGGATATCATCCAGCCGGACCTGTCACACGCCGGCGGCATCACCGAATGCAAGAAGATCATCTCGATGGCGGAAGCCTTTGATGTAGCGGCTGCACCGCACTGTCCACTCGGTCCAATTGCACTTGCTGCATGCATCCAGGTCGATGCGACGTGTCATAACGCAGTCATCCAGGAGCAGAGCCTAGGCATTCATTACAATAAAGGCAACGACATCCTCGACTATGTGACGGACGCTTCGGTCTTTGAATATACAGAAGGACATGTCGAAGTACTCGACAAGCCGGGCCTCGGCATCGAAATCAATGAAGACTACGTCAGAGAGCGCAGCATGATCGGACATAACTGGAAGAACCCGGTATGGACACATGAAGACGGCAGTATCGCAGAATGGTAATAGGAAAGGGGAATGAATAATGTCTAATGAAGTATGGTTGATTATTGCGACCATTATTGGAATCGCTCTACTGCTTTTCCTGATCATGAAAGTACAGCTTCACGCATTTGTATCATTACTTATCGCATCACTCTTCATCGGTCTGGCGACAGGCATGAGCCCGATGGATATCATCGATGTCATTGAAACCGGGATGGGCGGCACCCTCGGATTCATCGCAGTAGTCGTCGGTCTCGGTGCCATGTTCGGTGAAGTGCTGAAAGTCTCCGGAGGTGCCGAACGACTGGCCCTCACGCTGATCGACAAGTTCGGCGAAAAACGTTCACAGTGGGCGCTCGGTTTTACAGGGTTCCTCGTCTCCATCCCGGTATTCCTGGATGTGGCGCTCGTCATCCTGATTCCTATCGTCTACTCCTTGGCTACGAAAACGAGAAAATCACTGCTGTACTACGGTATTCCATTACTTGCCGGACTTGCTGTTGCACACAGTTTCGTCCCACCGACTCCAGGGCCGATGACCGTTGCAGCAATGCTCGGCGTCGATCTCGGATGGGTTATCCTCTTCGGTATCGCAGCTGGTATTCCGGCGATGATTCTGGCAGGACCTGTATTCGGTAAATTCATCGGCAATAGAATTCACCTTGAAATCCCGGATTACCAGAAGCTTGAGGAAGATGTCAGTGCAATGCAGAAGGAGCGGGACATGCCAAGTTTCAAACTGGTATTCTCACTCATCCTGATTCCGCTTGTACTGATTCTGGCCAATACTGTAACCGGTGCAATCGTCGGGGACGAGTCCACAAACCTCTTTGCTGAAAGCATCCAGTTTGTCGGACACCCGTTCGTTGCACTGATCATCACTGTTGTTCTGACATTCATGCTGCTCGGTACACGCCGTGGCTACACGAGAGGCGAAGTGCAGGAGATTGCGACCAAAGCACTTGAACCTGCGGGTATCATCATCCTGATCACGGGTGCCGGTGGCGTATTCAAGGAAGTACTGATCCAGAGTGGCGTCGGCGATGTCATGGGTAACCTTGTTGTCGGTGTCGGACTGCCGCTTGTCATTGCTGCATTCCTTATCACCACGTTTGTCCGTGTGGCGCAAGGGTCCGCAACGGTGGCGATGGTTACTGGTGCCGGACTCATGTCACCGATCATTGCAGTCAGCCCTGTAACGCAACCTGAGCTCGGTCTGATCGCCATTGCGATCGCGAGTGGCGCAACAGTACTCTCCCACGTCAACGACTCCGGTTTCTGGCTGGTCAACCGCTTCTTTGGAATGACCACAGGTGAAACATTGAAGTCGTGGACGGTCATGGAGACCATCATCGGACTGACCGGCTTTGTGGTTGTACTGATCATCAGTATATTCATATAGCACCAGAACCCCATGCGATGCATGGGGTTTTTGTGTACAGCGGCAAAAACACATATAATAGAGGCTACAGGAAAAACGAGGAGGAGAAGACATGAAGAAATATATGATGGGTCTGGATCTCGGGACGACGGCAGTGAAAGCTGTACTGTTCAGCAAAACGGGAGAATATGTCGATAAAGAAACGGCGCACTATCCGCTCCATACACCGAACGTACATATTGCAGAACAGGATCCGGATGAGATTCTCGGGAAGGCGATGCAGGCTGTCAAAGTACTGGTGGAGCGCAACCGCTGCAGCAACAGTATCGAATTCATCTCATGTTCATCCGCCATGCACAGCCTCATTCTGCTGGATAGATCCGGCAGCCGGCTGACCGAATGCATCACATGGGCGGACCGACGCAGCGAGGATGTAGCCGAAGCGTGGAACACGGAAGCGGGCGTCAGCATATACAGACGGACGGGTACCCCGATCCACCCGATGAGTCCATTCATCAAACTGCTTTATTTTAAAAATGAAGCGCCTGAAATGTACAGCCGCATCGGCAAGATTGTCGGTATCAAGGAATATATATTGCACCACTTTACAGGGCTTTATGAAGTCGACAAGTCCGTCGCCAGCAGCATGGGCATGATGGATCTTGAAACTTCCAGCTGGGATGAGGAAGTGCTTGATATTCTTGAACTCAGTCCGGAACAACTTCCCGATATTGTGGATACGACACGCGTCTATACTGCGCTTGATCGGGTGGAGAACCATCTGGGAATAGCCGAGAATACGAAGATCATCATCGGCGCCAGTGATGGCGTACTTGCCAACCTTGGCGTCAACGCCATCCAGGAAGGTGATATTGCCATTACAATCGGTACGAGCGGTGCGATCCGCACGGTGATCGATGCACCGAAGACCGACCCGAAAATGCGGACGTTCTGCTATCATCTGACGAATGACCACTACGTCATCGGCGGGCCGGTGAATAATGGCGGTGTCGTCCTGAGATGGGTCCGCGATGAATTGTGCCGGGAGGAAGTCGGCGAGGCGGAGTCGAAAGGCAAGGATCCATATGAAGTGATGACCCAGGCAGCGAAAGATATCGCGCCGGGCAGCAATGGCCTCATCTTCCATCCGTATCTTGCGGGTGAGCGTGCACCACTGTGGAATGCCAAAGCAGTAGGCTCCTTCTATGGTTTGACGCTATCGCACAGCAGAAGTCATATGATCCGTGCGGCGATGGAAGGCGTCGTTTATAACCTGTACAGCGTCTATCTTGCGCTCAGGGAGCAGATGAACACGGTCAAAAGCATCAAGGCAAGTGGTGGATTCGCCAGAAGTGAGATGTGGAAGCAGCTCATGTCGGATGTATTCGGTGAACAGCTGACCGTGCCGAAATCCTACGAATCGAGTGCGTTCGGTGCTTGCCTGCTTGGCATGCACGCCATCGGGGAGATGGATGACCTGAACGATGTGGCGGATTTCGTCGGTGAAAGTGATGCGTACACACCAGACGAGCAGACGTATATGAAATATCAGGACATCATGAGTGTTTATATCGAGATCGGCCGTGCGCTGGAACCATTCTATGACAGGATGGATGATATCAGATAGGGAGGTGGCATCATGGATCTGCATCATTTTTTTACACATTTTCTCGAGGAGAATGAACTGGTCAGGGCCAACCTGATCAATGACCGCCAATTTGAATCGAAGGCGGCACTCGTCCGTTTTAAGAAGGCAGAAGTTGCCGGTCTCGATGCGAATTCACCGGTGGCCGGCATGCTGTCCATGACGGAAGTCGAACTCATCAGCCATCTGATCGACATGGAGACCGATGACCGCCTGCACTACGTGGCCTATGATGTCAGACAGTATCCTGTGCTGATCGACTATCAATATGTGCTTGAGGCTGGGGAAGGCACCGGTGCAATCCATCATGACATCATCCGGGCACTGCACGGCATATTGAAAGAGAGTGGCACACTTCCGGCCTATCCGATGTATATCCATAAGGATGACCCGCTTGATCCCGAGGAAATCAGCCAGCTTCATCATATCTACAAAGGTCCCATCTACTGGCTGTACGAAAACTTGACGTGGCGGATGCTCAGAGCAATGCTCAAGCGGCTCAATGTGGAACCGGATGGCCATCAGAAAGAAGATTATCTGCGCCATATGACGTCCGTCATCACCCACCCGAAATACCTCGAAGACATTCTGCTCCAGCTCGGCCCGGAGGAGTATATGAGTATCCGGGAGAATGTCGAGAAAAGCTTCAATGTATACGAAGCGAGTTCCAGGTGGGAGACGGCGAAGGATATCGGTCTGCTGGTCAAGATCCATGCCGATCATTACGTCATGCATGAAGACGTGAGACGCGCACTTGAACAGGTCGACTTTAAAGCTGTGGAGGCGAAGCGGCAGCGGGGCAGACTTTCCGGGAGTACAGGGCGGAGTGGGGATTACAACGCCCATATCATCCGCCTGGCTGTGGAAGACATCGATATCGAAATTACACGGACGATTATTGTGCCGGCCGGCATCAACTTTTTCGAACTGCATCTCATCATTCAGAAGGCGATGGGCTGGCAGCGGAAGCATGATGCTGTATTCAAGTCGGGGGACATGGTCATACTGGAAAGCATGAATCAGATTTCAGAATTCGCTGAGGAAGTTATGAAGCTCGTCGCAAGTTTCACCCAGATTGATGGTGTATTTGACCAGCACAATCCGCTGGAATATGTGTATGGTGAATCCTACAGGCTCCAGGTATCGGTTGAAAATACAGCCAATATCCATCGGAGGATTCCGAGCATCCGTGACTACGTGGGGCCTGCACCGATTGAGAATATCGGCGGTGCCGGTAATCTGTCCGACGTACTGCGTGTGCTTGGCGACCCGAAACATCCGGATTATGCCCGCACGTATGAGAAGGTACGGGCAACGAATTTCAGGGAACGCTATCCCATCACAGCAATCAATAACCAGCTCGAGAAACTGTTCAGGAAGTCCCATCCTGTGACTGAGTTCAATGCAGAGGAAGCGGATATCTGATATTTCATTTTAAGGAGGCTCATATGGAACAGCAGAAGATATACAGATTGTTTACCGGCAAAGTGAAAAGGATCGGACAGAAGGATGCTGAAAATAAGATGGATCGTGAATGGGAGAGCGCCATTTTCAAAACGGCTGTGGAAAGTGCGGTCCATCTGACCCGGACCGGATTTATCGGCGATGATGTCGCCGATAAGAAGAATCATGGCGGGCCTGAAAAAGCGGTATTCGCCTATCCGGTCAGCCATTACGAGTCCTGGCAGCATGAACTGGATACGGATATCGAAATCGGAGGTAACGGAGAGAATTTCGCTGTCATGCATATGGATGAAGCAACCGTCTGCATCGGGGATATATACAAGGTCGGCGAGGCCACCATCCAGGTCTCCCAGCCGAGACGGCCATGCTGGAAACCCGCCCGCCGCCATAATGTACTAGATCTGGCACTGCGCATCCAGAAGACCGGCCGTACAGGCTGGTATTTCAGAGTGCTTGAAGAAGGGGAAGTGGCGAGCGGAGACGTTTTCCAGCTCGTCAGTCGCCCGCATCCCGACTGGTCCATCGAAGCATGCAACGAAGTCATGTACAATCAGACGGATAATATGGGCCTCAATGAAAGCCTGGCATCGCTCGAGCTTCTGGCTGAGAACTGGAAGGCCACCATCAGGAAACGTCTGGCAGGCGATGAAGGAAACAGTGAGAATCGGGTGTTCGGACCGAATAGGTAAAAGGGCGGCCATGGGGTACTCCTTAGAATTTAAAATAAAAGTAAACAAAAGGCATGCTGTCTGTATATGATGCGGACATCATGCCTTTTGCTATGTTCGGAACTTTTATGGGAGTTGGTGACGGAAGTCAATTTGCGTTGAGCAAACCAGTGAGTGCAATTTGGGGCTCCAATTTACGTTGAGCAAACCAGTGAGTGCAAGTTGGGACTCCAATTTGCGTTGAGCAAACCAGTGAGTGCAAGTTGGGGCTCCAATTTGCGTTGAGCAAACCAGTGAGTGCAAGTTGGAACTCCAATTTGCGTTGAGCAAACCAGTGAGTGCAATTTGGGACTCCAATTTGCGTTGAGCAAACCAGTGAGTGCAATTTGGATGCATAACTGACACTGGTCGCCCGAACGAACATCAGTTATTGGAGCCGATCAACGCCCTCCACCTACATCAGACTGCTGTACCAGAGTCCGAGAGCAGTGCCGATGTAGTTGCCGATGATGTAGCCGAGTGTCCCGACGATCAGTATCGGTCCGACGAGTTTTGTCCAGCCACGGGAGATGGCCATGGCGGCAGCGGTGGTCGGTCCGCCGATGTTGGCGTTGCTTGCGAGTACAATCTCTTCGAGATCAAACTTGAACAGCTTGCCGACTGAGAAGGATACGATCATATTGATGAACACGATGATTGCAGCGAACACAAGGATGAGTGGTGCGTTCTGCAGAATCAGAGGAATCGAAGCGGGTACGCCTATAACGACGAAGAAAATATAAATCAGGAATGTACCGATCTCCTGAGCCCCATTGATCCGCTCGAAATACTTGGGTACAAGCGAAACAATGAGCAGTGTCAAAGTCGTAAGCATCAGGTAGTCATCACCTACAACCGCGCGGAGTATTGTCGTCATTGTGTTCCCGTCTTCTGGTATCAATCCTCTGAACACTTCTGCCAGTTTGAATGATACGGCAACGACGACGAATGAAGCACCAACAGCCATTGCGATATCACTTAATGAAATTTCCTTGCGCTTCCAATAGGAAGCGGCAGCGGTATCGCTCGTATCTGCGTTTCGCTCCATCTCATCCATATGCGGTGTACCGAAACGTTTCCTGATAAAACCGATTGCCGGAATCGTGATCAGCACGAAGAAATAGATGGCCATCAGGAAATTGTCGGCCACGACTGCGGAAGAGACGGTCTCTCCGGGTACATCGAATCGCGAAGCGAGTGCTGCGAAGTTGACGCCACCGCCAGTGTAGGACCCCGTGATCATCGCCGCGATATGCGGCAGTCCGGGAATCAGATCTTTCAGGAGAAAAAACGCAAGAATCGAACCTGCCATGGTACCGATAGTACTGATGAGGAAAATAAGCAGCAGACGGCCGCTTTCCTGCCAGACCCGGCGGATATTCGTCTGAAACAGCAGCAATGGGATGGACAGTGGCACAACGTAGCTCCACACTGCATCGTAGACCGGCGCCTCGACAGGCAGTATGCCGAGATTCGCAAGCAACATGGCACCGAGTAGCGCAATGATGGCGCCTGAAAGTTTCGATGCCCATTTGAAACGCTGTTCGAGATAGATGGACACAGCAGCCCAGCCGACGAGAAACGCCCACAGCAGCCATGTTTCATCCGGTGAAATTAAAGAATTCATATTTCAGTCCCCCTTGTTTGAACTCGAAATTGCTAATCCCTTTTATAGACCATTTTTCCATCGATGAATGTATAGAGAATCAAATCATCCTCAAGCACAATATCGTTATCGAGTGGATTTTCATCAAGCAACACAAAGTCAGCAGCCTTGCCGATCTCAACAGAGCCATTCTCACTTTCGGTCCGATTGAGCTTTGCGCCATTGATGGTCATCGCCTTCAATGCTTCAAAGCGTGTCAGTTTCATATCTTCACCGAGCACCCGTCCGCTTTTCGTCTTGCGGTCGCACGCAATACGAATCGTATCGAGTGGTGAAATCGGTGTGACCGGGCAGTCGGAGTGGAGGGTGTAGAGTACATCAAGATCCTCCGCCCAGCGTGCCGGGTCCATTTTTTCAGCACGATCCGGTCCCAGGAATTTCTCATAATGCTTATCTCCGTAGTAGTAGATATGATTTGTGAAAAATGAACCATCGATGTTGTTCTTCTTCATCGCTTCGATATCTTCATATTTGCCGGTCTGGATGTGCTCAACCCGAGTCACCTCATTGTAGTCGGGATCTGCATTGACTTTGCTGTAGGCTTCGATGATCGACTTGATGGCAGCATCCCCGTTGCCATGTGTCGTCAGCGGATAGCCACGGCGTGCGAAATCCATATACAGCGCTTCGAGCTTCTCCTGCGCAATGATGATATGGCTTTTATCATCCACGTTATGATAGTTTTCAGTCAATGCAGCCGTATTGATCTGGATCGACCCATCCTGGAAGAACTTCGCACTATCAAGCGTACACTGTCCGTCGGACAGCGTTTCTATTTGCTGCTTCAGTTCCTCAAAAGAAAGTCCCTTGAGGGATTCCGATTGGAGCATCAGCTGGTAGTCGATCATCAGACGCAGTTTCATATCATTATCCTGCTGGATATAGGCAGTTAATGCATCATAGTCATCTTTGCCGTGTGCCAGGCCGACACAGGCTTCGCTTGCTGTCGTGATCCCTTTTGAAATGTAATCTGCTTCTGCCGATTTCAATGCTTCAATCATCTCCGCTTTCGACGGTTTCGGCAAGTGTGGAAGCAGAACTTCGACTGCAGGCAGCTCGAACAGCAGGCCATTCAGTCGACCGTCTGTCCGTGCAAAGTAACCACCATCAGGATCAGGCGTTTCTTCATTGATGCCGGCAATTTCAAGTGCGCGTGAATTGGCAACGCCCATATGTGCTGAGCTGTGGCGGATGTAGATCGGATGATCTGTCGAAATCGCGTCCAGTTCATCAATTGTGATGTGGCGGTCTTCCTCAAGTTCAATCTCGCTGTAGCCATGGCCGACAACCCATTCACCAGCTGGTGTCGCGTCAACACGCGCTTTCAGTGCAGCCTTTATTTCATCAATATTCCTGACCGCCTGTGGCGTCAGCTCAACGAGAGATTTATACAGGCCATACAGCAGCAGGTGGCTGTGTGTATCGATGAATCCTGGAATGAGGAAGCGGCCTTCCGCATCCAGCACATCTTCCTCCCCAGCAGCAATCTCCTCATCGATATGAACAATTCTGCCATCCTCTACAAGGATGTCACCGAAATAGGGTGTATCCATCACCATGTCGATGATGTTTGCATTTTTAATCAGTAGTGTCGTCATCGTTTATCCTCCAATGTCGGATTGTGCAGTTTTTCGAAATAGGCAGCCTGTACAGTTTCAGATGGTGCATGTTCCGTCAGGAGGCTGACACCGATCAGCAGGATGAAGGAAACCAGGAAGCCGAACAATGCATGGTCCATGCCGATCGGCAGGAACGGATAGGCGAGTACTAGGACTGCCGTACCGATCATGCTGACGAGTACACCTGCCTTTGTGACGCGCTTCCAGAACATGACCGCGAGGAACGGGAAGACAATGACGGTGGCAGTCAGGCGCAGTGCCCACTGGTAGGTTGTTGCGATATCCTCGACCGTATAGGCGAACAGACATGCAAGTCCTGTGATGATCAGAACGGAAATTCGTGAGAAGAATAGCATACGTTTGCCGCTTGCATTGCGATTGATGAAATTCTTATAGAAATCGATCGTCAAGTTGCTTGAGCCCTGCAGAATGAATGATGTAGCCCCAGTCATCAGTGCTGCCAGCAGTCCCAGGAAGACCAGGCCGCCAAGCGGGCTTGCAAGCAGGAAGTCCGTGACATATGAGAATATGAGATCCGGTGCCATATCAAGTGGTACGAACTGGCGGGCAGCCAGACCGATCAGGAACGGCAGGAATGAAATCAGGCCGGCGATGATGAAGCCGAGCGCGTTTGCACCTACGGCGGTCTTTTCATCCTTGGCGGCAAAGATGCGCTGCCAAGTCGACTGCCATACGAGATAGAAAGGTCCAACGGACAAGGCATACAGCAGGATTTCACCATAGCCGTCAGGACCGGCAATGCTCAGATACTCTGGTGCACTGGCTTCGAACAGCCCACCGAGACCGCCCACATGGGATACTGTGACGATGGCGAGAAGCACGACGCCCAATATGATGATGATCGACTGGATGGCATCTGTCAGAATCGTTGCCGGCAGTCCACCGATGATGGTGAATATCAAAATGACGATGAATGCGATGAATATGCCCACCGGCAAGCTGACGTCGAGTGTAATGTTGAATACGGTCGACATCCCGACCATCTGCAGTGCCGTCGTCGGAACTGAATAGATGAAGGCAGACAGGATGGAAGGGACGATGCCCGCCTTGCCACCGAATCTGACGGTAAAGAGGTCAGCCAATGTAATGAGACGTTGGCGGCGCAATGGCTTGGCGAACACAAGAATCAGAATAAGTGAGAAGACGATTGCGACAAAGGCGAATTTCCAGTAGCCGGATAATCCGACCGTGAAGCCGAGACCGACCCAGCCGATGAAGACGGCCGCACCACAGAACGTACTGATGATCGTTCCGGTGATCTTCCAGAAGCCGGTGTTCCAGCCGCTGATCAGGTAGTCTTCGTATGTGTTGATCTTTCTAAAGTAGTATGCGGCGATACCGAGCATGAAAATGAAATACAGGACAAAATAAACTATATACCAACCCAATGGTAATCAACTCCGATTTTTAGGATGCTTTAAATTATATAGTAAAATAAGTAGGATTTCTAACTTGTCCTACATCTTCATGCTGTCTCGAGACGGATATTATTAAGGAGCGCAGGCTCATATGTCCATTTGAGATGCGGTACATCAAAATTATATAATTTATTATATTATTTTGATTTTAATTATAAAAAATTATATAATAATGGGGAATACGAATAATGGGTATTGGTAATGGATGAAGGAAGTGTTTTTATGATGAAGGACTCTTTTGGAAAACCCCCACCCAAGCTCACGCTTTCCAGGTGGCTGTCTACAGTTGTCTGGATGAAATTAAAAATAGATGAAGGAGAGAGAAAAAATATGGAACAGATATTTGAAGTGGGTCAGCTGAAATCAAATGGTCACTATGCATTGGCTACCGTACATGGAGATGTAGTTTATGTTTCAGGACAGTTTTCTATCGATCCAGAAACAAACGAAAAGAAGTTTGATGATATTGAATCAGAGACACTGCGCGCCTTAGGCAATGTAGAACGAATTGTAGAATCTGCAGGAAGCAAAAAAGAAAATATATTGCGTATGACAATCTACATTCCTGATGTGCAATTGTGGGACCGGGTAGATGCCGTCTATAAAGCGTTTTTCGGTGAGCATCGGCCAGCACGTACTGTTGTTCCTACTAACGAACTGCATTTTGGATTTAAAGTTGAAGTGGATGCCATTGCGTACATTTAATTTTTAGGTTTATTACGCAAAGTTAACTATTAATAGGAGGCTGGTCAGTGATGGAACAGTATATATGCAATGATTGTCATGAAAAGTATGATATAACACCCGACCGATGGAAATGCGATTGTGGCGGTGTACTGGATCTGGATAAAAAGACACCTGATATCGACACATCGATATGGAACGAATACCCCAACTCATTATGGCGTTATTTCAACACAATGCCTTTTGATCATCAATTCAAAGCATGGCGTAATGTAACCATGGGTGAAGGTCAGTCCCCACTTATCGTTCTGGACCCAGAGACACCTGACGTTTACGTCAAAGTCGATTACATGATGCCGACTTTATCCTTCAAAGACCGGGGTGCAGCTGTTCTAGTGGCGAAAGCAAAGGAAATGGGCGTTTCGAGAATGATAGCAGACAGCAGTGGTAACGCCGGAACTGCGTTCTCGGCTTACGCAGCACGAGCGAATATTGAATGTACAATTTTCTTAAGATCAGAAATATCTCCGAAGAAAATAGCCCAGATTGAAGCGCATGGTGCAAAAATCGAAAAGATTGACGGTACGCGGGAAGATATCGCGGCGGCAGCACAAAAAGCGGTAGAGGGCGAAAAAGTATTCTATGCCAGTCATGTCTACAACCCATATTTCTACGAAGGTACGAAAACTTACGCCTATGAGCTGTATGAACAGCTCGGTGGTGCACCAGATAGCCTGATTATTCCTGCCGGTAATGGCACGCTTCTCCTCGGTGCCTATTACGGATTTATGGAACTAAAGCATAACGGTCTCATCGACCGTCTGCCAAAAATTATCGCTATCCAGGCCAAAAACTGCGCACCGTTATCTGCTGCATTTAAAAAGGGGGAGACCGAAGCCGAGCCCACGATAAATAAAAACACATTGGCTGAAGGCATAGCGATTGCCGCACCAGCCCGTTCAAAACAAATTCTCGAGGCGGTACGTGAGACGGGCGGCACATTCATTGAAATTGAAGAAGACGAGATTGCTAGCGCCCGCAACATGCTCAGTGATAAAGGATTCTATGTGGAAGTGACTGCAGCTGTAAATTACGCAGGCTACCTTAAATATAATCGAGCTGCGGATGAGCGTATCGTCATCCCCCTATGCGGTGCTGGTATCAAATCGAAATAGTTGGAAGTGATGAAAATCAGAGCAGTATTTATGGTAAAATATAACCGTATAGATGCTGCGAATTACCGTCTGCTTGAGAGTTGGAAACGTCATTCTACAAAGGGGAGAGGAAAATGTTCACCAAACTCGCGGAAGTCATGCTGTATGTAGACGACCAGGATGCATCGAAGAAATTCTGGACGGAGAAGCTCGGATTCAAAGTGATCAACGCGTCGGAAGCAGGGGATGAAATGCGCTGGGTTGAACTGAAACCGAAGGAAGGTACGGAGACAAGCATCATTCTTTTTGACAGGAAGACGGTGGAGAAGTTTTCACCGGAACTCAACTTTGGTACACCGTCCCTCATGTTTTTTACAGACGACCTGGATCAGCTGCATCAGGAGTTGGCTGACAAGGACGTCAACGTCGGAAAGATCGAAGTGTACGGATCCATGAGGACATTCAATTTTTCTGATGAGGAAGAGAACTATTTTGCGGTGATGAAAGGATGACAGAAAAAAGCCACACCTTCAACTTGAAGGTGTGGCTTTTGATATGGAACCAAGGGGGATCGAACCCCTGACCTCTGCACTGCCAGTGCAACGCTCTCCCAGCTGAGCTATGGCCCCGAGTCATACTCCCATATTTTATACGAATCAGATGGGATATACAAGTCCGATTTTTATATTTATTATGAGGAATATAATATACAGATAATGTATAAAAATTACATTAATTGAATAAAGCGAACGATTAATGATAATATTCTAAAGAGGTAGACATATCTGAAAAATAATTGTAACATATTTATGTGTTCATACTTTTAAGATCACAAAACACGAACATTACCAAGCTTATAAAGAGGTCGGTTGCATCGTTTTATTACATATGAAAGGGGATATGGACTGATGAACGAATTTGTAAACGGATACTTGAAGGAAAACAAATCTTATTTCGAATCGGTTAGTGCATACATATTCAATCATCCCGAAACACGCTTCGAAGAATATGAATCCGCAAAGTATCTGGCGGAGGAATGTGAGAAGCAGGGATTCAAGGTTGAACGAAACGTCGCTGGTATCGATACGGCATTTACAGCAACTTATGGCACAGAGGAGCCTGAAATCGGCTTTCTCGGTGAGTTTGACGCATTGTCAGGTTTGAGTCAGCAGCCGGGAGAAACGACTTATCAGCCGCTTGAGACGGATATCGGTCATGGCTGTGGGCATAATCTGCTCGGCACTGGTGCTTTCGCTGCTGCCTGTGCGACAAAGGCATACCTTGAACACCACAATCTGCCTGGCAAGGTGACATTCTTCGGCTGTCCGGGAGAAGAGGGCGGTTCAGGCAAGACCTTCATGGTACGGAACGGCGTATTTGATAAGGTCGATGCGGCACTGACATGGCATCCTTCATCAACAAATGCCATTATGGATTTTTCGACACTGGCAAACTACCAGGTCTATTTCAAGTTCCACGGCCGTTCTTCCCATGCGGCACATACACCGCACCTCGGCAGAAGTGCACTCGATGCAGTCGAGCTCATGAACGTCGGTGTCAACTATTTGCGTGAGCATGTCATACCGGACGCACGCATGCATTATGCAGTGACCAACACAGGTGGCATCTCTCCGAATGTCGTTCAGGCCCAGGCGGAAGTACTCTACCTCATCCGCGCACCCCGTGTGGACCAGGTGGAGGAGATCTATCAGCGGGTCGTCAAGATTGCCGAAGGTGCGGCGATGATGACGGAAACCGAGATGACGATTGATTTTGATAAAGGCTGTTCAAACTACATACCGAACCGCCATCTTGAAAAGCTTCTCTACGAAGGCCTCGAAGCAGCAGGTGGGGGAGAACCGAAAGAAGAAGAGAAAGCATTCGCTGAAAAGCTGTGGGACACATTGCCCGAATCGGTTCAGCAGAATTATCTGGAACCGATCAGCGGCTTCGGTTACACCGGTGATGGATCGGAATACGCCGGTAAATACTTGGCAGATACCATCTCGCCGTATATTGGACGGGAAGGCATACTACCCGGGTCTACGGACGTCGGAGATGTCAGCTGGGTCGTTCCGACAGCACAGCTCTCTGCAGCCACTTCAGCACTCGGCACAATACTGCATTCCTGGCAGATGACGTCACAGGGCTTGAGTGATTTTGCCAATCGTGGCATGCTGCGGGCAGCAGAGGGTATGGCGATTGCCGGTGTCCGACTGTTCGAATCAAAAGAAGATCTGGCCCAAGTCAGGGCAGAATTCGATAGCTTCAGGGAGAAGCATGATTACATGAATCCGATTCCGGATGATGTGACCCCTTCAAAACTGAGCGATAGATAATAAAATAAAAAAACGATAATAGTGAGGTGTCCCATGACAAAAAAGAAAGGCATATTTGCCAGATTCCTGGATGTTGTTGAACGCGTCGGCAACAAGCTGCCGGATCCGTTCGTACTATTCGTTGCATTGTGTTTCCTGATGATTTTCCTATCCTTCCTGTTCAGTGTTGCCGGTGCGTCAGTTATACACCCCGGTACAGGGGAAGAGCTTGGCATCAGAAATCTTATGTCCGGTGAAGGACTGCAGTTCATTCTGACATCCATGCTTGAAAACTTCACCGGCTTTGCGCCGCTCGGCCTTGTCCTGGCCATGATGCTTGGTATCGGTCTGGCGGAGAAGGTCGGACTGCTCGACTACGCCATCCGTAAGACAATATTGAAGTCTCCCCCATTCCTGCTGACATATACAGTCGTATTCGTCGGTATCATGGGCAACCTGGCATCGGATGCGGCAACAGTCATCATCCCGCCGCTCGGTGCACTTGTATTCTACAAGGTTGGCAGACACCCGCTTGCCGGTCTCGCGGCTGGTTTCGCAGGGGCTGGTGCTGGATTTACCGCCAACCTGTTCATCGCTGGTACCGACGCCTTGCTCTCTGGTATTACGACAGAAGCCGTTGCGGTCGTCAATGACAGTCTCGTTGTTACACCCGTCGACAACTGGTATTTCAACATTGTTTCTGTATTCCTGCTGACCATTGTCGGTGGTCTCTTGACTTCAAAGTTCGTCGAGCCGAGACTCGGTAAGTACAAAGGAGACGCTGTTGAAGAAGAGAAGACAGAAGAACTGCCAAACGCTAAAAAAGGGTTCTTTACAGCTGTCATCGCAGGTCTGCTCTACTGGGCCGTCATCGTTACTGTAATCATGCTGCCAGATAGTCCACTCAGAAGTGAAGAGGGGAGAATCATCCCATCCCCATTCATCGATGGCATCGTACCGATCATCCTGATCTTCTTCATCATCATCGGTCTGGCGTTTGGTATTGTTACCGGCAAGATTCGTTCTGGTAAAGATGTGACAGACAACATGACTGAAGCAATCAAAGATATGGCCGGTTACATTGTACTGGTATTCGCCATTGCGCAGTTCATCGCCTACTTCAACTGGTCCAACCTGGGAACCTGGATTGCCGTCAACGGCGCTGAATTCCTGCAAAGTGTCAACTTTACAGGCATGCCGCTCATCATCGGTTATATCCTCTTTACGGGCGCAATGAACTTCCTGATTACTTCAGGTTCAGCCAAATGGGCGATCGAGGCACCGATATTCGTACCGATGTTCATGCAGCTCGGCTACGACCCGGCCTTTACACAGGTCGCCTACCGTATTGCAGATTCATCATTCAATATCGTGACACCACTGTTCCCATATATGGTCATCATCCTGGCATTTATGAAACGCTATGATAAGAACGCGAGCATCGGTACATACATTTCATTGATGCTGCCGTATTCGATCGCATTCCTCGTGGCATGGATCCTCCTGATCCTGGTGTTCTACTATGCAGGCCTACCGTATGGTCCAGGTGTGTACACGTTCCTGGAAGACAGAGTATAAAAAATCATCTTTAAGGAGAGAAAATAATGACTCAGCTTGAAGAACAACTGATAGAATGGCGTAGGGATTTCCACCAGTATCCAGAACTTGGATTTCTGGAGATGCGAACATCAACCATTGTTGCAGATGTACTTGAGAACCTCGGTTTCGACATCGAGATCGGTAAAGCGGTTATGAATCCCGACTACTGCATGGGTAAGCCCGATGAAGCAGAGACGAAAAAGCATCTGCAGTGGGCGAAAGAGAATGGGGCTGTGGAAAAATATCTCGGCTTCGTCTCTGAAGGCTACACCGGCATCGTTGCAACACTCGATACCGGCAAGCCCGGTCCGACAGTGGCATACCGTGTCGACATGGATGCACTGCCGATCTTTGAAGCGACCGGTGACGATCATGTACCCGTCGAAAAAGGTTTCAGATCGACGACAGAGAACATGCATGCATGTGGACATGATGTGCATACGACCATCGGTCTTGGACTGGCAACAAAGCTGATGGAAAATAAAGATCAGCTTCAGGGCAAGATAAAGATTCTCTTCCAGCCGGCCGAAGAAGGCACGCGTGGTGCCCGCTCCATGGTGGAGGCCGGTGCAGTCGAAGGTATCGACTATCTGATTGCATCCCACATCGGAACTGGTGTCCCTCAGAATCATTTTGTCGCTGCAAACAATGGCTTCCTTGCGACATCCAAGATGGATGTCACTTTCAAAGGGGTATCCTCCCATGCAGGAGGTAGACCGGAAGAAGGTAAGAATGCCATGCTCGCTGCAGTGAATGCCGTCATCAACATCAACGCCATCCCGCGCCACTCAGGTGGGGCGACGCGCATCAACGTCGGTGAACTGCATGCAGGCAGCGGCAGAAACGTCATTGCGGACCATGCCACAATGAAGATTGAAACACGCGGCGAAACCTCCGATATCAACGATTACGTGAGAGCCCAGGCAGAAGCAGTGATCGAAGGTGCTGCGAAAATGTATGGTGCCACATACGACATCGAACTGGTAGGCGAAGCGGAAAGTGTCAGCTGTTCCATGGAAGTCGCTGAAGTCCTGAAAGGCATTGCTGAAGAGACAGGTCTGACGAGTGAACTCAGAAGCGATGCAGCTGCAGGATCGGAAGATGCGACTTTCCTGATCAATGCGGTCCAGAAGCAGGGGGGCCAAGCGACATACTGTGTATTCGGTACCGATCTTGCCGCTGGACACCACAACGAGAAATTCGACATCAATGAATCCAGCATGCTGCCGGCAGTGGAGACACTGTTCGCATCTGCAAAGAAATTGAGCAACCAATGATAAAGCAAGAAGCCGAGGGCATGTCCTCGGCTTCTTTTTCGTATATGGAAATTCGACACCCCCGGAGAGGATGATGCTCACCGGGAAATATCTCCTATCTTTTATTCCTATTCATCTTCAAAGAATTGAAGCAGTGCTGCTGGTTGTCCCAGTCGAGATACTGTCGTGACTTGATGAAGGACGCCTTGAAGAACTGGACGATCTTTTCCTTCTCTTCTTCATGTCGCCCATTTTTCATTTCGTACAGATACTCGGCCATGTCCGCTTCAAAGTAGCTGTCTTCAGGGAAACTGTCATCGACTTCAAGTACCGTATCGGACACAAAAGGATAGGGCAGGACAAAGAATGTCGGATGCTTGTATTTGTCATCACCGAGCCAGAAGCCGAACTCGATCATGTGTTCATCGAACGCAGCACGTTCAATGATTTTCGAATCGTCTGCGAAAGGTTCGAACTGGTCGTAAATTGCAATGCAGGAGACATCGAAAGTCCCCCAGAACAGTCCAGGCATCGCTTTGCGTATTCTGAGAGGTGCAAGGAACATTGATTCCGCATCGCTGGCATACTGGAACCACTTCAGTATTTCCCGGGAAACCTCCGGATTGTAGTGATGATGCGTTTCGTCATTTTCGAAAGGTGTTGTCGTCTTCATTTCCTGTGGCGTCGAATAGATGGAAATATCCAGGCCAAGTTCGCGCGTTGCTGTCATGATGTCCTCATAGTATGAACTTATGGTCTTGCCGTCGGCAAGATCAATGGTCCTGTCATCCGTGACGGTCTCGATGATGATGCGGTTGTGGACGAGATCTGCTTCGATGCCGAAAATCTCCTCATCCTGCTTCAATAGTCCAGTCGTAAATCCACGCGGTGTGATGTCCAGAACGACGTGTGCCCACTGGGGCTGCTGATGTGCATATTCAAGTTTGATTTTACCGATAATCTGAGAAACAAGCTGCAGTGTCGTCATCTCATTTACATTTTCCTGATAAAAACTCATATACATCACCTCAAGGACATTATAACCAAGAAATCGGTCAAGATGCCATCAACTGTACCAAAAGAAAAACACCCAGGCTCAGCCTGGGTATTAATCAGTATCCAACAAACAGCAGTGCCAGTACATAGATGATCGGGAATGAGATAATTGTCCTCAGTAAGAATATGGCAAGCAGTTCCCATACGGATACGGGGATCTTCGATTTGAGGAGCAGTGCGCCGACTTCTGAGAAGTAGATGATCTGCACGAGGGACATGGTGGCGATCAGGAACTTGGTGAACATGCTGTCGAGACCGGAACCGATGACCGATGGCAGGAACATGTCGGTGACACCGATGATGAACGCAGGTGCTGCAGCAGACGCTTCAGGTACATTGATGAGCTCGAGAATCAACTGGACCGGGTAGCTCAAGTAGGTGAATACGGGTGTATACTCTGCGAAAATCAAGGCCAGCGTACCGATGGCGATGACGACAGGGATCAGACCGCCATATATATCGACGACGTTCAATGTGCCGTCCTTGATGATGCCTTTCGGACCATCACTTTCGTCCGCTCTTCTGTAGGCACGTGTCGTTGCGGTTTTGAGCATTGTACTTTCAACATTCCTGTCATCGATCTGCTTGCCCGTCACTTCGTAGTACGTATCTTCCTTCCTGGATAACGGAGGGATGCGTACCATGACAAGGGCCGTCAGTATGCAGGCGACGGCCATCGTCATATAGAACTGGAGGAAATATTCCTCGATACCGATGAAAGAGGCAATGACCAGGCTGAAAGGGATGGAGAGGACCGAGAAGTTGGTTGCGATATTCATCGCTTCACGTTTTGTATAGAATCCTTTTTCATACTGCTGGGTAGTAATCATGACACCGACCGGACTGCTGCCCATCCATGAAGCGAGTGCATCGATGGAGGAGCGGCCGGGAACTTTATACAGCGGGCGGATGACCGGCTCGAGGAACGTACCGATGAATTCCATCAGCCCGAAGTTCATGAGCAGCGGCATCAGGAAGGCTGCAAGCAATAGCCACGTTGCAAGGATGGGGACGAGGCTGTACATCATCGTGCCGCCAGTCGCATCACTTGTGATTGCTTCAGGTCCCAGTCCAAGCACAACCATGCCGGCAAATAGAGTGCCAAGGACACGCAGTGTGAACCAGAGCCAGTCGAGGACAAATATGTCCTTCAGTTTTTGAGAGCTACCGAAGGCATTGCGGTTGATCAGTGTACCGTAGAGGGTGACAATCAGAAATATTCCCATGATGACAGCAAGTATTGCTGGAATCAAAGTGTCGTAGTTGCCCAATATGTAGTCGGCAAATATACCGAGGATGATGGTCCATTGACCGTTGAAGTAGACCGGGACGATGAACAGAAGCAGGGCAATGATTGAAATTGTCCATGTCTTTACTTTGGTCTGAGTAGAAAAATGCATAAATAAACCTCTTTACGTATCTTTATGAATGAATTAATAATAAAGGAAAAATTGGTTCATGTCTATACATTTTAACGTCAAAAAATAAGTCATATATTTAGGGGGCTATCCAACCAAGAAATCTAACTTACAAAGGCTTCTTCTGATAAATTTTTTATATTTCCATTGTTGCTTTGCTCATTCAACTTCAAAACCCAGCGGTCTCGGTGAAAAATAAGCTGTTTTTTTAAATTGTAGTGCAAGTCATCACCTAAATCAGTAAATGGTATAATTCCATTTATAGTGAATATAGTAAATTTATCATTAAAATTTTCAGACAATTGTGATAAAATTATATACAAAGGAGTTCATACTTTCAGTCATGATATGAAAGTCTTAACCATTTTTGATGCTGGGTATTAAGGACTGGATTTTAAAATATTCAGTTCAATATTATATAAAGGGGAGGAAAAACGATGGGGAAAGTTTCGTGGTCAAGATTAACGTTCCTGCTGATGCTGATCTTTGTGTTGGCTTTGGCAGCATGTGGCAATGGTGGTACTTCAGAAGAAGAATCAACTGAAGAATCAGATACTGCAACAGAAGAAACTGAGGAATCTACTGAAGAATCCACTGAAGAACCGGAGGAAACAACAGAAGAGAGTGAAGAATCCGAAGAAGCAACAGAAGAAAGTGATGAAAGTACAGATACTGGATCTGAATCAGCAGAAACTGAACCAAAAGTTACTGAGTTTGAACCCGCATTCCCGGAACAGACAAGAGCACCTGAAGTAGAGACTGAAGCAGAACTTGAGGTGGAAGTTGTTGCTGAAGGTCTTGGCGTGCCTTGGGGTATGCAGGAGTTTGATACAAACCGCCTGCTTGTTACACAAAGGGATTCAGCAGAACTTCTTATCGTAAACCTTGAAGATGGCTCTGTTTCGGATCCAATCGAAGGGACACCAGAAGTGAACAGCGAAGATCAGGGTGGTTTGCTTGATGTCACCATTGCACCTGATTTTGACGAATCAAGATTAGTGTTTATGACATTTGCTCAAGATATCGAAGGGGGTACTGTAACTGCTGTCGGTAAAGGTATGTTGTCAGAAGATGAAACCTCACTTGAAGATTTTGAAGTGATCTTCCAGGCAACACCAGCATATGATGGCACCTTGCACTATGGTGGACGTATTATTTTTGATGATGATGGCAACCTGTTCCTAACAACCGGTGAGCGTTCAGATGACCCGATCCGCGAACGTGCACAAGACTTGGATGCCTACTTGGGTAAAGTCATCCACATTACACCAGATGGAGAACCAGTGGATTCGAATCCGTTCGTCGAAGATGAAGACGCACTGGATGGCATCTACAGCTACGGTCACCGTAATATTCAAGGTGTGGACTTCCACCCTGAAACAGGAGACTTATGGATTGTTGAATTCGGTCCACAGGCTGGGGATGAACTGAATATCATTGAACCAGGCAATAACTATGGATGGCCAATCGTCTCCTATGGTATCGAATACACTGGTGAATTGATCAATGAGGGTATTTCAGAGCACGAGGCGCAAGGCTTTGTTGAACCAAGATATTATTGGGATCCGACAAGTGCACCAAGTGGCATGTCATTCTATGACAACGACGCAATCCCTGAATGGGAGAACAACTTGTTCATCGGTGGTCTAGCGCCGAACTATATTGTACGTGTCGTTATTGAAGACGACACCATCGTTGGAGAAGAACGTCTATTGACTGAAGAAGGCGAACGTTTCCGTGATATCCTTGTAACTGAGGATGGCGAGCTTATTGCAGCCACTGATGGCGGTTCGATCTATAGAGTTACTGCAGCAGGTGAATGAACAGAAGAAGACGCTGAATAATCTATTATTGATAGACTTAAGTGGCTCGACAATATTAATGAAGCAGACATTTATGTATTTCATGAATGTCTGCTTCTATTTTCTCCTTGCAAACGCTTGCTTCAAATATTTGCACAATGATTACTGCCACAAAATCGAAACACCGCTCCTATTTTTCCTACCATCAAATGGCAGAGTACTTACCACAGACCCGGCAACAGAATGCTCAGTATACATAAATGACTAGATGCCAGGGTTGCTAGTCTGCCTGTATTCCTTCAACGGCGGTGTTTTGTTCACGTTTTCTTCTTCTATTATTGATTTAGGCAAACTACTTTGTGTATCCAGAAGTTCTTCAATATTACCCGCATCTTCGACATCACTATCGTTATGTCTTTAAACTGAATATAGTATATACTTGTTACCAAATTCGGAAATGAGGATATTCTATGAAACCAGTCATCGAGTTTATATTTCATCTTGTCACCCCGCTCATATTAGGTAAAACAGTAGGGAAATTATCTACTAGATCCGCACCGAGACAATATAAGAAGCTTAGACAGCCGCCCTTTGCCCCACCGCGTAAAATTTTTGCTCCCATGTGGACCTTTCTATATCTGACGATGGGACTGGCCCATGCCATCGTCAACAAAAAAGGCAATCGTAAGGCAAGTAGACTGTTCAGGGTTCACCTTATCATCAACTACACTTGGTCCTTCCTGTTTTTCCGGCTCAGAAAACGTCAACTCGCATTGGTGAACAGTGTAATGATCTGGGTTACGATGTACGCTGTAGTATCCAAATTCTTCAAAGTGAGCAGACTGTCGGGCTTCATTCTGTTGCCATATACACTATGGACAACATTCGCAGCTTACCTCACACTGGGAAGCTGGTATCTAAACCGCAAAAAATAACAGAACTCTAAGTTAAAGACTTCTGGAGTCATATGAAACACAACCGGAACAATGGATAATCAAGAAAAACGTCCATTGTTCGGGTTTTTCTATGCACACTCAATTATCAATATCACCATTAATAGATAGTCATTAGATGCCTAGGGGCCTGTTCGAGTATCCCGTCGCAACGGGGATTAAATCAGGGCTCCAATGGATTGCCCAGAAAACATGAACCGTCTAGAAACATGGATGGCAACATGGTGGGTCAAACTTTTGTCTCATTTGTCGCCGCAAGAAGAAAACACATACCGAAAAAGTTATTAAACTATCGCACATCATCTGTAATAAAATAGGCGTATTAAAGTTAAAGATGGAATATCTGTTATAATCGACATGAAATCATAGTGAAAGAGGGATACGATGCCACAGGCGAATAGGCGTATGAAAGATATCGAAGTGCCCGGCACACGGCAGTTTGCGAACCGGGTGGATGAGTTTCCGGATGCGGTGGATCTGACACTGGGTCAGCCGGACTTTGAAACACCACAGCCCATCAAGAATGCAGCCATTGAGGCGATCAATACGAAATCCATGAAATACTCCCATAACACAGGCCTCTTCGAACTGAGAGAGACCATCAGCCAGTACTACAGGGAAAAATATGAAGCGGAGTATGATCCGAATGGGGAAGTGCTGGTGACAGTGGGGGGCAGTGAGGGCATCGACGCCATCCTGCGTGCCATCCTCGATCCTGGCGATGAAGTGCTTATTCCGGCACCAACCTACCTTGGATATGAACCTATTGTCGAACTCTCGGGTGGCGTAACAAAGTTTGTCGATATGACGGAAACGGATTTTATTGCAACACCGGAACTGATCGAATCCAATATCACTGATCGGACGAAGGCTATCATCCTCAACTATCCGACCAACCCGACAGGGGTGACGTATACGAAGCCACAGATGGACGCGCTGGTCGAAGTGTTCAGGCAGCATGACATATTCATCATCACTGATGAAATATATGCGGAGAATACATTGGAAGGGGAACATATCAGTCTGTCGAGCTACACCGACATCAAAGAGAAGGTGCTCGTCGTCAACGGACTCAGCAAGTCCCATGCCATGACCGGTTGGCGTATCGGCTACGTTGTAGGTGATAAGACAATCATGGAAGACATCACTGCGGTCCATCTCTACAACACAATCTGTGCGGCCATCCCGAGCCAGTACGCCGCCATTGAAGCACTGAAGAACCAGAGGCATGTGCCCGAGGAGATGAATGCATCGTATATCGAGCGACGCGACTACATCTACAGGCGGCTGATCGATATGGGGCTCGAAGTATCCAGACCGACCGGTGCCTTCTATATCTTCCCGTCCATCAGGAAATATGAAGACGATTCCTTCAAGTTCGCGACTGATCTATTGGAAAGTGTCCAGCTCGCGGTCGTCCCTGGGCGTTCATTTTCGGGATATGGGGAAGGGCATATCCGACTGTCATTCGCCTGCAGCATGGAAGAGCTGACAGAAGCGGCGGATCGCCTTGAGAAATATATCAATATGCTGGAAGAAAAATAAAAGATGCCCTTCAGAATTAATCTGAAGGGCATCTTTATGTGGTCAGTCCCTTTTCTCCTTCAATCTCAGCGTCAGAATGAGTCCAATGGCGCCAAGCACTGCCATCACCACCAGGGCATACGAAGTACCGGCATAATTGCTTTCTGCATAAGGGGCATCCATGACCGCAACGGTGATGCTGATGATGGATGTCAGTATGATGATGCCGAAGGCCATGGCGAACTGGCGTACGGTATTGACAATTGCCGAACCATGGGGGATATCGGCCTTCCCGAGTTCCGACATGCTGACAGTGACGAGTGGCATGAGTGTCAGTCCGAATCCGGTCATGAACAGACAGAAGTGGACCATGACCCAGTAGGGTGAATCATCGATGCCGACAGTGTTGAGCAGGATGAGGGAAGCGGTCGTACAGGCGAATCCGATTGTGGCGATCCGTTTGCCTCCGTATCTGTCGTAGAGGTTACCTGAAATGAAAGTGATGACAGATAGGATGATGGTGCCTGGGACGAGCAGGAACCCGGACAGGAACGCACTGGTGCCAAGCGCATTCTGTGCAAACATCGGCAGAATTGTTTCGGTAGACAGCAGAAGCATCATGTTGATGAATATCAAAATGATGGCCAGGCTGAATGTCCTGTTCCTGAAGAGATTAAGGTTCATTATGGGCACTGGTATTTTGAACTGTCGGCTGATGAAGAACAGTATACCGACGAGACCAATGACCATTGGAAGTATAGTGAAGACATTCAGGAATCCATAGGTGCTGATGTTGCTAAGACCGAGAATGAATAGCGCAAACCCGGATGCCGATAGGATGACGGAACGGATGTCGAGTGTCGACCGGTTCTGCTCGAGTACATTCTTCATGAAGAAGAGTGCGAGTACGAATGTGATCAGGATGAATGGAAGAATTACCCAATGTAGCGCCCGCCAGTCAAGATAGTCGATGATGATACCTGAAATGGATGGCGCGGAAGCAGGGGCAATGTTCGTTACGGCACCAAGCAGTCCCATCGCAAATCCCCGCCGGTGATAGGGAAAGACGATCAGCAGTATCGTCTGGATCAGCGGCAGGATGATGCCAGCCCCCACCGCCTGGATCATACGTGATAGCAGCAGTACACCGAAGTTCGGTGACCAGCCGCCGATTGCCGTACCGACCAATAGACAGGTGAGTGAGAAGATGATGAGTGTCCGGGCGGAATAGGTCGTAGAAAGGTACCCCGACATCGGAATGAAGATTAATGCAACGAGGATGAAGGCATTGGTCAGCCACTGCACCTGAGTGGCATTAATATCGAATTCCGCCATGATTGTTGGAAATGCTGTGATTAAAAGGAATTGGTTGAAGGTCAAAAGAAAAGCTGCGGCGATGATCACCACAACAACACCTTTAT
Source organism: Salinicoccus hispanicus (assembly GCF_009831115.1). GTDB lineage: Bacteria > Bacillota > Bacilli > Staphylococcales > Salinicoccaceae > Salinicoccus > Salinicoccus hispanicus. The sequence goes on along the minus strand of NZ_WUUK01000003.1, from coordinate 272,500 downwards.
TCTCCAGTTTTTCTTTTGCCATACCGATCCCCTCCGCTCCGGTTCATTTGTATTCATTGTTGCATAAACGGAGGAGCCGGTCAAAATGCCTATTGATCGAAAGAGATCATACAAAAAATGCCCTGGATCCGCAACGGAATCTAGGGCATTTTATTTACTTCAGTTTTTTATATTCGGTAACGATACGATCGACAGCTTCTTCAATGAACTTCGGATGTGTCGCAAGATTCAGACGCACATAGCCCTGATAGGCATCGCCGAACCAGTCTCCGTAGTCGACAGCGAGCTTGCATTTTTCCTGAATGAAATCCTTCACATCTTCAGGGGCGAGGAAACCACGTAGATCGACCATCGGTAAGTAGGTGCCTTCGAACGTGCATACTTTCGCTTCCGGGATATGTTCCGCGAGTTGCGTCTTCAGATAGTCGAAGTTCGATAGGATAACGGATTTCAGAGCATCAAGCCATTCTTCTCCGGTCTCATAGGCAGCTTGCGTTGCAATGTGGCCGAGGATGTTCTTCTCACTCTTGATATGCTGACCCGCATAGTTGTCGAACTGTCCACGTAGCTCGGCGTTCTGGATGACGATGTTGGCATGGAGCAGTCCCGGCAGGTTGAATGACTTGGAGGCAGCATTGACGAGCAGAATGCGGTCGGCGTACTTGCCACCGGCAACAAGGGGTGCCGGCGTATGGGTGTGATCGCCGTAAGTAAAGTCCTGATGGATCTCGTCGGCAATGACGAGGACATCATGCTTCTCACAAATGGCAAGCATGCGTTCAAGTTCCGTTTCCGTCCACACGCGACCTGCCGGATTATGCGGTGAACATAAAATGAAGAGCTTTACGTCATTTTCCTCAATACGCTGCTCGAACAGCTCGAAGTCGAGTTCGAAGCGGCCATCATTATCCGTCATATCCGCAGTCACAAGCTTGCGGTCAAGATCCTTGATGACATTGAAGAATGGGTAATAGACCGGTGGTGTGATGATCACCGCATCCCCTTCTTCCGTATAACAGTTCATGAACCAGTAGAGTGCGGATACAACACCCGTCGCCGGACGGCACCATTCCTTCTCCACCTTATAGCCGAAGCGTGATTCCATCCAGTTGGAGTAGGTATCGTAGTAGGCATCCGGAATGAACGAATAGCCGTAGGCCCCATGCTGTACACGTTCCGTCAGTGCCTCTATGACACCATCCGGTGCCTTGAATTCCATATCCGCCACCCAAATCGGCAGCAGATCCGCATCGCCGAAACGTTCCTCGAGCAGATCCCATTTCGTTGAATTCGTGTTTTTGCGTTCTACATAATAGCGGTCTACAAACGTTTGTATATCCATATGTATCTCCCTTCCTATCATATCCTTCATTTTAAACCATATATCCACTATAGAATAAAGCATCCCTTGAAACAACGCATGATGGCAAAGAAGTCTTTCAATCAGGGAGATATTCTTTTGTATTACTGCTCTGATGCTGTTTTCCTGTCCGGCAGCCTGCTCATGATGAACACGCTGATGACCATCAGTGCAATGGCACCGACTACAATGAGTGGACTGTCGGTGAGTGTACCGACAAACAGTGCGATGACTGTGATAGTGCCGTTCAATAGTGCCATCGGCAGTTGGGTTTTAACATGGTCGATATGATCACTCCCTGCACCTGTGGACGAAAGAATCGTCGAATCGGAAATCGGTGAACAGTGGTCGCCGAATATACCCGCTGAAATGACCGCGCCAATGCAGATGTAGATGGAGATATCGAGCTGGGCGGCAATCGGAATGGCGATCGGCAGCATGATTGCGAACGTGCCCCATGATGTCCCACTCGCAAATGCCATGACAGAACCGACAATGAAAATCAGCATCGGAATGACTACGAGCGGAATGTTGCCATCAATGATCTGGACAATATAGTTGGCAGTGCCCATCTCTTCAAGCACCATGCCGATCGCCCATGCCAGGACGATGATAACGATGACATTGATCATGCGCTGCATGCCTGTCGTATAGATTTCAAACGATGCCTTGAATGTGTGTACTTTAAAGGAGATCATCAGGATGATCAGGGTGATGCTTGCGAACAGATAGGCCGTACTCAGTGCCACCCTGAATGTTGAACCGGAAACTGCCTCGAATGGGAATCCTTCAGGAACCAGCAGGCCGAATAGCGTGACGAACAGTACAGCGAGCGGCAGCCAGATCAGTATTGGACGGCTGTTGTTCTCAGCCTGCAGGTCCGGTGCAGCAGGTTGTCTCAATGGTGCGGCATTCGGCCAGTATCTCTCACCCTCAGTTGTTCTTTTCTCAGCAGTGCGCATCGGTCCGAAGTCTCTTTTGAGTAGGACAACTGCAGGAACAATCAGTACCGCAAGAATCGGATAGATGAAGTAGGGCCAAGCATTCATATAGGCGCTGAAATCCGATTCAGTGAGTCCCAGTCTTGCGAACTCCTCATTGATCAGCCCCATGATGTAGATCCCCCAGCCAATGAATGGGATCAGTACCGCAACGGGTGTTGCTGTGGAGTCCAAGATCCAGGCCAGTTTTTCTCGTGAAACCTTCAATTTGTCATATGTAGATTCAAATATCGGTCCGACGATGAGCGGTGTACCGATATCGGAGAAGAATATGATGATGCCACCAAACCAGGTGGCTAGTGTTGCCTTCGTGCGTGTCGTAATGTACTTCGATACACTTTTCGCAAATGCAACAGCACCTCCGGATTTCTCCATCAGAGATACAAATCCGCCGATGAAGATGAGCAGCGCAATGACAGCCGCATTATAGCTATCCGTCAGCTGGACGAATACATAGTCTCCGATGAATGTCGTGATCGAGTCGATCGGGTTCAGGCCATTGATGATGAATACACCTGCCAGGGCGCCAAGGAATAAAGATATGATGACGTTTTTAGTAATGAATGCGAGCAGAATTGCGATGATGACCGGCAGCAGTGACAGCATGCCGTAAGCTTCAAATTCCAAAAAAGCACCTCCGTTTATAAATATGAAACAATATGTATATATATTAAATAAATATGCGAAGATATGCAATAAAAATTTTTCTCTCCAATGAGTTTATAGAACCAAGAGACAGTTATGAATTCAACTGAGTTGATATGTATTAAAAGCAGTAGCTGAATCTGGAGGTCTCCTCCTCTAAAAATATTAATGAGTTCTATTTAATTATTGATAATTTTCAGAATTAATACTATTATTAATATTATATGAACCAATGGTTCTTTTTAAGAACCAACAGGAGGGATAGTATGAAAGTAACAACAGATATCGGCGGAACTTTTACTGATTTACTTTATATGAATGATAATGGTGATTTTGTTTTTGATAAGGCACATACCACGCCACCAAACTTCGAAGAAGGCGTCATGAATGTTATGGCGCAATCGGGTCTGGACTACGAATCGATTGAAATGTTCATACATGGTTCTACAGTGGTGATTAATACTTTGACGGAAAGAAAGGGGTCAAAAGTAGGATTGATTACAACAAAGGGCACTAGGGATGTTCTTGAGATTGCAAGAGGCAACAGACCAGATCTATACAATTTCAAATATAAAAAGCCTGAACCATTTGTCGAAAGGTATTTGAGGTTGGAAGTAGAAGAGAGAATGAACTACAAAGGAGAAGTGCTACAGACGCTCAATGAACAGAATGTCATTGATGCCATTGAATATTTTAGAGATGAGGGCGTAGAGGCCATCGCCATCTGCCTCCTGCACGCCTATAAGAATCCTGGGCATGAAATTGAAATCACCAGACTGATCAACGAGAACTGGCCGGAACTGCCTGTTACTGCTTCCCACGAAATGATTAAAGAATGGAGAGAGTACGAGCGAACCAATACAACTGTTTTGAATGCATATGTAAAGCCGGTAATGGAAAGTTACATCGATAGCCTTGATGGCAGGCTCAACAGTAAAAGTTCCAATAATAATCGTTATATCATGCAATCCAATGGTGGTATCACTTCTTTTTCCGATTCTAAGAAGTATCCGCTCAATCTAGTGGAATCCGGTCCAGTTGCAGGGGTATACGGTGCCGCTATACTTGGTGAAATAATAGGAGAATCCAACATCATATCTTTTGATATAGGGGGAACAACAGCAAAATGCTCATTGATAAGTGAAGGCAACGTGAAAGTCTCTACAGACTACTACATTGAGAAGAATGATAAGTACGCAGGATATCCGATCAAGGTACCGGTAGTGGATATAGTGGAAATTGGTAATGGTGGAGGGTCCATCGCCTGGATTGATGAACTGGGTTCATTGAAAGTCGGTCCTCAATCTGCAGGATCCACCCCTGGACCGGTCTCTTACGGACAAGGTGGGGAAAAAGCAACCACAACAGACGCGAATCTATATATTGGCAGGTTATCTGATAAGAATTTTGATAGTGATGTTGATTTTTCACAAGTTCGAGAAGCAATAGATAAGCAGGTGGCGAAACCTTTCGGAACTTCCGCAGAAGACGGCGCTTTGGGCATTATTGATATTGCGAATTCAAATATGCTCAATGCATTAAAATTGATTTCAGTTCGGAAAGGATACAATCCTCAGGACTTCACCATGATAGCATTCGGGGGAGGCGGCCCCATGCATGCTGCAGAGCTGGCTAGAAATTTGAAAATCAGGAAAGTCGTCATTCCGCATGCTGCCTCAGTCTTTTCTGCCTGGGGGATGCTTATGTCGGATGCAAGAAAAGACAATATACAGACCTATCTGAAAAAATTCGGTGCTCTCGACTTTGAAGATATCAATAAGCAATGGACTGATATGGAGAAGGCTTCTTTAGAGGACTTTTCCAAAAATAATCTGGATAGATTCCCAATCAAGTTCGAAAGGTCTGTCGACTTAAGGTATGAAGGTCAAGAACATACGGTGAAGATGCCTATTGGAAATGATGAATGGAATCAAGATTTCATAGAAGAAGCCAAGATCAAGTTCCATGAGATGCATGAATTCACATACTCTTTCAGACTTGAGAACACTGAAGTAGAAATCGTGAATATGCATCTGACGACTATTGGTGAAATTGAAAAGCCGGCTCTCAAGGAATTGGAAGCCAATGGTCTGGAACTTGAAGAGACCATAAAGGAAAACAGAAATATCTACTATAAGGAACATGGCTGGGTAAAAACAAGAATCTATGATAGGAATCTGCTCCGCAAAGGACACCTGGTCGAGGGTCCAGCCGTTATAGAAGAGAAAACATCGTCCACATTGATTCTTGAGAATCAGCAAGCTGAGATCGATGTATATGGTAATATTATTCTAACAATAGAGGTGAGATGATATGGCTGGAACAAATCCATACGTCAAGGAAATCATCAAGGATTCATTGATGTCCATTGGTGAAGAAATGTTTATTGCATTGGCCCGCACATCAATGAGTCCCATCATTTATGAAGTTTTGGACTACGCATGTGGACTGACTGACGCCAAAGGAAATCTGATAAGCCAGGGCAATGGTGTAACATCATTTATTGGTATGCTGAGTCCAATGGTAAAATCTGTCCTTGATAAGTTCGGTGAAGAACTGAAAGCAGGAGATATCATCATTATTAATGATCCGTACATTGGAGGAGGATCCCATCTTTCTGATGTCGGACTCGTAATGCCTATTTTCCATGAAAATAAGCTGGTAGCTTTTTCAGCCAACAAAGGCCATTGGACAGATGTTGGGGGCAAGAATCCAGGTTCATTGACAAGTGATTCCAATGAAATCTATCAAGAGGGATTGCAGCTATCTGGTGTAAAGCTGTTTGATGCAGGTGTTTTGAATAAAAGCGTCGAAACAATCATCACAGACAATATCAGGCTGCCTCAGTTCTCGATCGGAGATATGTGGGCGCAAGTAGCGGCTCTAAGAACCGGTGAGAAAAGGTTCAAGGAATTATGTGGCCTTCATTCAAAAGAAACGATAGAACAAGTGATTGCTGACTTGATTTCAAGTTCAGCAGAATACTCTCAACAAGTCATCGCTTCCTTGCCAAAAGGTGTTTTTGAAGCTGAAGACTATATAGAAGGAGATCCCGAGAAAGGCGGACCTTATAAAATAAAAGTCAAGGTGACGATTACAGAGGATGCGTTCATCTGTGATTTCAGAGGGTCTCATCCTCAAGTGTCCCATCCAGTGAACTGTTCCTATTTTGGGCTCTTGGCCAGTGTAAGGGTGATGTACCTGGCAATTGTTCAGCCACAGTTCAATATTACTGAAGGATTGTTCAGACCACTGAAGATCATAACGGATGAAAAATCCATATTATCTGCTGAACGACCGGCACCGGTATCCATGAACTTTGAAGCCAGATTGGGTGGGGCAGAGTTGATCTGGAAGGCTTTAGCACCTGAAATACCCGAGAAATTACCTGCGGGTCATTCCCTATCGGTATGTTCCGTCACAGTAGCCGGTACTCATCCGGATAATGGGGAAGACTTTCTGATAGTTGAACCGTCTGTCGGTGGATGGGGCGCAGCAAATGAAGCGGATGGACAAAGTGGACAATTCTGTATGGGTAATGGTGAAACGTATAATGTTCCAATAGAGGTTGCTGAGGCAAAGTATGGGGTTCTTGTCGGCAATTATGGTTTCAGGAAAGACAGCAGTGGTGCAGGAGAATATATAGGCGGACGCGGTGTTGTTAGATCATATGAGATCCTGAGTGATAACCAGTATCTGTCTGCAACCTACGGAAGACATCAATTTAAACCGTGGGGAATGAAAGGCGGAGAAAAAGGTGCTTCCAGCTATATTGAAGTGCATAAGGCCAATGGAAATATCATAGGTCCTTTAGGTGTGACTACAAGACTCCCTCTGGACAAAGGAGATGTGGTCGAACTTGTAACACCGTCCGGTGGTGGATATGGCAACCCTTCCGACAGGGAATATGGTAAGGTTGAGAAGGATATTAAAAACGGCTTTTACACTGAAGAGGAAGCCATGGATCAATTCGGATATAAACAGAGGTAATGCTATGACGTTAAAATCTTTAGGTTTTGCAATTGAAGTACTTTCAATGTTTACGAAAGAGAATCCTTCATGGGGATTGAGGGACCTGTCAAAAGAGATGGGGGTAAACCATACCATCATCTATAGGGTATTAAGAACCTTTGAAGACAAGCAGGTTTTGACTCAAAATCCAGATTCAAAGAAATATGAGCTTGGTCCTGGACTTGCTCCCTTGCTTGCAGCCTATAGAAGCAAGGATAAAATGTCGGACTTAATACTGCCGATAATGGAAGCTTTAAGTGAAAGGACTGGGGAATCAGTTTTCCTGACGTGGAAAGAAGGATATGAGGGCGTCACTGTTGAAATAGCGGAAAGCTCAAGCAATATCAGATTTGCCGTTTCAAAAGGGACACGGACCCCTCTTTACTTGGGAGCCTCAGCCAAATCGATCATGGCATTTCTATCAGAAGAGCAGCAAAATGAGATCATAGCCCAAGGGTTGAAAAAAATGACCGAAAAGTCCACTACTGAAAAAGAAGACCTGCTCAAGGACCTTAGGATAATACAATCTCGCAGATGGGCTTATACAGAAGGAGAATATTCCGATGATGTATTCGGAATCAGTACCCCGTTATTCAACTCTGAAGGGAAGATCCTGGCTTCACTGACGATAGCTGGGCCAGTCTATAGAATAAATGAAGATAACAGGCAGACGATTCTTGCCATGCTGATGGAATCGACAGAGAAAATAACAGAAATCATAAGTATTTTTGATAAAGATAATTACCTTTAATTATTTTTTGTATCAAGCACAAACTACACTATTAGTAGTTTGTGTTTTTTTATTATGATTGATAAGAATACTTTGATTTTTCAGTAAACTATTGCAATGAATAATAGGTAGCTGTATAATCGAAACATATTAAGAACAGATGGTTCTTACAAAGAACCATTAGACGCCCATTTATTTCTGAATAATTAGTTTTTTATTCTTTTGCTTGAAATCTTATTAAGGAGGACTTCACATGTTGCATGAACTTATCCTGAAAATATTCAAAGAATTAGACAGACCTGACGCAAATGGTGAACAGATTGAGCATCTATTCAATTCTTATGGACATAAGGAGATTACAGTAACTGAAATCAGAGAAGATGATGGGGGTACCGATTTTCTGAAAATCAAAATTCCTGGCATCAATGGAAAAGCAGCAGGAGGAGAAGCGCCAACACTGGGTATTATCGGAAGGCTTGGGGGAATAGGTGCGAGACCTGAGCAGACAGGGTTCGTTTCAGATGGCGACGGTGCATTAGCTGCATTAACTTCTGCACTGAAAATTGTTGATATGAAAAATAACGGAGAGAGCCTGGAAGGTGATGTCATTATTGCAACCCATATCGATCCTAATGCACCTACCATACCGCATGATCCTGTACCATTTATGGGTTCCTCAGTGGATATGACGGTAATGAACGAGCATGAAATTGATGATGAAATGGATGCAATCATAACCATCGATGCCACGAAAGGCAACCGGATCACCAACTTCAGAGGAATATGCATTTCACCGACTGTCAAGGAAGGGTACATCCTCAGAGTGAGTGAGACACTGATCGATATTTTACAGAACGTTACAGGAAAGCCGGCCTCTGTACTGCCGATCACCATGCAGGATATCACCCCGTATGGTAATGATGTATATCATATAAACAGCATTCTACAACCATGTACTGCTACTGACAAGCCTGTGGTTGGCCTTGCTATCACTTCAGGAGTGGCAGTACCAGGGAGTGGCAGCGGCGCCTCACAGTTGAATGATGTGGAAGAAGCGGCGAGATTTTCTGTTGAAGCAGCTAAACAGTTTGGTAAGCAAAAGGCTTTCTTCCATGATGCAGAAGAATATGCAAAATTGCGTAATCTTTACGGTTCAATGGCCCACCTTCAGACACTGGGGGAAAAATAGGTACCCCATCTTTTACCGATGAGACTGTAAAGGGGAGAGTAGAATGAGCATTAATGAATTGAGACCGGAAATGTTGGAAGCCTTGGTTGTTGGAGGCAGCATTCTAGGAGGTGGCGGTGGTGGTGCCATCAAAGAAGGCTTGAAAATGGGCAAGCTGGCATTTGAGATCGGACAGCCCAGCCTGCTTGCTCTGGATGAACTGGAAGATGACGATATGATCGTTACCGTGTCGGCTGTAGGAGCACCTGCCGCGAAGAATCAGTTTGTACAACCGCTTGATTATGTTGAAGCCATCGAACTGATTGAAAAGGTGACTGGCAATAAGCCCAAAGCATTGATCACAAATGAAAATGGCGGCATTGCAACAGTTAACGGTTTCTTTCAATCGGCTGTAACAGGTATTCCTGTTCTCGACGTGTCATGTAATGGACGGGCACACCCTACCGGAGTCATGGGGTCAATGCAATTGAACATGCTAGAGGATTATGAATCTTTCCAAACAGCCGTAGGTGGAAGGCCGCATACTGACTTCCGGTTGAGCCAGACAATACGAGGCAGTCTGGGTACTGCTTCAAAGCTGGTCAGACAGGCTTCAATTTCAGCAGGTGGATTTGTTGCGGTAGCAAGAAATCCTGTAACAAAAGATTATCTGGCATCCAATGGAGCGGTCAATGCGCTATCGCAGGCCTACGATGTGGGTATCGCCCACCAGTCTGGTAATAGCGGTACGGAAAAGATAGATAAGGTAGTAGAAGTTCTGAAAGGAAAGATAGTGTGCAGAGGCAAGGTCGAGTCATTGGTGTTTGAAACAGTGGACGGCTTTGATCTGGGAAAGGTCGTAGTCAATTCAGGAAAAGAATCATTCGAGCTCACGATATGGAATGAATATATTACTTGTGAAAAAGATTCCGGCGAAAGGCTTGCCACTTTCCCTGACTTGCTGATGACGTTTGAGAGTGATAGTGGAAATCCGGTTACGAGCGCACAATTGCGGACTGAACAGGAAATTACAGTCATATATACTTCCAGAGATAATCTGATTCTCGGCAGTGGAATGAGGTTGGAATCGAACTATGAAGTTGTAGAACAAGTGGTGGATAAAGAAATACTCAAATATATCGCAGATGTCTTTGAAGAAGGTGATCAGAACCGATGACCAATTTGCTTGCAATTACAATCGGCAGGTCGCCAAGAAAAGATATCAGTCCAGTAATGGAACGCTATCTAAGTGATGACATTGCTGTGGAACAGGTTGGCGTACTGGATGATCTAACGGACTACGAGATGTCGGTAATTTCCAGCTATAGTGACCAGGATGAAGTGCTTGTTTCCAGGGTGGATGATGAGCATTCTATTGAATTAAATGCAAAAATCGTCGAAGATCACTTGCAGAAAATCATCCAGAATGCTGAAAACAGAGGATATAAGCATATACTCCTGTTATGTACGGGCACTTTTCCTGATATCGTGCTAAAAACTTCGAACTTGTATCTGCCAGATCAGATCATCTCTCCCGTAATCAGCAATATTGCCAAGCATCGCAAGATGGGCCTACTAATACCACACGAGAATCAGAAGTCAATGATGGAAGATAAGTGGGGGAAATATGGTCTGGATCCATTAATAGCAAGTGCCTCTCCCTACTTGGATCTGGATGAAATAGTTGTGTCAGCCAAAAGTTTGGAACAAAGCAATGCCGACTTCATATTGATGGATTGCATGGGATACACGGAGGAAATGAAAGAGGCGGTTTCAGCCCAAGTGACCATACCGGTGATACTATCAAATACGCTGATGGTGAAAATCCTATCCGAGTTTCTTTAAGGAGGTGTTACAGATTAATGATACAGCAATGAACAAGCTATTGAAATTGATGCGCCAGAATGATGTGGATGCCACTTTCATAGTTCCAGGACCTAACATGCTCTACTTCACTGGCCTGAAGATCAAACAGAGTGAAAGAGTGACATTCATAGCGATCCTCAGAAATGGAGAAATTCATTCACTTGTACCAGAAGTGGAACAGGATAAGTTCAAAGCGGTATTTGAAAACAATGTGATCAGCTATAAGGACGAGGAAGGCATCGAAGGTGCGCTACAGCAATTGAAGGCAGTGCTGCCCCAAGAAGATTTTAGAGCAAGTGTGGAATACAGTAATTGCAGAGTGACGGAATATCGAGTGTTTCAATCGCTTGGCTGTGAATTGACGGATGCAGATCATCTGATCAACGCTTTCAGGTTAATAAAAGAGGATCAGGAAATTGCTGGGCTGCTGAACGCTGTGAATGTATTGGAGGATAGTTTTAAAGCAACGCTTCCATATATCAGATCAGGCATTCCGGAGGTCGAAGTGGCTGCACAACTGGAATACGAAATGAAAAAGAGAGGGTCTGCAGGAACGCCGTTCGAAACCATTGTTGCTTCTGGACCGAGAGGTGCAAGCCCGCACGGCAGAGCTGGTGGAAAGAAGATAGAGACGGGGGAACTGGTCGTCATCGATTTTGGCTGCTTAATAGATGGTTATGTCGGAGACATATGCAGAACTGTGGCTGTAGGCAACATATCGGACGAAGCAAGAAAAGCTTATGAAATAGTAAAAGAAGCCCAGCAGCATGCCGTCAATCTTGTAAAACCTGGAATAACAGCGGGCGAAATAGACGAAGCAGCAAGGGGCATCATTCGTTCCCATGGTTATGGCGCGTATTTCAACCATCGTACTGGACATGGATTGGGAATCAATCCACATGAAGAACCATACATTATGCAGAATAATGAAATGATCTTGGAACCTGGAATGGTGTTCTCGGTTGAGCCTGGGGTATACATACCCAACAAGTTCGGCATAAGGATAGAGGACACAATTGCAGTCACTGAAGATGGACATAAAAACTTGATGAACCTTGAAAAAGATCTGATTGAAGTCTGAATGCTATATATCAGTAAAGGGGATGGATGTTTTGCCAGTAGGAATCATAAGAGTGTTTACGACTGAAGATCAGAAGATACTGCATGCACACGGTAATAAAATCGAGAAACTCTATAATCTCGGTTGCATAAACCGGTGTATCACTGATCAGCCGAAAGGTATCTATGATGTTGAAAGCGAGCATGAAGCCATTCCTAAAATCGTAGAGCTGGCTAAAGAAATGGAAGAGAAGCATGCAGTCGATGGTATCGCGATAAGCTGTGCAGCTGATCCAGGTTTGGAGTTGGTCAGGCAAGCAGTTTCCATTCCGGTTGTAGGTGCTGGAAGCTGTGCGGCTCATATGGCGAAGACAATCTCAAATAAGATAGGTGTTCTGACGATTGCCAACGAAGTGCCGGCTCCCATGATAGAAATCATGGGTGACAGTCTGGTTTCGTGGAGGAAGCCTGAAGATGTAAATAACACAGCTGACTTGCTGAAGGAAGAAGCAAAAGAAAAGTCCATGTCTTCAGCTAAAGAGTTGATAAACGATGGAGCTGAAATAATAGTATTTGCATGTACAGGTTACGTAACAATCGGTTTTGGAGAGATGATTGAAGACCAGCTTGGGATACCAGTAATCGACCCAGTCGAAGCAGAAGGCAACATGTTGTCATTTATATTAAGGGGTGAATAAGATGAAAGAGACAAAACAGAAGAATATATTTTTTGATCCTGTATTCATCATTCTGATCATTATACTCACTGTGATGGGTGCAATAATCGGAATGCAGTTGATTACTACATTAGGTATAACAGCAAACACCTCCATCATTGGTGCATTATTTGCTATGGTGCTTGGAAGAATACCGTTTGCCTTTCTGTATAAGTTCAGATCGACGCACAATCAGAACCTGATACAGACTGCAATTTCCGCTGCAACGTTTGGTGCAGGAAACACCTTGTTCATACCAATCGGTGTTCCGTTTGTATTGGGCATGCCGGAACTGATCACTCCGATGCTTATTGGAGCAGGGATTGCTTTAGTTATTGATGGTACAATAATGTATAGACTATTCGGTTCACAAGTCTTCCCTGCCTCTGGCGCGTGGCCGCCTGGTATCGCAACCGCAGAAGCAATCAAAGCTGGGGATGAAGGTGGAAAGAAAGCAGGTATTCTCGGATTTGGTATTTTAGCTGGTATCGGGGGAGCCATGGCTGGAATACCGATGTCAGCATTTGGTGTTGCATTCATTGGTAATATCATCGCCCTGACCATGTTTGGCTTAGGACTATTACTTAGTGGATACTCGGAATTTCTATTCGGAATCACGATGAGTGACGAATATATTCCACATGGTATCATGGTCGGTGCCGGACTCGTCGCCTTTGGACAGTTCATTTACTTATTGATTAAAGGAAATAAAGGAAGAAAAAGAGATGAAAATGATCCAGCAATGCAGGTCAATGAAGCGGTTGAGCCAGACCGAAGCGTTACAAGAACAGAAAGAGAAGTCGGCAAGGCACTTGGTTTTGGCTATGTTGCCTACATAATCGGAGCATTACTGCTTGCAGTAATTTCAGGTATAATCACGGATATGTCTTTAACGATGGTTCTCTTATTTATTGTCTATGCTGCGTTTGCTGCAATCATCACTGAAATAATAGTAGGTATTGCTGCAATGCACTCCGGCTGGTTTCCGGCATTTGCCGTCTCTTTGATTTCCTTGGTAGTAGGTATCCTGTTCGGGTTCCCGATACCAGCTCTGGCAATGCTTGTAGGGTATACCGCAGCGACAGGCCCCGCATTTGCAGATATGGGATATGACTTCAAAGCAGGGTTCATTCTCAGATCGAAGGAATCACTTGAGTTTGAACTGGAAGGACGAAGAATGCAGTTCTTCGTCTCCTTGATCGGATTTGGTATCGCCATAGTGATGGTCGCATTATTCCACGGCAGTTATTTTGCCCAAGATCTTGTACCCCCTGTCGACTATGTATTCGCAGCGACGATAGAAGCAGGTGCAGACAGCTCCGTGGCGTGGGCCATTGTACTATGGGCCATTCCAGGTGCGCTGCTCCAACTGATCGGTGGACCAAAAAGACAGATGGGTATTCTATTCTCCACTGGATTACTGCTGGTAAATCCAATCGCCGGTTGGACAGTGATTGCAGGGTTGGCAATCAGAGTCACCATCCTTAAGATCAAAGGAGAAGAAGCTCAGAATACGATGTACACAGCTGCCGCAGGATTTATTGCAGGCGATGCTCTCTACAGTTTCTTCAACTCTATTTTCAGAGCGAGATAGGGAACGCATATTCATCTTTATGACAATTAAATAAGTTTAATCATTATACCCTCTTAATAATTCGGTAGTTAGTAAAGCTGGATTTTAAGGGGGATTGTTGTGTCTTCATATTGAGTAGAGTATGGCTTCAAGTGTAATAGAGAAGGGAAACCTGACAGAATAATGTTAGGTAGAAAGAGCTGTCTTGCGAAATCGTGGATGATAGACGGTGAAGATTCCGAGCTAAACAGAATCTTCTTTATCGTTTAAGGTATAATGTAATTTAATAGGAGGGACTGAATATGTCGATTGTAAATTTTAAATTTGATGAAATGACGTTAAAGTTGGCAAATATACCTGAAAGTACTGTAAAGAAAAAACTAGACACGACGGCAAGAATATTTGGAATTGAACATAAAGAGAACTATATCAGCAATTGGTTGGCTTTCCTGATTGATCCAGAGAGGTTCGGATCAGAAGCACCATTGAATGCTTTGTTAAGCTTATACTTTTCCAAACTGAAGCTAAAGGGAGAAGAGTACGAAGAAGACTACGTTGTAACGGAGAATGAACTGGTGGAAGTTTCTCGAGAAGAAGCTCTTGGTCAGGCGCAAAGAATCGACTTTCTCATTACTACAGATAAACTTCTGATTGGTATAGAAAGTAAAATCTACGCAGCATTACATATAAATCAATTGAAAAAGTATGGGCAAAGTATAGTCGGCAACGCAGAAAAAAGCGAAGAGAAGAAAATACCTGTACTGATACTACTAACTCCGAAGTGGAGCAGAGAAATTCCATACGATGATTTTATACATATAACATTTGAAGAACTGGCAGAAGCATTTAGGAAACTACACTTCGACTATCTGAATAACTTGAGAAGTGCCTTTCTTCTTGAAGACTTTGTAAATTATGTGGAAGAGTACTTAAAAGGGGGAGAAAGCAGTATGAATGAAGAATGGGCACGTTTTATTGGAACGAACACACAAGAACTGCAAAAAATTGTGGAAGAAGGACAAAAGAACTTAAATGCATTTAAAAATGATCTAATCGAATGCTTGAATACTGTATTTGATGATGAGGAATGGGAGCATAAAATTGGGAAGAGTACTCAAAACCAGTTTTGGTTTCAGTTGAATCATACAAGGTGGGACGAGTTCGACATCCATTACGAAGTGGGAAGGCTTGATGAAGAATCTACTCAAGGCTTTATCTTGCCAAATAAATTAAAACTAACTATTGATGTTGAAAGTAAAGAATCTCGACAATACTTTCAAAACAATAAGCCGCTCCCTTTTAAGAAAGTAAAAGATCAGTATTTAATTGAAGTGATAGATATAAATTATACTAACAAAGAAAGTGTGGTAGAAAGCTTTAAATTAATAGAATCAGTATTTAGGAATTGGCATCGTGATTATGGGGCAGTAGTAGATAAAGCGATAGAAAGTATGAAGAATGAAGTACTTTAAAGGTAGATTGATAGGAAAGTCTATCTAATATTTTTTCACATATTATTGTTTATTTCTGAAAAGTCCAAGATATCTTTAGTTAGTATACGTCTCATAGCAAGAACCCTGTATGATAAATAATCAGTTGCCTCATATTACACCTAATCTGTCAGAGTAGGGCACTGAGTACATCAAGCGGTGCTTGATCTCCATGTCCGCCTTCTACATCGTCAAGAGGTCTATATCTTTAGAAATTTGCATTAGGATTTTCTATTTTTTATCTCGTTTCTTTTCTTCTCCTCATACTTTTTTATAAAAGTTTCTATATTCCCTTCTCCTTTAAAAGATAATCTGTTAATGTTATATGTTTTTTTACTATTGAGTAAAATATGTATTGAAATATTAAACAATATGCCTTAATTTCTATTATCTTCACATTTTATATATAACATTTGTAAACTACATGTATTGATCAAATAGCAAAATTTGTTGATAATGGGTTTAAAGAGGAATATAGAGAAGAGGGTATTAATTATGGGTATTATTAATTCAAGTTTTAGGACTTTAAGTTCTTATTTACAAGAAGATACATACTTTATCCCTGAATATCAAAGGGAATATTCATGGGAGGAAAATGAACTAGAAGATTTATGGATAGATTTGACACAACTTTACGAGGGGGAACTGCGAGATCATTTTCTAGGTCAAATCGTTATTCATTACAATGATGAAGAAAATAAGAAATATATTATCGATGGTCAGCAGAGAACTTCTACAGTCGCAATATTTTTGTCTGTCCTACGCAAGAAATTCTATGATATTCATAAATCTAATGGATTCGAAGACGCGAAAATAGACGGGGACGATATTACAACACAGTACATTGGTCGTATCACTGACAGAAGAGACGAACTGAAACTGGTTCTTGGAGAGAGTGATAGAAGGTTTTTCAAAGACTATATACAGAAAACTGATAGGGTGGATGAAATCAATCAAAGAAAGCTTTCAAAATCTGAAAAAAGAATCTATGATGCATTCAATTATTTCTCTAAAAGAATTGATGAGTATACAGAAGAAACTAATAACGTGGATAAAAGATATGATATTTTAAATAACTTGTTCACTACGCTCGTCAGAAACTTTAAAGTGATGTATGTGGAAACTGATGAACTGAATGAAGCTTTTATAATATTTGAAACATTGAATGCTCGTGGTAAAGATTTAGAGACCTCTGATCTACTTAAAAATAACGTCCTTCGAGTATCCGGTAATAAGTTACCAGATGTACAGAGTAGTTGGTATAAGATGCTCGATAATTTAGGCAGAATCGATGCAACTAGATTTATCCGACATTATTGGAATTCAAACCACAAGTTTGTGAGAGAAAAAGATTTATATAAAAGCATAAGAAATATTATCGATTCTCCTAAAAAGTCACAAGAGTTAGTTGAAAATCTTGAAGAGCTTTCCTTGACTTATAGTGCTCTCGATAATCCAACTGAAGAAATTTACTTTGAAAATGAATTATTAAACGAAAAGTTAAAAGATCTAAAGCTTTTAGGGGCGACGACCTATTATCCTATCTTTCTCGCCATGATAAACGAGAATTTTAAGGAAGAAGAAGTGTTAGAAATGTTGCATATGATAGAAAAGCTGATAGTGCGCAATTTCGTGGTCGCAGGGAGGGTTTCAAATAAATATGAAACTAATTTTGCGAGCTTGGCATATAAAATATCGCAGCACGAATATACCACTATAGATCAAATTAAAGATTATCTAAAACACTTAATTATCACCAATGAAGAATTTAAAAGTAGTTTTAAAACTTTCACAGTAAAGAAAAAAGGAGTAGTCAGATATATTTTAAGAAAGTTAAATAGCATTGATAATATTGAAACGGATATTAAAAGAGATAATAATAAAATCCATATAGAACATATAATGCCTCAGAGCCCCACTGACTGGCATATGAGTCCAGAAATCCATGAACAGTATTTAAATAGGTTGGGCAACTTAACCTTGTTAGGTGATGAATATAACAAAGAATGTACTAATAGCACATTTGACGTAAAGAAAGATATTTATAAACAGTCGAATATAGATCTAACAAAGGACCTTATGATATATGAAGAATGGAATGAATATAAGATTCAAGATAGGCAAGCGGATCTTGCTAATAAAGCGATGAAAATATGGAAAATTTAAATGCTGTAAGTCTTGATTTTAACAATCAAGGCTTTATTTGTATTATATGTGATAGAATATTCATAATACTTGAGTGAGAGGTGGAAATATGAACGACTTGCAGTTGGAAACTCTCGATTTTAACGAGAGAAGTATGGGGACTCTAACTGGGATGAACTATAATAATTTCCCTATTGTTTATATACTGCATAATAGTATGAAAAAGCAGAGTGCTTATATCGGACAGACGGTTCAGATGAAAAATAGAATGAAAGCTCACCTCAAAGATAAAAAGAAGCAAGGACTGGATAAGGTTCTGTTAATTTCACATGAAATGTTCAACCAATCTGCTACATATAATATTGAAACAAATCTGATCAACTATTTCATAGCTGATAACAAGTACACTCTCAGAAATGTCAGTCAGACGACAAAATCAATGACGCATAACTACTATGAAAAATACAAGTACGATAACGAGATATTTAGTGAACTGTGGGAGAAACTAAGGGCAGATGATCTGGTAGATAACACTTTAGAATATCTTCAGAATAAGGATGTATTCAAGCTATCTCCTTATAAAGAATTATCGGAATCTCAAGTAGAATTGAAAGAAGAAATACTAGAATTCTGTAAAGCACATATACAAACGGGAGAACGTTCAATATTTTTGATTAAAGGAGACGCGGGTACAGGAAAAAGTGTTGTTCTGAGTTCAACATTCAACGCGATACAAGACTTGAGCAAAGATGAAGAGTCGGCATTGAAAGGAACCAATAATTATCTGCTGGTCAACCATAATGAGATGATCAAAACATACGAATCGATCTCCGAGAGTTTACCAAACCTTAAGAAAAAGAACTTCATGAAACCAACATCCTTTATTAATCGTATGGATAAAATGGGAGAAATTGCTGATATTACATTTGTAGATGAAGCCCACCTGCTTCTCTCCAGAAGCGATAAATATAATAGCTATGCAGGAGATAATCAGCTCAGAGATATCAGCCTGAGGAGTAAGGTGACCGTAGTCGTATTTGATGAAAAACAATTTCTTAAGTTAAAGAGTCACTGGTCCAGCGATCTTCTTGAAGGAATGACTGAGGGAGCCAAGGTGGGAAGGTTTGAACTTACGGATCAGTTCAGAATACAGGCTGATCAGGAAGTCATCGATTGGATTGATGCCTTTGTAGATAAGAAGATTAAACGATTCCCAGAGAAAACCGGAAATTATGAGTTGAAACTTTTTGACAGCGCTGCTGAAATGTTTAAGGCTATCGAAGAAAAAGACAGAAAGCACCAACTGTCGCGGGTGGTCGCAACTTTCGATTATGAGCATAAGAAAGATGGTGCAGAATACTATGTAGAGGAGCCTGGTTTTAAAGGCATCTGGAATAGGACCGAGTATAAGGAGACATGGGCAGAACATCCTGAAACCATTAAGGAAGTCGGATCCATATATACAATCCAAGGGTTTGACCTTAATTACGTCGGAGTCATTCTTGGCCCTTCCGTTTCATATGACGAAGAAAGGCAGGAGCTGAAACTTCTGCCGCAAAAGTACAAAGATAAAGAAGCTTTCAGAACTTCTTCAGAAGCTCAAGTTAAATACAACGTAAAGGAAATGAAGGAGCAGATCATCCTGAACTCCATTAACGTTTTGATGAAGCGGGGCGTCAAAGGGTTATATTTATATGCTAGCGATGAAAAGCTTAAAAAGGTTTTACAAGAGAAGCACAAAGAGGGTGAACAAGGTGGATGAATTGATTAAAGAGGTAAATAAATTCAGAGACGAAAGAAACTGGAGACAATATCATAACGCAAAAGACCTGTCTTTATCCTTATCTTTGGAAGCATCAGAACTTCTTGAAAACTTCCAATGGATTACTGCTGAAGAAGGTATCGAAAAGAACCGACACAATATAGAAGAAGAGTTAGCTGATGTATTTATATATGGGATGATGTTAGCAGATGATATGGATATTGATATGGAAAAAGCAATTTTGAGAAAGTTGGAGAAGAATAAAGAGAAGTATCCTAAGTAAACAGCGGAACACTTAGTACATTTCAGGTGATCGATTAGGATATAAACTTGAGAAACACGTAGCGATTCAGCGGATGTAATAAGAGAGGGGGTGCACTAGGTGGTTTTAAAATATATGATGTATTACCCCAAACTGAGGTAGAAGAAGCATAAATAAACTTAGAGTAGACTTTTTTACTCTAAGTTTACTTCTTTAGAAGCATAGTGATTAGTGTTATCTTGTTTAATTTAAATCTTCCATCCTCTAACTATGAAATCACTTGCTTCAATTTCTAAAGTCATTTCTAGGTTAGTTATCAAATCCAATTCAGTATTCGAGTTTTTAAAAGGGCTGATTTCGAAATATTTAGGACGGGAGCTATTAATGTCTATAACACGTCCGATTCTATAACGGCTTCCCAATCTCATACCACATAGTGCTTCATTTTTAGAGAGGTAAAAAGGTTCATTCAACTCTTTAGATTTAGTAGTCTTAACTTCAATATAAATTTCTTGTGGACTTCTCGATAATGTATCTAGATCATAAGCAACAATGTCATATCCATAGCCATGAATTTGACTTACGTCTAAAATATTGGAGATGAGGAAATCTTTCTTACTACTCTCAATATCAGCAACCTTAATTTTTTCAATATAATATTCCAGAACTAGTTTTTCCCCAGCCTTACCAATGCGTTTTCGATACTGGTGTCGCAATTCTAAATCTTCTTCCGTAATCAGATTATTTATATATTCTTCACTATCATAGTTCTCAGAGTCTTCCTTAACGACAGAAGTGGGTTGAGGAGAAATTACGTATAGACTTTTATCCGACTCCTCTCTAGCTGTATTTTTTAAATAATTATTGTTTAATTGATTGTTTTGTATGCTTTCTAACAAGTTCTTAATAGTAGTATATTCTTTAAGTTTATCGGTTTCTAAGAGTTTAATCACGGCTTGTAATGATTTTTCTCTAAAAATATACTTATGTTTACTAATTATCCCATAGTGATGTAAGATATTCATTGCTGCGTAACCATGATTATGTTTATCTAAGATTTCTTCTTCCAATTTTCTATGAGAAAGTCCTTTAAATAGATAAGAATAAACTACCTCTGCTTTTTCCTTTTCGTTAAAAGAGTTAAATTCTTTTAGTCTCTGTGGAGTAAAACTTTTTTTATTAAATTCTAAGCTAGGCAAATTCAATTAATATCGCCTCACAATAAGTTTTTAATGTGTCCATCGATTATTCACTCCGGTGAAAAATCCACTTATTGGTTGAGCTAATTCTCCAATAAGTGTCTTGCGATCCAGAAAAGCATTCATAAACTCACAACTAGTCTCAGATACTAGAGAACAAGCATAACAGGAAGCTAGATTCAGTGAATCTCTTCCTTGTCCTTTACTATCTATACATACTGGATCATAACTGCACCAACTTGCTCTTTCAACAGCTTGATTTATAATTCTAAAAAGATTACGAGGAATTCCTTGTTTTACTAAACCACCAAGGGTACCATTTTCATCACTACTTGAAGTATATATAAGAACTCCGTACATATTATTTTCTTCTGAAAAGTATAGTCTTTCTTTTAAGGAAGACGAAGAATATCCACTGGTGTGTGTTAACTCTTTCATTAAAATATGAGAAAACGTGTGAATCATATAGAATTTAGGATTTACATAGTCTTGTTGGGATTCGTGTTTTAATTTGTTTTCTTTAGCGTATATTATTGATGATATTGGTGAAGTTTCAATGATATTGCTCCATTCTTCTATTTTCTCGCTTGAAAACTCTATAAAAATCCCTTCTCCTTTTGACTTCAAAGCTACATATTTTCCATCCTCTCTTTTCAGTGATACTACATTACCTTCTTCGAGGGATTCATTATCGTTGATCATGGAATCTGATTCTGGCGTATGGATTCTAGAGTAGCCAGTCAAAGCTGTAATAATTTCGAGACTTTTAACAAGTGTAATAGTTGATAAAAGAGGTGTATATTTTTGCTTATTAAATTCTTTATTGTTGATTACTTTTAGATCGAAACTGATATTTTTTGTTTTATCGTATGGAACTTTACCTGTTAAGACTTTGTATTCGTCATACTTATAGTCCATTACGGTTATTTTCTTATGCTTAAGAGAAAAGTGATGGTTATCTATCTCCTCTAATATTCTTTCTACTGTTTCGCCCATTTCTAAAGAAACTTTTGGCAGCATTATTTTTATGATGTCATTGTTAATAGCTTCATCTAGATTGGAACAATTGTCTAACTCTTTCTCTATAACTGAGAAGTAAGTGTTTCTTTTTAATTTCTCTAAAAAGTTGTCTTTACTAAATGGAATATTGACAGAGCTTCTTAAATTTGGGAAATATAGATTTGATTGACTACGTAACAAGACATGTAGTTCAGATTTACATTTGTCTTTAGAATCTTTCCAAACATAGTTGCCTTTACAAGAGATATTTATTTTACCTAGCGTTGGCTTTAATATATTTTGATTGAATACACCCGACAGAGACCTCTTTGATCCACAATTGCACTGAACAACCATTTGATTTAAAGAAGTAGAGTTACCGTAAGATTTTAACTGTAAAGTATGATTTTTTTCATTTTTACAAGGATTTTCTGAGTGTGCCCATTCAAACCACGGAAAGTCCTGAACGTGACCATTTTTACAAGCACAAACTAATCTGACTGGAACGATATTTGAACGTTTGTATCCGCTAATATATTCAAAGGGTTGTTTTTCAAAATCCCTATAATCCTTTTCTTTTATCCTAGATTTCCACTTGTCAAATGTTTTTAGTTCTCTAGATAATGGAGAAAAAAACCATGTAGGAAATCTGATACCTAATATACTTTCTTCTTCTTTGACAGTTTTATTCGACCTAGGTATAGGAGGTGAAATAAATCCTCTTGAGTTTAAAGCTTTTTCGAGTCTGAAGTCTGATATATCATTTTCATTGTGCTTCCAATCTTCAGAGCCTCTTATCATTATTGATTGGTTATTAATATCTATTAATGATCCAATACCATAAGGGGTTAAGAGTTGCGATTTTCTCACTTCGAACTCATCATTTCTTATAATACTCATATTAATCCCTCTCTATTATCATTAAATAAGCGTTTTCGTCAACATCTCTCATAGAATTCATTACATATTCAGCTGTGGCATAGTCATATATACCGTGATCTTTTAATAAATAATTTATCTCATTAGAAAATGTTTGCTTTGAGTTTATATAATATTTTAATTTATCATTAGTAAGAATAAGGTTTCGCCAATCTTCAATTAGTTTTTTTATCTTATTTTCTGCACCTTCTATATACAAACGATGTTCACTATCTATGCTTTCAACTCTATCCAATAAGAATCTTTCAATCACTTGCAAATCATACTCAGTTATTGATGTTGGACTTTCCATATTTGGTCGCATATTTCTCATCATAGCAACAATTACTGCTCCTAAGGCTTTGTCTAGAGCTGGAATAGAAAAGGGTGTAACACTACTAGGCTCTACATATTTGTACAGTGATTGGTGATAGGAATGAAAATTTTCATAATGCGACTTGTCTCGGCTTCTCATACTATTGTAGAGTGTCCATACCATACCGAGATCCTTTCTTCCTACACGAGATGTTGCTTGTATATACTCTGAAGTTAACTTCGGTTGCCCAACAACAAACATAGAATTTAATCTACCAATATCTATACCTACAGAAAGCATATTAGTAGCATTAACTATGTCTACGGCATTACTGTTTGGGTATTTGATATCCAATCTATCTAAAGTTTGTCTAATTGAGGAGCTGGATTTTCTGCTTGTCAGTTCTTCCGAATTATTAATGTAGCGTTTTTCATTAAAGTTTCTCTGTCTAAGGATCAATAGATAATCATCTATATCATCTTTGAGCAATGTATTCATCTTGCCTAATTCTCTAATACTGTTAAAGTAACCAGCAATAGTCCAAAAAAGCTCTCTTTCAGCATCTGTTAAATTTAAATCAAAAACTGATTGCATTAACGAAGAAACTATTCGTATTTCAGAAGTAATTTGAGATTTTCCATTCCCTATCAACCCTATATACTTTCTTCCTTGAGCCTCTTCATTTAGTTTTACAAAAAAACTGTCATCTGCATCTAAACCTGAGGGAGGAAATTGTTGATAATCTCTATTAAAAAGTGATTTTACTTGTTCTTTAGCATTCCTTATAGTTGCAGTTGAAGCAATATATTTAGGTTTAATACCACTTTTAGACAAAATAAAATCAAAAGCAGTTTCATAAAGTCCTACTATACTACCAAGAGGACCAGAAATCAGATGTAGTTCGTCTTGAATTATTAATTCTGGAGGTTTGATTTCTTCCTTATCCGTCCCAAAGAGTTTTATAGTATCAGCGTTTAGTGGAACTCTTGCAAATTTATCTACTGTTCCAAAAAGCAGGGTAGGCCTGTGTCTATAGATGTTTTCATCTACTACATGTATAGGTAAAGAATGGGTAAAATGACAATCTCGATTTAAACATTCAAAATTATGATAATCGTTGAAAGGACCTGCCTCTTTTATACCCAACTTAAGTCTTCCGGTAGAGGATTTAGAGAATATACTGTTATCGGTTTTACACCATGGGCATTTTAATAGTTGGAACACACTCTTACTTTGTGGGAAATTATTTTTTTGAAATTTTATATCGCTTATGTTTTTATTTGCCTCTTTGTTTCTATTAGGGGTTGTATTCTGACCTACCCATAAACCGATAGAAATTCTAGTTTCACCTAATTCACTGATATTATAAGATCTTAAAAAATCACAGGCAGAAATTAAAGAGGCAGCTCTTTCAAATTGCTGAGTTGTAAGTAATCTTAATGTATAACGCATAATAACAGTTGTTCCATCTTCTTTTGTAGGAAACTTTAATCTTCTATTAAATATTGCTACAGCAATGATAAAAAGGTAAGCTTCAGTCTTACCTCCACCAGTCGATACCGACATTAAATCTAAAAGATCTCTGTATTCACTATTCTCATTAATAATAGATTCAAATGAGTTAAGTATAAATGCTAATTGGAAAGGTCTCCATTCAAGCGTTGTATTGAGGTAACTTTTTTCAATAAAAGCAGTTTGTTTATCGTTTGCGTTCTCCATTCTTTGAAGCACCATGGCTTCATTTGCATAATTGAACACTTTCAAAGCATTATCGTCTTTCTCAATTAAATTAATACTCTTTTCCATGCGTTCTAATGAAAAATAGCATTTATCGATATTATCCATAGCAGTTTCCTGTAATACTGCATCTAAACATCCTACTTTATTTGTTTCGTTCTCAATCCATTTTTTGTATTCTATTATAAAAGATCTTAACTTTGAAATTACTTTTTTTCTATCAGGATAAATATAATTAAGTGCATTTAAAACTTCTAAATTTTTCAAGGTAGGGATCTCAAAACTCATGGGCTTTGTTTCGTATTCTGGGATGTACTCTGTGAAAATCTTCTTTGGAGATTTACTTTCCCATTGAACGGATACCCCATGCCCAACAGCATAAGTTTTTTTATCTCTATACAAAAGTAAATTCTGCATCTCATCATAGTCTTTTGTAACTAAGTCTCTAAGCTTTATATCTTCAGATGCGATAAATGGTTCATCAGTGCTTATTGACAATTGGCTTTGAAATAGTTCGCTCGTGCCAGTATTTTGTACTACAATAGTTACTGATTTCGCATCAAATCCTACTATATTTAATTTGCGTACTAATAAAGTGATTAATACTTTCTGTTTCTCATTTAACTTAAGCTCTAAATATTTTCTACATATAGATTTTTCATTATCTTTTGGTAAACTAAGAAATTTTTGGATGGTGCAGTTTTGTCTCTTGTAAGCTCCATTTTTTAGGAAGTTATTTAATTTTTTAATATAGGATAAAAAAACAATATCTTCTCTTTTCTTCCAAGAAGAAGATTTTGACCATTTCTCATAGAATTGTTCCAATTCTTCTTTATTTTTGTTTTTAAATTTTAGAGAAGCTTTTTCCTTACTATAATCTATGAGTGTGTCAGCCTCTGGAAAGTTTTTCATACCATTCTCAAAAATGAGAATATCTTCGGGACGTAAATATACAATTTCTATATTGTTGATTTTTTCATAATAAGAAGTTGAGAGACTAAAATTGATATTTTTTACTTTGTCGCTCACATGAAAAGTAAGACCTAGTGATTTAGGTTTAAATTCATTGTCAATTAATGTATCGATATATGTATCTTCTTCTAATATTGAACTTTCATTCTCATCACTAGTGTATAAAACACCTGTTAAATAACGTTGAGATGGGCTTTCAGAAATGATTTCTTCCTCTACAAGATGAACTCCCTTTTCAGAACCAGGGCCAAGTAAGAGGCTTTTAGTATAGTTTATAATATCTTTCCTGATTTCCTCTTGTCTTTCCATTTTAACCATGTAACCATTCCCTTTTTAAATTTATATCAGCCTATTACTCAGAAATTCATCAATATAAAAATCTTCTTTTAGTTCAATATCTGTAATAGTATGGATGGAAGCTGTAATATTTAAACTACTAAGATGTTTTTCATCATATTTATTATTAATAAGTGATTCTATCATCGCACGGCGTATATTCTTAAACTCCTCTTTCAATTTTTCACTAGCTTTATAGTATTTCATATAATTATTGACCAAGTTATCGTTTCCATTAAGAATCCCAATGTATTTTATGAAATGTGGATCTCTAGGCACAAGATTGACGGAATCGGGATTTATCCAAGATTGGAAAAAACCTGTGGACCTAAAGAATCCGATTTTAGCAAACTCGTTTGCTAAGAGGGTCGGAGTTAGTCGATGCTTATCATAATAAGCTCTAAGTTGCTCTTTCCATTCGATATCTAGCTCTTTCATATTACCAATATTTATATATTCAGAAGAACTTAAAAATAAATCAGAGTTACCTTTCTGCAGGGTTTCATAATACAGTTCATTTGAATAAGGAATGTCTAACAATAAAATATTATCTCCAATTTCAAAATTTCTGGCCATGTCTTGTTTAATGAAATTTTGGTCATCAATATGAAAGAGTTTAAACTTTTGAGTAGATGCTAAAAATCTGGAATTTTCTGTTTCAAAAACCCTATCAATTTTGACAATTTTACTACTATAGTTTTCCTTGAATTCTATATTATTCTTTGCTTCCTCTAGGACATCGAAAAAAGATAGTGAAGGTTCGGTAATAGGGTTATCAACCTCATAATGAGGAGATGCTTCTTGTGGTTCTTCCTTTAACAGATCTAGTTTCCATTTTATATTGTTAGGATATACGATGTTTAATGAGTTGTTCTTTTCAAGTTCATTTAAGGAGTTATTGAAATAGTTAATAAATCTATTTACATTTTTAGCATCTACATTAGGGAATAGGACAGTCAAATGATTTCCTTTAAAACGAGTAAACCATTTGCTCAAATCTTTTTTCGGGAGATATGAAAGAAGAAAGTTATTCTCACTATTATTGTGAATTTTGGCTACATCTTCTGCTACGATAATTTCATTCTTCAAATGGTGAGCTTTTATTAATTGGTCGGCTGCTCCCTTATAGTGCATAGGAACTACTAATACTAGTTCATTATCTTTTTCTAAATATTTTCTTATATTTTTTGTTACATTATAAGGGTATCTATTTTCAAAAAGTGTATAAAATTCTTTTGAGATGTAATCATCAAAGGCATAAAATAGTTGTAGATCTGCTAATTTGGAATTTAATAATTCCAAAGTTTGTCTATCTTTATATACTTGTTGAAGTACTAAGTTTTTTAATTCCATAACCCGTATTCTAAGATAAAAATGACCTTGTTCTTCTAATTCTTTAATATAGGAATTAATTTTTTTTATACTTTTATGAAAAGAGTCATTAGAGTTAATTACATCAAATTTAATATTTACAGGTTGGCTTATAAATTTTGGAGTCCATGCGTAAACTTCAAATTCTTTGATTATATCTTGTGATAAACCTTTGTAGATAACGTCTGTAGTACCGTAAAAAGAAATTGGTATTCCTACTTCTTCAGCTAAGACAATAAGATCGTACAAGTATGAACTTTGGTTAGGTTGTATAAATTGGTTTCCTATAATAACAATTTTATTTATATCAGTTTTGAATTTATTTGGCTTATTACTTAAATAATCTTCTAAAAAAAATTTTGCACCCACAAGTTGTGTAGTGAAAATGTTGGAAGGAATATCAGAGTTTTTAATTCTTTTGCTTTTCGTACCAAGGTATCGATAGTTTTTATTATTATTAGTTAATAGTATTGATGGACTCAGGGTTGTAAAGTTAAAACGCTTATTTTTAATATCGACCTTCAAATCTTTAATCTTAGAAATTTCTTTCATAGTTGAGATCACAAGAAGAGATTTGCTAACAAAAAATTTGTTACTTGGTATTCCGAGTAACTCAGATAAGTAGGTTGAGATATTATGATGTTCGCCTCCTCGTTTTACTTCCAAGACAGGTGTTATGAGTTTATTTGCAGTCTCAGCTTTAATTTTTATCGTAACTGGAGAGTTTTTCTTGCTCTGTCGTTTAGGAGGAACTTCTTCTAGAATCACTATGTTTTCCTGTTCAGTTTCCTCTATACCGCGGAAATAGTATTGCTTCTCTTTGTAAGCTACAGGAGAGTTAAGTTCTATGTTCTCAACCTGAAAAGTATTTGAGGAGGCATAATTATGTTGTAGGTTTATATGGCTTTCACCTAATAATATATATGGAAAGTATTTTTCTTCTTCTATAAAGAAGGCGGTTCTAGATTTAGATTTTGTACTGAATAAAATCTCTAACTTACTTTTAGAATTCTGTGTTAAATAATCTAGAGACTCTATTCTAGATATGAAAGAAAAAAAATGTTCCATGAGCATCATCCTAAATTGTAAAATTCTAATTATTTCCATTATACGATAAATGTATCTAATATGCATTGGTTAGAATAGCAAAAGTGTTATAATCATAAGGATGGTGAACAATAAAACTTAAGTGCAGTTTTTAATGTTAGAGGTGGATATTAATGAATATCATAGATTTGTTTTCTGGTGCGGGGGGACTGTCGGAGGGTTTTCGCAATGAGGGATTTAAGAATATCGCTCATGTAGAAGTCGATAAGCATGCTTCTAAAACTCTTCGGTTAAGAGAAGCCTTTTACTACTTAAAAGAACAGAAACTGTTACATCTATATGAAAAATACTTGAAAAATGAACTGAGTTTTGAACAATTATTTTCTTTAGTACCAAGTTCAATTCAAAATAAAGTTATTAATAAAGAAATAAATCAAAAAAATATAAATGAAATATTAAATGATATAAATAATCTAAAAGGTGATAGGCATATCCACGGTATTATTGGTGGACCTCCATGTCAAGCTTATTCTACGATTGGAAGAGCTAGAAATAAAGACAAACTAAGAACTGATGAGAGAGTATACCTATTTAATTACTACATCGATTTTCTAAAAGAATTTGAGCCAGATTTTTTTGTTTTTGAAAATGTAAAGGGTCTTCTTTCGTTTAAAGATCATGCTGGGAATTTATTGCTTCCGTTAATAAAAAAAAGTTTTCAAAATGCGTTACATGAAAATTCATATGACATAGAATTTGAAATCATAAATAGTGCTGAGTATGGTGTACCTCAAAACAGAGAACGCTTGATTATTTTCGGTAAAAAAAAGAAGTTTATGAATAAATCATTCTTTAAGTCTTTAATTAAATATAAAGAATCTTCGCTTACGTTAAATGAGCTGTTCTCTGATTTGCCTTACTTGAAAAATGGTCAATCCAGTAATTGCTATAAATGTTCAGCGAAAAATAGTATTATTAAAAATTATTATAGAAAATTTAACTTACCTTTAAGTCAGAATGTTTCTAGACCCAATAACGAAAACGACTTGAAAATATATCAAATAATTGCTGAAGGCAAAAAACAAGGGAAGAATATAAAATATAATGACTTGCCTAGCGATCTAATTAAGCATAAAAATAATTATGGTTTTTTAGATCGTTTTAAAGCATTGAATGGTTCAGGTATAGCTCATACAGTTGTGGCTCACATAGCTAAAGATGGACATTACTATATTCACCCAGATGTAAAACAAAACAGATCTATAACTGTTAGAGAAGCAGCAAGAATTCAGTCTTTTCCAGATGATTATTATTTTGAAGATTCTCGAACCAGTGCTTTTAGACAGATTGGGAATGCGGTGCCCCCAGTTTTGGCTCAGAAGTTTGCACGAGTAGTTCGAAATGATATGTACCTATAGTCAGAAATACTGGGGAGATACAGTTATTTATGAAATCTTCTGCAAAATAATATTACTTTAGGTAAATAGTTTAAATTTTGTGATGAATTTAGATTGAGTATCGCAATATTTTTTATTTCAAAAGTACAATTTATAGGTTACGAAATTAGACCCTTATAGTGGTGAAGCGGGTTACTAGATCATCATATTTGAATGTATCTAAATAAAAAATGGCTTTAATGAACCGATTGGATGCCTGTTACAATCCGTCATTCGTTATCTTTTCTGTTAGTTTTTCATACTGTGAGATAAATTCTTTGTTGTAATTCCTAGCATCTTTAAGTAGTTGTGAATAGGATAATATTTTTAAAGTACCATTATTTTCTAAACCATCAGCAAGAATACGTGTATTAGGGTCCATTTTGATATTTTCAGATATCAAAAAACATTCTACTTTTTTGCCATAAGAATCTTTATACCTTTCTTCAACAAATATTTTATATTCTATTATTTGATTTAATTCTTTTTGTGATATTTTTATACTGGGTCTTTTCAACTCAATAATGATAATTCCACCGTTTGCAGTATCACACAAAAAATCTATTCTTTTATTCTTTTCTTCTAAGGAATCGTCAGGAAAGTTTTCTTTTAGAATCCTAGCGAAAGTTTTTTCTCTTTCAAAGTTAGCTATCCTAGGATCTAACATCCAAGGAAACTTTTCGAGAAAAGGTTGAATTACTTTAGTTTCGCTTTCATCGTTGTTTACAAAAGTTTCAAACTTGTTTATAGCTTCGATGCGACCTTTGGCAATTTTTGAAAGCTCTTTAGATTCAATCAGCTCCCAGTCACTAGCAATTTTTTCTACATTCTCAAGTGTTAATTCCGTTTGCTCTAATTCTGTTATATATTCTTGGAAACTTTCGAAAGAAAATAAGTCTCTTACTGTAGAAAGTACTTTGACAATATTTTCAGCGTCTTCTTCACCTGTCGAATTAGATGTTAGGGATTTTTGTATTTTCGTGAGTTGCTTTTGATCAACAGACGATAGTCCAGCGTAAAAGTTTTCAGGCAATTTTGTACCGATTAATTCAGTTTTTTCCTCTCCTCTTTTCCTTTTCCATTCTCTCCCGATATATTTTACTAGATTGTCCAAATGATTTTTTAACTCTTCTAGCTGCTCACTTTGATCCCATAAAACTGATTGACGAGCAGTTCCAATAAAATCTTTTTCGTTATCTTCATCAATAAAATCTATATTGAAATAACCCATTACGTATGTGTGGAATTGATCATTTGATCGTTCATTAAAGAAGATTGACTGAGCGGCCATTTTGTTTCGAGCATAGATATTAAAGCCAGCATCTGCTTTTTTTAGAGGAGTTTCGTTTGTGATGATCTTTCCGGTAACACCATATTCGTCTAATGCTTTGAAACTTACATCTTGTTTTATTATATCTGTAAAACTCGAAGGGAAGTCCCATGAAAATTGTTCATTGAGCGATTGTAAGTAAAGGTCTCGAGTTACTATGATTGGTTCGGAAGGTTCCTCTAAATTTTTGATAGTTACTTGGAAATCTTCATCAAAAAAATTAAAGCGTTTTGCTAAGCTGTTGCTTAGGTTTTCATGAGGAGTAATATTTTTTAAATGAATGTCTTCAATGGCTATAACTGTTCCATTAGTTTCTTCGGTATGCTCATATTCTAAAAGTGTTTCAGGCTGATAATCACTGTCGTCGGCACTCTTCAGATCGTCGTAATTAATTTTAAGTGCGTTTTTCAGCCCATTAGTTATAGATGTGACACTAATTGTTTTGGCTATCCCAAAAACAGCCAACTTACCTAAACCCTTTTTGCCGGTAACGTATCTTAAACTATTTTTTGATAAACCTGAGTTGGAATCGAGCCTTCTATTTCTTCCAATTTTTAAAAAAGAATTATTTATTTCTTCGTGTGTCATTCCATGTCCGTTGTCTTTAACTACAACGCACTTTTCTTGATAATCTATGGTAATATCTACATTAGTTGCTTCAGCGTCATAAGCATTTGATATCAATTCAGCAATAACTGGAGGAAATTGACTGTATAGTTTGATTCCTAAGTGATCTATTGTGTTCTTGTCGTAACTCATTTTAAAACCAGTCTGTTGGCTCATTTCGCCCTCCTAAAGGTAAAGTTATTAGTTTATTCTAACACAAGATATATAAATACAAACTGTTAATACACTAAAAAATGTAAATTTTCTGTTATTATATATAACTATGTTAGGAAAATATACATAAAAATGTACGATTCAAAGTCGATAAGTTCCTCAATAGTGATTTAAAGGAACTGGAGTGGATATTGCTAAATTGATATGGAGTTCGTGTTTGAGATCTTAATTTATTATTCTATTAAACAGATAAATAAATTGAAAAGCCCCTAAATCAGAGAAATAAACTGATTTAGGGGCTTTTGAACGGGTAGTATGTGTTTTGTGATAAGAACGTATAGAGCAGTACAATCAAAAATGCAATGGTTACTCCATCACAATCAGCATACTTTTTTAGTGGGTTCAGAGTCTATTCTATTTGAATATCAATCCACTGAAACTTCTTTAATCTTCCATGATACCAGCTGCCAGGCCTCCTGAGCTTTTTCTTTTGGCCCTAGATGTGTAAAGGCATGCTTACAGCCTGTAAAAAATTCATCTTGAACACTTACGCCTGCTGTTTTTAATTTCTCAGCATACTTTTCCGCTTCCGGTCTAAAAGCATCATGCTCAGCAATAAGGATAAGTGCGGGAGCCAAATCTTCATTTACGTCCGCATAAACAGGGGAGGCAAGGGGGTTTCTGGCCATTTCTTCTTCAGGTACATAGCTCATATTTAAAAAGTTTGCGACTTGGGGGTAACGTGCGCGCAACTTGCTTGGTTCCGGCTTCTCTGCATAGGGTGTGACGAAATCGAGCATTGGACAGGACAGCACTTGGAGAAGTGGTTGCTTTTCCTGTTTGCCTTGAAGGTAGAGGCAGAGGGCAGCTGCAAAATTTCCACCTGAGCTCTGGCCACCCACCATTATCTTTTCAGAATCGATGTCTAGATCATCCGCTTCTCTTTTTAGCCATTGGAGCACTTCATAGCTCTGTTCAATCGCATTCGGAAAAGGGTATTCCGGTGCTTTGACATAACCGATATTGAGTACGGCGCATCCCGTCTCATTGGCCAGATAGTTGCAGTAGGGCTCATCCATATTCTTATCATTCATGATGAAGGCGCCCCCATGGAAGTTAATGTAGACGGGGCGCTTTTTTTGTTGTGCTTCCAATGGATAATAGAGCGAAACCGGAGTCGGACCAATGGATGTTTCAACCACAAAATCTTTTTTAATTTTCAAAGGCGGCTGATTGATCATTGGATTTTTTGCTGCTTTATTTGGAAAAAGTCGCAGTATTTTTGCGATGATGATTTTGTACATAACCGGCTTACCTCGTTTTCTTCTAGTCTTCATGCTCAGATCGAGAATGAGGGTATCCAGACATCCTACTTAATGTTTATCTTCCGTCCTTTCCAAGTCACAGAACGCATAACATGGACCCGGAAGATGGAATATACGAATATGCCTGCAAAAAATGAGAACAGGACGGGATGGAATATGAAAATGAAGCGGTTGAAGTTCCCGCATCTTCGGGCGAATATCATTGTCTGAAGTGCGTAAAGGAAATACAAAGCGCCAGTAAGCATGATGGATGCTGAATTCATCGCTATAAGTGACGAGATGAACGCGCCGGTGGTGATGAAGCTGCCGGCAATCCAGAGGATGGTCATCAGCATGACGACAGGATGTGTGGATTTTGAACCGAGCGCAAAGCTTTTGCACCAGCCCTCTACAAGACTTTTGAACCCTTCCGGATACATGCGGAAAGATATAACGCCCTTGCCGCCCATGCAATGCACGGGCAGATCTTTGTCGAGATATGCCTGTCCCAGCGCCAGATCATCCATGATAGCACCCTCAATCGCCTTGTGTCCGCCTGTTGAAAGGTAGTCATCCCTATCAGAGAGGATGCAGGGGCCGAATGAGCCTGCGGGTTCAAAGCGGTCTCTCCATGCGGTGAATTTATTCATACCAACGATCACAATGATGTTGAAGATGGCGGAAAGGTTCTCGTACATATCTTCTATGTGGTGGAATGGCTGCAGTGAAAGGATACCTCTTGCGCCTTTATGTTGATACAAATTTAACAGCTTCCCGAGACTGTCGGGGCCTTCGAGCCGTGTATCGGCATCCAGGAACAGCAGCCACTGTCCTTTGGAATGCTGGACACCATGCCAGCATGCGGATGATTTTCCGGCCCCATCTTCTTTGGATTCATTATGCAGCACTGTTGCCCCAAAGGACTTTGCGATGGAGATGGTGTCATCCGTAGAGTGATCGTCGACGACCAGCACTTCGAACGATTCCAAATTTTGCTCCTGCAAGGTCCCGAGCAGGTGTGGCAGACTTTCCGCTTCATTTCTGGCAGGAATGATGATGGATAGGGAGGGATGTTCGGCATCTTCATCCCGTCTTCGCGGCGTGGGTAGTGAGCGAAACATGAGTGCGCCGGCACCGATTGCTAGAAGCCCGAGTGATATATTGGCTATCAAGAGTATCTCCTCCTTTCAATTCAATCATTGGATGCACGATGTCTTTATTTTTGTAATTGGAACAGTACCAGAGTCAGTTCTTATCGTCCGCAATCAGTGCATCCGCCGCAATCCCGGCGGACAGCAGGACAATGGGCACACCTGCGCCCGGGTGCGTGCTGCTTCCTGTGAAGTACAGGTTGTCGCAGCTTGGTGATTTGCTTTGCGGACGCTTATGGATGCTCTGGGAAAGGGTGGGCTGTAGCCCGAATGCGGCGCCGTTGTAGGCATTGAACCTGGACTCGAAATCAAGCGGCGTAATATGCGTTTCTGTGACGATATCCTGCTCGATATTTTCAAAGCCTTTTATTTCCTTCAACGTTTCCAGAATGTAGGTGCGGTAGTACTGGATTGTTTCATCATTCCACTCATAGTCGGCTGTATCGAGGGCGGACACGGGCATCAGGATGTAGAGCCCATCCTTGCCGTCGGGTGCAAGCGTAGGATCGAGTTTCGATGCGATATAGACATAGAAGGAGGCGTGCTCGAGTTTTTTTCCTTCAAAGATGTCCTGCATGTTCTTCTCGAGTGCTTCATTGAAAATGAAATTATGGATATGTTCGACATCTTCATATTTCCGGTCCATGCCGAGATACATCAGGAAGCCGGAACAGGAATATTTCATGCTTTCGATCTTTTTATCGGTGAATGCGCCTCTAGCTTCAGGCTGTTTCATCAGGTTTTTCATTGCATAGGGGAAATCGGCATTGCAGACGACGAAATCTGCATCAATCTTTCTATCATTCACCATAATTCCAGTGGCCTGTCTATTTTCGGTCGATATTTCCTGCACCGGACTGTCGTAGAAGACTTCTCCGCCAAGTTCCTTGAAGAGCCGTTCCATGGACGATGCCATGGTATACATACCGCCTTTGATGAACCATACCCCATATAGAAATTGAATCATCGGAATCATCGAATAGAACGAAGGGCCACTGAACGGGGAAACCCCGATATACAATGTCTGGAAGCCGAGGATCTGCTTCAGGCGTTCGCTTTCTATATATCTTCCAATGAAACGATCGGCTGTTCCCACGAGCTTCACTTTCGGTGCTTTCCTGACCATCGATAAGTTGTAGACATCGCCTCTTTTGTAAAAAGGCCGCCTCAGAATATTTTCCATGGCGAAAGTATAGCCTTTATAGATATCGTTCAGATAACTGAGAAACCCTTCGACATCTGGCTTGTTGATGGATTCGATCGTTCTGGTCATCTCCGTCAGGTCAGAGGAGATATCGATGGGGGTGTCCGGTATGTCAGTGAAGTACACCCTGTACATGGGATCCAATTTCTCCATTGGAATGTAGTCATCCGGATCACGTCCACAAAGCTCGAATATCTCCCGGTAGACTTCCGGCATCATGACGATGCTTGGTCCGAGATCGAATGTATATCCGTCTTTTTCGATCCGGTTCATCTTTCCGCCGGGTGTAGATTCCTTTTCATATATTTCGACTTGGTATCCGGCGTGCTGTAGTCTAATGGCACTAGCCAAACCTGCCACACCGGCACCAACGACGATTACTTTTTTTGTCATGCATATACCTCGTTCCCTGAAAACATATTGAGTCGTGTCTGGAAATATAATAATTTTATACGGTATCCCTTTTTATTTAAAATCATTCTGAAGTTGCCGACTTGTCTCATGACAGCATTTTACTGATACGTCCACGATTATAACGCTGGGTGACGATGAAGGGCAGGTTGAAAACAATCGCATATACGATCATCAGCCAGCCGACTGAGGCAGGGTTCCATAAAAAGAATAGGGGGGCGGGCAGTATGGAAAGCCAGTGTGTCAGCTCGGCCCGTTTCGTCTCAAGGGCAAACATCTGCAGGTCCGCTTTACCTTTGCCATGCAGTGTCTTTTTCTGGTACCCGCTTCTAAATAGCGTAGCCCCGTCGATCAATCTGCCTTTCCATGCCTTCACTCGAAACAACTTGTCCCAAAGCGCCCCTGACTTTTCCCAGGGGTAGATACGGGACCAGAATGCGTTATTCTGAAAGGTTGAGAGAGGGAGCCTTAGACAGAGCGCTGAAATGGCCAGGTGGAAGAAGACCCAGGCACCGATATCAATGGCGATTGTCCAAAATAGGGAAAACGAAATCAATTGCATGGGCTAGGCCTCCTTAACACCTTCATTTAATCGCAGTAGTCCCTCGAAACACGTATCGGCTTTAATAAAGAAGGGGGGTTAATCCGCTTCCGAATCCCTCTCGGCGATCTTGTCGCTTACATGCTGACCGCTCAATGTCACCATCGGCATGCCACCACCCGGGTTGACTGTCCCGCCGACAAAGTAGAGGTTGTCGTAGTGTTCACTCTGTTTGGAGTGCTTGAAGCCTTTATTTTTCTTGCGATCAGATAGAGTGCCATAGATTGCGCCGCGGTCGGAACCATATGTGCGCTCGATATCCTCCGGTGTCCAGACATCTTTCATAACAATGTTTTCACGCAGATCCGTGAGACCCATGCGCTCAAGTTTGATCAGTGTCTGTTCCGCGAAACGCTCATAGTCTTCAGCTGTAAAAGGCTTATCCTGGATAGGCGGGATGTGGGGCAGCACTTTTAAGTTTTCATACCCTTCTGGCGCCTGAGTCGGATCCGTCTTATTAACATTCACCAGATAGATGACCGGGTCATCCGGCAGTTCATGGCGGTGGAATATTCTATTCATCTGTCGCTTCATATCTTCAGCGAAAAAGAAATTGTGGTGCGCAAGCTGCGGGTAGCTCTTCTTCACCCCAAGGTGCATGACAAGGCCGGAACTGGCCGGCTCGAATTTCTTTCTCAGTTTCTGGGTATACGCTTTATTTTCCCCGATCAGCTTTTCATAGGTCGGGAGGACTTCCATATTGGAAACATAATAGTCTGCACTCAATTTTGTCCCATCATCCAAAACAGCGCCCGTTATTTTTCCATCGGTATGTTCGAGTTGTGTAATATGCTGTCCGGTATGGAGGGTCACGCCGATTTCTTCGGCAAGCTGTACAAGCCCTTTGGCCAGATTGCCCATGCCGCCGGGTACATACCATGCGCCCTGGTCATGCTGCATATAGATCATCATGTTCAGTACCGCGGGTGCATCATAGGGCGAGGAGCCGACGTATTTGACGAAATAGGAGAGCATATCCTTCAGCTGCTTGTTGCTGATGCGCTTGTCGATCGCCTGGTGCACTGTTGAAAATAGATCAAAGCCTCGGAGCGCACTGAACATGCTCTGGTACTTCAGAATATCCCTCGCATCGTCGACCCCTTTGAAGTAGCTGTTCTCGGTCGTGTCATAGATCTTTTTGGAATATGTAAGCAGTTTTTTGTATTCCTTCATATCCTTTTCGGTCAGTGATGTATTCTTCTCCTCCATGTCTTCTAGGTCTTCATATAGATCGATTACATTGCCATCAGGGAAGAAAGAGCGCCATTGATGATCCAGTCTCATGGTTGGCACATAGTCCGCCATTTTTTTTCCGCTTGCAGTAAAGAGTTTTTCAAACACTTTCGGCATGGTCAAAATGGAAGGGCCAAGATCAAAGCCGAAACCATCCTGCTCGAGACGGTTCACCTTTCCACCCAGGTGATCATTTTTTTCATATAGTGATACATCGTATCCTTTTTGTGCCAGTGATATCGCGGCTGATAGGCCGCCGAGCCCACCGCCGATGATCAATACGCTTTTTTGTGGCATTCGAGACATCTCCTCATAGTAGAAAATAATTGGTGTGCATTGCGTTATTAATTTTTTATATATACACTGATTCAATTTATGCATTGTCATAATGAAATCAAGCTTTATGATTTATACCCATTATTTGATGTTTTTATGTTCAAGTGGACACACCTTGGGTGATCATAGGAACCACTTCTACTTTCGAATGAACTGTCTCCCATCTCCATTATGTAGGAATCAACCAGGAAGTATCTCCAATATTAAATTTTTATTCAAATGGACACCTTATTGTATTAGTATCATATCAAATAAATACATCCATTAATATTTAGAGGCAGTTGTGAATTCATTTTAAGATTCTAATAAAGGTGCTGTAGTATAAGTGATCGAGTATTGTTGTTTAACATGGTGCACTAAACCCCCAATCTATGGGATTTAACGACCCCAATAAAATAGACTTTTAAGAGCAGAGAAAGCTGCTCTATTTTTAATGCGTTTTTCAGCACAGTCGCATTTCCGGGATATGCTCTGAACTATACCATGGTCCTCGCGTCTCGCCTGATAGTTCTTATCTGATAGGCTCATTCCTGGTCGGAGTGGTAGGGGCAGGTTGTTGATGCTTCAATGTCGGTGGTCAATGCAGACAGAACACTTCGACACTTGGCCGGCTTGAAATTTATAACTGATACTTCTCCGTTTTATCATTGATAGTTGCTATTGATTAGAGATAATTATGTAAGTTAAATCTGAATATTTTAATAAGTGGTTGCGCTTACAACTTATGTGATGTATTATTTACTCATCACATAACTTGGAGGGTGGTCAGTTACTTGAGAGAAAGTTTTGATAATATATACAACAGTTTATTTAATGATATTACTCAAGGGAAAATTAAAAATGGAGAAAAGTTGCCCTCTGTTTCCAACTTATCAGATAAGTACGGAATCGGAGTGTCAATGATGCGAGAAGTTCTTCGAGCACTTCAAAGCCAATCAATTATTAGGATTGAGCAAGGGCGAGGGTCTTTTGTAATATATGAGCCCGGTTCAAACAAGCTATTTGTTTCGAAATCTGAGATTCGAGAACTTCTGGATCTGACTAGATTCAGAGCAATGTTGGAACCATCGTTTGCCAGAACTGCTGCCGTTCAGGCATTTCAAACGGAAATAGATATGATTATCGAATCTGCTGAAAAGATGGCTGATTTGGCCAAAAATAATGAGAAGACGAAAGATGAAGATTTGAACTTTCACATGCTGATAGCTAAAGCAACACATAATGCTTATTCGATTAAAGTATATGAAGAGCTCCAAGAAGAATTGGCTAAAGCGAGAAAACATACTAATATTCCGGGCATGAAAGAAAAAGCTGCGCATTATCATCTTATGATTGCAGAAGCAATCAAAACAAGAAATAGTGGGCAGGCAGAAATGTATATGCGATCACACCTTGAATCAAACGAAGAACTTGTGCTCGAGATGTGGATTGCTGAAAATTGATAGGGGGATACAAATGAAACATACAACGTCTTATGGAGATCAAGGTTTCAGTGAATATATCAGAATGGCTTTTCAACGGAACCTTGGTTATGACGAAGAGGATTATGGAAAACCGATCATCGGCATATGCAATACGTTTAGCGAGATAAACAGATGTCACGCCCATCTGAATCCGATAATAAATTCCATTAAAAATGGTGTAATCATGGCTGGAGGTATACCACTGGAGTTTCCAACGATTTCAGTTGGAGAGATGTTTACCAGCCCAACTACCATGCTTTATCGTAACCTGGTGGCAATGGATACTGAAGAAATGATAAAGGCGCAACCAATAGATGGGGTGGTTTTGGTTGGAGGCTGCGACAAAATGGCACCAGGACAGCTTATGGGTGCTTTCAGTGCTGACAAACCGGCAATCCTTTTCACAGGCGGTCCAATGGCAAATGGAGAATACAAAGGTGAAAAATTAGGTGCTTGCAGTGATTGCAGAAAATATTGGCAGGAGTATAAGGCTGGTACCATTTCAAAAGAAGAACTTATGGAAATCAATGCACAGCTCGCACCGACCAATGGTCACTGCATGGTAATGGGATCCGCCAGTACTATCGCTGTATGTTCTGAAGCTATGGGTATGATGCTACCGGGCAGCGCCACACCACCAGCCACCGTAAATGAAAGGCTGAGAATGGCCAAAGAGACCGGGAAAGCTATTGTGAAACTCGTAGAAGATAACACAAAACCTTCAGATATAGTTACCAGGCGTTCTTTTGAAAACGCTATTACTACTCTTATGGCTGTGGGTGGTTCTACCAATACAGTGATACATTTGATTGCGATGGCGAAACGATTAGGTATAAAACTGACGCTTAAAGATTTCGAAGCCATTTCTAGAAAGACACCTATTATAGGTAACTTAAGGCCAGCTGGCAAGTATCAGATGGAAGAGTTCTATCATGCAGGAGGTGTTTCTGGTCTTTTATCTGAATTGAAGAATCTATTACATTTGGAAGAAAAGACAGTAAGTAGTAAAACTTTAAAAGAGAACATCGGGGATACAACAGTAATCGAAGAGTACAGTGATGTGATCAGGACAATGGATAATCCTATTTACAAGAATGGGGGTATCAAACTGCTGCAGGGGAACCTTGTACCTTCAGGTGCCATCATTAAGCCTAAAGCAATACTTAATGAAACATTGATGAAGCATACCGGCAAAGCTGTTATCTTTGAATCCATCCAGGATATGGAGGATAGGGTGAACAGCGAAACGTTGGAGGTAGACGAAAATTCTGTACTGATATTAAGAAATGCCGGTCCGGTAGGTGCGCCTGGAATGCCAGAAGCGGGTGGTATACCTATTCCTCAAAAGTTGCTGGAAAAAGGGATCAGAGACATGGTACGGATTTCGGATTGTCGTATGAGTGGTACTGCATCGGGTTCAGTGGTACTGCATGCTTCTCCGGAAGCGGCTGTAGGGGGACCGCTGGCACTTGTTAAAAATGGAGATGAAATTCATCTGAATGTAGCAGAGGGTGTTCTTGAAGTATTGATTTCTGACGAAGAGCTTAAAGATCGGAAGAATGAATGGAAGAAACCAATTTTCAAGGAAGAGCGTGGATATTCTAAACTTTACAGATCTCATGTTCTCCAAGCTTCAGAAGGATGTGACTTTGATTTTCTAATACCTTAGTACTGTTAAGTTTATAACCAAACAAGGGGGCTTTACTTTGGATAACACTGCTTTAATCATTACTATTGCCGTTTTGGCCATGTTCATTCTACTATTTTTGATCATTAAAACAAAGCTGCAAGCATTTCTAGCCTTGATCATCGCCAGTCTGTTTGTCGGTTTGGCAGTTGGCATGCCACCTCAAGAGCTGATTACGCATATTGAAGAATCGATGGGGGGAACACTCGGTTTTGTTGCGCTGATTATCGGTATAGGAACAATTTTTGGAGAAGTGCTCAGGGCATCAGGGGCTTCAGAGAAGCTTGCATTGACACTGATGGACAAGTTCGGAGAAAAAAACATCGTGTGGGCGCTTGCTGCAAGTGGTTTTCTTGTATCGATAGCAGTCTTCATTGATGTAGCAATAGTAATTCTTGTACCACTCACATATGCTTTAGTTCGACGTTCCAAAAAATCATTGCTGTATTACGGTATTCCGCTCACCGCTGGTTTAAGTGTTACCCATACTTTTATACCACCAACTCCGGGACCAATTGCAACAGCCAGTATTATTGGGGCTGATTTGGGATACGTAATTCTGTTCGGTGTAATTGCAGCTATTCCAGCTGTAATTATAGCAGGTCCAATCTTTGGGACATTCATTTCAAAAAAAATTTATGTTGGTATTCCTGAGCAGTTCGAAAAATCAACTTTTGAATATGATGAAGAAAAATTGCCGGGCTTTAGAGGAATCCTGATTATACTGCTTACGCCTCTACTTCTGATTCTAGGTAATACTTTTTCAGACTTGCTTCTTCCAGAAGGAAATATCATCAGAGAGATACTGATGTTCATAGGTAACCCTATTATTGCCCTTCTGATCGTTACTCTCTTATCAATATGGTTTTATGGTCACCGCAGAGGATTTACAAAAGAGGAGATGCAGCGAATTACGACGAGGGCATTGGAACCTGCAGGTATCATCATACTTATAACGGGCGCTGGTGGTGTGTTCGGACAGACACTCATAGCAACTGGAATAGGAGATATTCTTGCTGATGCTATGCAAACAATCAATATGCCACTTGTGGTATTCGGATTCGTTACGGCTTCTCTGATACGGATTACCCAAGGATCGGGAACAGTATCCATGATAACTGCAGCAAGCCTGGTGGCGCCATTGATTCCTCATTTCGATGTGAGTGAACCAATGCTTGGGGTGGTAACTATCGCAATTGCATGTGGCGGGACTGCTTTTTCACATGTAAACGACTCAGGTTTCTGGATGGCCAACCGGTACTTTGGTATGAGTGTAGCTGACACTCTGAAATCCTGGACTGTCATGAAAACTCTGGTCGGTCTGACAGGGTTTGCTGTATGTTTGATCTTGAGCATTTTTGTACCATAACTATTGTTTGCAGGAGCTGAAGCATAGTATGTTTGCTAAAAGTAGAATGAAGGCTCT
The DNA here is from genome assembly GCF_009831115.1 of Salinicoccus hispanicus. GTDB lineage: Bacteria > Bacillota > Bacilli > Staphylococcales > Salinicoccaceae > Salinicoccus > Salinicoccus hispanicus. The sequence continues at coordinate 229,455 of NZ_WUUK01000003.1, read as the reverse complement.
GGGGTACTATTTAGTAACCCAGAGCCTTTTTATGATTAATTAACAATTGTAATGTTATTCTCTTCTCTCATTATTCTAAATCCTCACAGAAGTTTTTTCTATATTTCCTGTTTCTCCTTCTTCGTACTTTCCACTCTGCCGATTGAACTTTTTGCGAGTCCGATGATGACCATATCATCCATCGGCGGGTTGTGGAGGCCGGCACGGACGTTTCTGTAATACCGCTGCATTTCGTTGTCTGCAGACAGGCTCTTTGCGCCGACGATGCGCATGGCGAGGTCGACGGCTTCGACTGCCTTGTTGACGATGGATGTTTTGACGGCCCCGAGTTCGCTGCCCATACTGCTTCTTTCTTCTTCATTACTTTCATCCCACTGTCTGGCGACGGAGTAAAGAAAGTGCTCTGATTCCATCAGCAGCATCTCGATGCGTCCGAGCTTCTCCTGGACGTTCGGCAGCTCTGATATGGTGCCTTTGATGCTATTGGGGGAGTAGGTGGTTGCGAATTCCAAAGCTGAATCCTGTGCAGCACGTGCGATGCCGAGGTAGCATGCCGGGATGTGGAGCAGCCATCCTGCGGGTGCTTTCTTGCCTGGTGTTCTGAAGGAGACGAGGTCTTCTTCCTGGACTCTGACATCTTTCATGATGAAGTCATGGCTGCCGCTTGCGCGCATGGCGACGGAGTTCCATGTCTCATCGACGTGGACGCCTTTGAGTGCGGAATCGACGACGAAGTTCCCGACTTCATCACTGCCTTCGATGGACGCACTGACGACGGCATACTTCAATATCGGTGACAGTGTGGCGAATGTCTTCCTGCCGTTCAACACCCACTCATCGCCATCTCTTCTAGCGGTGGTTTCGGGTCTGCCGCCTCTTGTCGGACTGCCTGTGGCGGGTTCTGTCGCGAGGTTGTTGATGAGTGCGCCATTCTCGATCACATCTGCCACGACCTTCTTATACTTGCCTTCATCCCAGGCTTTCTTCTCTCCAATATCCATGATGATGCCCATATGCCATCCGATGGATAGGGCAGTGGCCCCGTCATATTTCGCGATGATCTCCTGATGCTTCATCAGTTCGTGCAGTGAAATGCCACCTCCGCCGTATTCTGCCGGCACTGACAGCTGCGGATAGCCGATTCTCTTCAGTGCTTCGAAGTTTTCGAAAGGAAAGGTGACGTTCTCATCATGTTCCTGTGAAGTCTCTTTGAATTGTTTTGCTGTTTCTTCTATCAGTTGGAAGCGTTCGTTCATTTCAAGATCCTGTAATGTCTCCAAAGTGTTGCTCCTCTCTAAACCATATCTGTAGCATAAGAATTATTTCATTATTCCATCAAACCCATCGTTTTTCAATAGAAAAGCGTAATATTATACTTTAAATTCATATTTGACAAGTAGGAAATAAAAGCTATAATGAAGCATATCATTTTTATTATTCTGAATATAAAGCGAAAGAGGGTGAAATGGATGCTGAATATAGAGCATCTGGATCTGTCATTTGGCGACAGCAAAGTGCTCGATGACATAAACTTGGAAGTCCACAAGGGCGAAGTGATCACTTTCATCGGCCCGAGTGGTACGGGAAAGACGAGTCTGCTGCGATGCATCAACCTGTTGGAGAAGCCGGATGGCGGCCGCATCACACTCGGTGGCGATACATATGACTACGGGTCGATCACCAAAAAGGAGACCCTCGACCTCAGACGGAAGACGGCGATGGTGTTCCAGCAGTATAACCTTTTCAAGAACAAGACGGTGCTGGAGAATGTCATGGATGCGCAGATCGTGGTCCAGAAGAAATCGAAGGCAGCGGCACGGGATAAGAGCATGGCTGAGCTCGCGCGGGTGGGTCTCGAAGCGAAGGCGGATGCATATCCCCACCAGCTTTCCGGCGGCCAGCAGCAACGGGTGAGCATTGCCCGGGCGCTGGCTGTGGAACCGGAAGTGATCCTTTTCGACGAACCGACTTCGGCACTGGATCCGGAACTGGTCGGTGAAGTGCTGAAGACGATCGGTGAAGTTGCGGGTTCCGGCATGACAATCATCCTCGTGACCCATGAGATGTCCTTCGCCGAAGACATATCCGACCGGGTAGTTTTCATGGACAGGGGCAAGGTGGCGGAGGAAGGGCCGCCCCAACAGATATTCAGACATTCAAATCACGCACGGACCCAGCAGTTTCTACGCAAGTTCTATACGGCAAGTCATTAATTCAATTATATAGGAGGTAAATATACAATGAGAAAATTACTATTACTGACGTCATTCATGGCGGTACTACTGGTGTTGGCAGGATGCGGTGGAGAAGAGAGTGAAGCAAGTTCAGAAGGTGACGAAGCAGTCAAGGCGGTGGAAGTTGCTGTATCTTCATCCTCCCGTCCATTGAGCTACGTCGGTGACGATGGAGAACTGACAGGTTATGAAGTCGAGCTGTTAAGGGCCATTGATGAAAAGCTTGGAGACTATGAATTCAATATTGAAGGTGCCAGCGACAGTGCAGGTGAAATCGGACTTGATACCGGGCAGTATGACCTGCTCGCCCAGGGACTGATCCTCTCCGAGGAAAGGGAAGAAAGCTACCTGATTCCTGAAGAAAGCAACGGACCGAGCCTGATGAAAATTTTCGCCACAGGCGACCAGGAGGGTGAAATCGAGAGTCTTGATGACCTCGCAGGCAAGAAGGTCGTCCCGGTAACACCGACGGGCGGCGTATACAATCTGCTGAATGCCTATAATGAAGAGCATCCGGATGACCAGATTGAATTCGATACATCTGACGGCGGCATTCCGACTTCTGACCGTCTGCAGGAAGTGAACGACGGTGTCTATGATGCGTTCGTTAATCCATCGAACCTGGGTCAGCAGGAGATCATCGAAGAAGCGGGGCTGGATATTCATGTGACGGAGCCGGTCGAAATCAATCCGACCTACTTCCTGATCCATGATTCAGAAGAGAATGTCGAGCTCCGTGATAAGGTCAGCGAGGCATTGGCGGAACTGAAGGAAGAAGGCGTCGTCTCGGAATTGTCGAATGAATTCTACGGGGAAGACATTCTTCAGTACGAAGCGGAGTAGAGGTAATGGATGAAGAGGAGGGGCAGTCATGGATATTCAATATATGATAGAGATATTTCCAAGGTTCCTATTGGTGATTCCCATCACGATTCTGATTGTCGTACTGTCCGCCATATTCGGTCTGATGCTCAGCATTCCGGTGGCTGCGATACGGATCAGGAAGATTCCTGTTCTCAGTCAGATGATGGGGGCATATATATCCTTCACCCGGAGTACACCCATACTGTTGCAGCTGTTCCTGTTCTTCTTCGGACTGCCGGTGCTGCTGCAGCTGATCGGGTTCGACATCATGAAAATCGATGCCATCACAGCTGCAGTGGCCTGCCTGATCGTCTTCAATGGTGCGTATATGTCGGAAGTATTGAGACCGGCATACCTGGCCATCGAAAAAGGGCAGCACGAAGCGGCAGAGAGCCTCGGCTATACACCGTTCCAGAAAATGAAGACAGTCATCATTCCCCAGATGGCACCGATTGCACTGCCTGGTCTTGGTAATGCGATCATCCATCTGATCCACGACAGTTCCCTCGTTTTCGCAATAGGGGTAGTGGACATCATGGGAATGGCAACGATAATGAGCGGAGACACATTCGGAATGAAGCAGGTGGAAGTGTTCCTGACCGTGGCCCTCATCTACTGGGGCATCTCGATGATATCCGAGCAGCTCATCAGACTGCTTGAACGCAGGAAGAAGAAGGTGCTCAAAAATACAGGATACAAGTTGAAAGAAGAGGAGGCCGGCTACAGTGTTTGATATCATGACCGTTTTCGAAAGTTTCGTCGAAATCCTCAAAGTCGTTCCGAAGACACTGCTTCTGGCCCTCATCATCCTTGTGCTGTCCTTCATGCTCGGCGCAGCCATCACATACATCCAGAGCCTCGGCATACCGGTAGTCAAACAGATCATTGGTGTACTGCAGTCATTTCTCCGCGGCACACCGAATGTCGTACTCCTGTATCTGGTCTATTATGCATTGCCACTTGTATCGGCATGGTTTCTGGGACTGTTCAATGTCACCCTCGACCCGTCCAGTCTCAATTCCACGGCCATCGTCATCGTGACATTCAGCATCTGCTATTCCGTCTTCCAATCCGAAATCATCAGAGGGGCGCTGCATTCACTGGATAAGAACCAGATCGAAGCGGCGCAGTCTCTCGGCTACAGCACCACCCAGACACTGAGGAAAGTCATTATTCCACAAGTCATGGTGGAAGCATTGCCGGATACGATGAATGCATTCCTGATCATCATCAAAGCATTGTCACTCGCCTTCCTCGTGACGGTCGTGGACATATTTGCCCAGGCAAGGCTTGTAGGTGCACAGAGCTTCAGCTATCTGGAAGCTTTCGTCGCGGCAGCCCTCGTATACTGGGGCATATGCGTCATACTTACTTACGCCATCGATAAGCTGGAGAACAGGATGAGAAGAGGCTATGCATAAGAGTAGCAGTGAACAGCAGGTCATTATCCTGGTAGAAAATTGAGAGCATTCATATAAGAAATTAATGTCGCCCTGGAAAACCAGGGCGATATTTTTATGCATTACTTATACTGGCCCAATTACGGATGACCTATAATTTCCCGTGCACATCAGAGAGTCGGCTAGTTCCGAGATATGGAGAAAACTCATCAGATACCTCTTGATGTTTTTATTTTCAAAGGAATTTCCACCAAGTAGAGTTCTGCCAGTCCTACTCGGTTGAATGTATTCTGAATATTCTTTATTATGGAAGAAAGTAATAAAGGAGGGAACAGATGGATTCTAAAACTCTGAATCGGATTGAGAATAACCTTTATGCAGTCTACGGCAAGGAGAAGGGTCAAAGGATCTCCGAAGGAATTCAGAATCTTGTCAATGAGTATAGACAGGACGGCCAGAAGAAAGACTGGGTGGATGAAAAGGACATCATGCTAATCACCTATGGAGATTCCATTAAGAGTACTGACGAAAAGCCTCTGGTTACGCTCAGGAAATTTTTAGAGCAGTACGTAGGAGATACAATCAACTCGGTCCATATTCTGCCTTTCTATCCCTATACTTCGGATGATGGATTTTCTGTCCAGGACTACCTGACAGTAAGTTCGGAGCTCGGGGACTGGGAAATGGTCCATCGGCTTGCAGCGGATTATGATCTCATGTTCGATGCGGTCATCAACCATATTTCGAGTAAAAGTGACTGGTTCCTGAAGTATCTGCAGGGGGATGCTGAGTTCCAGGACTACTTCATCGAATCGGATCCAACTGCCGACTACAGTTCCATCGTACGGCCGAGGGCACTGCCACTATTGACGGAGGTGGCTCATATGGAAGGGGCGAGGCATGTCTGGACGACTTTCAGTGATGATCAGGTTGATCTGAATTATAAAAGTGAGAAACTGTTCCTGGCAGTACTTGAAATTCTGGCACAGTACGTCGGGCATGGTGCCCGCTACTTGAGGCTCGATGCAATCGGATTTTTATGGAAGCGTTTAGATACGACGAGCATCCACCTTGAGGAGACCCATCTCATCATCCAAATCATGCGGGATGTACTTGAAGAGATTTCTCCAGGAACCATACTTATTACCGAAACGAATGTCCCTCACGAAGATAATATCAGCTACTTCGGAAATGGGTTGAACGAGGCGCATATGGTCTACCAGTTCCCGCTTCCGCCACTCACCTTGCACGCCTTTCTGTCAGGCAATGCGGAGTACCTGGCGAAATGGGCGGATGCGCTCGAACCGACGAGTGCGCATACTTCATTTTTCAATTTCCTTTCTTCTCACGATGGTGTCGGATTGCGCCCGGTGGAAGGAATACTGGATGACCAAGAAGTCGAGAAAATGGTGGACAGTGTCAAAGACAGTGGTGGATATGTCTCCTACAAAGATAATGGAGATGGTACAAAGAGCCCGTATGAGCTGAACATCAACTACTTGAGTGCCTTGAAAAAGAACGAATGATTCCGCCACTCTGACTGTAGAACGGTTTATTGCAGCACAGACGCTACTGCTATCTGTCAAAGGTGTGCCGGGAATATACATCCATAGTCTGCTCGGTTCTGAGAATGATCAGAAAGGGGTAGAGGCCACCGGCAGATACCGTTCCATCAATCGTGAAAAATTGTCTATTGAACAACTCGAGCAGGAAATCCAACTCGAAGGCAGCCTGCGTGAACAGATCTTCAATGGATTGATGAAGCGTATAGAAAAACGCAAATCTGAAAAAGCCTTGCATCCGAATGCAGAACAGAAGGTGCTCTTCCTGGATGATCGACTGTTTGCGATTGCGCGTACTTATGAAAAGACGAGCGAAAAACTCGTGGCGATAATCAATACCTCTGGAGAAAATATTGAGGTGCCAATGACCGCTCTCAAGGACGAACTGGAAGCCGGGAGTCTGAAAGATACGATTGGTGAAGTGGTCTATGGAGCAGAAGAGGCGACGTTGCAGCTTGATCCGTACCAGGCAATGTGGCTGAAAGACAATGGAACATGACAATGAACAGATGACTGACACCATCAGTTCTTCGACCATGGATGATACCGATAGCCGCTATGGAATATCTTGAGCTTCTAATGAGGACAAGTACCGTTGGAGGTCTATAAATCTAGTTGAAGAAAGAGGGGGCTATACATGGAGAATTTCACTATACTCGATTATTCGATTTTCATTGTATATATACTTGGTACCGCTCTGATTGGCGCATCTTTTGGTAGAAAGCAGAAATCGACGGAGGATTACTTTCTCGGCGGACGGAGCATCCCGTGGTGGGCAATCGGTCTCTCCGTCATGGCGACACAGGCAAGTGCCATCACTTTCATTGGTGCGCCGGGGTGGGGGTATGACGGGGGTTTGACCCGCATGGCGACCTACATCAACGTGCCGCTGGCAATGGCCTTTCTGATTGCAACGATCGTTCCGTTCTTCTACAAGACGGAAGTCTACACGGCCTATGAATACCTGGAACGCCGCTTTGATGTAAAGACGAGAACATTGACCGCTGGGCTGTTTCTTGTCGCGCGTGGTCTTGCCACAGGTGTCGTCCTCTATGCACCAGCGCTTGTGCTGTCTGTCGTCACGGGGATGGATATTACCTGGACCATCATCATCATGGCAGTCATTGCGATATCATACACCGTACTCGGTGGCATCAGCGCTGTCATCTGGACGGATGTCATCCAGATGGTCGTCCTATGGGTTGGTGCATTACTGAGTGTGTATGTCATATTCCAGGATGTGCCTGGTGGATGGGGCGAAGTGATGGATACCGCAGCGCAGACCGGAATGCTCCAATCGCTGGACTTCTCATTTGATCTCTCGGTCGAATACAGTATCTGGGCGGGCATCATCGGTGGTTTCTTCCTGCACGCGGCCTACTTTGGTACAGACCAGAGCCAGATACAGAGGGTACTCACCAGCAAGTCCATCCGTGAGAGTAAACTGTCTCTCGTACTGACGGGTGTCCTGCTGATTCCGCAGATGCTGCTCTTCATACTGATCGGTGTCCTCCTTTACATCTTCTATCAATACGCAGGGGATCCGAACGTTGATAATCTGAACGAACTTTTCCCACGTTTCGTCGTCAATCAGCTTCCGATGGGTATTTCAGGACTGATTATGGCGGGTGTATTTGCTGCAGCAATGTCCAGTCTGGACTCCGCTCTGAACTCCTTATCTGCAGTATCGATCCGAGACTTCTATAGTAAATTCTTCAAGAAGAATGCATCAGAAGCGCATTATTTGAAAGCGTCCCGTTATGCGACTGTTTTTTGGGGAATATATGCCACCATTTTCGCATTCTTTGCAGGCAATTTGGGACCGGTCATTGAAGCCGTCAACCAGATAGGATCCTACTTCTATGGCGCACTGCTAGGTGTATTCATCCTGGCAATTCTTACAAAACGCGTTAATGGTACTGGAGCTTTCATCGGCGTCATCGCCGGTATGCTTTCCGTCTGGGCAGTCACCGCTTTCTCAGATATATCCTACTTATGGAATAACATGGTCGGTGCAGTAATTGCCGTCGGCGTTGGATATCTCGTGAGCCTACTGGCTCCAGCACCGCCTCGGGAGAAGCTGGACGGTTTGATTCTTGAACGTACCAGCACGAAAGCCCAGAAGAATCTTGCTTCCCGCGCTGAACAAGCAGAAGCGGCGGAAGAAATGAAGGAAGAGAGAAGGACCAGGAGATGGCCGCTCTACCTTATCATCTACTTCTTCGTCGTCATCGCATTTCTGCTTTACTTGCAAAACATGTAGGAGGGTTGGATCATGGTCAACTATTTGAAGCCTATCATCGATAAAAAGGAAGCCACTTTCCTGATGAATGATTTCCTCTACTCAAACTGGTGGAAGAAGATCAATCGATCTGTAAAGCTCGTTTCCATTGAAAAAGTCTACCTCCCCTTCTGGTGCTTCGACTATGAAGCCATCACACATACCGTCTCTGAAGGGATGCAAGGACGGATTGCAATCGAGCCGTTGAGCCAGATGAACGCCATTCTGCCGATAGATCTTGAAATCGAAACGACGGAAGCGGACTTTTTCCCTATACAGAAACCACTATACAAGGACAGTGCACAACGTTTGATCTACTGGGAACTTTTTGCAAAGGAAAAGAGACGGGAAAAAATCGAAGTGGAGATACTGGATCAATGGCTGATTCATGTCCCTTATTGGATTGGTTATACACATGATCGTAATGGCGTGTACGATATCGTCGCAGTGGATGCACTCAATGGAAAGGTCGACATCCCGATAAAAGATACTGCGTTATCATACTTGTGTGAAATCGACGAGGGGTTACTTACCTAGAATATATTATTGAAGGCAGCTCTTGATGAGCTGCCTTTTTCATTACCTTTTCCCTCTAAAGCTTATCCAGTCAGTACTCTGTACACCTTGCGCTATACTCAATCACAAGGGTGTACAATACATGGCACTTTAATTGTGCCGTAATGGTGTACAATTATTAGTCTCTAGCTGATATATTTTAATTAACGGGAAGGAGCAATGGTCACATGCAACTGGATGAGAGAAGTGGAAGCATACTTGATGAATTATTGAGAAGCCCGGGCGTGACGAGTAAGGAGCTCGAAAAGAAGTACAATCTTACGCGTCGCCAGTTTGGCTACAGTTTCAAAAAGATCAATGATTTCATCACATCCAAAAACCTCCCGATTATAGAAAGAAACAGCCAGGGGAACTTCATCATCAATCAGGCAGTCATCACCAATCTGAAAGATGATCACGAAGTGTCTTCTGCTGAAACGAACATCTATTCAGAACATCAGCGTCAGTACATGATTCTGTTGATGCTGCTTGGAAGCAACGAAGAACTGTCTCTGAATCATTTTGCTTTTGAGCTCGATGTCAGTAGAAATACGATTCTGAACGATTTCAAAAAAGTGCGTGAGAATGCTTTGGAGTACAGTCTTGAAGTCAAGTACTCAAGAGTCAATGGATACTTTATCGAAGGTGAGGAGTTCCATATCCGTCAGCTGCTGTTCAATGTCATTGATACATTGGTTCAGATGAACGGCGGCGAGGATCGGATCAAATCTCTTGTTGGTATCAAGGAAGATGAGTTCGCTGAGATCGAATCCCGGATTGGGAATGTCGAACGTAAGTTGAACTTGAAGTTTACAGACGATAAAGTGCGCACCATGCCTTTCGATCTATTGCTTGTGCTTCGCAGAATCAGCCAAAGCCAGACGATCGAGTCATTCAAGATCGGTTATAAGGAGATCTCGCATACCAAGGAGTTTCAGGCGGCGGAAGAGATTCTGCATGACACGGATATTTCCGAACAGGAGCGGCTCTTCATTACACTGCATCTGTTGTCGACGAACGTCTACTGGGCCGATCAGCTGACCGAAGAAAGTATTCCGCACTTGAAGCGGGCGCTGGAGGATATGCTGAAGATCTTTGAAAATACGGCATGCATTTCCCTGCAGGAGCGGGAGGAGCTGTTGGATAAACTGCTTCTCCATATGACGCCTGCATACTACCGTATCAAGTACCATCTTACTGAAGTAGGTGATGTGAAAAGCTTCATCCTGCAGGACTACAAGGAGCTGTTCCATCTGATCGGCCAGTCCACTGTGCCGCTCAAGGAACTGATCGGGACACGGATACCGGAAACCGAGATTGCTTATCTTACAATGCTGATCGGTGGATGGATGCGCCGTCAGGGTGAGAGTCTCAGACAGAAGACGAAAGCGATTGTCGTCTGCCCGAAAGGGGTTTCCGTTTCAAGGCTGATGTTCACCGAACTGAAGGAGCTGTTTCCGGAATTCGTTTTTCTGGACTCGCTCTCGGTCCGTGAATTCTATGACTACACACTCGATTTCGATATCATTTTCTCACCCGTATTCCTTGAGACCGAGAAAAAGCTTTTTCTCGCAAGTTCCTATCTCAAAAAGGAAGAGAAGAATCGCCTGAGAAGACAGGTCATGCTGGAAGTACAAGGCTACACCGTACACGAAATCAACGTTGAGGAAATCATGGAAATCGTAAAGAAGCATGCGGATGTCAAAAATGAAAGCCAGCTGTCGAAAGACCTGCAGCGGTACATCACTCATGAGGACAACGGGGATAATACACGTCATAACGGAACGTATGCCTACAGTCTCGATGAACTGATCACCGAGGATCGAATCAGACGGGTGCAGTCGGTATCGTCATTCGAAGCCGGGATTCGCCAATGCGCGTCTCCACTGGTCGAAAGTGCACATATCGAACAGCGTTATATTGAGAAGATGGTCGAGCAGAACACCGAAGACAATGCATATATCATCCTTGGGGAAGGTGTCGCTATTCCGCACGCTGCACCCGAAGATGGCGTGAACACTGTATCAATGAGTCTTTTGAAGGTTGATGAAGGGATAGAGTTTGCAGGGTCCACGATCCATGTCATGGTAGTCATTGCTGCGGTGGATAAGGAAATGCATCTGAAAGCACTGCTTCAACTGAAAGATCTGGCGCAGTCCAAAAAAGGACGTAAAGCTTTATTTGATGCAGAAACAGACCAGGAAATCTGCAAAGTACTAAAAAAACATTCGGTTGAATAGTGATGAGGGAGTTTAGAATATGAAAGATATGGTTTTTGATGAATCTATCATTCTTTTGGATTTGGAAGCGGATTCAAAAGAAGCTGTGTTAACAGCCATGGCAAACAATCTGGAAGAAAAAGGACTGATAAAGGCGTCATACCTCGAAGCAGTCATTGAAAGAGAAAAGGAGTTTGCCACTGGACTCCCGACAGGTGGGGTTTCTGTAGCCATTCCTCATACGGATGTCGAACATGTCATCCAAAAAACAATCAGCGTAGCAGTGCTGGAGAACCCGGTGGAATTCGGGATGATGGGAGACCCGGACGAAAAAGTGAATGTCCAGCTGGTGTTCATGCTGGCCATGGACAAGTCGGATTCACAGCTGAGTCTGCTGCAGGGACTGATGCAGGTGTTCAGGGATGAAGAGACGCTCAAGTATCTCGTAAGTGAAACAGACAAGAAAAAGATAGTCGATGTACTAAAAAATAAACTCGATTTTACATTCTAAGGAGATGGATAATATGAAAACAGTATTGGTAGCATGTGGAGCAGGTATCGCAACGTCAACAGTGGTCAACAACGCAATTGAAGAACTGGCGAAAGAAAACAATATCAAAGTGGATCTCAAGCAGATCAAGATTTCTGAAGTAGGGGCATATGCAGACTCTGCAGATCTTCTCGTCACTACAGCGATGACACAGAAGGAATATGACTTCCCGGTCATCAATGCGAGAAACTTTTTGACAGGCATCGGTATGGAAGATACGAAAGCACAGATCTTGGAAGAACTGAAGAAGTAATGGTTTGACTCGGTTCCTCGTTACTGAGGAATCGAGAATTATTATAAAAACGTCTGGGGGAAACATAACATGCAAGGTTTTGTTGATTTTATACAGGGATTTCTCGATCTTGGTGCGACGGTCATACTGCCGGTTGCCATATTCCTACTGGGACTGTTCTTTGGACAGAAGCCAGGCAAGGCATTCAGGTCAGGTCTGACCATCGGGGTCGCTTTTGTCGGTATCTTCCTGGTCATCGATCTACTCGTCAATAACTTGGGTCCAGCTGCACAAGGCATGGTTGAACGTCTCGGTGTCAACCTGAACGTACTGGATGTCGGCTGGCCGGCAACATCGTCCATCGCATGGGCATCTGTTGTGGCGCCATTCATCATTCCACTCGGCCTGATTGTCAATGTCGTCATGCTTTTGACGAAGACGACGAAAACGATGAACGTCGATATCTGGAACTTCTGGCACTATACATTCATGGCGGCGATGATCTACGCGGTTTCCGGCAGTATCATCCAAGGTCTGATTGGCGCGGTACTCTTCCAGATTGTTGCGCTTAAAGTCGCTGACTGGACAGCACCGATGATGAGCAAGTTCTACGACCTTCCAGGTGTGTCCATCGCTACAGGCAGTACAATTTCCTACGCACCAGGTATTTTCCTGGTCAGAGGACTGCAGAAGATTCCTGGCGTAAAGGACTGGAATGCGGATCCTGAGTCCATCCAGAAAAGATTCGGTGTGTTTGGCGAATCCATCTTCATCGGACTTTTCCTTGGTGCAGTAATCGGTGCGCTTGCAGGATACGGTGCCGGTGAAGTCATCGAAATCGGTATGGCAATGGCAGCGGTCATGGTACTTATGCCACGCATGGTTAAAATTCTTATGGAAGGTCTTATGCCGGTATCCGAGTCTGCGCGTACGTGGTTGAATAAAAGATTCGGCGACAGAGATATCTATATTGGACTTGATGCGGCGGTTGCACTCGGACATCCTGCAGTCATTTCCACTGCATTGATCCTCGTTCCGATCACTGTACTGATGGCAGTTATTCTTCCAGGTAATGCGGTACTGCCGTTTGGTGACCTGGCTACAATTCCATTCATTGTTGCATTCATTGTCGGTGCGGCAAGAGGGAATATTGTACATTCTGTTATCGTCGGTACGGTCATGATCGCCATTTCCCTTTACGTTGCAACCGATGTTGCACCGATATTCACAGAAATGGCACAGACTGCAAACCTCGATCTGCCAGAGGGCTCAGTACAAGTATCCAGTATCGACCAGGGCGGTAACATCGTCAACTGGATCATATTCAAGATTTTCGATCTGTTCAACTGATCTATCAATCACTAGGAGGCCAATAAGATGAAAGCATTGGTAAAGACTGAGCTCGGTTTCGGTAACCTTGAAGTTCAGGAACGAGAAACGGCGGCGCCTGGTCCTGACCAGGTCAAGATCAAAGTGAAATATGCAGGCATATGCGGTTCTGACATCCATACTTATGAAGGGCACTACAAGGTCGCGGTTCCGGTTACTCTCGGTCATGAGTTCTCAGGAGAAGTGGTTGAAGTCGGAGAAGGCGTCACCGACTTCAAGCCAGGTGACCGTGTCACTTCAGAAACGACATTCTATGTTTGCGGAGAGTGTGAATACTGTAAGAGCGGTGACTATAACTTGTGCAACCACCGCAAAGGACTTGGGACGCAGCAGGATGGCGGGTTCGCCAACTATCTGATCGCGAGGAAGGACAGTGTCCATCATCTGCCGGAACATGTCGACTACCAGTCTGCGGCTATGACTGAACCATTGGCATGTACACATCATGCAGTCGAGAAGACACAGGTGAAAAAAGGCGATGTCGTTGTTGTCCTGGGCCCAGGACCGATCGGTCTGTTCACTGCCCAGGTTGCAAAAAGCCGAGGTGCTGAGGTAATCATTACAGGACTGAATAACGACAAGGTACGTCTTGATAAAGCGGAAGAAATCGGCATTGATCATGTGGTCAATATACAGGAGCAGGATCTGAAGGCATTCGTCGATGAGTTGACCGACGGCTATGGCGCAGATGTTGTATTCGAATGTTCAGGTGCCGTTCCTGCCACCCATCAGGGGCTCGATCTATTAAGAAAGAAAGGTCATTACTGCCAGGTCGGCATCTTTGCAGATTCGAAGATCAATTTCGATATGGAGAAAGTCATCCAGAAGGAAATCCAGGTAGTCGGCAGCAGGAGCCAGAAATCTGCGGATTGGGAACCTTCTCTTGAACTGATGAACAATGGCAGCGTAGATGCGAAGGCACTAGTGACCCACGAATTTGATATTACACAGTGGGAAGAAGCATACGACAAGATTAAAAGCGGCGAAGCAATCAAAGTGCTGCTGACACCAGTCGACTAAAATCTTTGAAAACAGGGTGATTTCTTGAATAGACAACAACTGATCGAAATGATCGATTTTACACTGCTCAAGCCGACAGCGACAAAGGATGATATTACGGACTTCTGCAATACGACCATCGAGCATGGGTTCAAGACGGTGTTCGTGAATCCGTGCTATGTCTCGCATGCCTACAGAATCCTATCAGAGCATAACATCAAAGTGGGTGTGCCGATCGGCTTCTCACTCGGCGGCGCGACTACGCAGACGAAAGTGGCTGAAACAATAGAGGCCATCGGAAATGGTGCCGAGGAGATTGATATGCTCATCAACCTGGGCGCATTGAAATCCGGTGAATTCGATGAGGTCGGGTCAGACATCCGTGAAGTGGTCAAAGCATCTGAAGGTCTGACGACCAAAGTCATCATCGAGACGGCACTACTCACTGAAGATGAGAAAGTGACGGTCTGTAAAATCATTCAGGAAGCCGGGGCGGACTATGTGAAGACGGCCACTGGCTTCAATGGTGGCGGTGCAACGGTAGAGGATGTCAGACTGCTGCGTTCAGTGACCGGTCCTGACTTTGGTGTCAAGGCGGCAGGCGGCATCCGAACTTACGAAGATGCGGTGAATATCGTTGAAGCCGGCGCCAACCGTATCGGTACGAGTGGTGCGGTGGCACTCATTTCTGGCGGGCAATCGTCAAGTACTTACTGATCATAGTGATATGAGAGAAATCAAAAACTATTTAAAAGAGGGTTGAATATGGTAGATACAATGCTGGAATTCATGCTTGGACCAATGCGTAATATTGGAAGCTTCTATTTTGATAATCAGATGATTTTCAATCCGATCATCATCGGTGCGGCACTGATCAGTATTCTTTCTGGAAGAAAAAAGAATGCGGATGGAAACGTGAAGGAAGAAAAAGCAGTAAGTTGAGAAAAGAGGAATGATGGTGAAAGCATTAAATCTCTATGACAAGCAGGATTTAAGATTCGAAGATACGCCAAAGCCCACGATAGAGAATAAAGATGATGTCATTATCAAAGTCAAAGCTGCAGGCGTCTGTGGATCCGATATTTCCAGGTTTGGTAAACTCGGTCCCTATGTGGAGGGGACGACGTTCGGCCATGAATTTGCAGGTGAAGTGGTCAGAATAGGACCTGATGTCAAAAGCATCAAAGTAGGTGACCGCGTCGCAGGATGCCCTGCATTCTACTGTGGAGAATGCGACAGCTGTAAAAAAGGGGATCTGGCACGTTGTGAGCACTTGCACGTCATGGGTGCCTATCACCCCGGTGCATTTGCTGAATTCGCAAGACTGCCGGAGGAAAATATCGTTCCTGTGCCGGACAATGTAGACTTCGATACGGCTGCAATGGTGGAACCTTCAGCTGTTGTCGCTCATGGATTCTATAGGACCAATATCCAGCCCGGTGCGGAAGTGGCGGTCATCGGCTGCGGAAACATCGGACTGCTGGCCATCCAGTGGGCCCGGATCTTTGGAGCCAAGAAAATCTACGCCATTGATATCGACGACGATAAACTTGAGACGGCGAGACAAGTCGGAGCAGACGTCACAATCAATTCGATGGAAAGTCCGGCTCACGAAGAAGTAGCGAAACATTCAGGAGGACAAGGCGTCGATCTGGCAATTGAAAGTGCCGGCTCTCCAATCACTTCAGCTCACGTGCTGGCATTGCCGAAAAAAGGTGGACAGGTCGTCTACCTCGGCATTCCCTATGCGGATATCAATATCGAGCGTTTTTATTTTGAACGGATTGTCAGAAATGAACTGACGGTTCTTGGATCATGGAACGCCATCTCCACGCCATTCCCGGGCAAGGAGTGGCATGCATCTCTTCATTACATGAGCACAGGACAGATCGATGTCGAAAAGATCATTTCCCATAGGGTCTCAATGAGCGAAGGTCCTGAAACGTTCAAAAGAATCATCAACAGAGATGAGAGCTTCGGTAAAGTAATGCTCTATCCTGAAATATGATATTAAAGGCTTTTCACTGTGGTGCAAATTGAACCAGGTGAAGGGTCTTTTTTTGTTATCATATAAGTTAAACGCAGCTAAAAAAATCAAGGAGGAATCGTGATGCAATCCATTACACTGGCGGATGCCTACGCAATAGAATCATTAAGAAGCAATGACTACACCAACTCGGATATTATGGAAAAGGTGAAGGAAGGAAAAACTGACGATTTCAAGTCGTTCAACAAGAATACGGATTACAGCGTACTGGATGCGCTGAATGCCTCTGGTGACCTTGAAGCGGTATTGAATGACGGCTACCAGGTGAAGTTCGTTACAGAAAACGGTCTGAAGAACCTTATTAAAATGAAGTACGGCAAAGAGGATGGTCTCGATTATTTGTATGATAATAACCAGGTGACCGGTCTGCAGCTGGCTGAAGATGAACAGCAGGATCTGAAAAATATGCTGTCACAGAACTGGGTATTCAAAGCAGAAGAGAACGGCATATCCATCACTCCTGCGAAGTAGGATGATTGTCGGATTTTAAATGAGTAATAATACCCTGTTCATTCGAGGGATGGTATAATAATATCAAAGATTAGAGGTTACCTATGGCTGAAATATCGGAAAAAAGCTTATTATTACATGCGTTGAAAAAGTGGATGCCTAGACTTACTACTGAAGAAAAATGGTCTATCAGAGAATACACAGGTATACAAAAGTATACGTTGATAAACACCATATTAAGGGAAGACCGTTATGAGGAAGCAACTACCGATATTCAGAAACCAATAGATAATATAGATAAAGCCCTAAGAAAATTTAAATATGAAAAGAGCTTTACAGTATACCGTACTGTCAGTGAGCAAGAATATGACTTTATTTTAAGTCATAATGAAATAGAAGCTTTTGCAGATTTTAAAAGTACGTCCATTGCTCAAGAAGTTACTGAGAAATTGACACAATCACCAATGAAACATATTGTTGTAGCTAAATTACCAGCAATGGTAAACGGAGCGTATATTGCTCCGTTATCTGTATTTGCAGGAGAAAAAGAATTTCTATTAAATAGAGGGTGTAAATACCAGGTGATTAGTAATTTTCACGATATTGAAAAGGATATAAAATATATCTTATTAGAGGTGGTGATCTGATGGTCAGGTTGATTGAACAAAAAGAGTCTCCTAAAAATCTTGCAAGACCTAGAAGAAGCAACATGGAACAAAGATGGGAAGCAGACGCGAAGTGGTTCGAGGAAGATGCTAAGAAACATCCAGGAAAGTATCAGAGCCAAAGGGATGAATTAAAAGTGACATCGAAAGAAATGGAAGAGCACCTACAAAAATTTATGAATGAATCGAACCAACCATCTGTAAAAGAAGTCCCTACTGCTTATGGCAAAAATCGTAAATGGAGAAGCAGTGTTACTTTTCCAAAGAAAAATAAAACTTCTAGAAGGTCACTAAAAAGCACTCTGACTGGTTATAGACCTAAAAATAAATAAAGGCAGAAGATCTCTAAATAGCATAGGGTCAGAGAGAAGATCATCAAGTCTTCTCTCTATTTTTATATAGATTTATTGAAATGACTTTGAATGTTTCATAAAATAATATAGATACCCCCCGGTTATCAATCGTTAAGATAGGGTAGCAGTTGAGTATCACAGCAGGTGAAAGGGGAATGGATATGATCAAAGCGCTCGTGTTCGATGCATATGGCACACTGTATGATGTACATTCTGTAAAAGCGGCTTGTGAATCGGTTTTTCCGGATAAAGGAGAGAAGATCAGCGCAATCTGGCGGGAGAAGCAAGTGAAATATTTCTTCCAGCGCCAGCTGATGGGAGGGTACCGTCCATTTGATGAAGTGACACGGGATGCGCTGCGCTATGCGTGCAGGACAGAAGGCGTTGATCTTGAGACAGAGGATGAGGAACGGCTGATGATGGCCTATCTGAATCTCGAACTCTTTGAGGAAGTGGCCGATGTGCTTGAAAAATGCAGCGATAAGCAACGTGTTGTCTTTTCGAACGGTTCGGAAAGTATGATCGTTCCACTCGTCGAAAGCTCGGATATCCACACCCATATCGATAGAATTATCAGTGCTGATGAGATCAAACAGTACAAGCCAACGCCGGCAGCCTATGCGTATGCATTGGATCAGCTTGGATTGAAGCGGGATGAAGTGCTATTCATGTCCTCCAATACGTGGGACATCATGGGAGCATCAAGTTTCGGCTTTCAGACAGCCTGGATCAACAGGAATAAAGATCAGCCCGAGACACTCGATGTCCAGCCGGACCAGGCCTATACAGATCTATATGGGATACTGGAACTTTTATAAAACCTAGAGAACCTTCTGGAATATCAATATGCTCCCTTTAAAGCATACACTTGAGAAAGTGAACGCTTGAGGGAGCATATCTTTTTGATCAAATTTACAGGAATACACGAGACAGAATAATAAAAATTTATTGACAATTCTGATTACATTTTATATTATTATGTTAATTAGTCTAATTGTTATAACAAAAGGATGATTGCGTTATGAAACTTAACGAACAGGTATATAATGATTTACTCACTCAGATTCATAATGGATTCTATAATATTGGAGAAAAAATTCCGACAGAAAAAGAGTTGATGGAAAAGTATTCAATCAGTCGCTCTCCTGTAAGAGATGCACTGAAGAGACTTCAGAATGAAGGATATATCAATAGAATCCCTAAGAATGGAAGTATAGTAATAGCAAGTTCAAGAGTAAATCGGACGATTAGTTACAAGGGAGGGTTTTCAAAATATTTTAGTGAAAATTGGGATGAGATTAAAACAATCACTTTGGATATCAGTGAAGTAAATGATTCTGAAATTGCTGAGAAACTGAGTTTGAAAAATAATAATCTATTACGTCTTTTAAGAGTTAGAAAATATAAAGGGAAACCGGTCTTTTTTCTAAAGACATATTATCCTATAGATTTTCTTTCACATGTTTCGGAACAGGACTTCTATGAAGTTAATAACTTGAGGGATTGGATTCAAAGTAAGGCAAGTATCCAATTTAAGTATACAAATGAAACGTTGGAGTCTGTTGAAGCAGATCGTCTGGTCCAAAATCACCTGGAGCTTGAAAGTGGCTCTCCTGTTTTAAAAATCAATCGTTTGACTTATGATTCCGAACATCTTCCGGCAGAATTTGTTGAGTACTATGTAAATACTGAAATATGGAAATATCATATCGACTATAATTTTTAGAAAATGAGGTGGTTTAATGAAACACCTGTACAACATGATTCTAAATATATGTTCTATATTTTTTATCATTATTGTAATTGCTTCAATTGCCCAGGTCTTTTTTAGATTTGTCCTTGATAGTCCACTTGTATGGAGTGATGAACTTTCAAGATTTCTTCTGTTGTGGATGGTATTTTTGGGGGCTAGCGTTGTTTCTTACAAAGGTGCCCATCTAGGTGTAGATTTTCTTTTCGATTACATTCCGCCTAGATTCACGTTGGCTCTGAAGGCTGCCTCAGTGGCCGTATCACTCATCTTCTTAAGTGTCCTTGTTTTTTCATCGATGGAGCTATTAAGAGTCGCTGGTTATACATCGAGTCCTGCTCTGGGAATTCCAATGTCATATTGGAGAGGTTCAGTAGTTGTCGGTTCGTTGCTAATGATTTTAGCAATCATTGTAAACGTTTTCTCTAGATTGAAAGAAAGAAAGGTGGGGAGGTAAATGCTTGTCGTTCTGATTTTACTATTCATGATCCTCCTTCTGGTTATCGGGGTACCTGTTGCATTTGCTATCGGTGCAGCATCACTATTGTACATATTTGTTTCTGGCTATGATTTGAGTATGGTGGCCCAAAGTATGGTAGGAGGAATAGATTCCTTCACTTTACTCGCAGTCCCTTTCTTCTTATTTCTAGGTGCAATTATGAATACCGGAGGAATTACTGAAAAAATTATCGAAATTGCAAAAACAATGGTTGGACACTTTAAAGGAGGGCTCGCACAAGTCAATATTTTCGCAAGTCTGATATTCTCGGGACTTTCCGGCTCTGCTACAGCGGATACTGTGGCTTTAGGATCTGTATTGATTCCAGCAATGGAGAAGGAAGGATATGACAAGAAATTTGCTGCAGCCATTACAGCGACTTCTTCTATCGTCGGTCCCATTATTCCTCCAAGTATTACGCTTATTATCTTTGGCATCGTAACAGGCACACCAATTGGTCCTTTGTTAATTGCCGGCATCATACCAGGGCTCCTCGTTTCCATATCACTAATGATATATACATACTTCATTTCAAAGAAGAGAGGATATAAAAGTTACCCTAAAGCTAGTATTAAAGCAAGAGGACGTTCGCTTTACAAAGGTTCATTTGCACTATTTCTGCCTTTGATTATCGTAATCGGTATAGTTTCTGGTATTTTTACAGCCACCGAATCTGCAGCGATAGCTGTTTTATATGCAGTCATAATTTCCCTGTTTGTATATAGAACAGTTTCTTTAAAAGACTTATGGAATATTACCAAGGAATCTACCTTCGAATCGGCTAAGATACTCATTATCATTGCAGCAGCATCAGTCTTTGCTTGGGTTGTTACGAGAGCGAAACTTTCCGACAAGGTAGCTGATTTCATCTTCAGTGTCACTACGAACCAATACTTGATTATATTGATCATAATCGTATTCTTGCTCATCATTGGATTATTTATGCTCCCTAGCGAAGGGATACTCGTGTTTGGACCAATATTGACACCAATCATGATCGCGATAGGTATGGATCCGATTCAATTTGGAGTGTTGATGGTTTTGACCCTTACAATTGGCGGTGCATCACCACCTGTCGGCATAATGCTTTATATTGTTGCAGATATAGCAAAAGTAAGATTCATGGAACTGGTCAAGGAAGTAATGCCAATGTATGTACCACTCATTGTGACAGCTATACTTGTGGGATTCTTCCCAGTATTTTCTCTAATACTGATTGACTTATTCTATGGCTAAATAAAAAGGAGGAATAATATTGAATAAGCACGCGTTACATCTTATGACTTGGCCGGAAATAAAGAAGGAATTTGAAAAAAACAAGGTGATTTTCCTCCCCTTAGGGTCGATGGAACAGCATGGGGAGCATTCGATTAATGGTGATTTTCTAGCAGCAACACATGTTGCAGAGAAAGTTGCAGAGAGGAGTGATAATCTTTACGCACCCACTCTTCCTTTTGGAAACTCAAATTATTTCAAATCATTTCCTGGAACTATTTCCCTTCGTGAAGAAACAGTGACTCAAATACTTTTTGATATTATTGAAAATTTTATTGATCATGAACAGTATAAGATTGTGTTTTTAAATGGACATGCTGGCAATAAGAGCTCAATTAACAATGCTGTACGTACGCTTGGAGAAGAACATAAGAATTTGGAAGTGTATACTTTCAACCTTTGGCAAACACTAACGCAGAAGCAGAAACAGGAGATGTATCCTACGGAATCCGACCCTTCCGGTCATGGTGCCGAGCCATTGACTTCTATAATGAGGTATTTATACCCGGAGCATGTTGATGCAAGCCAAGAAAACTTCGAAAGAAATAAACGCTTTAACAATGGGAATGAAATTCTTAATTTAAATCAGATGAACGTTGACGGCGTTAATGTCGATATATATGTGAATATGCAGGATATCTCTGAAGACGGAATTTATTCAAACACGTTTGAACCAAGTAAGGAAATTGGGGAAAAAGCAATTGATTATATTGTAGATAATATACTGAACGCTACAAATAAAATATATGGGGAGAGATAAATATGAAAAAGCTCTTATTGTTATTAGTTTTGATGATCGGTGTGCTAGCAGCATGTGGTGGAGGCAATGAAGATGAAGCAGATACTGGAGAGGATAGTAATGAAGTTGAAGGTAGTGAAGGGGGAACAATTTCATTCAGTACGTGGGCAAATGAAGGTGAAGCGGCATATGTGGGTATGGAGAGATTCAAAGAAATAGTGGAAGAGGAGACAGGCGGTAACTACACTGTAGACCTTTTCCCTGGAAACCAGTTGGGATCAACTGCTGAACAGATGGAACAAGTGAAAATGGGATCCATTGAATTGATGTCAAGTGGAGATCCAGGAATGATAGAAATTGAAATGCTTTCCCTACCATATCTTATGGAAAGCAATGAGCACTGGGCAAATGTCTTGGAATCGGATATTGGAGATGAATGGAATGAAACTTTGAAAGAAGATCAAGGTATCATCAATATCGGAACATTACCTAGAGGACCAAGGGTTATTTCATCCAATACAGAAATCAATGAACCGGCTGATATGCAAGGCTTGAAATTCAGAACACCAGAGAGAGATTACTATGTTCAGACGTTCGAGGCACTGGGTGCGAGTCCAACGCCAATCGACTTTGGGGAACTTTACAGTGCACTTGAAACAGGAATTGTAGATGGGCAGGAGAATCCTTTAGAAACTATAGTTGCTGGGGGATTTATGGAGGTACAATCCGATGTTTCACTTACCAATCATATGTATAAGCCTGCTTTTATAACAGTAAACGACGAATTCTTTGAAGGTCTTACCGAAGAAGAGCAGCAAATTTTTAGAGATGCCTCTCAAGAAGCTAATGAAGTTGCTTCAGAACAGTTACAGAGTGAAGAAGAACAGATGATGAGTGATCTTGAAGAACAAGAAGTTACAATTACAGAGCCAAATGTTGATGCATTCAAAGAAGCGACTCAAAGTGTCAGAGATAATCTTGGTACAGACACATGGGGTGAAGAAAGATACAATCGCATTGTTGAAATGGGACAGGAAGATTTAAATGAATGATGTAAAGAGACTTATAGAAGATGAAATCGATGATATAATCAGATTCCGCCGAGAAATGCATGAAAATCCAGAACTTAGCTTTAAAGAGTATTTAACTACACAGAAGCTTAGAAATGAATTACAAAGTGATATTATAGAATTCCATGAACTCAGCGAAAAAACCGGTTTGATTGGAGTAATTGAGAAGAATCCAGAGTACAAAACTCTTGGTATCAGAGCCGACATAGATGCCCTTCCTATAGAAGAAAATACCGGTTTGGATTTCTCGTCTAAACACGATGGAATCATGCACGCGTGCGGACATGATATCCACACGAGTATTCTGTATGGTTATTGCAAGGTCATTTCTAAACTATACGACGATTTAAAGTATAATATTGTGGTGATATTTCAACCGGCTGAAGAAACGATGCAAGGTGCAAAGTATGTATTGAAAGAACTTGAACATCTCCATATCAAAATAGATGAAATGGTTACTTACCATACATGGCCCTATCTAAATGAAGGAAAAGTTGGATTTAGAAAAGGTGACATGATGGCAGGCGCAATGAATTTTCATGTTGATATCAAAGCGAGTGGAGGGCATGCAGCCCATCCACATACAACAGCAGACCCGATATTCCTGTCATCAGATATCATAGGTTTTATTCAGTCGATTGTATCACGCTATAATAATCCGGTGAATCCTTTAGTTATAACGGTAGGAACAATCAAGGGCGGCGAGAAGACAAATGTTATTAGTGGGAGTTGTAAATTTAGCGGAACGATCAGGAGCTTTTCAAAAGAGTCTCTTTTATTGGCTGAGCGCTTGGTTACAGAATACATTAATAATATTACCAAAATGTCGAATGCAGAATGTACAATAGACTTTGATAATTACTGTCCCCCAGTCATCAATAGTTCTGACACAGTCGATAAGTTTGTAGAGGAGAACTCAGAAGAGTTGATGGAAGAGTTACTTCAACCTTCCATGGGATCAGAAGATTTTGCTTTTTATCTCGAAGAGATCAAAGGTGCATTGTTCAGAGTAGGAACACAGATACCATCAGAGGAAAAGAGTCGACTTTCATTGCATAATTCAAAAATTATTTTTTCCGAGAAGGCGATTTCTGCTGGGATAGAAGGAATGATTAATTTTACAACAACATAAATTTTTACAGCGCCCATATTTTTCGGGCGCTGTTTTATTGAGATACACTAGACTAACTCTGTTTCTTTTATATTTCTATGAGTTTAAATAAAATAGGAAAAGAAAATCTATACTCTCGATCATCTGAGTTAAAATTCTATTGTATGGATTCTTGTGGATAGTACTTTTTAACCAAGCTAATGATTACCTAAAGGATTCAAAGATACATAATCTCCAACTCGAAACTTTTCCGAGACGGGCCTGTAGACGATCACCGTCTGATTGTTATACCGGACAGAATAATGATATTCCTTGCCCTGAAACTGCCGGGTCAGTATCTCGCCGAAATTTTCATTCTGACCGGCATGCTTCAGTTCTATCTGTTCAGGACGGAGGGCATACATATTCTCGGATATCAGTTCTTTTGTCACGCCGATATCCTTCCATTTTTCGTTCGTACCCTGAGGCGTGAATATATTGTTTTCCCAAGTACCTTCGAAGATGTTCGCCTTGCCGACGAAGGTAGCGACGAATGGTGTTTTCGGATGATGATAGATTTCTTCCGGGGAACCGATCTGTTCGATATGTCCTTTATTCATCACGATGATGCGGTCGGCCATTGCGAGTGCCTCGCCCTGATCATGGGTGACATACACGATGGCAGCCTGGGTCAGACGGTGCAGGTTCTGGATTTCGCGTCTCATCTCAAGCCTGAGTTCTGCGTCGAGATTGCTGAGCGGTTCATCCATCAGCAGCAGTTCGGGTTTCGGTGCAATGGCGCGGGCGAGTGATACGCGCTGCTTCTGGCCGCCGGATAATTCACCTGGCAGGCGCCCCGCAAAGGGTTCTAGTTCTACAATCTTCAGCACTTCGTCGATCCGGTCCTTTGAATGATTGCGCAGTTCTGCATCGACGTAGCGGTGGTGCTTGAGGGGGAATTCGATATGCTGGCTGACGGTCATGTGTGGCCAGAGTGCGAATGACTGGAAGACCATGCTGACATTCCGCTGCTCGGGCTGCGTGATGGTCTTCCGGTCTGCCACCAGGCTTTTATTAATATGGATCATCCCGTCCGTCGGTGATTCAAATCCTGCGAGCAGACGGAGCAATGTCGTCTTACCGCATCCTGAAGGACCGAGAATGGCGAGGAATTCGCCATCATTGATCGTGACATTGATATCATTCAGCGCCCGGAAGTCGCCGAATGACTTGTTGATATTCACCACTTCTGTCGTCATCTAGTGATTCACCTTCCTGTTCAAAATGGCCTGGACAATAAACAGCAGGCAGTAGGCTGCGACGATCAGGAGGACGATCATGCTTGAGAATGCCGTGGCATATAAAGTATAGCCGGACTGCTGGAAGCTCAGTATTGTCACGCCGATTGTTTTGGTTGTAGAAGAGTAGAGCAGGGCGGATACCGTCAGTTCGGTCAGTGCACTCAGAAAAACGAGCAAGGCCCCGCTCAGCACGCCGGGTGTAATCAATGGCACCATGATCTTCCGCCACTTCGGCCAGCCGTTCGTCCCGCTGATCCTAGATGCTTCCTCGATATTCGTGTCCAGCTGCTGGAAGGCGGTAATGGCACTTCTGACCTGAAGGACAAGGAAGCGGGTGATGTAGGCGATGTACATGATGAGTGCCGAACCGTATATGCCGGGGTTCCAGCCGGGAATCGGCTCCATCCAGGTGAAGATCATCGCAAGGGCGAGCACGGTGCCCGGCAGTGCGTAGGGGACAGTAATGGTACCTTCAATCAACTTTATCGTGGTGTCTGCTTTTCTGACGCGGTAGTAGGCGATCATGGTACCGATAAGAATGCCGATGATTGTCGTGACACTGGCCAGCTTCACACTGTTGGTCAGTGATTCGACTGTCGAGCTGCTTGTGAATATGTAGCTGTAGTTTTTGAATGTCAATGTTTCCAGTGAGTAGTCGAGACCGTACGCACTCAGGAACGAAGTGGATGCCATCGAAAGTAGTGGGAAGATGCCGGTCACGATGAAAAAGAGCCAGATGACACTTTCGACCATCAGCCGCTTCTTCCCGAGATGGTGTCTTGGTGTGTAGTCCATGGTGGTCGTCTCAAGTCTTTTGGATCGCCTCAGGAACAGCCACTGGATGCCCATGCCGGCGAGTGCGATGATGCCGAGTACGACGGACATGACCGCAGCAGTATTGAAAGTGCTCGTACCAAAACCGATGATTTGCTGGTATATATAGGTCGACAGTACAGGAATATCCGCAGGTGTTCCGAGAAATGCCGGGATGCCGAAGTTGTCGAGACCACCGAGGAATGCGATGAACGCCCCACCGACAATGCCCGGCAGTGCCATCGGCAGTACAATCTTGCGGAAAGCCGTCAGCGTACCGGCGCCTGAACTTCTTCCTGCCAGTTCCATCTCCCTTGGTATCCTTCTGAATACATTCACTGTAAACAGGTAGACCAGCGGGAAATGGGAGATGCCCATGACAAACACCAATCCGGACATCGAGTAGAGATCCCATGCCACCTGCTCCAGGCCGAGCATACTCATGAAGCTGTTGAGCGTGCCTGAGGGGCCGAAGAATTCAACCCAGGCGAGGGAAGTGATGTAGGACGGAATGATGAACGGCAGGAATACGAAGAGCTGGATGGTATTTTTGAATCTGACATCGGTGTAGGCGAGGAGCCATGCAAACAGCACGCCGAGAAAAGCGGCGATGACTGTTGAACCGACCACGACGATCAGCGTATTCTTCAGCACTTCGTATGTACGGTCTTGAGAGAACATCTCTCTGTAGAATTCAGAGGTGAATCCATCGTCACCGATGAAGCTCATCAGTACCAGTCGGATGATCGGTACGACGAAGAATATGATGATGAGCAGTATGGCGGTGGTTCGAACTATATTTCTGATTAAGGAAGGGGCGGCGGATTCATTTCCGCGCCCCTGTCCATTCTGTTCATTTTGGGTCAATTCCATCATCCTAAGCTAGATATGAGTTTTATTATTCGGAGAATAGTGTGTCGAACTGTTCCTTGTCCGCCTCGCGGTTTTCAGACAGTTCCTCAATCGGTGCATCGATGACTTCGAATTCATCCAGTGATTTCAGGCCTTCTGGTGGTTCTACGCCTTCGCGGATTGGTGTATAGCCGATTTCACTCTGCATCTGCTGTCCCTCTTCAGACAGGACGAAGTCTACAAATGCCTGTGCGGCTGCAACGTTATCCGTGTTTTGCATAATGCCGATCGGTTCAGTGATGACAGGCACCCCTTCGTCCGGATAGACCAGTTCAACAGGGGAACCATCATTGGCGGCACGTGCGGCAAGATAGTCTACAACCATGCCGTAGGACTGCTGGCCAGAAGAGACGTTCTCCATTACTGCACCGTTCCCTTCGGTCACCATCGGGTTGTTGGCCTTGATGCCTTCGTAGAATTCCCAGCCGAAATCGTCACTCCTCGTCAGTACGCTGAGGTTGTACGCTGCAGCACCGGAGTAGAGTGGGCTTGGCATTACGATATTATCCTGTGCTTCATCGGAAGTCAGGGTGTTCCATGAAGTCGGCATCTCATCTACATTCTCCGTATTGACTATGAGCCCAGTAGACATGATTTTCGTACCGGTATACATATGATCCGGATCGACGAAATCCTCCGGAATCGTATCCGCTTCCGGAGATTCATATCCCATCAGCATCTCATCCGATTTCAGGCCTTCGAAAGTGACCGCGTCGGCTACAAGCAGCACGTCTGCGAGGACGTCACCTGCTTCATTTTCAGCCTGAACCTTGCTGATGACTTCTTCAGTACCTGAACGGAACAGGTTCACGTCCACATCTGGATGTGTTTCGTTGAATGCAAAAATCAGCTGCTCAGCATCCGCATCGGGCTGAGATGTATAGAAATCGAGTTCTCCGGAAATCTCTGATCCAGTGTTCGACCCTGCTTCTGCCGAAGTGTCTTCTTCCCCGGAGCCGCAAGCTCCAAGAATCAGTGCAAGTGAAAGTGCTGAAGTACTCCATACTTTTTTCATGCCCATTTTTCATTCTCCTTAATATATGTAGAATTCGATATGAACGCTTATTGCTGAACTTTGGTCATTTTTTGTACATTAGCTGATCCTGCTGCTCCATATTGAAGTGATTCAAATAGTCTAGATGCGTCTTCAGGAAACCGAGTTCCCTCGAGTCATCCATGCCTTCCAGTACGATCGGCAAACGACTTTCCATGATCATCGGCAGAATGGACCTGAAGTCGATGCAGCCCTCACCGAGCGGCACATGATAGGTGGACGCTGTCGAGTCACTCAGGTGGATGCTGTTGATGGCGGTCGTCTGTTTGAAATACTGGCATGAATCTTCATAGAGCGGCACATGGGCGATGTCGATGGTCGTATGCAGATTCCTGTCGAGCAGTGAAAGGAAGCTGTTCATCGCAGGCGGTCGCGAAATGAGCTCCTTCTCCTTCTCCTCCATCAGTTCCATCGATAGAACAACGCCTTTTTGTTCGGCATAATCCATCAGTTCCGTTACGGAGGAGAGCAACATCTGAAAATGGACATCCATCATTCTGTCGGATAGCGTCAATTTACCTGGATGGAAAGTCATGTGACTCGCCCCGAGATCCGAGGTAAGGTCAATAGATCGCTTCAATTCCGCTACGGATTGTTTTCGCATTGCCGGATTAAGGGCAGTGATGTTAAGATCCCAGCTCGCAGCATGGACAGTGAGATCAAGAGAAGCTGCCGCTGCCGCTTCAGCCAGTTCAAACGGGTCTGCATCATACCGCCAGACATGTTCCGCCCAAAATTCTATACCAGAAAACCTGTGTTCCCGGGCAATTCCTATCACTTCAGAAGGATTGAACGACCAGCATAATGTAGAGGACATATAAAGTTGCACCTCTGTAAAACTCCTTCCCTTGTGATTTCCATGTCTCCACTCTAGTGATTGATTGTTAAGAAATAATTAATCTTCAGTAAAGGAAAGGACATGATTCAGTAAAGAGGAGTTAAAATTACGCAGAGATGTGCTGATCGAATGATTATTGAAGAAAATTACTGTGAATATCAGAAGTATTTTCATAATAGCGAAAGACATAAAAAAGATACACGACCAATTCATTGGTCGTGTATCTTATCCATCTGATGTAAGCCGGAAAGTTCCATACAGAATAAATTTTCCATCCTACTTCTGTTCTTTTTTTCCTGCTTCCTCTTCTTCCTGCTCTTCCTGTTTTTTTGCTGCTTCGTGTCTTTGTCTCTGTCTATAGCCATAGGTGCTGTTGAGTATGACTTCCTTGTTCTCGAAAACGGAACCGATTGCACCGATGATTGTGGCGAAAGTAGTGACGGTCCATGCCATATCGAGATAATTTTCAACGCCGACAACTTCTGTTTCGCTTAAATCAGCTGCCAGTTTTTCTGGTGGTATGAGAAGGGTCGTAGTAGCCAGAAACATGAAAAATAGAATGGCATAGTACATTATTACTGTAACCAATAGAGTGAAAATGGTGGAGGTGTTATACATTTTCCTGATGTGTTCCTTTTTCTCATTTTCTTCTTCTTCCGAAGTCTTTTTCTGCCATAGTTCATGCGCCAGGACGATCCATGCGACAAGTACCGATATGGCGATGAGTGTAAGTAGTATCAGGCGGGGCGTGCTATACATTTCACTGAGTCTTGCAACTGATGGAAATATGAGAGCATAGGCACCAGTCGTAAATGCAACAACGATGATTTTGAAAAATGCCGGAAACATCTCCCATGGTCGATTGGCATGCACCATTCCGGAAACGATTCGTATCATTCCGTTCAGCTTTGATTTTACAGTATAGCGTATATCCACATAAGTATCTTCATCATCGAATGTTTGACGGTCGAGAGGGGAGAGGAGTTCAAAAGCCCTTTTTCCAAGCAGTTTTTTTGGATCCTTATTTCTCAGGTTTTCAAAACCACTACTTTCCTGTGCTTCCAGGCGTGCTTGTGCTTGCTCTCGATTTTCATCAGAAGCTCCATAGTAAATTTCGTTGATCAGTTGGAGTATGGCCTCACGTACACGGCTATGCATTGGTACGAGGCCAAGTCCCGGCAGACTGAGGAGGGCTACATTTTCATCACATACCACTTCGGCAACAATAGGACGGTTATCTACGAATAGTGGCAGATCGGTTAGAATGACAACGTAATCCCAACTTTTCGATCTTCCTTTGTTTATAGCTTCTTCAAAGACTCTGGCTGAATCATTTGTGCCCCCGGTAAGAGTATCTTCATAATATTCAACTTCCCATTCATATTCTTCACTGACGTAGTATTCAAGCATCTCGGGAAGTTCGTCTTCCAGATTTTTTCCAAGTTGCTTTACATAGCCGGGCGGAGTGATGAGGCCTAGTGTTTTTTTGGTCATATGGACCTCCCTTCTATACTATTGAGAGAATAATTAAATATATAAAAAGATGAAGGTATATGCTTCCTTCATCTTTTTATATGCCCGTTTATTATAATTTTACTCATTAATTCTATCAATTGATGCTTTGGCAAGTCCAATGATGACCATATCAACCATCGGTGGGTTGTGCAGGGCGTCATGGACATTGCGACAGTACAGCTGCAGGTCAATGTTTCCAGATAGGCTTTTCGCTCCAACCGTCTTGTGGACTAATGAGGTTTTTACTGCCCTAGCATTGGTTTCATCTCTGCGCGCGTGTCAATATCTTTTTCTTCCCACTGACTTTTTGTACTGTCCGCGATGGCAGGTTCTGCTTGGAAGTCTGCGGGACTGCTACTCGTAGTATCGGATGACATAGGCATCAAGCATGATACGGCCCAGCACCTGAAGGGGGAGTCTGGATCTCACTTCATATTCAGGATAGAAATTTTTGCTGGATTTATAACCGAGCAGATTAATATCTGCCAGATTATATAAAGAGCTGTCTTTGTTGGTGGTGAGAAGAATGGTTTTTACACTATTACTATTGCATATTTGTGCTGCTTGAACCAGCTCCTCAGTCTCGCCATTCAAGGATATGAATATTACGAGGTCATCTTTTGTAAGATGTTCCGCTTTGAGTCTGATGATATTCGGGTCACCATGGGATTCGCAATGTTTATCCAGCAGTTGCAGCTTTGTATTCATTTCTGCAGCAATGAACTCGGAGAATCCTCTTGAGAAAATGGTGATCTTTTTACTGTATTTGATTGCCTCCAAAGCATCTTCAATGATGGTTGAACTCAGATAGCTGATTGTATTGATGACTTCTTCCTTATTTTTCAGAATGGCTGTCTGTATCTGCTTATCCATGTTCTTGAAATTGATCAGCTCTTCATCTGTCTGATGCAGTGTTTCAGATGCAATCCTGAATTTGAAGTCGGTAAATCCTTTATATCCGAGTTTTTTCATGCATCTTACGATTGTAGATGTGGATACATTTGCATTCTCGCTCAACTTTAAAATGGAGATTTGACTGATACCTTCAAAGTTATTTTCCAGAAATGATATCAGATACTTGTCACTTTCGCTCAATTGACTGTAGTTCCTCTGGACTCTTTGGTGAAAATTCATTTGATCCGACCTTCCAAGTTGTAAAAGTTTTTCATGACTTTCCGTTTAATCCAATGATATTTGAAAACCTTTCCATTAGCTAGCCTGACATAATATAAATATAGAGTAATACAGGAGGTCGACAATGATCTATACATGTACGATGAACCCGGCAATAGACTTGTTCTGTAAAATGAAGCGTTTCGTGCCGGAAGCAGTGAACAGAAGTTTCTATGAGGAATACCAGCCAAACGGAAAAGGAATCAATGTCTCGATCGTTCTGCATAGGCTTGGAATACAGTCGACGGCTCTCGGATTTCTCGGTGGATTTTCGGGTGGCTTCATCAAGGAAGAACTGGATGGTATGGGAATCGCCAATGATTTTGTCGATATAGAAGGGATCACCCGAATCAATACTTTCATCCAATCTGAAGATGGAGAATACAAGGTTGTTAACGGGGGGCCGGAAGTGTCGAAAGAGAAACAGGACATATTGATCAGGCAAATATCGATGCTTGGCAGCGACGATGTCCTTTTTGTTTCTGGCAGTCTGCCAAAAGGTGTAGATCGAGAGATACTGCTGGATATTGCCAGCCTTTCAGTTGAGAAGGGATTCAAGCTTATCTGGGATATCAGTGAGACCATACTGAGTGATCTTGTTGCTTATCGCCCTTATCTGATCAAACCGAATATTGATGAGTTCAGGAATATATTTCCTGATGCAGATATTAACACGGATGCTGATATCATCCGATATGGCAAAGCATTGGTTCAATCAGGTGTAGAGAACCTCATTATTTCAATGGGTGATGAGGGTGCCTGGTTCTTCAATGCATCCGGCGTGCTGAAAAGTAATGCACCGGAGGGGGAAGTGGTCAACACCGCCTGTTCAGGGGATGCTTTGCTGGGAACTTTCTATGCGACGCTTGCACAAGGAAGCGAGCCGTCGGATGCCTTGGCTGAAGCAGTGGCTGCGGGATCATCGACGGCGTTCACCTCAGGTCTGACAGATTTTGAAGATGTGGCTGATTTGAAAAGTACAATCAAAATAACAGAAGTGGAAGGGGCGTTATAGATGAGTTATAGAATTCTTGGAGTAACAGGCTGTCCAACGGGCATCGCACATACCTTCATGGCACAGGAGGCACTTGAGAAGGCGGCAGGTGAAAAAGATATCAGCATCAAAGTTGAAACCCATGGCCAGCAGGGTGTGGAGAATTCCTTTACACCAGAAGAAATCAGGAAAGCTGAGGTCATTATTGTAGCAGCAGATAAGAATGTCGATATAGAGCGTTTCAATGGAAAGAAACTGATCAACGTCTCTGTATCAAAAGGGATCAAGCAGGCGGATGCACTGATAGACCGTGCATTGTCTGGGGACGTTTCAACATACCGTACCGACAGGAAATATGAAGGTCCATCAGGTGCTTCTGAAGAAAAAGTATCCATATGGCGACAGATCTATGTCCATCTGATGAATGGTGTCTCACACATGATTCCATTTGTTGTAGCCGGAGGTGTCATGATCGCCATATCCTTCATGTTCGGCATCTATTCAGCGGATCCGTCGTCTGATCAGTATAATCCGATTGCTGCTCAGATGAACACCATCGGCGGGGTGGCCATGGGACTTATGGTCCCGATACTGAGTGCATTCATCGCACAGTCGATTGCCAACAGACCAGGGATGATCATTGGTTTCATCACTGGTTTGATCGCGGCGGATAATGGCACCGGATTCCTTGGTGGTATTGTCAGTGGTTTCCTTTCCGGTCTGGTCATGGTCATGCTTGCAAGATCACTGAGAGGGTTGCCTAAGCAGCTGGATGGGTTGAAATCGATTTTCCTTTACCCGGTGCTTGGTATATTTATTGCCGGATTCATCATCTGGTACTTGTCCATACCGATGGAAATGATCAATCAGACGATGATGGACTTCATCTCAGGGTTCCAATACTCCAGTCCCATCATTCTTGGACTTCTGATCGGATCCATGAGTGCCTTTGATATGGGTGGACCAGTTAATAAGGCGGCGTATGTCACAGGCACCGTCTTGCTGGCTGAAGGCAACTATCTGTTCATGGCCGGTGTATCTGCAGCCTGTATCGCGCCACCGTTGGCAACCGGTTTCGCTGTGCTCTTCGGTAGGAAATACTATTCTGCTGATGAAAGAAGTGCCGGACTTGTCAACTTCCTTCTGGGATCTACACATATTACTGAGGGAGCGATTCCTTTCGCCGCCAAAAGACCACTTACCATCATACCGATATTGATGATCGGTTCTTCGATTGCTGCGATACTGACATACCTGTTCCAAGTTGAAGTGCCTGCACCACATGGTGGATTCATTGTACTTCCAATCGTAACGCATGCACTCCTATGGATCTTGGCAATTCTGCTCGGTTCAGTCGTTGCCGGTTATTTGATGAGTCTTGATCAGAAGCGAGCAGTAGACCGCCTGGCAGTTGCCGATGGTGCAGTAG
This sequence comes from Salinicoccus hispanicus, assembly GCF_009831115.1. Taxonomy (GTDB): domain Bacteria; phylum Bacillota; class Bacilli; order Staphylococcales; family Salinicoccaceae; genus Salinicoccus; species Salinicoccus hispanicus. The sequence goes on along the minus strand of NZ_WUUK01000003.1, from coordinate 195,203 downwards.
TTTCTGCAGATGATATGGCTTCCAATGTTAAATTGGATGAAGAGACTTTGAAGTTTGGTACGGATCAGGTGCATCTTGACCATCAACTCAAAGATAAGCAGGAAGCACTTGAATTCATTGCTGCCACAGCGGTCGAGGATGGCATATCAACCGACAGATCAGCTGTACTGCAAGGATTGCTCGATCGTGAAGCTCAGAGCAGTACGGGAATGGAGAATGGAATCGCAATTCCTCATGTATCGGATGCCTCCATTAAAACGCCGAGTCTGATCGTCATCAGGAACAGACAGGGTATCGACTGGCCGGCAATGGATGGCGAAGAGACTAATTTCATCATTTCGATTCTCGTGCCTGAAGGTGCAGGGGATAAACACCTGAAAATACTGGCGGATATTTCAAGGAAACTGGTTCATGAGTCCGTCATCGAACGACTGCATGCTTCGAATTCAAAAGCAGAAATCAAAGATATACTATTGGGGGAACAATAATGAAGAATCTGGATAAATTCAGAGATGAAAATGGAAAGATTTCCGCTTTGGCAATTGACCAGCGGGGCGCCTTGAGAAGAATGATGGGAGAGGACACGCCTTCAGAAGCACTCGGCGAATTTAAACGTCTCGTTTCAGAGAATCTGACTGAACATGCTTCTGCCATACTGCTTGATCCTGAATATGGTTGGGATGCTGCTGATCACAGATATTCGGAATGTGGTCTCCTGATGGCCTATGAACAGACCGGATATGACAAGCAGACGCCAGGCAGGTTGCCTGATCTGATACCGGATTGTTCTGTCCACTCCCTTAAAGCACGGGGTGCAGATGGCATCAAACTGCTTGTATATATTGATGTAGATGAGAGTCCTGATATCAATCGGCAGAAAGAGGCATTCATCGAACGTGTCGGTTCCGAATGCCTAGGAGAAGATATTCCTTTCTTCCTGGAAATTCTGACGTATGATGCGAATATCGAAGACGTGAAAAGCAGAGAGTTTGCAGAAGTGAAGCCAAGAAAAGTAATCGGTGCAATGCGTGAATACAGTAAAAAAAAGTACAATGTGGATGTACTGAAAGTGGAAGTTCCCGTCAATATGAATTATGTGGAAGGTTTTTCCGACACGTCGATACTTACACAGGAAGAAGCGGCCAAGCATTTCAAGGAGCAATCATCAGTAAGCGACATTCCCTTCATTTTCCTAAGTGCTGGAGTGAGTCCTGAGCTGTTCCAGAATACGCTCAAATTTGCTAAGGAAGCAGGTTCAGACTTCAATGGCATATTATGTGGCCGTGCCACATGGAGCGGTGCAACAAAGGAATACCAGATGAAAGGCACAGCTGCTGCTGAAAGATGGCTTAAAGAGACGGGTGTCAGTAATATCAATAACATCAATAAGAATATATGATTTGAAAAAATGCGAAGCCGGCAGGTCCGGCTTCGCATTTTTATTATTCCAAAGGCTTAATGCCTATTCACTTTCTACTGTTGCGTTCCTGAAGTTGAACTGGTCATAGCTGTCGATTTCGAGTCCTTCGATGCTGTTGCTGTAGGCATTCATATACTGTGGATGCATGATGAAGATGGCAGGTGCTTCTTCGATCAGGATCTGCTGTACTTCACCGTACAATGCCTTACGTTCTTCTTCGTCGGATTCCTGGCGTGCATCATCAAGCAGTGAATCGACTTCGTCATTTTCAAGGAATGCCCTGTTTCCTGGAGAACCAAGTCTGGAAGAGTGGAAGAGCGGTGTCAGTGCGTTATCCGGGTCACCGGTCGAGTTGCCCCAGCTCATGATGAACATATCGTGTTCACCCTCTCCAGTGGCATCGAGGAATGCACCCCACTCAAGCTGTTTTATTTCAAGATCGATGTTCAGTTCAGCCAGTGACTCCTGCATCCAGATGGCTGTATCGATACGCTCAGGATTGTCATCGTTGACCATGATGTTCAGGGAGAAGCCATCAGCATACCCTGCTTCCTCAAGCAGTTCGCGGGCTTCGTCCATGTCATAACCTAACGGTTCGAGACTGTCATCGTAGCCGAATACATCCGGTGCGAGTGGGGAATGAGCGACGATACCGGCACCGTTATAGACACCTTCAAGCACGGCCTGCTTATCGAATGCATGGGTGATGGCCTGTCTGACACGCACATCGTTCAGCGGTTCACTCTGTGTGTTGATGCCGACATATTCCAATGCAACGGACTGTGATCTTTCGAGCGTAGTGTCATCATTGCTTTCAACTCGCTCGGCATCACTGGACTGGACATCTGCGATGGCATCCGAGCTGCCGGTTTCAAGTTCGGCCAGACGGGACCCTGTTTCAGGGACCACTTTCAGTGTCAATGTTTCAAAATTGGCCGGCCCATCCCAGTAGTCTTCGTTTCTGGCAAGCGTTGTGGATTCGCCAGGCTGGCGATCCTCATATTTCAGATATCCGGTGCCGACAGGATTCTGCTCGACGATCGTGCCGGTAAATTCAGAGATATCCTGCGCAACGGCTTCATGTTCGTCACCGCCTGCTTCGCGCAGTTCATAATACTCTTCAAGCGTCATATCTACACCCGCTTCATCGAGGGCATATTGGTAGTCTTCATCAATCAGCTCCTTGCTGATGATGTTTCCGGCACCATGTGTCAGATGACCGGGAAGTGGCGCAAATGGATATTCCGTGACAATTTCCAGTGTCTGTTCGTCGACGGCATTCACTTCCTCGATCATCTCAAGAACAAAGGCACGGGTGGAGGAGCGGCTCGGATCAAGCAGGCGGTCAAGGTTCGCTTTCGCGACTTCAGCATTGAATGGGCTGCCGTCGTGGAACGTCACATCATCACGCAGCGTGAACCTCCATGTTGTATCATCCACCTGTTCCCAGTCGGTCGCGAGTTCAGGAACAATCTCAAGATTCTCATCCTGTGCGACGAGTCCTTCGAATACGTGGGACCTTACCTTTTCTGATGGGCTGTCGTTGCTGCCATGCGGGTCGAGGGAAACGGCATCACTCGGCAGGGACAGTACAATATCACCGGATGCGGTATCAGATTCTGCACCTGCACTGTTGTCGGTTTCCACCTCACTATCATCTGTACATGCAGCAAGTACGACGATGACAAGTGTCAGCAGTATGTAATACGAAAACTTCTTCATTTGATGACCTCACTTCCAAATATGTTTATTTTTATATCATACAATTCTACTATGTTTTTACATGGAGTCAATAGAGAATTTTCAATATTCTTTTTAAAGATGGAAAAAATGAAATATTCAACTCAATCTTCATGCTGAAAAGAAGTTTATGTTGAAAGATATTTATAAAGGTGCTATGATTCAAAACGTAATTATTACGATTTAAAGGATGAATAAGATGAAAAAGACTCCTGTGACGATACTCAGTGGCTATCTGGGTGCAGGCAAGACAACGTTGATGAACCATATACTTAATAACACGGAGGGTATGAAAGTGGCCGTGATTGTCAATGATATGAGTGAAATCAACATCGATGCAGACCTGATTGCCGATGGCAGCAGTCTGAGCCGGACTGATGAGAAGCTGGTCGAGCTGTCGAATGGATGCATCTGCTGCACGCTTCGCGAGGATCTGCTGGTCGAAGTGGAAAAGCTTGCCGACCAGGGAGATGTGGACTACATTCTCATCGAATCGACAGGCATTTCAGAGCCCGTCCCGGTTGCCCAGACATTCTCCTATACTGATGAAGAGATGAATATTGATCTGACCAAGAAGACACGGATCGATACGATGGTGACCGTGGTTGATGCCTTCAGATTCTGGACGGACTACAAGTCCGGTGAAACACTGCTTGATCGGAGCCAGGGCATGAGCGACGTCGACGAGCGCGAGGTGAGTGATCTTCTGATCGATCAGATCGAGTTCTGTGATGTACTGATCCTGAATAAGTGCGACCTCGTTGAAGAAGAAGCGCTGGCACAGCTTGAGAAAGTGCTGAGGATTCTGCAGCCGGAGGCGGAGATCATCAGAACTACAAATGCGGATGTCCCTCTGGCGAAAGTACTCGACACGAAGAAGTTCGATTACGAGAAGGCAAGCATGTCTGCAGGCTGGTTACGCGAGCTGGAAGAAGGTGGGCATCAGAACCACACACCAGAGACGGATGAGTACGGTATTTCAAGCTTTGTCTATAGACGGACACTGCCATTCCATCCACAACGGTTCGACAACTTCCTCCAGACCATGCCGGATGATATCGTCCGTGCGAAAGGGCTTGCGTGGCTGGCTTCGAGAAACGACTTTGCCATCATGGTCTCACAGGCTGGGAGAAGTGTCGGTATTGAACCTGTCAGCTACTGGGTAGCTGCAATGCCGGTCGAAACCCGTCGCCAGATTCTCGAACAGAATCAGGAAATGTCATCAGCATGGGACATTGAATACGGCGACCGCAGAAACGAGCTGGTGTTCATTGGAATAGGGATTGACGAAAAAGAAATTACTGCAGCGCTTGATGAGTGTCTGCTTACGGCAGAAGAGCTGGATAGCGACTGGACGACACTTGAAGACACATATCCATGGGTCCTGCAACAGTCATAAAAATTTTAAGGAGAGATATACATGGCTAAGAAGTCGAAGATCGCAAAAGAGAAGAAACGTCAGGAAATGGTGGAGAAATACCGTGAACTGAGAATGGAATTGAAGGAGAAAGACGATTACGAAGCATTGAGGAAACTGCCGAGGGATTCATCACCGACGCGGCTGACTCGGAGGTGCAGAGTCACAGGACGTCCAAGAGGAGTACTCCGCGACTTTGAACTATCCCGCATCAAGTTCAGGGAACTGGCACATAAAGGACAGATACCTGGCGTAAAGAAGGCAAGCTGGTAGTAGTCTGATAGGCGTGGACTTTCAGGATATCTTGTGTTCTTGTATAAATGATATTGATATACGCTGATCAGTCAAATTATTAAAGCGTCCCGAAGTATTCCGGAACGCTTTAATAATTATTGAGGATTACATATGCTTACTTAGATCTGGATAGCCTGTTATTTCCCATGCACCATCCACAACAAGACTTGTGCCATTGATATAGGAAGCGTCATCCGAAACCAGGAACAGAGATGGCGCTGCTATTTCGCTTGGTTCTGCGGCTCTTTTTTCAGGTATTCTTTCCATGAATGCTTCTTGTAGTGCTTCATTTTCAAAGAATGAAGCGGTAAGTGGTGTCTTAACTAATCCTGGAAGTACGGCGTTCACCCTTATCTTATGCTCCGCAAACTCGAGTGCTGCATTTTTTGTGAAAATCTCAACTCCGGCTTTTGCTGAAGCATAGGCTGCCCCGTAGAACATTGGAACATGTGCGTTCAAGGAAGAGATATTTACAATCGCGCCTCCATTTTCCTTCATCGCATTGGCTTCATGTTTCGTGGAAAGGAAAATGCCATTCAATACAATATCCACCGTCGTTTTCCAATCTTCGTACGGCTGTTCCAATATTTTTCCGGACTTATTGAGGCCTGCTACGTTAAAGGCATAATCCAGTTTGCCGAATTTTTCTACAGCTGTGTCCACCAGGTTTTTAATGTCCGATTCGGAGGTTACATTCGCAACAACCCCGACAGCATTTCCGGAAAAATTCTCCTCGATTTCCTTCAGTTTATCTTCATTCAGATCTCCAATCACAACTTTTACGTTCTGATCAAGTAGCTGTTCGACAATGGAGTACCCGATACCTGAAGCACCACCGGTTACAACTGCTACTTTGCCATCCATACCTTTCATGAAAATCCCCCTTTTGATTTTTTGAACCTATTATCAGTATATCAAAGGCTTCTATACCCAATAAATAAAACGCTTACAAATTTGTAGTATTGTATATTTTACCATCAATCAATCCGCTTGCATCGAATCAGAATGAACGGTGGAAAATGGCGAAGTTTTTCGATGCGTTCTTCACTATAAAGCTCGAACACTTCAGGACTTTGACCTAGATCTTTGACATAATCGATGGAAAGGCCGTTCTGAATGAGTGAATTGAAGAGGGTTTCGATGGTATGATGATATTTTTCGACATATGTTTCCATACCCGACCAGTAGGCGCTTCTTTCTCCTTCTTCAAAATAGTGGTCGACTTTGTGGGGAACGCCCTCTATTTTGATGTGTGGTGTCTTGCACGCAGTGGTGATCGGATGCTCCATGGTGAAAAGCAGTGTGCCACCGGGTTTGAGAATTGTCGCGAGTTTACGGCATAGCTGATCGAAGTCCTCTATATAATGGAAAACCAGTGAAGCGGTGATCACATCGAACTGCGCTGTCCATTCCATCTCAGTGAATTCACCATGGAGGAAAGTGGCATCCTCCTGATCAAAGTGGGACGTACAGTGATTGATCATAAGGTTCGAAGCATCAGTACCGGTGACTGCTTTTGGAGAATGGGTGAGCATATGCGCGATCAGATGGCCGAGTCCGCAGCCGATGTCGAGTATCGTTTTATTTTCAAGGTGTGGAAGCGCACGCTTCATCTCAGGCATCTCGACGACTTCGTTGTAGCTGAGCGGGCTGCTTCGCAGTTGCTTATACTGGTTGAAGAAAGTTTCGTCATCATAGGGCAAGTCCATGGTGGGCAGGCTCCTTTCATTTCTATTCTTTCATTATATATGAAAACCAGATATAAACGGTTTATCAAATGGTTCCGGCTTGTGGCTTCGGGTATATGCAGAAATGTAGGATGATAATGATGATTGGGAAGGCGGAATGACAATGAAGATCAGTGAGCAGCACCATGATGGGGACATTATTCTATATACGATGGAAAATAACAATGGCATGAAAGTCGAAGTCATCAACGTAGGCGCAAGCATCATCGGCATCCATGTTCCGGATCGCAACGGGAAATTCAGCGATGTTGTACTGCAGAACGAAACGCTCGGAGAATACTACGGAAACCTGCATCTGTTAGGCGCGACGATTGCACCGATTGCCGGCAGGGTGAAGGATGCCGAGATCAGAGTGGACGGTGAAACTTATCCACTGGAACGCAATGAAGGATCAAATGCACTTCATAGCGGGGAATTCGGCATGCAGAATAAAAGCTGGAATAGTGAAATCATCGAGGCGGAGGATACGTACAAGGTCCGTTTCCATACAGTGATTGACGATGCATTTCCAGGAAATCCGGAAGTCGCCATCCTTTATTCATTGAATGATGAAAATGAACTGAAGCTCGAGTATGAGGTGGATAGTGCAGGTGCAACGGCGGTGGCACCGACTAATCACGTATACTTCAACCTGAACAGTGATAAGGATCAGCCGGTGTCGAATCACATTGTGACAAGTGATGCAGGGAAGTATCTCAAGATGGATGAAGCACTGATCCCATTATCAGCTGAGCGGTGTGAAGGGATCTTCGATCTGAGTGAGGGGAAGCGGTTTGAAGAGGTGTTCAATAGCGATGATGACCAGATAAAAATAGTGAATGGTGGATTTGACCATTACTTCCTGACCGATGATGGCAATCATTTCGAAGTATATGAACCAGGAAGCGGTCGCAAGGTGAGTCTGAAGACGGACTTCCCGGGGCTTGTATTCTACACAGGAAACAATCTGGACGATGGGCTGCCATTGAAAGATAGAAACCCGAAACAGTATATGGGCTTCTGCATGGAAGCACAGCGTTCGCCGGCCGCCCAGTACCTGGATCTTGGCTTTGATATTGTTTCGCGCGACAGTGAGAAGTGGGAAACGGTGTTCAGTTTCAGCGTGGAAGATTAGTATTAATATCCATAAAGGAGCATCCACTCAGATAACAGTCTGAACGGATGCTCCTTTATTTTCATACCTTAGTTTAGAACACTTTCTGCAACCATTTCCCCATGTTTGACCTGACCCAGATTTTTCAGTTTAAAGGTGTCTACTTTGTCCGGAGTGTTTGTAATGACTGTAATTATTGTGCTCTCGTATCCTAAAGATTCAGCAATACCTCTATCCATATCAGCTAATTTGTCATTTATACTGATTTTTTGTCCTTCAGTCACATGGATGCTGAATATATTTTCTTTCAGGTTTACCGTGTCTATGCCCATATGCACCAGGATTTCCACGCCCTCCTCCGTCTCGAGGCCGATCGCATGGTTTGTATCTGTAATCATGGTCACTGTACCTGATACCGGGCTGTAGATTTCATCGTTTTCCGGTTCTACTGCGTATCCTTCGCCCATCATTCTCTGTGAGAAGACGGGGTCATTTACGCTGCCAAGTGACAGCAGTTCACCATCAGTCGTAGCAGCAAATTGTAGACCGGATGCAGTTTCACCTGTGTTTTTCATTTCTTCAGCCACTTTTTGTCTACTTGCATTCTCTGTAGCAACCTCTCCTTTAGGAACGGCTATGAAGTGGGTAGCGACAAATGCGAGTGCAAAAGTAGCGATGCCGACGATCACGTATGTGAGCAGCTGGCTGAAGTCATACAGATACATGAGCGGAGAGAGTATGACTGCAAGTCCGTAGGAGTTTGCCTGGATGCCGAGTAATGCGAGTATACCGCCACCGAGTGACGAGCAGGCCAGCATAACGAATAAAGCACGCATTCCAGATCTCAATACGACACCGAAGAGTGCCGGTTCACTGACGCCCAGCAGTTGTGTAATGGTTGCACTGATACCTGCTGTTTTAAATGCTGTCTGTCTGCTGCGCAGGGACAGTGCCAGGGTGACTCCAGCATTTGAAAATCCATACATCGCTGCCAGAGTGATCAGTGGGTTGAAACCGGTGGCTGCGAGCATTGAGGTTTCTGCAATGATGAACATATGATGCAGTCCTGTCATGACTGCCAGTGGATACAGGAATCCGATCAGGAATCCGCCCAGTCCGACCGGGAGCCCTATGAACATTGTGACAAGGTCTATGCCTACCGTTTCAATTGCCTTCACTACCGGTCCCATGATGAAAAGCGAGATCAGCAGCATGATGATGATGACGAAGAAAGGTGTAAATATCAGATCAAGTGCATTCGGCATGCGTTTGCGTAGAAACTTTTCTATCTTTGCACCGATGATTCCAGCAAACAAAGCGGTCAATATACTTCCCTGATACCCTATGATTGGAATATATCCCAATACCATGATTGGATTGGCATCCCCTTCGGCAACAGCGTATGCATTGGGCAGTTCGGGAGAAACGAGCATCAGACCGATCAGGAAACCGACGACGGGCGTCCCTCCGAATGTCTTGAACGCGCTCCATGTAATGAATGCAGGGAGAAATGCAAAGGCGGTACTTGTCAGTATATTGATGATTGTATTGAACTCGTCTGGAATCATATCTGGAGACAGGCCGAAGAAGCCTAGAACGGACTCATTGAATATGACCCCCTGCAGACCAAGGAAAAGACCGGTCGCACCGAGTATCGGAATGATGGGGATGAAAACATCTGCCAGTATTCTGATTGCACGTTGAAATCCTTTTTCATTGTTCTCTTTCATCTCATCTTTGGTGCGTTCGGTAAACTCGTGTTCGCTATTTATTTCTTCATATACATTATTTACAATGCCCGTACCAAGAATGATCTGGTATTGGCCGCCTGTGTAGAAGACACCTTTCACTTCATCTATCTGCTGGATTTCTTCATCATTGATCTTTTTACGGTCATGAACGGACAGCCGTAGCCGGGTGGCACAATGGGAAACACTTTCAATATTACCTTCGCCGACAGTCTCAACGATTTCCCGAGCAATTTTCTGGTACTTATTGTTTGTCATAATTTGCTCTCCAGTCTAATTCAATTTGATCAGCATTGCTTCATAAGGTCTTAAAGTAATGCTTCCGTCATTATTTTTTATACCTTTGTAATTACTGATGATTGACGTAAATGGCTGTATTTCCATGCTGGTTTCATCACTGGACATGTTGACGATGACCTGCAATGTTTCTGTTGAATGTTCTCTATAGTAGCTGATGATATGCGCCTTTGTATCGTATATAGGTTTGATATCCCCATATATCAGAGTGTCTCTATATTCTGATGTGTTTCTGGTTGAAATCAGCATTCTATAGAAACTAAGGAGTGATTCAGAATCATTTTCCTGTGAGGCGACGTTGATTGTTTCATAGTTCTCATTCGTCTCAAGCCAGGGTGTATGCGTCGAGAATCCTGCATATCTGCTACTGTCCCATTGCATCGGGGTGCGGGTGTTGTCCCGGCTGCGGAGATTGACGAAGTTGAGTGCTTCCTCTTTGGTGAATCCTTCACTCATTGAACGGTAGTAGTTGTCGATGCTTGATATATCATCAAACTGTTCAATGAACTGGCGGGTGAAGTTTGTCGCTCCGATTTCCTGTCCCTGATACAGGAAGGGTGTACCGCGCAGGAAGAGGTACATCAGGGCCAGGGCACTGCCGCCGAAATAGTTCTGGTATTGCGGTTCTCTGATCAGTTTGGATATCGCCCTTGGCTGATCATGATTTTCTATGAAGTTGGCGCCCCATCCCACTTTCTGGATTGCTTCCTGCGATTGAAATATCAGATCACGGAATTCCTTTACCGTCCAGTCTGTACGCTTGAACCAGTCACTGCCTGATTCCACATCGATATCTGCATATTTGAAATCGAATATCATCGAGAAGTAGCCATCTTCACCGATGTAATCACCGAATTCGTCGTATCCGACTCCAGGTGCTTCCCCGACGGTCACGCAATCATATTTATTAAATGTTTCCTGTTTCAGTTCATGCAGGAACTCACTGATGCCAGGACGATTGCGCATTTTATGCTTGCAGGTTACCAGTCCATCTACGCCGTCAGCTTCGAGTGAAAGATAATCCTGGTCTTTTTTGATGAAGGTGATCGAATCGATTCTGAATCCGGCAATGCCTCTGTCCAGCCACCAATTGATCATTTTATGGATTTCTCTGCGTAGTTCAGGATTTTCAAAGTTCAGATCCGGCTGTCTCTTATCAAATGTATGCAAGTAGTACATATCCTCGCTGCGAACCTTCTCCCAGACACTGCCTCCGAATATCGAGCGCCAATTGTTGGGTGGTCTGCCATCTACGGATTTTTTGAAGATGTAGTAGTCGCGGTACTTGCTGTCTGGATCGGCCAGCGCTTCCTGAAACCATGGGTGATCGTCGGAGGAATGGTTCACAACCAGGTCCAGTATAATCTTGATGCCCACTTTTTTTGAATCCTCTATTAAATTTTCCAGATCTTCAAGTGTGCCGAAATCCGGATTGATGTCCTGGTAATCCGAAATATCATAACCATTATCAATCATCGGCGATTTGAAGATGGGACAGATCCAGAGCATCGTAATACCCAGGTCTTTAAGATAGGGCAGTTTCTCCCTGATGCCATTGATGTCTCCAATACCGTCACCATTACTGTCTTTAAAGCTTTTCGGATAAATTTGATATATCATTTCTTCCTGCCACCACTTTGTCATGCTCTTCCTCCTTATGGTATCGATACCATATATATGATTTTAAAGAATCTGACTAGGCAGATTCTCTTTCGATAATTTTCAGTTTTAGTTGCGATTCGTCTATTGCAAATTCGGTTCCTTCGATCATGCTGATAATTAATGAAGCGGCCTGCTGTCCGAGAGTTTCCATCGGTTGCCCGACAGTTGTCAGAGGTATCTTTGCCAGGGATGAAAAAGGCTGGTTATCAAAACCCATGACAGCAATATCTGCAGGTACGCGTATATTAAGCTGTTCAAACTTCCGGATGATGCCGATTGCCACTTCATCACTGCCTGCGAAGATTGCATCAGGGCGGTCTTTTTCATTCAACCGTGAAAGCTGAACAGCAATCTCCATGCCGTCCTCAATTGTATGGTTGTTTTTGAAGATCCATCTCTCATTCAGCTTTATATCTGATTCCTCAAGTGCCCTCAAGTATCCTTTATTTCTGTATGACCCATGGCTTTGGTCGGTAAAATCGCCGCCCGTAGAATAGGCGATGCCAGTATAGCCTTTACGGATCAGAAAATTGATTGCATCATATGTCGCCTGTTCCTGATTGGTTGTAATGAGACGGAGCCGGTCACTTTTGTAATCGGTCTGAGTGGATACGGCGATTGCTCCATACTTTGCATATGATTCCACTGTTTCGAGGTCGTTTTCCACTGCACACATTATCAAGCCACTGATTGTTTTTTCCTTCAGCATTTCCAAAGTATTTATTTCTTCCTGCTTATCACCGTATGTCTGCATGATGAGGAGGCGGTATCCCTGCTGCTTCGCTTTCTTCTCGATTGCATCGACGAGATATGCAAAGTAGGGGTTTGTAAGCCTGGAGACGAGTACTCCAATCATCGTTCCACGATTGGATCGCAGTTGAGTGGCCAGGGAACTGGGCACATAGTCCAACTCCTCCATGGCATCTCTGATCTTTTCTTTCTTCTCATCTGATATATAAGGATGATTGTTCAAATATCTTGAAACTGTGGTTACAGATAAACCCGCTTTATGAGCTACATCTTTGATTGTCGCTATCCAGATCACCTTCTTGTTTATGTGGTATCGATTTCATAGTAATTGAAAGCGCTATACTAGTCAAGCTTAAAAATAGAAGAATTGAACAGTAAATGCCTTTGATTTCCCGGTCACCTCATTCAAAAGGCAAAGGCAATACATTTTCGATAGAAAATGAGTTTTTGAATTTTTCCTGATTTATTGGAGTTCAAGCATACATCTTGAAATTATCTCAAATTCGAGATATTATTATATTAATAACTCTTGGAGGGATTCTATTATGACAAATGAAAATCTGCTTGGTATCCACCACGTAACCGCGATGACGGACGATGCAGTAAGAAACTACGAATTCTTTACGAATGTGCTCGGCATGCGTCTGGTGAAGAAGACGGTCAACCAGGATGATATCCATACGTATCATACATTCTTCGCCGATGATGTCGGTTCGCCGGGAACGGATATGACATTCTTCGACTTCCCGAACAATCCGAAAGGTTCGCCGGGATCGAATTCGATCTACCGTACAGCCTTCAGAGTACCGAGCGATGCAGCACTGGAATACTACAGAGATCGTTTTGACCAGTTCGAAGTGAAACATGAAGGTATCCAGGACCTTTTCGACAAGAAAGTGCTGCCGTTTGAAGAAGCCGACGGACAGAAGTACCAGCTGGTTTCCGATGAAAATAATACAGGCGTGGCGCCCGGCAAGCCGTGGAAGAACGGACCTGTACCTGAAGACAAGGCAATCTATGGTCTCGGACCGATTGAAATCCACGTCAGCTACTATGAAGATTTCAAACAGGTGCTGATGGATGTCTATGACATGAAACCGATCGCTGAAGAAGCAGACGTGACTCTGCTTGATGTTGGAGAAGGCGGCAATGGCGGCCAGGTCATTTTGAGAAAAGATGAATCAAGTTCAGCGAGTCAAGGGTATGGTGAAGTGCACCACGTATCATTCAGAGTCGCCGACCACGACGTCATCAAGAAGTGGGAAGAGAAGTACAACGAACGTGGCATGCGCCACTCCGGAAACGTCGACCGCTTCTATTTTGAGGCATTGTACACACGCATCGGTCATATTCTGGTCGAACTGTCCACTGACGGTCCGGGCTTCATGGATGATGAACCATATGAAACATTAGGTGAGAGTCTCGCACTTCCGCCATTCCTTGAAGAAAGACGCGAGTACATCGAAGCGCAGGTCCGTCCGTTCGATACGACACGCTCCAAATAATCAATACTTGAGGAGGATTCGCAATGAATCATATATATAATGAGACGAAAAAAGGTGCACCAGTATTCGTACTGCTGCACGGCACCGGTGGCACGGAGCACGATCTCCTGCCACTTGCTGGCATGCTCAATCCGGAATACAACGTACTCAGCATTCGTGGCAATGTATCGGAAAACGGCATGAACCGCTATTTCAAACGCCATGGTGAAGGGCAGTATGACCTTGAAGATCTCGAATTCCGCGGTGGGGAACTGCATGACTTCATCATCGAGGCCGCTGAGGAACATGATTTCGACCTTGAGGATGTCGTACTGGTCGGTTTTTCAAATGGTGCTAACATCGCCATCAATCTGATGCTCAGGGAGTCTGCGCAATTCAAAAAAGCTGCTTTGTTTGCACCCCTCTATCCGATGACACTTGAAGATGAGAAGGATCTGAGCAATGCGGAAGTCTTCCTATCCATGGGCAAGGGCGATCCGATCGTTCCTGAACCGGAGAGTCTGAAAGTCATCGGTATATTTGAAGAAAGAGGCGCCGATGTGACGACCACATGGGTCAATGGACACAGCCTACCGCAGGAAGCCGCAGAAAAAGCAAAAGAGTGGCTGAACCGATAGTTATTATTTCCATTAGTCTGATAGTTGTTATATAATTATTGTGAATTAAATAACATATTGGAGGGTTTTATATGCGTGCTGCAGTTTTCCACAATGCAAAGGATATTCGAGTTGAAGACATCGAAACACCGGAAGTAAGTGCAGGCAAGGTAAAGGTCAAAGTCGCATGGGCTGGTATTTGCGGAAGTGACCTGCATGAGTACAATGCAGGCCCGATTTTCATTCCTGAAGGGGAAGCATCTCCGCTGACGAATCAGAAGGCACCACTCACGATGGGTCATGAATTCTCAGGTACAGTCGAAGAAATCGGCGAAGGTGTAGAAGGACTTAGTGTCGGAGACAAAGTGACGATCAACCCGCTGATTACTCAGGAAGCGCATGAAAATCCACTCGTTGATATGTATAAAGGGTTTACGTTTGTCGGTCTTGGCAGTGACGGTGGTTTCGCCGATTACGTTCTGGTCGATAGAAAGAATGTGATTAAGCTTGATCAGGATACATCACTTGAGCTCGGTGCACTGGTTGAACCGACGGCTGTTGCTTTGCAGGCCATCCGGGAGTCCGAGATGCAGTTCAGCGACTCCGTGGCGGTATTCGGCGCAGGGCCGATCGGTCTGCTCACCATCATTGCCGCACGTGCAGCAGGGGCTAAGGATATTTTCGCCTTCGACCTCAGTGATGACCGTCTCGAAAAAGCGAAGGAAGTCGGTGCAACGCACGCGATCAATTCCGGTAATCAAGATCCGGTCGAGTATATCCACCGATACTACCCGGACGGTGTCGACCGTACTTTCGAAGTGGCAGGAGTCGGTATTACAGTGAACCAGTCCATAAAAGTGACGCGCGCCCGCGGCATGGTGACGATCGTCTCAATCTTCGAGAAACCGATCGAGCTGAATCCGATGGATCTGACCGCAAGCGGTGTACGCATTGCTTCTACCCTGGCATATGAGCCGGATATCTTCGAAGCGACGGTGAAGATGATCGAAACCGGGCAGATCGATCCATTCCCTGTCATTACAGATCATATCGAGCTGAATGAGATTGTGGATAAAGGATTCGAAGCACTGCTGAATGACAAGAGCCAGTCGAAGATTCTTGTGAGACTTGGTGGAGAGAAATAAAATTCAATATTATTTTCTTAAGGCAGGAGTATTATCACTCCTGCCTTTTTGCATTGTCGTCAATAAAGTAAACCTATAGTTTACTTTAACTACGATAGTTTATATATTGGTGATACATAATATGCATGAATTTATTTATGATGGAAGAAGAGGAGGCAGAAGTATGAAAGATATGAATGTGGGTCAGAGCATCTTAAGCAATCGTAAGCGGATCGGGTATACACAGTCGGATGTTGCGGCGTTTCTCAATATCAGTAAAGCTGCGGTGTCGAAGTGGGAGAAGGGGCATTCCCTGCCCGAGATCAACTATCTGGCACGGTTGGCTGTACTATTTGATATCACTCTGGATGAACTGGTCAACTATTCGCCCCAGCTTTCGAGGCAGCAGATCCGAACCCTCTATCATAAGCTGGCAGGAATGTTCGAGACAGATGATTACGATGATGCACTGGAAGCGGTGCGGAACCATGCCCACCGCTATTACAGCTGCTATCGTTTTTTAACCGTATTGACCGGACTGCTGCTCAATCATGCTTATCTGAAGGAAGACAAAACAGAGACATTCGAGTTGGCCAAACAGCTCATTTCCAGAGTCCTTCTGAATTCCGACTCTCTGCATTTCAAGGAACAGGTCACATTCTTCAGAGCCATGATTCATCTGATGGAGCAGCAGCCCTCAGAAGCGGTCGACCTCCTCGAGGATGCGGCCCTTCCCAAGCTCCCGGCAAGTACACTTTTGGCCCAGTCCTATCAGATGCAGGGAGGCAATCAAAAAGCGAAAGCTGTTCTGCAGATTGAAGTCTATCAGAATATCGTCTTTATCATCGGAGACCTGACAATGATGATAAAGAGCGGACTCTACGATGATCTTGAAAATCTGATTTCAAGAGGGGAAACCATGGATGCGGCATTCAACCTCAAGGCACTGCATCCGAATTCGATGCTGAATTTCCACCTTGTTTCAGCCATGCAGCTTGTCGGTGACAAGAAACAGTGCTTCCATCATCTCGAGGCGTTTTTGGAGTCTGTAGAAAATCTGATCAGCGACTACTATCTGCATGGAGACGAATTCTTCACGGAAATCGATGAGTGGGTGGCGGATTTCGACATCGGAAAGGATGTGCCGGTGAATTTCGGTATTGCCAAGGAACAGTTGGCGAATGCGCTTGTAGATAACCCAGCCTTCTCGGAGTTGAAAGAGGATATAGCGTTCAAGAATATTGTTCATAAATTGAAAAAGATTGTGGAGGAAAATTGACATGAATATGGATATACAGGAATATCTGCCGTTTCTGATTCCACTGTTCCTGCTGCAGCTGGTCCTAGTGGCGACTGCATTGGTCATGATCATCAGGCAACAGGACTTCAGATACCTCAATCGGATGGCATGGGTCATCATTGTGATCATCCTTAATATCGTCGGACCGATCCTTTATTTCGTATTGGAGCGTAGATGATATGAGTATTCTAAGGATAGAAGGGCTGAAGAAGGCATTCAATGAGAAAACGGTCATTGAGAATCTGGAACTTGAGGTGGGTTCCCATGAAATATATGGGTTCATCGGCAGCAACGGTGCAGGTAAGACGACGACGATGAAAATGGTGCTCGGCCTGCTCGCGGCAGATGAAGGGGACATATATGTATGTGATGAAAAGGTACGTTTCGGAGATACCCTTACAAACCGGCATGTCGGCTATCTGCCGGATGTACCGGAATTTTACACCTATATGAACGCAGTGGAATATCTGAAACTGTGTGCTGATATCACCGGGGTGGAGAAGTCTGCGCAGAAGGAGCGGATCGATGAACTGCTCGAACTTGTCGGACTGAAAGGCGAGAAGACGAAAATCAAGAACTATTCCCGTGGCATGAAGCAGCGGCTTGGCATTGCCCAGGCACTCATCCATCGGCCGAAACTGCTGATCTGCGATGAGCCGACGAGTGCCCTCGATCCGAAAGGGCGGATGGAGATACTGAAGATCCTGAAGGAGATCACGAAAGAGACGACGGTCATATTCTCAACGCATATATTGACCGATGTCGAACGGATCTGTGACAGAGTGGGAATTCTCTATGATGGCGCAATCGTGAAGGCGTTTGACCTGAATCAGGAATCATTCGGCGAAAAGGGCATTGCCGTCGAACTGGATGCGGGTGCATATGAAACATTGAAGCCGCTGCTCGACATCCGGCGTATGGTCGGTACCACTTACATCATAGCTGACCACTCCATGAAGGAGATCTATGATACACTGCACGCCCATAAGATTTATCCTTCAAAAATTGTAAAAGAGCAGAAATCGCTTGAAGATGTGTACCTGGAGGTGACATCATGATTCAGATGTCGGCCTTATTCCGAAAAGAAGTCGTTGAATCCTGGCGCAACTTCAGATTGATGGCGATTCTCATCGTATTCATCATCATCGGGGTGCTCAGTCCTTTTACAGCACTTATACTGCCGGATATCCTTGGCATGGTGATGAAGGATTCAGGCATTATGGCGGAGATTCCTGACTCCGCAGCGTTGGATTCCTATACACAGTTTTTCACCAATATGAACCAGATGGGGCTGGTCATCTTCGTCATCGTATTCGGCAGTATTCTCACCCATGAGTTCAGCCGCAACACATTGGTGAACCTCGTGACAAAAGGGCTGAAGAGAACAAATGTCATCGTTGTAAAATCGGTATTTCTCATATTCGTCTGGACGATGGGATATGTGGTCAGTGCACTGGTGACCTATATCTACACCCTATACTATTGGGATGAGGCAGTGGATCATCTAATACTATCGTTCACAATGACATGGATGTACGGATTGTTCATCATCAGTTTGGTCATGTTCGCATCGACCCTGTTCACCAACAGCTTCATTGCAGTGCTGCTCAGTGTGGTGGCTATTGTCATCATGATGATGATGGCAAGCATTCATCCAGACGTAGCAGAATACTTACCACAATATCTGATTGGGAATAATGTCGGTCTGCTTGCCGGCGAAGTTGAACCTCGAGATGTCCTGTGGCCTTCTGTCATAACAGGGGGTGTAACGCTGGTGCTTTTCCTGCTTGCCGTATTGAGATTCAGAAAAGCACCGATGAACTGATGTTCCAAAAGGAATTTAAAATCCCCCGATAGCCAGATCTGATATCTGACTTTCGGGGGTGATTTGTCTGCCCATCAAGCACTTATTATAAACTTTCTCCATTGGTTTCAATGACTTCCTTGTACCATTCAAAACTCTTCTTTCTGCTGCGTGCCAATGTACCATTTCCTTCATTATCTCTATCTACATATATATAGCCATATCTTTTTTTCATTTCACCTGTGGAGGCACTGACGATATCTATCGGTCCCCAGCTGGTATAACCAATGATGTCGACGCCATCTCTGATCGCCTCGGCCATTGCATTGAGGTGTTCGGACAAGTATTGAATGCGGTAGTCATCATCAATTTTTCCATTTTCATCTGGAGCATCCATTGCCCCGAGACCATTCTCTACGACGAACAACGGTTTCTGGTATCTATCCCATAATTGGTTGGCAGTGATTCTGAAACCTTTAGGGTCGATGGTCCATCCCCATTCCGATACTTCGAGATATGGATTTTTGATGGATCCGAAAACGTTGCCTGATGTCTGTTTCTTCATTATTTCGGGATCAGTGCTTGTACACCTGCTGGAGTAGTAGCTGAACCCAATGTAGTCGACTGTATTTTCTTTGAGCAGCGACTCATCACCTGACTCCATATGGATATCCAGATCATTGTCTTCGAAGAATCGTCTCGCATAGCCCGGATATTCACCGCGGGACTGTACATCGATGAAAAAGAAGGATTCCCTGTCCCTGTCCATCGCTTTCCATATATCTTCCGGGTTGGATGAATAGGGGTAGGTCATGCCGGCAGCAAGCATGCAGCCAATCTGCGCATCAGGAATGATTTCATGGCATGCCTTGACTGCTTTGGCACTCGCAACGAGCTGATGATGAGCAGCCTGATAGAGGGACTGTGTGCGATTTTCGCCTTCTTTGAGAACAATGCCGGCACCCATGAAAGGCAGATGCAGCAGCATGTTGATTTCATTGAATGTCATCCAGTATTTCACTTTATCCTTATATCGTTCGAAGAGGGTGCGTGAGTAATTTTCGAACATATCGACCAGTGCTCTGCTTTTCCAACTGTCAAAACGTTTGATAAGTGAGACAGGTACATCGAAATGGGCAATGGTGACTATAGGTTCGATATCATGTTTGATCAGTTCATCGAACAGGTCATCATAGAATTTCAATCCTACTTCGTTTGGTGTATCTTCATCACCATTTGGAAAAATTCTTGCCCAGGAAATTGACAGTCTGAACGATTTGAAACCCATTTCTGCAAATAAAGCGATATCTTCCTTGTAGTTGTGGTAGAAGTCGATTGCTTGATGGCTCGGATAGAAGTGGTCTCTATTTGGAGAAAGGTCTTTTATATAGCCTTCCATGATTTTTCTTCTTTCGGGTCCTGTAGGCAGGAGATCAACATTTGTAAGTCCCTTGCCATCTTCCTTGTATGCACCTTCGACCTGATTGGCGGCAATAGCGCCGCCCCATAGAAATCCTTCTGGAAATTTATTTTGTTCAGTCATTGTAGTTCCTCCTTGATTTAAATAATTATGATCTGGTTGTGATCATTACATCCTTTTCAGTAATGGTTTTGCCGGAAACAATTTCAAGTTCATCATAAGCATTCGTATTGGTCACGATGACAGGGGTTGTCACGGAATAGCCGCCTGCTTCTATCTGATCGATATCGAACTCCACGAGAAGCTCACCTGTCTTGATCCGATCTCCTTGATTCACATGGGCAGTATAGAATTCCCCCTCGAGCTGGACTGTGTCAATACCGATGTGGATCAGTACTTCGGCACCATTATCCGATGTAATACCCACTGCGTGCTTCGTTTTGAATAGTGTGGATACTATGCCATCTGCTGGTGCGTAGACACGACCTGCCGAAGGATGGATGGCAACGCCGTCGCCCATTGTACCTGAAGAAAATACTTCGTCGGAAACATCGGAAAGCGGCACAATTCGCCCTTCCAGCGGACTCAGCAGATTTTCGTTTCTGACGGCAGAACCTGATGCACGCGGTACATCCTCGACGGGTGTCTCTTCCCGTGCTTCATTCTTTATCTCTTCATCACCAGCAACGGCTTGTGAATCTTCCTTCTGGTTGATGCGACCGAAGAAGTAGGTGAGGACGAACGCGACGATAAAGGCAACGACAATCGCAATTATCATACCCCAGAACCCACCATCGATGCCGTTTTCCGGGCTGATGAAAGTCGGTATCTTAAATACCCCGAGCGGCCCGGCACTATAGAGCGCAGCGCCAGTAGTGGCGATGATTGCGCCACCGAACGCAGAACCGATACAGCTCATGATAAACGGCGTTTTCAGTGGTAGAGTGATACCGTATATGGACGGTTCGGTCACTCCAAAGAATCCGGATATGAATGCAGGGAAACTCAAACTTTTGAGTTTCTGGTTCTTCGTTTTGATCCATACCGCAAGGACGGCACCAATCTGGGCAAAGGAAGCGGCGAACGTCATTGCGATCAGCATGTCGTACCCTTGTACGGCAAGATTGTTGTAGTAGATCGGGATGATCCCCCAATGGACACCGAAGATGACGAGTACCTGCCAGAAACCTCCGACTACGATACCAGCAAGAAGTGGTGCAAATTCATAGCCTGTCTGGATGGCAAACCCGATCGATTGTGCGAGCCATGTTGCAATGGGACCGATGATGATAAATGTCAAAGGTACGATGATCAGCAGCGTCAGGAATGGCACAATGAATGATTTGACCACCTGTGGAATGATCGAAGCAAAGAAACGTTCCACTTTGGAAGCAAAGTAGGTGGACAGGATGATCGGCACTACCGAAGAAGTGTAAGTCATCAGGATGATCGGTATTCCAAGAAATGATACTTGTACTGGTGATTCAAGAACGGTGCCGCCGAACAGGATTCTCGTCGGTTCACTTTCACCGATTGCGGCAAGGCTTGGGTGTACAAGCGCAGCTGCAATGGCCATGCCGAGGAATGGTGTGCCCCCGAATTTCTTCATCGCAGTATACCCTAGGAAAATCGGAAGGAATGTGAAGAATCCATCACCGATGACGTTGAGTATCTGATATGTACCACTCGTATTTTCGAGCCAGCCAAAAGCAACGAACATCGAATTGAACCCTTTTATGATTCCTGTGGCCATGAGCAGTGGCAGGACGGGCAGGAAGATGTTTGAAATGATATCGATGAATTTTGAGAAGATCCCTCTCTTTTCGTCCTCATCCTCTCCATCGGCGCTGTCTGCTTTTTCGTTTCCGAATCCACCTTCTGCTAAAACAGCTTTATAGACGTCAGGGACATGATTGCCTATGACGACCTGGAATTGTCCGGAACTTTCCCGGATAGTCACTACACCCTCGTGATTTTCCAGTGCTTTCCTGTCTGCTTTGTCCCGGTCTTTCAGTCTGAAGCGAAGCCGTGTCACACAGTGTGTCACACTATTGATATTTTCTTCACCCCCGACCAGATCAATGATTTCTCTTGCCAGTTTTCTGTTATCCATTTTCGACACCTCCAGTAATATGAAAAACAATGCCTCGAAAAGCAAATAAAAAAGACCCAAACCACAAATAGATACAGTCCTCCCCGGGAACCGCAACTATCAATGATTTAGGTCTTGCCTGCCTGTCCAGTAACAATCCTAATAACATTAAGATTCATATGTTGTTTTTCAAGTTAAACATAATATATCACCACATAAAATTAATGTCAACGCTTTCATTTGATCTATCGATGGACAACACGTTCAATATGGATGGTCAGATATAGCTTTTCTTCGTTCGGCAGCTGGTAGTCATATTTCTTTTTAATGAAGGTGCTGATCTTGTTCGTGCATTCGAAGGAATGTGGGTATTTCTGCCTGATTGCACTGTAGAGAAAATCATCCTGATCTTGCATGTAAGTGTTACTTAAAAGTCTTTGTGCAAAGAATTTAAGATGGGTGATGAACCGGAAATAGTTCAAGGAATCTTCATCGAAATCGATGTTGAAATGATATTTGACGATGTTCAGGATATTTTGGATGACTTCTGTAATCTCATTTACATCAGAAAGATTCTGATTCATTTCTGCGTTTACGATATGCATCGCAATGAAGCCCGCTTCATCCTCTGACATGGCTACATTGAGCCGGTCTTCAATCATCTGTACGGCTGCAAGGCCGATTGCAAACTCATCCTTGTAGAACTTTTTAATTTCCCAGAGCATGCCATTCTTGATTTCCTGCTGGTTCAGTTGCCGTTCGATCGCAAAGTTGACATGGTCTGTCAGAGCGACATAAATGATGTCATTCAATTTCTTGCTGTAGGTTGTCTTCGCAAACTGTATGATATCCTCCACCAGTTTCATGGTTTCGATGGGCACTTCCCTCAGCAGTGTCTGGAACTGATCTGATAGTTCCTTATTATCGAGGCTGAAGATCTTTTCGATTTTCGATTCATCCACAGGGTCGCCCGGTTTTTTCTGGAAGCCTACACCACTTCCCATGATGACCTGTTCGCTGACATCGTTCAATACGCTGATTACATTATTGTTGATTACTCTATTTATCACCATAATATGACACCTCAGATGTATTCTAGCACGTTTGACTATTTAAATAATAGCTGATATTCAACTGTAATATAACGTTTTTTTACATATGAATGATAAAAATCCACTATATACTCCAGGAAATAAAAAGTTGCAGCCGGATGCCCGACTGCAAACTTTTTGCTGCTGATTATTCTAATACGGTTCGGATTCGTTGCCCTTATCCACCGCTTCTTCGGAAGCTTTTTGCTGGTTCGCGGTGCCTTTGCCGTATCTGGACTGCTCTCCGGCTTCACGGCCAGGCATTTCCTCTTCCTGCATGTCTTCCATTTCCTCGGTTTTCTTTGCGATGCCTTCCTTGACTAGGCGGCCATATTCTTCATCGGCCTGGCTGAAGTGGTAGACCATCGCTTCCTGGATACGTTCATCGCACTGCGAGAGCACATTGGAAAGGTTCTTGATCAGTTCTTCGCGTTCCCAGTCGGCCAGATTTCGATAGGTTTCTCCTGCCTGACCGTAGTTGTTCGGACGATCGATCGGTTTGGTCATTGCTGCCGCATTGTATGTCGGCTGATGCTGTGGTGATTTTTCCTCTGCTTCCTCGAGTCCCCCGATCATGGATGGTTCATAGTTGATGCTCGGGTCACCGCTGCCTTCTTCCGGGTTACGGTGGTCCAGCTGACCACGGTGCTGATTTGTACGCACCTTGTTTTTCGGCGCGTTGACAGGGACTTGAAGATAGTTGGCACCGACGCGGTAGCGCTGTGTATCCGAGTAGGAGAACGTGCGGCCGATCAGCATTTTATCATCCGAGAAGTCCATGCCGTCGACGAGGACGCCTGTTCCGAATGATGCCTGTTCAATCTGTGCATGGAAGTCTGTCGGATTCTCATCCAGCACCATACGGCCGACTGGCAGCCATGGAAACTTGTCTTCCGGCCAGAGTTTTGTATCATCAAGTGGATCAAAGTCGAGTTCTTCGTGGTAGCCATCCTCCATGATCTGGACGTACAGCTCCCATTCCGGATAATCTCCGCGCTCGATTGAGGCATATAGATCTTGTGTGGCATGGGCGACATTTTTCGCCTGGATGTACCCTGCATCCTCCTGTGTCAGATTGCGGATGCCCTGTTTCGGCTCCCAGTGGTATTTGACGAGTACAGCTTCACCTTCATCGTTGACCCATTTATACGTGTTGACACCAGAGCCCTGCATGTGCCGATATGTCGCAGGAATACCCCATGGAGAGAACAGGAAGGTGATCATGTGTGTCGCTTCCGGTGAACGGGAAACAAAGTCGAACATTCGTGTCGGATCCGGAACATTGGACACTGGATCGGCTTTGAAGGCATGGATCATGTCCGGGAACTTCATGGCATCACGGATGAAGAAGATTTTGAGGTTGTTGCCGACGAGGTCCCAGTTGCCGTCCTCAGTATACATTTTTACAGCGAATCCTCTCGGATCGCGTTCCGTTTCCGGTGAATCCTTGGAACCCGCTACCGTAGAGAATCGGACCATGAGTGGCGTCTTCTTGCCTGCACCCGAAAACACTTTGGCGCGTGTATATTTTTCCACTGGCTCATCGCCGACTTTGCCGTATGTCTCAAAGTAGCCGAAAGCACCGGTGCCGCGTGCATGTACGACGCGCTCCGGTACTTCCTCGCGGTCGAAGTGGGAAATCTTCTCAAGGAAATGGTAGTTCTCCATCGTCGCCGGTCCCCGGTCCCCGATGGTGCGCAAATTCTGGTTATCTGTTACAGGTCTTCCCTGACGGGTCGTCAGTGTATCGCGTTTCGTTTCCTTTTCGCGTGGAATCTCGGAATCTTTTTGATAGTTCTTATCTGCCAAAATCAAAACCTCCTATGAATTAGTCGTTCAACCAAATGCGTATGGTACTGAAAACACATCAATCGGATAGGCTATAATTTATAATTCTTCTAAACTGTACACTCATAAGTATAATTTCTGAAATATCTAAAATCAAATGATACACAAGAATTATGCATGAATTCAATTCCTATTAAAAAAGTAAGATTTAGTATTGACTTTATAAATGGAGTGGGCTATTCTAGTCATCACAACTTAATATTTTCTGAAAATTCTTATCCAGAGAGGTGGAGGGACTGGCCCTTTGATACCTCGGCAACAGACCATATGTGTACTGTGCCAATTCCAGTAGCTTTTTGCTAGAAGATAAGAAGGGATGCTTTCATATATATCCAGGCCCCCTCTTCTTATCTAAAAGAAGTGGGGGCTTTTAATATTTCAACAATGGAGGCATGAATATGACAAAGAAACAGATTCATTTGAACGGTTTCATCCAGAATTCGCCATCCCCGCACTCTACAGGATTATGGAAGCATGAGAAAGACCACGGAACCCGTCATAATCGTCTAGACTACTGGCTGGATACTGCCAGAACACTTGAGCGTGGAAAATTTGATGCGATGTTCATTGCAGATGTCCTAGGTACATACAGCGTCTATGGAGACAGCCATGAAGCGGCAGTGGAGCATGCCGTCCAGCTGCCTGCCCATGATCCGACACTGGCAATCACCGCCATGGCGTCCGTTACCAGACATCTCGGATTTGCCCCGACGATATCGACGACATATGCACAGCCCTACGCATTGGCAAGGCAGCTGTCGACGCTCGATCATCTGACAGAAGGCAGGGTGGCATGGAATGTCGTCACATCATATCTTGAAAGTGAAGCCGTGAACCTGGGACTTGAAACGCGTCTGCCGAAGGAGATGAGGTACAACCGTGCGGACGAATTCCTCGAAGTTGTATATAAGCTGTGGGAGGACAGCTGGGAGAGTGACGCAGTCGTGTACGACCGCGAGCATGATACATTCGCTGATCCAAAGAAGGTTCACCCGATCAATCATCACGGGGAATCTTTCAATGTGCCGGGCCCGCATCTGGTGGAACCTTCTCCCCAACGGACCCCTGTACTCTTCCAGGCCGGTGCCTCTCCCAAAGGGCGCGACTTTGCAGCGAAACATGCGGAGGCCGTATTTACGAAAAATCATTCACTTGAAGCGCTCTCCGCCTATGTGAAGGATATACGGGAACGGACTGTGGCACAGGGCAGACAGGCGGATGATATAAAGGTATTCCCCATGATACTGCCGATCATCGGGCGTACTGAAGCGGAAGCCTATGAAAAATATCAAGCACTGCAGAACAGTGTCAGCTATGAAGGCACGGCTGCGCTGCTGTCGGGCCATACCGGTATCGATTTTTCACAATATGATCCCGACCAGTATATTGAAGATCTCGAGACAGAGGCTGTGCAGGGGAATCTCGACATGTATACGAAAGATCCGAATCGCAGATGGACGCTCCGTGAAGCCATCAAGAATCATGGCCTTGGCAATGGCACCGTGAAATTTGTCGGGACTCCTGAGCAGATTGCCGACCGTATTGAAGAATGGGCATCTGTCGGCGATGCAGATGGTTTCAATGTTGCCCAGAGCTACTCCCCGGGTACCTTCGAAGAGTTCGTGGATCACGTTGTTCCTGAACTGCAGGCGCGTGGCATCTACCGGACGGACTACGAGGGGGAGACATTGCGTGAAAACATGTTCGGCAAGGGCAGTCGGCATCTGGCAGACAGTCATCCGGCCAGAAGATCGAATCTGACAGGACAGCCATATTAGGGTGAGGAGGTAGATACCAATGGAACAGATTACCCTTTATACATGGATCGGATTCTCAATTTTCCTTCTGCTGATGGTCGCGGTCGGCTATCTGAGTTCAAAAAGAATGAAGACGATCAGCGACTTTGCGACCGGCGGCGGTCTCGGTCCTTACGTACTCGGTTTTTCGTTCGCAGCGACATACTTGAGTGCCGCCACGTTTCTCGGCTATCCCGGATGGTCCTATGAATGGGGGCTTTCCAATCTCTGGCTGTTCCTGGCCATGATTGCTGGTGGACCGGTCGGTGTCCTGATGGTCGCCAAAAGAATCAGGAAACTGAATACGAAACAGAAATCCCTTTCCCTGCCGGACTGGTTGGGAGATTTCTATAAAAGCGACATCATCAGGGTGGGCACTGCGCTGATTCTGCTTTTCAATATATTCTATATCGCCGCCCAGTTTGTCGCCGGTGCCAGGATATTCGAATATCTGCTCGGCATGTCCTATACAACAGGCCTCATCCTGATTACGGTCATCGTCGTGGCATATGTATTTGCAGGGGGTGCACTGGCGGATATATATACCGATGCCATACAGGCGGTCCTCATGGCAGTCACTGGCGTTGTCATCTTCATCTCGGGCATCGTCATCTTCTGGGAGGGCAGCATTTCAAATACATTCAGGGGCATCACGGCAAACCTTGCTTCCCAAAACAGCAATCTGGTATCGGTCTTCAATCCGGAGTCCCTGCATTTCTACTCCTTCGGCGCTGTATTCGGTGCAATCGCCATCCAGTGGGCTTTCGCCTCGGCGCCGCATCTGTTCAATAAGGTGCTCGGATTGAAGCATGAGAAGGACCTCGGGAAGATGATTGGGACATACGTTGTTGTGGCAGCATTATGTGTCCTTGTACTGTTCGGCGGACTATACAGCAGGGTGGCACTTGGTGCTTCTGCTGCGGCGACGGATCTCGCGCTTGTCGACTATATCATCTGGGCATTCCCTGCGGTTTTCGTCGCCCTGTTCGGCGTTGTGATTCTTGCTGCGGCCATGTCCACGACCGATGGCATATTCGTTTCCATTTCAACAGTGTTCGCCAATGACATCTATCTCAAGTTTCTTGTCAAAAGAGGCTACATCAGAACGAGTGACGAAAAAGCGCAGCGGACAGCTTTCCATATCAGCCGGCTGACCGTGCCGATTATCGGCCTGCTGGCACTGCTCATCGTCATCCGTCCACCGGAATACATGGGGGATGTCATGTGGATCGGTATTTCCGGCATCGCCGCTGGCACTATGGGACCGATACTGCAGGCCGTCTATGCCAAAAGAAAGGCGCCGGCAAGAGCAGCCGAACTGTCGATGATCGTCGGCCTCGGATCGTACCTCTTCCTATACTTCAGCGGCATCATTCCGAGTACGATGTCTGCCGGTGCTGCAGCCACCTTCATCGGTATCGCGACCATAAATATCGCTTCCTGGATGCTCCAGCCATCCCGGGAAGTGAAGCCGGCTGAAGAAGGAGGGTCCTGATGTTTGTAAATGAAATGCTGTCGATATGGCTCTACGGATTCATCATTGCACTGCTTTTTATCGGAATTTTCATATGGAAAGGATATATGAAATAGCGGAGGGGCATCTCTTTGGAGATGCTCCTTTTTCTGTTGTGTAATTCTATTCCATAACCATCTTGTGCTTTGCATGGTGGTCTGAAATAATATTTGTATTGTTTGAAAATTTTAAAAAGGAGGTCCATTATGCAGACGAAAGAAAAATCAGGACTGTTCAACCGGTTCCTGAATGTAATCGAGCGTCTTGGCAATAAACTGCCGGATCCGATTGTCCTGTTCATCATATTGATGATTGCGATACTGATTGCTTCATTCTTTGCAGGAATGGCAGGTCTTGAAGCAGAAAATCCGGCAGATGGCGAGACGATACAGGCAGTCAATCTGCTGTCTGGCAGCGGTATGGTACAAATTTTGACTGAAGCCATCAGCAACTTCAGCGCGTTTCCACCGCTCGGCATGGTGCTGGTTGTCATGATTGGTATCGGACTGGCTGAAAAGTCGGGATACTTCGAGACTGCGATGAGACGGGCGATTGAAGTATCTCCCCAAAAGCTTATGCTGCCGGCCATCATTCTGGTCGGCATCATCGGTAACGTGGCCGGCGATGCAGGACCGATCATTCTCCCGCCGATTGCAGCAATGGTGGTCATGCGTCTCGGCTACCATCCCTTTGTCGGTCTGGTCATGGCCTATGCTGCGGCACTGGGTGCATTTTCAGCGAATGTCATTCCGGGAATGTCTGAAGCGCTGGCCATGGCGTTCACTGTGCCCGCTGCACAGATTCTCAATCCGGACTACACCGGAAATCTGCTTATGAACTACTATTTTACAGCTGTAGCGACGCTCTTCTTGCTCATCATCATCTTCTATGTGACGAAGAAGATTACGATTCCCCGTCTCGGTACATATGAAGGAGAGGAGATGACCAGCAATGAACCCTTGAAACGTAAAGAGATCACAGCGCTCAGGTGGGCCAATGTCTCGGTCATTCTCGCTGCCATCTTTTTCATGATCTTCGTGATTCCTGAGAACGGCATTCTGCGAAACCCTGAAACCGGTTCGATTGTGCAGGAATCACCATTCATGGACTCGATTGTATTCATTCTGACGATACTGTTCTTTGTTCCGGGTCTGGTCTATGGTCTCGTGGCCGGTACATTGCGTACGTCGAAAGATTTTGGACGCATGCTGAGTGACGCGATGGGGACCATGGGAAGCTATATTGTTCTTGTGTTCTTTGCGGCGCAGATGCTTGCTTATTTCAACTGGAGCAACCTCGGTCCGATCATCGCCATCAAAGGCGCGAACCTGCTTGAAACGATGAACGTTTCAGGCATACCACTGTTCATCGGCTTCATCATTCTGGCGGGGCTGATCAACATGATGATCGGCAGTGCCTCGGCAAAATGGGCCATACTCGCGCCGGTATTCGTACCGATGTTCATGCTGCTCGGATATGATCCGGCGCTAACACAGCTGCTCTATCGTATCGGGGATTCCTTCTCGAATCCGGTCACCCCGATGCTGCCATATTTGCCACTGCTGCTGGCATTCGCCCAGAAGTACGATAAAAATGCAGGGCTTGGTACTCTCATAGCCGCCCTGCTCCCATACGCAATTGTCCTGTTCTTCGCCTGGACACTTCTGCTCATCGTATGGTATCTGCTCGGCATACCATTAGGTGTCGATGGACCGATCCATCTGCCTGAATCCTAAAATAAACTGAATGAGGAGTGGAGAAATGAATATAGATCAGCAAATTGAAAATGTAATGGAAGAAGTGGTTTCATGGCGTCGTACGATGCACCGCCATCCGGAGATTTCATTCGAGGAGCATTGGACAAGCAGTTATATAGAAGGAGAACTTGAGAAGATCGGCAAGATAGAAATTTCGAGGCCGACCGAAACAAGCGTGCTCGGCATTATAAAAGGTGCCAATCCGGGTAGGAAAGTCGGCCTGCGCGCCGATATCGATGCGCTCCAGATCCAGGAGGAGCGGGATGATATTGATTTCATCTCTGAAAATGAAAATGCGATGCATGCCTGCGGTCATGATGGTCATGCGGCAATACTGCTTGGTGCAGCGAAGGTGCTCGTCGGTAATATCGATTCCCTGCATGGGGAAGTGTATCTGATTTTCCAGCATGCAGAAGAAGTGCCGCCAGGCGGCGCCGCTGAGATGGTCGCGACAGGATTGTTCGATGATCTGGATTTCATCTATGGCCAGCATCTGTTTACACCGATTCCAACAGGTCGGATCGGCATCAAGGCAGGTCCGATCACGTCGAACTCCGACAGTTTCGATCTTAGGATCCAGGGCAGTGGGGGCCATGCTTCCCAGCCGGAAAACGCCATTGATCCGATCATCATAGGCGGCCAGATTCTAAACCAGTTCCAGACGATCGTCTCCCGGATCACCTCGCCGCTCGATTCCGTCGTCATCTCGACGACGAAGTTCCATGCGGGCAGTGCGAAAAACATCATTCCGGACACTGCGATGCTCGAAGGCAGTGTAAGGACACTGAGTGATGAGACACGCGCAGTGGTCAGCGAACGGATGGAAAAAGCAGTTGAGAGCATATGCGCCATGTACGGTGCAACGTATGACTTCTCATTCAATATCGGCTATTCCGCCGTCGTCAATGATGCAGCGATGACAGAAAAGGTGAAAGAGATTGCTGAAGGCGAGTTCGGAGACAAAGTATTCGAATTCCCGCTCGCCATGGGTGGCGAGGACTTCTCCGCATTTTCCCGCATCATCCCTGCAACCTATGCATGGATCGGTGCCGGCAATAAGGATAAGAATATGGAGTACCCGCATCACCATCCGAAATTCGGCATCGATGAAGATGGTTTCATCGATGGCGTTAAAATGATGGTCCATACCGCACTTGGAATGACAAAAGAATAGAATAAAAAGAAGCCCGATCGGCAGATCGGGCTTCTTTTTATTTGATACTTCCGACTACGCTTTCTTTTTCCTCGGGAAACCGAGCAGTATTGCGATAATGCCGCAAATGAGCAGTGTGACAGGATAGATGGAATAGGGAATCACGGCGACGGGTGATATGGCGGCGAGACCGGCCGCAGCGAGCATCTGGCCACCGTAAGGAATCAGACCTTGAAATGCAGCAGCGAATATATCAAGCAGACTTGCTGACTTTCTGCGATCGACGCCGTATTCGTCGGCGATGTCTTTCGCCAATGGTCCGGTGATGATGATGGATATCGTATTGTTGGCTGTACTCAAGTCCGTCGCACTGACGAGTGCGGCGATACCGAACTCCGCCCCTTTCTTCGAGCGGATTCTGCTGGTAATGAAATGCAACAGATAGTCGATGCCGCCATAGTGCTGGATCAGTGCAATCAGTCCGCCGATCAGAATGGCGATGATTGCGATATTCTGCATATTGGCGATGCCTTCTCCAGCGGCTGTGATGAAGGAAGTGAAAGTATAGGATCCATCAACCAGGCCGATGAGTCCCGCGAAGACGGTTCCCCCGATCAGAACGATCAGTACGTTGACGCCCATCAATGCGATGACCAGAACGGCAAGGTAGGGCAGCACTTTAATCAGGCTGAATTCCAGATCGGTTGCAGGGGTGGTCGACTGTTCGGATGTAATGAACCATAGGATGACAATGGTCACAAGCGCGCCCGGCAGAACAATGAAGAAGTTCGTCTTGAATTTGTCGACCATCCTGACTTCCTGTGATTGTGTGGAAACGATGGTGGTATCGGAGATGACGGACAAGTTGTCACCAAACATTGCCCCACCGATGACAGTGGCGATTGCCAGCGCAAGCGGCAGTTCGGTCTGTTCAGCGATACCGATGGCAATCGGTACCAGGGCGATGACTGTGCCTGTCGATGTTCCCATGGATATGGAAATAAAACAGCAGATGATGAATAGTCCGACGAGCAGCAGATTGCTTGGCAGCAGCGACAGACCAAGGTTGACTGTCGATTCCACAGCACCCATATTTTCAGCGACTTGGGAGAATGCACCCGCAAGCAGGAAGATGAGTACCATCAGCATGATGTTCTCACGGCCCGCACCTTTAGTGAATATGGAAATCTTTTCATTCAAGCGATCTTTCGGCTTCAGGAGCATTGCGACGATGATGGCGATGAAGAGTGCCACAGTAATCGGCATGGCCTGGAAGTCCTGCGTGGCGATACCGGTCCCGATGAATAGTGCGACGAAGACGAGGAGTGGTAATAGAGCAATCGCACTCCCCCGGATATTGTTTTTCATAGTTTATGCCTCCAGTGAATGAAAGGAATTGATCCAGAGAAATAAAAAAACCCACTTCATAAAGAAGAGGGCAGCAATCCATCTCTTCTTATCTTTCAAGCGCTAGGGCTTCTGGAATTGGCACGGGGCTCATAGAGCTGCTGCCGAGGCTTCGAAGGGCCAGTCCCTCCACCTCTCTGGATAAGAATCATTCAATTTAATTTAAAATAAACTTTACCGCCTTTCTACATTCGTGTCAATGAGAAATAAAAATTTGATATAATGTTAAAATTGTGTAATTATTCAATCTTTTAAAATGTCAAATCTTCCTATATACTTGAATAGCAAAATAGAACGATGGAAGGGAGCGTTTTCAATATGGAACATGCACCACCACTCAGTCTTGGTCGTAGTGATGCCCACAAACATGTGGAAGTCTTTCTGAACACTGCCTGCCCCTACTGTGTCAACTTCTTTCTGGCAGCACATGAGGCACTGATGCCACGAGTTGAAGCGGGGGATGTAAGGTACACCATCAAACACTATGACAAGCCTAAAGTGCGACTGCTTCACGGCACGATTGCAAATCTGTTCATCGACTACAACCAGCCTGGAAGAGCATACGACCTTCTGCATTCCCTTTTCCGGACGCAGCAGGAATGGCGTCTGCTGGATAGCAGTGAAATTGAGAAGATGATGCAGCAGGAATACGGATGCGAAGAGCAGCGCAGTACGATGAATCTGAGTCTTGATATTACCAAAGAAGCTCTTGAACGCTCCATTACTGCTGTTCCCACCGTGTTCATCAATGATGAAGTATTCAAGTTTGAAAGTCGGGGTCCCATTGGAGAAGTTGCAGAAAGACTGGTTAAAGCAATTGACTCAATTTGAATTCATTTCCATTCACTCTACATATTTCTAGCATCTTCGGGTAAAATCAAGGATAGACTTCCCGACCTAGTGATACAACCGAAGAAATCTGCAGAGGAGATGTTGGACGATGGCTTCAGCGATTGAATTAATAGAGAAGTTTCAGCAGACTTTCGCATCACAGTATGGATTGACATTCTTTCTTACTGATGAAAAAGGTGAAATGCTCACCTCGGTCGAAGGAAATAACAGGCTGTGCATGGTAATGCTGGAACAAGAAGGACTTTTGCAGGAAATTGAAGGCATACTCAGAAACAATGGAAGAATAAATAGATCCCTGATCTATGAAGTGGGTTCAGGAGTCCATATCATGGTATCCCCGGTGACAGACGATCAAGGCGTAACATGTTATCTATGGGCAGGTGTGCTGGTGGAGCAGGATGCAGAAGTGCAAGATCACCTCAAAGTCCAGGATGCAGTTCCTGTACTGCACGAAGAAGATCGTCAGGAATGGCTTGATCTCATCGATAGGATGGCAGAACTCGCCTCGCTCTGTCTGAGAAATGAAGCGGAGACACCGCTGGCCGGATTCTGCATTGAGAAATTCAGAAAGTACATGCAGGAGCATAAGGATGCCAGCACCGAGATGTTCTCCCAGATGACCGGGAAAGGTGGAGAAGTCGACTTCATGGGGATTGCAGAACAGACAGGCGAGGATACATATACGGTAACAAAGATCATGGGTGAAGAAGCAGAAGTGCTCAAGGGCAGAAAATTCCTTGTCGGAGAAGGTTTTCTCGGCAGGGCTGCATTGATGGAGGAGCGCTCCTATTGGGAAGACATTGGGCATGACAGGCGTGCAAAGTTCTTTTCTCCTATGAATACACGGCCCGAGTTCCTGTTTATAGATGTAATAAAAATGGGCGATGGCTCCATATCGGTCATCTTCGGGGGCAGTCTGTCAAAAAAGAAAGCCAGTCCTTCCACCACAATTATCATGCAGATGGCTTCCATACTGGTCGAATCCAGCATGCTGGTAGAAGGACTGCGTCATGAAAATTCACAACAGCTCTCCCGTCTCACGTCACTGGTGGAGCTGAGCGGTCTGATGGCATCGACGCCCGACCCGAGACGGATGGTACTCATCCTTCTTGATATCAGCATCAATCTGGTTGAGGGGCCATTTTCACTTATACTCATCAAAGATGATAAAGACGGGAAAGGCAAACTCTTTACTCGGGGCACCTATGGAGGGGATGTTAACCAGTATGTCAGGTCAGTGATGGATCGGACAGACCAGCTCACCCGTTTTCCTGAAAGTACGAGCAGTGAACCCCATATCCAGGTACTTCCTGATGGAGAAAGGGTCATCGAATGTCCATTGTCCTATGGGAGTGACCTGATGGGTATACTGTCAGTCGGCATCAATGAAGCAAAAGAAATCGACATGGTTGAAAATACCGCTTTTCTGCAGACGCTATCCATCATTGGAGGGGTATCGCTCCAGCTTGCAGGGCACAAGGATACATGCGTCGCTGCAGAGAAGACCGAAGCACTCCAGCTTGCTGTAGCAGAACTGGACAGCACAGCTTATGAAAGATCAAAAGACAGCGCTGAACTGGCCGCAGTCATCACCACCCGGCTCCACTTGCCGGAGAATACTGCCCTCCCGATAGTGCGGGCCTGCCAGCTGTCCTACTACTCACCTGCCTTCGTCAAGAAGATGTTTCCAAAAAGGGATATAGGTGCAGTAATGGAAGCGGGACACCTGATCAAAGCACATAAACTATTGCCTGAAGATCATCCGCACAGGATTGCAGGCTATATATACGCCATTTGTACTGCAGAAGATATGGAAGCAGTCAAAAATCTGGTATGCATAGATGAACAGGCCTTCGAAGTATACTTGTCATTTATGCGGGCAGAGCATGTCAGTGAAGTGGTCTTCGATCTCCCGGGTGAACCTGAAGCAGATGACAGGGAAGCAATCGCCGGTGCAGTGAGCAGTCTTGAGGATCTATCGCCAAGAGAAAGGGAAGTACTGACGCTGCTTTCAAAAGGGAAGAATAATCAGGAAATAGCCGAGACCCTCTATATCAGCACCCATACAGTCAAGAATCATGTGACAAAGATCTTCCATAAGCTGAACGTCTCAGACAGGGTCGGTGCCATATCAAAAGTTTACAGCTACCTTCATAAATAGCGCCGGAAAGGGTATAGGAGATGAGGCCATTGCGTTCTAGCTCTCGTTTCCTATGCGTATGACCGGTGCTTTATAATTAGGGAATGGAAGTGGATTTATTTATTTTCCGAATAGAGCTATGATGGAGTGGCAGTAGAAGTTGCTTACGTTTAAAAGAAGACGGCAATCGATAGTATCTGTATTGCCGAATCAGGTGAGGAGGGGGAAGGGATGAACAATAGGACATGTCTGCCGCTTCAGATGGAGTGCATCATGCTATTTCAATCCAACCCACAGTCGACCCATTCATTAGA
Organism: Salinicoccus hispanicus; assembly: GCF_009831115.1. GTDB lineage: Bacteria > Bacillota > Bacilli > Staphylococcales > Salinicoccaceae > Salinicoccus > Salinicoccus hispanicus. The sequence goes on along the minus strand of NZ_WUUK01000003.1, from coordinate 159,322 downwards.
AGAGCTCTCGGATAGGCTGAATCATACAGTCGAGGATCTTCAACCTGTTATGGAGCTGCTGATGAAACAAGGTATCGTTGAACAGCTTGACACATCAGGGCCGGAAAGATATAGATATCATGAGCCCGAGGCCGCTTCAGAATTTGAAATGAATCCATAATGGAATGAACCAGCGAAACTGGCGGAGGATGAGAAATCATTCTCCGTTTTTTTGTGCCCTATAGGAGCAGAGTAGGACACTGCTCCTATACATATAAGAGCATGTTCTTATTGAAGCCTGTTTTGCACAATGGGAACGATGGGGGATAGTTGTAGATTGCATTTAAGCGCATAATTCATATTGTAATCACACAGCAAAGCCATTGACGCACAGGGAGGAAGCACCGGAATGAAACTGATCAACAGCACAACGGATACAGTATTGGCACAAGATCTCAGGCAGGCACACAGCTTCTGGTCCAGATTCAAAGGATTGATGTTCCAGTGCTCGATGCCGAGTGACGCCGCACTGCATCTGTATCCGTGCAAGTCCATCCACACTTTCTTCATGAAGTTCGACATCGATGTCATCTACCTCAATGAAGAAAACGAAGTGGTCGGTATTGAAACGAACCTTGTTCCGGGAAAGATGGGCTGGAGATATAAAGAAGCCCGCTCAGTCGTAGAGCTGCCGGCAGGCAAACTCTACGGCGTCTCCCGAGGTGACACTCTGGCATTTGCTGAATGAACCCATGTACTATAGCTTGACGCTACTTACTATATAAATGGAGGGAAATACACATGATGGAATTTTTTAAAGGTTTGTTAATGGAAGAAGAAGGACAAGGCATGACGGAATACGGTCTGATTCTTGGATTGCTCGTTGTCGCAGTTGTTGCAGCTTTTGTTATTCTCACACCACAGTTTGAAACTCTTATGCAATCTGTTGCTGATATACTCAAAGACCCAGAAGCAGCAACTACTTCGACTCCATAATAAGTTGCAATAATTCAACTTGGTGCACTACAGACCCATACTTTTTAGTGGGTCTGTTTTTTTTAGAATAGAAAATCAGGTGAGATGAAAGGAAGAGGAAATATGCCGATCAATGTCATTTTACTGATGATACTTGGAGTCTGTGTCGTAACTGATATTCGCAAACGAAAAATATATAACAAGGTGATTTTCCCGTCGCTCATTGCTGCATTTGTTCTGAATACAGCGCTGGGTGGATTTAGAGGATTTGAAGAAGCCTTTCTTGGTTTCATTGTCGGCTTTGCTCTACTCCTTATTCCGTATATATTTGGTGGGATGGGTGCTGGTGATGTGAAGCTTATGGCATTGGTCGGTGCATTCAAAGGATATGAATTTGTCCTTGAATCTTTCATATATATGGCCGTTATTGGTGGAATTCTTGCGATAGGCGTCATCATCATGCGCGGTGGATTTAGGAACTCTCTTGGCGTCGGCATGCCTTACGGGGTGGCAATTGCAGGTGGTGCTGTCATGGCACTGTTGATGGATGTGACACTGTTATGATCAAAAGGGAAGACGGGCAGTCTTTAGTGGAGTTCGCAATCCTCGTGCCTCTGATTTTGGCACTATTGGTAGGTATCGTGGATTTCGGACGTGTCATCCATTCACAACTTCAGCTTGAATTGGTCACTCAGGATGCAGCACGCATGGCTGGTCTTGGAGAGTCTGATGAGAGGGTGAAGTCGTATGCACTTGATAATTTTGTTTCAGGTGATTCATCAAAACTTGATGTCACTGTTTCCCCTGATGGTGAAAAAGACTCGGGCACATACGTAACGGTGGAAATGACCTATCCGGAGAGCATATTCAATATGCTGGGGGATTATTCAATTCCCTTTACGGTGAAAACGAGCTCGACAACGAGAGTGGAGTGATATGATGCGCAAGTTGTTTCGTAATGAGGAAGGCAATATGTATCTGCTTATGGCTTTGACAATGTTTCTGTCAATTGGGATTCTTGGATTGGTAATTGACGGAGGACAGCTTTACATGACCAAAAGTCATTTGCAGAAAACTGCTAATGCAGCAGCTGTATCGGGAGCGCAGGAGTTGCCAAACTCCCAGGAGAAGGTGGATCAGGTAGTAGGAGAGATCCTCAATCATCATAATGAATCAGGAAGTCTGCTTTTTTCCAAAGTAGACTCGGAGAAACTGCTTCACGTTGGTGTCGGCAGGGAAGTGCCTTTATTCTTTTCCTCCTTATTCGGTATTGATAACGTCATGCTTAATGCTGAAGCGAAAGCAGGTCTGCATGCCATGACTGCAGGGGTTGGTGTTGTGCCGCTCGGGCTGGATGAGTCGATGCCGCTTGAATATGGGAAGGTTTATCCATTGAAGGTAGGTGCCGGTGACTCGGACCATGGAAACTTCGGCATACTTGCGCTCGATGGACCTGGTGCGAAAACTTATGAGGAAACATTGAAGCACGGATTTGATGAAGAGTTGAAAGTTGGAGATGTAATCAACACCCAAACAGGTAATATTGCAGGAAAGACTAAAAATGGCGTCGATTATAGGATTGCAAGTTGTCCGAATGTTGACTCTCAAGAGCGGGACTGTGCAAGGATCATGTTGGTTCCAGTGTACAAGCCATACAACTATTCCGGGGGTCAGATGGGTCAAGTCGAAATTACAGGTTTCGCCTACTTCTATCTGACAGACTCGATGAATAGTAAAGATGAAATTAACGGCATCTTCATCAAAAGAGCCGGATCAGGCGAATCCAATGGCGATGCTCCTCTAGACCGCGGCGCATATACGATTAAACTAACACGGTAGGTGGAATGTAATGAAACCGAAAAAAATACTGTTGCTGGCGATTTTCTCAGGTCTGCTGACAACAGGTGTATTCTATATATTCATGCAGCAGAATACTGCAGCGGAAGTGGAAGAGCCGATCATGGTGCAGGTGATTTCTGCAGCAGCGGATATCGGGGAGAATGTACAGCTCACTGATGAGAATCTGCAGATGGCTGAAATGCGCGAGTCGGAAGTACATCCGGCAGCCATAAAAGATAAGGATGAAGCGGTCGGTGAATACGCTTCGACAGAACTTGTTGCAGGGGAAGTGCTGCTTGGTCATCATATCGAACAGCGGGGCGAGGCGGATATATTATCCAAAAAAGTGGCTTATGGCTACCGTGCGGTATCGTTTGGTTTGGATTACGTTCAATCGGTATCTAATATGGTTCAACCTAATGATAGGGTGGATATCGTACATCTGCCGAACGATGAGACTGATGAAAATGGATATGCACCAGCCGAAATACTGTTTGAAAATGTGAAAGTATTGGCAGTCAATCAGCGTATGAAAGAGACGGCAGAAGGTGAAGCTATAGGGGAATATACTGCTGTAACGGTGGAAATGAAACAAGCTGATGCGGTTAAAGTGGCAGATGCAAATTATCGTGGTCCTCTTCATCTCCTATTGATCAGCCGGTTGAAAGAGAATGGCGAAGTAATGGATGTAGCTGTTGAAAGTGTCGATGGTATGACGAATACAGCTGAAGCTTCTGAAATAGAAGGCGAAGCGTCTGAACTGTCAGTCGAAGAAACAGCAGACACAACTGATAAGACGACATCTCCTGATATCATTGTCCTACCTGAACGTGCGCACGTCAGAAATGGTCCATCTCTTGATGCGAACGTTCTGACGGTTGTTGATGCGGGGGATGAACTGGTGACGAAAAATGAGGAAGCGGCGGATGCGGACGGCCGCATCTGGTTGCATGTGGAGACTAAATCCGGCATACAGGGTTGGATCAGCAGCCGCATCATCAAGATGGGTAACGAATAATGGAAGAAAGGTGTGGTGGCAATGGCCGCTGAAATCATACTTGTAACGAGCGCCGTAGGTGGCGCTGGCAAAACAGTTGTAACAACAAACTTAGGTGTGGCATTCCAGGCAGAGGGAAGGCGTACCGTACTGGTGGATGGTGATCTGCAGTTTGGAGATATGGCACTCGCTCTCGATCTGACACCCGGCATCAGCATCAAGGAAGCGGTGGAGCGGAACGACTTTGCGAATATTCATGCATTCTGCACAAGACATTCTTCCGGTGTCCGTCTGCTTCCTGCGCCAACGCGGCCCGAGTTTGCAGATCTGGTCGACGCTCTTGATCTGGCTTCTGCCATTACAAACTTGAAATCACAGGCCGAGGTCATCATCGTGGAAACACACCATGGCTTGACCGAACAGAATATGGTTCTGATGGACCTGGCGGATCGTATCCTCGTTGTGACGACACCAGGTATGGCTGCGTTGAAGAACACCCGTCTCATGGTAGAGACGCTTGGTGCACTCGGCCACGGAGAGAAGACGAAGCTGATCGTCAATAAGCATTCAGTACCGACGCTGATGGAAACTAAAAAAGTTCATGATCACCTGAAAATAGACCAGGAAAATGTCTTCTTTCTGCCATATGCATTGAAAGACATCTCTTATTCGCTCGACCGGGGTGTACCAGTAGTATCCAGCAGTCCGAAGCATAAATTTTCAAAGAAATTGAAAAAAGTGGCGGAGCAAATCCTGGCCCAAAATGACAGACAGGTGGTTGAAGCATGAGTCTCCTGGCAAGGTTGCAGACAAAAGGTGAAAAAGTTGATGGTGTCCCAGCAGCAAAAGAAACTGCAGTCGAATCTGTAGTGGATAAGAACGAAGCGCCACCGTCTTCCTCAAAGAAAGAGACAGTGGAAAAGCCGGTACAAAAACCGGTTGAAGCACCAGACAGCGAATATATGGAACTGAAGAACCTGACGCTGAAATATATTCTTAAAGAGCGCAAGAATGAAGACATCGATAACATTGTCATGGATATGGATGACATCATCCAGGATATTCTTCAGGAGAATGACCATATTCAGGACATCAGCAACATCGAGAAGCTGAAAGTAGAACTGAAGAATGACCTGACGGGTTATGGCCCCATCAATCCATTGCTTCTTGATGAAGAAGTATCCGAGGTGATGGTCAATGGTCCGAAGATGGTCTATGCGGAACGGAGTGGGAAGCTTTCTCTGACGGATGTCACCTTCAGGGATGAGGACCATGTCATGGCGGTCCTTGAAAAGATTCTGTCCCCGCTTGGCAGAAGGGTGGATGAAAGCAGCCCGATGGTCGATGCGCGTCTGAAGGACGGCTCCCGTGTGAATGCGATCATCCCGCCGCTCGCACTTGCAGGACCGACAATCACGATCCGTAAGTTCTCGAAAGATCCGTTCACAATACATGATCTGGTGCGGTTCGGTACATTGACTGAAGAGATGGCTGCCTTCATCAAGGCGTGTGTCGAGGCGAAGCTGAATATTTTCGTCAGCGGCGGTACGGGTTCCGGCAAGACGACGACATTGAATGTACTCTCCTCCTTCATTTCGAACAAGGATCGTATTGTAACAATCGAAGATGCCGCGGAACTGCAGCTCGGACAGGAGCACGTGGTGTCTCTGGAGACAAGGCCGGCAAACATCGAAGGCAAAGGTGCTGTAACCATCCGGGACCTCGTCAAGAATTCCCTGCGTATGCGTCCGGATCGAATTGTCATCGGTGAGGTGCGAAGCGGTGAGGCACTCGATATGCTTCAGGCGATGAACACCGGCCACGACGGTTCCCTTGCAACAGGACACTCGAACAGCCCGCGCGACATGGTCTCACGCCTTGAAACGATGGTGCTGATGGCGGGCATGGATCTGCCGATCAAAGCCATCCGTGAGCAGGTTGCAGGTGCATTGCACCTGATCATCCAGCAGACACGGCTTAGTGACGGGACAAGAAGAATCACCAATATCACCGAAGTGCAGGGCATGGAAGGGGATATCATCGTCCTTCAGGACATCTTCGTCTTCAAGCAGAACGGTGTGGATGAAAATGGCAAGATCATCGGCAAGCTGATTCCTACAGGCATAAGGCCGCAATTCTATGAAATCATGGAGCGGGAAGGCATCGATCTGCCGGCTTCCCTGTTCGTGGAAAAGGAGTGATTGCATGGAAGTCATTCTGATTGCCGGCAGTTTCATGACCATATTCATGCTGCTTCTATTTATTTCATCGTCCAGAAATACTGAAAAAGAACAGACGAAGGCCCCTGTCTCTGTGAAAGGAAGCCTGAAGAATGCCAACAATGCCCTCAAAAATCTGCTTGTCAGACGAGGAAAGAAAAGCAGGAGGCGGGAGGCGCTCGAAAGTGAACTGACAGCTGCCGGCATCATGATGAAAGTGGAGGAATTCATTGCTTTCAAGGCAATGGCATTCGTCATCGCCGGGGGGCTGCTGTACATCATAACAAGCAATTTCTTTCTGGCATTCATCGGAGGTGCTTTTGGATATTTCCTGCCTACCATTGTGGTGACACGAAAAAAGAACAAGCGGGTCAAGCAGTTCAATGAGTCGCTGCCGGGCATGATCACTTCCATCAGTGGCTCGCTCCGGGCAGGTTTCAGTCTGCTGCAGTCACTCCAGATGGTGGAGGAGGAATCCTATTCTCCTCTGAAGGAGGAAGTGCAGTACGTACTGAAGGCGCTGCAGTATGGTACGCGTCTTGAGGATGCACTGGTCGATTGGAAAAAGCGGATGCCGAGTCCTGAACTCGACATGCTTGTGGAATCCATACTGATCCAGCGCGAGGTCGGGGGGAATCTGGTGTATCTTCTGGATAAGATTCTTGAAACGATACGCGAGCGGACAAGACTGGCAAACCAGATCCGCACGCTGACCGCCCAGGGCAAGCTCTCCGGCCTGATCATCGGGCTTCTGCCTGTTGCCGTGGGTACGCTGATCTATGTCATCAACCCCGACTATATGAGCCTGCTGTTCACTGAACCGATTGGTCGCATGCTTCTCGCCGGAGCAGCTGTTTCCGAGATCATCGGTTTTATATTCATCCGTAAAATGACAATAATCGAGGTGTAGATATGCTGTTCCTTACATTCAGCTTTTTTATTTCCATGACGCTTCTGATATATGCGGCAATGGCCATCCCAGCCCATAGGAACCGAATGGTGCCGGCGCGGATCGGCCTATATTTCCCGGACGAACATCAAATGACCGATGTAGAAACGGATGAAATGGGATCGTTCAGGGACCGCATGATCAAACCGCTCTGGAAGGGTTTGAAAAAGAAATCCCAGCGCAGGCTGGATAAAGAAAAAGTGGGCAGGATCGAAGCACGTCTTCAGCAGGCCGGGATGCAGCTCAGCCCCATCGAATTCAAGATGATCCAATGGATGGTGACAGGTTTTCTGATGGTATTCGCCACGCTGTCCATGTATTTTGCGAATCTCACATTCGTCCATGGTCTGCTGCTCTTCATTACAGCCATCGGAACTGGAATCGCACTGCCCAGGATATACATGAGCATGAAGGTGAAAAAACGTCAGGCCCAGGCATTGAAAGAGATGCCGGATTTCCTCGATCTTCTGACCATCAGTCTGGAGGCGGGGCTTGGATTTGATGCAGCGCTCAGCAAGGTGGTTTCAAAGAAGCCTGGTGAACTGTCAAGCGAGTTCAAATCGGTGATAGAAGAAGTGCGTCTCGGCAGAACGAGAAAAGAGGCGCTGACCGCATTGGCCGAACGCCTTCCGATTGAAGAGCTTAAAAGTCTGGTGTTCAGTATTGTCCAGGCTGAAAAACTCGGTATCGGCATGGTGACTGTCCTCCGTGTCCAGACGGAAGAGATCCGTGAATTGAGAAAGCAGCGGGCGGAGGAGAAAGCGATCAAAGCACCAATTAAAATACTGTTTCCGATGGTGTTCTTCATCTTTCCGACACTTTTCATCATCCTATTGAGCCCGGCCATCATGCAGTTCATGGCAACCATGCAGGAGATGTAGAAAGTGGACTAGTGCATCTCCTTGATGAGCTGCTTGTTCTTTTCTTTAAATATGTCATTATGCGACGACACCATTCCACCAGTGGGTGCATCTGCCTGCAGAAATGTCTTGGCATGATTGGCAGCCTGTGCAGCCTCTGTAAAACATCCGGCAATCAGACGGACTTTACCCTCATGGGTGATCTGGTCTCCACATGCAAAAATGCCGGGGACAGGGGTTTTCGCAGTCTCGGTCGTCTCGATCATCTGATACTCATTATAGGTGAAATCACCTTTGATATTTTCAAGGAAAGCACAATTGGACTCATATCCATGACTGATCAGAACATCGTCCACATCAAACTTGCCTCCATCGGTCAGCTCGACAACAGCGATTTCATCGCCAGCCTCATTCGATATCAGTTTCTCTATTTTACACTGGCCGCACATGTGGATATTATCTTTTTTCTTAAGCGCTGCGATCATGGCTTCGTGCCCCTTCATCTCCTCGCTCCGGTAGACCATCGTAATGGAAGCGGCAATATCACTAAGAGCCTCAGCCCAATCGACTGCAGTATTGCCGGAACCGGAAATCAGAACGTTGCGATCCTTGAAGCTTCCGAGCCGTTTAACTGTATAATGTAAATTTGTCAGTTCAAAAGCCTCTGCGCCATCAATTTTGAGACGAACAGGTGTATACATGCCACCACCAGAGGCGATAATTAAAGTTCTGCTGTAAAATGCGCCCTGATCAGTGATGGTTTCGAAATAGTCATCATGCTGGATGACAGTTTCACATGTCGTTGACACATGGATCTCCGGATCAAACGTCCTGGCCTGCTCTATCATTTGATTTCTTACATCTTCAGCCGGCGCAGGGGGCATGCCTCCAATATCCCAGATAATTTTCTCAGGATAGATGTTCAACTTGCCGCCAAGCTCGGAATGGTGTTCGATCAGCTGGACACTCATGCCTCTCAATCCGGCATAAAAACTGGAATAAAGTCCGGCAGGGCCGCCACCTATGATGAGTGTATCTGAAATATTCATACATAATCCCCTTTTCTATTGAAATCTCTTTCATTCTACTATATTATATAGGCAATGAGAATGATTATCAATCCGTAAGGTTTTAAATAAATTGAGCGAGAGAAGGATAACAAAAATGAAAAGGTTAATCAGTATAATTACTTTGATGATGGTATTGGTTCTGGCAGCATGTGGAAATTCCGAAGAGTCTTCAGAAAGTTCCGTAGAAGAAAATGAAGGCTCGGCGTCAGAAGCTTCGAGTGAAGAATCCACAGAAGCGTCAGGCGGCATGGTATCATACACAACAGATGCCGGTGAAGAAATTGAAATTCCGGAAGATCCGCAACGCGTGGTCATTCTGGCAACAAGCTATTTCGGGAATGTGATGCAGCTGGAGGCGAATGTCGTCGGTGCGCACGCAAGAGTGACGGAGAGCGATGTACTCGAGCCGTACACTGAAGATATTGAACTTGTGGAAGATGGAAATATTGAACAAGTGATGAATCTTGATCCGGATTTGATCATAACCTTTAATTCCGACGAGAATTTAGATAAACTGAAAGCAGTCGCACCAACTGTTCCTATCGATTACGCCAAGTGGAACTATCTTGATGTCCACAGGGAGCTCGGCAAGATTACGAACACGGAAGAAAAGGCTGAGGAATGGATTGCAGGCTGGGAAGCGGAACTTGAAGAAGATAGGGCAACCGTCGAGGAAGCCATCGGTGAAGATGCGACAGCCAGTGTCGTCGAACAGTATGCTAAGGATATTTACGTATACGGTACAAACTGGGGTCGCGGTACTGAAATCCTGTACCAGGGACTCGGTGTCGATGTGCCGCAGGCCATCCAGGATGAAGTGGTTGAAACAGGATGGAAGGCCATATCCGCCGAGGAAATAGAGAAATACTCCGGTGACTACATGTTTGTCGGCTCTGGGGATTCCGGCGCGGATAATGCATACAGGGACACAGCGGTCTGGAACAACCTTGAAGCTGTACAGAATGAAAGAGTCGTCGAATTCAATTCTTCCATTTTCTACTATAACGATCCGTACTCACTGGAATACCAGAAGGATATCATTATGGAAGCATTGACTAAATAATATTGGGCAGGTGTCATGCATGACGAGTGTAATGCTAAAAGATGTCAAAGTCGAACTGAATGAACGTACAATTCTGAAGCATACGAATATGGAATTGATGGAAGGCAAAGTGACGACGATCATCGGGCCGAACGGCTGCGGAAAGTCCACGATGCTGAAGACGATTTCAAGAATCATTTCTGCCAAGGAAGGCGGCGTCTATATCAATGATATGGACATCCGTCAGATGAAGTCGAAGGATATTGCCAAAAAAATAAGCATACTCTCCCAGAAGAACCGTCTGCAGTATGATGTCAGGGTGCGGGATCTGGTCGGCTTCAGCCGCTATCCACACCTCAAAAGATTCCAGAGCCTGAAGCCGGACGACTATAAGATCATCGACTGGGCTCTGAAGGAGACGGGTGCCAACGAATTCAGCGAACGCATGATGAGCGAACTGTCAGGCGGTCAGGCCCAGCGCGTCTGGATCAGCCTGCTGCTCGCACAGGGCGCGGATGTACTGCTGCTGGATGAACCGACCACATACCTCGATATCCATCATCAGCTCGAGACACTGAACATCGTCAGGCGTCTCAACGAGCAGACAAAGCAGACAGTCGTCATGGTGCTGCACGATATCAACCATGCCATCAAGTATTCCGATCATCTTGTCATCATGAACGAGGGTGAAATCATTGAAAGTGGACATCCAAGCGATGTACTGACCAATGACATCCTCAACAATGTGTTCAATATAAATGGTAAGATCACTACCGACCCGTTGACAGGCAAGCCGATTCTTGCAGATTATGATCTGTTCTGCCAGACAGTCAAAGAGGTCCATCATGGATCGTAAATGGTATCCCCTGCCCATCGTTGTGATGGGTATTCTTTTGTCTTTTGTGCTGGCAATGATGTTTGGGACAAATACATATACGCTGAAAGAAGTGTTTGATGTCATATTCAATCTGAATATGACAGATCAGAGTCATCAGATACTCTATGAAATCCGGATGCCAAGAGTGCTTGGTGCACTGCTTGCCGGCTTCATGATCAGCATCTCGGGGCTGGTCCTCCAGTCAGTGACCCATAATGAACTGAGTGAACCGAGCATTCTCGGCGTCAATGCCGGTGCCAATCTTGCCATCATCCTGGCAGCGCTGCTCTTGCCGGCACTGCCATTCGTCGGTGTAATGGCAAGCGGCTTCATCGGGGGGATGATTGTCGGACTGTTCATCCTTTCCATGACACGCTACCGCTCGCCGATGCATCTCATTCTGGCGGGAGCGGGCATCAGCCTGCTGCTCTATGCAGTGACCGACTTTCTGGTCATCACATTCAATCTTGGACAGTACGTCGCCTTCTTCACGGCAGGCGGCGCGGCCGGACAGTCCATGTCCAACATCGCAATCGTCTTTCCGATTGCGGTTGTGCTGGTCATCATCCTGCTGTTTCTGTCAAAAGAACTGGATGTGCTCCTGTTCGGTGACGAAATGGCTGTATCACTCGGGCAGAACCAGACGCTGTACCGCAGAGTGACGCTGACACTGGCAATCATGCTTGCCAGCATGGCGGTTGCCATGGTCGGCAATGTCGTTTTCCTTGGTCTGCTTGTGCCGCATATCATCAAGATGCTGTTTGGAAACCTGCACCGGTTCACCATCATCTATACCGGATTGGCTGGTGGCATCATCTTTGCCCTGGCCGACACGCTGGCGAGAGTTTTCAATGAAACGCCGGTCAACGCGATCATCGCCGTCATCGGCCTGCCTTTCTTCATCTACATCATCAAGAAGAGAGGTGCAAAATATGCGTAACCAGGCCAAATTCATCATTATCATCGCACTGCTCTCTGCAATTGTGCTGACACATCTTTTTACGGGTACATTCAGTCTGACATGGACCGATCTTCTTAACATACTTGCCAACCAGGCGAATGATGATGTCAGGCTCGTGCTGTTCGAGTTCAGATTACCAAGAATACTCGTCGTGCTGGTCTGTGGTGCCGCCCTTGCCTTGAGTGGTCTCATTCTGCAGGTCATCTCCAAAAACCCGCTGGCCGACCCGGGTATCATCGGTGTCAACGCCGGCAGTGGATTCGGTGTGGTCCTGTTCATCACCTTCATCAGCAGTTCGATGAGCCAGCATCTGTATGCACTGCCTCTGATGAGTTTTGTCGGTGGGCTTCTGACTGTGCTCATCATCTTCTTCCTGTCGTTCATCGGCGGGGCATTCAAAAGTAATATCTTCATACTGATCGGCATCGCGACAGCAATGGGTGTAACGGGCTTCGTCTACGTATTTACATCCGTGTTCGATGAAACCCAGATGGAAATGCTGAACCGCTACTTTGCAGGCAATATCTGGGGTGATACATGGCCATTCGTCTACATTTCGGTCCCTTATATCCTGCTCATCTCGCTCTTCGTATTCTTCAGGATCCGTGAGATGGGCATGCTGAACCTTGATGACGAGATGCTGACCGGGTTCGGCATGAATGTGAATAAGGAAAAGATCATCCTCATCATTCTTTCTGCCATGCTGTCGAGTCTCGCTGTCAGTGTATGTGGTGCCATCAGTTTCATCGGCCTGATTGCACCGCACATCTCAAGAATGCTGTTCGGTCAAAATATGCGTGTACTGTTCTTCTCATCCATTCTGATCGGCAGTGTACTGCTTACGGCAGCCGACCTGCTCGGCAAGCTCCTGCTTGCTCCGGCAATCATTCCGACAGGTATTGTCGTTGCACTGATCGGCGGTCCATACTTCCTATGGCTGCTGATGAGAGCCAGGCAGATATAGTTGAATCATTGAAACGATGCAAAATATCCAGTTTCCTTTATAATGGGAACTGGATATTTATTTTGAAATAACGAAAGCGGGGCTATCACAGTGTCGAGAATATTCATTATCGAAGACGATCTGCCGCTGTACGAGGAACTGAAGTCGCGCCTTGAGGAATGGGATCATACTGTTTCCGGGGTATCCGACTTTTCGAATGTACTGAATGACTTTATCCGCTTCGAGCCTGAACTCGTCCTCATCGACATTACATTGCCGAAGTATGATGGATTCTACTGGTGCAGAAGAATACGTGATATATCAAGCCTGCCGATCATCTTCCTGTCATCGCGGAATCATCCGTCCGACATGGTGATGAGCATGCAGCTGGGCAGTGACGACTATATACAGAAACCGTTCAATTTTGATGTGCTGGTGGCGAAGATCGATGCACTGCTCAGACGTGCCTACCAGTATCAGAACCAGAGCATGGACGTCATCCGTTTCAGGGACGCTGTGTTTGATTTCAAGAGACTGACTGGTGCACGATCGGGACAGGTCCTCCAGCTGACGAAAAATGAATCGTTCATTCTTTCCATCCTGGCAGCAAACAAGGACCAGGTCGTCTCAAGGGATGAGCTGATCGAGCAGCTGTGGGATGATGCTAAATTCATCAGTGACAATACGCTGACCGTCAATATAAATCGCATACGCAAGAAACTCGAAGAAATGGGGCTCGAGGATGCCATCGTCACCAAAACAGGGCTCGGATATATGCTGAAGGAGTGAATGTCATGTATTTTTCGCAGCATCTGCCATGGTGGCTGCTTTTTATTCTGATCAATGGTGTGACGCTTGGCATCGGTCTGCTGGATGTTTCGGTATCGGACTTGTCGATTCTTTATATTGCCCTCATCAATACGTTGATTTTCATTCTGTTTGCCATCTGGCAGTATGTCAGGGGCAGGAAGTATACGAAAGAGCTGATGAAAATGGATGACATCGACGATATCGAATCACTCCCGCTCCCAACAACCCAATATCAGCATGCCCTCCAGAAACGGCTGATGCAGGTGAGGCAGTCGCATAATATGCGCATTGATGCGGAGTCGGTGAAAACGGAGGAGAACATGGATGAAATGACACGATGGATCCATGATATGAAGATGCCAATGACGATGCTCAAACTGCTCATTGATGATGTAGAGGGCCAGAAACGTATGAAGCTGACGAATGAGTGGCAGCGGCTGGAAGGCATGCTGAACGAGATGCTCTATATGAAGCGTCTGCCGAACATACAGAATGACCTCTATATCGAAACGGCCGAACTGGAAACGATTATCAGACGGAGCATACGGAAATTGAGGACACTCTGCATGGAGAAGGATATCGGCTTCGACATATCACTATCTGCTTCTTCAGTTGAAACAGATGTCAAATGGCTGTCGTTCATTCTGGATCAGGTTGTTGCCAACAGTGTGAAATATACGGAGAATGATGAGATAAGCATTGTGAGCAGTGTTGTGGAGGATGCCGTCGTACTGACAGTGGAGGACCACGGCAGAGGCATTCGGTCGGAAGATCTGCCTCGCATATTCGAGGCAGGCTTCACTTCGACGAGTGATCACGAAGATGGCCAGTCTACAGGAATGGGACTGTATCTTGCGGGTCAGGCTGCAGAGGCCATGCATCTCGGTATTGATGTCCAGTCTGAGTATGGCAGTGGCACGCGGATGATGCTTACCTTCACAAAACAGAACGCCTACCATAAAGTGAAAACCATGTGACAGAAATGTCACATGGTTTTCTGCATCTGTCACCGGAATCAAACGACCCGGAGGAAGAATGCAGATAGAATATGATTATAATAAAAAATATAGGAGGCGTCATGATGATACTTGAAGCGAAGGGAATCAAAAAATCATATGGCAACCGGTTCAACCGCACTGAAGTGCTGAAGGGAATCGATCTGGAGATAGAAAAAGGGGAGTTCGTCTCCATCATGGGCGCGTCAGGCTCGGGGAAGACCACATTGCTCAACGTGCTGAGCTCGATCGACCGGGTGAGCAGCGGGCACATCTTTATCGAGGGCGAAGACATCACAGCAATGAAGGATAAGAAACTTGCGAACTTCAGAAAGAATGATCTCGGATTCATCTTCCAGCAATATAATCTGCTCGATACACTGACTGTAAAGGAGAACATACTGCTGCCACTGTCCATCAGAAATATGAAGGAAGATGAAGTGGAGAAGCAGTTCGATGTGGTATCGAATGAACTTGATATCCATGAACTGAGTGAAAAGTATCCGAATGAAATTTCCGGTGGCCAGCAGCAGCGTACAAGTGCGGCGCGCGCGTTCGTCCACCAGCCGAAAATCATCTTCGCAGATGAACCCACAGGGGCACTCGATTCCAAGTCTGCAAGCAACCTTCTCAACAAGCTGAAGCAGATGAACACAAACAGTCGTTCAACCATCATGATGGTCACACATGATGCCACAGCTGCAAGCTACTCGAGTAGAGTTATTTTCCTGAAGGACGGTCTCGTCTATTCCACACTCAGGAAAGGAGATCGGCCACAGGAGGATTTCTACAAGGAAATCATGAGTACTCAGAGTGTATTGGGTGGTGTCGGCGTTGAGTCTTAATCGGATCATTCTGAAAAACTTCTTCAGAAATATCAGGAACTACGGTCTCTATATTTTTGCGCTCGTCTTCAGTGTGTCGCTGTATTTCTCATTCGTACTCATGTCAAAAGACGACAGTGCAGCGGAAGAGCTTTCTTCAAGCACAATGATGTCATCTGGTTTTCTTATCGGATCCATACTGCTCGTCGTTATCATCGTCACTTTTGTCATGTTCGCCAACTCCATATTCCTGAAGCGTAGAAATACTGAACTTGCGCTCTTCCAGCTCATTGGATTGAACAGAAACAAGGTTTTCCGGATACTGTTGCAGGAAAATGCGATCATCTACTTCGGCAGTCTGATCATTGGCATTCTTTTTGGCTTCCTGCTGTCGAGAATACTGCTGATGGTTCTTCTCAGAATCATGCAAATCGAACTCTCTGTCGGGCTGAGTTTTTCGACGGAAGCAGTCCTCCAGACTGCGGGATTGTTCATTGCCATATTCCTATTGCTGCTGATTCAGAACTTCATTTTCCTGAAGCGTACAAAGCTGATTGACATGATTACCCTGAATCGGACAAATGAGTCCGACAGCAGACGTCTCGGGTTCGGCACCGTACTGATGGGTATTGTCGGCATCAGCATGGTTGCAGGGGGCTATTACCTGTCCACATTACTGCTCGATTATATAGAAATGGCGGTTCCACTCGTATTCACAGTGCTTGTCGTGGTCGTCATCGGAACATATATTACGTTCAAGTTCTCGATCGCATTTGTTTTGAATGTAATCAGAAAATCAAAAAAAGGACACGTCGGCATAACAGATGTTCTGTCATTGACAAGCATCATGTTCAAAATGAAATCCAATTCATTCCTTCTATCAATGATCAGTATCATCAGTGCATTGAGTGTCGGTCTGATGTCACTTTCCTACATCACCTATTATTCAGCCGGCAGCTCGGTGGAAAATACCATGCCGTATGACTATGTTTTCGAAGATGCGGAAGGGCTCGATTTCTACGAATCCCTGCTCACTGAAGAAGGCATCGAATATGAAACGATCCAGCTCCCGTCCCTGGAATATGAAGCAGATACAGACGGCGCAATCAGTGCAGATCTCGAACTTATGGACATCAATGGTTCAACACTGCTTATGATGGTGGTGAGTGAAGCATATTTCGATTCGGTGGATGTTGGTGAGAATGAAACTATCATTACCGGCACTTCCGATGTGATGCAATCATTCGTCGACTATGGTCTGAATGAACCGGTGACGTTCGTATCCGGTGACTATAAGCATTCTTTGGAATTGGTGGATATACAGGATCGGGCAATATTGCCGAGCCAGATATCTTTCGGGTCTCCTGCCGCCATTGTTGATGAAGCGGTTTATCAGCAACTGGCTGATAATCAGTCCGAGGAAGCCCGTACAGCGGAAATGACTCGGACGTATGCGCTCGATATAGCGGGAGAGGACAGTATGGAAATTTTCAAAATGATGGACCAGGAAGAAAATCCATACTTCCAATCCAAGATTGAACAATATACGGTTCAGATGCAGGCACTCGGGATGACAATGTTCATCATCGCATTTGTCGGACTCTCCTTCCTTCTGACTTCAGGCTGTATTCTATACTTCAAACAGGTGGGTGAGAGCGAGGATGAACGTGGCAGCTATAACGTGCTCAGAAAGCTCGGCTTTTCAGAGCGTGAAATCATCAAAGGATTGTCCATCAAGATGGCCATCACCTTCGGTATTCCATTGCTGATCGGTCTGCTGCATGCATATTTTGCGGTAAATGCAGGATGGTTCATATTCGGAACGGAGATGTGGACGCCGATGCTCACTGTTATGGGGGTCTATACCGCCCTCTACTCTCTATTTGCCATTATGTCACTGCTTTATTACAAGCGGATTGTCAGAGAAAGTCTCAACTAGAAAGAACAATATGATACAAGAGACGGACAGCCCGCAACCAGTTCGATGATGGATGGAGGCTGTCCGTCTTTGTGAGGATTCGGTGAACTTGCCATCATATTACATGACCGGGATGACTAAAGAGCGTATTATGGGGAATACGATAATAAGGAAATCAGAATGAATGAAGGTAGGGAAATATATGAAACAGAAAACCCTTTCGGGAATCGCTATGATGCTCGGTCTGATGCTGATGATTACAGCATTCTTCCCATTGCAGGCATCAGCAGCCAGCCCGAGCCTCCAGAACATGATTGAAATCAGAGATCCGGATGGCAATCACGACGTGAATGAGGCCCAGGCGATGATCAACCGTCTCGGTCGGGTGGATGAAAGGATACTGGCTCATACGAACCGCGCCGGTGTCGGTATCATACTGATGGACCAGCCGTTGACTGAACTGCCGGAATTTGAATATCTTTCCGGTGTCACCCCGAGAGGCTGGGAAAATACCGGCCGGACATGGGATGACGTGCCGGGTGCTGGTGGATACACGACTGCCGCCAGAATCGGGTACAGTAATCCGGGCAACGGCCATTCGACGATAAACCTTGAACTGCATGAATACGGACATGCTGTCGACAGTTATGCAGCAGGCTTTACAGTAAGCGGCTCACAGGAGTTCATGGATATCATGGCCCAGGAAAAGGGCAATCTGTTCTATGATCATGAAGTGCCGGGCTACTTTGATGTGCCAGGAGAATATTTTGCGGAGACATTCGCAATGTACTACCTCGGTGGGAATGCGAGTGCCCGCCTGGCTGAGCGTGCACCGATGACATACCAGTTCATGGAGTCATTCCACAATAGGCTCGTCACCATCCAGGGGACGACAGGCAATACAGCCGAATTTTCGTGGGATCCACTAGAGGGTGCTGCCTACTACGAAGTGTATAGGAACGACCAGCTCATAGACACGACGCAGGACGGCTACTACCAGGACAGTGGACTTGAGACATCGACTACTTATGATTACCATGTGCGTGCAATGGATCAGAATGACAATCCGCTGCTGACTTCCTATTTCAGAACAGCAACGACTACAAACGTCAGCGATGCACCAGTAGTTGACACGGCGGAGCTGGAGCAGACGATCAGTGAAGTGGAGGAGGTGCCTGCAGAAGCCAGAGCACCAGAGCTGCAGTCTGCACTTGAAAATGCATATGCGCTAATTGAAGATGACAACGCAGGACAGGATCAGATTGATGAATCTGTAACGGTATTGACAACAGCACTTTCAAATAATGATGAGACAAAAGTCCCGGAAGAAGAATCTTCAGAGGAAGCGACCGCGGAGGAAAGCACTGAATCATCGACAGAAGAGCCGATGCTTGAGGAGAGTACTGAAGAAGCAACAACGGAGGAGAGCGCAGAGCCTTCTCTCGAGGAAAGTACTGAAGAAGCAACGGCAGAACCTTCTACCGACGAAGCATCAACTGTTGAAGAAAATACAGAAGAAGTGACGACCGAAGAGGAACCGGCAGAGGAGGAGACGAGCGAAGCGGAAATCGATACGGCACAGGAGAGTGAACAGGCGACGGCCCAGTCTTCCAACACCTTGCTGATCATTGGCGGAATCGTCCTCTTTGTCCTTGCTGCGATAGCTGCAATCGTTCTGCTGGCTAGAAGAAAATAGTAAAAATATGGGAGTCGGATGAAATCCGGCTTCTTTTTCATTTCATAATGTCCTATGATGGAAGTATGGAAAATATGGAAAGAGGATGAAAACTGATGCAACTGTTAATGATTATACTCCCTGTTTTTCTTATATTCGGTGCAGGGTATATTGCACAGAAGCTGCTTGATATGGATATCAAGTCCGTTTCTGCACTTGCGCTATACATATTATTGCCACTATTGACCTTCAACACTTTCTACCGCAATGAAATCACGATGGATTATTTCTACCTGTTCCTTTTCTCGCTGATCATTACAGCCATTCTTGCAGGGATCACAATCGCTATCGGTTTTTTCATGAAATCGACTAAGGAAGATATTTCTGCCATGCTGCTCGGCACTCTATTTCCGAACAGTGGGAACTATGGTTCCCCGGTTGTGCTTTTTGCGATCGGTGCCACTGCGTTCGACTATGCAGTCGTCCTTATGGTACTGCACGGTTTCATCATCAGTACTGTCGGCATCTTCATCGCTTCATTCGGCAACGGTGCAACGATCTCTGTAAAGGAGGCGGTGGTCAGCATCTTCAGAATCCCCGTCATCTATGGTGCGTTGGCAGGCATTCTGATACAGCTGGCTGACATCACCATCGATGATAAGCTGATGGAAATCATCGAGATGACCGGCAATGCCTCCATTCCTGTAGTCATGCTCATTCTCGGCATGCAGCTGGCCCAGATCACGAAGGAAAAATTCAAAGTAAAAAATATCACTACGGTCATTGCCGTCAGAATGATCATTTCTCCGATCATCGCGATGATTCTTGTAATGTTCATGCCAATCGATGATACGATGAAGGCGGTATTTATCATACTGAATGCCATGCCGGTCGCTGCCAATTCGACCATGCTGGCCGTCCAGTTCAACGTCAAGCCGAATCTGGTCTCCTTCTCGACACTCGTCACCACACTGTTCAGTCTGATCACGATACCGATCTGCCTCTATCTTCTCGGCGTCTAGACAGTGACGGTCATGCAGTGCTTGACGACTGCCTCCAGCAGTTTCGGGGTGATTTCGTATCCGCTCTGCTTGTGAAGCCTCTCGGTCAGCTTATGCGGGTCTTTGCCGAATGGTCCGATATTGATGTGCGGCACTTGCAGATTCTGCATGGACTCGAATGGTATGGTATACGTCTTTCCCCATACAGGTGTGTTGGTCTTATACGTTTCCCAGCTGTCGTCATGACTGTCGTAGGTGACATAGCTGGCATCGGATATTCCGTTGAAGTAGTGGATCTCTTTAGGCATGATGCCGTAATGAGTATCCAGAAATTCCTGGACCAGACCAGAAATGCTTCTGACCAGCGGATCCTCTGAAGCATTTACAGCAGGATAGTACGGCGGAACGAATAGTGTGACCGCAAGCGGAACGAGCTCCTTGCAGTAGGTGATCATGCGGTTAGTGATGTGCATCGACTTCTCGCGGTCGTCCAGATCATCGCGCGCAGTATACTGGGTGATGATTTCATCAATTTTCACCTGGCCGTACTTCTTAAGCATATAGTCGTGAAGCGACTGATAGGACATGGTGCGGATACCGCCGGCTGGACGTGTATTCTCCCTTCGGCAGATCGCTTCGTAATGGTTCTGGCACTGGGCCATCGTTTCCTCCACCAGATGATGGAACTTGCTGAAAATATCATCTGCATTCTGTTCCATGACAAAGACGTTGTATAGTGACGCAGCATGATTGGATGTCTGGGCCGAGTAGTCGGCTTTCATATCATAATATTTCAATGTTACCGGAAGCGGTGTCTTCTCACCGTATGCCGTTTCGGAGAAGACGTTGCTGAACTCCATCTGCTGATTGAGGAATGACGCCATGAAGTGGGCGTTGAGACCGCGCAACGGTTCGCCGACATGCGTTTCGACGCCATAGAATAGGACGGACGGCATGATCTTGCCGATTGTTCCGGAATAGAAATAGTAGTTCGGATCATCCGGGTACTGGGTGAAGCTCGGTTCACTGTTCAGAAATAAAGCATAGTCCAAGCCATGCGCGTACGCCAGATCTTCAAGATGACCCACAGCCGCACGCATGCCGGCAGAATCGACTTCCTCATCCGGTACGGTCAGAAGGAGCAGATTGATCGGCCAGTCGTGCGCGATGGCTTTTTCGACCAGATGCATATGGAGCGCAATGCCCATCTTCATATCCATTGTTCCCCGGCCGAAAAGATAGTCGCCGGAAAGGATATCCGCTCTGACTTCTTCCGGAAAGTCATCCGCAATTTCCTTGAACCGGTTGCCGAGCTCATGAGGTGAAAATGCCAGGTGGCTGTTTGAACCGAATTCTTTAGTATGTACTGTATCAAAATGACTCATCAGAATGATTGTTCTGCTGGCTGACCCGTGCTTATAGAGTGCAGACAGGCCATTCCTGTTCCTGCCTGAGTCATGAAGCGCAATATATTCCGGATGCTGCTCGAAGTATTCCAGCTTCGCCAGTTCATCCTTCAATTTGAAAGGAAATAGAACCTCTCCTTCGGTGCCGGTCCTGCTATCCCAGGATACAAGCTGGCATACCAGCTCCTCAAGCTGCTTCTGTGATTCCCAAAACATTGTTATTCCCCCCAATATCCTGTCTGGCTAGTCATTCACTTTCGGCTGATACTTTTTAACAAACCGTTCCATGCGTTCCATGCCTGCTTCAAGATGCATCATGGCACTGGCATATGAAATTCTGATATGGTTTCTGCCCTCTTTGGAGAAAGTGGAACCCGGTACTACAGCGACATGCTCCTCCTCAAGCAGACGCTCTGCAAAAGTGACATCATCAAAGCCTGTCCCTTCAACGCTCGGAAAGATATAGAACGCGCCTGTCGGTATTTCACACGAGAGTCCCATTGCGGTCAGTTTCCCGTGGACGAAGTCTCTGCGTTCAATATATTTTTCATTCATTTCCAGAGGAAAGTTCCGGGTATGTTTCAGTGCTTCTATAGCAGCATACTGGCTTGGCAGCGAAGCACAGATGGAATTGTTCAGATGGACTCTCAGCACATATTTCATAACATCGGCCGGCCCGAGTATGAAGCCGAGCCTCCAGCCGGTCATGGCATGGGACTTTGAAAGCCCATGGATGATGAACAGCCTGTCACGGAGCGAATTGAACGAACCGAAAGATGTATGCTTGCCGGAAAAGGTATTCTCGCTGTATATTTCATCCGATATGACAAACACGTCCAGTTCCGCGAGCGTATCAGCCAATACAGCCATTTCGGCATGAGACAGCGAGACACCCGTCGGATTGGACGGATGGTTGAATATGATCGCTTTCGTCTTATCCGTAACGGTGCGTCTGATTGCTTCCGCTTCAGGTTTGAAGTGGGACCCGGATATGTCCATATGGACAGGTATCCCTCCATTCAGTCTGACGAGGGAATCATAGCCGGAATATGTCGGTGCGGGAAGGATGACTTCATCACCCGGTTCGATGATTGTCCTCAGAACGGAATCCAGTCCCTCGCTCGCACCATTCGTGACAATGACCTCCTCCTCAGGGGCGTATGAAAAATGATATGTATCCTGGAAGAAATCCGCGACGCTCTGCCTCAGCTCAAGAAGTCCGGCATTGTGGGAATAGCCTGTCCTGCTCTCACGGATGGCCGCCACTGCGGCTTCCTTTACGTTCTCAGGCGTTGGAAAATCCGGCTGTCCGATGGTCAGATTGATGCCGTCTGGATATTCGGCCACCTTATTTGAGAAGATCCGTATTCCGGGAACTTGGATTGTTTTTACAATTGGATTGATATCGAGCATGTTCTGCCTCCTCCTGACAATATTGAATATGAAGTCCATTATGAATAGATAGGAATATGATATCAATATTGTTTCGTTGCTACAATGTTTTATTCATAATGATGCGAATATAGCAATAAATATTTATTTTCAGATATGTTATATTAGAATAAAGCAAAGGAGGATTTTCATGTCGATTGTCGAACAGCTGTACACTGCCTATTCAGCAAATGAACCACTGGCTCTCGGAGCACTTGATATTGCTTCCATTGAGCAAGCATACAGCATCCAGAATGCTGTCATGAAGATGAAGGAAGAGAATGGCGAGGTGCTGATGGGCTATAAGGTCAGCCTGACGAGCCAGGAGACACAGGATCTGTTCAATAGTAGCTCGCCGCTCTACGGCGTGATGACGGACCGCACGGTGAAAAAGGAGATCAATCTGTCCGATTTTAATATGCCGCTGCTGGAAATGGAGCTTGTCTTCCTGATAGATGAGGAGATAACCGCAGAGGATACGGCAGTGCAGATCATGGAGAAGTGCCGGGTGGCGCCGGGTGCGGAAGTACCGGATGCCCGCTATAAGAACTGGTTCCCGAATACAGCGCTGGTTGAAATCATTGCGGATGGTGCAGTGAATGGGGCAGTCATATACGGTGAAGCAAAGAGATATGATTACGATGACCTTGATAATATTAAAGGTACGCTGTCGCACGATGGCACCATCCTCAAGGAAGGGCGTTCGACAGAAGTACTCGGTCACCCTGCGAAGGCGATCGAGTGGCTGGCCGGCACACTTGCAGAGGAGGGGAAGGTACTGAAACCTGGTCTTTTCGTTTCGTCAGGCACATTCAATCTGCCGATTGCTCTTGAGCCAGGTACATATGAAATCCAGTATGAAAATGTAGGCACGGTGACATTTGAAGTCAATGCATAGAAAAAATCCCTTTGGAACGGACACTGTCAAAGTGCTGCTCCAAAGGGATTTTATATTTTGATGCTATAGTTTCACGACCCAGCCGAATGGATCTTCCTGACGTCCGTACTGGATATCTGTGAAATGATCATAGAGATCCTGTGAAACGGGACCGATCTGATTGTCATTGACGATGTGATCGACGCCATGGATATTGAGTCTGCCGACAGGCGAGATGACTGCTGCCGTACCGGCGCCGAAAACTTCCGTGATTCTGCCGCTATGCAGATCATTGGCAAGGTCATCGATATGGATCGATTCCTCCTTCACCGTGTATCCTTTGTAGTTGGCAAGCTCGATGAGGGATTTGCGTGTGATGCCGGGCAGGATGGAACCGTTCAGTTTAGGTGTGACAAGTTCGCCATCCCGGACGAAGAAGATGTTCATGCTGCCGACTTCTTCAACATATTTCTGCTCGACGCCATCCAGCCAGAGCACCTGCTCGTAGCCGAGTTCATTTGCCTTCTTCTGTGCGAGCAGGCTCGCGGCATAGTTGCCGCTTGCTTTCGCAAAGCCGACACCGCCGCGGACCGAACGGACAAAGTCGCTTTCCACATAAAGGCTCGATGGATTCAGCTGTGCACCGTAGTAGCTTGCGACAGGTGAAAGGATGATGTTGAACTGGTAGGACTCTGAAGGTCTTACACCCAGGAATGGCTCATCTGCAAAGACGAAAGGTCTGATATAGAGGGACTGGCCATCGCCATCCGGTACCCAGTCGCGTTCGACTTTCAGGAGTTCAAGGAGGGCGTTGAGTGCATTCTCTTCATTTATTTCGGGCATGGAGAGGCGGGATAGGGACTGGTTCATCCGTTTGAAATTCTCATCGGGTCTGAAGATCAGTACATCGTCGCCATTCTTATAGGCTTTCAGGCCTTCAAATACGGACTGGCCGTAATGGAGTGCCTGGCAGCTCGGGGAAAGCTGCAGGTTCTGATAAGGTATGATGGAAGGCTCCGACCAGCCGTATTCCGATGTATACCTGTTTGTAAACATATAGTCTGTAAATACTGTACCGAATTTGATTGTTGAAACGTCCGGTTTGTTCTTCAATTGATTTGCCCGTTCTATCTGTAATGTCTGTCCCATATGAATTCCTCCTTAATTGTTAGCCGATATGCGTAGGTTTTGCGATGCTTCTGACTCTGTATTTGTAGACGGCTCTGATGTAGAGTGCAGCTGTAGCGAGAACTGGAATCATTCCGAGTACCAGTGATATTTCATAGTTCATATTCAGTGTTTCAGGTGCGTAGAAGAAGTATGTGCCGACAACGCCGGTCATGAATAATGCCGGGATGCCTGCAATGAAATGCAGTTTGCCTTCTTTGATGAGGTAGGCGGTGGCTACCCAGAGCATTGTAGCTGAAACGGTCTGATTGGTAAAGCCGAGATACCTCCATAGGAAGGAATAGTCGATTGTAGCGAGCAGGAATGCGGGCACTGCTACACATAACGTCATGAGCAGCATCTTTTTTCTGTTGCCGACTTTGACGAAGTTTCCAACTGCTTCGGTCAGGATCATTCTGGAAGAGCGTAGTGCCGTATCGCCTGTAGTAATCGGTAGTACTACGGCACCCATGAATGCCAGGAATGCACCGGCAGCGCCGAGGTATTCGATGGAGATGGTGTCGATGACACCAGCAGGACCGCCATTGGCGAGTGCAGCACCGAGCCCATTCGTACCACCGAAGAACGTCATGCCGGCAGTGGCCCAGATGAGTGCGATGATGCCTTCTGCAATCATGGCACCGAAGAATACGCGCCGGGCATCGGATTCCTTACGTACAGTACGGGCGATGATCGGACTCTGCGTCGAATGGAAGCCTGAAATGGCACCACATGATATGGTGACCATCAGAAGCGGCCATACAGGCAATCCTTCAGGGTGGGCAGTGGATAGCGTCAAGTTGGGTATTTTCGCTCCAGAGAATAGGAGACCGATGAATACCGACACTGCCATGATGATCAGTATGGCACCGAATATCGGATAGATTTTGCCGATGATCTTATTGATCGGCAGTATTGTAGCGATAAGGAAATACGAGAAAATGACGATCAGTGCAACGAAGAATGGAATTGCACCGCCTGTCTTCAGTGATATCAGCTCCGCAGGCCCTGCAGTGAAAGCCGCAGCAACAAGAATCATGAGTGCCAGTGAAACCACATAGATGAAAAGCTTTACGCTTTTTCCAAGGTATTTCTCTACAAGTGCAGGAAACTGCGAGCCATTGTTGCGGATGCTCAGCATTCCAGAGAAATAATCGTGTACTGCGCCGGCGAAAATACAGCCGACGACGATCCAGATGAGTGCGACGGGCCCGTATAATGCACCCGCAACTGCGCCGAACACCGGACCAAGTCCTGCGATATTGAGTAGTTGTACCAGCCAGCCTTTTATCGGGTGCATTGGAATATAGTCGACACCGTCACCGCTTTTGTAGGCGGGTGTCTCATTGTTGTCATCGATGACAAAAATTCTCTCAATAATTTTTCCATACACCATATAGCCAAGTACGAGTAGTAGAATGGAAAAAGTGAGCGTCAACATATCTAATGCCTCCCTATATTTGAAAATTGTATACATCTTAACAATTTCAGCAGCATAAAGCAACATGTTTTCTGATAATTTCGATTTCATTTTCATTACAATTTACTTATATAATGATAAGTTACTGTAAAGAATGTATATATGCTATCATATACGGACAGTAATAATCCAAAAGAGGTCGATCCAATGGGCATTTCAAGGAAAAAAGTATATGAAGAAATTGCAGATCTGATCATGAAGGATATCAGGGACGGTGTATTGAATCCAGGGGACAAGCTGCCCTCGATTACCGGGATGGCCGAACACTACCAGGTTTCTTCAGCATCCATCAGGGAAGCGTTGAATACTTTGAGTGTGATGGACGTCATAGAAGTCAAGCATGGGCAGGGGTCCTATATAAAAGCACGTATGCCGCTCGGTTTTGAGCATGAGTTTGAAATCATCACACGAAAGGATATCGAAAATCTGCTGGATCTCCGGAAGATCATCGAGGTCGGGTGTGTAGAACTGGCATGCAGTCAAGCAGAAGAAGCGGATCTGAAAAAGATGCAGGATGCACTCGACAAGATGCGTACAGCTGTAATGAATAATGAGCTGGGAGAACAGGCAGATTATGAATTCCACATGGCGATTGCGGAATCGACAGGCAACCAGATGCTTATCGATCTGCTTGGTAATGTTTCGGAGAAGATGATCGAGACAATGAAGGAAACGAGAAGGATATGGCTGTATGAAGAAAAGAAGTCCATACAGAAGATCTTTGATGAGCATCAGGCGATTCATGAAGCCGTAGAGAAGCGTAATGTAAAGGAAGCAACTGGTGCGATGCTGAGTCATCTCGAAGAAGTGGCATCGGTTCTTCTGACCCGGCATGATGGATGAAAGAGACCTGAGGTCTCTTTTTTTTTTTTTTGAAATTGATTTGACATTTGGAAATCGCTTTCATAGAATATGGAGAGATATAGTCATATGATGACTGGTTGACTGTAGCCTAATATGGGATGTGGAGGTTATTCATGCTGGTTCTATTGAGCATTTTGCCGATTTTGTCAATTTTCTTCTTTCTCGTCGTATTGAGATGGTCTGCTCGGAAAGGAATGTTTTTCAGTTTCATCATTACGGTACTCATCGCCTATTTCGGCTGGCAGATGGGGGCTGTCAGCATTACAGCAGCATCACTGAAAGGGGTGATGACTGCGCTTGAAGTCGGCGTCATCGTATTCGGTGCAGTCCTCCTGCTCAATGTACTGAAGGAGAGCGGCGCAGTCGATACAATCCGCGCATCATTCACAAGCATTTCTCCGGACAGAAGGGTCCAGGCAATCATCGTTGCCTGGCTGTTCGGCACTTTTCTCGAAGGTGCGGCAGGCTGGGGGGCGCCGGCAACAATTGTGGGACCTTTGCTGATAGCACTCGGTTTTCCTGCACTGGCAGCGGTGATGATCGCACTGATGCTGCAGTCTACACCTGTTTCATACGGTGCAGTCGGGACACCCATACTCGTCGGAGTCAACACAAGCCTTGAAAATCAGCCGGTCGTTGACAGCTACATAAGCGCCAATGGGCAGGAAATGTCCAGTTTTGTTTTTGATGTCGGTGCCCAGGTGTCGATCTTTCACGCCATCGTCGGACTGTTCGTACCATTGCTCATGTCGGCCATGCTGACAAAGTTCTTCGGGAAGAACAGGAGTTTCAGGGAAGGTTTCGCGGTATGGCCGTTCGCAATATTTGCCGGACTTGCCTTTGTCATTCCGTTTTCACTGGTCGCCAATTTCCTCGGGCCTGAGTTCCCATCACTCCTCGGTGGCCTGATCGGTATGGCAATCGTCATTCCGCTGGCAAAAAAGGGCTTCCTCATGCCGAAGGACACTTTCGACTTCGAGCCACGTGAAACATGGCAGAAATCATGGTTCAGTGACATTGCTGCCGAAGTGAAGCCGGCAAGGAACATTTCCATGATCAAAGCATGGATGCCATACGTGCTCGTCGCACTGTTGCTTGTCGTGACTCGTATCGAGGCATTGGGAGTGCGCGCGCTGGTCTCAAGCTGGGTTGTTTCCTTTGAGAATATACTGGGGACAGGCATCGACCATAGTCTGACACCATTCATGATTCCAGGGGTTGTATTCATTGTGGTCGCCCTTTTTACAGGGGTATTGCACCGACTCGATGGCAAAGGTATGGCCAGCGCCTTCAAAGTTTCCGGCAAGACCATAGTGGCCGCCATGGCCGCACTGATCGTCTCGGTGCCACTTGTGCAGGTATTCATCAATTCAGGCATCAATGATGGCGGCTTCGATTCCATGCCGCTTGTCCTTGCACAGGGAGCGGCGAATATGTTCGGAGATAGCTGGCCGCTCATCTCTCCGGCCATCGGTGCACTCGGTGCATTTGCGGCAGGCAGCAATACGGTAAGCAATATGATGTTTGGTCTTTTCCAGTTCGGAGTGGCAGATCAGATCGGAGCGAATCCACTCTATATCGTCGCACTCCAGGCAGTAGGAGGAGCTGCAGGCAATATGATCTGTGTGCATAACGTCGTTGCAGCAAGTGCAGCCGCAGGCCTGATCGGCAAAGAGGGAACATTGATTTCAAGGCTCCTCATTCCAACCACCTTCTACCTGATCCTGGCTGGTGCCGTCGGATATGTATGGGTGAACGGTCTGGGTCTGAATATAGGACTCTTTCTCATCATCGCCATATTGGCAGTCATATTCTCAATGATTCTACGCTCCCAGAAGCGGGCGGAAACAAATTAAGAGAGAAGTATTATTAAAATAGATTATTTTAAATTGGAAAGGTGACCGTAAAATGGATAATGCAGAACCGAAAAAAGTCATTCTGATCGGTGCTGGTATTTTAAGCAGTACTTTTGGTTCATTTCTAAAAAATATAGAGCCGGACTGGAATATTAAACTGTTTGAAAGATTGGATCAACCAGCGATAGAAAGCTCAAATGAAAAAAATAATGCCGGAACAGGCCATGCTGCCTTATGTGAATTGAATTATACAGTTGAACAGGAAGATGGATCGATAGATATTGAAAAGGCGAAGGAAATAAATGAGCAATTCGAAGTTTCCAAGCAATTCTGGTCGCACCTGGTCAAAAATAAAGAAATACAAAATCCGGAGGAATTTATTCGTCCATTGCCTCATATCAGTTTTGTACAGGGCACGGATAATGTGAATTTCCTAAGGAAACGGTATGAGGCGTTATCCCCACTGCCGATGTTTGAAGGCATGGAGTATTCAGAGGACCTTGATGAGTTGGAAAAATGGATTCCTTTGATGACAGAAGGACGTGCCCCGGATGCAGTTGTTGCTGCGAGTAAAATAGACACAGGAACTGATGTCAATTTTGGTGAACTTACTCGGAAAATGATGAAAAACATCAGTGGACATGATAACGCAGAAGTGCATTATAATCATGAGGTGCTTGATTTCGAAAGAAGAAGAGACAACAAATGGGGCGTCAAGGTCCGTAACCTTGAAGATGGCAGGGCTGAATATCATGTAGCAGACTATATCTTCATCGGAGCCGGAGGCAACGCCATTCCACTGCTGCAGAAAACAAAAATTCCCGAGAGCAGAAATCTTGGCGGCTTTCCGATAAGTGGTGCATTTCTAGTTTGTAAGAATCCAGAAATAGTAGAACAGCATGGTGCCAAAGTCTACGGGAAAGAACCGCCAAACACACCGCCGATGACTGTGCCCCACTTGGATAGACGGTACATTCAAGGTGACCAGAGTCTATTATTTGGCCCTTTTGCGGCTATAGGGCCTAAATTCCTGAAGAATGGCTCCAATCTGGACCTTTTCAGATCCATTAAACGGAATAATATATTGACCATGGTATCTTCCGGCATCAAGAACGTTGCACTGGTCAAATATTCCATTCAGCAGGTCATGATGAACAAGGCAGATCGGATGAAGGAGCTGCGGAAATTTGTGCCTGAAGCAAAAGATGAGGATTGGGATCTGATCATAGCTGGGAAACGTGTACAGGTAATCAAAGATACCGATGAGTATGGAAAGGGATATATTCAATTTGGAACGGAGGTTGTCCACTCTGAGGACAGATCTGTCATGGCCCTGCTGGGAGAATCTCCAGGCGCTTCTACATCTGTATCTGTTGCGCTGGAGGTCTTTGAAAAAAACTTCCCGCAATATATGGAAAAATGGGAGCCTAAAATAAAAGAAATGATTCCTTCATATGGCCACTCCTTGATAGAAGACAGTGCCTTGCTGAAAGGAATCCGGAAGACAACTGCGAAAGACCTTGGTTTGGAATAGACATGAAACTGACCGTCGGTGTACACGGTTCGAGCCTCCCGAATGATATAGTAGTGGAAAATGAATACTATAGAAGGCTTTGCTTCGGCAAAGCCTTTTTATATAATTGATGTTAATGAAGAAATGAATAGTGGGGGAGGCAGTCGGATGAGAGACAAGCCTAACAGGTACAGACGTATAAAATGGAGTCGGATTGCTGTATTCATTTCAGCTGTCGTACTGTTCTTCGCCGTCCTCATACTGTTGCCGGAAACGGTGGCCTGGCCGGCCAGAAGTACGATTGCGATCATGCTGTTCGGTCTGATCCTTTGGGCGTTTGCTCCGATTCCAATCGATCTGACTTCGATCATCATCCTTATACTGCTTATGGTGATGAAAGGCACTGAGATGGATGTCATTCTGAGCGGGTTTGCTTCGCCTGCCGTCTTTCTGATAATCGGCGGCATGATGATGGCGATGGGGGTGAACCAGACGCTTCTTGTCAAAAGGATGACCTACTTCCTGCTGTCACGCATGGGCGGCTCGGCCAAAGGCATCTATACGGGCTTTTTCATTCTCATGCAGATCCAGGCTTTTTTCATTCCTGCAACAGCTGTCCGGGCGTCGCTCATGGTCCCCATCCTCAGCAGCATCATTGAGGAGACCGGGGTCGATAAGCAATCGAACTTCAACAAGCTGATGTATATCGGTGCGGCCTTTGGTGGCAGTGTCAGTGGCATCGTTGTTCTGACTGCCGCCATCGGCAACATCCTGGCTGTCGAGATTCTGAGATTGTACGTAGGTGTCTCGATATCCTACCTCCAGTGGTTCATCTATGCTGCACCAGTATGGCTGATGCTTGTACTCGCAACGATGTACATCGTCTGGAAATGCTATCCGCCTGAAGCACATTCATTTGAAAGGCTGCAGAATAAAATGAAGGGCAAGTACCAGTCGCTCGGCCATCTGACCGTGGATGAAAAGAAATGTACAGCCATACTGATCATCACAATTCTGATATGGTTCACAGAATCCTGGCATGGCTACCATCCGACATTCGGTGCGCTGCTTGCGGTTGTGCTGATGTCGCTTCCGGCCACCGGTTTCGCGGACTGGAAGAAGATGCTCGATATCAATTTCGGCATGGTGCTGCTGATCGGTGCGACACTCTCCCTCGGTTATTCATTGATAGAGTCGGGCGCAATCGATCTATTGGAGGTTTTGATTTCTCCTCAGATTGTTCTGGATACGTTCAGCAATCCATGGCTTGCGATTCCGATCACCATCATTCTGTCCCAGGTCTACCACCTTGGCGTGACCAATGTATCGACAGCAGTCATCACACTGATGCCGGTGCTGATCAGTCTGTCGGTGCAGGCGGGGGTGGATCCGGTCGTCATCGTCATCACTTCCGCCATCGCCATGCTGCTCGGTTTTCTGCTTGTCGTCGAAACGATGCCGAATGTTGTCGTACATGGCACCGGACAGGTCAGCCAGAAGGATTTCCTGTGGCCTGGGCTCTGGCTGACGCTTGCGAGCATCGTAATAATGATCGTCATCGCGTATACTTACTGGAGATGGATCGGTTTTTGGCCTTAAATAGTTAGAACAACAGGAGGATTTCTATGAAGAAGATCAAGCTTGCTGTAGTACCAGGAGATGGCATCGGTGTTGAAGTCGTCCCACACGCTCTAAAGGTTCTGGATACCATCGCAGAAATGCATGGTGGACTATCGTTCGAATATGAACATTTCGATTACGGATGCGACTATTATCTCAAACATGGTGACATGATGGCGGAGGATGGAATGGACCGCCTGGGGCAGTCGGACAGTGTATTTCTAGGTGCCGTTGGTGACGCGTCGAAAGTGCCGGACCACATTTCCCTGTGGGGTCTGCTGCTTAAAATCAGGCGCGAGTTCGAACTTGAAATCAATGTGCGTCCGGCAAAAGTGTTCAAGGGCATACAGTCGCCGCTCCGCAATCCGAAGGGTTTCGACCTGATTGTTGTGCGTGAGAACAGTGAAGGGGAATACAGCTCGGTCGGGGGCAGGATGTACCAGGGGGATAATGAAATCGCCATCCAGAACAATGTCTTCTCGAAGCGTGCGACCAAACAGGCCATGGAACATGCATTCAGACTGGCGCAGTCACGCCGCAGGCATGTGACAAGCGCAACAAAGTCGAACGGCATCTTCCACTCCATGCCTTTCTGGGATGAAGTGTTCAAGGAGACTGCAGCCGAATATGAAGGTATCAATACAGTTTCCCAGCACATCGACGCGCTGGCGGCGACATTTGTAACACATCCTGAGCGTTATGACGTCATTGTCGCAAGCAATCTGTTCGGGGATGTGCTGACAGATATCGGTGCCGGCATCATGGGCAGCATCGGCATCGCCCCTTCTGCGAACCTCAACCTGAACGGCAAACACCCTTCCATGTTTGAACCGGTGCATGGTTCAGCACCTGACATCGTCGGGAAAAGCATAGCCAACCCGATTGGACAGATCTGGACAGCAAAACTGCTGCTCGATCATCATGGAGAAGAAGAGATGGGCAGACTCCTCCTCGATACGATGGAGCAGGTGACGGCGGATGGATTCCTGACACCTGATGTCGGTGGAGACAAGCAGACGGATGAAGTGGTTGATGCACTGATCAGGCAGCTGAAAGCAAAAGTATAGATAGTACTGGTAAAAGCCGATGTTCATTCGGCTTTTTTATTTTCAAAATA
The DNA here is from genome assembly GCF_009831115.1 of Salinicoccus hispanicus. Lineage (GTDB taxonomy): Bacteria > Bacillota > Bacilli > Staphylococcales > Salinicoccaceae > Salinicoccus > Salinicoccus hispanicus. The sequence goes on along the minus strand of NZ_WUUK01000003.1, from coordinate 126,057 downwards.
AAAATTGTTGTTGTCTGGTCCTTGTGATAATATTCAGTTTAATCGTAAGGGTGCTTATGAGAAGGAAGTCATGCTTAGGGAGAAGGGATATTTTATGAGTGAAAAAGTGGAAATGAAATCTATTCTGAAAGACTGGCGGCTGCATGCGGTAGTTCTGATCATCGTCATCCTGACCGAATTCATCGGGCAGATTTCGATACCGGTCGGGCCCGGTGCCATACTGCTGCTGCCGATGCTGTATGCCCTGGCGATCGGTTTCGGGCTTTATTTTACACCAGTCATTTCAAAGAAACAGTCAAAAAATGCAGAACCATTAATTGTCATGGGTGTTGGCGTACTCATTGCCAAAATCGGTGTCGTCATCGGTCCGCAAATCGAAGATCTTATCGCAGTCGGACCAGCTCTGCTCCTGCAGGAGCTCGGTAATCTCGGTACGATCCTGATTGCATTGCCAGTGGCGATATGGCTTGGCATGAAACGTGAAAGTGTCGGAATGACACACTCCATCGGACGGGAGCCGAACGTGGGTCTGATCATGGACCGCTATGGTTTCGATTCTCCGGAAGGGCGGGGCGTCATGACGATGTATATTTTCGGTACGGTATTCGGTGCAATATTCCTCGGACTGATCGCAGGACTTCTGGCGACGGTAACACCGATCCATCCTCTATCCTTTGCGCTCGCTTCCGGCGTGGGCAGCGGCAGCATGATGGCAGCAGGAAGCGGCACTCTGATCGCAGCCTACCCGGAACTCGAGTCGCAGATCATCGCGCTGGCCGGGGCGAGCAACCTGATATCCCTCGCCACTGGACTCTACGTGAGCATGCTGATCGGACTGCCACTGGCCAATAAGATCTATGCCCTGATGAATAAGAACAAGGCTGGAGGAGAATAGACGATGAGGAAAATAATGGATTGGACACTGATACTTCTGATATTCGCCGGGGTGACACTGATCGGTAACATGATCGGCTATGACATCTACAGCTGGGGTGCCGTTCCAGGCATATTTGTATTGATTGCCATTGCGCTTCTCGGCATGATAATGGAAGAATACATACCTGTAAATATTCCGGCAGTGGGTTATATCGCACTGATCGGCATCATCATTTCCGTGCCGTGGTTTCCTGGTTCGGATTACATTGTTGAGTGGACGAGCCAGATTGAATTACTGGCAATCACCACACCGATTCTTGCCTATGCCGGCATATCCATCGGGAGAAACTGGTTGGATTTCAAAGAAATGGGCTGGAAATCGCTTGTTGTTGCCATACTCGTATTTATCGGGACGTTTCTAGGCTCTGCCCTGATTGCCGAAGTCGTATTGAGAATTCAAGGAATCATATAGAAGAAAACGACCTGCTTCCTATATATGGAAGCAGGTCGTTTTTAAAGTTTTTGGAATGATGCTCTATCGGTCAATCATCATCTATAGTTCTACGGTCTTCGGATCTTTATCATCGTCATTCATGATTCTTGCTGTATCGATATCGATCTTGATTGTCTGAAGATCGCCTTCGCCTTTCAGTTTTTCATAAAGGTTGCCCAGTTTTGCGAGCATTTCGTCTACGTCGGGTGTCACTTCTTCCGGCAGGCTGGCTTTGCCTTGGATCTCTACATACCTCTCTCCCAGGTCTTCTCTTTCTTCATATCCCAGAAGTACATGTGCATTCGGATTTTCTTCGAGATCTTCAACTTTATACGTATCTTTTTTCGTATATGTGTACAGTGTCAGTCCGTCATTATAGAAATACATATAACGGCTGATCGGCTTATTGTCACGGATTGTAGCCAGGGTCCCAATCTTATTGTTGTCCAGAATCTCTTTCAAAGTGTTTTTGAAGTCTTCTCTATTCATGAAATTCCCTCCTAATTTATACCTATGTCACTTCTACCCTTTATCATCCGATTTAATCTGAATATGGCTGAAATAATGGGTTGAAGGACTGGTGCAGCTGGTTGTACCATCTCCTCACAAATGTCTTCTGGTTGCCGTGGCGCATGCTGACATACATCGGGTGCTTGATGTTCAGATGATTCAGGCTATGGACGGTAAAGTTCGGGTAGCTGTAGGTAAGCTGCTTTGTCTCTTCGTGTGTAAGTATGGCGACATGTCCGTGATCGATCAGAAGGTGCTGGATGATGGTCATATCCTTATATATACCAATATCTTCGCGTCTGAACAGGTCACGGCTGTCATAGACCGGATCATAGGCGACAAGCGGAAATTCTTCGAGTTCATTAAGAGACGCACGGGTAGGCAGCTGGACGCTGTTGCTTGCCCTGAATACATAATAGTAGTTCTGCTCAAAAAGCAGGGCACTCTGTATATCATGGTGATCCGACTTGTTGGCAGATATGACGATATCGAGTGTCTCATCAAGCAGCTTTTCTTCGACACTGGCTTCATCCAATGTATGGATATTGAATTCCACTTCATTATTCTGTCTTAGAAATTGATTCAGAGACTGCAGCACTTTGGAAGTCATATCGGAGCGTGTGATATGAATATTCAGTGTATATTTTTTCTGTATGTTCTCTTCATTGATTTTCTCTTTGGATTTTTCGACTGCTTCAATGATACTTACGGCATCTTCATAAAAAAGCCTGCCTGCATCCGTCAACTTGATATTTCTGCCGACTCTATTGAACAGTTTGACCCCGAGATCACTTTCCAGCATGTTGATCTGCCTGGAAAGAGCCGACTGGGCAACGTTCAAAGACAGCGCAGCTTCGGTCATATGTTCTTGTCTGGCTGTTTCGATGAAATATTTCAGTTGTTTAATCTCCATATTTTTATCACCAATCTAATTTTGATATTAATATTATATCATTGATATATTGATTGTATAGGTGGTTGGGATGATAATATAGACTTACTAAAATATTCTGAAAAAGAGGTGACCTGGTATGAGTCTGTATCAGCCAATAAAACAAAAAGGTTTATATCATCATATGGACGAACACGACGCATGCGGCATCGGTTTCTATGCCAACATGGATAATATCCGTTCCCATGGCATCGTCATCAAATCTCTTGAAATGCTTGAGAGATTGGATCACCGGGGTGGTGTTGGTAATGATGGTGTGACAGGTGATGGCGCTGGTATCATGACGGAAATACCACATGCGCTCCTGCAGGAAGAGCTTCAGGGACTGCCGGAATTCGGCCAATATTCCGTCGGCATGTATCTGATTGATACAGAGGCATCTCTTGAAACTTTCAAAAAAGTGGTCGAAGAGACCGTTGCAGCAGAAGGACAGCATGTCATCGCCTTCAGACCATTACCTGTCAATGACGATGTACTGGCGGATAATGTCCGTGAAACGGTACCGCAGTTCATGCAGGTGGTCACGGACTGCCATACGGCGCTGGACCTTTATTATATGAGGAAAATGATCGAGCAGAATTTGGAAGCAGCGGATGTCGGCCATTATGTCGCCTCATTTTCCAGCGAAACAATCGTCTATAAGGGATGGCTGCGTGCCGGGCAGATCAAGCAGTTCTATCTGGATCTGAATGATTCGCGCTATGTGTCGAAATTCGGATCCGTCCACTCCCGCTTCAGTACGAATACCTTCCCGAGCTGGGCGCGGGCGCATCCGAACCGCCTTCTGATGCACAACGGGGAAATCAATACCATCAAAGGCAACATGAACTGGATGAAGGCCCGCACGAAGCAGTGGCTGGTCGACACATTCGGTGAAAAGGGCAGGAAAATAGAAGCCATCATCGATGAATCCGGCAGTGACTCCGCCATTGTTGATAATGTCATGGAGTTCATGAGTCTGACGATGTCACCAGAGCAGGCTGCAATGATCATGATTCCCGAGCCGTGGAAGTATCAGGACTACGACAACCCGGCCGTCAAGGATTTCTACGAGTTCTACAGCTATCTGATGGAGCCATGGGACGGACCGACAATGATCAGCTTCTGTGACAATCATAAGCTTGGGGCACTGACCGACCGTAACGGTCTGCGCCCAGGACGCTACTATGTCACAAAAAGCAATGAAATCATCTACTCCTCCGAAGTCGGCGTCGTTGATGTCGAAGAGTCGGCAGTACTATATAAAGGGCAGCTGAGTCCAGGAAAGCTGCTGCTGGTCGACTTCGACCAGTCGAAGATCATCGAGAATGATGAACTGAAGCACAATATCGCGACACAGAAACCTTACAGCCAATGGATGTCACAGAAACGCAGTGAATACGTGGAACCGGCACCATTCAAGCGTGAACCGATAGATAAGGATGTACTGCACGAAGTACTGGTCCGTTTCGGATATACGAAGGAAGATATCGAGAAGTATATGAAGCCGCTGACGCGCGAGGTCAAAGATCCGATTGGAGCGATGGGGTTCGACCAGCCACTGGCATTCCTGTCGAACCATTCAAAGCTTCTGTTCGACTACTTCAAACAGCACTTTGCGCAAGTTACCAACCCGCCGCTCGATTCCTATCGTGAGAAGATCGTCACAAGTGAAATCACCTATCTTGGCAAGGAAGGGCGCCTGCTTACACCAGGTGTCAAGGCGGTTGACCGCGTCCAGCTGGAACGCCCGGTCATCGACCAGCGTGTCATGGACCGTGAAGATGTAAAGCGTCTTGGTGTCATCGAGATCGATACGACGTATACAGGTTCATTGAAAGATGCGCTGTCATCCATCCGGTACCAGGCTGCCGAGCAGGCAAAAAAACATGGCGTCATCGTACTGACCGATGAACGTATCCTGGATGAGCCTGGCAGATACGCCATTCCGTCCCTTCTCGCGACCAGTGCAGTTCATCAGGCGCTCATCTCCGGCGAATGCCGCACGAAGACAAGCATCGTCGTAAGGACGGCTGAAGTCAGGGAAGTGCATCACGTTGCCACACTGATCGGCTTCGGTGCCAATGCAGTCCATCCGTATATTGCACAGGAGACGCTTGTCTCCGTTTCCGGAGGGGATACGACTGCTGTCAGTGCCTACAACAAGGCCCTGACGGAAGGACTCATCAAAGTCATGGCAAAGATGGGCATTTCGACGGTCCAGAGTTATCACGGCGCACAAGTATTCGAAGCTGTCGGCCTTGGAAAATCCGTCATGCACGACTACTTCGGGGATGCACCGTCCAAGATCGGCGGACTGTCGATTGAAGACATTGATTATAGGAATAAACAGATGCAGGACAGAAGACTTGAACATCTCGAGTCCGGAAGCAGATTCCAATGGCGTCAGCAGGGTGAAGACCACGTCATCAACCCGAACTCCATCCGACTGCTTCAGGTCGCCTGCCGTACCAATGACCAGGAAGCATACGAAGAATATAAGACATACATGCATGGCAGCCAGAACTCAAGCATCCGTCATCTATTGAAATTCAAATCCCGTCGCCCGATCGACATCGACCAGGTCGAATCGAAGGAAAAGATTGTGAAGCGCTTCAAGACAGGCGCAATGAGTTTCGGCTCCTTGTCGCAGGAAGCGCACGAAACACTTGCGGAAGCGATGAACCAGATTGGCGGACGAAGCAATAGTGGTGAAGGCGGGGAGCACAGGGAACGCTTTGCACCGAAAGAGGATGGCAGAAACCTGAACAGTGCCATCAAGCAGGTGGCGTCCGGACGCTTCGGCGTCAACAGTGAATATTTGAACAGTGCGAAGGAAATACAGATCAAAGTGGCGCAGGGAGCGAAGCCGGGTGAAGGCGGTCAGCTTCCAGGACAGAAAGTATATCCATGGGTTGCTGAAATCCGCAACTCGACACCGGGTGTCGGATTGATTTCACCGCCACCGCACCATGACATCTATTCCATCGAGGATCTTGCACAGCTGATCCATGATCTGAAGAATGCCAACAAGGATGCGGATATTTCAGTCAAACTCGTTGCCAAGGGCGGTGTCGGTACGATTGCTGCCGGTGTAGCGAAAGCCTACGCAGATAAGATTGTCATCAGTGGCTTTGATGGCGGTACAGGTGCCTCTCCACTGACAAGTATCCAGCACGCCGGACTTCCGTGGGAGCTCGGTTTGACAGAAGCCCATCAGACGCTGCAGCTGAATGGTCTGAGATCCAGGGTGACACTTGAGACGGACGGCAAGCTCATGACGGGTCGTGATGTGGCGATTGCGTGTGCACTCGGTGCAGAAGAATTTGCGTTCGCAACGGCGCCGCTCGTCGTACTCGGCTGCATCATGATGCGTGTATGCCATAAGGATACATGCCCGGTCGGCATCGCCACACAGAATGGCGATCTGCGCAAGCTCTATACCGGCAAGGCGGAGCATGTGGTCAACTTCATGCACTTCATCGCTGAGGACATCAGGGAGATTCTGGCCGAACTTGGTCTGAAATCCATGGACGACCTCGTTGGTGCGGTGGAGCATCTTGAAGTGGATACGGAGAAGACGGCCAATCACCATCTGGGCGAGCTTGATCTGGCACCACTCCTCACACCGATTGACGGAGCAAGAAGAAAAGTCGATGTCCAGAAGCACCCGTTCGAGTGGTCACTGGACGATCTCAACCTGCTGCCCGACTTCGAAAAGAAGGTGGAGGCAGGCGAACCGCATGAAGCGGCATACCATGTCAGAAACAGGCACAGGAACATCGGTACCCAGCTTGGCAGCCTGATCACAAAGAAACAGGGCATGACCACGCTCGACACCGGCACATACAAGGTGAATACATTCGGTCATGCAGGCCAGAGCTACGGCGCATTCATTCCAAAAGGTCTGACGATGCACCACATCGGAGACTTGAACGACTATGTCGGCAAGGGCATCTCCGGCGGACGCATCATTGTCGAGGCGCCTGTTGCGGAAAGAAGCCATGACATCATTGTCGGCAATGTCTGCCTGTACGGTGCAATTGACGGTCAGGTGTTCATCAATGGTGTTGCCGGAGAGCGTTTCGGCGTCAGAAACAGTGGTGCCGAAGTTGTTGTCGAAGGCATCGGTGATCATGGACTCGAATATATGACCGGGGGTCGTGTCGTCATCATCGGCAGCATCGGCAAGAACTTTGCTGCAGGTATGAGCGGCGGGATCGCCTATATCATCAATGAGAAGTCGGTCATCGAGAACCAGGTCAACATGAACCATGAAATGATTGAGGTCGGGCTTGTGGAAGATGTGGAAGAACTCGCGAGTGTGATGCACATGCTCTACGATCATCAGGATTTCACAAATAGTGGCAGAGCAAGTGATGCAATCAGGAAGATAGAAGCAGGGGAACTTGAAATCATCAAAGTCATCCCTGTCGAATATAGAAAAATGCAGCAGAAAATCCGCTACGGTCTTGAAAACGCGCATTCCCTGGCTGAAGCGGAACTGAAAGCATTCAACGGAGAACTGGTCTTCGAAGATAAAGAATTGGATAAAATGAACATATTTTAGAAAGGAGCGGTGTAATATGGGTGAATTTAAAGGGTTCATGAATTATCGTCGAAAAGCTCTGGCGGAAGAGGATCTGAAAGAGAGGCTCTCCAATTATGAGGCGTTCCAGCATCGCTTCTGCAATGAAGATGCGAGTGAGCAGGGCGCGCGCTGCATGGAATGCGGCACACCTTTCTGCCAGACAGGCGTAGGTGTCGGCAAAGAGACGGTCGGCTGTCCGATCGGCAACTACATCCCTGAATGGAATGATCTTGTCTACAAGGGACAGTTCAAGGAAGCCTACAGACGTCTGATGGAAACCAATAATTTCCCGGAATTTACCGGGAATGTATGTCCGGCACCATGTGAGTCTTCATGTGTGCTGTCGATCAACAGCGACCCGGTTGCCATCAAAGGCATCGAACGCACCATCATCGATGAAGCGTTCGAACAGGGCTGGGTGGAACCGAGAACGCCGAACCATAGGCTTGAGACACGCATCGCCATCATCGGCAGTGGGCCGGCTGGCATGACAGCAGCCGATGAACTCAATTCCTGGGGTCATAATGTGGATGTGTATGAAAGAGACTTCAAACCGGGCGGACTGCTGAGATACGGCATTCCGAACATGAAGCTTGATAAAGCAGTTGTTGAGCGCAGAGTTGAGCTGATGGAAGCAGCCGGCGTCAATTTCATCTGCGACGTCGAAGTCGGCAAGGATATCTCATATGAGGAACTCGATGAGAAGTACGATGCCATCATCGTCGCCACAGGCGCGCGCAAGCAGAGGGATCTGAAGCTTGAAGGCAGGCAGAGCAAGGATATCCAGTTTGCGATGGACTACCTCACTGAACAGATCCAGCACCAGTTCGATGAAATCGACGCCCCATCCATCACTGCCAAGGACAAGCACGTCATCGTCATCGGCGGCGGTGATACAGGTGCCGACTGTGTAGCGATGGCACTCAGGGAAGGCTGCAAATCCGTCTTCCAGCTGAACAAGTATGATCGTCTGCCGGACAAGGTCGACGGCAACCCATTCTGGCCACTGCAGAAGCAGGTGTTCAAACTGGACTACGCACATGCCGAGTACGAAGGTGCATTCGGACAGGAGCCGCGTGCGTATGGTGTCCAGACAATGGCGTACGATGTCGACCTTGTCGGTGACCTGAATGGAATACAGACGCAGGTACTCAGCCAGCAGCCTCTAACAGATGTGACGATGGAAGATCAGGAACGCTATTTCAAGGCGGACCTTGTACTGCTCTCCATCGGTTTTGAAGGTGTGGAAAGTGCACTGCCGAAAGCATTCCAGCTACAGCTTGAGAACAACAAGATTGCTGCAGACGAGCATGACTACAAGACGAACCGCAGGAAGGTCTTCGCTGCGGGAGACGCCAGACGCGGCCAGAGCCTTGTAGTGTGGGCAATAAAAGAAGGGCGCGAAGTAGCTCGTTCAGCGCATAAATTCGCTGTACAGAATAGAATATATTCATAAGAGGAGTGCCGGTCGTTGCGACCGGCATTTTCTGCGTTTCCAGCAAATATGGTATGATGTGGATTGAATAGTGGGATAGTCATACATATTAAGGAATGGTCAAATGGGAAAAGAACGTCTCTGGACGAAAGATTTTGTGATCGTATTCATTTTCAACTTCTTCATCATGCTCGCAATGTTTCTGCTGATGGTCACCATCAGCGGATACGCAGTGGACGAATTCAATGTTTCCACCAGCACCGCAGGGCTCGTGGCCGGCATCTTCATCGTCGGTTCGCTGATCGGCCGGATATTGACCGGGCATCAGCTCGGTCTGCTCGGGGCGAAAAAAATCATGTATATCGGGACGGGCATGTTCATCGTCACCTATGGGCTGTACTTTATCGCAGGAAACCTGCCGACACTGCTTCTGGTCCGTTTCTTCAATGGATTGGCCAATGGGGTTGCGACAACCGCAGTCGGCACCATCGCAGCACTTGCGCTGCCGAAGTCGCGCCGGGGAGAAGGCATCAGCTACTTCAGCCTGAGCTTTGTCATGGCTACGGCACTCGGGCCGTTCATGGCATTCTTCCTGCTCCAGCATATTACGTATCAGACATTATTCCTGATCGTATTTGTGCTTGTGCTGATTGCCAGTGTGTTCACCGTCTTCGTCAAGACGGATAACACGACAGTCGATCTGACAAAAGAGCCGAAACCGAAGTTTGAGTGGATTGATAAGAACGCCATGCCGATCGGTATTGTTGTGCTGATCATCTGCATGACCTACTCGACCGTACTGTCGTTCATTTCACTTTTTGCGGAAGAGCAGAATCTGGTCGCCACAGCGAGCTACTTCTTCCTCGTCTATGCAACCATCATCCTGATCACACGTCCAGTTACAGGCAGGATCATGGATCAGCGCGGTGCCAATATCGTCATCTACCCGTCCTTTGTGGTACTTGCCCTCGGCTATCTGGCGCTCGGGCAGACATCTTCCGGTTTCATGCTGCTGCTGTCCGGTGTGCTGCTCGGTTTCGGATACGGCAATTTCCAGTCGATTACACAGGCGCTCTGCATCAAGGTGGCGGATGCTAAAAATGTCGGTCTTGCGACTTCGACCTATTTCATTGCCCTCGACTTCGGTCTTGGGGTCGGCTCGTACATTCTCGGTACACTGGTGCCGAAACTCGGCTACAATGGACTGTACAGCGCGATGGTCGTGCTTGTCGTTCTCGGTGCCATCGTATACTACATGGTCTATGGAAGGTATGAACGGAGCAGGGCATAGAAAAAGGGATGTGTTCCTAGGAACACATCCCTTTTTGCGTTTATACTTTCTGTGGAACCTCAGACCATGCTTCGGCCCATTTCTGCAGTTCATTGATGAACGTCTCCATGGCCCTGCCTTTATCAGTGAGCATATACTCTATTCTGACCGGTGTCTCCGGATAGACTTCCCGTTTTACAATGCCTTCTTTTTCAAGCGTCTTGAGACGTTCCGAAAGCACACGGCCACTGACACCCATGGAAGATTCGAGGTGGCAGAAGCGCTTCGGACCGGCCATCAGCTGATAGATGATGAGTCCTGTCCACCGCTGGCCGAGAACACCCATTGCATTTTCTAATTTTGGACAGATTGCATAATCCATATCATCACTCCTTGAGTAATATTATACCCTTTTCTATATGCATTTTACAATCAAATGGAAAATGTCATGCAATTCAAAATTGATATCTGGTGTTTAGTCCCATCTGAAACGGCTAAACATACTATGAATGGGATTCTACAATGACATTAAAAAGAAAGTGGGTTTATCATGACTGTAAAAGATCACGCAATAGAAAACCATCTGGACCATGTCATCAACTTCAGAAGAAGACTTCATAAGGAACCGGAACTGAGCTTCAAGGAATATCAGACGACGAAACTTGTAGCCAATGGTCTGGAGGACACGAATATAAAATTTTATGAACTGTCAGAGGAGACCGGGCTGATCGGAGTATTGGAGAAGGATCCGAGCTACGAGTATATCGGTGTACGGGCAGATATGGATGCCCTGCCGGTTACAGAGCAGAACGATCTTGATTTCAAGTCTGAAAATGAAGGCGTCATGCATGCCTGTGGGCACGACATCCATACGAGCATCGTCTATGGGTTTGCGAAAGTGATCAATGAACTGCATGAAGATCTCAAATGTAACCTGGTCTTCATTTTCCAGCCTGCAGAGGAGACGCTGGAAGGTGCGAAATATATCAATGACGAACTGAAGCGTCTTGAAATACCTGTAGACAAGATGATCATGTTCCATACGTGGCCGACGCTCGAGGAAGGGCTCGTCGGCTACAGGGAGGAGGACATGATGGCCGGCTCGATCACCTTTGATGTCAAACTGACTGCCAAAGGAGGACATGCCGCCCATCCGGACACGACGGCCGATCCGATATATCTGGCTTCGAACATCATCCAGTTCATCCAGGGAATTGCTTCAAGATTCAATGATCCGGCGACACCTGTTGTCATTACCGTCGGTCAGATTCATGCCGGAGAGAAGAATAACGTCATTCCGGATGAACTTCATTTTGGCGGTAGTATCCGCAGCTTCTCGGAAAAATCGATTGAAATGGCGAAGCATATGCTCGAGGAGTATACGGATGATCTGATGAAGATGTCGGATGCCGACTGTGATATAGAATACAGCCGCTACTGTCCACCTGTCATCAATAACAAAGCGCTCGTCAACGACTTCATCAGCAGTGGTGATGATGTGAAATTCCATGAACTGAAGGAGCCTTCCATGGGTTCCGAGGACTTCGCCTTCTATATGCAGGATTACGTCGGTGCAGCATTCCGTATCGGTACACAGATCAGGGACGAGGAGAAAAGCACGTATTCCCTCCACAGCCCTGAAGTCATCTTTTCCGAGAAAAGCATTGAAACTGCAATCCGCTCGCTCGTCAACTTCACGACTCGTGGGTAATATACTCCAAGCCGGCAATCCCGGCTTTTTTTATTGGAAATGTACACCTTGCACTTATCGTCTGCGTTATATATATTTGAATGAGCAGATGATGAAAGTGGGAGACCCTTTGGTAACGATTGAGAAAGCACTGAATAATAACGTAGTAATCGGTAAGGATGAATTTGAGGAAGTCGTGCTGATCGGCCGAGGTATCGGATTCGGCAAGAAGGATGGGGATGTGCTGGATATTCAAGAGGCGGATAAAGTGTACAAGCTTGAAGGCCAGCAGGATACAAGCAGGTATCAGACCCTTCTGACCATGGCGGACGAACGGCTTTTCCAGTCCACGCTGGAAGCGATCGAACTGATTGATGAGATGACGACCGAAAATATCAACAACAGGATTCTGCTGTCGCTGACGGACCATCTGCTTTTCGCAATGAAGCGGCAGGAGGAGGGCATAGAAATCACCAATCCTTTCGTCAATGAGACGAAAGCACTCTATCCGAAGGAATTCAGAATCGCGGAAGCAGTCGTTGAGATGTTCAACAAAAAATATGGAATCCACCTGCCGGAAGCGGAAGTGGGCTTTATTGCGCTCCATGTGCACTCATCCATATACAACCGGTCCATTCATGATATGAATGTCCTGTCGGAAGTCGTCCACCAGGCGATCGTCATCATCGAATACGGACTCGATACGACCATCGACCAGTCATCCATCCAGTATGACCGGTTTGTACGGCATATCAGCTTCTGTGTACAGCGGGTGATGAATGGTGAAAGCGTACCTTCGCAGGAACAGTTCGATTTGCTGTTGAAAGCGCAATATCCGGTGTGTTATAATATAGCTGTAAAAATTATGAAGATGATACAGAATAAACTGCAGCGTAAGGTGTATGACTCGGAAGTCGTTTATCTTACCATGCATATACAGCATTTCAGACATTATTCTAAATAGACGTGTTACCGAAAGGGCATGAGTCTACAGGAATGGTTTATTTAACTATTCTCTGTATTCTCGTGTCCTTTTTCTGTGTCTTCTTCATAAAAAATATAGTATTGGGAGGAAAAATATTATGTTCAGAAAGCTTTTTGGACAGCTTCAGCGTATTGGTAAAGCCCTGATGCTACCCGTTGCAATCTTGCCGGCTGCCGGTCTGATGCTCGGTATCGGTGCTGCACTGCAGACCGAAGCAATGGTTGAATGGCTGCCGTTTTTGGAAGCCGGTTGGATTGTTGCCCTATCCGACATGCTTCAGGCCGCGGGCTCGGTTGTATTCGATAACCTGGCCTTACTCTTTGCATTAGGTGTAGCAGTCGGCCTTGCCAAAGGTGACGGTGTTGCAGCGATTGCAGCATTCGTCGGCTACATGATCATGAACGTTACAATGGGACAGATTGCAGGCGTGACGCCGGAGATGGCTTCAGATGATCCGGCCTTTGCAAGTGTACTCGGAATTCCAACAATCCAGACAGGTGTATTCGGTGGTATCATCATCGGTATACTCGCTGCCTGGGCCTACAACAAATTCTACAATATCAATCTGCCGGACTTCCTCGGTTTCTTTGCCGGAAAACGTTTCGTGCCGATTGTGACGGCAGCACTGGCATTCATCATCGGTCTGGCAATGTTCATCGTCTGGCCACCGATCCAGAGTGCAATGAACGAAGTATCACTCTGGCTCATGGAAGAAAATACAGCAATTGGTGTATTTGCTTTCGGTATGATCAAACGACTACTTATCCCATTCGGACTGCACCATATTTTCCACGCACCATTCTGGTTCGAATTCGGAACATACACGAATGCAGCAGGAGAAATTGTACGTGGAGACTTGAACATCTTCTTCGCACAGCTGCGTGATGGTGTTGAACTGACAGCAGGTAACTTCATGCAGGGTGAATTCCCGGTCATGATGTTCGGTCTGCCGGCAGCCGCACTGGCCATGTACCATACAGCACGTCCTGAACGTAAGAAGTATGTTGCGGGTATCATGCTCTCAGCAGCATTGACAAGTTTCCTGACAGGGATCACAGAACCACTCGAATTCGCATTCCTTTTTGTTGCTCCAATCCTTTATGTCATTCACGCAGTACTGGATGGACTCAGCTTCCTCATCCTGTACCTGCTTGACTTGAATCTGGGCTACACATTCTCAGGTGGCTTCATCGACTTCTTCCTCTTCGGTATTCTTCAGAACCGTACCGAATGGTGGTGGGTACTTGTTGTGGGTGCTGCATATGCGGTCATCTACTATGTCATCTTCCGTGTACTCATCCAGGCACTCAACCTCAAAACACCAGGCAGAGAAGATGAAACGTCAGAAACAACAGTCTCTACAGCGCAGGAGCTGCCATTCAATGTACTTGCTGCAATGGGTGGAGAAGAGAACATCAAGCATCTCGATGCATGTATCACACGTCTGCGTGTAGAAGTTGCGGATACTGCTGCTGTTGATGAGCCGGGACTGAAAGCACTTGGTGCTTCAGGTGTCATGAAAGTCGGCAATAATATGCAGGCAATCTTCGGACCGAAATCCGACCAGATCAGAAATGACATGCAGCGCATCATCGACGGAGAAATTTCTTCACCAGCTGAAACAACAGTGACGGAATCCACAGACGATGATATGGAAGCAGCCAAGGACTCACAGATGATGTCCGATGAAAATAAAGATGTCTATTCACCGATCGAAGGCGAAGCAGTCGATCTTTCCGAAGTGCCGGATCAGGTCTTCAGTGAGAAAATGATGGGTGATGGCATTGCAATCAAACCATCAAGCGGTACAGTCAGAGCACCATTCGACGGGGAAATCGTCACTGACTTCCCGACCAAGCACGCACTCGGTCTCGTCAATGAAGGCGGACTGGAACTCCTCATCCACTTCGGACTCGATACAGTCAACCTGAAAGGTGAAGGCTTCGACCTGAAAGTTGCGAGCGGAGACAAGATCAAAAAAGGTGATGTACTGATGGAAGTCGACCTCGACCATATCAGAAAGAACGCGAAGAGCGACATCACACCGATCATCATCACTGGACCAGCCGGTACAGAAATTGCAGCCAGAGAATTTGGCAAAGTAAGCAATGATGATGTCGTCATCAATATCAAGTAACACCAGGAACAGCATGCACATTATGTGCATGCTGTTTTTTGTTTGTGGAGAGTGAATGTGGAGCTCGGTTTCTAATTTGCCTTCGCAGCGTCTGCGATGGCGAGATAGGAGGTTAACTCACCTTGGTAGCGTCTGCGATGGAGAGGTAGGAGGTTAATTCACCTTGGTAGCGTCTACGATGGAGAGATAGGAGGTTAACTCGCCTTGGTAGCGTCTGCGATGGAGAGATAGGAGGTTAACTCACCTTCGCAGTGTCTGCAATGGCGAGATAGGAGGTTAACTCGCCTTGGTAGCGTCTGCGATGGAGAGGTAGGAGGTTAATTCACCTTGGTAGCGTCTACGATGGCGAGATAGGAGGTTAACTCGCCTTGGTAGCGTCTGCGATGGAGAGGTAACAAAACAGACAAAATCACCACTTTTATATTTCTGAATTGTCACAAAAATGATTTTCGACTACAATGGTGGAAAGCATATACTTAAATAAAAAGGGGTCTGTACAATGATTGAATTTCCAAAACCGACGGTCGAACAATTCTTTACATCCTATAATATCAACAATTTTACTGTGAGTCCGGATGAAAAAAAGATCCTGTTCAGCACCAACCTGAATGGCAAAGTGAATATCTGGGCTATGGATACTGCAGATACATATCCATACCTTTTTGCGCAGAAGGATGAGAGCACGAACTTTATAAAATATGATCCGAAGAGCCGCTATGTTCTGGCTGGATATGATCACGATGGGGATGAGAACTACCAGATCTATGCAACGGGGCCGGAAGGTGGTGTGCCGAAGCCGCTGATCACCGGCGAAGCGGATGAGAAGTACTTCTTTGCCAAGCTGTCCCAGGATGGCACAAAAGTGTACTACATGACTTCAAAAGGGAATGAGAGTTTCCTGAACACCCTGGTGTTCGATATCGAGACGGGTGAAGAGCGGACGCTGCATGAAGGAGAGCGGGGACCGACCTACCTGGCTGATGTATCGATCGATGAAAAGAATACAGCGCACCTCCAGTTGCTGGCCAACACTTATATTCTCGGCTTCGTCAAGACGCCGTCGGGCGTCGACTTTATTACACCGGATCCGGATGTTGTGCATACGGTCGGCGGCCTGACCTTCGTAAAGGATGACGAAATCTGGTTCAGCACGGACTACGAGAGTGAGTATAACTATCTGGCAAAATACAATCTGGAGAATAAAGAGTTTTCAAAAGTCATGGACTTCGGCTATGAGTCGTTGACGGACCTCCAGTTCAACCGGGATACAAACATGCTCTATCTCACAACAGAGAAGGGGGTTGTGGATAAGCTCTACTATTATGACCTCAATCATGATCTGTCTGATGAAATCTCATTGCCGTTCGACTCCATCAGACAGCTTGCTGCAGCAAAGAGTGGAAACCTCTATGTACTTGGTGGCAGTGCAGCAGAACCGTTCAACATCTGGAAATTCAGCCAGGAGGAATGGACACCACTGACCAAGAACCGCGTACTTGGTGTGACGTCCGATGATATGGTGGAGCCTGAAACCATAAAGTACACTTCCTATGATGAACTGCAGATCGAGGCACTGCTGTTCCGTGCGAAGGAAGAGAACAGTAATGGCTATACGATATTCTGGCCACACGGCGGACCGCAGGCGGCAGAGCGCAAGTTCTACCGGGCGATGTTCCAGATGTTCCTGAACCGCGGCTATAATATATTCTGTCCGAATTTCCGAGGCAGCACGGGCTACGGGTCTTCATTTGTAAAGCTTGTCGAGCAGGATTGGGGCCATGGTCCACGTCTCGATAATGTGTCGGCTATTGAATGGCTGTTTGATAACGGCATCTCGTCTCCTGAAAAACTCTTCCTTGTCGGTGGCAGCTATGGCGGCTATATGGCACTGCTGCTGCACGGCCGACATCCGGAATACTTCAAGGCAGTCGTCGATATATTCGGTGTCTCCAACCTCTTCACCTTCTATAACTCCGTACCGGATCACTGGAAGCCGATCATGGAACGGTGGATCGGGGATCCTCAGAAGGATAAGGAAAGGTTTGAAAAAGATTCGCCGATCACCTACCTGGATACGATGGCAAAACCGATGCTGGTCATTCAGGGAGCAAAAGACCCGAGGGTCGTCAAGGAGGAATCGGACCAGATTGTCGAGGAGTTGAGAGGTGCAGGCAGGGAGATCGACTACCTTGTCCTGGATGATGAAGGTCATGGATTTTCAAAGAAAAAGAACGAGATCAAAGTTTACAAGACCATGCTCGAATTTCTTGAAAAGCACCAGTAGATCCTTGTGATTCTTTGTGAGGACCATTAGAATGATGCAGGTGGGTGAGGATATCCATGGCAAAAGAAAATGAAAAGAACGAGACACCGCTCCATAAGCACGACGCCTGGTACAGCTTTCTATTCGAAATGTTCCTGAGTTCATTCGGACTCATCATGAGGATGATAAAAAGTATAATCAGTGCATTGTAGGGTGTTTCAGATTTGGAAGGTGAAGATATATGCGTATAGCCATCGCTCTGACCATAGGGGTATTTTTTCTAGTACTGATTGGAGTCGGCTTCGATAACTGGCTGCTCGGCATACTTGCAGGAATATTTTTTGCAGTGACGAACTTTTTTGTGCTCAGACCAAAAGATGATAAGAAGCAGACCTGATCCATAGGTCTGTTTTCTTATACTGATTCATATGCTTAAAGCTTGCGAGAAGGGGAAGAGAAGAGTACCGGAAACGCATTCATGGGAGGAGATATGGTGGCACAGGATATGCCTAGGGATGAAGGACTCGATCGAACACTGAATGTACTTAAAGAGGGATATGGCTTCATAATGAACAGGCGTGAAGCATTGAATACCGATGTATTTGAAACGAGAATCATGGGAGAGAAGGCGATATGCCTGACAGGCAGCGAAGCGGCGGAGCTTTTCTATGATGATACACGCTTCAGACGGCGGGATGCTGCACCTGCCAGAGTGGAGAAGACACTGTTTGGTGAAGGTGGTGTCCAGACACTGGATGAAGAGGCGCACTACAACAGAAAGGGCATGTTCATGTCCCTGATGGATGACGAGGCCATGGATGAGATTGGAATGCTCGTGCCTCAGTATTGGCAATTATATTTTAAAGAAGCAGGAAGTCTTGAGACCGTGTCCTTGTATGAAGCTGCCAAAGTGGTCTTCCTTCAAGTTGCTTGCAAGTGGACGGGTGTGCCGCTTGAAGATCCCGAGAAGGAAACGCTGGCATCCCGGATTTCCGATCTGTACGAGTCGCCGGCTGCACTGGGTATCCAGCACTGGAAAGGCCGCCGCTCCCGGTCGAAGGTCAACGACTGGATTGAGGGTCTTGTAGAAGACGTCAGGGAAGGCCGGATTGAAGTGGATCAGGGGAAAGCACTCTACACCTTTTCCTGGCATCGGGATGAAAAAGGCAATCTGCTGGATAAAAAGACTGTAGCAGTTGAAATTCTGAACCTCATACGCCCGATGAACGCTGTGAGTGTATGGGTGGCAATGATCGGTCTTGCACTGCATGAGTTCCCTGAAGAAAAGCACAAGCTGAAAGGTGCCGATGATATCGAACTTGAATGGTTCATCCAGGAAGTGCGCAGATATTATCCATTCTTTCCTTTTGCAGCTGCAAGGACGGATGCCGATTTCGAGTGGCAAGGATATTCTTTCGAAGCGGGAACGCTGACGCTGCTTGATCTATATGGTACGAACCGCCACCCTTCGGACTGGGTGGATCCTGATATATTCATGCCGGAACGCTTTAAAGGCTGGCAGCAGACACCGTTCAACTTCATTCCGCAGGGCGGAGGGAGTTACGACTTCGGACACCGATGTGCCGGAGAATTTGTAACGATTGTCATGATGCGGGAAACACTCGACTTTCTCGTCAATCATCTTGCATATGATGTGCCGGATCAGGATTTCAGCTTTGAGTTCAACGATATCCCGGCAGTGCCGAATGACAAGGTGAAAATAAACAACTTCCGATTTCTCTAGCCGGAGCCTTATTCGGACTGTGGAGTATCTCATGTCCGGGGCGGGTACGAGAGATGCAGCAAATGAATACACATACAGAGGTAAATTATAGATGCTGGACAAGGGGGATTTTGCATGGCTCAGAAAACAATCATGGTGGAAGGTATGACTTGTGAACATTGCAGAAGTGCCGTCGAAGGTGCACTATCGGGACTCGGAGGTGTCAGTTCTGCCAATGTCAATCTTGACGAGAATAAAGTGGATGTGGAATATGATAAATCGAAAGTGGACGAATCGACCATGAAAGAAGCTATAGAAGATCAGGGTTATGATGTGAAGATTTAAACAGGAATTCTGCCTGCTCTCAATGGAGCAGGTATTTTTCTATAGGCAATATGGCAAATAAGTACACATTCACAACGAAAAATGGTAAAATGAAAAGAATCTGTGCAAAATCATATTAAGATAATCAGAGAGATATTCGAGGAGGATAAAAATTGATCATTGCGATCATTATACTGCTGTTCGTTTCACTGTTCTTTTCAGGTAGTGAAACAGCCCTGACAGCAGTCAATAAAATGAAATTACAGTCCAGGGCGAATAAAGGGGATGCTTCTGCAAAACGTCTCCTGAGACTGGTTTCGAGACCGAGTGTATTTATTACCACAATACTTATCGGTAACAATATAGCGAACATCCTTTTACCTACGCTTGTAACGACAATGGCACTTGATTATGGTATAAATGTCGCAATCGCCTCTGCTGCACTTACTATTGTCATCATCGTTTTCGCAGAGGTCATTCCGAAATCGGTGGCTGCAACTTTTCCAGAACCCATCGCCATGGCAGTCGCACCTGTAATCACCTTTTTTGTGGTTATTTTCAAGCCGATTACGGTTGTGCTCAATTGGCTGACGGATGCGATTGCCAGAGTACTTTCAAAAGGAGAACTTGAAGGTGCATCATCGGTTTCCAAAGATGAACTGCGGACGATTGTTGATATTGCAGATTCCGAAGGGATGCTGGCGAAAGATGAATCCTACAGGATCAAAGGCGTGCTGGAGTTCCGTAACCTGAATGTAAAGGACGTTTTGACGACACCAAGAACCGAGATGGAGGTCATCTCCTCTACAGCAACATATGAGGAAGCGCGTGACCATGTCATCAAGCACATGTATACACGCTATCCTGTATATGCTGAAGACATGGATGACATCATCGGTGTATTCCATTCGAAATACCTGCTGCAGTGGTCGGTCGATCCATCCAAGAATCTGATGGACTTCTGCGACTTGGATCCATTGATCATTCATGAATTCCAGCCGGTCGAATACGTCCTGCGCAAGATGACCAAAGAGCGGCGACATCTTGCAGTCGTCATCGATGAGTTCGGTGGTACGGAAGGCATCCTGACCCATGAAGATATTATAGAAGCCATGCTTGGTTTTGAAATCGAGGATGAAACGGACCTCAGGAACGATGCACTCGTGGAATCCATTACGGAAACCCAAATTGTCTGTGATGGCAAGATTACACTTCATCGACTGAATTCGATATTCGATACGGATATTCCACAGGAGGAAGATACACTGTCAGGATTCCTGCTGAAGGAATTCAAAGATTTTCCTATTGAAGGGGATACGCTTCGATATGACGGTCTGAAGTTCGAAGTGATGGTCATGGAAGATCAGATGATCCGTAAGGTCGATATAATAAAAGAGAAAAGTCAATAGATAGGCGTACATCCATACGGATGTACGTCATTTTTATATGTTAGACTATAGGAAAACATCAGGAAAAGGAATGATTCAATGATTATTTCAACAATAGGCACTGGTTTCATAGTAGACCGGTTCATAGAAGCGACGAAACAGGTTGAAGGTGTTGAAATCCATGGCGTGCATTCACGCACGAAAACACGTGCAAAACTTTTTGCAGAAGGACATGGGATCGGCAACTACTTTACTGATGTAGAAGAAATGCTTGCTGATGACCAGTACGATACTGTCTACATTGCTTCACCGAACAATCTGCACTACAAGTATGCCAGACAGGCGCTCGAGCATGGGAAGCATGTCATCTGTGAAAAACCATTCACTTCCAATAAACGGGAACTGCAGGCACTGATTGAATTAAGCAGGGAGAAGGGTCTTTTTCTGTTCGAGGCTGTTACCGGGATCCATCTTCCCCACTACAAAGTGCTGAAGCAGCATCTGCACAGAGTAGGAGACCTTAAAGTGATCCAGGCGAACTATTCCCAGTATTCGAGCCGATATGATGCACTGAAAGACGGAGAAGTGCCCAACGTCTTTAACCTGGAATATTCGGGTGGTGCACTGGCGGACCTTAACATCTATAATCTTCATTTCGTCATCGGACTGCTGGGCAGACCTGAAGATGTTTCCTACTTCCCGAATAAATTTGAAAATGGCATCGATACATCTGGCGTGTGTGTGATGGAATATGAAGGAAGCATCGCAACATGTATAGGATCCAAAGATACGGAAAGTGAAAACAGCATTCTGATCCAAGGTGACCAGGGGTATATCAAAGTCAACGGCTCGGCGAATATCATCAATTCCATCGAAATTCGCACTGACGGGCATGATGAAAAGATCGACCTCGGACAGCACGAAAACAATATGGTATCTGAAGTTGAAGATTTCAAGGAAATTTATGATAATGATGATTATCAATCGGCATCCGGATGGCTGGATCATTCCATAAATGTAATGGAAACATTCGAAAAGGCAAGAGAAAGTGCAAACATCCTGTATCCGGCAGACAAAGAGTAGTAGACTTGCATCCGGTAAGGATCATATCTATTTTTAAAGCCCCCATCAATTGATGGGGGCTTTATTGGTGACATGAAGCTGGTGTCATCAAGGTACCATATTACCGGCTGCACTGTATATACGGTACCATTCTTCCCGATTCAGCCTGACATTCCCGGCTTTGGCAATGTCTTCAAGTCTTGATGTGTCTGTTGTACCGACAATCGTCTGCATGGTGGCAGGGTGTCTCAGTATCCAGGCGACAGCCACAGCATTCTTCGTAATACCATGGGACCTGCCGATATCGTCGAGTACTTCGTTGAGGGCTTCGAATTTCGGGTCATCCATGATGATACCTTCAAAGTAGCCGTAATGGAAAGGGGACCATGCCTGCAATGTCACGTTATCCAGACGAGACTTCTCGAGCAGCCCACCATCTCTGTCTGCAGCCCCATCAAAAGGCGTGTTCGCCTGTATGCCACTGTTGACCATATGGGAAGCAGCAGGTCCGAACTGCACCTGATTGGTGATGAGCTTGCGTCCCACGTATTTCTGGACAAAATCGAACTGGGTGGCATTGAAGTTGCTGAGCCCGAAGTGTCTGACCTTTCCAGCATCATAAAGTGTATCGAATGCTTCTGAAATTTCTTCCGGCTCCATCAGTGCATCGGGTCTATGCAGCATGAGCAGATCCAGGTACTCCGTACTGAGCCTCTCCAGTATGCCATCAACGGCATCAATAATATATGACTTTGATAGATCATAGTACTGGATATCCTTTCCACTTCCTTGACGGATGCCGCATTTACTCTGGATCAGGATGTCCTCCCTGTTCAGTTCGGTAGTGAGCAGTCTGCCGAACTTTCGTTCGCATTCCCCACGGCCATAGATATCTGCATGGTCGAACAGGTTGATGCCACAATCGATTGCCGTGCTGATATGCCTGGCCAGTGCATTCGTTTCCATTTCCGAAATGCGCATACAGCCGAGGACTATTCTTGAAGCTTCCAGTTCTGAGTCTCCGAGCTTGATTCTATCCATATCGATCACCTCATTTTTATTCTACCATATGCATAAACTTATTCTCGCCATCGAATTCGTCAGTCTGACCGACATTCTGTTCGATGTAATCAGAAGGCACCTCGTCTGGATGGATCGTCTTCAAAGTGAGGACAGTCTTCTATTTTTGGAATAGAGTGCCATAACCTTGGGTAAATGAATGCTATATATTAAATTTCAAGGGGGATTATGATGAGCAGGATGGAATATGGCAGTGACTACAAAAATTTACCGACCTATTCGACTGAAAGCGGCAATGTGAGGGAGGTGCTTCCGGACCTCTGCACCTATACGAACAAGATCGTCAATCTGCATATGGTTGGACATCCGGAAGGACAGGATTTTGTACTGGTTGATGCCGGACTGACCAATTCGGCAGATGCAATCATCAAAGTGGTGGAGGAGCGCTTCGGGCAGGGGTCGCGGCCACAGGCCATCATTCTGACACATGGGCATTTCGACCATGTCGGTTCGATCATTGAACTGATCGAACATTGGGACGTGCCGGTCTATGCTCATAAGCTTGAGCTTCCCTATCTTACAGGAAAGACGCCTTATCCAGACCCTGATCCAACGGTTGAAGGCGGTATGATGGCCAAAATGTCATCAATCTATCCGAAAGAACCGATTGACCTGGCTGAAAATGTACATCCGCTGCCGGCAGATGGTACAGTACCGTATTTGCCTGAATTCGAATGGATTCATACACCTGGGCATTCCGAGGGGCATGTTTCATTCTATCGTGCCTCTGATGGTACACTGATTGTTGGCGATGCATTCGTCACTGTGCAGCAGGATTCATTGTATAAGACAATGACTCAGAAGAAGGAGATACACGGTCCGCCAGTCTATTTCACAAACGACTGGGAAGCGGCAAAAGCATCGGTGGAAAAATTGGCATCCATCGAACCGAAAACAGCAGTATTCGGTCATGGCAAGGCACTGCAGAATGATGAACTGCGTGAAGGTCTGAATATGCTTGCCGAAAATTTTGATGAAGTGGCAAAACCGTCACACGGAAAATATGTAGATGACGAAAAATAGAATATGAGTTTCAAGGCGTGCTGATTTGCTCTATAATGGAAAGAAAAATCGAGGTAGCCACATGAAGATTTCCCAGATTGCATTAGGCTTTTCCATTGCGCTGGCACGCTTTCTCTATAAGCAGGACAAGGATATTACCACCACCTACCATACGCATGAATCCGTACGAGTCCCTGAAGCTTTTGATGGTTATAAGATCATCCAGGTCTCTGATTTCCATAATGCCTGGTTCGGCTTTCGTTCTGCCAAACTGATTCGTGAAATAAAGAAAATCGATGGGGACGTCATATTTGTCACAGGTGATGTAATCGACCGCCGTACGCCGAATTTCAAGCGGTCGATGGGATTGGTCACACAGCTTGTGGACATCCTGCCGACCTACTATGTGACGGGCAACCATGAAGCCCATTATAGGAAATTTGATAAGCTCGAGCAGGCGATCGATGCATCCGGTATGAAAAATATCAGCAAAAGCAATGAACGTCTGAATATCGGTCATGAATATATCAGATTGATCGGTATGGAAGATCTCTGGTTCTATGGCACGGATGGAGATCATCAGGTGACGGCTGATTTCAGGCAGGATCTTGAACATCGGCTTGAGAACAGGTCTGACCGCTTTACGATTGTGCTGTCTCACCGTCCGGAACTGTTCGATATGTATACCCGTTTCCCGATCGACCTCGTGTTCACCGGTCATGCACATGGCGGACAGATCCGTCTCCCGATCGTCAAAGGACTTTATGCACCACATCAGGGTGTACTCCCGCAGTATACTGAAGGGGTGTATGGCAAAGATGGTACCAGCATGGTCGTCAGCCGGGGTCTTGGCAACAGCCGCTTCCCGTTCCGCGTATTCAATCGTCCGGAGATTGTCGTCATGGAACTAAAAAGGACAGAGGGGGCGGAGTAATGGATAATCTGCCAGCATATATTGCAGTCGTCATCGTTCTTGCGATGATGCCGGGCGCCGATTCGATGATCATCATGAAGAATACGCTGAACGTCGACAGCAATGCAGGCAGGGTGACGATTCTCGGCATCATCCTCGGACATCTGTTCTGGACATTCATCGCAGTCATCGGTCTCGCTGTCGTCATTGCGAATTCGATTCTTCTGTTCAGCACTATAAAATATATCGGTGCGGCCTATCTGATCTATATCGGCATCAGAAGCTTTACAGCAGGTCAGCTGGTCTCTGTGGATGATCTGAAGCACAAGGCGCAAAAGACAAAAGGACAGATGGGCGAGGCTTTTAGGCAGGGACTGATCAGCAATATCCTCAACCCGAAAGTGCTGCTGCTCTATATCACCATCATGCCGCAATTCATGACAGTCGGTGGCAATATCGGAGAGAACCAGCAGCTGGTCATTCTTGCCTGCCTGCTGATCGGCATTTCATCCCTATGGTTTCTGATTGTCGTCGAACTTGTCAATGTCATGAAGAAATGGCTCAAAAGCAGAGCTTTCCAGAACTGGCTTGCCAAAGGAGCCGGTGTCGTACTGATCCTGTTCGGCATCCGTACCGCGCTGGATGCCTGATGCACCCTATAGATTCAAGAAGACCCGGAATGGCCAATTGGCCACTCCGGGTCTTCTGTTCATGATCAGTCATAGAAGATCATGTCCGGAGCATCTGCTCCTGTGATCACATCTGTCTTCTTCAGATACTGCTGCATTTTCGCGAAATCGACATCGGCACCGATGCCGGGTGCACTACTGACTGTGACCAGGCCATCTTCTGCAACGACTTCAGGGGTGATGATGTCTTCATACCAGTATCTGCTCGATGATGCGGTATCACCAGGCAATGTGAAATTACCGAGGGTCGTGATGGCGATGTTATGCAGACGACCGACACCGGCTTCGAGCATGCCACCACACCATAGAGGTATGTCGTGCTTTTCGGCGAGATCATGAATTTTCCTGGATTGTGTAATGCCGCCGACACGTCCGACCTTCACATTGATGATCTCACAACTGCCAAGTTCAATGGCACCGAGAGCAGACTCATAGGAATCGATGCTTTCATCGAGGCACACCGGTGTGCTGATTTCCTTCTGCAACTTGGCATGGTCGATGAGGTCACCGGCAGCGAGGGGCTGCTCGATCATCATCAGGTCGAATGCGTCGAGTGCTTTCAAAGTCTCGACATCATCCAGTGTATAGGCGGAATTGGCATCAGCCATGAGCGGGATGTCGCCGAAGCGTTCTCTGATCTTGCGGATCATATCGACATCGCGGCCGGGCTTGATCTTGACTTTGATGCGTTTATAGCCTTCGTCGACCTTCTCCTGGACTTTTTCGAGAAGCAGTTCGTCAGTGTCTTCAAGACCGAGTGAAATACCGACTTCCACCTGCTGTTTCTTCCCGCCGATTGCTTCAGCAAGTGTCATATCGTTCTGCTTGGCGTAGAGATCCCACACGGCACCTTCAATTGCGGATTTTGCCATGTTGTTTCTTTTAAAAGGTTTGAAAAGTTCCCAGACCTTATCCGGATGATCGATTTCATTCTGGATTACTATTGGAGCAAAATACTTCTTCATCGCAATGATGGATGCATCCATGAACTCCTCGGAGTAGAGGGGGTCTTCCCCGGACACACATTCTCCGAAACCGGATCGACCGGTATCATCAACAGCTTCAACGATTGTAATGAAACGATCCTGCTGTGTGCCGAAGCTTGTGGTGAAAGGTGTTCTCATCTTCATCATCAGCTGATGCAGTCTGATTTCTGTAATCTTCATTCATTTCTCCTCCTATACTGGGCCCCAGTTGATGGCTACAAGGACAATTATATAGATAATGCCGAGGACATACCATATAAGCACAAGCGGCAGGGCGAATTTGACCCATTTCGTGTACGGCACGCCTGCAATGGCGAGGTTCGCCATCAGGACACCGGATAATGGTGTAATGATGTTGGTGAAACCGTCACCCATGGTATAGGCCTGCACAGCCACCTGACGCGGGAAATCCATGATATCTGCGAGGGGTGCCATGATCGGCATGACGATCGCCGCCTGGCCACTGCCTGAAGTGACGATCAGGTTGAACAGTCCATTGGCCAGGAACATGATGATGGCGCCACTTGTACTGGAGAAAGGTTCCATGACAACGGCCATGAAGTTGACCACACTATCGAGCACCATTCCCTGTTCAAGGATGACGACAATTGAACGGGCCATCCCGATGATGAGTGCACCATAAAGTACTGTGTTGGCGCCCTCGATGAAGGTGGAGACCATATCGTTGACGTGGATTCTGCCGATGATTGCTGCCGCCACCATGATGACAAGGAAGACGGCAGACATTTCACCGAGGCTCCAGTCGGCGATGAATACACCAGTGACATAGGCCCCGATTCCGCCTGCCAGAGCAAGCAGGACGAGAATATGCTTCAACTTCATGTCCTGCTGACCAAGATCCTGACCTTCTGAAGGCACTTTCGGGAAAGGATTCTCTTTCAATATGCCACGGCTTGGATCCTTCTTGATGCGATTCGCGTACCAGATGACATAGGCCATGGTTACGATCAGTGTAATAATGTACATCACGGTACGTTCCGGTGCGCCGGAGAAGAGTGGTATTTCAGCAATCTGCTGCGCAAAACCGATGGTCAACGGGTCAAGGACCGCCACACCAAAGCCGACATAGGCGCCAAGATAGATGATGGATATCCCTATGATGGCATCCATTTTCATGGAGCGGGCAAGGATGATGCCAAGCGGGATGAAAGCGATGACCGCATTGACGACAATGCCGAGTGTACCGAATATGGAAAAGACGACCATGACAAGTGCGATGAGCAGCCATTCCTTATTTTCCGTAATTCGTATGATTTTAGTGACCAGTGCATCGATGGCACCCGTTCTTTCGATGACTGCAAACGCACCACCGATGATCAGAACAAGGAATATGAGGTTCGAAGTGCTGATAAGCCCTTCGACTATGGCACTGAAGATGTCGAGGAATCCCGCCGGATTGGAGTCGATGACACTGAATGTGCCGGGTATGATGACATCGATGCCTTCAGAGGACTCTTCGGTTTCGAAAGTACCTGCTGGGATTATGTATGTCGCAATGGCTGCAAGAACAAGGAAGACGAAAAGGATGGCATAGGCATCCGGCATGCGGAATCCTTTCTTTTTCTCGGTCTTAACATTACTTTCTTCAGTCGATTCGTTTTTGTCTGTCATAAAATACCTCCTATTTGAATTTTCAAGCAATTAAATATATTATAGTAGAGAGTGAATTATTATTCAATAACTTGTATGAAAGGAGTTTTATTTTGCTGAAAGAGAATATTCAGGAAGTATTTGAACATATGCATGCACATCCGGAACTGAGCTATGAGGAGACGGAGACGACCGAGTACATATACAACTATTTGAAAAAAGCGGGTTTTGCTCCGGTAAAGTTCAATAACACGACAGGACTCTATTGCGATGTCGGCAGTTTTGAAGAGGGGAACAAAATCATCGGCATCAGAGCGGATATAGATGCACTCTACCAGGAAGTGAACGGCATCAAGCAGGCGAATCACTCCTGTGGCCATGATGCACATACTGCAATGGTCATCGGCACAATGCTGAAAATAAAAGATGATCCGGCACTTGAGAGGAAGGGTGTACGTTTCATTTTCCAGCCTGCTGAAGAAGTGGGGACTGGGGCACTTTCTGTTGTCGATGAAGGGGTGATAGATGATCTGGACTACTTCTTCGGCATCCATCTGAGACCGATCGAGGAGGCGACGAACGGTTTCGCTACGCCAAGCATCGAGCACGGTTCGGCGGGTTCTCTGAAGTTCAGGATTGTCGGTGATGATGCGCATGGTGCCAGGCCGCACCTGAACCACAATGCGATTGAGGTCGGTGCGGATATCGTCAATATGCTGTCCAAGATACACATCAATCCAGTCATTCCCTCTTCAGTCAAGATGACGAAGTTTCTCGCCGGTGGCAAGTCGTTGAACATCATCCCTGGTGTGGCGGAATGCGGCATTGATATGCGCGCGCAAACAAATGAGCAGATGGACAAGCTGAAAGAGCGGGTCTTCAATATCCTCAAATACATTGAGGAATTCTACGACGTCAAAATCGAAGATATGGAGTTTTCCGGAATCGTGGCAAGTGAAAGCCATCCCGATGCGATTGAAGTACTGCGTAAATCCATTGTGGATGTACTTGGAGAAGAGAAGTGCCTGGAACCGATTGTGACGAGTGGCGGCGATGATTTCCACTACTATACTGTCAAACTGCCGAAGCTGAAAGGGGCAATGATTGGTATCGGATGCGATCTCGAACCTGGATTGCACCATCCGGACATGTCATTTGAGCATTCGGCCATGCAGAATGGTACTGAAATACTGTACCAGGCAATTGTGAACGCAGAGTAAGCCCGGGAAAGAAGGGATGATATGAGAAAAGCGGTCTTGCCATTGCTGATTGTTATCCTCTCGGTATGTGGCAACACTGACGGAAGCAGCATTTCCAAGAATGACGATAGACTGCTTGAAATACCGTTGGAATAAAAATAGATCCTGGACAGTGTCCAGGATCTATTTTACGTTATATGCTTTTATACTGTTCTTCGCCTATGTCGCTCTCATCAACAATACCCATTGCATCTTCTTCCAGTTTACGGTTGTAGAGGAAGAGGATGATGATGGATGCTATACCTACAGTGATCATGTTGAGCACGGCAAGCAGGGCAGCAGTACCAAAGTTTTTCGTATAGGCTTTGAAAATACCAAGGAACGCGATGGATTCCATAAGAACGTAGGAGATGGCAATGTCACCAATGGAAAGTCCCATCACATATACGACAAGACCAACGATGGCAAACGTGAGGCCGATCGTTTTAGGATTGAATTTCCCACGATCCAGCACGTGTCCATCGAACATCTGACCGCCAAGATAGAACGTGCCGAAAGGAACAAATCCAAGCAGCGGAATATCAAGATTCTTTTTCTCAGCCACGCGGAAAAGGAAGTACCCTTGCAACAGCCATTTGACGAGGCCGATCAGTGAAAAGAAGATGACCAGCAGTATGCCTACGATGGCAAGACCAGCTAGAAGACCAATTATTTCCATATTTATTCACACCCTTCAGTGAAATTATACCATATTTATTAACTTCCATAAAATAAAAAGCAGGCTCGAAAGCCTACTTTCATCTGCCATATCTACGGTAATTTCTAGCGTTTATCTTTTCAGCACTGCGATAGGCATCAATAACAGCGTAGATCCATACAATAGGCAGGAATACATAACCAATGAGTACAATTGTCAATGCACCATTTATCACCTGGATAAGGATGATGATGATTCCTTTCAGAATCTGACCGTTATATATCTGTCCAAGTCCATTGACCAGGGCACTCAGGACAGCTGCAATACCGGAACTTTTTTGTGAAGGCATTTTTTCACTCCTCGATTCTTCTTAACTATATATATCTACCCGTTATTCCTTGTCTTTAAACTTTTCTTCACGTGCTCTGCCACCCGGCATTCTGAATGGCCACCAGTTGCCGCGTCCGAATGTGATGACAAACGCAGGTACAAGTAGTGGCAGTACGATGAATGCGTAGAAGAGAAGGGCGAAGATGATGATGCTTGCAACCTGGATCAGTATGATCATCCCGGATGGAAGCAGAGCCGCAAATGTACCGGACAGAATGATGACTGCCGTAATGACGACGCCCCCCATCCGTCTGATGGACTGTTCGATTGCATCCCGGATGCTGCGTCCTGTCAATTCTTCACGGAACCGGTCGATGATGAATATCGAGTAGTCGATGCCGAGTGCTGCGAATATGATCAGACTGAAGAATGGTACCGCCCAGTTCAGTTCACCGTAGCCGAAGAATCCGAGCAGCCATTGTGTAATGGTTACGGATGCGAAATAGGTGATGAAAATTGAACTGATCATTGAGATCGGCAGGATAAGGGATCTGAAGATGATGGCCAGTACTACGAACAGTGTCAATATGAATATCGTCACAACCCGGTTGTAGTCGTCATTTGAGATCTGATTCAGGTCACGGTTCATGCTCGTGACACCGGAGAAGTAGGCATTTGTATCATCACGTCCAAGACGATGGATCTCATCTTCCACAGTTGTTTCAATATCATTCAAGGTGGACATGGCTTCATGACTGTATGGATCAACGGCGAGAATGACATTCATGGTGAGCGCTTCATTGCTGTCGCCGAATGCATACTGGTCGATGGCATCCTGAATTTCTTCATTATCTATATATGACTCCGGTACATGGATGCCGGTCTGGTCGACCGCCTCATTATTGCTGATGCCGTCAAGCAGGCTGGTTACTTCTTCAAGACCGTCCTGGATCTCATCTATACCTGCAGCCGATTCGGCAAGCCCGTCACTGAGCTCTGTAAGCTGTTCGTTTGCCGCTGCCTGCTGTTCATTCATCTCTGTACTGGCAGCAGAAACTTCACCGGATAGTGTTGTTAGACCTTCCTGTACTTGCGAGAGCTGCTCGGCAGCACCTTCAGCATCACCGGTCTGTGTCATATATTCGGTGATCTGGCCGATATTGCCATTGATTTCGTCAATGCCTGACTCCAGCTCGGACAGATCGCCACCCGATGTGCCTGTATCAGCAAGGCTGTCACTTGCATCAGTCAGACCAGCAGATATTTCCGATAGACCATCCTGCATGTCTGCAATGCCCTCATTTGTCTGCTCCAGCTGGTTACGTACATTGAAATCTTCAATTGCTTCACCCGCAGGACGTGTCAGGGTCTGCACTTCTTTTACGCCTTCAAGGTTGGATACTGTGGAAGCCACTGCATCAAGCCTCGACAGGCTCTCCTGGTTCAATAGATCCCCACCATTGGACAGGATGACTTCCACCGGGAAGAGCTGTCCTTCGTCAAAGTTTTCACTGACGACATTGGTGGCATGCACAGTCGAGTAGCCGTCATCCAGCTCTTCGATGGAATCAAAGTTCACTTCATCATTGTAGAATAGAGCAATCGCAATAAGTATTGCGAAGATGGAGAAGATGATGCGTGTCGGATATTTCAATGACAATATGCCGAGTGGTGTCCAGAGTCTGCTTTCCTTGAACTCCGTTTTCTTGATGTTCGGCCAGAAGATATATCTGCCGAGCAGGTACATCAATATCGGCAGCAGTGTGAAAATTGCCAGAAGCAGGAAGATGACACCGAGTGCTACACCGACTGCTGAACGGTATATTTCAAAATTGGCAAAGTAGAGTACACCGAATACGATGGCACCGGATAGGCCACTGATGAATACTGTTTTTCCGGCAGTGGAGAAGGTGCGGATGATGGCATCATACTTTTCATGATGTTCGAGCTCCTCCTTGAAACGATTGAGCAGCAGAATACAGTAATCGGTACCGATACCGAACAGAATGACAATCAAAAAACTTTGTGTCTGTGGTGATATCGGGAAACCGAACCACTGTACAAACCATCCGACAAATGACTGTCCGAGCAGATAGGCAACACCGACAACCACTACAGGTACAAATGGTGTCACAATGGAACGGAACATGAGCAGAAGCACGCCGACAACGATGATGACTGTAAATATCTCAGTGGACTGTATGCCTTCCATGGCATCCTGTTCGACTGTACTCTGAATCAGTTCATTCGAAGTCATGGAAGTATCGGCTTCAGTCGTATTCATTTCTTCAATTGAATCCGCAACGCTGCTGATGTCGTTCAAAGGACCAACATAGTCCATCGGAATCATGATGACGCCATTCTCATTATTGATGAAGTTGCTCTGAACGGATTCTTCATAAGTAAAAGGATTGATGACATTATTCACTTCATCAAGAGATCGAATCTCTTCAATATAGGAGACAATGCCCGACTCATGTGAACTGACTTCGCCGTCAAATTCCAGAACGAGAGACATCGTTTCCTTATCCTGACCGTATTCCTCAAGGAACTGTCGTGCCTGTTCACTTGGAGATTCGTCGGATAGCTGTATATCCCCTTTTTCTGTCGACAGTTGGGTCAGGTTGGGGGAAAGCAGAAAGGTCGTTACAGTAAAGATGAGCATCAATACGGTAACCGGCCATTTGAATTTAAGAATGTGTTTCATCTTGGGTACCTCCAGGTATATACTTCAAAATTGTGAGTGTTGCTTCGTAGAGCTTTTTTTCTTCATCTGTCGTCAGATTGGAAACATCCGCTCTGATCTTACTGAGAATATTATCCATGAACTCCTCAAGCAATGTTTCAGCTTCCTTAGTCATAAAAATCAGCTTGGAACGCTTATCCTGTGTCAGCTCGTTCTGCCTGACGGTGACAAGTTTTTTACGCTCAAGTTTTTTTACAGTATGAGTAACGGCACTTCTCTGAACGTTCAGTTCGAGTGCCAGGGCGGAAGGCGTCGCATGTCCATTCAGGTAGATGTACTGGATGATATCCATCTGGGTTTTGGAAATATGCAGGCGTGCAACAGAGTCGGTCACGTCGTTGAATACTCGTGTATATCCATAACCGTATATGTCCCTCAGATTATGGACAATATCATTTTTTCTTTTCATGTACTACAGCCCCGCTTAATTGTTGAGCATGCTCAACTAAATGAAATATACCATAGTTTAGCACGAGAGGAGACCCTGGTCAAAAGATAATATGTGACACTTATGTAAACTTGCATGGAATAAAAAAGAGACGCCACAAAGGGCGCCTCCTGTTCAACTGACTATCTGTCCCATATACGGTGTCCTTTGACATCTTGTAGGAACTGATCGACGTTCTTTTCGATGTTCGTGACACCTTTCGCATCCATTGGAAATGGAAGTACCTCAGAAATATTTCCTTCATCGACACCATAGCCGATGGCCTTCTTATGCTTGAAGGCGATGGCGAGATTTTCGATTGCTTCCGGCTGGAGTGGCTCCTTGCCTTTTAGCACAACAACAGCGTCAAATAGGACTGAGTGAACGGTATCGAAGGTCTCTTCAACTCTCACATCTCCTACGCTCTGTATCTTATCGGAAATGAAACTGACATCAATGCCGTGTTTTTCGAACTTATCTTTTGTCTCTTTCAATGTTTTTTCTGCGACATCAGGTGTAATCATGACACCGATGGTACGTGTTTCAAGTGAAGCAGGAGTATTCTTCATGCTGAGTGCCTGAGAGCTCTTTTCATAAGTGGATTCCTCAATCTGCTCAGGCAGCTCTGCACCGACCTTCTCAGCGACGTACTCTGTCATTTCACGATCGATCTTATTGAGTACTTCGCTAAGGACATTGTTTCTGACCTCCATGTTCTTGCATTTACCCAGTTCAAAACTCAGAGCATCAAACATATGCTGTTTCTCGTGTTGCTGCATAGAGTTCAGGAATAGTTTAGCCTGGCTGAAGTGGTCTTTAAAGCTTTCACTTCTAGCGCGCACCTTTCTACCTTCGACTTTTTCATTGTAGTGTTCAAAGCCGCCTTCCTCAGGACTGGCTGGTTCCGGCTGATTATCATTCAGGGCATTCTTATGATAGGAAGTCTGTCCTTTAGTGATGTTCATCTGATTGTAGCCTTCCCTCTGGTTGTTGGCGAAAGGACAGACAGGGCGATTGATCGGAATCTGATGGAAGTTTGGACCACCGAGACGAATCAGCTGTGTGTCGGTGTACGAGAATAGTCGACCTTGCAACAATGGATCATTTGAGAAGTCGATGCCCGGAACAACATGGCCAGGATGGAAAGCAACCTGCTCCGTTTCTGCAAAATAATCATCAACGTTCTGGTTCAGTGTCATCTTACCGACGAGTTGAACCGGGACGTCTTCTTCTGGCCAGATTTTAGTTGGATCGAGAACATCGAAGTCCATGTTGAACTCGTCCTCTTCTGGAATGACCTGCAATCCGAGTTCGAACTCGACTGCATTTCCTTTATCGATATTCTCCCACAAGTCTCTACGGTGGAAATCGATATCCTTGCCGTTGATCAGCTGAGCTTCATCCCAGACAACCTGGTGGGCACCAAGTTTCGGCTTCCAGTGGAACTTGACGAAGTGGCTCTTCCCTTCCTTGTTGACGAGTCTGAACGTATGGACGCCGAAGCCTTCCATCATCCTTAAACTTCTTGGGATGGCACGGTCACTCATCAACCACATGATCATATGGGCACTTTCTGTGTTTTGTGAGACGAAATCCCAGAAAGTATCGTGCGCCGAAGCAGCCTGTGGAATTTCATTGTGAGGCTCGGGCTTTACAGCATGGACCAGATCCGGGAATTTGATGGCGTCCTGGATGAAAAATACCGGCATATTGTTGCCGACAAGATCATAGTTGCCCTCATCAGTATAGAATTTTGTAGAAAAGCCGCGTACATCACGTGGGATGTCCATGGAACCTCTATTTCCCGCGACCGTGGAAAATCTAACAAAGACGGGCGTCTTCTTGCTTGGGTCATTTAGAAAATCTGCTTTTGTATATTTTTCAAGAGATTCATACACTTGGAATTCACCGTGTACACCAAATCCTCTGGCATGTACTACACGCTCCGGAATACGCTCATGATCGAAATGGGTCATCTTTTCACGAAAATGAAAGTCTTCCATAAGCGTTGGACCGCGTTCGCCTGCTTTTAAAGAAAATTCGTCTTCACTGATAGGCAAGCCCTGATTTGTCGTCATCTTAGCTTTCTTAGTATTGTCTATTGTATTCTTCTGTAAGTCTTCCTTTTTTCTATTCATGATAAGCCCCCTAAAAATGATCTCTTCCAGTCCATGTTAGCAGTATGTAGATGAGGTTACACGTATTTCTATTATTGCGTTTGCCAAGTTTTAAGATGGGTAAAATAAAAAGTTGGAACCTGTCACCTAGGTTCCAACTTTTCGTTATATGCTTGATTTGATCTCTTCTATAAGCTTGCTATCAAGTTTGCTGTGTTCGGCAAGGAATCCATCTGTTCCTGCTGATTCAATCCTGCCATTCATTTCAACCTGTTCCGGATCATCACTGTTATCAAATTGCAATGCGAACATTACGAGTTTGGACAGTGCGCCGTGGTCCATGTTGTTTTCGTGCAAATATACAAGCGGTTTGATGATCCGATCGTTTGGGCTGAGCTTCCTCAGAACACCACGACCGACACGATCAAGGTCATCCGACAGGTAAGGATTCCTGAACCTTGCGATGATCTTTTCGATATACTGTTTCTGCTGTTCTTCCATGAAATCATAATTCTCGGTCAGGTAGCGCGTCGTTTCCCCGAGTACTTGTCTCAAGTATGCGACAACTTTCTCGTCATCCATTGCTTCAGATACGGTTGTATATCCAAGTGTCTTGCCATAATAGGCGATGGCTGCATGGCCCGTATTGACAGTGAACAGTTTTCTCTCAATATATGGCATGAGATTTTCTACATAGTTGACACCATCCAGCTTGTCTTCTCCAACCCAGCTGTCGCTTTCGATGACCCATTCATAGAATGGTTCCACTTTTACATCCAGTATATTATCATTCTTCTGAATCGGTACGATACGGTCGACAGCAGAGTTAGGGAAGCCAATGTTGGAAAGGGATGCGCCATCGACTTCGGCAAGGATGGCTGCCTTCAATGTATCCGTTGCAAGTACTGCATTTTCACATGCAATGATATTCAATGGTCTGTCTGTCGTACGGTTCGCCAGGTGAGGTGCAAGCGTTCTGGCAATGATCGGCAGAATATTGACGCCGACTGCTGTTGTAATGAGATCTGCCTCGGAAATGGCCTCTGCCAACTGGTCTGCGTCATTGGCAGTGTGGATGCCGTCCACGCCCTTGATTCTATAGGATGCGCCATCTTCCTCCGAAATATGAACCGTGTATTCGTGATCTCTGTTCAATGCATCGATAATTTCAGCATTCACATCTGCAAAAGTCACTTCATAACCATTATCGTGGAGAACTTTACCTATGAAACCGCGTCCGATGTTGCCGGCTCCAAAATGAACAGCTTTCATATTAAAGGTCCTCGTTTTCAAATAGTGCGATGATTTCATCGGCAGATGATGCGTTGATTACTTTCTCTGCATTTTCTTCCTCTGAAAATAGAACGGCAATCTTCTGCAGCATTTCGAGGTGTTCGTTATTCTTACCTGCAATACCAAGTACGACTTTGGCTTCATTTCCGTCAAAATCGACACCACCTGGTACTTGTACAAGGGAAAGTCCACTTTTGATGACGGAAGTTTTGCCTTCATCTGTACCATGTGGGATGGCAAGACCATTGCCCATGAATGTGGAAACCACTTTTTCCCTCTCGAGCATGGAATCGATATAAGCCGCTTCAACAGCACCTTGTTCGACAAGAATCTGTCCTGCTTTTCTGATTGCTTCCTCTTTTGAGCCTGCTGTCTGGTTCAGTACAATATTTTCCTTCTGTATCATTTAAAATCATTTCCCTTCTATTTATAGAGTGTCCTAATGTAGTTTTTAATTATATTTTCCACTTCAGCTGGCGATTCAAACAATTGACCGATACTCAGGTGGTGTTCTCCAAACAGGATGCTTATTTCGCTGATCATGTCGGCTACAAGTGTCTTTTCCGGGACGAGCAGCAGAATCTGGTGATTGACTGCTACCGCGTCTCCTTTGTAGTTCCGGTCTTCTATACCCGCTGTGTTATGAATAAACACCATCTGATGCGCTTTGATCACTGGAGACCTGATGTGGGGATAGGAGAAGCCGGACTCTCCAACGACGAACCCTGTTGTTTCGAATCTTTCTTCAAGCATTGTGAGAATCTCTCTGATATCGTCCTGTGGCATATCTGTTTCTGAAGACAGTGCCTGGCGGACGGAGGTGAGGGCATCGGCACGCTTACCATCTGTGATGAAATGCCGGTTGAGGTACAGTTCAGACGCCTGTATCACCTGTTCGGGGTCGACCTCGACCATCACTTTTTCCCTATCAGGCGTATTGAGCAGTGGGGTGGCATCAAGACGTGAGATGGCCTCCATGATCTTCTTTTCATCACTGTCATCAAGCAGTGGGCTGACAAGAATATAGTTTTCAAGGTCAAGCGGAACTGTACTGAGTACCAGCTCATTATCATGGATTTCGGTATCTGCAACTTCGGATATGGAAAGCTCCTGCCGAATGTACATGTTGTTGAACCTGGTCCTCAGCTGGTTCGCAAGAATACGACTTGTGCCGATTCCGCTTGAACATACTGTCGTCACTTCGATTTTAGGGTTGGCATGCAGAATACCGCCGAAATGAATGATCAGAAATCCGATTTCCGATTCGTTGAGCTTGCGTGTGCCGAAGTGCTGCTTGAAGCTCTCACCGACGACTTCGAACAGGGCGGGGTACTTTTCCTTGATTGTGTCGAGCAGTGGATTGACGGTGATGATGCCGGACTCCATGCGATGCAGTGTGGGTTCGATATGAAGTATCAGCCCTTCCTTGAGTTCAGGATAGGCGTAGAAAGGGTAGTCCATCCTCTGGCTGACAGTGTTGATGAACTGGACAGTCGATGATTCGATGGAATCCGTATCCCGTTCCGACTGGAACTTTCTGCGGCTTCCCCTCAGGTGCATGCATATGAAATAGACTTCTTCTTCTGGAAAAGTGATGGAAAACTCGGTTTCCAGTTTGCTGGTCAATGCGAGCGACACCTCGAATTCCTGGGTTTCTCCCAGTTCTTCCTTGAGTGACTGCTTCACTGATACATTATTGGAATGCTCGGTGCGGTCTATTGCCAGCACAATATGAAGTGTCAGGTTCAGGTAGGCATTTTCAGTCAGCTGGTAGGGCAGGACATCCAGTTCATCCATGAGCAGCCGCTCCACCTTGAAAATGTTATCCGCTTCGAGCAGCCCCATGATCTTGTTGTTGACCAGTGAACTGAATACAAAGTTGTTCTCGATGACCGAGTAGATACTGTTCGAGTTCAGTTCATTGACCATCATATCGGCGAGGAAATTCTGTTTGTTCAGCTCATCTCCGACAAGCTGGATGCCGATCGATCGAATCTTGGTGATTTCGAGTTCGAATGCCCTCAAGGTATCGGTCATCTGTCCGATCAGCTCATCAACTGTGTGTTCGCTGACCCCAAGCTCGACAGCGAGGGCGCTTTTCTTGATGCCTTCGGTATTCAGCATAAGGTTATAGATGAGTGCCACTTTCTTCTCCTCATTGCTCAGGTCTTTATCTGCATGAGCATTGATGTAGGCTGTAAGTGCATCCATTTCATCTGTATCAAGTTCCACTTTGACGCCTTTCTTGTATTCGCGGATCATCTGGATATCGAGTTGTTCCAGCGTTTCTGTAACATTCTTCAGCTCGCGGTGGACGGTTCTTGAAGACACACCCAGTTTGTCTGCGAGCTCTTTAATAAGTAAAAAGGTACCACTATGATATATGAGCTCGTTGATGATTTTCTTCTCTCTTGAGCTGATCATAATGGTACCTCCTTTGATTCATTCAGACTATTGGTGCTTCTGCAGTTCTTCCGTCAATTCTTCGTATTTCGGACTATTGAGGAAGTTGTCGACCGAAATATGCTTGGCAGTCGGCACTTTGCTTTCTGCACGTTCAGTCAGTACTTTTTGTGTGATGATGATATCTTCATCACCTTTAAGCTGGTTGATTGCAGAGTTGGTCACTTCGATGTCGAGTCCTGCTTTTTTGAACTTATTCTTAAGCATACCCGCTCCCATGGCACTTGAACCCATTCCAGCGTCACAAGCGAAAACAATTTTATCAACTTGGCTGTAGTCGAAAGTTGTAGCGGCAGTTTCATCAGCTGCTGCTTCCGACTGGCTCAGTGTACCAGCAACGGTTGATTTTTTACCTTTTGCGGCTTCCATCTTCTGTGTCGCTCCTGCAATGTCGTCGTCAGGCTGTTTTGTAAACTTGAGCAACAGTGAAGCGACGATGAATGACACGAGTGTAGCTGCAAATACCCCGAGAAGCATGATGAGCAG
Organism: Salinicoccus hispanicus; assembly: GCF_009831115.1. Classification (GTDB taxonomy): domain Bacteria; phylum Bacillota; class Bacilli; order Staphylococcales; family Salinicoccaceae; genus Salinicoccus; species Salinicoccus hispanicus. Next base: position 86,340 of record NZ_WUUK01000003.1, on the reverse strand, counting down.
CTCTCCTCTTGGTGTCATGGCAGCGTAGGCAATGATACTGCCTGGTGCCGGTGGGCCTGAAAGGCCGAAATCGAACAGAGTGTAAGTCAGGATACCGGATGCGCCACCAAGAATGGCTGCAACAACAAGTATCGGTTTCATCAGAATGTATGGGAAGTAGATCTCATGGATACCACCGACGAACTGGATGATGGCCGCACCAGGCGCTGTTGCACGTGCTGTGCCTTTTCCGAATACCATGTAGGCAAGCAGGATACCGAATCCTGGTCCCGGATTCGATTCCAGTGTGAACAGGATGGAACGTCCGGCTTCCTGTACTTCTTCAGTCGCAAGCGGCGTCAAGACACCGTGGTTGATGGCATTGTTCAGGAAGACGACTTTGGCAGGCTCGATGAATATGCTCGCCAGTGGCAGCAATCCTGCTTCAACGACGATATCAACAAGGTTTCCGAGCATGTTGGTCAACCAGGATACGACTGGACCAAGACCATAGAAACCGAATAGTGCAAGCAGGAATGCCAGGATACCGGCAGAGAAGTTGTTGACGAGCATCTCAAGTCCCTGGCGGATTCTAGGTACCAGTACACGGTCGAGCTGCTTGATCAGGTAACCACCGAGTGGACCCATGATCATGGCACCAAGCAGCATTGGAGAATCAGGGAATGCAGTAATGATACCCATTGTAGCAGTGGAACCGACAACCCCACCACGCACATCATGGATAAGCTTACCACCAGTATAGGCGATGAGCAGTGGCAGCAGGTAAGTGATCATCGGACCGACCATACCGGCCAGATCTTCGTTTGGTAACCAGCCAGCTTCAATAAATAGTGCAGTTATAAGACCCCAGGCGATGAATGCAGCGATGTTCGGCATGATCATACTGCTCAGAAACGAGCCGAATGCTTGAACTTTACGCGAAATGCCACTCTTTTGTTCGGACATATAAGTTCCCCCTTATGAATAATTGGTTTGTAACTAAATGATAGCCCGTAACGTGTACGCTTACAATATAAACAAAAAGCGAGTTTGGCACACAAACCGTGACAAAACACATGTTATGTTTTAAAAGACAAATACTGTCATGGTATAATTAAGAAAAATGATACATAAAGGAGAAACACCATGTTCCAATACCAAGGCGCCTATAAGGATAACGGCAGAGATCTTCACATGAAAACGTTCTGGTCATCCATACTGGTCTTCATCCTGATCTACGTCGCAGCAGTACTTTTTGTGCTTCTTATGATTACACCATTTTTCCTGATTGATACCGGTCTGGCGGTACTGCCTGCCATCGCAATCTTTCTGCTTTTGATACTGGCATCGCTTTTTGTCTTCTATCCACTATCCGTCGGGGTGATGCGTTATTTTGCCTCAGCATACCGTGGTCAAAGCTTCAGATTCAAGGATGCATTCAAGATTTTCAACAAGGGCAACTACAGCAAGGTCATCAAGCTGGGGCTATTGACGCTTATCGGCTACTTGATATTTTCGTTTGCAGTCAGTATGATCATGCAGGTCCTCTTCATGATGGTGAACGCGCCCCTGTTTGCATTTTTTGATGCGAACAATATGGAAGATCCATTTTCAAGCGGGCAGATCGGTACAATCGTTACAGTCCTGCTGCTCAACCTATTGCTTGTCGTGCTGTCATATATTCCTTATGTATTGGTGACAATCTACATGTTTCTGGTCTATATGGCCTATATCGATGAACCACTGACACCGACAACGGAAAAGTTCCAGATGGCTTGGGACGTAATGTTCCGGAGTGGAGAGAGTATCCTCAGGCTGATATTCAGCAATCTGATCCTATGGATCGTTCCGATTATCATCTACGCCCTTTTTATCGGTGGCGCAGCACTCCTCGGCAGCTATTTTGCAGAGACGGCCTTCATCGTAATGCTGGCCGCCGGGGTCATCTTCATGATGATTGCCTATTTCATAGTAATGTATTTCATGGTCGGCAGCATCACAGCCTACTATTTCAAAGGCCGTAATCATCTGGATCATGAATACCAGGCGCAGCAGCAAGTATAATGCTGTTCAGAAGATTGAAACTTCGGTTTCAATCTTCTTTTGTATTTTAAATGGCATGTGCATGGAGTAGAATTGCTGTAGTGTCTAAAACGGAGGTGTGCAATTGAGCGAAAATAAAAAAGGTATCCTGTTTGCGCTTGGAGCCTATCTGATATGGGGGTTCCTGCCCATCTACTGGAAGCAGGTCGAAGATATCTCTTCCTATGAAATCATCGCCCATAGGGTGTTCTGGTCATTCATTTTCATGATCGTCTTCATCCTTGTGACAAACAGGATGCACCTGTTCTATAAGGATCTGAAATTCATATTCAAAGAAAAGAAGAAAATCGTTGCCCTTTTTGCTGCGTCAGTCATCATCACTTCCAACTGGCTGATGTATATCATTGCTGTAAATAATGGTCATATTCTGGATGCGAGCCTCGGCTACTACATCAATCCCCTGATCAGTATCCTGATCGGATTCGTTGTTCTCGGTGAACGTTTTTCGAAGCTGCAGTGGGTTGCAATCATCATCGTCTTTGCAGGTGTTACATATCTCGCAGTCGGTCTCGGTTCAGCACCATGGATCTCGCTTTATCTGGCATTGTCATTCAGCGTCTATGGACTGATCAAGAAAGTCATCAATATGGATGCCGTATTTGCACTTGCTGTCGAAACATTTGTGCTGGCGCCGTTTGCCCTCATCTATATTCTATTCCTGGAAGGCAGTGGTGTCGGCAGTTTCGGTGTCAACATGGACAGCCTGATCCTGATCGGTACAGGTGTCATCACGGCAATTCCGCTGCTGCTGTTCTCGCTCGGTGCGCAGCGTATCCGCCTGTCACTGATTGGTATTCTGCAATATTTCGCACCGACGATCATGCTTCTGATCGGTGTCTTCATGTATGGGGAGGCCTTTACACACATTCACACGGTCGCCTATATTTTCATATGGGGTGGGCTTGGTCTCTATACATTCAGCCGATTCAGAGAGATGCGCAAAAATGCTCGGAAAACGCCAAGGCGGCGTGCAACCGACTAGCATATTATTAGTGAATTGAAAAAAATCATGATATGATTTATGGAAAATCAGCGTTCTAAGGAGTAAGGAAATATGAAGGTACCAAAATATCTGCTCGCCACCCTTACGGCAACTGCAATTCTTGCCGGCTGCCAGGAGGATGCGCCGCAGGATGATATAGAGGAGACATCAGACGAAGAGGCAGTGGAAACAACCGAAACAGCAACAGTGGAGACCGGGGGCAGGCAACTCTCAGAGATAGAGACGGACGATGCGTCACTGTCAGCAATACTTGAGCAGGCTGAAACAATCGAAAGCTATGAGGCATCCTTGGATCTTACTGCTGCAGTCGATGGCGGTCAGCCTGAAACACTTGAGGCAGAGGTACGGTTCAAAGATGGAGAACCACCTTCCCTTCACCTGATGTCGGAAGGTGAGGACCGCACAATCTCGAAAGACGGGACGACATTCTACAATAATGGTACGGATTGGATCGATATATCCGATTCCGTCAACGTCGATCAGCTCTATCATGTGACGTATAGGAACGCAATCCTGTCATTTGCCGATATCAAGAATGAACTTGAATCGGAAGAAAGCGGAGATCAGGTGATCTATACGCTCGAGGGGCAGAGCGACGAAGTGTTTGAAACTTTCGAAGAACTGTTTGCAGTGGAATTCGGAAATATTGATACTTCCGAAATAGAGAATGACTTGGAAATTGCTGTCGGCAAAGAGGATTCTCTCATCCAGTCGATCAATTATGATGCGCAAGGGGAAGATACGGAAGGTGCATACGAACTCTCCGGTGAAGTTGAATTCACTTCCTTCAATGATGTAGACGAGATAGAACTGCCTGAAGCGGTACAATAATGGAAATGCCTATGGAGATATGCTCCATAGGCATTTTTTTCTCTATTTACGATGCAATTTTGCGCTTGTTCTCAAGTATCATTCCGATGATCAGAAAGGAGATCGTGTAGAGGACGACAATCAGTATCGAGAATCCGCTGTCCACCCACGTAATATCGGGTTCCGCATAGATTTGGGTGAAGTGGTAGAGCGGGAGGTATTGGGCGATGCTCTGGGCGGCCTCTCCCATGAGCTCAAGCGGAATCATGATGCCGGACAGGAAGGCCATTCCGATGGCAAGAAAGTTGGCGAGTCCGTTTATGATGAACTTATTCGTCGTCATGGCACCGATCACATAGTGGATTGCCAGTGTGAAGGATGTAATCAGGATGAGGGCAATGAACATCTTGCCAAGTGGCACACCTTCCAGCTCATCTGACCTCAGCAGGATGCCGCCGAAGAACATGAAACACACAACGAATAGTCCGATGATGGCCTGTGCGGTAATCATCTGCAGCATCAGAGCTCTTGTCTGCATCGGTGAAACATCTATACGTTGCCTGAGCTCTGTGGTGTTGAATTCCGACATGACATTACCGACAATGATCAGCAGGAAAAGCATGATCCAATACCCGGCAAAGTTGATGAACGCGCTCATATAGACGAAGTTATTCTGTGATGCAACATCGACGGACTCATGCATTTCGACTGATATACCATCGGCAAGCAGTGTGTTCATCTCCTCGATATTCACTGTGCCGGACGTTGTGCGTCCGGCATCCACGAAGGTGAAATACCGGTTCACTATGTTTTCAAGCTGCAGGTGGACCATCCCCCTCTGGTCGCTGATTATTTCGACAGCCGGTGATGATGAAGAAAGGCGTGCTTCAAGATCGGACGGTATTTGAATGATACCATCAGTAATGCCGAGAAAGATGTCTTCTTCAAGGGCGTCGAGCTCCGTGCTGTCGTTCATCACTTCCACAGTATTGTCCGCAGAGAGGTAGTCTACGAACCCTCTGCTGATTTCACTGCGGCTCTGATCGATCACCTTCAGATCCAGCTGCTCACTTTCATAAGTCTGGCCGCCGCTATTCTGTGAAAATCCGAATGCGAAGGTGAAGAAGGCAGTCAGAAAAATCAGTATCAAGTACTTGTATTTCCAGAAGTGGAGGAGTATGGCTTTAAATACTGTCATATTGTTTCCTCCTCAGTACGAAAAATGTTACGCCGAAGAACAGTAGCGCGTATAAGGCGAGAATACCGATGGTTGTCCAGTAGTCGTTATAGTTTCCGAGGAAATTGATCCTGTACATCGTATCTGTCAGTCTGGCCAGTGGATTTACAGTGTTTAACCATGGCATGTTCTCGCTGATTACCGCTTTGATGATTGGCCCTATGAGACCTGCCAAGGACGACAGGGCGATCATGAGGATGACTGCGATAACCGTCTTTATATTGGCGTTGATGCCCGGTATCAGCCCGATGAACAGGCCGATTCCGATTCCGGTCAGGTTGGCCGTGAAAATCAGCAGGAGAGTCGGCCAGAGTTCGGTGAAGATCGCCATCTGATAGAGGATTGCGATGGCTATGAGTACCACTGTATTTGAAAATATATTCAGCAATAGTGAACTGGCAACACTTGAAAAGAGGAACTTCCACTTGCTGAATGGACTGGCTGAGAACCTTGCTCCCATCAGGCTCAGGTTCGGCTGCATCGTAGAGATGAATTCTATTGCCGAAAACATGCCATAGATGGAAATCATACTGATCAGTGCATAGAAAAGAATGGTCTCAGGCTGGGCATCCTGGCTGTTCGGGATGATGTATTCCCGGTCATAGTCAAAGTTCTGGTAGGGAATGCCGGATGCGCTGACATGCTTGATCTCATCGAGAATGGATTCGATGATGGTCTGGTTGACGCCTGTCTCCGTCACCAGCAGCTCATTTTCTCCATGAATATAGCCGGCCATGTCGCCGTCCTTCATCCTTTCGACTGCTTCTGATTCGGAGAGTTCGGCAAGCGCGATGAAGTCCATGGACTCAAACACTTCTGCTACAGGGTGGCCCGGCTCTATGCCGACATCTATATCTTCGATCTCCGTACTGCTCATGTTCGGTGTGGACATTGTGAATAGTCCGCACAGCAGAAGCGGGTAGCACAATGTCCAGAACCAGTAGCCGAAATCCTTGAAATTGATAATGATCAAGTATTTGATCATGCGGAGAATCATCATCAGTCCCTCAACTCCTTGCCCGTGAGCTCAAGGAAGATATCACTCAGTGTCGACCGTTCGCTTGAAAGTTCCGTGTAGGTGAGATTTCTCGATTCGATGAATTTGATCAGGTTCGGCAGGTTATTTTCCTGTTTTTCAAAATGAATCAGATGGTTTCCGTTTCTCCTTGTCACCTTTACAACGTGCGGCAGTTCCTCAAGCTGAGCTTCGATGGTATTGTCATCGGTGATCAGACCGACTTCGATCCGTTCCTGGGTGGATATTGAATTCTGCAGTTCATGAACGGTCCCCTGTGCAATATTTCTGCCGGAATCCATGATGACCATGCGGTCGCACAGCTGCTCCGCCTCTTCCAGATAATGGGTCGTATAGATGATGGTCGTTCCCTGTGCCTTCATTTTACGTATGCCTTCCAGTATGAAGTTCCTGCTCTGGGCATCGACGGCCACCGTCGGCTCATCCATGAACAGAAGAGACGGTTTATGTGCAATGCCGCAGGCAATATTGAGGCGCCGCTTCAATCCACCGCTCAGCTTCTTCGGAACAAACTTGCGGTACTTGGCGAGATCCACGAAATCGATGGCTTCTTCAACGAGTGCTTTACGGGCTTTCCTATCGGAAACATAGAGGCCGCAGTAGAAGTCGATGTTCTCGTAGACATTCAGCTTCTCGAAAATGGCAAGTTCCTGGGGTACGATGCCGATCCGGCCTTTGACTGCATTGTTGTTCGGATGCACCTCCTGGCCGAAGATCTCGATTTCACCCTTATCGAAAGTGAGCAGAGACAGCATGCAGTTGATGGCGGTGGTCTTGCCGCATCCGTTCGGTCCGAGCAGGCCGATGATCTCACCTTCTGTTGCACTGAAAGAGAAGTGGTCCAATGCAATCAGTTCATTGTATCTCTTAACGACATTCTCCATTCTGATCATAGTGATGCCCCCCTGTATTGATTGTTGTTTTAAGTTTATACTGTTATTAAGATCTGCGTCAGTGCACAGAATAATATCAGCACATGACATCTGTCATGAATGTGGGGTGGGGACTCTGATAAATGTAATGGAAAAGATGGTTCTATATTTCATTTTGACTGCGTATTATTTCGCCACAATAGATGGGTCCAGTCTGGTGATTGCACTGGTTGCATTCATCCTGTTCTTCATCGTGGATATCATTGAGCACCGCTTCAGTGTACCTGCTGCGGGGATTGTCTATCTGCTTTTCATTTTCATCAGTTTAGATTGGATCTTCTATATGCCGCTGCTCACCCTGGTGATCGCCTATCGATATGGCGTCTATTCACTCCTCACGCTCGCGGCCTACATCATCTTTCCGGAACTGGTAATGCTGATGATATCGACCTTCGTCATCTACATGGGCTACTTGAGAATGAGACTCCTGACATATGAACAGGAGAACAGGAAAATACGGGACCAGCTTACCAGTGATAACCTGCTGCTCAGGCGCCAGCACAATGAACTGCTGAAAAATCATGAAAAAGATGTTCATATGGCGGAACTGAATGAGAGGAACCGTATTGCACGCGATATGCACGATGCACTCGGGCATTCCCTCAGTACAAGCATCCTGCTGATAGAATCCCTACAGTACATAAAGGACGAAGAAAAGATAAAGCAGTCGCTTGGACTGCTCCAGGAACGTCTGAAAGACGGCATGGATGACATCCGGACGAGCATCCACCAGCTGTATGAAACATCCATCGACCTTGAGGCTAGGATTGCCGAGTACATCAGCGGCATGGGCCGGTACCAGACACGGTTCCGCTTTGACGTCACCTCTGCCCTGGATCATGAATTGAAGATGGATATATTGGGCATTGTCAAAGAATCCCTGAATAATATCAGAAAGCATTCGGATGCGGAGATGATCAGAATCGCAATCAGGGAACAGACGGATTTCATCACGATATCAGTCAAAGATGATGGATCGAAACGTCCCATTGCCAAAAAGGGGATGGGACTGCTTGCCATGCAGGAGGTGGTCGGCAAATACAACGGTTTGTTCAACACATTCCATGATGACGGCTTTACCGTCCATATCACGCTATATAAGGAAGGGGAAGACAGATGAACATAGTCGTAGTCGATGACGATGCACTGGTGGTCAGCGCACTCACAACCATTCTTGAAGGTTCCGGCTATACCGTTGCCGCCACGGGCAGCAGTGGAGAAGAAGCGGTTGAACTGTATCGCAGACACCAGCCGGATCTGCTTATGACGGACATCAGAATGGGTGGTGTCACCGGACTTGAAGCAAGTCGGACCATACTTGAACAGTGGAAGGATGCCAACATCCTCCTGATTACGACATTCAAAGACGATGTGTATATCCACGAAGCGCTGAAGATCGGCTGCAAAGGATACTTGCTGAAGGACAATTTCAAGGGGATTCTGCCAGCCATCCAGGCAGTGGCATCCGGCAATATGGTATTCGACAGTGATATTGTAAAAAGCATGTCGACGCGGTCCCATTTCAAGGCGCTGGAGGCATTGTCAAAGAGGGAATGTGAAATACTGGAGCTTGTTGCAGAAGGGCTCAGCAACAGGGAGATTTCGGAACGGCTTTTCCTGAGTGAGGGAACGGTCAGGAACTATATTTCTCAGATGCTCAACAAACTTGAACTCCGGGATAGGACGCAGCTCGTCGTGTATTACTACCGGAGTTGATCGAATGGAATTGCACGATCCGATCTATTGACAGATAATTATTTCTGCTTTATCATATCCATTAACCTAGTAATTTAATATGAATTATATTCTTATCCAGAGAAGCTGAGGGAGATGGCCCGATGACGCTTCGGCAGCGGGTTCTTTGAATACTGTGCCAATTCCATCGGGTGTCCACCTGGAAGATGAGAAGAGATGAATGTTGCAGGAAGCTCTTTTCTTATCCGGAAAGAGCTTCTATTTTTATGGCAGTTGAAGGGAATGATATGGATGAAGTATGGATTCTGGATGCCGATTTTCGGCGGATGGCTGAGAAATGTAGAGAATGAATCTATGCCGCCGACATATGAGTATGTAAAAAAGGTTGCACAGTCTGCAGAACAGTGGGGATATGATGTCACACTCATTGCGGAATTGTACCTGAATGACATTAAGGGCACGTCAGCGGATTCACTTGAGGCCTGGTCGACGGCTGCAGCACTTGCCGCAGTGACCGAAAAAATCGAAATCATGACTGCTGTGCGGCCTGTGTTCCACAACCCTGCAGTGACGGCGAAAATGGCGGCGAATATCGATCATATTTCAAATGGACGCTTCACTCTGAACGTCGTTTCCGGATGGTGGGCAGGCGAAGCAAGCCAGTATGGCGCAGAATTCACTGCACATGATGAGCGTTATGCAAGGACGGAAGAATTTCTTGAGGTCATGCAAGGCATGTGGCGTGAGGAGACGTTCTCCTATGATGGCAAGTTCTATCAGATAGAAGATGCAAAACTCGCGCCAAAACCGGTACAGCATCCGCATCCGAAGCTGTATGCCGGTGGAGAAAGTGCAAAGGGCAAGGCGATCATCACGTCGCACTGTGATGCCTACGTCCTCCACGGCCATACAGTAGAAGAGGCAAAAGCGAAGATCGATGGTATGAAGGCGGCCAGGGCAGAAGCCGGCAAGCCCCCGTTCCAGTCATTCGGCATGGCAGCCTATGTCATCTGCCGGGATACTGAGGCGGAAGCGGAAGCCGAACTTGCACGCATCACCGACGTCAAGGATTCGGATGGCTATTCGGGATTCAAGGATTTCACATCGAAATCCCAGCTGGAGCAGGAAATAGAGCTGAAGGACTATTCAGTATCCAACAGGGGTCTGCGGCCGAACCTCGTAGGAACACCGGATCAGATTGCTGAAAGGATCATCGCGTTCGAGGCGGCCGGGGTGGATCTGCTTCTGCTTCAGTCCTCTCCGCAGCTGGAGGAACTGGAACGGTTCTCAAAACAGGTGATGCCGAAAGTGGAAGCGCTGCGCGCAGTGGGAAGTAAATAAAGGAGGAATGATCATGACAAAAATATATGTACTGCATGAAAACCCGGAATGGACAGAGCATCTCTTCAAACGTCTCGATGAACTGGGGCTGCCCTATGAAGATTGGCAGCTGTCTGAAGGTATGGTTGATCTGACAGCAGCACCGCCTGAAGGCATCTACTATAACAGGATGAGTGCCTCTTCCCATACAAGGGGCAACCGCTATGCACCTGAACTGGCCAATGCTGTACTTGCGTGGCTTGAGCACCATGGCCGTACAGTCATCAACGGCAGCCGGGCACTTCAGCTTGAAGTGAGCAAGGTGCTACAGTATCTGGAGCTTGAGAAGCATGGCGTAAAAACACCGAAAACCATTGCTGCAGTCGGTAAGGATCAGGTTATCAAAGCGGCAGAGCAGTTTGAAGGACAATCCTTCATTACAAAGCACAACCGTGCCGGAAAGGGTCTCGGTGTCCAGTTGTTCGATTCTATTGATGCACTCGAAAGATATGTCGAGAGCGAGGCATTCGAAGAACCGGTCGATGGGGTGACGCTGCTCCAGGACTACATCAAGTCTCCTGAGTCCTTCATTACACGCTGTGAATTTGTCGGGGGTGAATTCGTCTATGCCGTCCGTGTCGATACGTCTGAAGGATTTGAACTATGTCCAGCGGATGCATGCTCGATCGAGGACCTGTTCTGTCCAGCAGACAGTGAGCCCTCGGACAGGCCGAAGTTCAGCATCGTGCAGGATTTCGACCATCCTGTTCTTGAAAGCTATAAGAAGGTTCTGAAAAGCAATGACATCAACGTCGCGGGCATCGAATTCATCCAGGATGAAGCAGGAAATCTCTATACTTATGATATCAATACGAACACAAACTATAACAGTGATGCGGAAGCGGAAGCGGGTCAGTTCGGCATGCTGGAACTTGCAAAGTTCCTCGCCCGTGAGCTTGAAGCGGTGAAGGAAGAGACCGTCTCCGCACCGAAATGATTGATTGTCATAAACAGACCTCATCCATGCAATATGGATGAGGTCTCTATTTTTTATCCAATTTCCACAAGGACGCGCTACGCCTTGTCCCCCTTGAGGTCGACGAATCTTACATGCTCGATGAATGCGGTATGAATCTGGCCATGCATATCCTTTTCGACCAGCTTGAGTTCCTGGGCGAAAGTATCACCGACGGGGATGACCATCTTCCCGCCCGGTGCCAGCTGCTGGATGAGGATTGAGGGGATTTCTTTGGCGGCGGCAGTCACCATGATCCGGTCATAGGGCGCGTTTGCCTCCCAACCGAGATTACCGTCCCCATGATGGAAATGGATGTTCGAAAATCCTTCTGCATCCAATTTTTCTTTGGCACTGTCATGAAGTGCCCGGATTCTTTCGACTGTATGCACACTATCCGCAAATTTTGCCAGAAGGGCAGTCTGGAAGCCGGATCCGGTTCCAATTTCCAGCACGCGATGACCCGGTTCAAGATCAAGGCGGAGTGTCATTTCCAGCACGAGCGAGGGCTGGGAGATCGTCTGTCCATGGCCAATAGGGAAGGGCATATCAATGTCCGCTTCTTCCTTATACCGATCCATGAATCTGCTTCGGTCGAGTGTATGGAAAAATGCTGTAATCTCTTTTTCATCATATTTCATGAGATTCACCTTCCTTTTCAGCTGATCGGAATCAGATAGCTCTCAATGAAGTCACGCTGGTCTTCGAACTTTGGAGGCAGGGAGAGGTTCTTACCCAATGCTTCGATAGGCTCATCGACATCGAAGCCGGGGCCGTCTGTGGAGATTTCGACTGTAATGTTGCCGACAGTGGTGATATATAATGCCTTGAAATAATGGCGGTTGACGATTCCTGAGTTTCGCCAGTTTTCCTGGTCGATCTTCTGCTTCATTTCAAGCAGGGCCTCATCATCATCGACACGCAGGGAGAAATGGTGGACACTGCCATAGCCTTCCTTTTCCAGTTGGCTGTTGCGCTGTTCGATGACGTAGACACTGCCGTTGCCGACATCGACTACCGCTTCAGTGGCGTCATCGTCAAAACCATCTTCCACCTTGCCCCCAAGCAGTTCGAGGAACTGGACCATCGGTTTGATATACTGTACGGTCACTTCGACTGCACCGATGGAAGTGATGGCATGCATCTTTGGTATGTCCGGGTGGTCATTCGGTGTCGTATGTTCATCACTCTGTTCGACAACCAAAGCAAGCCGCTGCTTTTCATTGTCCTCGAATTTCATGGTGGTCCTGCCGAACTGTTCGATGATGCCTTCGTGATAGACACCCTCCGAGGCGAAGCGTGCTTTGAAAAATTCGAGTGCCTCCCTCGTCGGCACCCTGAAATAGGTTCTTGATATGCTGTTGGTGCCTGACTGGTATTGCGGTGCATTCACAATTTCAAAAAATGTGATGTCAGCGCCCGGTGTGCCATTGTAGTCGGCATAAAAGAGGTGATACATGCTTGTATCGTCCTGGTTCACTGTCTTCTTCACAAGTCTCAGACCGAGAGTGTTCGTATAGAATTCATGGTTGTCGAGGATTTCTTTAGTGATGGAAGAAACATGGTGGATGCCTTTTACTGTCATGGATATCGCTCCTTCTGTGTCTATTGCTTCAAGTATATTATAGTAATAGGGTAAACTCTAATAAAGGAGGACGTGACAGTGAAACATCTATTTATAAAAGCGAAAAAGGATAAACAAAATACGCTGATACTTTTTCATGGCAGCGGCGGCAGGGAGACGGATCTGCTTGAAGTTGCCACAATGGTCGATGGATCAGCGAATATACTGGCGTTACGCGGCGATGCCGAGGATGGTGGACAGGTCCGATTTTTCAAGCGTCAGGGCAGAGGGCATGATGAAGAGAGCCTGAGAGCTGAAGGTGAGAAGATTGTCGGGCTGCTGGATGAACTTGCGGCCGAATATGGACTGGATCTTGAAAAAGCGATCTATATCGGCTATTCGAACGGTGCCAACATGGCTGCCCATCTGCTGTTCAACCATCCAGTCCCGGTTGCCGGTGCGATGCTGATGCATCCGGCTTATAAAGGGGAGGTGTCCCGAAAAGCAGATCTGCTCGGCAAAAAGATACTGCTGACAGCAGGCGCACGTGATATGGTGGCGACAGCCGGAGAGGCCTATCAGCTGAAACAGCAGCTTGAACAAAAAGGGGCGACGGCGGATGTCAAACTGACGGACGGGGGTCATGAAATCGTCTCCGATGAGCTGATGGAGGGTCACGTCTGGTACCTCAAAGTGAAATAGGGCTTTATTTCAGATATTCCTTTCTAAGGTAGCGTTCAAGTCCATTCTCATCGCATGTTGACGCAGTGATGTCATCGGCTTTCTCCTTGATGGCGTGAGGGGCATTCTTCATTGCTGTGGAACGGCCGGCCTTCTCGAACAGAGGGAGATCATTCATCGAATCGCCGATGGCATGCACGTCTCGAAAACTGATGTCGTAGTGATCGAGCAGAACTTCCATGCCGTTTGCCTTGTCACGGCCGTTCAGCATGATTTCTGCATTATGCCGGCTTGTCGTGTAGAGTGCATATATTGTACTGTCCTGGTGGTTCTCAAGATAGTCGTACCAGTTTCTGATCTTATTCATATTGGTACTGAAGAAGAACATCTTCACAACGTGTTCGAAAGACAGATCCACCACCCATTGCGTAGTACTTTCAAGTGTATCTTTAGCATAAGTATATTCGGCATTCATCATGGTCTCGGGCTGTTCTTCGCTGAGGTCTTCAAATATGTATGTCCGATCCTGCAGCAGTGTCCGGCTGGAGTGCTCGAGCGTATGGATTTCATAGTATATCTCCTTGCTTCTGGCCTCTTCAACCATCCTCTTTACGAAGTCCGGTTCAAAAGATGCGGATTCAACGAGCCTGCCATCGATGTAGATGCCCATGCCGCTGGCTGCGACATAACCATCGAGGGGGCATCCAGCTGGGGTGATGCTGGTGATTTCGTGAGGTGTCCGTCCGGTTGCGAAAAAAATAAGAAAACCCCGGCTTTTCAATTCAATCAGTGTCTCCACCAGGCTCTCGGGAAAGTTCCCGCTATGATCGAGGATGGTGCCATCCATGTCCAATGCTAATGCTTTCATTCTGCTTCTCACTCCAATTTATCTTTTTTAAGGCACTGCGCGTCCAGTGCAGATGTGTTAAAATGTTTCTATTATTCTATCATGGGGGGATACCGTGGCACAGACAGCTTTGAAAAAATCCATCATGGACGGCATTACCATCGGAATGGGCTATCTCCCTGTTGCGATCGCATTCGGCATCAGTGCAGAACCGCTCATGTCGCTGCTGGATACAGTACTGATGAGTCTAATGATATACGGCGGTGCGAGCCAGTTTCTTGTTCTGCAGATGCTTGCATCAAGCAGTGCACTGGCCATCGTCATTGCTGTGTTCGTACTCAATTCAAGACATTTTGTCATGGCATTCAAGGTCAACTATGACCTCAAGCATGAATCATTCCTGAAACGGCTGGTCCTCTCGTCCTATGTGACGGATGAATCATTCGCAGTGACTGCAAACAGTACCAGGGAGCAGCGTACATTCCTGAACTACTTTGCAACATTCATCATCGCCTACCTGTTCTGGGTCGTATTCTCTGCGGTCGGATATCTTGCCGGTGAATGGATGAGTGATGGCTGGATCGTCGCCAGTGGCATCGCACTCTATGCACTGTTCATCGCACTGCTGGTCCCAGCGGTCAGAGTGCATTACAAATATGGCATTGTTGCGGTATTCGGAATGATTCTCCACTACATACTGAGCATCATCCCCTCGTTTCCATCAGGCATTGCCATCATTGCGGCCATACTGCTTGCTGCACTGCTTGGCCTGATTCTCGAGCGATCGGAGGTATACAATTGATTCTGCTTATTACCGCACTCTGTGCTGTCACCATCATACCACGGATCATTCCGGCCTTTATTGTAGATCGTCTGATGCTGCCTGAGTGGTGTGTTACATATCTGAACTATATCCCTTATGCAGCGCTCGGTGTACTGATCTTCCCCGGCATTCTCAATGCAGTCGAGCATCCCATACATGGCATGCTCGGCGGGTTTTTTGCAGTCATACTCGCACTGCTGCGCGTCCCGCTGTTCTTCATCGTACTCGGATCGATCGTATTCGTATACATTATCATGCTATAGAAGGATGACACAAAATGAATGAATTCATATTTATCTTCAACAGCATCATCCTGCCCATCGGGATCATTGTGGCCACGGGCTATGTCATCCAGTTGAAGCTCCGACTCGACCGCTCGACGCTTGCAAAGCTTTCCATCCATTACGTCATGCCAGCCTTCATTTTCATGAGCCTCTACGAATCCTCCATAGATTTCTCGCTGCTGCTCAATGTCATGCTGTTTCTCATACTGTATGCCTTCCTGTCCTTCATCCTGTGCCGGCTCATTGCAAGGTTCATGAACATTGGAAAAGACAGAACCGTGCTGTTCACCAATGCCAACCTGTTCTATAATGCCGGGAATTATGGGGTGCCGGTGAACGATCTTGTATTCAGGAGCGATCCGTATGCCATGAGCATCCAGGTGATGCTTGTGGTATTCCAGAACATGTTCGCCTTCTCCTACGGCATCTTTTCACTCAGTGCAAAGAATGTGGGAAGAACAAAGGCGCTCCTTTCATACTTCAGAATGCCCATTTTCTATGGACTGGCGCTCGGCCTCATTTTCAACTACTTCCATCTGCCGGTACCCGCTCCGATTGAAACGGCACTCGAATACATCAGAAATGCCATGATCGGGCTTGTACTGTTCATTCTCGGGGCGCAGATTGCGGGTATAAAGTTCAAACGTCTCAGGTGGAGTGCATTTGTCGGTGCCCTGGCACGGCTCGTCATCGGTCCGGCCCTGGCGCTCGTCATGCTCATGCTCTTCAATATGGAAGGTGTCGTAGCACAGGTCATCCTGATTGCATCTGCCATGCCGGCTGGGGTGAACAGCTCCATCATCGCCCAGGAGTACAGTGATGATCCGGAGTATGCAGCCGAAATTGTCATGATGAGTACACTGCTCAGTTCAGTGACGGTCTCAAGCGTCATCTACATTGCCCTGGCCATCTTCTGATTATTTATCAATGACCGTACTGATGTGGTAAAATGAAGGATAGAATCATGAGCGAGGAGTTTTCTAATATGGAAAATGCAAAAACCTACCTGAAAGATTATAATATGGCCGATCTTAAACGTCTGGCACGTACAATTTCGATCAAGAACTTTTCCAAATATAAGAAAAATGAACTGATCGATGCAATCGTCGAGCAGCAGCATACTTCACAGACGGCAGCATATGCCTACAAATATATCGATGAACGTTCTTTTGAGACATGGGAAAAGTCTTCCATGGAACCGGCGGCGAGGTACAACCTCGAGGACCTTTTCGGCCTCTATATCATGGGTTATGCCTTTGAGGATCCTGAGCAGGAAGACGATTTTTTCGTTGCTGAAGGTGTACCTGAACTATTCAGCACAGTGGACAGCGATGAGGAACGTGAAGCGCGGCTTGTCATCCAGCGTAAGCTCAACCTCATCCGCGCAGCCCTCCATCTATATGGTATCGTCAGCTTTGAACAGCTGATCCATCTGTTCAAGAAGTATTACAGCATGGAGATGAGCCCGGAAGCGCTCGTTGAATTTCTCGAGGGCTCACCCTATGATATTTCCATCGATCAGGACAACAGACAGATTGTCATCGATGACATGAACTACAACCAGTACGAAATGGTTCGCAGGCTCCAGGGCGACCGTCCCTATTATGAGCCGGAATTTGCGAAGTTCATCAAATTCAGCGACCCGAACTACATTGATGAATCAAAATATCACAGGGAGCTGAAGGAATGGGTCGAAGAGAATATCGATGTACCCGCCGGCAAGCACCACAGTGTATATATATCTCTTCTTCAGATGATCATGCAGGGGTCGAAGCGGGATGAAATCGTCAAATACCTGATGACATTGAATGTGGAATTCAGCACAGTCGATGACCAGCGCGAATTTTTCGATACCATTGCCGGTATTGTGGAAAATACACGGCACTTCAAATACCGCGGTCATAAGGAGTCTGAACTGAAAACACAGACAGTCGTAAATGAGGTCAAGGTGGGCAGGAATGATCCATGTCCTTGTGGCAGCGGCAAAAAGTATAAGAAATGCTGTGGCAGATAAGTTTATAGAGTCCTGCTGAAATGGCGGGACTTAATTTACATAAATTCATGATTGAATATTCAAAAAGGAGAGTACATATGAATCATTACAGTTACCCGTATCTCAATCGACGTTTCAGTGTCTACGCAAAAAATGGGATGGTGGCCACAACACATCCAATCGCCACCGATGCAGGCATCGAGGTGATGAAGCAGGGCGGCAATGCCATGGATGCAGCCATTGCAACAGCAGCCACCCTGACTGTTGTGGAACCGACAAGCAATGGTATCGGCGGAGATGCCTTCATGATCGCCTGGATGAACGGCAAACTGCACGGCATGAATGCCAGCGGGCGTTCCCCGGAAAAACTGAGCATGGAAGAAATCAGGAAAAAAGGATTCAATGAGATGCCGAAGTTCGGCTGGCTGCCTGTCAATGTACCCGGGGTTCCGAAAGCATGGGCAAGTCTGATCGATGACTTTGGGAACCTGACATTGAAGGAAGTGCTTGCACCAGCAATCCGGGCAGCACGTGAAGGGTTTGCCATTACACCGGTCGTTGCAAAATACTGGCAGGCTGCCTACCAGAACTACAGCCAGCAGGTTGAGCAATTTGAAGAGATCAAGCCATGGCTCAATATTTTCGGCACAGCAACTGCTGGTGAAATAAAGAGGCTGCCGCATCACGCTGCAACACTCGAGGACATTGCGGAGACAGATGCCAAAAGTGTATACGAAGGGGAGCTTGCCGACCGCATCGTCGAATACAGCAATGAGACAGGTGGACTGCTGACACATGAGGATCTTAAAAACTTTGAAGTCGAGTATGTGGATCCGATCAGTATGAGCTATAAAGGACATGAAATTCATGAAATTCCGCCGAACGGTCAGGGTGTGACAGCGTTGATGGCACTCGGTATGCTGAAAGATGATGCATTCGAAACACTGGACGAAAAGACGTATCACCATCAGATAGAAGCAATCAAACAGGCATTTGCCGATACGACGACCCATGTCGCAGATCCCGCACATATGAAAGTGGAAACAGCCGATCTGCTGGATGAAAAATATCTGGAACAGCGGCGCAGTGAAATCACTGAACAGGCAGAACTGAGAACACACGGTGATCTGCCACAGGGTGGCACGGTATATTTGGCAACAGCGGACAGTGAAGGCAATATGGTGTCCTACATCCAGAGCAACTATATGGGATTCGGCTCCGGCGTCGTCATTCCGAAGACCGGCCTTGCCCTGCACAATAGGGGGCACAACTTCTCGATGGATGAGACCCATGCCAATTATGTGGGGGGTGGCAAAAAGCCATTCCATACCATTATCCCGGGCTTCATCACAAAAGCAGGCAGGCCAGTCGGTCCATTCGGTGTCATGGGTGCCTTCATGCAGCCTCAAGGACATCTGCAGGTCGCCATGAATCTGATCGACTATGGCATGAACCCGCAAAGTGCACTGGATGCGCCGAGATGGCAGTTCAAATCCGGCATGGACATCGACGTCGAGGATCGCTTCGATGCCGATCATGCCCGGGCACTTGCCAGACGGGGTCATAAAGTCAGTGTCAATCTCGAACCGAACAGTTTCGGACGGGGGCAGGTCATCATCCGTGGCGAGGATGGTGCTCTGATTGGCGGTACCGAATCACGGACAGACGGTTCAATATCTATCTATTAGGAGAAAACGATGCATTTTAAAATTTTCTGGTCATTTTTCAAAGTAGGAATGCTGGGGTACGGCGGTGGACCATCGTCCATACCCCTTGTACATAAAGAAGTGGTTGATACTTATAAATGGATGACCGACGAGGAGTTCCAGGATGCGCTTGCCATCGGCAATGTACTCCCAGGACCGATTGCGACCAAGCTCGCCGGCTATATCGGATACTTGCAAAAAGGGTGGCTCGGATTGGCCAATGCCGTTTTTGCAACGATTCTTCCGACCATCATACTGATGATCATCCTGCTGAAGCTTTTTACCGAGTTCAAGGATCTCGGCTGGGTGCAGGGGATGAGTCATGGTGTCATGCCTGTAGTCGGTGTGATGCTCTTCATATTGACGTATGAATTCCTGGCCAAGGCGAAGGGCAGGACGACATGGCAGTTTCTCATTCTGTTTACACTCGTCGCGTTTGTTCTATTGGCAGTGCTTGAAATACACCCTGCCATCATCATTCTGCTGATCGTCGGCTTCAGTCTGCTCAGGAAGGAGGGGCGCATATGATCTATCTGAAGATATTTCTCGCCTTCTTCATCCCCGGAATACTCGGTTACGGCGGCGGCCCCGCCTCGATTCCGCTTGTGGAGCAGGAGGTTGTACAGAACTATGAATGGATGACTTCCCAGGAGTTCGCGGAAGTGCTGGCTCTGGGTAATGCACTGCCGGGACCGATTGCCACAAAGATGGCCGGTTTCATCGGTTTTGAAGTGGGCGGTGTACTCGGTGCAACAGTCGCAGTTGCAGCCACAGTCATGCCGTCACTGCTGCTCATGGTGTTCCTGGCGGGTCTATTGTATAAACTCAAAGGCACGAAGAAATTCGATACATTGACCACCTTGATAAGGCCGGTCATTGCAATACTGCTCGGCATCATCGCATTCGATTTCTTCAGCAGTTCCTACATTGACTCAGGAGTGATCCATACAGTCATACTGACTGTAGCAAGCTTGCTGATGCTGACAAAATTCAAAGTCCATCCCGCACTCGTCATAATTTTCGGCCTTGTATATGGTGCTGTACTATTATAGGAACCTGCTCCTGATATTTCGATTAGAATAAGAAATCACATCAATACATTTCCATACAATAAATAACGTCCATTCTCACGATAGAGAATGGACGTTATTTATTGTATGGAGAAACATGTTAGAAATTGAGTATGAACCCTGCTGATCTTGAATTTATATAATATCCAGTAGCCATGAGTATGAAAAAACTGAAGAACATCAGGGTATTGCCAATGACCAGCCAAAAACTTCTTCCTAATAGGGCAAAGACGAGTCCGAAAGGCGCAATGAGGAGAGTCAGCATCCAAAAGGGGCTGGCCACTTGAAAGACCACATTAGATACCCAGATTAAAATGCATGTCAGGAAGCAGGTGAGTGATATGACTTTATGCTTGTCCAGCATTATTTTCTACCCCTTTCTTCTGAAGCGGCTCAGTGCTGCATCTATGAACGTCTGGACGCCCTCAACTTTAAGTAGCGTGATTGAAACGAAATAAAGCACTACCGTTACGAAAAGGGCTGCAATCATACTGATGTATAGGCCGGCGGCAGCTTCCAATGCGCCAAAGACCAGAAAGGCGACTCCAGCTGAGAGGACTGCTGCGCCTGTCATTTTGATGACGGAAGGAATGAGTGTCCGGAGGTTCAGGCGGCCGAGTTTTTTGCGCAGCTGGTATGTCAGCAGCACGACTGTAATCAGTGATGAGATGCTGGTTGCGAGTGCCAGTCCTCCTAGCCCGAGTATCGGCGCAAGCAGGAAGTTCAGGCCAAGGTTGATTCCCATGGCGATTGCGCTGTTGATCATCGGTGTTTTTGTATCCTGCAGGGCATAGAACACACGTGTCAGCACCAGATTGATGCCGGTGCCTGCCAGTCCGATGGCATAGAAGAAGAACGCAGACGTTGTGAGTGCGACTGCTTTTTCGTCAAATGCACCCCGGTCGAACAAGAGGCGTACGATTGGTTCTGCAAGTATCATGGCACTGATGGTTGCAGGGATGATCAGGATGAGGACGCCGAGTATGGTCTGGTTCATCGTATATTTAAGGCCGTCCATATCGCCTTTGGCACCCTTTCTTGATATATCCGGGTAGAATACTGTCACAAAGGAAGCGACAAAGATTCCGATAAAGGCGGTATTCATCGTGTTGGCATAATTGATGGATGAAATGCCGCCCACAGTGATCCAGGAGGCAAGTGAGCGGTCCACGAGACGGTTGAGCTGTGACACGCTGGTGCCGAGAATGACTGGAAATGCGAGCGCCGCCATTTCCTTGATATGCCTGTCTTTTGGTTTGAATATCGGCTTGAATCTGAAAGCATGCCGGTGTGAGAAGAACATGATGATGAGAAACTGTACAAACAGGGCGATAACATTTGCCATGGCGAGTACAAGAATCCACTCTGTACGGCTGCTGATGATGATGGCAACGATCAGGACGAAGTTCATCGGGATGCCGATCAATGAAGGCACGGCAAATATTTTATTGTAATTCAGATAGGCACTCAGAATACGGATGACAATCGTGAAGTAGATGCCAAAAATACTGAAGCGGGTGAACATTACGGCAAGGGCAAGTGTTTCTCCCTCAAATCCGATGGCGAACACTTTCACCAGGTACTCGGTGAAAATCAATGCGAGTATGACGATTGAGGTCGTGCCCACGAGCAGCACGTTTATCAGATTGTTTGTATATTTTATACCAGCCTGCAATCCAAGCTCATTTTCAATCCGGGAATAGAGTGGGATGTATCCTGTTGAAATGCCTGCAGCAATTACGCCGAAGACGATGGTCGGAATGCTGTTGGCAAGCAGAAAGACATCACTGATTTCGGATGCACCATAAAAATAGGCCAGTGTCAGGTCTCTGAAAAATCCGGAGATCTTGGAAACGATGGTCAGGATCATAAGTAGTATGACTGCTTTTTTCATATGTTTACACAGTTCTAATCTTCAGATATGAATATCTGATCTCTGAATCTGAGCATTCTTGTATTCCAGACAGGTTCTACCGGAACCGCATTGCCGAGGTGGAAATAGTCGATGAACAGCGAGGGGAAGTTGACGTTTGCGCCGAGGCTCATGACCTGACTGCCGCAGAAGCGGGGATTGATATCAGTCAGTTTATAGCCGGTTTCGCTCTCCATGAACTGGATGTTGATGAATCCATCGGTCACCAGGCTTTCGGTGATCTCCTTTGAGGCCTAGATCAGCTCTTCATGCTGGACGACTTTGCCATCCAGAACAATGTTGTTGGAAACCCCTGTCCGTTCTCTTGGTACAGAAACAACCACCTGACCTTTGTAGAGATGGACATCCACACTGAATTCCTTGCCCTCGATGCGTTCCATCGCCATTTTACGCGCTTTGGGATCGATGATTTCGCAGTAGTCTTCGAAGTCGATGATGTGTTTTCTTGCATGCTTCAGTGCAGACAGATAGTTTTCCTTATCGGTCAGAATGGCGAACCCGAGGGAAGCGTAGCTGTCCACTGTCTTGACGACAAAATGGGAGTCATACTTGAATAGAGATTCCTTGATTTCCAACAGTTCTTCTTTCGAATTGAATCCCCTATATACAGGGATGTACTTGCCAAGTCCCAATGACCTGAGTTTCTGATATGCATGTTCCTTATGCATCAGTGTTTCGAAATCGTCACTGTTCGGCAGGGCAATGAGTGGTTTGAATATGTTGCGTTGCTTATGAAAAATGTTTACCTCTTCGTGAAGAGAGGGGAAGATGACATCTATCTTTTCTGCTTCAGTGATTTCCTGCAAGGCAGATAGATACTTTTGTGTATCGGTATAGCGGGGCACCTGATAAGTATGATCACATAGATGGTGTCCAGCTGTTACAACACGTCTATCGACACCGATAATCCTGATATCCTGCCTTTTTTTGAGACCCTGGATGATTCCTTGAGCAATGGGGCCACCGATACCAGTTACCAAGATATTTATTCTATTCATTTCCAAAAACTCC
Source organism: Salinicoccus hispanicus (assembly GCF_009831115.1). GTDB lineage: Bacteria > Bacillota > Bacilli > Staphylococcales > Salinicoccaceae > Salinicoccus > Salinicoccus hispanicus. The sequence continues at coordinate 63,298 of NZ_WUUK01000003.1, read as the reverse complement.
TTAAATGCACAATCGTTGCAACTTGATACTCTGATGAATTTTCTTATTATATATTTTAACAGAAACACCGGTGGCTATGATGACGAATGGAATATTTGTAATATGTTTGATATATATGAGCCAAGTGGAATATGATGAAAGATGAAAGCAACTATGAAAGGATTGAGGAACGTGGGGCGATCAATTGAAGATACGTATACACTGCATAATGGTGTGGAGATGCCGATTATCGGACTTGGTGTATACAAAGTCGAGGAAGGCGATCAGATGAAGGATGTGCTGCTCTCTGCACTTGAAGCCGGCTATAGGCATATCGATACAGCCTCCTTCTATGGCAATGAAAAAGGTGTAGGGGAAGCGATTAAAGCATCCGGTCTGCCAAGAGAATCCTTGTTCATTACGACGAAAGTATGGAATGATGATCTAGGATTTGAAGAGACTTTGAGAGCTTTTGACATCAGTCTCGAAAACCTTGGACTCGACTATCTCGATCTCTACCTGATCCATTGGCCGATCGAGGGCAAATACACTGAAGCATGGCGGGCGTTTGAAAAATTATACGACGAAGGTAAAGTGAAGGCGATTGGCGTCAGCAACTTCCATCAGCAGCACCTTGAAGACATATTTGCAATGTGCCGCGTGAAACCGATGGTGAACCAGCTGGAATACCATCCGTATCTTGCCCAGACAGAGATGCGCGCCTACTGTGAGTACCATGACATCAAGTTGGAGGCATGGGCTCCTCTTAACCGCGGCGGCGTATTTGAAGAGCCGGTCATTCGGGAACTGGCGGAGAAATATGATAAGACACCCGCCCAGATCATTTTGAGATGGGATGTACAGAACGGTGTGTCCACGATCCCGAAATCCGTGAACCGGTCCCGTATAGCAGAGAATATCGATATCTTCGATTTCGAGCTCAGTGATGAAGATATGAAGCGGATTGATGGTCTCGACAGGAACCAGCGTATAGGCAAGAACCCTGACAACTTCAGCTTTGATGACTAAAAAACTGTCCGGAATCATTGATGTGCACCCCTAAAGTTGAATTTTTGGAGTTCAACTTTAGGGGTGCACTACACATCCGGACAGTTTTTATTTCGAGAATATCTCTTTTATCTTCTTTTCCAAGTAGGATGATGTGTCTTCCATCACTTGCTGAATATCGTCTTCTGTTTCTGCCAGGGCAAATGCAGCTGTAAAGTGGTCACTCAAATCCTCAGTCACCTGCCCTGATATCAGATAGCATGGCTTTTCATGCTTCATGGCAAGCTTCGCAACGACGGATGGCACTTTGCCATGGAGGGTCTGGCCATCACTTTTCCCTTCACCGGTAATGACGGCGTCCGCCTCCATGATCGCCGCTTCGAGATGAATCTTTTCAGCAACCAGATCACCACCAGGTTTCATCCGGGCTCCCAGATTCATCAGCATCCAGCCGAGGCCACCAGCAGCGCCGGCGCCGGGAGCATCGGGGTCACTTTTCGGGAATACTTTAAGAGCTTTTTCCGATAGGTGGCGAAGCATCTTTTCGAACAATTCCACTTCTTCAGGGGCAATCCCTTTCTGTGGTCCGAATACCGGTACGGCACCGCGTTGACCGAGTAGAGGATTGCTGACATCGGAAGCGATGGTCAGGGTGATACTGTCAAGCTTGCGAAGAGAGTCTGTATCAATTGATGTGATTTTTGAAATATCCCTGTTGAAGATGCCGCAAGGCAGTCCATCCACTCCGGTAGCCCGGCCGCCGAGTGCCATGAACATCCCGTAACCCCCATCATTTGTAGCTGAACCACCGAGACCGAGGATGATATGATCAGCACCCTGATCCATCGCGTGCATGATCATCTCGCCGACGCCGAATGTAGTCCGGTCCTGGGGATTTGAAGAAGTAATGAGATGAAGGCCGCAGGCTTCCGCTGTTTCAATGACTGCTGTGCCATCTTTGAAATAGTAGACGCCTTCGACAGTTTCTCCTTCAGGGCCGGTAATATTGACGGTAATCTGTGCGTAGCCTTCATTACTGAAACTTTGGAGCAGTCCATCTCCGCCATCACTCATCGGTTTCATGATGCCCGTGTGCCCAAGTCTTTCGAGTGATGCTTTCATCACTGCCGCTACTTCACGCTGATCGAGTGTCCCTTTATAGGAATCCGGTGCAATGACTATTTTCATTCTACCCCCACCCTAATTGAAAGAAATATCGTAGTGTTCCAGTACATGGCGCGGCACGAAGAAACGTGCCGTCTTGAGCGGGTCGACGACCTGGTTGATCTGTGTTTCACCAACAAGGCTCATCAGCATCGTCATTTCGGATAGTGTCAGATTGGTATGCGGATGGAGGAGAGCAATCATCTGCTTTACCGACTCTTCGACTGCTGTATCCAGGCTTTTGTCTGAAACCATCATATGAATGCCATCCTGGTCGATGACCACAGGGTGCTGTGTCGCCATATTGTGGGCCTTGTCCAACGTCACTGTGATCTTTGCGCCGACTTCGAGGCCGCTGACACTGATCTCGCCATCACCCATTTTGGCATGGACGTCACCGAGGCCGAACAGCGCACCATCATGGAATACAGGAAGGTAGAGTTCGGCGCCTGTCGTAATCTTCTTGCTGTCCATGTTGCCACCATGGCGTTCAGGCGTACCATTGTTGACCGGCGCGTTTTCCGGTGCGACCCCGACGACACCGATCATCGGATTCAGCGGTAGTTCCAGTCCATTGAATGAAACATGGCCGTCTGCAGCATTCACTTCGAACATCTTTGCTTCCATGTGCTCGAGTGATTTCCCCATGACACCAAGTCCTGGCCCGGTCAGCATGACACCGCGGGAATCGAGCGCAATGTCATCAATCGCGACTTTGAGTACATCGCCGGCTTTTACACCTTCTACATATATTGGGCCGGTGGCCGGGTTGATCTGGTCCCAGTCAAGAGTGTCGAGTACTGTATCCGCAGAAGTGATCTGGCCCTGGAAACAGTCATGTGTCTCTATTTCAATGGTATCTCCAGTGTCGACTGTCAGTGCGGCTTCATTATCTTTTGACATTGCGTAGTAGAAATGTGATTTATTCAAGGAATGTTTCATCTATCAGTATGCCTCCAGAATTCTAATATGCGCGCTCGTACTGTTCAGGGATCAATGATTCGCTCTTTTCTTTTTTCTCCTGTAAAGCATTCAGCACCCAGTAGGGGTCCCGCAGCAGACCACGGCCGATGGCAATGAGGTCCGCCTCTTCTGAAGCGACGACGTGTTCAGCGAGATTGACATCATCCAGCAGGCCGACAGCCATGACCGGAATGCCTGTTTCTTCATGGATGGTTTTCGCATAAGGGACCATATAGCCCGGATAGGCGCCGGGGAAGCGGTCTTCGGATGGTTTCCCCTCGCCACCTGCCGAAACATCAATCATATCGACTCCGGCTTTGATATACTGCTTTGACAGCCAGACGGCATGATCCAGGTCATAACCCCCCTCCGCAAATTCAACAGCAGATATTCTCAAGATGAGCGGCATCTCTTCCGGCATGACCGATTTTACCGCCTCTATGACTTTGCACCCGAAAAGACTCAGGTCCTGCCCGTATTCATCCGACCGCTTGTTTGTGCGATGGGACTGGAACTGATGGATGAGATAGCCGTGGGCGGCGTGGAGTTCGATTGTATCAAAACCAGCTTCCACTGACCGCTTTGCACCCCAGCGGAATGCATCGATCATTTCCTCCACTTCCTCAGTGGATAGTTCATGAGGGGTCTTGAAGTCATCGCTGTAGGCGATAGGAGAGCTGGATACAGGCAGTTCCGTATCCCGTGCCTTTCTGCCCGCATGGGCCAGCTGTATACCGACCTTCGCACCATGACGATGGCACGCATCAACGATACGTTTGTAGTGGGGGACGTGTCCATCGGACCAGATGCCGAGGCAGTGGTCTGTAATTCTTCCCCTTGATTCAACATTCGTCATTTCGAACAGGATCAGCCCGGTACCACCGACCGCCCGTGAAGTATAGTGGGTGAAGTGCCATTCGTCCGGTATCCCATCCACCGCACTGTACTGGCACATCGGCGCCATGACCAGCCTGTTGCGCAATTCCAAACCTTTGATTGCATATGGATCAAATAAAGAAATCATCAAACCCCTCCTTGTTCTAATACATCCATTGTTATGCAAATGGCAGCAAAGTTCAAAGATAAAGCCCCTGAATTGACAAAATAAATCAACTTTTTAAATAATTGCTGTCATGCAACAGCATTGAAGGTATGTAGGTGAACTGTAAATAGAAAGAGGAGGCCCTCAGAGCCTCCTCTTTCTATTTGCCTTCATTTTTGAATCGGATGATCCGCTCTTCGATGGCGTCGCGTACATCTGCAAAGATGGCGTGAACTTCCTCTTCAGAGCCCGTGGCTTTCGCAGGGTCCTCGAACCCCCAGTGCATACGGTTGACGTGCAATGGGGTCATCGGACAGTTGTCATTGGCGTCACCACAAAGGGTGATGACGTAATCGGCACGGTTGAGCAGGTCGTTATCGATGATGTTCGATTGCTGATTGGTAATATCAATGCCGGCTTCTTCCATGATATCCACGGCTTTCGGATTCAGGCCGTGTGCTTCGATTCCGGCAGAATGGACTTCATATTGGCTGTCCAGATGCTTGTGGCCAAAAGCTTCCGCAATCTGGCTTCTGCATGAGTTGCCTGTGCATAGAAAATAGATGATGGGTTTGGACATGATAATTCTCCTCTATATTATGAAATGATGAGCAGCCATAGGTACAGTCCGAACAGTGTTATGAACAGGACAGGTATGGTCAGCATGATGCCGATCTTGAAGTAGTACCCCCAGGATATATGGATACCTTTTTTCTTCAGTACGTGTAGCCAAAGTAGTGTTGCCAGTGAGCCGATTGGGGTGATTTTAGGTCCGAGGTCGGATCCGATGACATTAGCATAGATGAGCCCTTCCTTAACCAGCCCTTCTGTGCCGGACTCGGCAATTGCGAGCGCATCGATCATGACGGTGGGCATGTTGTTCATGACAGAGGACAGTATGGCGGCAGTGAAGCCCATTACCATTGTACCGACAAACAGTCCCTGGCTGGCGGCGGCACCGATAAATTGTCCAAGGATGCCTGTCAGTCCGGCATTCTGCAGCCCGTATACAACAACATACATACCGAGAGAGAAGAAGACGATATCCCAGGGGGCGCCTTTGATGACCGACTTGACTGGTACAGCCTCACTACTTCGTGCCATCAATATGAAGAACAGGGCGATGATACCGGCAATGACGGAAACGGGTATGTCGAGTGGTTCACTCAGAAAGTATCCGATGAGCAATAGGGCAAGCACCGGGAACGACCATGAAAACATGCGCCGATCCCGAATTGCCTCACGAGGACGCCTAAGTTCAGTCAGATCATAATCCGCAGGCAGGCTTTTCCTGAAGAATATGTAGAGAACGAGTATGCTCGCAAGAATCGAGAACAGGTTCGGTACAATCATGCGGGAAGCATATTCAATGAAGCCGATGCCGAAGAAGTCGGCAGAGACGATATTCACCAGATTGCTGACGATGAACGGCAGGGAAGCAGTGTCTGCAATGAATCCGCTGGCCATGATGAATGGCATGACCATCTTTTCAGTGAAGTTCAGATTCCTGACCATTGCGAGTACAATCGGTGTCAGTATCAGTGCAGCACCGTCATTGGCAAACAGTGCGGCGACGATGGCACCGAGCAGGATGATATAGACGAAAAGCTTCAGACCGCTCCCTTTGGCAAAACGTGCCATATGGAGTGCGGACCATTCGAAGAAGCCGATCTCATCCAGTACCAGCGAAATGAGAATGACAGCGACAAAAGTCAATGTGGCATTCCAGACGATGCCCCATACGGTGGCTACATCACCAAGGCTCACCACACCGAAGAGCAGGGCAACGATTGCACCGATACATGCGGACCAGCCGATACCAAGGCCCCGCGGCTGGCGGATGACGAGAAACAGAGTGACGAGGAACAGGACGACCGCAATGATGGACTGGAAGCTCTCCATCAGCAGCAATCCTCTCTGCTGCATGACGTAATCAAGGATGAAATGTGTGCATCGATATCCGGTATGACAGCAATAAGTTCAGGAATCATTTCGTAGAAAGGACTGTCTTCATTCAGTGAAAGATACGTCCAGTAGCCTTCTTTCCTTTCATTGATGAGACCGAGCGTACGCAGTTTCTTCAAGTGCTGGCTGACAGCCGGCTGGCTCATCTGGAAGCATTCTGTAAAATCACAGACGCAGCACTCACGCCTGTTCATCATGGCGATCATTGACAACCTTGTACGGTCACCCATGATTTTGAATAGATCGGCCGCCTGGCCGATATTCATTTTTATTTTTTCCATAGTACACCTCAACCATATAAGTATTCATTTATGTAGCAGCACAAATTATATAAGAGTTCTATTATATGGTCAATGGGAAGATGAATTTTCCAAATAACTGAAATATTATAATAACTGAATGCATTCGTGCATATATATTGATATAATGGGAAGAAATATGAGCTTACTTGGAGGTAGGGAAATGGTTTCAAATATTTATGGCAATACGCCCCCGATGCTGGGAGCGAAAAATCTTACGGGTGCCAAAGACTATGATACGGATGTACTGATCTATGGGGTGCCCTGGGAAGGGGCATGTACATGGGGCGATTACACAGGGTGTGAACTGGGTCCGAAACAGATCAGGCTATCTTCAGCCAGGTACAGTACATATCTTCCTGAACTCGATCATATCAATGTCGAAGATCATCTGACTCTCGGTGATGTCGGTGATGTCAGCGTCATCCCGCATGACGTGCCGGGAACGATGGACAGGATTGAGTCTTTCGCAGAAAACCTATGGAAAAGCGGTAAATTCCTGGTGGGATTCGGAGGCGACCACGGCATTACTTATCCTGTGGTCAAAGGGCTGACGAATACAGGGAAGAAGGTCGGTATCATCCACCTGGATTCCCACTATGACAATATGCCGCACTACGAAGGGGATCCGTTTGCCAGAAGCACGCCATTCATGCGCCTGTATGAAACGGAAGGTGTAAGGAATGAAAGCTTGATCCACACTGGAATCAAAGGGCCCCGCAACAAGCCTGAAACAGGGAAGTATGCGAAAGAAGCCGGCGCTGTCACCTTGACCATCAATGATATCAAAGAAGCATCGGACCTGAGAGTCTTCGCCAATGAAATATATGATATGGCTGCGAAAGATGTAGATGTAGTCTACTTGACCATCTGCAGCGATGTGCTGGACTTTGCATTCAACCCGGGCGGCCCGGTGGATGGCAACGGCATCACTTCACATGAACTGGTCACGATGATCTATGAATTCGGCAAACGTGGCCTATGCGGCATGGATTTTGTTGAAGTCTATCCGCAACAGGACCCGAATCAGAATTCAGCACACTTTGTATCGACAGCAGTGCTCTACGTGCTTGCAGGTCATGTGCACGGCGGGCATGCAAAATAGAAATGGATGAAAGGGAGATGACTCCCTTTCTTTTGGACAGGAGTGTAAATATTGAGTAGAAACAGTGTAGTTGAAAAATTGAAAGTCATCGGACCTGGTGCCATCATCACGGCATCGTTCATCGGTCCCGGAACTGTCACTACAGCGACAAGGGCAGGCGCCGGATTCGGCTTTGCACTGTTATGGACGATACTGTTTGCCATTATTGCAACGATAGTGCTGCAGGAGATGGTTGCAAGAATCGGCATAATTACCGGAGAGGGACTTGGAGAGAATATAAGAGATCTTTTTGATAATGTGATATTGAAATTTGCAGCGGTATGGCTGGTCATGATTGCAGTATGTGTAGGGTGTGCGGCTTACATAAGTGGGGATCTGCTTGGAACTTCACTCGGTGTATCCTATCTCTTCAACATTCCGGAAAATTATGTTGCACCGGTCATCGGCGTCATCATTCTGCTGCTCGGACTCAGCGGAAGCTATAAGATCATTGAGAAAGTCATGATTGTGCTGATCATCATCATGAGTGTCACTTTCATCACTACGATGTTTGTGTCCGCTTCTGATCTGGGGGCGATTCTAAGAGGGGCGTTCATTCCCGGAATACCCAACGGTTCCATACTTACAGTCATTGCGCTGATCGGGACGACAGTTGTGCCCTACAACTTCTTCATCCATGCATCCACAGTCAGTGAAAAGTGGGATAGCGCGGATGGCTTGAAGGAATCCCGGATGGATACCATCATTACGATCACCGTCGGAGGGCTTATTACAGCAGCGATTCTGATCACTGCAGGTGCACTGATCCAAGGAACTGAAGTGACAAGTATTGTACAGCTTGCCGCACCACTCGAACCTCTCATGGGAGACCTGGCACCACTCTTCATCAGTATCGGTCTCTTCTCGGCTGGTCTTTCTTCAGCAATTGCATCGCCGATGGGTGCAGCGGTAACCGTCAGCAGCTTCATGCGCTGGAAAGGCGGCTTTGATAATAATAAATATAAACTCGTCTTCTCCGCCATCATCATTCTTGGTATCATCACTTCAGCGATCGGGTTCGAACCACTGGAAGTCCTGCTGTTCGCGCAAGCCTTGAACGGACTGATCCTGCCGATCATTGCGATACTCATCATGGTTCTGATCAATAAGAAAAGTACGATGAAGGAACATGTCAATCCATTATGGCTGAACATCATCGGATGGGTCATCACAGCGGTCGTCTCGTTCCTCGGCATATACAGCCTGATAGATGCAATTTCCTCATTCCTATAAGTGCCTCACTATTCACAGAGTACTGGAATAGATTATAATGGACGAAAAGTGAATGGGAGGATGAAATGATGAAAATCAATGCGCAATGGACAGGCGGAATGGCCTACGATTCCAAAGGAGATGCGTCCGGATACCAGGTGACGATGGATGCAGGCAGCAAAGTCGGCGGCAACGATGGTGGACCGAGACCGATGGAAATGCTGCTTCACGGTGTGGCCGGATGCATGGGCATCGATCTCAATGTCATCATGCGCCATAGCATGGATAAGGTGGAGTCGATAGAAATAGAAATCGATGGTGAACGTGCTGAAACGGAACCTAAAAGATTTACACATGTAGAAATCATCGTAAAAATCAAAGGTGACGTCAGCGAAAAAGTTGCACAGCGCGCAGTCAAGCTGTCAGCTGAGAAATACTGCTCTGCCATCAATTCATTGAATGCAGCAGTTGATACGAAGCTCGAACTGAATGGTGAAATGAAGTAGCATGAATAAAGAAAGCAGGCCATTTGGCCTGCTTTCTTTATTCGTCGTAGAAGTCGGTATCGGATAGATCCTTATACTGGAGGATGATCTCCGTAATTCGGTCTTCCTGATTGTAGTTCATCATCACATACTGGCCATTCGACGTATCGCTGTCATAGAACATTCTGAAGTCAGAAACTTCATCACTGCTCGGCCAGCCGTACTGCTCTACAGCATCCTGCTTGGTGAAGTCTTCAGGGAAAATGATGATACCATCCACTTTGAGCTCGCTGGTATCTTCTGATTCACCGGCTGACTGTGGAAAGTTGAAACCGATATGGTCGTAATGGTAATAGGTACCATCGACGACGCTGCCGGATCCCGCGGGTTCACCAAGTATCCCGGCCATATAGTCGTAGCTGGAGTGGACGGATATGGTTCTGTATTCATAGCTGCCTGAAAAGAAATTTGAAATGAAGGCCGAACTTGTAATATCAATTGGTTGGACTTCAGGTGGTTCCGGTTCTGCTGTTTCCTCTTCTGCAACCGTCTCTTCGGTCGACGCCTCGTCTTCTGCTTCAGATGATTCAACTTCTGCCGGACCGTCATCAGAGTTCAGACAGGCCGTAATGAAAAATGAACTCATCAGCAGAGTAATGAAAAATTTCATTGTTGCGACACCTCCTAGGTCTTCTCTTCATCAGCATGCGGCTCAGTGCGCTTCGACTTGCCGCCTTTATTTTCCTTTTCCTTTACCTTGCTGAAATAGGCTTCGGTGCGTTCGCGCAGTTTCCTCGGCATCATGACATAGATGAAGTCCTCTGAATGCATGACTGTTTCACCATTTGGCGTGATCAGCTCCTCATCTCTGATGATGGCGATGACCAGAATATCCGGCGGCAGATCGAGATCTTTTATTTTTGCATTTTCGTGGGCCGACTGCACCGGTAATTCGATTCCATAGATGTCATTCTGTGTCTGACCGAGCGCTAGCAGCTCTACGGAATACGCGGGGGTGTCTGTTTCCCCTTCATCAAACCCGAGCCAGCGTGCGACAGGGGTGATGGTGCTGCCTTGAAGGAGCGCGGAGAAGATGACGATGAAGAATACGACATTGAATATCAGATATCCGTTTTCAATGCCACTGACAAGCGGGTAGGTCGCAAGTACGATGGGAACGGATCCGCGGAGTCCGGCCCATGAGATGAACACTTTCTCCTTGAAATCATATTTGCTCGCAATGAGCGTAAGGAATACGCCGATTGGGCGGGCAATGAATATAAGGATGAGAGCCATCAAAATACCCTGGATGGTGTAGTTGAATAGTTCATCAGGGAAGGCGAGCAGTCCAAGCATGATGAACATGATGATCTGCATCATCCATGCGAGTCCCTCGTTGAAACGCAGTATGGAATGCTTGTAGGTGAGGGGACGGTTCCCCATGAGAAGTGCCATGATATACACGGCAAGCAGACCGCTTGCGCCGATTACTTCTGCAACACCGAATGACAGCATCGCAAAGCCGAGCGAGAGTACGGGGTACAAGCCGGACGCTTCCAGGTCGATGCGGTTGATGACATAGACGGCAAGTCGTCCGATGATGATGCCTACGAGTACGGCAATGCCCATCTGCCAGAAGAAGGAAAGAATGAGTAGAAAAACATTAGTTTCTCCCGGCATTTCAATGATGGAAATGATGGTGACGGTCAGGAACACCGCCATCGGATCGTTGGTTCCGGACTCGGCCTCGATGGTTGATGACAGTTTCTCTTTGATGTTTTTACTGCCGAATACGGCAAAAACAGCGGCTGCATCGGTCGAGCCGACAATGGCACCAAGCAGCATGGAAGTCATCAGATTGAGGTCGAGTATGAAGTAGGCGAACACGCCAAGAATCAGGCTGGTAAGCAGGACGCCGATAGTAGCAAGCAGGACGGCCGGAACGGCGACCTTCTTTATGGCAGTGATGTTTGTCTGCAGCCCGCCTTCAAACAGTATGATGATGAGTGCGATCATACCGATCAGCTGGGTCGTCTCCACGTCATCATAGTAGATGACCTGATTGAGCAGTATGCCGATGATGATGAACAGCACCAGTGAAGGGAAACCAAGCTTTGAGGAGAATCTGGTGATTACCACCCCGAGAACGAGGACGATGGCTACGAGAAGAATAGGCTGAGTTATGTAGACATCCATTAAAAACCTCCTTCTTATTTTACATTTGTGTATATAATTATAAGTGACTCATATAGAAAATACTAGTAGAGGTACTTGTCATGTTAAAAGTTGAACAGCTTAAAATCGCATATGAAAACTTTCGAATAGACGTTGAAAATGCACTTTTTTCCGAAGGTCTGAATATCATCCTTGGTCCGAATGGAGGGGGCAAAAGTTCATTCATGAGTGGGGTGATCGGCTATGATCAGCTGGATATTGAGTTGAGGGAAATATATTGGAACAATCAGCCACTGGGCAGGGTGCACAACATCATCAGCTATCTGCCTCAGGAGAATCCGAGGTTCAAAATAACAGTTGCCGACTATCTCGTCATGACCACAGGCAATGTGTCGACAGACGCCTACTCGACAGCTGTCGAGCATTTCAATATCGCACAGCTGACTGGGCGGTCGATTGAGGCATTGTCAGGCGGTGAGTTCAAGAGAGTCCAGTGTGCACAGGTCTCCCTTGAGAACAAACCCGTCATCATGATTGATGAAATGGAACAGGGGCTCGATCTTAAATACCAGCATGAGATGATGAAATGGGTGAAAGGTGAAGGGGGTCACAGAACAGTCATTGCAAGCATGCATGATGCAGCCCTCGCACTGACCTATGCAGATACCATCACTCTGGTGAAAGGCGGCCGGATCACAGGGCCCATGCCGCCTGGAGCTGTTACTCCTGAAATGCTTTCTGCATGCTATGGCCTGCCTTTGGAAATAGAGTCGAGGGCGGGCTCCACGCTGGTCTATCACAGACAGCTATAGAATGGCGCCGAGTGCACCCGAGTATTCCCCATCAGCAATGATATGGGCTCTGGCGCCTTTCAATCCGGCGTAGCGGTTGATGATCTCCTGCATCACCTTATTGTCGAGAAGCGTGGAACCGATGAACACGATGTCCGTCGTGTCATATCCTTCAGCCAGGCTGATCCCGACGGCTGTCACCGTTTCAGCCACGAGACCGATGACGGCCTGCAGTTTGTCGGCCGGTTCCAATGCCGCCACTTCCCCGGACATCACATTGCCGAAGTTGCTTGCGGTCAAGTCACCTGGGATGGGCGTAGGCCGACCGCCATATATGTGGTGTACCTTGAGGTCGATTGCGTCCCTGTTTCCTGTTTCTGCGAGCTGGATGATTTCAGTGTAGTCATCGATGTCGACCAGCAGCTTGGAGAGACCGAGCAGTGTACCGCCGCCGACACCCGATCCGCCGACCCGCTCCTGACCTTCCGGGGATGCATGATGGAAGCTCGTGCCTGTGCCTACATTCAGGTAGACAAACCGATCGAGATCAACACTCTGCTCGTGCATCAATGTTTTGAGCCCTCTGTAGGTGGCGTCGAATTCTATCGAAACCCCATGGTTCTGGTTCAGTTTTTCCGCCATATATTCAGCTTTGCCTCCGGTGAGGAAAAGCTCATCGTGTGCATATTGCGAATCGAGTACTTCGATCAGTGCGTCCACTTCTGTAGAGGGCCATTTTTCGAATTTTCTATAGCCATCATTTACGTATGCTACCTTTATCAAAGTACCGCCTGCGTCAATTCCAATTTTCATAAGTTGCCTCCGCATAAAAAGAATGTCATTGGTTTTATTATACCAATGACATTCCCTGTTCGTAATCCTTAATTTCAAGTCCCTCAGCGTTCCTTGCGCACGCGTCGTTTCATCGCTTCATTCGGTTCCCGCCTCAAGGACTTCGATACCGAGAAGATCATCGCTATGAGCACAACGCCGAAAGGCAGTCCAGCAAGCAGCGAGGCCGCCTGCAGGCTCGTCAGTCCGCCGGCAATGATCAAAGTTACTGTCAGCGTACCGATCAGGACGCCCCAGATGATTTTCAATCTTGTAGCCGGTGCTTCCGTATTGCCGGATGTCATCCCTGCTACAATGAATGTTGCAGAATCGGCAGAAGTGACCAGGAAGGTAAAGATCAGCAGAATTGATAGCGCAGAGAGTATCTGTGTCATAGGCAACTGATCATAAAGGGCGAAAAGTGCCGCCGTATCATCCTCGAGCACAAGTGCACCAATATTGGTGCCGTTGAACAGATCGGAGTAGATGGCTGTTCCTCCAAGTGCACCGATCCATATGAAGGACAGCATTGGTGGGATGATCAGGATGCCAAGGACATATTCCCGGATCGTCCGCCCTCTCGAAACACGGGCGACGAATGAACCGATGAACGGGCTCCATGCAATTACCCATGCCCAGTAGAAGACGGTCCATTCCTGCACCCATACTTCTCCGGAATAGGGCTGCATTCTGAGCGAGTATCCCACGTAGTTCGACAAGTAGTCGCCGAGACCGACGATGATGCTTTCCATGATGAAAGTGAACGGTCCTACTGCCATGACGAAAATCGTGATGACGGCAGCCAGCAGCATGTTCAGGTTACTGAGCCATTTGATGCCGCGCTTCAGTCCGGTTGTCGTGGACAGTATGAAAAGGCCGGTCATCATTGCCGTAAGTATGATCTGGGTCAACGGGCCGGATGGAATACCATACGCGATATTAAGCCCACCGTCCATCTGCATGATACCGAGGCCGACTGACGTCGCCATTCCGGTTACGGTTGCAATGACAGCCAGTATATCAATGGTCTTGCGTGCTTTCTTATTATAGTCGGCACCAAGCAGAGGCTCGAGCGAAGTTGAAACCAGCCCATCCTTCTGTTTCCTGAACTGGTTATAGCCGATGGCCAGACCCGCTATGCCGAATATGGACCATTGCGAGATGCCCCAGTGGAAAAATGAATATCCCATCGCCATGCGCGCCGCTTCAACGGATTCCGTCTCCCCGCCAAGGAATGGCGAAACCATATAGTGGCTCATCGGTTCCGCCACACCGAAGAATACGAGTCCAACGCCCAGTCCAGCAGAGAACAGCATGCCGATCCAGGAGCGGAATGAGAATTCAGGCTTCGACTGGTCGCCTCCCAGCTTGATCCTGCCGTATGGTGAGAGGGCAAGGAAAAGCAGGAATACCGCAAAACCGAAGACTGCAATCATGAAGAACCAGCTGAAGTAGTTGGCAACCCACCCATATAACGCCTCTGAGCCTGTTTCAAAACTTTCTGGTATGACGGCTGCAAAAACCGCAGCCACCAGTATGATGATGGTAGAGACCCAGAATACGAGTCCGAGTTTGGATTTCTGGTTGGAGTCCCCTTTGTTCTTGGATGTTTTGTTCAAATTGTCGTTAACCAAGTTTTTTCCCCCTAGAAATATAGTCTAACCTCAAATACCCCTATAAATTTCAACTAAACAACTGAAAAATGTTGTATATCCTGATGACTATTCTATACTTGAAAGGGTAAAGAAGATATTACATCAAAAAATGTTTCGTGAGGAGGAACGATGATGAGTAGTATACATATTCGTCCTTTTAAAGAAGAAGACAGAGAGAGTCTTTCAGCTTTCAAGCTGAGCGAACAGCAGCAGATCTATTCCAGTCTGCCGTCGGATGTACTGGATGATTCCATTCGGGACCCTGATCGCACACCATGCGTCGTGCTGAACGAATCAGATGACATCGTCGGTTTTTTCGTACTGCATAAGCATTATCAGCACGAAGGGTATGCAACACCTCATGAAGTGGTGTACATCCGCTCCCTGTCAATCAATGAGGAGCTGCAGGGAAGAGGGTACGGAACCAAGGTGGCAATGTCACTGCCGCTGTTCGTACAGGAGCATTTTGCTGCCTTCGATCATCTTTATCTGGTTGTCGATGCAGAGAACCAGGGTGCCTGGAACTTGTATGAGCGCGCGGGATTCGTCCATTCGGCTACAAAGGAGAACGGACCGATCGGCGAGGAACGTCTGTACTACCTTGATCTGGATCAGAAGTACGTCCACAATATCAAGCTGGAGCAGGACGACTCGACCCGACTCCCGGATATGAAGGTGGACATCATTCTTAACAAGGCTAAGTCTGCTGGATACATTGAAGGGAAACTGGAAGGGGACACGCTCCATATCGTCCATCTTTTCATCGTGGAGACGGAACGCAATCGTGGCGTGGCCTCCAGTGCACTCAGACAGTTTGGAACGTTTCTGAGGCGCATGCGTCCTGAAGTGAAACAGCTTGTTGTATCTACGGATGATGCTGATAGGGCACGGCTTTTTGAAAGAGTCGGCTTCGTCATGGTCGATGAAGCTGAGAGAAAATATATGAAGTATATAAACTATTGAATTAGTTCTTGATTCATACAGCATTTACCTGTATTATATCTCTTGATATTCCAGACTGGAAAGGATGAACGAGATGAGACTCGACAAATACACCAAAGAGATGATGGACGAAAATTCTTTTATCGATATGTCATATATATATCTGCAGGATAAAGGCAAAGAAGCAAACCTGTATGACATCATCGATAAATTCAAAGACATTGCAGGATATTCCGATGTTGAAATAGACAATCGTATCCTCCAATTCTATACGGACCTGAACACGGATGGCAGATTTCTAAGTACAGGTGATGGTGTATGGGGACTTCGCGACTGGTACTCGGTCGATGACATCTCTGATAAGATTGCGCCGACGATCCATAAGTTTGAGCTTGCCGTAGATGACGAAGAACCGGTAGTGACGGATGACGAAGGTTTTGATGAAGCTTTCGACCAGGACAAGGACCTTGTCGAATCGGATGTAGAGAACCTGGACTCTCCAATCAATGGCGAGGCAGTGGAAAGTGAAGACGATATCGAGGAGTCCGTGGACGAAACGATTGCCGATGACGTCGAATATGATGATACGGACGATCTTGAAGACAGCTACGAGGATGAAAAGGATCTTTAAGGCCTGAACTTCCAGTTGACATTCATTAGAAAAGTGATATTATTTTTATTGGGCTCCCTGAAACAGGGAATGTAAAGAACGGCTCCTTTTCACCAAGGGTGGAAGGGAGCTATTTTTATTTTCACAGGAGGAAGTGCAATGACTAAATATATTTTTGTGACTGGCGGGGTTGTTTCCTCTCTAGGAAAGGGCATTACAGCCGCGTCACTGGGAAGGCTGCTGAAAGACCGCGGCTTCTCGATTACGATTCAGAAATTCGATCCATACTTGAATGTGGACCCGGGGACGATGAGCCCATATCAGCACGGCGAGGTTTTCGTAACGGAAGATGGCGCAGAAACCGACCTCGACCTCGGACACTATGAACGCTTCATTGATATCAATCTTCATAAATATTCGAACGTCACGGCTGGTAAAGTCTATTCCGAGGTGATCAAGAAAGAGCGCCGCGGAGATTATCTGGGAGGCACTGTCCAGGTGATACCGCACATCACCAATGAAATCAAATCCCGCCTGATGCAGGCAGGAGAAGAATCCAATGCGGACATCGTCATCACTGAAATCGGCGGTACGACCGGCGATATAGAATCGCTGCCTTTCCTCGAATCCATCAGACAGCTGAGAAGTGATCTGGGCCGTGAGAATGTCATGTATATCCATTGCACACTTCTGCCATATATCAAAGCTGCAGGTGAAATGAAAACAAAACCGACACAGCACAGTGTAAAAGAGCTGAGAGGGCTCGGCATACAGCCGGACATGATCGTAGTGCGCTCCGAGCACCCGATGGGCGAGGATCTGAAGGATAAGATTGCACTGTTCTGTGATATCAATAAGAAAAGCGTCATAGAAGCAAGGGACGAGGAAACAATCTATAATATTGTCATCCGTCTTCAGGAACAGGGCATGGACAACCTTGTGCTGGACCGTCTTGAACTGTCTGCCGGCAAGGAGGCTGAACTCAAGGACTGGAAGCATCTGCTGCAGAACCTGAACAGCATTGAAAGAAAGGTGACGATCGGTCTTGTCGGGAAGTACGTTGCACTGCAGGATGCCTACTTGTCTGTTGCAGAGTCGTTGAGACACGCAGGCTACGAGCGCCAGTCGGATATCGATATCAAATGGATCAATTCCGAGCATCTGACCCGTGAAAACTACGAAGCGGAACTTTCAGAAGTTGATGGCATCCTCGTTCCCGGGGGATTCGGTGAACGCGGTGTCGAAGGCAAGATCTACGCACTTCAGTATGCCCGTGAGAACAGAGTGCCGCTGCTCGGCATCTGCCTTGGCATGCAGCTTGCGACTGTGGAATTTGCACGTAATGTGGCCGGACTTGAAGGCGCCCACTCCAGCGAGCTGGATGAGAATACACCACACCCTGTCATCGACCTGATGCCGGACCAGAAAGATGTTGTGGATCTCGGCGGTACACTGAGACTCGGCAGCTTCCCTTGTGAAATCCAGCAGGGTTCGATTGCACGTGAGCTGTACGGCCAGGCACACATCGAGGAACGCCACCGCCACCGCTATGAATTCAACAACCAGTACAAGAAGCAGCTTGAGGAAAAAGGCATGGTATTCTCGGGTACATCACCTGATGGCCGTCTTGTGGAAATGATCGAACTTAGTGATCATCCATACTTTGTCGCTGTACAGTTCCACCCGGAATTCCAAAGCAGACCGACACGTCCTCATCCATTGTTCCAGGGTCTGATCAATGCCTGCATAAAATAAAAATCGAACCATGCCGGACCGGCATGGTTCGATGAATTAGGAATGCCCCTAGTACGCATCATTTGTCATCTCGTCTACGAGTACATACAGATGGTCATAGAGATAGAGGAATGCAGACATATAGGGGTTAACAATTTTGTCGAAATTAGGTGTCGGTATAAGCGGACGCGGTGAGGATAAATCGATATAATGGTGAAGCTGGTCAATTATTTCAGCCTGATGCTTATTGTAGTTGGAGATCAGTACAAATTCTATTCCTTCATTCTGGAGTGATTGGATGAAGGATCGGACTTCATCATTGAACTGGTCGGCGATGACAAGCGCACGATCCGGCGCATCGAGGGCTTCTGGCGACTCAAAAAGTTTTGCCTCGGGCAGGGCCAGGGAGCTGTCCAGCAGAAAAGCCTCTATGCCTTTGAAATCATGGAAGGTCTTCACATGGATCTCTCCCTCGCTGCCCACCGCCTGAGCGAGGAGGCGTGCAGCCATTTCGATTTCCTCTTCCTGAGCATTGATATGGTTGTATATATTTGTAAGTTGTGTCTGCAGGATCTTGTCCATGTAATCTCTCCGTTCGGCTTGATGGTATTGCAATGGTATCAAAACATTGCTCGGAATTAAATGTTTTTGCTATAATCACGTAAAGGAAAGAACTTTTAGGAGGAAATCAACAATGCCTTTAGTATCAATGACAGAAATGCTCAACAAAGCAAGAAAAGAAGGATATGCAGTCGGGCAGTACAATGTGAACAACCTTGAATTCGCCCAAGGTATCCTGATGGCATCACAAGAAGAGAATGCACCCGTCATCCTTGGTGTTTCGGAAGGCGCTGCAAGATATATGAGCGGCATGAAGACAGTGGTCAAAATGATCGAAGGTCTGATGTCCGACATGAACATCACCGTCCCTGTGGCAATCCACCTCGACCATGGTTCAAGCTACGAGAAATGCATCGAAGCAATCGGGGCCGGATTTACATCCGTCATGATCGATGCTTCCCATGGACCTTTCGAAGATAACATCGCAACAACAAAAAAAGTTGTGGAGTATGCCCACGAAAGAGGCGTTTCTGTTGAAGCGGAACTTGGTGTAGTCGGCGGTCAGGAAGATGATGTTGTCGCTGATGGCGTCATCTATGCAGATCCTGAAGAGTGCCGTGAACTGGTTGAGCGGACAGGCATCGACTGCCTGGCCCCAGCACTTGGTTCTGTACACGGACCTTACAAAGGTGAACCGAACCTCGGTTTCAAGGAAATGGAAGAAATCGGCAACCAGTCCGACATTCCACTTGTACTGCATGGCGGCACAGGCATCCCTACAAAAGATATCCAGAGAGCGATTTCTCTTGGTACAGCCAAAATCAATGTAAATACTGAAAGCCAGATTGCATCAGCAAAGCGCGTAAGAGAAGTGCTTGCCAGCGACTCTGAATTCTATGATCCACGCAAGTATCTCGGACCTGCAAGAGAAGCAGTCAAGGAAACAGTACAAGGTAAAATCAAGGAATTTGGCACATCCAATAAAGCCTAGGATGAGTAGAGCCGTCCCATTCGGGATGGCTTTTATTTGATTAATGCGGAGAAAATGTATAAAGTTTGATAAAGTGCAATATTTATTGCCGAGTCGGCAAAGAGTATCCTATAATGAAATAATAATCTAAAACGGAGGTGCATTGTTTCCATGAAATACTTTATTGATACAGCGAATATGGATGAAATCAAAGAAATTAATGAGTGGGGTGTACTGGCTGGTGTAACGACCAATCCTTCCCTTGTTGCGAAAGAGAAAGGCATTTCCTTCCACGATCGTCTCGTTGAAATATGTGAACTGGTCGGGGGTCCTGTAAGTGGTGAGGTCATCGCCCTGGATGCAGAAGGCATGATTGAGGAAGGTCGCGAACTTGCAAAGCTCCATGAGCACATCATCGTCAAGATTCCAATGACAGAAGAAGGTATGAAAGCTGTCAGAGTACTGTCTTCAGAAGGCATCAAGACCAACGTGACACTCATATTCAATACAGTACAGGCGCTTACAGCAGCGCGTTCAGGTGCTACCTACGTATCCCCATTCATCGGAAGACTCGATGATATCGGACTTATCGGCATGGACCTGATTGATGATATCTATCACATTTTCACTGTTCACAATATTGATACGGAAATTATTGCTGCTTCCATCAGAAATGAAGCGCATGTGCATGGTGCAGCAACTGCAGGCGCACACATCGCGACGATACCATACAAGGTTCTGAAGAAGCTCACACAGCATCCTCTGACTGAGAAGGGGATCGAAAAGTTCCTGGAAGACTGGAACAGTATAAAGGACCAGTAGGCGGTCTGCCATATAAGGAGAAGAATTATGAGTAAAGAAGTAATCAAAGTCAGAGGCGGCAGGGCACTGACCGGCGAAGTTGAAATCAGCGGTGCCAAAAATAGTGCAGTCGCCCTCATTCCTGCGTCACTGATGGCCTCTGAAGGCGAAGTCATACTGGAAGGGCTCCCGGAAATTTCAGACGTCAAAACATTGATGAGTCTTCTGAATGACCTTAATATAGGAACCGAACTGGACGGCACGACATTGAAGATCAATGCCGAAGGCGCTGAGAACATGCCGTTGCCGAATACTAAAGTGCAATCATTGCGTGCTTCCTACTATATGATGGGAGCAATGCTGGCACGCTTCAAGAAATGTGTCATCGGTCTGCCTGGCGGATGTCCGCTCGGCCCACGGCCGATCGATCAGCATATCAAAGGCTTTGAAGCATTGGGTGCAAAGGTGACGAACGAACACGGTGCAATGTATCTGATCGCAGATGAACTGAAAGGTGCCAAAATCTTCTTTGATGTCGTATCGGTAGGTGCGACGATCAATCTGATGATCGCGGCAAGCTGTGCAGAAGGCAAGACCATTCTTGAAAATGTAGCCAAGGAACCTGAAGTGGTGGATGTCGCTTCATTGCTCAACAACATGGGTGCTGACATCCGTGGTGCCGGTACGGATACGATCAAAGTCAATGGCGTGAAGAACCTTCATGGCACAAGGCATAACATCATTCCGGACCGCATTGAAGCGGGCACCTATATGATCACCGGCGCTGCAGTCGGCGAAAATTTCACAGTACGCAATATCATCCCGACCCATATGGAATCACTTACTGCGAAACTTGAGGAGCTGGGTGTGGAAATAGAGGTGGGCGATGACTGGGCGACCATTACAAAACCTGAAATCTATCGTCCAATCTCTGTGAAGACACAAGTCTATCCAGGCTTTGCAACGGATCTTCAGCAACCATTGACACCCCTCCTTTTCAAGGCGGACGGTGTCAGCAAAATCACCGAAACAATCTATCCCGCTCGTTTCAGGCATGTGGATGAGCTTGTGCGGATGGACGCCAAGATTGAGCAGAATAGTGGATCGGCGCTCATCTTTCCTTCACAGCTCAAAGGCACACATGTCTATGCGAGTGATCTCAGGGCAGGTGCCTGTCTATTGATATCCGGTCTGACGGCAGATGGTGTAACGACCATCCATAACGTCAATCATATCGACCGTGGCTATACAGATATCGTCAAGAAACTGGCGCATCTCGGCGCTGACATATGGCGTGAGGAGATTGAGGAAGACTGATTCCTGTAGAACTCGGACTGCTTAGGCAGTCCGAGTTTACTTTTTGCTTGCAGTATTTTCCTCTTCTGGATCAACTTTATTTTTGTAAAGCAATGGTGTAGAATATGGAATGGTTAAAGTCTCATCCCACTGTCTTCCCCTGTACCTCCCTTGTATCAAGACTTCAATACATGAAAGCGAAGTGAACGTATGGCTGAAAGAGATTCCAAGGAACTGAAATATGAATCCTTTGATGCACTCTATAAGAAGAACAACACCAAGGAACTGACTGTACGGGCAAAAGAGCTCGGTCTTTCCAACTATAGCCGCCTGAATAAAAAAGAACTTGTCCTTGCCATAATGGAGGCGCAGATGGAAAAGGACGGCAACTACTACATGGAAGGTGTCCTGGACGACATCCAAGTGGATGGGTACGGATTTCTGCGTACAGTCAACTTTTCCAAAGGGGAAAAGGACATCTACATTTCCGCTTCCCAGATCAGAAGGTTCGAACTGAAAAAAGGAGATAAGGTTACCGGAAAAGTACGCCGTCCCAAAGAGAATGAAAAATACTATGGTCTGCTACAGGTGGATTTCATCAATGATCAGAATGCTGAACAGGTCAAAAAGCGTCCGCACTTCCAGGCGCTGACGCCCCTGTATCCTGAAGAACGCATCAAGCTCGAAAACAGGCCGACGGATCTGTCCACACGTATCATGGATCTTGTGACACCAATCGGCTTCGGTCAACGGGGTATGATTGTTGCGCCGCCGAAAGCCGGTAAGACTTCCCTCCTGAAGGAAATCGCAAATGCGATGACCAAAAACCATCCTGATACGAAACTGTTCATTCTGCTTATTGGTGAACGGCCGGAAGAAGTGACGGATCTTGAACGTTCCGTCGAGGATGCAGAAGTCGTCCACTCGACTTTCGATGAACCGCCTGAACATCACGTCAAAGTTGCAGAACTGCTTCTCGAGCGATCGAAGCGTCTCGTTGAGATGGGTGAGGACGTCATCATACTGATGGATTCCATCACGCGACTGGCACGTGCGTACAACCTGGTCATCCCACCAAGCGGCCGAACATTATCCGGTGGCCTGGATCCGGCAAGCCTGCATCGGCCGAAGCATTTCTTCGGTGCTGCAAGAAACATAGAAGCGGGCGGGAGTCTGACAATCCTGTCGACTGCACTGGTGGATACCGGGAGCCGCATGGATGATGTCATCTATGAGGAGTTCAAAGGAACAGGGAACATGGAGCTGCATCTGGATCGCAACCTGAGCGAGCGTAGAATCTATCCGGCAATCGACATCAGACGTTCAAGTACAAGAAAAGAGGAGCTGCTGCTTGATAAGCGGGAACTGGATGTCCTATGGCAGCTGAGGAATCTTTTCACGGAAGCCCCGGACTTTACAGAACGGTTCCTTAAAATATTGAAGCAGACGAAGACGAATGAAGAGTTTTTCGATGTCCTGAGACAACGGATGCTATCCTCACAGTCGACAGGTCGTCCGGTAATCTGATTGAGCATCACCCCTTGATTTTTTAAGGGGGATCATGTATAATATATAAGTATCGAAGTGGTAATCCCACTAATAAACTCTGTGCCAGATGGTTCAGGGCTAAGGAGATGTAAATAATGAAACAAGCAATTCACCCGGAATATAACAAGGTAAACGTAGTGTGCTCTTGCGGCAACGAATTCCAAACAGGTTCAGTAAACAATGAAGACATCAAAGTAGAAGTTTGCTCTGAATGCCACCCATTCTACACTGGACGTCAGAAATTCGCTTCTGCAGACGGCCGTATTGAAAAATTCAACAAAAAATTCGGTTTCAAAAGCGCAAACGAATAATAGAGATCAACTGTACTGGAGTCTTACTCCAGTACAGTTTTTTTTATGTCCGGATATGGTATAATTGACGAGATTATAGAGATGAAAAGGTGAAATTATATGTTTGATCAACTTGAAATAATTGAAAATCGCTATGAACAGCTGAATGAACTGCTGAGTGATCCGGATGTTGTCAGCGATTCTGACAAGCTGCGGTCATATTCCAAGGAACAGAGCGATCTGCATAAGACAGTGGAAGTGTTCAGGGAATACAAGGAGCATAAGAAGACGATTGAAGAATCCCGGGTAATGTTGAAGGAAACAGATGATAAGGAAATGCTTGAAATGATCAAGGAAGAGATTTCCGAGTCCGAGAAGGCGATTCCAGCGCTTGAGGACCAGTTGAAATTTCTGCTGATTCCAAAAGATCCGAATGACGACAAGAACGTCATCGTCGAGATCAGAGGGGCAGCAGGTGGCGACGAAGCGCAGATCTTCGCCGGCAACCTGTTCAGAATGTACTCGCGCTATGCAGAAGAGAATGGCTGGAAAATAGAAGTCGTTGAAGCTAATGCCAATGACCATGGCGGCTATAAGGAAATCAGCTTCCTGATACAGGGTGAAGGCGCGTTCTCAAAATTGAAATTTGAAAATGGTGCCCATCGTGTCCAGCGTGTTCCTGAAACAGAGTCCGGTGGCCGGATCCATACTTCAACTGCGACGGTCGCGGTACTGCCTGAAGTAGAAGATGTAGAGGTTGATATCCGCAACGAAGATATCAAGATAGATACCTACCGTTCGAGCGGTGCAGGCGGACAGCACGTCAATACCACCGATTCCGCCGTTCGTATGACCCACTTGCCGACAGGCGTTGTCGTGACTTCCCAGGACGAAAAGTCACAGATCAAGAACCGTGAGCGCGCCATGAAGGTTCTGAAGGCGCGGGTTTATGATATGATGCTTCAGGAAGCGACAGCGGAATATGCCGAGAAGCGTAAAAGTGCAGTCGGTACCGGTGACCGTTCCGAAAGGATCAGAACATACAATTATCCTCAGAACCGTGTGACCGACCACCGTATCGGTCTGACTATCCAAAAACTGGATCAGATTATTGAAGGTAAACTCGATGATGTCATCGAAGCGCTGACAATTGAGGAGCAGACGAGTAAGCTGGAAGAGCTGAACAATGCATCCCTATAGCTATAGAGAGATGGTTAAAGAGGCGAAAGCCTCTTTAGCCATGTCAGGAGAAGAAATAAGGCCGGCAACCCTGCTGTTGGAAGATCTTTTTGGAATGGATATGACACGGTTCCTGCTGGAGGGCGACAGGGAAGTGGCTGATGAAGATAGAGTCCGGTATGAATCGGCAATCAGACGCATATCGGAAGGCGAACCCTATCAGTACGTAGCAGGTCATGCATGGTTTTACGGCGAGAAATTCACTGTTACTCGGGACACGCTGATTCCACGCAATGAAACCGAGGAGCTTGTAGAGCTTGTTCTGGCCATGGAGCCGGATACGGGGAAGAAAGTGGTTGATATCGGTTGTGGTACAGGTGCCATAGGATTGACGTTGTCTGCTGCCTGGCAGAACAATTCGGTAATACTGACCGATGTCTCCGAACCGGCGCTGGAAGTGGCAGGAGCGAATGCGGAAAAGCTGGGGACAAATGCTGATATTCTCGCGGGTAATCTTTTCGAACCGCTGATCGCAAGAAATATCAAAGTGGACTGCATCGTTTCCAATCCACCTTATATTGGAACGGATGATTTTGCTGATATGGGTGAATCAGTCATTGCACACGAACCGGCACTGGCCCTGTTTGCCGAAGACGATGGACTGGCGCTCTATAAACGGATGGTGGACCAGCTGGATGAGGTGCTGAACGACGGGGGTACGGTCTATTTTGAAATTGGCTGGAAGCAGGCTGATATGCTTCGTGCATATATCATGCAGCGCTGGCCGGGAGTTGAACCGACAGTGAAGAAAGATATGAATGGGAATGATAGAATACTCCATTTCAGATGGGAGGTCCATTATGAAGACGAAAATTTGGGATATCAGAACGGATCAGCTCAAAGATGAGGTGACCGATTCAAAACTTGATGAAATAAGAACGGCTCTCGAATACGGTGAAGTCATCGGCATTCCGACGGAAACGGTATATGGTCTTGCGGGTGACGCAAGAAACCCTGAAGCGATACAGAAGATATTTTCGGCCAAGAACCGTCCCGGGGATAATCCCCTGATTGTACATATTCATAGCATGGAACAGCTGGCTGATTTTACGGAACCACTGGATCCTAAAGTGGAAACATTGATGAAGCATTTCTGGCCGGGGCCAATTTCATTCATACTGCCTTTGAAAGGCAGTGTGCTGGCGGGTAACACCGTGGCTGAACTGGACTCGGTGGCTGTCAGAATGCCGAGTCATCCAGTGGGCCACGCAATACTCGAGAAGGTTGGTTTTCCACTTGCTGCGCCGAGCGCCAACCTTAGTGGCAAGCCTTCGCCCACCGATTTCAGCCATGTCATCGATGACCTGAACAGCAAGGTATATGGCGTGGTGGCAAGTGACCCTGCCACATACGGACTGGAAAGTACAGTACTCGACTGTACGCAGTTTCCATACCGCATCGCAAGGCCCGGGAGCATCACTAAAGGTGAGCTCGAAAGCGTGCTGAAGGAGGCGGTCAGCAAGCATCATGGTGATGCTGATCGGCCGATTGCCCCGGGAATGAAGTATAAGCACTATGCGCCGCATCAGCCGCTTGCTGTGGTGGAAGGCGGCTTCAAGAACAATACGCACCTTAAACTCGAGGAAGACCAGAAAGTGGGAGTGATCGCCCCCGAATCTATACGTGACATGATCCCGGATGGCATCTATTTCATCAGTCTGTGCTCCGGGGAGAATGACTATCGTGAGGCTGGACGCAACCTCTATGCTGCACTGAGGAAGATGGACAAGTCGGATGTGGATAAGATCTATATTCATGGTTTCCCTAAAAAAGAAGAGACGGAAGCGCTGATGAACCGGATCTATAAGGCGACCGGCAATGAAATCATAAAGGAAGAATCAGAATGAGGGTCATATTCGTCTGTACAGGGAACACATGCAGGAGTCCCCTAGCGGAAAGCTATGCAAAAACGCAGTTCAATACTGGCGATGTGGTATTCGAATCCAGGGGACTGATGGTTCAGCCGGGAGAAGTCAGCAGCATTTCACAGGCTATCGTGGCACGCGAAAATCTTGTGATGCCCTCCACCCCGGCTCCATTGACAGAAGAAGATGCAGGGGGAGCACTGCTGCTCGTCATGACCGATGCCCACAGGAGAGCCGTCATGGGGGAATTTCCATCTGCAGATGTCCGTATGATCAGTGAATTTGCAGAAGGTTAT
Organism: Salinicoccus hispanicus; assembly: GCF_009831115.1. Classification (GTDB taxonomy): domain Bacteria; phylum Bacillota; class Bacilli; order Staphylococcales; family Salinicoccaceae; genus Salinicoccus; species Salinicoccus hispanicus. Next base: position 36,433 of record NZ_WUUK01000003.1, on the reverse strand, counting down.
CAAGAGGATGTTCTCGACCCATATGGCGGTAGCATGGAGGACTATGAACGTACTTTCAAACAATTGAAAAGTTTTATTGATAAATTCAAGTTCTGATTTGCTTATGACTGCTTTTCTCTGTAAGCTTTTGATATATAATAAAGATGAGGTGAAGGTTATGAAAGTGATTATTGCTTCTGATCATGGTGGATTCAATCTTAAAGCTTCAGTCGTTGCGGCGCTCAAGGGAAAAGGTGTGGAAATCACCGATTTCGGTCCCGATACCGCTGACTCCGTCGATTACCCTGATTATGCACGTCCTGTAGCAGACAAGGTCGCTTCCGGAGAGTTCGATCGCGGCATTCTGGTCTGTGGTACCGGCATCGGGATGAGCATAAGTGCAAATAAGGTCAAGGGTATCCGTTGCGCACTTGTCCATGACACTTTCTCAGCAAGAGCAACAAGAGCCCATAACAACTCGAACATGCTGGCAATGGGTGAGCGCGTAATCGGCCCCGGTCTGGCCCAGGACATTGTGGATGTCTGGCTCAGTACCGAGTATGAGGGGGGCAGACATGAACAAAGAGTTTGCAAGATTGAAGAATGACCTCGACACACTGGTTGAGCAGCTGGAGACGGCAGATTTCTTTAAGAATGGAGAAAAACTGCTCATCGGCTGCTCCACATCCGAAGTGATGGGACATCATATCGGCCGGCAGAGCTCGATGGAAGTGGCAGAACTGATATATGATGCATTCCATCAGGCCACAGAACGTCATCAGATGCATCTCATGTTCCAAGGTTGCGAACACATCAATCGTGCGGTTACCATGGAACGTAAGACAGCTTATGCAGGCGGTCTGCCTCCGGTCAGCGTCGTGCCCCATCGGTCAGCCGGCGGCAGTCTGAGTGAATATGCATTCAATCACCTGACTGATCCGGTAGTGGTGGAGCATGCTGCAGCTGATCGGGGCATCGATATCGGTCAGACGCTGATCGGCATGCACATTCAGCATGTTGCTGTCCCCTTCAGAGTGGAGCAGAGAACGATCAATCAGGCCAATGTCACAATCGCATATTCCAGACCTAAACTTATAGGTGGCCCTCGCGCGCATTACTAAACTTGCATTCAAGGAGAGAAGACATGTCATTCATTGAATCACAGGACCCGAAAATTTTTGAAACTATTGAAGCAGAACTGGATCGCCAGAACAACAACATCGAACTGATTGCATCAGAGAACTTTGTATCAGAAGCAGTACTTGAGGCTCAAGGTTCGATACTTACCAACAAATACGCTGAAGGCTATCCGCATAAGCGCTATTATGGAGGGTGTGAGAATGTGGACGTCGCCGAAGATCTGGCACGTGAAAGAGTGAAGCAGCTTTTTGGCGCAGATCATGCGAACGTCCAGCCCCATTCCGGGTCACAGGCCAATATGGCTGTCTATTTCTCCGTACTTGAACCGGGCGATACGGTTCTCGGTATGAACCTCAATCATGGGGGGCATCTGACACACGGCAGCAAAGTCAATTTCAGTGGCAAGCTTTTCAATTTTGTTGAATATGGTGTAAGCAAAGAAGACGAAGTGATCGATTATGACGATCTCCTTAATATTGCCAAAGAACATAAGCCGAAAATGATCGTTGCCGGAGGCAGTGCGTACTCCAAGGCGATCGATTTCAGCAAGTTCCGTGAAATAGCAGATGAAGTGGGCGCCTACCTGATGGTCGACATGGCACACATTGCCGGTCTCGTCGCTGCTGGACTCCACCCGGATCCAGTACCTTATGCAGATTTCGTGACTTCGACAACACACAAGACACTGAGAGGCCCGAGGGGCGGCTTGATTCTGACCAAAGAGGAACATGCCAAGAAAGTGGATAAGAACATCTTCCCGGGTATCCAGGGCGGACCACTCATGCACGTCATTGCAGCAAAAGCAGTTGCTTTCGGCGAAGCGCTGAACCCGGACTTCAAAGTGTACCAGGAACAGGTCGTAAGAAATGCACAGGTGCTTGCTGACCGTCTTGCAGAAGGTGGACTCCGCATCGTCAGTGGTGGTACGGAAAACCATATCGTTCTTGTCGATGTGAAAAGTTTTGGACTGACAGGCAAGCAGGCTGAGGAAGCGTTGGATGAAATCGGTATTACTTGTAACAAGAACACTATTCCATTCGATGAAGAATCACCATTTGTGACAAGTGGTATCCGTCTCGGTACACCAGCGATGACAACACGTGGATTCAAAGAGGAAGAGATGCAGGAAGTTGCAGATCTGATTGTTGAAACACTGTCTGATATCAAAGAGGGCACGAAGTATGAAACTCTGAAAGATAGAGTGACGGCACTGACGTCCAAATTCCCACTATATAAATAAACTGACCATGCCGGAATAGGGTTCGCCTTATTTCGGCTTGATTGAGAGAACTGGAGGATAAATATGTCTAAAGTACACGTAATGGATCACCCGCTGATCCAGCATAAGATGAGTTACATCAGAGATGAGAAGACATCCACTAAGGAATTCAGAGAGCTTGTCGATGAAGTCGGCATGCTCATGGCCTACGAAGTCACGCGTGATCTTTCACTGGAAGATGTCGAAGTGGATACACCGGTAACGCGTACAACAGCAAAAAGACTGAGTGGTAAAAAGCTCGGCATCGTTCCGATTCTAAGAGCAGGGCTCGGTATGCAGGAAGGCATACTCAAGCTGATTCCTTCAGCAAGAGTGGGGCATATCGGCCTATATCGTGATCCTGAAACACTCGAAGCAATCGAATACTATGCCAAATTCCCGGGAGATATAGAGGAAAGGGATATATTCGTCATCGACCCGATGCTCGCCACTGGCGCATCGGCTGTTGAAGCGATCACTGCAGTCAAGAAGCGTGGGGCGACAAAGGTAAGGTTCATCTGCCTGATTGCTGCGCCTGAAGGTGTGGAAGTCTTGAAAGAAGCCCACCCCGATGTGGATATATATATTGCTGCACTGGATGAGAAACTGAATGAAAAAAGCTATATTGTACCAGGTCTCGGTGATGCCGGAGACAGACTGTTTGGTACAAAATAGAATTGACAAGGAGAAGAATGTATGAAGAAAATCATGACGATATTCGGTACACGACCTGAAGCGATTAAAATGGCGCCGCTTGTTCTAGCACTGAAAAATGATCCGGAGCTTGAGCCAGTAGTCGTGGTCACTGCACAGCACCGAGAGATGCTCGACCAGGTACTTGAAATTTTCGGTATCACACCGGACTATGATCTGGATATCATGCAGAAGGGGCAGACGTTGTCTGAAGTGACAGGCAGAGTAATCGCTGGCCTCGAATCTGTCATCAAAGAAGCAGAACCGGACATGATCCTTGTCCATGGAGATACAACGACAACATTTGGCGGCAGTCTGGCAGCATTCTATAACGAAGTGGATATCGGTCACGTCGAAGCGGGTCTGAGAACGAACAACAAATATTCTCCGTTCCCGGAAGAAATGAACCGCCAGATGACAGGTGTACTTGCTGATCTTCATTTTGCACCGACTGAAACGTCCAAAGAAAACCTATTGCAGGAGAACAAAAAGGCGGATGGCATTTCTGTTACTGGCAATACGGCAATCGATGCTTTGAATACAACAGTGAACGATGCATATGAAAGTGAAATCATCGACAGACATAAAGATAACAAAGTGATTCTGCTGACAGCCCATAGAAGGGAAAATATCGGTATGCCGATGGAGAATATCTTCAGTGCGGTACGTGAAATTGTAGAAGAGTTCGAGGATGTTACTGTAGTCTATCCAATCCATAAAAACCCGAAGGTCAGGGAGATTGCCAAGAAGTATCTTTCAGATCATGATCGCATCGAAATCATCGAGCCGCTCGATGTGTTCGATTTCCATAACTTTGCGGCAAAAAGTCATATCATCATGACCGATTCCGGTGGTGTACAGGAAGAAGCACCTTCTCTCAGAAAACCGGTACTGGTACTCAGGGATACAACAGAACGACCGGAAGGCGTGGAAGCAGGCACACTCAAGCTTGCCGGTATCCAGAAAGAAAATATCTACAATTTGACGAAAGAACTGCTGACGGATGACAGTGTCTATCAGAAAATGGCGGAAGCCAGCAACCCTTATGGTGATGGCAAAGCATCACTCAGAATATGCGAAAACATAAAATACTACTACGGAATCAGGAAAGATAAGCCAGAGAGTTTCGACATCTAGGAAATATGTCGATAATATGTCATAAAAAATGTACTATGAAATTAATCTGTCCATAATATTGACATAAAAAATACAAAGATATATCATTACAAGAGTAATGTAACGGTTTACATCGAAAAGCCGCAGAATACACTAGGAGACAGTGTTCAAAGTGCCATTTTTCAGACGATTTTCCCATCATTTCCTTAGATTTTTGCTTTTCCCTCTGATCATCAGCCTACTCATCTATCTGTTTACATCTTCATCTTTTGCAGCCGGACTCGCTTTGGGTACCCTTGCGTCCATTATGCTGCTCCTGAACTGGTACTACAACCTTGAGAAGGCCTACAAGACAGAGGATGGAAGAATCCGAACCGGTACGATTGCGCGCCTTATGATTGTGGTTGTTACATGTCTTTTCTGGGTGAGATTCCCGGATATATTCAGTATATTTGGTATAGCACTTGGGCTTCTGCTCAGCTATGTAATGATTCTGTTTCGTGCGATTAAAGAATTGACGAAGTGAAAGAGGTGAGAAAATGGAGCACGGAAATCCGATTTGGACATATGATGTTTTTGGTCTTCCAGTCACATTCAATCTGTCCACGGTTATGATGATTATTATTTCATCGCTTGTTGTATTTCTGGTTGCTTTCTTTATGACAAGAAATCTATCAGTGAGACCGACAGGGAAAAGTCAGGTACTCATGGAAGTACTGATGAACTTCGTTAAAGGTATCATCTCAGGCAACATGGCCTGGAAACAAGGCGGAAGATTCCACTTCCTGGCCCTAACATTGATTCTATACATATTTGTTGCAAATATGCTCGGGCTGCCTTTTGCTTTTATAGCACCAGACGAAGAACATACTCTCTGGTGGAAATCACCAACTGCCGACCCGTCAGTTACACTGACCCTGGCCAGCTTGATGATTGTGCTTACCCACTATTATGGAATCAAGATGCGTGGTACAAAAGCATATCTGAAATCGTACGCACAGCCGGTGTGGTTCATGGCACCGTTCAAGTTCATCGAAGAATTCACATACAACCTGACGCTTGGTCTGCGTCTTTACGGTAATATCTACGCAGGTGAGATTCTACTCTCACTGCTGATCATGGTAATGGCATCCGGCGCACTTGGTTTCGTTGGTGGATTTATCCCATTAATGATCTGGCAAGGGTTCTCAATCTACATTGGTGTCATCCAGGCATTCATATTCGTTATGTTATCAATGGTCTATCTCTCCCATAAGGTGAGCGACGATCATTAATATAAAAATTTAATCAACCATTTAAAATATTTTTAGGAGGAACTATATCTTATGATGAATCTACTCGCAGTAGGTATCGCTGCTGGTCTTGCAGCACTCGGCGCAAGTATCGGTATCGGTCTTATCGTTTCCAAAACAGTTGAGGGTGTATCCCGTCAGCCTGAAGCTCGTGGTCCACTCATGACAATCATGTTCATTGGTATCGGTGTTGTTGAGGCCGTTCCGATCATCGCGATCGTTATTTCATTCATGCTTATGTTCATGTTCTAAGAAACGTTACATCTGGCGAAGTCTTCTATCAAGATTTCGCCCTCTTATTATGTCGACTATGAAAATAGAATGAAACTCTCGCGAAAGGAGTGTACATAGGTGGAATTTCTAATTTTAGGAGCTACGGACACCGTGCCGGCAGCAATTGGTAACAGCCTTATACAGCTGGCTGCCTTCATCGTTCTTCTTCTGGCCCTTTCATATTTCGTATGGAAGCCACTTAAGAAAGTGATGGATGAGCGAGAACAGCTGATCCATTCAGAGATTGATGATGCAGAGCAACGCAAGATGGAAGCTGTGAATCTCAAGGAAGAAAATGAGACTGTGCTTAGAAATACACAGGCTGAAATTTCTGAGATGATGGATAATGCAAAAGAACAGGCGAAAAAAGAGCAAGAAGCAATCATCCATGATGCAAACACACGTGCAAATCAGATGATGGAAGATGCCAAAGCTGATATCGAAAGAGAAAAGCAAAAAGCAATCCGCGATATCAATGATCAGGTGGCTGATATTTCCGTTCTGATTGCTGAAAAGATGATTTCAAAAGAGATCAACAAGCAGGACCAGAAAGATCTGGTTGCGAGATACCTACAGGAAGCAGGGGGTAAATAATGGCTAACCCAGCTCAGAAATATTCCCAGGCCCTGTTCAGTATCGTCAGTGAAAATGGGCAGCTCGAGGAAGTCAGGGCGGATTTCGATGAAGTGGTCAAATCAGTCGGCAACACTCCTGGTTTCATCACCTTCATGAATAACCCCAGAATTTCGCGGGAGAGTCGCAGGCAGGCAGTAGCAAAAGCTTTCGGCAATGCTGCACAACCGCTCAAGAACATGCTGCTCATTCTCTCAGACCGCAACAGGTTCAATGAAATCGAAGCAGTTCACGCTCATTTCATACAAAATTACAATGCACATTATAACCAGGAAAATGTAGTGATCGAATCGGTATATCCACTCTCTGATGAAGAAATAGAAAGTATCGGGAAAGTCTTTATTAAAAAGACTGGTCTTTCAAAGCTGCTTATAGAGAACAGGGTGAATGAATCGCTTATCGGCGGTATCCGTGTATTCGTCGGAACCAAAGTATATGATGGCTCGGTAACTGCCCAGCTGTCCGATTTGAAAAACCGGTTCAGAGAAAGAACTAATAGCTAATTGAGGAGTGACATTTGATGGCAATTAAAGCTGATGAAATAAGCGCTCTCCTGAAAAGCCAGATCGAGAACTATGAAGCTGATATGAAAGTATCCGATGTGGGAACAGTCATACAGGTTGGTGACGGTATCGCACTTGCTCATGGTTTGAATGATGCTATGGCTGGAGAACTGCTCGAATTTCCAAGCGGCGTTCTGGGACTTGCCCAGAACCTCGAAGAAAACAACGTTGGTATCGTAATTCTCGGTCCATTCGATGACATTAAAGAAGGCGACGAAGTCAAGCGTACAGGACGCATCATGGAAGTACCTGTAGGCGAGGAACTGATTGGCCGTGTCGTCAATCCCCTGGGACAGCCGATCGACGGCAAAGGACCGATGGGTGCAACAAAAACAAGACCAATTGAAAGTCCGGCAACAGGCGTTATGGCGCGTAAGTCGGTAGACGAACCGCTACAGACCGGAATCAAGGCGATCGATGCGCTTGTTCCAATCGGTCGTGGACAGCGTGAGCTGATCATTGGTGACCGCCAGACAGGTAAGACGACTGTTGCAATCGATACGATCCTCAACCAGAAGGATCAGGATATGATCTGTGTATATGTGGCAATCGGTCAAAAGGAATCCACAGTTCGTGCAACTGTTGAAACACTGCGTAAAAATGGTGCACTCGACTACACAATCGTTGTTACTGCAGGTGCTTCCATGCCGGCACCACTTCTATACATTGCACCATACGCTGGTGTAACAATGGCAGAAGAATTCATGTTCAATGGCAAGCACGTCCTCATCGTCTATGATGATCTGACTAAACAGGCTGCCGCATATCGCGAACTTTCACTCCTACTGAAACGTCCACCAGGCCGTGAAGCCTACCCAGGTGATGTATTCTACCTTCACAGCCGTCTTCTGGAACGTGCAGCGAAACTTAATGATGAACTCGGTGGAGGGTCCATTACTGCACTGCCTTTCATCGAAACACAGGCTGGTGATATCAGTGCGTTCGTACCAACGAACGTCATCTCCATCACCGACGGACAGATATTCCTGCAGTCCGACCTGTTCTTCTCAGGCGTAAGGCCTGCGATCAACGCCGGACTATCCGTTTCCCGTGTTGGTGGTTCTGCACAGATCAAAGCGATGAAGAAGGTTGCCGGTACTTTGAGACTGGACCTTGCAGCATACCGTGAACTGGAAGCATTCGCTCAGTTCGGTTCTGACCTTGATGAAGCGACAGCTGCCAAACTTGAGCGTGGTAAACGTACTGTTGAAGTACTCAAACAAGGCGAAAACAATCCGCTTTCAGTAGAGCGTCAGGTTGCGATTCTCTATGCACTTGTAAATGGCCACCTTGATGAAGTTGCAGTTGAAGATATTACACGCTTTGAAGCTGAATTCCTCAACTGGCTTGATTCAAACCAGCCTGAGCTGCTTAAAGGTATTCGTGAAACAAAACAGCTTCCGGACGATGAAGCTTATGCAAGTGCAATAAACAGCTTCAAGAAACTATTCAACGCATCCAAGTAAGGGTGATGAATATAGAATAAGGTGGTGAATTCATGGCTGCATTAAGAGAAATCAAAGGTCGTATCGGATCAACCAAAAAAATGAGCCAGATCACTAGCGCCATGCATATGGTCTCGAACTCCAAGCTCAAGCGGGCAGAGGAGAACACAAAAAGATTCCAGCCTTACATGAACAAGATCCAGGAGGCTGTCCAGGCCATTGCAACTGGAGATAATACAAGTTCCCATCCTATGCTGAGGGAACGTCCTGTAAAGCGTACTGGATACGTGATCATTACATCGGATAGTGGACTGGCCGGTCCGTATAATGCCAACATCCTCAAAGAAATTACCAATGTAATCAGGGAACGTCATAATGACAATCCTGATTCCTATGATCTGTTCATCATCGGAAGGATGGGGCACGAATTCATGGACAACCGTGAATACAGTATCACCAATCATCGCGTTGGACTGGCTGATCAGCCGGACTTCAGCAGTGTTAAGGAAATCGCTCAGCAATCGGTTGCACAGTTCTCGAATGAAGATATAGATGAGCTATACATCGTGTATAACGAGTATGTATCTGTCCTTGAACAGAAAGTGGCGACCAGAAAGCTCCTTCCACTTACTGAAGAGGAGACAATCAGCCAAGATAAGGCTTCAACCCTTTCCACATATGAGTTTGAGCCGGACAAGGAATCCATCCTCGAGACGATTCTTCCGCAATATGCAGAAAGTCTGGTCTACGGCGCGCTGCTTGAAGCCAAAGCAAGTGAACATGCGGCACGTATGACAGCGATGAAAGCGGCGACTGATAACGCCAAGGAGCTAGTGGATGACCTGACGTTACAATACAACCGTGCAAGACAAGCGGCGATTACCCAGGAGATTACGGAGATCGTCGGCGGTGCATCTGCACTCGAATAAAGATTGACTAGGAGGAAAACGAATGGCTTTAGGTCAAGTAGTTCAAATTATGGGACCTGTAGTTGACGTGCGTTTCGAAGAAGGCCAGCTGCCTGAATTGAATAATGCACTTTATGTCAACACTGATAAAGATAATGAAGAAGATACTTTGGCTTTGGAAGTCGCGCTTCACCTCGGGGACAACGTCGTAAGAACAATTGCGATGAGTTCTACAGATGGACTGCAGCGTGGTACTGAAGTTACAAATACAGAAAGCCCGATTTCTGTCCCTGTTGGCCAGATTACACTTGGCCGGGTATTCAACGTACTTGGAGATCATATCGATCTTGGAGAAGCAATTCCTGCTTCTGAAAGAAGAGACCCGATTCACCGTCAGGCTCCTAAATTCGAAGATCTTTCCACCAACGTTGAAATTCTTGAAACGGGTATCAAAGTAGTAGATCTACTGGCACCTTACATCAAAGGTGGTAAGATCGGTCTCTTCGGCGGTGCCGGAGTGGGCAAGACGGTTCTGATTCAGGAACTGATCAACAACATCGCTCAGGAACACGGCGGTATTTCGGTATTTGCTGGTGTTGGAGAGCGTACGCGTGAAGGAAATGACCTGTATCACGAGATGAGTGATTCCGGTGTTATTGCGAAGACTGCCATGGTATTCGGTCAGATGAACGAGCCACCAGGTGCACGTATGCGTGTTGCATTGTCTGGTCTGACAATGGCGGAGTACTTCCGTGATGAAGAAGGACAGGATGTTCTGCTATTCATAGACAACATCTTCCGTTTCACCCAAGCTGGTTCTGAAGTATCAGCCCTGCTTGGACGTATGCCATCAGCAGTAGGTTACCAGCCGACATTGGCAACAGAAATGGGTCAGCTCCAGGAGCGTATCACGTCAACAAACGTAGGTTCAGTAACATCCATCCAGGCGGTATTCGTACCAGCCGATGACTATACCGACCCGGCGCCGGCACAGACATTCGCCCATCTGGATGCTACAACAAACCTTGAGCGTAAACTCTCTGAGATGGGTATCTACCCTGCGGTGGATCCGCTCGCTTCCACTTCTCGTGCACTGTCACCAGCAGTAGTTGGCGAAGAGCATTACGAAGTTGCGCGTGGTGTTCAATCGACACTTCAGAAGTACCGTGAGCTTCAGGATATCATTGCGATTCTTGGTATGGATGAACTATCTGAAGATGATAAAAGGACAGTTTCACGTGCGCGTCGCATCCAGTTCTTCCTATCTCAGAATTTCCACGTTGCTGAACAGTTTACTGGTCAGAAGGGTTCCTATGTACCTGTCGATCAGACTGTCAACGATTTCAAGGAAATACTTGATGGCAAATACGACCATATCCCTGAAGATGCATTCCGTCTTGTAGGTGGCATTTCTGCTGTGCTTGATAAAGCACGTGAGATGGGCGTAGAAGTCTAAAATCGGGAGGGTTAGCAAATGAGTACAATTGCACTGGATGTAGTCACACCAAACGGTTCTGTTTTCTCTGAAACGGATTGTGAAATCATAATACTCCAGACCAAACAGGGTGAGCTCGGCGTCATGGCCGGCCACGTCCCGACGGTTGCTGCGCTTAAAATCGGCAGTCTGCGTACAAAGATCGATGGAAAGTTCGAATATTTTGCAGTAACAGATGGTTTTGTCGAAATACGTTCTGAACAGGTAACGGTATTGGTACAGGCCGGCGAGTTTGCTGAAGATATCGATACCGATCGTGCTGTAGCGGCGAGAGAACGTGCTGAAGCGCTGCTTCAGCAGGCGCGTGACGAAAAAGTTGATAGATATCGTGCTGATCTTGCATTACAACGTGCAGTCAACCGATTGGATGTAGCAAAACATAAATAATAAACTAACCCGGGCTTACTGCCCGGGTTTTTTAAAAGGTGAATAGTAATATGTTGTATTCCCAACTTGCTTTCATGCATATCTTCCTGCATATGCTATGTGTCATTTTCGCTTTCTGGGTGCTTGGTGCCCTAAATATAGATGCGTGGTTCAGAAAAGGTGAAACAGGCCGGATCAGAATGTTTATCATTCTGGCTGCTATACTTCTGGGAAGTGCGCTCAGCAACTTCATCATGGACTTCTTCAGGCTTGTTCAGGAAGCAGCACTGCTATTTTGATATTAGCTTTGCAAACATGTTTATACATCTTTAAAATAGTGAATAGTGTAACGAAAGTATAAAGTATGGAGTGGGTAAATATGGATTCTATAATTGTTAAAGGTGGAAATAAACTATCAGGTTCTGTTGAAATAGAGGGCTCCAAAAACGCTGTTTTGCCGATTCTGACAGCTTCTTTGCTTGCAGAGAGGGGAGTATCGAAGCTACATAACGTGCCGGATCTTTCCGATGTGAAAACACTGAGTGCGCTTCTCAGTCACCTTGGTGCTTCCGTTAAGCCTGAGGGTAAAACGATCGTAGTCGATGCAACGAATGAACTGAACTGTAATGCGCCTTTCAATCTTGTCAACAAGATGCGCGCAAGCATGCTGGTCATGGGCCCGCTGCTTGGCAGATATGGCTATTGTAATGTTGCAATGCCTGGAGGTTGTGCAATCGGATCAAGACCAGTCGAACAGCATATCAAAGGTCTGGAGAAGATGGGCGCCACTTTCCGTACGGTCGATGGCAGCTTTGAGGGTACAGTCGATGGTAGTCTGAAAGGTGCAAAGATATATCTGGATTTCCCGAGTGTCGGTGCAACACAGAATCTGATCATGGCTGCAAGTCTGGCTGACGGTGTTACAGAACTAGAAAATGCTGCAAGAGAGCCTGAGATTGAAGACCTGGCCAATTATATCAATGCCATGGGCGGGAAAGTCCAAGGAGCTGGTACAGGACACATTATCATCGAAGGTGTTGAAGTACTGGAAGGTGCAGAGCATACTGTCATACCGGATCGGATCGAGGCAGGTACTTTCATGATTGCTGGCGCGATTACACGAAGTGAAATTGTGCTTGATAATGTGATGACGAACCATCTCACTGCACTGATATCGAAGCTTGAGGAGACGGGGGTACGGATCGAAGAAGAAGGCACCAGCATTCGTGTCATTCCGGACCCGCAATTGAAGCCTATCAGAGTGAAGACGATGCCACACCCCGGTTTTCCGACAGATATGCAGAGTCAGATGATGGCCCTGCTGTCTACAGTCAACGGTACAAGTGTCATCACCGAAACCATTTTCGAAAACAGGTTCATGCATGTCAATGAGTTCAGAAATATGGATGCTGATATTGATGTGGAAGATAACCATGCCTTCATCAAAGGTGGCGAAAAACTTGCTGCAGGACGTGTAAAAGCAACCGACCTTAGAGCGGCAGCTGCGTTGATTCTTGCAGGTTTGGCAGCAGACGGGTATACTGTAGTTACTGAATTAAGACACCTTGACCGCGGGTATGTCAATTTCCATAAGAAGCTGCAACAGCTTGGAGCCGACATAGAACGGACAGGTGAAAGTTCCACACAGGAAAGTGTGACATCTTCGAAATAAAGAGGTAGTTCTATGGCTGAACAATCAAAAAAGCTAGTTCACCGCAGATTCCCATTGATTATCAGGATACTGCTGTTCATCTACATTGCCATCATCATATTCTTTGCAGGACTGATGATCGGATTCGGCATACTGGATAATCCAATGGAAGTGTTCCGTATTGAAACATGGGAACACATCATCAACTTGACCAAGGAATGATAATATGCTGACTTACGACCAGATCAAAGCGGTCATACCGCATCGTCCCCCCTTTCTCCTTATCGATAAAGTGACGGAGATAGAACCGGGAGTTAAATGTTCAGGCATCAAACAGGTATCAGGAAACGAACCTTTTTTTCAAGGTCATTTTCCTGAGTACGCAGTAATGCCCGGGGTGCTGATTGTTGAGGCACTGGCCCAGACAGGTGCAGTTGCTCTGCTTCAGGAAGAGCGCTTCAAAGGGAAGCTGGCTTTCTTTGCGGGTATCGATAAATGTAAATTCAAAAGACAGGTAAAACCTGGAGATACGCTGGAACTCACAGTGGAAATCACCAAGCTGAGAGGACCAATCGGCAAAGGAGATGCTGTTGCCACAGTAGATGGCGAAGTGGCATGCAAATGCGAAATCACTTTTGCCATCCAAGATAATAAAACATCCGATGACTAGTCATCGGATGTTTTTATTTCGGCTTTTGATTCCATCATCGCTTTGAACTCATTCAGCAGCTTTTCCTGCTCATAGCCTTCATCAAGAAGATGAGAGAGAAGGTCCTCTGCATAATTCGGGCTCTGCACGATGATGCGGCCATTGAAGATCAATGACAGCGCATTGTCTATTTCATTCATTTCATTGAATATGCCCTTGAATCTTGCAGGTTCATTTGAATGGCGCGTAATCGTCACGAGTAGATCGAGTTCAGCACCCACCAGCTCCTTGAGTATATCTTTGAAATCCAGTGACGTTGAAATTTCTATCAACCATGGATCATCTGGTTTTTCATTATTGATGATGATGCCATCAATCAGATCCAGTATGATGAAGTTATTTTCATGCTCCAGTTTCAGTTCCACCACTTTAAACGACTTCATATGCTTCCCCCTTGAATTAAGAAATATATCAGCAAATACCGTATATATGAACATGCTTCATCACCATTATAACGTGGGTAGCGGTGGAATATATACTAATTGCAGAGAAATGGATCAGAAAATCAAATTTACGTATTTTGCAGAAAATTATCCAATCCCTTATCTTTAGATGTAGGAAGGGGGTGAAGATATGATGAACAAAGTACTGCTTGTTGGGGAGCTCGTAAGGAATGTCACTGTACAGAAGACAGCAAATGGAAGTGTCAATTCATTCATTATTGCTACTGTCAGAGTGCCGAAAGATGAAAGGAAAGCGAAAGAAGTTCATTTCATCTACTGTAAAGCATTCGGCAAAGCACTGCCTAAAGTTCTTTCGGAATCAAAAGAAGGGGAAATTCTGTGCGTCAGCGGTCAGGTGGCCACCACCGTATATACGACATCCGAAGGGGAGAAGGAATACAGAATGGAAATCTGGGCAGAGAATGTCAAACGACTGCCGGATAAGATGAACGACCAGAAAGATATGGGCAATCCCTCCAAACTGATCAGTGATGCTGTCAGGCACTATGATCAGTGGGACTATATCGGGGAGCGGTCTGTTCACACTTTGGAGAAGAAAAACGAAAACGGCAGTATGATGGAAGAAAAAGAAAAGCATGTGGAACCATTGGAAAAAATACTTAAAGAGCATAATGAAAAAGATGGTACTGACAGCAGAGCACACACTGCGCCAAACAGTAACATCAGCGAGATTAAAGCGAAAGCCCTTGCCTGAACATACTCACACCACTCAATTCATACCATTCTACACTCACACTACTCACCTAGCTCTGCAATAGGCGAACGCTGCGGTCAGCCTATTTGCAGAGCTTTTTACCATTTCAGGAAACTAGAGATTTTTTTATTACATTATTCTTCGGCGATATTACGCCTATCTGAAAAAAAATATTATTCTCTCTTTTATACAAATCAGTGGAGTGGAATGAGAATCCCTTCATGACAGCTTTCTTCCATATTTGATATCGAAAATAATATTGTATAATCACATTAAAATACAAAATTACACTTATATTGCAATATCACCTAATACATAGAAATGTCACTGTAACATAATTGTAAAGGAAGGCCTTACATTTTATATTTCTGTAACCTATGAAATATTTATATCTGATATAGTACTAAATAGTTAATTAAGAAAACACGATATCCAATTGTAGGGGATCAACGGGAGGAAAAATTAATTATGAAAAAAGTACTATCAGTCGGGGCAGCAATCGCAGTATCAGGAACACTTGCATATAGTGCAGAAGCAGCGAGCCACACAGTAGACACTGGCGATACACTTTCACAAATCGCTTTTGAAAATAATACGACAGTACAATCCATCAAAGCAGAAAACAACCTATCATCCGATCTTATCCTGCCTGGTCAGGTTCTTGAAGTGAACAACGACGAAAAAGCTGAAAAGAATACTGAAGTAGTAGCAGAAGACGGAGTATACACAATTGTTTCCGGTGATACACTCTTTGAAATTGGTCAGAAATTCAATGTTTCAGTTTCCAACCTTAAAGCGTGGAACAACCTTTCTTCAGATCTGATCTTTGCAGGTAAAACACTTGCAGTTTCAGGTGACAATGCAGTAGAACAACCTGTTGTAGAAGCACCACAGGTTGAAGAAGTTGAAGAAGTCGAAGAAGCACCACAGGTTGAAGAAGTGCAGGAAGTTGAAGAAGTACAACAAGCACCAGCACAGCCTTCCCAACAGCAGGTTGCTGAACAGCAGGCAGCAGCTGAGCAAGCAGCGGCAGAACAACGTGCAGCTGAGCAAGCAGCTCAAGAGCAAGCAGCGGCAGCACAGCAGGCAGCTGAGCAGGCAGCGGCAGAACAACGTGCAGCTGAGCAGGCAGCTCAAGAACGCCAGCAGCGTAACCAGGCTCAAGCACAGAATCAATCCACATCAGCATCTACTTCAAGTAATGCAAGTGGTCAAAACTGGGGTGCACTTGCTCAATGTGAATCAAGTGGTAATGCAAGCGTCGTAAGTTCCAATGGTCTCTACCATGGTCTTTACCAGTTTGACGTTCAAACTTGGAGATCTGTAGGCGGAAGCGGTGTCCCTTCCCAAGCATCTGCAGCAGAACAGACTAAAAGAGCTCAGATCCTTTTCGATCAAAGAGGATCCCAGCCATGGCCTGTATGTGGCTCAAGACTGTAATATAGATTGTGATTTTGGAACCCGGCTGGAAAGTCGGGTTCTTTTTATTGAGTTAAATCAAAATAGTGACTATTTTGTGAGTGTTTCATCATATGAATATAATATTTGGTGTACAGTTCCATAAAATGATTTTTTTACACCACCAAATATGTTACAATTTCTTTTATGCGAAAGAATTTATTGAGGTGAAGAAATGAGTAAAAAATGGCTCTTTCCGATAATGATCGGCCTGGTCCTTGTATTATCCGGGTGTGACTATTCTCAGGAAGAAAATAGAAATGGCTTCTTCTATAATACATTCGTCCAGCCGATGGATTCACTGCTCCACTGGCTCGGGGACAATATGGGCAATAACTATGGCCTTGCAATCATCGCTATTACACTGATCGTCCGTCTGGCAATTTTCCCATTCATGATGCGTACATATAAAAATCAGATGATGATGCGCGAAAAGATGAAGATTGTCAAACCGGAAATGGAAGAGATCCAGAAGAAAGTGAAAGTGGCGACGACACAGGAAGAAAAGATGGAAGCGCAGCAGGAAATGATGGGGCTCTACAAGAAGCATGGCATCAATCCGCTTAACATGGGCTGTCTGCCGATCGTCATCCAGATGCCTGTCGTCATGGCGCTCTATTTTGCGCTCAAGTTCCCATCCGATGGAGGACTCACGGATTATCCGCAATTCCTATGGATGAATCTGACAGAGATGGACTTCTTCATGGTTGCGATAGCAGGTATCGTCTATGCTGTACAGGCGTATGTATCCATGCAGTTTGTTGCTGCAGAGCAGCGCAAGCAGATGCAGCTATTCATGTATATCTCGCCAATCATGATCATCTGGATTTCACTGATTTCTCCTTCAGCTCTCCCACTATACTGGGCTGTTGGTGGTATCTTCCTGATCTTCCAGACATGGGCTGGTAATACTTTCTACAAGAAGAAAGTGGCTGAAGAGATGGCACCGATCATCGAAGCTCATGAACGTGAGAAGGCTGAAAAGGAAAAGCGCATTAAAAATGCGAAAGTAATGCCGAAGAAAAAACGCAAGAATAGAACCTGATCAAGTTTCGACTTCCATGCTAAAAAGAGCTGATATCATTTGATGTCAGCTCTTTTTGATTTCAATGAATTATAGAATCGGGGAAATGAGGTTCGCCAGGCTTTCCTTCATTCTGATCCATTTGCTGCGTGCAGCATACTTCTCAACGGTCAATAGTGAGCAGTCTTTGATATCCGTTTCAAATATCCGTCGATACTGCTGTGCTTCTTTTTCATCGTATATGAATGCATTGACTTCAAAATTCAGCAGGAAGCTTCTTACGTCGATGTTGGTCGTTCCTACACTCAGGACTTCGTCATCGATCATCATGACTTTCTGGTGCAGGAAGCCTTTTTCGTATATGTGCACATGGGCACCCATCTGCACCAGTGCACCTGCATTGGAGTAGGTCCCCCAATAGACAAAGGGATGGTCGGGCTTGTTGGGAATCATCAGATGAACTTCAATGCCGCTGAGCATCGCAATACGCAGTGCTTCCAGGAATGACTGGTCAGGTATGAAGTAGGGTGTCTGGATATAGATGCATTTCCGGGCACTATATATCATTTTCAAATATCCGTACTTGATCTGCTGCCATCTTTCGTCGGGACCACTTGAAGCAATCTGCATGGGGGTGTTGCCATGATGGCCCAACTCAGGGAAGTATCTATCTTCGCGCACCATATTGTTTCTTTTGGCATGTGAATTCCAGTCCAGCATGAAGCGGATCTGCAGTGATTTGACTGCATTGCCTTCCACTCTCAGGTGGGTATCCCGCCAGTGGCCGAACTTCTTGCTCAATCCGACATATTCGTCTCCTACATTAAATCCACCGACGTAGCCGATTGCACCGTCGATGACAACAATCTTACGGTGATTTCTATTGTTTATCCTCGGGTTGATCAGTGGCAGTTTGCTCGGGAAGAAGGCTTCAACCACGCCGCCGGCTTCACGCAGCTTCCTGAAACTACGGAATGTCAGTGCACGGGACCCCATATCATCATAGAGTATTCTGACAGAGACACCTTCCTGCTGTTTTTCGAGCAGTGCTTCATACAGCCTCTGACCGATGCCATCAAGTTTTAGAATATAGTATTGAAAATGTATATGATCCTTTGCGTTCCGGATATCCGAAAGCAATCGCTCGAATTTTTCGTTGCCATCCGTAAATGTTTCGATCGAATTGTTCATGGTCAGGAACGATTGGTTGTTATAGAGGAGCATGCGAATGATCTTTCTGTGTTCATCGGCTACTTCGTGTGAAAACTTCTGATCTTCATTCCGCAGTTCATCGAGCTGGTCTTTTACAAGGTGTTCAAGTCCGACCTTGTCTTCTTCGTTTATTTTGAATATGTTCTGGTTGTATATCGTCCTTCCAAAAAGGATATAGATGATGAAGCCGAAAATGGGCAGGAAGAACAGCACGAACAACCATGCCCAGATGCTCTGGGCGCTTCTTCTTTCCAGGAAGATGAGACCGATGGCGAACAGAAAGTTGATTGTAATGATGATGAGAGTTAGAACGCCGAGTATTGTAGCGTTGGAAAAAATATCGAAAAAGAACCATTCCATGGATGTCACCTCGCTTATATTCTATTATATACCATGAATATTTGAAATTCTGTAATATTTATTTTCCAAATTATATGGATAATTATACGATATCGGGGTAGAATTAAATCAAGATGTAATTTAAGGAGTGTCATTATGCATAGAAACGACAATTCCAAAGTCAAACAGGTCGTCACGATGCTAAATGAACTTGGCGTCAAAGTCAAGATTTCGAGGTCAAGATTCGAAATGATGAATCGCATTGCCCATAAAGAGAAGCTCAGACTGAAAGAACAGAATATCTAAAAAAAGCCGCAACCCAAGGAAGATGGAGTTGCGGTTATTTTATGCTTTCTGATTATATTGATGATAGTAGATGCTCATTATGATGCCGACAGCCATCATATTGGCCCATAGACCACTTCCGCCGTAGCTGATGAATGGCAGCGGGATGCCGGTGATGGGAACAAGCTGTATCGTCATTCCTATATTCTGGAATATGTGGAAAGTCAGCATTGATAGATAACCGATGATGAAATAGGATGAAAAGCTGTCCGGCACGACCATTGCGATTCTGAACAGATGCAGCAGCAGCATGAATAGCAGTACGATGATCATGGTGGTGCCGATGAAGCCGAATTCTTCCCCGATGATGGTGAAGATGAAGTCGGTATGATTTTCTGGAATATAGACGATGCCATCTGCAAATCCCTTGCCGTCCACCCCTCCGGAACCGATGGCTTTCAGCGAGTTGCTGAGCTGGAAACCGCCATCTGCCACGTATTCTTCAGGGCGAAGCCAGGAGTAGATCCTTTCGAACTGGTAAGGATGGATGCCGAGGTAACGTTCCAGCAGGTCCGGGCGGTATATGATGCCGAGTACAAGAGCGCCGCCCACAGTCAGGGCGATGGCCAGTGTCGGAATGATCAGCCACCAGCTGATACCTGATACGACAATAGTTCCAAGCAGTATGGCGATCATGACGAGCGTGGTGCCAAGGTCATTCTGAAGAAGAATGAACAGCATCGGCAGGATGGACACGGCAAAAATTTTGAACAGTAGTTTGATATCTACACTGAGATCATTCGTAAGCTTGTATTTATTGTGCTGGCTGATCAGGTAGGCCAGGGTGATTATATAGATGATCTTTACAATTTCGGAAGGCTGGATGCTGAAGAATCCGAACTGGTACCAGCTTTTTGCTCCGTTGATGATCGGCGTTATTGGAGACACTGGGGCAATGAAAAGTATGACCAGCGAAAGAACGCCAAGAGAGTAGATGACCCATACATACTGTTTTATCCACTTGATGGGAATGAAATTGAGGACAGCCACCATGACGAAACCGAGACCGTAGAAGATCAATTGACGTATGCTGAAATCCGTTGTGTACTGTCCGCTTGTCATTGCGGAGCGTATCATGAAGATGCTGATTGCACCGAGAAGGACGACCAGCAGAATGAGAATCCAGTCGATTCTGAAAAAAATGCTGGTGTTCTGTCTTTTGTAACTTTGATTGTTCTCCAAAAAATTCACCTAACCCATATTGAAATCATGACATTTAGTATACACTATTTTATAATAAAGTCAGTG
This sequence comes from Salinicoccus hispanicus, assembly GCF_009831115.1. GTDB lineage: Bacteria > Bacillota > Bacilli > Staphylococcales > Salinicoccaceae > Salinicoccus > Salinicoccus hispanicus. The sequence goes on along the minus strand of NZ_WUUK01000003.1, from coordinate 16,128 downwards.
TGTTTATCCAATAGTAATGCAATCAGATTTGAAATATCTGCGAATAAATATTGATGGAGATGGACAAGGCCTATGATTGAAACAACAATAGAAAAGATTGCCGAACTGTGCGGTGGCAGATTGAATGCCGAGGCGCAAGCCAGGAAGGATGAAATGATCAGGGGCGTTTCGATTGATACAAGGACCCTCGAAAAGAATAACCTTTTTGTACCATTCAAAGGAGAGAACGCAGATGGTCACCGGTTCATCCAGCAGGCTTTTGACATCGGCGCTGCACTCAGTCTGACCGAACAGCCAGTGGAGGAGCGTGGGCAGGACCTGCCGCTTATTCATGTCGAGGACGGCCTTCGTGCCCTGCAGGATATTGCGCAGGGATATCTGAAGGAAGTCTCGCCGAAAGTGATCGCAATTACAGGATCCAATGGCAAGACGACAACCAAGGACATGGTCGAATGCCTCTTATCTCCACATTTCAAAGTAAAAAAGACGATAGGCAATTATAATAATGAAATCGGCCTCCCACTTACTATTCTGCAGTTGGATAGGGACACTGAGATCTCGATACTGGAAATGGGTATGGATGCCAAAGGGGATATCCGATTCCTGAGCAGGATGACCACTCCGGATATTGCCATACTCACCAATGTTGGTGAATCCCATATCGAAAAGCTGGGATCGAGAGAGAACATCGCCCATGCAAAATACGAAATTGTGGATGGTCTTCTGAAGGATGGCACTTTCATCTATTCTCGGGATTATCCGCTTCTTGAAGACATTGTAGATCGCAGTGCGAGCTACAATGTACGGACAGCAGGCCAGCACGAAGAGAATGATCTGCAGATTGCACATGTGCGTCAGACGCCGGATGGTACACGTTTTGAACTGCTTCCCATGAACGTCGATGTAGGGATACCACAGCTTGGCACGCATAACGCAGCGAACGCATCACTGGCGCTTCTTGCTGCCGAAGCACTTGGACTTGATATCGTAGAAGTGAAAAATCATTTTGAAAACCTTGTTGTCACAAACATGCGGATGGAACGGGTATCCCATAAGTCCGGTGCGACCATCATCAATGATGCCTATAATGCCAGTCCTTCCAGCATGAAAAGCGCGCTTGATACCGTTGGACGTATGGAGACAGGCAGAAGAATTCTTGTTCTTGGAGATATACTGGAACTTGGATCGTATTCTGAGCCGCTTCACCAGTCGATTGCACAGCATATCAACGACTCGGATCATATCTACGACTATCTCTTTACATTTGGAGAAGCATCTAAAATCATTCATGATCATGCAGATATGAAAACCAAGCATCACCATGATGATATCGAGTCTCTGGCGGACGCGCTGCAGCATGTGATGACCGAGGACAGTGTAGTTCTTCTGAAAGGGTCCAGAGGCATGGCATTGGAAAGGGTGATCGATCATATCTAGATCAATCGGAATACTGTTTCTCCACGGCTATACAGGGGGAAGATATGAACTTCAGCCATTGTTCGACTATTTGAAATCCCGATATGAATTCGAGTATGAATTCCCGGTATACCCGGGACATGGTACCATCCTGGATCTGAAGTCGGTGGGTGGCGAAGACTGGTATGAAGAAGCGCAGAGCGCATATGTAAACTTGAAGCGTCGTGTGGACCGGGTCCATATCATCGGTTTCTCAATGGGGGGTGTATTCGCCAGCCATCTGGCCCAGGATGAACCGGTGGAAAAGCTGCTGCTCATTGCTCCAGCATTCGAGCACATCAGACCATCGAAGATTGATAAACTGCATCTTATACCCCGACACTTCGGTGAACACATGAAAATGAAAAAATATCAGAAAGTCAAAAAGCGTCTGAGAGATGTTCCGTTGAAAGCCTACCAGGAATTCAGGAATATCATGGCAGCAAAAAAGGAAGGCATTGAAAGTATCCAGGCGAAGACACTGATCATCCACGGCATGCAGGATCTGCTCGTACCCTACGAGTCGAGTGTTGAAATTGCGAAGAGGATTCCCGATGCCAGTGTTGAACTTATCGAGGATGCACCGCATCTGTTTGCTTTTTCAGACCACAATCAACTGCAGTTGAATATACTGGCAGAACGCTTTTTATTCCTCGAAAAAATGTAGGCTTGTATTATTAGTCTGGAAATGTTAATATAGAGAAGTTATGCGTAACGTAAAATGAGAACGAATAGTCAAAGGAGACTCTAATTTGAAGTTTTTTAAACAATTAGGTGTCAGTGATGAAACCTTAAAATCACTGGAAGATATAGGATTTGAAACACCAACCCCGATCCAGGAAGAGAGCATTCCACTTGCTCTTGAAAGAAAAGATATTCTTGGACAGGCACAGACAGGTACTGGTAAAACGGGTGCATTTGGTATTCCTATCATAGAGAACACAGAGAAGCAGGCAGGCACACAAGTGCTTATTCTAACACCAACGCGTGAATTGGCAGTCCAGGTCAGTGAACAGCTGAAGACATTTGCCAAATACAAGAAGCTTGGTGTATCCGTAGTATTCGGCGGCATGAGCATTGACCGTCAGATCAAAGATCTCAAGAAGAAGCCTGAGATCATCGTTGGTACGCCTGGGCGTATCATTGACCACATCAAAAGAAAAACACTGAAGCTTGAAAGCATCCGCACACTCGTATTGGACGAAGCGGATGAAATGATGAACATGGGCTTCATCGATGATGTCAAATTCATCATGTCCGAAATGCCATCAGACAACAGGCAGACATTGCTGTTCTCAGCAACAATGCCACCAGCAATCCAGGAGCTTGTTAAACGCTTCATGAAAGATCCGACCATCGTCAAGACGATGAAGCAGGGTGGCGCAAGCGATCCTCAGATCGAAGAGAACTATACAATTGTAAAAGAGCTTGAAAAGCTCGAAGTGTTCACCGACTTCCTTGATGTTCACCAGCCGGAACTTGCAATCGTCTTCGGTCGTACGAAACGCCGGGTGGATGAGCTGACAAGTGCACTGATTGCCAAGGGTTACCGTGCTGAAGGCCTCCATGGTGATATCACACAATCGAAACGTCTTGAAGTTCTGAAAAAGTTCAGAAACAGCGCGCTCGATATTCTTGTCGCTACAGATGTTGCAGCAAGAGGACTGGATATCTCAGGTGTAACACACGTATACAATTTCGACATCCCACAGGATGCTGAAAGCTATACGCACAGAATCGGCCGTACAGGTCGTGCTGGTAAAGAGGGCTCGGCGCTCACATTCGTCAATCCGGTAGAAATGGATTACTTGAGAATGATTGAGAATGACAAGAAGAAGACAATTACTGCTCTTAGACCACCTCACAAGAAAGAAGTACAGAAATCCCGTGAAAAAGAGACTTTCGACAAGATTGAACAGTGGAAGTCTGAAAACACGAATACGCATACGTTTGAAGTCGCTGAGCGCCTGCTCGAACAAGGTGAAGCGAAGGAAGTTGTTGCTGCTCTGCTCAACGAATTCCTATTCAGCAGAACTGATGACAGCATCCAGCTATCATTTGAAAAACCTCTGACACGCAAAGGCGGACAACGCAGAGGCAAAGGTCAGGGCGGCGGCGGTGGCAAAAAGCCATTCCGCAAAGGACGCAGCCAGGGCCAGCAAAGTGGCAGCGGCGCACGCAACAATAAACGCCAAGGCCAAGGCGGACGCCCGCAGCAAGGCAACCAGAAACGCCAAGGCGGACGTACTTTCAAAGATCATATCAAATAATATCTCTACATCCCCTGTCCTATTGACAGGGGATGTTTTTATTTCTATATTCGCACATACAATAGTATGATTGAAGAATACTCTCATTTAATTTAAAGTATAATTAATACATAAGCGCTATCATTGGAGGCAAATATGAATAAAGTACATGGTGATGTCGTCCATTATATGAGAGTCAGGTCCTTCTGGACCTTTCTTATCTGGGCAGTCGCTGCAGTTCTTGCGAGTGCTGCTGCCTATCATTTCAACTGGTCGCATTGGGTTTACTGGGGTGCCGCACTCTGGCTCGCCATTATTTTCATCATCAGTATCCTGGTCCGGCCGAGCGTCTATCGCCGGGTGACCCGGTACATGCTGAAAGAGGATTATATCGTAGTCAAAAAAGGGTTTTTCAGAGTTTCCACAAGAATGGTGCCGATCAGAAGGGTCCAGGGTGCAAGGCTCTCCACTGGGCCCGTTTCGAGGAAATACGACTTTGCCATCCTGGAAGTTAAAACAGCGAGTGCAGGGCTTGTGCTTCCTCCTTTGAAAACAGCCGAGGCTTCAATGCTGAAAGAAGAAGTCATTGAAATGGTAAAGGAGGAGCATACCGATGTATAGTCCTCAGAAACTCCATCCTATTGCATACCTTGGAAGTGTAGTGAACGGAATCAAAAATTTATGGATTCCTCTGCTTATTGTCCTTTTCCAATCAAGGGAAGCGATCTTTTCAGGTAATATCTCAATGAAGTATATACTCATTGCCGGAGGTGTTCTGATTCTTGCCATCGTCCTGTTCGGTGGTATGGATTTCCTGAATAAATATCGGACGCGGTTCTGGATTGAAGATGGCAAGTTCATCTATAAGGATGGCGTCATCACCAACCGTGAAAAGGAACTCGATGTCAGAAGGATCCAGTCGATCGACTTCAGTGAACCGATCTTCCATCGTCTTTTTGGTGCAGTGAAACTCGACATCACCACCCCTGGGGATGGCATCAAAATCGATACGATTAAAAAGTCCCAGGCAATTTCCCTGCAGGATATTCTCTATGATGAAAAGTCTTATATCCGTGATGAGGTGGAAGCAGGTGCTTCGAGCGAATGGCCTAGGGTGACAGAAGACGAGCATGGCACTCAGGAGACCGCTTCGGAAGTGCTCTATCATATGGACGGAAAATCACTTCTGCTGATGAGCATGACCAGTGGGGCATTGGGCACGTTTCTTGCTCTGGTTTTCGGTTTCATCAACCTGATCGGGGCGAATTTCCTGATTGAACGGTATTTCGATTATTTTGAAGACGCTGTAGCCAGTATTGCACTGGCCATCGGACTTGCTGTCGGCCTGTTCATTGTTGTCGGGTATGCCATCGGCATACTGATCATGGCGATGAAATACTACAAATATTCACTTGAAATGAAACATGATGATCTGATTGTCGAGTATGGTCTTCTCGAGAAAAAGCATCAGAGCGTCAATATCAACAGGGTGCAGAACATCATCGTCAAGGATTCGATCATCAGAAGGATGATCGGGTACTATTCACTATCGGTTACAATAACAAGCGATTCCCTTGATAGCGAGGATATTGATGGTACGGTCGATCTCCTGCCGTTCATCAAGAGGGATCGGCTGTATGAGATTGTCCAGCACATCTTCCCCAACTATCATGTAGAAGCACCAACAGGCAAAGTGCCGGGGCGGGGCTATAGACGGTACTTCCAGGTCATGACCGCAATACTTCTGATCGTCACTGCAGTCGTACAGTATTTCTGGTTCGACTACGCATGGATCATCGGCCTTGTGCTCATACTGGTATTCGTCGCCTCAGGCATCTACAGTGCCCGAAACAGCGGTTATGCAATCCATGGGAATGAAATCAATCTGATGACGGTCGGCTTTTTCAAGCGTTCGCACTATGTCATCAAGCAGGAGAAGCTTATCGAAGCGGAATGGGTCTATAACCCGTTTCTACGTCGGGATGATCTCGGCATCATCACCTTGGTGACAGCAGCCGGCATACTCGGCTCGCGGGCGACACTCAAGTTCATCGACCAGCAGGATATAGATATTATATGGAATTGGGCGGAAAGGAGCACCTCACATGCAGAAGATTTCTCCGAAGGCGATTAAGGTCTGGCGCATCCGCGAAGGCATCGGTGCCGCCGTCGTCCTGCTGCTTGCAGTAGCCGCACTGGTTCTTACACTTTTTGTCTGGGAAGCATTTCCGTGGTGGATATCATTGATACTCTTTATCATCTTTGTCTATATTGCAGTGGTCCACGTATGGCTTCTGCCGGGACTGAAGTACAAGTACTTCCGCTTCCAGGTGTCGACGGATGAAATCCGTATCCATAAGGGCATACTCATCAAGGAAAAGCACGCCGTACCACTGTTCCGCGTGCAGAACATCGATACGTCGGTCGGCCCGCTGATGAAGCGGTATGGACTTAAAGGGGTTACGTTGAAAACGTCGGCAGAGAGCATCCATATACCGGAACTCGAGTCGGATGAGGCGGATATGATCCGCAATGACATCAGAAAACTGATCAATGAAAATACGAGGCGGACACAATGATTAGAGGACTTGGAACAGATATAATAGAAATTGAGCGTATAAGAAGTGTGGAAGGGGAAAATTCAAGGCTTTCTGCGCGGATTCTTGCACCGGATGAAATGGATGTGTACAGTCGTCTATCAGAGGATGGCAGAAGGATGGAGTATCTGGCAGGCCGTTTTGCAGTCAAGGAAGCATACAGCAAGGCACTCGGTACAGGCATCGGCAGCAATGCTGTCTTCAGGGATATCATCTGCCTCAATGATGAGAATGGGAAACCCTATATCATGAACGATCCTCACGCCCACGTATCCATTTCACATTCCAAAGCGTATGTCGTGGCAACAGTCATAATCGAAGATTAAGGAGCATGACCATGTCGGAAAAATATTATAGAAACTCTGTAGTAGAAGTGGATCTGGAAGCGGTGCATCATAATTTCACGGCAATTCAGGCACTGCATGAGGACAAGACATTCATCGCTGTAATAAAGGCCAATGCATATGGCCTCGGAAGTACGATAGTAGCGGAATACCTTGCAGCAAGAGGCGCTGAATTCTTTGCAGTGGCGACATTGGATGAGGCAATCGAGCTCAGGATGCACGGTATCAAAAAGAAGATTCTTGTACTCGGCCCCATCAATCCCGAGGATATCAATAAGGCCATCCAGCATCGTGTGGCAATCACTGCGCCGAGTCTCGGTTGGCTTGTGGAAGCCCAGTCGTATGTTCGAGACATGGATGACAAGGAAGTCTGGATCCATATCAAAGTGAATAGCGGCATGAATCGGCTCGGTACTTCTGATATTGATGAAATCGGGAAGATGATCGATGTCATAGAACGGTCTGCACACCTCGTGTATGAAGGCATCTACAGCCATTTCAGCTCTGCAGATATCGATTCGGACCAGAACGACAAGGAGTATGAAAAATTCAAGCATATCACTTCTGCAGTAAGAAAACCGAAATATGTCCATGTCCAGAACTCGGCCGGATCCCTCCGTCTGACCGACGACTACTGCAATGCAGTACGGGTCGGCATATCACTGTACGGCTATTATCCATCCGACTACATCCGTAAGATTGCGAAGGTGCACCTGAAGCCTTCTGTCGGTCTGAAGACGCAGGTGGTGGATGTCCATGTACTCGAGCAGGGTGAAGGCAACAGCTATGGACTCGACTACAGTGCCGATTCCGCTCATAAGATAGCAACACTGCCTCTTGGCTACGCCGACGGTTTCCTGCGGGCGCGTACAGGATACCGGGTCTCTCTTGAAGACGGAACCTCCTGCCCTGTTGTCGGCAAGGTGTGCATGGACTATATCATGATCAAGGTGCCGGATTCTGTACAGCCCGGAGATAGCGTCAATGTCATCGTTCCGGATAGGGCATCCGAGCAGTCCATGGAAGCGTACAGTGATTTTGTCGGGACGATTCCATACGAGTCCCTGTGCATGCTTGCAAGACGGCTGCCGCGCATCTACCATGGAGATGCGCCTATCTTTGTCAATAATGAAGTTTTAAAATAATCTAGAAAAGATGGTATGTACATGTTATCATTGTTATAAGTTTAATGATGTTATTGGGGAGTGGTCTGGTAATGACGAATATGACTTTGGTAAGCAGCATCGAACATTCTCTTGAGCACGGATATATTGAAATGAGTGAGATTAACCTTTCGATTGCATCAGAAAACCACGAAGCAGAGTGTGAAGCTTGGCAATGTAATGAAGATTTCCTCGTTTATAGTAAAGATGGTGAATAGATGAAAAGAGGAGAAGTTTATCTTGCGGATCTATCGCCCGTCCAGGGATCGGAACAGGGTGGCAAGCGGCCGGTCGTCATCATCCAGAATAATGTCGGCAACTATCATAGTCCTACAGTGATTGTTGCCGCAATTACCGGCAGGATCAACAAGGCGAAGATACCTACGCATGTTGAAATTTCGAAGGATGCATATAATCTGGATAAGGACTCGGTAATTCTTCTGGAACAGATTCGAACAGTAGACAAGAAAAGACTTAGGGAAAAGCTTACATATTTAAATGAAGATAAGATGAAGGAAGTGGATAAGGCCCTGATGATCAGTCTGGACCTTGCATCATCCAGATCCAAGAAATCCCAATCTAAATCCTGATGGACTTTTGTGAACAAAAGTCTTTTTTCAGTGTGAGGTGATGGCATGACATATATTGATAATATCGTAAACAACTATAAGGATATCATCCAATTGTATCTGTATGGAGAAGAGCAGGGGGAGGCTATCGAGAAATGCCAGGCCTTCAGTGAGGAAGTCATCGAAATGGATGCTTCCCCGGAGGAGATTGTATCGCTGCATATAGAACTGCTCGATGACATGGGCATTCAGGACGGTGAGCTGGTCAAGAAATCATTGGATATACTTCAGGAAATCATCATTTCTTTCGGTTTTACATATAGGGACTACAAGTCCATGATGAATAAACTGGAGATTCATGATAAGGAGATGGATGTTGCATCGAGCCTTCAGGAAACGATGCTGAAAACCACAATTCCGACATTCGATACGATGGAAATCGGAGCAATCAGTGTGCCCGCGAGGAAAGTGAGCGGCGACTACTTCAATATCATCGACCATAAGGACGGGATGCTCAGCTTTGCTGTCGCCGATGTCATCGGTAAGGGTATACCGGCAGCAATCGCCATGAGCATGATCAAGTTCGGCATGGATTCCTACGGCTATTCTCAGCTGCCGAGCGACAGTTTAAGGAAATTGAATCGTGTGGTGGAGAAGAACGTCAACCAGAACATGTTTGTCACCATGTTCTACGGTCTCTACGATCATAGTACCGATCTTCTCTATTACTCTTCAGCAGGCCATGAGCCGGCACTCATCTACCGATATGAAGATGATGAATTCGAGGAGATTGATGCAAAAGGTGTCGTACTTGGTGTCAAGGTGCATGCAAGGTATGAACAGAGGGAAACGAAAATCGGACCAAAGGATATGATCATCGTCTTCACGGACGGTGTCACAGAGCTCAGAAAACATGATGATACTTTCATAGACTTCGAAAACGTCAAGGATATGATCCGTCAGGCACGGGACCATCATCCACAGGATATTGTGCAGTATATCTACGAATCACTGATGCGCATACAGAATCCGAACAAGAAGGATGACCTGACACTTTTTCTATTAAAAAATAATAAAAATTTGGATTGATGATGTTTCATTTTGTTTAGAACGGGTAAATAAGCACGGACTTATGTATTCAACTGAATGGGAGTGTAGTTTGTATGAACATTAATATCGATGCAACGGAGAAAGAACAGGAATACTCAATAGTACTTGAAGGAGAACTTGATGTCTATACTGCACCAGAACTGCAGAAAGTACTGGAACCAATAAGACAGACGGGAAGCCACGACATAAGAATAGATTTGACTGATGTAAGCTACATGGATTCTACAGGCCTTGGGATTTTCGTAGGTACCCTGAAGGACCTTAACCAGCATGATAGGGAGCTATACGTAACAGGCGTATCGAAAAGAATCCTCAGACTGTTTGAAATAACTGGACTAAGAGACCTGATGCATATTAATGAAGCCTCGGAGGTTGAATAGAATGCCACAGCAGTACGATTATATAGAAATGAAATTTCCGTCTAGTGCAGAATACGTGGGATTGATCAGACTGACGCTTTCGGGTGTGCTGTCGAGAGCTGGAGCAAGCTACGATCAGATTGAAGACTCCAAAATTGCTGTTTCAGAAGCTGTTACAAATGCTGTTAAGCATGCGTATGGAGAAGATGAGACAGGGGAAGTACTAATCGGTTTCGCGATATACAGTGATAAAGTAGAAATTATTGTTGCCGATCATGGTCAAAGCTTCAATTACGAAGCGGTCAAGGAAGAACTGGGACCATATTCCGAAGACGATAATGTGAACTATTTGAGAGAAGGAGGTCTGGGCCTCTTCTTGATTGAAACATTAATGGATGAAGTCTATCTCAAAAAGGATCCTGGCGTCACAATCAGTATGACTAAGTTTATCAATGAAAGTCAGGTGCATTTGAATGGAGAAACAATCGTCAATCGATAGAGGACTTGCAGCTGAAGATATCAATGCACTGATTCGAAGCCATCAGGAAGAGGAAAACCCGAACGCCCAGTCGAGACTTGTTGAACATTACCAGAAGCTGATCGAGTCGCTCGCCTACAGATATTCAAAAGGCCAGAGTCACCACGAGGATCTTGTCCAGGTTGGAATGGTTGGACTGCTAGGTGCAATCAAACGATTTGATCCTTCCTATGATAGAAGATTTGAAGCGTTTCTTGTACCGACTGTTGTCGGCGAAATCAAGAGATACTTGAGAGACAAGACATGGAGTGTCCATGTACCGCGTAGAATCAAAGAGATCGGACCGAAGATCAAGAATGCCAATGACGAGCTGACCAACCGCTTGGAACGCTCTCCCCAGATCAGTGAAATTGCGGAATATCTTGAAGTATCCGAAGAGGATGTTCTGGAAGCGATGGAGATGGGGCAGAGCTACAATGCACTCAGTGTCGATCATTCGATCGAAGCTGATAAGGATGGTTCTACTGTTACCCTCCTCGATGTAATGGGACAGTCGGATGATAACTATGACCTTTCCGAAAAACGTCTTATTCTTGAAAAGGTGCTGCCCATACTTTCCGAACGTGAACGTGAAATCATCCAGTTCACTTTCATGGAAGGCTTGAGCCAGAAGGAGACAGGCGAGCGTGTCGGACTGAGTCAGATGCATGTATCAAGACTTCAGCGCACAGCCATCAACAAACTGAGACAGGCAGTAAGCGAAAAATAGATGATCACGAGGCCTCATCCCTAGGGATGAGGTTTTTAATGTTATACTGGGTAGGCCAAATTTATTGGATATTAAAGCAGCTAGGAGAGATTAGATGAATGAAGCACTGATTAAAGAGCTTAAAAGTACTGTTGGCAAACAGGAAAAATATATCCGGGGAGTGCTCAGCCTTCTTGAAGAGGGAAATACGATCCCTTTTATTGCCCGCTATAGAAAAGAGATGACGAGGGGCATGGATGAGCAGGAAATCAAAGCCATCCACGACAGGTTCTCCTACTTGCAGAGCTTGGAGAAGCGTAAAAGTGAAGTTCTAAAACGTATCGATGAACAGGGTCTTCTAACAGAACAGCTTGAGCAGGATATAATGAAACAGACTGTCCTGAATAGGGTGGAAGATCTATACAGACCCTTCAAGCAGAAAAAGAAAACCCGGGCGACAGAGGCGAAAAGAAAAGGACTCGATGGATTGGCCCGGGTCATCCTTGGCCAGCAGGCAGAAGATATAGAATCACAGGCTGGAAACTTCATCAATGACGAAGTGCTGACGCCTGAAGAAGCGATAAAAGGTGCACAGGATATCATCGCTGAAGAAATATCCGACGATCCGAAGTACCGCAGCTATATATTGAAAGTGTTCAAAGAGTCAGCCGATCTGACTACACGCAAAAAGAAGAATGCCGAGGATCAGAATGGTGTTTTTGAAATGTACTATTCCTATGCGGAACCGATAGACAAGATTGTGCCGCATAGGGTGCTGGCCATCAACCGCGGTGAGAACACCGGTGTTCTGGCAGTTAAATTCGATTACGATAATGACCGGTTCAAACGCTATATCGGCAACCAGGTTCTGAAGGAGAAGTCGACGACTGTTTCATATATGAGGGCGGCAATTGAAGACAGTTTGAAACGGCTGATCATTCCATCCATTGAAAGGGAAGTCCGCCAGAACCTGACTGAATCGAGTGAAAAGCATGCTGTGCATATTTTCGAGGAAAACCTCAAACGTCTGCTGCTCCAGCCTCCTCTGAAGGATCATGTCATTCTGGGAGTGGATCCGGCATTCAGAACAGGGTGCAAGCTTGCTGTAATCAACGCGTCCGGTCAGTTCCTCTATAAGGGTGTCATCTACCCGCATCCACCTCAGACGAAGAAGGATCAGGCGCGTAAAATGGTCTTGGACATCATTGCCGATTACGGAGTTACACTGCTGGCGATAGGTAACGGCACGGCATCACGTGAAACAGAACTGTTCATCAGTGAAATTGTAAATGAGGAAAATCTTGATGTGCAGTTCATCATCGTCAACGAAGCGGGTGCCAGTGTATATTCCGCTTCAGATGTTGCACGGGAGGAATTTCCGGACTTCAATGTGGAGGAGCGCAGTGCGGTCTCCATTGCAAGAAGGGTGCAGGATCCTTTGAGTGAACTGGTCAAGATTGATTCAAAAGCGATCGGCATCGGCCAGTATCAGCATGACGTCAACCAGAAGTTTCTGGATGAATCACTCAGTTTTGTCGTTGAAACATCTGTAAACCAGGTGGGTGTCAACGTAAATACAGCATCCCATATTCTGCTTCAGCATGTGGCAGGGCTGTCTCCAGCCATAAGCAGAAATATCGTAAAGTACCGCGAAGAGCAATCCGCTTTCAAATCCCGCGAAGAAATAAAAAAAGTGCCGCGTCTCGGTGATAAGACTTATGAGCAGTGCATCGGTTTCCTGCGTGTATTTGAAGGAGAAGAGCCACTTGATCGGACACCGATCCACCCGGAACGCTATAAGGAAACATATCAACTGCTTGAGTTTTTGGGAATGGAGCGCTCTGATCTAGGTACAGTCGAATTGGTTGATGCAGTTGAAAAGCTGGATCTTGATCAGACGGCACAGGACTTGGAAATCGGTGTACCCACACTGACGGATATCATCGACAGTCTGAAGGCGCCGACCCGAGATATTCGGGATGACTATGAAGTTCCTATGCTCAAATCGGATGTTCTGAAGATGGAGGATCTGAAGGAGGGAATGAAACTGTCCGGTACAGTACGCAATGTGACGGATTTCGGTGCATTTGTCGATATTGGTGTAAAACAGGATGGCCTTGTCCATATATCCAAGATGACGAATAAGTTCATCAAACACCCGATGGAAGTTGTCAGCGTAGGTGACATAGTGGATGTTACCGTCACCAGTGTAGATTCAGACAAAGGCAGGATATCATTAAGTATGAAATAAAAAAACTCCCAATCGGCCGATTGGGAGTTTTTGCTGGTTACTTATTGCCTTCGAGGTCGACATCGTCAATGTTGATGCCCATTGCTTTGGCAACACCACGACCATAGGCCTGATCTGCCTTGTAGCAGTTTCTTATATGGCGATGTTTCACTTTGTCGGAAACGCCATCCATTTCATTTGCAGTATTTTCAAAGATGGTCTGCTTCATTTCATCAGACTGCAGGTTGAAGAGTTTACCCGGCTGTTCGTAGTAGTTGTCATCGTCATCACGGAAGTTATGTTCGTAGACAAGACCTTCCATTTCGAGCGCCGGCTGTTTTGCATTCGCATCATCATTATACTGATCATAGCTGTTCGGGTAGTAATTGGTGTGTGCCCCCATATTACCATCAACCCTCATCGCGCCATCACGGCTGAATGGGCAGACATTCGCTGCCGCTTTAGGGGAATTGACTGGAATCTGGTGGTGGTTGGCACCAAGACGGTAGCGCTGTGTATCTCCATAGGAGAACAGACGGCCCTGCAGCATCTTATCTGGTGAGAAACCAATACCAGGTACAATGTTTGTTGGTGCAAATGCAGCCTGCTCTACTTCTGCAAAGTAGTTTTCAGGATTGCGGTTCAGTTCGAATTCGCCGACTGGAATAAGTGGGAATTCATCTTTGTACCATACTTTTGTAAGGTCGAACGGGTTATGATAGTGGTTTTTCGCCTGTTCTTCAGTCATCACCTGGATGAACATCTTCCATTTAGGGAAGTCTCCTTCCTCGATGGCATTGAATAGGTCTCTTTGTGAAGATTCGCGGTCTTTGGCGATGACCTGTTCAGCTTCTTCTGCAGACAGGTTTTCGATACCCTGCTGGCTTCTGAAGTGGAACTTGACCCATACACGTTCATTATTCGCATTGACCATGCTATAAGTATGTGAACCAAAGCCATGCATGTTTCTATATCCTTTAGGTATACCACGCTCTGTCATAAGTATTGTCACCTGGTGCAATGCTTCAGGAAGCAGTGTCCAGAAGTCCCAATTGCTCTCGCCGTTGTGCATGTTGGTTTTAGGGTCACGCTTGACCACGTGGTTAAGACTTGCGAAAAGCTTAGGATCGCGGAAGAAGAATACAGGCGTATTGTTACCGACTAGATCCCAGTTGCCTTCTTCAGTGTAGAACTTAAGAGCAAATCCGCGGATATCTCTCTCTGCATCTGCAGCACCACGTTCACCGGCAACAGTTGAGAAACGTGCAAACATTTCCGTCTGTTTACCAACTTCGCTGAAAATCTTTGCTTTTGTATATTGAGTGATATCATTTGTTACTGTAAATGTACCGAAAGCACCGGATCCTTTTGCATGCATACGTCTCTCCGGAATGACTTCACGGTCAAAGTGTCCCATCTGTTCAAGGAAATAAGGGTCTTGCATAACCATAGGGCCACGTGGACCGGCAGTCATGGAGTTTTCGCGATCTCCGACAGGTGCACCGAATAGTGTAGTCAGACGATCACTCGGTTGGTTTTTACCTTGTGCTCTTGGTTCGGTGCCGCCACCTGTACGTGCATCACCGGGCTGATCTTTTGGTTGTTCAAAATCCATTTATAAATCCCTCCAGGAAAATATTCATAATCCTTGTTTAGAATTATTATAAATAAATAGTAACACATTGTAAGTAAAAAACAATACTAAATGCTTCAGATAATCATGAAGATGGGTCTTCGACTTCAGAAAAGATTAAGCAGGGTAGAGAAGTCGCATGACATATATTGAAATCTTTAAAAGTCATTACATAGGAAGAGATACGTTCAATAGTAATGTCGCACAGAAAAGATTAAGCTTGTGTAAAAAAAGTGTTAAAAACGTATTGACTTTAATGGCAAATGGCTTTATGATAAATAACGTTGCATTATTCATATGGCCCGTTGGTCAAGCGGTTAAGACACCGCCCTTTCACGGCGGTAACACGGGTTCGAGTCCCGTACGGGTCACTTTTAAAAAGTTTTTAAAAAGCGTTGACAATGCAAACAGTAAAGTGTACAATAGTATTTGTCGCTTAAAACAGATATAAATTACATGCGGTTGTGGCGGAATCGGCAGACGCGCTAGGTTGAGGGCCTAGTGGGAGTTAAATCCCGTGGAGGTTCAAGTCCTCTCAGCCGCATCATCCTTTAATTATATAAACTACGCGGGTGTAGTTAAATGGTATAACCTCAGCCTTCCAAGCTGATGTCGTCGGTTCGATTCCGATCACCCGCTCCATTAAAACAAAGCATTCGTAAGTGTAAAATTGTCACTTGATTAATTTTACCGGATGCTGTAACATAGTAAAAGTGCTTCAGACAGAACATTGAAAACTGAATGACAATATGTCAACGTTTAATTCCGATAAACGGATGGTTTCGGCCATCCACTTGGGCGCCAAGTAAAAACGCAACGGAGTCAGAGAACTTCCAATTATGGAGAGTTTGATCCTGGCTCAGGATGAACGCTGGCGGCGTGCCTAATACATGCAAGTCGAACGCGCGGATCAGGAGCTTGCTCCTGTGACGCGAGTGGCGGACGGGTGAGTAACACGTAGGCAACCTGCCCATCAGACCGGGATAACCACGGGAAACCGTGACTAATACCGGATAATCCTTTTCCTCACAGGAGGGAAAGTTGAAAGGCGGTCTTTTGACTGCCACTGATGGATGGGCCTGCGGCGCATTAGCTAGTTGGTGGGGTAAGGGCCCACCAAGGCGACGATGCGTAGCCGACCTGAGAGGGTGATCGGCCACACTGGGACTGAGACACGGCCCAGACTCCTACGG
>NZ_WUUK01000002.1 GCF_009831115.1 Salinicoccus hispanicus | reverse complement strand
GTGCCGTCTTCAGCGATGATGCCTGTGCCAACCTGATTGCCGTCAGCATCGGAGACAACCACATCGTCGCCCGGTTCAGCGCCTGTTCCAGTGACTGCATAGCCGTCTGTGCTGTTGCCTGTGATGTCAGCCGAGTCAAGAACTGGAACTACATCATCGACATCTTCCGGTACGGTCACTGGCAGCGGCTCACTTACATTACCCGCATCATCGATTGCCTGTACTGTCAGGACTTCACCAGGAACAACGGCATCTGCCGCAACATCCACAGCGTAAGTGCCGTCTTCAGCGATGATGCTTGTGCCAATCTGATTGCCATCAGCATCGGAGACAATCACATCGTCGCCCGGTTCAGCGCCTGTTCCAGTGACTGCATAGCCGTCTGTGCTGTTGCCTGTGATGTCGGCAGAGTCAAGGACTGGTGCTGTAGCATCTTCGTCAAAAGTAATCACATCCGAACTTTGTAACGAGCTCAGAAGCTCTGCATCAATGACAGATGTGGTGATGCCTGCACCTTGAACTACGACATCTCCTTCAATACCAGCAGGGCGATTAACAAGTACGTTCGCGTTAACAGTAGTGTTTCCAACTACCTGAACACCTGCTAGTTCATTGCTTATATCAATTGCTCCACTAGTCAGATCTTGCTGAAGACCGTTAACAGTACTAGTGACACCAGAAACCAGAGGATTAACTATTGGGTTGATAACCAGGGTTTCCAGTATGCCACTTAAGAGAGGAGAGGAGTCCAACAAGGTTACGTTAACGTTGTCCACTGCTGTCAGAACATCGTTAAGTGCTGATTGAACGACATTTTCTACGGCAGCTTCTACATGATTGCCAAGGCCGTCCTCAAAGGTTACGACTACAGAGCCATCACCATTTATAACAACTTCAGCCTGCCCATTATACTGGGTAAGATCCTGCAATGCCGCATCAAGGTTATTCAAGCTCTCAAGAGCAGTACCCAGTTCGTCTAGACCTTCTACTTGGACGAGTCCTGCTAAACTAGTACCGTTGATGGTATTATCCAGAGTAGTGGTCAAGCCTGCAACCAGGTCATTGACAGATCCGGTAACACCAGCAATTGAATTGGAAAGCGCTGGTAGATCTTCTTCCAGAACAATCGGTAAGATTTCGACAGTGACATCTGCCGGACCATTGTTGGAAAGCTGTCCTGCCAACTCTTCTGCGTAAAATACAACAGAACGATCAGGATTTACCAGTTCCAAGTCGGCAAGACCAGTTCCTGTCAGCTGGAGGTTCAAGTTATAAAAGTCAGGGTTTCCACTATCCTGAAGGTCAGCATTTATATTTACATCTGATAATAATTGCACTTCTGCGAGTGAGGCAGCTTCTGCTACGTTACTCTGTCCTAGATTTTCGCCGAGGTATGTACCAGCAGCAGGAGCGATCAGCAGATTTGCGGCTACAAAGGCCATACCTGCTTTTTTCCTAAAGGAAAGGTCGGACTTGCGTTTGAATGCCTTCTTGTAATCATAATTATTGATTTTCTTCTTACTATGCTTACGGGACATTTTCTTCCTCCTCATAATATGAATATTCAGTCATTAACTTACTAAAAGTATACATTAATCACTTATTGTGTAAATGATTAATGTACATCTCATATACTAACAGACTTCCAAGGAAAATGTGTCAAATTAAGTAACTTTTTTATTATTTTTATAAAATTCCATGTATTGTATATATCCGGAAATATAATGCTGGATATCGTCGATTCTGACACGGTAGCCGTGATGCTTGATGAAGAAACTGCCTAAAATACTACCCGGATTCTTAAAATACATGGCAATTTCGGGATAGAAGTAGCCGGTTCTCTGGTAATCGACACGTTTTTCGATCGTCTTTTCAAACTTGTCTTTATTCAGGTGTTCTCCTATCAGATCATTCATCCCTTTTTCTTTCATCAGCTCGACCATTTTGTAACCGGCCATCAGCATTTCAAGAAATGTCGGGAATGTCGTTTCTCTCTGATAGATGAAATCGAGACGTCTGGATACATTTTTCAGTCCAAATACAAAATACTCTTCTTCAGGTTTCACCTTTGTCAGCTCATATGTGCAGTAGCTGAGCCAGTGGTCGGAATTTTTCCAGTAGTCATTGGCGATGAAATGGTCGAAAAGAAGTTCAACGGTTTCGAGCCATTTGGGATTCTCATCCATCTGATACAGTCTCATCAGTCCAAATGCCGCTTCCCCGTCATAGTAGATGACACGCTTTTCTTCCTTCACCGTCAGATTCGGGTAGTTCAGCACGTGGACGGTGTCCCCATCCTCTCCGATCATGCGCAGAGTACCATTGGCGATCTTTCTGGCCACACCCATATACTCATCACTACCGGTCATCATCATATACTTGGTCAGTGTTATGAGTGCGACACCATTCTGGCCCAGTTTGACTTCATTGATATTGTTAGTATCGTCAAATATATATGCAGACTCCGGTTCTTCAGGATCAATATAAAGATAATTATCAAGCAGGTAGTCGATGGTAAGTTTGGCCCATTCGATACCTTTTTTATCGTTTAGAAACTCGATTCCTTCGAGCAGCGAGTATGTTGTGGAAGTGTGCCTGAGCACATTATAGAACGCGATCCGCTTATCGAAGTGGGGGAACTTGCCGTATTCATATCTGCCGTCCGTATCTATCTGATCTTTCAGATAGTTTGTTGCGGTCTGTATCAGCCTGCGGTACTCGGACTTTTTCTGATGGCCGCCAATTTTCCTGATGCCATGCATATTACCGCCGGAGTTCAGCTCGAACATCTTGTCGACTTCAACGAGAAAGCCTTTCGTCTGAAACCGGATCACCGACTTGTTCAAATATTTCTTGTGGAAATAAATGCCTTTGTATGCCTTATATTTTTTTAGATATGTATTGATATTTTTTTCACTGACAAACATCTTCTTATCCTTATCGTTTGGAACCGGTCTGACGAAAGCATTCGCATTGATTTCTTCTGGCAGAAAAGCCAGACTGTAGTTTTTGTCGTAGGCAATACCATAATCGATGTAGTTGCGGCGTGTCTGCTGCATGTCATCCAGCACTTCCGAAAAAGGCGCCTCTTCTTCCGAAACGATGAAGTCGGCTTTGAGCCACTCGGTCGAATGTCCAAGATCGGATAATTTCTTCATTTCATCGTTGATCTTCTTTTGGAAAAAATTATTGTTCTTCACCTTGAAGACATGCGCTCTTCTATTCTTGAATCCTAAAGATATGATAATCCAGTCAGAGGTCAAAAGATCCTTCCTGTTGCGTAAATCCTCTATTAATCGAATGTTCATTGCTCTACCTCTTTCCACTGATATATAGTCTGAATCTTTAGTTACTTGTATGCCCTATTATATGCATAATGAGTAAAAATTGTAAAATAATCATCGGCTGCCATTATCATCAGACTCCGACTTACAACTTTACAATTTTTCCAATAGTCATTATCATTGGAAATGAAATGAAAACTGCATACCGATTTGCACTAGGGGCGCTGTCACAGGCTGAGACGGAGATTCCGGACCCTCAACACCCGATCTGGATAACACCAGCGTGGGAAAGTGCGGCGCGTATACGAAATCTTCTATACATCTGCTGCACTCCCTCGGGAAGTGCAGTTTTTTATTTTCAATAATATTATGGAGGTATGATGTATGGCAATGGAATGTGGAACAGAAAGGATTGCGGGCTGCCAGTTCAACTTGAGTGTGATGAGTGATGATTTTGTTGACGTCATATTAGGGTCACTGGATACGGTAGACATGTCGAAAGTCTGGCGCGACACGGATGATGTAACCACGTGTGTGCGCGGACGGCTCGAGCATGTATTCGATGTGGTCAAAGCGGTCTATATGCATGCGGTGAAAACCGGAAAGCATGTGGAGATGAGTGGTACATTTTCAATCGGCTGCCCTGGAGATTCCTCCGGTGATACGTATATGGACGCGACTGCTGAGCGTATGAATGAGGCGAACGTTTCTGATATTAGTCAGAAGGCTGGCTGTAAGTTCGCCCTCTACCCGATGAACACCAGCAACTATATGGATGTCATTTACGAACAAATCGACCTGTCGAAAGCGCGCGGTGTGGAAGTCAGCCCGAGCCACTATTCTACCCGGTTGGACGGGGAAGTGAATGATATATATAAAGCGATGGAAGAGGCTTTCACCAAGGTGCAGGAAGTGGTCAGCCATACGACGATGACATTCACCATTTCGGCGAATAGTCCTTCAAGCAAAAAATAGATGCACGACAAAAAATCTGGGTGACTAATCACCCAGATTTTCTCTATTTTACAACGCCCATCAGAAATCCATCGTATCCTTTCTGGCCAACGGTCTGTACTGCAGTTGTTTCGATACGGTCATCCTCCGCCAGCTGGTCGAACATGCGCCTGATATGCGGAACGGCTTTTTCCTCTGTGTCTTCAATGATTTTGCCACGGCGTACCACGTTATCCACGATGATGATGGCGCCCTTCTTCGACAGTTTCAACGCCCAGTTCAGGTACTCGGCATTGTTCTCTTTATCAGCATCAATGAAGATGAAATCAAATCGGGGATAGCCCTTTTCAAGAAGCACCGGGAGCGTTGACAGTGCCTCGCCTTCGATGACTTCGACCTTGTCTTCTACACCTGCAGACTCCAGGTTCTCCCTGGCCATTTCGGCATGCTTTGGATTTACTTCAAGTGTCGCCATGCGGCCTTCCTCAGGTAATGCACGCGCCAGCCAGACGGTGCTGAAACCGCCATGAGTACCGATTTCAAGAATCGTTTTGGCCTGCGTCATTTTGGCCATGAGATGAAGCATCTTGCCATGTGCGCGTGACACTTCAATTGTCGGCATGTCCGCTTCCTCGTTCTTCTTCAGAATATGCTCCATCGTATCATCCGTCATCACCAGTCTGTCTGCAAAATATTCATCCACTGCCCGCCACGTTTCTTCCATTTAAGAAACCTCCATCAATCTATTTCTGTATCCTTACCCGGAATGATAGTGATAGGAAACTATAAATTATGGCGAACCTTCAACTTTTTGTGGCCGTATCAGATAAAGCGCAGGAATAAGAATCAGGGAGAGGATGCCTCCAGTGAGTGAAAGCGATCCGAAACTCGCACCAGCAACGACCATGCCGGATAGGGCGCCGCCCGCTGCTCCGGACAGTGCGATAAGAACATCCACTGTGCCTTGGATACGGGCGCGGGACGCCGGGACTGTCGCATCGACGAGAATCGTGGTGCCGCTGATCAGACCAAGGTTCCAGCCGATACCGAGCAGCGTCAGTGACAGAATCATCATTGCGAGTGACTCCCCTGGTGCAGTTGCTGCAACGATGCCTGAGATGAGCAGGATCACTGCTGCTGCGATCGTCATCGCCACCCTGCCGATTCTATCGATCAGTATGCCTGTAAAAAGAGATGGCAGATACATGCCCGCCACGTGGAATCCGATGACCATGCCCACAGCACCAAGATCATGGCCATGATGGCCCATATGCACCGGCGTCATGGTCATGACAGAAACCATCACAATCTGGGTGACGACCATGATGAGCGCAGCAAGCACGATGCCATTGCGGTAGTTTGATATCCGTTCTGTATCATCCGCGGCGTTCGTCCGCTGACGCTCCACTTCAAGCCGCTGTGCCACCTTGAAGGGATCCGGACGCAGGAAAATCAGCAGCACAATGCCGGCCATGAAGAAGGCGGCTGATGCAAGTATGAATGGACCTGCCAGTTCCGGCACTCCGACGCTACGGGCGAATATACCCATCACTTCAACCAGGTTCGGTCCAGCGACCGCACCAAAGGTGGTACTGACCATTGCGATGCTGACCGCAGTTGCACGCTGACGTTTCTCGGCGAGATCCGTTCCAGCATAGCGCGCCTGCAGATTCGTTGCCGTCCCGGCGCCGTAGATGAATAAGGAAATGAAGAGCAGTGCCGGACTGCTTATGATTGCAGCTATAACCACACCTGCTGCACCAAGTCCCCCTGTCATGAAACCGGCAGCCAGACCCGTCCGGCGTCCTTTATTTTGTGAAAGCCTACCTATAAGTAATGCTGCAAGTGCAGAACCGAGCGTAAATAAACCGACCGGCAGGCCAGCCAGTGATTCCGTGCCAAGCATGTCCTGTGCCAGAAGTGCGCCGACGGTTATGCCAGCTGCCAGCCCTGCCCCACCGAAAATTTGTGACAGCACGACGATAAAAAGTGTCCGCCGATACAGCTTCTGCTTTTTTTCAGGATCCGTTATGTATATATCGAGGTGCTGTTCATTTCTTTTCATCTGATTTCTCCTCTATATAATGAAGAGGCGCCCATGGCGCCCCTTATTTTCCGTGTTTCAAATACTGTTCGGACTGTCCTTTCGGAATGCTCAATGACTGCCAGTCGGAACCTTTGACCTGCTTGCCGATGAACATCATCTGCCCGATGTGGGAGGCATAATGCGTATGCTGACGTTCGAGTGCCTCCAGTATTGTATGGTCTTCTCCCCGGATCTTCTGTGTCCTCAGCAAATCTTCAGCATCGAAACTTTCCAGTGTGGTCAGGAACAGCTGCCATCCCTCCTCCCACGCATCACTTACACCTTCAATTGTCTGCAGGTCATCCTCGAATTCACCATCCCGATGGCGATTTGGCTTCTCACCATCTGTTGTGAAAACATCCGTCCAGCGAGAATGCATATTTCCTCTGAGATGCTTGACCAGAATCGCAATTGTATTCGTATCTTCATTATACTGCCAATGAAGATCCGCTTCAGACAACTGTTCCAATGTACGATCGCCGAGACGCTTTATTTCCCGGAACCTTGATTTGATGACATTGAGATATTCCTGTTCAAATTTCATATGTCTCTCCCCTTATTTGTAGAAACTGTCTATTTAAATATAGATTATTTATGCTAGTATGCCAATGAAATGATGTTCCTCGAGGTTTATTGACACTTTTAATGGCGACGAAGATCGATATAGTGCCCAATTTGCACTGACCTAATCACTCAGTGCATGTTAGGCCTCCAATTTACATTGACCCAATCACTCAGTGCATGTTAGGCCTCCAATTTACATTGAACCAATCACTCAGTGTACGTTAGGCCTCCAATTTACATTGACCCAATCACTCAGTGTACGTTAGGCCTCCAACTTACACTGACTCAACCACTCAGTGTACGTTAGACCTCCAATTTACATTGACCCAATCACTCAGTGTACGTTAGGCCTCCAACTTACACTGACTCAATCACTCAGTGCACGTTAGACCGCCAATCTACACTGACCCAAATGCTCAGTGCACGTTAGGCCTCCAATCTACACTGACCCAATCACTCAGTGCATGTTAGGCCTCCAATCTACACTGACCCAAACGCTCAGTGCATGTTGGACACAAATTGTTCACCTGAACGGAACAATTTCATTTCAAAATGTGATCCGATCATGCCTATCCTGCGTATACTGTACAAATAAAGGATGATGATATGAAAAGGAGAGGGTTCCATGCGATATTTGTTATTTCTGATGATATTTCTGCTCGCCGCCTGTGGTAGTCAGGCGGAAAACGATGAGACCAGTCCGGAGGACAATGTAGCTTCTGATGCCACGGTTTCTGATGAATCCAGTGAGGAAGCAGAATCATCGGAAGAGCCGCAGCAGACGAAGGAATCAGAGACCGAGGAAAATAACTCCAGTGAACCGATACCGCCTGAAGAACGGGTTGAAATCATAAAAGATGAACGCGCAGGTCTCATCCCTGAGAGGATCGAAATTCCAGCCATCGATGTCGATGCATCCGTCAAGCACCTGGGTCTGCTTGATAATGGTGAGATGGCGGTACCGGAGTCACTGCATGATACGTCCTGGTTCGAGCGGGGATATGAAGTCGGGGCTCGAGGCAATTCGGTCATCGCAGGCCATGTCGATGACACGGTCAACCCCGGTGTCTTCAAGCAGCTTCATACACTTGAGCCTGGAGATGAGATCATCGTTCATGGAGAATCCGGCGACCAGCTGACATTCGAAGTGTACGACAAGCAGCTGTTCGACGCCGACGAAGCACCAGTGGAAAAGATATTCGGTTATTCGCAGCGCAGCCTTCTGAACCTGATTACTTGTGAAGGACCCTACAATTATGATGTCGGTGGGACACCGAACCGCTGGGTCGTCTATACTGAACTGGTAACCTCGCAGGAAAGCTAGACTTCATGTGTCTCAGCTTTCTTTTTTATTCCTTATTCACGAACTCTCCTTTCTATGTATATAATAGTATGAAGACTTCAAACAAAGGAGAATACTATGACGCAAACAGAGGCGGAACTGTATGAGCAGATTCAATCCGGGGATCGGAACGCACTTGAATCGCTCTATATGAAATATGAAAAACTGCTTTTTTCCTATGCTTTTAAAATGACATCGAATAGAGAAATGTCTGAAGAGATCGTACAGGATGTGTTCATGAAGGTATGGCACAAAAAAGGGGGGTACGATCCGAGCAAAGGCAAGCTTTCCACCTGGTTGATCACCATGACAAGAAATGCCACCATCGATGTTCTGAGACGGCAGAAAATACAGACATATGAATACGATGAGCGGGATGATGTCGATCCTGCGCAAAACGCACAGAGTTCGTCTGTCGAAGCAGCTGTCGAAGCCGGCGAAGACAAGGCGATGATCCAGAGTGCAATGGATGGTTTGAGCCGTGAACAGCAGCGCATCATCAATTTGTTCTATTTCAGAGCCTGCTCCCACTCGCAGATTGCCAAATCGCTTGATCTGCCGCTCGGCACCGTGAAAAGCCGGATCCGTCTGGCGCTGACCCATCTGAAGAAAAATATTGAAACCGTAAAGAAAGGGGGGGACAATTGATGAATCATAAAGAAGCTTGCGACCTGCTGATCGACTACTACAACGACCAGCTGGAGCCAGAGGAAAAAGAAGCATTCCGACAGCACCTCAAAACATGCGATTCATGTCAGGAAGAACTGGCGGAATGGGAGGCGCTGAACGCTGAACTTATAGAAGCGATTCCACTTGTCGATCCCCCGGAAGGCATGAAGAATCGTGTACTTGGCAATGTATTCTCCGAAGAAACACCGCAATCCGACCAAAAAGTACAACCAATGAAGAAAAAGCAAAGGTCATTCAGAGTGCCATTCATGGCCGTGGCAGCTGCGCTGCTGCTTTCTGTAATCGGTAACGTCTATATGCTTGCTGGGCGGGAAGAGACCAGAGATCTGGCACAAGTGCTGCTTGAAGAAGAAAGCGCAATTTCACTCTCCCCCGCTTCCGAAACGCTTGATATGGACGCCAAGGTCGCGATGCACGAAAGTGAAGAAGGACAGACGCTCGTTCTCGAGGCGACGAATTTCACCAACCTCAATGAAGATGAAGTCTATCAAGTATGGCTATTGAGAGAAGGAGAGCCTTATCGTGCCGGTACGCTTGTACCGAATGAAGAAGGTCAGGGCTACGTCGTCTTCAATCTGGATGAGGAAACCGAAATCGATTGGGACATGGTGGCAATCACTGTCGAACCATCTCCGCATAACCAGCTGCCCGAAGGCGATATCGTCATGTCGGCAGAGTTCTAAATCATATCGTTCCGGAAATTTCCGGAACGGTTTTTTTATTTTTTTAGAAAAATAGTGATCCAAATCAAATCCACTCACGTATACAGGGTGTAAACAAAACAAAGGAGTGTGATTTTGGATGAATTTCAAGAAATTGCTGATCGTACCAACAGCAGCCGCCCTGCTCGCGACGAACGCGGGTCTTGCACAGGCAGATACCCATGAAGAGACGATGGTGACGGTGGATACCGAAGCTGCTGATCTCAGATCGACATTGGACCACCTGCTGAGTGAACACGCCTTCCTCGCAGTCGAAACGATGAGAAAAGGTGCTGACGGTGCCGAAGATTTCGAAGATAGTGCCGCTGCACTAAGTATGAACACCGACGAACTTTCCAGCACAATCGGTTCTGTCTACGGCGAAGAAGCCGGACAGCAGTTCAAAACAATGTGGAGTGAACATATCGGCTACTTCGTCGACTATGTGAACGCAACAGCTGCAGAGGATGAAGCTGCCAAGGAAACCGCGCTGAATGAACTGTCACAGTACCGCGAAGATTTCTCCATGTTCCTTGAAGGTGCAACGGATGAACGCCTTGAAGCAGGCGCTCTAGCAGATGGTCTCCAGATGCACGTCAATCAGCTGATCGGCGCATTTGACGCTTACGTCATGGGCGATTATGAAACAGCATATGCATACGAAAGAGAAGCCATCCACCACATGTATATGGTAAGTAAAGGACTATCTACAGCAATTGCTGACCAGTTCCCTGAAGAATTCAATAACACGGATCCAGCAACGAAAGCCGCAGATCTGCGTTCCGACCTGAACTACCTGTTCAGTGAGCACGCTGGACTTGCAGCAATGGCGATGCAGAACGGCATTGATGGTGCAGAAGACTTTGAAGCATCGGCTCAAGCATTGAGCAACAACACGGCCGATCTGACGGAAGCAGTATCAGGCGTCTACGGCGAGGAAGCCGGACAGCAGTTTGATGCAATGTGGGCTGAGCATATCGGCTACTTCGTCGACTATGTAACAGCAACAGCTGAAGAAGATACTGCTGCACAGGAAGAAGCGCTCAACAACTTGAATATGTATAAAGAAGAATTCTCCAAATTCATGGAAACTGCAACCGAAGGCAATCTTCCAAGTGAAGATCTCGCTGAAGGACTGCAGATGCACGTCAACCAGCTGATTGGTGCATTCGATGCCTATTCCAGCGGTGACTACCAGGTAGCCTACGAACAGACACGTGAAGCATATCACCACATGTTCATGACAAGTGAAGGCCTGTCAGGTGCAATTGTAACGCAGATGCCGGATATGTTCATGTCCGAAATGCCTGAAGAAATGCCGAATACCGCAATGGCACCAGAACAGAACAATGCACTGTTGATCAGCATCATTGCCGGTATCGCACTGCTCTCAGCTGTACTGTTCAGACTTAGAGCAAGAAACCAATAATCAAGCGTTCCAACCCATACCAATAGATTGAACCATCAGCCAGCCCTTCCTCCAGGGGCTGGCTGTTTTAGTATCCAAAAATGTTTACATCTACATATTTCGTCTATATACTTATTAAAGGTAATATATATTGTACTTTTAGAACAATATAATACACTCTAAAAGGAAAGGTGATGTCATGGCAAAGAACTTGAAAATGAAAAGTGCGCGTGCCGCCCATGATTTCACACAAAAGGATCTGGCTCTAAAGACAGGCGTCAGCCGGCAGACCATCAATCTGATCGAAAAAGGAGAATACAATCCTTCACTCGCATTGTGCATCAAAATATGCAAAGCACTCGGCTGCACATTGGATGAACTATTTTGGGAAGAAGAATAAATGGCAAAGGATGGAGATATTCATGGAAAAGCTGTTTGACCGCTTCATAGGAGATGAACGCAAAAGAAAGGCGGCCGGAGATGCCGCCCTGATCACTCTGCTGCTCATGTGGGGATATATGATTATCCGCATGCTGCTTGTCGCAATGGAAATCTGGGAAACGAATATGGTACAGAATGATCTTTACTTCGTCATGCTGTCGATTATCATATTCAACGTCATTGCATTCAGAAATGAAACCGATGATCTGATCTACTCGCCAATAGCGAGAAAAGAACTGCCCTACAAGAAAGGACGCTTCTCCGGAAGATTTGGCATCTACCTGATGGAATCCATTGCCGGTGCGATTTTCATCACTATAGTGGAAATGCTGGTCAGAAGCCTCATCGATCGCAGTTTCAGCTTTGACTTTCTGATGTTCATCAGTAGTATCATCTCATTCACAATTATTCTGATTTTTGTTAATATTGTATCAGGTGAAATGCGCGTCAGACGTTTCCGCAAAATGGAAGAGTGATAAGGGGATGATGTTCATCAATATCCACAGAATACTTGCCGCGATGCTTGTACTTATCGTTACATTCATGATTGTCCTGGATCACTTTTCAGGTCTGCCCATCTCAACGATCGGAAGCCAGGCAGTCGCTTTCGTACTGCTCATTATCATTGCCATTATAGGCAGTATCGCCAACCATGTTGAATTTATGGAAACCGGCGTAAAAAGACAGGAGTCATGGCAGTTTGTTCTGCTCTTCGAGATGTACATTCTGTCCCTGATTGTAGTACTGAATCAATTCGGTGGCGAATCGCATATCGGTTTCTATCCAGGTTCAACCGTTTTCTGGTTCGCGATGGGGACTGCAGTGGTAAGCACGTTCTTCACGTACCGCAGAAATCAGAAAGCCGCCGTACAGTAAAAGGGAAGGCATCCTGGATGCCTTCCCTTTTACTGTCTTTAGCGGATGATCAGGTGTTTGACGAAAGTCCACACTCCCCAGAGTGCAAACTCGATGATCGTGTCAGGTTTTCTTTGAACGTTCAGCTGCAAGGGTTCATAGTCGTTTTTACGATATTCCACCAGATAGTCGTCTCGCCCAGTGTAGTGTCTACTCATTCATCACACCCCTTTTAATCATCATATCATTAACTGAATATTACAACAAATGAATTATGATCTACATTGCGCTTTTCACTCTTTCAAACAATACATTGTTTTCAAGATGGACGTGGTCAAATGTATCCTTCTCAATCTTTTCGAGTCTTGCATAGACCAGCTGATAGGTTCCGCAGGCTGCTTCATGCGGTGTGAAATCATCTGTAATATCCCGCATTTCCTTCAGTATGTCCCCGACTGCTTCATGATCGGCTTCGAGCCCATCGACATGCGGTTTTACTGTCTCGACAAGACCAGAAGCCGGGTCCTTCATAAATTCGATGATCAGTGGAAATACATGCCTATCCTCATCTTCCGTATGTGCGATCATTTCATTCTTCAAAGTTCGGTATAGCTCCTGAAGTCTGACGAGGTGGGGCTCACCCGGTCCATGCTTTCTGGCAAGCTTTGTCACATACGGCGTAAGTGCCGAAAGTTCGTTTAATAATTCCTGATGATACCTGTTCTGAATGAAAGTGATGATACCCGCCTCATCCAGGTATCTCACATCAAGGCCACCGCCTTCATGCTGGTCGATGCTGTTTATTTCCTCCATCACACTCTCAAGGTCGAGTCCTCGTGCTTCAACGGCTTCTCCGAGCGGCATTCTGCCGCCACAACAGTAGTCAATCCTGTTTCTTCTGAAAATATCTGCGCTTTTGGGAACTTCCTTGACGATATCACTGACCCACATCTTCTCACTGACTGCAGTCATATTAACACTCCCGTTTAAACATATATTTTTTATACATGTTCAATGTATCACATATCAAATGCTTTGAATCAAGACTTAAATGTGAATAATTGAACATTTAGTGACACCGTGCCCATATTACATGCACTTTGCGTTTAAATGGATCTGCCATGGGTACAACTCTACAAAGGAGCGGATGCAGATGAATCTGAATCGCTATAAGATAACAGGAAATGAAAGAATAAACCTGAACGACTACCCGACGACTGAAAATAAATCCCATGACAACGAAAAGATCAGAGATGAAATCATCCCGCCACTGGTGGATAGGCTTAAGGATCTTCATCTTAGAATGAACGCCGAGGAGAAGCATGGTGTACTTGTTGTACTGCAGGCACTTGATGCTGCCGGGAAGGATGAATCCATCAGTTATATATTTTCCAACCTGAATCCCCAGGGTCTGAAGACGACGACTTTGGGCAAACCGACGGAGGAAGAGATGAAGCACGACTATTTATGGCGGCTGCATGATGCCCTCCCCGCCCGGGGTGAAGTCGGTATTCTGAACCGTTCCCATTACGAGGAAGTCATCGCTCCCCGCATTCATGATGTACTTCTTGAAGGAGATTATCCCGAAGGTACAGATGAAAACACAATCTGGCCATTCCGTTTCGAGCAGATTAGAAATTACGAAAAGTATCTTCACGAAAACAACTTCCATATCGTCAAGTTCTTCTTCAATATGTCGAAGCATGAGCAGAAAGAACGTCTGCTTGAGCGGATGAAAGATCCGGATAAGCAGTGGGAGTTCTCCTTTTCCGATGTCGAAGAGCGTGAGTACTGGGATGATTACCAGAAAGTATTCGAAGAAATGCTGAACGAGACAGCCACCGATTACGCGCCGTGGTATGTCCTCCCCGCAGATGACGAGTGGCACAGCCGCCGCCTCGTCAATGAAATTATGGTCGATCTGCTAGAAAGACTGGACCCGAAATACCCGGAAATGACCGGGGAAGATAAAGAGAAACTGGAAGAATATATCAAGAGACTTGAAAGTGAATAGAAGCCAGAAATGAAAAAACCCGACTCCACTTCAGGAATCGGGCTTGATTGCTTCTACTTATTTTTCTCTAATATTTATAGGACTGTCCGCCATCAATCGGAATCGTTGCACCATTGATGAACTGGGATTCCTGACTGAGCAGGAAGGAGACGAGGGCTGCCACTTCTTCTGGCTTGCCGAAGCGTTTCATCGGATTGACGCTGACGAATTCCTTGCCGGCTTCCTCCCAATTGTCTCCACCCATCTGACGCAGGGATCCTTCGACCATTGCGGTCATGATGGCACCCGGTGCAATCGCGTTGATGCTGAGGCCGAATTCTCCGTATTCCACTGCAGAGTTTCGTGTCAGGCCGACGACACCGTGCTTGCTTGCTGCATAGCCTGACTGGTTGCCGACACCGCGGATACCGCCAACTGATGCTGTGTTGACGATGGATCCTGATCCCTGTCGCTTCATCACTTCAAGGACGTATTTCATACCAAAGAATACTCCGTTCAGGTTGATGCCGACCACTTTGCAGAATTCATCGCTGCCATAGTTCTCTGTCAGATTCTGCTTGCCTTCAATACCGGCGTTATTGAAGAATCCATCAATGCGTCCGAACTCGGATACCGTCTGATCAACATAGTTCTTTACAGCTGCTTCATCTGAAACATCGGCAGTGATCATCAGTACCTCGGCATCGGATACGTTATCTTTGATGATTTTCTGCGTTTCTTCAAGTGTTTCTGCATTCAGATCGACGAGTGACAGTTTTGCGCCTTCTTCTGCTGCACGGATGGCTGCGGCCTGTCCCAGTCCGCTTGCGCCGCCAGTAATCAGAATGATCTTGTTCTGTAATCTTCCCATTGTATGACCTCCTAGAGTTGTGTAACCACAGGGATGCGGTTTCATTCATTACGTTAGATTAAAAGTTACAAAAAGTAAACTGATTGGCACTTGTCATCATTTCATGTAGATTGGAGGTAAGCAGAAAAATAAACGCGTAAAGGGTGGTTATTCCATGATAGAATTCAATACTTTCTCCATTACGGCCAGGTGTCCGAAAACAGGACAGCTGGGGGTTGCGGTCTCAACAAAGCTGCCGGCTGTCGGCATGCTGGTTCCGTTTGTAAAGTCAGGAACTGGTGCGATCGCGACCCAGTCGTTTGTCAATCCGTATATCGGTATCAGAGGTCTGGAGTATCTCAGCTTGGGAATGGGCGCCGAGGAGGCGAAGGACAAAATCATCTCTGAAGAACAGGATCTCGAGTTCAGACAGTTTGCGATTGTGGATGCCGATGGTAATACTGCAGCTTTCTCAGGCAATCAGTGCGAAGGGTACTATAATCATTTCGAAGGAGATGGTTTTGTCGTGGCCGGCAACATGCTCGTCAATGAGAAAACACTGACGGATATGCAGCGGACGTTTGTCATCCATTCAGATCTGGAACTTTCGGAAAGGCTGCTCCGTGCCCTTCAGGCAGGACAGAAAGCAGGTGGCGATAAGCGCGGCAAGCAGTCTGCATCTCTCAAAGTCTACGATACGGAGGACTACCCGCTTGTGGATCTCCGCGTGGATGAGCATGAAGATCCGGTAGCGGAACTGACGCGCATATACGAAGTGGCGAAAAAGCAGCTCTTTCCATTCATGCCGGAAATGCCGAAAAAACACAACGGCAATTGAATACTATGAAAAAGCCTGACCTTCAAACCACCATCTGACATGGTGGTTTTTCATTTGAATCCTTATTTACATGTACCTTGCATACATATTTTATCTCTATTCAGAAATGTTTAAACTTTTGCTATAAGTTACTACAAACACACTTGACAGACGATTAGGAAAACTATAGATTAAGGTTAATTGGTAATGAGAATCATTTTCAATTGAGCGAAGACAAGTACATATTGACGAGGAGGACAGCGGCTACCCAGCAGTTATCACTCAATCATAGATCTGAAAGGAAGAATAGAATGAACAGAATCGGTAAACGACCATTTCTACCACTGATTGTATTTGCATTGATATTCGTATTCATCGTAGGTTGCTCCAGCCAGGAAGAAGCAGCTTCCACCGAGGAAGCAGGCTCTGATAGCGCTTCAAATGAAGAAAACACAGAAGAGAGCACTGAAGCATCAACGGACGAAAGCGCCGGTTACCCGCTTACAATCGAGCATGCTTTTGGCGAAACAGTAATCGAAGAAAAACCTGAACGTGTGGCGACCGTCCAGTGGGGCAACCAGGATGTCGCACTTGCCTTGGGAGTAGAGCCGGTTGGATTCTCAGCTGCCAACTTCGGTGTACAGGATGACAGCGGCCTCCTTCCATGGACGAAAGAGAAGCTCGATGAACTGGGTGTCGAAGATCCGAATGTCTTCCAGGATACGGATGGACTTGATTTCGAAGCCATTTCCGATTCCAACCCGGATGTCATTCTTGCAGCCTACTCCGGTATTACACAGGAAGACTACGATCTTTTGACTGAAATCGCACCGGTTGTCGCCTACCCTGAAGCAGCATGGGCAACATCATGGCGCGAACAGGTGACGATGAATGCCAGAGGCATGGGCATGGAAGAGGAAGGACAGCAGCTGATTGAAGAAACTGAAACACTCGTCGAAGAAAAACTCGCAGAGTACCCTCAGATTGACGGCAAAAAAATGGTCTGGACCAACTTCTCCGGGGATGACCTGTCACAGCTGCACATCTACACACCAGCAGATTCCAGAGTGAAGTTCCTGAATGAAATGGGATTGACCTTCCCTGAGAGTGTTACAGATCTCATTGAAGACCCTGAGAGCTATTCACTCAACTTGAGCAGTGAAAATGCCCAGGCACTCTCCGATGCAGATATACTCATCGGATATGGTGAATCAGAAATGCTTGAAACATTGCAGAATGATCCACTCCTTGGCGAAATACCTGCCATCAGGAGAGGATCGGTCGCCTTCATTGAAAGTGATTCTCCGATTGTTGCTGCCGGCACACCGAACCCACTCTCCATTTCATATACCATTGATGAGTATCTGGAACTGATTGGTGAAGCAGTTGACAAGGCCGCCGAGTAGCGTCCTCCCCCTGATACGAAAACGGAAGACACATGTTCCGGCACTACTGATAAGATGGTCACTGATATTTTTCATCCTCCTTGTCCTATCTGCCGCAGCTTCGCTGGCATTCGGCTCACGCATGGTCGGCATGGATGGGCTGATGGATGGACTATTCAACCCATCAGTGGAAACATATGAAGCAAATATCGTCAGAAAAAGAATCTCAAGAACAGTGTTCGCCCTACTTTGTGGGGCGGCACTTGGCGTTTCCGGAGCTTTGATGCAGTCAGTCACCCGGAACCCGATTGCAGACCCGAGCATACTCGGTGTCAACACGGGCGCCTCACTCTTCATCGTCTCTGGCATTGCGTATTTCAACATCAACAGTGCAGCCAGCTATATGTGGTTTGCTTTGGCAGGAGCAATCATTACCGCTGTTTTCGTATTCGGTATCGGGTCGCTCGGGAAAAATGGCGCAACACCTCTGAAACTTGTGCTGGCAGGCGCTGCAACAAGTGCTGCACTGTCCTCCCTGGTGACGGCAGTCATGATTCCGCGCTCACACGTCATGGACCAGTTCCGCTTCTGGCAGGTCGGCAGCGTCGGTTCCGGCAGCTGGGACAACATTACACTGTTCTCCCCTTTTCTGCTGACCGGCATTATCATCGCAGTCATCTGTTCACCTGCGCTCAATGCGATGGCGCTCGGGGATGAGGCAGCCAAAGGGCTCGGTGTCCGCACCGGTCTGATCCGTCTCGTTTCTTCATTTGGCGCCGTCATCCTATGTGGTGCAGCCACCGCCCTGGCGGGACCGATCGGTTTCATCGGACTGCTGTCGACCCACCTTGTGCGACTGATCCTCGGTCCGGATCTCAGAATGGTCATCCCCGCTTCTGCACTGCTCGGTGGTGTCATACTGACAGCTTCCGATGTGCTTGGCAGAATACTCGGCAGTCCGGGTGAGCTCGAAGTTGGCGTGGTCACGGCCTTTGTCGGCGCGCCGTTGCTGATTGCACTGGCCATCCGGTCGAAAGTAGGTGCGCTATGATGAATGACAGTATCACACTCATCAAAGCTGGAAGACGACAACGTCAGCGCCGCTGGATCATTGCTACCACACTACTTGTAATCCTGACGGTCGGATTATCGATGATGATGCTCATGCTCGGCAACACCATACACCCTGTCGGTGAAGTCTTCCGGGCACTGTCCGGTGAAACCATCCAGGGTGTATCCTTCGCAGTGACAACCCTTCGGCTGCCAAGAATGCTTGCAGCCATACTCGTCGGATTTGCATTCGGCATTGCCGGTGATGTATTTCAGACGATGCTGCGCAATCCGCTCGCCAATCCGAATGTGCTCGGCATTACAACAGGTGCCAGCGTGGCCGCAGTATTCTGCATTGTCATACTGGGTGCAAATAACTCGGTGATATCGACTGCCTCCATCATCGGTGGTCTCACCACGGTCATTGTCATGTATGTACTTTCCAGAGGAAAGGGGTTCTCGATCGGTAAACTTATTCTGATCGGCATCGGTATCCAGGCCATGCTGAATGCAGCCATATCCTACATGATGCTGATCAGCGCGGAGCAGGATATTCCATCTGTACTCAGATGGCTGAATGGCAGTCTGAACGGTGTAACAATGTCCGCTATACCAACACTTGCAATTGCGGTCGTTATACTCGTTCCGCTCATTCTCCTGTTCAGCAGAAGTCTCAGCATGCTTGAACTGGGAGAGCAGATGGCGACAACACTTGGCGTCAGAACCGATTTCACGAGAGTCATCCTGATACTCGGGTCAGTCGCGATGATTTCCATCGCAACATCCATCACTGGACCGATCGCTTTCATATCGTTCCTGGCCGGCCCGATCGCAAAACGGCTGAGTGGACCAGGATTTTCAAGTCTCCTGCCGGCGGGACTCGTCGGTATCGTGCTCGTACTGGCAAGTGATCTCGTTGGCCAGTTCGCCTTTACGACAAGATATCCGGTAGGCGTCATCACCGGCATCATCGGTGCCCCTTACCTGATCTATCTGCTTATAAGAATGAATCAAAAAGGAGAATTATGATGTCAGAACATGTATATAAAGCCGATGGCCTCGTAGCCGGCTATGATAATAAACCGATTCTTCACGATATCAGTCTTGAGATTCCGAGCAATAAGATCAGTGTCATCATCGGGGCCAATGCCTCCGGTAAATCGACACTGCTGAAAACGATGGCCAGACTGATCAAACCATCAGAAGGTGCACTTGAACTCGATGGCAGGCCGGTGTCCAAAATACCGCCGAAGAAGTTTGCCCAAGTGCTCGGCATGCTCCCCCAGTCGCCGATTGTGCCTGAAGGCATCAAAGTTTCGGACCTTGTCGGCCGCGGCCGCTTCCCGCACCAGTCCATGTTCGGTGGATGGTCCAACGCCGACTATGAAGCCGTCGCAGATGCGATGGAGGCAATGAATATCACGGAACTTGCAGACCGCAGCATCGATGAGCTCTCCGGTGGACAGAGACAGCGTGTATGGATCGCCATGGCGCTCGCACAACAAACGGACATTCTGTTCCTCGATGAACCGACGACGTTTCTCGATATCACCTACCAGATCGAGATTCTCGACCTACTGATGGACTTCAACAAGATCCACGGCACGACCATCGTCATGGTTCTGCACGACATCAACCTGTCGGCAAGATACGCCGACCATATCTTTGCGATGCGCAAAGGACAGCTGGTCGCAGAAGGCGCGCCGGATGATGTCATTACATCCGATCTTATCAAGCGGGTATTCGAACTCGAGTCCGTTGTAGTGGAAGACCCGATTTCAAGTACTCCATCCGTCATTCCGGTGGGCAGGCATCATACGAGAAGCGCAGCGATGGTATGAATGATATATATGTAACAGATCAGATCAATCATGTACCTAAAAAGGTCAACAGACATCATCTGGATGTCTGTTGACCTTTTTCAAGTATTATAATAATCACTCCGGATCATGCCATATAGTGCCGAATCACATATTCCCTGATTATTTACATCCGATCCTCGTGTCGTCCCTTCATAAAGCAGCCCGCATTTCTCCATCACTTTTCCGGAACTTGCATTTCTTACATCATATTTCGATTCAATCCGGTTCACTCCGACTTCTTCGAAAAAGAATTTAATGAGACGGCTGAGTGATTCTGTCATATAGCCTTTGCCCCACCACGGCTTGCCCATGCAATAGCCGATATGTACCATGTCAACCGAGTTGTCATGAGCCACTACGCTGATGGTACCGATCGGTCCTTCTGTACCGTGGGGCACGATGGCCCATTGGTAGAAATCATTTTTAACGTATTGCGACGTCCAGTGTCTCAGCGTCAGTCGTGTCACATCCATCGACTGATGTGCCGGCCATGTCAAATACTCTGTCACATCAGGATCCGATGCCCAGTTGTCGAACATCGCTTCAGCATCTTCCATTGCAAGCGGTCGTAAGAGCAGACGTTCTGTCTTTAGCTGTTTCGTTCCCAGATGATTCATGTGCATCACTCCTTGATTCAAGCATATCCTTATTAAATAGTAATCTGCAGAAAATTTAAAGTATTTATCATTCTAATCTCTGAATTCCAGTTTTAGATGGTTAGTATACGCATGTCGGGGCTATCTATATAGTATAGGCATTACTATTAATAGATACCTGCATAAACTGAGAAGAATGTATCGGCATCCAGTTCCATACATACATTGATATGCGGAAAAATAATACCTCCTCGGAAGATTAGAACGACTACCTCTCACCCCGGATAAAAAAGTTGAAGTTCCATTCTGGATATTGTGTAGAAGGTCAAAATATAAAGGAGCATTCGATGAAGAAACCCTTGAGTATTTTGCTGATGACACTATTCATTGCAGGTTGCAGCGGCAATGATGACACGAACGATACGCCGGATACGGAAGAACAGACAGAGGAGGCGACAACCGAGGAAGCAGTTGAAGTTACGTCCGAAGAGCCTTCAGAAGAAGCATCCGACGAGACGGCTCAGGATAATATGGGCTCACAAGCCGAAGAATCCGAAGAGGAAGTGACGGAGGAAACGGAAACAGAATCGATGGATGAACCGACCGAAGAAGGAGCGGGTGGATCTGTCTCGGGACCCTATGAACAGGACAGAGTTACACACCTCACTGCCGAAGACTGCATCATGAGCCGTCTCGATCCACAGTACTGTAACGGTCTGACACTCCAGCAGAAATTTCTCGCCTATCATGCACTGGCATTCCGGAATAAGCTGCCGACTTCACCGAATATCGGCTGTTTCGAATGCATGGTGGACTACTCGTTCGCTGTCATGGATGGCGATCAGGAATATATTCAGATTCCTGAGATGGATGGAAAAGGCGCCCCTTTCATGCCTGGAATTCAGACGTTCATGATTTCCTACGCAAATGAACTGGCGAATTACTTCAACGGCCACCCGGCCCGTCTGCCGGAATATATCGACAGGGACAGCCCCGCAATGACATACCTCTCAAATAACCGTGCATCCGGCAACTATGCAGACCACACCACACATGCCGTCGAAATAGAAGATATCGAGCAGATGAAAAGTGGACTATATGAAGTCCGCATGTTTCGTGAATATGAACATGCCACTTCAGATGGCGTCAGCAACAGTACTGTCGAATATACTGTGCGCAAGACATCCCACGCTTTTGAAATCATCGATTTCAGTGCGGTGGAAAACTGATGGAATGAGGCCACCATTTTGAAGGTGGCCTTTAAAATTACACCATAACACTATCATCGCATCCGAATTCAGCTCCTCCTTTCCATCATTTCATTAAGTGAACCTCCATTTATAGGGTAAAAGTAGGTTAAACCTGAAATTCATGCAACTAGAATTTCAAAGAGACCGAGAGGTGAAGATGATGAAATATCCATATGCCGCTGCATCCCACGGAGCATTGAAAGCAGGGAGACATGGTCGTGCACTGGCGCTGTTTCAGAAAGGGCTGACTTATCGCCTGGGTGAGAGTGAACCCTCCATCAATGTATATTTAAGGTTTTCACAGCATGCATACCTCCACAGCCAGCTGGATATGCTGGATCTCGCGAAGGACTATAAATGCTATCTCAGAAGTCTGGTCTATCGACATGAGAAAGACTATCATGCCGCCTGGAAAACAGTTGAGGGGATTGGTGACGAACGCCTGATCCCTCTCAAAGTCAAAATTCTCTGCGACATGCGCGAAAAGGATAAGCTGATGGCGTTGTCCAATGAAGGGGTGGATGTTCTGTCATATCTGGAATTGGACCGGCAAAAGTCACTGATTACAGCCATGGTCCGGAACCATGAAACTGCCATGGCAAGAAAGATAATCGACAGGACGAAACTGGACAGGGAGCGGTTATACGCTTTACTTGATACAGAAAGCTATCAGCCCGTCATCAAATATAGCTGGCAGTCAATCAAAGAGGAGCATTTGAATGTGGAGGCCGACCCGCTGCCCGAAGACTTGCCATTCTTACTTGAAAGAGTCGATATGCTGGAAACATCACTGCAGCATGCAGCATATGTCCATCTCATCAACCACTTTCATGACCGCCCCCAATACCACAGGATTCTTAACACGCATACGGTCCCCTTCATTGAAGACAATCCCGATCTGCTTGAATATATCACCATCGAGGCCCGCTATTCACTTAAATTCAAAACTGAATCGCTCGGTCCGGCCACTTCACAGCTCGATATGCTTCTCGGACATTATCATAGTGGCAACCACAGTAGAACGGTCACCCGTGCCATCCACCAAATATTGCCGGAGGTCAAGTTGAACGACAGCTACATCCGCTCGATCCGCAAGATGGTACTCGATGGCAATCTCGACCTCTACAACGAGAGGCTGATCCATCTGTTCAAAGAAGACAAAGAGGCGTACAAGGTCTTCCAGTACCCGGCGCTATTCCTCAATACGTCAGTCAACAGAGCAGTGGATAACTATGTTCATTTCCATTTTCCAAGCAGAATCCGGGAACGGATATTCCGACCCCTTGTGGTCGAGCTGGTGGAATCAACCGAGAAGACCACACTGCCAAGGTATTTCGTCAACTATCTGCAAAGAACCCGGCACAAAAAGCTTTCCAATATGTATATCCTCGTCCGCCACACCTATAGAAAAGGTGACAGAGTACAAGTTGAAGACTATGTCAGAGAACTGGTACCGGATAAACAGTTCAAGCTGAGGCTGTATCTGGCTAAATATCTTTATGGTTTCAATGAACTCGAAGATGCGCTGGCCGAGACCAAAGCTGCAGAACGTCTGAACAGTCAGGATGCTGAGCTCTATCAGCACTTCATCAAGATCTACAAACGCATGGGAGATACTGAAAACCTTTTGAAGTACACTGTGAAAATGAAGACAGACTATCCCAAAAAACTATCCGACAGTGAATACGAAAAAGTGAAAGCAGCTCATGAAAACTCAAATAATGACAGGACGCAATCACAGTAAATAAGCGGACATCCAGAGATGTCCGCTTATTCCTATATTCTAGTCAAAATGCTCGATCTTGTATTTCATCTCTTCCTCTGGTGTCAGCAACCTTATCGCCCTGCCGACACTGCCGTTACGTTCATTCCAGATGACATTATGTACTTCGACTGCATTGGAGAAGTCTCCATCCATCCAAGCCTCGAGGGTTTCCATGTAGAAATCCCGATATGCATAATCTGAATTTTTTGCTGTTTCATATTTCTGCTCCAGCCGCTCATCAGTGATTTCAAGGTGCCCCCACTTTTCGGATGCTCTTATTTTCTGATGGGTCATATGATGGAGGCTGTCTGCAAACTGGCGTTCACTCGGCATGCCTGTACTGGTAGCCTCGTCGGATACTTCAAATTCTTCCTCCGATTCTTTCAGCGTGTCCAGCTCCCTCGAAATAGACCCTGAGTTTGCTTCCGATGCACTCTCAGAGCCATTTCCAACCTTTTCTGTTGCCAACCAGTTCTGGGCACTGTCTGTGAAAAACAACATTATGATACTTGCCGCAATCAAACCGACGACAAGTATTGATGATAGACCCCACACTATGATTTTAGTCGATTTCTGCAAAATAGAACGTCCTCTCCTGATGTATAGTAATATAATGAATTAAATCCATATAATGGTTTTTATTTTATCATCAACTACTATCACAATGTAACCCCATCAGGAAAGAACGGTTATTGATTCTAGTATTCTACACGACTCATTGTACGTGTAATATTTTCGAACTTCGTGAATTTCCATTTCAGTGCATTGATGACTGTAAACAGTACAAGCCCGGCACCGATGACCACAACCAGGTAGATGAGTGCATCGCTCGTTGCGAGTGCAGCCTCGAAGTCGAATACGGCTTCACGCAGTGCTGTCACGACATAGCTCATCGGGAGTAATGGATGCAGATATTGGTATAGCGGCCCGGTCGTCTGAATCGGGAATGTGCTCGCACTGGATGATATTTGCAGAATCAAGAAGATGATTGCGATGAATTTACCGACGTTACCCAACAGTGCCACCATGACGGTGATGAACATCATGGCTCCGAGATTCCATAGGACGAGAATCAGAAGGAACATTCCAAGATTTTCGATTTTCAGGTTGAATCCGAATATCAGCACGGCAATGAGCAGTAGTGAAGTAATCAATGTCTGTGCCAAAATCAACAGTAGCTTGCTGATTGTCATATGCATATGGCTTTTGTAGTTCAGGGCAGCACGGTTGATCGGATAAAGTACACTGAAAGCGACACTGCCGAGGAACAGGCTGACAGAAATGATGAACGGTGCAAATGTCTGGCCGTAATTGTCGATATGCGTCACTTCGGATTCCACCACTTCCACCGGATCTGCGATGGAAGACGCATTTTCTTCGGTCAGTGATAACTCTTCCAGCTGTGCATTGCCTTCTGACACCTGCTCAATCATCTGTGTCAGCGAGTCATCCAATGCATTCAACCCTTCCGTAACAGACGCATTGCCCTCTGCAAGCTCACCTGTACCGGATGCGACGCCAGTGCCAAGGTCCTCTATACCGGACTGGACCGACTGGTTGCCTGAAATCAATTCATCTACACCAGCCTGCATCGATGCGACCGGCTGTGCCAGCTCAGGTGTCACCTGGCTTTCATACCCCGCCAGATTTTCATTCAGCTGGCTCAGCCCATTTGTCACCTGCTGATTTCCTGCTGCGAGATCCGAGGAAGAGGAATCGACATTTGTACCGATATCTTCGATACCGGTCTGAAGGTCTTCACTGCCGGTAATGAGCTCATCGATACCGGACTGCATTTCATTCAATGCATCGATCAGTTCAGTATTGCTTGATTTGATATCTTCAAGGTTTTCAAGTAGATTCTCAGTATAAAGTTCCGTAATCGACTGGCCGATCTCGTCTTTGATTGCTGTTCCGGCCTGGCCTCCCATGACAGATCCCAGGTAGTTGTACCCTGGATTCGTCTCTATTTCGATGGATACTTTTTTCGGTGTTTCGTCAAGCAGCGTTGCGGCATCGCTTGAAGCCGACTCTGGTATGACGACAACAGCGTACGCTTCACCCTGTTCCAACGAGGTATCGGCCGCTTCACGGTCTGACATATTCCAGTCGAATTTATCATTATCCTCCAGCGCTTCCGTAATATCTGCACCTAGGTTGATATCTTCCCCACCTACAGTTGCCCCTTCATCATGATTGACCACATGTATCTTCAGATTGTCCGTCTGGGAGTAGGGATCCCACATCGAGCCCAGGAAGATTGACGTATAGATTGCAGGAATCGTCGCTATCGCGAGTAGTGAGATGATCAGTATGGGCCTTGTCATCAGATGTTTAAAATCTTCGAACATTGCATTTCCTCTTTCCAAAGTATAATATATTAACAAACACTGTGTTCATTATTTTACTCGGTGTCGCTTAAAGTTCAACCATCAATAAATACACGAAAGTTGCTTATTCAACACATATTACGCAACTGTCGCTTATCTGGAAAGAAGAGAAAAGTTATGGTAAATGATAAAAAGGACCTGCGAACCATCAAAACTAAGCGAGCCATTGATGCTGCATTCACAAAACTCATTCAAGAAAAAGGATTTGAAGCAATGACGATTAAAGACATTGCTGAGGAGGCAGTAATTAATCGAGGCACATTCTATAAGCATTATCTGGATAAGTACGATCTGCTGGAATCTTATGAGAATGCACTGCTCCAGGGGGTCGCGGAAATATTGACACGTAATATTGAAGAAAAGCAGAATCCATTATCGATGGGCATGCCAAAGAAAATCGCCACACAAATGTTCGAGTACGTGGATGAGAATGCAGATAAGATTATTACCTTATTTAATAATCATGGGGGAAATCAGTTCGAACATAAAGTGCGCACTTACATGTACGACTACTATCAGACGCATAGTTATATGCTGGTTGATGAGACGAAATTACGCGTTGACCGGTCCTACTTGATTGCTTATATTACCAATGCACATGTCGGACTCATGCGGACGTGGCTTGAAACTGGAAGAAAGGAATCCAGTGAAGCACTTGCTGACATTCTTGAAATACTGACCGTCAAAGGACCATTCTACGCTGCGGGTCTGATCGATTAGAAAAGGAGCCTTAAAAGGCTCCTATACATTGATGATTTATGCTGTTGTGCGCTTATGGCTCGTTCGTTTTCTGCGTGCAGTATCAAGTTCATCATCTGTACTACCTAATGTCTGTTTCAAGTATTCCGGCACCTGATTATACGTGATGATTCGATCGAGCGTCTTCCTGAACATATAATTCTTTTCATCCGTAATTCTGTAGATGGCGATGCTCATGTTTCTTTTTTCAAGTACAGAATTGAACGGTTTCTCACGCTTCTCCTCACGGCTCACTTTCTTCTCGAACGGTTTGCTGAAATGCCGCTTCAGCCGTCTGGCGATATTGGTACTGTGTCCAACATAGAAGAGATCCGATCCTTTATAGATCATGTAGACACCAGTAAGTGTCTCCTCTTCCGAAAGATTGAATGCCTTCTGGAGCTTTCGATCCAGATCCTTAAGGTCGACAGCTCTTCTGCCATCATCCGTCTTGATGATGGATGGGGAGACCTGTGCCGATTCAATCCCCTTTTTCCAGATCTGGTTCGCATCCTTGCCGAACTGCTTCATGATGCTGTCCATTTCCTTATTCATATTGCGCAATTGTCTCGCCATTTATAATCACCTCATCGTCTATATTCCCCAAAAGCACCATAAAGATACATGATTCGATTGAATATATGATTCTGCCTCCTATCAATTTCCATATATATGCATATGTCATTCATCAAGTGGATATCTTCATGATAAAATAGAGATGTAATATTCAATCATATATGGTACATAAGGTGGAGGAAAATGAAGAAACTTCTAATGTCTTCAGTTTTAGCAGGAGCTGTTCTTTTGAGCGGATGTACAGTCTGGGATGACACTGTTACCAACTTCAAATCCAACACGGAAGGTCTCGATCGTAAAATCACCGTCTATAGTCAGACCGGCGAAGTGATTGCCGAGTACGAAGGCGAAAATGTCAGAACCGAAGTCAATGATGGCGGCCAGCTGATCATCAACCTCAATGGCAAGCGCGTCCAGGTGCTGAACGCCAATGTCATCATTGAAGAAAACACAGCAGAATAACGTAAATCCATCATGGTACACTCGTCAAATTGTGATGAGTGTACTTTTTGTTGTTGCGTAACATATGATAATATTTTTGTTTATTGTTACAATTCAGAAAAGGAGATGAATACATTGCAGATCAAACAACGGACAAACCGCTTGAAAACATTCATGAAAGATAATGCTATCGATGTCGCTTTCATTTCAAACTTTGAAAATCAGTTCTACTTCAGTGGACTGAAGGCCATCCTCTACTCGAGACCCATTCTGCTGGTCATCGAAAAGGAACAGGAGAGTCTTGTCATTCCGACACTCGAAGAAGCGCACGCAAAAGAGAAGACGGATGCTGACCATCTGTATGTTTACCACGAAGTCGAAAACAGGAAAGGCGGAATGTCATATCACGAGCAGGTCGATACCGTCATTTCAAAACTCGAACCTGGCAGCACGGTCGGCATCGAATACAATGCACTGCC
This sequence comes from Salinicoccus hispanicus, assembly GCF_009831115.1. Taxonomy (GTDB): domain Bacteria; phylum Bacillota; class Bacilli; order Staphylococcales; family Salinicoccaceae; genus Salinicoccus; species Salinicoccus hispanicus. The sequence goes on along the minus strand of NZ_WUUK01000002.1, from coordinate 495,236 downwards.
GACGGATATTACACTGAAACTCATGGAACAGGGATTCGATATCCGTAATATCCAGAACGAGGTTGCGACGATGCGCGCAGTCAAAAGCGATGAGGAGATCGAGGCGATGCGCCACTCCGGCCGACTCGTCAGCAATGCATTGGAGCAGACGATTACAAATACAAAAGCGGGCATGTCGGAACTTGAAATCGACTACTACGGCAATGAGTATCTGTTCAAGGAAGTACCGAAGCATTTCCCGAACTCGACACTGGACTACTTCGTCATGTCCCCTTCCGGACTGTCCAGGACAAATATGCCGCATGTCTTCTCGAACACCAGACAGCTCGAGAATCAGGACATCATCATCCATAGCCGTCAAGTCGGACTCAATGGCTACCGCGCAGAATGCGAACGTACATACTTTGTCGGAGAACCAACAGAACGCCAGCGGGAAGTCTTTAACGTCATGGTGCGTGCACAGCAGGCTGCCCTTGATTTCATCAAGGTGGGTGTGACAGCGAAAGACGTAAACCAGCAGGCACTGGATGTCATTAAAGCAGCCGGACTCGAAGAATATGTTGTACACAGAACCGGACACGGCATCGGTGTGGGCTTCCATGAAGAACCTTCACTTCGCTTCGATAATGACCTTGTACTGGAAGCCGGCATGGTGTTCTGCATCGAGCCGGGCATCTACATTCCTGATGTCGGTGGCTTCAGACATTCCGATACAGTCGTGCTCACTGAACAGGGCACAGAAGTCATTACAGACTACCCGAAAAATATTGATTCATTGATTATCAGATAAAAATTATAGAGTCCCCGAGCAAATTTTGCTCGGGGACTCTATAATTTTATTTTTTACTTTGCTTCTTCAATCGTCTGATATAGAAGATCAAACCGGCGATGATGATCAGAAGTACAGCAATACCTGCTATGAACCAGTAATTTATAGACTGCTCATCTTCCAGCTCCACCGCTTCTTCGTTGATTGTTTCATCCTCTGCGCTAATCTGAAAACTTTCATCCCACTGCCATTTATTTTCACCATCTGTTGCGGTCATCTCCAACCGATATTCTCCCGCTTCAAGCGGTTCATTCTCCCAGTTGATGATAAATGGCATGACAGAATTCGGTGCCATTCTAATTCCTTCCTGCTCGACTGTACGGAGAGGAGATGTCTCCTCCTCACGGAACACATCAGCTGTTATGGATACTTCGGACATCATGACGGGCTGTGTATTGCGGACATTTGCCGTCACAGCAGTTCGATAGTTGACGAGACCAGGTATAACACTGGCCAATTCCAGCTCAGGATCGACAGTTTCATCGTTTTGGGATAATCTGACTCCGATAACGTAGGCATATTTATTCTGAATGCTGACACCTTCCGCTTCATCCACTTCCGCATCGGCCTTTTGAAAATGCAGTCCACCGAGTTTGATACCATCAAATGTTGTATCGTTCATATTGATTTGTGTCTCGATTGTCCTGGACTCTCCTGCTGGGATAGTCCATTCATTTGCGGACAACTCGACCAGCTCAGTTACAGGTTCAGTCAGGCTCTCATCGACTTCCTTCTCTTCATAGACAACCAGCCCATTGCTGTTCGTACTTGCGTTCAGCACTTCACCATTGACAGTAAGTTCCTCATTCTCATGGTTATAGATGGTGAGTGTCAACGTCTGTTCGTGATTCCGCTCCACTCGAAGATCATAGTACGTAACGGACGTATCCACTTGATTATCAGGCAGTTCTGCCTCAACCGAGAATCCTACTCTATCCTCTGCGCCTGCATCAGTCGTAAAACTGGTGCTCATGAGCACCATACCCAAAACCATAGCTGCTTGCATCAACCTGACCATTTTAAATCTCCTTCCAATCGTAAAACTAAAAAATATCCTCCTGACTTCACGTTAAAGTAATGTCTGGAGGAAATGTGTTTTATTGCGGTGTATTTTCTAGAGTCCAAGTAATCGTTGCTGTATGATCTCCGAGGGTTGCAGCTCCTGCTGGTACTTCGAGTGTTACATTATCATTTGACGTTGCACCAGTTGCTGATGGAAACCAACGCGCGATCCATGATCCTAGACCTGTGTCTGCACCTGCATTTACTACTGTTGAAACTGTACCATCAGAACTCAGTTCAATCGTATCAGATGGTGTGGGTGCGCCACTTGAGCTTGTAGTGTTCATTGTTGTTCCAGTTAGAGTAAGTTCTGCACCCGGCAAGGAAGAGATAGCTGTATCACCTTCACCGGTAGTAAAACTGCTCATTTCAGCAGTCACATGCCATCCTGCGCCAGTACCACGACGGTCCGTAACTTGTACAAACGGTCGCAAAGTCGTTGACTCATATGTTTCCAAGCTGGATTCAATCTGATGACTGCCAAATTCCAAGGATGATACATAATCGAGCGTCAAAGGACCAGTTTCTCCTGTAGGTGGGTTTGTAGGATCACCTGGCGTACCTGATTCTGGATCATACGTTTCTTCTGGTGTTGTTGGATCAAGCACATCCGGTGCGCCATCTCCTGGTGTAAATGTAATCTCAGCCTCGGAATCTGCAGCACTTGCAACGCTGCTAAGAGAAGATACGGAAAGTGACGTGACCAAAAGTGCTGTCAAAACTGTTTTGAATTTCATTTTTTTCTCCTTTTATATAATCTTTTAATTTGATATATCTATAACTTAAGGGGCATCTACGATGGTCCATGTAATCGTGGCACCGTAAGTGCCGACACGCACATCTCCTGGTGAGACTTCTACCAGTGGCCCTTCATTTTCAGGCCAATTGATTTCAGATATCGGATCATTGCCTGTCTGACCAGAGTAGACTTCTACAGGTTCGTTGTTCAATGACTGGCTGTTCGAGGCCGAATCGACGTAGACAAGCCCATCCGAAATTGTATGCATGCCATCAGAAGCTCTCAATTCTGTGGCTTCTGCCATGATGGTGAAGGGACTGCCAGCGCCTCTGGTGTCTATTACTTCGAGACTCCAATTAGTATCCGCTCTCGGTATCCTTGCTGATATGGATTCAATTGAAGTGGTCTCAAAAGCTATCCGGCCCGGAACAGTTTGGAAAGCAATAGTCGCCTCGATTACCGTTACCTCAGCAGATGGGCTTACATTGCCAGCTTCATCGACCAACTCGACAGTGATCACCGTATCAGGTGCTTGGGAAGGTATACTCACTGAAAAATTGCCTTCTGAATCCACACTACCTTCATACTCCTGCCCTTCTATCTTAACCAGAACTGTTGTGCCCGGTTCTCCGTTGCCCTCTACAGTCGTTTTATTACTATAGACCGGGTTGACGATGGGCTGCTCTGGTGGTGTTGTGTCCGGGGCTTCGAGAACGACAATTCTTGTCTCCGCACTTTCGTATCCCGAAGCATCGATGATACGCCCGACAATTTCACTCCCGACCTCTAAAGACGGTACTGAAACCGTAAAGTCACCGGTCCTATCAACTTGAGCTTCATAGGTATCACCGCTAATTTCCAACCTGATTGTCGTGTTCGGTGCACCAGTACCTGTAACTACTGTGTCTGTTGCATAAACCGGATCGTCAAATATTGGTGCTTCGGGACGGGTTGGGGCAGCCAAGGTCGTCGTTGCCGGATTCCCTGATATTACAGACAAATCGACCAATTGCCTCGTCGCTTCTGAATAGAATCTGTATTCTCCTGTGTCTGTCAGTGGCAGCTCTTCGAGATCGATGTTAAGAGTATAGGTGTAATAGGAAAGCAAACCTAGCGTAAGTAGATTCCTGACTTCCATATATACTTGGTTGCCTTCAATCTGAATCTGTTGGGTAGTGAAGTTTCCACGATTTCTGCTGACTAGTCCAGGCACATTATATGATGCTGTCAAATTGGACTTGGTAATCGTATTCATGATCTCAGGAGGTAGTGAAAAAATGGCATAGGCGTTCGATACAAGACCAAGGTTTAGAATACTATCCCCCCGGTATGTCAACGTGATTCTTTCCTTTCCATTCACCGTACTTCTCTGGGCATTCAATGTTGTATTGGTCAGGAGCCTGAGATCAAGCAATCCAGGATCTTGAACTTGAAAGGGCTGAAATACCACATCCTGTTCTTCCTCTTCTGTTAATTCCTCAGATGTTACTTCCTCTGTTTCTTCTTCTGGAACCGCGAGATCAGTATCCGGCACTTCGCTCGATTCTTCGATTACTTCTTGTGAGTCATCAACATCCGCCTCTTGCTGATCGACAGCTCCAGATGATTGCTCATTCTCCTGTTCCATATTTGGAACCCCTTCAATGGACACCTCACCGGATTCTGTCTGATCTAATTCATTCTCATCTATGTGTTCTTCTTCTGGTCGTGGATTTATATCTTTTATTTCTGTTGCATCTTCAGCTGAATTCTCGGTTTCACCATAAACATAGTTTTTGCTATCTATAGAAAATATGGAGAACCATACCAATAGAACGACAAACAGATATCGATTGCAGCAATTTTTATGTCTCATGATCCTCTCCCTTCGTTTTGGATTAAAAGTATTATAGCATGAAGTGTAAATTAATGGTATATATATTTTATATTTACATAAACACTATTAGTTTACATATAACAACTTAGTATATAATTACAACTTGATTTCAAAATACATGCTTTAAGCATATTTATTCTGATCTCATCAACCGTATCTCACTCCATTTCGTTTAATCCTATTATCCGGGGGTATCTAACTATTAAATATAATACGCATTAAGGTATAGACAATGGAGGCGTAACATATGGGAAGAATTGAATCATTCGCAAGTGAGACGGATCTGCTTGGCAGAATAGAGCATCTGAAATTGAATGGTGTACGGGAAGAACAGATGACTGTCGTTACCAACGAAAGTCTTGAGGGTACGAAACTGGAACATCTAAATGTGAATACGAGGAGTACCGAGGTGGATACTTGGGATCGGGTCGTTGCTTGGTTCGCTGACGAAGATCCCGAAACTCAGGTGATGAACAGCATGCAACTGACGCCGGAAGAGCAGGAGGAGTACAAGTCTGCACTGAAGGATGGCAAACTGCTGCTGCACATCGATGAGCGGACGGGTTCTGTAGATGAAAAGCCTGGAGCACCAAGCAGTAACTACACCTATAGGGATGAGGATACGCGTGCTGCTGGCCACAGAACGGCTGATCTCACTGCCAATAGATCATCATCTGCTGCCGAAGAGACGATGCAGCTTCATGAAGAAAGACTGAACATCGACAAGCAGAATGTCAAAGTTGGCGAAGTCGGCATCGACAAACATGTCGTGACGGAGCTTCAGGAATTTGACGTGCCGGTGGATCGCGAAGAAGTCACTGTGGATAGACTGCCAGTCGAAGGTAGTCCAACGGTCGAAGCATATAGCCGGGATGACTCTGATGATGAAGAGGGTGTCATGCGCATCCCGCTTACGGAAGAACGTATACGGATCGTTAAGGAAAAAGTGGTGACTGAAGAGATTGTCATCCGAAAAAACATCGTAACGGACAAGGAGCATATCTCAGAAGAAGTGCGTCGTGAAGAAGTGGACATCACAGAAACAGACAACAATTCAGTTCGCTACGATGACCGAAGAAGATAGAATCAGAATATTCTAAGGCAGTGCCGAATAATTGGCACTGCCCTTTTTTTATATATAGAAAATTTCATCGCAAACAAAGACTATGACAAAAAACACCCGGACCTTCGTGGTCCGGATGTTTGATAAATCTCTGCCTATAAAATAACTAGTCGTCCGCTTCGTTCTCATCATCCTCTGTTTCCTCTGCCTCATCTTCACTTTCATCCACTCCGGCACCGCCCGTTCCGGGGTCGAGTTCAACGTCTTCCTCCGAGCAGGCAGCCAGTGCGATGATGAATACAGGGACCATCAGAAGCCTCATCAATTTGGACATTACATTCACTCCTTGTCATAAAATGCTCTGATATGGAAAGTACCCGCAGCTGGTCTATGTAAACACCCGAACCTGCTGATCCGGATGATCTTAAGGATATATGACGCTGATAACAGGTCACCTAGTCCCCTTCTTCGTCGCCAGCATCGTTCTCTTCCATTTCTTCCTCTGCCTCATCTTCTTCGACTTCAGTCTCATCGACTTCCACCGTGTCACCGTTGCAGGCTGCCAGTGCCATCGCAAACATCGGTACCATCAGCAGCTTCATTCTTTTAGACATCATGTTCACCCCTCATCATAAATGCTTTGATTTAGAAGTACCCTGTTTATTCATGAATAAACCCCGACCACAATGGACCGGGGAGTAGTATAAGTTCATGCTGCTGCCTTCAGCTTGTTTGCAACCACTTCAAGCAGGATGGCAACAATCAGGATCATATAGGTGATCATGCCCACTTCGTTCATATCATAGTAAAAGCCGCTCGACATGAACAGTGCATACCCGATGCCCCCCGCACCTGCCGCCGCTCCCATCGCAACGGCGACTCCGAAATTGATTTCGAATCTCAGGAAAGTCCAGGCGATGAGAAATGATTTTGTCTGTGGGATGACGACATGGAACAAAATATGAAAATAATTGGATCCTGTTGCCCTCAGTGCCTCGATCTTACCTTCATCTATCTCCTCGAATGCTTCCGAGTAGGCCTTCACCAGATAAGCGATGGAGTGGAAGACCATCCCGATGATGGCTGCCACAGATCCGAGTCCTGCAGCAATCGCGAAGATAAGCACCCATAGTACTGTCGGTACCGCTCTGACGATGGTGATGAACGTTTTGATGGTCTGACTGACCCATGGTTTCGACAGGTTCATCGCTGCACCGAATGCGAGAAACAGTGAAATCACTGCGCCCAGTATGGTGGACAGGAAAGCCAGGGATAAGGTGATGATGACCTGCCATATGGCACTGCCGAGAGTAATCTGATTTAACTGGGGCATGAGGAACATGTCTCTTAGATTTACAAGCGTTCCGGTGATTGCGGGCCATAACTCGAGTCCTTTATAGTCCATCATGAAAAATCCAGCGATGGTGAAAAGGATGGTTGCGATGATGAGCATCCGGAACTTCAGCTGTCCCTTGTTCGGTCGGCTGATCTTGATCTTGCCTTTACTGCTGCGATCGACATATGTACTCATTATAGTATTTCCCTCCTTATCAGGTTGGAGATGGCCTCGATAATAAGGACGGCGACAACGATTGCGAGCGTGATGAGCGATACCATCTCATAGTTCAGCTGCTTATAGTAGAGATCGAACAGGTACCCGATACCCGTCCCGGTCAAAAGTCCGACAAGCGTGGCACTTCTGATGTTCGTCTCGATCATGAAGAGCACCCAGCTGAACATCTGCGGCATGCTTTCCGGAATTACAGCTTTTGAAATGACCTGAGGATACGTCGCACCCGTCGCTTTCAGTGCTTCGACCGTATCACCGGATGTTTCATCGATGGTTTCGATGAATGCTCTCACCAGGAAACCGAACGTCCCGAAGAACAGTGCCAGAAAGCCGGTCGCAGCATTTGTACCGAAGCTGAGTACTAGGATGAGTGCCCATGCGACCACGGGTATATTACGGCTGATGGATGCAACGAGCTTTGCAAAATACATCAGGAAGCCGTTGACGCTTGTACGCTTCGAACCGACAATCGCAAAAATCATGGCGAAGAATGCGGCTGTCGTCGTCGACACGATGGAGATGAGTATCGTTTCCCAGAGCAGTCGCAGTACAGTCGGCAACCGGCTTAATGTACTGCCACTGAAGTACATGTTGGCAAACAGCCACTGGAGCGCGGCAGGGATCGATGCCAGACCGTCGATATGATTGTAGTTGGTGATGCTGCCGCTCACAATGATCAGTGCGAGAAGGATGAGCCCGGTAATAAAGAGCTTCATGTGCTTCTTTCTTATGATATTGATGTCCGTCGCATGGATTGAACTTGATTTTTCCATCTGTACCACACCTATTCCACTATCAGCTCTTCAAGATTCGAGCCATATATGTGATTGATTGATTCAGCCGTAATGGCTTCCGGAACATCATTGAAGACGATGCTGCCGTCATTGAGTCCGATGATCCGGTCGGAATACTGCTTGGCGACATCCAGCTGGTGGAGATTGACGATAATGGTGATATCCTTCTCCCGTGAAATGCGTCTCAAATATTCCATGATGATCCTGGACGAATTCGGGTCGAGGGAGGCGATCGGTTCATCACACAAGATGATCTTCGGGTCCTGAATCAGTGCGCGGGCGATGCCGACACGCTGCTTCTGTCCCCCACTGAGTTCATCACAGCGACTATAGATCTGCTCTGAGATCCCAAGTTCCGAGATGATTTCAACAGCCTTCTCCTTCTCTGCTTCCGAATACATCGAGAAGATGCCTTGGAGGCTGCTCTTATAGCCGAGGCGACCATGCAGCACATTTTCGAATACACTCAGACGGTCGACAAGGTTATAGTGCTGGAATATCATACCGATGTCGGTCCGCATATGCCGCAGTGCTTTGCCCTTCATATTGAGGGTGTCTTTGTCCTGGAAACGGATGACACCGCTATTCGGTTCGATCATCCGGTTGATGATCCGAAGCAGTGTGGACTTGCCGGCACCGGAAGGACCGATGATGGAGAGTACCTCCCCTTTCCTGATGTCAAAAGAGATGTCTTTGAGCACTTTGCTACTTCCCGAATACGACTTGTCAATATTCTTGATTTCCATTATGACCGGTACGTCCTCAACCGACAGCTTCTCCTGCGCCGCTTCCTCGGGAAAAGGAAAGACGACTTCCTGCGTCTTTTTTTCCGCTGTATTATCTGGTCTGGTCAGCGTTTCTACATTCATCGATTACCCTCCAAAATAAAGAAGAGAGGCGTGCCTCCCTTCAAAAGTTTTTACTGTCCAAGCTCTCTGATCGGATCGAACCAGGAATCCTCCACATGTACGAACTGTTCTTCTCCAGATTTAGAAAAGAGTCCATTCATATCGGAATCTTCCGGCAGGAAGATGCTTTCATTATTCGCCACTTCTTCGGAGGTGAATGCCTCCGTGAGTGCTGTGATTGCTTCTTCATCAACTGTATTGCCATTGGCAATGAATGGTGCATTCAATACCGGTGTTGCTGACAGGATGCCGAATTCTTCTCCTGCAAGATCCTGGAAAGGCGCTTCTGCACCTTCAGAAACTTTGTAGATTGAACCTGGTACATTATCTTCGCCTTCTGAAAGTTCGACATAGTTCTCAACACAGCTGTCGCAGAATGCTGCGATATCCGCTTTGCCAGTCAGAAGATTCACTGCGGAACCTTGGTGCGTGTTGCCGAACATCACTTCATCGAATAGGGTACCGCTTTGGGCAAGCTGGTCGATCTCAAGGTTTTCATAGCCTTCCTTTTCACCGAAGTGGCTGACAAGTGTTGTACCCGGCACCTTGAAACCAGAAGTGGATGATGTGGATACGAATGAGAAGTTCTTGTCCTCGAAGTTATCCAGACCATATTCTCCTTCGCCACTTTCATATTGGCTCATATTCTCAGGTGTCGCTGCAAACCAGCTGTAGTAGAGTGCGTCTTCTTCTGTACCGCTTGGACCGGAAGCAACAGCAATCGGTGTCAGTGCGTCATTTCTCTCTTTTGCCTGTATGTAGCCTTCTGCGCCGGTGAATGCGATATCCGCATTGTCATTGACCAGACTTTCGATTGCGATTGCATAATCGGTTGTGAGTTCATGTTCCACTGTACGTCCGGTCGCTTCCTCGATGATGCCGCCGATGGCATCGCGTGCATCTGTAAGTTCATTGCCGGATTCATTCGGGTACCAGACCATCGTCAGTGGTTCTTCGCTCGATGCATTTACTTCTCCTTCGCTACTTTCGCTGTTGCATGCGGAAAGAACCAAAGTAAGTGACGTCAGACCTATTAACCATTTTTTCATCAATTGACAACTCCTCAGTTTTGTTTACATATTCATTTAACCTGAACCGTCTCAGCAGGTAAACATGCTTTACAAACTATTAACACAACTTAGCACAAAGTTAATCAAACGGATAAACACTTAACGAATGCTTATCGATTCCAACATTGACACTGTCGCCAAAGTCACCATGAAAGTCGGAACCGCCGGTGGTGAAAAGTCTGTACTTGGTACACAGCCGAGCCACCCTGTCGATGTCTTCTGCATCGTGATCCGGGTGATGCTGTTCGACACCATCAAGCTGTCCTGCTATTTCTTCAATGAGTTCATAGCTATTGAGCTGGCCCGGGTGGGCAATGACCACCTGGCCGCAGTCCAGCTTTACTGCCTCGATCACGTCGTGGACATCGATATACCGTATATCCCCTGAAGCCGGGCCCTGACCCTTGAACAGCTTGCGGTAGAGTGCTTTATATTCATGTGAGTCATAGTGTGCCGACGTGATATCCGCCATGATGTGCTGCTTGTAGATCGACTGGCCCGGTTCCAGCCTGCTTTGGATGCGGTACACATCGACATCAAAGCCAGCAGACCTTATCTGTTCAATCTGCCACAGCGAGTGTGCATGCCGCCGCTCAAGCAGAGGCTGGCAGAGTTCGCTTATATGCAGTGCATCAAGATCGTAATTGTAGCCGAGCACATGCACTTTACGGTCCCGCTTGAAATCATAGGCTGAAATTTCGATGCCTGGAATGAGTGCTATACCCAGCTGCTCTGCATACGGCAGTGCACGCGTATATGTTTCTGTCATATCATGGTCGACGAAGCTCAGCGTTTCGACGCCATTGTCCGCAGCACGGTCGAGCACCTTTTCTAAAGAGTCCGAGCCATCAGACAGGCTGCTGTGTACATGCAGGTCTATTTTCATGCCAGAGCGTGCCTCATCTCCTGGTTCGACATGTCATAGACCGAATCACACAGCCCCTCCATGAATTCCAGGTCATGGAAAATGCCGACCAGTGTCGTCCCTTCGTCCTTGAGCTTCGAAATGGCTTCACGGACCTTCACTTTGGATGCATGATCCAGAGAAGCCGTCGGTTCATCGAGTAGCAGCAACCTTGGAGCCTTGACGGTTGCCCGTGCAATATTGAGTCTGAGCTTCTCCCCACCACTGAATGTGTTCGGATAGTTGTTCCATAATGACTCCGGTATATCATAGTGCTCGAGTGCGGTTTTCGCTTGTGCTTCGGCCTCGACGAGACCCACACCCATTTCAAGGAGCGACTGGGTCACGAGTTCAAGACTTGTCGTTCTCGGCATTACTTTAAGAAACTGCGACACATAGCCGATCTCGGTCTTTCTCAAATGGATCAGCGCGTGATCGCTGATCTCCATGATGTCGACCGGTCCATTTTCCTTGGAATCATAGATGATTCTGCCGCCATCCGGACGGTATGTGCCATAGATGCTTTTCAAAATCGTCGACTTGCCGCTGCCGCTTCTTCCGACGATGCCGAGGAATCCACCCTGGGCCACATTAAGATTGATCCCGCTGATCGCTTCCCGGGTCTGACCGAGATGATGGATGGTGAATGATTTGGATAGATCTTCAACACTCAGCATGGGTTATGCCTCCTCATCGATTCTATAGTGATACTGGGAAATGATGGCGCCATCCACGATGCACTCGGTGACGACCGGATAGTCATTATGGCACTGGATGACATTGATATCCGCCTTCTTGCCGATCGCAATCGAACCGATTTCATGGTCCATATGGACCGCCCTGGCCGGATTGATGGTGATCAGCTTCATTGCCTCTTCAAGCGGATGATTGTATTCATTGTGCAGCTTATAGACAGAATGAAGCATCGCAGCCGGATAGTAGTCACTGCACAGTATGGATATGCAGTCTGCCTCGATGGCATCTTTAGCGTTCAGATTGCCGGAATGCGAACCGCCGAGCATGATGTTCGGTGCACCAGCCATCGTATGCTGACCGCGTGAATAGGCATACTTCGCCACCTCCATGGTGATCGGGAACTCACTGATCGTCGTACCGATCGTCTCATTGAAATCGATGCGCTCCGTGCGGTCATCGTCATGGGAGGCAACGGCGATATTATGTACCAGTGCGAGATCGGCCACTTCCTTCATTTCGTCGTATCCGATCTGTGCATAACCGGCCTTGTCGACGATTTTCTGCTCTATTTCCGTGTCGCTCATGTTCTGATAGCTTTTCACCGTATCACGGTAGATGGACAGGTTCCTGTACTGTCCCTGCCCCGGTGTGTGATCCATGAAACTGAGCAGGTGGACATTGCCGGCTTCGATATGCTGCTTCAATATTGGCAGCATTTCGATCGCATCCAGTTCGAAACGGGTATGCAGCCGGTGGCGGATCAGATGCTTTTCATGGTGGGTCCGGGCGATGGCCTGGATCAGCTTCTCCACATTGCGCGGCTCGCGGATCGGCTTATGTCCGAAAAGATCCTCCCGGTAGATCGATAGTGAATGGAACATCGTCGTGATGCCATGGGAGCTGAGTATGCGCTCCGATTCCCGGATACCCATATTGACGTCCATCAGCGATGTCGGACGCGGTGCCACAATGCCTTCGATGTAGTCCGAGTGGATATCGATGAATCCGGGAGACACATAGCCGCCTCTGGCATCGATCACTTCCGTGACGAGAGCGAGTGCCGTATCCGCTTCTGCCATCGGCACGATATCCACGATGTACTGTTCGTCGATGACGACTGCAGCGTTTTCCAATATTTCATCTTCTGTAATGATATTGCCGTTTATGATTGCTTTCATGAATAGTGTCCTCCCTTAAAGGATTGAATATACCAGCTGCTGGGTGTATGCATGCTGCGGGTCCTCAAGTATCTGATCCGTAATGCCCGATTCGATGACGGAACCATCCAGCATGACCATCGTACGGTCGCACAGCATGCGGATGATGGCGAGATCATGGGAAACGACGATCATGCTGATGCCGAGCTCCCGCTGGATCTCCTTGATGAGTTCAAGTACATCCGCCTGGACTGAAAGATCGAGCCCCGTCGTTACTTCATCAAGCAATAGCACCGGCGGGTAGTTGGACAGCGCCTTGGCGATCTGCACCCGCTGCTGCATGCCGCCGGAAAAGTTTACCGGTGGCTCATACTTGCGGTTCAGTGGAATGTTCACCTTCCCGAGAAAGTGGTCGCCGGTCGCTGTCATGTCACCGACATTGCGCGAACCGCTCGCGATGAGCTTTTCCGCAATATTACTGATGGCTGAAAACTCCATTTTGAGCCCGTAGACCGGATTCTGGTATACCATGCCGAGAATTTCATTTCTGATCTGCCGCTTCTGCCGGCTCGACAGCTTCAGCACATCTCGATCGCCATCGAGAAAATCAGCCAGATGATATTCACCGGAGGAGGCCTCCTGGTCGAAATAAAGCATCTTCATCAGTGTGCTCTTGCCACTGCCGCTCTCCCCGACGATGCCCAGAATCTCTCCCTTATGAAGATCGAAGGAAATATCGCTGCATGCATGGATGGTTCCGCACTCGGGACAGATATTCCGGTCGAGTACCGCATCTTCATCCATGCAGTAGGCGCATCCGTCGCCATAGTGTTTGCTGAAGTTCCTGACACAGAGTGCCACATTGTCCGCTGTCTTCATTTCACAGATCCTTCCTTGTTCATTTCTTCGATCATATAGCTTGTGTCGTTCGTCATGTAGTACGTCTCTCCTGTCGTTTCATCGATCAGCTCATCCATGTAGACGCCCGTCAGTCCGGACTCACGGCAGGTCACATCATCGAATGACTCCACTTCGAATGGATGGTCCAGGAATGCAAGGGAGGTGACTGTCGTATAGGGCGGGACCGCGTAGATCTTCTTTTCACGTCCGGCACCAAGCAGGATCAACCCATCATTGCCCTCGAGTTTCGGATTGTCGAACCTCGGGATGGGACTCGGTGCCATGACATAGCGGCCGCCCACAAGCACCGGGTAGTCCGCATCATCCGTAATGGAGCCGTAGCGCATGATCTGTTCGAAAAGTCTCAGCCAGGCACCACTGTATTCCTTGTCCGCATGGAGCTGCTTGGTGATCCGCTCTGAAGGCTCGACCGGACGCAGTGGCTCCGGAAGCGGCACTTGCAGCACCAGGATCTGATACGGTTTCAGTGGCACTTCCGGTATCCGGTGCCTCGACTGGATCAGCGTCGCCTCATCCGTATGGATGGTATCCGTAACGCCAGTCGTATCCTGGATCAGGCGTCTGATATTGACTGCGTTGACCGATTCGTCAGATCCCTGGTCGATGACCTTCAGTATATCCGCCTGTCCGATCAGGGACAGTGTCAGCTGCAAGCCCCCTGTCCCCCAACCTCTGGCGATGGGCAGTTCCCTTGAAGCGAACGGTACCTGATAACCTGGTATTGAGATGGCCTTCAGTGTTTTTCTTCTGATTTCCTTTTTCGAATTCTCATCGAGAAATGCGTAATTCTGTCTCATTGTCCGTCCCCTCCCTTCGTCTGGCGTACCCGATCGAGTACAGACTGGAATGTGACATAGTGCGGCAGCTTCAGGTGTGAAATGAACCCTGTGGATTCCACACTGTCGATATGCAGTAATACAAATTCATCATCACTTGTTGCAGCATTCCCGACCGGATGCTCCAGACTGTAGTCGAGAACACTCATGGCGATCGCCTTCGTCTCGTTCTGACCGAATGTCAGCCCGTAGCCGATCTTGAACGTTTTCTCCGTACTGCCCGTATCATCCATTTCGTCTTCATCGGCAGGCATGAATGCTTCCACTTCCGTCAGCTCGATATCACCGATATAGTACGCATCACCCGTATCGTACGGATCGATATGCATCGGCTGCTGGCCGACACGCACTTCTCCGATATTTGGATGCGAAGAGTAACCGTACCCGCGTATTTCAGCATAGCCGAGTGAAGTGACGGCCCCCGTCTGACCGCGTGTCAGCGACTGCAGCCGTTCACTTCTCGAGCTCGGGAATTCAATCGTCTGTTTCGTGATATCATCCGGTTCATTGTCATCTTCCGGCTTTTTGGTAAATAGACCTTCCTGCTCCAGGTAGTCGATGACCTTCGGCAGTGCATCGAGTGAGTAGGTGTATGATGCTTCCACCGCTTCATCATGCATGCCGGTAAATGACTGGTCGTCATCCAGCAGACGATGAGTGAAGTCCGGGGAAGCACCGAGGATCTGTCCGCCCGGAATGTCCTTGAAACTCGCCGACACCCGGCGCTCGACAAACATGTCACGCGTATTAGTCACTGTCGAATAATAGAGCCTCGGCAATGTAGAACGGTGTGCACGAAGCAGAAATACCGCCTCCTCCATGTTGCCTTCCGCCTGCAGGATCGACAGGGCTGCGAGATCGCGGTCATATAGACTTGCCTCCGACATGATCTGATTGATCAGCTGGTTCATGTTCGCCTTGATATGGGCAACCTCAATTTCAAACCCTTTCGCATGCTGCTTGTCCTTGTACATGCGGACCGATGCCTGAATGGCCTTCGTGCCACCTTTCACTGCAACATAACCCATCTAGACCACCTCCACTGAAGTCGTTCTCGGTATGACTGTCATATGATTATCACGGTCGATCAGAATCAGATCGATGCCGATCGGGAACTCGATGCATCGCGTGTCACGGATTGCCATCCACTTCGGATCGAGACTCATGGCAACTTCATTGACCGTCTTTATGCCGGGACCCTGAAGGCGATATGAATATCCGCTTCCGATTGAAGCCACTTCGATGATCAGAGTTGCAGACTTTTCAGGAGAAGCCAGTGTACCCGCTTTGATTGTCTCCATCATCTCTTCGGTCAGATCACTTTCCTTCATGACAATAAAATCCGCCACGCTGTAATCTTCCGTACATTTTGCACCGGTCAGTGTCATGAACTCCTCACGGTCACCCTGCGCTGTAGTCGCGAAGCATATCTCGTTATCTAAAAGCGTCATTACCGTTGCCAGGACTGCATCTGAAAACCGCGTAAAATTCGGCATTTCCATCCGGCCCGCTCCCACTTCACCGGGTCTTGAAAAGAGATCAATCAGCTTTCTGTAATGCTGCTGCGTTTCATGTATCATCGTTGTCACAGAATTACCTCCTATTCCGCCATCATGTCGAAATCGACTTTAGTCTTGAGAATTTCGTTTGTCCTGCTTTTTATAAATTCAGCTTCCTTCAATTCCAGTTCAGCCAGAATGTCGACCAGCTCCTCCTTTAGCACTTCAAGTTTGAAACACAGGTCGATGAAGCTCAGTGCTTCACTCAATTTTGCATGCGAACCCTTCACGACACCGAGTCCGACCGTCTGCCCCTGCCTGATCTTCGTTTCCGTCACGAGCATCTCGCCGATGTAGAACAGGCTGTTCTCTGCATGCTCCCTGACCTTGATCATCGTCAGCCCTTCAGCCGGTTCGGAAATGATATCGAAATCGACTCGGGTTTCATATGTATTGAAAAACTCAATTGCTTCGTTTTCTCCATGTTTGATGAATAAAGACGTCCAGCGTTTTCTTTCCATTGTCATCCCTCCATAACTACATCCTAACTTGTTGCCAAGCTGGTGAATTTTAAGAATGCGTAAACTTTGTTAAGAGAGGATGTGTTTTATGAATAAAAAAGAAGATGACCTTGAAGTCATCTTCTTAGATCAGTTCACAGAACCGAGGGAGTGCTTGAACAGGTCACTCCGGTAAAGGATGCGTGTCTGTTCCAGTTTTAGATTTTTATCGACATCGGACGTATGTGATTCATAGACAATCAGCGGCACCAGTTCATGACACTCGAGCTGCCGTTGCTCATTGAGAGTTGGAAATGTCGTATGGATCTGCGTACCACCCGATGTCAGATTGCGATACCCTTTGTGATTGTAGTAGTTGAAAATGGAGGACAACTGATCCACCTCCCTGCTGATATCCGGCACCGCGTCCTCACGGATGAAGGAAATATGGATGGCACAAGGCACGTGGTTAACGATACGCAGCCGTGCAACCTTGAATATGTCGACCTCCCCACCGACACCAAGTTCAGTACGGTGTTTCTCCTGTTCCTTATCACTCGCATAATCTGCAAAAATCACCCGGCTTTCATAAGGGACCCCCTGCTCATGCATCTTATCAGAGAAGCTGCGCTTCCCCGTCATATCCAGTTCAATGACCGGCATCTTTTCCTTCACAAAACGGCCGATGCCCTGCCGACTGTCGAGGAGCCCCATCTTCTCCAGCTGAAGCAGTGCATTCCTAACGGCAATCCGCTTCATATTAAAAGAATCAGCCAGTTCATTTTCGCTCGGCAGCTTGTCACCCGGTTCCAGTTCATGGTTCATGATCATCTCCTGGATGGCATTCCGTACAATGCTTTCGTTGGATATATTGAAATCAGGTTGGGTCATAGTGGATCCTCCGATTTTGATTAATATACGAACGACAGTAGCTTAATTTTAGTAAAAAAAGACTTTTAAAGAATTCTGCAAAGAACCTTTAAAAGTCTTTTTCTATTAAATACTATGTATATATATAACCTACGAAAACCTTTAGATGATCATAAAGAGCGTTAACTACCAATCCAAGAATAATTTGAATCATAGTATCAACCTCCTTATAAACTAAACATTCCACAGTCACAAAAGTTGAAACTACAAAAAAAATGATAAAAATTAAATAGTGTTTTCGTAGGTTATAATTATTAACACAATTAACATAACATTTTTCATTTTTAAAGTAAAGTCATGGTGGGCGACATCAAAAGACGTACTAAAAGTCCAGCCAATGAACTGTGAGATATAACATCTGTAATAGCTTCATACTTTACAGAAGCTCAAGTATAAACCCCAAAAATATACTGTATAAAAGCCTATCTTTATTTTGCATCGCTCTACTGATCGACGATCTCCACACCTTCCGGCAGTTCCAGGTGGAACAGATCCATCGATGGCTCGATTCCGTCAATGAACGTGACAACTTCATATACCATCCGCAGCCCTTTCTGGTTCATTACTTCCTTCAGAACCAGCCAATGCTCCGAGTCGATCCAGAGATCCACTTTCGTACCGCTATTTGCCGTCTCCCGCTTCGGCGTGAAGGTCAGACGATGCCCTCTCCTGTCGTTTACATCTTCCATCCCCGCCCGTGCAGAATTATGTGATCTCTTGTACCGCTCAATCTTCTGCTTCACCACTTCTGATGAAGCAGGGAGGCTGGTGCCCTGCACGAGACTTTCACTCCGTATCGCCATATCCTCACCTTCCATATAGATGATGGCGTCCTGATCATTTCCGGTTATATACTGTGTAGGTGCTCCCGCACGTTCTATCTCTTTACGCGTGTGGAGCTCGCCTTCCTCCCAACAGAACCATTCCCTTGTCAACGTCTCATCCGCCCGACCATTCGAATACATAGTGACTTTTGATTCGAGATAATAGTTCTTTATACATGTCACCTCCAGTATGCTGATTCAACTTCTCATGCACCCGATGACTGATTATTTTCTGATTATTCTATAAACTTAAGTATACAATAAATTACGTCTATATATTACATAATCTAGAAAATAAATAACCTTGTTATATTTGTATACGAACTATCACTTATATTTTCATCGATTGAATAATGCATATCATCAAAAATGCTCTATGTTATACTCATTTATAATATTTTTAAAAGGTACTCTACAATTTACGAGGAGGTTGAACAATGAACATAAAAGACCGTTTCACCCATCTCAATATTGCTTCCATCGATAAACTGGATAAGGGCTGGTCGAGTGACGATAAGTACATTTTGACGGATGAAGAAGGCAAGAAATTTCTACTTCGCTTAGACAAAATAGAAAAAGAGAATCAGAAAATAGCAGAATATGAATTGATCTTGAAATGTGAAATGGCTGGTGTTCCGGTTCAGAAACCGGTGGAACATGGGGCACTGGATGATCGGTACTACATATTGCTTGAATGGATTGAGGGTGAGGAAGCTTCTGAAGTGCTGCCCAACCTCACTGGTGAGCAGCAGTATAAACTGGGATTTGAGGCTGGAGAGTATCTTAAAGGAATTCACGCGCTACCGACTGTCCAGTTTACAACGGACTGGAGAGAGAAGTTCAACCGGAAAATCGATAATAAAATAAGGATATATGAACAATGTGAATATAAATATGAGAAGGGGCATCTGTTTATTGAATACATAGAAGACCATCGTCATCTTTTGAATGACAGGACACAAGTGCCCCACCACGGGGACTACCATTGCGGCAACATGATCATTGGCGATGATCTGAACCTGCATATCATCGACTTCAATCGCCATGACATTGGCGAGCCATGGGAGGAGTTCAATAGAATTGTCTGGTGTGCGGCCCAAAGCCCACGCTTTGCTGCGGGGCGGGTGGACGGCTACTTTGATGGTAAAATCCCACATGATTTCTGGCAGCTGCTTCTACTATATATCTGCACCAATACACTTTCTTCACTACCTTGGGGTGTCCAGTTCGGTGAAGCACAGATTCAGGTGTTCAGAGATCAGGCAGAAGGAATTCTGGATTGGTATGATGATCTGAATACAGTGATTCCAAGCTGGTACAATGAGAAATAAACTGGATTTTGCGCAAAATAAATACCAGGCCAAGGAAATCCTTGGCCTGGTATTTATTTATTCTATTTGTCCGGTTCTGCTGGTTTGGAAATTTCCTCTAGTGCTACTTCGGAGTCCTCTGGGTCTTCCTCGTCCACTGCCACGTCACCAAGGGAGACAATCCCTACGACTCTGTTGTCTTCGATAATTGGCAGACGGCGAATCTGCTGTTGTGCCATGATATTTGCTGCTTCTTCCACATCCATATCCGGTGTTCCTGTTACATTGTCGGAGGACAGGATGCGATTTACTGGCGTGTCGAGTGAAAATTGGGCGGCAATGCCCCGGATGACCAGATCCCGGTCTGTGATGATGCCTCTCAAGTTGCCATCCTCTGTGACAGGAATGGAACCGACATCCAGTTCCATCATTTTGGATGCCACTTCCTGGATTGTCGTTTCAGGTCCGCATGTTTCGACTTCAGTCGTCATAATCTCGTTGACTTTCATCAATAATGCCTCCTTCTGGTTTGCATTCATCTTGCATGTAATACATTTACCACGTTCTAAAGGAAGTTAATCATTATTCCAGGGTTGAATAGATTCTAGAATGTTTAAATAATTATAGTATGGAAATAATCCAAGTAGAAGAAAAACGCTTTATAAGGATGATGAGATTTTTTGGCAGTCGCTGGAGAAGTAAGGAGGAGAAGAGAATGGACAGTAGAAAAAGAATCTGGTTCGAAGAAAGTGGCAACAGATTGGACCCTGGTCTGATCGAACAGCTGCGCATCAGTCGAAAAAGCACTTTTCAGGCAGCAAGCAGTAGTGAAATTCCTGTCATTATAAAATACAGGCGCAGCTGCGGCGAAGAAGAAAAGGATGATCTGCTCAGAAAATGCAACATTGATTCCCATAACCACCTGGAGCAGGAAATCCGTATCATCAACAGCACAAAAGGTCAGCTTACACCGGAAAAGATCAAGGAAGTAAAGGATCATGAAGCCATTGAACGGATCTACTATGATCGGCCTGTTTCAGCTTATCTGGACATCACGGATACACAGATCGGGGCTCGGGGTATCAGAGAGAAACACAACCTAAGCGGAAAGGGCGTTACAATCGCCGTTCTTGATACAGGGATCCACCCTCATGCCGATCTGACAACACCGGAAAACCGTCTTGTTGCCTTCCGCGATCTGATCAATGGGGAGACTGAACCCTATGATGACAATGGGCATGGGACGCATTGCGCCGGAGATGCAGCGGGTAACGGTGCATCCTCCGACGGAGCGTATCAAGGACCAGCGCCCGAGTCCTCCGTGGTCGGTGTGAAAGTGCTCGATGGTGCAGGGGATGGAAAGCTGTCGACCATCATCGGAGGCATCGAATGGTGTCTGGATAATAAAGAGACGTACGATATTCGTATTCTCTCCCTTTCCCTTGGCGGACCGGCCTATGAGTCATTCAGAGAGGATCCATTGTCACTGGCTGCACAGGAAGCATGGCACCGCGGCATGATCGTCTGTGCCGCCGCAGGAAATAGCGGACCGGCTGCTGGAACCACCGGCACCCCTGGCATCAATCCCTTCATCATCACAGTCGGTGCATCAGACGACCAGGATACAGTCGAACGCTCTGATGATGCGATTGCTGAATTCTCCAGCCGCGGGCCGACCATCGACCAGTTCGTAAAACCGGATATATACGCACCCGGCACAAACATCATTTCACTACTGTCCCCCGGTTCTGCAGTGGAAACAGAATTGGCAGAACAAATCATTGATGAAGACTATATCCAGATGTCCGGCACTTCGATGGCGACCCCCGTATGTGCCGGAGTCATTGCGCTGATGCTTGAAGCAAATCCTGACCTGAGCCCGAATGATGTCAAAAGCATCCTGCAGATGACCGGTGAGCCGGTATTCGGTAATGAGTGGGGATACATTGATGCCGAAAGCGCTGTCGAGATGGCAATCCGCTACGCAGAAAACCAGCATCAATCCGCCTCAATGGACAGTCAATCACTGTAATTCAATTGCTTTGAAAATAAATATGGCCGACCAGTTTTACTCTCAACTGGCCGGCTTTCTCTGTTATGCAGGATTTTCATAATACCACTTCATTCTACACTTCTATCTCCATGCCCGCTTCTGCAAGCGTGACATTCTCCCCGCCGGCTGCTTTCGCAGAAGCAGCGAGTTCATCCAGATCACCATAATGCGGAAGATGGGAAAGAATCAATCTCTTCACACCTGCTTTGGCTGCCAGGTTCCCAACTTCCTCGGCATTCATATGCCCCATCTTTTCACCGTCTGTTCCGGCGTACAGACTGCATTCGGATATGAGCACATCCGCATCCTCTGTAAAACGGATGAGACTCTTTCTATAGCTTGTATCAGCAGTATAAACCAGCACACGACCATTATCATCAGTGATGCGCATGGCATATGTTTCGACCGTATGTGCATTCTTATGAAACACAATCGAGAACGGTCCGACTTTGAATGTACTGTCCTTCCCATATGGATGGAACCTATTGTTCTTCACCTTATTCACCTGTTTCTCGACGCCTTTGTCACTCGGACCATAGAAATTGAGCACCTTATCCACTCTGCCAAGCTGTGTACTGATCATGCGTCCGAATAGGAAAGCACCGATATCGACGGAATGGTCATAATGGTAATGGGAGAGGAAAACATGATGCAGATCATTCAAGTCGATATGATTCTGTACATGGGCAGCCACGCCACTCCCTGCATCAAGCAGTATAGAAAATCCGTCCTTTTGGACGAGATAGCCTGAAGTCGGTTCACTCTTCTTCGGAAAACCGCCCCACATGCCGATGACTGTACATTTCATAAACATACCTCCGCTTCATCCAGATAAAGTAGTTTATTCCAACGCGTTCTAATCTCTGCCATAGATCAGCTGTACAACGCCCGACTTGAAGACTCGCGTGTCTTTCAAGTCCAGGTTCAGCCGTTCATCAAGATTGCCAAACAATGGCTTGCCTGCGCCAAGCACGACCGGATGTATGGATAGACGGTACTCATCGATGAGTCCTTGATTGATGAAAACAGTTATCAGTTCAGCGCCGCCATACAGCCAAAGATCTTTTCCCGGCTGCTGTTTCAACCGATTGATCGTTTCAGGAATCCCATCATTGATATAGATAATATTATCGTGAGAATGGTCTTGTGTTCTCGAAAATACGTACTTCTCCTTGCTGTCCATCAGCTGCCACATTACCACCTCCGCGTCAGAAGCATCTGACCCGGGTTTAAGCGATTCTGCCAGTTCGTAGCTCTTCCTGCCATAAAGAATCGTATCGACCGAGGCCAGAAAGCTCATGAAATCCATATCCGGATCCATGATGCACCAGTCGATTTCTCCATTCTCCCCTTCAATAAACCCATCCAACGTCACAGCCAGATCAAGCACCACCCGGCGTTTTTCATTTTCCATATATGTCCTCCTTCCAATACCATTTAAAAGTCCAGTCCCTGATGGAACTGGACGCGCAGGTGCTAGCCACCAATAATGAAATTGCGGTTCATTCTCTCCAGTGTACCGAGTATGCTGATGGCGGCCAGGTAGCTTGTGTTCTGATTTTCAGGCAGCGGGTCATTCTCTATTGTGAATGACGCCTTGCCGAATACCCCCTTCACTTCTATATGATGGGTGTTTTTGTCCGTACGCGGGTCGGCAATGAGTATGACCTGCGTCCTTTCCATGCCGATGCCGGCCATCGCCAGGATGACAGCGACATTCATGTTTTTCGGAAAATGCTGGATGGCATCTGCCGCCTTGCCTTCGAAGACCGCCTTTTCCGCTTCTATTCTCTCATATGTCAATGCAGCGGCCGGCTTCCGCGTCGTCAGTTTGACACTTTCCAGTTCTCCGTGGGATTGCGCGTTCTGCAGGAGATCGAGACCTCCGATTGCACCGGATGGCAGATGCAATGCAGTATCATTTGTTTTTGCGATCTGCATCAGCTGTGCCACGGTCTCCCCGTCCGCCAGTGCACCCACACTGATCAGCATGGCATCCTTTTCACGCAGTACTTGAGGCAGCACCGACTTTGCCACTTCCACATTTGCCGCTTCTACAACGATGTCTATGTCCGAGGCCAGAAAGTCATCTAGGTCGGTATAAAGCTGTATACCGAATTCTCTTTCCAGATGCTGATACTTCTCCATATCCCTGACGAGCACACTATTGACCTTCAGATTTTCATGCGCATCATGATTGATCCGTCCAAGCATCACATTTGCGATTGCCCCGGCACCGATGATTCCGATATTCATGATCTTCACCCTTTCTTCATTTAAGTATCCCTTTCTACTCTACCCGAACTGGCGGAAGGCATACATTTAAATCGAAGGACCTGCAATCAGATTGTAATGATAATGAAATGTATAGTTATCTTGTTTGCGGGTATAAACTTTAAATCAAGAACTGATGAGAGGTCATTCCATGTCACAACGCAGAAGATTCACCGAAATCGATTCATTGAGGGGACTGGCAGCACTGATTGTCGTCTTCTACCATTATACCGTCTACTACGACGAAAAATTCGGTCATGAACAATGGGGACAGATCGACCTGTTCACCTTCGGCCACTATGGCGTGCAGCTTTTCTTCATCATCAGTGGTTTCGTCATATACATGTCTCTGATGAAAGTGAAATCCGTGTCGGATTTTGCCATAAAGCGATCCATCAGATTGTATCCGGCATATATGTTCGCTGTTGCACTGACATTTCTTATCGTTTCCCTGGCTTCAGCAGAATCCCTTCGGACGACATTTCCTGAAGCGATGGTCAACCTGACCATGCTGCAGGACTTCATACCGGCTGTAAAAAATGTCGACGGTGTCTACTGGACGCTCAGGGTAGAGATGACGTTCTATATCATCATGGCCATTCTATTGTCTATGGGATTGGTAAAGAAGACGATGGTGATTGCCGGAACCTGGCTTGCTGCGTCCACTTTCATTCGAATGATGAACGCTGCTCTGGCAACCGACCTGACTGCCTTCATCGAGAAGTACTCCATGTCGAACTACAGCCAGATGTTCATCATCGGCATGATGTTCTACTGCATATGGCAGCATGGCGGGTCCAAGCGGTACTATGGAATGATCACTCTGGCCATCGGCTACGACTTCATATTTGAAGGGATCACCAACGGGCTGTTCTCCATACTGTTTGTCATCCTCTTCCAGCTTATCCTGATGAACAGGATGCAGTGGTTGAACTCCCCGATACTGCTATTCTTCGGTACCATATCCTATCCCTTGTATCTGGTCCATCAGAATATCGGCTATGTCATCATATACAAGATGGAATCTGCCGGGTTTCTGAGCATCACTTTCATTCTTGTGCCATTTTTGGCAAGCGTGTTGATCGCCTACGGCATCCACCAGTACATCGAGAAGCCAAGTCAGAATGTACTGCTTGGCATGTATAAGGACAAGCGGGAGGGATATTTGAAGCATCCCCTGATCAAAAAATAGCGTTCATGCCCAGTGAGATGCCTCTCATAGTGCATGAACGCTTTTAAGTTAATTATTTTTACCATCTTTCTCCTGATTCAAATATTCTTCGAGATCATTCTTGATATTACTGACTTGTGGTCCATAAATGACCTGAATGCCGTTTCCTTTTTTGACGATGCCATTTGAACCTGTGGACTTTATTGCTCCCTCATCGACCTGGTCCATATCTTTCAATGTCACTCTCAAACGTGTCGCACAGTTGTCCAGTTCACTGATATTATCTTTACCACCAAGACCTTTTGCCAGTACCAGAGTACGCTCGTTGGCATTGACGATCTGCGTCATATCCTCTTCTTCCCTTCCTGGTGTCTTCAATTTCATTTTCTGTATCAGGAAGCGGAATGTTACGTAATACAGCAAGAACCAGACAATGCCAATCGGGATGACATAAAGGAAGTTTGTTTTTTCATTTCCTTGAAGTACACCGAATAGGATGTAGTCAATGAATCCGCCACTGAAGGTCTGTCCGATTGTAATGCTGAAGATGTCAGCCATCATGAATGCCAGTCCATCATAAAATGCATGGATGACGTAAAGGATTGGGGCTACAAAAAGGAATGAAAATTCTATTGGCTCTGTAATGCCTGTGAAGAAGGAAGTGAGACCGGCAGAAAGCATCAGACCTCCCACCACTTTTTTGTTCTCAGGCTTTGCAGTATGGTAGATTGCGAGACATGCACCCAGCAGGCCGAACATCATGGTGATGAATCTTCCTGACATGAAACGGGATGTGCCTTCAAAGAACTTTTCCACATCAGGATCAGCAAGTTGGGCAAAGAATATGTTTTGCGTGCCCTGAATCAACTGTCCACCAACTTCCAGTGATCCTCCCAGACCTGTTTGCCAGAATGGCAGGTAGAATATATGGTGAAGCCCAAAAGGCCCAAGAAGCCTCAGAATCAGTCCAAAGAAGAATGTACCGAGTGCACCTGTACCGGTCACAAGATCCCCTGCACTGAAGATTACCGACTGGATAGGTGGCCAGATGAAGTACATTGCTATACCCAGAAACATGGCAGAAAAGGAAGTGATGATCGGGACGAATCTGGATCCGCCGAAAAATCCCAGGAACTGAGGCAAAGTAATCTTATAGTACCTATTATGTAGGATGGACGTCATAATACCGACGATGATCCCGCCGAACACACCTGTCTCAAGACTTTGTATTCCTACAGTCGTCCCTTGGCCGACAGCTGCCAGATTATCTTCTGCAAGGCTACCGGTGATGGCAAGTATAGCGTTGATGGTCGCATGCATAACGAAATAGCCTAGTACTGCTGCCAGCCCAGCGGTGCCTTTATCATTCCTTGCCAGACCGATGGCCACACCGACCGCAAAAATGATGGGCAGATTGGCAAAGACGATGCTGCCGGCAGCAGCCATTATGCTGAACAGACTTTGAAGCCATACTATATCCAGGATCGGATAGGCCGCAATTGTATTGGGATTGGATAAGGCACCACCAATACCGAGGAGCAGACCGGCTGCGGGGAGTATCGCTATGGGCAGCATGAAGGATTTTCCGAATGACTGTGCTTTAGAGAATAGATTTTTCATAAATTTCACCTCTCATAATATATTTTCTGCTGATTTTTTAGTACAATTTATTTGAAATGTTTTCAGATATGTTCATCTTTGTTTCTTCTGCCTTTTTGAAATTATTGATCGTAAGACCGGTACAGATCAGATCGATAACAAACAGTTGAGACACTTTGGATATCAATGATCCACTATCTAATGGACTCTCCTTTGCCGAAGATTTGAGTATACAGTCGGCATGCTTTGTCAGCGGTGATCTACTGTAATTGGTAATTGCGATTACTCTGGCGCCCTTCTCTTTCGCTGCACGCACACTATCTACAGTGTCTTTTGTACTGCCTGTGATACTGATGGCAATCACTGCCGTTCCACTGTCCATGGAAGCCGTCCTCATTACTTGTGAATGGGGATCCCCGAAGACTTCAATATTCTTTCCAATCCTGAGCAGCCTGTTTTGCATATCAAGTGCAGCGATGGACGAAGCGCCCACTCCAAATGCGACTACATCTTTCGCGTGATCCAGGATTTCTATCGCCTTTTCGAGCGCTTCTTCCTCTATTACTTCATAGGAATTTTCAATCGCATTGACCATGTTCTGCTTAACTTTGAAAATATATGAATCATTGTCTTCTTCATCGCCTGCCAAATCGACTTCCTTGGCGAGCGAGAACTTGAATTCCTGAAAACCTTTGTATCCGATTTTTCTGAAGAAGCGTAGCACCGTGGCCTCTCCCACACCACACGACTCGGCAAGCTCTGTCAGGGAGTGGTAGATGACCAGGTCGGTTTTTGCGATGATGTAATCGTAGATTTTGGATTCGGATTTCGTATAGCTATTTTTATATTGCTCCAATCGGATGGTCGCTTTCAGATCTTCTGCCACTACATCCACTCCTTTCATTTCAAAACCTGTCATCATTGAATGCTATAATGCTTTTACAAACTTCTCGGTTATCAGTTGTGGCCGTGTAATTGCACTACCGACCACAACAGCATATGCGCCCAGTTCAAGTGCTTTGGCTGCTTTTTCCGGAGTGTCCATATTGCCTTCAGCTATTACAGGAACAGAAATTACTTCCACCATTTTCTGAAGAGTCTCCAATGGGGTATCACCTTCCGAATGTTCGGTGTATCCAACGAGGGTGGTTGCTACAATATTCACTCCCGCCTTTTCCGCTTCAATGCCTTCCTCTACAGTGGAGACGTCAGCCATGAAGATCTGTTCAGGGTACTTCTCCTTAACTCTCGCAAAGAAATCTACAAAGTGACTACCTTCCGGTCTGGTGATCTTTGTAGCATCCAGAGCGACAATCTCCATACCTTCCCCCACCAGCGCGTCCACCTCTTCCATTGTAGGTGTAATATAGACACCGCTATCTTCAAAATCTCTCTTTATGATGCCTATGATGGGAAGATCCACTTCCTTTTTTATCGCCTTTATATCTTTTACAGTGTTAGCTCTTATTCCTTTTGCCCCACCCTGGGAGGCTGCCAATGCCATTTTGCTCATAATGTGTGAACTATGTAGAGGTTCATCTTCGAGAGCTTGACAGGAAACGATTAATGATCCTTTTAGATTTTGCAAATCGTACATCTTTATACCACCTTTACAGTAAACGCTTTCAAACAATATATCATTTTGATTTTTAATTGTCAAAATAAATTTTATTTTGACAATTAAAAATCATTAAAAGAATCCAATTATACTTTTAAGAAAATAAAAATCTTTCAACTGGCCTAGTTGAGAGAGTTATTTATAATACCCATGAAATTGTGTATTAAATTACTATATAACGCCCTGTATCTAATTGTATGTACTCTTTATATTCGATGGTTCTCATAAATTTCACCGCCTTTATCATTTTAAACTAGGTTCCGATCTGTCATATAGGCGCATCAATTTCATCGAGAAGCCAAGTCAGAATGTACTGCTCTATATGCATAAGAACAGGCGGGACGCTTCTACAAAGAACGCGATGCTGAAGCGCTGATAAAGAAGCAGTATATTAAAAAAAGATGTCGCAGGCTGGTTAAAGCCTGCGACATCTTTTTACATATGCCATATCAAAGCCATATCTTTCAATCGGCTTTTTATGTTGAAAAACAGTTCCTGGTTGCAACTTCCGTCGCTATTCAGGAAAGTTCTGTCGATACTCTCGATTTCAGTTCGGAACCATTTGATTCTATTACAGACCTGTACCATTCAAAAGAGGCCTTCTTGCTCCGCTTCATCGTACCATTTCCTTCATTGTCACGATCGACATGGATCATGCCGTACCGCTTCTTCATTTCACCTGTGGTGAATGAAACGATATCCATGACGCCCCACGGTGTATACCCGATCAGTTCCACACCATCGTAGTTCACTGCTTTTTCCATCTCTTCAATATGGGCACTCAGATACTCTATACGGGCATCATCCTGGATGGTCCCGTCTGCTTCCACATTGTCTACGGCACCAAATCCGTTTTCCACAATGAACAGTGGAATCTGATAGCGGTCATACAGGCGGTTCAGTGCATAGCGCAGGCCGACTGGATCGATCGCCCAGCCCCAGTCGCTGGATTTGATGAATGGATTGTCGACGCCATGCGGGAGCCCGCCGTTCACTATGTCCCCTTTATTGTCTGCGGTGACCTGGCTATCTACCGTAGTGGACATATAGTAGCTGAAACCGAGGTAGTCGACAATTCCATTTCTCAATATTTCCTCGTCACCATCCAGGATTGGAATATTCAGTCCTTCCCTCTCGAATTCCTTGAGTGCATACTTTGGATATTCTCCCCGTACATGTACATCAGGGAAGAAATAACGATGTCTCATGTATTCCTCTGCAAGCATCACATCATCCGGTCTGGCAGAGTATGGATAGATTGGCACGTGGGAGACCATACCGCCGATCTGAAACTCTGGATTGATTTCCTTGCCTTTCGCTACAGCCAAAGCACTGGCCAACAGTTCATGGTGTCCTGCCGTATACATGACTTCTTTCGGATTTTCACCTTCTTCTACACTGACACCGGAATTCGTCCAGAGGAAGATTGGGTTATTATAGTCCATCTTATTGTTGATTTCATTGAAAGTCATCCAATACTTCACTTTATCCTTGTACCTTTCAAAGACGGTTTCAGCGAATTTGACAAAGAAGCCTACAGTCTCGCGGCTTTTGAATCCGCCGTATTCCCTTGCGATATGAAGCGGCATTTCAAAGTGGGAAAGTGTAATGACAGGATCTATATCATATTTGAGCAATTCATCAAACAGGTCATCATAGAATTTCAGACCGGCTTCGTTCGGCTCGGATTCATCTCCCCTGGGAAATATTCTCGACCAGGCGATGGATGTCCGCAGACACTGCAGTCCCATTTCGGAAAACAGCTTTACATCACTTTCATAATTATTGTAGAAATCAACTGCTTCATGATTCGGATAGAACTTGCCTGCCTCGATTGTTTCCGTAATCTCCCTCGGTACACCATGTGCACCTGCCGTCATTACATCCACGACACTTGGACCCTTACCGTCCTGGTCCCAGCCACCTTCGAACTGGTGGGCGGCGAATGCGCCGCCCCATTTGAAATCTTCTGGAAATCTACTCATGAAAATCCTCCTATTTTACTATTGTCAGCATGATTTTGTCAGCAGCAATCGTCTCTGATAATACGATATCTGCATAATCTTTCGTGTTCGTCACGATTACCGGTATGAGCGCTCTGAGACCCTTCTGGTCTATCATCTCCCTGTCGAATGCCATCAGCAGATCCCCGGCTTGTACATGATCCCCGACGGATACTTCGATATTGAACGGCTTCCCATCCAGTTCCACCGTATCCAGTCCGACATGTATCAGCACTTCCACGCCGCCCATCGACCTGAGCCCGATGGCATGCTTGCTCGGGGCGATAAATGTGACTTCGCCTTCAAATGGTGCTGTCACCTTGTCATCCTCCGGCTCGATCGCTACACCTTTGCCCATGGCTCCAGAGGCGAATACCTGATCCGGAATATCTTCAAGTCTCACGAGACTGCCTTTGACTGGTATCAATACGTTCTCTTCGTTCATTACATTCTTTGCTGTTGGCGCAGATGTCTCGAGGTCACCGGTTTCATTCTGCTCCTCGACCAGTTCGTCGCTTCCCGCCTGTTTGGCCGTGTCATCGCCGTATCCGAATATCTGGATCAGGATAACCGGCAGGACGATGGCGATGGCCACACCGATGAGTACACCCCAGATCGAGGATGGATAGTCGGAACTGATGGCATTGACGAGCGTCAGTGGACCCGGAAGCCCTGCATATGCGAAGTAGTATGGATTGAAAAAGCTTGCTACGATACATCCGATCGCACCGGAGATGCTTCCGATGATGAATGGCTTCTTGAATCTCAGTGTGATACCGTAGATGGCCGGCTCCGTGATGCCGAAGAGACCGGTTACGGCAGCAGACGTCCCCACCTGTTTAATTTCTTTGCGTTTCGTTTTGATGATCACTCCGAGTACCGCACCCACCTGGGCGATGACAGCAATCGTCTGATAGGCCTGGAAGGAATCCATGCCGTACTGGTCATAGTTGGCGAGTACCATCGGCGTAATACCCCAGTGCACACCGAAGATGACGAAGACCTGCCAGAATGCGCCGATCAGGGCACCGGCCAATGCAGGAAAACTATTGGATAGGACGTTGTATCCGTCCGCAATCAGGTTCGCTCCAGCTGCCGTCACCGGACCGATCACCAGCAACGCCAGAGGCACTGCGATGATGAGCGCGAAAAACGGCGTGAACAGTGGACGGATCGTTTCATTCATGATCCTATCGAGGAATCTTTCCAGGTACGATAACCCCCACACCAGGAATAAAGCCGGCAGGACAGTTGATGTATAGGTGGTTTCACTGAGCGCAAACCCGATAAACGAAACCGTCTCCCCTTCACCGACACGGCCAGCCAATTCAGTCAGCGTCGGACTCACCAGTGCGCCAGTGGCAGCAATTGCAATGTAGGTGTTCGATCTGAAGTGCTTCGAAGCTGTAATTGCAATCAGGATGGGCAGGAATACGAACGGTGCCCATGAAATCAGACTGAACACTTCATATGTTCCCGTTTCCGCAAACGCCGGAACGACGAGGTTTATCAGAATCAGCAGCCCCTGCAGAATACCGGCCGCCGCTAAAATGTAGATGAATGGCGCAAATACGGCTGACATGGTGGCAATGACCCGGTTCACAATCGTCCCTTGCGGCTTTTCACCTTCCACCTGGGTATTCGAATCCAGATCCGTCAGATCGAGAAACGCCTGATAGACCTCACCGACATGCTGTCCGATGACAACCTGGAACTGCCCGCCCCTTTCCACGACACTGATGACTCCAGGCATCTCGGAAACCACCTTCTTGGCTTCAGGACGATCTTCTTTCAAAACTATGCGTAATCGTGTCGCGCATCTCGCAACATTCGAGACATTTTCTTTCCCACCGACTGCATCCAGAATATCTCTGGCGAGTTTCGGATAATCTCTTACCTTCCCTGACATTTATACCACACCCTTTTGTTTGTTTGAGTTAATTATAATTGTACCGGTATAATTTATCAAGACAAATATAATTGATTTTAAACAAATCATTGCTTCATCGGTGTTATAATATAAAGGAACATATATAGATGGCTAAATAAAGGAATGTTATAAGATGAAGGATAAGATGCTGAAATACCAGAGAATTGCTGAAGATATAGAACACTACATCGTTCACAATAGATTAAAGCAGGGAGATAAGCTTCCTGTGCTTGAAGAGCTCAGAAGAAAGTATGAAGTCAGCAAAAGTACAATCACAAAAGCACTTGAGCTGCTGGAGATGAAAGGAATCATCTATCAGGTGAGAGGCAGCGGTATTTTTGTCAGACGACATAAGAGAAAAGGATATATCAACCTTGATGAAAATCAGGGATTCAGATCCGGTCTTGATGAATTCCAGCTTACATCTGAAGTCCTTAAACTTGAAGTGATGAACCCCTCGGAAGAAGTCATGACCAATCTCTCGATTTCAGCTGAAGAAGAAGTCTATTATGTAAAACGCCTGCGTTTCATCCATGGACAACGCCTGTGCATTGAAGAATCATACTATAAGAAATCAGTCGTTCCTTTTCTGAATGAACAGATTGTTTCCGAATCCATATTCAATTATCTGAAAGAAGGATTGAAATTGGAAATCGGCTTCTCGGATAACTTCTTCCACATCGGTAAACTCACAAAAACCGAAGCGAATTTGCTGGCATTGAGAACCGGAGATCCCGGCATGTATTATGAATCGGTCTATCACCTTACAAATGGTGAAGCATTCGATTATTCAAAGCTTGTCTATAATTTCCAGGAAGCACAGTTCTATCTGCAGATCAACAGTCTTTCGTGAGACAAAACACCCTCCTCGATATCCCATGGGAATGGAAATCGGGAGGGTCTCTTTAGTTATAAACAACTTAAAAAGGCTCTTTTACAGAGCCTTTCTTCTCCCATATTACTGTCTCTGCTTGGCCCAGTTGATGATGCCACCGGCCAGCAGGATATCGAGATGACGGCTGGTCATGCTGTGCTTGACGGTGATCTCTTCGCCCGAGTCCTTCAGCCGGATGGTGAATGTATTTCCGTCCCGTATCGCCTGGTGGACCTTCCTGAACTCGATGACATCCTCCTGTTCTATCTTCTTATGGTCTTCTGCGTCGACAAAGGTCAGCGGCAGAATACCGAAATTGATGAGGTTCTGCAGATGGATTCTGGCGAAGTTCTTGACCAGCACCACTTTTAAGCCGAGATACCTCGGGGCAAGTGCCGCATGCTCACGGCTGGAGCCCTGGCCATAGTTGTTGCCGGCCACAATCATGTGCCCGCCTTCTTCCAGCTTTTCCTCCGACCTTTCCGTATATGTCTCATCGATGCCTTCAAATACGAATGTGCTGATCTTTGGAATGTTGCTGCGGAATGGCAGTACCCTTGATCCGCCGGCGAGTATTTCGTCCGTCGAGATATTGTCCTCCATCTTGAGCAGCACCGGCATATCGAAGTTGTCCTCAATCGGATCGAAATCAGGAATGGAAGTGACGTTCGGCCCCTTCGTGATTTCTATATTGCTCGTATCTTCCGGAGGGGCTTCGAGCATTTCTTCCATTTTGATGGCTGCCGCTTCCGCTATTTCCGGATGTTCCATATCGAGTGTGCGTGGATCTGTAATGACACCGCTCAATGCAGAGGCTGCTGCGGTTTCAGGACTGCATAGGAAGACACTGTCCTCCTTCGTGCCGGAGCGTCCGGGAAAGTTCCGCGGCGTCGTCCTGAGACTGTTCCGTTCTGTTGCCGGCGCCTGGCCCATTCCGATACAGCCGTTGCAGCCTGCCTGGTGCAGTCTGGCACCTGATGACAGCAGGCTTGCGATATGCCCGTTCTCCACCAGCTGCTGGAGCAGCAGGCGTGATGTCGGGTTGATGTCGAAAGAAATGCCGTTCGCAATCTGCCTGCCTTTGACGATCTCTGCAGCAATCGCAAAGTCCCGATACCCTGGGTTGGCGGAAGAGCCGATGTATGACTGGTAGATCTCCTCACCGGCGATTTCCTCGACCGGCACGACGTTATCCGGACTGGTCGGCTTCGCAATCAGCGGCACCAGTTCAGACAGGTCTATTTCATCATGTTCATCATACTCCGCACCTCGGTCCGCCTTCAGTTCACTCCACTCATCCACGCGGCCCTGTGTATCCATGAAGCGTTTCACTTCCTTGTCTGATGGGAACACCGAGGTCGTCGCACCAAGTTCTGCTCCCATGTTCGCGATGACGTGCCGGTCCATTGCGGAAAGATCATCAAGGCCTGGGCCGTAGTATTCGATGATCTTGCCGACGCCGCCATTCACAGTATGCCTTCGCAGCATCTCGAGAACGACATCCTTTGCACTGACCCAGTCCGGCAGTCTACCAGTCAGTTTCACACCCATGACACGAGGCATCTCCACGTAGTACGGTTCCCCCGCCATGGCCATCGTAACATCAATGCCGCCAGCCCCCATCGCAAGCATTCCCATGCATCCGTTTGCGCATGTATGGCTGTCCGAGCCGAGCAGCGTCTTGCCGGGTATCGCCAGCTCCTGCATGTGTACAGGGTGGCTGACCCCGTTCCCCGGTCTGCTGTAGTGTACGCCGAATTTCTGTGCTGCACTCCTGAGGAACAGATGATCATCCGGATTACGATGATCACTCTGTATCAGATTATGATCGACATACTGTGCAGAGACTTCCGTCTTCACTTTATCTATCTCCATCGCTTCCAGTTCCAGCATCACCATCGTCCCCGTCGCATCCTGTGTCAACGTCTGGTCGATCTTCAGACCAATCTCTTCCCCGGGTGTCATATCCCCCGATACCAGATGTTCCTGAATCAACTTCTGAGTCACATTCAATGGCATATTACCGTCCCCCTTAATACTATTTACCGTTCTGATAAAAATATCCTCTATAGTTACTATTACACTAACCGAGTCATTATAAACTGAATATTCCAAAATCAGTTATTAAACTTCCTGAAAATACCGTGTGTCTTATACTCATGGCTACTGGAGTTGTAGGTTTTTTAAAGCAGTATATAATGTAATAAAAGGTGGCGATTACAGTGAAGATATATAATCTGAAGGATCTGGATAAACAGAACAATCGTCGAAAAGATATCGCAATCAAAGCCGTAAAAAAAGTCGATCCGGATTTCTATAGAGGTAAACGTAAATTTGATATCCCTAGAAAAACCGAAGGTAAGCAGAAGATTCTGGACAGGCTTGAAAGAGAAGAAAATGAGCTACTCCATTAGTCATGCGAGAGAAGACCTGTCGAATATTAGCATTGACGAACCTCTGAGAGACAGCAGATGATATCGGTTTTAATCAAGTAGAGTCAAACCTGAAGAAGGTTGATGGAGAAGCACTTGCGGCTTTTGAAGAGTGGATAAAAATAGCTTTAGAAAAACAATAAACAAAACGCGACAGAGGTTCCTCTCAGAACCTTTGCCGCGGTTTTTTACCGAATGGACGGATTATATATTATTCATGGAAATCTACAACCTACTGCTTTATTCCCAATGTTCCGGCCTGTCATGCGTGACATACGTGCCGGCAAGAAAATCGTGGAGACTGCGCTTGTCTTTTCTCAATCCCACCATGAATGCTGATACAACCAAAGCAATACCGAATGTCATGACATAGATGAACCCGCCAATGACTTCACGTACAACCATCGCTCCAAAGCCGACATTCCCACCATCTTTTTTCACGATTCTAATATTGAGCAGACGCTTGGCAACTGTATAACCGTATACGAATACCGGTAAAAGCACGAAATACAGTATGCTTGCTACACTCTCAATTGTCTGTGTCACCCGACTCCCTGTATCCATCTGGAACAGAAAGACAAACGTTCCGATGACCATTCCGATCAGCAGGGCATCAAGCAACCGTGCGCCGAGCCTTACCCAGAATCCTGCTACGTTTGACATTTTCGTACCTCCAAACTATTTCTCTTTCCTCCATTGTAGCACTGACATGCACTGTTAATATATACATTCCTTCAACAAAAAAAAGCCATCCTCGCTTATCCTAATGAACCTGGATAAAAAGTCACATGCCGGTCATGTGTCCTATGTTACAATAGCTGTAATATAATCGAGGGGGGTACGACATGGTAATCTTATTTCTACTACTCTGGCTCTTTACCGGAATCGCAACACTGATACTACTCATATTTTCTATCGTTCAGCAACTCAGAAATAAACCCACCAAATCATTATGGATATTTACAGCATGCACTTTTGTAGCTAACATCATATTTCTGGCTGCCCTAGCGTTTAGTGGTCAATTGACAGACATAAATTTTAATGCAGCTGCTATCCCCTCTGTACCTTCAATTGAAGAATCAAACAGCATCGACAAGGCGGAATATAAAGAGATGATTTAGATAAATTTTACAATAATGATTATGAAAAAGGTAAGAATTTAAAAGTTACTAATCCAGAAGTTCTTGCTATTGAACCTAGTAACGAAGAGTATGTCTAGGGAATAGGCAATATTATTCATGCTAAAGTGGATGATCATCCTGTAATTCTCTGAGGTATGGTAGGACACGATGGAATAGATATAGGAGATATCTATACATTTTAAGGCTCATCAGACGATAATGAAGATATCGGATTGATACTAGTTGATTTAGAATAAAAAATAAGCCACCTCATGGGTGGCTTTAAGTATGTCCGTAGACCCGACTATTGTTATATTCGCCTGTCCACATGGATTTTATATAAAGGGCATTGTGCCCCCAGGTGTTACTCAGACGTACCTCATTCTTCCCCGACAACGCTTGTACGCTGACCCCTCTTGCCTGTGCAGCAGTAGCGCAGACCGTTGCAATAATGACATCGAAATTCTTAAAAGCCGACAACGAGAATCGAACTCGTATTGCAGCCTTACCATGGCTGTGTTCTACCATTAAACTATGTCGGCACAAAATAAAGGGTTACGTATTATTGACGTAACGAAAACCAATAGTAACATACTTGGACAAAATGTACATGCTTTTAGAGCAGTCAGACGAAGATGGATGCCATTCAAACTCTAAGTACTATCATACTACAATGCGCTCAAATTTCCAGTGGCTTTTTAATGCAATATTACAACTCAGTATCCCCTCGGGCTGACTGGATACTGACAGCTCTACCCATCAGAGACAAGTTCTTTTATTAACAGGATCTTTTCCTTGGAGACTGGATGGTCGTAGGACCCGTTGTGTCTAATACCAGTACCGAAATGCATACTTCCAGGCTTAAGACTCTGGAAAATACGGTCTATATTATCAACTTTCAAGCCACCACCCGGCATTATCGTAATACCAGTACCATCTGCTTTTTCAGTCAGTCGAAGCAACTGTTCGATATTATCTGTGGCAGAGCCTTTGCCACCTGAAGTAAGAACCGTCTTAATCTGGGGATATTGTGAGAGAGTTTCCAATGCCTCCGACTGATCCTCTACTTCATCAAAGGCTTTATGGAATGTGACCTCCATTTCATCAGCCGGAGCCAGCAGTTGTTCCAGTGCTTCTGTATCGATCATATGATTTGTAGTCAATGCGCCAATCACGATACCATTTACTCCATGAGACTTTATCACCTCGATCTGCTCGGCCATTTTCTCTATCACTTCTGAATTGTAGTGAAAAGAATGGTCATCCAGACGCACCATTACATTAATGGGGATATCAGAGCAAAGCACCGCCCTCCTTACAAGTTCAAGATCCGGAGTCAGCCCGTCCTGATCCATCGATTCACAAAGTTCGATTCTATCCACCCCGTAAGAATTAAGATTTTCAACATCTTTAAGGTTTGTTGCGATACCTTCAATAATCATTATTCTCCCTCCATTCCATCATTGATTATTGCTTTATCATTCTTCCAGTCTGCTTATAAATCAGGTAGGCTGCCCCTGTGATGCCAGCATCATTACCTAAATGTGCTTTTTCAATAAGAGTGGTACTGGCTATTTTGCTTAGTGAGAATGTATAAAACGAACTGGCTATATCATCAATGAACTTTTGACCCGCACTAGATACCCCCCCGCCTATCAATATCTTCTGAGGATTCATCATTGAAGCATAGTTGGCTAGAGCGAATCCAAGGGATTCCACTGCGTGCTGAATAACATTCTGACAAGTTGCATTCCCTTCTTCTGCCAACCTGAAAACATCCTCAGCTTTCATCTCATCTTCCGAAATTCCTTTTTCAAAAGAAACGGCATGTTCATCGAAAGCGTCGAGAGCTGCTCTGACAATACCGGTGCTTGAAGCAATAGTATCCAGACAACCCTTTCTGCCGCAATTACATCTGTATCCATTCCTATCAACAATACTATGACCGATTTCTCCTGTTATTCCATTTTTGCCCCGGAAAAGATCGGAATCAATTATAATTCCTGATCCGACCCCTGTGCCTAAAGTGACAAGAATCATGTCCTGAACCTCTCCTGTATCCTTCCAGAATTCTCCTAAAGCTGCAGCATTCGCATCATTCTCCAGAACGACAGGAATATCGGTGTATCTCTTGAATGCCTCTGCAATGTTGAAATCCGATAGTCCCATGTTGACCGCTTCTATGATTGATCCATTTTGATGATCCACCAATCCAGGTACACCTATTCCTATACCGACACATTCCTCATATTCAGGAATATTTTCCTGGATTGAATGCCATATCAGCTCCACAAGCTCGTCCCCGCCTCTGACGGTCTTGATCTGCCACTTGCTTTTAAGGTTCCCATGCTCATCAAACATACCAAATTTAACATAAGTGCCACCTATATCGAGTCCCAGTATCAATGGTTCCATTTACCTCTTCTCCTTCAGTCCCGTTTCTGTGTTCGTATGATAATTTATCCGGTCTTTTGGAAAAATTATGCATCTGAATCAGCACTTTTCAAAGTGGCTCTCCACTCTTAACTACTTCCCAGACCCGGCTGCACCATTATTGAATTCCTTAACCATCTCACATAACAGTCTGACTCCGAAGCCTGCAGCCCCTTTAGTATAGTATCCTTCTATTTTCCAAGGACGCACAGTGTTGGCCATGTCAATATGTACCCATCTGATATGGCTCTCAACGAACTTATTAAGAAAGACGGCTGCAGTGATTGCTCCACCGAAAGGTGTACTGCTCATATTATTGAAATCCGCTGTATCACTCTCTAAATAATGTTCATATTCTGTAGACAGCGGCAATGGCCACACGTGGTCTCCTGTCTCTCTTCCGATCGACACTGCATGTTCAGTGATGAATCGCTCATCGTTCGATAGTATGCCTGCATACTTCAAACCAAGTGCACTCCCCACACTACCTGTCAGCGTGGCAATATCTATGATGTTTTTCGCACCCTGCTCTGTAGCATATAGAATTCCATCTGCTAGAATCAGTCTACCCTCTGCATCCGTATTACCAACTTCAACATGTAAACCGTTGGAATATTTAACGACTGCTGAAGGGACATATGCCTCACTGCCAGATAAATTTTCGACCATCGGAATGATTCCGATGACATTTACATCGATTTTATTATCCAATATGTTCTTGAGAGCACCCACAACTGCTGCGGATCCTCCCATATCCATCTTCATTTCACCTATATCAGAGGCGGTTTTAACATTGATCCCGCCTGAATCGAATGTCACTCCCTTGCCGACCAGAGCAGTGAGCGGTTTTGACGGATTATTCGCGATTCTTATTACGACAACCCTCGGTTTCCGGCTGCTGCCGCTTCCAACCATTTTTACCGCCTGCATACTCCGTTCCATTTCCTCTTCACTCATAATAGATACATTTGCATCTGTATTTTCAAAGATCTTAAAAATCTTCTCAGCATATGTATCTGGAGTCAGGTAATTGGCGGGTTCATTGCATAGATCCCTGGCAACAGAAATAGCTGCTGCCTGCTGTTTGGAATACTCCAGAGTTTGCTCGTATCGTTCATCATGACTGACCTTGCACTGTAATGTCTTTTCCTGGTTCAGATAATGCTCGAAACGATAGAGTGATAACTGAATTCCTTCATAGATGAGCCCAGCCAATGCCTGGTCTTTATTTTCTCCGAGAGACGCGCTGATACTCTCGAAATCGATAAATACTTCCGTCAGTTTATTGGCAATGATGGCTTTACCAATCTTGCCGCCTATAAATCTCCAGTCTTCCGATTTCTCCTGTTCGGCAGATATATATGAATAAAGAATACCGGTATTGTAATCGAAAAATACATCCCCCGGATTTATACTTTCGTTATTTAAAAAGGGCAGGAAATGGGTGGGGTTGTTGATGAACCGTACTTTATGTTGCATTGTTAATCATTCCTTCCTCGTATAGATGACATGCGACAGTCTGCTCATCATTTAAAATGCGTTGTCTGGGTATGATTGTCTTGCATTGCTCCATGGCGAATGGGCATCTCGTATGGAATTTGCAGCCTGAAGGCGGATTCGAAGCAGATGGTATATCACCCTGCAGTGAAACTTCTTCCTCTTCACCTGATGTTTCTCCGATTTGAGGAATAGCAGAAAGTAATGCTTTAGTATAAGGGTGCTTCGGATCGTTGAATATTTTCTCCTTTGATGAAATTTCAACAATATCTCCGAGATACATCACACCAATCCTGTCACTTATAAATTCGATGACGCTGAGATCATGCGACACAAACAGATAGGTCAGATTGAATTCTTCCTGAAGATCTTTCATCAGATTCAAGATCTGTGATTGAATTGAAACATCAAGGGCTGACACAGGTTCATCTGCGATTATAAGCTGTGGTTGTAGAATCAGTGCCCGAGCGATTCCAATCCTTTGCCTTTGGCCACCACTGAATTCATGGGCATACTTATTCAGATGATATGGATTGATTCCACATTTCTTCAAGAGCAGTTCAACCCGCTCCTCCTTCTCTTTTTCATTCAAATTTTTAAAATGGATATTCAAAGGTTCCATCAAAATTTCTTTTACCGTCATTCTTGGGCTCAATGATGCATACGGATCCTGGAAGACCATCTGCATCTCCTTACGCACTTTACGCCACTGTTTTGTACTCAAGCTGTCGATTTGATGATTATTAAAGATGATCTCCCCCGAATCGGCATCGATCAATCCATTGATCAGTCGCCCAGTAGTAGACTTACCACAACCCGATTCTCCTACCAGTCCAAATGTCTCACCTTGTTTTATATTGAAGGAGATGGAATCTACTGCTTTGACAACCTTTTTTTCTTTCATAAACCCTTCTTTGATCGGAAAATGTTTTTTCAGTTCTTTGATTTCAAGCAGGTACTCATTAGACATGGCTCATACGCTCCTCTGCTATCTGATCATAAAGAAAACATCTGCAGCTGATATTGTCCGTTTCATAGAAGTCCGGATGTTCAGCATGGCATCTATCCATTACAAAGTTGCATCTCGGTGAGAATGTGCATCCCTTTGGCATGTCGTTCAAATTAGGCACAGTACCCGGTATTGAAGATAGCCGCTCCTGATTATGACCCAGTTTGGGGATGGATTCTATCAGCCCCTTAGTATAGGGATGCTTGGGGTGGTTGAATAGGTCCCTGGTCTCGGCCGACTCGACAATTTCTCCTGCGTACATCACATTGACGCGGTCGCAGATCTTCGAAACGACGCCTAGATCGTGTGTGATGAAGATGATGCCCATACCTGTTTTTTTCTGAATGTCCTTAAGAAGCTTCAGAATCTGTTTCTGAATTGTAACATCAAGCGCAGTTGTCGGTTCGTCTGCGATGAGCAGGGAGGGATTACAGGAAATCTGCATGGCAATGACCACCCGTTGCCGCATCCCACCAGATAGCTGATGAGGGTATTCATTCATGATATCCTTCGCACGCGGGATCCCCACCGATTCAAGTGTCTCTACGGCATGCTGATGTGCCTGTTTTCTATTCAATTCCGTATGCAGCAGGATGACTTCTTTCATCTGTCTTCCAATTTTTAAAACAGGATTGAGCGTTGTCATGGGTTCCTGGAAGATCATCGATACTTCCTTGCCGCGGTATTTTCTCATCTGCTTTTCAGTCAGTTTGGTGAGATCCGTCCCTTTGTAGTTAACCTCTCCACTCAATATTTCACCCGGTGTATCATGAAGTAGTCTCATGATTGACAGGGCTGTAACACTCTTTCCACTTCCCGATTCTCCGACAATACCCAGGATTTCTCCTTCTTCCAGGTGAAAATCAATGCCGCGGACAACTTTTAGAGTATCATTTGAATTTTTGAAACCAGTCTGCAGGTTATTGACTTCAAGAAGTTTAGCCATTCTATTTCCCCCTAATCTTTCAGTTTTGGATCTAGTATTTCCCTGAGCCCATCGCCGAATACGTTAAAGGATAGCACAGTCAAAAAGATGATCAGGCCAGGAAAGAATACTACATGGAATGCACTGCCAATATAGTCTCTTGATGTACTCAGCATGGCTCCCCAGTCAGGTGTTGAAGGATCGGCTCCAAGACCGAGAAAACTGAGGCTTGCTGCTGCCAGTATCGTTGTACCTATGCTCATCGTGAAATACACCATGATCGAAGGGAGTGTTTCCGGGAAAATATGTTTGAAAATAATTCGTCTTCTGCTCGCCCCCATGGAGCGTGCGGATTCCACAAACAGCTGCTCTTTGACTTCCAGGGTCGTTCCCCTTACGAGCCTCGCAAAAGATGGAACGCTGAAAAATGCAACCGCTATTACAACATTTCTCAGACCGGGACCCAGTATTGCGACAATGCCGATAGCGAGGATGATATCAGGAAAGGCAAACAGAACATCACAAACCCTCATTATGAGCTTATCGACAAGTTTGCCGAAAAATCCACTTACCAATCCTAATATTGTTCCGATAACAGCCCCGATCAGGACAGCCGATACACTGACAGAAAGACTGATCTGTGTGCCTGCAAGAATCCTGCTGAATATATCCCGCCCATAAGCATCTGTACCAAAAATATGCGCTAAAGAAGGAGGAGAGAGGATATTACTGTAATCTGGCGCAGCCGGATTATAGGGAGTTATCCACGGGCCGATTATGGCCGCTATGATGAGAATCATTATAAAAATTGAAGAAATCAGAGTCACTTTTTTACGCGTGATTTCTTTAACTATCTTCTGCATTCTGCTTTTTCGCTTGGGCAGATCTTTAGGTGATTCCATTGTTACTGTATTCATGTGCTTCCCTCCCTCAGTCATACCTGATTTTTGGATTGACAAAGCCATAGATGATATCGACTATGAAATTGACTAATATGAACTGTAGTGCGAACAGTAAGATGAGTGCCTGTATCACCGGATAATCCCTGAACTGTATCGAATCTATCAGCAAAGTGCCGAGTCCAGGGAAACTGAATACTGTTTCTACTACTACAGAGCCCCCAAGTAAGAAACCGAATTGTAGACCGGTTACTGTAATGACAGGAATAAGTGAATTCTTCAGAGCATGACCAAACACGATTGAACCCTTGCCAAGTCCTTTGGAACGGCCAGTGCGTATATAATCCTGCTTCAGACTCTCAACAAGTGAGGATCTTGTAAAACGGGCAATTATGGCCATGATTCCTGCTCCAAGTGCAAAAGAGGGCATAATATAACTTTGCCAGCTGCCTGCTCCACCTGTTGGAAACCATCCAAGCTGAACTGAAAAAATCTGTATGATTACAAGTCCCACCCAGAAGTTGGGTAGGGAGATGCCCGAAATTGCCGTAAGCATACCCAGCTGATCCGGCCATCTGTTTCTGAAAGTGGCCGAGAGGATCCCAATAAGCATACCGACTACAGTCGCCCAGACAATACTTGCAAATGTCAATCCGAGCGAAGGAAGTATCCTGTCAGATATGATCTGAGCCACCGATGCACCA
The DNA here is from genome assembly GCF_009831115.1 of Salinicoccus hispanicus. Taxonomy (GTDB): domain Bacteria; phylum Bacillota; class Bacilli; order Staphylococcales; family Salinicoccaceae; genus Salinicoccus; species Salinicoccus hispanicus. The sequence continues at coordinate 451,206 of NZ_WUUK01000002.1, read as the reverse complement.
GATTTGATTGAAAAACCCAGGTCGCCGACAAAGAGTCCACTCATATATATAAAATACTGTTGAAGCAGAGGCTTATCCAGATTGAGGACGGACCGCGCCAGTTCTACTTCTTCCCGTGTCGCATCCTGTCCCGCCAGAAGACGTGCGGGATCGCCTGGTATGATATGTACAAACATGAATACAACAAAAGAGACAATAATAAGGAGAGGGATCAGATTCAATATCCTCATAAATAAATACCTGTACACTTGAATCACATCCTAAAATAATGGAGCTTCATAAAGAAGCTCCAATTTTTTTATTTTACTTGTGCATTTTTAACAATTACAGAACCGTCCGGTCCAACATAAACACCTTCAAGTGCTTCGCTTCTACCTGCAAGATTTGTATCACTTGCAAGGAAGAGCCATGGGGCATCCTGATATACTGTGGATTGGATATTGGAATAGATCTCCTGCTGTTCTGATTCGTCAGTCGTCAAATTCGCTTCCTTGATCCACTCGGTCACTTCCTCGTTGTCATAGTATGCAGTGTTTGCACCATTTGGAGGGAAGTATTCGTTACTGAAAAGACTGCGTGTCGCTCCGTCGGCATCACGGGAAGATGGCGACCAGCTTACATACCACATCTGTACTTTTGCATCATCAGGTGTTTCCGGTGTATAGATTTCATCGGATAGAGTGCCTTCCTCCATCGACTTCACTTCAACGTCAATACCGACTTCTGCAAGCTGCTGCTGGACGAATTCCATCCCTTTGATGGATTCAGAACTATTGTTACCCCATATTTCCGCTTCAAATCCATCAGCGTATCCGGCTTCTTCCAATAGCTGCCTTGCTTTTTCTACATCATATTCATACATCTCCTGGCTTTCATAATACTGTGTCTCTGAAGCCATGGTGGAATCCAGTGGATTCCCGAATCCATTTTTCACCACTTGGATGAAAGTCTCCTGGTCGATCGCATGGTTCATCGCCTGTCTTACCTTAAGGTCGGTATATGGATCCTTATAGGTGTTGATTGAAACATAACGTGCAATTGAAGATGGCGATTCTTCGACTAATATACCTTCTTCATTCTCGAGATCTGATGCATTCTGCTGTGGCAGAGGATATATGAAATCTGCTTCCCCTGTTTGCAGCATTGCAACTCTCGAACCATTCTCCGCAACAGGTTGGAATGTCAGTGTATCAACATTTGTCGATCCTTCATCCCAGTATTCGTCAAATTTTTCTACTGTCAGTGTTGTCCCCTGCTGCCACTCGACAAACTTGAAAGTCCCTGTGCCATCCGGCTCTGATCCTACGGTTTCTTCTTCTATAGACTGTACACTGGTCATTGGAACCATAGTAAATTTATTGAGCATTGCACTAAAAGGCTCTGTAAGATTAAAAGTGATATCATAATCTCCATCAGTTTCTACCGAATCTATATACTGGAAATTCCTTTCTGCTGAAAGGTTGCCGGACATGATTCGTTCATAGTTGGCCTGTACTGTTTCTGCATTGAATGCTTCACCACTATGGAAAGTTACACCCTCACGCAGTTTGAAATGATATTCAAGACCATCTTCTGAAACGTCATACTCCTCTGCAAGTGCGGGTACGATTTCTCCGTCCTCATCAAATGTGACAAGTGACTCATACATCGACTTCAGACCAAAAATTGAAACAGTGTCTGACGCATCATGTGGATCCATCGTTACAAAATTCTGTTCGATTGCAACTGTAATTTCATTCTGGCCATCGTTGCTTTCCCCTTCATCGGACCCAGTTTCCGCTTCGAGTTCGTCGTAGTCCCCGCCACAAGCTGCCAAAATGATGCCTACAACAAGGACAAGCATAAATAGAATACTTTTCTTCATGGTTCAAACCCCTTTTATATGTTTATTTTTGTTTCCCCTACAATCTCTCCAAAATCATTTCTGATGTATTGAGAGTCCAGTGATTTCAAACTACTGATGGTTTCTTCATTGCTGTAGTTAATTTTCTCCAGTAGTTTTGCCACGAGGATCGGCCAGACTCTTTCCGATCCACTGAGAACTTTCAGTGCAATACTGATTTTTTCACGTTTCAGAGCCAGACAGTACACACCTTCTGCGCCTCCTTTGGCCACTATGTTGTCATCTTCCAACAGCACAGTACAGATGAAGTTTTCTGAGGCGATTATTTCAGGTGATGCACTCATAAGTCTGACAATCTTTTCAACAGAATTTCTTAATTCATTCGATTCAATTTTTTCAGGATCGGCGAACTTCATGTAGGATATTGCCATATTCTGCAATGGAACCGCATGTACGGGTACCCCACAGCCATCTACTCCCGAAATGATATCCTCTTCCTTCACTTCCGCCAGTTCGGATAGGCTATGTAGAATCTCCTGCTGGATCGGATGATCCATGCTTTCATATCCATCACTTGGGATGCCTTTCATTTTTGCAAACCCCATGAATCCCAGGTGTTTCCCAGCACAGTTATGCATCAGTTTGCGTTTTTCCTTGCCCTCTTTGATATACCGGACTTTAGGACTCTCATTCAGTGGATAGCTTTTTGCACAGACCAGTTCGTTTTCATCCACCATCATTTTCACCCTGACGGAATTCAACGATGTTTCGTGGTAGGACTCACCTCTTTGGGAAGCTATGAAAAGTGCCGCTTCCTGATTGGTCAAGTTGTACTTTTCAATGATATCCGTCTTGAAAACAGGAACAGCCTGTATCGGCTTCATTGCCGAACGGTAGAAGAGAGGTGTGTGGATGTCCCCTGCCGAATAAATTAATTCATGATTCTCGTCTATTATGCATATTGAACCGGTATGAACATTTTCCTGAAGACCATTTCGATAGTCTATTGCTATTGCATGATGTTCCATGTATATCCTCCTATGCCAAATGTTCGATATAGTGTCTCTGAATCATCAGGGATGCACCCATCAAAGCACCTTCGTCTTTCAACTGGGTCAGCTCGATTTTTAAATCTCCATTTCTAAAAGCATCTACTTCATGATAGCCATTTTCCAACTTTTCATGAATATAACGATGGTTCTCTATCAGAATCCCGGATACGTAGATTGCAGAGGGGTTGTAGATTCTGACAATATTGTTGAGGGTCAGGATCATATACGACACTGCCTTATCTAAAATACTGATCGCCCATTGCTCATTCAGCTGCGCTTTCTCGATCAATTCCTCCATACTTTCTATGTCGTGGGATTTTCGAGCATCACTCAGCAGAAAATCTTTAGCAATGTACGTCTGTAGACAGCCATATTTTCCACATGTGCACCGGGGCCCCATCGGATCGAGTGTAATATGTCCGATTTCACCGGAAGCATTGCTGCTGCCGCGGTATATATCATCATTAGTGATCAGAGCAGATCCAACCCCATTGCCGAATCCGACCATTACCAAGCTGCTTTCCTTTCTGATGGAATAATGATTTTCCGCTAAAGCCTTCAACTTTAATTCGTTATCTACTTTGACGTCATAGTCAGTCGCCTCTCTGATCATGTCTGCAAGAGGAACATCTTTCCAATTAAACTGAGTGGAAACTTTTACGGTTCCTGTGCTGGGGTTGATGATTCCGGGCATCGCAATACCAATACCAGTAACCATCTCATCACCATCAAGTTGTTTTTCAGTCATCAGCTTCACCTCATGACTGATTACTTGTACTACTTTGCTCGCATCCATAGTAGCGGCAAAAACTCGTGCTTCAGAAATGATCTCTCCTTTCAGATTTATTAAAGCAATTGTGACTGTATCAATATCAATTTCTATACAGATGTTGACTATCCTCTTCTTATTTGGAAGTAGAAGATTCCTCTTTCCCTTATTAGGACCATTGGAGATGTCTTCCACTACCAACTTCGAATCAAGCAGATAGTTCACAATACGTGTAGATGAGGTTGGACTCATATTCATCTTCTTGGCAATGATGGATTTCGAAATGGGTCCATTTCTGATTATCATTTCCAGCACTTCTCTTCGGTTCTGTTGTTTAATATATTCTTGGTTCTTTACTACCATATTATAACCTCATGTTATCTATTATTGATTTTTAAGTATATTTAACATAGATATCTGTGTTTTATCTTTTAATTATTAACCTGATGTTAATAATATATTAAGCGTTTTCATGTGTCAATATGATTTCTGAATTTTTTAAAAGTTCGTCTGCTATCGATCCTGCTTATATCCACCTACATTAGAAACTTCCATATGGTATAGCAATGCATATGATTGACTCACACGCCTTTCCTTGACTATCCATTCCTCTGCCAGTTTTCTCTGCAAATCAAGTTTTATGGTAAGAAATATTTGAAACTTCTATTATATGGATGTAGCTATGGAATTCCTCTTGCAGGTTGATGAAGTAACTACCTTTGTGCTACCCCTTTATTAAACTGAATCATAAATAATTTAGACCATTTTATAAAAACGCTTACAATTAATATTGACAAAACTCTCTGACAAGTATAGATTAATAGTATACTTAATTAAATTAATTAATAAACTTAGGAGGTTAGGTATGAAGAAATTATACTTGTTGTTTACTCTCGTTCTCGCGCTCGTTTTAAGTGCTTGTGGAAACTCCGGTACGCCAGAGGAAGGGGCTGAGAGCAGTGAAGGCAGCGCCGCTACAGGTGGAGATGCCAGTACAGTCAAACTTTACGCACCGTTCTCCGGTCCTGATGGGGAAAACATGAAGCAGATCGTTGAAGACTACAATGGCTCCCAGGAAGAAACTCAAGTGGACTTGCAGATCGTTCCACAGACGGACTACTATACTACGCTCGATCTGACACTTAGTGGCGGTGGCGAAGGTGATCAGCCGGATCTCATGGTCATGCACGGCGACCAGATCCAGACATATGTTGAAAACGGCAGCCTTCAGGAAGTGGCACCACTTCTCGATGGAGACCTGAACGAAGAGGACTATCACGAAAAGGCGCTTACAGGCGCTGAACATGAAGGCACACTTTATGGCATACCTTTTGACATCCATCCACTCATGTACTTCTGGAACAAGGATCTGGTCGAGGAAGCTGGATATGAGCCGGACTTTGTACCGGCAGACAGAGATGAATTCGTCGAAATGACACAGGCGGTTTCTGATCTCGGGGATGACAAGCATGGTTTCGTCGTACCGACACTCTGGCCGCAGCAGTTCATCTTCCCGACCATCGTCTACCAGAATGGTGGCCAACTGATTGCGGATGGCGAAGTCCAGTATACGTCACCTGAAGTGACGGAAGCAGCACAGTTCCTGCACGACCTGATCTATGAGCACCAGGTTTCACCGACCAATGTTCAGCAGGATGGGGAACTGACACTGTTCCTGCAAGGCAGTAACGCCGTGATGCTGAATGGTCCATGGATGATGAACCAGCTTGAAGAATCCGGCCTGAACTACGGTGTTGCACCTGTACCGATGCTCGGTACGGAACAGGAAGCGGTATTCGCAAACTCACACAACTTCGTACTCCCGACAACAGTTGAGGACGAAGCCAAGATGACAGCCATCAAGGATTTCCTTGGGTATGTTGCAGAGAACTCCATGGAATGGGCTGAATCCGGTCAGGCACCGGCAGCCAAGGCAGTCTATGAAAGTGAAGAATTCCAGGACATGGAGTTCCAGTCCAATGTTGCTGAACAGTTCGACTACGTCCAGTTCGCACCTGAAGTTGCAGATTGGGGACCGGTTTCCGACCCACTCTTCCAGAACCTGAATGAAGTACTACTGGATGAGAAAGAAGTCGAGCCGGCCATGGAAGACGCCCAGCAAGCTTCACAAAGCAGCCTCGAATAGAATGAAATCAAGGGAGTTTATCACATGATAAGCTCCCTTAAATTTAAGGTGATAATTATGAAAAAAGACGAAAACAAATTGACATCAAGTTTATTCATCGTCCCCTATCTGATCATGTTTGTCGTTTTCCTCATCTTCCCTCTGGCATATGGTGCCTATATCAGTATGCATGAGTGGAGTCTGATTGGCGGCAAAGGGGAATTTGTCGGACTGGCAAACTACATGGAAATACTATTTTCAGACGGCACATCCAGTAATATCTTCATGAATGGTCTGATCAATACATTGATATTTGTCGTACTCAGTGTACCGGCACTCGTCGTACTGGCACTGATACTGGCACTGCTGCTCAATTCGCTGCCAAAAAGGATACAGCCGTTCTTCAGAACGGTCTATTTCATTCCCTACTCCATTTCGGTATCCATCATCGCCGTCATATGGCTATGGATGCTCGATACGAATTCAGGGCTCGTCAACCAGTTTCTCGGAAATTTCGGCATCGGACCCATCCCGTGGCTGACGGATACGAACTATGCCTGGTTCTCGCTCGTCCTTGCCACGCTCTGGTGGACGGTCGGCTTCAATATGATCATCCTGATCAATGCACTGAACGAAGTATCAGAAGAACTGTATGAAGCAGGCAGCATCGACGGTGCTTCGCCTTGGCAGAAGTTCGTCCATATTACGATGCCGAGCATCCGTCCGATCATGCTTTTTGTCGTGGTTACAACGACAATCGCTTCGTTCAACGTCTACGGACAGCCGTACCTGATGACACGCGGGGGGCCGGGGACATCTACTGAAGTACTCCTGATGGGGATTGTCAGGCAGGCATTCGAACTTCGGGATGTCGGTGTCGCTTCAGCAATGGCCGTCATCATGACGCTGATCATCATCTGCATTTCTGCACTGCAGTTCAAATTCCTGAGAAACAAGGAGGGCGTCTAAATGAAAAAAGTCAATTTGCTGAGAAATATCGGATTGATCATTCTGGCAGTCTTCTTTGCGATCTTCTTTGCCGTACCGCTCATATGGATGATTTCCACTGCATTCAAGACCGACATGGAAGCGATGCTTGGCGGCGTCAACATCATTCCGGAAACGTTCACGTTTGAAAACTTCAGATACTTCTTTGAAGGGGCAAACAGTGATTCTCCGGTGTTCCGCTGGATGTTCAACTCGCTATTCTCTGCAACCATGGGGACACTGATCATCGTCTCCATCGATGCGATGGCAGCCTATGCACTTGCACGCTTGAACATACCCATGAAAAAGGCACTTTTCGCCATCATCATCAGCACACTGATGGTCCCGTGGGTCATCACGTTCCTACCGATGTACATGCAGTTCAGCCAGTTCAATATGCTGAATACATACGGCGCACTCATTCTGCCGTATTCAGCCAACGCATTTGGTGTATTCCTGCTCTATCAGTTCTTCTCCACGTTTCCGAAAGAGCTTGAGGAAGCGGCACGAATCGATGGCGCCAACAAGTGGCAGATTTTCATGCGGGTCGTTCTGCCTTCCGCGCGGCCGCTGATGGCTACACTCGCCATTTTCTCATTCATGACCATCTATAATGACTTCCTATGGCCGCTTGTTGCAACGAATACACCGGAAATGAGAACAATTACGACCGGTATCGCCATCATGTCACAGGGCAGCTTCGTTTCTTCATATGGCAAACTGATGGCTCTGACGACCATCGCAACAGTACCGATTATCATCGTATTCATCATTGGACAGAAACACTTCATCCGAGGCATCACGCAGTCCGGCATCAAATAACATGAAGGAGAATCATCAAATGAGAGAAATGTATCCAAGACCTGACTTCAAAAGGGACGATTGGCTGAGCCTGAATGGCTCATGGGACCTGAAATTCGATGACGCGGATCAGGGTCTGAAGGAAAAATGGTACAGAGGGTTCACTAAAGAACATGACATCACGGTGCCTTTCGCCTACCAGGCCGAACTCAGCACAGTCCAAGACAAGGAGAACCACGATATTCTCTGGTATCAGACATCATTTACAGTCGATAATATGGACAAATCCCATATCCTCAATTTTGGCGCGGTAGACTATGAAGCGTCCGTCTATGTCAACGGAGAGAAAGTCGGCACACATACGGGCGGCCATGTATCCTTCAAGTACGATATATCGCCCTATGTGGTAAGAGGAGAAAATGAGCTCATACTGCGGGTGTTCGACCCGATGCAGGATGAGACGCTGCCGCGCGGCAAGCAATACTGGAAGCATGAGCCCGAATCCATCTTCTATACGCGGACGACGGGCATCTGGCAGTCGGTATGGATCGACATCGTGAATAAAGAGCATTTGGATGCCTTCAAGTTTACACCGGATATCGACAGAGGGTCCATCAATATTGAAACCTACTTCGACCATGTGGACCTTGACCAAACCAGAAGATTGAAGCTCACCATCACCTTCAAGGGCCAGGTCATCAGCGAAGATGTCTACACTATCACGAATCGGTACCTTTCAAGGGATATCAACATCAGAAACCTTTTCACCCAAAGAAGCAACATTCATGATGACGGCTGGTACTGGACACCTGAAAGTCCGAATCTATTCGACGTAAAGTGTGAACTGCTGGATGCGGATCATGACGCTCTCGACACTGTGGAAACCTACTTCGGCATGAGGAAGGTCGAAGTGATGGATGGAAAGTTCATGCTCAACAACAAGGCATACTACCAGAAGCTCGTGCTGGATCAGGGGTACTTCCCGAGAGGTCTGATGACGGCACCGAGTGATGATGATCTGAAAAAGGATATAGAACTTGCCAAGGAGATGGGCTTCAATGGTGCACGCAAGCACCAGAAGGTTGAAGATCCGATCTTCCTATACTGGGCAGACACGCTCGGCTTCCTCGTCTGGGGAGAGATGGCCAATGCAGCAGAGTATGATGCCCGTTATGTGGAAAAGATCACTAAAGAATGGATCGAGGTCATAGAACGCGACTACAACCATCCTTCCATCGTCACATGGGTGCCATTGAACGAGAGCTGGGGCATTTCTAGAGTTGCACACGACAGCAGACAGCAGAACCATTCCCTGTCCATGTATCATCTGACGAAATCCATCGATCAGACACGTCCAGTCCTGTCCAATGAAGGCTGGGAGCATACAATTTCCGACGTGTGCGGCATTCATAACTACCATGATGCAGAAGATATCAGACAGAACTACCAGGATGTCCAAAGTGCCATTTCACATACACCCGCCAATCGTCTCATCTACGCACGGGGATATGAATACAACAACGTACCGATCATGATCACCGAGTATGGCGGCATCGCCTATGTCATCGATGACACGGGCTGGGGCTATTCCAGCGTGGACTCGGCCGATGCACTGGTTGACGGCTACAGAGAGTTGACCGAAGCCATCGGTGATAGCCCGATCCTGTATGGATACTGCTACACCCAGCTGACAGATGTCGAGCAGGAAATCAACGGTCTATTGACCTATGATAGAAAACCGAAATGCGACCTGTCGGCAATAAAAGCAATCAATGACAATGTGCGTAAATTCTAGAATTGAACCCCCTTCGACCAAGTCGAAGGGGGTTCTTATGTCAATTGACGTCAGGGCTGTGATCTATTTCAACTTGCGGCTGTCCTGTCTCGACGACAGGCCAACCGTCCTCGAACGTCATCGGACTCATCATCAGTGGCCGCCTTGTTGCGCCCATCGGCAAATACGGGGTAGCTGTGTCGATGGCGTGATAGATCAGCCAGTAGTCTTCGCTGTCATCAACGACCATTGTCGAGTGACCCGGGCCGACGAATGTCTTGCCCTCGCCCTCGTCATTTCCAGACAGCAGTACTGTACCACGTGCGTTCATGATGTCTTCGCCATCCTGATTCAAGTATGGTCCTCTAATATCATCCGCCTTGGCCATTTCAAGCTGATACTGGCTCGCGATGCCATCACAGCAGCTGCCGGTCGAGCCGATAAAATAAAATTCATCCTCTTTTTCAAAGATGTAGGTCGCTTCGAAGGCGTCACCGGCAATCTGGAATTTCTCGCCCTTTGTCGTAAAGCCGTCATCTTCCAGTTCGATGCCATAGATGCCATGGAAGCTCCCCCAGAATAGATAGTTCGGCTCTCCTTTGACGATGAATGGATCGATGGAGTTTTCGACACCGATGTCCGCGCTTGTAAAGATCGCCCCTCTATCCGTAAAAGGCCCTTCCGGATTCTCGGATACTGCGAGTCCGATTCCAGGATCAGGGTCCCCCCAGATGGAATAGGAATAGTATAGATGGTACATGTCATCGAACTTGATGATTTCAGGTGCCCAGAGGAAGCCATTGGACTTCCAGTCGGGTGCCTCTTCCAGTGCCTGTCCGACATATTCCCATTCGATCAGATCTTTGGACCGTACGATCGGGATGAGTGGCTGCCCTTTCTCTTCATCCAGGTAATCTTCCGTACCGTATGCATAGAAATAGCCATCATCAGCCTCTATGATGGTTGGATCTGCAAGCGTCGGTTCAAATACCGGATTTGTATATCCTTCATCTCCATCCATCAGCAGCAAAGCGGCTGTCGCAACGACGGCAATCACAACGAGCCCGGCAATGATAAGCATCAGTCTTCTTTTCATGATGTCTCCTCCCCATGGTCGATGCTCTCAAAAAACTTCAGGAAGTCTTTTTCATTTTTGAAAACACCGCATGCTTCAAGTATGCGTTCAAACTTGATGCCGAGCTCCTTATGGAACACCGCTTCAAAGTGCGTCTTTATATGATCATCCCCATACTTGCTGCGCCACGATTCAATCCATTCGGCATGCGTACTTTCCCCCAGTTCACCCGTCGTAAAGAATTCCTGCAGCTTTTCCGCATCCTGCTTCAGACGCGCAGGCAGCACGGCCAGCCCCATGGCTTCGATCAAACCGATGTTCTCCTTTTTGACATGGAAGTCCTCGGGGTCGACATGGAAAAGGCCATGTGGACGTGCGTCCGTCGTACGGTTGTTCCTCAGAATCATGTAGAGCGTATATTCCCCCTCAGTCTTTCTCGCGATCGGTGTAATGGTGCTGTGCTGCGCCTCCGTGCGCGACAGGATATCGATTCCAGGGGCATCATACCGGTTCCATGCATCCATGATGACTGTTGACTGACGGATCACGGATTCCCGGTCCGCCCCGCTCACTTTGATGGTGGATAGCGGCCACTTGAGCAGTTCAAGTTTCACATCACTGGCAACTGTTTCATGGAATGCTGCCGCCTTCTCGACCGGAAAGACGTGACGCCCTGCCTGATAGTGCTCATGCGACAGCATACTGCCGCCGACAATCGGCAAGTCGGCATTGGAACCGATGAAGTAATGCGGAAACTGGTCGACGAAGTCAGTCAGATTACGGAAGGTCTGGGCACTGATCTGCATCGGGATATGGTCTTTCGATAAGACGATGCTGTGCTCACTGTAGTAGGAGTACGGTGAGAACTGGAAGTACCATTCTCCCCCGCCGAGCTCAAGCCTGATGATCCGATGGTTGGCACGCGGCGGGTGATTGATATGACCGATATAACCTTCATTCTCTCGGCACAAGAGACACTGCGGATAGTCACTATCCGTCGCAGCACTCTGTGCCGCCTCGATCTCCTCGGTCGACTTTTCTGGCTTCGATAGGTTGATGGTCAGTTCCAGTTCTCCATACTTGGATTCCGAGGAAAATGAAATGTTCTGGCTGATCCTGTTCTTCTGGATGTAGTTCGAGAATACGGCTATATCGTAGAAGTCATCGGTCGCCTGATGGATGCCGGATACCCTGTGCCCATAGAACCGCGCTTCAATGTCCGACGGTTTCGGCAGGAAGACGTTCATCATATTGCTGGCGACAAGGTCTCTGGTATACACCTTATCCTCTATGACGCCGGATTCAGCCAGCCGCTCTGTAATATATTCAATGAGTGTATTGGAATCGGTCTTGCCCATACCAGCATCCTCGTGAAAGAACATATGCTCAGGTATATAGGCCATCATCTGGTTATGGATGTATGTGCGGTCCCGTTCTTCCACAAGTCCAAGATTCATCGCATCATCAAAGATAAAATTAATCAGTGCCTTCATGCGTCACCCACCCATCCGGATTTTTCTGATGCCACTGCCATGCGTCCGTAATGATCTCTTCGATATTATCATGCTGCGGCTGCCAGCCGAGCGTGTCCATCGCCTTATCCGCATTGGCCACGAGCACCGAAGGATCACCCGGCCTTCTTTCGCGATATTCGAAATCAATCTCCCTGCCCGTCACCGCTTCTGCCGTCCTGATGATATCGAGAATGGAATATCCACGATTATAGCCGAGATTGAAAATATCCGACGCACCACCGTCCATCAGATACTTCAGCGCCAGAATATGCGCATCAATCAGATCCTCCACATGGATATAGTCGCGAATGCATGTACCGTCAGCCGTATCATAATCGTTGCCGAAGACATAGAGCGCGTCCCTTTTCCCGGATGCATATTCGAGGACAATCGGGATCAGATGGGTTTCAGGCTGATGCGACTCCCCGATGCTTGCATCCTTGCTTGCACCGGCCACGTTGAAATACCTGAGCGAAACAAAACTCAGGTCCGTTGTCCTGCTCACCCAGCTGATGATACGCTCCATCATCAGCTTCGATTCGCCGTAAGGACTCGTCGGGCGCTTTTGTGTCTCCTCATGGATCGGTACCGTCTCCGGTTCGCCGTATACAGCTGCCGTCGAACTGAATACGAGATGCCTGACGCCATATTGGTTCAGCTTCTCAAGCAGAGTGAGCATCGTCCCCGTATTGTTCTGGAAATATTTCAGTGGTGCCTCCATCGATTCCCCCACCAGGGAGAAGGCGGCAAAATGCAGTACCGCTTCTATTTCATTCTCTTCGAAAACACGATCCATGCGCGTGTCATCCGCAATATCACATTCATAGAACGCTGCACGCGAATCGACAGCCTGCCTGAATCCCGTCGACAGATTATCCACTACAACGACCTTTTCTCCGCTATCAAGCAGTTTCTTCACTGCATGGGAGCCGATGTAGCCAGCCCCTCCAAGTACAAGAATTGCCATACTTATGCATCCCCTTTTGAAATGATTGTCGGTCCCGTCGAAAGCGCCACCTGATACAGACTCGGCTTGTAGCCGATTGCCGCTTCATACTCTCGCTCGATGACCGTCCTGAACTGATCGAAGTGGTTCTTTTCGATCAGTGCAATGGCACTGCCCCCAAAGCCCGCGCCGGTCATCCTCGCACCCAGCACATAGTCGAGTGTCTTCGCGCTATCTGCAATCCGATCGAGTTCTGTTCCGGTCACTTCGTACATTGTCCGCAATGACTCATGGGAATCGAACATCAGATTCCCGAACATTTTCAAGTCGTTCCGATTGAAGGCTTCGATTGCCTGCAGTGTGCGCAGGTTCTCATCAATGACGTGGTACGCGCGCCTGTAGAGTGCTCGGCTGCTGAAAGCTTCCTTCGATGCTTCCAATACTTGGTGATCGTAGCCACACAGATATTTTTCATTCCGTGAAGTGAATACATTCAGTTCTGTCAGGGCCTGCTCGCATTCGGCCTTGCGGTGCTTGTATTCGGAACTGATCAGCTCCCGCGGTTTATTGGTATTGATGACGACAAATTCGTGTGTCCCGTCCTGATACCGGCATATTTCATAGTCCATTGTGCGGCAGTCGAGTGCGATGGCCGAATGTGATTCGCCAAACGCGATTGCGAACTGGTCCATGATGCCACTCGGCAATCCGAGGTAGTCATTTTCAATTGTCTGGCCAAGCGCGGCCATCTCCATGCGATCGAGTGTCACACCATACACATCGCTGATGATGTAGAGCATGAGCAGTTCGATCGAAGCGGATGAGGACAGCCCGCTGCGGTTCGGCAAAGTCCCGTAGATCGTAATATCAAGACCATGGGTGAGATGCGCCCGCTCCTGGGTCACTTTGAATGCACCTGCAACGTAGCTTGCCCAGTCGTAATTGCCGCTTTCGCCAATATCATCGAGATCGATCGTCACAATGCCCCCATCCGGAAAGTTATGAGAATAGACCCGGATCTGCCGGTCCTCCCTTGCGCTGATGACGGCATAGGTACCGAGATCGATTGCCCCCGGGAAGACGGTGCCGCCATTGTAGTCCAGATGCTCACCGATGAGATTGATCCGTCCGGGCGAAAAGTAGAGGTTCGCATTAGGTGTGCGCTGATGGATCTCATTATGTACTTCAAAAAGCATTTTCTGCTCCATATGATGACTCCTCTCTTTATTATTCTATTTTAAAGTGGTACTATAAACTTAATAAATTAATTTAATTAAGTATATAATAATAATAACTACTATTCAAGCGAGGGATGCATGATGGGATCAATCAGTTTCAAATCAATCAATAAGAAGTACGAGGATAAGTTTCATGCCGTTAAGGATTTCAACCTGGAAGTTGCAGATGGGGAGTTTGTCGTGTTTGTCGGACCGTCCGGCTGCGGCAAGTCGACAACACTCAGAATGCTTGCCGGACTTGAAGAAATAACAGAGGGAGAAATATGGATCGAGGACCGGAAGGTCAATAATGTCGAACCGAAAAACAGGGATATCTCGATGGTATTCCAGAACTATGCGCTCTACCCCCATATGAATGCCTACGACAATATGGCCTTCTCTCTGAAACTCAGAAAGACGAGCAAGAAGGAAATCGATCAGAAAGTGATGGAGGCCGCCAACATTCTCGGCATTACGGAGCTTCTGAAAAAGAAACCGAAAGCCATGTCCGGTGGCCAGCGCCAGCGGATTGCGCTCGGCCGCAGCATCGTCAGAAACCCGGCAGTTTTCCTGATGGACGAACCATTATCCAACCTTGATGCCAAACTGCGTGTACAGATGCGTTCCGAACTGACCAAGCTGCACAAGAATCTCAATGCGACAGTCGTCTATGTCACCCACGACCAGACGGAGGCCATGACCATGGCCAGCCGCATCGTCGTCCTGAACGCAGGAGAAATCCAGCAGGTCGGCACACCGCGAGATATCTACGAAAACCCGAACAACAGGTTTGTCGCAGAATTCATCGGCAGCCCGGCCATGAATATTGCCAGAGTCACGCTCGAAGGCAATACGATCGTCTGGGAAGACTTCCGCATCGAGATCCCTGCAGGCAGGCTCGGTAAAATCAAAGATTATAATAAAGATGAAATCCTGATAGGCATCCGACCGGAGGATATGCATGACGAACCGGTTTTCAGCGAAAACACCACCAACAACAAGATCAAGCTCAAAGTGGAGGCTGTGGAACTCCTCGGTTCTGAGACCATCATCTTCGGTGATATTAAAGGCCAGGAGATCAAAGTGAAGCTCGATTCGAGGTTCGAGTATGAAACAGGCGATGTCATCGAACTCGCCATGGATCAGAACAAAATATCATTCTTTGATATCGACACCGAGGAAGCACTATGAAAGTGAACGTAAAAAACCATGAAGACAATGGCGCATCGAATTTCATCGGCATCAGCATCATCAACGGCGACAGAAAGATCAGCTTCCTCAATTATGGCGCAAGAGTATGCGAATGGATTGTGCCTGACAAGGATGGGAAGCATGAAGATATTCTGCTCGGACACGAGGACCCGACCGACTACCTGGTCCACCCCTACTACTTCGGGGCAGCAATCGGCAGGACAGCCGGGAGAATACGAAACGGAGAAGCGGTCATCGGTTCGACACCTCTCAAACTGACACAAAATGATGGTCCGCATCATCTCCACGGCGGCAGTCATGGCTTCGATACGCTCTACTTCGACCATGAGATTGAAGAGCAGGAAGACCGGGTTTCCATCATCTTCAACAGTACGCTTGATGATATGACAGACGGATACCCCGGCAATCTCGATATCGAAATCCGTTACACGTATACAGAGGATGACCGGCTGACGATCGACTACCGCATCACGACGGATCAGGAAACACTGGTCAATCCGACGAACCATATGTATTTCAATCTGAATGGCGATCTGAAAGACGACATCTTGAACCATACAGTCAATTTCGGTAACGCCGAGTATGGAAAAGTGGACGAGATGGTTCTACCACTCGGAGAAAATGGTATAATCAAGAGTAATGAAAAAACCATCGCGTTCCGTGAACTGGTCGAATCGCCCGATCCCCAGTTCAGTCAGTTCAATGGACTGGATCATCCATTCATGATGACAGAAGAATCCGTCGTACTCAGTACTCCGAATGGCAGAAGCATCATTCTGGAATCGGAGGACCCGGTTGTTGTAGTATTCACATCAAACGACTTTAATTTCAGTGATGCCACCGGAAGACGCTTCTATCCATACTGTGGACTGACACTGGAAGCGCAGATGCCGCCGGATGACATCAATATGAACCCGTCATCGAAAACGATACTTCCGGCCGGTGGCACATTTGCAAAACGGACCGTATATCAATTCAACATTCAATAGTGAGGATGGAGTCAAGTGGAGAGAGCAACATTTGAAAGCATGAAAAATAAAAATAAAAACCTGGTGCTGAACTACATTCGCAGCAACGATGGTATCAGCAGGGCGGTCATTGCCCAGCAGTCCGGTTTGACTCCTCCGACCGTAAGTTCGCTCGTAAAATCGCTGCTGGATGACAACATCATTTTCGAATCGAGTATCGGTGAGTCGAAAGGCGGAAGAAAACCACGTCTTCTGAAGCTGAATAATGATGACAATAAAGTCATCGGTATCTATATCGGACCAAAATCCGTAGAGACCGTCGTCGCAAATATCCGTGGCGATATTGAAAGTACGCTGATTCATGATATCGACAGCTCAATCTCCATGGATGATCTGGAAGCACTGGTCGTGGCAAGCATTGAAGAAGTGATGAAGCCAAGGAATAACTATCTCGGTATTGGTGTGGCCATGCATGGATTTGTCGATGTGGAGACGAATACATCCGTCTACGCCCCACTCCTGCTTCAGATCAAGAACTTCAATTTCGACTTCCTCACCGATACATTCGGTCTGCCGATTCATGTCGAGAATGACGTGCGCTGTAAGCTATGGGCGGAAGTATCCAAAGTGCACTCCGACCATCACAACATACTGTATGTCAATCTTGGACATGGTGTCGGGGGAGCGATTCTAATCGATAACCAGCTCTATAACGGCAGCCATAACCTTGCCGGGGAAATCGGCCACTCCATCATCCAGGTCAACGGCAAGCTGTGCGAATGCGGCAGAAGAGGATGTCTGCAGGCCTACGTTTCAGGGCTCAGCATCGCCAATAAGGCCCAGGAAAAAGGAATCATCGAAGGCAACCAGACAGCCAAAGACCTGCTCCAGCTTGCCGATCAGGGTAACGCGGCTGCCAAGGAAGAGATCGCAAACGTCGGTACATATCTCGGTACCGCACTCATCAATCATATCAACGTGATCGATCCAGATCTCATCATACTTGGCGGCGGCGTCAGCAACCTTCATCCCTACTTCATGGAAACCTTGAACGAGGTGCTCGAGAACGGCAATGCCTCCGCCAGCTTCGGTCAGGCCAAGATAGAGATCAGTAAAATAAAAAAATCCGCATCCTCTCAAGGTGCGGCACTGCTCATACTGGAAAAGATATTCAGTTAGAAGCTGATATATACGGAATAAAATTCACCTGAGGATTGTTGATAACACAATCCTCAGGTGAATTTTTATTATATGTTTTATACACTAAAATCGCATAAAACCGAGAACACAAAGTGGTCTGTGATAAGTAACAATAATCAATACATAATATTACTTTCAATTCCTACTATAGTTCACTCGAAGATGCTTTATCTAAATTCACTTTAGTCATATCCAAAGCCCTATCTTTTAGATTTTTGAATATATTGGGGTTCACTTCACTATCTGTAATGATGTGATCAATCTCATCGAGACTACAGATGTTCGAAAAAGCCTTTACACCAAACTTGCTATTATCAATCATTACATACACTGTATCTGAAATCTCAATCATTTTTCTTTTAATGCGTGCTTGCTGTTCATTGGAGTCGCTGATGCCTCTCTCCAAATGAAGCCCTTTGCAAGAAATAAAAGCTTTGTTTACATGATAAGATTCCATTGAACTTTCTGCGAGCGGTCCAACAAAAGAAAGAGATTTTGTCTGCAATATTCCACCTGAAGATATTACTTCAATCTGCTTTTTATTGCTTAACTCCATTGCTACTTTGATCGAATTGGTCAAAACAGTCAGTGGGATATCTGGAAGTGCTTTTGCTACATACCATGCTGTCGAACTGGCATCGAGTATGACTTTGTCTCCTTCTTTAATCAGTTTAGCCGCTTCTAAAGCAATTTCTTTTTTTTCACTTACATTCATTATCTCTCTTTGAAAATACGGAATTTCTGAATTATTGACAGAGGAAACGTAGACAGCGCCACCATGGCTTCGAGCGAGCTTGCTTTCCTTTTCCAATTTTTCCAGATCTCTTCGTATGGTCTCTTCAGTTACAGAGAAAATATCACTCAATTCTGATACCCTGATGCTTTTTCTTTCTTTTACCAACTCAACTATTTTTTGATGTCTCTCAGCAACAAGCATTGCCACCCTCCTCTTTCTTATATTAAGTTCGTTATGTATAGGCTCCCTTGCAGGGAACCCTCTAAATTATCTGGTGAATGCTGCGGCTACGCCCCCATCGACAGTAATCATGCAGCCTGTAGTCTTTTCGGCTTTGGAAGAAGCCAGGAATGCGATTGATTCTGCTATGTCTTCAGGCAGGATGTTCACATTCAAAATTGTACGTTTTCTATAGTGCGACTCAAGATCATCTGAACCGATGCCGTAGGAAGATGCCCTCTCTTCCTTCCAGTTTGAATCCCAAATTTTCGATCCACGTATTACAGCATCGGGGAGTACAGAGTTGACGCGAATACCAAATTCTCCACCATCGGCGGCGATTGTTCTGGCAAGGTGTACTTCTGCTGCTTTTGCTGTACTATAGGCAGCTGCATTTTTTCCCGCATAGATTGAATTCTTTGAACCTACAAAAACCATGTTTCCGCCTATATCTTGATGCTTCATCACTTTGAATGCTTCTCTTGCTACAAGGAAGTAGCCGGTGACCAGTACACCTATATTCAGATTCCATTGATCCATGGTCGTTTCATCAAATGGACTGGAGCTTGCAAGTCCTGCGTTATTGACAATAATGTCAACACCGCCATATTCAAGGACTACTTCATGAATTGCATCAATTACTTCCTCTTCTTTGGTTACATCCATTTTGACTGCCAGAGCTCTGTTTGCTCCATAAATGCTATTTATTTCCTCAGCGAGCTCCCTGGCGCCTTCAATATTGATGTCTGCAACGACGACATGGGCACCTTCTGAAAGCAGACGCTTGCACGTCGCACTGCCGATTCCTCCAGCGCCACCTGTTACGAATGCAACTTTGCGGGAAAATTCTGCCTCCGGTGGTGATAGACTCAGTTTATAAAGTTCCAGTGGCCAGTACTCTATTGCAAATGACTCTGATTCATTTAAAGAAACAAAATTCCCTAGAGTAGTGGCTCCTCCCATGACAGCAACAGCTCTTTTATACAGGGATTCGCTTATATTTGCAGCAGAAGCACTTTTCCCTGTATTTATCATGCCGATTCCGGGAATGAGAATTACGCGTGGCACAGCTTCAAACATCTTATCATCTTCGGATTTATTACGTTCAAAATATGCGATGTATTCTTCCTTGAAAGAAGAAATCCCTTTTTCTATGCTCTCAATCAACTTATCGATGTCTTTGCTTTCGGGTTCCCAATCTATATATAGCGGTACTCGTTTAGTGTGGACAAGGTGATCTGGGCAAGCTGCACCAATCTGTGACAGTTCCTCTGCACCTCTGCTATTGACGAATGTGAGAACTTCTTGACTACTATCATTGGTCACTATCATACGCTTCTCTTCACTGACATGTCCGCGAATCACAGGTAGAACTTTTTTCAATACAGCCTTTCTTTCTTCTTCTGGAAGAGACTTGTATTTCATCCCTCCGAAAAGTTCCGTGTTTTTGGCTTTGTCATCAATATATCTTTCTGCTTCCTGGATGATGGCAACTGTCCGATCATAGCTTTCCTTTGACGTGTCGCCCCAAGTCACCAGTCCATGCTTCTCCATGATGACCAGTTCTGCTGATGGATTTGCTTTCACACCTTCTGCTATCAATTTAGAAAGTTTAAAACCAGGTCTGATATATGGCACCCAGACAAAACGATTTCCATAAATTTCTTCGGCAACTTCCTTACCATTGTCAGCGCACGCTATGCTGATGATTGCGTCCGGATGTGTATGATCCACATGTGTATACGGTAAAAATGCATGGAGCAACGTTTCAATGGAAGAACGGGGGTGTTTTCGATCAAGCATACAATGACTCAGATAATCCGTCATCTCTTCATCAGGCATGTCTTCTTTTTCGATCAGTGGTCTAATTTCAGCAAGTTTCAAAGCAGTAAAATTTTCAGCCTGCATTGTTGCCAGATCCGAACCGCTACCTTTGACCCACAATACCTCGACTTCATCACCTTTAAAATCAGTTTCTGTCGTTTTAACCGAAGTATTGCCACCACCCCAATTTGCCACTGAGCGATCCTGCCCGAGCAGGTTCGAACGGTATACTAGTTCTTCCAGACCGGTATTAAGATTATCTTCTTTGTCATTCCAATGATTTTTTACCATCAAATATCCTCCTATTACTATACCTGAATTTTATATATTGAAAACACATACATTTATTGCTATCGCTGAATAGGAAGGCAAAACATTCGCCTGGAAAAGCCTAATGCCAAATTTTGCTCTCTGTACGCAGTGATAACAATGATTTCATTACCTTTGAATCTTTGCCGAAATAATTGTACAGATCGTTGAAATGCTCATATATCTTTTCATATGCTTCTACATTTGCAGCTATGGGGGTGATATATTCATCTTTTATGCGTTTCATTTTCTCTGCTGCTTCTTCAATATTATCAAACCCACCCTTTTCTTTGCCTGCAGCTACCGCACCATACATTGCTGCGCCAATCGCCGGTGTCTGGCTAGTATCGGCAATTTTGATGGTCCGATTTGTTATGTCTGCAAAGATCTGCATGAGAAGGCTATTCTTGTTTGGTAGCCCACCACACGCATATAACTCCTCTATGAGAATTCCATTCTGTTCGAATGTATCGATTACTTTTCGAGTTCCAAATGCTAATGATTCCAGAAGTGCCCGATAGATTTCTTCAGGTTTGGTATCGAGTGACATTCCAACCAGAAGTCCACTTAACTCGGCGTCCACTAATGTCGTTCTGTTTCCATTCCACCAGTCCAAAGCCAAAAGACCGGATTCACCCGGTTTCAATATTGCTGCTTCACGCTCAAGCCAGTCATGCAATGAAAGATCTTCTAGATTCGCAGCTTCTTCAACATACTTTGGAACGCTGTTATTTAAATACCATGCGAAGATGTCTCCACCAGCCGGCTGTCCTGCTTCATAACCATAAAAGCCAGGAATGATTCCATCCTCTACGACACCACTGATCCCTTCGACATCGACTTCCTCTTCCCCCAGTACGAGATGGCAGATGGAAGTTCCCATTGCCATCACCATCTTCCCAGGTCCAGTAATTCCCATTGCAGGTACTGATGCATGCGCATCAATTATACTGACTGCTACTGCAGTTCCAACAGGTAATCCTATGTCTGCCGCCAGCTCTTCTGTAAGTTCACCTGCTTTAGTACCAAGTGGATGGATTTCTCCGCGCAATTTTGTCTCTGTCAACTTTTCGAGATCGGGATCAAGCGCTTTGAAAAATTCGTTGGAAGGGTACTTTCCTTTATTCCACAACGCTTTATATCCTGCGGCACAACTGCTTTTCATATAATTTCCTGTCATCATTGAAACAACCCAGTCCCCCGCTTCAACAAAACGATCTGCTGCTTCATATATATCTCGGGACTCTTCATGGATCTGCAGTATTTTAGGAATCATCCATTCCGATGAAATCTTTCCTCCATATTTATGTAAGAAAGGTTCTTTCCTCTCTGACGCAATATGATTCAACTTATTGGCTGCTTTCTGGGCGGCATGATGCTTCCATAGTTTCACCCAGCTATTCGGGTCTTCGGCGAACTTCGGATTCAGACATAATGGAGTGTTGCTATCATCGACCGGCAGCATAGTACAAGAGGTAAAACCCACCCCTATGCCTACAATCTTTTCTGGTGATACCCCTGATTTACGTACTATTTCAAGGATGCTTACCTTGATGAAACCGATGTAATCATCAGGATGCTGCAAAGCCCAATCGGGTCCTAGCCGAACGTCCGAATAGGGTAACTTTTCATTGATGACACCATGCTGATAAACAACAACATGATCAGCTATCTCCTGTCCATTTTCCAATGAGACAAGTACTGCCCTTGCAGATTCCGTGCCAAAGTCCAAACCGACTGCAAAGTTACCGTCCATTATAGTACCTCCTTTGTTAGATGCACATGCAAGGTCACGTGATGAAATATCATCATCACCTGTTCATTGTTTCTCATATTCAACAATAGAGAGGTTGCAGTCTCATTCAACAGCAACCTCTCCTCCTGCATCTATTTATACAGCGGTCCAAAACTGCTGCATGCACGGAAGTCTGCTGACTCTAAACCTTGTGTTCCGAACATGGACCATACGTGTGGACGAAACACTTCATCTTTTTTCACATTATGCATATTTACTGGTATTCTCAGCATCGATGCCAATGTCAGCAATTCTGATCCGATATGTCCATAGGACACAGCACAGTGATTGGACCCCCAGAAGTCCATTACATTATAAGCGGATGTAAATGCTCCATCTCCTGTAAGGTTTGGTGCAAACCATGTTGTAGGCCATGTCGGATCGGTTCTTTGATCTATTTCTTCGTGAACCTCGTCAGGCAATTCTATGGAATAGCCTTCAGCAATTTGAAGAACTGGACCCAGTCCTTTTACAATGTTGATTCTCGTCATCGTCATAGGCATCTCGCCTTTAGTCTGGTAACGTGTGGAGTATCCACCTCCACGAAAATACTGTTTATTGGCCGGATGAAATGTAGTATTGCTCATCATCGCATCGACTTCTTCGTCGGTGACTTCCCAGAACGGTTTAATCACCGGTTTACCGTCTTGCTTCTGCTGACCTGTTCCATCTAGAGCTGATGCTCCTGAATTTTTCAAATGGATGAGACCATTGGATGCTTTGCCACTCAAATCATGTCCGGTAACCCTTTTGACAGCTTCTGGGCTCCAATATGTGCGTACATCTGCAAAAATCTGGGAAGTATTCGTCAACAGATAGTTGAATAGCATGGCAACCCCATTGTTATTATCATTCTCTGTAGCCATAACATAAGGCGCACGTTTCCCATTCCAGTCAAAAGAACTGTTCAACATTGTTTCCATGAAATCGCCATTAGGGAAATGATCTGTCCATTGACGTTGTCCCTGGAAACCGGAAAGTATAGCGTCATGCCCCATGGCTTCTTCCTCGTAGCCTTTTTCAGCCAGCTTCTCGTTACCAACCATCAAGTCGCGACCAATAAGCGCCATTTTAACAACTGTTTCCCAGTTACTCTCTTTTTCATCGTCCGTGAATCGCTGGTCTTCTTCATTATTATCGAATCCCAGAGTGGCATTCTCTCTAGTCCATTCCAATGCTTTTTCATATTCTTCCACATCATATATTTCTTCATTGATACGACGAACAAACTCAGTCATATCCACATATTCATTACGCATACCTAAAAATTCCTGGAAGAACTCATCTTTGACGATTGATCCTGCGATTCCCATCGAAACAGTTCCCATCGATAAGTAGGATCTATCTTTCATCAATGCGACTGCTAATCCGGCTTTTGCAAACTTAAGAAGTTTCTCAGTCACATCTTCCGGAATACTATCATCATCAGATTCCTGGACATGCTCTCCATAGATTCCAAACGCCGGTACGCCTTTTTGGGCATAGGCTGAAAGCACAGCAGCAAGGTATACTGCGCCAGGCCGTTCAGTCCCGTTGAATCCCCAGACGGCATGCGGCATTCTGTTATCCAAATCCATTGTTTCGGTACCATAGCACCAGCAAGGGGTCACAGTAATTGTCAAACCTACATTTTCTTGACGAAACTTCTCTTTACAGTCGGCTGCTTCCTTGACACCGCCTATAGTTGTATCTGCTATGACACATTGAACATTTTCACCGTTTGGATATTTCAACGTGGTTTCGATCAATTCTTTGACACTTGTGGCCATGTTCATCGTCTGAGCTTCTAGAGATTCTCTTACACCACGTCTTCTTCCATCAATCGTCGGTCTAATTCCAATTATTGGATATCTATTCATTTGCGGTCACTCCTATGGTATTTGGATACTTAAAAGGGTCACCATTTTTATTCTTTCGTTATGGTAACCGCTTTAACATTACTACTAAAACTGCACTGACTATTCGTAAACTAGAGCTTGGATTTCATCAGACTCAATATTTTCACTGTTATACCATTTTGCTCCTGTGTCGACATCACTGACTTCTTCTCCTCTGGTTGCTTTTATCGCAAGATCCACTGTATTATATCCAATTGAAACGGGGTCTTGAGTAACTGATCCGTAGAACTTTTCAGACTGAATTGCATCCAATTGAAGTGCACCAGAATCAAAACCTACTGCAACGACTTTATCCGGACCAATACGGCCACCGGAGATCGCGCTATCTGCATTAATGATTGCTTTGGCGGCAAACTCATTGGAACCATAAATCGCAATTAAATCTTCCTTGTTCAGAAGGGTCTGTGCTTCAGTCTGTCCAGCCGAATCCGTCAATTGTGCCGGTACTCTCGTTTCAATAATAAGTTTTGCGTCTCCTTCTGACACACTATTACTCAGCTTCTGGTGCCCTGTAACGGCGACAGTTCCTTCACCAAGTTCTGCTTCGCTGAGCTCAACCATCTTTTCAATAAAACCTTGTGTGCGCTGAGTAATTGATAATGAATTTACTTCTTGAGCTACAACACCGATGCGGACATCTCCCTCAGCCCCACTCACTTGCTCTTCAATCGCAGGATACATACTCTCTGCTGCAAGTTCACCTGCAGCATAATTGTCGGTAGATGCATTCGCATCAATTGCACCTTCTGGCGCATCAGGCACACCGGAATCGAAACCAATTATCGGTATATCTTTTTCCATTGCCTGATTGATAGGTCCGAGAAGGGCACTTGTATCAAGAGCCGCCAATGCGATAGCATCCGGATTTTTGTTAACTGCGTTATTCAGCATTTCCACTTGTTCGGCGATTGCCGATTCATCTTTAGGACCTACGAACTTCATTTCTACACCGTTTTCATCTGCTGCTTCCTGTGCGCCCTGTTTTACTGCACGCCAGAAATCATGCTGGAAACCTTTAGCTACAACCTCAACGACCATACCTTCGCTTTCTCCTTCTGTAGCTTCAGCTTCAGAAGATTCTTCATCGGAGCCATTACCACATGCTGCAATTACACTTACTGTCAAAATCAGAGCAACGAACATCATGAATCTGTAGAAACCTTTGTTTTTCATCTTAATTCCCCTTATAATTTATATTTCACTACAGTTTGTTACGACGTCTTACATCGAAATAAACTGCAATAATTAACACAATTCCTGTTATGAACAACTGATAATGTGGTTGGAGATCTATATAAGGCAGCCCGACTTTCAGAACACTCATTATGAAGACCCCAATTACTGTTCCGAGTATCGAGCCGATTCCTCCACTCAGTGAAGTCCCTCCAATGACCACTCCGGCGATGGCATCCAGTTCAAAACCAGCACCTTCACCTGGCAATATAGTTGTGTAGGTCGCAGCATAGGCGATACCTGCAATACCTGCGAAAAGTCCACTGATGATATAGGCGACTGTCTCCCAACGATTGACATTGACACCTGAAAGTCTAGTGGCTTCCCTGTTACTTCCGATAGCAAAAATATATCTCCCTATCTTCGTCTTATTGAGAACCAGCGCGGCAAGCAGCGCAAATCCAATGAGTACGAAAATACCTACTGGAAAGTTGTTGGGAAGACGGAAGAGGTTTACATAATAGCCAGCATCGGAACCACGTAATGGAAACGTGACACTCTGCACATTCGAAATGATGGAACCAAGGCCTTGTGCAATCATCATCGTACCGAGTGTAGCAATGAATGGAGGAAGTTTAAATTTGGCAATTAGTATACCGTTGAAAAGTCCGAACAAGCCTCCTATGGCGATGATTGCTATGAGGACCAGCCAAATCGGCAATCCCATCTGAAAAAGCACTCCACCAATGATTGCTGCACACATCATAACAGTTCCTATTGATAGATCGATTCCTCCAGTGATAATTACAAAAGTTACTCCTATAGCCAGAAAACCAATATAATATGAAGCATCAAATATACTGACAAGCGTATCTGTTGATCTGAAGGATTCACTGGATACAGCAAAAAATATATAGATGGCTACGAGCGCCAGAATGGCTATGAATCGTTGTGATGCCACTGCATTTTTTATAGAACTGATGAATCCATTGCTACTGTTGCTTTTCAAGCATATCTCCCCCTTCCCGTGCTGTTGCATAGTGCAGTATCTTCTCTTGTGTTGCTTCATCAATTGACAGTTCTTTAACTTTCCTGCCTTCACACATTACAATGATCCGATCACTCATTCTTAATATTTCTGTCAGTTCAGATGAAATCATGATGATGGATTTTCCAGTTTCAACAAGTCTGTTCATCAGGCTGTAGATTTCACTTTTCGCACCGACATCAATTCCTCTCGTCGGTTCATCGAATATCAATATGTCACTATTGTGCTCCAGCCATTTTGCAATGACGACTTTCTGCTGGTTCCCCCCAGATAAATTTCTAAGGAGTTGCTTTGTTGAACTGGTTTTTATATTTAAGTCATCTATATATTTTTCACTGATTTCGTGAATACGATCATCTTTGATCATCATATTCTTCACATACTTATCAAGTGAGGGTTGTACAACATTGTCGGCGACACTCATTCCGGTAACAATACCAAACTGCTTCCTATCTTCTGAAAGATAACCGATACCTCTATCTGCGGCATCTTTAGGAGTTGAAATTATAACCTTCTCGCCATTGATATGAATCTCTCCGGAGTCCATTGCATCCGCCCCAAAAATCAGCCTGGCAACTTCAGTCCTGCCTGCTCCCATAAGTCCAGAAAAACCGAGTATTTCTCCCTTGCGGAGATCAAAGCTTACGTTTTTCACATCTTTATTGCTCAAGTTCCTGACGGAAAGTACCACTTCAGCATCCTGATCAACATTTGGTTCCAATTTTGGATCTTCGTACACCACCCGGCCGACCATCATGTTGATCAATTCATCCTTGGTTGTCTCCCTGGTTTCAACCTGACCGACATATTCGCCATCACGCATAATGGTGATCTTATCGGTAATTTTGAAAATTTCATCCATCCTATGGGATATATATACAATTGCTATGTTGTTGCTTTTCAACTTATCGATAATCTTGAACAGCTCTTCAATTTCGGTCTCTGTCAAAGAAGCTGTCGGTTCATCAAAAATGACTACCTTGGCTTCCATGGAAACAGCTTTGATGATTTCGACCATCTGCTGTTTTCCGACCGAAAGTTTACCCACTTTTACAGTCGGATCAATATCCATGTTGAATAGTTTGAAAAGCTCTGCAGTTTTTCTATTGATATAGTGATCATCTGTAAAGATTCTGGCCTTGGTACTCTCTCTGCCAATAAAAACATTCTGTGCGACTGTCAAATGGTTCATCAAGTTCAGTTCCTGGTGTACCACAGATATTCCAGCATCCTGTGATTCTTTTGGGTTTTTGAACGCCACAGGTTGTCCTTCATATTGAATGTTGCCTGCGTCCCGATGATGGATTCCCGTGAGTACCTTTACCAATGTGGATTTTCCGGCCCCATTTTCTCCCATTAGAGCATGTACTTCGCCTCTGTTCAAAATGAGGTTCGCTTTCTTCAATGCTTTTACTACCCCAAATGACTTATCGATTTCCTTCATTTCCAAAATTGTATCGTGATTCAATATCTTCACCCCCTGCTTTATGAAATAACCCCTTTTTTCAATATGATGTTGGCATATAATGCTTTTTCGCTTGTCGTAACAATTGCATAAGCTTCCTTGCTTCTTTTATAGAAATCGAAGCGATCAATATACTCAATCTGTACGTTCTCTTCTTCAGACGCCTTCAGGATTCTGTTGTAGGATTGCCATATCTCCGGATCCTTTGCTGCACTATCACCCACTGCCATCAATGAAACTGGAGTGTCGACATATGTATCAAGAGGGAACAGTTCCAAGATCGATTCCAATAGCTCTGTCGTCCCCAAACCATCACAACGTATCAGTTTATTAGCATGTGAAGCTGCTGGAAAGTTGCCATCTCCAATGACGACTTCATCCCCATGTCCCATTTCCATCAATATTTTCAATAGATATGGAGACAAGGTTCTCGGGATTTTTTTCAGGATTTCAAACGCCCCCTTTAACTTTGGATTGGAGAATTCTACTGTAGTTGGTATATTGCTTTTCCCAGTCTGGGAAGTTTCTCCCCTGATACTTTTTGAGGTCGAAAGAAGTCCTGACAATCTGCCTCGCTTCTGTAACATCTTTTATGACACCGAGAGATATCAACTGGACAGCACTGTTGCCGATTACCGTTGCTTCGACAGGGCCTGCTATGACTTCCAGACCACTTGCATCCGCCACCATCTGGCAAAGGATCTCTGCCTGGGAACCACCACCGACAATATATGCATTCTTGAATTCTCTGTCAGTACTATCCATAATCTCTTCAAATACATGACGATACTTCAAAGCCAGGCTTTCATAAATGGTACGGAATATTTCACCGTCTGTCTGTGGTACCTTTTGATTTGTCTTCGAGGCATAATTCCTTATTCGTGAAGGCATATCCCCGGGTGGCTGAAAATCAGCAGCGTCCGTATCGATAAAACAAGTGAATGATCCGGATTGTCTGATCAGATCCGTCACTTCATCATAGGAGTAGTGTCTGCCTTCCTTTTCGAACTGCTTTACTGTTTCCTGAAGAATCCATAACCCTGTTACATTCTTCAAAAAATGTGTCGTGTCATTGTAACCGCTTTCATTTGTGATGTTATAGTGTGCTGATTTGGAAGAAATAATCGGCTCATCCAATTCTGTTCCAATAAGTGACCATGTTCCACATGAGATAAATAGAAACGATGACTCCTCGGCAGGTACACTGCCCACCGCACTTGCAGTATCATGTGAAGTTGTCGCTACCACTGGCAATTGCGGCACTCCGACTTCATTAGCCAGAGTTTCTGAAATCCGTCCAATTATTTCTCCAGAATCTACAACCTTCTGAAAAATACCCCTTGGTAAATCCAATCTATCAATGATGTATGAGTTCCAATCTTTCCTATAGGGGTCAAAAAGCTGCGTAGTCGATGCGATCGTTTTCTCTGTACATTTAACACCCGTCAAGAGGTAGTTCAAAAGATCTGGCATAAGTAGTAGTGATTCAGCCTGGTTCAGATTCTCCTCTTTATATTTTTTTAAATACATGAGTTGAAAAATTGTATTGAAGTAAATGATCTGATTTCCTGTCATTTCGTAAAGTTCCTGCTGTGATAAATATTTTTCCACTTCATTGAGCATACCTTCTGTTCTCGAATCTCTGTAGTGTGCTGGGTTTTGGATCAGTTTCCCCTCTTTGTCAAGCAGAGCGAAGTCGACACCCCATGTGTCGATTCCGATACTTTCGATTTTCGTGTGGCTGCCGATGTTCATCAATACTTTTTTAATTTCTCCAAAGAGCTGTTCAATATTCCAGCACAGTGTATCATCACAAATGATTGGCACGTTTTCAAAACGATGTACTTCATCCAGCTGGAGCGTACGTCCATCATATGTACTTATGATGGCTCGCCCACCGGATGCACCAAAATCAAAAGACAACACTTTTTTAAGCATTATCTTCCACCCCCTTTTTTGATTTCGATTATCACAGTTTTTGTTTTTTCAGAAGACTTGAACGATACGTCTCTGCCGATAGATTTCGTAAATCATCACATTCTTCCTCTGAAAGTATATTTGGTTTGCCTACCATGGAAGAAATAGCGTAAACCTTTGCCGCCTCTTCGGTCAATTGCATGTAGAAAAAAGCTTCTTTCATTGTTGCTCCCACAGTGAGTACTCCATGATTTCTCATCACTACAGCCTGACTTTCAGCCACTACTTCCCCCACTGCTTCAGCAATAAGATGATTGGTAGGAATCACATAATCTATATAGGAAACCTTTTTTACCATTGCCGGATAGTCTGGGAACATGGGCTGGATCTCTTGGCCTGCTGAAGACACCGCTATCGAATATGTCGGATGTGCATGCAGTACTGCTTTGATTCCAGGACTTCTTCGAAAGCACTCCAAATGCATTTCCAACTCTGAAGAAGGTTTCAATTCACTCATAACCTCTCCTGTCTCCAGCTTGACTTTGACCCAATCTTCTTCTGTGATTTCTTTTAGATCGTATCCGCTTGGAGATATATACATATATGTATCATCCCGAACACTCAAGTTTCCGCCAGCTCCGACAACCAGGTTAGTATCGACCATTTTTGCTGCATACTTGGATAATTCTTTCAAAATTTCACTCATACAGGAAAACTCCTTTTCAGTAAGGATTATCATCATAAAGTAAACGCTTTCATTTATTTTTAAAAAAAAGATGTATCTGTATTTATACCTTATTGACTAAGAACAACTGAACCATGGAATATCTTTGTTTGTTTATTTATATGTTTGTTTACTTTTGATATTTCACAGTATATCAGAATAAAACAAAATAATAAAGCTAATTTTCAAAATTTTTATTATTTTTATTTGATACCTATAACTGGTAAACAGAAATAAATACAGAAAAATTAATATTACAAATAAAAACACCGCTAAGTCATCATAGTGACAAGCGGTGAGTCAGTCAATGGAATATTAGTTTTCTATATACGCCATAATCAGTTCAAACGTATTCTCTATCGCATCCGTATGTGTGCGCTCCATACCGTGACTGCTCGCAACACCTGGACCGATCAGTGCGGCTTTGATGTTTGCACCGGCACCGAGTGCTGCAGATGCGTCGCTGCCGTACATTGGATAGATATCGACCGCGTAGTTGAGCTCCTTATCTTTCGCATGATTGATAAGGTCTGTCGTCATACCGTAGTCATAAGGCCCTGATGAATCTTTTGCGCAGATGGATACGTCGAACTCTGTACATTCGAGATCCAGTCCGATACATCCCATATCGACTGCGAGAAGTTCAGTGATCTCCTCTGGAATCCATGCGGCACCGTGACCCACTTCTTCATAGGTGGAGAAGATGAACTTCAGGTTTGTGGCAGGGACGATATTCTCCGCCTTTAGTCCTTTCAGTACACTGACCAGGATGGCCACAGATGCTTTATCATCCAGGAATCTGGATTTTACAAAACCTGAATCCGTGACGACGACTTTCGGATCGTAAGCAATAATATCGCCATTCTGGATGCCCAACTCTTTAACATCCTCTTTGCTCGTGACACGTTCATCCAGCTTGACGACGAGGCCATCGATATCCCGTTCCTTCGTTGCTGCGTCCTTATAGACGTGAATGGATGGTGACTTGGATAGAATCGTACCTGTAAATACCTTGTCGTCGCGGGTAATGATATCGCAGTATTCCCCATCAAGCGTTGGTGTAAGCGGCCCGCCGAGTTTGGTCAATGACAGTGTGCCATCATCGTTGATGGAACGCACCATCAGACCCAGTGTATCCACGTGGGCACTGAGCCCCCGGGTACGTGAAGTATCCTTGCCTGCTACACTGACAACCAGGTTGCCCTTCGGTGTTGTTTCGGTATCATAACCGACCGATTCAAGTGTTTCGCGCACATGATCCACCGCGTGTTTTGTATATCCTGACGGGCTGTTGATCGACAGTAGTTCTGTCAGAAATGAAATCGTCTCTTCTTTTTTAAACATATTAGTATGTATGAACAAATCCGTATTTATTCATACGCTCCCCTCCATCCTATGTATAATACAATAAATAAAAAACTGACAGCGGCCATATTATAGCATACCTAAAACAAAGATAACTCTGGAGAGAATGTGTCTCCAGAGTTATTCATGTCTAAGCTCTCAGTGTCCCTTTCGCGGTAGCCAGCTGCTCACCATTTTCCAGGAATTCTTCGATGCCTTCTGCTGCTCTGTAGGAAAGTGCACCGATGGTTGGTGTCGGGTGGTGTCCACCGAACTGTGGAAATGCAGATCCACCAACGACAAACAAGTTATCGACATCCCACATCTGAAGATAGTTGTTGACGACCGATGTTTCCGGATCCTCTCCCATAACGACGCCACCTGTATAGTGGCCACCGGAATAGACGTGATTGAACTCTTCAGGCACTTCATCATCCTGGATGATATCGGCGCCCATCTCTTCCATGATCTCATGACACTTCTCCACACCGAACTGCGCAATGGCGCGCTCTTGAGAACCAAACTTATACGTCGCACGAAGGAGCGGGTCACCGTATTCGTCAACATATGTAGGATCAAGATCCAAATAGTTGTGCCAGTATGACATGGCAATATTCGTGTACCAGATTCTTAATGCTCTGTACGCGTAGTGTAATGAATCTGCCTTATACTGTTTTCCCCAGCTTGGCGTATCGCTTGGGCGGTTATTACTGCTCGAGATGGCTCCGAAACCGTATTGTCTCAGCTCAATGGCACCGCCGCCAATGAAATCAAGATCTGTGTGGTCGAAGTTATCTGCTGCATAATCTGTCACTGCCGCACCGAGTGCACCCGCGCCCATGTAGAGATTGAACCTTTCATTTTCAAATAATCCTTGGGTACCGTTGAACGCGGAGTTGTACTGACCATTGAAATTGCGACCCAAGGTGCCTTCCCTTGTTTCCGGATCATACTGTTCTCCGATATCTGAAAGCATCAGCAACCGGTTATTCGTAAAGGCAAATGCTGCCAGTACAACGACGTCTGCGGGCTGTTCATATTCTTCCCCTGTCGTTTCGTCGACGTACATGACACCCGTTGCTTTTTGTGTTTCCTCATCATAGAGTACCCGTCGGACATTGGCGCGTGTTCTAAGTTCAAAGCTATCCTGCTTCAAAGCAGTCGGCACAACTGTCGCAAGTGGATCCGATTTTGCTGCAAAGTCACACCCGGCTCTTGTACAGAACGAACAGTACATGCACGCATTCAGCTGCTCACCATCCGGGTTCTCGTAATTCTGAGATAAGTTTCCGGCAGCCACTTGGAATGGATGCAGGCCGAGATTCGCTGTCGCGTCTTTGAATAGTTTCAATGATGGTGTTTCCATAAGAGGTGGGTTCGGCCATGGACGGTTGCGTTCCGGTGCCAATGGATCCTGTTCACCAGAGATGCCAGCAGTATACTCCCACTTCTCATAGTACGGTTCCATTTCTTCATATGAAATGCCCCAGTCCTGCAAGTTCATATCGTCAGGAATCTTATCCTCACCGTAGCGATCGATCGTCTGGCTTCTGATCTCAAATTCATACGGCCAATACCGGTATGTTGCACCCGCCCAGTGGAGGCTGGCGCCACCGATATCCGTACCGAGCTGCATATCTTTCGTTGTTCTGATCGGCAGTGCCGTGTCATCCACTTCGTTTCTCGATGTGACTGTATCTCCGGATAGATTCTGCATGATGTGGTAGCGGTTATCAAAACGCAGTTCATCCTTCACACCAATGAAGTCACTGCGCTTTTTGCTACTGCCTTTTTCCAAGCCCACAACACTTCTGCCGGCTTTCGCCAGTTCTGCAGCAATAATACCGCCCGCCCAGCCCATGCCAACGACAACAACGTCTACTTTTTCAAGTTCTTCAGCCATCTATACTCCGCCTCCTTGATATGATCTTAAACTTTCAGGCTCAAGGGATTGGAATTCCTCTGACTGGATATCGTTTGTCCAGCCCATACGTGGACCAGGATACTCTATCATCTTCCATCCTTGCATATCTTTGTTGCCGCCATACGCGGGATCGGCATAGACACCTTCTATCGTCGTATTGCGCAGAAGTGAAAAGAAAGCCTCTGCGCGCATGCCCGGTACTTCCACATCGCCTGATTCAAACATTTTCAGCAATTCGTCTTGAGTTTCTTCGTCCAGGTTATGAAACGCTTCATCGTGCTCTTCCTGGCTGACTTCCTGCAGACGTCTGATGCCAAGCAGGAACATGTCGCCTCGATTCAATTTTTCCTGACGACCATGGGTATCGGACGCCATCGGTCTAAACGGCCCCATTTTATAATCGGTACCGTTCGCACCCCAAAAGCCGTACAGCTGCTTGTCGATGAAATAAGGCACACCCAGTGCGATTGCACCTGGACCGTTATCATCTTCTGGATAGATTCTCTCAGTCGCAGCAGCAAGTGTTTCAAAGTCCTCACTCCGACTGAAGAAAGTCCGTGCGTCGTACGTTTCTGCTTGTGCTGTCTGACCACCCTCAGCACCATCACTCCCGGTAGCGCTTTCAGGCTGTTGCGCATTATTCGAACCATGCTCCATCCCAACCAGACCGCCGAGTAGAGACCCACCAACAATACCACCGGCGGCGACACCGGATGTTTTAAGGAAATCCCGACGTGAGAATGTCTTTTCCTTGTGTTCCTTGCCTTTCCGTTCATTATTATCCATAATTACCCTCCTTTTTCCAAAAATTGATCTAGCCTCAGTTCCAGTCTATGGATTGTTCACAAGTTTGTCAAAGTGAACTGGGAACGGTTTCAATAGTATTCTCGCAAATTTCATTATCAGGTCGTTGTTTTTCTGAAATATTAATTCACAACAGCGATTATGAATAAAAGAATCCAGAAAACGAATGTTTTCTGGATTCTTGGTGCTTACATTTGCAGTACAATATTCTTCATTGCATAACGAGACTCTCCAGATCTCTCGGATATTCCGTGATAATGTCTGCGCCATCTTCAGTCAGGACAACCGTATCGGAATGTCTGAACCCACCGACGTCCGGGATATAGATACCGGGTTCGACACAGAATACCATATCCGGTTCGAGCACAAGGTCATTATCGAATCGGAGTGAAGGTTCTTCGTGCTGTCCGATGCCGATGCCGTGCCCGGTCCTGTGGGAAACATATGCTTCATAGCCGGCTGGACGAATGATTTCGAGAGCGGCTTCATTGACGGCTTTTGCCGTTACGCCGGGCTTGATGAAATCAAGCGCTGCGAGATGGGCTTCCAGCATGACTTTGAACTCCTTCTCCTGCGCTTCTGTCGGCTGGCCGATGAAGCATGTCCGTTCACATTCTGCACGGTAGCCGTTCAGGCCGACCTGACGGCTGTGGATGATGACGTCCCCTTCTTCCAGTTTCCGGGTGTTGGAGAAGATATGCGGCATGTTGGTCCGCGCGACACCTGAAGGAGACATGACGAAGAAGTCCAATGTCGAATCGGTGTAGTGTTCGGACACCGTATCGAAAAGATACTGGTTGCCGTGGTAGTCGATTTCAAGCTCCGATTCCCCTGGCTTGGAGTTCTCGATCGTGTGCTTGAGTGCACCGCTCACCAGTTCTCCGGAACGCTTGATCAGTTCGATCTCTTCTGCACTCTTGATGGCACGCATCTGTGCAATATCTTTCTGGATATCGACAAGTGTCCCATTTTTCTTTTTGATCGAGGAGGACAGTTTTACTGGCAGCGACTCACTTTCAATCCCAATCCGACCGCCATCATTCAGCCCGGACAGTACTTCATCGAAAAGCGTAAGATAATCTGTACTGCCACCGTCATTGCCTCCCACTTCATGGTAGACATGGATATGGTCAGCTGCCGTCTTCTCCCTGGCATGCTTTTCTTCAAGCTTCGGAATGATCAGGCTCTGCTGGTCCCGTTCAACAATCATGATGATGGGTCTCGAGTAGGTGATTGCTCTCAGTCCACTGAAATAGAACTGATTTTCAAAATTGAATATGATGACTCTATCGAGCTGCTTTTCTGTCATGAGTGCTCTCAAGTTCTCGATTCTTTTCGCTCTATCCATTTTCCGGTGCTCCCTTCAGTTCGTTATGCTGTCCTTTGGTGAACATCGCTACGACGAACAGTACGATGAAGGCGATCGGCACAGAGATGATTGCCGAGTTGATGCCTGTCGACTGGACGAAGAAGAACTCCCAGAACAATGTGGAAACGAGTCCGGACGCCATGGACGCAAGACCGGCAGCCTTGGTGACTTTCGGGAACAGGAAGACTGCGAGCAGTGCCGGTGTGATACCTGCGCCATATACTGTATAGGCATACATCTGTACGGACAGTACCGTCGGGAAATACATCGTCAGCAGGAACGCGATGATACCGAGGATCGGGATGAGAATTCTTGTGTAGACGAGCTTCTGATGATCATCGATATCTTTCTTCATGTACTTTCCAACAAGGTCATAGACGACACTGGTTGCAGCAGACAATAGATAGGAGTTTCCTGTTGTGACGATGAATGCAGTGAGTGCCGCAATCAGTATGCCGCCGATGACAACCGGCAGTACACTTGTGATCGCAATCAGTGCCATGCCCGGGTCGATGTCGGGAAACATGGAACGGGATATGAACGCGAGAATGGAGATCAGGGGTGTCACGATGATCAGACCGATGATCCAGCCGGCTGTACCGAGCTTTGTGGATTTGTCATTCATTGAAGAAGACATCCGCTGATAGATGTTCTGGTCCCCGAGCAGCAGGAACAGTGTCGGGATATAATACCCCATAAGCTGTATGAAACTGAGTGATCCGGTCGCGCTCAGATGACTCTCCGGCACATTCGATGTGATCTCACTCCAGCCGCCGCCGACGGATAGTGCGATCGGCAGTGCAATGATCAGGCCGAAGATGACCAGGAATGCACTGAATGCATCCGTCGGTGCGACTGACATCAAACCGCCGATGCCGGCCAGGAATATGATGATGACTGCAGCGATGATGGTCGCTGTGCCGACAGGGATACCGATTGAAATGTTCAGGATGTATGCCAGCCCCTGGTACTGGTATGAAACGATGCCGACAAAAGCAAGAATGATGATGAAGGCAGCGAGCAGGCTTGCCGCCCTGCCGTATTTTACTTCAAGTATTTCTGCGACGGTGTATTTACCGTAGTTTTTAATCTTTGATGAAATCAGGAAAATCGTCCCGATCCCGATGAGTGATGGCAGTGTCGACATGAGCGCCGGCCATATGCCGAAGGAATAGGCCAGTGAGTTCTGTCCACCCGTTACTGAACCGCTTCCCACCCATGTTGCAAGCAGTGTCCCCATCAGAACGACAGGGCCGAGCGACTTCCCGGCGAGTATGAAGTCCTCGCTTGAACTGATCTTTTTTGAGTAGTACATGCCAAGAAGCAGCATGAATACGCCGTAACCAACGACAAACCAGATAAGCACGGGTTGATTCGTAAATTCCATTTATTATTTCCCCCTTTGTTTTGTGGTGCCTATAACAACCTAACACAATACAATTCTTATTTCATCCTCTACTCTATCAACAAGTGTCACAAATCCTATAAAGTCAAGAGATAGGCTCAAAAAAATAATTTAAAAACACTTCTTAATAAAATATTTCAAGAATAAATAAAAAACATTCTGAAATTGTATGCCAATCCCAGAATGCCTCGTTTTAGATGTTATTACTCACTGAACCAGTATATGCCCATCCGATAGACCCACATCTTGATATATTCACTGGACCAGATATAGAATGCATCGCTGCCCTCATGCCATCTCCCATCCTGCTCTGATAGTGCTGAAATATACTTGAATTCAAAACTGCCATCGTTCAGCTTGTCATAGATGTACTTCGACCGTTTGATGTGATAGTCGCTTGTGACAATGAGGGCTGAATCCATGCCTCGATCCTCCATGATATCAATCGTAATGGTGGCGTTGGTATAGGTACTGATGGCTTCATCCTCCAGTATGAGTGCTTCTTCTGAAATCCCATATTCCATTGCGAGTGCCGAACTCTGTGTCGATTCTTCCGATTCGACTACAGGTGTAATCAGTACTTGATCTGCATAGCCATCCAGGTACAACTGGGCGGCTTTCTGCATTCTCGCTTCATCGCCTCCTCCAAGCATCACAATCAGATCACTTTCTACAGGCGCGTCAGAATAGTTATGGCTGAAACTTTCAATCAATGATAGGACAACCAGCATCAGCGCAATGCAAACCACAATAATTATGATTCTTATTTTCATAGGTCCTCCTGATCGAGCATAATGATGCAGATGAATTCTGTTTCACTATCAGCCCAGATGACATCACTCAAAATCAGAACTGCATTCCAAAACAGGATTCCTGGAATGCAGCCTCTGAATCAATTTTCTTTTACAGCGATACGCGGTGCACGATAGGCAGGGAAATAATCGGTCTTTTTATCGATACCTTTCTGCCGGCATAACGCATCATACGCTGTCCTATTCCATATTTTCATGCCGATATGGAATTCGAACTCGGTATGGTTTGAAAAACGCTTCTTGAACTTCAGGACGGAGTCGTCTTCAGCATTGGAGACACCCCCGCCGTAATGGACGAGGGAGAAGTCATTCGCCTTCGCCCAGTTCATCATCGTGTATTTCAGAAGGTAGGCTGGTGAATGATGAAGATGTTCCGCCAGGGTGCCATTCAGATGATCGTGGATGATGTCTTCAGAAATGAAGTACAGCCCCATCGCAATGATCTGACCTTCAAAATAGACGCTCGTTGTGACCAGCCTGTTTCCGAATTTCCTTTTCAATCCTTCGAAATACGCACGGTCGAAATAGTAGAAATCCGTCGCATGATGGCGGTCCATCGTATCATTATAGATTGCAATGAAGTCTTCAATATCGTGGAAACCTCTCGCCAGTATACAGGAGAACTTCTCATCTTTAACCAGTTTTCTGACACGCCTGCGTGCAGTCGCACAGAATTCACTTTGGAAGATGTCGGTGGAACTTATCAGGTCTGTGCCTACAGTCTTTCTCATATACTTCACATCATAGACACTTCTGAATGACTCCTGGTTCTGGAATAAAGGATGGAATCTCACAAACTCGGATACGATGCTGTGCTTATCGCAATAGTCCATAAGTGTCTCTTCAAAAACTTCGATAAGCTTTTTCAGATTCACATATTCGTGGACGACCGGTCCTCCATATCCATATGGCGTGATCAGATCATAGTACTTTTCACCATCTATTCCGGTATCAATTTCTCTTTTTATGGCCGTATGGGTAATATGACCATACTCGCATTGAATTTCAATGGAAATTGCCTCTCCGTGTTCTATCAGCTCGTTGACCTCTGCATACTCTTTTGTAAAATAGATATCTCTATTCACTGTCCGTCCTCCAAATAAGTAGATTCACCGCTTATCATTTCTGCGAAGTTGTGCCATCAAGCGAAAAGTTCCTGGGCAAGGATGCGTTCCCTGCACAGACCGATGACCTCATTTATTTCCGCTTCAGTCATCTTCGTATCCGATGGCAGGCAGATGCCGTGCTCGAACAGATACTTCGCATTGTCATCTCCACCGTGGAAATACTCGGACCCGTCAAATAGCGGCTGCATATGAAGCGGCTTCCAGACATGCCTTGCTTCGATATTGCTTTCTCCAAGATGTTCGATCAGCTCGCCTGCGCTGACACCCACCTTCTTAGGGTCGATGAGCATCGTGGACAGCCATCTTGTATGGTATGACCCTTCGATCTCCGGCATGAATTCGATACCGTCTACATCTCCAAGCCCCGCCACATACTTATCGAAAATATTACGCTTCTGCTCGATGCGTTCTTCCAGCACTTCCATCTGTCCTCTTCCAATGCCCGCACAGACATTGCTCAGACGATAGTTGTATCCAACCGTTTCATGCTGATAATAAGCCGCATTCTCTTTGGATTGGGTCGCTTTCTTCAAGGCCCTTTCTATGAGCACCTCATCATTTGAAATGATCATCCCGCCCCCTGATGTCGTGATGATCTTGTTCCCGTTGAAAGAAAAGATGCCGAATCTGCCGAAGGTTCCACTCATCCTGCCCTTGTAGACGGCCCCAAGGGATTCTGCTGCATCCTCGATTATTGGGACACCATACCGTCTGCATATTTCGCCGATTTCATCCATGCGTGCCGACTGGCCATACAGGTTGACGACAACGACCGCTTTTGGCTTTTTGCCGAGCATCTTGTAGTATTTCAAAGCCTTTTCCAAAGACTTTGGACACATGTTCCAGCTGTCCATCTCGGAATCGATGAATACCGGCTTGCCGCCATGATAGAGAATCGGATTTGCACTGGCTACAAAAGTGAGTGATGAACAGAGCACAATATCGCCCTGTTCGACTTTCAGGAGATCAAGTGCAATGTGGATGGCCCCCGTCCCACTACTTAAAGCACATGCTGCATTTGCTCCTGTAAATTCCTTGACCTGTTCCTCGAATCTATCAACATTTTCTCCCAATGGTGCAATCCAGTTTGTACTGAACGCTTCCTGGACGTACTTCGTTTCAGTGCCACCCATATGAGGTGATGACAAAAGGATTCTGCGCTTCGACATAATCTGGTCACCTCTCCCTTAATTGAATTGTCTTACCCGTTCAATTCCGCACATCTCCAGCTTCCCGACAAAGCCGATGATGTGTGCTTCACAACTATATGGAACGTCGCATGACTCAAATTGGTCTCTCTCTATCCATGCACGCTCCACTTGATAGTGCCCTGCGTCCTATGCTTTCGAATATGCCACTTCTTCGTCGCCTGCCGTACCCAGCGTATTGTAGAAATCGAGAACCTTCTGCTGTATGAGCTCCCTGTCGAAGTTCTCTTTGACGAATATGCGGGCATCACGTCCCATCTGCTCCCGTTTTTCAGGGTGGATGACCATATCTTCGATGGCTTTCTCCAAGCCTTCGGCATCATTGCTTCTCACTATCAGGCCCGTTTTGTCATCTACAATCGTGTCTCTGACACCTGTGGAATCAAAACCGATGACCGGTACAAGCATCGCCTGTGCCTCTATACTTACTGTACCGAACCCTTCGCGGTACGTAGGGAATGCAAATACGTGCATCATGCCGTAGTAGTATTCCGGTTCGTTTGTATATGCACACAGTAGAATCCGCTCATGAGTCTCGATCATCTCCTTGTTTTCCGGTCTGATCGGATCTCCCGCTTCGATGTCACCGGCAAGCAGCAATTTGACATGCTCATGTTTCTCACTGAGTTTCACGAAGGCTTCCACAAGTTCATTGGTTCCCTTATCTCTCGTGATTCTTCCCATATAGCCGATGATGAAGTCAGTCGGCTTGATATCCAGTTCTTCCTTCATCCGTGCCAGCCGATCCTGATCAATCACACGAGGATTGAACCGCTCCATATCCAGGCCATTGACACTCCCCTTGCCGATCCGGACCACCTTTTTCGGATCCACCAGTTTTCTGCCGACCATTTCCGCTTCCAGACTGTCGGAGAGTATGACGACATGCGTGCTGAGCAGACATGTCAGCTTCTCCGTCGTCTGCAGAATCAGTTTCTTCACCCCCGTCACCGTCTCCAGACGCAGTCCCCACTGGGCAAATATTCTTGTCTCTGTGCCGTTCAGGTAGCCGGCGATCATGCCGAGCAGTCCTGCTTTCGGTGTGCTGAAAACAATGATATCCGGTTTTTTCCGTTTCAGATATCTGTAGAGCGCATAAAGGGTGGTCACATCCCTATAGATGCTGATTTCACGTTCAAAAGGAATATGCGTGAGCTTCAGACCTTCGTAATGTCTTTCAGGCATATTGTTGCATACTACTTCCACTTGATAGCCATTTTTCTCAATGAAGTGTATCTGCTCATGGATGAACAGTGCACTCATGGAAGAAGTTACCCCATGAATAATTTTTTTCTGCATAAGCTACATCTCCCAAACCCCTGTTTATTAGCAGCCGCACCCGTCGGGCTGCTTGCAAGACGTCAATCAATGCCTATACTTGCTTTTCCTTCATCGGTATCCCCGGACGTTTCTTCTCTTTCTCTCTATTCGCCCATATGACACCGACTGCCACAATGATGATGTAGAATATTTTGAACCGGTGTCTGAGGGCCGTTCCGGCGTTCGAAATGCCGATGCCAAAAATGATCCAGGTCACAACAATACTCAGCAGGATGACACCAAGTATCGGACGTCTTCTGATGAGCCCGAAATTTTTGATGAATACAGCAAGTACGAAGAGATAGAAAACCCCATCCAGCATGAAAGCAATGAGATCATTCGGATTCCTGATTGTCCACGGCATCGGTGAACCGATGAAATAGAGTACCTTGATCGGTGAAAAGGCAACCATCTGGTAGATGTTATTGACCACCAGTCCGCTCAGGTAGGCACTGCCTCCAATATCATCCGTGAATGCGTCCAAGAGGCTGTCATTGCCCCTTTGGACCTGATCGATCTTGTCATAGATCGGTAGCGCTTCTATACTTTCCGGGAAGATCAGAACATATGTCGTCGCCAGTGCAAAGAGACTGAACGGAATCATCGATTTCAGTGTAAATCTGAACGCGTTTTGATTATGCTGGTAGAATATGAAGCCGAACATGTAGCCGACCACGACACCGATGACTGCTGTATGGAACGACGCGCCGATCAGAACGATGATCACACTCAGAATCGCACTGGTCCATTCCCGACCTTTGTACCATCTGACAAAATAGTAGAGTGATAGTGCCATCATCAGCGTGATGACCGCTTCCCTCACCAGTATGCTCGAGAATATGATCGAATGCGGGAAGAATGACATGACCCCGACCATCACAACCTGGATCTTCGGCGGGACATCCAGCATTCTGAATATGTGTATGACAAGCAGTATGGCGGACAATGTCATCAGCACGTTCAGGAACTGTGCGAAAAGCCGGTCGTCACCGTACATATTGAAGATGACTGCCAGAAATTTCGTGTATATGCCCCCGTACATCTCTGCATTCATCAGTGCCATCTTCTCGCTGATATACTGCGCTGTCTTATAGTAGCTTTCAGAATCGATGCCACTATGCGGAAGTTTAGGCACCTTCGGCTGCAGGTCATACAGTACCGTCCCAAGCCTTGCGAGGAATCCCACATATAAGATCATGAGAAACTTTGTGTATTTCAAATACAGTATGAAGAACAGCAGAAGTGCTGTGATGACAATGAATGAAACAGTCAGGTAAGTCGTATCTGCGATATAGAGTCTGAACAGATAGCCCATTACCACATAGATCAGTGCGATCAACCAGATGATCAGCATGCGCTCCGCCTCCTAGGAACCTACTTTGTATTTCCAATGGTAGACCAGCACGCCGACCTGGCCTGCGGCCAGAATCATATAGTTGATGATCACCACGATAAATGCACCGGTTAAGCCATAAGGGATAATGATGATGAACGAAAATATGACTGCTGCAATGAATGTGGTTCCCTGCAGGAGCAGCTGAAGATTGTAGATATTGAATATGCTGAGCGCCATCTCGAACAGTTTCGTATAGACGGTGAATATCAGCAGGATGCCAAGGAGCAGCATCTCATTCTGATAGCCCATGAATGCTTCCCCATAGACCAGAACGAGTATATCGTTGCCGAACAGGAGCAGTATGGCTTCCCCTGCAATGATGATGACGAGAAATATCCCGCATAGCCTGAAAAACGACCGGTAGAACTTTTTCACACTTGCCTGTGCTTCCTTCGCGAGCCCTGCCACCACACTCTGGTTGATGGCGACTACGATGTTGTTGGTGATGATCATGAAGTACAGGATTGTCGCGAAAACACCGAGTGTCTCGACGCTATGGTAGTGTTCAAGAATATACCTTGGAATGTTCGAAACAAGCGAGTTGAGCACTTCAACCATCGATAGACCGATGCCAAGGATGAAGATGTTTCTGAACTCGATCCGCTTGATGCCGATCTTCGCCCTCTGTTCCGAGTAGGAGAATCTGCGGTCATAAAAGTAGTAGATGAGCATCTGTGAAACAAGCAGGCTCAGTACCGCCAGCAGGAGTGACCTGAAAAAGAATGCCGTGACTGTAAACAGAATGATTGTGATGATGCTTTTGTATATCTTCGATCTTGCCATGAAATCGATTCTCGACTCTGCAATATTCTCCGTATAGATGAATTCTTCCTTGTTCTCATAACACTTGTAGAGGACGAAGACCATGAGACATAGACTTTCGTACATGTTCAGATCGACAAAAATCATGACAATCACTGATCCTGCGATAAAAGCGTAGTTGGTGATTCTTCTGAACTCCTGGAATATCACATAATCATAGGACAGCTTCCTCTGCGTCGGTACGAGTACCGACAGCATGAAGCGGCTGAACAATACAAGCGGGCCTGTCAGAGCCAGAAAATATGAGAACAGGCCCACTTCGTAGAGACCGAGCAGACGCGTAATCAAAATGACCTGTACCCACTGGTTGATGGCAAACAGCAAGGTCCCTACGATGTTCATGATTTTAGCTTGCATGTTCCTGGCCAAGTTCTTCCGGATTCATATTTTCCTGTCTGACAAACTGGATGATACGCTCCTTCATTTCATTCTCGTCAATAGACAGGAACGCTTTGATCTGTGTTTCAATCAGACTGAGCGATGATTCGGAAACTCTGCCGCGATAGATTTTTGCGTAGACCTGCTCGGGATGGATCTCCCCTTCTTTCAACAGCTCTTCGTACAATTTTTCTCCGGGACGTATACCGACGAACTCGACACCGATATCGTCTTCTGCAAAGCCACATAGGCGAATCATATTCTTCGCCAGATCGACGATTTTGACCGGTTCTCCCATATCAAGTACGAATACTTCGCCACCCTCTGCGATGGTCCCTGCCTGAATGACCAGCCTTGAAGCTTCCGGTATGGTCATGAAGTATCGTGTCATTCTGGGATCTGTCACTGTAATCGGACCACCGGCCTGGATCTGCTTCTTGAATTTCGGTACGAC
This sequence comes from Salinicoccus hispanicus, assembly GCF_009831115.1. GTDB lineage: Bacteria > Bacillota > Bacilli > Staphylococcales > Salinicoccaceae > Salinicoccus > Salinicoccus hispanicus. Next base: position 406,252 of record NZ_WUUK01000002.1, on the reverse strand, counting down.
CGATCCACGGCTGCCGAGTACATTGCCGAAACGTACAGCCACAAGTGTCGTATCCTTGCACCCTTTATCCAATGCCTGGACGATCATTTCCGCCATCCGTTTCGTCGCACCCATGACATTCGGCGGATTGACTGCCTTGTCTGTCGAAATCATCACAAATTTATTCGCTTTGAAATGGCATGCCGCCTCTGCTGTATTCTTCGTTCCGACGACATTATTTTTCACCGCTTCGCGGGAGTTGTATTCCATCATCGGCACATGCTTATGTGCGGCTGCATGATAGACGATGTCCGGTCGGTACTTCTCGAACACTTCGAACATACGCTGTCGGTTCTGGACATCTGCGATGATCGGTACATAACCGATGCTGTCGTCCTTGTTCTGCAGCACTTCTTCCAGGATGGTATAGATACTGTTTTCACCATGCCCGAGCAGCAGTATCTGACGCGGTTTGAACTTCGCAATCTGCCTGACAATCTCGGAACCGATACTGCCGCCAGCACCTGTAACGAGAATCGTCTTGTCCGTCACCTGTTCTTCAATGCCTTTAATATCGAGTTCAACCGGCTCACGTCCCAGCAGGTCTTCGACCTGGACGTGTCTCAGTGCATTGACTTCGAGCTTTCCTGAAAGGACATCTTCAATATTCGGCATCGTCAGCACATCGACATTCTCAATATTGGCCAGTTTATGAATTTCCTTCAGCTCCACCTTGCTGAGAGAAGGGATGGCAATAACCACCTTCTTGATGTCGTATGTCTTGATCAGCCGTTCAATATCCTGGCGGTTGCCTTCCACTTTGACACCACCGGCAAGCTCCATATTCTTTTTGGCAGGGTCGTCATCCACGACAACGACCGGGTTCATCCCCATTACTGGATTATCCAGCATCTGTTTGATGAGAATCGAGCCCCCTTTGCCTCCACCAAAAACCAGTGTCCGTGTCATCTTTACGCCATGCGATCTACGCCCATTCATTTCATAGGTAATCACTTTCCAGAACAACCTGGATCCACCGATCAGTATCAGATGCATCATCCAGGTCACAAGCATCAGTCGCATAAATGCCGTGTCGAATAGCAGGAAAGTCAAAACGATCGTCGCCATGACAGACCCACTGACAGCCTGCGTAACCGAAATCAGTTCCCTGACACTCGCATATACCCATGCCCTGTGGTAAAGGTTGAAAATATAGGCAAACAGGTGATGGTTCACGAGCAGTATGACGGATGTGACTCCGAGCATTGTCAGTGAATAGTCCGAGAAGAATGGTATGAGAATATAGTAGCCGATAAACACCGAGAAGGTGACGATGAGCGAGTCGACAAGCAGAAAGAGTAAGTAACGTTTTCTAGCGTCCATAATATCCTCTTCTTTCCTTTTTATTACCCTTTATTCAATTGTCTTTGTTTTGCACCCTTTATACCTTTTTGACCTCTATCAACAATCCCACCTTGACCTCTCCAGGTGAAATCATCGTTAATTGATGTCTTCATGTTCAGGACAGTTCTGTCACAGAGCAATCATCTACTCCATCAATCCGTTGGCAGCACCCCTGTTGACAACCGAAAGCATTATTGCAAATAGATGATCGTCCCATACGGATACCCATCACACCTGGTAAGGGTGGTCTGGTATCGACTGTCTGAACCGTTGTTCAGTAAAAATTCCTAGATAAAGTCTTCCGTCATTCCAATAGATCCATGTCCAAAATGATTCTGTCCTTCTTTCAATCAGCCGGTTCACTATCACGTTGGCAGCACCCCTGTTGCCAATCGATGTATGATAACGGCATGATCGCTCATTATCGATATCTGTCTCATCTGGTAAGGATGATATATCGACTTTATAGATCCGGTTTCATTAATGCCTACTAGGAAGATTCGTTCGATCAACCTGATAAATTCATGTTTTCCTACCCGGTTACACCTTAATTTGTGAAACTTTCCTTCGTTACGAATGATGGTCACATCAAGAACTGTTCCGTCCCGTTTTCAACCACCCCTTTTAATATTTCGCCGACAGCACCCTTGTTGCCAACCGAAATTATTATGGTAAAGGTCATGCATTACTGCCTTTGCCTGACTCACCTGGTAAGGATGACTAGGCATCGATTATATCAATCAGCTTTCAGCAACCGCCTCCGAGTAATAGTATTGCTCATCTGCGCCATGCTTCATTTCACGATAGTTCAGTACGACACCGATGATGTTTGCTCCCGCCTTATCGAGCAGATCCTTTGCTTCCACCAGCTGGTCACGGTTGTTGTTTTCGACATCGGTCACAAGCACTACACCATCCGCCTGCTTGCATAGAAGCTGGGGATCCGTCACGGAAAGTATCGGTGGTGAATCAATGATCACCATCTCATAGTTTTCGGTAAGTGAATTCATGAACTGTGCCATCTTTTTAGAAGACAGGAGTTCTGATGGATTCGGTGGAATCGGCCCTGAAGTAATCAGATCGAGTGTGTCGAATTCGGTTCTGGTGATCAGGTTTCCGAGTGGTATGTCATTGACCATCGCCGATGACAATCCGATTCTATTTGATACTTCAAATGTGTAATGTGTTGTCGGCCGTCTGAGATCCCCGTCCAGCAGCAGTGTCTTCATACCAGCCTGCGCGTAGGCGATGGCCATATTCGCTGCAATGGTCGATTTGCCTGCACCCGATATGGCGGAAGTGAATAGTACGGAACTGATTGGGTTATCCACACCTGAGTACATGATGTTCGTCCGGATTGTCCGGAACTGTTCGCTTGCATTCGCATGTGGTTTGTTCGCAACGACTACATTTCTTGCCTGTTCGACTTCACTTTTCTTCTTCTTCCTCTTGAACATGAGTATTTCCCCCTTAGTCCTCAAATTTCGCGAGTGATCCAACCACTGGCAGACCGAGCACATTATACACATCGATCTCATTTTTGACCGACTTGTCGAAGTAGGCTTTTGAGAAGGCCCAGATCAGACCAAGGATCAGTCCGGCCACCATACCGATTGCGATGTTGATTAAAGGTTGAGGAGATACGGGGTCAATACCCGGCGCAACATCTGCTGGTGCGTAGATGGAAATGTTGTCCACATACATGATTTCCACGATGCGTTCTTTGAAGACGATCGCGACTTCATTTGATATTTGCTCTGCCTGCTGGGCTGATGCATCAGTGGCTACGATTGACAGTACTTGCGACTGATCCTGGTTGGTGACTGTAATCTGCTTTGAGAGTTCCTCGACAGTCTGGCTGAGTCCAAGGTTAGTGATGACATCTTCAAGTATTGTCTTGCTTAGAATAATGTCCCTGTAGGTGTGGATCAGCTGCAGATTGGTTTCGATATTCTCAAAATTGACAATTACACTATCACTCGGTGAACTGACAAGCATCTGCGTCTCTGCTTCGTATTTCGGAGTCATTATAAAGTAGGTGATGAGTGTGGCGAGAACACCCACTAGAAGCATCGACGAAATAATCGATAGAATATTCCTCTTTATAATGTCCAAAGCCTTTTCGACATTTACAGAATCCTCCATATTTTCCCTCCCAAACATAATTAAACTTTATCTCTATCTATAAGTTTCAACCAATATACCATGGTTCCATAATTTTTGGAATATTCAATTTGTAATTTTTACAAGTATTTTGTATTTTTTCACTTTCATGGACAACCTTATGAAACTCGACACTATTGTCAAACCCTTGATAATAAAGACAAAAACGCCTCGTATTCGGAATAGAATCCGTATACGAAGCGTTTATAAAGATTATATGATTTTAATTCCTGATTTCAACCAAGGCCAACTTTTTTTAACTTCTCATCCCGGTCCAACTATTTTTTAATCGAACGGATCAGCATGAAACTTTCTGCGTGATCCACACAGATGCTTGATCCACGTACCATCGATAAGGCGCGGATTGCGTCCAGTGATCTGGGATGCGGATAGCTTCTAAGCTGTGACTCGTAGCATGCCATCGCTTCCAGTTTCTTATCTATCGTACTGGTGATATCCATGTAGACGTTCGGTATGAACAGATTATCGACTGTCGGCGTGTTCCATTCCGTTTCGGACAATGTTTCATACACCATAATTTCCCGCAGGGCAGGCACATTGAATGGGCGCAGTGCGACCATGGCTGCATACGTCGTTTCCGCATGATCAAAGTTCATATCCCCTTTATGAGGCAGGAAGACGATCTCCGGCTCTACCTGCATGACAACATCATGGATTCTGGCATTGATTTCGCTGGTCTCCATATGCCGAAGACCGATCATCGGCAAGTGAAGAAAGAACGCCTCCTTCACGCCGAGTACTTCATGTGCTGCACTTGCCTCACTTCTTATTGTTTCAACTTCCTCAGGATCAGGCCCACTGGTCACTCCGCATATGTACACATCATGGCCTTCATTGGCATACTTGGCTATGGCACCACCTGCGCCCAGTACCTCATCGTCGTCGTGTGGTGCAAAAACCAGAATGTTCATATCCCCATCTCCATCTATTTGAATTTGTTTCCGTCTATGAATCTGAAGTCCGCTACCGTTTCGTAATCTTCTATACGCAGTATGCCGTCCATACACAGAACGTCGATCGTCCCTGAATCCGAACGGATGATCTGGCCCGGAATACCGATATACTTCGTATTCGGATGCACACTTGCTTCCCATACGATGACCTTATGATCCTTGTAGAAAAAGAACGCACCGGGATACGGTCTCGAAGTGGCACGCACCAGCCGATATATATCGTCAGAAGCAGCGCTCCAGTCGATTCTGCCATCTTCCGGCGTCCGCTTCAGTAGATAGGTCGCTTCATCTTCGTTTTGCGGTGTTGCCTCCACCGCATCATTCTTCAATTTTTCAAGCACCCGCTCGAGCATCCTCTCGAGCGCTTCATTGGACGCATGATAGACATCATGGGCATAGTCATTGTCACCGATCAGATACGTCTCCTGATCGATGATGTCACCCGAATCCATGCCTTCATCGATGAAGAAGAGGGATGACTTGGATTCCTGCTCACCCAGGATGACGAGCCACGGCAAAGCAGCCCTGCCCCGATACTTCGGCAATGCCGTCGGATGATAACCGATCACCCCCCGAGCGGCTGCATTGATGATATCCTCCTTGATCAGCTGGGAGATGCCTACGACAAAAATGTAGTCCGGCGATATCGCCTTGATCTGTTCCACGCATGCCTGATCATTGATGTTCCTGAACGTCATACACGGAATATCGTGCTTTTCGGCTATGACGGACAGATCCACATACCCTGACACATTCGACGAATACTGAGGATCAAGACCAAATACCATTTCAGGCGGATATGCATTATTGATCATCGCGTCCAGTACAATCTTGCTCGATTCCACAGACCCGATCAGAACTGTTTTCATCTTACCCATTCCTTCACCCCTTTGAGATCTTTCTTTCCGTCTTCTTGAAATTGCCCTCTCCAAACAGGACGATCAGAATCGTCTTCAATATGATCCCTACATCCTGCTTCAAGGAATGGGTGTCCACATACTCGATATCATATTCGATTCGCTCTTCCCATGTCAGATACGTATTGCCGTTGACTTGAGCAAGACCCGTCATACCGGGTTTGACATCCAGCCTCCTCCGCTGATACGCGTCATACTCCTCCACCTGCTGCTCTATGGTTGGACGCGGACCGACAAGACTCATGTCCCCTTTCAGAACATTCAGCAGTTGGGGCAGTTCATCTATTTTAAGACGTCTGATGAGCCGGCCAAAGCTTGTGATCCTCTCCTCATCCTTATCAAAATCGAAACTTTCCTCTGCTGAACGATCGACTTTCATGCTTCTGAACTTGAGGATGTCAAACAGCTTCTGATGCATCCCGACGCGTCGCTGTCTGAAGAAAAGTGGACCGGGCATTGTCACTTTGATGATGACACCCGTAATAAGCAGAAGTGGCGAGAGTACCAATAGGAAAAATGAACTGACGATAATATCTGCAGATCTTTTGAGATTCAGCAAGATTGCCCCCTTCTTTCGCCATTATTATTTGAAGTACACACCACTACCTGACCTTCTTGAAGATTCTGCCATACAGATAGCTCACGATGGTCGGATGGGACCATATGGCGCTTTCACCCGTAATCGGTTCTTTTATGATGAATCTATCGTTCAGTACAGATTGAATAATTTTATTATATTCGAGTAAAGCATGTGCAATCTGCAAGTGAGAGTATGTCAGAAAGTTATCCGCTTCGTCCACCTTCACCACTTTCTGATCAAGGACTTCTCCGGAATCAATCCCCTTATCCACGAAGTGTGTCGTGACACCGACCAGATCATCGTCATTGTTATAGAGTGCCCAGTACGCACCGTGAACCCCTCTGTACTTCGGCGTGATACCGACATGAACATTGACGAATCTGGCATCGGTCACACTTAATACATCTTCTTTTATGATCGGCGTCCCATTGATGATGATCAGGTCAGGATCCACTTCTCTGATCTTGCACTTCATCTCCTCCGAATTCACCGAATGGACGTGCGTGATTTTCTTTGCCGTTATATCATCAGGATTCAGATTGAATTTCCATTGGATCTCCTTGACTCTTGAATCCACTTTTTTTGCCATGAATATTTTGGAGTAGAGAACAAAAATGATCTGACCGATCACTTTAAGCAGCCCGAGCCGCTTGATTCTCTTCTTTAAAAACACTTGCCTGTTTTCCTTTTGGACGACAATAACCGCTTCAACATGAAAGTCCCTGCTGACATGGTTATAAATATAATTGGTACTGGGTCCCAAAGTGCAGATCATCATTATCTTCTCCATCAAGCTCTCACCTTCTCTACATAGGACTCCATGCTTTCGGAACTGAAACCGTATTTCTCCTCCAACGTTTTGAAATGGGCAATGATTTCCTCAAGGAATTGAAAGTTCTCCTCTGGAGAGGCCGAAAAATTATGCGGATGCCACCAAAGGTGGTAGTAGTGATTATTTTCCGCGGCTTTGGTCATCTCATTCTTGATTCTTCTCAGCTGCAGACCTCTCGAAACCTTGTTTGTCCGATTTAATGGTCTGAGAAAACGGCTCGCCTTGATATCAAACATCTCTTCATCGGAATCAGGATGCGGGTGTGTATGGTTGCCTGTAATATTAAAATAAAGATCCACCAGTCTTAATCCTCTAATGAAGTAATTATGTGTACTTCGGGGCTTGTAGATGAAATGATCAGGCGTGCCCCTGAAGATATTGATGTCATACTTTTTGATGATTTCAAGGTGGCCCGGGTTGAACTGGTTACGTGGGAATACAATACTTTCAATTTCTATACCTTTCTTGTCGGAAACTTCCATGGCCAGCTCCATATCCTTTGTAAACTCGTCTTCAGACTGCCCATCCTCCAGACATAGATAGTGGGAAAAGGTATGTGTGCCGATAGTCTGGTAATCACTATTCTTCAGTTCCTCGACGATATCGCCCGCAAAAAATACACCTTCACAAAAATTTTTTTCCTTAAGAAGGTTTTCATAGTTATAGTAATTGTCTATTTCCCGCCTGCTATACTTGGGCTTCAGGATACGCGGTGTCATCTCGCTCAGTTCCTTCTTATTTTCCAGCATCAATAGACCGACCGTAGCCCACGTCACTTTCATTTCATGCTTTTCAAATACTTCAATCATTCTTGACGCAACACTCCGCGTCAGATAAAATCTGTCGACGCATTCGTTGTAATCCGTAAAACCCAAATAGCCCCAATACAGTTCAAAATCCACTGAGATAATAAATGTACCGTTCTTCATTGAACACCCCTATCGTGTCATATTGAATTTTACTTTGAACCCGCTTTGCAACCTCCAGTATGATTTCACTCTGACCCCTCGGAGCGAAATCACGTTCCGTTCTAATAAATTCATGCTTTCCTACCCGGTTTTTTTGCCTGATCCACCCTGCTCCCTCACCTCCTTTATTGCAATATCCACTGTATTCAACTAACAATCCATGCAACAATAGCTATTGTGTATCATTAAACAATATTTGTAATTATACTTCTTTTACAAATATATCATGTTGTTAATATTTTTGGAATATTCAATTTAAATTATGGCACTTAAAGTCCCCCTTCAATTTACCTGTTTGAAGGGGGCTGCATTAAATAAGAGAAATGTTCCATCTCTTTCATCAACGTACAATATTATATCTATTTGTACTACTTATCGACTTGCTTTCCAAACTCTTCCGTTACGACGTTCGCCTGCGGCCCTATGATGACCTGCACATGCTGATCATCAACTTTGACCACTCCGTGGGCGCCGGTCTGTTTTATCTTATCTTCATCGACCAGACCAGCATCCTTCACGACAAGTCGCAGTCGTGTCATGCAGTTCTCATAGTCTGTAACATTTTCTTTACCACCAACATTTTCGAGAATTTTCTTCGCCATATACTCAAACTTCGAGTGGCCGAGTTTCAGATCCTGCTCGGATTCATCTGACTCCTGGTCGAATTCCACGTCTTCTTCCCTGCCGATCACTTTAATGTCTCTTCTCACAATCAGTGTATAGAATGTGAAGTAGTAGAGTAAGCCAAATGCGAGTCCTATCGGTATGATGAATATGCCATTCTCGGCGATTCCCAAGTTCAGTGCGTAGTCGATCGCACTGCCGCCCCATGAGAATCCATGCCGGATGCTCAGCATATACAGTGTTGCACCTGCCAGGCCGGTATACACTGCGTGAATGAAATATAGCAGTGGCGAAGTGAATATGAATGTGAACTCTATCGGTTCAGTCAGCCCTGCGACGACAGAGGTCAATCCACCTGAACTCATCAGAGCTTTGGTCTTTTCCTTTTTCTTCTTATGTGCTGCTCTCGTAATTGCGAGCGCAATCGCAGGGACACCGAAAATCATGACGATGAAGAAGCCGCCGAGGAAGTAGCCGGCTGTCGGATCACCATTCAGAAACCTTGTGATTTCTCCTGTAACCACTTCTCCATCCGCTGTTTCGTAGCTTCCAAGTCCGAAGTAGATGTAGGTGTTCAGTACATGGTGCAGACCGAACGGCAAGAGGAATCTGTTGAGGAAACCGAACAGGAATATGCCGAATGCCCCCATGCCGACCAGTGACTGGGCGAACGAATCAATACCCGCCTGCGCATACGGCCATACGAGTGCCGATAGACCGGCAACCGGAATCATGATGAGTATGATCAGTGTAATCGGCCATTTCTCACCCCCGAAGAACGAGAACATTGCAGGCAGCTTCGTATCTTTGAAACGATTATAGACCGCCGCTGCAATCAAGCCCGAAAGCACACCGCCAAATACACTCATATCGAGTTCCGGATTCATGGTCTCCAATCCTTTGTTCAGAATAGTGATGGCAAGGTATCCGGTAAGTGCCGGAATTCCCCTATCTTTCGTCTTCGCCAGCCCCATCGCAATACCAATGGCAATGAGTGCATCCATGTTTTCGAAAATAACACCGGCTGCCTGGAAAAGGGTGATATTGAGCAGATCCTCAGCACTGAGACGGAACAGTATACCGGCAATCGGCATGGCAACGATGGGAATGAGCATGGACTTGCCCAGGTTCTGCATGAACTTTTTCATCTCGCAACCGCCTCCCCTTCAAGTCCACTGAACGTGATCAGCTCAAACTGACCACTTTCCTTGAATTTTTCTATTACTTCAGTCGATGTCATCGCATCCAGCTCTTCAATCCTTGGTGTTGCATAGCTCGAACTGTTCATCAGGAACTTGTCGATATAGGCCGGGTGGCACATGATTTCAACAGAGTCATAGTCTTTATACTTTTCAAAGATGCGTTCACTGTCGAGAAGTACGACATCAGGCTGATACTCGAAATAGTCCGTCGTCGTCAGTCCATGGTCCCTGATGCCTGCGAAATTGTTTCTGACTGGCAATTGGTATTCTCGTGCCAGTTTGATGAACATCGTTTGCATCGCTTCCAGATTATTCACATGATGGTGACTATCCAGATGTGTCGGTCTAAGTCCGGTACTCAAAAATTTTTCTATCTGTGCCTGCCACTCGTCGTACAATTCATCCGGATCCACATGGAACTTTGCCTGGTAGTGATGAAGCTTCTTGAAGTCGCCATTCGAATCCACCAGCGTATGATGGCTATCGAGCAGCGGCCTTCCGCATGTCAGTGTCAGATGGACACCGATTCCTAAAGACGGATGTGATTTAGCGAGTTCAAATGCATGCTGGGCACCCGGCATGTTCGTCATTAATGTTGTAGATGTCAGTACGCCTTCCGTATGTGCATCGATGATGCCATAGTTCACAGCACGGGAATATCCAAAATCATCTGCATTGATAATAAACTTTATCATGATCATCCCACCCCAATTGTTTTTCTAATGTAGTTCCGGCCAATACCCCTTGTTCTCTTCAATCAGATCATCCAGTATGAGTTTCGCTTTTTCCACATCTGTGACCGTCCTGTTCAGCGTGAGTGCCTGAAGCGCCTTGTTATAACTCTTCTCGAAATAGGCATCGACGACCAGTTTTTCATATGCCAGCTGATTTTCCATCATCCCCTTATAGAAAGTTGGAACCTCTCCGACCGAAAATGGTCTGGGTCCGCTTCTGGCCAGCATTGCAGGCACTTCGACCATCGCATCATGAGGAATATTCGAGATGATGCCATTGTTCTTCACCATGACGATATAGATCTCGTTCATGTGATACATCAGTGAAGCTGCCGCCTTGACCATATAGACACCATGGACATCATCCGTCAGTTCAATACCTTCAGTCGACTGCGTCGAAATGATATGGTCACACTGATCATGCACGCGCCTCTGCCTGCCGTTAATCACTTGCCGTGCCCGGGTGTTATCCGGTACTTCCTTGGCAGCAAGTGCCTCCGGATACAGATAGTACTGAAGATAGGTGTTCGGCAGAAACTCCGGAAAATCCATCAGCATCTTGCGTGCCTGGGCAAATGTTTTCTTCCAGGATTCATCATTCGCTATTTCCTCGTCTGTAGGAACGAAACCTTCATTGATGATCTTCTCTTTGATCACTTCCGTATAGTCCGTGCCGTCTTTATCTTCAATTTTCGTAAACCAGCCAAAATGGTTCAATCCGAAATATTCAGGTACAAGATCCCATACATCCTTACCCAGCATATCCGCATAACTTTTCATGATTGCAATCGGCATATCACAAATATTCAGCAGTCTATCATCTTCGGGGAATTCCCTCTGGAGTGCTTCTGCGACAATGGCGGCCGGATTCGTATAATTCAATATCCACGCATCGTCCGTATAGGATCTGATATCATGAATCAGCTCGATCATATCTGGAATCGACCGCATGCCATATGCCATTCCACCCGGTCCACATGTTTCCTGTCCGACCACACCATACTTCAAAGGAATCTGTTCGTCTTTTTCTCGCATCTTGAGACCACCCGTTCTGATCTGCAGGAATGCAACATCCATATCCGTAAATGCTTTTGACTTGTCCGTCGTATATTCGAAAGTCTCCAGCTCCGGATAGCGTTCTTTCAGTATCACTGCCGTCGCTTTGGCGATCTTTTCCTGCCGTTCGGCATCCGTATCGTAGAATACGAGCTTATTCAAAGGTAAGGTTTCTTTTTCTGCAATCAGACTCATGACAATACCAAGTGTATAAGTACTGCCACCTCCGACAATGACCAGGTTCTTCTTCTCCATCATGAAACCCCTTTCATATTTATTAAAACCAATTTAACACAAATAATGAATTATAACAATACAAATATAATACAAATTAAATAATATGTATTAGGAGAGGGATACAAGTGGTAGAATGATAGTAATGAAACAGAGAGGCTGATTATGAATGTGGAAATCGACGCTACCTTTGTATAAGCAAGTAGCAAAGAAGATAAAGGACGATATTGTTTCGAATGATATCAATCGGGGGGAGGCCATCCCGACAGAAACAAAGCTCGCTGAAATGTATGGTGTGAGCCGGGTCACCGTCAGACAGGCAGTCAAGATGCTGGTTGAAGAGGGACTGGTATATAGTGTCCAGGGAAGCGGTACGTACATCAGTGATAAGAAGATCGAGCATGACATTCATAAGCTGCAAGGATTCACCGAGGAAATGATCAGCCTCCATAACAATCCATCGAATGAAATATTGGAATTCCAACTGATGCTGCCGTCTGAAGAAGTGAAAAACTACCTTAGGCTGACAAACAACCAGAAGGTCTACTATATAAAGAGATTGAGACTGGCAGATGAAAAACCGCTTGTGCTTGAAGAATCCTATATGCCGTATGAACTGTTTCCAGATCTTTCAGTGGATGTGATGAAAGTATCAAAATACGAATACATTGCCTCGAAGGGATTCAACATCAACAAGAGACATGCAGAGCTCACCCCGATTCTACCGAGCGATGAGCTGATCGAACATCTCCATCTGGAAAATAAAGACCCGTTATTGTTGCTTGAAGCATACTCGACCTTTGATGATGGAATGATTTTTGAGTACTCGAAAGTCTACTTCCACCCAAAAAGATATACATTCAAGTTTGTTTCTGAGAAATAGAACGATCCCCTCTGCGTCATATTGTGCAGAGGGGATTTATACGTTCTTATATCTGTTTCTCAATCAGTCTTCCTTCAACGGTCCGGCGGCCTTCACTTTTATTCTTGTCGCATTAACCGGCAAGTAAGCAAATAGAAATGTATTTAGCATGGCTGTATTAAAGTATTGCATTAACTCATGTTCGACCAATTACATTTGCGCAATTTCTCTGGTCGCTATAAGGAACTTATCGACGTCATCCGCTGAATGGCAGTGTATTGGTGAAACTCGAACTATGGATTTCAAACCTACAGCTTCCAGAATCCTCTTGGAATACAAGCTCGAATCTTCACGTGCAAAGACTGTGATACTCCTTTGTTCATAACATTCCACAGCTTTGCTGTTGGAAATATTATCGAAGGTCAACGCCAAAATCAAATCTTGATTCAGACCATTCCTGTTTTCAAAATGGACTTCTACATTATCGATATCATTAATTCCTTCGACTGCATCCGATCCATTGAGCAGTCTTTCCAGTATTGCCTGTTCCTGACTATGGATTCTGGTCATACCTTCCACTATCAACTCTCTACGGTCTGGGCTGCTATTATAGAATTCACCAATCATGCATATATAATCTATCACTTTCGAAAAAACAGCATAATGTGCTGGCGTCTTACTGCCTAGATCCCACTCATCCGGACTTGTTGCCAACAGACGATGGTGAGGGAGTGAGGCCAATCCATCTGATAACCATGCAAACCCCACCCCTCTGTTGCCAAACATCTTATAGGGTGCTATATTCAGGCCATCAACTTCCCACTCCTGTATATCTATCATCTTATGAGGGGCACCTTGAACTGCATCTACAATAATATATGTATTGGGATTCTTCATCCTGATGCTATTTGTATACTTCTTCATATCATGTATCGCCCCGGTGATATTGGAAGTTGAAATGAGTGACACAATACGTGTATTTTCGTCAATCAGATCAATCATATTCTCCAGCGGGATACTTCCAGTGGTTTTATCTGCTTCTGCGACTCGAACCTCATGACCAAACTTATTGGCTGAAAATTGACAGGCATCATAGGAGGATGGATGTTCAATGGCGGTTGTAACGATGTTTCCCGGGTTTGATTGGCCAGCAACAGTTGCGATCATTTCAAACATCAACTCAGATGCAGTCAAAGAAGCTGCGATCTTACCACTTTTGGCATTTATCAATAAATTCACGTCTTCTTTTCCTTTGATGATTTTATTCTGAATATCTTTAGCGATGCTGTGGGATCTTTCAGGAGAATCAGGAATCGCAGAGAGTTTTGCCTGCTCTTCAATCGCTGAGCGCAGTCTCAAGGTGCCGCCGGCATTTTCGAAAAATATCCTTTCCTTTCCTTCAGCATCTTCTTTCAAGTAGAAAAACTTTTCGGTTATCTTATCCTGAAGCTCTTGAGGGAAGAATTCAGTATTTCTTTTTGTCATGTTTTTGCCTCCAAATTGATATGTCCCTTAATAGATTTCAAAAATGCACATATTATAGAATATCCCCTCAACATTTAAAGAAATACTAGTTTATCCATAAATGTTGAGGGGATTGATTCATACTCTGAAGAGAATAATAGTCATTTATTAAGTTTGTCTGATCAGGTGATCTTAGCTGTATACTTCTCATAGATTTCGTTCGGATATTTTTCAAGGACAGTCTTCAGTACCGCTTCCATTTCCTTGAAGTGTTCAGGAGACACAGCATCAATCGGCGCCCGGACAGTCTGGCCGACTGGCAGGCCAACAATCTCCATACCTGCTTTTATCAAAGAGACGGCATAACCTTCACCTTTGACTCTGATTCTATTCAATGGAAGAATCACATCTTCGTAGATTTCTTTTGCCGTTTCTTTATCTCCTGATTTAAGTGCCTCGAAATACTTGCGGGAAACATGAGGGATATAGTTTGAAATTGCAGATGAATAGGACTCATACCCAAGTGGCATATATACGGCCATAGTCACTTCAGCCATCGGTATACCGTTAAGAAAATCAATTTCCCCGGTGAATCTATGCGAGAATTCACTATTCTTCTCCATGTTTCCATCACCATCCTTAAATCCGACCACCTGTTCAATCTGTGCCAGTCTAGCCAATGTGTCAGCACTTAGAATAGCATTATTTCTCTGGTAGACAATGGCATTCAAATCTGTGGTTTTCGCAATTTGTGCAAAGTATTCATATAACCCATTCTGCGAACCTTTTATCAAGTATGGTGGCATGATCAGATAGCCATCAGCGCCCTGCTCCTCTGAAATTTCTGCTCTTTTCTTAGCTTCCTGGATATTGCCACCTACACCAGTGTAGACGGGAACTTTCCCAGCGACTGTTTCAACACATAACTTTACAAGCTGTTCATATTCCTGAGTGTCTAAACTTGTATATTCTCCGGCACCGCAAGCTGGGAAAATTGCATCCAGCCCGCTCTCCAATAAAAACTCTACATTCATAACAAAAGCATCTGTATCAATCTCTCCATTTTCTTTCATTGGTGTTACAGGAAATCCTAGAATACCTTTTGGTGATGTTTTATGCATGATCATTTTCCTTTCCCGGCTTCATATATTTTTGATTAATAACTACTTGCGTCATTTAGAAATTTTCTGTAACACATCATTCATAATGAATGTGGACATTAACCAGTTTTGATTCCGGTTGTATGAGTTCTCAAGATGGATGAATCGACCAGATAAGCATTCATTATAAAATCTTTACCTTCTAAACTGTGAGATGATACGTTCTTGATCAACTGAAAAACTTTATTGCGCATGTTTGTGTGTTCGTGTAGAAATCGAGTGCGGCTTGTCCCTGTTCTCTTGAATGTGAGCTGGACTGCTTCATTCCACCAAAAGGAGACTGGTATTCCACGCCCGCTGTTTCCTGGTTCACACGTGCCATCCCTGCTTCTATGCGATCAAGGAATTTATGAGCATGTCCCAGATTTTCCGTAAAGATGGCAGCACTTAACCCATAGATCGTGTCGTTTGCCAGATTGATCGCTTCCTCGAAGTTTTCCGCTTTGGATACAGTCGCTACAGGGCCAAATATCTCTTCTTTGACGAGAGCGTGGTCAGAAGGTGCATCAGTGATTACAATCGGAGAGATATAATAGCCTTCCTGATCGAAATCTATTTCCTTTTCAGCAACAATGGTCGCTTCCTTACGGGCAAGGTCAATGTATGAATTTACTTTTTCATATTGTTCTTTGGATGCAACAGGACCAAGATACGCTTCATTATCTAGCGCATGGGATAGTTGGATCTCCTCCACACCTTTTTTCAAGCGGTCGATCACGTCCTCGTAAATCTCACTTTCTACGATGATTCGACTTGTTGCTGTACATTTCTGGCCAGCTGATTTGAACGCGCCACTCAGTACAATCGGAATCGTCTTATCCAGATTGGCATCCTTCATAATGACAGCAACGTTTTTTCCACCCATTTCTGTTTGGAACTTGATGTTCCGCTTTGCACAAGTTTCTGCCACATAAAGACCAGTCGCTTCAGAACCTGTAAACGAGAGGCCATCAATATCTGCTTCTTCCAGCATCGCTTTTCCTACGATGCTCCCCTTACCTACAACAAGGTTAAGTACACCGCTGTCGACCCCTGCTGCTTCAAATAGCTCTATCATTCTAGTAGCTGTGAGTGCGGCATTTTCTGCCGGTTTCCATATCACTGCGTTGCCGCATATCAATGCTGGAGCCATCTTCCATACAGGAATGGCGACCGGGAAATTCCATGGAGTGATCAGGCCAACTAAACCAAGTGGCACTTTTTTGGAATACTGAAGTACATCTACATCACTGGATGGAATGACAGTGCCCTCTGGTCTGACACCTTCACCTGCATAATAACGTAATAGGTGAATACCGCGAGTGACCTCCCCTTTCATTTCTCCAATAGGCTTGCCCATTTCCCGGCTTCCGAGTTCTGCAAGTTGAACCAGGTTTTCCTCCAAGGCAGTTGCCATGTTATAAAGGACTTCAGCTCTTTGAGCGCCTGTCTTCTGTGCCCATTTCTTCTGGGCACTTTTGGCTTCTTCAACTGCCTTGAGTACATCCTCCCTGCCTCCCTGATTAACCGTACCTATTTTCTCCTGCAAATCAGAAGGGTTGTATACCTCTACCTGACTATCTGCAGGTGTGCTCCATGAACCACCGATCCAGTTTCTAGTTTCCATTTGGCAATCTCCTTTGTTGTTTGGTGAACATATCCTAAGTATCCGTTTTGATGATAAAGAGTCTTAATACCGTCGAAGGCTGAAATAATAGCGAGTGGAAAGGAATACGAAAAACTTACCTTGAAATGCTTAAATCACGACTATTCGATTACTCCATTTTTATTGTGGAAAAGACATACTCACTATTGAAACCGTTTTCTCTAAATATGAAAGACACAGAATTTCACCTGCCTTTATAATTGTAATACAAATATAAAGTATATTAATTATAAAGTCAATATGTTCAAACAATTTAAAAAATAAAGTCGTAAAGGTTTGCGTCATTCCATTAAATAGGACACTGATATACTAAACCAATTGTGGGAATTCACTAGTGAATGGAAAAAGTGAAATCAGGCGCCCACGTGAACCACTATATTGGAAAGACAATTAGGAAATAGAGAGATTAAAAAAAACTGCCTACCCTCTAAAATGATTCGAGGATAAGCAGTTGGTATGCCTGTACTTATTTAGTCACTTGCATTGTCACTGCTAGGCGCAGTGCCTACTATTCGTTATAGTTTGCAAGTATTTTTTTTCTTACATATTGCAGATGACGATACATCTGTTTAAACGATTCGACCGGATCCTTACTCTTCAAAGCTTCGTAAATCGCCCTGTGATGCTCTACAGTGATATCACGTTCACGGATCACTATCAGACTATCTGTTTTCTGATGGGCGATGAGGAGCGAATCAATCATACCGCTCACTACTGGGTTGTTGGCGCTATCTGCGATGATTCTATGAAATTCCCGATCTATCGCACCATAGTCCCCATCCTCCGTATTTTCTATAGCCGTAATCGTCTCTTCGAGACTTGCCAGCTGCTCTTCTGTGATTTTCTCAGCTGCAAGGGTTACCAGGCCAAGTTCCAATGACATACGCGCCTCAATCACTGCAGGGACATTATTTATGGACAAAGCCAACATTGCCCTAAACGGATTACTGCCTATCTTTTTGTTTATAAATGTTCCACCGCGGGGTCTTCTAGTGATTATTTCAAGTGTTTCCAAAGAACTGAGGGCTTCCCTGAGGACAGGTCTGCTGACATCGAACATATGCATCAATTCCATTTCAGAAGGGAGCTTGTCTTCAGTCTTCAGACTTCCATCCATCAGCAGTTCTATAAATTTTTCCAGGACTTGACGAGAGAGTGTGTTTCTTGCTACCGATCCAACTTTGAAATCGCTCATATTTTCACCCAATTAATTTGCTTTCAACAATTTTATTGAAAAACTTCAGACTTCTTCTATTGATATATAATTGTATGACAAGATGACGCTTCAGTCAAGTTTGCCCACCATTACCATCGGCTTGGCATGACACATATTCCCCCATGCACTCAAGCCGAATTACTCATTCCAAATTGAGACACGAACTGTATTCGTATTGAGTGCTTTCATCTGGCCAAGAAATTTATTCTTTTGATGCGATAACCCCTTGCTCGAAAGCAGTACTTTCTTCACGTTCAATGACTGAAGTCACTCTTCTTTCCTCTATGTTTGCCACTGCAAGGGTAACAGCCATATCTCCAGTTACATTCAAAGTAGTATGCCCCATATCAATGATTCTATATATCCCAGCAATAACACCCATAATTTCGAGCGGCAGACCCATCGTCGTCAGTAGGATTGTAACCATTACAATACCACCGCCAGGAATCCCCGGTGATCCGATTGAGAGAAGCGTTGCGATTAGAACAATCGTGATCTGTTCCGTAAGTGTCATGTTGAATCCATAAAGTTGAGAGACAAACACGACGGCCATCGGATAGAAGTTTGCCGCCCCGTCCATATTGATCGTTGAGCCGATTGGCAAAGAGAATTTTGAAATACTGTTAGGCACTTTAAGATCTTTTTCAACAACATTCATTGTATAAGGCAAAGTCCCTGAACTACTCGTCGTACTCATAGTCAATGGCCAAATCTTGGCCGCTGCTTTATAAAACTCTTTTAGACTGCTCTTCGCTATAAATTTAACTATAAATGCATATACAAGGAAACATATGACTAGAAGTCCCACGTAATCCGCAATTATGAGTGTTGCAATGGATCCGAACATAAGGGAACCATATTCTACAAAAGTTGTTGAAATCAATGCAGCTACACCAATCGGAGAAAATTTCATGACAATCCCTGTAATGGTATACATGATTTCTGCACCATTGTTAACAAACTTTTTGAAGGTGCTTGCTTTCTCCCCCAGTAATACGATTGCGATACCTACAAAGATGGCAAATACGATAATCTGCATCAGATTTCCTTCTACAAAAGACTGGAACACATTCCTTGGAATCATCGATAGTAGTGTTTCAGATAGCGATAGTGACTCTGGAGCGCTTACCTCTCCTGTTATATCCAAATCTTCCCTGTTGATGCGACTACCCGGTCTCAGAACGTTCGCGATGATCAAGCCTACAGTGCCTGCAACAGCAGTAGTGGCTATGTAAAATAAAACGACTTTTAATCCTACACTCTTCAATGCAGAGAAGTCATCCAAACTCGTAATCCCACTAATAATTGAGAAAAACACCAAAGGTACAACAATCATCAGAATAAGATTTAAGAATAAATCACCGAGGGGACTTATGATCAATGCTCTTTCTTGAAATATCAGTGCAATGAGTATCCCTGCCACGAAACCAATCAGAACTTTAGTACCTAGTGACATATTAAATATTTTCTTCATCATGCCTCATCCTCCCACTTTGTTTTGGATTATGAAATACCATGCAGACTCAAATGGAATATATTAGAAATATTTTATGAAACCCCTTTCATAAAATGGCAGATATTCCATCTGAAATCGTTTAAAAGCTACTCCCTGTTAATAGATTACACATTCACGTTACTATTGATGTTCACTACAAATTCTTCTATTCGTTTCATTGCACTTAATAGCTGCTCTTCCGATGCTGCAAAAGACAAGCGAAGAAACCCTTCCCCTGCAGAAGAAAATATGGATCCTGGTATCAGGGCGACCCCTTTTTCGCTCAATAGGCGTTCTGCAAACTCGACTGAGTTCAAACCAGATTGCTTAATGTTCAGAAAAGCGTAGAATGCCCCTTCTGGCAACGAGCAAGTAATGCCTTCTATGCCGTTCAGACCCTTGTATACTAAGTCTCTGCGCTTATTATAGGCTGAAATCATTGCTTCGAGATGTTTTTGATCTCCCCTGATCGCTTCAATGGCACCATACTGGGTAAACGTTGGTACACAGGTGACAGCATACTGATGTACTTTCAACATAGGTGTTGTAAGCTTCTCACTCGCAGCGACGTAGCCCAATCGCCATCCTGTCATGGCATATGCTTTAGAGAATCCATTGATTGTTATCGTTCGCTCTTTCATTCCCGGAAGTGCACCGATTGAGAAATGACTGCTTTCCTCATGAATTATCTTTTCGTATATTTCATCCGATACGACAATCAAGTCATGTTCTGTCGCTATTTCAGCGATTCTCTCCAAAGTTTCTTTCGGATAGACTGCGCCCGTCGGATTATTCGGTGAGTTCAGCAGCACCATCTTCGTCCGATCTGTTATTGCGCTTTCAATGTCTCCAGGGTCTACGATCCAATCCTTATCTTCCGATGTTGCGATAGGAACGGGAACGGCATCGGTCATGTAAGCCAACTGATTATATGACAGGAAGGAAGGCTCGATAACCAAAACTTCATCGCCAGGATTGCAATGGGCCAGAAAAGCCAACAGTAATGCTTGAGCCGCACCAGAAGTAATGATGACTTCTTTGTCAGGATCTACTTCTATATCGTTGTCCACCTTTAACTTTTTTGCTATCTCTCTCCTTAAATCCAGTACACCCCGATTCGGTGCATAATGCACATTGCCTTGAGAAAGAGCATCTTGAGTTACCTGAACTATATTTTCGGGGGTCGTGAAATCTGGCTCGCCTATCTCTAAATGAATAATGTCATGTCCCTGCTGCTCCAATAGCTTAGCCTTTTCGGCCACTGCTCTTATCTGACCAAGTTGTACATGCTCTAAGCGCATTGCCTCATTTATCATATAGATTCTCCTTTATATTAGATAAAAGTAATTGTAAGACAAATACTATTGATTGTCAATAAGTAATCAGATAATAAAGAAAATTTTAAAATCAAATTTATCTCAAAGTATGTTATGTTGATTTATCATTTTCTAATCTGACTTAATTTTGTAGGAAACGAGACACCTTGATTCTAAATGAGTACATTCTTATCGTCTTTGTAATTTATAAATTTTAACTGCCTCATACCAGCACTTAAATTAGCACGCAAAAAAAAAGAGCAGAATCATCTGCTCTTACCATCTATCAGTGTTTCAACTTTTAAAAATCATGATTCGACACCATTTCCCATTCCCTTATTGTATAGCTTCTGGCACCTGTCTTTATATACGGGTCCGCTTCTACAATAGACTTTACTGACTCAAGACTATCTCCTTTATAAATGACAAGACCACCACTGCCATCGGAAAACTTTCCATTCATCAGAACGGTTCCTTCATTCCTCAAGTTCTCCAGAAACTCAAGGTGATCGGGTCTGTACTGGATGCTTTTCCCTTCATCCTTCATGGATAGAAACACTGCAAAATACTTCATCAACTCACCTCCGTTAAACTTTTATATTTCCAAGTATATAATACTATTTAGAGCAACATTAAATCAGTGATTAGCCGTATAATCGCTATTTCATCTTCCACTTGTACATGTAGTAGAACCTTATCTACTCCGGCTTATAAACTCCAAAATTTTCACCTTCACTATAACGCGTCGCAATATCAGTCATTCTGCAGAAACGCAAATCTTGATCTACCATACTATCCAGCCAACGTTCCAGACCTAATAGGCGATGACCACGACCGATCACTTGAGGATGCATGGTCACAACGGTTACACCATTGTCAAAGTCTCTTTGCATGTACTGTATATCCTCATTCCAATTGGTGAACATATCAGCTGCAGTTTTTAATCCAGGTATGGTTCCGGTAGGTGTCTTCAAGAATTCAAAATAGGGGTAATCATCCAGCGACCAGGATACAGGGATCTCCACTACTTTCGACTTTTCTCCAAATACATACTCTCCTTGCTGATCAACAGAGTCATTCTTCCTGCTCGTATACACAGAGTAGTCTTGCCCCATCTGGCTACTGTCATACTGTATTCCGAGTGTTTCCAGGTATTCAATCGTTTTATGTGATAAGTCCCAAGAGGGTGAACGGAATCCTTTTGGAGATACTTCTATTATATCTTCAACGGCCTTAATGGATCGTTCGAGCACTGCCCACTCTTCTTCAGGAGATAAAGCCGTCACATTTTCGTGCAGATAGCCATGCATGGCAATTTCGTGTCCATCTGCTGATATTTGTTTACAGACGTCGGGATACGTTTCCAGCGTATGTCCTGGAATAAAGAACGTACATTTGATATCCCTTTTCTTAAGGAGGGTTAGAATTCTAGGAATAGCCACGACTCCAAATTCTCCTCTCGATATCGGAGTCGCAGTATTCATACCCCGCTGCATCCACAACGATATTGCATCAAAGTCGAAAGTCACACAAATGTTTCCATTCATAATAATCTCCTTTACTTTAGTAAGACTTGTCCATGGAGCGGCCACCGTCAATGACAAATTCTGCTCCTGTTGTATAGCTTGATTTTTCCGATGCAAGAAATAGAACAGTTTGCGCGACCTCTGCTGTCTCACCCACTCGGTTAAGCGGCACTTTCTGAGCCAGTTCGTTCTCTTCTGACTCCTCTGTCTCGCTTCGTTGCCCTAGCATACCGGTTGCTACAAATCCTGGATAGATCGAATTGACACGTATATTGTAAGGCGCGCCTTCAACAGCGGCATGCTTACTTAAAGCACGTATACTTCCTTTACTTGCTCCGTACAATGATACGCCTGGAGAACCGACCAGTCCGGCTGTGGAAGACGTATTGATGATCGATCCATGTTTCTGTGTCATCATAACCTTCATAACATATTTTAAACCAAGGAAAGTGCCGTTTACATTAATACTCATGAGTTTGTTCCAGTCTTCCAGTGTCGTTTCAATCAACGGTTTTATCATGAATGTGCCAGCATTATTAAAAAGTACATCTATTTTTCCATACTTTTCGATTGTAGTATTTACAACGTTATTCCAATCTTCTTCTTTGCTGATATCATGCCGGATAAAGATGCCTTCTCCTCCATTTTCATGAACATGTTCGACAGTTTTTCTAACATCATTTTCATTAATATCAGTAGCAACGACAATCGCCCCCTCTTTTGCAAACAATATTGCAGTTTCTCGGCCAATGCCATTCCCAGCTCCAGTAATAATCGCCACTTTTTCTTTCAAGACCATAAAATCATCCTCCATATTACTCAGCTTTTTCTTTGTTTTTTCTAGGGAGTATATATATCAGGAGCATTATCATACTTGCCGTAAGCGCAATCACAGTAATTGCAATCAGTAATGGCCATAGTGCCAGGTTCGTAAGACTGGCAATAAATGCAACGAATAATACAACCACTACAAGGAGCCATGGTATATCTTTCTTTGTGACAGTAGAGAAATCAAATAACTCTGCTTTGAATTTTTCTGGTGCAGAAGTCAATAAGCTTCCGCCGACTGTTCCAATGAGTGAAAAAATAATACCAATCAACACCGCACTGACAGATGTCTCAAGCACAGTAGCAATAATCGTTGCGCCGCCTCCAAATGCTTGTCCTGTTATCGCGCCAAAAGCGTTCATCCTTTTCCAATAGATACCTGCCAGAACAGGTATGAAGGTTCCGCCTGCAAATATACCTAACGTACTCAAAAGCAGATCAAGAATCGAAGTCGCCATCAAGGCAGCCACTGTACTGAATACACCTATGATTACAAGAGATGTACGGGTGACCCTTAAACTTTTTTTCTCAGTAATACTTTCTCCTTTACTTCTTTTATGCCGCTCGTATATATCTCGAGAAATATGTATCCCAGATCCCAAAAGATTGGAGTCGATTGTAGACATGCAAGCACCGAGGATACCCGTGACGATAATCATGCCGATGACAGGGTTGGTCACTTCCATGGCCAGCATTGGATATACAGATTCGGCATTCTCCAGACCAGGCAGTATCTGCTTGCCTATTACACCGATCAACGCAAGACCGAAGGCCATGAAAAGACTGATTGTAAGCACCATTAGCAGGCTGACGCGTTGAATCGTTTTTTGAGTTTTTGCAGCATATACTCTTTGGATCTGGTTCTGTGAAATTGTATTCAGTGGCGCAAATGTAACCGCCCAGGCAATAATAATCAGGAATGTAACCCCGTTAGTGAGGCTTAAGAAATCAGGTCCCAAATCATTTGTCAGCGTTTCCATTCCACTTGATAGGAAATTGACATTATCAGAGCTATCAGACAGTAGTACAAAACCAAATACAATGATAAGTACCATACCAAATATCATGATCATCGATTGAACCCAGTCTGTAACTGCAACACCCATCAACCCTCCGAAAGTGGTATAAACAATTGTAACGACTGCAGTAATCAGGATGGCAACAGTGGTATCAATACCCAGTATTGAATTCAATATGGTACCAACACCCAATATAGCGCCACCAGCACCGCCTACGACTGCTATGAGTGAAAAAGTCGTTGTCAGATAGGCTGCTTGCTTTGAGAAACGTAGTTCCATGATATCGGGTAACGTAAACACTTCGTGCTTTGCTGCAACACCACGAATTTTTCCAGAAATAAAAAACAAAAGAAAGTACGCAGAACCCGCACATATGTTAATCCAAATAATATTGAATCCGTCATTATATACTTGCCCACTGGTTCCCAAATATCCATTTGCTCCAAATACAGTCGCAAATATCGTCGCAAATAGTATGCTGCCATTCATTCGATTTGATGCCACGTAAAAATCAGAACGCGTTTCATTCTTTTTAGCTGCGACAACACCAATTACAACCATTAAAACCAAGTATCCCAGTGGAATAAGATATGTCCAACTCCAATCCATAGAATGCCTCCTGTAAAATAATTTTTTGTTGACTTTAAATCATTCATACAGCTCATTACTGGCTACGATATTATTTGAAAGTCAGGAATATAAAGAGACTAGCCCTGTGGAGTCTATTTCAAGTGATCATTTTCCACCTGAAAGTTATTTTTTGAACGTATTTTTTGGAGATAATTATAAATAGTATATTTCGATACACCCATTACTGTAGCTAGATAATCGGTGGATCCCTTTATCATAAAAACCCCTCTCATTTCCAACTGACCTACACATTCAACTTTTTCATCCATACTCAAAAGAGTGGGAGGCTTGTTATACGTTTTTAATACCTCATTGACTATATTTTCTATCACTTCTTGTACATCTGTAGAGAATGTTTCTTGTCGTTTTTTCTCTTCATCAAATGTAGTCACACTCTGTATCTGACCCTCCAACTGAATGAGCAGACTGATATCAACATTTATACATAGAGCCCCGATAACTGTACCTTCTGATTCTCTTAGAAATATCGTCGATGATTTTAAAACTTTGCCATCTTTTGAAAAAGTTTTATAGTTGGTCATATCCTTTACCCCATCTTTAGCACTACGGTATTCTCTTAGAACCAAATCAGTAATAGGTGCGCCAACTTTTCTCTCCGTTATACTTCCTGATAAATATATCAACGACTTATCCATATCTTTGAAATCATGGACAGCAACTTCACAGTTATTACCGAATGTTGCGACTAGAATATCAGCAGTTCGAATAGCTTGATCAAATATACTATCCATACTTTTATCCAATGGATTACCTCCCTTATCCACTATTGTTACTTTTTACAATAACATTAAGAAGGTATAATTACAATAAAATTTTAAATATTCTAATTTTATTGTAACTACTGATATATTTGGACTTTAAGCCTATAAACATTGTACTTATGATTAAACAAATGAAAAGTACCTCCGAGCTGAATTTTAAACTCAGCTCGGAGGTACTTTTTTATAATCAACTCATGAAATAAGAATTAATGACTGACGCCTTCTGATGATATTACATTCTTAAATGTCTTCCATATAACCCACATATCAAAAAGGAATGTTTGGTTATCAACATAGTACTTGTCGAACCTTACTTTTTCCTCGTCACTGATTTCATCACGTCCCATTACCTGGGCGTAGCCAGTGATACCAGGTTTGACTTTATGTACCCCTGCTTCAGTCCGCATTCTAATGAGATCATACTGATTGTAAAGAGCAGGTCTTGGCCCTACTACTGACATTTCCCCTTTAGCCACATTAATCAGCTGGGGAAGTTCATCTATGGATGTTTTCCTGATGAACTTTCCGGTCATGGTAATGTAGGATACACCTTCTCCAAGCTTTGCTGTTTCAACATTAGGTGTGTCTACAGCCATTGATCTGAACTTATAGATAGTAAAATGCTCATTATTTAATCCAGGACGCTTTTGTTTAAATAAAATTGGGCCAGGAGAATCCTTTTTTATCGCAAAGCTAATTATTGCAAACAATGGAAGAAATATTATGATGCCACTAGTAGAAGAAGAAAAATCAAAGAATCTTTTCAGCAATGTATCTCTTCCTTTCAATCTTTTTTATCACTTAGCTAAAATAAAAATAGTTGAAGTACTAATAATTATTTTACATTATAAAATTCTTCGTACCAGTCTACAAACTTTTTAAGACCCTCGTCGATAGTCGTTGAAGGGTAAAAATCAGCAACTTTTTGAATTTCGTCTATATTGGCGAATGTCGCTCTTACGTCGCCAGGTTGCATCTCAACATAATTTTTCTTTGCTTCTTTGCCCAAATGTTTTTCCAAAGTATTAATGAAGTCCAATAATTTAACTGGTTGATTATTGCCTATGTTATAAACTTTATAAGGAGCATAACTGAAACTTGGGTTTGGAGTGACTTCTTTCCAATTTTTTGCACCTTCAGGCACTTTATCCAAGAGACCGATAATACCATCTACAATATCATCTATGTATGTAAAATCTCTCATCATATCACCTTGATTAAAAATCTTTATCTCTTTATCATTAGTTATATTTTCAGCAAAAGAGAAATAAGCCATGTCGGGTCTACCGTATGGCCCATATACTGTGAAGAACCTTAATCCACTTGTTGGTATATTATATAAGTGACTATAAGTATGAGCCATGAGTTCATTTGTTTTCTTAGTAGTTGCATATAAGCTTACGGGGTGATCTACGCTATCTTCTGTAGAGAACGGCATTCTAGTGTTGCCACCATAAACAGAGCTAGACGAAGCATAGATCAGATGTTTAATTTTATACTTTTTACTAACCTCAAGTACATTTAAGAAACCACTTATATTTGAATCAATATAAGCTTGAGGATTTGATATGCTATACCTCACTCCTGCTTGTGCAGCCAAGTTGATTATTATTTCCACTTGCTCTTCTTTCATACAATTATCTAAACAACTAAAATCGTTTAAGTCAGCTTTATAAAATTTGAATCTCGGAAAACTCTTCAATACTTTTAGTCTTTCTTCTTTAAGCTCAACATTATAATAACTATTCATATTATCATAACCAATTACATCATGACCTTTTTCAATTAGTGCAATTGACAAGTGCATCCCTATAAATCCCGCTGATCCCGTAACAAGTATTTTCATTGTAAATTGCCTCCTAATTATTTAACTCTGGGGTAAAGTAATCCATTCCCCTTTTAATTTTTCGTAGTAAGACGGAGTGTATCTATAATATCCAGCCCCTGGGAAGAAGGTTAACTCTCCAAAATAGATTTTGTCGTTAATACTGTATAAATCTACTCTTATAAAAGCCAAATTTTCCCCTAGTTTTTTAGCTAGTTCCAACATCTTATCCAAATTCTGTGGCTTGTTTATAATAAAATCAGGATCATTTTGAATCTCAATTTTTAAAGGCAATAGATTCCAGTTCAAATCATAGATATTCCTTTTGTGATTTATATAACGGTTAAAATCTACTTGAATAACTTTAGGCTCTCCATTAAAAACAAAAAACTTATAATCTTTCAGATCATTTCCTGATTCATCGACCATTAGTTTCTCGCATACTATTCTTGGTTCTACATCTTTGTAAGGCCACTCTCTATGGGGATGATACAAGTTTTTTTTCAACCACTTATCAAGAGTAGATTTTAACTTTGTATGATTTATTTTATTTTTATCATTACAAATGTATACGTGTCCTGAGGTATGAGTAGATTTTAGAACAAATTGAGATGGTAGTGCATCGAAATCTATTTCTTCATACCTTTTATAGACACCGTATAAAGGAATAAGATATTCTTCACCTATTTTTTCAGAGACATACTTACGTACTTCGTATTTATCAACAATAGAGTTATACTTGGGTTTTCTATCATTGACTTTCAGCCATTGAAGTTTTTCATTAAAACTTTTAGGATCTTCAAGATTCAACTTTTCTTTTGTAGCAATATAGTAATAGATTTTTAAATACAACTTATCAGGAACATACCTTAGCAATTTACTTTTTTTAATGACAAATAGCAGAACTTTGGATGGTCTTTTTATAAGCTTTAATATTCTTTTCATACAAATCTCCTTAATTAATAAAAACTATAAAGCTCCTATTTTTTTTAACTTGTAGACTGTGGCCATTCCCCTTAAAATCATTTGTAAGAAATTGGTGAAAATCATAGTATAAGCAGCACCGTACAAACCATAATAGTTTATTGATACTATACTAAATACTATTGTTGCTAATAATACCACTGTTGCAATAATAGGTTGAATATTAATATAATCAAGCGCAAGTAGGGCCAAATCAAAATTCCATCCTATAAAATTAAATATTAAAGAAAAACTTAAAATCGTAAGAATATCCTGATACTGAGCGTATTCTTGACCATAGAAAAAATCTAGAACAAACTCTCCCAAGAAATAACAAAGGATTATAGCAGTTAATCCAATACTAATAGCCAATATATTCAATTCGGCAAAGACTCTTTTCTTGAATTTATTGTAATTTTTGTTGCTTAAATATCTAGAGAGTGAAGGGAGAAAGGTTTGTGTAACAGCTAGCATTAGTGTGTTTCCAAGAACTAGAAGGTAAGAAACAGCTGAAAAATAACCTAACACTTCGACACCAAGTAAATGTTCTATAACATATCTCGGAAAATTCGATTGAAAAGAAACAATCATTAGAACTAGACCTAATGGAACTCCTTTTTTTAAAATCACTATAATACTTTCAGACTCCATTTTGTCATGAGGTAAATACCTTTTCGTTCTTGGCTTTTCAATAAAGAAGAAAAATATTAATTGAACCAATAATTGAACAGCGAGAGATAATACTAAATCTCTAGTAAAATACAAAAGAACAAAAAATATCCCAAAACTTAATAAGTGTTTTGATACCATTAACTTTCCAATAAAGCTTAATTTCTCACTTTTATGAGGAATGGCATAGTATATTTCTGAATGAAGATCAAAAATCTTTATTAGACCCACTAGAAGAATTACGTAACTCATAGAAGTAGAGAATAAAACCTCTATAATAACAAGTACTAGAACTGAGATTATTGTCAAAAAATCTCTCGTTTTACTAAAACTTGAAAAATCAACATTGTTTCCAGCAACATATATACTTCTTAATTTCATATGCATGAACATGGCTAATGGAGCACTTAGAGCAAACGCGAGAGAATATACGCCTACATCTTTTGGTGTTAGTAAATTCGCTATCATAATAAGCACTAACCACTTCAAGAAAGCTATTATTAGATTGGCAGAAAACACCCAGGAAATATTTTTAAAGAAAGTTTTTTTATTGATCATCATACCATCCTAAATTTCTAATATATCTTAGAGTTGTTTTCATTTTGCATACCTTTGTTTTTTATTATATTTAGGAATTTGTTGATAAAGTATATCGCTATAAACGTTATAAAATACCATAAAATCTCTATTTGATCAGAAGTAGCCAAAAAATTAAAAGCAGATACAATAATCATAATATAGAAAATCAAAGCCGAATCAGAAAATTTATTAACAACCATTTTATAATAGAACTTATTAATTAAATATCCTGTAACGAAAGCAATAAGAATAACACCTATAAATCCAAAGTTATAGAAAGCCAAACCATATGGCCCTGGCGGTAGACCCCAATACTCACTTCCCATTAAAGCTCTGCCGACAACACCACTTTCATCTATCGGGGGCTTGTTTTGCCATATAGAGCTTGGAATAGGTGCATATAATATATTCATTAGAATCGCGCCATATTGGTAGTCAATCTTACCTTCCATTAATGATCCTACTAAACTAGGTAAGATTTCGCCTCCTTGGATGCTCATACCTACCTTACTCAAAATTTCATAGACATTACTAAAATCTAACTGAAACTCATTGTACAATCTATAATTACCTAAAGCGATAGCAAATATCATCATGACGAAAGCTAATGGTAATAATGTTACAAATCTTAAATTTTTGTATTTATAATGGTAAAAAACTAAGTACGGAAAAACGGAACTAAAGAACGCAGTACTTCTTCCACCATAAGATACTAGAAAAATAAAAGTGATAAGTATGAAAAAAAAGGATAACTTCTTTTTACCAGTGCTTAACAGAAACAAAGAACCAACTGTTATTAGAGTAGTTAGTAGTTTAAAATATCCCATACCCGCATAAGCTTCAACCCTATTATTCAAACCTGATATTACACCTTGTAATCCACCTTGCAAGAAGAAAATCAATGCGTAGCTCAAAAGCCCAATAAAAATAAGTATTACACCTATAGCTTTAGTATTATCAACCTTAAAAAACTTTTCCTTCTTTATTAACTCTGTTTTAGTTCTTGTAGCAAACGCATAACCTGCATACATAAAAATATACCAAATGATAACTATAAGTATGGACCAGGAAAAATATGTCTCATGTAAAGCAGGATCTAACGTACCGTATCTAAATGAACTCTTGTTATAGTGAATATCGATCATATTAAATATATAAAAAAATTGAGTACTTATTAGAAATATATTGAAGGGATGGAATAGATCACGGAATAGAAACAATGGAAATACGGCTATAGTAATAAGTAGAATAAACATAATAAAATTATAATTATACTGTTCATAGTATACATATAGCATAAAACTTATTAGCAAAGCGTATACTAAGAAAGTAGTGAAAATTTCTTTATATGTAAAACTACTTTTTGTAAGATTGCTATAGTAATTTGACATGGATGAACTCCTAATAACAAATTAAATGATTTTTAAATATCGTTGCCTAATTGAAGAATGTATTTTCTTACATCTTCACCTATTTCATCATTGGTAAGAGCAAATTCAATATTAGTCTTAATGAAACCTAACTTTTCACCAACGTCAAACCTTTTTCCTTTGAAGTCGTATGCATAAACTTTTTCTTTTTCGTTAAGATATTGAAGTGCATCTGTAAGCTGGATTTCTCCTCCTGCTCCTTTTTTCTGCTTTTCTAAATACTCGAATATTTCAGGAGTAAGTATGTATCTACCCATAATTGCTAAATTAGAAGGGGCTTTCTCAATTTCTGGTTTCTCTACTAAATCTCTTACCTGATACAATCTTCCTTCGTTATCAATTGGATCCACTATACCATACCGATTTGTCTCTTCTTTGTTAACTTGTTGCACGCCAACAATAGAACAAAGGGTTCTTTCGTATTGGTCAATTAGCTGTTTCAATCCTGGTGTGTCTGCTTGAACTATGTCATCCCCTAATAAAACAGCAAAAGGTTCATTACCAATAAATTTCCTACCACACCAGATTGCATGTCCTAATCCTTTTGGTTCTTTTTGTCTTATAAAATGTAGTTCAACATTAGAAGGATAGTTTACTTTTTCTAACATTTCTATTTTATTCTTTTCTTCTAAGTTTTTTTCTAGCTCCAAGTTGTGATCAAAATGATCTTCTATTGCTCTTTTTCCTTTGCCGGTGACGATGATTATATCCTCTATACCGGATTCAATGGCCTCTTCAACAATATACTGTATTGTTGGTTTATCGACTATAGGTAGCATTTCCTTTGGCATTGCTTTTGTAGCAGGCAAAAATCTTGTACCTAAACCTGCCGCAGGGATAATTGCTTTTTTTATTTTCTGCATTTTTAATCCTCCTAAAATTTTTACTTTAACTACCAATTATGAAGTTAGCTCTTTATCGTTTTTCTGACAGTGGCCATTCGACCGATTGAGTGATACTCTATTCCTGCCTCTTCCATTTCTTTTAAGTTAAAAATATTTCTACCATCGAAGACTAGTGGCGTTCTCATCAATTTATTAAATGTCTTTGGATTAATTTCTTTTACTTCTGGCCACTCAGTGAATATAAAGCAGACATTTGCTTCTTCTAAAGCTTCATTTACACTCGAAACATAAGTAATGTTCCCATTCAAATTTTTACCTTCTGGGTAATGCTGCTTAAAGTTCTCTGCACCTACAGGGTCAAAAGCATATATATCTGCACCCTGTGAAAGTAGTAAAGGTAAATTCGTTAAAGATGCTGCTTCCCTTAAATCGTCAGTGCCCGGTTTAAAAGTAAGTCCTAAAACAGCTACTTTTAAATTTTTAAAAGTGATGAGCCGCTCACTTGCCTTATTATATAACTTTAATTTTTGCTCATTATTTATGGCAATAGTAGACTTGATTGTTTTAAGCTCATAACCGTTCTGTTCTCCTATATAATCTAATGCTTTAGTATCCTTCGGAAAACATGATCCACCATATCCAATTCCTGCGTTCAAAAACTGGCTACCTATACGCGAGTCATAACTCATCCCTTCAGCTACATCTTGGATATCTGCTCCAACCAATTCACAAAGATTAGCTATTTCATTCATATAAGAAATCTTCAGTGCTAGAAAATCGTTTGATGCGTATTTGATCATTTCTGCTGATCTTCTATTGACTGAAACAACTGGAAGATTAAAAGGTTTATATATTTCTTTAAGTATTTCTTCAGCCCATCCACTTTCGGTACCAATTATTATTCTAGAAGCATGTAGAGTATCGTGCACAGCTGAACCTTGGGCTAAAAATTCTGGATTGGATGCCACTTCTACTTTAACATCGTTAACTAAATAATCACTTACAAATTTTTCTACTTTATCATTAGTTCCAATAGGAACAGTGGATTTTACAACAATCAAGCAGTCTTTTTCCAATGTTTCTGCAATCTGTCTTGCTACTGTTGCGATATAAGATAGATCCGCTGAACCATCAGGCTGTTCTGGTGTTCCAACACCAATAAATATAACATCAGCATCTTTATAAGCATTCTTATAATCAATTGTGTAATCCAATCTTCCTAGTGAATAGTTTCTTCTCATCATCTCTTCTAGATCTTTTTCATAAATGGGAGAATTCCCGTCTTTCATGTAATCAACTTTATCACTATCTATATCTACACAAGTTACTTGATGTCCCACTTCCGCAAATGCAACGCCTGAAACCAAGCCGACATAACCAGTACCTGCTACAGCTATTTTCATATAAGTCCCTCCGTTGTTTAAACCGCTAATTAAAAATATTACCTATTCTTCTGATTGTGCAAACTTTTTAAAGAATGTAGATCTACGACCCTCTATTTTATGATAATAATAATCTTCAGCTACTTTAAAATTCCTTTTTGCCTGCTCAATTAAATTTGTTTCATTAAAACTTAATAACAAGTTTGCTATTTCTTCAATATTCATTTTTCTATTAAAAATATATTCTTTTTCTAATAGTTCAGGGATGCCGGCTGTATTAGCGCCAATTGATGGGAGCCCTCTACTCATTGCTTCTATGACAGCGCGCGGCAACCCTTCTTGTTTACTCGGTTGAGCGTATAAATCTATGCTATCCAACCATTGAAGTACTTCATCATGAGTTTTAGGGCCTAAAAACTTCACTTTGTCCTCGACCTTATTGCTTTTAGCTACTTCTCTTAGATAATCTTGATTGCCATCACCAACCAGTTGATATTCAAAATTATTAATTCCTTTTTCTTTCAGTTTTCCTAATGCTTCGATTATATACTGCTGACCTTTGTACTTTACAGCTACAGAAGCAGTAGTTCCAATCATTGTTTTATTACCGTCATTATTCTTTATTTTCGATATTCTTTCTGAAAGTACACTGCCATCCACTTCTTCTACTATTACGTTGGAACAATTTATCGAGTGACCTTTAGTAGGATATCTATTCTGAAGAAATTCATTCGTTACGTACAATGTATATTGAGAATTCCAAACTTCTTTTTTTACTTTTTTATACATGTATGGCGCTACTAATTTACCTGTAGCACTATGGTTCCAGTAAGCATCCCAAGGGCAGCCAACTAACTCAATTAAATAGGGTTTATTGTACTTTTTTACGTATTTTAAAGCTTGTAACCCTATCATGCTGTGCAATCTTACAATAACGTAGTCAGTTTCTCTAATTGCACTTTGCATTACTTGATTAGCCTTGATTTTATTTTTAAGTATTCCAGTAGGCGAATTAACGTCGGGAACTTCTTTGACAGTAAAATTTTCCAAAGTAAGTTCTGAGAAATTTTGTATCTCAGATTCATTAATTCTTTTTACTCTTATTAAAGCCTCAATATTTTCAGCTATTACCTTATATCTATTGAATAAATCGTTATTGTGGGCAATACCATAATAATGATTCGCATCATCTCTTCTTATTGGTCCATCGTGCACGAATAGAACTTTCATAAACTGTCTCCTCGTTAATATAAGTTAAGATTTTATTGATAGCATGTCCCCAAATATCTTTTCATACTTCAATGGTTTCATCTTGATATTGCAATTGTCAGGATATAGTGTTAATTCCCCAAAATATATCTTACCGTCTATGTTATACAAATCTACTCTCAGAAACTCGTGCCCTGTTGATAACTTTCGAGCTATGTTCAACATTTCTTGATAATTCTCAGGCATATCAATCGGCTCTTCGGAGTGAGGATTAGCAAAATATAAGTCATCTATAAATTCAAAGTTCTCAGCATAATACATATTTCTTTTAACTTCACTAAGCCGGTCAACATTCACTTGGACAATTTTAGGCTCTCCATGGAAACACCAGAATTTATAGTCATTCGTCTTTCCTTGAGCATCGCTAATATACTCTTCAATTACAAACTGTTTTTCCAAACCATCGTACTGCCACTCTCGCGTTCTTTTATATGCATCATACTTCAACCACTTATTTATGATTGTTTTTTGCTTTTCCCAGTTTAAAGTGCTTTTGTCTGTACAAATCAGGTTGTTTTGAGCACCAAATGTCATTTTCAATACAAAAGCGCTAGGCAACTCCTCGAAATTTACTTCTTCTGGATCTTTATACACCCCTACTAAAGGGATGAGATGATCTGAGCCAATTTCTTTTTCGATATGGCTTCTCACATGATATTTATCGACTAGTCTCTTTAACTCGATGTTTTTATCTGTCAACTTTTTATGGACCATCATATCATTGAAGTAGCCAGTTTTATTATGATTGGGAAGTCTCTTATGTCTAAGTACAAAAGTGACATGGCTATAAAACTTATCAGGAAGAAATGATATCGAATAGGATAGAATATTTTTGACCGCTTTATTCATCATACTTTTTCCTCAATACGAGAAATTTGGCTGGATATGATTTAACTACAATTATTCTTTCATAATATCTAATGAATAATTCATTGTTATGAGTGATATCATAATAACTATTCTTATCACCTCTTCTTATTGGTCCATCGTGTACGAATAGAACTTTCATAAACTGTCTCCTCGTTAATATAAGTTAAGATTTTATTGATAGCATGTTCCCAAATATCTTTTCATACTTCAATGGTCTCATCTTGATATTGCAATTGTCAGGATATAGTGTTAATTCCCCAAAATATATCTTACCGTCTATGTTATACAAATCTACTCTCAGAAACTCGTGCCCTGTTGATAACTTTCGAGCTATGTTCAACATTTCTTGATAATTCTCAGGCATATCAATCGGCTCTTTTGAGTGGGGGTGCCCGATATATAGATCATCTATAAATTCAAAGTTCTCAGCATAATACATATTTCTTTTATGCCTATTATGCCTATCGACATCTACTTGGACAATTTTAGGCTCTCCATGGAAACACCAGAATTTATAATCATTCGTCTTTCCTTGAGCATCGCTAATATACTCTTCAATTACGAAACGTTTTTCCAAACCATCATACTGCCACTCTCGCGTTCTTTTATATGCATCGTACTTCAACCACTTATTTATGATTGTTTTTTGCTTTTCCCAGTTTAAAGTGCTTTTGTCTGTACAAATCAGGTTGTTTTGAGCACCAAATGTCATTTTCAATACAAAAGCGCTAGGCAACTCCTCGAAATTCACTTCTTCTGGATCTTTATACACCCCTACTAAAGGAATGAGATGATCTGAGCCAATTTCTTTTTCAATATGGCTTCTTACATGATATTTATCGACTAGTTTCTTTAACTCGATGCTTTTATCTGTCAACTTTTTATGGACCATCATATCATTGAAGTAGTCAGTTTTATTATGATTGGGAAGTCTCTTATGTCTAAGTGCAAAAGTGACATGGCTATAAAACTTATCGGGAAGAAATGATATCGAATAGGATAGAATATTTTTGACCGCTTTATTCATTATACTTCCTCCCCAATACGAGAAATTTGGGCTAGATATGAGTTGACCACAATTGTTCTATCATACTCTGACTCTACTTTCTTCCTACTATTTTCGCCCAATTTGACTTTCTTCTCATATGAGAGATCAATAAATCTTTCTATAGCTTCTATCAAAGCAGTGATATTTCTCGTTTCCACCAAGTAGCCATTGTATCCTTCCTCCACAACTTCTCTGCAACCTGGACGGTCTGTTGTAATGAGTGGTCGACCACAAGCAGCACTTTCGAGAAGAACATTTGATAAACCTTCAGGATAAAATGAAGGATGGACTGTGCAATGCACTTTTTCCAGAAATGGTCTGATATCCCTTTGCATACCGTGATACTTGACTATACCTTCATTATGTAGTTGTTTTAATCTTGCTTCGTAATCTTCTTCGCAAAAACCTAATATATGAAAAACACTTTGAGGATATTTATTTCTGATGTGTTTTGCAGCAGCAAGATACTCTTCTATCCCTTTTGATTTCATAATTCTTGAAATGAAAACGAACTCAATACTTTCTTTTTGAGGGTATTCTTGTAACTTAAAATGGTTCAAATTGACCCCTGAACCAGGTAACATCTTGTGAGTTTCAGGGTAAATATTTTGATTTTCAAAAAAAAGCTGGTTTACTCTGTTTTGGAAATAAATAGTATCTATTTTTCTAAATGCTATTTTGTAAAGTAGAACAGTTAACCTTTGCATCAGACCTTTTTCTTCAACAGCTGTTCCTAATCCAGTGATATTGGCTATATAAGGTATCTTCAGCATTGAAGCAACAAAACCGCCGTAAATATTAGGTTTGATTGTATAAGTCAGAACTACATCAGGGCGGACATCTTTGAGTATTGTCCTATAATGTTTCATTAACGCTAGCTCTTGAAACATATTTTTACCATGTCTGTTGACCTCCGTTTTGATGTAGATGCAACCTAATTTGACAAGTTCATCAATTCTTTCACCGTATGGGGAAGATATATACACTTGATACCCTTCACTTATGAATGCTTTGACTATTTCTAAACGAAAGTTATATATTACAACGTCATGGTTCACCATGAATAATACTCTCTTTTGAGATTTAATTTTATCTATTTTTGTTCAGTCCTTTCAATCGCCTCTTCTAAAGAATATAAATTATATTTACTTGGGTAGCGACTGATTTCCAAATCGTATGCAAGATTACCGAATAATTTATTCACTATATTAATTTTGGGAATCA
This sequence comes from Salinicoccus hispanicus, assembly GCF_009831115.1. Classification (GTDB taxonomy): domain Bacteria; phylum Bacillota; class Bacilli; order Staphylococcales; family Salinicoccaceae; genus Salinicoccus; species Salinicoccus hispanicus. The sequence goes on along the minus strand of NZ_WUUK01000002.1, from coordinate 368,538 downwards.
ATTCCCGAATCAGTGGATTAAATATCCTAACACAAATTAAACGCCGATTTTGAGATTTAGCCATCAGTTTTACCAAATTAGTAGTAGTCACATGCTGGTCATTTTGAGGATAAAAGGTACCTTGAGCTCTGTCATCAATCAATAACCTAATAAACTCACACAAATTATATATATATATCATGCTTCTTTTGTTTTCGAACTTTGGAAAAAAAGGCATAAACTTAATGTATTTAGAAAGTTTCTGGTAGTTACCTCTTGAGTTTTCTCCAAACACCATAGGAGATCTTATAATGCTAACTTTGAAGTCATCACTTGCTAATTCTTTTAATGACTTTTCTGCCTTCAGTTTACTATTACCGTAAAAGTCCAAAGGAATTTCTTCAGTATTTTCATTAATTATTCGTTGTGTATTACCGTATACAATAATGCTACTAAGAAAAATAAATTGTTCAACGCCACTTGCTTTAGCTTTTTCAGCTACTTTTTCTGTAAGCTTAAAATTTACTTTGTAGTATTTATCTTCTAAGTCTTTATCAGTAGAAACATGTGCTAAACCCGCAACATGAACTATGCAATCATAACTATTGAAATTTTGCTCTTTCCATTCATCACTTCTCATACTAATACGAGTAATATTATAGTTTTGAGGATGCTTTGATAGCCAATCCGTCAATGAATTACCTACGTAACTGTTCATTCCAGTGATTAAAATCTTTTTCATGCCATTTACACCTCGCTTTTCTGCTTCTTCTCTTTATTGACAAACTGCAGAAGATGTTCTTTTGTTGATTCTTCAGAACTTAAAATTGATATAAATTCATTTAAATGAGTTTCATCTATGTCCTCTACCTTACCTCTGTAAATTTTCTTATATACTTGTTGAGAGTGAACTTCTTCCTCTTTTAATAATTCTTCATATAATTTTTCTCCCGGTCTAATGCCACTGAACTCTATACCTACTTCCTCTTCACTAAATCCGCTTAAGCGAATCATATTTTTCGCTAGATCTACAATTTTGACTGGCTCACCCATATCTAAGACAAAAACTTCTCCACCTTCAGCCAAAGTACCAGCTTGTATGACCAAGCGAGAAGCTTCGGGGATAGTCATAAAATATCGAGTCATCCGTTCATCTGTTACAGTTACAGGTCCACCTTGTTCAATTTGCTTTTTGAATTTAGGTATTACAGAACCTCGGCTTCCTAGAACATTACCAAATCGTACGGCAACAAGAGTAGTAGTCTCTGTATATTTTTTATCAAGCGCCTGAATTACCATCTCCGCTACACGTTTCGTAGCTCCCATCACATTCGGAGGATTAACTGCTTTATCAGTAGAAATCATTACAAACTTTTTAGCTTTATATTTACAAGCCGCTTCAGCTGTATTCTTTGTCCCTATGATATTGTTTTTCACTGCTTCTTTGGGATTATATTCCATTAATGGTACATGCTTATGAGCTGCAGCATGATAAACCATCTCAGGTTTATAACTGTCGAAAACCTCGAAAATTCTCTTTTTGTCTTGCACATCTGCGATTATGGGAATATATTGAACGTTGTTTTTAAGCAATGTCATTTCTTCTAGAATACTGTATATACTATTTTCACCATGTCCAAGCAACACGATCTGTCTTGGCTGGAATTTGGTAATTTGCCTTACAATCTCTGAACCAATACTACCTCCAGCGCCGGTAACTAGTATTGTTCTATCTCTAACCTGATCCTCTATACCTTCTGTATCAAGTTCGACTGGTTCACGGCCTAGTAAATCCTCAACCTCTACTCTTTTTAACTCATTGACTTCTATCCGGCCAGACATCACATCATCAATGTTAGGCATAATCATTACGACTAGACTATCGTGATTTGCCAAATTGTATATTTCATTCAGTTCGGTTTTACTCAAAGAAGGAATTGCTATAACCACTTTACTGATTTCATATTTTTTGATAAGTCGTTCAATATCTTCTCTAGTTCCCTCTACTTTAACTCCACCAGCTAGTTCCATTCTTTGTTTAACCAAATCATCGTCCACCGCAACTACTGGCATCATTTTCATTGCTGGGGTATCTAACATTTGTTTAATAAGCAGTGAACCACCTTTACCGGCTCCTACAACTAACGTCTTAACCATATCGTTTTCATCATTATGCTTACCAATAATATGGTGACGTGATACTCTCCAAGAAAGTCTAGACCCACCTATCAATATCAAATGCATCATCCAAGTAATAATCATTAATCTTGTAAATGTTGTTTGAAAAAGCAATAAATTTAATATGTATGTAGTTACAATTGAGGCTGTCACTGCTTGTGCAATTGCCATTAATTCTCTTACACTGGCATATTCCCATGCCCTATGGTAGAGGTTGAAAGCATATGCAAATACATGGTGACTAATGAGAAGTATTAAAGATGTGACTAGCAATACCGGCCAAGTATACTCCAAGAAAAATGGAGCCAATATGTAATAACCGATGAATACTGAAAATGATACTATGAGTGAATCGATGATCAGGAGAAGAATATATCGTTCTTTCGCTCCCATAATTACACGCTTCTTTCCGTTTAGAATAGTCCTAAAAACTTTTTCTTCTTTTTCGTTTGGTAATGTGTTTTCATCTTCTGTGGTGCTTTAACTTTCACTTCCTTATTATGAAGGATAGCATCTGCATTAAACTGTAAAACTTCTGTAAAGTTTTCTCCCAGTTCTTCAGCAACCACTTTATAAGCTTCTTTCAATAAGAAAGGTCTTATTTCTGTGCTATGGGCATCGCTCGATATGACATGAGCAAGGTTGTTTTGAATCATGGCAAGACTTGTTTCTTTCAAGTTTTGTCCTAACGCTCCTGTAATAGATGAAGCGGTAATCTGAGCAATCGCGCCTTTCTCTACAATTTCGTATAGTCTATCAGGATCTTTAATAATCGGCTTGCATCGCTCAGGATGCGCAATTACAGGGACATAGCCTTTCATCTGCAGGTCATATAACAGTTTTTCCACATAATTCGGTACCTCTGTAAATGAAAACTCAACCAGCACATACTGCGATTGGTTGAGTGGAATACTGACACCAGACTGCAGCTCACTCACCATGTCTCCATTGATACGTATCTCCTGGCCTGGATGCACTTTGATGTCTAGTTGATGATCTTCTATTATTTTTGTAAGCTCTTCCATTTTTTCTACAATCTTAATTCTCGGATTCAAGAAAGCCCCACTGTGATGGTGGGGAGTTGCGATAATGTTCGTTATTCCATTGTCAATTGCCTGCTTTAATAATGCGACTGCCGCTTCCTCAGTCTGCGGACCGTCATCAATACCAATCAGTACATGGTTATGAATATCTATCAAGACTCATCACTTCCATAGTAATAATAGTAATTATCATTTTTGGTATTCATCTTCTTGTTGTTCATGATTACACCTAGAATGTTCGCATCGGCTTTTTCCAGCAACGCTTTAGCATCCTGGAGTCGTTCTCTGTTATTGCCAGTGACATCCGTCACGAGCACTGTGCCGTCTGCTATTCTACTTAGCACCTGTGCATCCGTTACAGCAAGAAGCGGTGGTGTATCAATGATGACCATATCGTAATGCATGGAAAAAGTTTTAAGTAGGTGCATCATTTTCTTTGAAGATAGAAGTTCTGCCGGGTTTGGTGGTATGGGGCCACTCGTTACAACATCCAAATTTTCAATGATTGTTTCCCTGAGGATATTCTCCACCGGCATATCATTGACAATTGCTGTCGAGAGTCCACGCTGATTCGTCAATTCAAATGTATAGTGCATCGTCGGACGACGCAGATCCGCATCAACCAGCACAGTCCGCTTGCCTGACTGCGCATAAGTAAGTGCGACATTCGCTGCGGTCGTTGATTTACCTGCACTCGGTGTTGCGGAAGTGAAGAGTACTGTCTTGATTTCTTTATCGACACTCGAATACATGATATTCGTTCTAATGGAGCGGAACTGCTCACTTACAGGTGATTTCGGTTCTTTTTCGACGATGAGTTGTCTGGGACCGGAGGTATATGCATGCTTGTCTTTTCTGAACATGATTCTATTTCCTTCCTGCTTTTAGAATTTGGCGATGGTGCCGAGTACCGGCAGATCCAGATGCTTTTGCATTTCTTCTTCCGTCTTCACGCGTTTATCTAGGAATGCCCTCAGGAATGCGATGCCGAGTCCGAACAGACCACCAAGAATCATACCGATTGCGATGTTGATCAGTGGCTGCGGAGAAACTGGCGAGGGATCTTCTCCAATATCCGCTGGTGCCAAGATGGACACGTTATCCACATTCATTACTTCCATGACTCTTTGCTGGAAAACGTTCGCTACCTCATTGGCGATGGTTTCTGCATTTTCAGGATTTTCATTTGCCACGGTTACTGTCACCACTTGTGACTGATCCTGGTTATTGACCGTAATCTGTTCTGCAAGTGCGCTTGTGGATTGGTCGAGGTTGAGGTTTACGACAACATCGTCAAGCACTGTCGGACTTTTGATGATATCCCTATATGTATTGATCAGCTGAAGACTGGCCTGTATGTTCTGATTATCCACTGCCACTTCTGAATCCTGTGACTGGCTGACAAGTATTTGAGTATTGGCTTCATATTGCGGCGTCATAAGAAATGCTGTGGCGAATGCAGCGATGGCACCAAAGAGCAGCACAAGGGCGATAATCATCGCCAAATTTTTCTTGATTACTTCCAGAATGTCTTCCAGATTCAGTGTTTCTTCCATATTGGCCTCCAAAAATTATATGTATAAATAATATGTATGTTTACAACTACCCACTATATCAGATTATGCTTTATTTTTGCATCTATTTTTGAAGTTATTTACAGAAAGCGTTCTCTTTATCTAAATTTTTCGCCGTTTGTCCTCTTAAATTACTGAAGGCCTTACTATCCTATTGCTTTGGGTCAATCCTGCGGTGCTTTTTGTGTTTTCATTGTAAAAGATAAGGGCATAGTAATACGTAGAGAAAAACGAATGGAGGAATATTTGTGGCATTGAAAGCACTGATACTCAACACGACATTGAAATACGGAGAAGACGAATCGAACACAGAAGCACTTTCCAGAGAAGTTATGGATATACACGAGAAGGAAGGCGTCGAAACGGAAATCGTTCGCGTAAACGACTACGACGTCAGATATGGTATTGCGGATGACATGGGTGACGGAGATGAATTTCCGTATATCCTTGAAAAGGTGAAAGCAGCTGACATCGTCATCATCGGTACACCGATCTGGCTCGGTGAGAAGAGCAGTGTTGCGACGTTGCTTATCGAACGCCTGTATGGCAGTGCTTCTCTGACGAACGACAAGAGGCAGGCCATTTTCTACAACAAGGTCGGTGGCGTTGTGGTTACAGGCAATGAGGACGGCGCAAAACATGCGGCACAAAGCATCCTGTATGGTCTTTCCCATATCGGTTTCACCATCCCGCCGAATGTGGATACGTACTGGGTCGGGGAAGCCGGTCCGGGAGCATCCTATATGGATACGGACAGGGATAACGACTTCACGAAGACACATGTTCAGATGCTTGCCTACAATACGATGCACCTGGCACGTATCCTAAAAGAGCATCCGATTCCGGCAGAAGGCAATACCATGTAATACTGATATCATGCCCCACTTTTGTGGGGTTTTATTTTAAAGAAAATGGATTTACGGTATCATTGAAAGAAATAGCATTCAGGAGGATGATTATGGAACTTACAGTATACTTGGCAGGGCAGATTCACGACGATTGGCGCGAGGATGTCAAAAGTCTGGCTGGTGAGAAGAACCTGCCACTCAATTTCGTCGGCCCGCAGACGAATCATGACCGTTCAGACAATATCGGAGAGGATGTTCTTGGTGAACAGCCGAGACCCTTCTTCAAAGATGATGCCGCTTCTGCCATCAACAATCTTCGCACGCAGGTACTCATGCAGAAATCGGATGTAGTCATTGCCCTGTTCGGGGAAAAGTACAAGCAGTGGAATACGGCGATGGATGCGAGTGCGGCCGTAACACTCGGCAAACCACTCATCATCGTCCGTCCGGAAGAACTCATCCACCCGCTTAAAGAGCTATCCAACAAGGCGAACATTACAGTAGAGACAGTAGAACAGGCACTTCAAGTCCTCGCCTACATCTACGAGTAATGCAGGTTTTCAGAGTCAGCCCTTCGCATGAAGTGAGCGCGCGATACCTGGATAACCGCAGGCTGAGCAAGCAGGTGCTCGAGCTGTATCAGATTCTGCGGGTCAATCTCAGTCTGCTTGAGCTGCTGGATACGAACACGCGCTATCGGCACCACCCGATTGTGAACCATATTTACAATAATGGGTATCCGTATATCACCGACACGTTCCGATTCCTTATGGCATGTGATGAGGAACACCAGCGGCGCGGGGGCAAGCGCAGTCCACAGTTCCGTGAGGATCTTGAAGCATTGAAGCAGCTGATTGCCGATCATTCACATGTAGGCTTATGGAGTGATGATCCATTGCCGCCATTCTATGTGTTCGGCGAGGATAAGATCTATGGCAATGCAGCATATGATCTCTATGTACAGCTTTTGAATGACAAGTGGAAGAATGATACCATCGCACCGCGGTGCGGGGTACGATTAAGGACTGATTAATCAGTCCTTTTTATCTTGGAGAAACACAAAAATATATCATTCTGGAGGATTCAGATTGTTTTTCGCTTGAGTCTAACGTTGTGTTTTACTAATCATTCCAACTATATTTATTCACATCTCTCAGGAAAAGCGTTATAATAACTAAAAGACCCCATAAGTGGTGGCAGATTGTCACGCAAAGAAAAACTATACCAAAAAATCAATAACAACCCTAGGAATGTCAGCGAACGTGACTTCAAGTCTGCCTTGGCGACGTTTGGATTCACTTTGGATGCCAAAAGAGGAAAAGGTGGGCATCAGGTGTATTGGCACGATGTACTCTCTCCAAATATTATTCCACAAAGAACAGTAAATTTTACACGTCCAATGCGCTATCATATCATCAAGAAGTTGATTAATGATATTGAGGAAGTGATGAATTATGAAGACAATCGATGAGTATATGAAATTCAACTATCGAATGACAGTTGTCCCAAAGAAAGATTTTGATGCCTCTGAATATTTTGTTGCCTATTTTGAAGAACTTGAAGGTTTGGAAGGGGTCGGGGATACTTTCCTGGATGCTATTGAAGACTTGAACGTGGCAAAAGAAATCTGGTTCGAGAAGATGATTGATAACGGTTTTGAAATCTCTCTTCCAAGAAATTATGAAGAACAAAAGCCAGTCAAAATCACTTATAGAATTCCAGTTTCTCTAAACAGAGAAATAGAAGATTATATGAAGCGCGAAGGAGTTTCGAAAAACCAAGCGATCAATTTGCTGGTTTCTCAATCTCTTCAAAAGCAAAAACATTAAATAATTTAAAATAGTAGATGACTCTTAAAGGCTCACCACCCCCGACAGTGAAGATTTTCATCGTCGGGGGTTTCATATTAAATTCCGCCCTGTTTCATCTTCTTCACGCCTCTATCTACAAGATCGAAACAATTAGGTATAATAAGCCAAAGAGAGTACACTATAGTACGAATTGAGGAGGTGTAAACATGCGTACATTCAGAAAAAAGCTGACAGGCAGAGTAAGAAACAAAATCCCTCGTCGCATCAGAGAACGATTCATCAAGAAAGTGACACTGCATGATGTTGAATCATATGAATCCCATTTCATCATCAACCTGACACTGGAAAACTTCATAAAATATAGACTGAAACGCAGGCTGACAATCAAGTGGATTCATGCTGGCATAGAGCATATCCTCAATTACCGTATCGAGCAGAATCGTCTGCGAATCGAGGTGCCCTACTCGATGCTCGATAATATGGACGGACGAATGACTATCCAGCTGAACTTCGGGCAAAAGCAGATGATTGTTGGATCAGACGGAGAGGAAGAACATCAGAACCTATCCTTCTTTTCGAATGGTAAATATTTTAATGTCTCGTCCCAAGGGGGGATAGTGGTTACGCATATGCTGCCGGACTACCGCTTCAATATGACACAGACGGTTGAGGTTGCACATCTGACTGCCGCTTACAATCAACTTGAAGTGACTTTCAAAGAAGCAGTGGATTCAAGTTGCCATCTGGCATTCCTATATCAGAGCAAACTCATAGTACTTCAAAATGTCTCTCTGGATGACGGTGTGCTACGGACGCTACAATTCGGTGCATTGACTGAGGGGCATCCTGCACTCTATCTTCTTAGAAGCAATGAACTGACCCCAATCAGTTATGATGACAAAGCTCTCTCGATGGATACCATGAAGCATGACATTACATATATCCCAGAAGACGGGTACTTGAATGCAGAAATTTCTACCCACGAAATTGAGCTGACGCGGTTCGACACCACTCTTGAAGATGAACATATAAATATGCATTTAACATTCAATTCGACTGTTCTTCTGGATACACTGCTGATTGTTGATACTTCCACAGAAGAAGTGGCATCAGTCCCCTTTGCAACTTCCGGTAATCAATCACAGATGCAGGTGTCTGTCCCACTTTCCGTATTGGTCGATACCATTTCCAGAAAGAAACTGATGCTGCAGACTGGCGGGGCGAAGCCGATCCGTCTCCAGCTGAACATCAGCAATCTCAAGACCATCAGTTTTGATGGGCCTGTCCAGGTGGAATACAATCATGAGATGTTGAAGGTCTCGTTCTATGCCCGGAAGGATGGTTTGCTTGGATTCAACGTGTCGGAGCGTCCTTTAAGACGACAGGTGACACAGATCAATGACTTTACGATCCAAGGCTATATTAAAGGACAGGATGCATTCATAGACGCCACACCCTGCATTTCATTCATCGACCGCTATTCACTCGAATCAGTACGTGTTGAAATAGACAGCCTTTTCCGGATCGATCTCAGATCCATCGACCTGATCGACATCAAAAGCAAAGACAAGACGATCATCGACCTGTTCATTGAAATCGTCCATTCGAATGGTGCTGTACTGAGAAGAGAGAAGATCAAATTCAAAGGATCGGACTATAGGAAGGATACCCACTACGGCAGACATGAAGTGAAAGATTCGTCGGGTAATACACATTACCATCTGATCACTACGACACCTTTTGACAACTTGAAGATCGAGAGCTTCATGATCCCAAGGGACATTAATATCCCTTCCGACACAGATACGAAGGACAACAACATCTGGCTGCTCGGTGAACGGTATGATACTGCACAGGACAATGGCTACGCCATGTTCAATTGGCTGAAGGAAAACACGGATGTCGAGGCCTATTATGTCATCGAAGATACGTCGGAGGACTATCAGAAAATCAGGGACGAAGAGAATGTCCTCCGTTTCGGTTCGAAGGTGCACTTCGATGTCGCTTTTCGTGCCGGCGTGCTGCTTGGTACGCATGACTTGGAGAATCTGCTGCCATACAAGGCAGCTCGCGGGTTCTTCCATTATGAAGATACGGTCAAAGTGTTCCTGCAGCACGGCGTGCTCGGACGTAAACCGGTGGAATACCATCGGAAGTACTATGACCTGCCGTTTGATATATTCATCGTCAGCAGTGAAGCAGAAAAAAGAGATGTCGTCATGAATGCGATGGGCTACCGCGATGAGGAAGTTGCGGTGACGGGACTGGCACGCTTCGATATACTACCTCATGATAATGATCCGAAGGATATCCTGTTGATGCCGACGTGGCGCGACTGGATCAATACGGACGAAGCGTTTCTTGAGAGCGAATACTATGCGCGCTACCACAGTCTCATCCACAATACGCGGCTGAATCGGTTGCTTGAAGAGAACGATGTGCGACTGAACTTCTATCCGCACTACCGCGCGCAAGGGTACTTCAACCATGATCATCTGGATCTAGGTGCCAATATCCGCTTCATCCGCCTCGGCCAGCAGACCGTCCAGGATCTTCTAATTCAGCATGCGCTGCTGATAACCGACTTCTCAAGCGTCAGCTTCGACTTCACCTTGATGAACAAGCCGGTCGCCTACTATCATTTTGATGCGAAACGGTTCTTCAGGCATGGCAGCCTGAGACCTGTATCAGAAACATTCATCGGGGATATCGCACACACGGAGGAAGCACTCGTTGATGCCATAGAAACGTATATAAAAAATGGCTTCCGACCAAAAAATAATGATCTATCCGGTATATTCACATATCGGGATCATAACAACCGCAGACGAATCTATGAAACTGTCATGGACAAAGTAAAAAGGATGGGAGATTAGTCTCCCATCCTTTTGTAGTATACCGATTCAACGAGGCGGCGTGTCGCACTGCCATCGGCATACATATTCCATTTTCTATCGAATACTTCTATTGCTTCCCTATTGAATGTGTCTTCTTTGATGATATCGATGATACCTGATGTGCTCTGGACGACGGGTCCAGGGACAAAGGATGGATAGTCGAACCAGATGCCTCTGTCCCGCGCATACTGCTCGAGGTCATATGGATAGAAGATCATCGGTTTTTTCAGTGTACTGAACTCGAACGGAATCGATGAATAGTCGGTGATCAGAATGTCCGTAATGCTGAGCAGCTCGAAGATATCATATCCCTTTGAGACATCGGTGGCAAAGCCCGTGTTATGGAAGCCTTCAAAATCCACTGCAGGATGCAGATGGATGAGCAGGTGATGATCGTCACCGAGTGATGCGTGCATCGATTCAACATCGAGCGGCAGTGTGCATACTTCAAAATCGTCATCCCGGAACGTCGGTGCGTACAGGATGACCTGCTTCCCTTCCACTTGCGGCAGTCTGCTGCGCATCTTCTTTCTTGCAGCCTGTAGCCGATCCGTCGAATGGAAGAAGTCTGTCCGTGGCACTCCCGTTCTAAGCATATTATCATCCCGGAGTCCGAATGCCGACTTGAATATATCCGCCATGGCATCCGAGCTGACCGCAACCTGATGGAAGCGGCTATAGACACTTCTGAATCGTCTGTGTGCCGATGCCGATCGGTTCTTGATCGTCCTGTCCCTGAGACCGAAAAGCTTGACTGCCCCATTCGCATGCCACAGCTGGATGCATGTCGTTTCTTTTCTGAAGTCGCATGATGCCAGTATGACGTGATAGGAATCCACAAACACCACTTTGGATGTCGCAAGGTGGTAAATGCCCACCACATGATTGCGGATGCGTTTCGGTGAAAACGGGATGACGGACCGTTCGGGTACATTGCGGAAATTGCGTCTGCACCCCGGCTCCTTCAGCACGATGATTCTCGATGATGTCCTGTCCACCACTTTGTTGATCACCTGCTGGATATTGTCACCGAATGCCGACAGCATGACAGTCTTATTCTGGACCGGCAGCATTCTGCAGATGCGGAATATGAGACGTACAGCAATCAGATAGAGTCCGAGGGCTGCTTCCCTAATCATTTCTGTGTGACAGATCCTCTTTTGTCTTGGTCGTGGAAATGCCTCTGGTCCTTGGCAGGTAACGTACTTCGCAGTAGTCCTCGAGGAAGTCGAACTCCCCTTCCCAGTCACCGCCCATGACGAATAGGTCGATATCGTACTTTTTGATATCCTCGATCTTCTGATCCCAGCTGCATTCCGGAATCACTTCATCCACGAAACGGATGGCTTCGAGTATTTCTTTCCGCTGTTCATATGAATAGTATGCCTGCTTGTGCTTCAGTGTATTGAAATCATCTGATGATACTGCCACTGTCAGATGATCGCCAAGTGCCTTTGCACGTCGCAGTATGTTGATATGGCCCATATGTATCAGATCGAATGTGCCATAGGTGATTACTTTTTTCATGGTATGCCCCCCGATATACCCGGTTGATGATATAATTATTTAAGCTATGGTTAATATGGTAAAGATAATGTAAAGATTATACCATAAATGTCCAAATTAATATCAATACAGGTGTGGTGAAAATGAAGCTCATTAAAATGGCAACATTAAAATTGTACAAAATACTATTCCGGATGCTCGGCAGTTCATTCCATAAGGACTACCGCCTGATCATGTTCGAGAGCTTCCTCGGCAAGCAGTACAGCGATAGCCCCCGGGCGATCTACGAGTACATGTCAATCCAGTATCCGGAGTACCGGCTGATGTGGAGTGTCGACCGTAAGCATGCGCGCATATTCAAAGAATACGGCATTCCCTACGTTTCCCGCTTCACACCGAGCTGGATGATCTATATGAACAAGGCAACGCTGTGGGTGACCAACAGCCGCCTGCCGCTATGGATTCCGAAGCCGAAAGGGACAACATACTTGCAGACGTGGCACGGCACACCATTGAAGCGGCTCGGCACGGATATCGATACAGTACATATGCCGGGAACGGATACCGAGAGATACAAACGGAACTTTACAACGGAAGCGTTGAAGTGGGACTACCTTATCTCGCCGAACCGCTATTCTACGGACATATTCAGACGGGCCTTCCAGTTCGACAAGGAGGTGCTTGAGACGGGCTATCCCCGGAACGATCATCTGTTTACAAATAATGACGAGACAACCAGAGAGAACATCAGGAAAAGCCTCGGTCTGCCGGATGATAAGAAGATCATCCTCTACGCACCGACGTGGCGGGATGATTCCTACCATGAGCGGGGAAAGTATAAATTCGATCTGCAGTTTGATACGGAGAAGATGTACCGTGAGCTGTCCGACGACTATGTCATCATTTTGAGACTGCACTATCTGATTGCGGAGAATCTGGACCTATCCCGATTTGAAGGATTCCTGTACGACTTCTCAAAGTATGAGGATATACGCGACCTCTATGTCGTCTCCGACACGCTGATCACGGACTATTCATCGGTCTTCTTCGACTATGCCAACCTCGAGCGTCCGATGATCTTCTATACTTACGATATCGACAACTACCGGGACAAGCTGCGTGGTTTCTATTTCGACTTCGAGCAGGAAGCTCCCGGTCCACTGGTTCAGACGACAGATGCACTCATCGGGGCAATCCACGCTGCCGAAACCGCAAACTTCAACGAGAAGTATGATACGGCTGCCTTCCGGACACAGTACTGTGCTCTTGAGGATGGTAACGCCACAAAGCGCGTCTGTGACGAGATTGTTTGTCATTTAAATGATAAGATTGTATAATTCAACAACGATGAATGAATGGTTGTGAAAAACAGATGAAATCCATATGGATCGTATTGCGTGAACAGCTGTCCCACTTCTATCTGGTGAGACGGCTGTCCATGTATGACATAAAGAGCAAGAACCAGAACAACTACCTTGGTATCGTGTGGGAGATCCTCACACCGCTGATCAGCATATTGATCTACTGGTTCGTATTTGCGACGCTCAGACAGCGGGAGCCGATCGAGATGGGCGGGATGGAAGTGCCCTTCTTCTTCTGGCTGTTCATCGGCTTTGTCGTATGGACATTCTTCTTCCAAGGCAGCATCGAGGCATCGAAGTCGATCTACAAGCGGCTGAAGATGCTGTCGAAGATGAACTTCCCGCTCAGCCTGATCCCGAATATTACGATATTCTCGAAATTCTATACCCATATCCTCATGCTGGTGATTGCGTTCATAGTCTTCCAGTTTGCCGGATACTACATCAACATATACTACGTCCAGCTGCTCTACTTCGTGTTCGGCACCTACGTGCTGGTGTTTTCATTTTCACTGATCACCTCCACACTATCGACACTCGTCCGGGACGTGCACCTGCTGCTCAATTCACTTCTGCGCATGGCACTATACCTTTCCGGCGTACTATGGCCGCTGTCACTGCTGTCCGACTTTCCGACATTAATGCGCATCATGCAGCTGAACCCTTTGATCTATCTGATCGAAGGCTATCGTTCCGTATTTTTCGGTACCGAATGGTATCTCGTCACCCACTGGGAGATGACGCTCTACTTCTGGGGGCTCATTGCCGTGATGCTCGCCATCGGATCAGTGCTCCATATCAAGTTCAGACGGAATTTCATCGACTACCTATAAGAGGGATATAAATGACTAAAGCAATCATCACCAAAAATCTGACCAAACAATACACGCTCTATGACAGCCAAAAGGCGCGCATCGTGGACCTGCTCAGTCCACGCAGCCATGGCCGCACGTTTCATGCGCTGAACGGTGTCGATTTCGAAGCGGATAAGGGAGATGTCGTCGGTTTCATCGGTATCAACGGTTCCGGCAAGTCGACGCTGTCAAACATCATTGCAGGCATTGTGCCAGAATCGGGCGGTGAAGTACACGTCAACGGACAGACAGCCCTGATTGCGGTTGCTTCCGGCCTGAATGATGAGCTTACTGGTCGAGACAATATTGAACTTAAATGTCTGATGCTCGGTTTCTCAAAAAATGAGATCAAGGCACTCGAACCTGACATCATTGCATTCTCGGAACTGGAAAACTTTATCGATCAGCCAGTCAAGTCCTACTCGAGTGGAATGAAGTCCAGGCTTGGTTTTGCCATCAGTGTCAACGTCGACCCGGACATCCTGATCATCGATGAGGCACTGTCCGTCGGCGATAAGGCATTTGCCGAAAAGAGTCTCAAAAAGATGCTCGAATTCAAGGAACAGGGCAAGACGATGGTCTTCGTCAGCCATTCCATCAGCCAGATGAAAAGTTTCTGCGACAAGATCCTGTGGCTCGAATTCGGCCGGGTCAAGGCATTCGGTGAAGTGCGGGATATCCTGCCCCTCTACGAATCGTTCCTATTGAAGTGGCAGGCGATGTCGAAGGAAGAACGCGATGACTACCGCGCGCAGGTGATGAACCGGGATCCGAACGAGTACAACTATAAGCAGTACGGCAACCTCAAGATCCTCGATGATGGAGATGAGCTGTCCGCTGCGCACGGATACACTGTAGAGCCCATCAGCCGACTCGCCCACTTGAAAGCGCACGCTACACATATATATGAAACTCCGGACAGCACTGACAACCTGCTGGATGCTCAAAATTATAAAAACCGGGTATATTATGTTAAAAGGGTCGCAACCTACCAGTTCGAGAACTATTACCTGCTCAGCACAAAGCCCAGTGCCACCGAAGGTGTCATCGGGTGGATCAAAGCCATCGAGACGACCTCCCACGTCCATATCCATGTCGATTACGATCATCAGGACTTCGTTCTGCGTGGCAGAGGCTATGCATCAAGCGCTCCATGGGGCGGACACAGGCAGTATGTGCATGCATCACTGGCGGATCATGCGGATGCTTCATTCACTGCTTCGGAAACAGTACTGATCGGGAACAATGTATGGTACAGAGGATGCATCAAAGGGGAAGATGCGGAAGTCTGGATCCATAGTAACAATGTCATCAGTGGGACACATGATGAACAAAACGCGCGCATTGTCTCCCATCATCAATAAAGGATAATCGGTTTCTGGCCGGTATTTTCCTATGAACAGAGGGGATCGTATGACAGAACAATTTAGGAGCGTCCCAGTTATGGACATCGATTTTACGAATACAACCATGGATGTATTTCTCAATGAAACCATCCATCCATGTCTGACACAGGCACAGAAGTGCTTCATCGTCACTGCCAACCCGGAGATTGTCATGGCCACACGGCACAATGCCCGATTCAAGGAGACCGTCCAGTCTGCCGACCATGTACTGCCGGACGGCATCGGCATCATCAATGCGGCCAAGATGCAAGGCACACCGATTGATGAACGGATATGCGGTGTCGATGTCATGCACCACCTGCTCGCCCATGCTGCAGAGAACGGCTATAGTGTATTCTTCATCGGTGCACAGGAAGCTTCAAATAAAAAAGCGGTCGAAAAAGCACGGGAGAAGTATCCAGGATTGATCGTCGCAGGCAGATCACACGGCTACGCAGATCTCTACGATGAAGCATTCGTCAGAACCGTCGTCGAGGCGAAGCCTGATATCATCCTTGTCGCACTTGGCATGATGAAACAGGAAGGCTGGATCAGAGATCACATCGACCGGTTCGACAAAGGGGTATTCATGGGCGTCGGGGGCAGTTTTGATGTTCTGTCAGGCACGGCAAAGCGTGCACCATCCATCTGGATCCGATTCCAGCTCGAATGGCTGTACCGACTGATCAGACAGCCGAAACGCATCATACGTGTCGTAAAAGCCGGCCAGTTCATGCTGCTGCATGTCCCGATCATCCACAAGATCGGCAAAGTCATCGGCTACAATAAAAGCAGATCACGCAAGAAGCGCTGAGAATAATTTCTCAGCGCTTCTTTATGTCTATCGTATTCATATGTGCTTCCCTCAACGTCAACATGTAGGCCGTCAGGACGAAGAACAGGACAATTGGTGAAAAGTAGACGAACATGAACAGATAGTTGTATTCGAACATGCCGATCAATAGATAGGCCGTCATGAACAGGGAGATGCTCAGCGTATATTTCGTAATGGACAAGAGCCATATGGCACCGAGCACCAGGATGAACAGAATTACCGCAATGATGCCGTAGCGTCCAAGTGTATCAAACAGAATATTGTGCGCATGTGGAAAGTCCGAAAAATTGAAGTAACTGTGCCCTTCTCCAAACCACCGTTTATTATGCCAGACCGTCGCCCATAGTTCATAGCGTATAGACGTTAAAGCATTCCAGCTGAATGAACCATCGTTGAGACTAAGGCTTGATCCGATGAAGAACTGATAGATGCGTCCTGCAAATAGAATTAAACTTGCAACTGCAGCACCGATTGCTGCGCCAAGGAAGTATTTTTTCTGCCTCTTTGGTGTATGGTACAGGTTGATCCAGGCAAGCTGGAAAGCTGCAAGCAACAGAAACGTCCCCATTGCTGTCCGGCTTGTCGTAATCAGGCTGAGCAGCAGAAAGGACGGTAGCATATAAAGAATCATGGCCCGATTCGTTCGTGGTACAATCAGGAAACCCGCAGTGACCACCATTACCAATGTTGACCCTGATTCATTGAGCGTGTAGTCGACGATAAGCAGAGACGGCAGACTGATCAGTGCAGCGAGCACCAGGTATATGATCAGCTGCTTCGGTATTTTATAGAAGAGGATGACTGTCACCATCAGCAGTATCAAAACTTCAGTGAAGACGAAATGGTCGGCGATGAACATACTCAAAAATACGAAGGCGATATAGAGTCCCCACAGAGTGAGGAAAGCTTTTCTCAGCGGTGTCCATGAAAATGTGGAGTTTTTGTAGAGATAGGCAAGAATTGCGCCCAGTATCAGAATCATGAATGGATCCTGTGAAGACACCATACTTTGTATACCACGATAGTCGATCATGACGACATTTGTCGTAATGAACAGCAGCGTAAAAATCGCGATGAATAAGAGTGCTTCGTAAGTGAAGTATGAACGATGCATGTCGATTCTTGCCATAACTGAACCTCTCCCATTCTTCTGATACGTCATTTTAGCATGAAACGATTATAAAAGTATCTGAAAAGACAAAAGACCAATTTATTATTAACTTCTCTCATACCCATGATGCCACTGATATATTACAGAACATCTCAGATCAGTTTAAGATAAAATTAAAATAGCAGTATAACTATCCTGATAGAATGTTTCCATCAATTTCCATAATTTTTAATGGAAATCCTTTATTCATTTCTGAATTTATAGTTTAATGGTAATAATGATTCAGATTGATATCCTAACAATCATTGATGGAGGATGTTATGAAACTGTTATACATAGTCTATTTCAACGCACCGATGGGTGGTCTGCATGAAAACGTATTTGCCTCTGCACTGTATATGAAAAAGCAGAAGTGTGAAGTCCATGTTGTACTGAAACCCGGGCTGCTACAGAAGCGAATGGAAAGCCAGGGGATTAATACGATACCTACAGATTTTTCGAGTCCGGAGGATACTGTAGCGCTTATAGAAGATACAGATGTCTATTTTGATCTGATCCATTTCCATCCAGGCCCTTCGAAACATTCCGCTCTAATGTACGGCAGAAAGCACAATGTTCCTATAATCGAGACCTATCATGGGATGTGGCATGATGAATTGAGAAAGCATATTGATCAACTGAACGCAGTTATAACAGTATCAGAAGGCATCAAAGCAAACCTGCAGAGCAAAGTTAAAAAACATCATGAAAAATATTATGTCATGCCTAATGGATACGATAGAAAACTTTTCAAAAGGCCAAAATTCTACAATAGATCCTCAAGTGAACTGAACATTGGGTTGATCACCCGTTTTGATCAGGATAAACAGTTCATCATTGATATCATGCTTCTGGCGGTCAATCACATCGGGCATAAGAAGAATATGAAATTGAATATTCATATCGTCGGTGATGGTACATTCAAGGATGATTTCATAAACTTATGCAAGCAGTTTCTGCAGAACAGCCAGCATCAGGTCGAGTTCAAAGGATGGCTGGTGGATAAGCAGCTGAAAAAAGCATATCTCGATTGCGATATCATCATCGCGCCTGGCAGATCTGCCATAGAAGGAATGGCGTGCGGCAAACCCGTAATCGCAGTCGGCAGTAAAAATTACATTGGATTGATCAATCACGATAACTGGCAATCGGGTGTACATAACAACTTCGGTGGTGCAGGCTACAAGTTTAAGAATTATCAAGTTGGCAGTATAGAAAGTGATCTCGATTATCTATTTGATTATCCGGAGAGAATCAGGTCTGTAGGTGAGTTTTCATACAAGATCGCTTCACAGTTCTTCGATGCAGAAGCGATCAATAGAAACCTCTTCAATATATACAGAATCGTACTGCAGGAAGATGCGTTGAGAAAAGCCGCTGTGGAATAGTCTACAGTCTATATAACAAGTTGCAAAGTACCTGATTGGATATACTTCCTTCAAAATAGACACTTAACAGTGATAACTTTGAAGGAAGTTTTTCTATGCTAAAAAAACATGTTAATAAAGAATCCATTTATATTATTAACTAATGATACCTTCACATTTTTTTACATATTGATTAAATCCATACTGTAACTTACAATAAATATAAATTAATCGGTTATGAGGGATAATTTTGAAAACTTTATATGTTATACCTATTGTTTTATCTTTTATACTGGCTTATGTTCTTTTTAACACTTATACAGAAGTTTCTAAAATCAACCAATCCGTTAGTGATCTAAATGATGAAAAAGAGGAATTAGACAAGTCAATTTCAATGACTGCTGAAGCTCTAGAAAATAGAGAGTCTGAGATTACTAATACAGATTTCTATCCTTCAGACTATGATGAAGAAGCACCGGTAAGTGCGAATGAGAATACTGTATCGAAAAACACAGTAGAAAACTCTATTAACGATGAATTATCAATTGAAGAAACTCCTCAAGAAATCACAGATAGTAATTATTCGGATGCTGAGCAATGCATCATGTCTCAATTGACTGAGTGCGAAAATGTGCCAATGAACCAACAATTCGAAGCTTATAAGAGTCTAGTGGCTGAAAATATATTACCTCAAGCACCAGGCAGTGGATGCTTGGAGTGCGCTGTCAAATATTCTTTTGAAGTTCTAGATAGCAAAGAAAATGATAATACAGCAGATTTTGACCTATCTATCAATTTACAAGAGACTGAGACCTTTATCACAAATTATTTATTTGATCTCCCAAATTACTATAATGGTATTGATGATATTGCGTTAGATTACATACAACAAAGGTCGCAAGCATATAATACTGTTCTTTCAAATTTTGAAAGTGGATATTTTTCAGATCATATGACATATTCTGTCCTAGTAGATAACGTAGAACAGGTGTCTGACACTTCAGCAAATGCTTACGTATACCGAGAATATTCACATGACAATTCAAATGGTGTTTATGAGGTCTATGTAATGTATGAGATCGTAAAGAAAGATGATCAAATATATATATCGAGCTATACAGAGTTGGAAAATCTACCTGTTGATTAGAAGAAAGGAATAATCATGACCAAAAAAGCGATAAATTTAACACTAATCATATCTTTACTCTTAGTTATATTGATTGTGATTGCTTACCAAACCCAACCTGGAACAATTGAGAAGCATCAATCTCAATTGCAAATCGCTTATAACGATATAGACTTAAGGAAGAATTACTATAATGCTTTGGAGGAATTAAATAGTACAAATGAACTTCTCAGCAGTACTACATTACGAAATAGGAAAGAAGATAAGATACTTGAACTAAAAAGAACAGTATCTGAATCTGCAGATGTCGCATTTGATTTTTATCAATCATCCCTACATAGCGAAGATAATCAATACTATTTTTTAAATTATAGTGCTATGGACTACCCTTTATTGGTAGAAACTTTAAAAGATAACCACTCCATGTATATAGAGCTTATTGCTGATCACATTCCATATAGGATGGAGTATGAGCATAGGTACCATACTGAAAGCTATGAAGAATATTTAGAGGCACTCACTGACGCTGAAGAAGCAAGAACATCAAATAATACCCTGCAACTTAATACGAGTATAGATAAGATGGAACTAGCCACTCATTCGATGAATTGATGAAAAGGAGACTGTTATGAAAGAACAAATATATTTTTTAAAAATCGTAAGATACTTTTTTTTGATATTATTTATTGCAGCTATTGGAATGGGTACTTATCATCTGTTTGTTTATGAACAAAGTGAATCGTATTATGGGACCAGTAGAAATGCTTATGTTGGTGGTGACGCATATAACTACATTATCAACACAACCAGAGCCACTGCTTATTATGTAGCCGGTTTCGGATCCTTGATTGTAGTTTTTCTAAACGAAATTCTCATTACTATCTTATCCAGAACTATCCAAGAACATTCCAATGATATACTAGACCAATTGGACAGTGGCGATAGAATAACTGAGATTAGAAATGGGCTTAACTAAATCAAAAGAAATAGTTTAAAACATAAAACAGAGGGCGTTGGAAATTACCAATGCCCTCTGTTTTAGTACTACTACTATTTTACAAGAAGTTGTTCAAGCTTCTCTATATTATTCTCCCAGAGAAACTTCTCATCAAGCAGAACTTTGGAGTTTCTACGGTATGTCTCTTCTCGTTCTGCGTTGCTTCTGATTCCCGCTATTGCATTCACAATTTCTTCAGCTGTCGCTTTTTCTTTTGCAAACCCAACCTCATAGTTGTTGATCATCTGGTTCGTATAGCCTCCGAGATTAGTCACTACCGGAATCCCACAACCAATTCCGTCAATAATCTTACCCGGCAGTACATTCAGGAAAACATCACTTTCTTTCAGCAAAGAAAGTTGTACGCTGTGGCGACGGATCATATCGAGACATTCCTCACGGCTTTTCTCATTGTACGTATGGATATATTTGAATTTATGCTTCTTTATGTAGTCATTGAATTTATGCGCATTGACACCATAACCGACTACATTGAATATGATCTGCCGCTCTTCAAGCAGATGGGCCACATCTATCAGTTGCTCATAGCTCTGGGCAAAACCGATATTGCCAGTATAGATGACTTTGAATTCCTCAGGTACGGACTTGAAATCGACCTCATCTTCAGTAAAACCATTCGGTATGAATAATTGTTTTTTCAATGGCACCATCCTGGCAATATGTGCGCGAAACCCTTCGTTGTTGATGATAATATTATCGGCTTTCTGGTACATCCGCTTCTCCATGAACTTTAAGATTGGATAGATCCTATCAATATTGATCTTCTCAATGTCCCGGACACTGTCCGGCCACAGATCGCGGACTTCGAGTATTCTACGTGTCGATTCGATCTTCTTCTGGAAAAAGAAAGCGGACCAGGGAATGAATATATTCGGTGTCGTTACATATACGACATCATACTCATGCTGGTACTGGCGGACATAGGTCCTGACCTTATACGAAAGCTCAAGATAATAGAGCATCCGTGAGACCATGGACTTCCCCTGCTTATTACTCCGCATTTTTAATCTCAATATATCGTTCGAATCATTGATCTTTGGTTCATTCCAGTACTTGTCGTCCTGATACATTTTGGCATTCGGGTATGTCGGATGGGTGGTAAGTACTGTGACATCATGATTTTTTGACAGCTGTATGTACAGATTCTTGAATCTATTTGCACCCGAACCAATTTCGGGGTAGAAGTTTTGTGTAATAAGTAATATTTTCATTGAGTCACCTTTAAAGTATTTTAATATTATACAAGCAACTAGAATTGTAACATAACGAGGACATATACTTGTCACATCAATGGGAAATGAAAAAAAGAAAGGCCCTGAGAAAGCTTTTTATCATAAAAACTTCCTCAGGGCTCGGTTAGATAAATAAATTTTAACGTCCTGTATCCTTCAACTCATCCATCAGATCCTCCCTGACGATAGGACCTAAAGACTCGGCATAGCTTCTCGACATATGGAATCCGTCAAAGTATACGATCCGCTTTCCGATGATGGCTGGACAGCTGCCGTCCGGACAGAAATACTCCGAATAATCATATTCAGTGACATTGGAGGGTTTGTTCTCTACTCCCTCCCATTTGCTTGGCTGAGGGACATACTCCTGGGCGTCAACGGAACACTCTTCCCGGTCTATATTCCGAGGATTTGCACACATACTCATATCGAACAGGGGACGTGGATTATTCCTGATACCGAATATTTCAAGATCGTGGGTTTCCAACTCCCTGTACAGTTCAACCCGCTCAGGCTCGACTTCTGGAGATGCCGGTGTCCCTAAATCCGTATTCACGATGACCAGGTCTGGCTGGAGCTCGATGACCTTCTCTTTGGCCATCTTGTTCCACTCGGGGCAATACTCCGACATCTCCTCTCCAATGCCTTCCCCGTTGAAACGGCAGCTTATTTTGGTGATGTTGTATATCTTGATGTTTTCTTCTTCTGCGAAGGTCTGGAGTGTGCTCAGCCAAGGGACAACATGGGAGCCGCCCACCAGCACCACTTCGTATTCCGGATTTTCCAATTCACCGTATTCGCATACCGGCAAATCTTCCGAACCATCTTCATGATGACACCCAACTTCGTAGGTGATTGCCATATTGATATCCAGATTCGCAGGACTGGGCAGCAATTCGGTGTTTGCATCATAGGGGATGTCCATGCCGTTCACCACTGCCATCGCTCCTGGAAACTCCTCCGACCACCCTGCCGTGCTCTCGTCCACATCATCTTTGATCGAACTGCTCCAAACTGTGTTGGCTATGAAAACGGGGGCCGTCACAATAACTAATGCAGCAATTGCCTTGGAAGGATAACGATTCTTTTCCTTGATGCTTCTGATCGGTTTCTCGATCACATTGGTCACTGCCCAGGATAGCATGAATGATACCAGAATAATAAGGATGCCATGGAGGACCGGTACATTCCTTGTTTCCATGAGTGCATAATAGAATGCCAGTATTGGCCAATGCCATAAATACAGACCATATGAGTAGCCACCCAGCTTCAACATGGGTCTGGAACCCAGGAACTTTTCCACTCCGAATCTTGTCGGATTTTCTCCGGCTGCCAGGACAAGTACGGCTGCCAGTACGGGCCAGAGTGCGATAAATCCGGGGAACTGTCCACCCACATCAAGCAGAATGCCGCAGCTGACAAGTGCGATGAAACCGACCCAGCCCGCTACACTGCTTATCCCGGGCGAGAGCCTGATCCTGGTAATGACTAGGAACAGTATGCCGCCAAGCGCAAACTCCCATACTCTCGCTCCAGTGTCGAAATAGGCCCATGGCTGGTTTGAACCAGTAATATAGATCGAATAGCTCAAGGATGCTGCCGTCAGAACCGCCAGAATGATGAATAGTGTTTTTCTAATATCCCTGGTAAACTTCTGACTGATCCAAAGCGCGGATATGATGATAAAGAACCAGATGATATAGAACTGTCCCTGGATGCTCATGGCCCAAAAGTGCTGTACAGGACTCTTTTCATTGCTCTGGTCCAGATAATCGGTATTCGATAAAGCAAGCTGCCAGTTCTCAAAATAGAAAATTGAAGCAAATACTTCTCTTATCGTCTGGTTCCATTGAACTTCAGGAAGCAGGAAATAACCCGCTATGACAACGGTAAGCAGTACAGTGAAGGCAGCAGGAAGCAGACGCTTTGCAAGTCCCAGTATGAATTCGAAGAAATTGACTGTACCATCTCTCCCTGCTTTCGATAAAAGGGAAGCGGTAATGAGAAAACCGGATACTACGAAGAATACATCCACACCGCCGGATACCCTTTGCATCCATATATGATAAATCGCTACAAGCAGGGCTGCTACAATACGCAAGCCTTCGATTTCTGGTCTGAACTGCTTTTTCTCTCTATACATCTTCATATTTGATTTTGACATAATATGACCCTCTTTAAAGTTTTATAAAAACTCGATCTGCCATTACATCATGGGTGGTCGGGTACCCAGGCGTCCTTGATTTGTAGAATCCAATTCTCTTTTGCCACGCTGTCCTTCTGCTTAATTTTTTAAATATTATGAAAAATGTAATATGTCTTTTTAAATATATATAATAATGTGCAAGTAAGCAACTAAAATTTGAAAGTATTTCATTTGGGAATACTATATGATTATTACATATACTGGCGTATAATGAACAATTGAAATTCAAAACAGGAGACGCTTTCATGTATAAAATCATAGATTTAGAGAAAAGATTCCGTCCTGAGATTGAAGGATTACGTATCATTGCTGCGTTGCTGGTTGCGATCTACCATATATGGTTCGGACGTATATCTGGTGGTGTAGACGTTTTTTTCGTCATTTCAGGTTTCCTGATTACCACATCTATAATTTCCCGCTACAACAAGACTGGAGAATTTAAATTCTTCCCCTACATATCCAATCTTTTGAAACGCCTCCTGCCTTCGGTTCTGACCGTCGTACTGACCATCATTGTACTGAGTATATTCTTCTTGCCAAGAACAATACTTGAAAAGACTTTCAACGAAACCATTGCTTCCCTGCTCTACTATCAGAATTGGCAGCTTGCCCTGTCCAGTACCGACTATCTGGATCGGGAGCAGATGAAGACACCCCTGGAACACTTCTGGGCGATGTCCATCCAGAGACAGTTCTACCTGATCTGGTTCGTTGTCTTCTCATTCATTTTCTTCATATTGAAGCGGAAGATGAAACGAAATGGTCGTAGACTGATCAACACTGTGCTCGGACTGATGTTCATCCTCTCTCTCGGCTATTCGATATACCTGACTGAAGTCAATCAGCCGTGGGCCTATTTTGACGTCAGTACGAGAGTATGAGAATTTTCACTCGGCGGTCTTTTAGCCGTCAACCTTTCGAGAATCTCAATACCCGGTATACTCGGTGATATCCTCGGCTGGCTTGGCCTGATCGGCCTGATTCTGACAGGCATCCTCTTTGATGTCTCGTCCATGTTCCCGGGTTACATTGCCCTATGGCCGATGCTCTGTGCCGTAGTCATACTGCTGTCAGGCAACCTGGATACGAAATACGGCGTAAAGTCCTTCCTCGCCAGACCATGGATGATGAAGGCAGGCGGACTCGCCTTCGGCCTCTATCTATGGCATTGGGTACTGCTATCTTTCTATCAGTTTCATAACGAAAACGTTCCAAGCATATGGGTTGGCGTAAGCATCATCATCCTTTCCTTCCTGCTGTCATGGCTAGTGACACGCTTCATAGAGAAGCCAATCCGGTCCATGCAGATCGGTTTCCGGCCACTCGGTCTGCTTGCAGCCGGACTGGTCATAAACTTGACCATTGCATTCAGCCTATATCATCAATATGAGGCAAGCCTGCCATCGTTTGATGGTGACTTGGATATAAGTGAACATCCCGGTGCGATAATGATCAAGGAGAACATGGTTGCCGATGACGAAGAAACAGATTATATTCCTGCACCCGCCCAAGCCATGGAAGACCTGGCCGATTCCTACGAAGACAAAGTGAATCAGACAAGCACTAATGGCACATTGATTACAGAAATGTACGGTGTTCAGGAAGGTTATGAACACACCGTCGTCCTTGCTGGAAGTTCCCACTCTGCTCACTGGCTTGGCGCATTACAGCAGTTCGCCGAAGAGGAGAACGTCAGAATCATCAATATGACCCAGATCGGCAGCCGCTTCTCAACTGCCCATCCGGACGGCCCTCAGCAGCAGTGGAATGAAAACGCAATCGAGTACTTGAGGGAGAACAGCAGTCAAATAGATCTGGTTGTTGCCACTGCCGATATCGGCCTTGCCGATTACGCAGAAGTGCCTGAAGGCATGCGGGAACAGCTTAACAAGATTGGTGACGACGTCGGTATCCCTGTCCTCGCCATACGGGACAATCAACGTTTTGGGTTCAATATACCTGAATACCTCGAGCAGTATGGTTATGAAGCGACCAAAGAGGAAATGCTCAGCATTGAACCGATCAGTGAAACCATGCCTTGGTCACTTGTTGAAAACAAATCTCCGAATGTTCATCCCGTGGATTATACAGAATACTTCAAGGTCGATGATGAGTATGAACCGGTTATCGGAAATGTTCTGGTCTACTATGATGGGGGGCATATCAATAACACCTATTCAACAACAATGGGGCCGGTGTTGAGAGAAGATATCATGAATATTATCGAATAGAAAAAAAGCGCAGCTTCTATAAGCTGCGCTTTTACTATAGAATATAGTCTTCTACCTGTTTCTTCTCTCCATTGACACGAAGGAACACTTTAACAGATCGGATATCTTCATATCTGACTGGCACTGTATGCTTCCTATCAGTGTTATACATGATCTTGACGATCTTTTTGTCCTTCTTGTATACATAGATCGCCCAGTCTGTATTGTCGGTGGTGTTGTTTATCTTCACATCTATTTCTGTTTCTTCCCCTCTAGCAGTAACTTTCGGCCGCTCGATGAAGGTACGCGCAGTGATGCCTTTGACAGTACGTTCAAAATAGTCAGGAAAATAGTATTTGACGTTCTCATGACCCTCGTATCCTCTGAGATCAAGTTCATATAGTATCCCATGTGCGTCGAAGTGTCTGAGCATTGGGACCATATGCTGGCTATAATGCAGATCCCTGTTGCCCCCATGGAAATAGAACTGGCTGCGTGTCTCTTTGACAAGCAGTCTCTCCCGGAACTTCCGGTCCAATATTTCTGGTGCATCAGCATTGTTGTGTCCGATGATCTGGGTAAACAGCATTTCTTTGAGCTTTTCGTTCAAAGTACTCAAGTAGGTGCCTACATTGAGTTGACTGGCACCCGCGATGATATGGCCAGCGCCCAGAGTGAGACCAATAAGTAGTGCGCCGGTCCCTCCCTTTGATGATCCTGAGATGATCAGCTGTTCTTTGGCAACTTTCATCTCTTCAAGCTTCTCTTCAATCAGTGCGCAGACATCATCAAGATAGCTGGTGCTGCCCTCTGTTCCCATATAATACACAGGAACATTATCCACCGAATCTTTAATGAACAGCTTATTGATATGTATATCATTCAGCGTTCGCATATAGTTGTACTTGGCCGGAGCGCCATGTGTTTCCTTGCCATTGAAGCCGGAGAGCACAACGATTAGATGGTTGCTGTCTGCCTGGTTATATTGGAGGTAGTCTATCCTGTGGTTCTTCCCCCGGTAATAGTGTTCGTGTTTTTTAATATCATTTTTGAATTTATCCAGCATGATTGCATCATCCCTGTTGCTAAATTTATTTTAAAAAAGGAGAAGCGTTGCTTCTCCTTGAGTCATTAAAGTTTTTGAATGTTGCCGTAGTTGTAGTATTCAACTTCCTGGAAGTCGTTCTTCATGACGTTCTTCGTATCGAAGATATACTTGTTCTTCATTGTGGTGAAGTCCGAGTCGGACATATTCTTGAACTGGCTATGGTCACTCAGAACGAGGACCAGCGAACTGTCTGCAACTGCTTTCTTCACATCTTTCTCTACCCAGTCCATCTTGACGTGCGGATCATAGGCAACTACTTCGAGATCTTCTTCTTTTCTGAGCAGCTCGTAGATGTCGAATGCCGGGGATTCACGGATATCATCCACATCTCCCTTGTAGGTCAGACCGAATACGGTCACCTTTTTCCCATCCATTCTGGAAAGAATCTCTTTCGTATAGTCCACAACATATGCCGGCATGGAATTGTTGATCTCCCTTGCCTGCTGGATGAGCGGGGACTTATCCGGTGCTTCTGCGATGATGAAATATGGATCGACTGCGAGACAGTGTCCACCGACACCCGGTCCTGGCGTATGCAGGTTGACACGTGGGTGCTTGTTCGCCATTTCGATGACTTCGTGAACATTGATGTCGAGATGGTTACAGATCTTCGCCAGTTCATTCGCAAGCGCGATGTTGACATCCCTGTATGTGTTCTCCATCAGCTTGGACATTTCAGCAGTCTTGGCATTAGTCTCGATCATCTCACCTTTGACGAAAGTACCGTAGACCTTCTTGCCCGCCTCGACACACGCTGGTGTCATGCCGCCGATGATGCGGTTGTTGTAGATGAGCTCTTCCATGATCTTGCCCGGCAGTACACGTTCCGGACAGTGGACCACAAAAATGTCTTCACCGATGGTGAAGCCCTGTTCCTCGAGATAAGGGGCAACATGGTCGTCCATTGTTCTCGGTGCAATCGTAGATTCGACAATGACCGTATCCCCTTTTTTAAGAATCGGCACAATGCTCTTCACGCCGGACATGACAATTGAAATGTCACATGATTTGAATTCATCATCATTATTCGGAGTCGGTACAGCGATGATATAGACATCCGCTTCCTCCGGTTTTATGGATGCTTTAAAGGTTCCCTGTTCAAGCACTTCCTCCAAAGCTTCCTGTAGGCCCGGCTCCTCAATGTGGATCTGACCACCATTCAGCATATCCACTGCTTCCTGTTTGATATCCACGCCGACCACTTCCACACCATGCTTCGCAAACATGATGGATGTCGGCAAGCCGATGTATCCTAAACCTACTGTCGTTAGTTTCATATTAGAATCCTCTTCTCTTTCCAGTGTTTGTTAATATCATTAAATATTATAGCAAATTACACGGGGTTTTCAAATCCACACCATCAGCAGAATCTATATACGATAGTCGAAGTCTTCATCGAGCACATCCTTCAGCATGCGTTCCATGCCCGCTTTTGAAAGGGGGCACGTCTGGCTTCGGCATCAAAATAGTAATGGACATATAGTTTCGACATATCCAGCCCACTCTGTCCCATCTATTTCATGAGAGGATCCAGATGGCTTCTCATATCGTGGGGACAGAGTGTACTTTGAAAATAGTGGATCCGCGCGCATCGCGATAGTGTCTGAATGTCTCTGTAACCGACAGACAGTATCCATACTGCTCAACCACCCTTCCCCTATCAAGACTGCCATAAACATGAGGGATAATTTGTGCCCTGCCCACACCCGAACCTCAGGCCGGTACCATGCAATGTCGGGTCATCGATGAAAATCAGCGATCCTCGAAGACTATCCGTCCAGGTGCTTCCCATGAAGACCGGCGGACGTTTCTTTTCCAGGTTGATGGCATCATTCGATATGACAAGCATATGGTCCGTTCGTTTTCTGAGGCATAGAAGGAAATGATACGTCCTGTCTTCATTAATTACTTCAAGACGCATCTATCGATTGAACGGCAGCTTTACAGTTGTCAGCGCAGCACTTTCGACTGCCACTATTCTACTCTTTACCATATCCATCACATTCTTTATCTGATTGTCAGCATACCTGCTTTATACCACGAGGAACGGTCAAAATTCTTTGCATAATGATAGGATATCTTCATTTCCTCTCCGGCCTTCAACGTCACGTTTTTCCCTTCATGGTAGTCATTGATCGAGAACTTTTCGCCATTCAGCGCTATGAAGATGTTCTTTGAGGGGTGGTTATAGTAGCCTTCCAGCACAAGTGGTTTGTCAGATTCATCATTATTGGCCAGTGTCAGAGTAATCTCCTCATCCTTCAGCTTCGTCCCCTGAAGGGGTCTTATTTCAATATGATCAGCTTGTGCTGCCACTTCAAGGTTGCTGATGTCCCTGACATTGATCCCGTAATGGGTCAGTTCGACCCTGGCACGGGATGCAGAGCCTCTAGTCTGCGACGCTCCGTCATTCGCCTGCATTGCGATTCTATCCTCAAGCGTTTCATATCGGTTCGGAATGAAATAATTCAATATCGGCCATTTGTTTGAAACCACTTTATCAAAATATGTTCTATTCTTTCTTGCCTGGGTGTCCAGATACATGAACTGGTTCAGCATATGACGGTTGTTTACAAACACAAAGGTCTCCAGAACGTTATCTGTTTCCTGAGTAATGTTGCTATGCCAGTTGCCCATCCGTGTTTCCCAATACAGCATGACCGGCAGGTTATAACCATATAACGCGACCTGTTCCATATCCACTCTTTCTGCGAAACTTCGATACATATCCAGAAGCTTTTCAGGTTCTTTCCTCAAAGTTTTCGGTGCCCAATTGACAATAACATTAAGCAGTTCCTCATCTGTCTGTGCATTGATATGATTGGCACTGAATGGCAATTTGGCAATCTCGTATATTGTTGATTTGACATGAATGCTATTTTTCTCGAACTCACGATGTGTCAGGTGGCTCAGCACATAGGAGTGGGAAGATGAAGTATTGCGGCTGATTGTCTTTTCATAATCCTTAGGCAGGGGGTACTCATTGAAATAGTAGTAAGTGTGATTATCATCAATGTTGAGATTATACACAAGACGGTCCACAAGGTCCTTGTCCTTCCTATAGATTCTGCTGAACTGGGAATCAGGTGTATTCTCCAGATCAATCATATAGGTGAAATATTGCACCTTGTTCATTGTCGGTTTAGTGATGGCTAGTGATATTTTGGAATCATAGCCACCTGTCAATGACTGGTAGATAAGCGGATAATTGCGATTCAGCCATTCCACTTGTGGCTGGTAGAAGTCTATCGTCTTTGCCACAATCTCATCGACTTCTGACACTTTGCTCTGGGCTCTCGGGTAGTAGCGTATGAACTGCATTCCGACTGCGGAGTAGAACACATTCGGATTCATTTTGTATACGGATTGTGTGGAAGTATAATCAAGGAAGCCATTCATTTTAAATTTTTGTACTGAGAGTTCGATGTTATTCTCTCCTTCTACAACTTCCCTCACCAGTACCTCATGTGAACCCAATATTTCCTTGTTCCAATAGAATACTGGTCGGAGGCAGGTTGCGTCAGTGAACAGCACAGTATCAGACCCATCATCTGCAATGAGTATATAACGGCCATTGAGGAAATCCAGTTTTTCATAGAATGATTCTTTGTTCTCAGACTGGTAAAGCTGACAGAGCTCTGTCAGAATTTCAGAACTGGATCTATTGCCATCAGTTATATCCAGTATATATCCGATGAGAAGTATTCTGATACCATGATTGCTGCTGTCAGTCACCTCTGTCTTATCATCGTAGTAGAGATGGGCGGACGACAGTGCTTCCACGTGATCAAAATCATTCTGTACATTTACGAGTGCTCTTTTTGATAAGATAAATGGCTTACTTTGAAACTCACGATTCATAATATCATCCCCTTTGCGTCGCAATTAGAATATGTTCAGCTGGTGCAGCACACTGTAGACGAACAAGCCGAGAACCGAAATTGCAGGAATATAACGATAGAAGGGTCTTCTGTATTTTTTCACTTCCATCTGCTCACCCTGCTCCTGCTGCTTTCTGGTCATCTCGGACTTGTATGCAAGCTGCTCTTCTTTTGTCATGTCCTTGAATTCACGGATGAACTTGACGTACTTGCTGATGATCGGCGCCGCTTCGCCATAGTCCTCTATTTCCCCATAGTGAATCCAGAGAGCCTTATTGCACATCTTTGAGATTTGGGCTGCCGAGTGGGAGACGAAGAATATCGTCTTGCCGTCAGCCTGGAACTGTTTCATGCGCTCGATACACTTGTTGGAGAATGTCTCATCCCCGACCGATAGAGCTTCATCGACAATCAGTACATCCGGATCCGTATGGATGGCTATCGAGAATCCGAGTCTTGAGCGCATACCACTCGAATATGATTTTATCGGCTGCTTGATGAATTCTTCTCCCAGTTCGCTGAAATCAACGATATCCTGATAGCGTGCATCAATCGTTTCTTCACTCATTCCGTGCATCAGGCATTTCATTCGTATATTCTCTTCACCGGTCAGGTCATTGTTCAAACCGGCATTGATGGCAATCAGGGAACTTTTCCCATTGATACGAACCTTGCCGGTAGTTGCTACTGTAACCTGCCCAAGCAGATCGGACAATGTTGATTTTCCGGACCCGTTCAATCCGATGATTCCAACGGAATCTCCGCTCTGGACCTCAAAATTGATATCACGCAAGGCATAGTAAGGTTTTTCTTTATAGAAATGTCCCATAGTGAATAGCGACAGAAGCTTAGCTACTTTACTGCGGTTCAGATCATAGACTTTCGATACATTTTCAACTTTGACTTTATAAGTCATCTATAAGACCTTCCTTCATACAGCTAGAGTTCTTTATAAACCTGAAGAAGCTTATCTTTTTCAACATCCCAATTATACGTGTATTTCGCTTTTTTACAATTATCGCTGAATCTCTCCCGCATGGCTTCGTCGCGAACCATCATGTTGACCGCATCGGCAATGGCTGATGGTTTGCTTGCATCTATTGCGAGTCCCACCTGCTCACCTTCGACTACACTTCTGATTTCAGGAAAATCACAGCTCACCACAGGCACATGGGCCATCATGTATTCGAACAGCTTATTGGATGATGCCGAATAATGGTTATAATTGATGTTCTGCAATACCTGGAAACCAAGATAGGCATTGCGAGTATAAGATGGAAGTTCGGAAAGATGTACTTTCGGTACAAATTTGATGCGATCACCGAGATCCATTTCCGTCACCATTTTTTCAAGTTCTGTCTTCTGCCTGCCATCACCTAGAAATACGAGCGTACCTTCCTCTATCATGGGCATGGCCTGGATAAGCAGTTCAAGACCTCTACCCGGTTGGACGCCTCCTTGATAGAGCAGTATCTTTTCTTCTTCGGGAAGGTCGAGTGCATCATGGAGGTCTGCTTTCGGTTTCCTCTCGATATCAAACAGTTCCGAGTAGTTGTATAGCGTGTGCGGATAGTAGCCGTACAGTGCTTCATGTTTTTCTGCTCTTGTATGATTCTCAACTATCGTCTCATCGACGAATGGTAGGAGTGCGCCTTCCCATCTGGCAATCGTCTTTGGATTATAACCGGTGCGATCGGTCTGCACTTCATGTGAATCGTAGACCAGTTTCCTGCGTTTTAACCTCATCTTCGAACAGATTACCCCCTGGGTAAGGGTGTTGAGATCATGCGAATGATATATATCCGCATTCTGGCGATATCCTTCAATGATCATTCTGATACTTCTGGCAAGTTTGATCATATTGCGTCTTGTGCTATTATTCTTCACCGCACCATATGCGGCACCGAGGAAAATGAAATAGGCGGACATCAGTAGCCAGGATTTATAAAAAAGGGCTGGAGCGACAATCGTCGTTATTCCAGCCACACTGATGACAAACTCTTTCCTATTGTTCTGGTAGAGTTCCAGCAGCCAAGGGTACATCGGTACGCGATGAACCCGAAAGTGATCATTGACCACCTCAAAAGCTTTTGCACGCAAGTCCTTCTTATTCTCAATCGCTATAAGATTAACATCGTAGCCGTGTTCACTGAGAGTCACGCCTTCCCTCATGACACGTGCATCGTTCGTGAAATGATTCCATACAAACATCGTCACTTTTTTCATTTTATCACCTATCAGGATTCTAGTACTTTCATCAGATCTTCTCTCAATATCGGTGCGAAACTTTCAGCGAAGGTTTTTGTCATATGGTCATGGTCGTAATAGCCAATGACATTACCGATAATTGGTCCACAAGTATCTTCTTCACAAAAATATTCATGATAGTCTACATAATGTACATTCTCAGGCGGATTTTCAAGTTTGTCCCACGCAGATGGTGTTGGATAGACGGCATCCGTTTGGACTGAACAGTCCTCATGATCCGCCCCTTTGGCAGTGATACACTCTGGAATATCTTCATTGAAATATGGTGTGTCCCTGACAGCGAGTACTTCGATGCCATTCTCCTCTAGACGGTTGAACTGATCGAGATACCCTTGTGGCACCTCCGTTTCATCCGGACGCGCAATATCCGCAAGTGTTATTACCGCATCCACATCTGCTTCAACCAATTTCTGGACCACGTTCTCGTTCCACTCATTACAGTCTTCTGCACTGACCGGATCAAGTGAGAAGCGGCATCCACTTTTCGTCACATTCAATACTTTGATATTATCTTCTTCAGCAAAGACTTTCACCGGAGAAGTCCAGTGTGTGGATTTTGAGCCACCCACAACTGCTACTATATATTCAGGATTTTCGACATCACCGTATTCACAGAGTTCCACTTCCGCTTCATCAATGCCCTGCTGGCATCCATTCGTATAGGATTCCTCTTTGTCTTCCTTCACTTCGGACATTGCTGGTATCGGATCCTTCTCTTCGAATGAAGTCTGGTCGAACCCTTCGACATTGACCATGACGCCAGGGTATTCACTACTGCCCGCAAGATTTGCGGTTGCAGAGGACTGGTACTGACTGATGCCGAACCATGCACCGACAGCAATGACCAGTGTGACGACGAGTGCAAATATCGGCCTGAAGGCTTTTAATGTAAAATTGTTTTTGGAGATGTATCTGTTGATCGGGTTTTCGATCAGATTAGTCGACAGGAAGCTTAGACCGAGTGCCAGCAGGATGATTGCGATTCCGTGAATGACACTGACATCCTTGGTGTTAAATATAACATAATAGAAACTGAGCAGCGGCCAGTGCCACAAATAGAGTCCGTAGCTCAATCCACCAAGCTTGACCATTGCACGGCTGCCGAGGAACTTCTCTACACCGAATCTGGTCGGATTCTGACCAGCCAGCATGACAAAGACAGCCGCCATGACCGGCCATAGTGCCACATAGCTCGGGAAGCTGCCTTCGACATCGAGCAGCAGCCCTGTACTGATCAACCCTACAAGACCTATCCAGCCCATCATTGTGCTTATGATGCCCGGTAGTCTGATCTTGAAAATGAACAGCATCAACAGGCCACCAACTGCAAATTCCCACACGCGTGTCCTTGTATCGAAATAGGCCCATGGCTGGTTCACTGCAGTAAGATAGATTGAATACGCAAGTGATGTTGCAAACAGCACTGCCAGTATCGTGAAGAATATTTTCTTGAAAGCAAACTTCGTCTTATTGAATATGAGTATGGTCAAAGAAACAATCAGAAACCATATGACATAGAACTGTCCCTGGATGGACATCGCCCAGAAGTGCTGTACAGGACTTTTTTCGTTGGTCTGATCGAGGTAATCCGTACCTATGACAGCCAGTTGCCAGTTTTCATAATAGAAGAGGGATGCAATGATTTCCTTCATTGTATCAAAATGCCTGACTTCAGGCAGAATGAAATACCCTGCTACTGTAACAAAAATGAGAACCATCAGTGCGTTTGGCAGCAGACGTTTCAAAAGACCAAGAATGAACGTGGAAAATTTGACGTATCCATCTCTAGCATACTTCGACAGAAGGGACGTTGTTATCAGAAACCCTGAAACGACAAAAAATACGTCCACCCCTCCTGAGACACGCATCATCCATATATGATAGATTGCCACCAGAAGTGCGGCTATTATTCTGAGTCCCTCTATTTCGGGACGGTATTGCTTTTTTATTTCCAATCTCTCTCACCCGACTTATCATACTGATTTGGTTTATAAACAGTTTAGACTTTATAGGAAATCCTATAAAGTCTAAACTGTCCTTGATTACTGCACTTATCAACCGCTATATCCAACCTCGTTCTTCAGCTGCCGAATGGTTTCATCAAGTTCTTCACTTCCTGGTCTTGCATAGCTATCGTAAAGGCTGTAGATATCAAGGAAACGTGTAACCGCTTCATGCCGTTCCTCAGGCTTTATGCGGTCGAGACGTACAATGTACCAGCCTTTGACATAGAAGTTGAAGCGTTCCTGCATGTATGTCTCAAGCAGATTGTGCTTTTTCAGGAATGGAATGCGCTCTATCTCGAGTCGATAGTACTTATCGAAAAACTTCTTCCCTATCGTATTCGTAACCGAGCCACTGACAGCTGCATAATACATGTGTACAAATGTATCTACCGCCATAGCCTTATTGGAATGCAGCATGAGTTCCTGGAAGAACATCGTATCCTGTCCAGCCGCGCCCTCAACCATTCTGATGTCGTTTTTCTGGACCACTTCGGTTTTGATGATGACTGCCTGGATGCTCTGTGCTCTTAAACCACTATGTTTCATGAATTTATGTGTGTTATCGATGTAGTTCTGATCTTCATTATATTTTCTGACAGTACTTGAGTAGCGGAAACTGGCTTTTCTGTGGTTATCTTCTTTGATGATATTGCCAACCACCATATCAAGCTCTTCATGTTCAAGCAACTTATCGAGCAGATCGGCATACCCCTCTCCTGAAGCTTCATTGTCAGGGTCAAGATATGTCATATACTTTGTCGACACCATTTCTGCCCCTTTGTTTCGTGGACGGGAGGCACTGCCTGAACCTTCTTCAAAAGCGAAATAGCGGATATCCGGATTCCGTCGGCGCAATCTATCGATGATCTTGATGGTTTCTTCATCCGTACTTCCATCATTGATGAAAATGATCTCCATCTTGTCGAAAATCGATGCTCTTGTCAGGCTACGGTAGCATTTGTCTTCCAGATAGCGTCCATTGTTATGAATCGGCACTATGACTGAAAGCAGTTTTTCTGACACATTCTCCGATTTCGGATACTCTTTCATCACTTCTGTCATCGGAATTGCATAGCCCGTCTTTCCGGCAGGCTCCAGTCTTTCATCCATTAGATCAGCATCGAACATGGTCAGGAATTTATCACTCACTGTGCCGGTATAGTCATGCACATCTGTTCCAGTCTTGGTAATGAAATCAACATCAGTATATACAAAACCTGCAAGCAGATCCTCCAGATGATACTCCTCATAGATATATTCATCACTGAAGTATGTTATAAAATCATACAGTTTCAACACTTCGGATGTAACATCCGCCTTTTTCATCAGTGTCCTGTTTGCATACATCTGCCTATTGAAGTTCTCTTGTGCAAGATCCGATATCTCATCAACTACAACCAGTATTTCTTTAGCATTCAACTGTGTGCCTATACCGAAATTTCGTGCGTACTGTCCGATACGATGGTATGCAGTATCATTCAGCATCACCTGGCGAATACCTTTTGCTCTGATATCTTCATAGGCCGCTTCCGTATGGTTTCTAAGCATCGGCATGACATCCTCTTTAAGATTGACCATGAATAGATGCGGAAACTTATTGTTCACGCCCATGCTGTAGTTTGTCAGCATGAGGTTGCCCATTGCCTGCAGTTCGTATACCCGGTTTGCAAACATCGTTTCTGAGTATTTGACGGAGTTGACGTTGATGGCCCAGCGGAAAAGACGATGGGTGTTCATCAGATCTTCGTGCTGCATCGGATAGGTCAGATTTTCAATATAGCGTGAAGGGAACTGATAGCGTGTCCGTTTCAGATGCAGATTCCTATCAATGATCGTCAGATCGTAGCCGCTTTCCTTTGTCCCATCAAACATCTGTGACGATTCCTTGTTTCTGACCGGATATTTCTTCGTCCAGCTGCCGGCGAATATGACATGATCCTTATGCTCTTCAGCCATTCGAGAGCGGGATCCCACAGGATTATGATATTCAGGATTGACTCCGAACTCCATGACATGGACCTTGTCATTGTCGCAGTAGCTCTTGTACTCATCCACCATCTCTTCTGCAGACGTATACACGACATCACATTCCCTGGCAATATCTTTGAATAGGTCGTAGTTTACGGGATCCTCCTTCGAATAGAAGGCGACCGGGATGCCGAGATCCTTCGCATGCTGGATCAGTTCCATGAGACGCTGGCGCTTTCCGCTTCTAGGGGAAGCCACCTGCTCCCAGCTTTCGTCAAGGCCTCTCCATGTCGATGCGACAATAATGAAATCCAAAGATTTGCTCAGGCCACCGCCTTCTGAATTGATGTAATGGAAGTTGGCGACATCTTTATAGGAATGGTATAGAAACTCATCACAGATTATCCCGATGTCGAGTTTCAGCTTATCGAAGTAGCGGGAGCCATTACTTTTGCTTAGATTATTGAAATAGGGAGCAATTTCATTCAAAAATTCCACTTTGCCATCCTGATCAAACTTCTCATAATAATTATGGCGCGTATTATACATTTTTTCATTGCTCAGATGCTCTATAGCTCTCAGATAATCCTGATCGAGAAGTTTCGTATAATATTTCAGACGTTCCGACTTGTTCATTTCGCTCAGACTCTGAACCTCTTTGTTCGAGTCGACCATTTCCTGGTTCTCCTTCTTGAACTCAGACATTACTTCGCCCTCCTTTTTCGACGTTCCCAGAGCTTAACCTGTATCTTCCCAAGCTTGGATTCCCTCAGATTTTTATAAAGAGTTTCAATGCGCTGCAGACGCGCCTTCGCATTATCCGCATCCTGCTCCAACCTTATCTGTCTTCTCAGAAGCCCGTCGATGATCGCTTTGACTTTCTGGCGTTCATCGGTGTAGTACTGGTGTACATCCTCCTGAACCACCGGAGGCTCGTCGCCGACCTGGCTGAAATCGTAGTCAACATCAGCTTCATGCATCCAGGATACGAGCGAACCATGCTGGAGTTTTATGAGTTTGAGATCCGGAAAATAAAGAACAATCTTCGCTTCGAAGTCCTCTTCCCTTACCGGAAGCTCAATCGCAAAATTGGAATCCCTGAAGCGGGGGGCATCCGATTGGACGATGCAGGTATCATTCATGTTTCTGCCCTTCTGAAGCTCCCTGCTGTGTACCAGACCACGCAGATTCCCTTTTACAAACAGCATCTCGAGTTTGGTGCCATCGACTTCGACATAGGATTTCGAAGCAAGCAGACGATCCCTGAACTCGGTCATCATATCCATCTGACCCATTACTTTGCTGTTGAATGGATGCGCAGTGTATGTTTCAAGGTCAACTTTCACAGACTCTGTCACTTTCGGATAGACATAATGCGAATTCTTTATGCTTGTCCAGCCTCTGATTTCTCCGCCGTGCTTGAATAGCACAAAGAAAGTGCCGTTCATATACTTTACTGAAATAACAGTAACCAGACGATGATTGAATATCCCCAAAGGCTGCTGAGTCTGATCTATATCGAATTCGTTGTATATGTCCTGTTCAGGATCTTCATCCAGAATAAGCTGAAATACGTAGGGATCCTGGAGAATTTTCTCCATCTTGCTCTGTAGTTGGCCGTTCATCATTTTCTCAAACCTTTCCTATAAGTAGTCGATGAGTTTATTTCTGAATCTGTAATGGATGTGTACACCAATGTATAGCAGCAGCAGTGTAAATGACCAGAAGTATAGATGGTCTCCGAAGTCACCATAGAGTGGCGCTTCAGACAGTACAAATGAATGCCGGTAGTTCATGACGAGGTATGCAAAAGGATTGAATGCGGTAATCGTCTGCAGAACCGGATGCACTCCATCGAGAGACCAGAAGATGGGCGTCAGGAAGAAGAACATGCGAATGATGTTCTGCAGCACATTTTTCATGTCCCGAATGATGATGATGAGAGAAGACATAATAAGACCAAATGCAAAAATGAAACTGTACGACGCTACCAGGAAGTATATGAAACCGAGATAATGGACCGGCTCGGAGTAGCCATGCCAAAGACTCAGTATGACAATGATCGCAGTTGTCATCAGCAGGTTGATGATATTATTTACAACTGCAATCGATATGAGTGTACTGGATGGAAACTTCATTTTTGTAACCAGACTCAGCTGGCTTTGGATGGAGTTTGATGCTGCGTTTATACCTTGGGACAGGAACAGCCATGGGAAGAGCCCTGATATCAGATGGATGATGAATGGTATATCACCGACATCTCCTCTGACCCCGCGCAACCCCATTCCAAAAACAATATAGTAGATCAATACTTGCATTGCCGGCTGGAGTATATTCCAGAATACACCCAGATAATGGTTAGCATACTGGCTCTTGATCTGATAGATGCTGAGTTGCCAGATCAGGTGGCGGTGTATCCACTGCTCTCTTATAATGTCATAAATTTTCTTCATGCTAAGCCCTCGATTCAATAAGCTTAAAATCCAATTTCTTCGCTTATAATGATTAACATTCATATATCCCATCCGGAAATCGGATGCCTTTCATGCATCGACTATTAAAACCGAATGAATTTCCACTCGTATCATTATAATCTTTTAGAGTATGGATGTCATCCCATTACAAAATGCGTCCCACAATATTACATTTATATTACTTTTTAATGAATTTGGAAAACTTTCTACCTAACGCTGCAGAAATCATTTAAAATATAAGTGTAACAAACTTTTTAGGA
The DNA here is from genome assembly GCF_009831115.1 of Salinicoccus hispanicus. Taxonomy (GTDB): domain Bacteria; phylum Bacillota; class Bacilli; order Staphylococcales; family Salinicoccaceae; genus Salinicoccus; species Salinicoccus hispanicus. Next base: position 327,993 of record NZ_WUUK01000002.1, on the reverse strand, counting down.
GGTACAGATGAAATATAAAAATAGACTCATTGTTCCTACATTGATTTCTACTGCTCTCTTTGGTGCAGCACTGAACGCCGAGGCTGAAGAAATATCCAAGGAAGAAACGACACAACAGCATATAGATTCAGTTGAAGAAGCAACCGCCCTTGCAGAAAATGAAGAAATACAATCCCTTGAAGAAGAGGATACATATATAGAATCTGAGGATGCCGCGCCATCAGACGGTACAGAAGAGACAGAACAAGGTGCAGAAGTAGAAAATACCAGCACCGATGTGGAGACAGTCGAAGCGCCGGTCGAAGAGACAGCTGCAGACACCGTCGAAGAAGCCGTAACTCCCGGCAATGAGAAAGAAGTGACTGCCGAAGTCCCAGTCGAAGAAGAAAAACCGGAAACTACCACGGAACCAGAGAAGCCTGCAGCAGAAGCATCAACTGAAGAGACAGTTGCACAAGAACCAGATACAGTACCTGATGAATCGGAACAGACTGCTCCAGTCGAGGAACCGGTTATCAAAGAAAACCTGGAAACAGAAGCTGCGCCGGAACAAACGGTGGAAGCACCTGAAACAACATCTGAGAAGCCTGAAGACATCACAGCTGAGGCTCCGGTCACCGAAAATAGTGATGAGAGCACTGAAAAGGTTCAGGATGCTGAATCGGATCAAAACACACTTTCAAAAGAAAATGAGGAAGATGTAACTGATGTCTCGGAAGAGGAGCTTGCGGAAGAAGCAAGCGATGATACTGGGGAAAGCAGTGAGGATAAAACGTCCCCGGAAACTCAGTCTGATGAATCGGCAGAAGAAGAAATAGATGATGAAACTGAAGAGGAAGATAGTGAAAAAACGTCCAAGGAAAGTATGGACGTTGATGCAGAAGCACCACTTTCAGAGGAAGCAGTCTCTTTAAAAGAAGATGCAGATGAAATCATTGTAGATGAAACACTCGAAAAAGAACTCGTTACCATGCTTGCACAATACGATATAGAGCCTGATGCATCCGGATCTTTCTTCCAATCTACAGCTGCGTCATCACGGATGACACTTGCTCAGGCCGTTACAAACATCAACGACTACATCGATCGTAACAACTTCACTGCACCACGTATCACCTATAACCATATTGCAGGCCTGCCGAAGTATAACTATCGGAATGGCATCGGTAAACCTGAAGGTGTTGTACTTCATGAAACAGCCAATGATAGTTCAACCATCAATGGGGAAATCAGTTGGATGAGCAGAAATTACAGAAATGCTTTTGTGCACGCGTTTGTTGATAAGGACAACATTATTCAAGTCGCTGATACTGATCACTTAGCTTGGGGTGCTGGACCGAATGCAAATCCCAGATTTCTACATGTAGAACTCGTCAGACACAATAATACGCATGATTTTGCCAAATCCATTAACAACTACACCGATTACATTGCGAATTTGCTGTACAAGTATAAACTGCCAGTCGATAGTGCTGAAGCGGATGGAAAGGGTACACTTTGGTCTCATAGTGCTGTAAGCACCCATCTTGGAGGTACAAATCACGTTGATCCATATACGTACTTCAGCAAGTTTGGCTACTCCTACCGTGATGTAGAAAAGCTCATTGAAGAGAAGTATACAGACCTCTACAACAAGAAAACAACACCTAAAGTGACTATGCCGGTCACTACTTCCGATGCAAAGTATGTCGGAAGGATAAACGGATCAAACAAAGGCTTGTACGCAAGCGTCACAGACGTCAAGACAGCTTCTGCAGATGACCATACCAATAAGACTTTCTATGTCACCAGGAAAGCGACATACAACTATGATGACTACTACCTGGTGCAGAGCGACCTTGAAGACAGTTACGTCGGCTGGGTGCACGAAAATGACTTGAGAAAACTGGAGCGAACAGCTCCGACAGAGTATAAGAAAGCATTTTCTGTCAAAAACTCAAATAGTTATTTATTCGATACACCTTGGGGAACACCTACCCAGAGGGTGAGCCTGAAAGATTACAGCTCCAAGAAGTTCGTCTCAGACCAGATTATGAAAATTAGCAATACCAACTACCTTTTCGGACAGTTTGATGGTCGATCAGGATGGATCAAACTATCTGATCTGGAAGAGTATGTGCTCGCTGCGCCATCACCCGTTGCTACCACACCTGTGGAAAGCATTAATGCAGCAAGGCTGAAGGATGCAAGCAAGTCGGTCATCTACAAGTCTTATAAGGACAAGACCGGTACCGCACGTTCCCAGTTCGATGACTACACACTATTCACAAAAGAACGCGTAAATTATAACGGTAATGACTTCTATTCGCTCTATGACAGTAAAAATAATGCCTTCGTCGGCTGGGTGAAAGAGAACGATATGAATGTATATAGCAAATCGGCTGAAGTCAGCCATCAAAAGGACTATATCATCAACAATCTGGACAAACCGCTCCTCTCCGTTGCATTCGGCGATGATAAGCAGCAGATTGCGGACTACCGTTCCATTGGTTCATACCTTTTCAGCGCGCAAAAGAAGGTAACCGTCGGCGCACTTGACTACTATTATGGAACCGTCGGCAACAGTACCGGCTGGGCGCATTACGCACACGTTACACCAATTGAAGCGGGTGAACACAAAAGAGTCTCGGATTCCAGCGCCGCCCGTACGCGCAGTAGTTCAAGCAACAAGGTTTACGCTACACCGTATGCCACTTCAGCAAAAACGAATGGAAACCTTGATGACATGACCTTCAACACAAAAGAAAAAGTGACCTTCAGGGGCAAGGAATACTACTCGCTCTATAATCCGAAGGACGGCAAGCTGGTCGGATGGATGAATGGTGAAGACCTATCCACCCATCACATGACGCAGGAAAAGAAACACGTCAAATTCTACGTTGTCGATAACCTGAATAATTATCTTCTTGAGGTTGCCTATGGTGATAAGAACCAGCGTGTCGATTCCTACAGAAATACAGGGTCCCACCTATTCACAGCTCAGAAGCATGTCAAGGTCGGTGCTCTCGACTACTACTATGGACGGACAGGCGGAACCTATGGCTGGGCACATTTTGCCCATGTCACGCCACTGGATGAAGTACACCACGTAAGAACCAATGACAGCAGCGCAGTCAGGTTGAAGTCCAGTGGAGAACAGAAAGTGAAAGTTCTGCCGTATGACGTGGATGGTACTGCCAACCAGAATAATATGGACAGAACATTCTATACAAAGGAAAGAATCGAATGGAAAGACAATACTGTATATTCCATCTATGATGCTGTAACAAATAAAGCGGTCGGATGGGCGAATGCAGAAGATCTATCCATATACAGCATGTCTCAAGCAAAATCCCATAATGTGAACTATATCGTAAATAATATTGATAAACCGTTGCTGGCAGCTGCGTTTGGTGATGATAAACAGCAAGTTGGTTCCTATCGTAGTGTCGGCTCCTATCTCTTTGAAGCCGAGAAACAGGTCCAGGTCGGCAGCCTTCACTACTACTACGGAAAAATCAACGGTCAATACGGGTGGGCCCATTATAAGCATGTAACCCCTGAAAAAGAAATCGCAATCGATCGTAGAAGCAGTACGCATGCCGGACGTATCGGAGCGACTCTCGACAATGGTCTTTATACTTCAATCTATGATATCAAGGGTAAGCCGAACACCTCGTTTACGAATAGTACACTGTTTACAAAAGAAAGAGTAAGATTCAACAATCATGATTTCTATTCCGTATACAGCAATGTGGCTGATAATTTTGTCGGCTATGTAAGAGCAGAAGACATCAGCCTAAAATCGATGGCAACACCGAAACGTCATACCTCCGATTACCATATCACCAATGGTGAGAGCTATCTGATGGCTGTACCTTATGGCACATACAAGCAGAGAGTCAGTCAGCTTGCTAATCTGAATAGGGATGACTTCAAAGCGGAACAGTCCGTTGTAATTGATGGAAATACTTATTATTATGGGCATATCGGCAGCTACTCAGGCTGGGTATCAGCAGATAGTGTAGGAGAATATATTGTGAATACAGTTCCATATAATAAAAGTTTGGAAGAGGTACTCGACATCCAGATGCGTCTGAGTGCCAAACCACAGATCTGGGTCTCCGGTGGTGGTTGGAGAGATGCGACACGTGATGAGGTCAGAAATTACCTTGATACCTCAAACCAGAATTCCGATACTTGGAACTATACATTCCTGGATCTGAATCGTGCTCAAAACATTTCAAGTACAGAACTCAACAATAAACTGCTTGATGGCAAGGGTATCCTCGATAACCAAGGTCTGGCATTTGTCAGAGCAGCAGCGCAATATGGTGTCAATGAAGTCTATCTCATTTCTCATGCACTTCATGAAACAGGTAATGGAACGAGCCAGCTTTCCAAAGGTGTACGTCTGGACGAGAATGGTAACATCTCCGAAAACGGCACACTCTACTACAATATGTATGGCATCGCAGCATATGACCACAACCCTGTTCTCGAAGGTGCACGCTATGCACAGCGCATGGGTTGGGATTCACCTTCAAAAGCAGTCACTGGAGGCGCGCAGTTCATCTCAAGCGGCTACTTCAACCGCAATCAGACGACACTCCACTCCATGCGCTGGAACCCGGCAAGCCCGGGCACCTACCAGTATGCAACTGATATAAACTGGGCCTATGCTACGGCACGCAATCTTCAAAATTACTATAACCAGCTGGGTATCAATGGTCAGTACTATACAAAACATACGTTCTAACACAAATACCGCTCCTCTGATGAGGAGCGGTATTCTTTATCTGTCTATTTTTCTATATACCTGTTTCAGTACACCCTTCTCTTCATTCCAATTGTATTTCAACTTCGCCTTCTTTGTGTTCTCCTTGAAGGATAGTCGCCACTCATCATTTTCAATCAGCTTTTCGATGGTGGTCTTGAGCCCTCTGGTACTTTCCGGTTCTACCGTAAGACCGACCTGCTCCGTTTCTATGACCGCTTCTATCTCCGGCAGTTTGGAACCGATGACCGGCACATGGGCCATGATGTATTCGAACAGTTTGTTGGATGATGCCGAGTAGTGGTTGAAATTGGTGTTCTCGAGGAACTGGATGCCGATATCTGCCGATTTCGTATAGCGTCTGAGTTCCTTATATGGCACACGCTCGATGAAGATGACCTTATTCTCCATCTCGAGACATTTATGGTAGTCGATCAGATTGAGGCGTTCCTTGCCGTCGCCGATCATGATGAGACGCGCGCCTTCTATATCCTTGAAGGCATCGAGCAGCTTGAACAGTCCCCTGCCCTCCTGCATGCCGCCCTGGTAAAGGACAATTTTCACATCTTTCCCAATGCCATATTCTTCCCTGATCGGATAGGCTTCGACCGCGTCTATATCATAGAACTCCGAGTAGTTGTGCACTGGTGTCGGTCTGTCCTTGTACAGCCTTTTATGATAGTTGGCCCGGGTATCGTTTTCGACGATGACGTGGTCGACGAACTTGAGCAGGAAACCTTCCAGACGATAGATTCTATCGAATGAGTAGTGCGTCCGGCTTGTCTGTACTTCATGGGAGTCGTAGATAAGCGGCTTTCGCTTGAGCCTCAGCTTGGCACTCGCAATACCCTGGAGCAGTGTATTCAGATCATGGGAGTGATAGATGTCTGCATTGTTCTGGCGTCCGAGCATCATCATCTTGAACATTTCGAGCATGTTCGGCGCATGCTTTGTGAGTATTGTGGATTTTACTTTTCTCTGGATGAACTTCGGCAGCTCCACTTTCAGCGGCCGATTGACATATACATGGGGTGCCACAGTCTCGCTTGAAGCGAGATGCAGTTCGTCCATCTCCTTCTTGGCGATGACTGTCACTTCATAGCCTGCTTCCGTCAGCGCAGTCGCTTCCCGAAGCACTCTGGCATCATTGACGAAATTATTCCATACAAACATCGTGACTTTCTTCATACAGCACCTCTTTTGGCTATTCATTTATTACTTGTAGTACATGATCATCTTCTATATCATTATATAGAGTTTTGAATTTTGTGTGAGGATTGTTCATATCTATTCCATTTTATGACTCTCTCATATTATAATTAAAGAATGGCATTCTGTCATTACATACTAAATCATAAAAAAGTGGGTACTTGATCATTATGAAAAGAAAAATTTTCTATGGGGTGCTGATTTTCCTCGTGATTGCGCTGGTAGTCATTGGCGCATACATCTACAACCTATTCAATTCGTTCGAACAGGGTGTCAGCGACTCGTTTGAAGCAACCGATCGCGACCGGTCCGAACTGAGACTTGACGACATCGATCCGTCTCTCGACAGCTTTACAGTACTGATTCTCGGCATCGATGAAAGTGAATCGCGCAAAGAGAAGGACGGACTCAGCTCGGAAGATTTCCGTACCGATACCATGATTCTCGCGACATTTGACAAAACGCAGGATGAAGTGAAGCTGGTCAGCATTCCAAGAGATACACTGGCCTACTTCCCGGAGAACAACTACTACGACAAGATCACGCATGCCCATCGGGAAAATGGACCGGAAGGTTCCATGCGCGCAGTGGAATCACTTCTGAACGTGCCTGTCGACTTCTATGTCCGCGTCAACATGACAGCTGTTGTGGATATGGTCGATGCGCTCGGTGGCGTCGAATTCGATGTACCATTTGATATGAATGAGCCGAACCAGCTGGATAAGGGCCGTATCGAACTTGAAGCAGGCGTACAGGAACTGAATGGTGAAGAAGCATTGGCGGTCGTCAGAAGCCGACGTGTCGATACCGACCTTGGCCGTGGGCAGCGCCAGCTTGAGATGGTACAGAAAATACTCGGTAAAGCGAAAACGACCGGTGCGCTTACAAAATTGGATGACCTGATCGAAGTGGTGGCCGATAACACCAAGCATGACATGTCGAGTAAGGAGATACGCAGCCTTGCCGCCTACTATTCCTTCAATGATATAGAATTTGATACGACCCAGCTGCGCGGTGACGACTTCTGGTTCCAGGGCAATGGCGCCTACTTCTACTGGGCTAATGAGGAACACCTCTATCTGGTTTCCAAGAAGTTGCGGGAAATACTTGAGCTGGAAGAACCTGAACCATACGACCTGATGAACATCCGGTTGTCCGACTACATCGTGCCCTACCAGTATGTCGATGACTACTATCTTGATGAATTCGTACCTGAAACAGAGCCCTACTTCATGAGGGAAGGCTTCGAAAGCACACTCGGAGATGGATTCGACATTCCGGAGAACAATCCGGAAGATAGCATTGAAGGTGAAGAGAACATCGAGTCCTCTGAAGAACCCGATGGCGAAGGTGTACCACAGCAGGAGGACACAACCAAAGAGCCTGCAGGACAGGGAATACCACAGGAAGGTGCAACAACTGAAGAGGACAACTACTGGGACCCTGAGGACGGCAACGGTTCCGAAGGCATCCAGGAGGAAAGTACCGAACAGTACAACTACGAAGACAGCACTGAGCAGTATAATAACGAACAGGCCCCTGGTGAATACTACGAAGAAAGTACGGAGGAATTTGGCGGCACCGGAAACAACGACATCTATGATCGCGCACAAAATGAAGTCTAGGAGCGGATTGTGATGAGAAGAACCTATGACAAGGAAACGAATATCAATGAGATGTTCGATTACCTGGAAGACCAGATCAAGCACAGCGGCCAGTCTGCAATAGAGAATACGTACTACTACCAGAACCACGAGCACAAGGAGATGTTCCTCTCCATCAGAGGATACTTCGCTGAATCCCTGAAGAATCCCGAGGTGGATGCGGCATGCTATATCATCGCAATGCCGGACATCTACCGCCACATCAATATTTTCGAGCTGATTTCTCCGATGGACTGGATCAGGGAGGACGGACGGCTGTCCGCACCATTCAAGGCACTGAAGCCCCACATCCAGTATCTGGCGCTGGCAGCGGCTGAAGCAGAAGGCATGAAGTTCAACACGAAGCCTGCCCTGTCACTCGGTCTTGCCCACTGGAATCTGGAACAGCTGAAGATCTTCTGGCAGTTCACCGCCATCAGACGCAAGAATGCAATGTAAGGAGGATTCGATGGAAATCAAAGTCGCAGATAACAATATTCTGTACAACCAGTGTCTTGCCATCCGCAAACGTGTCTTCGTCGAAGAGCAGAACGTACCGATGGACCGCGAGGTCGACGAACATGAAGATGCATCGACCCACATACTGCTGATTGAGGAAGAACCTGTCGGGACGGTCAGATACCGTCCTGAAAATGACAAGCTGATCAAAATCGAACGCATGGCTGTACTGCCTGAAGCACGTGGCAGAAGACTCGGTCGTGAACTGATGGCATTTGTCCATTCACATGCGTCGGAGAACGGCTACACCCGTGCCAAGCTCGGTGCCCAGGTGCATGCCATCGACTTCTACAGGAAGCTCGGCTACACCGTCTCGTCCGATGAGTTCCAGGATGCGGGCATCCCGCATGTATATATGGAAAGAGATCTCACGCAGTAGAATACTTTTTGAAGACGCCTCCCGGTTCATGTGCTCCGGAGGCGTCTTTTGAATGTCCCGGATTTTATTCCTCTGCTGTTGGACTTGGGATTGCGGCATGATATAATGGATATATCAATTGAATATATGATACATAGGGGAGCCTCATAAGGCTGAGAAGGCAAGACCTGACCCTTTGACCTGATCTGGATAATACCAGCGTAGGGAATGTGTAGAGCATATACGGCATAAGTGTATGATCTTGCAGTTCTTGGCGCCTCCAGATACGGAAGGTGTCTTTTTTATATCCATATTCATATTGCTGGATGTGGGCACCGCTAATTTGAGAGGAGTTTCAATATGAAGAAAGTTCTATTGCCCATCATTCTTGCCCTGTTCCTATCGGCCTGCGGCAGTGATGACAGTGGCAGCTCGACAGAAACGGAAGCACTGCAGGAGATTACGTTCGTCCTCGACTGGACGCCGAATACAAACCATACGGGCATCTATGCCGCACAGGCGGAAGGGTTCTATGAGGAACGTGGACTCGATGTAAATATCGTTCTGCCGGGTGAAGCGGGTGCAGAACAGACTGTAGCGACCGGCAACGGCGACTTCGGCATCAGTGCCCAGGAGAACGTCACCCAGGCCCGTCTTCAGGGCGTGGACATCGTCTCCCTGGCTGCGATCATCCAGGATAACACTTCCGTCCTTGCCTCCCCTGAAGAACATGGACTTGAGACACCATCCGATCTTGAAGGCCAAACATACGGCGGCTACGGCTCACCGATCGAGGAAGAGACGATCGCCTCCCTCATGCAGGCGGACGATGCCGATATCAGTGAAGTGGATATACTGAACATCGGCGATACGGACTTTTTCACAGCCGTACAGCGTGATGTCGACTTTGCGTGGATCTACTACGGATGGACGGGCGTCGAAGCGGAACTGCGTGACTTTCCGCTCAATACGATCGACTTTACCGAATACTCGGAGGCACTCAACTTCTATACACCGGTTCTGATCACGAATCAGAATCTGATTGACAGTGATCCGGAAACTGTAGAGGCATTCACTGCAGCGACGGCGGAAGGCTACCAGTTTGCCATGGAACAGCCTGAATCAGCCGCAGAACACCTGATTGAAGCCGAGCCGGACCTTGATCCGGAACTCGTCAGAGCGAGCCAGGAGTGGCTTGTCGACGTCTATCAGAGTGATGCACAGTACTGGGGACACCAGTCACAGGACGTCTGGCAGAACTACAGCGACTGGATGTATGAAAATGAACTGATCGAGTCTGAACTCGATGTTGAAGCGGCGTTTACGAATGAATTTCTGCCCGGAGCTGAGTAAATTGGAGGAATAGGAAATGCGACGACTCTCATCATGGCGTCTCGGACCACCGATCATGGCGATACTTCTGATACTGGTCATCTGGCAGATTTGTGTCAGCCTCTTTGATATGCCTGCCTGGATGCTGCCAAGCCCCGTACAGATCATCCAGGAAGGCATCGCAATCTACCCGAGACTGCTCGGCCATACGCTATCGACCATACAGATTGCGCTTGGCGGATTCGCCATCGGTGTCTCCGTCGGCATCCTGCTTGCGGTAGCGCTGCACCTCGTACCACAAGTGAGACAAAGCGTCTATCCGCTCATGGTGCTCTCGCAGAATATACCGATCATCGCACTGGCACCGCTGCTCGTACTATGGTTCGGGTTCGGCGACCTGCCCAAAATCCTGATCATTACGCTCGTCTGCTTCTTTCCGGTTGCCGTGTCGCTGATCGACGGCTTCCGCCAGACCAGTCCGACACTTAAAAATTATATGCAGATGATCGGTGCTTCGCGCCGGCAGATATTTTTCAAGCTCGAGTGGCCGAGTGCACTGCCCTACTTCTTTTCGGGGCTGAAGATCTCCGCCACCTACAGTGTGATGGGTGCGGTCATTGCAGAATGGCTCGGCGCCCAGGAAGGTCTCGGTGTCTTCATGACGCTGGCATCCTCCGCTTTCCGTACGGATCAGGTGTTTGTTGCCATATTCGTCATCATGGCCATCAGCCTCATTCTGTTCGGTTTTATTCTGCTGCTTGAGAAGTGGCTCGTTCCGTGGGATACGGATCAGAAGGAGGCGCATAAAGATGGTGAATAAACTGGAGATTGATGGACTGACCCATACATTCGGCGGACAGAACAATGTCCATGTACTGGATGACCTGTCATTGAGTGTCGCAGAAGGTGAATTCGTTACGCTGCTTGGACCATCGGGCAGCGGCAAGAGTACAATCTTCAATCTGATCGGCGGTCTGTTCAAGCCGGATCAGGGGGACATCTTCATCGAAGGGGAGCGTGTCAACGGACAACGCGGCCATATCAGCTACCTCCCCCAGCAGGACTCACTGCTGCCATGGCGGACGATTGAAGACAATGTCGTGCTCGTACAGGAAATCACCGGCAAGGTGGACAAGGCAGCCGCCCGTGAATGGCTTGAGCGTGCCGGACTCGGCGGGTACGGCGCGTCCTACCCGGATGTTCTGTCCGGTGGCATGCGCCAGCGTGTCGCCTTCATCCGCTCCCTCCTGAGTCCACAGGAACTGATGCTGCTCGATGAGCCCTTCGGTGCACTGGATGAGCTGACACGCCTTGATATGCAGGACTGGCTGCTCAAAATCTGGGAGATGGACCGGCGGTCCGTACTTTTCATCACCCACAGCATAGAAGAGGCACTCTATATGTCGGACCGGATCCTCATTCTTTCCGACAAGCCGGCCCGAATCGTCAGAGAGATTGAAGTGCCTTTTGCCCGTCCCCGCCATCACGACATCACGCTTGATAATACATTCAATCAGCTCAAGCGGGAAATCTATCAGATGCTGAAAGTGGGAAACCAAAATGATTGATCAACAGATGATCGAAACCGTCCGTAAGCATGCTGGTGAAATGGAAGCAACCGGCAGTCTCGATGCAGCAGTTCTGGATCTGATCTACGATCATCGGCTGTTCAAGCTGTTCGTACCGGATGCGGTCGGTGGCAGGATGACACCATTCCCGGAAGCCATAAAGTGCTTTGAAGACACTGCCTACATCGATGGCAGTTTCGGCTGGCTTGTTCAGATCGGCTCCGGTGCCGGATTTTTCGCTACGGTCATGGATCCCCGTGCTGTCCGAGAACTGTTCAGTGCACGGGACTTCTATATTGCCGGCAGTGACCGTCCGCTCGGCGTAGCACAGAAGACATCGGACGGCTATATCATAAATGGCTCGTGGCCCTACGCAAGCGGCGCAGATCACGCGAGTCTATTCACGGCCACATGCCGGATTGAATCCGATGATTCGGGCGACGGCCTGCTGCGTGCGTTTGCGATGCTGCCGGACCAGGTTCATGTGGAACGGGACTGGAATGCCTTCGGTCTTCGTGCAACTGGTAGCCATACCATTCATGTCACCGACGCGCTTGTCCCGGAACACTACCGCTTCAACGTGGCGGATCCCCACTTCCATTACGACAACCCCGTCTACCATTATCCTTTCGAGCCTTTTGCCGCAGCGAATATCGCTGCGACAACCATCGGTATTGCAAGACACTTCTTCGATGCCGCGAGGCATCATATTGAAGAGAAAAAGACCTCATGGGCGAAGAACCGGTATGTCCATGCGATGAAAGTACTCGCTGAAAATGAAGCAGCATTCCTTGATGCCAGAGAGAATTTCCATAATGCAGTCGAAATCTCCTGGATACAGCATCAGCAGGGTGCCGCTCCGGAATCGGATGATATTCCCGTCCTCAGCAAAATTGTCGCCCATCATGCGGTCGATGGTGCCCAGACCCTATACCGAAATCTCGGCATGGATGTTGTCATGGCAGACCACCCGCTGAACCGCATCTATCGCGATCTGATGACCGCCTCCCAGCATGGTCTGCTTACAGATACGACAGGTGATATCATTATATAAAGAGAGGTCTGCCTTAAGGCAGACCTCTCTTTATTGCATATATTCCACAATCGCATCCCGCAGAAACTGTGCGGCGCCGGGTGCAATATCGTCATAGTATTTCCTGAAACGCTCGTCACCGACATACGTTTCGGCAAGCCCCCTGTGGGCATCCTTCGAATACGTCGTCCATGTGTACATCAGCCATTCCCTGTGCAGCACGGCTGCCTGCTCATACAACGATTCGGGTGGCTCTACGCTTGTTGCCCCTTCCTTCAGTACATCAGCCAACTTCTGCTCGAGCGCCTTCATCTCTCCGTAGTCCCGACGGGTCATATTCATCCACTTTTCGTTTGACCGGCTGATGGTCTCTTCTCCGTATTGCTCACGTATTTCCTTACCATACCTGGTTTCATTCTCTTCAAGCCTGTCTTTTTTGAAACCTTCGAATTTCTCCTGATCACTCATCTGAGTGCCTCCTTTTTTCGACCGGATGGTCTTCTCCACATTACTGATCCGCTCTGCGAGCCGATCCTGCTCTTCGAGAAGTGCCGTATGATGGTTCTCGAGTGCCACTAGTGCATCGAACTCTGGATCATCGATGATTCGCTTTATCTCTTCAAGACGCACACCAAGTGTCCGATAGAACAGGATGAGCTGCAGACGATCGACCGCCTCCTTGTGATAGATGCGGTAGCCATTTTGGGATCGTGTCGTCGTGAGCAAACCGATCTGGTCGTAGTATCTGAGTGTGCGTGTACTGACACCTGCAAGGGCGGCCAGGTCCTTCACTGTATATTCCATTCATTCCCCTCCTCGGTATCCATGATGAACGATGACGCTGCGTCAATGTCAACACCATTATCACTTCTTCATTCAAAATTGTTTACAGCAAACTCCTCGGGGTAATTCTTTATTAGATAGACACCCCCTGCTTCAGGTAAATAAAAAGGAGGATCGACATGGCTAAAAAAGATAGCAAGAAGAAATCCGAAACTGTAGAAAAACCGGATCTCGCGGTTCATGAAACCATCGAACTGCACGAGGTCATGACAGTCAAGCAGGCATCACTGATGAAATCAGACCTGATGGAATCACTCGTAGAGGACAGCAAATTGCGGGAAATCGTCCGCAAGGAGAAGAAACTGTCGAAAAAAGCGATCAAGGAATTGCAGGAACTGCTGCCATAGCGGCATAAAAAGAGAGGAGATGACAGGATGGAAATCGAAGAACAGCTTGAAAAAGCCGGAGAAAATAGAGACGAACTGATTGCGACGGAAATGCTTGTAACCGCCAAAGCAGCTGTACGTACATATGCGGTGGCGCTGACCGAGACTGCGACGCCGGAAGTCCGCACTGTACTGAAGCGCCAGCTGACACAGGCGATCAACCAGCACGCACGCATCGCGGATTACATGATGGACAACGGCATGTACCATGCACACAATGTCAAAGATCAGCTCAAGCATGACAAGAAAAAAGTGAAGACCGTGAAAAAGCTGGTCAAAGATAAATAGAATAAAGACCCGATGGAAATCATGATTTCCATCGGGTCTTTCTGTCATAGATGTATCTTCTGGAGGATGTCTGTCAATGCTTTCTTTTCATCGTAATCCAGTTTTTCAAGTACGTCATCAGTCATTTCACATATCTCTTCTTCAAGCTCTTCCAGAGCATCCCTGCCCTGCTGTGTAATTTCGAGGTATGACGCTCTCATATCATCCCGGTTCTGCCGTTTGATCAGATAGTTCTGATCGACGAGCTTCTGTACAGCACGCGAAATGGATGTCTGTTCCCGCTTCAGTCGATTGATCAGCACTTTCTGTGTCAATCCCGGCTCTTCAGCCACCATTTCGATGATGTAGAGCTGTTCTCTGGATAAAGTACCATTTTCTGTACGGAATTCGGCCATATGATCGATTTTTGCGTTGAGCAGATAGATATATCTGCATAGGTTTCGTGTGTTTAATTTTTCCATAGTTTTCGACCTGCTTTTCTAGACATGCTACTGTCGAATTGCATTATACATATTATTACGTTATACATATAATTATTCGTACCATAATTTTCAAAAGACACCCGACTGTCACAATAGTCCACTTTTATGTATGATATTTGAAATGTTCTCACTATGTACATTATACACATAATTATATTGTGCACAACATAGTTATGATGGAATTTTTGTCAATTGTGTCTCAGCGGATGTCTTCGAGCTGGGCACGCTCGATATATCCGATGGAGCACTGCTCCCCCATCTGCACATATGTCGGCACATGCATATCACTGCTTTCCAGATATGTGCCGGAAACCTGGAACTTGCCCATGATGACGACTAGACGATGGATCAGCAGGGCAATCAGATTGATATGGTTCTGTGAAATGGGCGGATGGTTCAGGTGTATCAATGGATTGCATGGATTGCGCGAAGGGAACCTGATTGTCCGCACCCACTTGAGCTCGGTGTCACTGAGCGCGTCCCGTGTTTTCAGTTCTATGTATACGATGGGGCTGCGATCCGCTTCCTGGAAGGCCTCCTGATACTGTGTACGGAAATGGAAGACCTCGATGCCTGATAGTTCCCGGCGCATCAGATACTGCTCCTGATCCTGCTGGACGAAGAATACCGTTCCCGGCACTACGGCGAGCGCATTCAATGCCTCATCATATTTTTCAACAGCCTGGACCACTTTCGAATAGTCGAGCAGCGTCTGGTTTGCGAGCGTCGATGTGTCATGTTTTGCCGTCAATGTAATACTGATATGCATATTACTCATATAGGCCTTGTCGGTGCCGCCAAATAGCGTGGACAGTCTGAGACTGTTCTTCTCGACACCTTCATGCCCCTTTATGGTCAAATTCTGTGCCATATCCCATGTTGTAAGCCCCTCGTCCACAAGATGTTCGATGAGATCCTTCACTGTGCGCTCTGCATCGATATGGACGGTTTCTATTTTCAATGCGGTATCCTTAATTTTTACCTTGAGCTTCATCCACGGCCCTCTCCTTCTCATACTCTACGATGTTTGATAATATATCCACTCTCAATTTGACGAGTTCCGGGTCTTCGTATAGAGATCTTACTTTTACATCCTTGAGCTGATTGCCCGACTCGGGCATCCTGCTGGTGACGAATTCCACGAATGTGATCGCAAAATCCTCCTTCGGGTTGGTCGCCTGGTACGGTTCATAAAAATCATTGATATTGTTGTTGTAGAATGCCTGGCGCTCCGGGTCCGACTTGAATTTATTTTCAATCCACGCCTCGCCATACCGGCTCCAGAACCGGTCGATGAAGTCCGACATCAGCGTGTCTTCTTTCAAATATTCAAGCTCTGTCCCATCATGGCTGAAATCTTCGATCGGCAGCGAGTAGACATGGACGAATTCATGGATCAGCGTGCGGTATTCACTCGGCCGGTCCTGATTGTCGCGGATGTCCATGCCGAACGTGACTCCGGATTCCGTAATATCGACATACGCAAGCGTCCCCCCTTCACCATCGGAAAACAGTTCGAACCGGTTGATGCTGTCGATATATTCATTCGGGAAGAAGGTGACGATCCTGTCCCAGACCTCCTCGTATTCCGCTTGTGAACCGACGGGCAGCTCTCTGTGGACTTCAGGGTCCGTAAGTGCATAGTCCCGGATGGTATATGTGATGTATGCAGTCCGCGTGCGGTTCTCGACAAACAGATGCGGTGCGTCCTGTATATCCATATATGCATGAAGCGCCTCGAGATGGTCATCGCCAAGCGCGCGGCACTCTGCGATGGTGCTGCAGTCGGCATGGTCCACTGCCTGATCCGGATCGATATATGTATCGTACGTCTCATCGTTGCCGGCGAGCCCGAGCGTGTACAGGACACCGAAGGCAAGCAGTGCCAGCAGTGCGCTTATGGCGACCAGCTGGGCAAGTACACGCAGGGCGGCATGAAATGGCGGCCTGACGGATTCCCTGCGGGTGCGTTCGACAGGTGCAGATCCGATGATGTCCTGTGCTTCCAGAGTGCGCGCGATTTCGCCAATATGCATATGATAGTCCGGCACACCGGAATCCGTCAGGACGTAGTTGTCGATACCGGTTGTATCGTAGGATGCATACTCACTGCACGTAAAGACGATTGCCGGAATGGAATGCCTTCTCGCATGGCTGAGCAGCATTCTGAAATCGCGTTCCGATATGTCCGTCGTCAGAACGAGCAGGTCGATATCCGTCATCTTCTTCAGACGGTCGTGGCTTACCGTCTCGAACACGTTGCTGCCCGGTACGACCGTGTCACCATCGATCAAGCCGTAGGATGCAGACACGCGGACGGCGAACTTCGGGTCGACCCCATATTCACGCAAGGACTGTTTCAGCGCTTTCGTATCGCGCGCGGCTTCTGTACTGAAATTCGTATGCAGATGGACGGCGTGGCGGGAATGGCTGCCGATAAGCTTTGCCACTTCGTGTCCGCCGATGAACGGGACAGTTTCCGATGTCCGATCAATATATATGCCACCGGCTGCCAGAATCTTCATGCCACCGCCCCCATCCCTGATTTCATTATGCTAAAATTCAGGCAAAATTTGAAGTAGAATATACAGAAAAATAAATTAATTTTATGCAGATGACCTCATATATTCGGTATGTGAGGACTGCGGGTCATGTAGAGCGTGCTCTGCTCTTTTATCTTCGTCGACCGGTCCAGCACTTTGAGTGCTTTTTCGTACTGCTTTTCACACATGCGATAATCGGCGGCCACCCCTTTCATCATACCATGGTTGAAGTGGATCATGGTGATGCCATCATCAGATGGCTGAAACTGCAGAAAATGATGCAGATTGACCCAGAATGGATTGCGGGTTCGGCTTACAGTAATTGGAAACAGCACAAACTGGATGCGTTCATCGATGACGATCGGTCCCATACGGTGGATGCCGTGCGCCGCCTTCAGATGAGCACGCTTGGCGCTCAGGTTGGTCGCATGGCAGTAGATGAGCAGTTCATCGATCAGCTTTTCACTCGGCTTTTTGGACGGCACGGGCGTCTCGCCATGATAGACCGCTTGAGCTAGGAACTCCGGGTGCTGCAGTGGTTCGATGTAGCACACCCGGGGATTGAGCAGTGATGTAGTATACATGATTCACCCCTTTGTTTATTTGCAACATCAATTATACCCTAACTTCACTTTATATAACATAATATTAACAATATTAAATAAAATGTTAAATTAATTCATATTTAATACATCATTCTGCTGGTGAGTACGTTCGCCGGCGGCAGGGGTTTATTTTAAGATACAGTCATCCGGAAATAAACGATGTATCGATACGTCACAGGACGACAGTATGAATGAGAAGATTCTTGGCTATGAACCGATGATCTACAGCATCATGGCGAAACTGAACATCCAGTTCGACCAGGACGACTATATGCAGGTGGGCCGAATGGCGGTATATAACGCCCTATCCACCTATGATGACATCGCAGCAAAAGGCGCAACGGAATCGCAGTTTGTATACACGCGCATCTACCAGCGGATGATCGACGAGATACGCAAAGTTTCAAGATATACGAATGCAGTCAGTGTGACTGTCGATGAACTGCTGTATGAGAGTGTCGGCGGTCGCACGGACTCCCTTGGCATGTTGGAGCTTGAAGGTGCATCACTCCATCTGGATGCCCATGAGCTTATGTGGCTGTCGTATACCCTGAAAGGCTACAGTGTACGGGAACTTGCCGAACTGTCCGGCTACAGCGTCTCAAGTGTGAAGAATTGGCGGAAATCGGCACGTGGCAAACTGCGCAAGCTGTTTGATGAAAGCTGATGCTGATCTGAATTTTATGACTATGAGCAAGGATGGTGCCTGATCAGAAAAGTCATGTTATTCTAGTTTCGTATATGAAATTGGGGAGGCAGCTCATGTCAGGAAAAGAGAATGATGACTTCAAACTTGGTATTCATGAAACACTAGAACTTCACGAAGTGACAACACAACGGCGGTCCACTTTGCTGAAAGCACATATGATGGATGCGGTTGTGAAAGATCCGGAGCTGAAAAGACTGCTGCGGCGAGAGACACAGAACTCTGAAAAAGCCATAGAGGAAATTGAAACATTTCTACCATAGATCCGAGGGAGGCCGAGTGATGGAACTCGATAGTATTTTGAAAAATTCTGGTTTGAAGACCGACGAGCTGATCGCAACAGAACTGCTCGTCTCATCCAAAGCCACCGTCCGCGCCTACGCTGTGGCGCTGACGGAAACAGTCAATCCGGAAATACGCGATATGCTGAAACGTCAGATGACACAGGCATTGAACCAGCATGCACGCATTACAGACTACATGGTCGCCAATGGCATGCACCATCCATTCGACCTCGAAAAGCAGGCGAAAAAGCACAAGAAGAAGCTGAAGAAGACACGCAAGATTCTTGCTAAAAGCGAACAGCCGAAATCCCACAACTTCAGAATGGACAGGCGGCGGATCGAAACCTGAGTTCATGGGACCCCGGTTCATATCGCCCGCCTTGTCCTTGTATTGACGGCTTTTTGAGCATATGAATGAAAGACGAAAGTGTAAGCGGTTACTTTTATTTTTACAAATCAGACCCAGTATTGATTGAAAAAAACGTAAAAAGTAGTATAATGTCTTACATCATTGATGTGGAGGTATGACGCATGGAGGAAGTAGAAATAGAAGCTGCGAAAGTCGGAAATATCGTGGAATTTGATGGTATGAGAGGAAAAGTCGAGAAGGTGAATGAAAACTCGGTCATCGTCGATATTACAATCAACGATAGTTTCGATGAACATGAGATGTTTGAAAAAACAGTAGTCAACCACAAACGTTATAAAATCATCGAAGGTTAGACTTCTCTAATTCTCAGTAGAGACATCATGTAGAGCCTCGCCATCTGGCGATCCGGCTTCACCGAGCTCTGCTGGAGCAGCTATAAATAGAGATGAAGCCACCCCCGATATGCTGGATCTGTTCCAGTATGTACGAGGGTGGCTTTTTTGTGCTCGTTTTATGAGGTTTTATTTTGATGTCTCGCTTGTGGGATTGGACGATGGCGAGTTGGACTCTTAACTCGCCATGGCAACACCTACGATGGCGAGTTGGCCCTCTAACTCACCATGGCAACCCTTACGATGGCGAGTTGGACTCTTAACTCGCCACGGCAACACCTACGATGGCGAGTTGGCCCTCTAACTCGCCATGGCAACACCTACGATGGCGAGTTGGACTCTTAACTCGCCATGGCAGCACTTACGAAGGCGAGTTGGACTCTTAACTCGCCATGGCAGCACCTACGAAGGCGAGTTGGCCTCTTAACTCGCCATGGCAGCACCTACGAAGGCGAGTTGGCCCTCTAACTCGCCATGGCAGCACACACGATGGCGAGTTGGCTCTCTAACTCGCCATGGCAACACCTACGATGGCGAGTTGGCACCCTCACCCCCCGATCCCACAAAAAAAGAAGCTCCCCCACCAGGGGGAGCTTCATCTTCGCATTCTATAAGTGATAGTGCACGAGGTCGAGCATGCGCTGGTCATCGCTGAGCTGGGAGATCTCACGGTCGATCCGTGCCACGGAATGGCTCAGAAATTCATAGGTGGTGGTGCGTGTCTTGAAGCTGAGCTCGACATGCATGACCTTACCGGTGTGATGATGATGGTACCTTGGAATATTCTGGCCGTCTTCGATTGAAAACGTCTCGTACGTATTCTCTTCGATATTCTCATCTTCACAGCTGCCGGTGATGAGCAGGCCGACGCCTTCCATATCCTGGACGATATCGCTGATTTCGTCATCGGCGTCCGAGATGCAGACAATGACGTAATCCGGATCTTCGGTGTCGTATATATAGCGGAGCCAGCGTTTTGCCGAGCTGCCGAGTGAAGACACATGGATCGTCGGGTTTTCATTTTCAGCTTCAGGACGGAAAGATCCGCCATATCCTCCCAGGATGGCGAGCTTCATGCCATTGATGCTGTAGATTTCGTAGGGTTCGCCGAAGAATGGCTCCTTGGTCATCGGATGGGTGATGTTGCAGTTCATCCACGGGAACTTCGAGAAGCTCATCGTGCGCCGCAGATGTGAGATGTTCGACATATCCTGATGATTGAAGACGCCGAAGTTGTAGCCCATATAGTTCATGCTCGTAATCGACGGATTGCGTGGCGCAATATACTCCTGGTCGATGCCGAGTGTCCCGCCGAGATCGCACAGGAGGATGTGATGGTTCTCCTCCAGGGCGACCTCCCGCTTGTATCTCGATACTTTGGACAGTGTGACGCCGGATTGTCTGCCCAGCCTGCGGTTGATATGCTGGGTCAGGATGAGGCTGACGCTGAAGAACTCTTGCATAGTCTCACTGGCTCCTTTCATACTCTAAAATGAAGTCTAGCCGATCAGGATGCGTTCTTTCGGGAAGTGGTACGGCAGTTCCTTCTGGCGTCCAGCCATCGAGAACAGGAATGAGATGAAGCCGATCCGGCCGATGAACATGAAGATCATGACGACGACCTTGCTCGGGGAGGACAGGTCATCGGTGATGCCGGTCGACATGCCGCACGTTCCGAACGCGCTGGTGATTTCAAAGATGACATCAATGAGGTCGAAGCGGCTGTTTTCGAACAGCACGACCGAGATGATGCCGGAAAAAACGAGCAGTGCAGCAAGTGTAATGACAGCGAATGCACGGTGCAGGTCCTCCTTGGCAATCTCGCGCCCGAAGATCCGGATGTCCGTCCGGCCCCGGCTGAATGCGATGAGGAACAATATCAGCAGTGCAAACGTCGTAGTCCTGATACCGCCACCCGCGGAACTCGGAGAAGCTCCGATGAACATGAATGCACTCATCAGCAGCTGGGTGGCATCGCTGAACTGGCTCGGATCGACGGTTGTCAGTCCCCCGCTCCGCGTGGTTGCTGAAGCGAACAGGCTGTTCATCATCGTCTTATACCATGAATCGCTCAGGAAATAGTGTCTTGATTCCATGACGAAAATGAAGAATGCACCGATGAAGAAAAGCAGTGCATATGTCAGCGTCGTCAGCTTGGCAAAAAGCGTAAAGCGGAATTTCCTATGCTCCTTCTTTTTACTCAGGAATCGCTGCACTTCGATCAGCACCGGATATCCGATGGCACCGAGCATGATCTGGATCATGACCGGCACCTGCAGTATGTAGGCCTCTTCAAAACCAAGCAGTGAGTTGCCGAACAAGTCCATGCCCCCATTGGTTGTAGCGGATACGGACAGGAATATGCCGTGCATGAAAGAATAGTACAGGTCATTGGAATCCAACATGAAGTAGGCGAAGTAGATGAGCGCACCGACGATTTCAATGGCGAGAAGTGTCTTGATGATGTCGAGCACCAGTTTGACCGCGCCCGCAAACTTGTACTGGTTGTTGTCGACCGCTATCTGCATGCGCTCCTTGAGACCGATGCGGCGGCCGAACAGCACCCATACCATCGTCCCCATCGCCATGATGCCGATGCCGCCAAGATTCATGATCAGCATGATGATGGCATACCCTGCGGTATTGAACGTTTCGGATATATTGATGGATGTCAGGCCAGTCACCGACAGTGCCGATGCAGCGACAAAGATCGTATCGATCAGTGCCGTCCCCTTTTCACCGCGATATAGGATGGGAAGACTCAGAACGGCGCTCGCTATGAATAATGCAATAAGATAGTATAATAATATGCCCCGCTGTGGAGTGAGGGAATCGAGGAACCTCTCCAGCCACTTAAACATTGCTTCCCCTTCTTTCCGATGCAACCGATTCTTTCGGTGCTTTCAAAAATACACCTCATTATTACGTACCGTGAACATGCATGTCAAGGTAAGATTCGAATCAGTTCTCTACTACCCTCTCTGTGCACTTTCCAAGCATATGAAAATGCCCCTTCAAAGCTTCCACTCTTTCGAGTGTCCATTTTGAAGGGACATTTCTGTTCCGATACTTTCAATCTATTCGAGCGTTGCTGTGGCCGTCTGGAGTTCACCATTGCGATAGTACTCTATTTCAAGCGTTTCACCCTGTGCTTTTTCATAGTAGAGGTACTTTCTCAGCTCGAGCATGTTCTGCACCGGCTCGCCGTCCAGGGAAACAATGACATCAAGCGAATCGAGCCCTGCTTCAGCGGCGGGTGTGCCGTCTTCGACATTACTGACGATGACACCGGAATTGACATCGTCCGGCAGGTTCATCTGGTTGACCAGCACCTCGGCAGGCACAGTATAGAGATCCTGAAGCATGACACCGAGATAAGGGCGCTGCACTTCGCCGTTCTCTTCCAGCTGGCTGACGATCTGCTCGACTTCATCCACCGGAATGGCAAAGCCGATGCCTTCGACTGTCGGCATGCTGATCTTCATGGAGTTGATGCCGATCAGGTTGCCGGCCTGGTCTACAAGTGCACCGCCGGAGTTTCCGGGGTTGATGGCTGCATCGGTCTGGAGTACGCTCGCTTCCCAGTCATAGTTGCCATCGCCATCAATGTCGACCGGTACACTGCGGTCAAGACCGGAGATGATGCCTCTCGATACAGAACCTGAGAAGGCCTGGCCGAGTGGTGAACCGATGGCGATTGCTGTTTCGCCGACAAGCAGCTGGTCGCTGCTGCCGAAATCGATTGCGTTTTCAATGTTGCCGCGGTCGACACGGAGGACAGACAGGTCGGTCCAGACATCGGTACCGATCAGTTCTGCATCAATCTGATCTCCATTTTCAAGGTTGACCTGCAGTTCCTCTGCACCTTCGACCACATGGTTGTTCGTGACGATAAAGGCGTCTTCTTCGGTCAGCTTATAGATGACACCGGAACCGGTACCCGCTTCCTCGGGTTCACTATCAGGCATTTCCTGATAGCCCGGGACGATCTGACCTGCTTTCTGCAGATTGATGACCGACACGACCGACTGCTTCGCCTTCTGTATGGCGGCAGTCGTATCCGAAATCTGCTTGTTCTCGTCACCGCTCTGCTCCTGAAGCTGTCCTTTGATGTCTTCTATTTCCTGGCGGTTCTCCTCAGAGATGCCGTCATCCGGATCCTGGGCGCCGCTGCCACCGCTGTCATTGTCATCAAAAAGATTGAACAGGAGGAGCATGGCCAACGCACCGATCAGTCCGGCCAGAAATGGCAGGAGCAGGCTGCTGAGACAGCCGCCTTTTTTGCGGCCTCCGCGGCCGCCATTGCCATCTGTCGGACCACGACCGGATGTGTTCCGTGTCGCGCCGCCCATGCTTGCGGGTGCACTATTGTCCGCATATCCCGCTTCGCCCGGCCCATAGTCACGCGACCCGTCCGTTCTGGACCTGTCATTGCCACTTTCTGCTGCCTGGGCTCTGTCCACGTCATCCATTGATGGATCCTGGACTGTGTCATCGTGTCTTTCTGGCGAAACGGCGTCTGTAGTGTCCTGTGGTGTCTGATCCGGTCCATCTGCATGCTTTGAACCATCGTCTGAAAATACACGTCTATTCCGACGATACTGATCTTTTGGAATGATGTGTTTCTGTGACCTTTCCAAAGGCGACCCCTCCTAAAAGTTTGTATCCCTCATTATAGAGGCTTTAGTGGATGCTTTCCACTTTTTTACCGTTATCATTGTCATTGCTCAGGAACCAGCCGGCCGTAATGATGATGACCATGACTGCCCAGAAGATGAGTTTCCATGTGACAGAGTGCGGGAAATCATGCGGAATGATATGGATGGCATCGTGCGCCAGTGTAAGCACCGCAAGCTTGACACCGACCCAGCCGACGATGATGAACGCTGCCACTTCGAGACCCGGCTTTCTGTTGAGCAGCTCGACAAACCATGTGGCGAAGAAACGCATGATGATGACACCGACGAGGCCGCCAATGAGCATGACCGTATACTGGCCGGCATTGATACCGAAGAAGTCTCCGCCGACTTCAGGAAGAGCGAGCGCAATGGCTGCTGCTGCCAGAATGGAGTCGATGGCGAATGCGATATCAGCCAGTTCGACTTTGAAGACCGTGAACCAGAAGCCCCCGCCCTTCTTCTTCGTTTCGTCGAGCACGATACCTTCCGTACCGGCTGTCGGTTCCTCCGGCTCCTTCTCACCCTGCTTCAGCTTGATCAGGTGTGAGATTGAAACATAGAACAGGTATAGTGCACCTGCTGCCTGCATCCACCACCACTGTACGAGCCAGACCAGCAGCAATATGGCGATCATCCGGAAAACGAATGCACCAAGCAGCCCGTAGAAGAGCGCTTTTTTACGACGGTCCTTATCCAGATGCTTGACCATGACGGCCAGTACGACGGCGTTATCTGCTGCGAGCAGGCCTTCCAGGACGACCAGAACGACAAGCACCCATGCATATTCCAGTAGAATTGCAAAATCCATTTCCTATTCCTCCTTTTTCTATGAACAAAAAAAGACCTTGATCCGGGAACGTCTGCACTGGTGGCAGGCATTCCGGTCAAGGTCTCACGATACAATACAGCGTATTGCTCAATGTACCGGGAAATTATCCGTCATGACGATACATTGATGGGTCGCCCCATTCGTTACTCCCCTTTTCCGATGAAAAGGCGCATGTTCAATTTTATTACTTATCTAAATATAGATGATTTGCTGCCGGAAGTAAAGTAATAATGCTAGAGCAGGTTATAGAGTTTTATTTCAGGATATTTTTCACTGAACCATCGCATGGCAAACTCGTTCTCGAACAGGAAGACCTGGTTGTCATGGCGGTCCAGTACCAGATTGGCACGGGCACTGTTCATGGCATCCGTAATGGCTTCTTCATTTTCTATCCAGCGTGCAATCTTCTTGCCGACAGGCTCCATGATGACGTCTGTATTGTACTCGTTCTTCATGCGGTGTTCGAAAACCTCGAACTGCAGCTGGCCGACCGCGCCGAGTATCGGCTGGTTCGTGTGCAGCGTCTTGTAGTACTGGATGGCGCCTTCCTGGACGAGCTGCTCGATGCCCTTGTAGAAGTGCTTCTGCTTGAGCACGTTTTTCGCGGACACTTTCATGAAGAGTTCCGGTGTGAATGTTGGCAGCTCCTCGAATTCCACCTTGCTGCCGTGATAGAGCGTGTCACCGATCTGGAAGTTGCCGGTATCGTACAGGCCGATGATGTCGCCGGCGTAGGCTTCGTTGACCGTCTCGGTGTCATCAGCCATGAACATCGTCGCGCGGTTCAATTTGCTTTTACGGCCGGTACGGGCGAGCGTGACATCCATGCCGCGCGTGAACTTGCCTGAAACGACGCGCAGGAATGCCAGGCGGTCGCGGTGACGCGGGTCCATGTTGGCCTGGATCTTGAAAATGAAACCGCTGAAGTCTTCATTCGTCGGTTCGACTTCCGTCTCTGCCTTCGTAGACCTCGATGTCGGCATCGGCGCATAGTCGACATACGTATCAAGGAATTCCTCGATACCGAAGGTGGACAGTGCAGAACCGAAGAAGACCGGTGTCAGATCGCCTTTTGAGATCTTCTCAAGGTCGAAGGCATCTCCCGCCTCTTCCACCAGCATGAACTCCTCGACGGCTGTCTGGAATGCCTCGTCTGCCTGGATGGCATGATCTTCCTTCAGCTCATAGTCGTCGTCCAGTGTCAGTTTTTCTTCCTCACGGTACGGGTTGATGGTGCGATCCTTGCGGTTGATGATGCCGAAGAAGCTCTGGCCCATGCCGATCGGCCAAGTCATCGGGTACGTTTCGATTTCAAGTGTCGACTCGATCTCTTCGAGCAGCTCGAACGGCTCCTTGCCCATGCGGTCGAGCTTGTTGATGAACGTAAAGATCGGAATGCCGCGCATCCGACAGACTTTGAAGAGCTTCAGTGTCTGCGGCTCGATACCTTTCGCGGCATCGATGACCATGACGGCCGAGTCGACGGCGAGCAGCGTCCGGTACGTATCCTCCGAGAAGTCCTCGTGTCCCGGTGTATCGAGAATGTTGATCTTGTAGCCGTCAAAATCGAACTGCATGACGGAACTCGTCACACTGATGCCACGCTCCTGTTCCACTTTCATCCAGTCGGATGTCGCGAACTTGCCGCTCTTCTTGCCTTTGACCGTCCCAGCCTGGCGGATGGCACCACCGAACAGCAGCAGCTTTTCAGTCAGCGTCGTCTTTCCGGCATCCGGGTGCGAGATGATGGCGAACGTCTTTCTTTTTTCTATTTCATGAGTCAAATCCATAATTTTCTCCTTACTTTGTAGGGATTGCTTTTGTAATGTCACGGGCAACGATTTCGCACGATGATTCATCCATCACATTGAACAGGTGGATGACGATCGCATCAATCTGTTCGTCTGCCGGGAGCGACCGGCTGTATTCGATGCTGAAATTGACATCCGGTATGCTGATGATATGCGTATCGCGGGCATCATGTGTGAAAATGAAGGCCTCGACTGCCCGGCCTTCGATATGCGTCTCAATCTGTTGCATATTCTTCCTCCCGGTACTTGCGGTAGGCACGGTCCAGTGCAATCAGATCATCGCGATGGGGCACTTTGATGTAGTTCTCCATGATCTGATAGGGTTCACGCCCCTTGCACGCCAGGACGATCGTATCGCCGGGCTCGGCAATATCGATGGCATACTCGATGCCTTCCGTGCGGTCGGTGAATGAATGGTAGTTGTCGTGGGCAGCGCCTGCAGCGAGTGCTTCGACGAGCATCTTGGGATCATCGTTCGCCGGGTTGTCCGGTGTGAATATCGCCACATCGGCCCGGGTCGATATGCGACCCATCTCGGCCGCTTTCGACAGGTCGCGCTCGCCGGTCATGCCGACCAGGAAGATCAGCCGCCCTGTGACGAATGGTTCGATCGTATCAATGATCTTATCGAGAGCATCCGGTGTATGTGCGAAATCGATGATGATATCGACTGGCAATGTCTTATCAAGCACTTCAAGACGGCCCTCCACCGGTGCCATCGTAGCGATGGCATCAACGATGCGCGGCAGCCTGTAGCCCTGCAGCCATTCGCTGATGATGGCGCACATCAGGTTCTGTATATTGAAGTGCCCGATGAATGGCGACTGGATTCGGAACGGACCTTCCGGGGTATTGAGTGTAAAATTGAAGCCTTCGAGCGTCCCTTCGATATCGGACGGCCAGAAATCAGCACGAGCCGTCATGCCGTAGGTGATGGTTTCGTGCGCCGTCATCGTCCGGTAGCGTCCGGACCATGGATCATCGTCGTTCAGCACGAGGTACTTGCGGTCCTTCAGGTTCTGCCCCATCTGGGAAAACAGCAGGCCCTTCATATATCCGTATTCATCCATCGTATTGTGGAAGTCGAGATGATCCTGCGTCAGATTCGTGAATATGGTGATATCATAATCGATGCCGTAAGTTCTGCCGATCTTCAGTGCATGGGAGGATACTTCCATCGTGAACACTTCCGTCTCACGCTCATGTGCCTCATACAGGCGTTTATGCAGGCGTGTCGTTTCCGGCGTCGTATTTGTACTGTCGTAGCGGTCTTCATTGAGCATGAAGCCGTTCGTGCCGAGGTAGGCACTGTTCTTGCCGAGCGCCCGGCTCAAGTTGTGTATCATCGTTGCGACGGTCGTCTTGCCGTTCGTACCGGTGACACCGATCATCGTCTGGGTTTCGTGCGGGAAGTCATATATATATTCCGCAAACAGCGCGGCCACTTTGCCCGGATCCTTTACGACCAGCAGGCCGATCGTGTCCGGCAGTGCCGCATGGCGGTCGCTCACGATGAAGCGGCATCCCGACTCGATTGCCTGGGGGATGAAATCGAAGCCATCCCGCTGGTGGCCTTTGATTGCAACGAAGACGGACGCCTTGTCCACTTCGCGCGAATCCACTGTAATATGTGAAACAGTTTCCGGGAAACTGCCGTATGTCTGCTTTATTTTCAAAAGGGAAATCAGAGTCTTCGAATTCATGTTCCATGCCACCTTTCAACTTTTATATTATACAATATAAGGGGGCGCTTTAATAGTAGGAATTGACAGAGCACCCCTTGATTTGTATCATCAAAACGTACAACTATAACTTGAGGAAAGCGCACTTTGCGAAAGGCAATGCGTCATAAAGGTGACAATATGGATAAAAATGATCATAAGAAAAGATTCTGGAAACTCGCTTTCATCCTCTGTCTGACAGAGATTGTGCGAGGCATGTTCATATTGAGCTATCTTCCAGCCCTGCCGACCATCGGCATCATATCGATCGGCCTGTCATCCATCGTCATTACGATGCACTATGTATTCGATGCTGTGACCAACATCTGGCTCGGCTTCATCATGCGCAAGATCGGGGCATGGTGGACGATGTTCCTGAGCTACCTCGTCGGCATCGGTGCCATGGTCGTGGTCATGTTCGACCAGAGCTTCCATGTGCTGCTCATCGCGGCCTGCCTGCTCGGCATCAGCGTATGTCCGATATGGATCATCGCATTGTCCAACGTAAAGGATGAAAACCGCGGTCGAGAGATGGGTCTGATATTCTTCTCATGGCTCTCGGGACTCGGTTCCGGCATGGTCATCATGAACTTCCTGATCGGCATCTTCGATGCCGCTTCAGTCTATGCGATGGGTGCCGTGTTCCTGGTCAACTTCATCGTCTTCCTCGTCATGCCCGGCGACTACAAGGTCCAGTCAAAAGACGGCGAGGCCGCCGGCCGCCGCAAACGCAGGCTGCCGCTCAAGGAAACGTGGGTCATCCTGCGCCGGCACATGAAGAACATGCCCGGCATCATGCTCCAGGGACTTGGCGTCGGCATGCTGCTGCCGGTGCTGCCGACCTACATCACGACACTGCTCGAACTGAACTATTTCGAGTATACATTCTTCATCCTGCTTGTGTTCGGCATCGTCGCCTTCAGCATGACAGTGCTGAGCCGCGCCCTCGACGTGCATACGGAAGGGTTCACCCGCACCATCATCGTGCTCGGATTCCTGGTCTATGCCGTCGGCGTCATCTGGTTCAGCACGCTTGAGACCGTATGGCTGATCTTCATCATCGCGAGTCTCATCGGACTGTCCTATGGCCTCATGCTGCCGGCATGGAATAAATTCCTCGCCGGTTCAATTGCCAGCAGTAAAAAAGAGGAATCGTGGGGCGTCATCAGCTCCATCCAGGGTGTCGGCGCCATGATCGGGCCGATGCTCGGCGGCCTGACTGCCGACCTTTTCGGCACCGTCACCGCAACACTCATGGCGAGCGGCATCATATTCCTCATCCTGTTCGTCTACTATGCCGCACTCTACATGCTCGAAAGACGGTCTGTCCAGGGATAGGCAGTAAGCTGATCTGTTTCACAACTGGTCCATCAGCACGGATCTCTGATAAACCGGCAAATCATTCCTCTATTCACCTGAAACCAGTATAATACATGTAAATGGGGTGTTTAAATGATAAGAATACTTATGTTTATGATGCTCAGC
This sequence comes from Salinicoccus hispanicus, assembly GCF_009831115.1. Lineage (GTDB taxonomy): Bacteria > Bacillota > Bacilli > Staphylococcales > Salinicoccaceae > Salinicoccus > Salinicoccus hispanicus. The sequence continues at coordinate 298,151 of NZ_WUUK01000002.1, read as the reverse complement.
TGGCCTTTCGGGGGAGAGGTCGATTCTGCAGTCCATGAAGCTTATGCCAAGGATATCGGGCCGGTATCAGGAGAGAAGATCGATCATGTTGTCAGTACATACTTTGAAAAGTCGTTCACTTTTGCGGCTACCGGCGATGTACTGATCCATGATCACCTGTATGAAGACGTTGCGACCGAGTCGGGATATGATTTTATTTCGCGGGTCGATGAAGTGGCGCCTTATCTTAAGAACCAGGATCTTGTATTTCTGAATCAGGAGACGCCGATTGGCGGGGAGGAACTGCGCCTTTCCGGCTACCCTGCCTTCAATGCACCGCTTGAAACTGCGGATCTTCTTGAGTATCTGAATGCAGATATCGTCTCGCTCGCCAATAATCATGCGCTGGACCGGAGCACTCTGGGCGTGGAGAAGACGACAGAAATTCTGAATGAAAAAGGCATCGAATATGTCGGTGCCAATGCCAGTGCCGAAGATGCTGCGCGCGAGCGTGTAATTGAGGTGGATGGCATCGAGGTCGGCTTCCTTGCCTATACGTATGGCACGAATGGCATACCTGTGCCCCAGGGTCAGGAGTATCTGGTGAACTTCATCGACATGCCGACGATCCTCTCCGATATGGAGGCGTTACGAGACGCGGTCGACCTCCTTGTGGTCAGCATGCACCAGGGTGTCGAATATGCACCTTTACCACGGGAGGACCACGTCATTCAGTTTGAACAGATTGCGGAAGCCGGGGCGGACATTGTGCTGGGCCACCACCCGCATGTGCTGCAGCCGGTCGACATCTATGAACGGGAGGACGGCGGGGAGACCATCATCGCCTACTCGCTCGCCAACTTCTTCAGTGCCCAGCAGGACCTTCAGACGAAACTCGGTGGCATCATCGAGTTTGATGTCAGACATCAGGTGAACGGTGGCGAAACGGCGATCAATGGTATCCGCTTCATGCCGACCTATGTCCACAGCAACGAATATACGGATTTCGAACTTGTCCCACTGGCCGATGCAGAGGCATATGGAATGGCGGATGCAGCCGACATCTATTCTGATGTCAGTGAGCATATGCGCACCTACACTGACGAACTGGAAGTCGTCCAATATCTGGAGTAACACGAAGAACGCCCCAAAACCCGGGATGAAATCTTGGGTTTCGGGGCGTTTTGTATGAGATTGATGTGGGGTTGGGGTTGGGGTTAACTTGCCATGGTTTCGTCTGCGATGGTGAATTGGGGGCCCAACTCGCCATGGCGACGCGCGCGATGGTGAATTAACAGCCCAACTTGCCATGGCGATGCGCGCGATGGTGAATTAACGGCCCAACTTGCCAAGGCGACGCGCGCGATGGTGAATTAACAGCCCAACTTGCCATGGCGACGCGTGCGATGGTGAATTAACAGCCCAACTTGCCATGGCGACGCGTGCGATGGTGAATTAACGGCTCAACTCGCCATGGCGACGCGCGCGATGGTGAGTTGGACAGCCAGTCGATCAATGAACACTACACCACCAACCCACATTACCTTAATCTGCTAAAATCTTCTTATCTTTTTCATACTTGGAGTCATAGCCTTTTATTTTCAGCAGCTCTTTCAAGTTTGACGTATCAATTGTATAAGCTGAGTGCTTTCCTCTTCTTGCGAGTGTGCAATATTTATTCAGATAGCGTTCCATTCTTCGAACACTCACTTCTCCTCCTGTAATCCAACGGATGTTCTGTTTAGTGATGCTTTTCCCCGGAAATAAAATTGCAAAATCGGTGATGGCCTGCACTGTCTGGTATTCAATGGTCTCAGAGTGGCCGCACCGGGTGCACCGCGTCCGGAAGTGTTCCAAGCTAAGGCCAAAAGAGCCACACCGCCCGCAATACAACCCCGTCCTGATCCGTCCCGCCTCCACTTCCGGCGGTGTCATCGGATCGTCGATGATGCAGCTCCGGATAGTGTTTGACAAGGCTGCTGCACCCGGGCCGGCATGCTGCTGCGCAATATCACGCATGTAGTATTTCATCATCGAACGGGTGACGATGTGCTTTTCATTTTCATCCGAATCGATGGTGAGATTGAAGTGCGGATTGATGAAAGTCACTTTCCTGTCGATTTCGAATGGATGGCTGCTCCCATATTTCAGCCGTATGAGCTTGCCGGCGGTCCGGCTGGCCTGGGCAAGCGGGTCTTCGGAAATCTGGAAGCCATTGACCGACCAGCTGCCATTTTCGTATTGGTACATGCCGCTGTAATTCTTGATTTCATTGACGATCAGCCGGTCCTCACCCACTATCAGTGCATCGATCTGCAGTGTGGCGTTCTCGATCTTCAGCCAGAGGTCGCGGAAGATCAGCAGCTGCTCATGCCCGACCTCGTCCCACAACCGGTCATATATCTGCTCGCCATGGAAGCCCTGGCGCAGCATCTTCAGCCGTTTCCTCTCCCCCTCCCCGAGTTCCGTACGCCGTTCGAGCACCTCATGAAAATCAAGTTCCTGCGATTTCTCCCTCTCCGTCAAAAACATAAAACACCTCCTATACTATATATGGTGAAAAATAGCCATTTTGATTTTTTATTTTTGGGCAGTTTTACACTTTATGAAAATAAAAATCGGCATCCCCCTCATCCAACCCATGTAAACAGGAGGTGGGTGAAGGGAAATGCCGATCTATTTGATATATTCTTTTTCGAACTGTTCATAAAGGGTGTATTCGAAATAGTTGCTGTTCGCCTGGATATAGGCTTCGACGAGAAGGTAGGCAAAGAATGCGTAATAGACGCCACCAATCAGTGCCCAATGGCTGCCTCCCAGAAAGAAGAGGATAAGACCTGGCAGGATGATGAAGAGAATCAGGAGCGCAATACTTGCGAACCGGTAGAAGTTGGATGTGCGGATCTGATCGCGGACTTTACCGTTGATGTCATTCAGAAATCTGCTGTGGTTCTTTCTGGCTTCAGGTTCGAGCGATTCGAGCTGATTGGGTGTCAGGAATTCTGTAACTTCCGTCTCCCCGCTGATATCATGCTCGAGATATTTGATATCGACTCCTGGATGCGGTTTGAAAAGATATTTTGTAACTTGGCTTAAAGGGACTCGCATTATTTTTCCTCCTTGTGCAATTGACCATTATGCTTTACTATATAATTTTGTGAACGCACTTAAACATACCAACTTATTCTAATATAGAGGTGAAGATATGTCTAATCAGGAAACAGAAAAATCTTTTTCACGACGTAATTTCCTAAAGATGTCAGGTGTTGCGACAGGAACGCTTGTTACTGGAACATATTTGGGATCTCTGCTCAAGGATGATACATCAACAGAGATGCAGCAGACAGAGGTGCAGGACCAGGAGGCTGAGCAGCCGGCCGATGCCCCAGGGCAGGAGAATTTTGATCAGGCTTTCAAATATTTCCAGCATAAGGATGAATTCCAGACAATCGAGGCGGCAGCCGAGCGTATCTTCCCTGAGGATGACAATGGACCGGGCGCGACTGCACTTGGTGTCGCATGGTTCATCGACCATGAACTTGCAGGTGGCTACGGGGCGAATGCACGCGAATACATGAAAGGCCCATTCAAGCAGGGCACGGACTTCCAGGGTCCACAATATGCGCTTATCAGACGCGATCTTTTCGCAGAAGGCATACGTGTGATGAATGCAGAAGCGCAATCAAGACACGATTCAGCATTCTTCGATCTTGAAGGTGACCAGATGGACGAGATCCTGACCGAGATGCAGAATAATGAACTCGAAATGCTCGGCATCAAGTCGAATGACTTCTTTGAAGAGCTGCGCCTGGTGACACTTTCCGGTGCCTATGCAGACCCACTTTATGGCGGTAACAAAGGAATGAAGGCCTGGGATATGAAGAAATTCCCTGGCGCGTATATGAGTTACCATGATGAAATTGAAACTGAAGGATTTGTGGAAAAAGATCCACAGCCACTCTCTTCGCACATTTCGCACTAATTTTAGGAGGCAATTCCATTGGCAGAAACATTAGATAAAAGAGAAGTAGTTGTAGTTGGACTGGGATGGGCAGGCAGTATCGTTGCCGCTGAAATGGCCAAAGCAGGCAAGGATGTACTAGGCCTCGAACGTGGCGCTGAAAAAAAGACGGAAGACTACCTGCTTGCGCACGATGAATACCGCTATGTCGTCGGGCATGAAATGATGCAGGATCTATCCAAGGAGACCATTACCTACAGAAATAACCTGGAGGAAGAAGCACTGCCGATGCGTCGCTTCGGCGCTTTCCTCATTGGTACGGACGTCGGTGGCGGCGGTGTACACTGGAACGGTGACACATGGCGCTATAACCCGTACGACTTTGAAATCAAATCCCGTACCGATGAGAAATATGGCGAAGACAAACTGTCGGACGACTATCTCATCCAGGACTGGGGCATCACATACGAAGAGCTTGAGCCCTATTATGAAAAGTACGAGAAAACAGCAGGGGTCAGCGGAGAGCAGAATCCGATGGGACCTGAAAGAAAGATGCCTTACCCTACACCTCCGATGAAGATGACACCACTGCTTTCCGATTTCAAGGCAGCATGTGAAGCAGCTGGGGCGACACCTTTCAGAACGCCTTCCGGTAACATGTCGGAATCCTATACCAATCCTGATGGCATGACCATCAATGCATGCCAGTACTGTGGTTTCTGTGAAAAGTTCGGCTGTGAGTGGGGAGCGAAATCCTCTCCGATCGTTTCGACGATTCCGGTTGCCAAACAGCACGATAATTTTGAGATGCGTACACATGCCAATGTCGTCGACATCGTGAAGGAAGATGGGGAAGTTACCGGCGTACGTTTCGTCGACACAAGAACCCATGAAGAATTCATCCAGCCTGCAGATGTTGTCGTCATCACGAGCCACACGACGAACAACACCAAACTGCTTCTTCATTCCGACCTTGGCACACCATATGACCCTGAAACAGGTGAAGGTGCTGTCGGCAAAAACTATTGTCTGCACATCACACCATCCGTTACTGGTTTCTTCGATACAGAATATAACCTTTCCATGGGTGCCGGTGCACTGGGTGTCACAGTCGACGACTTCAATAATGACAACTTCGACCACTCCGACCTTGATTTCATCCACGGTGGATCGATTTCGATGAAACAGCAGGGCAAGCGTCCGATTCTTGAAAACGCTGTGCCTGACACTGTCGAGAAGAACTGGGGCGCGGAATTCAAGGCTGAATCCGTCAAGGCCTACAACCGCTCTGCGGGCGCCTGGGCACAGATGATCACTCTGCCATACAGAACAAACTACCTTTCCCTTGATCCAACATACAAGGATGACTACGGACGCCCTCTGCTCCGTCTCACCTACGATGTGACCGATCACGATAGAAACGTACACTCCTACATTGGTGACCGCATCGAGGAGATCATCGATGAAATGAATCCGATAGCCAAAAACAGAAGTGTACTGGATGAGCACTTTGACATCCTCCCAGCACACAACGACCACATTGTCGGCGGAACAATCATGGGAGCCGATCCGGAAACCAGTGTCGTCAACAATTACCTGCAGATGTGGGACGCGGACAACGTGTTCGTCATCGGCGGATCGAACTTCCCGCACAATGGTGGATACAACCCTACCGGCACAGTCGGTGCGCTTGCCTACCGTGCAGCTGAAGGCATTGAAAAATATCTTGATGATAATGGTCCACTCGTTGAGGACTGATCCATCAAATAATAATTGATACATGAGGCATATACGGTTTTACGTATATGCCTCTTAGGTTTATAATGGACGATAGGTGAGCGATATGAATAAAACTAAAAATACAAGAAAAGAAACACTCAACGAAGTAGCAAAGGATGGGGTTGAAGAAACAGAGGCCCGGCACAGGGTCACTGTGGACACCCCGGACGGCACACTGGTCGACCATCTGGATGATCTGAGGGGTACGCTGATCAAAACGATAGTCACCTTCGTCCTCTTCTTCATGCTGATCTTTCTGACCATCCAGTACTGGTTCCCCTATCTGACCAAAGGTCATGAACTGATTGTCAGGGGGCCGTTTGAGGTCATCCGATTCTACGTCCGTACTTCCGGAGCGCTCGGCATCGGACTCAGTCTGCCATTCATCTGCTATTTCTTCTGGCAGTTCATGCGTCCCGGTCTCGTCGAAAAAGAGACACAGTTTCTGAAATCATACTTTCCGCTGATGTTCCTGCTCTTTTTGGCAGGTCTATCATTCGGCTATTTCGTTGTCCACCCGGTCAGCTACTTCTTTCTGATCCAGATGGGCGAACGGAACTTCGATGTATTGGTTACAGCAGATGAGTACATGTCATTCCTGCTCCTGTCGACCATGCCCTTTGGTCTCATCTTCCAGCTGCCGATCGTCGTACTCTTCCTGCATCATATCGAGCTGCTTGATTCGACATTGATGAGATCCATCAGAAAATATGTCTATTTCGGGCTCATCGTCATTACTGCACTGATTGCACCACCCGACTTTTTCACACATATCATCACAGTGACACCGATGTTCATTCTATATGAAATAAGCATATATATTGTAAAAATAAGGGAACGCCGTGCATTGAAAAAAGCAGATGCATCACAAAAGTCCGAATAAAAAAGCGATATGACGGTTGTAATCCGAACTCTGCGGATCAGCCATCATATCGCTTTTCATTTTTGAATGACAGATGTTTTTCATCTGCCGTTCTTTTTTAATGCCTCTTCCATGAAATCGAGCAGTGTCTCTCTCATGTGTGATTTCAGTGCATATTCGATGGTCGTCTTGACGAAACCTGTCTTATCCCCGACATCATGCCGCTGCCCTTCAAAGTCGACCGCGTGAACATCTCCGCCGGACTGGATGACCGCATGTATCGCATCAGTCAGCTGGATTTCTCCACCTGCCCCTACCCTGCCCTTTTCAAGATGTTCAAACACTTCCGGTGTCAGAATGTAGCGTCCCATTATGGCAAGAGTCGAATCTGTCACACCGGGTGCGGGCTTTTCGTACATGTTGGAGAGGTGGTAGAGATTGCCTTTCTGTTCATCAAATTCCACAATACCGTAGCGGGAGGTTTGCGACGCGGGCACCTGCTTGACACCGATGATCGGGCTCTGGCATCGGTCATACTGAGCCATCAGCTGACCGATTCCAGGTGTGCCGTCTCCGTTATCGACAATGTCATCTCCAAGCAGTACAGCGAATGGTTCATCACCGATGAACTGTTTCGCGGTATGTATCGCGTGCCCGAGCCCTTGCGGCGACTTCTGTCTGACGTAGAAAATATTGGCCAGCCCTGTGGCATGTTCCACTTTTTCCAGCAGCTCATATTTCTCCTTTTGTTTCAGGTTCATTTCCAGTTCGATCTGATGATCGAAGTGGTCCTCTATCGCCCGCTTATGCTTGCCGGTGACGATGATGATATCTTCGATACCCGCAGCTACCGCCTCCTCCACGATATACTGGATGGTCGGCTTGTCCATGATCGGCAGCATCTCTTTCGGCATTGCCTTTGTCGCCGGCAGGAATCTCGTTCCGAGCCCGGCAGCTGGTATCACTGCTTTTCTGACTTTCTTCATATCTCATTCTCCTTCTCCGTGACTTTCCTCTTACTATAATAAACTATTTGTTCATATGGAACCTGGATATCATTCTGTGATGAGCCCTGCTGTCATACTAAAAAAGGAGGGCCGACGGCCCTCCTATCGTGATTCGGATTTTTTCTTCTCGGCAGCCCGCTTCTCCTTGCGCCTGACCAGGATGATGCTCAATTCGTACAGTCCGATCATCGGAAGCAGCGTGATGATATGTGTGAAAAAGTCGGGCGGTGCAATGATTGCAGTGATGACAAGCAATCCGAAATAGGCAAATTTCCTCGATTTCTTCATAAGATCAGAATCAAGCAGTTCTATATGATTCAGGAACAAAACAATCAGAGGTAATTGGAAAATCAATCCGAATGGAATCGTTGTAACGAGCAAGAACGACATGTACTCATCCGCTGTAACCAGTACGTCGAAATTCCGTTCCCCCATCTCGATCAGGAAAAAATAGCTGAGCGGATGGACAACGAAATATCCAAAAGCAATACCGATAAGGAAGAGTCCGAACATGAAGCCCATGGATCCTTTGAGAAACTGGGTATTCTTTTGTTCGATAAGTCCTGATCGGACGTATTGCCAAAGATACCAGCAGATGAACGGTACACTGAGTCCGAGACTCATCGCTGCCGAAGTACGGATGTAGAATCTGATGACTTCGAACGGTCCGAAGACGACGATATCCGTCCCCATGGAAACGACCGGGAACCACCAGCGCACTGTCGCAAATATGATGACGAACCATAGGACGAAAGTCACAGCCGATTTGATCAGCAGACTGCGCAGACTCTCGAGCTGCTCGACCAGTGGTTCGAATGGGTCATCTTCCGACTGGTCTGCTTTCTGCGATTTTGGCTTGATGACCGTTTCCTTAACATTCGATTTGCTGTCTGAAACTCCATTTTCATCTATTTCTTGTTTATTATCTTTATCTTTAGAGCTGCTGCCCGGGTCTTGCCTACGAACCATTTATAAACCACCTATTCTTCTTCGAGACGGCCGCCATTCTCAGCGTACTGAATTACACCTTCCGCACAGCGGTATGCCAGGGCACCGACTGTAGCAGTTGGATTATACCCACTATTATGAGCGAAACTTCCTGCGCCGACAACAAAAAGATTGTCGCGATCCCAGTGCTGGAGGTAGTTATTCGTGACACTTGTTTCCGGGTCGTCCCCCATCACCGTGCCGCCGGTGTTGTGGGTGGACTGGTATGGTGTAATATCGTAGTCTGTGCTCGCGGCATCAAGAACGACGTCGTTGGCACCCATCTCTTCCATGACTTCGCCCGCTTTTTCGGTAAGATATTTCTGGACGGCGAGATCCTGATCGGTGAAGTTGAATGTCAGCTGCACGAGTGGGACACCGTAGACGTCGTTGTATGTCTCATCGAGATCGAGATAGTTCTCACGATGGGGCAGTATCGCACACTGGCCTTGTACGCGAAGTGTCCGTGTGTAGCTTTCGATGGATTCCTTTTTGAACTCGCTGCCCCATGATGGTGTATCCGGTTTCGTCCGGTTTGTCGCAATCGGACGGTTGCCGGTCTGCGTGATGGCCATGTTTCCACCATGTAGAAAATCAAGGTCGGAGTGGTCGAAATTATCACCATTGAAGTCATCAAATGCCATGCCGAGTGCACCGGCACCCATGAATGTATTGAACTGCTCATCGAAGTAGCCCGTTGCGCCACCGAAGATCTGGTAGCAGTAGTTTCGGCCCAGTGTGCCCTCTTCTGTTTCAGGATCATACTGCTCGCCGATTTCAGATACTCTGAGGAGCTTATAATTATTGAAGACATAACTTGTCAGTACAACGACCTCCGCCGGCTGGATGAATTCCTCTCCGGTTCTGACGTCAACATATCTTACACCGGTCACCTTGGAATCATCGTCTTCATCCGTCAGTACTTCTACAACGTTGGAGTGTGTACGCACTTCGTAGTTGCCGGTCTTCCTTGCAGTCGGAATGACTGTGACTTCAGGAGATGACTTCGCTCCGTATTCACATCCGAAACGTTCACAGAATGCACAGTATTGGCATGCAGCAATCGATTCTCCATCCGGATTCTCATACGACTCGCTCAAGTTTGCGGAAGGCATCATGATTGGGTTGTAGCCCAGGTTGTTCGAGGCTTCCTCGAACATCTGCAGCGTACGCGTCTTTATCATCGGCGGTGTCGGATAGGCATCCGAGCGTTCTCCGGACAGTGGGTTCTCCTCTCCGGAAATACCGGCAGTCTTCTCAAATGTATCGAAATAAGGTTCGAGTTCATCGTATGTGATTCCCCAGTCCTGCAGCCTGTAGCCCTCATCGTCCCTCAATTTTTCACTTCCGTAACGCTCCTCGGTCATCGAGCGGATTTCAAAATCGTAGGGCAGGAAGCGCCATGTCTGACCGTTCCAGTGCGTCCCTGCACCACCAAGATTCTCACCAAGCAGGAAAGAACCAAGCTGGCGCATCGGCAATGCACGCTGATCCCGGTTGTTTCTGAATGTCAGTGTTTCCTTGGACATATCCTGCATCAGTTCATAGCGGATGGCATACTTGTATTCATCATGGATATTCTGATAATCTTCCGTGCCGCGTTCTCTTCCCCTCTCAAGACCGACCACCTTAAGACCTGCCTTTGCCGCTTCTGCTGCGATGATGCCGCCTGTCCAGCCGACACCTACCGTCACTACATCTACTTTATCGAGTTCTGTTGCCATTAGTGATCCCCTCCAAACAGTGGTTGTGGATTAATTTCCGTAAAGCTGTCAGTATCGATTTCCTGGATGTATGCATGCTGGTGGCCTGGGAAGTTTTTCATCTTCCAGCCTTCCATATTGAGGTTGCCTCGGTAGAGCGGATCCGCATATACACCTTCAATGGTTGCAGAACGCAGAAGTCTGAAAAAATCCTGTGGCTTGGCGGTATCAGCGGGAACACCCATATCCGCTTCGCCTTCCTGGAAGCGTGTAAGTATCTCATCCATCTGTTCACCATCCAGGTTGCGGAAATTATCATCGAACATTTCATTCGCTTCAGTGTCGAGCCGCTCGATGCCGAGCCTGAACAATTCCGAACGTATCAGCCTCGACTGATAGCCCTGCGTGGGTTCTCCTTCATAGAATGGCCCCTGCATATACTCCCTCGTATTATTTCCGTATTCACCGGCAAGCTGCATATCGAGAAAGAAAGGTGCACCGAGCGCGATTGCGCCAGGTCCCATGTCATCTTCCGGATAGATTCTTTCCATGGCCTGTGAAATCGTGTCGAAGGTCGCATCATTATGGAAGAAGATCCTGCCGGGATTGTAGTCGCCTGAGCCGGCGCCTTCAGAACCTTGATCTGCACTCTCACCGCTCGTACCTGCTTCTTCAGTCGGTGAATCAAGATTGAAGCCGACCAGTCCGCCAAGCATGGAGCCGCCTATGATGCCACCAGTCGCTACGCCTGTGGTTTTCAGGAAGTCACGACGTGAAAACTGCTTTTCTTTATTATTTTTATCTGCCATTATAAACACCCCTTTGATTTAAATGCTTTTTCAATATATAATGATATCAGAATATTCATATCTAGTGAAGGGGGTAAAAGTTTTGAGTTTTTTCAAGTATCTGACATGGGATAGTGCGCATATGGATCTGCGCTACGAGCAGGATCCTTATGACGGCCATATGAATATAACCAACGTCTACAAGGATTCACGCAAGATGGATATGGCAAGAATCAATGATGAATATTCCGGTCCCATAAGGGATGCGCAACGTGTCATCAATGCCAACCGTCTCGGTATGCTGATCATCTACCTTGCGCTCGTATTCCTGCCTGCGCTGATCACAAGTGTGATGCAGGAGAATGTTCTTCTTTTGGGCGTCATCATCGTCTATACTGTTCTGGCATATTTCGTTGTCGAAGCAGTCAACCAGGTGAAAATCAATCAGGTGCTGCATAAGCTTGACCAGGACCTGAAAACATCACCCGAGCCGGTCGATCAGAGCCGATAACTTCGCCTTGAAGCAGCTCTGCCAAACATCAATAGCCGAATATCAAAAACCGGATGACCATCCAACCTCTTCAGAATAAGGGTGGCACATCCGGTTTTATTTTGATTGATTTAGGATCAGACGTATTCAATATGCACTTTTTATACATTTACAAATGGAAAAACATCCATTTCATCTCTGTACTTCCTTTCCTCTTGATGTATCCAGGCTGCTGACCTTCCCCCACAGGTCACCGGCTCGGTCGGCCTGGCGGAAGTTGATGCCTGCGCGTTTTTTTCCGACGGCGATGCATTTCAGTTCATTTTTGACCATGATGCGTATCCACCATAGTCCTTCGTTGACAAAAAGCTTGTCGAAGCGAATTTTAGTACCTTCGGGCAGAACACCATCTGCAGACGCACGTGTCGATGGGTGATGCCGTATGCGTATCGGGCTGTCGGTTCTGAACTGTCCATGCCACAACCATGCGCTCTGATAGGCTTCGCCTCCGACATCTATTTTCAGCGGATTGATGCCGTTGCAGACGAATGCGCGCTCATTCGTAATATGACCATATGGCTGGAACTGGATGTGCAGGTGGCTTGCCATCCTTACGTTGTCATAGTTCGTACTCGACTGCAGACCGACAGTATCGCCCTGGCGCACCGATTGACCCATACGGACTTTCAGGTTGCGGGCGAGATGCCCGTAGATCACCTGTATACCGAGTGCTTTATTTGCCACGACGACCGTACCGCCGAAGTTTCCGAACTGCTTTGTGCCTGCGACCACCTCCCCGTCACATACCGACGGGACTGGTGCAAGATGAGCCTTGGCAAGGTCATAAGCCCGGTGATACCCCCCGCAGTAGGTATCATAATTATAGCCATCTACCGTATAATCACGCTTTCCCCATATGCCGCTTCTGTACTTGGATGGATCCGATGTGACGCGAAACCCCTGTCTGATCAGATATTCGATTGGATTCATGAATGCCCTCCTTACTGTGATGCTCCATATATCGAAATATTTGTGTAAAAAGTTATTGACCATGCTGGTCAATAGGACTAGAATTAAATTGACCAGTGTGGTCAGTTAAAAGGAGGAAAGTATGAAAACACCGTTTAGAAATCTGGCTGACAGTCAGCAGTATCATATTCTGACCACCGCCATGGCAGAGTTTTCGGAGCACGGCTACAAAGCCGCTTCAACCAATCGCATTGTCGGCGCCGCAGGCATCAGCAAAGGGCTGCTCTACTACTATTTCGAAAATAAGGAAGCGCTTTATCTGAGCACGGCCGAATTCGCCTATGATCACTTCACCACGCATCTGCTGGGGAGGTTCATGACAGAAGCGGAAGGCTTCATCGAACGGCTGGCCCGACTCTCCCGGATCAAGCATGTCTATTTTACGCAGCATCCGGAAATTGCCCGGTTTGTGACGCATATGTACTATGCCGAAGGGCTGCTCGAGGCATACCAGTCGAAGATGCAAAAACTGCGGGAATGGAGTCTTCGGGCAATGTATGACAATGTCGATATGACACTGTTCCGTACGGATATCGACCGGGAGACGGCGATGAAGATGATCGGCTGGACATTCGAAGGCTATATCAAGGAGATGGAGCAGTACTTCGAAAAGGAGGGCATCGATTTTGATCAGGTCGATACCTACTTCGAGCAGTTCGGCGGCTATCTCGACACAATGCGCAAGCTCTACTATAAGGAGGCAGGACAATGACAGTGCTTGAACTGAAAGGTTTGACGAAAACATTCGGAAAGACAGTTGCTGCACAGGATATTTCATTCGAGCTCGAGGCAGGTGAGGTCTTCGGTTTCATCGGTCCGAACGGTGCAGGGAAATCGACCACCCTGCGCATGATCATCGGTGCGCTCGCTCCGGATTCAGGTGAAATCCTGATGGATGGGAAGACGGTTGCCGGCAACCGCCATTACAAGCAGAACATCGCCTACGTGCCTGGAGATGTAAACCTGTGGGGCAATCTGACAGGTGAGGAGGTCATCCGCTTCTTCATGGAAGTGAGAGGCTATACCGATACGGCCAGGAAGGATCATCTGATTGCGCAGTTCCGCCTTGATTCCAAAAAGAAATGCAAGACCTACTCCAAGGGGAATCGTCAGAAGGTTGCGCTGATCTGCGCCTTTTTGTCGGATGCCCGCCTGCTCATCTTCGACGAGCCGACTTCCGGCCTCGATCCACTGATGGAGCGCACCTTCCACGAGCAGCTCTCTTCAGCAAAAGCGGAGGGACGCAGCATTCTGCTGTCGAGCCATATCCTCTCCGAAGTCGAAAAACTGGCCGACCGCATCGCCATCATCCGTGAAGGCAGAATCATCGAGACCGGACCGCTTGAAACACTGCGCCATATTACACGAACCGAGTATATTGTGAAAGCCGGGCAGAATCTTGCCGAAATGCAGAAACTGCCTTATGTCCACGATTATGAGGAGACCGGGGACGGGACACATATGCGCATCGACAATGATTCAGTCGGTGAATTCCTGGAGGCGCTCGCACTCCATCAGCCGCATCATTTGGAAACACTGCCGCCAAGGCTCGAGGATATCTTCATGCGCTACTATGAAGATGGCAGTGTGCCGTCATGAACGCCTTCATCGGCCTGACGCTTCGGGACGTATGGCTCCGTGTGCTGCTCTGGATTGTCGGCATCAGTGCACTCACACTGATTGTGCCCTTTGCATTCGAAGGATTGTACAGCAGTGAACAGGAACGGGAGGTGCTTCGGCAGACACTCGATAACCCTGCACTGATTGCCATGATCGGCCCTGTACCGGAAGGTGCCTATACGATTGCTGTGATGTTCAGCCATGAAATGCTCGTTTTCATGGCGATCATCCATGGGCTGTTCGGCATCATGATCGCCAATGCCGCGAGCCGTAGAATGGAAGACCAGGGTCTGGTCGAATACGTCAACAGTGCCGGTATCACACGACAGACGATTTTCATGACACAGCTTTTGCTCGGCACCGGCATGAATGTACTGCTCGGAATCGTCATCTTCCTCGGGACATACTTGTCTCCGGATGACTCTTTTACACTCGTAGGGTGTACGCTCTATGCCGCGGGCACGAGCCTGTTCGGTCTGATGTTCTACACACTGACACTCGTGTTTGCCCAGCTCCTTCCCAGTTCGGAATGGACATTCGGCATGGCACTCGCCATCCTGCTGCTGCTCTACCTGTACCGTGCCATCACTGACGTCGTAAGCCCTGAAATGTCTGTCGTATCGCCGTACAACTGGCTGACACGGCTCGAACCGTTCGCTTCCAACGAAGCAGTATGGCTGCTGCCGTTTCTGCTGATCGTCGTTTTAATCGGGCTCGCCTGGGTTTTATTCTCCAGGAGAGATCTCGGGGATGCATATTTCAGTATGAATCTGAATAAAAAGCCGCGGACCATCGGCTCCTACCCTCGTCTGATGATCGGCAGCATGAAAGTGCTCACAGCGAGCTGGCTCATCGGTATGATGCTGATTGGTGCTTCATATGGTTCGATATTCGGTGATCTTGATGCCTTCATCAATGAAAATGCGTTTCTTGCCGACAGTATGGCCGCTTCGGGCGAGGATCCCATCGGACAGTTCATCAGCGTCCTCATCATGATCACATCCGTCATCGGTGTAATACCGGCATTGATGGTCTCAGGCCGTATACTGCGTGAAGAGAAGCACGGCCGGCTCGAATGGCTGGAGTCTGCCGGGATGCGCCGCACGCGCATGCTGCTCGGTCATGGACTGTATGCCATAATCGTCGGATTTGCCGGTATTCTTATTGCGCTGCTCGGCATGTACGGCGCAAGCATGACGGTCGAAGGCATCGATATGACGGCTGGCGACTACGTCATTGCCGCAATCAACTACAGTGCGGGCGTCGTCTTATTTGTCGGATTGTCGATGCTGCTGATCGGACTTCGTGCCCGTCTGCATTTCGTGGTCTGGTTCTATCTGCTCTTTACATTTTTCATCAACTATCTTGGGCTGATCCTCGGACTCGACGATGCATGGCTTCTGGCCACCCCTTTCCACCACCTCGCAGCAATGCCGTCAGAAGAGATGGCCTGGACGCCGTGGCTGGCGATTCTAGGGATCGGGATTGTATTATCGGGTGCCGGAGTAATGCTGTTCAGACGGAGAGATGTCGGGTGACATCTCTCTGAACGACACGCACAATCTGATAGCCCATACAAAAATAAGAGTCCGAACCCGTTTGATCGAGGTTCGGACTCTTATTTTCAGATTTCAATCTTCATTCCAGCCTCTGCCAGCTTTATTACATTGACTGGATGCTGTTTGGCACTGTCGAGCAGTACTTCCAGTTCACCGTGATGAGGCAGATTGGCGAGGATGGTCATCTGGGCATCGGATTTTGATGCCAGGCGACCCGCATATTCGGCATTCATATGTCCCTCCGCACGGCCATCGAATCCTTCGTAGAGTTTGCAGTCGATGACGAGCACATCTGCACCGAATGCAAACCGCACAAGACTGCCGCGATAGCTGGAATCGGACGTATGGACGAATACACCACCCTCGTTATCGGTGACACGTATGGCATAGGTTTCCACTGGATGTTCATTGCGATGGAATTCAACCTGGAAAGGTCCGACGGTATAATTCTTGGTTGCACGGACCGGCATGAATGTGCTGTACTTTGCCCGGCGTATGGTCTTGACGATAGTGCCGCTTTCCGGTCCGTAGATTTTGAGGTTCCGTTCGGTACGTCTCAGCTGTCTGGCCATCTTTCTGGCGAGCATGAAGGCTTCGATATCTCCTGCATGATCATGATGATAGTGGGAAAGGAAAATATGATCGATATCATGGATGGAAGTGTATTTCTGAATGCTCGCAGCTACACCACTGCCTGCATCGAGCAGAATCGAAGTCCCGTCTTTCTGGATCAGGTAGCCGGACGTCGGCTCCATTCCTTTCGGAAAACTGTTCCACATTCCTATAATGATGACTTTCATAGCATCATCCCCTATGATCTTCTACTCCTACCCATACCCCTTTTTCACCTTGTGCAAGCAATACCGGCATAGCCTTCCATCTCATTCCAATAAAAATAGCGGGGTTTCCCCCGCCACCTGTCTATTGTGATTGTCCACCCTCGCCTGTTGTGGTGAACATCGTTTCCTTGAGATTGGTGCGGTATCTCCACATGTTCTGGATGATGGTCTTTACAACCGCATAGGTCGGTATCGCAATCAGGATGCCGATGAATCCGGCAATATTCCCCGCTGCAAGTACGACTGTGATGACTGTCAGCGGGTGCAGCTTGAGTGTCTGACCCATGACATTCGGTGTAATCAGATTGCTTTCAATCTGCTGGGCGATCAGTGTGATGAGTGATACCCAGATCAGCAGGTATGGATCCTGGATGACTGCAAGCAGTGCTGCAGGCAGAAAGGCAATCCATGGTCCAACGAAAGGAATCAGGTTCATGAAGAGTGCAAATATCGCCAGCAGCAATGCGTATTCGAGTCCTACTATTACGTATCCGATATAGAGGATGATGCAGAGTATGACGCTCACCAGCATCTGTCCTTGTATGAACGCCCGCAACGTGTGGTCGATATCATAAAGCATCTCAGTCAGAAACTGCTTCATGGTCCCTCTGAATGGGGATACCATGGATGGAATGAACTTCTCATGATCCTTGAGCATGAAGAAGAAGAAAAATGGTACAAGAATCAGCGTGATGAGCACACTTACAGTGCTGGTCACGATGGTGAATGCATTGCTTGCCAGATTGGAAAGCATCTGCGATCCCCGATCCAGTGCATCCTGAATGTACTGTTCCGGGTCGACCGGCAGCCGATCGCGGTAGGATAGTACAACGTTGAAAAGGTCTTGAATTTCATTCTGGATCAGTGGTGCACGGGCGATGAGGTTCTGCACCTGCTGCGTGACCATCGGCACGATGATCATTGCAAGTACTGTAAGCACCAGCAGTATGATGACGAATACTGCCAGGATGCTGGTCAGCCTGCCAGCCTTTCTTTTTTCCAGGAAACGCTGTATGGGTTCGGTAATATAATACAGCAGCCCGCCGAGCAGCAGAGGTACGAATATCGTCGTCACAATCGTGAAGACAGGTTCGAAAATGACCTGCACACGGATGACGAGCATGATGATCAGAAGTGTGATGATGATTGCGATACCGGTTTGAAACCAGACTTTCTTTGTCATATGCAACTGCTCCTCCTCCGACAATTTTAAAAGGTGTATACAGTGTATCATAAAAATACATTCGATATTAAATTTATATGGACAAATCATTGAAGTACAAGTATGATGAATATTGTCAGAATCTTCGTTAAAAAGGGGAAAACTCGCTGTCAAAGGGGAAAAGGGGGAAATACTATGCAAGGAATTGTAGATGTATTAAATGGATGGGTGTGGAGTAGTCCGCTTGTTTATGGACTGCTGGCCGTCGGACTTTATTTCAGTTTGAGGATGCGCTTCTTCCAGATCCGACACTTTAAAGAAATGATCCGCCTCATGTTTCAAGGGGAAAAATCACCAGTCGGGATTTCAAGCTTCCAGGCACTCGCAGTATCATTGTCCGGCCGTGTCGGTACAGGTAACATCGTCGGTGTCGCAACGGCCATCTTCATCGGTGGACCGGGTGCCATCTTCTGGATGTGGCTCATTGCATTCCTCGGCGCAGGCAGTGCCTTCGTCGAATCGACACTTGCTCAGATCTATAAGCAGAACGAAGATAAGCAATATCGTGGTGGTCCAGCCTACTACATAGAAAAGGGAATCGGCGGCAGACTTGGTAAAGTCTACGCCATCGTCTTCGCACTTGTAACGATTCTTGCGACCGGATTCCTGCTTCCGGGCATCCAGTCCAATTCCATCGCGGGATCCATGACCAATTCGTTCCCGGTACAGCACTGGGTCATCGGAGCTGCACTTGTTGTTCTCGTCGGGCTCGTCATTTTCGGCGGTATCCGTTCCATCGCGAACGTTGCTTCGGCGGTCGTACCTTTCATGGCACTCATCTACGTCGGGGTCGCAATCGTCGTGGTCATCATGAATATCCAGGAAGTGCCTGCGATGTTCGGTCTCATCTTCCGCAGTGCGTTCGGTCTGGAACAGCAGTTCGGCGGCATCGTCGGGGCCATGATCGCAATCGGCGTCCAGCGCGGCATATACTCCAATGAAGCCGGTCAGGGTACAGGACCGCACGCAGCAGGTGCTGCTGAAGTGTCCCACCCTGCAAAACAGGGACTTGTACAGGCATTCTCGGTATATGTCGATACACTATTCGTATGTACAGCGACAGCACTGATGATTCTGATGACGGGCATGTACAACGTATCCGACGGCAATGAAGGTCTCATTGTCGACAGTGGTGTCCATCAGGTATCTCCAGGTGGTGAAGAGAACTTCGGTGGAACAGTTGCCTATACACAGGCAGGTCTTGATAGAGCATTCAGTGGACAGGATACTTTCGACATCAACTTCGTCGGGTTCGGTTCCTACTTCATTTCATTTGCACTGCTGTTCTTCTGCTACACGACGATACTCGCCTACTACTATATTGCCGAAACGAACCTTGTCTATCTGACACATGGCCGCTGGCCGATTCTTAAAATTCTACTCGGTGTCCTCCTGATCGGCTCCGTATTCTACGGAACAGTCAGTTCGGCAGGACTGGCATGGGATATGGGTGACCTTGGGGTCGGACTCATGGCATGGCTGAACGTCATCGCCATACTGATCCTGCAGAAACCGGCACTGGCAGCGCTCAGAGACTTCGAGCGTCAGAAGAAAGAGAAAGGTTCCGGAAAATATGCAGTCTATACACCGGATCCATCAACAGTCAAAGAAGCGGACTTCTGGCATCATGACTATCCACAGCGTCTCAGGGAAGAAGCGGAATACAATCCGGATGTCAGAAAGCTCGACCGCTGATATATCATGAATTAATGTTTCGAAGGTGCCCCCTTATTGGTAAACTAGCCATAAGGGGGTTATTTTATGGAAATGGAACCAGGAAAGATACACACTATCAATTTCGAATCGGAAACACTCGGAGAGACTTATGAAATCCAGTACTATCTGCCGAAGAATTTTTCAGATCTGTACAAGCATGAGGTGATCATCACATTCGACTCGCAGGATTTCTTCAGATACGGCCAGGTAGAGAGAATATACGAAAAGCTGAGGAAAAACGAAGAGATCGAACGTGCCCTCATCATCGGCGTTCCCTACCCCAGCGTAGAGTGGCGCAATGACTACTTCAGCCCGAATGGTGCCCACCACGATGATTTCGTGACGTTTGTGGCAAGAGAACTGATCAGCTGGGTCGATGCGAACTTCCCGACGCTCAAAGTCGGAACATCCCGTACACTGATGGGAGATTCGCTTGCAGGCAGCTTCGCCTTTTCCGTCGCTGCTTCATATCCGGCTACATTCTCACAGGCACTGGCATTCAGTCCGTATGTGGATGATGCCTTCATCGAGCGCTTCCAGTCACAGATGTCTCTGATGCATCTCGATCTGTACCATACCATCGGACTAGAAGAAGATGATTTCATCACCATTTCAAAAGAGCAGGCGGATTTCCTGACACCGAACCGCAAACTGAATGACTATCTATCGTCGGAACCGCTTGAATATACGTACCGTGAACTTGACGGTGGCCACGTATGGAAGTCGTGGAAACCTGAGCTTGAACCGGCCCTGAAACATTTTCTTGGATGATTACTATGCTAACTAGTGAGAAATTTGCTATAATTAAGAATATAATTGATAGGGAGGAATCACGATGAAGTTCGGAGTAGCAATGTTCCCGTCCAAAGAACTGCAAGATAAAGTAAATCAATATAGAAAAAGATATGATACACATTATGCACTCATTCCCCCACATATTACGATCAAAGAGAGTTTTGAAGCAGATGAGTCGGAGAAGGAAGAGATTGCAAAATACTTGAGCGAGGTCGCTCGTCAGCATCCGCCGGCCGAGATCGAGATCAAAAAAGTCTCCAGCTTCTCCCCGAACTCTCTCGTCATCTATTTCAAAGTGGAAAAGAATGAGGCACTCGAGTCGTTGCATGATGCACTCAACACAGGTGACTTCCACGGTGAAAATAAACATCCGTTCGTGCCGCACCTGACCATCGCCCAGGGACAGACGACCCAGGAGTATGAGGATATTTTCGGACACTTGAGCATGATCGGCATCCAGCACAAGGAAACTCTGGATAAGATCAGCCTGCTCTATCAGCTGGAAAACGGCGTCTGGCAAGTCTACGAGACATATAGGCTCGGCGAAGGATAGGCATTAATGAACCCGTACCGTCAAAACAGACGTGTACGGGTTTTTCCATGTCCATTTTCAGACAAAAAAATGCAAAGCCCAAAATTGGACTTTGCATTTTGTGAATTATGCCATGATGTGGTAGCCGGAATCGACGTGAAGCACTTCACCTGTGATACCGCTTGAGAAGCCGCTCAGCAGGAAGGCAACCGTGTTGCCCACTTCAAGCTGATCGACATTGCGCTTGAGTGGCGCACGTTCTTCGATTTCCTTCAGGATCGACTTGAAGTCTCCGACTGCTGAAGAGCTGAGTGTACGGATCGGGCCTGCGGAAACCGCATTGACACGGATTCCGGACTCGCCGAGATCAAGTGCCAGGTAGCGTACGCTGGACTCGAGTGCTGCTTTCGCGACGCCCATGACGTTGTAGTTCGGCATTGCGCGCTCGCCACCGAGGTAGGTCATTGTCACGATGCTGCCGCCTTCGTTCATGATTGTCTTGGCATGCTTTGAAACAACAGCCAGTGAATAGGCACTGATATCGAGGGCATTCTTGAACCCTTCTCTCGTTGTTTCGCTATAGCCGCCCTGCAGTTCGTCCTTGCCGGCGAATGCAATCGCGTGAAGCACGCCATCGATACCGCCCGTCTTTTCACCGATTTCCTTGAATGAAGCTTCAACCTGCTCATCATTTGTTACATCACATTCAACGATGATGTCGTGGTTGCCTTCAAGTTCCCCGAGGAGTTTATCCAGTTCACGTCTGAAACGCTCATTCAGAATCGTAAACACCAGTTTTGCACCCAACTGGTCGAGTGCGCGTGCTGCGCCCCAAGCGATACTGCGCTTGTTGGCAACACCCATGATGACAAAAGTTTTACCTTCGAGATTCATAAGTATATACTCCCTTTTCAACTCATTGCGTGCCACAGTGTGCACTCACAATTATAGTTTGTTATTAGTACCTACTCCTAATCTACATTCTTTCAAATTGAATTGCAACAAAAAAGATGTTTCATGCAATATTCACATATGAAAAAAGCGTGTCACCCGAAGAGGGCCACACGCCATTGATCAGTAGAGTTCAAGTTCACGCTTCAATTCCTCCACATACTCTCTCGAGCCGGTCATGAAGATCCGATCGTCGACGAACAGCTGGGTGTCCCCATGAGGCACAAGCGATTCCTGCCCACGCAGTATTCTCAGGAAGATGATATCTCCGGTGAACGGGAAATCCCTGAGCATCATATCATCATAGCGATAGTTGTTCATCTGTATCTCGTAGATCGATGTCTCCTCGTCCGATAGCAGCTGCATCATATTCGGAGATTCTATCAGACCACGGAGCAGTGTTTTTGAGCTGAGCATCGTGGAGAACAGCTCGAACCCGCTTTCTTTGACTGCATTTTCCTGGGTCGGATCATCCACGCGGTAGATGATCCGTTCGACACCGTGCTGCTCAGCCATCTGAGCGACGCGCCAGTTGATATCGGAATCGTTCGCCCCGAGGACGACGATGTCGGCATCAAAAGCGTTGATGGCATCCAGACACTCCTCAGAATACTCGGGAATTTCATTGAAACTCAGATTTTCGGTGTTCTTCTCCCTCGAATCCGTATAGTTCTTATGGAAGACAAGCTTCACATGGTAGAGGCCACCGGCGATGCTGTGTGCGACCGGTACGGTCAGCTGGTTGTTGCCGATGATCGTCACATTGATCGAGCGCTCTTCATTTTCCCCTTCAGGATAGAGCTGTTTGAAGACGACCGGTGTAATGATGCACGCGATGACGGCACTCAGTATGAACATGCCGCTCTCGGCGCTCGTGATCATACCGATCTCCTCTGCAATCACTGCAGCCGCAATGATGAGCGACAGCGTCGATGTCAGCAGGAATCCTGCAGCAGTTACCCGTTTCAAATCGAAATATCTAAGCAGTATGCCGACCGGTATAAGCTTGCTCAACAGGAACGCCGCAAGCAGTACCGGTATCAGAATGAAGACGCGGTTATCCGAAAACAGTGACGGCAGATCGAGATCCACGCCCACCATGATGAAGAAGATGGGAATGAAGAAGCCATAGCCGAATGAATCCAGCTTGTGCACCGTATCCTGGTCCGGCTTCAGCAGACTGACGATACAGCCTGCAATGAATGCACCGAGTATGTTCTCGGCTCCTACGCCTTCGGCCAATGCGACCAGCATGATGATCAGCGCAAAGACGCCCCGGATGCCGATCTGCATCGTACCGTTATTGAGCTGTCTGATGAGCTGGGACTGGTGCATGACCCGTCCGAGGAAATAGAACAGTATGGCAAATCCGACAAGAATCGCCATCAGCCAGATCGGCTGGCTCGAATCCGCGTAGAGCTGCGAATAGAAGGCCAGCATGATCATCGTTGCCAGGTCCGCAATGACGGCAACCAGCAGGATCACCTGCCCCATCTGGGTAGTGATCAGGTTTGCCTCCTTCAATGTCGGCACAACAACACCAAGGGATATGGTGGATATGATGATGACGAGAAGGAATACATCGTCGAACACGCCGAAGCTTTGCATCATGAAGGCAAACAGAAAGCTCAGTGCAAGAATGCCCAGGAATATGCCGATAGTCAGCATCAGTGTGTTCGGCAGCGGTCGTTTCAGGAGTTTCGATTTCTTCTGGCTGGAAGATTTTTGCGTAAACGCATCGAAATCAATTTCCAGACCACTGAGAAACATCAGAAATATAAAACCCAGTGTGGAAAGTATATTGAGCCAAGGGTCGCTGGCATCGACAATATCAAGGAACGATCTTCCGATGATGACCCCGACTATGATCTCTGCAACCACCACTGGCAGAAAGCTTACTCTTAGTCTATTGATCAGAATTGGCGTCAGCAGTGCTGCAAGGACGACAATTGCCAATGATGCTACAGATGGTCCATGTTCCATTATTTTCTCCTTATAGCAGATAAGACATGAATGCATTCGCGAGTGAAAAATACACGAGCATACTGATGATGTCATTTGCTGTTGTAATAAATGGTCCGCTGGCAACTGCCGGATCGATATTCATGCGGCTCATGACGAGCGGCACTAGAGTTCCGAGCAGTGTCGCCAGTGTCATGGCAATCAGCAGACTCACTCCGACGATAATACCAAGAATCGGCGACCGATACAAGAGACTGATGATACCAAAAAGAATAAGGCCGCATACAAGTCCCGTAATAAGTCCTGACCCGGTTTCACGCAGTGCAAGCTTCATCTTGCTCGTATCTTTTATTTCCCCTGTCGCAATACCGCGCACGGCCACAGCAAGCGATTGGGTGCCACTGTTTCCGGCCATGCCTCCGATGATCGGAATGAAGGCCGCGAGCACAGCCACCTGGGCGAGCGTGTCTTCGAAAGTGGTCAGCATCGCTGCTGTGATCATGCCCATGAACGTCAGTCCGATCAGCCATGGCAGCCGCTTCTTTGCTGTCGAAAATGAAGAGTCCGAAGCCGGCTCGATTTCTGTCATACCGGCAAGCCTCGAGTAGTCTTCACTGGCCTCTTCATCGATGACGTCCATGATATCATCCGCTGTGATGATACCGAGCAGATGATCCTGGTAGTCGACAACCGGCATTGCCAGAAAGTCATAGTCACGCATGATCCGTGCCACTTCCTCCTGGTCCTCAGACACACGGACGGAGACGACACGCTCGACCATGATGTCCCCGATGTAGGCATCATCATCTGCAATGATCAGTTCCCTGAGGGAAAGGATGCCCGCAAGCTTACGGTCCTTATTCACAACGAATACATAGTAGATGGTTTCGGAGTTCGGTGCCATATTTTTCAGATGGCGCATGGCCTCACGCACTGTCATCAGCGAAGTGACGCTGACAAATTCGGTGGTCATGATACCGCCGGCGGTATCCTCCTCATAGTTCATGAGTTTGCGTATCTCCTGCGCATCCTCCCGTTCCATCAGCGTCAGGAATGAGGTGAGTTTCTCTTTTGAGACTTCACTAAGTATATCGACGGCATTATCATACTGCATGGCCCCGAGCATCTCCGCTGCGTAGCGTGCATCCATTGTATCGAACAGCACCTCAAATTCTTCCGGATCGAGTTCGAGGCTGTCAAAGAATTCAGCCACTTCTTCCGGACTGAGGAACTGATACATCCTCTGCCGGTCCTCCTCTTCGAGTTCGAGATAGAATTCACTCTGCTCATAATTGTGCAGATTGAAGAAGACGTCCCGGAACGTATCGATATGTTCTTCCCTCAGATGGACGAGCAGCGATTCATACTCAAGCTCGATTTCTGTTTTTTCTTCAATTTCAGCCATGATGCCACCACCTACGTATATTCTTATTCAACATAATATATGAAAAACTAAAAAAGCACTTCAACAGTGCTTTGAACTCTAGGAAATGAAGGAGTCGTGGACTCTCTTCCAGAATGGGAACGGTCTGAAACGGGCGAATCTCATCTTCTCGTCTGCGACCCTGAACTGGATCGATTTGACTCCCTTATGCACAAGATTGATATGATCGATTGTCATCTGATAGACTTCGCTGTTCACCGGCAGCACCTGGCATGTATGGTGCTTCGGCAGAACGAGCGGAGAGCCGACCGTACGGAACACCCTGTTGTTGATGGATGCAATCTCTGTAATCTGTATGGCTTCGATCGATGGGTGGATGAGCGCCCCGCCGAGCGCCTTATTGTAGGCGGTAGAACCGGATGGCGTGGAAATGCACAGGCCGTCTCCCCTGAACCGTTCGAAGTGCTGGTTCCTTATATCCACATCCATGACCAGAGTTGTCCCATTGTCGGTTCGAAGCGTCGCTTCATTGAGCGCCAGGTAGCGGGTTTCCGTACCTTCCGCCTCATAGCGGATGATCGTCTCGAGCAACGGATATTCAATGACCTGAAACTCGTCACTCTGTATGGCGATGATCAGACGCTCCACTTCCTGGGGCAGCCAGTCTGCATAGAATCCAAGATGCCCTGTATGTACGCCGACAAAAGCCGTATGATCAAGAAGATGCTGATAGCGGTGGAAGGCCTGGAGCAGCGTACCGTCGCCGCCGACCGAAATGACGATGTCGGGAACCTCCTGATCCGACGTCATGCCCATATCCAACATATAGTTCATCATCTTATCCTTCAGGGCATTCGATTTGGTATCTCCTTTGGAAACGATGAAAAATTTCATACCGCCACTCCTTTCTAGAGTCCATGCGCTAGCGCATATTGCGTTTTTTCGTGTAGTACTTCTGGGCATCCTGTATCTCTTCGCGGATCTCTGACATCTCCTGATCGAGAAGGTATGCCGCTTCTGCTGCATTCTGCAGGCGTTTCTTTATTTCCGGCGGGTACTCCCCGCTGTATTTATAGTTCAGTGTATGTTCAATCGTCGCCCAGAAATTCATCGACAGTGTCCTGATCTGGATCTCCGCCAGAATGCTGACCGTACCGCTCAGGCGTTCGACCGGATACTCGACGATCAGGTGATACGACCGGTAGCCGCTCTCCTTCGTATTGGCGACGTAGTCGCGCTCCTCGACCACTCTCATATCGGTGCGGTTGCGGATTTGTGCACAGATCACTTCGATGTCATCCACAAACTGGCACATTATCCGAACCCCTGCGATATCATACATTCCCTCCTGAAGTCGATCATAGGGAATATTACGTGCACTGGCTTTTTCAATGATGCTCTGCACCGGCTTTACCCTTGCTGTTACGAATTCCACCGGAGAAGACTGACGGTTGAGTTCATAATCCTGACGCATACCCTTCAGCTTCACCTTAAGCTCCTCGACAGCTTGCTTATAAGGTGCAAGAAACTTCTCCCATTGTTCCATCGCTTACACTCCAGTCCTAAACCCGTTCTATTGTATGAACTCTTCCTTGACTGCAATTTCAAATGCTTCCCCGTAATTGTTGTTGCCATCGATGTTTTCAACGAGGTAGTCCAGCTCATCCCAGAAATCGGTCAGTATCACATCCGTGTTCAGAATGATTTCCGCGCCGTGGTGCGTCCGCAGCATGGACCATGTCTCTTTCACAAAATGGACCCGCCTGAACTGCTCGCCATCATCGAGAAGATAGATGAACGTCATGTTATCAGAGTCGACGATCATGCGAGATGCTGCCTTCAGGCCTTCTGTGCCTTCATCTGCATAGCATTTCAGTGCTTCGTTTTCATATTTTATCTCTGTCACATATATATCCATTATTTTCACTCCTTGCGCCATTTATTCTACCATAGTATCCACCATTTGATAACGTCATAAACTGTTTACTTTACACTGCATTTCAAATTATAGATAATAATGATTGAGGAGTGGATCTGATGAAAGAACTGGAAATAGAATTTAAGAACCTTTTGACCGGGGAGGAATATGGACGCATGCACAATGCACTGTTCACCACAGCGCAGCCCATCGTGCAGACCAACTTCTATATAGATACCCCGGATCTTGCTTTGAAACACCATCGTCTTCTGCTCAGGATCAGGGATACAGGCGGCAAGCAGATCATGACACTCAAGGAACCGACCGTCAAAGGTGTCATGGAATATCATGGAGAAGTCGAAAATGATCTGAACTTCGACCGCAATATCCGTACGGACGAAGTTCCGGAACTGATCCTGGGCGAACTCGAACGTTTCAATATAGATACATCGCAGCTCAAGATCTATGGCGCACTGTCGACGGAACGGCGTGAAGTGCCCTATAGGGAAGGGCTGCTTGTACTGGATAAGAACAATTATCTCGACACCGAAGATTTTGAACTGGAATACGAAGTGGAGCAGTACGATAAGGGAGAAACACGATTCATGGATCTGCTCGAGCAGTACAGCATAGAACGGCGTGAGGAAAAGACAAAAGTCGAACGTTTCTACAATAAGCTTGAAAGCATTCGCTCGGGTGATAACTATGCCAATACCCTATAAGGATATCGGAGAGGAAAAACTGCACCGCATGATCGATATCTTCTACAGCCATGTGGCGGAAGATGCGCGTATCAATCATCTTTTCCCCGATGATCTGGCTGAGACAGCATACAAGCAGAAGCTGTTCCAGACCCAGTTCCTGGGTGGGCCCAACCTCTATAATGAAAAGTACGGACATCCGATGCTGAAAGCCCGGCACGTCCCCTTCCGCATTACACCGGAAGCGCGCGACGCATGGCTTGAAAACATGGCAAAGGCGATGGATGAAGTGGGTCTTGAAGAGGAATTGAAAACATTCATCATGGCACGTTATACACTGACAGCAAATCATATGGTGAATTCAATAGATTAAGCAGGGTGAGGACATGAACAGAACTGGAACACAGTCACTCGTACTCGAACCGACATCCCATCACATTGAAATCTTCTACTTCTTCGACCCTTTCTCAGCAGACTGCCGTGCATTGGAACCAATCATCAACAAGCTGCAGCTCGAGTATCGCGGTCATGTCACAATCAAGAAGATACTGGCGCCTTCATTGCAGGTGCTGACAAAATGCCAGGCCCAGTCCACCTCTGATATCGATAACATCGCGCTCGCCTATAAGGCGGCAGAAATACAGGGACGCAATAAAGCACGTGCATTCATACGCTACGTCCTCAATCGGATTGTTCCGACAAGAAACATATGCACCATACAGCATATGGAGGAAAGCGCCAGACTGGCAGGCCTGGATGTCCACGCCTTCATGGTCGATGCCCACTCCGAAGAGGTCCGCAGCCTTCTGAAGCGCGACCTCATGGTCTACCGTGAGATGGATATCGAAGCACTGCCTGCCATGATCTTCTTCTCCGGCGACATCGAAGCCGAAGGCGTAAAGGTGGAAGGCGTCTACCCCTATCATATATACACCTATATCATCAATGAACTTATCGACAAGGAAATAGAGAAACACCCTCTGCCGAGCATCCAGGACTATATAGAGTCCTATGAAGTGGTAAGCTTTCATGAACTGAAGACAGTCTTCGAATGGCGGACCGGCCTGCTGCTCAATGAACTGAAAAAGTTGCGGCTGCAACGGCTGGTTGAAGAATTTGAAACAGAAGATGGCATGTATTATCAAATACGAGGCGGCACATCTGTACTTGGAAGATAGTATTTCTACAAATTAAAAGTAAACGTGGAGACATCGGCTGTGCTGATGTCTCCTTTATTATGTACGCATGATTCCAAACGATACAAAAAGGCACGGTGATCGCAATGATTCACCGTGCCGCATATATATACTATTATTTTGAATAAATAAAAAAGCAGCACACCTTCTATAGTGTACTGCTCAAACAAAGGGGATGGGAGAAATTTTTCACTATATAAACAAAGGGGTATGTTTTAGTGATAAAAATTTCATGTCTAGAATATACCACGTATATAGCGCCCAGACAACATTTTGAGTACGTCTTCACAAGACTGTCATAATGAAAACGCATCCAATTTATAATCTGTACATAAAATGCATACATGACCGTTTTCCTTTATTATCAGAAAATTCCTCCCAATGAATAAAAATCCAATAGGAGGAATTCTTCTCTTACAGTTCTTTCAATAGTGCTTCAAACTGGTCGAGCTGGGACTCGAATACTTTCATTGCATTTTCAATCGGTTCGCTTGTCGTCATATCGACACCCGCATTTTTCAGTACGTTGATCGGATAGTCGGATGATCCTTTTTTCAGGAACTCGTTGATGTACCGTTCTGCAACTTCCTTGTCCCCTTCAAGCACCTGCTTCGACAGGCTCGCAGCTGCAGCATAGCCGGTGGAATACTGGTACACATAATAGTTCATGTAGAAGTGGGGGATTCTCGCCCATTCCACATCGATATACTCATCATATTCCACTGCGTCACCGAAGTACTTGCGGTTCAGTTCTCCGTATACCGCGTTCAGGCTGCCGGCAGTGAGCGGTTCTCCAGCTTCCTTCATGGAATGGATCTTATGCTCGAATTCTGCGAACATCGTCTGTCTGAAGACAGACCCTCTGAATCCTTCAAGCTGTTCATTCAGCAGATAGAGCTTCTTCTTCGTATCTTCGAGATTCTTGAACATGTAGTCGGCAAGCAGTGCTTCGTTGAAGTTGCTGGCCACTTCGGCGACGAAAATGGAATAGCCTGACGCATTGGATGGCTGGTTCTGCCTGCTGTAGTAGCTGTGTACACTGTGTCCGAACTCATGGGTCAGCGTGAACAGGTTGTTGACATTGTCCTGCCAGTTCATCAGTATGAACGGATTTGTGCCGTACGTGCCTGAGGAGTATGCCCCGCTTCTCTTGCCTTTATTTTCATAGACATCCACCCAGCGGTTGCCGAGACCTTCCTTGATGATATCGAGATACGTTTCTCCCATCGGCTCGAGGGACTTGAGCATCCAGTCCTTCGCCTCCTCGTAGGTCATCTCGAATTCCACATCTTTGATCATCGGTGTATAGACGTCATACATCCTGAGCTTGTCGACACCGAGCTGCTTTCTGCGCAGTTCCGTATAGCGGTGCATGAGGTGCAGATGGTCGTTCACGGTCTTCACAAGGTTGTCGTACACTTCTTCCGGGATGAAGTTGTTGGACAGCGCCTGATGCCTGGCGGAATCATAGCCACGTGCCTGCGCCTGGAATACGTGCGTGCTGACGACACCCTGCAGCGTCTGGCTGAGTGTATTTTTGAATGCACCATACGTGCTGTACAGATTCTCATATGCCGACTGCCTGAGCGTACGGTCGCTGGATTTGAGCAGATCGATGTAGGTGCCCTGCGTCAGCGCATGTGCATTGCCGTCTGCATCCACAGCATCCGGGAATTCGAGGTCGGCGTTGTTGAACATGCCAAACGTGGATGTCGGGCTCGACATGACTTCACCTGCCTGTGCCAGCAGTTTTTCCTCCTTGTCACTGAGGACGTGTTCACGCTTTTTGTTGAGCTTTTCGAGATCGAAGGAGAATTCGGAAAGGCGGGCATCCTGACGCCACGCTTCAAGCGTCTCCTGGTCGATCTTCATGATTTCAGGTACGAGGAAGCTCCATGCAGTATTGAACTTGACCACCAGTGTACGGGCTTTAGACTCCAGTGCACTGTAAGTATCATTTGATGTGTCCTGATCATGCTTCAGATGGGCATAGACGAACAGCTTGCCGATCTCATCACTGATTGCGCGTTCCGTTTCCAGCGCTTCCGCCAGTACTTCCGATGAATCGATCTTTCCCTGGAACTGTGCCTCTTCCCCGAGACGTCCTTCCAATTCTTTATACTTCTCTTCGAATGCTGCATCGGATTCGAAGATTGTTTCAAGATTCCAAGTATATTTCTCTTCCTGTTCTTCACGTGTAATGACTTTTGCCATGATTTTACCTCCACTTTTCAGATAATACAATTTTCTCAATATTCCTCATAAATTTCAAGTACCGAAACTTATTGTGAAATGTATAACGATTTATAGGCCTTGACCAGGCCCTTGAGTACTGTCTGCCTGTTCGGCATCTGCTGCATTGTGCGCAGCTGGATGAAGCGGCTGAACTGGTTCCAGTCGAATGTCCCCTTCTCCAGCGCATGCATGATATAGAGCTTCCATTCAAGGGGTGGATTTGTAATCCATCGTTCCGCTTCGACGCTGTAGCAAAGGTGCGCCGGCAGATTTTCCGGATCGAGCGACAATTGATATAGAAATGTCAGCGTCGGGTTCAGACGGCTCTTCTGCTGTCGCGCATGCCGGATCATGCGTCTGATATCACTCTGGTCCAGCCTGAGCGGTGCGGGGGCTGAGCCAGGTTGGTGGCCGGCGAGGTCTTCGGGATCAAGAAACGCGGCAGTGTATGCAAAACGGTTGCCCCCTCTATGATGCAGGAGAGTCCATCTGATGAGACGCCTTTGCGTGCTGGAATAGCTGAACAGTGATCCATTGAAGAGTGTCGACAGCTGGAAGTGTGTCGGGATGATGCAGTCCCGATCGATACGGAGTGCCGCTTCGTCAAGCAGCCAGATGACATCCATGCCGAGGGAATGATAGCCCTCAGACCGTTCGACGATCAGTTCCGGTGAAATCGTGGAATACTGTATTTCCAATGCACGGCTGTGGTTGATCAGCAGATCCGGAATTTGCTCGATCTCCTTCAAATAGTATTCCATTGCGACGGGAAATCTGTTCAGTGCCAGGTAGAGCGTGTGCTTTGCTTCCAGATGTGCCAATGATTCCTTTTTATAGAAATAGCGGATACAGTCGATGATGCGATGGTGGGAGAAATGCGGCGTCTTGACGCTGCCGGCTTTGAAGGTGACAGGTAACCCACAAACCGGACAGGAATAGCTCATCCCCTTCTGTGCTTCTTGTGCTGTGACTCTGATTCCATCCTTATCATGTGCGATGAACATATAAATAAAACCCCCTCTTCTATATATGGTAGAAAAGGAGGTTTTTGATTTATTTTTTATACAAGTAAATTAATTTTCTTTAAAAAACTTTCTTACTTTGTTTCTTACGTTCATACTCATGATGACTTTACCGTACTCCTCCACCACCATGCTGGATAGTTCGGCGGGAGAACTGTATTCGAGAAGTTTCGCTTCAATACGTTCCATATCCATGAAATCCATACGATAGTCGAAGAAAATCTGATAATAATAGTTGCCTTTATGTGCGATAAGCAGATCTTCGTAGCCGGTTTCGTCTACTTCCACTTCATGTGTATACTTTATAAGGTCTTCGAACTCATCGAATTTGACCATGACCGGTTCTTTTGTGACTGGTGTTACATCTTCCGAGTCCGTCGCGATATTTTCAAGGAACTGTTCAACATCATTATTATTTATATCCATAGGCGTCTGCTCCGTTGAGAATGGTTTATCATCCTGAGATTTGGAAACAACCACTTCGATTCCTTTATCGTAGGCATGTACTTGAATCCATAGCGGTCCTTCCATTGAAAAATCTTCTTCCTGCTCGTGGTTCACTTCATCCATGATGGACCAGAAGAACTCTTCTCCGCGTTTACGGTTCATCCATAGATCTTCTTTGTCAAACCCACGTTTCTCGATGTCCTGGTAGGTAATGAAAAACTTGATCGTCGATTCATCAATTCTTTCAATCCTCATACTTCTCACTCCTCTCCGTCAAGTATGATTCTTATCTATATTATACCTTATTCCGAAATGCTAAAACCACTTTTAGAATTGTTATGTCATTATACGCCAAAATACCCGTGGATTTCAAGCAATCCGCGGGCATCTAGATGGTAAGTATATTTGATGGTTATTGGGAAGAACAGCACTTACAGCTCAGCGAGACGCTTTGCTTCATTCAAGTGGAATGTCCTTACTGTGCGCGGGAGAAAACGACGAATTTCATCTTCGTTGTATCCTACCTGCAGACGCTTCTCGTCCATGATGATCGGTCTTCTGAGCAGACCAGGATTCTCCATGATCAATGTGTAGAGCTCCTGCATCGGCATGCTGTCGATGTCTACATTGAGTTTCTGGAAAGTCTTTGATCTTGTAGAAATAATTTCATCTGTTCCATCCTCAGTCATTCTGAGTATGGCTTTCACTTCATCAAGACCGAGTGGTTCAGAGAATATATTTCTTTCAGTATAAGGAATTTCATGTTCATGTAACCATGCTTTCGCTTTACGGCATGATGTGCAGCTTGGAGAAGTAAAAAGTGTTACCATACAACTCACACTCCAATTTCAAAAAGATTTGTAATATTGGTTTATACCCGGATTGACTGTTCTGTAATCTAATTTGACATTATTTTTTGTGAAACTTGATAAATTTCGGTATAAACTTTATTTACACTATGTACTATACAGGGTAAAGATTAAAACTAAATGAGAATCATGTAATAATCTCGCAAATTTTTAGAAAAATTACACTGTATTTATATCATCTCTCCTACAGCTCCTGATTGCAAGGTGCTCCGAATTTTATTATCATATAAATAATGACTAACATAAAGGTGATTACAAAATGAAAACATTATTTTCAGGCGTTCAGCCAAGTGGCATACCGACAATCGGAAACTACATCGGCGCCTACAAGCAGTTTGTGGAGATGCAGGATGAATACGATGCGTACTTCTGCATTGTCGATCAGCACGCGATAACCGTTCCTCAGGACAGACTGAAACTGAGGGAGAATACCCGGAAACTGGCAGCCATCTATCTGGCTTCCGGCCTTGATCCGGAAAAGATCACCCTATTCATCCAGAGCGAAGTGGCAGCCCATGCCAAGGCTGCATGGATGATGCAGTGCATCGGCTACATCGGAGAACTGGAACGTATGACGCAGTTCAAGGATAAGGCACGCAGGCAGAACCAGCGTGACGGTATCAGTGTCGGCCTGCTGACCTATCCATCTTTGATGGCTGCCGACATTCTGATCTACGGTACTGATGTCGTGCCTGTCGGTGAAGATCAGGGACAGCACCTTGAACTTACACGCAACATGGCAGAACGCTTCAATTCCAAATACAATGATATACTGACCGTCCCGGAAGTCAAGCACCCGGAAGTCGGGGGACGTATCATGAGTCTGAACGACCCGACGAAAAAGATGTCGAAAAGTGATGATAATCAGAAAGGATTCATCTCACTTCTGGACGATCCGAAAGCTGCGGCCAAGAAAATCCGCAGCGCGGTGACAGACTCGAGCAGTGAAGTGAAATACGACAAGGAAGAAAAGCCGGGCATATCCAATCTGCTGACCATCTATTCCGCGTTGACCGGAAAAAGTATCGCAGATCTCGAAAAACAATACGAGGACAGCAATTATGGTGTTTTCAAGTCGGAACTCGGTGAAGTCGTCGAGTCATTCCTGATCGACTTCCAGGATAGAGTGAACCATTACCTGGAAAGCGGAGAACTGGATGACATCCTGGATCAGGGCGCTGAAAAAGCCTCCACAAAAGCAGATAAGATGGTGGAGAAAATGGAACGTGCCATGGGGCTCGGCAGAAAACGCAGATAAATAGTACGGTGGGAAACGAATCAGGTTCATCCTGATTCGTCTTTTTTTGGTGATGCGTGGTTATCAACCAACGCGCAGAGAACACTTCCTCATATCCTTCCGTAACAAAGAAAACCTGTCTTCCCATATGAAGGGAAGACAGGTTTCATCTATTTATTCATCATACTTTTTGAATACGAGGCTGGCGTTGTGTCCGCCAAAACCGAAGCTGTTTGAAATGGCATACTTCAGATCCGCTTCTACTGCACCTTCTGTGACGTAGTTCAGGTCACATTCAGGATCCGGTGTTTCCAGATTGATTGTCGGGTGAACTTTACCGTCTCTAAGACTGAGCGTGGTAATGATGGCTTCCATTCCGCCGGTACCGCCGAGCAGGTGGCCTGTCATTGATTTGGTGGAGTTGACCAGCAATTTATAGGCATGGTCTTTGAAGACAGTGTGGATGGCCATCGTTTCGAACAGGTCGTTGTACGGTGTACTCGTACCGTGTCCATTGACGTAGCCGATGTCTTCAGGCTTGATGCCCGCATCTTTCATTGCTTCGGTCATCGCGCGTGCGCCGCCTTCGCCTTCTTCTGCAGGGGCTGTGATGTGGTGGGCATCACCTGTCGAACCATAACCGACAACTTCACCATAGATTTTTGCACCGCGTGCTTTAGCGTGTTCGAGTTCTTCGAGCACTACAATTCCTGCGCCTTCTCCGATGACAAAGCCATCTCTGTTCTTGTCATATGGACGGGACGCTCTGCTTGGATCATCTGTCGTTGTGAGTGCTTTATTGGCCTGGAAACCTGCCACACCCATTCGTGTGATCGGTGCTTCTGTACCTCCAGTGACCATCGCATCGGCCTGGCCGCGTTCAATGAACTTGAATGCTTCACCAATCGAGTTTGTACCTGTTGCACAGGCAGTTACCGTTGCACCGTTCGGTCCTTTAAGACCATGCTTGATGGATACCTGGCCACTTGCCATATCCGGAATCATCATCGGAACAAAGAACGGACTTACACGACGCGGCCCTCTTTCGTAGAGCACTTTGAACCCGTCTTCAAGTGCCTGGATGCCCCCGATACCTGAACCGATCCACACACCGATACGCTCGCGGTTGTCATCCGTGATATCGATGCCGCTGTCAGCAACAGCTTCATCTGAAGCGACCATCGCATATTGTGTGAAGCGGTCCATACGACGGGCTTCTTTCTTATCCATGTAGTTTTCAATGTCGAAGTTTTTAAGTTCCCCTGCGACATGGACATTGTAATCGCTGTTATCTATACGAGTGATCCTATCAACACCATTGACTCCCTTAAGGGCATTCTCCCATGTTTCGGGTGCGGAATTGCCGATTGGTGTCAACGCACCGATACCCGTAATTACTACTCTTCTCTTATCCATGAGTCTCCTCCTTATTGTCTCCCCAGGTCAGGCAGATTGCACCCCATGTCAGGCCGCCGCCGAAGCCGACCAGAACGAGAGTATCTCCTGATTTTATTTTACCATTTTTAATCTCGTAGTGGATACTTAATGGTATGGATGCTGCTGAAGTATTGCCGTATCTATCTACAGTTGTACTCATTCTTTCTGGTGGGAGGTCCATACGTTCGCGTGCAGCATTCATGATTCTTATATTTGCCTGGTGAGGCACCAGCATATCTATATCGTCTTTGACCAGTCCGGCCTTTTCAGTCACGTTTACACTCGATTCGCCCATCTGTCTGACAGCGAACTTGTAGACTTCACGGCCATTCATTTTTATATTGCCTGTTTCAGCTTCATCGTAGAGATACGGTCCACCCGCACCATTGCTGCCGAGTTCAAATGAATGCATGCCGTACCCTTCCGATACTTCGCCCATGACGACGGCGCCTGCGCCATCTCCAAATAGGACAGCTGTGGAACGATCCGCAAAATCGGTGATTTTGGACAGCTTGTCTGCACCGACAACAAGTACTTTCTTGTAAGTACCCGTCTGGATGAACTGCTGGGCTGTCACCATGCCGTAGATGAAGCCTGTGCAGGCTGCCAGCTGGTCCATTGAAGGTACTTGCCGCAGGCCAAGCCTGTGCTGCAGTACAGTCGCCACCGTCGGAAACTGGTGGTCGCCTGTAGACGTTGCCACGATGACCAGGTCAATCTCCTCTTTATCTACTCCGGAATTTTCGATTGCTTCCTTGGCAGCTTCATAAGCCATGTCGCTCGTATCCATGCCTTCTGCATAACGGCGTTCCTTGATTCCCGTCATTTCTGTAATCCATTCATCTGAAGTGTCAAGAATCTTTTCAAAATCATGATTGGTGAAAACTCTCTCCGGTACATATGTACCCAAGCCCAATACGCCGACGCTTTTCATTTGATCACACCTTATAATCTCATATTATCACTAGGTACTAATTTATCACATCAGAGGTTCTCATACAACAAAAAAAGCATCCATGCAATAGCATGGATGCTTTCAGTAAATCCTATTCCTGTGTTTCTGTAACGCCCCAGTTGTAAGGTAGTGTCTCTTCATTGTACTCGAGGTCGATGCTGTAGTTTACAACTCTTTCATTTACAGGGACAACATACGCTCTGTAAAGTGTTGGTACTACAGGCATTTCTTCAACCATAAGTTCCTGCCATTCGTTGTAGATTTCCTGTCTTGTTTCTACATCAAATGCATCTGGAGAGTTTCCTTGTTCCATCAGCTGAGTGCTCTCTTCAGTTTCGTAGCGTGGATAGTTGAATGGTACATCCGGACCATACAGACCATAAGGGTCAACGTCGGAGCCGACTCCCCATGCACCTTGATAGATGTCTACTGCTGGATCGTCATTTTCAACCATGTCGTAGAATGTGTTGAATTCGATCAGACGACCGTTAGTGAGCTGTACGTTCAGACCAATTTCTTTCCATGCCTGGATGTAGTAGTTGGCGAGTGGTTCAGCTGTGTCGCCACCGGACATGGAAGCAAAATTGATTTCGAGTGGCTCACCTTCTGGTGTTTCACGGAAGCCGTCACCATCTGTATCTTCGTATCCAGCTTCATCGAGAATCTGCTTCGCCTGATCAGGATCGTATTCCGGAACTTCCACTTCTTCATTGTGCCAGTCAGCATGGTAAGGCGTAATCAGAGTTGTTGCTTTCCAACGGAGACCGTTGTAGAAGCGTTCTCCAATAGCATCGTTGTCCATTGCGTGCCACATTGCACGACGGAGTTCAGGGTCGCCCATTTTCATTTCTTCAGGTGTGTAGTTGACACGCCCTTCTTCTTCGTTCCACTCACCCAGTTTGAAACCGATGTAAGTATAGGCACCTTCGATATTTGCCAGCCATTCAACACCTTCCATACCCTCTACATCCGGATACTGGTCAGTCGGGAAGTTGATTGCCAGGTCGATTTCGCCTGTCTCCATAGCATTTGCTACAGAAGATGGGGAAACGACGCTGAGTGTCACACCGTCAAGGTTCGGTTCGCCTCTCCAGTAGTCTTCAAACTTGGACATTACTACTGCTTCCCCTGGTGTAACAGAGTCAACTTGATAAGGTCCGATTCCGATTGGGTTCTCACGCGTTTGTGGTGCTTCAGCCATATCTGCAACTTCTACGCCTTCATAGTGGTGCTCAGGCAGTGCGTATGCCCAGAAGCCGCCTGCTGTAAGCGATGGTGCGAGTTCAGTGTATGTGAATACCGCTGTCTGCTCATCCACCACTTCGATACCTGAGATGGAATCCGCATCTCCCTCTTTGTATTCATTGTAGCCTTCGATCAGAGTGAAGCCGTCAGTCGCGCCACGGATACCCGGATACTCAGGGTGGCCGATCACTTCATAAGCATAGACATAATCCTGGATGGTAAGTGGTTCCCCATCATGCCAAGTGATACCCTCTTTAAGTGTAAATGTTACAGTATTATCATCTTCATTCACTTCGAATTCAACTGCGCCATCGTTTGTGTACTGGAAGTTTTCATCCATTGTGAACACAGGCTCGTCGAAAAGGCTGATTACTTCAAAGTCAGGGTTGCCCTGATAGAAGTTGAAGTTCAGAGTACCTTCGAATGGTGTATCGGAACTCAGGCCAACGTTGAGAGTCCCACCTTCTGCAGGTTCGCCTTCGTTTGATACCGTCATGCCGAAGTCCTCATAGTTGTATACGTCACCAGAAGCTGAATCCTCACCGGACCCTTCTTCTGTTTCTTCTTCAGTGCTTTCTTCTGTCGTCTCTTCTGAGCTTGCATCCCCAGAAGCTTCTTCAGTTGTTTCTTCTTCTGATGATCCTCCACCACATGCAGCAAGTGCAAGCACCATGATGAGCATTGTAAAGAACATCAGTTTTGACCACGAATATTTCGCCATCATACATCCTCCTTCTTTATTAGATATTTTAAACTGATATATACTCAAGTTCAGTTTAAGGCTGAAACTTAGTACCATAATATGTAAATAAAGCACTTATCTGAAATATGTGATTTATTCATCTATGCATAATATTATCATAATTATCTGAAATATCAACGATATATTAATAATATATTCTAATAAAATTGTATTTTGACACTTAATTGTTAATAATTCCTAAAATTGCGTTATTTCATTGCAAACGCTTACAATATATTTCATTCGCAAGGCCCCATTTCACATGGGGCCTTAAAATCAAGCCTGTCGCTGCCTGGCATCTCCTGCACGTCTCATCGCTTCACCGATGTTACGGACACAGAGCATAAGAACAAGTATCATGATCGCTGCCGGTACCCAGATCCACGGTCTGTGCTGCAGAGTCTGGGAGTTTGTCGCATAGGCCATCAGTGTACCAAGAGATGGGTAGTCTTCCGGGAAACCGAATCCGATGAAGGACAGTCCCGACTCTATACCGATGTTCGCGGCCAGTGACAATGTACCATTGACGATGATGATACCGACAAGGTTCGGCATGAGCTGTGTAAATACAATTTTGCCATGCGAACTGCCGAGCGTTTTGGATGCATTGATATAATCAAGTTCACGTTCCTGGATGGCAAGTGAGCGGACAAGCCTTGCGGTACCCGTCCACAGGAATGCTGCCATCATGAAAGAAAAGGTGAAGATATCATATGACGGTGTGATCGTAACAAATACGATGACGATCATAAGGAATGGCAGAACCATGAAAAAGTCCACGATACGCATCATGATATTGTCGATCTGACCACCGAAGTAGCCTGAAACCACACCATAGACGATACCGAAACCGACACTCATCAATGTAACGAGAATCCCGATTGCGAGCGAGTTTCTTGTACCGATGATCAGCTGGCCGAAGATGTCCCTACCGCCATAGTCCGTACCCAGCCTGAAAGTTTCATCCGGCGGCTGGTTGATGGCAAACAGGTCCACCATGACAATTTCCTGCCTATCGAGGAACATTGTCAGACCGAATACATATGCTGTAATGATGGTGAAGAGAATCAGTGAAAACAATGCAAGCTTATCTGCAATCACTTCCTGTATGATGATTCTCCAACCCGGTGTACTTCTTGGAAGATTTTTCGAATCGAGCGCACCATGGCCAGCTGCGCCATGCTGTATGTCCGCCTTGACGGACATGTCCATATCTCCTTTTTCATATGTGTGGTCGTCATTCGACCTGGCTTCGAACGGGTCCCCATCCCTCGGCATGTCATCACTTTCAGTATTGCGTCGATCCAGCTCCTGCTGACGGAGACGCGTTTCTTCATTGCGTGTTTCTTCTGTACGACCAGCGTCAGAATTCTGATTATAGTCATTTCTATTACTCACTTTATACGCCCCTCCCTATTTGATGCGGATCCTAGGATCAACGATACTCAGAATGATATCGGACAGCAGTGCGCCGACAATCGCCATGAACCCATAAAGCAGGATCAGAACGTTTGCCACACTGAAGTCACGTGTAGAAATGGAGTCGAGGAACAATCTGCCCATCCCCGGGTAGCTGTAGATCATTTCTATGAAAATGGAACCACCGAGCAGCGCAACTACCTCATAGCCGAAAAATGCTGCAATCGGAAGAATCGAGTTTCTGAAAACGTGCCTGTTATATACGGCGGATTCCTTCACACCCTTGGCGCGGGCCAGGATGATGAAGTCCTTCTGCTTTGTCTCGATGATGCCGCTCCTCAAGTACTGGACGGTACCGACCAGACCGATCAGGGCAATTGCGAAGCTTGGAAGTACAAGATGGTTGATTTTGCTCAGTACGTAATCCAGGCTTCCTGGTGCCACACCTGGTGCGACGGACCCTCCTGTTGGGAACCATCCGAGGTTGTACCCGAACACCCAAAGTATTACAAGGCCGAATATGAACTGCGGCGTTGCAAAGCCCAGATATGTGTAGCCAGTAATTGCATTATCAAGCAGGGAATCGTTATAGCGGCCGGACACAAGTCCGAGCGGCAGACCCAGCAGATAGATCAGCACTGTAGAGAACAGTGACAGCCATACTGTATTCATCAGACGGTCGCCGATGACATCCATGACCGGACGCTGATGGAAGATTGATGTCCCGAAGTCGCCCTGGAACATTGCGAATACCCAATCTCTGTACTGGATATACCATGGGTTGTTCAGTCCAAGTGCTTCTCTTCTTGCCTGGATCGCTTCTGCTGGTATGTTCGGATCGATCAGCCCGGATAATGCATCTCCAGGCATCAGGGATCCCATTATGAATACAAGGACACTCAATACGACGAGTTGCGGAAATGTGATCAGCAGTCTTCTTATAGTAAATTTCAGCATTTTTTCATCAACCTTTCACCGGTAGCGCGACTCTGTGCGTCTCTGAAACGGGTTGCAGCGGGAAAGCTTTGCCCTCTTCGTCAAGATGATCGACAAAGTTCTGATCATACTCTTCCTTGACTTTACGTCTCATGGCGAGGTTGCTTTCGATTTCATCCACATCGGTATCCGGAATGGCTGCAATCAGCCTTTTCGTGTAGATATGCTGAGGGTTGCTGAAGATATCTTCAGCCCTGCCCTCTTCTACAAGGCGTCCCTGGTACATGATGCCGATATGCTTGCACATATGTCTGACTACACCCAGATCGTGAGCAATGAACATCATTGTCAGGTTCAGGTCCTGCTGGATATCCTGCATGAAGTTGAGTACCTGTGCCTGGACGGATACATCCAGCGCCGATACCGGCTCATCTGCAATGATCAGCTTCGGATTCAATGCAATTGCACGTGCAACACCAATCCTCTGGCGCTGTCCACCTGAAAACTCGTGCGGGTATTTATAGAGGGAACCCGGTGGCAGACCGACTTTTTCAAGCAGTCTCAGCACTTCCGGAACAAGTTCGCTTCTCGAACGCTTATGATAGTTCTTGATCGGTTCCGCTACTATATCGAATACACGCTTACGCGGATTGAGTGATGAATATGGATCCTGGAAGATCATCTGGATATCATCCCTGACATCCACCGACTTCCCTTTTGTATTCAGCTTGTTTCCATCGAAATAGATTTCTCCACTGGTTACAGGATTCAAACCC
The DNA here is from genome assembly GCF_009831115.1 of Salinicoccus hispanicus. GTDB lineage: Bacteria > Bacillota > Bacilli > Staphylococcales > Salinicoccaceae > Salinicoccus > Salinicoccus hispanicus. Next base: position 255,851 of record NZ_WUUK01000002.1, on the reverse strand, counting down.
ATTACAGCCTTGCCTGTCGTCGTCTTACCGGACCCGGATTCTCCTACAAGACCATATGTCGTACCTTCAGGAATGCTGATGCTCACGCCGTCCACAGCTTTGACATGGTCTTTGACAGTATTGAAGAAGAGCCCCCCTTGATCGGGTAATGGACTTTCAGATCTTTGATTTCCAATAGGTTCATCGTGCGCTGCCTCCTTCGACACCTGTTTCAATCTGGTATTCCTCAACGCCCACATCAGGCTCCGATCCATCTTCCAGCGTAAAATGCTTATAGCATGTGCAGCGAACGAAGTGGTCATCTGCAATCTTCCGCAGCTGCGGGTTCTCTTCATGTGCAGATGCGCTGATCCATGGAATACGTGGTGCAAAGCGGCACCCTGTACGGTCCATCTTGTTCAGGGCCGGTACAACACCCTGGATGACGTGAAGTTTTTTACCGAGCATATCTTCAGACGGCAGCGAGTTCAGCAGAGAACGAGTATAGGGATGCTTCGGGTTCTTGAACAGTTCCCTGACCGGTGCAACTTCGACAATCTGCCCAGCGTACATGACTGCGACACGATCAGCCATTTCAGCCACGACACCGAGGTCATGGGTGATCAGAAGGACACCCGAATTCAAGTCATCCTGCAATTCCCGGATCAGATCCAGAATCTGCGCCTGTATTGTGACATCAAGTGCTGTTGTCGGTTCATCGGCAATCAGCAGTTTCGGCCGATTGGCGATTGCGATTGCAATGACGACACGCTGTCGCATGCCACCAGACAGTTCGTGCGGGTATGCTTCGGCAACACGGTCCGGCCTCGGAATACCGACACGCTCCAGCAGTTCAACTGCATATCTGTCTCTATCACTTTTCGATTTCGTGTTATGTATCTTGAGTGTTTCGACAATCTGCTGCTTTATTTTCATCAGTGGGTTGAGCGCCGTCATCGGATCCTGGAAGATCATTGCCAGGTCGCCCCCACGTATTTTATTCATCTTGCCTTCATTCTGTTCCAATAGGTTCTGACCTTGGAAATTGACTTCTCCTTCAATCCGGGCTTTTCTATGCAGGCCCATCAGTGAGAATGCCGTAGCACTTTTCCCTGAACCCGATTCTCCTACAAGCGCAAGGACTTCATTCGGCTTGATGCTGAAAGTCACATCATCAACTGCCGGAAAATACTTGGTCCCAATCTTGAAAGAGGTTGTCAGGTTATTTACTTCTATCAAATTTTCGGACATCTGTTTTCACCCATTCTTTCTTCGTTTCATAATTGTCGAGGCAATGGCTGATGCTTTACTGTATTCATGCTGTACCACCGATTATGCAGTGATGAATAATGATTCCGCATATCTCCTACTGCTTTATCTTTTGAATCATCAGGAATCGCCGTAACAGCAGAAGTGCGTCAGATCCATATATTCTGCATCTGCATATGAAATCACCTTAGTATATTGTAATCGTCAGAAAATTAATTTGCAACATTCGTTTTTTGAATTGCAACAATATTTAAGTTTTTACAGAAACTAAATATACACTAATGTATAAATCATTTCAACTTGTTTTCCATATTTTTACGTCTATAATGAAAGCGATTACAATTGAAAATATACCTCGTCGATCTTGCAGAATGGCAGTAGAATAATTTTTATTTACTCTCATTGATACTATACATCGAATACGTTTTAAGTTATTATTAGGTTATCTAAATTTGTAGTGGAGGCAGGACCATGCGGTATATCATCAGTTTCATCTGGGCACTTATGCTTACACAAATGGTTAACTTCGTACTGAACAGTCTTGGTGGTGGCGGACCTTACAATGTATGGAGTGGCGTACTTCTTGCAGTACTCATCACATTGGCAATCGTCATTCTCGATTTCATCCTGAAGCCGGACGATACGAACGAAGCGCAGCATAATCATTAACAACATAAAAAAAGACCCAACCGTCGGTTGGGTCTTTTTTTGTTCAACCATCAAGTACAGGTATGATTGCAAGTACAGATCAACAAGTTCCTTGCCCTATATCACTATGCCCAGCGCCTCCGTTTCGACAACCAGCTGCTGAACCAGTTCTGCAGCGGACACGTATCTTGCCATCGCTTTCCCCTGTCCTGCCAGCAGCATGGCATAGTCGGTACTGTTCTGTGCCTTTGATGCGTCCTGTATAGGTTGGGTCAGACTGCGCTGCACCGGATAATCCACCATTCCTTTCGCAAGTTCGGACATATCCTTGATGAATGTATTTTTGATCGCCCGGGCTGTACGTCCGGTGAATACACGTGTCAGTACAGAAGGTACATCCCTGTCGGCAGACAATGCATTCTTATGGACTGCATGCGCGCCACTCTCTTCAGTGGATATGAATGCTGTGCCAAGCTGGACGCCTGAAGCACCAAGCACCCGGGCTGCTGCGATTCCGCGGCCGTCCATGATGCTGCCGGCTGCAATGATCGGGATCGACAGGTGGTCTGCGGCTTCGGGAATCAGACTCATCAGTCCAATCAGACTATCATTCACCGGATCTAGAAATGAACCCCGGTGACCCCCTGCTTCTGCCCCTTGCAGAACGACTGCATCAAAACCTGCACGCTCCACCGTTTCAGCTTCCTTGACTGTCGTTGCAGTACCGATCAGTATGATGCCCGCTTCCTTCAGCCGTTCTATCTGCTGATGGGACGGGATGCCGAAGATGAAGGAACATACCGGCACCTGCTCTTCGATGATGACTTCGATCTGCTCGTTGAATTTATTTTCAACCTCTTCATAGGACACCGGAACTAAAGCCTCCTGGTCAAGATTGAACTTTTCGTAAAATGGCTTCAATGCTTCATATGCTTCTGAAATCCCCTGCTCGGTAACTTTGAATTTCCAGGGAACGAAGAGATTGGCGCCAAAGGATCTGATATTCTTTTTCTTCAGCTTCCGAATCATCTTTCTCAATTCTTCCGGAGCGATTCCACCTGCTCCAATCATTCCAAGTCCACCTGCTTTTGATACGGCACTGACGAGGCGGGTCGTCGTGATGCCTCCTGCCATCGGTGATTGGATGATGGCATGTTCGATGCCAAGCAGGTTTTTAAGCATATCATTATTACGTGATGTTTTCATGTCTCTTCCCCCTGTCCGAGCATCATTCCGGACGTATGTCTTGCATATAATATGTAGGTGGTCTGTCCACTTCTACTTATGATGCAATGTAGAGTATCTGCCATTATGACTATCTATACCCGAATTTTCAATTACTATACAATACCGCACCAATCCTCTATGATAAATTGGAATACTAAACTAGAAATGAAGGTGTAATGCCATGAATATCCTACCTGCAATCCGTTCCATGAAAGATTTCGAAAAACTGATCGGCAGCCGGTACAGGTCGTGCGTTGTCCTGGATATGCATATCGGACATCTGGAAAGTCATCTCACCACTATAAAAAAGCATGGATTCGATGTCTACCTGCATCTGGATCTGATCAAAGGACTTTCCGTGGATACCGCCTCCCTTGAATTCATCCACCAGAAGTATAAGCCGACCGGTATCGTCACTACACGGGGACGTGTCATCAAGAAAGCCAACCAGCTCGGAATGGAAACCATACTGCGTGTATTCGTCATCGACTCGTCGGCCATCGAAAAAAGCATAGAACTCATCAAACAGTCCGAACCGAAACTGATTGAAATACTGCCGGGAGTTGTACCGAAAGTGATTCATCTGTTCAAGCAGGAAGTGGATGCCGAAGTCATTGCAGGGGGGCTGATCGAAACACAGAGCGAAGTGGATGATGCGATTGCTGCCGGGGCAAAATATGTAACGACCAGCAACACCGAACTCTGGTTCAGTCCCGACAACCATTTATCGTGATTAGCAACAGGTGTTGACAGCGCTATCATTTTGAAGTAGGATTATAGATAAGTTAATAGGACACGGAGAAACGGAGCCCACATTATATAGCTTGTACATAGCTATCAGTGTGGGTTTTTTTATGTTTTATTAGCCAACAAACAAACAAAGGAGTGATTTGCAATGAATGTCTACATTGCAGAATTTATCGGTACGGCCATCCTGATCCTTTTCGGAGGCGGTGTTGTTGCCAACGTCAATCTCAAGGGGTCGCTGGCAAAAGGCGCTGATTGGGTGGTCATCGCATTCGGATGGGGGTTTGCGGTAACATTCGCAATCTATGCTATCGGACAGTTCTCTGACGCTCATATCAATCCCGCTGTCACACTCGGCTTTGCTTTTGCAGGCACTTTCGCATGGGGAATGGTAGTGCCCTACATCATTGCACAAGTACTTGGTGCCATGTTTGGTGCGTTCCTCGTATGGATGCACTTCATGCCACATTTCAAAGTTGAGGAAGATCCGGGCGCGAAACTCGGCGTATTCGCCACTGGACCTGCACTACCGAACTATGTGTCCAACTTTGCCAGTGAGATCATCGGTACGTTCATCCTTGTGATGGGGCTGCTGTTCATCGGAGCAAACGACTTTACAGAAGGTCTCAATCCGCTGATTGTCGGCTTCCTGATTACAGCAATCGGCCTCAGCCTCGGTGGTACGACGGGCTATGCCATCAATCCTGCACGTGATTTCGGTCCGAGGCTTGCCCACTTCATCATGCCGATTCCAGGTAAAGGGAAGTCCAATTTCGCTTATGCCCTCGTTCCGATACTCGGGCCTCTGGCAGGCGGCGCACTCGGTGCTTCAGTCTATAATGCGGTCTTTACCGCCAATGCTAATATCTTCCTGATCATTGCTATTGTCTTCACTGTTTTGGTTCTCGCTTTAGGGGTATTCCTTAATAAAAGCTTACTTAAAGGGAAAGCTGCAAAACTAATGTAAGTTATCAGAGTCACTCGATTCAATCTATTAATAAAGGGGAATGAATAAACATGGAAAAGTATATTCTATCAATCGACCAGGGGACAACAAGCTCCCGAGCCATCCTATTCAATAAGGATGGAGAAATTGTAGGCACTAATCAGGCGGAATTCAAGCAGTATTTCCCGCAGTCCGGATGGGTGGAGCACAACGCCAATGAAATCTGGAGTTCCGTACTTGCTGTCGTGGCAGGGGTCATGACAGAAAACGACATCCGGCCGGAGCAGGTCGAAGGTATCGGCATCACCAACCAGAGGGAGACTGCAGTCGTATGGGATAAGAACACCGGCCGGCCAGTCTATAACGCCATCGTCTGGCAGTCCCGTCAGACAGCGGAAATATGTGATGAGCTGAAGGCGCAAGGGCATGAAGAGACATTCCGCAATAAGACCGGACTACTGCTCGACCCTTATTTTTCCGGAACGAAAGTCAAATGGATTCTTGACAACGTTGAAGGCGCCCGGGAGAAGGCGGAAAATGGAGATCTGATTTTCGGCACCATCGATACTTGGCTCATCTGGCGATTCACTGAAGGTGCTGTCCACGTGACGGACTACACGAATGCCAGCCGTACGCTGATGTACAACATATATGATTTGAAATGGGATCAGGAGCTGCTTGATCTTCTCGAAGTACCGGCATCCATGCTGCCTGAAGTAAAGTCATCCAGTGAAGTATATGGCGAGACGACAACATCCCACTTCTTCGGACGCAATGTACCGATTGCCGGCGTTGCCGGTGACCAGCAGGCAGCACTCTTCGGCCAGACATGCTTCCAGGAAGGCGACGCGAAGAACACTTATGGCACAGGCTGCTTCCTGCTCATGAATACAGGTTCAGAAGCCATAAAGAGTGATAATGGTCTATTGACCACCATCGCCTACGGCATCGATGGCGAAGTGAAATACGCACTTGAAGGCTCCATATTCGTTGCTGGTTCCGCGATCCAGTGGCTGCGTGATGGACTGCGCATGTTCAATAGATCTTCACAGTCCGAAGCATATGCCAACCGCATCGAGTCCACTGAAGGTGTCTATATGGTTCCGGCATTCACCGGTCTTGGCGCACCATATTGGGATTCCGAAGCGCGTGGCGCGATATTCGGCCTCAGCCGCGGCACGGAAAAGGAACATTTTGTCCGGGCAACGCTCGAGTCACTCGCCTACCAGACAAAAGATGTGCTTGATGCTATGCAGAAAGACAGCGGCATCGAACTTGAAACATTGCGTGTCGATGGCGGCGCGACAGCCAACGACTTCCTGATGCAGTTCCAGTCGGATCTTCTGAATACCAAAGTTGAACGCCCTGAAGTGCTTGAGACAACAGCAGTCGGTTCTGCGTATCTTGCGGGACTCGCTGTCGGCTTCTGGCAGTCCACCGACGAGCTGAAGAAAGTCAGCGAAACAGACAGCGTATTCGAACCGAAGATGGAAAAGGAACAAAGGGAATCCCTCTATGACGGCTGGCAAATTGCCGTACAGGCGACCCAGTCCTTCAAGCCGAAGCATGGCAGAGATAAGTAAAGAAGCTACACAATAAAGACCTAAGATCCGCGCGGCCTTTATTTTTCTAAAAAACTAGGAGGAATTTCAATGCTGAACACATTAACTAGAAAAGATCAATTACAACATATGGAGAAAGTCGACTATGACATTGTTGTTATTGGGGGTGGAATCACCGGTGCAGGAATTGCCCTTGATGCTGCCAAGAGAGGAATGAAGGTTGCGCTTGTAGAAATGCAGGACTTTGCTGAAGGGACAAGCAGTCGCAGTACGAAACTGGTCCATGGCGGACTCCGTTACCTGAAGCAGTTTCAAGTTGGTGTTGTACGTGAAACAGGCATCGAACGTGCCATCGTCTATGAAAATGGACCGCACGTAACAACACCTGAATGGATGCTGCTCCCCTTCCACAAAGGCGGAACATTCGGGAAGTTTACAACAAGCATCGGTCTGCGTGTCTATGACATGCTGGCTGAAGTGAAACGCAGCGAACATCGCAAGATGCTGAGCGTGGATGATGTAGTGGAAAAAGAACCGCTCGTCAAACGCGACGGTCTGCTTGGTGGCGGATACTATGTCGAATACAAGACCGATGACGCCCGCATGACGATTGAAGTCATGAAACAAGCGGCGGAGTTCGGTGCTGATCCGATCAACCATGTCAAAGCAGTCGGTTTCATCTACGACCAGGGAAAAATTGTCGGCGTACATGCTGAAGACCAGATTGGCGGCGAAAAGTACCAGATTCTTGGACGCCGCGTCATCAATGCAACAGGGCCATGGGTAGATGAGGTCCGCTCCCATGATGACGAAGCCAAAAAAGGCAAAAAGCAGCTGTTCCTGTCAAAAGGTGTACACCTTGTATTTGATGAAAAGGATTTTCCGCTCAAGCAGGCAGTCTACTTCGATGCCAAGTCCGATGGACGCATGATTTTTGCCATCCCTAGAAACGGCAAGACTTATATGGGAACGACGGACACACATTACGAAGGAGACAAGGAGAACCCAGTCGCATCAGCAGAAGATCGCAAATACTTGCTGGATACGACAAACAATATGTTCCCGGGGCTCGACCTTGATGAGTCTCACATTGAATCCACATGGGCAGGCATCAGACCGCTCATCCATGAAGAAGGCAAAGATCCTTCCGAAATTTCAAGGAAAGATGAAATCTGGGAAGCGAAGAGCAATCTGATTACCATCGCCGGCGGTAAGCTGACAGGCTACCGACATATGGCACAGGAGATTGTCGACCTGGTTGCGAAACGTCTATTCCAGGAATACGGACTGAAATTCAAAAAAGCCGATACGAAAAACCAGCCGATTTCAGGTGGGGATGTCGGTGGCAGTGCCGGCTTCGAAGACTTTGTTGCACACATGTCAGAGCGCGCACCATCCTACGGACTGTCCATCACAAATGGACAGAGGCTTGCCAGACACTATGGCAGCAACGTCGAGCGCGTGTATGAAATCATCGGCAGTCTCGGTGCTGCATCCGAGCATTATGGTCTGCCAAAAGATATCCATGCTCAAATCATCTACAGCATCCAGCATGAAATGACGGCGAACCCACGCGACTACTTTGTCAGACGTACAGGAGATCTTTATTTCAACATCGCAAATGTTGAAAAATATAAAGATGCAGTCATCAGCGTGATGGGCGACCTTCTCGAGTGGGATGAAGAAACCCGCAGTAAAGAAAAGAAAGCGCTCGAGACAGCCTACCTTCAGGTCAAGGGCGGTACCGGCTTCGCACTTGAAAACGCATAGAACAGTTGATCATGACTCCAGAGGTGGCTCCCTCTGGAGTTTTTATTTTGCTGGCCATCCAGGACAACGGATGGGCGTTGGATCCACCATACAAAAAATCACCGGCCATCGGCCGGTGATTTTTTGTATTCTATACTTCTTCTTTTCTGAAACGTTTCAGGAATTCCTGCAGCCTCGGATTATCGGATTTGTTGATGACTTCATCAGCCGTGCCGGATTCCGCAATGACACCGTCATCGAGGAACAGGACACGATCTGCGATTTCCAGAGCAAAATCCATTTCGTGGGTGACGAGTATCATCGCCATTTCATCGTGTTCGGCGAGATCGCGGATGACTTGCAGCACTTCCCCGACGAGTTCCGGATCGAGGGCGGATGTCACTTCATCGAAAAGCATGATCTTCGGCTTCATGACAAGTGCGCGTGCCATGGCGACACGCTGTTTCTGTCCGCCTGAAAGATTGGATGGATAGGCCTCATACTTATCACTGAGCCCTACACGGTCGAGCATCTGCTTGGAAAGATCGACTGCTTCATCTTTTTTCATCTTCTTCACCTGCACCAGCGGCGTTACGCAATTATCGAGTATCGTCTTATGCGGGAAAAGGTTGAAATGCTGAAAAACCATGCCGATATCCTTCCTCACAGACCGCAGATGCTTTTCGTTTGCTGTTTTCTTCTTTCCTTTTACGTCCATCTTCCAGAGGTTCTCCCCGGCAACATAGATATCTCCATCAGTCGGCTCCTCGAGTGTCATCAGCAGACGGATGATCGTTGTCTTCCCTGATCCACTTGGACCGATGATCGCAATCTTTTCAGTTGGACGGATGTCCAGATTGATTCCCTTGAGTACATGCGTATCTCCGAATGACTTGTGAATTTCCTTATATTGTACAATCGGCTCCATTATTCAACCACCTTCACTTTCTTCTGCTTCTTCTCAAAACGCCGATTCATTTTATTTTCAAGTGCTCTGATCAGTAGTGCAGATGGATAGCTGAGCACGAGGAACAGTATCGCAACAATGGTCAGCGGTTCGATGTAGGACCATGTCTGGGCGCCATAGCTCCTTGCGATGCTCAGTATGCCTACCACACCGATTGTTGCCGCAAGCGGCACTTCCTTGAACAGGATGATCAGATAGTTCCCGAGCATCGGAATGGTCGGCGGCAGCGCCTGTGGCAGTACAATTTTCATCCACTTGTCCCGGGTCGAGAAGTTCAGCGCCGTCGAAGCCTCCCACTGTCCTTTCTCCACGCTCTCAATACCAGAACGGTAGACTTCGCTGATATAGGTGGAGAAATGGATGCCCAGCGCCAGCATTGCTGCAACGAATGGCGTAAAGGAAGTTCCGACATAAGGAACCATCGGCCACGCGAAATACAGAAAGAAAATCTGTACAAGCGGCGGTGTGGACCGGATGAACTCCCGGATCCAATAGATGATGAAATTGAACACCCTGGATGGTGTGGATTCAAGTATCAGCCAGATGAATCCTGCAGTAAGCGCCAGCAGATAACTGACAACTGTCAGACCGAGGGTGATTTTGAGACCTTCGAAAATAATCGGAAAAGCTTCGAGGAACGTTTCCCAACTCCAGTATGTCATCAGCTGGCCACCCCTCTTCTGGATATTTTTTCACCTTTCTTGGAAAGCCAGATGAGTGGCAGTGCAATGATGAAGTACATGATCAGAACCATCATATAGGCCATCGGTCCTTCAGAAAGGTTTGAAGAACGGTAGATGTCCCCATAATAGAGTATATCGGTCAGACCGATCAGGGAGACAAGCGCCGTCCCTTTAAGTATCTGGATGGAGTAGTTCCCGAATTCAGGCAGCATCAGCCTGAGTGCCTGTGGCAGTATGATATATCTCATGCGCTGGAACCTTGACAGGTTCAAAGCGATTCCCGCCTCTGTCTGTCCTTTATCGATTGAAAGAATGGAACTTCTGACTACTTCCGACATATATGCCCCGTAGTTCAGGGCTATCGCAATGACCCCGACCCACCAGTTGCTGCCGAGGTTGATATTGAACAGCATCGGCACAGCATAATAGAGCCAGAACAGTTGGACAATCAAGGATGTACCTCTGAATATTTCGACGTAGATAGTGGTGAAACCACGGATCAGTGGGTTTTTGACCAGCCTGGAAAGACCGGCGACAAAAGCCATGATGAATGCAAGCAGGGTGGATACCAGAAAGATACTGATTGTCGTCCACGCACCCTGGGACAGATACTCTAGTATATTCACCCCAGAACTGAACATTTTCCTCACTCCTTATTTAACAATAAAAAGGTCCAGTGTTTCCCTAGGAATAACTGGACCTGATAATTTTATTCTCCGGCACAAAGCTGCTCAGTTGTCATTCCATCGACTTCCACACGGTTATTGTCCGCTGTAAAGCCTTCGGAATCATCCAGGATTCCATCAATTGTGCCATCTTCCTTCAATGTTGCCAAGGCTTCGTTGTAGGCTTCACGCAGCCCTTCGTCTTCAAGGTTGAAGGCTGCAGCACCAAAACTCGGGATGCCTTCGATATCAGGTTGTTCGAAGTCTTCGACAATCTCAACATCTTCACTGTCGAGGGATTCATATGCTGCTCTGAGTGTCGCCTCCGTTGCTGCTGTAACATCTGCATTTCCCGACTGGACGGCTGAAAGCTGTCCAGGGATATCACCGACCGACATGATCTGGCTCGGATCCACGCCCTCCTGGTCCAGGAAGTCGAATTGTGTTGTTCCTTCCATCAATGCAACAGTCACGTCGGGGTTGTCTGCAATATCCGCATAGCTGTGGATATCATGCGGGTTGCCCGCTGCAACAACAAGTCCCTCACCATACTGCATTTCCGGTTCCGCGAATAGTGCATTTTCACACCTGTCAGGCAGAATCGCCATACCAGCGGTGATGACATCATACTGTCCGGCCTGTACGCCCGGAATCAGTTCGCCCCAGTCCGTCAGGTGACCTTCCACATTCTCGATTCCCATTTCTTCAAATACTGCTGTAGCGATGTCGATTGCTGCCCCTTCAAGCTCTCCGCTATCTGAATCCTGGTAGGCGTAAGGTGGTTCATTGGCAAATCCGACGTTGATTGTACCGCTTTCCTGGAGTTCAGCTAATTTGTCTGAACCTCCACCGGAGTCTCCAGATTCGGAATCCCCATTTCCACAAGCGCCCAGTACGAGTACAAAAGCGAGCATAAGTAATCGTGCATATTTCTTCAAAAAAATCTCCCCCTAGTAAGTTTATGATCTTTCCTACTCTTAAACATGTACATGATTATTATACAAGACTCAATAACTATGTCAAATTCAGGATTAAATGGGAGTAAAATCTTGAAAGGATCGTGGTGTAAAAAAGTGCTTACAACAATATTAATACAAGTTGACTGATAATTCAAACTCTATTGGAAAATCAACCTGTATTCAAGATAAAAAACCGTACCCACTCCTGGTGGGTACGGAATCATACTACATATCAAATTGAAGTGCACCATCGCGGTAGTCTATTTTTACATCAATGCCTTCTGTCATATCCGCTTCAATGAGCTTTCTTGCAAGCGGCGTCTCTATATGACGCTGGATGAAGCGTCTCAATGGCCTGGCACCGAACTGCGGCTCGTAGGCCTCGTCGGAAATCCAGTCCTTGACTGCATCGGTCACCTGGATGGTCATATGCTGATGTGCCAGGCGCCTGTTCAGGTCGTTGATCAATTTGTCCGTAATCAGCTTCATGTGCGCTTTTGATAGCGGGGTAAAGATGACGATATCGTCCATGCGGTTGATGATCTCCGGTTTGAAATACTGATGGATCTCCTTCATGACGTAATCTTTGGTGGCATCGGAAATCTCCCCGTCCTGCCTTACGTTATCCAGCAGATGGCCAGAACCGATATTCGATGTCATGATGATGATTGTGTTCCTGAAGTCTACTGAACGTCCTTTCGAATCCGTCAGACGGCCTTCATCCAGCAGCTGGAGCAGAATATTGAATACATCGGAATGCGCCTTCTCCACTTCATCCAGCAGGATGACGGAATACGGCTGGCGGCGGATGGCTTCTGTCAGCTGGCCACCTTCTTCATGACCGACATATCCCGGAGGCGCGCCGATCAGTCTTGATACGGCATGCTTTTCCATATACTCACTCATGTCGATTCTGATCATGTGCTTTTCGGAATCGAACATTGTAGCGGCAAGCGTCTTAGCAAGCTCGGTCTTGCCGACACCCGTCGGTCCGAGGAACAGGAAGCTGCCGATCGGACGATTCGGATCCTTGATGCCTGCCCGTGCACGGATGACGGCATCGGCAACGAGATCCACCGCTTCCTCCTGCCCGACGACACGTTCATGCATGATGTCCGAGAGCTTGAGCAGCTTATCCTTTTCCGTCTCGACCAGTTTGGATACCGGGATGCCGGTCCACTGGCTGACGATATAGCCGATTTCGTCTTCCGTCACCACTTCACGGATGATGCGGTTCTCACCGGCACTCTCCTCCTGCAGCTTTTCTTCCAGCTCACTCAGTTCACGCTCGAGCTGGGGCAGTCTGCCATGGCGGAGTTCAGCCGCCCGTTCAAGTTCATAGTTGTTTTCCGCATCTTCAAGTTCCTGGCGTGTGCGGTCCACTTCTTCACGTTTGTCATTGACCTTCTGGATCTGACCCTTTTCCTTTTCCACACGCTGGGCGAGCGCCTGCTGTGCTTCACGGGCTTCCGACAGTTCCTTCTGAAGTTCTGCAAGGCGTGTTTTTGAAACCGAGTCATCTTCCGATTTCAGTGCCTGCTCCTCTATCTCGAGCTGCATGACCCGGCGGTTGATCTGATCGAGCTCAGTCGGGTTGGAACCCATTTCCGTCCGGATCGTAGCACTTGCCTGATCCATCAGGTCTATCGCCTTGTCCGGCAGGAAGCGGTCCGTAATATAACGGTCGGACAGTTCTGCAGCCGCAACCAGTGCCCGGTCTGTAATTCTGACACCGTGGTGGACTTCATAGCGCTCCTTCAGCCCTCGCAGGATGGAGATTGTATCCTCCACATCCGGCTCTGGAATCTGCACTTTCTGGAAGCGGCGTTCCAGCGCAGAGTCCTTCTCGATATACTCGCGGTATTCATTCAGTGTCGTTGCACCGATGCAGTGGAGTTCGCCCCGTGCAAGCATCGGTTTCAGCATATTGCCAGCATCCATGGCACCTTCCGTCTTTCCTGCACCAACGAGCATATGGATCTCATCGATGAACAGGATGATGCGGCCATCGGATTCCTTCACTTCCTTCAGCACCGCCTTGAGGCGCTCTTCAAATTCACCACGGAATTTGGCACCGGCAACCAGTGCAGATAAGTCGAGTTCGAAAATGGTCTTATCAAGCAGGCTGTCCGGTACATCCTTGCGGACGATACGCTGTGCCAGCCCTTCCACGATTGCGGTCTTGCCGACGCCCGGCTCCCCGATCAGCACGGGATTGTTTTTGCGCTTACGGCTCAGAATGCGGATCGAGTTGCGGATCTCCTCATCCCGTCCGATGACAGGGTCCACATTTCCGCTGCGCACTTCCTCGACCAGATCGCGTCCATATTTTTCAAGTACTTCATATTGCACTTCCGGATTCTGTGTAGTCACACGATTACCTCCTCTGACTTTGTTTATGATTTCTTTGATCACTTCTTCTTTATTACCCACCATGTCTTTCATTACAGCTTCTGTCTGGATGCCTGAAAGGAGCATATGCTCGACTGAGACGTACTCATCCTCCATCTCGGCCATGATCTTCTCAGCCCGGTTCACCAGCTGTGTAAAGCCGTTCGACATATACTGACCGTATTCGACATTATCCCCTTTGACGACATTATATTTGGATAATTTTTCATCATATCTTTCAAGCATCCGGTCGACATCGATATTCGCACGTTCAAGCACATCGCGTGCCATGCTGTCATCCACGGTCAGCAGTGCTTTCATGACCGCTTCCACTTCAATCGACTGGAGTTTCATATCCACCGACATCGATTGTGCCCGTTCAATGATGGACTGGACGGTGTAGGTCATCCTGTTTATATCCATAAATATCACCTCTTTAATAAAAATAAAATACAATTACTCCCATTTGATAATGGTTATTATTTATTTGACCTTTTTTGACCTTTAATTATATTATACACTTACCCTATTATTTTTCAAGTAATCAATAGCTTTTAGCAGGCATTTATTTTATATTATAATTTAGGTTCTCTAGGAGGTTGGACAATGGATATCATTGAAATCATACGCTATATATTTTTAGGGCTGCTGCAGGGGTTCACAGAACCCATACCCGTATCATCAAGCGGTCACCTGGTCATCGCCCGGGAGCTCTTCGGCATAGAAGCCAGGGGATTGTCTTTTGAAATACTGTTGAACACTGCTTCACTCATTGCGGTCCTCTACATATACCGGAAGGATATTACAGCAATCATCGTGAATCTGAGCCGCTACATATTCAAAGGTGCCCGCGACGCGGAGGCTAAAGAAGACTTCCGCTACACCATCTACCTGATCATCGCCACCATTCCGGTCGGTCTGCTCGGCATTATGCTTGAGGATATCATCGGCGATAACGTCTCCATGCTGACGGTCGGACTGATGCTGATCGTAACCGGTGTGGCACTATGGTTCATCAAGAATAAACGCGGCGAGAGACGGGACGGGGACCTGAACATAAAAGATGCCATCATCGTCGGGCTATCCCAGTGTGTCGCACTGATGCCCGGAATCAGCCGAAGTGGTGCAACACTTGTCGGTGCCATGGGCGTCGGAATGAACCAGAAGAACGCGCTCCGGTTCGTCTTCCTGCTCTATATACCGGTATCACTCGGAACAGCACTCATCTCCATTGGAGATCTCGCCAGTGATCCTGAAATCGCCACGCTCGCACTCCCTTATGCACTGGCATTCATCGCCGCCATCATCGCTACCTACTTCGGCCTGAAGTGGCTGCAAGGTGTAATGGAACGCGGCAATCTGATCATATTCACATACTATTGCTTTGCACTGGGTGCATTCTCGATTCTGTACTCACTATTCACCTAAGGGATCAACGTACACGCGCATGCAAAATATATGAGAAGTCAGTCGACACATCTGTCGGCTGACTTTTTTGCTTCAATAATATCCGGCAATAAAAAAAGCCCTCCTGATTCAGGAGGACTTTACTATATGACAGCCTAGCTCACACCGAGTGCAATTTTAGCGTAACGGCTCATTTTATCTTTATCCCATGGTGGATTCCAAACGATGTTGACTTCTGTCTCTTCGACTTCAGGCAGTTCGGAAAGTGCTGTTTTTACCTGGTCCACAATCTGTGGTCCCATCGGGCAGCCCATGGATGTCAGAGTCATTTCAACGCCTGCTATACCATCTTCATCGAGATGTACACCATAGACGAGGCCAAGATTGACGATATCGATGCCAAGTTCAGGATCGATGACGTTCTCGAGTGCACCCATCATGCTTTCTTCCATTGCTTTATCCATTTATCTCACTCCTTCCAGAGTATATACTATTAATATATCAAAAAAATTACACTATATAAACATAAATGATATGATAGTTTTATGAATATTGACAAGGAGATCTAACGTAATGGAAAAACACCTTATATGCCTGGACCTGGATGGCACGCTGCTGACAGACGAAAAAATCATCAGCTCATTCACCAAAAAAGTATTATTTGAACTCAAAACACGCGGTCATGAACTCATGATTTCAACCGGCCGCCCCTATAGAGCGAGTGAACCCTACTATCGGGAACTCGGCATGGACACGCCCATCGTCAATTTCAACGGCGCCTTCGTCCACCATCCGCAGGACCTCTATTTCAAAACTGTACACGAAGAGCTGGACCTTGAAGTGGCCAGGGAAATCGTCAAACGTGTACCTGACCTGAACATACAGAACATCATTGCCGAAGTGAAGGACAACGTCTACATCCACTACCACGACGAAGTGCTGTTTGAAGCTTTCGGCATGGGCAGTCCCCAGATCAAGATCGGGGATCTGACGCAGAATATAGAAACCGGACCGACGTCGATCCTCATCCAGGCGGAGGAACCGGAAGTGCCGGGTATCCGCCAGGCACTGGATGACCTGTTTGCAGAAACAATCGAACACCGCCGCTGGGGTGCCCCGTACCCGGTCATCGAGATTGTCAAAAAAGGCATCAACAAGGCGGTCGGTGTCGACTACTGCCGCGGCTACCTCAATATCGACAGAAAGCACACGATCGCATTCGGCGATGAGGATAACGACACTGAAATGCTGCGCTATGTCGAGCATGGTGTCGCCATGGGCAACGCCATCGACGAAATCCACGAAGTCGCAAACCATAGAGCGGATACAAATAACAATGACGGCATCGGCCATTTTCTGAATGACTTTTTCAAATTGAAACTATAAAAAGAAGGGAGCAGATGATATGCAATTAATTGTAGACAGCTGTTCGGATATTTCCCTAGAGGCACTGAAAACGATGGATATTGAAATGATACCTCTTAAAATCACCATTGGTGATAAGGATTATCTGGACCAGCACGAAATTTCAAGTGAGGAAGTACTGCAGACCATTACGGACGGCAAGCGTCCGCTGACCAGTCAGGCCAACCCCGAGGATTTTACAAAAGTATTTCTGAAATATGTGAAACAGAATGAACCCATACTCTATATCGCGCTTTCCAGTGAACTCTCAGGAACGTATCAGAGCGCAGTCATTGCACGCGATACGATACTTGAAGATCATCCTGAGGCTGACATCACCCTTATGGATACGAAAGCGGTAAGCTATGGACTCGGCATGATTGTCGAACGTGCGCATGCTTATGTGGAAGAAGGACTCGGCAAGGATGAACTTGTGGCGAAAGTGGAGAAGGATGTCAAAGCCATCCGCCACTTCTTTACGGTCCACGATCTCGACTATCTGTCCCAAGGTGGCCGTCTGTCGAAGGGTCAGGCGTTCCTCGGTGGACTGCTCAACATCAAGCCGCTGCTTCACGTTGAAGAAGGCAGACTGGTGCCCCTTGAAAAACACCGCGGCATCAAAAAGGTGTACGGCAGTATGGTCCAGCACCTGATTGCAGACAATGTCTCGCATGATGTACATATCACGCAGGCCAATGCAGAGTCCCAGGCCGAACAGCTGAGGCAGAAGATACTTGATGAGACAAAAGTCACGGAAGTCAAAATCAGCACGATCGGACCGACAATCAGCAGCCATACCGGGAACGGTACAGTAGCAATGTTCTATTTCAATGAAGGAGTGTGACGATGCCTAAAGTGATCATTGTAGGCGGTGTTGCAGGTGGTGCAACGACCGCTGCACAATTGCGCAGGATCGATCCGGATATCGACATCACCATTTATGAAAAAGGACGCGATATCAGCTACGGCAACTGCGGTCTCCCCTACCATATCGGGGGCGAGGTGGCAGAGCGCGATCAGCTTATTGCGGCGACACCGGAAAGTTTTCTTGAGCGTGATATCATTGTCAAAACGCATCATCAGGTGATCGGCGTCGATGCGGGCAGCAAAACCATCCAGGTCAAAGATGTATTGAACGGGGGAACATTCGAGGCGGAGTACGATTATCTCGTTCTGTCGCCGGGCGGTGCACCACGCACCATCCCAACTCTGCTTGATGTGCCCCAGGCGTTTGTGCTCCATTCGCTTGAACATCTCGATGAAATCAAGGCGCATATTGAAAATAAGAACATTGAACGCGCTGTCGTTGTGGGCGGCGGGTATATCGGGCTTGAGATGGTCGAAAACCTTGTCAGGCGCGGCATCAGGGTGACCCTAGTCCATCGTGCGGAAAATCTGTATCATCCGCTTGAGTCTGATATGAGTGGTTTTATTGCCGATGAACTGGAAGCAAAGGGTGTCGATGTAAAGCTGAATGCAGAGATTCTGGACGTGGATGGCGATATTGCCACCCTGTCCACGGGTGAAGAGATTGATGCGCCGATGATTGTTGCCGGCATCGGCATTACACCACGGACCGACTTCCTGAAAGATTCGGATGTTGCCATGAATGATGCGGGCTATGTTTGCGTCGACCAGTACGGACGGACCAATCATGAAGAGATCTATGCCGTCGGCGATGCGATAGAAACTTCCTACCAGCATGTCGACCGTCCGGTCAACGTCGCACTGGCGTGGAGTGCCCACCGCATGGCCTATGTCATCAGCAACCAGATCAGCGGCGATAAGACGGCGCACTTCGAAGGACTGCTCGGTACCAACATCATCAGGTTCTTCGACTATGATATTGCTACACTGGGGCTCGAAATATCAGAACTAAAAGAGTATCCGCACTTCGTCATCGATCACAAGCAGAAGAATAAGGCGGGATATATGGCGGACAGCGTACCGATCCATGTCCGTCTCCATGTGGCTCAAAGTGACGGCAAGATACTGCGTGCAGCTGTCGTCGGCACCGAAGGCGTCGATAAGCGCATCGACGTCCTCTCCGCCCATATCCGTCTCGGGGGAACCGCCATGGATCTTGCCAATATCGAAGTCGCCTATTCCCCACCCTACTCCAGCCCAAAAAGTGTACTCAACATGGTAGGATACAAGACGATGGAAAAGATGAATAGACTGAAAGATGGATAAAGAATATGAAAATCCCTCCTGGATCTCCAGGAGGGATTTATTTTTGAAGTTGATAGGATCGGCTATTACCGTTTGTGCCATCGAAATCAATACAGAAAAGAAAATCTAGCGCTTGCGCTTTCTTGCCACAAGCCAGATGAAGATGCCGAATCCGCCGAAGATGAGGAGGCCGGCATAGAGGTAGCCGTTGTTGAATCCGCGTTCCTCAATGATTGCGTAGAGTTCTGTTTCCTCGCGGTCCAATACGGCGAGGAATTCTTCCCCTTCCATATCGCCGCTGCGCAGAAGATCGCCGATCAGCAGTCCACTGAGCATTTTTCCTTCGTCCTCAGCTTCCATCGGTATTCCGACATTCTTTGTCACGGAAGTATCGTTGATGTTTAAAATGAAGTCGACATCGGAAGTATGATAACGCTGGACGTAATGACCGTCTTCATTTTTTATAAGTTCACGCTCTGCCTGATACAGCTGCGGGTGTTTTGACAATACTTCATTGAGCGATACGATATAGTCGACGACTTCCTGATCGGTCCACAGATCCATCTGGGGGTGGATTCCCGGAACCTCATCGCCGCTGAAGGCAACTTCCGTACCATACTGGAAGGCGATGGAACCGGGGTAGCCGTACAGATAGGCTGTCAGCTGGCTGATGCGTTTTCCAGGAAACATGTTCGCTTCGACTGCATTTATGGTAAAACGCTCTGTGAACCAGTGGTCTGCAAGCAGCAGCGAATCATCCGTCGGGTAGTCTGGAATTTCAGTATCTGTTGTACTGAATGCTTCAACGATTGCGCTCCGCATGGCCGGATCGGTCGTTTGATCGAAACCTTCGGCAGTGAGGCCCCCGTCCTCGACGATTCCGTATGTCTTCACCCCATCCGGCATGAAGCTGCTGGCGTCGAGACCATCCTGGACGATATTCATGCTCAGACCATCGACGTCATAAGTATCGACGAATGTCCGGGCCATCGCCTGATATCGCACCTGGTTATCGGCATCAGTCAGATCGATGAAACGGGCGTCCACCATGTCATAATAGCTCTGCTGAATGTCATTGAGTACCGGATCATCCAGAGTTTCATAGCCATCGACTGCCGTTACCGGCATATCGACCACGACTTCCATGCCACGTTCGTGGGCGGCATCGATGAGACTCTGGAATGCCTCCGCCCCGCCGAATGCCGCTTCGATCTCTTCATAGTTTTCAACATTGTAGCCGAGATAGTCGTCATCGGCTTTGTCAAATACCGGAGAGAGCATCAGAGTGTCAAAACCCATCTCCTGTATGTAGCCCAGGTTGTTCTCGATGCCTATAAAGTCGCCACCGAACGGCAATGCCTCGCTCATATCCTCCGTAACGTTGATATCATTGGAATCATCACCATTCAGAAAACGGTCCACAATGATCGTATAGATGCGCTCAGCCTCTCCATCCTGTGCAGAGGCTTCGGGACTGAAGATGCCAACGCCTGCAAGCAGGACCGCCATATATATCACTAGTTTCTTCATTGCTATCCTACCTTCTATTTTTATAATGACAGTATACTAGATAAAATTTCAAAATAAGCCCATGTCAATAAACGTTCACAAATTTACATTAAAAAAGGCACTCTGTAAAGAGTGCCTGAACCCTTCGGCAGCCTATGAGAAAAGTGCGCTCAACGGACCTGCCGGCAAATAGATGCCAAGGGCGATTGTCACAATCAGAAATACTGTCAGTATGATGACCATTGTTCGGCCGGTTCCGGATTTGCGCTGCCTGACCAGTGCCATCTCCATCAGCCCGATGGAAACGAGGCCCGCCAGGAACTTCAGACCGTACATCATCTGGTCGCTGCTGCCGAAATCGAGGAACATCATCAGACCTGTGAAGATCACTATGAGGTAGATGAGTCTCAAAACCATATGCAGCGGTTTCGAGTAGGTCGACTGGCCATCCGGAGTATCCACTGAATTGTATGTGATGATGAATAGGATGACTGCCAGCACGATTGCTGTCAAATGCAAGTGTATCATCGAATCTTCCTTTCAAATATGAATCATCAATATCTTATCATATTTCAGGACAGATTACTTGCCGATATATGTCGTCAATGTACCGATACCATTGATCGAAACGCGCACTTCATCACCGGGCTGCAAATACTCGGGCGGCTTCATGCCTGCACCCACTCCGCTTGGTGTACCTGTAGCGATGACATCGCCCGGCTCGAGCGTGACATACTTGGATACTTCCGCAATCAGCTCATCCAGTTTCAGCACCATTTCCCTGGTACTGCCATCCTGGCGGATCTTGCCATTGACTTTCGTGACGATGGACGTCTGCTCCGGGTTCGGCAGCTCATCCTTCGTGACGATGAACGGTCCCATCGGACATCCACCCTTCAGGCTTTTTGAAAGGAATGCCTGATGATGCTCTTTCTGAAGATCTCTTGCTGTAATATCGTTGATGATCGTATATCCATATATATAGTCAAGCGCCATTGAACTCTGGATCTTCTCGGCACGCTTGCCGATGACCACACCGAGCTCCCCTTCATAGTCGAGCTGTGACGTGATGTCCTGATGATTCGGGATGGTCTCCTCGTCCCCCACAAGACTTGTCGCCGCCTTTGTGAATACGTACAGGCTGTGCACTTCGTTGTTCAGCTCTTCCGCGTGGGACTTATAGTTTCTTCCGAATGCGATGACGTTGTTGGGTGGCGTCACGGGTGCGCGGAATGTAATTTCGTTGAATGGCGCCTTGTACTTGTCTGCTTTGCCTGACTGCTGTGCCTTTTCCACTAATTTTCGGACATGTTCCTGGAAATCCAATGTGTGGTACTTGGAAATACCTTCTAACAATGTTTTGGGATAATTTTCTTCATCTCCAAAAGCTTCAAAAAGCTTCGGAAGAATCCATGCACTTTCCTCACGTTTCACTTTAACGCCATAGTACGTATGATCCCGATAATCGAATGTTAGAAATTTCATGGAATACGCTCCTTAATATGTGTATTTCTTTTATTATAACAGACTATATCTATTTGTTGATTCCATTTTCAGAATTATTGGTGAATAAATTTTCCAGGCTGCTTATCTGATATCTATGCATGACTGTCGCGAGCACCATGAGGAAAATATAGAGCATGAGCGCAATCCAGACCATGCCGGTGATTTCCACCTCTCCATACAGCCGCATTCCGATACCGTAGAATATCAGCATGAAGATGACGTTGGATAAAATATAGAGTGTCAGTGCATATCTTCCCATGCGCCGGAAAATTTCGAGAATCCGTGCCGGCACCATCGTGGTCAGCTGGATCAGCAGTACAAAATATCCGAGTGCGAGTACCGGTCCGCCGAAGTTTTCTGCCAGCAGCCGGCCGCTGTAGCTGCCGAGTGTCAGCACCTGGATGATTTTTATCGCTATGCCGCCGCCTGCCAGGAGGATGAACAGCAGTGTATTGAGCAGAAGGTTCGATCTGGCGAATCTTGCAATGCCGACCTGGCCAAGGCTTATGCCGACAAGAAGCCATGGCAGTACGGTGAAAACGAGCGTATACAGTGTACTTGCACCATTGCCCGAAAAGATTTCGATATTCAGGCCAATCATCGCAAAGTAATCGGAGTTCGTAAAGACACTTGTGTAGTTGTTGACGTCCTGCAGGGCCGTATAGATGATGTCGCTTGGTGAACCGATATTGGCAAAAAAGCCGACCAGTATATTCGCCACCAGATGGAACAGGAAAAGCGCCATGCCTGAAATGAATGTGACTGCAAATCCGGTGCGCAGGAAAAACAGGGCGACCAGTGTCATCAGTGCAAGGCCCGGCAGAAAGTCGAAGGCAAAGATGAAAAAGGTCTGGACGATGCCGAGCGCGAGTACGAAGGCCGTAATCTTGGCCAGGTTGCCGATGCCGTAGTCCTTGAATTCATGGATGGTGTAGCCGATGGCAAGTGCCACGAGCGGCACAATGGCACCACCGATGAATATATCGAGCACCTGGTAGCTGCTCAGATTGCTGCCGCTCAGGTATTCATATGGATTCACTGCTTCAAAGGGCATCATGTAATACAGGCCGTTCAGCAGCAGTACACCTATAAAGATGATGCCGAGCAGCATGCTTGGACGTTGTCTGTCATTTATCAAATCTGATCGCTCCATAGTCAAAGAAATATAGATATACCGTAACATCTTTCTGCAGCGCCTGCATCAGCGACCGTCTGTATATATCCATCTGGGTGCTGTACCGACCGATCAGATCCGCTTCCGTCAGCCCGGTATGCTGGACGCGGTCGGTCTTGTAGTCGATGATGACGAAATCATCATCCATTTCAAGCAGTGCATCGACGATGCCCTGCACCATCTGGAGATCGAAGTCCGAATAGCCGATGGCTTTCTGGTTCATGATGAATGGTATTTCGGTATGGATCGAGCGCTGTTGTTCCAGCAGGCTGTGCATCGTACCATCACCGAGAAATTTATGAATGTTCCGGATCATCTGCGTCCGGTGTTCTTCTGTGATCAGCGGGTCGTCCGAAGTCTGCTCCATGATCATCCGTTCAATGTATGAGCCTTTCGCCTCATCTTCGAGCTTGCGGAAATCGTCATAACGGTTGAGCAGATGCATCATCATCTGGTGCATCATCGTACCAAAGACCGGTGCATCCATTGTATCGTTGCGGAAGTTCGGTGCTCTGAAATTCGGCGTCCGGTCGTGCCGGATGATTGCACTGTCGTCAGGCGGTGTCTCGTTCCGCCGTTTGATCTCCGTCACCGACTCCTTGTACACCGTCTCTGTCGCTTTCATGTGCGGATAGCGATAGAGGATTCGTTCTTTCAGCAGCTGGTTTTCGCCTATTTTCATCGCTTCAATGTCGGCCAGTGAGGTGTGCTGGATTGCCTGGGGCTCCGCTTCGACCTCTTCAACATGGTGGATCTGGAGCGCCTCCATCGGTGTATTGACGAGCACAGGTGCCAGCAGATCCTGGATGCTGCGAATCGACAGGCGGTCGTCGGCGTGGACCTTGCCTCCCTCATACGTGAACTTCTCCGTCATCTCGGTTTTGTAGACAAGCGGGATGATCAGCTGGTCGATGGCGCGCGTCATCGCAACATAGACGAGGCGCATCTCCTCGCTGATCCGCTCCTGCTGGATCATCTGGCGCACCACCTGACCATGGATGCTCGGCAGGATGACCTGATTATCGGGTAAGAAGCTCTTGAAGGCGATGCCCGCATCCGGATGGATGGTCACCTTCTTCATCAGATCCATCATGTTCAGCTGCCTGTACAGACCGGCATAGATGACGTAGCTGAATTCCAGTCCTTTGGATGCGTGTATTGTCATGACACGCAGCGTATCGGCGTCATCGGAAACTGTATTCTCCTCACCGAAATCCTGTCCATCCTGGATCATGCGATGGATGTACGCAATGAACTCATATAATGAAAGATGCGACATCTTTTCGAATTCGATGGCCTTTTCGATGAATCCGTTCAGATTGGCACGACGGGTCAGTCCGCCTTTCAATCCCGCGAAGTACTCGACAATGTTAAGCTCCACGTAGATTTCATCAATCAGCTCCGGCACGCTCATGTATCTTGCATAGGACTGCAGTGTACCGAGTGTATCCATGAACTCCTCGATCTTCTTCATGACGAGCGCCGGACCTTCGTACTGCACCAGTGCTTCATGCATGTAGTCGCAGTCCGAGACCGCACGGATATGCGCAATGTCGTTTTCGGTGAAGTTGAACATCGGCAGCCTCATGGTGCCGACAAGGTGGTCATCCTGGAGTGGATTATCGACGATGGACAGTATGCTGATCATCGTCCGGATCTCGAGTGTATCCAGATAGCCGGAACGATTATTGACGAACACCGGAAGCTCCGCTTCAGACAGCAGTTTGCGATAGGCTTCGTTATCTCTCGTATTGCGTGTCAAGATGACGATATCACTGTAGTCGGCCCCTTTCTTCCTGAGCTGCTTCACTACTTGTGCAATATGAAGTATTTCGGCATCATCTCCGCGACTCTCGGCATCATCGATGATATGGCATTCCGATTTCAGGGGCGGGGCATCCAGATGGTTGCCCTGGACAAGCTGGTGGGTCTCGTCGTACTCCACTTCCCCGACCTCCTTGTCCATGATGCGTTCGAATACCGCATTGGTCAGATCGATCACTTCCCCGCGGGAACGGAAGTTATGATTCAGGCTGATGAGCCTGCCGCTGTGAGGTGCACCGAAGCGTTCGGACTTCTCGATGAAAAGTGACGGATCGGCCTGCCTGAACTTATAGATGGACTGTTTGACATCGCCCACCATGAACAGGTTGCCTGTCGCTTCATCACCGGTTTTAAGAGACTGGATGATCGCTTCCTGGACCCGGTTGATATCCTGGTACTCATCAATCATGACTTCCTTGAAGCGGCTCTGGTACAGCTTTCTTACTGCCCCATCTTCAGCATTCAGGATGGCCAGTGCATAGTGCTCGTAATCGGAGAAGTCCATTTCATTGCGCGAGCGCTTCTGATTCTGGAAACGCTCGATGACGTCAGTGACGATATGGATCAACGTATTGCTCGGCCCGTTCATCGGCGACATTTCCTGCGCGACACTTTCAATCGTATAGTTACGTGCATCCTTTATTTCCATATACCGCTTCTTCACCCGGTTCTGCAGCGCAAGCAGCTGTGTTTTGGCATCCGGGTCCTCGATATTCTTGATGAATGCGGTCCGTCCGTCCTT
The DNA here is from genome assembly GCF_009831115.1 of Salinicoccus hispanicus. GTDB lineage: Bacteria > Bacillota > Bacilli > Staphylococcales > Salinicoccaceae > Salinicoccus > Salinicoccus hispanicus. The sequence continues at coordinate 230,321 of NZ_WUUK01000002.1, read as the reverse complement.
GAGTCCAAACGGCGGCAGTTCGACGGGTACACCGTTCCGGTTCGCCTCCATCGACTGCATGACCGTCTGATCAAGCGCCGTAAGTGCATCGAATGCGTCGCGGACCTGTGTATCCTTGATTGAGCTGTGCGTTACGGTGTTATAGTGGCCGCGGAGCAGATTGACGTCATTCACCAGCGCATCGAGCTTCAGCTTTATATTGTGGTCATGGGCATCGAGAATCGACTGCAGATGCGCCGTATTGTGATACTGGTCGATATTGCGCGACAGATAACCACGCGGGTCGGGACTTGCCACTGCGGTATAGTACAGGTCGCGGACCGTGTTCAGCAGACCGTCATTGTTCTTGTCGGTCGAGAGCATCATGGCGAGTGTATTGAAGCCCTCTTCCCCTTCCGAGTAGTATGATTCAAGCACATTCGAGATGACCTGATCGAGACGGATCTTCATCTCGACATCTCCAAGCGTCCGCATATCAGGCGACAGGCCGATGGTGTTGTAGTGCATCTGGATCAGATGCAGACAGAAGCTGTGCAGTGTGGAGATATGGGCTTCCTTCAATTTGAGCATTTCGTTGTAGATATCCGGGTCCCGCTTCTCCTGGTAGGCTTCCCGCAGTGCCTTTTCGATCTTATCCTTCATGTCCCTCGCACTCATATTGGTGAAGGTGGCGACGAATACACCATCGATGCCGTAGCGTCCGTCAAGCACCCGCCGGATGATCCGTTCGACCAGGACCGTCGTCTTTCCGCTGCCTGCAGCAGCTGCGACCAGGACATCCGACCCTTCGTACTCAATTGCTTCAAGCTGTTTATCTGTCCACTGGACCATCGATCGACACCTCACTTTCAAATAGACTGACTGCTTCATCGTTCAATTCATTTTTCCGTATATCCTGCCGGTTCATCAATGCATCGATATGGCATGCCGATTTGAAATCGCACATCTCACATGCCAGCCGCCTGTTTCCTGCATCCATCGCCATCGGTGAAGCGAGCACTTCGCCCCCATATATGTCATCGGTCGCATTGCGGTACATGTCCATGATGCGTCCGGCATAATGGTCAAACAGCTCGGGACTGAAGTATTTGCCTTTCGTACGTGCATTGATCTTGCCGTTTTTGGATACTGATATCGGCAGGTAGTCACCGTATTCCTTGAAGTCCTCGAGACCGGACAGCATGGCACTGATACCTACCGAGCTGTCATCGAGCGTCGCATCGTAGGCTTCGCTCTCATTGATGAAGACGCCATCCGGACGCATGCGCTTCCTATGCTCGCGGGCCATGTCCTCAGCCGATGCTTCATCGTCAAGGGAGAGGAGCGGATCCTTCACCGGGAAGAACAGCATGCTGTTCGGCATGATCCTGTCCTTGCCGAAGTGCGCCGGCCCCTTTGTCATCAGAACATGCATATAGGTCATCATCTGAAGCTCAAGACCGTTCAGCACACCTTCACGCGAGATGCTTCTGGCGCTCGACTTGTAGTCGATCAGATTGACGTAGGCGCCCGCCTCTGTTTCGTACATGTCGACACGGTCGATCTTTCCGCGCAGGTGGATCTCGTAGCCGTCATGACTCGTCAGTGTCACTTCATCCATCGGACTGTCCTTGAAACCGAAGGAAAGTTCCACATCGGCAATTCTGTATTCTCCGAGGTTCTCAATGTCCTTCATGAACAGGAGCAGCTTGATGATGGCATCCCTTGCGCGTGATTTGAGCGACTGGTAGTAGCCGCTATGCTCAAAAATGCCGAACTGGATGGCCTGGGAGAACCGTTCGATGGATTCCGTCACCTGAGCCTGTATTTTTTCCATATTATGATCAAGCGTATAGTCGAGGCCTGTGACGACATCATACAGCACTTCGTGGTACAGGTTACCCAGTTCAAGCGGCGCCACCTGGTACGGTTTTCTGATGTTCAGTTTCAGTCCATATCTGCTGAAGTGCTGGAACGGACACCTGAAGAAGGACTCGAAGCGGGAAACACTGGCATTCATCTCCTCTGAATAGAGTGCCTCGGCCACTTCACGCGACAGTGTACCTGCACGGTTGTCATAGGTCAGGTTACGCCTGAGCCTCGGGTATACATCGTGCCAGCGTTCCTTCATAAGCACATGGTAGGCCTCGACCCATCCTCTGTACTCCGGCAGCCTGAGAAACTCTGAAGGATCGCTGACGGGTGCCGTCATCATCTCGCGCACTTTCAGATGCAGCGTGGGCTCCATGCTTTCCACCGAAGTGATGAGACGGGATGGATTGAATCGATCGTACTCGCTCGTGCGCCTGTACTCGTAGTTCTTCACCCTCGCCTCTCCCGGCAGCATCTCATCGAGGAAAGGACTGATCTTCGTCACTTCGCCTGATGGCAGTGTGGCAGACCAGCTGAGATAGAGGCCTTCGGTCGCGCGTGTCACACCAAGATAGAACACGAAGCGTTCGTCCTGGCTGAGTGTCCGTGAGCTTGGCGACAGTTCGATGTCGGCATTCTCGAAAACCATCTTCTCCTCGTCCGAGATGAGATCGGTATTGCGGCTCTCACGCGGCATGACGTCGCGGTTCAGACCGATGATGAAGATGTATTTTTTATTTTCCACCTTGGACAGGTCAAGCGACCCGACCATCACCTGATCGATCGTCGATGGCAACAGGCTGAATTCAGCATTTTTCAATCCATCGATGAATGTCTCATAGAAGAGCGCAAAAGAGACCTGCTCGTCATCGAACACTGTATAGGCATCATCCAGCAGACGGATGAACATGTTGTAGGCCTGCTCGGTCTCGTCCCTTGTCTGGATTTCGTGACGCGCGTCCAGCATCTTCATCTCTTCTGCAAGCTTGTCTAGTATGTCTTCCTCAAGCACAAAGTTGTAGATGGTATCGATATAGTCCCGCACAGTCTGCTCTTTCCTGAACTCCTTGAACATCCGTTCGAGCTTTTGGAGCACCTGATTTTTGAACTTTATCACGCCGGCATAGGCGTCACTTCTGTCCACCCGTCTGACTCCGGAATCGGTCACTTCCATATGGTAGCGGAACTGGTCGTCATCGAACAGTGCAGCGCCATTCAGACCCCGTTCGAGGGCAAAGTTCTCCAGCTGGTCGATATAATGCCGTTCCGAAGATTCGCATAGATATCCCGTCTTCAGCACGTTCATGAAGGCGCCGAATTCGTAGTTTCTCATATAGCATTCGAGCAGGCTCATGATGAACTGGACGAAGGGATGGGCATGCATCGGCACCTTCTTGTCGATATGGTAGGAAATGTTGAACCTTCTGAAAGCCGAATGGATGACCGGTTCGTAGTTCGTGTCCCTGTAGAGCACACCGATATCCGTATAGTATGCTTTACCATCGAATACGAGAGACTCGATTTCCCGTGCCACATCACTGACTTCCTCAAGGGTATTCGGGGCTTCTGTAAAAGTGACGCCATCGTAGTCGTAGATCGACTCCCCAAGATCGAAGTAGCGTTCAACCTGGATCAGACCGCTTCTGTTTGAACGTCTGAAGCTCTCACCGAAATGCTCGAATGTCAATCTGTCATCGCCGATGAGATAGCGCAGGCGCTCGATGACTGCATCTGTCTTTCTGAACAGCTGCTTATTCGTACCCTGATGGGTCAGCAGCAGATTGATATCACGGACCCGGGTTTCAAGTGCCTGGATCAGCGCAAACTCGCTTTCCGTAAAGTTGTGGAAGCCATCGATATAGATGACTGCATCCTCAAGTGAACGGATGGGCGTATCCGAATACAGCAGATTGATGAACTGGTCGGTCAGATTGATGTCCTCGATCTGAAGCTCTGTAATGCGTTTTTCCCAGCTGCGGTAGATGATCTCAAGGTCATGCATCTTGTCCTGCACGCGCCCGGAAGGTGCATCCACCCTTTCAAAATCATCCGGTGACACCCGGTAGGAGCGGAACTCGCTCAGCATATCGAGCACCTTGCCCGAAAACTTTATGTACTGCGCACTGTCACGGTAGAAATCGAATTCCGCCTTCATTTCATTCATCATCTTATGGATCAGCATGATATGTCCGCTTTCCGACAATGCATCGCGCGTGGAATGGCCCGTTTCATTGAAAACATGCCACATCAGCCGGGCGAAGCTGAACACTGCTGTACGCAGGCTGCCGACACCGGGATTCTCATCCGTCGGATTGGTGATGATGTTCTCATACCTGAGCGTATTCTGTGTCGGGGTGATGATATATATGCTTGAACCAAGCGGTGCCTCGCTTGTGATCGATTCGATCTCCTCGAACATGCGGCTTGTCTTGCCGGTGCCACTGATTCCCGTCCAGATATTGATTCCCATATATCCCTCTCCTTATGCAAAAGACACCCCTCGGGGTGCCCTTTTATTCAAAATTCACTGCAATCCTGTTCAGTGGCCAGAATCTCAATTGTACTTCCCCGACAATCTGCGATTCGTCCACCGTACCGAAATCCCTGCTGTCCCGGCTCACCGGCCGATTGTCGCCAAGCACGAGGTATTCTCCTTCAGGCAGCGCCTCGCCCTCGACCCCAAGCTCCGGCAGGGTGAAATTATCCATGTACGTATCTTCAGTATGCACAACATAGTCCTCTTCGAGCGGTTCACCGTTCACATGGACCTGCTTGTCTTCCATGGTCACCGTATCTCCCGGTGTACCGATGACCCGTTTGACGTAGGCCGGACCTGCTTCCGAATGGAAGACGACGACCTCCCCTGTCTCATACTCGCTGAAGTGCTGCATGAATTTATTTACAACCACGCGATCCTCATCTTCAAAAGTCGGATCCATGCTCAGGCCGTCCACAGTATAGGAGACGAATAGAAACGATCGGATAATGACGATGAGTACGACAGCAACAATGATTGCGACCAGCCACTCACCAATTTCCTTCTTCACTCGACTTCACCTCTATTTCTCTAGTTTGCTGTTGATATATCTCTGGTACCACTTTGAAAAGAAATAAAGCAATACCAGGAAAACAATTGAAATGGTCAACTGTAGCGGTGAAGTGAAAAATGATGTGATATCGTATCCGACGACTGACATCAGCAGAATCATGATCGCTTTTGCTACAACCAATATACATAAGTATACGCTTTTTCTAAGATTCGATAAAGCCGCAATGACATTGATGACTGAACTTGGAGTAAATGGTATGGACAGGAGGATCAGCAGGAAGACGAACCCCTTCTGATCGACGAATTTCAGCATTTTCCCGAGTCGTTCGTGTTTGACTATGTACCGCTGGGCCGGCTTCCTGAGAAAATACCTGACTGTCAGAAAGACAAGATAGCTGCCGAGTACAGTACCAGCGTAGCTTGTCAGAAAGCCTAAAACAATCCCGTATGAATTGAGATTGATGATGACAATCGCGAACAGTGGCAGAAAGGGCAGGAAGGCTTCTCCAAGTGTAAGCAGAAAACCGACAATGATGCCGAGTGATTCTACATCTTCGAACAGTGATTCCAGACCTTCCTGCGTCGTCAGTTTCTCAAACAGATTCTGAACTTCCAATTGTATGACCTCGCATATCTGATAAAGGCTATATTACAGTGTAATATAGCCTGATTACCATCAATTATATAATTTTTACTTGAGCCTGTCATTCAATTGCTTTCTGAGGTCCTCGAACCCTGATTTCCCAAGAAGTGCAAACATGTTCTGCTTGTATGCCTCGACACCCGGCTGGTTGAATGGATTGACGCCGAGCAGGTAGCCGCTCATCGCACATGCAAGCTCGAAGAAGTAGGCCATATAGCCGAATGTGTATGCATCGAGTTTCGGAACAGTGACAATCATGTTCGGTACACCGCCATCCACATGGGCGAGTACGGTACCTCTCATGGCCTGGTGGTTCACCTCGTCCACGGTCATGCCCTCGAGGTAGTTGAGACCATCGAGATCCTGTTCTTCCGCTTCAATCGTCACGTCACTGAGTGGCGTTTCAACATTGATGACCGTCTCCATCAGCATGCGTCTGCCTTCCTGGATGTACTGGCCTAGCGAGTGCAGATCCGTTGTGAAGTTTGCACTGTGCGGCAGAATGCCCTTGTTGTCCTTGCCTTCACTCTCGCCGAAGAGCTGCTTCCACCATTCGCCGAAGTAGGACAGGCGTTCGTCATAATTGATCAGCATCTCCACATCGTAGCCTTTATTGTAGAGAGCGTTGCGGACGACTGCATACTGGTAGGCCGGGTTGCTTTCTAAAGACGCTTCCTGAAGCTCGTCCATGGCGGCACGTGCACCTTCCATCATTGCTTCGATGTCTATGCCGGATGCAGCGATCGGCAGCAGGCCGACAGCAGTCAGTACCGAGTATCTGCCACCCACATCGTCCGGTACGACGAACATTTCATATCCTTTTTCACGGGCGAGCGTATTGAGTGCGCCCTTTTCCTTGTCGGTCGTCACATAGATGCGTTCTGCCGGATTATCGTACTTCTCTTCAAGCAGTTTCTTGAAGACACGGAACGCGATGGCAGGTTCCGTTGTCGTTCCGGATTTGCTGATGACATTGATTGAAAAGTCCTTGTCACCGAGGTAGTCCTTCAGTTCATTCATATAGTGGCTTGAGAGATGATGGCCGGCAAATACGATCTCCGGGCCATCATTGCCGAATGTCGGCGTCAGCATTTCGACTGCCGCTTTTGCACCCAGGTAGGATCCGCCGATTCCGATGACGACAAGTACGTCGGAATCCGATTTGATTTTTTCAGCAGACTGCAGGATGCGGGAGAACTCTTCCTTATCGTAGTTTTCCGGGAGTCCCACCCAGCCCAGATAGTCGCTGCCTGCACCTGTGCCACTATGGATCATGTCATGTACAGTTGAAACAAACGGCGACAGGCCGGAGAGTTCCGCTTCGCTCATGAATGGCGTTACATTGGAATAATCGAATCTGATATGTGTCATAGTATCCTCCAAAAAGTTTTTTCCATGCTTATACAATTATATTGTATTTAAAACCGGAATACCATTTCAATCAATTTGATGCATTTATCGCAACATCCGTACTTTCCGGGATGAGCGCCTTTATTCCATCAATGTCATTCTCCTGCATCAGCTCAACAATCCGGCTGCCGACGATGACACCATCACAGTGTGATCCGACTTCCTCTGCCTGGTCATGGGTACTGATGCCAAAACCCGCACAGACCGGCACATCGCTCATTTTTGAAATGCTTTCCAGATGATCGTAGAGTGATTCGTCAAATCCATCTCTTGCGCCTGTCGTTCCTCTGACCGTCACCGCATAGATGAAGCCTTCAGCCCCTTCCATCACTTCCCTGATGCGTGCTTTCGAACTGCTCAGCGTAATGAACCGGATCATGGCGATATCGTATGCTGTAAGTGGCCCACTGAATTCCTCCGCTTCCTCAAGCGGCACGTCCGGCATGATGACACCGGAAACTCCGGCTTTACTAGCCAGTTCTGCAAATGGGGCGGCACCGAGACGAAGCACCGGGTTCGCATAGGTCATGAGCACTACCGGAATCGAAATTTCATCCTTGATCCGGGCTAGTTCTGCGAGGATGCCCCTCAATGTGACACCTTCAGCCAGTGCACGCCTGCCTGCTGCCTGGATGACCGGCCCATCCGCTACCGGATCGGAAAACGGAATGCCGAGCTCTATGACCGAAGCCCCTGCCGCCTCAAGCGACAGCATCTGATGCTTCAAGTTCGAAAGGCCTCCGTCTCCGGCCATGATATAGGCGATGAATGCTTTTTTCCCTTCGTTTCCCAGTGATTCGAAAGTCTGCTCCATTTTCATTCTGCTCATAGTTCCCTTCCTTCCTCACGTGCTTTGATCTGGGCGACATCCTTGTCGCCACGTCCTGAGAGGCAGATGACCAGGATGTCATCAGGTGACATTTCCGCTGCCATCTTTTCGGCATGGAACACCGCATGGGCACTCTCAAGTGCCGGGATGATGCCTTCAGTATAGGAGAGTGATCTGAACGCTTCGAGCGCCTCTTCATCGGTCACATGGGCATATTCGGCACGCCCGATATCCTTCAGGTAGCTGTGCTCCGGTCCAATGCCGGGATAATCTAGGCCAGCTGAAATCGAATAGGCTTCCTGCACTTGCCCGGCCTCGTCCTGCAGCAGATGCATCTTCGATCCATGCAGGATACCGATATGCCCTTCATTCAATGAAGCGGCGTGCTGGCCGCTCTCGATGCCATGACCCGAAGCCTCAACACCAACAAGACGCACATCTTTATCATCGATGAATGGATGGAACATGCCCATGGCGTTGCTGCCCCCGCCGATGCAGGCAACAACAGCGTCCGGCAGTCTGCCTTCCTTATCCAGAATCTGTTCCTTCGTCTCCCTGCCGATGACGGATTGGAAATCACGGACAATCTGTGGAAATGGATGGGGGCCCATCACGGAACCGAGGATATAATGGGTATCCTCGACATTGGCCACCCAATAGCGGAGCGCCTCATTCACGGCATCTTTGAGTGTACCTCTGCCCTGGTCCACACTGACCACTTTGGCGCCGAGCAGCTCCATCCTGAATACATTCAGCTCCTGCCGCTTCACATCCTCCTTGCCCATGAAAATGACACATTCAAGCTTGAGCAGCGCACATACCGTTGCCGTTGCGACACCGTGCTGACCAGCACCTGTCTCCGCAACCACCTTCTTTTTGCCCATTTTTCTAGTGAGCAGTGCCTGACCGATCGTGTTGTTGATCTTATGTGCGCCGGTATGGTTCAGGTCTTCACGCTTAAGATAGATTTTCGCGCCGCCCGCCTTTGCTGTCAGCTCTTCTGCAAAATAAAGTGGGGATTCCCGACCTACATAATCCTTCAAGTAGTGATCAAGCTGCTGCTGGAAAACTTCATCGTGCTGTGCTTCCTTATATTCCGCCTCGAGTTCCTTGATGGCACCCATCAGCGTTTCCGGTACGTATCTGCCGCCGAAATCTCCATAATGTCCGCTCTCATTCGGCTGTTTATAGGTCTGTTCCATTTCTATCTACACCTTTCATCTGTTCCATCAGTTCATGGATTTTATTTTCATCTTTCACACCATCGGTTTCCACACCACTCGATATATCCACACCCGCCGGAGTAATCGCCTCGTACGCTGCCCGGATGTTTTGGCTGCTGATGCCGCCCGCCATGATCAGCCGGTGCCGATCTAGTGCCGGATCATCCAGTGCCGACCAGTCGAAAGCATGACCCGTGCCACCTCGGTACTTGCCGGGTGGACTGTCGATCAGTATATGATCCGCTTCGTATCGAAACATCTCTTCTATACTTTCCTGTCCAATGGAAAACGCTTTGATGACTGGCATGCCGAGTGCTTTGACATAGTCCTTCGATTCATCGCCATGCAGCTGGACGTAGTCCAGTCCGACCGTTTCATATGCATGTGCCACTTCATCGGCGGATGCATTGACGAACACCCCGACACACTGGATGCGTCCTCTGACTGCATCTGCTATCTTGCGTGCCTGCATCATGTCAAGTTGGCGGCGACTCGGTGCAAAGACGAAACCGATCATGTCTGCCCCTGCTGCAATCGCCCATTCGGCCGCCTCTATCGATTGAATGCCGCAGATCTTTACTTTCATCTACAGCGCCACCTTGAGGGATTCTATAACCTGCTCAGGATCTTCTGCACGCATCAGCGTTTCACCAACCAATAACGCACGGGCACCGGCCGCCTGCATGCGTTCCGCATCTTCTTCAGTCCGAATACCGCTTTCTGAGATAAAGATTGTATCCGCATTGCCATATTCCGACAGGAGCTGCTCGGTGTTCGCGATATCTACCTCGAATGTTTTCAGATCTCGATTATTGATGCCGATGAGTTCAGGTTCAAGTTTCAGAGCTCGTTCCATTTCTGCTTTCGTATGGACCTCGACGATGCATTCCATGCCGTAGCTGCCGGCATAATCATAAAGTCGTGCGATAGTTTCATCGTCAAGCGCTGCAACAATAAGCAAAATGATATCTGCGCCATAGAGATACGCACGATCAATTTGTCGCTCATCTATAATGAAATCCTTGTTCAGCACGGGGACATCAACTGTGCATTTTACAGTTTCGAGGTCTCTGAGTGACCCTTTGAAATAGTTGCGGTCCGTCAGAACGGAAATGACATCGACGCCGCCTTTTACATACTTCTCAGCTTGTGCTTTTGGATCGATACCAATATTAATATCCCCTTTTGATGGTGATGCCCGTTTCACTTCGCCGATGATCGACATTGTTGTTGCATTTTCCAGACGTTTTACAAAGGAAACTGGTCTGCGACTCCTCACAACTTCCTGTGTACTCATCGCCTCTACTTCAATACGTTTATGTGAAATGATCTCTTCGAGTATTGCTGACATACTAGATTCCGCCTTTCTGTGTATAGTCGATCAGATGATCCAGCTTGGAGAGCGCTCTGCCTGAATCGATGCTCTCTCTCGCTTTTTCGATGCCTGCACTGATCGTATCAGCCACCCCTGCGCTGAAAAGACCGATGCCTGCATTGAGCAGCACCGTATCACGCTGGGCGGGTGTTGCTTCGCCGGAGAGGACATTGGTAAGGATTTCTGCATTCTCCCGACTGTCTCCACCTGTAATTTCTTCTATTTTGTAAGTCGGCAGTCCGACCGATTCCGGTGTGAATGTCATGCTGGTGATGTTCCCGTCATCGAGCACTGTCATATGGTTCTCACCGAGCAGGGACGCCTCATCCATCGATCCTGCACCATTGATTACGACTGCCCGCTTTCTGCCGAGCCGCTTCAGTACGTGCGCCATCATCTCGACCTTGTCCTTCTTATAGACACCAAGAAACTGGTAGTCGAGCTTTACGGGATTGATCAGCGGACCGATCAGATTGAATATGGTCGGTACACCAAGATCATTCCTCACCTTCATGACCTGTTTGATTTTTGGATGGGCATGTGGAGCAAATAGAAAGGCAATGCCATTCGTATCAAGCAGCACGTCAATATCTTCCGGATCGAATGATAATGACACACCGACTTCCGACAGGACATCCGAGCTGCCGGTCCGGCTGGTGACACTGCGATTGCCGTGCTTGGCCACCTTTACGCCTGCACCTGCCAGAACGAAGGCCGATGTTGTCGAGATGTTGAAGCTGTTGGAGCCGTCACCGCCCGTCCCGCAGTTGTCCATCACACCTTCAAGGTGCCTATGGATCGGCATGGCGTGTGTACGGAGCACTTCCACAAGTGCTGCAATCTCCTCCACCGTCTCACCCTTGGCTTTCAGACCCATCAGGAATGCTGCAACTTCGCTATCGGTCACTTCTTCTGTCAAAAGTATCGATACCGCTTCATACATTTCTTCAAAGTCCAGATCGATACGTTCGGATATTTTTGCCAGAAATGGTCTCATGCTTCTTGTCACTACTGTTTTCACTGCTTCTGATTTCATCATTTCTACCTCCCAGAGTATAAAAAATCCCCCATAGACATACATGTCTATGGAGGACGATATCACCGCGGTGCCACCTCGCATTGAGCGCATTGCGCTCCAGCTTCGTATCGCGTAACGTGCGAAGGACGGACGCATCCCGATCAGGCCCATTCATAGTACAAGCATGCATCGGATCTCAACTCCCCCGACTTTCTGTGCCATGCAGCGTACTACTACTTGTTCTGATATGCGTTATTTTTTCTTTTTTTGAATACAAAAAGCTCCCCTGTCTCTTAAAAAGGACGGGGAGCCGTGGTGCCACCTTTATTGACCGGTTGTACCGATCCACTCAAGATACGGATGCATTGCACCAGTATCAGCCATGTAACGTTGGGTAGACGCCAGTGCCTTGTCAGCAGCTGGTTATACAGAAGTCCATTCACAAAATCATTGCACCGGTTCGCACCAGCCACCGGCTCTCTTTGGCATTGAGAAATTGCTACTTCTCTTCTTCAATCAATATTATTCGTTTGATTGGATATCATATTAATACATGTCGGAGATAATTACAACCCTGAACTCTTAAAAAATTCATTTTATTTCAGAATACTGCGTCTTTTCATCTAGTGCAGATCTTCAAATGCCTTTTTGATGCGGTTCATCGCCTCTTCAAGGACCGAGCGGGGAGAAGGTACACATATCCTCTGGAAGTCATTACCTTCCTCGCCGAACATCTTCCCATCTTCAAGAAGCACGTTCGCTTCGTTGTAGATGCGGTCATGAACTTCCTTTTCGGAAATGCCATAGCCGCTGAAATCCATCCAGAGGACATACGTACCGGCCGGACGATTGACTTTGACCTTCGGCATCTCACGCTCCAGGAAATCGATGATGAAATCGATGTTGCCATCGATATATTCGCTCACCTGCCGGAGCCACTCGTCCCCCTCGTTATACGCTGCAATCAGTGCAGCAACGGTGAATGGACTCGGCAGACTCATGCCCTGTTCCTCCTGGAACTTCTTCCTGAGTGCTTCATCGGAAATGACAACGTTCGTACAATGCAGTCCCGCCAGGTTGAATGTCTTATTGATGGCAGTCAAAGTAACAATATGATCGGTGTGTTCTGAAGCTTTGATGATTGGGGTGAATGACTCACCCACTCGGATCAGGTCCCCATGAATTTCATCGGCAATGATGATGACATCATTGTCGTGGCAGATTTCTGCGAGTCGCTTCAGTTCATCCGGACGGACGATGTTGCCGGTCGGATTATGCGGGTTGCACATGATGAACATCGAAGTATCCGGTTCCTTGGCAAGCGCCTCGAATCCTTCGAAATCGATGCTGTAGCGGCCCTCTTCATCACGGATCATTGCATTATTCTTTACGACACGATCATTATTTTCTATTGCTGAGGTGAACGGCGGATATACCGGGCGCTGTATGATGATGCCATCGCCCTTTTTGGAATATGCCTTGACCGCTATATTCAACGAATGGACGGTCCCGGGTGCGTAGATGATTTCCTGCTTTTTTATGTACCAGTCATATTTGTCGGAAAACCATTTCTGTATGGATTCGTAATAAGCATCCGGGGCAATCGTATAGCCGAATATCTGATGATCGACTGTCTTCCTTAGTGCTTCGACAATCGGCTCGGCCACCTGGAAATCCATGTCTGCAGTGAACAGCGGGATCGTGTCTTCATCGTAACGCTCGGTCAGTCCGAACTCCTTGATCATCTCTCCCCCATCCCACTTCATGGCATAGGTATTTCTTCGGTTGATCGGTGTATCGAAATCGTATTTCAATCTGATCGCTCCTTCCAGTATTCGCATATGATGCAATTATAAACTCAAAAGATGCATATATGAAATAATTGAATCGCAATGCTAACTGTCGGTCTTCCGGTCAGTCAGCATGCGCGTAGTAATATTCATCAGGCCTTCGTGGGAAATCCGTTCGTAAAGCGCACTTAGCTCATCTTCTGATATATTGCTGTCATTTTCCACCCATAGCTGGTACATGTTGATCATGCCGGAAATATGATATTCAATAAGATATTCATATTCATTGATTTCCCGTATATCAAGTTCACGGACAAAGTTCATGATGATTCCCCTCACTCTTGCCTTCAGTTCATGGGTGAACTTCGGGTCTCCGCCGGGTCCAAGCAGAATGGCAATACGCTCTCCGTGGTTTTTAATGTACTCGGAAACGCCATTGATCGATTCCTGGATCTTGCCATCATTATTCTGTATTTCTTTCAGCGGGTCTATTATCATATCTTCTGAAGGCATCAATGCCGATTTTTGTATTTCGAGCACTTCGTATACATCCGAAAAATATGTATAGAACGTCCCCCTGTTATATCCTGCCAGATCGGTAATATCCCTGACAGTGATCTTTTCAATCGGCTTCTCTATATAAAGAGACCAGAATGCCTCCAGAAGATTGTTACGCGTCTCTTCTTTCCGACTTATTTTTGACATACCTTTCCTCTTTTCAACACTTAGCATTGGATTGTTCATTGAATCAAATATATAATATAACTTATTATTAAACATTGTACAACATGTTGTTGGATTAGGATATCCATTATAAATTTAATAGGAGTGAAAGTGCTTGAAACTAGCGGATTTTTCGATAAAAAGACCCAAATTCACCATCGTTGTCATGATTATTCTGATACTGCTTGGTGCCGTATCACTGACACGTCTGCCACTTCAGCTTCTGCCGAACGTGCAGCCGCCCGTTGCTGCAGTGGCCACAACCTACCAGGGCGCCGGGCCTGGGGAAGTCATGGAGGATGTCACCCAGCCACTTGAAGCGGAGCTCTCGACCGTCAGTGGTTTGCAGAATATCACGTCTCAATCCCAGGAGAACTCTTCCATCATTATTCTTGAGTTCGGTTATGATATGACGATTGCCGAAGTTGAAAATGAAATTACGCGCACCATTGATAACGTGAACTTGCCAGATCAGGCAGGAGACCCCTCATTCCTGGAATTTGATATTACAATGTTCCCGAGTATGACACTTGCTGTAACTTCTGAAAATGAAGGTATAAGCGCGTTCCAAGGTCAGGTCGATGATCTGATCAACCAACTTGAAAATATTAACGGTGTGGCCTCCATCAGTGAAACAGGCAATATTACTGAGGAGATCAGTGTTGTGCTTGACATTGAAGCACTCGAGGAATATCAACTCAGTCAAAGCGATGTGGCCGGCATCATCGAGGCGAATAACATCTCCATTCCAAACGCGACCATTGTCGATGAAGAAGCAGGAGAAGCCATCACTACACGTACCGTCAGTAATATTGATGGTGTGGAAGCCCTGGAATCACTCGTACTGGCCGATCTCCCTGAAGGTGCTGGTACAATCACTCTGGATGACATTGCAGATGTGTCCGTTAGTGAAGTTGACAATAACGTGATTACACGGTTGAACCAGGACGATGCGATGCAGATTGAAATGAGTCTATCTTCAGATGCCAATGCATCCACGGTCAACTCGGAGTTCCGTTCTGTACTGGATGAAGAACTCGCCAAGGATGAATTTGAAAATCTGACAGTCGAGACGCTCTACGATGAAGGTGAATATATTGATATTGCCATCAACAGTGTTTATTTATCACTCATCAGCGGCGCCATACTCGCCATGGTCGTATTATTTGCATTCCTGAGAAACTTGAAGTCCCCGCTTATCATTGGTATTGCGATTCCATTCTCCGTCATTACAACGTTTGCGCTCCTATTCTTTACGGATATCAGCATCAATATGATGACACTGGGTGGTCTGGCACTGGGTATTGGTATGCTTGTGGATAACGCCGTCGTTGTTATTGAAAATATCTATCGACATCTGTCGATGGGCAAATCGCCAAAACAAGCAGCAAGCGATGGTGCCAAAGAGGTGGCCGCAGCGATCACTGCCTCATCCATGACGACTGCTGCAGTATTCCTGCCTGTTGTATTTGTAAGCGGACTAGTCGGGCAGCTATTCACACCTTTCGCCATTACAGTTGTATTCAGCCTACTGGCTTCGCTGTTTGTAGCATTAACCGTCGTACCTATGCTTGCCAGTCGCATTCTCACGGCTCCGCCTGAGAATGAAGAAAATAAGCGTCAGAACCGTTCCTACATGAAGGGTATTCGAAAGTTGTCACGTTGGACAATGGCCCACCGTCTTCTGGTCTTGATGCTGACAGCACTCATCCTTGTGATTGGTGCCATTGGCATCTACATCCAAGGCATCGATCTTTTACCAGAAAGTGATGAAGGGGCATTCACAATCGAAGTCGAAATGCCTCAGAATTCCATTTTGGCAGATACTGAAGAAACCGTTCAAAATATAGAACAGAAACTGGAAGACTACTCTGAAATTGATATTTACATGAGTACAATCGGATCCAGCTCAACGATGAGCCCTGTTGACGAGACGAATGTCGGAAATATCATGGTTACACTTATCGACGCCGGCGATCGTAGTACGACAACCAATGATTTCATCGATGAGATAGAAAGTGAAATTGTAAATGTCAACACGAATGCCGATATTAGCGTATCCCCGATGTCTCAAGCAGGCACCGGTTCTGATCCAAATACTTTGACCTTGAACATCGCTGATGAAGATTCCGAACGTCTCATGGAATCCGAAGAGACCATCATTGAAGCATTAGAGGATGACAGTGAGATCGAGAGCGTTACTTCTAGTCGCGAAGACATGGTAGAGGAACTTCAAGTCAGAGTCGATCGATCTGCAGCACGTGAAAATGGTCTGCAACCGGCAGAAATCGGTAATTCCATTTACGAAGCGGCAAATGGTATCTCTGCTTCAACTGTCGATGACGACAGTGGGTTCTTGACCATCAATGTTAAATACCCAAACAATATTCTATCCAGTGTTGAATCTTTCGAGAATATCCAACTTGCGAACAGTCAAGGGGAATACGTCTCCATCGGAGATGTTTCAGAACTTGAAGAAGCTAATGTGTTACCGCTGATCAATCGAGACAATCAGAGAGAAACATCTGAACTGACTGTTAGATACGCTTCTAATATGAGTCTGAATGAAGCAGGTAGACATGTGGAATCCATAATTGCCGACGCAGACTTCAGTGAAGAGACCGATACCAATATAGGTGGAGATCTTGAAATGCTGACAGATGCGATACCACAACTGGCTCTTGCTGTTATACTCGGCATCATCTTCATCTATCTTGTAATGGTCGCCCAGTTCGAATCATTCAAGCATCCATTCGTTGTAATCCTGACTCTGCCGCTCAGCATCATCGGTGTCATGTTCTCACTGTTGATCACAAATAATCCGCTCAGTGTCATTGCCGTGGTAGGAATCATCCTGCTGCTTGGCATTGTGGTCAACAACTCGATTCTCCTTGTCGATTACATCAACCAGCAGAAGGAAAAAGGCATGCCGACACTTGAAGCGATCGAAAAGAGTGTCCAGGACCGTTTCCGTCCTATTGTCATTACCGCGTTGACCACTGCACTCGGTATGCTGCCGCTTGCGATTGGTATCGGTGAAGGGGCCGAACTTGTTGCACCGATGGGAGTTGTTGTTATCGGTGGACTGGTCAGCAGCACATTCCTGACGCTGTTCATCATTCCGATCATCTACAGCTATTTCGACAGTGAGACAAGAAAGATGAATAAGAAGTACATGACTCCGGACGGTGAGATCATTACGCAGAAAGAAATTGATGCACAAAAACGTGAAGAACAAAAAAATACTTCAACAGATGACTATGAGTATAGTTATTCTTCATCAGAAACTGATGTCGATCGATATGACGCACCAAAGGTACAAGAAGATCATCCATCATCCAATGATGCTGATGAGCACTATATTAATGAATTACAGCAGTTGCTCGATAAGATGAAAAAAGATAGAAGAACTGACTAGGGAATACACAAAAGCGGTTCATCCATTTAGAAAATGGATGAACCGCTCTTTTAGTATATTAGGAAAATCTATGCCCAGCCTCTGTAGCGTGCAGCTTCCGCTGTACGTTTGATACCGATGATGTAGGCTGCAAGACGCATATCAATATGGCGTTTTTCGTGAAGATCATAGATGTCATTGAACGCTTTCTTCAGCTTGATTTCGAGCTTCTCGTTCACTTCATCCTCATCCCAATAATAGCCCTGATTGTTCTGCACCCATTCGAAATAGGAGACGGTCACGCCGCCTGCAGATGCCAGAACATCCGGCACGATGAGTTTCCCGTTATCGGTAAGGATACGGGTCGCTTCTTTTGTCGTCGGGCCATTGGCTGCTTCACAAATGATATCAGCTTTGACATCATGCGCATTATCCTCAGTGATCTGATTGGCGATGGCTGCCGGAATCAGTACATCACAGTCGAGGCTGAAAAGCTCTTCATTCTTCAGTACATCATCGAACAGGTTCGTCACCATGCCGAAGCTGTCACGACGGTCGAGAAGGTAATCGATATCGAGACCATTCGGGTCATGGAGTGCACCGTTGGCATCGGAAATGCCGACGATATTGGCACCTTTGTCGGAGAGGATCTTCGCCAGGAAGCTGCCGGCATTGCCGAAGCCCTGGATGACGACCCGGATATCCTCCATCTTCATGCCACGCTTTTCAAGCGCCTGCTGCAGACAGATGATGACACCCATTGCTGTTGCACGGTCCCGTCCTTGGGAGCCGCCGAGAACAAGCGGTTTTCCGGTGATGAACCCAGGAGAATTGAACTCATCGATCATGCTGTATTCGTCCATCATCCATGCCATGATCTGGGAGTTGGTAAAGACGTCAGGTGCCGGTATATCCTTGGTCGGGCCGACAATCTGAGAAATGGCACGTACATACCCGCGGCTGAGCCTTTCAACTTCGGCAATGCTCATCTCCCGCGGATCACATACGATGCCGCCTTTACCTCCGCCATACGGCAGGTTCACGATACCCGATTTCAAAGTCATCCACATCGATAGTGCGACAACTTCTTCCTCATTGACATCGGGATGGAATCGCACGCCTCCCTTGGTCGGTCCAACAGCATCATTATGCTGAGCACGGTAGCCGGTGAAGACTTTCACGGAACCGTCGTCCATACGTACTGGAATACGCACTTTAAGAAGACGCAGCGGTTCTTTGATCAGTTCATACATTCCCTCATCAAAGCCGAGTTTGTCCAGAGCTTCATGGATGATGGCCTGTGTGGAAGTGATAAGATTAGATTTATCTGACATTTTATATCCGCCTCTTTTATGGAACTGTTTTCACTGCTATTGTAACACATTAAATACTGTTTGAAAGGGGTTATTTGGTGAGGACCTGCTTCACTTTTTCAATGGCCCAGTCCAGATCCTCCTGGGAAATGACGAGCGGAGGCGCAAAGCGGATGACCGTATCATGTGTCTCTTTGCACAGGATACCCAAACTTTTCAGCTCCTCGCAATACGGGCGTGCAGATTCTGTCAGATCGACCCCGATGAACAGGCCGCGCCCTCTGACTTCCTTGATCAGCGGTGTGTCGATCTTCTCAAGTTCATTTTTGAAATACTCACCGAGTTCACGTGAACGTTCCACAAGATCTTCATCTATCAGTACGTCCAGTGCAGCTTCGGAAACTGCACATGCCAGTGGGTTTCCGCCGAATGTGGAGCCATGGGATCCCGGATTGAAGACTTCAAGCACTTCTTTGTCAGCTACGATGCATGAAATCGGGAAGACACCGCCGCCTAGCGCTTTACCGAGTATGTACATATCTGGCTTGACATCATCCCAGTCTGTTGCAAACATCTTACCGGAGCGGCCGAGCCCCGACTGGATTTCGTCAGCGATAAATAGAATGTTGTGTTCGTCGCATAGCTCTCTCACTGCTTTCAAAAAGCCTTCTGGTGGAATGTTGATGCCAGCTTCACCCTGGATCGGTTCCAGCAGGATCGCTGCAGTATTTTCAGTCACTGCATTCTTGATCTGTTCAATATCACCAAAATCAACAAGCTTTATACCATCAAGCAGTGGACCATAACCTCGACGGTACTCCGCTTCTGATGACAAGGAGACAGCAGCCAGTGTGCGTCCGTGGAAGTTCTGATTCATGGCGATGATTTCCGCCTTGTTATCTTCTACACCTTTGACATCATAGGACCAGCGGCGTGCTGCTTTGATTGCCGTTTCAACCGCTTCAGCTCCGGTGTTCATCGGCAATACCATTTCCTTGCCTGCAAGCTTGCATACTTTTTCATACCATGGACCAAGTCTGTCGGAGTGGAATGCTCTGGATGTCAGAGTAAGCTTGTCTGCCTGATCTTTCAATGCCTGGATGATTTTCGGGTGCCTGTGCCCCTGGTTGACTGCAGAATATGCACTGAGCATATCAAGATATCTGTTGCCCTCCGGATCCTTTACCCATGCGCCCTCTGCTTCCGAGATGACAACCGGGAGTGGCTTGTAGTTTGGTGCCCCATACTGTTCTGTCTGATTGATGATTTCCTGTGATTTCGTCATTGTCTCATCCTTTCCAAAAAACAGCGGGTATGTGCCCGCTGTTCTGATTGTAATTTTTGATTGAAATGCATTTTAGAACTGTTCTGAACTCGTCTTGCCCTGCATGTGGAGTGTCAGGTAATCCGGGCCGCCTGCTTTGGAATCCGTACCGGACATCTTGAATCCGCCGAACGGCTGGTAGCCGACGATTGCCGCTGTACAGCCACGGTTGAAGTATAGGTTGCCGACATGGAAATCGCGGCGCGCCTGTTCGATATGCTCACGATTTTTCGTGATGACCGCACCTGTCAGACCGTAGTCGGTGGAATTGGCATAGTCGATGGCCTGATCGAAGTCCTTCGCTTTGGCAAAGCCGACCACCGGACCGAAGATTTCCTCCTGCATGATCCGATCGTCATGCTTCAGACCTGAGAATACTGTCGGATGGACGAAGTGGCCTGTTTCATTCTCTGTCTCTCCGCCTACCTCGAGTTTACCTTCTTCTTTACCGATTTCAATATACTTCTGAATTTTTTCAAGTGAAGAATCATCGATGACCGGACCGACGTCGATGTCCGATTCCGGATTGCCGACTTGAAGTTTCTTCGTCTTCTCCACTACCTTTTCAAGCAGTTCATCATGGATGTCATCGAGTGCAATGACACGGGAACATGCCGAACATTTCTGTCCGCTGAAACCGAATGCTGAAGCGACGATGGCTTCAGCTGCAAGCTCAAGATCGGCATCGGAATCGACAACAATCGTATCCTTGCCGCCCATTTCTGCGATGACACGCTTCAGGTGTGTCTGACCTTCCTGGACGACAGCAGCCTTTTCAAAGATGCTTGTACCGACATCACGGGATCCTGTAAATGAAACGAAGCGCGTATCCTTGTGTTCGACAAGGTAGTCGCCGATGTCTCTTGAAGAACCAGGGATGAAGTTCACGACGCCTTTCGGCAGCCCTGCCTCTTCCAGTACTTCAACAAATTTGTAGGCAATGACTGATGTACGGGAGGATGGCTTCAGCAGTACTGTATTGCCTGTTACCGCAGCTGCTGCCGTAGTACCCGCCATGATGGCAAAAGCGAAATTCCATGGAGAGATGACAAGACCGACACCCAGTGGAATATAGTGGAACTGGTTGTATTCACCTGGACGGGATTCAACATGGTCGCCATTCTTCAATTTAAGATGGTTACGTCCATAGTACTCGAGGAAGTCGATGGCTTCCGCTGTATCTGCGTCCGCCTCTTTCCATGGCTTGCCGCCTTCTTTTACAAGAAGCGCCGTAAATTCGAATTTCCGTTTGCGGATGATGGCTGCTGCTTTGAACAGTACATCGGAACGGAATTCGAAAGAAGACTTTCTCCATGTCTCAAACGTTTCAAGCGCCACGTCCATCGCCTGCTGGGCATGTTCCTGGCTTGCCTGGGACAGCTGACCGATCGTCTCATCTTTATGTGCAGGGTTGTAGGATTCTTTCTTGTCATCTGTCATGATGCGCTCTCCACCGATGATCAATGGATAATCCTGACCGAGATACCCCTTTACTGTATTCAGACCTTCTTCAAGTTTCTGACGGTTTTCCTCTTTCGAAAAATCCGTGAATGGCTCATGTTTGTACGGTATCATTGAGATAACCTCCTTTAAATATTGAACTCTATACATAATAATGAACGTTTTGTCAGACTTTTTCAAGCTTTTTGATAAAGGTGATGTGAGCGCTTCAGTGTGCTCTGCAAAGGTATTCAGCACGATGGATATCTATGCTCATATGGTCGGATGGATACCATCCGCATGGTTGGTTGCGCTTTCATTAATGAAAAGGATATACAATTTCCAGAATAAACAGAAAGCCTGCAGATCAATGATCTGCAGGCTTTCCTTCTTACAAACGGTGCACTTCTTTGCATGTACTCGGCCAGACATTCTACTTCATACGTCGTTTCGCCATTTCTATCCACTGCGGCATCTTTTGTCTAAGAGACTCGAAGCCATATTCTTCCGTATCCTTGATCTGATCCAAGACTGAACGCCTGTCCCGTTTTCTCTCCTCATTCCTGAAATATTCGTTATCTTTCAGGGTAAGGTTCAGTTTGCCATTCTTGTCCACACTCAGCACTTTCGCCTTGACGATCTGGCCTTTGGATAAAAACTGATTGACATCGTGGACATAATCGTTCATCACTTCTGAAATATGAATGAGCCCTTCTTGATTATCAGGGGTTTTGACAAAAGCACCATACGGCTGGATACCGGTTACTTTGACCTTTACAAACTGGCCTTTCCGATATTTTTTTGTCACATGGATTACCCCACTAACTTTCAGTAGTCATACGCATCCATTATTTTATCATAATAGGAAGTGATTATCTAATCATCGGCCGGACGTATACAAAAAACGCAAGGATTGCCTACCCCGTGGCTCCCTGCGCTTCTGGTGATACAGGCTGTTCTGCAGCGTTCACTACGATCTCCTTGATCTATCCCTGTCTTCCTGTTCCATTCTTTCCATTACCTGCTGTTCGAAATCCCTCATCTTCTCTTCCTGCCGCTCGGAGTGGCGCTTGACGATGCGATAGGCGATGTAGGCGAGCAGGATTGCAAGCCCGACAACAAGCAGGGCTGGTATATATTCGGTTTTATCATCAGGAAAATATAAAAACTCCATCATAGTCGATCACTCACCTTTACTGCCTACAGTATATCAAAAACCCATTCCGAGTAAATTGGTGATTAATGACCATTTTGTGATCATTTGAAATGAAAAAGAGGGCTCCGGGAGCCCTCCATCTTTCTATTCAGCTATGCTGATTGCCTCGATGACGACATCCTGCATCGGGCGATCCTGTGGTCCTTTTTTGACATCGGCAATCTTCTCGACAACATCCATACCATCAATCACCTGACCGAATACTGTATGACGCTGGTCAAGCCATGGTGTACCTCCATGCTTTTCGTATGCTTCGATGATTTCAGCCGGATAGCCTGCACCTTCCAGCTGGCTGAGCATCTGCGCCGGCACTACTTTTGCCTGGACGATGAAGAACTGGCTGCCATTGGTGCCCGGTCCCGCATTCGCCATGGACAAGGCGCCGTAGAGATTGAAAGCTTCTGTTGAAAACTCATCCTCGAAGCTGCCGCCGTATATACTTTCTCCGCCCATGCCGGTACCAGTCGGGTCACCACCCTGGATCATGAAATCCTTGATGACACGGTGGAAGATCTGACCATCATAATAGCCATTTTTAGCGTGCGTTGTAAAATTCTCGACCGTCTTTGGTGCGATGTCCTTGAAAAGCTTTACTTTCACGTCACCGTGATTTGTCTGGATGACAGCCTGTACTTCATTGCTGCCAACTTCGGATGAGAGCTGGGGATAAGTCATATTAGTGCCTCCTGGGTTTCATTTATTGCAGATTCTGTGCTTAAAATATGAAAATTCTATGACAGACAACTGCTTTTTTCCTATTTATACTATACAGCCATTTTTACTTTTTTCAAACCCTAATACATTTATTTAACCTCTGCAGTACTGTATAATCATTCTATATGATGTTTAAAAAGGAGGATATATTTTGACGCTAATACATCTGGCGATCATACTGCCGGTACTTGCTGCCGTAGTGGTACGCATCATCTACAAGTATTATCGACGTCTGCATCTGGGCTGGTTCGTACTGCCGGTACCCCTGATCATAGTCATATACTTGATGACATTCATTCCTCGTGTAAGCAATAACGAGGTGGTATATGAAACAATGCACTTCATGCCGAGAATCGGTATGAACTTTGATGTCTACATAGACGGTCTTGGACTTCTATTTGCGATACTGATTTCAGGAATTGGTGCACTTGTTGTACTCTACTCGATCGGCTACCTGTCGAGAGAAGAGCATCTTGGCAATTTCTATGTCTACCTCCTCATTTTCATGACTGCCATGCTCGGTGTCGTACTCAATGATAATGTCATCATGCTTTATCTTTTCTGGGAACTTACTTCAATCTCCAGTTTCCTGCTCATCGCATTCTGGCACACACGTGAACGGTCGCTCTACGGTGCCCAGAAATCCATGCTCATCACCATGTTCGGTGGATTCATGATGCTCGGTGGTTTCCTGCTTCTGCAGAACATCACCGGTACGGCAAGCATCAGAGGCATGCTGGAATCAGTCGCCCTGATCCAGGAGAGCCCGCTGACACCATTTGCGATTGTACTCATCCTGCTTGGTGCATTTACAAAGTCAGCACAATTCCCGTTCTACGTCTGGCTGCCGGACGCGATGGAAGCACCGACACCCGTCAGTGCGTACCTGCACTCGGCCACGATGGTCAAGGCAGGCATCTATCTCGTCGCACGCCTGACACCACTGTTCGCTTTCTCGGAAACGTGGGTATGGATCATTCTGCTCGGCGGTCTGATTACAATGACCTGGGCTTCCTTCAATGCCATCAGCAAGGATGACCTGAAAGCGGTCCTTGCATTCTCCACCGTTTCCCAGCTCGGACTGATCATGTCGCTGCTTGGTCTTGGTGCACTCAGTGTTCTGACCGGGGCAAATGAAGCGCATTTCTCAGTCGCTGTTGTTGCAGCGGTGTTCCACCTGATCAACCATGCAACGTTCAAAGGGGCGCTGTTCATGCTGACAGGCATTGTGGATCATGAAGCGGGAACAAGAAGCCTGAGGAAGCTGGGCGGACTGCTGACAGTCATGCCCATATCATTCACACTGACAGTCATTACCGCGCTGTCCATGGCAGGACTGCCACCGTTCAACGGATTCCTGTCCAAGGAGCTTTTCCTTGAAGCCATGATTGATGTCAGGGAAGCGGATTTCGGTTCTCTGGCAAGTGTCAGCTTCATCTTCCCGCTTCTTGCAATCGTCGGCAGCATCTTTACATTCGTCTATTCGATACTGTTGATCTACGGCGTATTCTTTGGAAAACGCACTTATGATACACCTAAAGAACCACATGAAGCCCCAGCGCTCATGCTGATTTCACCGATCTTCCTGTCAGTTCTGGTTCTGCTCTTCGGCTTCTTCCCGAACATTCTTTCAGGAACGATCATCGATCCGGCTGCAATGAGCATCATGGCGTCCGATACACCACTCGGCACCCATCTGTACATGTGGCATGGTTTCAATAATCCTGCATTATGGGCAACCGTCGCCGTTGTCATCATCGGTGCTCTGCTCTTCTACTTCAAGGACAAGTGGACATTCATCTATGACTACCATAAGGAACGCTTTACTCTGAACCACCTGTATGACCAGGGCCTGATCTACAGCCGTCTTGGTTCACATAAGGTGACGGACAGCTATATGTCTGGTTTCCTACGGTCTTATCTGGCCTATATCTTCCTGTTTTTCATCATCATGGGTGCATTGACATTCCTGAATACAGGTATTCAGCTTGATTTCAGCAATCTTGCGCCAGTAGGAATACAGGAAATCATTGTTGCCATCATCATACTTGTATCACTGGCTGTAATACTTGCTACGAAATCCCGTCTTGTTTCAATTATTATGCTTGGTGCAATCGGTTTTGCCATGTCTCTATTCTTCGTGTTCTTCAGATCTGCAGACCTTGCGCTGACACAACTTGCCATTGAGACAGTGACAACCGCTCTATTCCTGGTGTGCTTCTACCACTTGCCGAAACGAAGCCGTCATGAAGAACGGGTCCGCTTCAAGATGACGAACTTCCTGATTGCGGTCGGTGTTGGTGTCATGGCAATCCTTCTGGGACTTTCTGCCTACTCGAATCGCCTTTTCGATTCGATCAGCCAGTTCCACATTGATAATGTATACGAACTTGCTGCCGGCGGTAACATGGTCAACGTCATACTTGTCGACTTCCGTGGTTTTGATACATTATTCGAAACACTCGTCTTCGGTATCGCAGGTGTTGGAATATACGGTCTGATGAAATTAAGACTGAACAGAAAGGATGAGCAGGATGAAACACACGCTAAAAAAGACTGAGACCGAAAAGGGTCAAAAGCAGATGAATGATGTATTTCTGCAATTCGTTTCCAAAGTGGTCTTTTTTATTGTCATAATGTTCTCATTCAACCTGTTCTTTGCAGGTCACTATACACCAGGAGGAGGCTTCGTTGGCGGATTGCTTGCTGCTTCTGCTCTGATTCTCCTTCTGATTGCATATGATAAGAAGACATTGCAAAAAATGCTGCCAATCGATTTCAGAATGGTCCTTACTGTCGGACTGCTTTTCGCAGCAGGCATTCCGACTCTTTCATTCCTCTTCGGAACACCATTCTTTACACATCAGCACACCTATATTGAAGTGCCTGTTTTCGGTGAAATTGCACTTCACTCAGCCGTCCTATTTGATATCGGCGTATTCTTGACTGTTGCTGCAACATCACTTTTCATCATTGTACTTGTTGGGGAGGCTGAAAACTGATGGAGATTATTACAATTGTATTAGCCGGCATCCTGATCGGTTCTGCTGTATATCTGATGCTATCCAAAAGTGTCATCAGAATCATCATCGGAACTGCGGTAATGAGCCACGGCGTCCATCTTATGTTTTTGACGATGGGTCAACTAAAACGTGGTAATATACCTGTCCTTGATGATGATGTATCAAACTATGCCGATCCACTCCCTCAGGCATTGATTCTTACAGCAATCGTCATCGCGTTCGCCCTGACCGCCTATACACTGGTACTGGCACTCAGAAGCTACCGGGAACTCGGTACAGACAATGTTGAAGAAATGAAAGGAGTTCCACATGACGACTAACATACTACCTCTTTTGCCGATCATGATTCCTTTTTTCTCTGGCATCATCATGCTGTTTGTAGGAAAACGGCCGATCGCGCATAGAGTCATCGCGGCAATCAGTGGGTTGCTTCTTATATTTTCAGCACTATGGCTGATCATCGAGGTCTATCAGAACGGCACAATGGTGACATTCCTTGGGAACTGGGCTGCGCCTTTCGGTATCAGCCTGGTCATTGATATGGCCGCAGCACTCCTCGTTACAACGACCGCCATCATCACATTCTTTACCATCATCTACTCTTTCCAGACGATCGGTATCGAAAGGGAAAACTATTACTACTACGTGATGATCATGTTCATGATCACCGGAATCAATGGTGCATTCTCGACCGGTGACATATTCAATATGTTTGTATTCTTCGAAGTATTCCTGCTTGCCTCCTATGTACTGATTACTTTGGGCGGTACAAAAATACAGCTTCAGGAAGGTTTCAAGTACATCGTTGTGAACATCATATCTTCCAACTTTTTCGTACTCGGACTGGCCTATCTGTATTCGGTGACTGGATCATTGAACATGGCTGACATCAGCAATAAACTCGCCGGTTTTGATGGCAGTTTCAGCATCATGAGTCTGGTTGCTGTCGTCTTCTTGTTCGTCTTTGCAACAAAGGCAGGGGTGTTCCCCCTCTACTTCTGGCTTCCAGGCTCGTATTACGCTCCGCCAATGCCAGTCCTCATCCTCTTTGGTGCTTTGCTCACCAAAGTCGGGGTATATGCCATTGCACGGACATACAGCCTGTTCTTCATGGACAATACAGCTTTTACGCATCAGATGCTGCTGTTTTTGGCACTCATCACCATCGTCATGGGATGTATTGGGGCACTCAGCTTCTCTGATATGAAAAAAGTCATCATCTACAACATCATCATCGCCGTCGGCATCATTCTGGTGGGCATTGCGATGATGGATGAATCCGGCATGCTTGGTGCCATGTACTATCTGATCCATGACATGATCATAAAAGCTGCACTCTTCATGCTCGTCGGTTTTCTGATCTATCGTACAGGACAGACGAATGCAGATCGGCTCGGCGGCTTGATAAAAGAACATCCTGTCGTCGGGTGGATGTTCTTCCTGGCTGCATTGGCACTTGCAGGAGTTCCACCTCTATCAGGTTTCTACGGAAAACTTTTCATTGTACAGTCTACATTTGAAAACGGCCAATACGTCGCTGGTATCATCGTCCTGGCTTCCAGCCTGGTTGTGCTCTACTCTGTCGTAAGTCTTTTCATCAAAGCATTCTGGGGCGAAGATATGGATTTCACGACTCTAAGACCCGTCAAGAGCGATAAGATCCTATTTGCCTCCATTGCCATGGTAATCGTATCAATTGCTTTCGGCCTGGCTGCCGATGTACTGTATCCGTTGTTTGAAATGGCTGCACAATCTTTTTATGACCCATCCTCTTATTCAGAATATATAACGGAGGTGGAATAGATGGCTTTACAAATACTCATCAATCTCGCCCTGGCTTTTCTATGGATGTTCATGGCTTCGAACTTTTCTGTGGCTTCATTCTTTGCGGGTTATATACTCGGCTTTCTGGCGATCTACATGCTCAGAAACTTTCTTCCGGAAGCAATCTACACCAAGAGGCTATATGCCATAATTCGTCTCTGCTTCCTGTTCATCTGGGAAATGACCAAAGCGAATATCGATGTTATAAAAATCGTACTCAGTCCAAAAATGGATATACGTCCTGGATTTTTCGCCTATCCATGTGAACTCGAAGAAGAATGGTCGGTCAGTCTTCTATCCGCACTCATCACCCTCACACCAGGTACTGTCGTCGTCGCAATATCAGATGATCGGTCCACCCTGTACATTCATGCCCTGAACATGAAAGACAAACAGGAGGAGATCGATTCAATCAAGTCCGGGTTTGAAAATGCGATCAGTGAGGTGAAACAGGCATGAATACATTTCTAAACGTCATTATCATACTGAGCATCATAATCGTTGCCCTATCCATGCTCGGCATGGTGTACCGGATGATCAAAGGACCTTCACTTCATGATAAGGTTGTTGCACTGGACGCATTCGGCGTTCTACTGATGGCGATGATTGCACTGGTCGCAATGCAGCTGCACACCACTTATCTGCTGGTTGTCATCCTATTGATCGGAATACTTGCATTCATTGCCACCATCGCATTCGCGAAATTCCTGGAGAGAGGTGTGATCATCGACAATGATAGAGATTATAATGACTAGTATCATCACCTTCTTCATACTCGCCGGTGCTTTTCTGGCAGCAGTCAGTGCGATCGGGGTCATCCGCCTGCCGGATGTCTACTCCAGACTCCATGCATCCTCGAAAAGCTCCACGCTTGGTGTAATGATGATGATGCTTGGTGCTTTCCTCTACTTCTGGTTCATTGATGGGTATGTGGACAGCAAACTGTTTCTGGCCATACTCTTTATATTCATCACAGCTCCTGTATCGGCACACATGATGTCACGCAGTGCTTTCCATTCCAATGTCAGCCCTTATAGAATGACGATCATCAATGAGCTTGCAAGGGATGAAGAAGGCGCAACGGATCTGCCGAATGAACCTGAAGCACATGAAAACAGGGAAAATAAAGAATGACACATAAAAAGGATGGATTCCTTAGGAATCCATCCTTTTTTTCATCTCTTCTTTTTTACTGCCATTGTACATCGGGAGAGACAGACAAGACTCTCTTCCTCATCTGTAATCTCGATCTCCCATATTTGTGTGCTTCTGCCCTGATGGCGGCATCTTGCTGTGGCAGTCAGTATACCTGACTGCTTCGTCTTTATATGGTTCGCATTGATTTCCATGCCGAAGGTGATTTCATCTTCTTCGATGATTGCTGCGGCACCCATGCTTGCTGCCGATTCGGCAAGCACAACATTGGCACCGCCATGCAGATACCCGAACGGCTGCAGCACTTTGGCAGAAACCGGCATCTCCATGACCATAAGGCCGGGTGATTCAGTTACTGTGACGATATCCAGAAGCTCGATCAGACCAGTCCTATCCATGGAAGTGACCTGTTTCAAACATCTTTACAATGGTATGGATCATCACACCGGTAGCCCCTTTCGGCCCGTAAGGCGTCGCTTTTGAAGTCGTTCCCGTTCCAGCGATATCGAAATGGATCCATGGGGTGCCATTTGCAAACTGCTTGATGAAGCAGGCGGCAAAGGACGCACGCCCCGGCTTCTCGACATGGTTCGTCAGATCTGCAACTGCCGACTGGCGTACGCTTCTCTCTTCTATTTCTGAAATGGGCAGCTGCCAGACAGCTTCTCCGGTCTGCTCTGTCATTTCGATCAATGGATTCAGGAAGGCAGCATCCTTATTCGTAAAGACACCCGTCCGCTCGTCACCGAGCGCTGCCACTACAGCACCTGTCAGTGTAGCAAAATCCATGATCAGACGCGGAGAGTACTGCGACGCATGGAATACCGCATCTCCAAGTACGAGGCGCCCTTCCGCATCCGTGTTCTTCACTTCGACCGACTGGCCGCTGTAGGAAGTATAGACATCATCAGGTCGCATGGCATTGCCATCAATCATATTTTCCGCCAGTGCAACAACCGCGATGATATGTACAGGCAAGGACATATTCGATACTGCGTGGACCATCCCGATGACATTGGCGGCACCGCCCATGTCATACTTCATCTCAGGCATGCCTGTCTTTGACTTGATGGAATAGCCACCAGTATCGTATGTGATGCCTTTTCCTACAAGTGCCACAGGCTTATAGCCTTTTGCGTCCGGATGGCGGTATTCAATTGTCACAAGACGCGGCTTGGCGCTTGATGCTTTACCGACTGCAGTAATCAGACCGTAGCCCTCTGCTTCAAGTGCCACCTCGTCTTTGACACCTCCGGTAACATAAGGATGGGACTCGAAGATTCCAGCAATCTTGTCTGCCATGACTTCAGGCGTCATCAGATTCGGTGGTGTCTCGCTGAAATTCCTGGCCATGATGATCCCTTCACCGAGTCTTCTGTAATGGGTTACAGTCTCTTTGATATCTGCACTGCTTGTTATTGAAAAAGCTGCCGTTTCACTGAAAAGAGGCGCCTGATCCACCTTATAGGAATTGAATTCATACACGCTGGTCTCCGACATGATTCCGAGCAGCTCAGCCGCCATATGCGAATCGACAGGAAATGTGTCGAGCAGTATCTGTCCTTTGACCGTATCCGTATCCTTAAGGAACTGGAACATGCTGCCGAGTGCCTCCGATAGCTTGACCCGATCGAGCATGCGGACATCACCAAGACCGACAGCAATGACTTTACGGTAGTCACGCTGTATGATCGCACCGGTAGTTGTTACGGTACCGAATCCGGTCGACAGCACATCTTCTTTGATGATTGCTTCCAGCTGCCCATTGAGCAGTGTGTCGACCTCTTCATAGTTGGCCATCTGTGCGGGCTCATGAGGCAGCCCGATTATAATTGGTTCTTCTGTTGCAACATATTTGTCACGGAATTGAAATTCCATCATTCTTCCTCCTAGAACATCTGGTATCCGGCTTTACGCAGATACCGGATCGTCATGCCTGCCAGTATCGTTCCGATCAGACCACTGCCGAGCATAAGAATATCAGCAATGTGCAGGTTGGCAAGCCTTTCTCCCAGAGTACTGAAAGCCTCGGATGTATTTGTGAAATATTCTGCTGATGATATGCCATCAACGATGAGCAGGACGATAAAAGGATAGACGCCCACCATCAGCCATGTCATTTTCAATATCATATTCAGAATGAAGCTGATGCCATAGAATAGGACAAAGAAAAGCAGCATGGATATTGCAAGTTGTATAATTGACATTTTCTATTACCCTCCACATGAAAAAAAGCATGGGCATTGAATCAATACCCATGCCTGTGTTACCGGTTTTATCAGAGCATCTTGCCTTTTGAAACGGCAAGCATCGGTCCACCAATCTTGAATATTGCTCTGGAATCGATGACGCGCTTCATGAACGCAGCCTTGCGGCCTTTGATCTCACGACCCATTACAAGACCGATGCCATCTTTGGAACCGAGTGAGCAGACCGTACCACGGTCATTGTAGGAGAACTCCTCAAGTTTTTCACCTTTTAATGACAGTTGGATATTTTTGGCTGTATGCTCGCCAAGCTGCATTGCAATCTGAGCAGTTGTCGGCCAAGGACGGGATTCTTCACCGTTCATGACTGCTGCCACATCGCCGATTGCGTAGATGTTGTCGTAGCCTTCGATGCGCAGATCAGCATTTACAATGATACGTCCACGTTTGACACCGTCGAATGATTCATCCATCAGCCTGTTGCCGCGTACACCTGCTGTCCAGATGATGCTGCTCGCTTCGAGCTGCCGCTTTTCACCATCCACTTCAACAACGAAGCCATTCTCATTGGCAGCAACAATCGGTGTGCCGACCATGAAATTGACGCCACGGTCCTTCAGGTACTGCATTGCGTAGTCGACGAGGTTTTCAGGGAACATCGGCAGCATTTTTGGTGCTG
Source organism: Salinicoccus hispanicus (assembly GCF_009831115.1). GTDB lineage: Bacteria > Bacillota > Bacilli > Staphylococcales > Salinicoccaceae > Salinicoccus > Salinicoccus hispanicus. Next base: position 198,118 of record NZ_WUUK01000002.1, on the reverse strand, counting down.
CTTCGACACAAGTGAGTTTCACTTTATTGTAGTCGATACCGTGGCGTTCGCAAAGTTCAGGAATGCTCTCCACGAGCTCACCGAGGAATTCAATGCCCGTAAAGCCGGCACCGCCGACAAGAATGGAAATATCCTTATCATCATTGGACTGCTTGTATTTTGCAAAATTGCGCTCGATTTCCTGGCGTGCTGCAAGTGCAGTCTGCGGATTGACAAGGGAATGTGCATGTTCTTGCATGCCTTCGATGCCGAAAGTCTCACTTTCGAAACCAAGTGCAACGACAAGAATGTCATAGTCGAATGTGCCCTGTGTCGTTTCCACCTGCTGCGCTTCCTTGTCGATAGCAGTGACTTCAGCCGGTACGAAGACGACTTTCTGAGTGTCGATGACTTTATTGATCGGGTAGACGCCCTCTTCCCAATCGATTGTACCTGCTGCTGTTTCATGCAGCCAGGTCGCTTCGTAGTGATATTCGTCCTTATTGATAAGTGTAATGTCGGCATCTTGATGAGATAGCAGTTTTTGAAGTTTGGCCACAGTCTGCAGACCAGCATATCCTGCACCCAGCACCAGAATTTTCTTTCTCTCAAAGCTCATTATTAAGTCACCTTTTCTCTCCGATATTTAAATTCCACATAAATTTAGACATAATGAAATCGCTAATATTATTCTCTTATAATATTAGCGATTTTCTTCACATATATCAAGCGGTTTGCTAAATTATCAGCAATCCGGCTGGGGTGTTCCGGCGTTCGACTCCGTTCTGAATGATGAGCCGCAGCCACAGGAGAGTGTTGCGTTCGGATTTTCAATTGTAAAGCCGCCGCCCATCAGCGACTGCTTGAAATCTATTACAGTCCCATCGATGACAGGAATGTCATACTTGTCGAGCAGTACTTTGACACCATGGAACTCGTATACTTCGTCGTTTTCGGATTTTTCCATTTCTGCTCCCATGCCATAGGTCAGCCCTGTGCAGCCGCCACCCTGGACCTTGAATCTGAGATAGCCTTCTGCCATGTCGTTGCCTTCCAGCATATCGCGCACTTCGTATGCCGCACTTTCGGTCAGAGTTATATGAGACATTTCATCACCTCTTCTAACTTTTTGATTATATTAATTATAAAGTAAATACCGGACTAGTTCAAATCATCAGTCCAATCCTCAATCTGGCTCTGGTTCCTGTCTATTCTCCTATAGACCTTCTCAAGCAGCTTCTCCGGTGTCATCGCGCTGACGATCTCGCCGTCCACAAGTACAAAGAATGCCTTGCTGCATAGGCCGCAGCTATTCAGGCATCCGTAGTCCAGTACATCGATTTCCGGGTCCTCATCCAAAGTGCGATACACCGCTTCGGTCCCCTTAAGCATGTTCGATGAACAGAACTCCACAAGGGTAAACATTGCAATCCCTCTTTCTCAGTATTATTACCTGCATCGATTGTAGTTTATACTGTTAAACATTATAATGAAAGTAATAGAATTTCTAAACAAGGCGGTACTGACTATGAAAAACATTGTGTGTCTCGGAGGCGGGTATGGCAATATGCGTTTCATTCAGCGCATTCTGCCCAAATTGCCATCCGACTCTACTATTACGCTCGTTGACAAAAACCCGTTTCACGGGTTGAAGACAGAATATTACGCACTTGCTGCTGGAACAAAAAGTGAAAAGAAAGTCCGGGTGGACTTTCCGGATGATGATAAGGTCAATATTGTATATGATACGATCAAAAGCATCGATCTCGAAGGAAACAAGGTCATTCTCGAAAACCGGACGCTCGGCTATGACACACTCATCATCGGACTCGGCTGTGAAGACAAGTACCATGACGTCCCGGGCGCCAGTGAATATACCTACAGCATCCAGACGTTAAGGCAATCCCGTGCCACCTACGAGAAGATCGGTTCATTGAGCCCGGGTGCCAAGGTCGGCATCATCGGTGCCGGACTCAGCGGTATCGAGGTGGCCAGTGAACTGCGGGAAGCCCGCAGCGACCTCACCATCAAGCTGTTCGACCGTGGCGACCGCATTCTGCCGATGTATCCGGCACGTCTCAGCGCCTATGTCAAAAGATGGTTCGATGAAAATGATGTTGAAGTCATTCCGAATTCCAACATAGTCAAGGTCGAAACAGACAAGGTCTATAACAATAATGACTCCCAAGACCTTGATATGATCATCTGGACAGCGGGTGTACAGCCGGCGGAAGCAGTACGCGGGATGCCGGTCGAATTCGGAGCCGGCGGCCGTGTTGTCCTTAACCAGTACCATCAGATTCCAGGTTTCGAAAATGCCTATGTCGTCGGTGATTCCGCAGCACTCGAGCACGCCCCTTCCGCACAGGTGGCAGAAGGCCAGGCGGAGCAGATTGCAGAAGTCATCGATACGCTTATAAAGGAAAAGCCACTTCCGTCCGAGATGCCGGAAATAAAGATGCAGGGCATTCTCGGTTCACTCGGCTCGAAGGAAGGGTTCGCCTATCTCAAGGAACGGACCGTTACAGGCCGCATTGCACGCATGCTCAAAAGCGGTGTGCTGTGGATGTACAAGCTCGGCAATTAAAGAACAGCCCCCGCCATTGGCGGGGGCTGTTCTCGTATATGGTCTAGAATACCTGCTCGACTTCCACAAAACCTGGTACTTCCTCAAGCAGTGCACGTTCAATGCCTGCTTTAAGCGTAATGGTAGAACTTGGGCAAGTGCCGCAAGCACCAAGAAGGCGCAGCTTGACAATACCATCTTCTACATCCACGAGTTCACAGTCTCCGCCATCTCTAAGTAGGAACGGACGCAATTTATCAAGTACTTCATCGACTTGTTCAAACATTGTATCTTGGCTAGTAGTCATGAAATTCACTCCTTATTCTTTCGTACGCAAATGATCATATGTATATTATAATGGATATGAAAAGAAAAATCCATCATCTGAAAGGCGGATGTTATTCTATGAAATATGTGATCAACGTCTATGGACGTGATGTCATCTGTGCCAGTTGCGTCAATGCGCCAGGATCAAAGGATACCTATGAATGGCTTGAAGCGGTCCTCACGCGGAAGTATCCTGAAAACGACCTGAATTTCAGCTATATCGATATCGATCGGAATGACAATCTTTCCGACTTTGACGAAAGCATCATCGAACGCATCAATGATGATGAACTGTTCTATCCACTCGTCACTATAAATGATGAAATTGTTCAGGACGGTCATGTGCAGCTGAAGCCGATCCAGAGATTGATGGAAAGCCAGGCATGAGCCTTGCCACTGGAATATCCAGTGGCTTTTTTCGTTCAGTCAGCTGCTTGCAAGATCAAGGCCGCGTGCATGCAGTGTACGCGCAAACAGGCTGGTGAGCACGGCGACTACGATGTCCTTCACTATGAATGGCAGGACCGCCACTTTGAAGGCTTCAACTGCACTCACAGGTGTTCCGATAACACTATTCATGATGAAAATGAAATACAGGAACCCGATCAGAAAGACCGCGAACAGCGCGATCAGCGTAAAGCTGACTGTACCGGCAAGCGGAGTCCTATAGGCAGTGCCAAGTCCTGCAAAAAAGGCAGCTGGTATCAGGCCGATTATGAATCCGAATGTTGGAGAGACAACTGTTGCGAGACCACCGCCACCGGCAAAGACCGGCAGGCCGACAAGCCCCATGAGCAGATAGACGAGCGCGCTCATTGCACCAAGTTTCGGTCCGAGAAGCAGACCTGCAAGAAGTGCCATCGGTACCTGGAATGTTACAGGTACAGGACCGATCGGCAGTCGGATCTGTGCACCGACCGCAATCAATGCTGCAAATAGAGCGATGTAGACCAGATGTTTTGTTGACATGGAATCCCCTCTTTTCTAATTAGAATACCATCATAACATCGATCGCATCATTTGTTAACTTATTTTTATTTAAGGTTGACAATTGCTGTGAGAATAAAGCCCCCTTAGGGGCGGATCCTACTTCACAGGCGTGATCGGCTTGCCGCCGTTCAATACTTCCATTACGTTGTTGACACACAGGTTCATCATGTTATTCCTCGTATCGACTGAAGCACTGCCGATATGCGGCAGCAATGTCATGTTGTCCATGCCGACAAAAGGATGATCCTTGCCGATCGGTTCGTTTTCAAATACATCCAGGGCGGCACCTCTGATCTGGCCCTGTTCTACCGCTTCGGCAAGGTCTTCTTCAACTACATGGGCGCCCCGTCCGATATTGATGAAGAATGCACTCTCTTTCATGCGCTCGAACGCCGCCTTATCAAAACGGTACTTCGTCTCGTCCGTCAGCGGTGCTGCACATAATATGAAGTCGGAAGCGGACAGCAGATCGTCGAATGAAACGAATTCTGCTCCAAGAGAGTCACCGAGTTCGGACTGGCTGCGGTTATGATAGAGTACTTTCGTACGGAAACCGCTCAGTCTTCTGGCGAACGCCGCTCCAATCGAACCCATGCCGAATATGCCCACTGTTTTGCCGAATATATCGGTGCCGGCCATATGGTATGGGCTCCATCCGGACCATTCACCTGCCATCAGCTGACGGTTCGCCTCAAGCACCCGGCGGGCAGATGTAAGCATCAGGGTGAATGCCAGCTCTGCAGTCGTTTCTGTCAGGACGTCCGGCGTATTTGTAATGATGACTTTGTGCGCCCTCGCCGACTCGAGGTCGATATTGTCATAGCCGACCGCAAGATTGGCCACAACTTTCAGATTTTGTGCATTCGACAGCATCTCTTCATCGACCTTATCACTGAGCATGGCCAGTACACCATGAGCATCCGATGTCTCTTCAAGGAAGCGTTCGCGTGGCATCGGTTTTTCTGCTTCGTTCCATACAACCACCTCAAAGTCCTTTTCAAGCTTCTGGATCATCGTCGGATTGATCTTTCGGGTGATTACGATCTTCTTCATCTATTCCACACTCCATTCACTCAGTTGATTGATCATGTATTCAGGCTGTCTGGCCTGTTCCTTAACCTCTTCTGCAGAAGTGACACCAGTATTGACGTGGAGCGTATCCACGCCATTGTCGAGCCCGGTCCGGATGTCCGTATCATAATTGTCACCAACAAGCAGAACGCGCTCCTTTTGCAGCCCAAGCGCCCGGACCGCCGCTTCAAGGATGATGCCTTCAGGCTTGCCGATGACGATCGGGTCCACATCGGTCGTGCTTGCGAGTACGGAGACGAGGGAGCCATTTCCAGGCAGGAACCCTTCATCACTCGGGAACTTCCTATCCGGATTGGTCGATATGAAAGTTGCACCTGCTGAAATCAGACGGGCACCGAGTGCCAGTTTCTCATAGGTAAGCGCTGTATCGAGCCCCATCACGACAAAATCCGGCTTATCATCTGTAATCACACAACCCACTGCTTCGAGAGTCGATTTCAGACCATCCGAGCCGATGACGTGAACCGATGCCCCTGGTGCCTCCACTTCCAGATAGGCTGCTGTCGCCATGGCGGATGTATAAAGTGTCTCCGGATGGATATCAAAACCCATGTCGATCAATTTCTTCGCGGCCTCTTCCTGTGTTTTGGTTGCATTGTTGGTCAGAAAGACGTAGGGGATATGTGCTTTATTCAGTCTGTCTACAAAGTCGATGGCACCGTCGATGACCGTATTTCCATTATACATCGTTCCATCAAGGTCGATCAGATATCCGTCATACTTCATGCTGGTCACCTCGAAAAGCTGTAATTGCCTGACCTTCATTTTCAAAGAAGCTGAAGACATTTCTCCTATAGTCCTGATAGGCTGATAGATGTTCCAGAAAATTGATCTTCATCTCTTCATGATCAAGTTTCGTGTAGTTGCGGGTCAGTTCGCTGCGCCATTTGAATGTTGTCTGGAAATGCCGGTTGTCCGACTCCGGTATGACCCCTTCATTTTCCATGATATCCATGACATCCTTATAGCTGCCGGGATCACGCAGGATGAATGCATCTATGATCATGTTGCCGACATCTACGACTGCTTCAATCAGCATATGGCATGACCGCTCAAGAGCAAGACCATCCCTTTCTTCAAATGCCTCTGTCAGAAGCTCTATATAATCCAGACGTTCAATCAGTACGTCCTTATCTACAAAATACATTCTTTAACACCCCTATCATCGTTCTTTTGTAACTCTCTCAATAATATGATAGCATAATTCCAGTACACTTGAACTGGAGGCGAACTCTTTGATCGACTTCTTTCTTTATGATGAATCGGAAGATACGAATACACGCTATGTCAGCTTCGTCGGAGAGCACTCCCGATATGACCTGGCCATCATCCAGACCGACCGCTACTTCGGCAAAAGTCTGGTACTGAACACCCAGAGCAGCAAGTTCGGCATCATCGGGGCCGATGATCTCGAAGAGGAAGGGTATATTGCCCATATACTCGGGCTTAGTGACGAGGAGGCCGCCGAAGTGGAGGCGTTCCTCTCGGAAATCATCGTCTGATGAATATTAAAAATCAAGCCTGCATTCCCTTTCTGGGAATGCAGGCTTTTTACTGTTCGTCCGTATGCTGGCGCGCAGCAAGTGTTCTGCTATTTGTCGGTCTGGGTTCGTTTTCTTCGTACGCTTCTTCATTTTCCACATCATCCACCGGTGCATCAGCAGGTTCGTCCGACTCCTCTTCGCGCTCTTTCATTTCCGTTTTGGAAATCTTTCGCAGGACGAAGTAGGCACATCCGAAGTTGCAGTATTCATAGAGATAGTCCTCAATGGCACTATACTTCTTGTCCCGCTCGACCTTCTTCTTATTGTCCCTGTAGAAGCCGGTCAGCCTCAGCTTTTCGTAGCCGATGTCTCCGACAATATAATCATACTTGTTGAGCACTTCGCTGTATTTGCTGTCAAACTGTGTTTCATCAAAAGCATCCCGGTAGTTCTCGACCAGTTCGAAATTCATATGGTCCACCGTAATCATAGTTCTACTCACCTTTCAATAGTTCATCGCCTTTGGCCTGCTTCGCCTTGGCCGCTTCATTCACCTGCTCATCGGCATGGTAGCTTGAACGCACCATCGGTCCTGCCTGACAGTGTTTGAAACCTTTTTCCATCGCCACTTTTCTAAGTTTGCCGAATTCGAGTGGTGTATAGTATTTCTCGACTTTAAGATGTTTTCTCGAAGGCTGCAGATACTGTCCGATTGTCATGATGTCCACATCATGTGCTCTCAGATCGTCCATTGTCTGGTGGATTTCCTCCACCGTCTCCCCCAGACCGACCATCAGACTCGATTTAGTCGGTATTTCAGGACACATCTCTTTGGAACGCTGCAGGAATTCAAGCGTCCTGTGATACTTCGCCTTTGCACGCACTCTCGGCGTCAGACGCTCGACGGTTTCGATGTTGTGATTCATGATATCAGGTTTCGCATCTATCAATGTCTTCAGACTATCATACTCGCCGCCCATGTCGGATGGCAATACTTCGATGGTCGTAAACGGGTTCTTCTCGCGCACTTTTCTCACAGTTTCTGCATAGACGGCGGACCCGCCATCTTTGAGGTCATCTCTCGCCACTGCAGTGATGACCACATGCTTCAAGTTCATCAGCTGGACGGATTCCGCCACACGGTTCGGCTCATCCCAGTCGAGCTCATTCGGGAGGCCGGTCTTTACAGCGCAGAATCTGCAGGCACGTGTACATACCGCACCAAGTATCATGAAGGTCGCTGTACGGCGCTCTCCCCAGCACTCATGGATATTCGGACACTTCGCCTCTTCACACACGGTATGCAGGTTCTTCTCCCGCATCATCTTCTTCAGACCGGTATAGTTCTTGTTCGTATTCAGCTTGATCTTCAGCCAGTCGGGTTTTCTCAGAATCTCTTCGTTTTTTGTGGCCATGGCATAATGCCCCCTTATGTAGATGTCATACTCATATTATCATAATTATAATGGCAAAGTAGGAAAAATTTAAATTGTTAAAATTATTGGATGAATAAAAAACCTCCACTCGGAAGTGGAGGTTTTACAGCTGATATTATGATTGTGCATTCCTTCTGGCAATCGGCGTATAGACGACTTTCGCTATGATGAAGACCAGTATGATCAGTACCAGCAGTACACCAAGAGACAGCAGAAGGCTTGATGTCAGTCCGAGGACCAGATAGCCGACAAGCGCAATCAGTGCAGATCCGACTGCATATGGCAGCTGTGTCATGACGTGGACGATATGATTGCACCCTGCACCTGTCGAGGACAGGATGGTGGAGTCGGATATCGGTGAACAGTGGTCTCCGAATACCGCTCCGGCCAGTACAGCTGCGATGCTTGGCAGCAGCAGGTCCGTTTCACCGAGAGAAATCATGATTTCACCGGTGATCGGAATCAGAATACCGAAAGATCCCCAGCTCGTCCCTGTTGCCAATGCCATCAGACAGGCCACTGCGAAGACAACCGCAAGCAGGGCACCGGTCGGCAGGCTGGAGCGTTCGACCATGGCGCCGAGCAGTTCCCCTGTGCCAAGCTGACCGATCAGATCCCCGATCATCCAGGCCAGTGTCAATACGAGGATGGCCGGGAACATCGCCATGAAGCCGGTCTTTACACCAAGCCAGATCTCGCTCCGGCCGAAATCATTGTCGTGACGTGTATCCTTGAAGAAGTAGAACAGGCTGAGTGCCAGACCGACGATGCCGCCGATGACAAGCGAATGTGTGACAAGTGTATTTTCGAAAATGCTGAAGATATCCACGGAGCCGCCAGTCATTGCGCCTGTAATGAACATCGCTGTGATGACAGTCAGCGCAAGACCGAGAATCGGGATGATCAGCGCTTTCGCCGAGCCATCCTGATGCACCGGGAGTTCCTCATCCGTTTCTCCAGGTACTTCCCGGGGGTTTTCAACGACCCGTCCTTCATTGAGTGCCAAAGCTTCATGCTTGCGCATTGGACCGATATCAAATCGTGTAGCAATGACAATGAACATCATTGCGATGGCCGTCAATACATAGAAATTCATTGGAATCATGTAGACGAACGCCTGGAATGGCGAAATGGCAACGAGACCTGCTGCTGTGAGAAGCGGTGCCACAAGCCCCATGATGCCGGCCCCCCAGCTTGATATCGGTGCGATGACGGAAACCGGTGAAGCGGTCGTATCGATCAGATAGGCAAGCTTTGCCCGCGAAACGTTGTATTTGTCAGTAAGCGGTTTGGCCACCTGGCCGACGATCAGTGCACTGAAGTAGTCATCGATGAAGACGATGATGCCGAGCAGTGCTGTTGCGAAGTTTGCTCCTCTGCGGGACTTGACCTTTGTCAGCGCCCACGCAGTGAACGCCTTGGCGCCACCTGACATGTTGATGAAAGCTGTCATGATACCGAGCAGACTGAGGAAGATCAAGATGAAGGCGTTCCATGTATTGATGGCACCATCATCGATAAAAATCATGGCAAAGCTGCTCCATATTATTCCTAAGGTTTCAAGGATGCCTGCACCGGCAACGACAAATGCCGAAGTGATGATGCCAACACCAAGACTGATTCCCACTTTGCGCGTCAGTACCACAAGTACCAGTGTGAGCAGTGGTGGGATGAGGGAGATGTACTCCCAGTTAAGTATATTTTCCATATATATCCTCCTGAAAATTATTTGGACTACAAAAAAGACATCACAGCAGCATTACAGAATCAGCCACCATGACGTCTTTCACCAGGTTGTAGCGCATCATCGCAATGACAGTGCCAAGCCTGTTCGACCTGACCCCAGAACATCACCCCGCCGGGCGCATCCTTCGGCAACTGCTCCTTTCCATGAGTTCAAAGCATGCCTGCTCCCCCATGTACTCCTAGCCGTTGCGACCTCTACTTTTTCGTTCTTCAATTGTTATAGAATATTATAGCATATATTGCATGTTTTTCAACTACAATTCCGAGCCGTAGATCTTGACGATATCCCTCAGGAATTCAGGCATCTTGTACACTTTCTTCGAGTATCGGAACTGAGGGAATATCCTGCCGAATGTATACATGTCCAATGTACCGAGCGTATAGTGCCTGCGGTCCTTGATCACTTCTCCATTGATGTAGTACTCCCGTTCGGACTGGACGTAGCCGATATTCTCGGCAACAAAGCAGCCGAATATATCACCTCTGAAACCAAGCCCCCGTATGATCTCATCCTTGAATTCGTGCTGGGATGCCTGGTTGAAGATTTCTTTCAGTTCCCGTCCTGTCAGCTCGATCTGGACCGTGTTGATGGCATGGGGCAGAACTTTGTGCAGATCATATTCCGTCAGCGTGCCGCCCTCGAACGACTTCACAATGAGACCCGTATGGACCAGACCTACATCGCTGTCTGTAAACAGGCGGACCATGCGGGCGAGCGATGTGATGAAACTGCTCGTAGAATAGAGTCTGCGTTCAATCGGTGCAGCGGAATCCTTGATGACAGTGGACAGCATGTCCCGGCCGATTTCGTAATAATGATCATCGCTGCTGGTAAGCAGGTCCGTGTCATAAAGGTGGGCACGCTTGCCGACAAGCTGCTTCCCTTCAAACTCGAGCGTCACCTCGCCGACATAGTCACCGTAGCGTCCGGCAGCTGCAAGAAGCGTGTCGCCGATCCATTCGCCCTGTTCAAAGTAGTGATGGGTATGCGAACTCAATATGACGTCTATTTCAGGGAACATCATCGCAAGCGATTCATCGTCATACCTGCCCAGATGGCTCATCATGACAATGCAGTCGACTTCTGTATTGATTTCGCGGATCGCCCTGAGAATCCAGTCGAAGCTCTCCGACACTTCCCAGCCGAGTGCCTTGTAGAAAGGCGTGAATTCGACGGTGGCCGCAATGAACCCGAACTTGATGCCGTTGACCTCTTTGATGACATACGGTTTGAAGTAGGGATCCTCACCGCCCACTTCGCGCAAGTTGGCGCAGATGACGTCGAAATCCGCATTATCATACAGGGCTTTGAGATCATCCTTCTGCAGCGTGATGCCTTCATTATTACCGATGGTCGCCACTTCGCATCCAGCTTCATTAAGTATGTCGATATTGCCCTTGCCGAGTGTCGCTTCGGTATAGGGATGCGATCGGTCGACATGATCTCCGAGGTCGACATACATCATATTATTCTTATGCTGACGTTTTTTATTGTGCAGAAAGTCTTTAATTTTCAAGTAGTTGTATAGATGACTATGAATGTCATTTGTATGGAAAAGCTTCACTTCCATCGAATCACCTCTATATGATGGTCTGTAGAATCATGTATACGCCAAGCAGCAGCAGAACAGTACGCAGCACGACAACCATTGTATCGGAATTGAAACGCCGATTGATCGATACACCGATCTTGGCACCGATGAAGGCTGCTGGAACGATGAAGAGCGCGTACCAGAAATCCACATTGCCCTGCAGCACATGGCCGACGGCAGCTGCTGATCCGGAAAAGAAGACCATCATCATGCTCGTTCCGATGGCGATGGATGCCGGCATGCGGAATACGAGCAGCATGAGCGGTGTCATCAGCGCCCCACCACCTATACCGAAGAGGCCTGTGAAGAAACCGACGATGAATGTTGAAATAATGGCGATATATGCAGGAAAACCATAGTGGTGGACATCACCCATATTGTCAACGTGCGGCTCCATATAGCGTTCGTTCTGAAAGATGGAAATCGGTTTGATCCTATCCCTTATGATAAGCAGTGTGCTTAGAAAGATCAGAAATATGCCAAAGTAAAGGTTGAAGCTGTCAATAGTGAAGAACTGGCTGGCGTAGGATCCTATGAAAGCACCGGGCATGATGCCGATAAGAAACCGCAAGCCATTTTTCATATCGACCTGGTTGCTCCGTCCATAGGAGATCATTGCAGACAGGCCGATGACAATCAGGACGAGACTTGAAGTACCGACGGCACTCTGGGGGGTGATGCGTTCCAGTATTCCTGCATTGATACCAAAGAAAATGAGCAACGGTACAATGATGACGCCACCACCGATGCCGACCAGGGCACCCAGGGTCGATGCAAGAAGTCCGATCAGTATGAGGATGATGTATTCCATTCGTATTACTCCTTTAGAGAACCAGAAGATTCTGGTCGTAGTTATCCCTCGGAATTTCCCCTTTGTCTTGATACACTAGAATAATTTCAACTGTTTCGGTGACAGCCCGTCATAGCGTATCCCCATCAGTGCCATGAGATCCTGGGCGTTGCCTGCGGCATGTCCGCCGGAGTTGTTGTTGAAAACGATATAGATATCCTTGGTCTTATGCTTCAGAATTTCGATCTGTTTCCTAAGCCATTCCAATTCTTCTTTGTTATAATCATATAGATATCTCACGTTGCGCCATTCCTCGCTGGTGCGGTCCTTCTGAGTCCACCCATGTACATTACGCCCATGGAGCCTGATGAAGGCCGTCCGATTTGTCACGCGGTTGACAAAGGGAATGCTGCCCATCCCAGCCTGGGGTTCATCACAGATGCTGTGGATGATATTATTAGCGTCGAGAAATGACAATGTCTCTTCCCGGTACTGTTCCTGGAACCATGTCTGGTTCCTGAACTCGACGGCCACCTTGTATGGCTGAAGCTGCTCTGTGGCGTATTTTACATAGCGGATGTTCTTGTGGTTGCAGTCGAACCATGGAGGAAACTGAAGAAGGACGAAGCCGAGTTTGCCTGCCTTGTCCATCGGGCGCAGCATGTCACGGTACGCACTGAAGACATCCTTGATGGAATCATAGTGGTCGCGATAGTCACTGTGTCCGGTCATGTACTGGTGGGCTTTGACAACAAATTTGAATTTGTCCGGTGTTTCATTACACCACTTTTCAACTGTTGATGTACGCTGGATGGCATAATAGGTGGAATCCAGCTCAACAATCGGAAAATAGCCGGCGTATGTAGCCAGTTTATCTTTTTTATTTGAAAGGTCCGCATAGAGATCGTGATGATCTCCCCAGCCTGTCAATCCAATATAAATCATAAAAATCACCTTGCTTTATTGTAACACAACTTTTAAGGAGCACACTTCAATATGAGTATAATCGAATTTGAAAATGTAAGCCATCAGAACATCCTCCATGATATCAGCGGCCACTTCAATGAAGCCAGAATTACAACTTTTGTCGGCCCAAGTGGTGCAGGCAAGACGACATGTCTGAAGCATATCAATGGTCTCCTGTCCCCGGATTCCGGCAATATATTCTTCAAAGGGAAAAACATCCAGGATATGGATATGATTGAACTGAGAAAGCGCATCGGCATGGCTTTTCAGAGTGCACCGATGATCGGCGGCACAGTATATGACAACCTCAATCTGCCGAAAGCCATATTCAATGAAAAGCTGCCGCAGGACCGCGCAGTAGAGCTGCTGCATCGTGTCGATCTCGGAGGCATTCCACTGGATCAGAAAATCAAGTCACTGTCCGGTGGTGAGAAGAGCCGCGTGTCGATTGCCCGCACGCTTGTCAACCGTCCCGAAGTTCTGCTGCTGGATGAAATCACCGCAAGCCTCGACTACCGCATGGTAAAGGAAGTGGAGCGCCTCATTATCAGACTGCAGCGCGAGTACAATGTCACTGTCATCTGGATCACCCACGATCTTGATCAGGCCCGGCGTGTCAGCGATGACATGTGGTTTCTCGCAGGCGGGAAACTCATCGAATACGGGGATGCTTCATTCATTGATGACTCCGACAATCCACTCATCAAAAAATTTCTCGAGGGGGAAGCACTTTGACATACGCACAGCTCTCCCTGTCACTCATATTCATCGCCATTCCACTTGGACTGGCCCTGGTGCTGAAACTGGGACTGGAAAAAGATATCATCATCGCGACCGTCCGGTCGATCATACAATTGCTGATCATCGGCTATATTCTAACATTCGTGTTCGAAAGTGATGATCCAATCTTCATCATCCTGATGATCCTGCTGATGATCGCTGCAGCAACACAGAATATCATTAAAAAAGGAGACGGCATCCCGGGCATCACCTGGATGATCGTCCTCACCCTTGTCGTTGTGGAAGTCGTGACGATGGGCATCATGCTCGGATTCGGCATCATCCCATTCGTCCCGGAGGAAGTCATCCCGATCAGCGGAATGGTCATCGGCAACTGCATGGTACTCTCCCTTCTATTCCTGAATAAATTCAAAGATGAAGTCGACCGCAGTGACGAGACCATCGAACTCATACTTTCCATGGGGGGAAAGCCGAAAGTGGCCGTCGATAAAAGTCTGAAGTCCGCCATACAGACCAGCATGATACCGACGATCGAAGCACAGAAGACGATGGGTCTCGTCCAGCTTCCGGGTATGATGAGCGGACTGATCATCGGCGGTGCCGATCCGATGGAAGCTGTCATGTACCAGCTTCTGATCCTGTTTCTGCTATTGACCACAGCCGCCATGTCATCCGTCATGGTCGGATATCTGGCCTACCCGAAGCTTTTCAATGAAAAAATGCAGTTCATCGGACTGCAGTATAGGAAATAAGGCTGGCTTAAAGATCAAAAGAGGTGCCCCGGGCGGGGCACCTCTTTTGTCATGCTGTCATTCAGATATTTTTCTCAAGCTTCTCCTTGATGCTTCCATAAGTCTCATGCCACATTTCCTCATCGCTGACAAAACGCGCTGTCAATGTTTTGATGGCTTCTTTGAATGCTGCATCATATTCCGGTGTTTCTTTATCCGGCAATCCACCCATCAGCTGATCGACTGCGTTTTGGACCGCTTCTGCACGTGGCCTCCAATGCGTGACTTCTTCGCCATTTTCATCTATAAAAATGAATATTGGAATGGAGCGTGATTTGCCGTTGGTCAAGTACTGGTCCATGAGTTCCAGGTTGCTGTCCCTCAGAATCATGCGTACCTGCATGTGGCTCTTCTCTGCAAGATGAAGCAGGATGGGGATATTCATCATGGCATCCCCGCACCAGTCCTCTGTAATCGCAATCACTCGGAGAGACCGTGCTTCAAGGCGACGGAAAAAGTCATTGTCTTCCGGGATCTGGAACTTGTCGTATACTTTCTGCAAGTTCTGCCTGTGCTGTGCCATGCCTTCTTTATACGTTTCAGTTACGATTGCCTGATCGTACCAATGATCAAGTGCCATTCTTTTCTCCTCCAATGTCTATATCATGCCCCCAGTATAGCATGAGAGCGTCGTAGACGTTTATTGCTGGGCATTGAATTCCCGGACGGTTTCGACTATTCTTTTGATAATGGGAAAGGAGACATATGTATGACAACTGGATCGAAACATATTCGTGGTCTGATTTTTGTTCTGATTGGCGCTACGTTATGGGGAATAGGTGGAACGGCCGCCGACTACATATTCAGGAATACGCCGGTTACCGTGGAATGGTATGTTGCCTTCAGGCTCACTGTGAGCGGCATCATTCTTCTTGCTGCGTACTGGCTATTTTCAAGAAAGCAGCAGCCGGTTCGTCTGGACCGGCGCACCCTCGCCATGCTCGTCATCTACAGCCTATTCGGAATGACGATGGTCCAGTATTCGTTCATGGCAGCGATCGGTCATGGTAATGCAGCCATTGCCACAGTACTTCAGTATACCGGTCCCATCTACATCATTCTATGGCTGGTCATACGCAAATTTTCAAAATGGAGTTATGCCGATGGACTCATCATCATCGCCATGATTGCGGGTGTCATACTACTTGCTACAGACGGCAATTTTTCAGCACTCATCGTTTCTCCCCCTGCGCTCATATGGGGACTGATATCGGGTGTGGCACTCTCCTACTATACCCTTCATGCACAGATACTGCTCTATCGTCTGCATCCGCTTCAGCTCGTCGGTGGGTCTATGTTCATCGGCGGTATTGTAATGAACTTCATTCATCCTCTCTGGCAGTTCGACCGTGAATTCGAGTGGACCGCAGCTTTGATCATGATTCTGCTTCTATCAGTAATGATTGGAACCACGCTGGCTTTTCTTCTATATATCAGCAGTCTGAAGCATATCTCATCAAAAGAAGCAGGCATTCTCGGGACATTGGAACCTGCATCAGCAGTCGTCAGTTCCGTCTTATGGCTGAACATCAGCATAGGCTGGTATCAGATTCTGGGCATTGCCATCATACTCGGAATCGCCCTATTCATCTCTGTGGGTCGTAAAGACAAAACAAACAAGGAAGACATTCCGGATCCACAGGATTCATGATTCATACAGCGGCTCTTCTACATGGTCGGGAATAGGCCGAGCCATATTGCTGTTGCCATCGCAAGCAGCAGAAGCACTTTTTCGTATGCCGTGACCTGCTCCACATTATCCACATCTATCTTCAGAACCATGTAGATTCCATATCCGAGCAGGAGCAATGTACCGACTGCTGCAACCGGACGGTCCCAGATGACCGAGATTGCCAGCAGGCCGACAATGATCAGATAGAGCAGTGCCGGTGTCGGGGCTGCTTTCATGCCGAATTTCTTTGCCGCCCACACGACAGTCGTCTGCTTCGTCGGTGTGGCATGCCGATCGGCTTTTATATCAGGTACATGATGGATCATGACCCAGGCCATGCACCATAGTGCATTGATCAGTGCATTCTGCCATGCCCATAGTGGAATGCTGTCCAGCATGAGCCATGGCGCCGCAAGGCCGAGCAGCAGAATCGATGGGAAGAGGCTCAGCCATTCACCAAGAAACGGCCGGTATGCAAAGCGGAAAGGTTTCAGTGAATAGCTGATCGCCCCCCACAGCCCGACAATTGTAAGTATCGCGAGTTCCATCTGTCCAAATATGATGAAGAGCGCAGCTGCGATCAGCAGGAGCAATGTAACAGCGATCCCGATACGCACCATCATGTTGAAGGACATGACGCCGTTCTGCAGTACTCGGCTGCCACCGGAAAGCATACCCGGACTCTCCTGATCTGTTCCTGATTTAAAGTCTACAATATCGTTGAATACATGTGTCAGTACCCCATGGACAAGCAGCGCACCGACTACCAGCAGCAGAAACAATAGGAAAAGATCGACCTTTGATATATCATAACCGAATGCCAACGGCAGTACGGTCGATATGATGGTCGCAATGCTTGATGTCACTACGGCAACTACCCTGAGCAGCATGCCGAACCCCTTTAGACTGAATGATTCCTGTTTTTCCATAACCTTACCCCTTTCGTCCTCTTACGTCGTTTCCTGTTCCATCTTTTCCAATGCACGCTCAATCTCACGCTTCCAGCGTTTTCTGCCATTGACGACGAATTGCAGTGACTCACCGTCCTGCAAAATGATTTCCAGACCGTTCGGAATCGGAATCATCTTCATCATGTGGTGGCTGATCAGATTGACTGATGCCACATCCCACAGAGCGATTTCCGTCTGTCTTCTGTTCAGATTCATGGCATGTGGCATATGATATATATGTTCAGAGGTCAAGTGCAGCTTACCGCCGACTGCCACACCATTTCTGAAAAGGTTGCCGTTGCCGCTTTTGATTGCCTTCTCCTTCATCCATTCCCCTCCAGCTGTTTAAGCACTTTCCTGCTCGATGCAATGATATCATCCGGCGTCACCCCATAATGTGAACAGTCGATTGCCGCCTGTTCTCCTGAAGCAGCATGGAGATAAACAGCTGCTCGCATCGCATCATCTGGTGCTGCACCTTGTGCAAGGAAGGCAGTGACCATGCCTGTGAGAACATCTCCACTGCCACCTTTGGCCAGAGCATCGTTCCCGAGCGGATTCACCCATGTGCCATGCGGCGTCGCTACAATGGTACGGTGGCCTTTAAGCACGAGATTCACATTATGCTCGCTGGCAAAACTTTGGGCGATGTCCAATCGATCCGCTTCCACTTCAGCTACAGATCTGCCGGTCAGGGTTGCCATTTCACCAGGATGTGGTGTCAGAATGACCGGGCCTTTATAACGGTCCAGCAGCTCCAACTGGTCTTTTACATGGAAAAGCCCGTCCGCATCGATGACGACCGGCTGTTCATCAAGATGGCCGATGATATCCCTGATGAGTTCCGGTCCCTGGTCGAAACGACCCATGCCGGGTCCGATGGCCACTGCAGTCACTTTTTCAAAAAGTGCTTCTTCGACCCCCGCTCCGGTGAAATGGCCGGACTCACTCGGCAGAGTACGGACGAGTGCAGTCTGATTCTGGCTGGCAATGACCGGATATACCTCTTCAGGGATGACCAGCGTGGATAGACCTACGCCGCAATGGAATGCTGTATGTGCACTGTAGATCGGTGCACCGACAAAGGGTTTCGAGCCGCCGAAGACAAGTGCATGGCCAAACGTTCCCTTATGTCCGAACTGCGGCCTCTTCGGCAGAGACGCTGTTGCAAGTGCCCGGGTAATGACTTCCGGCAGATTCATCTCCAGATCATCCGCCAGTCCTTCCGGTACGGAGATATTCTTCACCTGCCAGTTGCCGATTACAGATGGACCATCCTGCAGGAAGAATCCGAGCTTCGGCATTGTAAAAGCGTATGTCTCATCTGCTTCAACTGCTACATTTTCCACTTTTCCTGTGTTGCAGTCGAGTCCCGAAGGTATGTCGACTGCAATGACATGGAAATCATGCGAATTCACTTGCTCAATGATCTGATTGAGTGGCTCCCTTACCGCACCTTTCACGCCTGTACCGAGCATCGCATCAACCAGTACTTCCGATTGCTTCAGTGTTTCATCCAGACTCGACAACCCTTCTTCCATCAGATGAAGGGATAGTTTGCGCCGCGTATGAATCTGGTACTGTGTCCTTGCATCCCCTTCGAGCTTTTCCTCGTCCGCAAGCAGCCAGACGTCAGGTGTGTATCCGGCATCGAACAGCCTTCTGGCAATGACAAAACCATCCCCACCGTTATTTCCACTACCGACCAATACGGTGATATGTACAGATTGATCCGGATATGACCGCATGATTTCTTCAGCAATCTGATTGCCGGCAATTTCCATCAGTACCGCACCGGAAATACCAATTTCCTTCATTGCGTATCTTTCGATTTCAAGCATCTCTTCCCGACCTGCAATCTTCAATGTAACCCTCCATTCAGTCTTTATGTCATTATACCCTTATTTCTGGAAAATAAATAATCCCCCTGAAATTCCTGCTATCAAGATCAGACCCTTGCCGCATGCTGGTCATACCCGTCTAAGGACAGTTGAATATTAGAGAAATATTACAGGGGAATTAATGTTTCTTTTCAAATCATGAAAACAGGTTCTGAAAATCTTTCGGAGATGCTATGATAGCAAAGTTGCATTTTAAATGAGATATTACACAAATGAGGAGATGGACCATTCCATGCTAAGTAGACTCAAACCCCTATATATGATGTTTTTCAGTTTTATTTCACTGACAGGCATGCTGTTCGCTGATCTGGATACTGTTGCTGTAGAAGAGAAAGGTGAGAATACAGACAAGGTGGAACTGGATTTTGAAGAAATGCCCGATGCACTCCACCCTGAAGTAGAAAAGAAAGCCGAGGCACTCGAGGAAAAGGCAAAAGAGAAAGACATTAAAATTACGATAACATCCGACTTCCGTTCCTTTGAAGAACAGGATGCGCTATTCAGCAAGGGCAGATCACTTCCCGGTGAAATCGTTACAAACGCCCGTGGCGGGGAATCCTATCACAATTATGGCCTCGCCATCGACTATGCAATCGAAGCGGATGGGGAAATCATCTGGGATGTTGAATATGACGGCAATGACAACGGGAAAGCCGACTGGTTGGAAGTGGCTGACATCGCCAAGGATCTTGGTTTCGAATGGGGCGGAGACTGGGAGTCTTTCAAGGATTACCCACACCTCGAAATGAATTTCGGCTACTCCATCCGTGAGCTTCAGAAAGAATATAGATAGCAATCCCAATATAACGAAATGATGAATGGTGCACTGGTATATAATATGCCAGTGCTTTTATTTTGCAACGAGAACACTTTTTGAAATAAAAATTGTTAATTTTCTCAAAATAATATTACAATTGTATTACCATTTAAGGCTATTTATTGAAAACTGGTGCTGCAATGGTATGGTAAGGAGGCAAGTCAAATTTACATATGAAGGAGAAAGATAATGCTTATGAAAAAGAACATCAAATCTCTATCTGCAGTACTTGTCGCACTGTTAGCCGTATCGAGCTTCATCCTGACAGCGACTGAAACTGTTTCAGCTGAGCAGTGGAATGAAAATACATATGAAACGCCCGAGCCGGATGGTCTGCACCCGATTGTTGCAGAGCACGCGGAGATCCTTAGGCAGAGAGCGGCCCAGATCGGTATCGTCATCAGATTTACAGATGGTTTCCGTTCTTTTGAAGAACAGGATGCACTCTTTGCACAAGGACGCACTACTGCAGGTAATATTGTAACGAACGCCCGCGGCGGACAATCCTATCACAACTATGGTCTTGCAGTCGACTATGCAATTGAAGTCGGTCCAAACGTCATCTGGGATATCGAGTACGATGGCAACGGTAATGGCAGATCAGACTGGTTTGAAGTTGCACAGATCGCCAAGGAACTCGGATTCACCTGGGGCGGCGACTGGGAAAGTTTCAGGGACTACCCGCACCTGCAGATGGATTTCGGCTACTCCCTATATAATCTGCAGACAGGCAACCACTACCTGTACTAGAAAAATACATGATGAAACCCACAACGATGAAGTTGTGGGTTTTTAATATGGTCTGATCTGAGTAAACCTTACTGATTAATATCCTGCTTTATAAACGAACCTTTTCTCACATCGGCTACATCATACACAGCAAGAAAAGCTTGTGGATCGAGTCTGGCGATTATCTCTTTCAACTTCTGTTCTTCCAACCGGTTAATGATGCAAGTGACTTGCGTGAGTTTCGTTCTAGTGTAGCCACCATGGATTTCATTATAGGTACATGTCCTTCCAAGCTCTTCCCTTATCGTTTCAATAATTGGTTCAGGATGTATTGTGATGATGGTGAATGTTTTCGATCCACTGAGTCCTTCTTCAATTAAATGTATCACTTTCGAAGCGATAAAGTAGGCAATTGCTGAGAGTATGGCACCTTGAAATCCAAATACAGTAGAGACGAGCAAGAATACGAATGTATTCAGGAATAGAATCAAGTCGCTCGTTCCGAATGGCAATTTTCTCGAAAGCAGTACAGCGAACATGTCGATACCGTCAAGGGCACCACCATTACGCAACGCAATACCCATACCTAGACCGATGATGACACCACCAACCACAGTGATCAAAAGGGAATCCCCTTCGATAATGACCGGTATATGATGCATGATTGCAGTAAAGTACGCCAGGGATAGAATACCGACAACAGACAAGGCTGCAAACTTGGTACCAATCTGGCGGTATCCGAGCCAGATGAATGGAATATTCAAGATAGCAATCAAAAAACCGAGTGGTATGTCGAATAATGTGGAACCAACAATACTTATGCCGGTTACACCACCATCCGATACTTGGTTGGGAATAAGTACAGACTCAAGACCATAGGCCGTGATGAATGCACCAGCGATCACCATGACAACGCGACCAATAAAAATAAGAACCTGTTTTTTCGTAGAACTTTTCATGAATGTCAAACTTCCTTTTTTCTAGTTCATTTCTAACAAAAAAACTCCCTGCCACAGTGTGACAGGGAGTCCATTACTGTTATTAACCGATGGAGCCTTCCATTTCGAAGGAGATCAGACGGTTCATTTCAACCGCATATTCCATTGGCAGTTCTTTTGTGAATGGTTCGATGAAGCCCATGACAATCATTTCTGTCGCTTCGACTTCGCCGATACCGCGGCTCATGAGATAGAAGAGCTGTTCTTCGGATACTTTGGAAACTTTCGCTTCGTGTTCCAATGAGATGTTGTCATTCAGAATCTCATTATAAGGAATCGTATCTGAAGTGGACTCGTTATCCATGATGAGCGTGTCACATTCGATGTTGGAACGTGCGTTATCTGCATTTCTACCAAAGTGGACCTGTCCTCTGTAGGACACTTTACCACCTTGTTTTGCGATGGATTTGGAAACGATTGTAGATGATGTGTTCGGTGCCAGGTGGATCATCTTCGCTCCGGCATCCTGCAGCTGTCCTTTACCTGCAAGTGCGATGGACAGTGTCATGCCACGTGCGCCTTCGCCTTTTAGGAATACTGCCGGGTACTTCATGGTGATCTTGGAGCCGATGTTGCCGTCGACCCATTCCATTGTACCGTTGGCATCAACGAATGTACGCTTGGTAACAAGGTTGTATACGTTGTTCGCCCAGTTCTGGATTGTCGTATAACGGCAGTATGCATCTTTCTTGACGATGATTTCAACAACTGCTGAGTGCAGTGAATTCGTCGTGTAGACAGGTGCAGTACAACCCTCAACGTAGTGTACGCTGGATCCTTCATCACAGATGATCAGTGTACGTTCGAACTGACCCATATTTTCGGAGTTGATACGGAAGTACGCCTGCAGTGGCGTATCCAGTTTGACATTTGGTGGGCAGTAGATGAATGAACCACCGGACCATACTGCTGAATTGAGTGCAGCAAACTTATTATCCGTATACGGGATGACTGTCGAGAAGTATTCTCTGAAAAGATCTTCATTTTCATGAAGCGCAGTATCTGTATCCTTGAAGATGACGCCTTTGTCTTCGAGGTCCTTCTCCATGTTGTGGTACACAACTTCGGATTCATACTGTGCAGAAACACCTGCAAGATACTTTTGCTCTGCTTCAGGAATACCGAGTTTGTCAAACGTACGCTTGATTTCTTCCGGTACTTCATCCCATGAGCGTTCTGTGTTCTCGGATGGTTTTACATAGTATGTGATTTCATCGAAGTTGAGTTCGGAAAGGTCGCCACCCCAAGTAGGCATCGGCGTTTTATAGAAATGTTTCAGCGATTTGAGTCTGAAGTCGAGCATCCATTCGGGCTCTTCCTTCATTTTGGAAATTTCGCGTACAATTTCTTCTGTCAATCCACGATCTGAACGGAAAATAGATACGTCTTCATCATGGAAACCATATTTGTAATCCTCAATTTCCGGTGCTTTTTTAGCCATATAACTCACTCCTTATTATTATTGCTGTCTGAGGTTTTAACCCCTTTTTCAAGTGCTTTCCATGAAAGGGTTGCGCACTTGATGCGTGCTGGGAACTGGCTGACGCCCGACAGGGCTTCGATATCTCCCATGTCTTCGTTCATATCGTAATCTTCGCCCAGCATCATTCTGCTGAACTCGTCCCCCATGGCGAGTGCTTCGTCGACTTTCTTGCCAGTAATGGTTTCTGTCATCATCGATGCACTGGCAATGGAGATGGAGCAGCCTTCACCATCGAATTTGACGTCTTTAACAACATCATCGACGACATTCAATGTCAGACGGATACGATCTCCACAAGTCGGGTTGTTCATATCCACAGTCAGTGTGCCATCTTCGACAGTGCCCTTGTTGCGCGGGTTCTTGTAGTGGTCCATGATGACTGAACGATAAAGCTGGTTGAGGTTGTTAAAATTCATAAGAGAAAAACTCCTTCGTTCGCTTGAGCCCTTCTATAAAGACGTCAATCTCTTCTTTAGTATTGTATATATAGAAACTTGCTCTTGCAGTTGATGATACCTGAAGCCACTTCATCAGCGGCTGGGCACAGTGGTGGCCGGCCCTGACGGCAATCCCTTCACTGTCAAGGGCGGTGGCAAGGTCGTGTGGATGGACATCAGAAAGGTTGAAAGTAATCAGTCCGGCACGCTTGTCCGGGCCATAGATTTCGATACCTTCCATTGAACGCATGCGCTCGAGTGCATAGTCTACGAGTTCCTGCTCATATCCCAGAATGGTTTGTGGGCCGATTTCTTCGATGTAGTCGATTGCACGGGCAAGGCCGATCGCTTCGGCAATCATTGGTGTACCTGCCTCGAACTTGACCGGCAAGTCGGTCCATGTGGAAGTTCTGAGATCTACGAAGTCGATCATGTCTCCACCATATTCGATCGGCTCCATATCATCAAGCAGTTCGCTTTTGCCGTAGAGTACACCGATGCCTGTAGGACCAAGCATCTTATGGCCGCTGAATGCATAGAAATCAACATCCAGGTCCTGCACGTCCACTGACATATGCGGTACCGCCTGGGCACCATCAACGGAAATATAGGCATCATTCTTGCGGGCGATCCTGGCAATTTCCTTGATATCATTGATTGTACCAAGCACATTGGAGACGTGGGTGATGGCAACAATCTTCGTCTTTTCACCAATCGTCGCTTCCACATTCTCCATTGTAAACGTGCCGTCCGCTTCCATCGGAATAAACTTCAATTCCGCCTGCTTGCGCTTTGCCAGTTCCTGCCACGGCACAATATTGGCATGGTGTTCCATCTCTGTCACTACAATTTCGTCGCCTGGTTCGATGACCATGTCACCGAAACTGCGTGCGACAAGATTGAGTGCTGCAGTGGTCCCCCGCGTGAATATGATTTCCTCATAACGCTTGGCATTGATGAATGATCTTACTTTCATACGTGCCTTTTCGTAACCATCTGTTGCTTTTGTGCCGAGCGTGTGCACACCGCGGTGCACATTGGAATTGTATTCCTTATAGTAGGCAGTCATTGCATCTATTACAGGTGTGGGTGTCTGGCTCGTCGCTGATGTATCCAGGTAGACGAGTTCTTTGCCGTTGACCTGCTGATCAAGGATCGGGAAATCCTTTCTGACATTTTCGATATTCATGCGGGAAAACCCCTTTAAAGCTTATTTTGAGAGTACTTTCAACTCGATGACTTCCTTAAGTTGTCTTTTGACGGATTCAATCGGCAATGCACTGACTACCGGATCAAGGAAACCGTGGATGACAAGTCTTTCCGCTTCCTTCTTTGAAATGCCGCGGCTCATCAGGTAGAAGAGCTGGATTGGATCCACACGGCCGACGGAAGCTGCGTGGCCTGCTGTAACGTCATCTTCATCAATCAGAAGAATCGGATTGGCATCACCACGTGCTTTTTCACTCAGCATCAGCACTCTGGATTCCTGCTGGGCATCACTGCCTGCAGCACCATGCTTGATATGGCCGACACCATTGAAGATGCTGGATGCACTGTCTTTCATGACGCCATGCTTCAGAATATGTCCAATAGAGTCTTTTCCGTAGTGGATGATCTGTGTTGTAAAGTTGAGCTTCTGGTCGCCACGCCCTACAACAACAGTCTTCAGATTGGAGCTTGAGTTATCACCCATCAGATACGTTGTATTGTCATTGATGACATTGGAGTCATTCATCAGGCCAAGTGCCCAATCGAGCGTTGCATCTCTGCCGACGATACCGCGTCGGTTGATGTAGCCGGTAAATCCTTCAGCAAGGAAATCCACTGCACCGTAGTCGATTTTGGCATTGTCTTCGGCAATGACTTCGGAAATGATATTGATCTGCTCATTGGATTTATCGACTGTGGAAAGATAGTTCTCTACATAAGTCAGCTCGGAACCTTCGTCTGCCACGATAAGTACGTGATTGAAAAGGGAAGTCTTTTCGTCATCGTGCAGAACTACCATCTGTACAGGATCTTTGACCTGCACATCTTTAGGTACATATACGAACAGTCCACCATTGAGCATCGCTGTGTGATATGCTGCAAGTTTGTGCTCATCGATTTTGACACCTTCGGTCATGAAGTACTTTTCGACAAGCTCAGGATGATTTGCACTTGCTTCGATGATGTTTTCAATCACTACACCCTGATCGAGCAGTTCATCGGAAACCTGCAGGTACGCCGGTGTGTTGTTATGCTGTACATATACATTCTTCGTATGTTCAATGTCGAGCAGATTTTTTACTGATTCCGGCAGTTCTTCAAGAGAACCGTAGACTGCACTGTCTGTTACAGGCTGGGAAACAGTGAAGAAATCCCATTTATTTATTTTTGTCTTATCCGGTTTGGGCATTTCAAGGTTTTCAATAGTTGCCAATGCTTCTTTCTTCTTGCTGATGAGAAGTTCAGATTCTCCGCGTGATTCTGCACGGGAGATGACTTCATCAGCGTTAATAACAAATTCATTAACTTCAGTAGCCATGGTCATCCTCCTGTCTATTCTACATCTGCAGCGATAGTTTCGTCTTCAATGCCAAGTTCTTCCTTGATCCAGTCATAGCCTTCAGCTTCAAGGCGACGGGACAGTTCTTCACCGCCGGATTTTACGACACGTCCCTGCATCATGACGTGCACATAGTCAGGTGTGATGTAGTTCAGAAGACGCTGATAGTGTGTGATGATCAGTGCGCCGAATTCTTCGCCGCGGAGTTCGTTTATACCTTTGGATACGACTTTAAGTGCATCGATGTCGAGACCGGAGTCGATTTCGTCCAGGATGCCGAATTTAGGTTCGAGCATCATGAGCTGCAGAATTTCGTTACGCTTCTTCTCACCGCCGGAGAATCCTTCATTCAGGTAACGTGTTGACATGTCGAGATCCATTTCCAGATAGTTCATGTTCTTATCAAGCTTTTTGATGAACTGCATCAAGTTGATTTCGTCGCCCTCTTCACGCTGTGCATTGATTGCAGAACGGAGGAAGTCGGAATTCGTTACACCGGAAATTTCGGATGGATACTGCATGCCGAGGAAGAGACCTGCCTGCGCACGCTCATCCACTTCCATCTCAAGTACATTCTCTCCATCAAGCAGCACTTCACCTTGAGTCACATCGTATCTCGGGTGACCCATGATTGCCTGAGCCAGCGTGGATTTACCCGTACCGTTCGGTCCCATTACAGCATGGATTTCTCCCTGCCTGATTGTGAGATCAACACCTTTGAGTATTTCTTTGCCGTCTATTTCGACGTGTAGACCTTTGATTTCTAGAACAGAAGCCATTTATTAACCCTCCAACAGATAATTTATATAATATTCTCCATACCAGTTTATAATAATTATAAATAATAGTCAAAGTCTGATATGGGATTTCATTTACTACTACATTATAACGTAAATGCGCCACACTTTAAACCTTTAGACTTTCTCAGAAAGCCCCTGGACGACAAAATAAACCCCACGACTGATAATGATCATGGGGTAAATGAAAATGACTATTTGATGATATCAAGCGTGAATGGCGGTTTGTACATTATGCCATCATTGGCCTTGATGGCACCGATGATCAGAAATACGTAGAACAGCACAGTGACGATCGGACCGATGATCAGACCGATGAGAATAAAGGATGAAAGCCAGGCCACAAACATGTAGATCGTGTAGGAAATACCGAAATTGGCCACGTGACGCAATGCTTCTGCTGTTACTGGATCATCGTCCTTCTTCAATACCCAGATGAGCAATGGTCCGACAACTGCTGTAAACGCTGAGACGATGAACGATACCATGACAAGCGCTTTGTCGAAAAGCTGAGCATTCTGTGCATTCATTTTTCTTCCCCCTTCCGGGTTTGGTTATACTATAAATATACTCCTTAAATGGAAAAAGTAACAGTGATAAGGATGCCAATTGATAATTCCTGTCTGTTTTTTTCAATTGAAAAATCCCTGGGCCACATGACCCAGGGATGTTACTGCTATTGTACAGGAATCACTGCACCTTCGTAGTTATCTTCGATGAACTGTTTGATTTCATCGCCTTGAAGTACTTCAACAAGTTTCTGAATATCCTCACGTTCCTCGTCGCCAGTACGTACTGCAATCAGGTTGGCGTAAGGGGACTCTCCGCCTTCTACTACGATGGAGTCATCAACCGGATTCAGTCCACCATCAAGTGCAAAGTTGGAGTTGATGATGACTGCTGGTGCTTCATTGTTTTCATACATTTCAACGAGCAGTTCCGGAGCTGTCTGATTATTGAATTCGAAGTCTTTTTCGTTTTCAGTGATATCATCGAAAGTTGCATTCTGGATTTCGATGCCTTCTTCAATTTCAATCAGGCCAGCATCAACGAAGAATGACAGGAAACGTCCTTCTTCAGCAGGATTATTGGATACGAGGATCGTCGAACCATCCGGCAGATCCTCCAATGAATCGTAATCCTGTGAATAGACGGCCATCGGTTCGATATGGACATTGCCGGCGCTGGTGATATCATAGTCGTGAGATTCCTTCTCTGTTTCAAGGTATGGTGTATGCTGGAAGTAGTTCGCATCAACTTCCTCATCTGCAAGCAGACGGTTTGGTGTTGTATAGTCATTGACAATCGCTATGTCGAGTTCAATTCCCTCTTCTTCGAGAATTGTCGCTGCTTCTTCCAGAATTTCAGCATGTGGAGCCGGGGATGCTGCGATGGAAATCGTGCCGCCCGCCTCTTCAGTCTCTTCATTTTCAGCCGTTTCGGATGTTTCTTCACTTTCTTCACTATCTTCAGTTGTAGATTCTTCCGAACCACCGTTACCGCATGCAACCAGAATGGCCGCAAAAATTGAAATGACAAACAATAAGAAAATTTTCTTCATTATACTTTCCCTCTTTCCTGATTGATTTATTTTTATGATTATCGCTTATCGACCGCTTTTGCAGTCAGATCACCTAGAATCTGGATGATAAAGACAATAACCAGAATTACTACTGTTGCAACCAGAGTCACATCACTCTGGTTTCTTGTGAAACCGACCATATAGGCCAGATTGCCAAGCCCGCCTGCTCCGATGACGCCTGCAATCGCAGTCGATCCGACAAGCATGATGGCAGTGACAGTGATGCCTGAAATCAATGCCGGCAGTGATTCCGGCAGCAGCACCTTGCGGATGATCGTCCATGTGCCGGCGCCCATGGACTCTGCTGCTTCTATTACGCCTTTGTCGATTTCCTTCAATCCAATCTCGACCAGACGTGCATAGAATGGCGAGGCGCCGATGATGAGTGCCGGCAGTGCACCCTGTGATCCCATGATCGTCCCCATGACCACTTTTGTGAATGGAATGAGCAGGATGATCAGAATAATGAAGGGGATGGCTCTGAACAGGTTTACGAGAAATGCCGTGACACCGTAAACCGGACTGCTGGCTGCATGTCCACTTTTCGAGGAGAGGAACAGGATGATGCCGAGCACCAGTCCAAAAATGAACGTAAAGACCGTTGAAATGACAGTCATGTATAGCGTTTCATATGTTGCTGTTAAAACGTCGTCCCACTTCACGTTCTCTAGTGAGAACATTTCAGCGAACGCATTGATAAATCCAATCATCATCCTTCTACCTCCACTGTTACATCGTGCTCAGCCAGTTCTTCTTCCAGTTTCAAAAGATCCGTTTCATTGATATCGATCGCTACATAGAGGTGACCGTATGATTCATTGTTGGTCCGCTTGATATTGCCTGAAAGAATATTGAGATCCAGATTGTACTTTTTGACAACCTGCGAGACAATCGGCGCTTTCGACTGGGAACCGACAAAACCGAGCTTGAGTATCTTAGATGTCGGGAACATTTCCCTGACTTCCTCGAACGAGAGAGCGGTCTCCTCATCGTTGATGTCGTCTTTTACGAACCGCTTCGTCACTCCATGCTCCGGATTCTGGAAAAGCTTGAGTACAGGACCGGTTTCAACCACCCGTCCACCTTCCATTACTGCTGCACGGTCACAGATCTTGCGGATGACATGCATTTCATGCGTAATCAGTACGATGGTCAAGTTCATCTCATCGCGTATTTTGACCAGCAGATCCAGTACTTCATCCGTCGTTTCCGGGTCGAGCGCACTCGTCGCCTCATCGCACAGCAGCACTTCCGGTTCATTCGACAGCGCCCTGGCAATTCCGACACGCTGCTTCTGTCCGCCTGAAAGCTGGCTCGGATAATTGTCTTCCCGGCCCGTGAGGCCGACCAGCTCGATCAGTTCCGCGACACGCTGCTGCCGGTCCTTCTTCGGAACACCGGCGATTTCAAGTGGGAAACTGATATTTTCCGCAACAGTTCTCGACCAGAGAAGATTGAAGTGCTGGAAGATCATCGATACTTTCTGGCGCTTCTTCCTAAGCTTCGCACGGGTCATCGTACTGATGACATCCTCTCCGATCACCACTTCACCGGAGGAGGGCTGTTCCAGCCCATTCAGCATTCGGATCAGTGTGGATTTGCCTGCACCCGAATAGCCGATGACACCAAAGATCTCGCCCTGACGGATGTGCAGTGTAACATCATCCACTGCCTGTATATTATTGCTCTTTGTCTTGAAAATTTTAGTTGCATTGCGAATGTCGATCATATGCCTCATCCTGACTTGTATATTGGACAGCATGGCTATCCTTTCCATAAAAAACAAAAAACCTACTCAAAAGTTGAGTAGGCATTGGTTTGATCCATCAGCCTCTCATCTTCGATCAAATGATCATGTGAATTGGCACCTTGTCGCAATGACGGTTGCCGTGGTTTCGTAGGGCACTTCCCTCCACCACTCTTGATAAGAGTTTTTATTAGATTGTCATTAATAATAGCACCTGCATTCCTATTCGTCAACAAGGAATTCGTCCATTACTTCAGTCAAGTAAGGAACAGAATGGAATGCATAAATTTCCTTCACGAGTTCGCCCTTTTTGAATAGCAGCAGTGTCGGAGTGGATCTGATCTCATAGGTTTCAATAAAGTCCTTCTGATAATTCAGATCTATTGACGCATATGAGAAATCTCTCATTTCCGCCACGACATCGAGCATTCTTTCAGCGATCTGACAGTTGGCGCATATCGGCGCATAGCCGAAAATAATGAGCGTTTCCTCAGACTGAATACGGCTGGTAATATCTTGTGTTCTGGATTCTTTCATCATTACTGAACTTACCTTTCATGATCAAGCTTGTATCTACATAGAAATCATGCCTCATGAGGAGGTTTGCGAGATAGTCCCTCGGACAGCGGCCCACCTCACCGAACTTCGGGTCAATATATATATGTGTGCTTTCGCTCAAGTGCTTTTTAAACCATTTCCTGATGTTTCTTCCCTCTTTATCCGCATCTGACAGGATATAGATTTCAGAGCCATTCAGCTGGTCGAGAATATCATCCAATTTTGAGATACCCATTGTACCATGGGTACATATGATCTGTACAGGTTCAATCAGGACTTCTTCGATACGCCGTTTATCAGTCTTTCCTTCGACAATAAGCACTTTATCGGAAAAATACATAGTCATCACCCTTGGTATGATATTTTAAAAAAACTCCAGACCGGGTCCAGAGTTTACACTTTTATGCGTCCACCATTTCATTGTAGGCGTCAGCATTCATCAATCTATCAAGTTGGGATTCATCGGATAGTTCAACAACAACCATCCATGCTTTTTCATATGGAGATTCATTGACAAGCTCCGGGCTGTCTTCCAGTCCTTCATTGATTTCAACTACAGTACCACTTACAGGTGCGTAGAGTTCAGAGACCGTCTTGACGGATTCAACGCTGCCAAAAGACTCGCCGGTAGTGAGTGTGTCACCTTCAGCAGGCAGTTCTACAAAAACAATATCACCGAGCTCTGATTGAGCAAATTCAGTAATACCGATTGTCGCCTTGCCATCTTCGACTTTGACCCATTCATGATCTTCTGAATACTTGTATTCTTTAGGTGTTGCCACGACAAAAACCTCCTTTTTCTACTACACTCATATAATCTCATAAGTCCCACTATGAAGGCAAGGTTAATCTAGCTGTTCACGAGCTGCCTGTATTCAGCCTCTTTGAAGCCGAGCAGCACACTTGTACCATCGTATACCAGTGGACGTTTGATCAGCATGCCGTCCGAGGAAAGCAGTGCAAGTTTCTCATCCTGTGACATTCCATCAAGACGATCATTCAGATTGAGGTCTTTATACTTTTTACCCCTTTTATTGAAAAGCATGTCTATATCCGTACCGGAAGTTTCAACCAGTTCACGAAGCACATCGGCACTGGGTGGATTTTTCACCATATCGATGCTGTCGAACTGGACGTCGCTTTCCTGAAGATACTTCTTTCCCTTACGGCACGTCGTGCATTTTGGATATTCATAAAATGTAATCATTCGTCATCCTCCAGAAGATTTCCTACTCTTAATATACGTAAAAGCTGTTCGATATTGCAAGCAGAATAAGCATGTATCTTCCATATTCCCACCAAAAAATGATAGAATGAGGCTTAAATAAATTGATAAAGGAGTACTTATGATGGAAGCTATCAGACAGTATGATGACTATAAAGAAAAAATACAGGGCGATGACAAGATCATCATCAAATTTTTCGCAGACTGGTGTCCGGACTGCACTCGCATGAACATGTTCATCGACCCGATTCTTGAGGAGTACAACCAGATCGACTGGTACGAACTCAATCGTGATGAGCTCCCTGAAGCGGCAGATGAAAATGATGTCATGGGCATTCCAAGCCTGCTTGTTTTCCAGAATGGAGAAAAACTCGGCCACCTGCATTCTGCAGATGCCAAATCACCGGAATCAGTCAAAGATTTCCTGCAGAACAATCTATAGATATGACAAACGTCCAGCTCAGTGAGCTGGACGTTCTTTTAATACCTATTCGAATATCTGCAGATTGTTTTTCAGGTCCTGCACATGGAATTGTCCAGGTGCCGCCTTGTGAGAAATGTAACCATAGGTCAGACAGGAACCGAAAACGCCGCCTGCAACACGTGTAATCTTACCGAGCTCTCCCATGCTGATGCCGACAACCTGGCATTTAAGCTGCTGGCGCGCATCATGTACGGCAGTCAGAATACTCAGGACATCACGGCCATCCGCAGGGTTGTAGGCAAGTTTCAGTATATCACCGCCACGTTCATGCATATCCTTGTAAGTCGCCATTATTTCATCAAAGTCCGGGGTGTCCCTGAAATCATGCTGGCTCAGTACAACCAGGATTCCTTTCCGCTTTGCTTTTTCAACAAGTGCATCAACGATATCCTCATACATGAAGAACTCGATATCAATCAGCTGGATATCACACTGGTCAAGCACTGAGTTGAGCAGTGATTCGTACTCGACCGCCGTCTTCTGGCCCTTGCCGCCTTCACTCTGCGTCCGATACGTATAGAGAATCGGATAATCTTCCAATTTATCGATAATGTGATTGACGAGTTCCAGATGTGCTTCATGACTCAGTGCATCAAACGCATCACTTCTGATCTCGACAATGTCGACTGCCGAAGGGTTATCCAATACACCCTTGATTTCCTCATCCACCGTCTCTTTCGAATGATTCGAGAAGGAAACAACCACTTTAGGCTGTCCACTCCCGATATCCACGCCTTTAACATTCATACATATCCCTCTTATCATCACTATTTATTTATATACAATATAGAAAGTATAGGGAAAATTCAAATATAATATAAAACTTCTGCCTTTAGACATAAAGATGTTTAAGTATGGCGGGAAAAGGCTATCATATGACTAGAGCATTAATCATCCGGGAAAAATCATTTCAACCGGAAGCTCAGGATACTGCACTCCCAAATTGGAAACGTTGCGTAACGCTACGACATTAGAAAATTATAGGAGGAATCGAGAATGGCTAACGAAGAAGTGAATAATCCAGAACAGAAAGCACAAAACATGGATCAGGAAGACAAAGACCAGATTCTTGAGAGCTATAACAAGTTCATCAACTATCTTGGAGACCAGGTTTCCAAAGGTGAAAAGATGGGCATGGATGAAGACCAGCTATCCAAAGCAGCGAAAAGAGTTGCCGATTATCTTGCTAAAAATGAAGAGCCGCGCAACCGCGAGGAACAGGTTCTGAAAGAGCTTTGGAAATCAACGGATAATAGCGAAGAAAAAGATACAGTAGCAAAAGTACTTGTCAGAATGGCCCAGAAAACAAACGGCTAATAGGTACTCAAGCATATAAAAAGACACTTCTACGAAGTGTCTTTTTATTTTTCCAGATAATTGTAGATGAACGCCTTGTCATCATGATCCAGTAGATCGCCGCGATAATGCTGAGGTTCATTGATGCCCGTCAGCAGGATGATGGACTCATCATCTGCTTGTTCAATGGCCTGTACAATGCCTTCCTGACGTGAGATTGCGCCAATTGTGTTCGTCTCGTTATATGTTTTAGGCAATGATGACTGCATCATCCTTACAATTTCATATTCATCCTCATAACCGATCTGCTCTGCGGCGAGGACGAGACGGTATAGGTTTTCAGGTACCATCTCCATTGTCATCCTGATTTTCTCATATCCGCGCAGACCGATGCCTGTCACCATGACAATCAG
This sequence comes from Salinicoccus hispanicus, assembly GCF_009831115.1. GTDB lineage: Bacteria > Bacillota > Bacilli > Staphylococcales > Salinicoccaceae > Salinicoccus > Salinicoccus hispanicus. Next base: position 163,981 of record NZ_WUUK01000002.1, on the reverse strand, counting down.
CTTCTTATCCACCTTTTCAGCGTACTTCACTGCATTGATGATGGACTCGTTGATTGCAATCGGTGTATGGGCGAAATCCAAAATGAAGTTATACTCGTTCTTCGAGAAAAGTTCGAAGCGATGGACTGGAGGGCTGATCTTGCGGGAAGCTTCAATGACGGAGCCTGCATCATACCCAAGCTTCAAGAGCGTAAATATGCTTGTTGCCAGATTGATATAATTATGTTCGCCGAGGAACTGCGGTTTCACTGTGTGTTTCACATCTCCTACATGGAGTTCGATATGGTCGATGGCAGTGCTGAACCGGTAGTAAGTATCCTTATACTTTGAAAAATGGAATGAGTCATCCATGATACTCTGATATTCAGACACATCCCCATTGACTAGACACTGATCACTTAATGAGGCGAGTTTCAGCTTGGATGCCAAGTAATTTTCCATCGTCAGGTGATAGTCCAGATGCTCTGGACTGAAGTTATTGAAGACGCCGATTTCGTTCCTAATGAAGTCCGTCCGTCGCTGATCGAGTGCAATCGATGTCGCTTCATAGACGATGTAGTCATAATCACGCAGTGAGAAATACTTGATGACCTCTGCAAACTCGAAGTGCATGGGCGTCGTCGGGGTCGAGTGTGTAAATTCCACTTTTTCGTATTTATGATCAAAAATTCCCAGTGTTCCTACTGTCGCCACTTTGAGTCCAAGCTCTGACAGAAGACGGCCGATGAAGTGGCTGGTTGTTGTCTTGCCATTAGTCCCTGTAACGGCGATATACTTCAGCTGATCTATATAATCTCCATAGAAAAGCTCCACCATTTTGATGGACACATCATTATAATCACTAATATACAGGATGGTCACATGTTCATGGAACGCTTTGAATGTATCCACCTCAAAATCCGTGATGATGAGGGCCGGATCATACTCGAGGGCCGCTTCCACATACTTCTTTGAATTCTTTGAAGCCTTCAGCATGAATACATCTCCTGCACGGAGGTTCTGGTACATTGAAGTGACACCGTGAACCTCTTTTTGAGTATGTAATGATTCTGATGAATCATGATTGATAATATTCCCTTTAATCGCTTCTATAACTTCTGATACTTTCATTAAATTCCCCTTCAACAACTTCTTGGTAAATTTACTCGCGACACTTTCTTCAACTATAAAGCAAATGAAAGAAATATAAAACTGTATATAGAATATTTCTTTTATTCCTCCGATTGCAGCAGTGATGACTGGAGCAGATAGTCCACTTCATACTTTTCTGACAGGTGATGCAGAAATGTAATAAGTGTCGCACCAGCTATGTTACCCGACAGGAATGCCCGTTTCATTTCCCGATACTGCTCTTTTTCCGCTTCATTGCATATATTCTTGAAATACCCCCACATATGATCGAATGCATTGGTCATCGACCCCTGTGCTGGTGGTACCGCTTTGGCAGATTCAATCAGTGATACCACTGTTTCGAAAGTCGGTTCATTTTTCAGAGCAGCACGTATCCGTTCATAATGGCTCTGGCTATGATACATGACACTGTACTTCTCATGTGCCCATAGCTGTTCGATACGCCCTCGTTCCTTCATGGAGCACCACCCTTCAGAAGTTAATTACCCAAAATAAGAAGGTTGTAATCCTGCAAGTAAAAGTAATAAAGGGAAGTTTATAAAAGAAGTCGGTGGGAATAAGCAATAAGATCAGTAAAAAAAACTATTATTGAAAAAGGAGAAGGTCAAAATGAAAAAATACGGCAACTTTTTCGCCATGGTACTGACATCAACACTCATCATGTATGTTCTGATGTATTCCACCGTCTTCCAATGGAACCATCTTTTCTTCAGTGAGATGCGTACATACATGGGCATCTATATGGGGGCGACCATGGCCATTGTCATGCTGTTCTTCATGCGGCATATGTATACGAACAAAAAGGTGAACATCGCCATATACGTAGTCAGTGCCTTATTGATTGGCGGATCATTCTGGATGGCCCGCAGCCAGCAGTTTGTAGATGATGTCGACTACATGCAGGCGATGATTCCTCACCATTCCATTGCCATCCTGACCAGTGAACGTGCACAGATCACAGATCCGAGAGTAGAAAAACTTTCAGAGGAAATCATAGAAGCACAACGTGAAGAAATTAGTGAAATGAAGAAATTGATTGATGACCTTGAAGAAGAGGAAGATTAGGATAAGAAACAATTTCCCTATTATAAAGGTGAACTGAACTTTCATTTATTAGACGTAGCTAACGGTTAAAAATATAATTTCTACAAAAAATACGTGAATAAGTAAAAACTTAAGTTCTTTTTAAGATTTTAATAGTCTCAAGAAGAAAGAAAATTCATCCATAAAAGTATATAGAGAAAAGGTAAAGGGCATCCGGCAACGAATAAACGGAGATTATAAAAGTCCGCAACCATAGGGTTGCGGACTTTTATAATGGAAAGCCAAATTTTAATTCACTACTATTTGACAATCAGAACGGGTGTATTGACACGTTTTGCCACTTTATGTGTAACGTGTCCAAGAACATGTTTTATATCACGTTTCGAACGTCTGTTGCTCATGACGACAATCTCATAATCATTTTCATTTATCTCTTTCATAAGCTCATTGACTACACGTCCCGCTTTGAAACGGGTTGTATAGTTCACACCAAGTTCATCCAACTGATCGGTAAAAGGTTTGAGTTCTTCAATTTTGTCGTTGGCAATATCATTAAAATGCTTGCCTCGGTACTTTACGTTATCGACCTGTTCACTCTCCGGAATCACATTGAAAATCGTAATTTTCGCTTCTTCGCTATTGTCTGTCAGTTTCGCCAACTGTTCCGGGATATTATAGAAGGAATTTCCAAAGTCGTAAGGGAGCAGTATACTCTTGTACATTCTCACACACCTCTCTGTCTTTCATAATTTTTCTGAATTCAAACCAGTATTTTTTTACCTTTACTGGAGTCTACCCTCGGTCATATTGAACAAAACTAGAAAATAAATATCTTATTATAAAAGTCTATGTAAATATTTTGTACATAGATACAGTAGGTTCATTAGAACTTTTTACCTATGTCATGTAGAATTTACAGTAATTACTATTACTATTACTATAATATTATCCACCCCTTAGTAGTAAAAATATTCAATAAAAGGATGATCAATATTAAAAAATTAATTTTTTTACTAATAATGATAATTTCTATAAGTCTTGTAGCTTGTTCTTTTTCGGATGAACTTTCTGATAACGTCTACAGTGTACATGCCATTTCAGAGGAGGACCAAGGGGACTTAGCTATGTTCAAAGTTTATTTTGAGAATGGTCGTGCCATACTTGTTGATTCTAACGATGGTATAGAAGGGTCTTATAATTTTGATAATGACACTTTAGAAATGAATTTAGAGGGTGATAAGAATCGACTTGACTTCGTAATTGAAGATATAAAGTTAGTTGAAGAAGATAATTATGTAGGTAAATTCGAAAGCTTCGTAGCTGAAACAGAAGATCAAAAGAATCAATTAGGTACAGATCTTTTAAATAATCGTGTAAAAGATAATGAGGGAAGATATAGAGAAGTGAGATTAATAAAGAGTGATGATCAATCAATAGTTGATGAAGAATAGGCAAATATACTAGGTGGCGAGTCTAAATTTATGTAGGGACTGCTAATCTACTATGTAAAATAAAGATTTAAGAGTGCATTCACAAGGCCAGTGAGAAGGATAAGAAAAATAAAAAAAGGCTCAACCGCGGGGGTTAGAGCCTTTCATATGGAGACGGCGGGAGTCGAACCCGCGTCCAGAGACTTTGGCACAACTCTTTCTACGTGCGTAGCCTATTTTTTAGTTTCGCATGGCTGGTGGTAATAGACAGACCCCAGATCCATGCTAGTCTGATTGATCTCTTCACCCAGGTCTGCAGACGGAAGACCGGGGTGCGTATCCTATTAAGGTTGAATCATCCGATCAAGACGCATAGGAAACGTCATGGGATGATGCAGGCTACTCTTAGGCAGCTACTGCGAAGTTGTTTTGTTTGCCAGTTATTATTAACTGAGTATCGTTGATGACGAAGCCGATACCTCCGACACGCTTAAGTTGCTCAAACAGCCCCTGTCGAATCCGGAACGTCCCCGGATTAAAAGCACGTCTTATCGAGACGTATACTATATTATAGCAGAACAGTCTCCATTTTTCAAGATTCCGCTACTGCATACGGTCTTTCATCGCACGGTCGATATCACGCTTCATCTGTTTCTTCTTCAAGTCTTCACGCTTGTCATACTTCTTCTTGCCTCGGGCAACGCCAAGCAGCACTTTGCAGAAGCCGTTCTTGATATAGAGCTTGAGCGGAATGATCGAGTAGCCGGGATCCTGTGTCTCTCCGAGCAGCTTGTCGATCTCCTTCCGCTTCAGAAGCAGTTTGCGTGTTCTCAAAGGATCATGGTTATAGCGGTTGCCTTCTTCGTAAGGCGCGATATGCATGTTGTACACATACATCTCGCCTCTATAGACACGGGCATAGGAATCCTTCAGATTGGCTGAGCCGCGTCTGATGGATTTGATTTCCGTGCCCCTGAGTTCAATTCCCGCTTCAATCGTATCCTCAATAGTATAATCATGTCTTGCTTTTCTATTTTGGGCAAGCGGTTTGTCATGCATCTTCTTTTTCATAACTATTTCTTCTTTCCGTTACTTTTTTTCGCACCTTTGTAGAAAGGCTTCTTGTTGCCCTTGCTTTTGTCATTAGGCTTTTTGCCATTCTTCTTTCTGCCACCATTGCCTTTATTCTGACCATTGCCACTGCCTTTGTTCTGTCCGCCGCTTCCCGGCTTGGTCTTCGCTTTGATCTCCACAGGTCTATCCCTACGTTCTCTTGGCTGGCGATCCGGCATGCCGACGACTTTGAAATCGATCAGACGCTCTTCCAGGTTGACGTTCAGTACTTCAACTTCTACCGGATCACCGATACGGTAGACAGTACCTGTACGGTCGCCGATGAGTGCCATATGACGTTCGTGATACTGGTAATGGTCGTCTGTCATATAGGAGACATGTACAAGTCCTTCGATTGTATTCGGCAGTTCGACGAACATGCCGAAATTCATGACACCGGCAATGACACCTTCATACGTCTCACCGACGTGCTGGATCATGTACTCCGCTTTCTTCAGATCATCCGTATCCCGCTCTGCATCCTGGGCACGTCTCTCCCTATTGGATGTATGCTCGGCGATATCCGGCAGTTCGGAGGCGATCTGATTCACCGTTCTCTGACCCGTCTTGCCTTCGATCAGATACTTTCTGATCAGTCGGTGCACTACAAGGTCCGGGTAGCGTCGGATCGGCGAAGTGAAGTGTGTATAGTACTCCGCGGATAAACCGAAGTGTCCCAAGTTTTCTTCAGAATAGCGTGCCTGCTGCATGGAACGGAGCATCAGTGTACTGATGACCATTTCTTCCGGTCTTCCTTCCACTTCTTCGATGATCTCCTGCAGTGCGCGCGGGTGGATTTCGTTTCCCTTTCCTTTGACGATGATGCCGAAGTTCGTGATGAATTCGAAGAACTGTCTCAGCTTTTCTTCTTTCGGATCTTCGTGAACACGGTACAGGAAGGGTACTTCCATCCAATGGAAGTGTTCTGCCACTGTTTCGTTTGCTGCAAGCATGAACTCTTCGATCATCTTCTCACCGACGGAACGTGTACGCAATACCACATCTGCCGGCGTCCCATCAGCTTCTACAAGCACCTGGGCTTCATTGAAATCAAAATCGATGGCACCGCGCTTTTCTCTTCTGCCACGCAGAATCTTCGCCAGTGCCTCCGCATTCTGCAGCATCGGATAGACGTCGCTGAATTCCTGGATCAAGCTCTGATCTTCTTCATCAAGCATGCGGTTGACCGCATCATATGTCATACGTCGGTCGGAGTGGATGACACTCTGGAAGATATCATGATTGACTACCTTGCCATCGCGGTCGATTTCCATACGGCAACTCATCGTCAGTCGATCCACATGAGGGTTCAATGAACAGATGCCATTCGACAGGCGGTGCGGTATCATCGGTATGACCCGGTCGACGAGATACACACTCGTCCCCCGTTCGTACGCCTCCTTATCAAGCGGCGCTTCTTCTTCGACATAATAGCTGACGTCTGCGATGCTGACGATCAGTTCGTAGTTGCCATTATCCAGTGCTTTGATGGAGATGGCGTCATCAAGATCTTTTGCGTCTGCTCCGTCGATTGTGATGGTGAACTCATCACGGAGGTCCGTACGGTCCTTGAGTTCATCTTTACTGATGGTCTCAGGCACCGCTTCAGCCGCTTTAAGCACTTCTTCAGGGAATTCGATTTCAATCCCGTGCTGATAGATGATGGAGAGGATGTCCACGCCTGGATCATTTTTATGACCGAGTATCTGAATGACATGACCTTCCGGATTATCGTCATTGTTCTCACGGTATTTTGTGATTTCCACAAGCACCTTGTGCCCATCTATAGCACCGAGGTTCTGTTTTCCCGGAATAAAGATATCATCGACAATTTTTTTGGAATCCGGAACAACGAAACCGAAATTCTTGTTTGCATGATACTCCCCGACGACACGGGTGATGCCACGGGTCAGTATGGACGTAATCTGCCCTTCACGGTTATCGCCCTGGGACTGCTTCTGCACTTCGACCAGTACGGTGTCTCCGTCCAGTGCCCCGTTGATGGCGTTTGGTGGAATGAAAACATCCTCAAGTTCCTTATCTTCCGGACGAAGGAAACCGAATCCTCGCTTGTGCATGGACAGCTTCCCCTTGATCAGGTCCGTTTCGCTCATCTTCATAAATTTATCTTTTTTAGTTCTATGGATTTCTCCAGACGCCTCCAGGGCAACAATATCCTTTACCATTTCCTTGAAGTCTTCAGAATCGTATGCTGAAAGTTCCTGCTGGAACTGGTCCATTGTCATTGGCTTGTATTCTTCAGAGCCAATCAGTGTCAAAATCTTTTCTCTATAGCTACCCATGAATCTGCCTCCTATTACGCATTCCAGTCCAACTGGCCCATAAATGCGTGTATATCTTCGAAAAGTTGCTGTTTTTCCTTATCTATTGTCAGAACATGTCCGGACTCGGGGTACCACTTGAGCTGCTTCTCTTCATCTTCTGTCGAAGCTTCGTCATGGATGATGTTTGCAGAATCCGGGTTGATCATCTGGTCCTGTTCGGATTGGGCCACAAAAAGAGGAATGAAAACATCCGGCAGACTATCCTTGGCGAGTGTAATCATATCTCGTACTTCATCCAGCATTTCAGTCGGCTCGAACCATGACATTTCCCGTTCAATCTCTGCTTCCGTCTTGCCTTCCATTCTCTTGAATCCACGGGCATATTCCAGAACACCTGCATACATCGTCTCCCGGTCTTTCAGGTACATCGGACTGCAGATCGTCGCTATGCCGACGACGTCCCGTACTGTGGCGAGCCGCACTGCAAATACTCCACCAAGGGATAGGCCGGCAACGAAAATCTTCTCATAGCCACGTTCCACCAGAAAATCATAGGCTTGGAGCACCTCCGACCACCAGACATGGGGACTTGATTTCAGCAGGTTTTCAGGTGGTTCTGCATGTCCCTCGTAGTGGGGTGCATATGATGTGATGCCTTGTTTCTGAAGATAGCGTCCAAGTTGTCTGACATCCGATGAATTACCGGTGAATCCATGAAGCAGCAGCACTGCCTGCTCTCCTTCTTCAAAGAAAAATGGTTGCGGTAACTGTATCTTCATTATTTATACCCTACTTTCAATTCGTTAATTTCATTGTACGTCAAAAACTGCTCTTAGAAAAATAAAAACCCCCTATATCATAGGAGGCTCGATTCATTAGCTTAAATATGTGAGCAGCAGCATGATCATGAAGAACAACAATGACAATATGACCGTTGCCCTATGAAGTATAAGATCCATGCCCCGCGCTTTTTGTTTACCAAATAATTGCTCTGCACCGCCACCGATTGCACCTGAAAGGCCGGCACTTTTCCCTGACTGTAGCAATACCACTGCAATTAAAGATACACAAACGATAATCAGAAGCACGACGAGTAATGTTTGCATGTGGTAATCCCTCCGAATGATATTAACATTAAAAATTCTATCAGAAATACGGATGGATTGCAAACGTATCCGGAAAAGGTGTTTTCACACTATCAGCTATGCATTATATGCTGCTGGTGAAAGCATCGATCTCATCAGGAACAGGAATGCTTGTGATGGCACCTTTCCTTGTTGTGGACAGCGCACCGACTGCATTCGCAAAACGGAGGACTTCAGGCCCATTCTCTCTCAGTATTTCCATAACCGGCTTCGTATTGGACGAGAGCTGATACAGTACAGCACCGATGAAGGCATCACCTGCACCTGTCGTGTCCACCGTCTCCACTTCATATCCCGGATGTTCACAATAGCCGCCTTCCCTATAGATGATTTCACTGCCCGACGGGCCCTTCGTATAAATGACTGTTTCTACGTGATCTGCAAAAAGGGCACTCACAGCATCAGATTCATCCTGTATGCCGGTGATGAACTCCAGTTCCTCATCAGAAACTTTTACGATATCCGCAAACTTCATAAACTCACGAACGGCTTCACGGCACGCATTCTCGTCCTCCCAGAGGGGTAATCGGATGTTCGGATCGAAAACCACAGTACCTCCAGCTTCCCGCACCTTTTCGATGACCACGCGATGCGTCTCCTTCATGTCACTCTCCACAAGGTCGACCGAGCAGAAATGAAGCAGGTCAGCCTTATGGAACTCTATATCGCTGACTGCAGATTCGTCGTACAGGAGATCAGCCGACGGGTTCCTGTAAAAGGAGAAGTCCCTGTTCCCGGTGTCATCGAGCGATACGAATGCCAGACCCGTATTCGCTTGTCGTGTACGTGTGATGTAGTCTGTATGTACACCTTTCGACTCAAGCAGTTCGAGAATACGGTCGCCGAATGCATCCGTCCCGAGCTGTGTCAGTAGATGCGACTCTCCGCCGAGGATGGCATGTGCTGCTGCAACATTCGCCGGTGCACCGCCGACCTGTGGTTCAAATCCATTGATATCCTTCAGTTTCTTCCCCTTTTCAGTAGGAATGAAATCGATCAGTGCTTCTCCAATTGTGTAAAGACGTCTCACCATTACCATCTCCATTCTTGTCCTATTGCCAAGAATTATATCATACGAGGCCTTTCCAATATCAGTATAAAAAAACAGGCCGGGGTCACCCCGGCCTGGAAGTCCTCCCTTGACGCGGGAGGTTTGGAACTATTGCTCATCCAGGTTGTAGAATGAAGCAAGTCCTGAGTATTTTGCTGTTTCGAACAGCTCGTCTTCGATTCTGAGGAGCTGATTGTATTTTGCTACACGGTCTGTACGTGATGGTGCACCTGTCTTGATCTGTCCTGCATTGACAGCAACAGCGATATCAGCGATTGTCGTATCTTCCGTTTCACCGGAACGGTGGGAGATGACTGCTGTATATCCGGCACGTTTCGCCATTTCGATTGCTTCGAATGTCTCAGTCAGTGTACCGATCTGATTCACTTTGATCAGAATGGAGTTGCCGACGCCTTCCTCTATGGCACGCGCAAGCTTCTTCGTGTTTGTAACGAAGAGGTCATCACCGACAAGCTGGACTTTGGAACCGAGCTTTTCTGTCAGAAGTTTCGTACCTTCCCAGTCATTCTCATCCAGTCCATCTTCGATTGAGATGATCGGATACTTCTCGATCATGTCAGCATACCAGTTGACCATCTCTTCAGATGTGTAGGATTTGCCTTCACCTTTAAGTTCATACTTCTTTGTTTCCGGATCATAGAACTCACTGGATGCAGCATCCATTGCGAGACGGATCTGTTCGCCAGGCTTGTATCCAGCTTTTTTCACTGCTTCGATGATCGTAGACAGTGCTTCCTCATTGGAACCGAGGTTAGGTGCGAATCCACCCTCATCACCGACGCCTGTGTTGTAGCCTTTGTCCTTCAGTACTTTTTTCAGGTTGTGGAAGATCTCAGTACCCATGCGCAGTCCTTCCTTGAATGATTCGGCACCGACCGGCATGATCATGAATTCCTGGATGTCCACGTTGTTATCCGCATGCTCCCCACCATTGATGATGTTCATCATCGGTACTGGAAGCTGAACTGCATTGAATCCACCCAGATATTTGTAGAGTGGCTGTCCAAGGAAATCTGCAGCAGCTTTTGCTACAGCCATTGATACACCAAGAATGGCATTGGCGCCAAGTTTGCCTTTGTTTTCAGTACCATCAAGTGCAATCATCATTTTATCGATGGACACTTGTTCAAGTACACTGAAGTCACCATCGATAAGTTCAGGTCCAATGACTTCGTTGACGTTCTCAACTGCTTCTTCAACACCTTTTCCGAGGTAGCGTGTGTCGTCTCCATCACGTAGTTCAACAGCTTCGTATTCTCCTGTGGAAGCACCTGAAGGAACCAGTGCGCGACCGAAAGCGCCGCTTTCTGTCAGTACTTCCACCTCGACTGTCGGATTACCCCGGGAGTCAAGAACCTCACGTGCGTAAACATCTGTAATTAATGGCATAGCAATGTCTCCTTTTTTGTTGGTTTCTATATCATTACCCGAAAAGATGAACTTTTCGGCAATAATCATCTTATCAGACTTTCGCCTGTCATTTCTTCCGGTTGTTCAATCCCCATCAGATCAAGCATTGTCGGGGAAAGATCCGCCAGACGACCGCTTTTCACTTCTGCGCCTTCTTGGGTGACGATCACCGGTACAGGATTTGTCGTATGTGCAGTCATCGGTTCTCCACCAAGTGTTGTCACTTCGTCAGAATTGCCATGGTCTGCAGTAATGATTGCTGTACCGCCTTGAGCAATTATCTCGTCCACGATCGGCCCGAGACATTCGTCCACCGCTTCGATGGCTTTGATTGTCGGTTCAAGCTTGCCGCTATGTCCAACCATGTCCGGATTGGCAAAGTTCAGGATGATCATATCGAGGTCTTCTTGTTTCAGTTCCTCAAGACATCTGTCCCGCACTTCATAGGCACTCATCTCAGGTTTCAGGTCGTACGTCGGCACTTTCGGTGAATCTACAAGTACTCTGCGTTCTCCATCAAATTCCTTATGGCGGCCCCCACTCATGAAGTAGGTGACATGCGGGAACTTTTCGGTCTCAGCAATGCGCAACTGTCTACGGCCGGCTTTTGATACAACCTCGCCGATGGTGTTGACGATGTCCTTTTTCTCGAAAACTACATCTGCCAATACATTATCACTATATTTGGTGAAAGTGACAAATTTAAGATCGGCGTATTTCCTGTCAATCTCGAATCCCATGAATTCCTGGTTGGTATATATTTCAGACAGTTGTGCGGCACGGTCGGGACGGAAGTTGTAGAAGATGACTGCATCATCATTCATTACACCCCGGTCATAGTCGCCATCATGTCCGAAGACGATGAACGGCTTGACGAATTCGTCATAGATACCTTCGTCGTAGCTTGCCTGGATGCCTGCTTCGGCACTTTCAAATCTTTCTCCGACACCGTTCGATATGGTCTGATATGCCATTTCCTCCCGGTCCCAGCGCTGGTCGCGGTCCATGGCATAATATCTGCCGCTGATTGTGGCAAATTCACCGATACCGATTTCCTTGAAGCGCTTCTCGGATTCCTGCACATATCTGATGGCGGAATCCTGTGAAACATCCCGACCATCCAGGAAGGCATGGACATAGACGTTCTTCAGCCCTTTTTCCTTGGCCATCCGGAGTATTGCGAACATGTGCTCATAGTGGGAATGGACGCCTCCGTCACTCAGCAATCCCATGACGTGCAAAGCACTGTCGTTTCCATTGACGTGATCCATCGTATTGAGGAGCACTTCATTATCATAGAAATCTCCATCTTCGATGGATTTGTTGATCCTTGTCAGACTCTGATAGACAACACGTCCGGCACCGATATTGAGGTGACCGACTTCTGAATTGCCCATCTGCCCTTCCGGCAGACCGACATCAAGGCCACATGCACTGAGTTCATTATGAGGGTACTTGTCGAAGAACCGGTCGAAATTAGGTTTGTTGGCCGCCTTGACGGCATTCCCTTTTTCCTCATCCCTGTTGGCGAAGCCATCAAGAATGATCAGACCTACTGGTTTTGACATTATTTAGCACCTTCCAACAGTTGAACGAAGGAATCCGGCTTAAGGGAAGCACCACCGACGAGTGCACCGTCAATATGCTCCTGTGCCATGTACTCCTTAACGTTTTCTGGTTTTACAGAACCGCCATACTGGATACGGACAGCTTCAGCTGTTTCGTCATCGTACAGGGAAGCAACCGTCTCACGGATGACACCACACATTTCATTGGCATCTTCACTTGTTGCGGACTTGCCTGTACCAATTGCCCAGATCGGCTCATATGCAATGACAGATGATTTGACCTGATCTTCCGTCAGACCATCCAATGCTTTTGAAACCTGGTCCTTCACCTTTTCCGTAGCCTTACCGGATTCACGCTCTTCATCGGACTCACCACAGCAGATGATCGGTACCAGATTTTTAGCATGCAGTGCATGTGCCTTCTTGTTCACTGTTTCATCCGTTTCATTGAAATGCTCTCTGCGTTCGGAGTGGCCCACGATCACATACTGTACGCCCAGGTCCTGGAGCATGGACGGAGAGACTTCTCCGGTATATGCGCCACTGTCTTCAAAATGACTATTTTCAGCGCCCACACCGATTTCCAGATTTTTCGTCTTTTCAACCAGCGAAGGCAAGTGGATGAATGGTGCACATATCGCACTTTCCACTTCAGAACTTTTTGGCAGTTCGCCAAGAGCGTCAATGAATTCGTTTCCTTCTGAAATCGTCTTGTTCATCTTCCAGTTTCCTGCTATAAATGGGGTTCTCATAATCTTCCTCCTCATATTGTTGAAATCACGCGCTGTCTATTTATCATCGATTACGGAAAGTCCTGGGAGTTCCTTGCCTTCCAGGTATTCGAGAGATGCACCGCCGCCTGTGGAGATATGGGAGAAGTCATCTGCATATCCAAGATCCATGGCTGCTGCTGCAGAGTCACCACCACCGATGATTGTTGTCGCATCATCCAGTTCAGCGATGGCCTTGCATACGCCGATTGTACCTTTGGCGAAATTCTCCATTTCAAATACGCCCATCGGACCATTCCATACGACTGTCTTTGCACCTTCAAGTACTTCCTTGAATCTCTCAACCGTCTTCTGACCGATATCGAGGCATTCCATGTCGGCAGGAATTTCGTCTACAGAAACTGTTTTGTGCTTGGCATTCGGGTCGTAGTCCTCTGCTGCAACAACATCGACAGGCAGTACAATCTTATCGCCGGCTTCCTCAAGCAGTGTTCCGGCCATGTCCACCTTATCCTCTTCAAGCAGCGACTTGCCGATTTCCTTGCCCTGCGCCTTGAAGAATGTATAGGCCATGCCGCCGCCGATGATGACACGGTCCGCCTTATCAAGGACGTTCTTGATGACACCAATCTTATCGGATACTTTCGCACCACCGAGAATAGCGACGAATGGGCGTTCAGGTGCATCAATTGCACCACCGATGAAGTCGATTTCCTTCTGCATCAGATAGCCGGAGACCGTTTCCAGATTCGTACCGATGCCTACATTCGATGCATGGCTTCTGTGAGCTGTGCCGAACGCATCGTTGACGAAAATATCACCAAGTGAAGCCCAGTACTTGCCGAGTTCTTCATCGTTGCCGCTCTCTTTTTTGCCATCAACATCTTCAAAACGAGTGTTTTCAAACATCAGGATGCCGCCGTCTTCAAGATTGCTGATACCTTGTTCAAGCGCTTCTCCACGTGTATGAGGGACGAATGCAACGTCTGTATCCAGCAGTTCGGTCAGTCTTTCGGCAACCGGCTGCAATGTCTTGTCCTTCTTGTCTTCCTCCGTCTTCACTTTGCCGAGGTGGGAGAAAAGGATGACCCTTCCACCCTGCTCAATGATATACCTGATTGTAGGGAGTGCCTGTACAATACGGTTGTCGTTCGTGATCTCCCCATCCGACATCGGGACATTCAAGTCAGCGCGAAGCAGTACTTTCTTGCCTTTCAGTTCAACATCTTCTACAGTTTTTTTCATTGCCGTGCCTCCTATGCTTTTCTGTTCATTTCCATTATACCCATCTATAAATCGGAATAAAATAAAAACGGGCGGTTCCCCGCCCGTTTTATCTATCATCGATTACTGATTGCTTTTCACCAAGTGGTTAAGTGTTCTGACAAGCTGGGCAGTATAGGACATTTCATTGTCGTACCATGCAACTGTACGTACGAGCTGTTTGCCATCGACTTCAAGGACACGTGTCTGGGTCGCATCAAACAGCGAACCTTCTTTGATGCCGATGATGTCAGAAGAGACGATCTCATCTTCATTGTAGCCGAAGGAAGGGTTCTTCGCAGCTTTCATCGCTTCATTGACTTCTTCAACAGATACTGATTTATCGAGTACTGTCGTTACTTCTGTCAGGGAGCCAGTTGCTACCGGTACACGCTGCGCGCCACCGTCAAGCTTGCCTTCCAGTTCAGGAAGTACCTGACCGATTGCTTTTGCTGCACCTGTGGAGTTAGGCACAACGTTTACTGCTGCTGCACGTGCACGACGGTAGTCGCCTTTAGGGTGCGGAGCATCCAGTGTATTCTGGTCGCCTGTATATGCGTGGATTGTCGTCATCAGTCCACTTTGGATACCGAACTTGTCGTTCAGTACTTTAACAACCGGCGCCAGGCAGTTTGTTGTACATGAAGCAGCGGAAACAACTTCCTCTGAACCATCAAGTACATCTTCATTTACACCGTATACGATTGTTTTCATGTTGCCTTTACCTGGTGCAGAAACAAGTACTTTCTTCGCACCGGCTTCGATATGCTTTCTCGCGCCTTCTTCGTCTGTGAAGAAACCAGTACATTCAAGCACTACATCGATATCGAGTTCACCCCAAGGCAGTTCTGCCGGGTTTTTCTGGTTGAATGACTTGATTTCATTGCCATTGATCTTGAAGCCGCCTTCGATCTGCTCGACTTCACCTTCGAAACGTCCCTGAGTTGTATCATATTTGAAAAGGTGTGCAAGGAAATCGTCGTCTGTAAGGTCGTTTACTGCAACTACCTGCATATCATCGTAATTCTGAATTTCTCTCGCTGCCAGTCTTCCGATACGTCCAAATCCATTAATTGCTACTCTAACCATGTGTAATGGCCTCCTTGATTTCATATATAATATTATTTGCTATCCAACAAAAATTGCGCGATGGTCTCATCAATGAAAAGCATGGTATTCTTCGGTGCAATCTTCATGTAGGCGCCGACGGCTTCCTTCTTGCTGCTCCCGCCTGCAACGGCCAGTATGGCCTGCTTGCTTTCCAGGTCCTCAAGCTGAAGACCGATCGTCCTGACTTTACTGACGATATCGCCACAAGCGTTGAAGTAGTAGCCGAAAGCTTCGCCGACGGCTTCCTTCTCTTCAAGCTCTGAAAGCGTCTCCCGGCTGACATTGCGTCGATGCGCCATCGTAAATGCTTCGCCGATGCCATGGATGACATAGTGGGACTGCCTATTCAGTTCAGCGACTTCCATCACCGAAGGCTCGGCCTTAAGCGATTCAAAGACGTTTTCACCGACATTATCAGGAGCATAGAGCACCTTATGCTCCCCACCAGCAGCCATTGCGAGACGACTTGCAATGGAATTCGCCTGATTGACAATCTCTTCCCCAAGCCCGCCGCGGGCCGGAACAAAAAGCACATGTTCTTTGACAGTTTTAAGGTGGTTGCCGACATTCGCCATCGTAGAGCCACCTGCTACAGAAATGATTGCGCCATCAAAGAGCATCTTCTGGAGCTCTTCGGCCATCAATTTCGGCAGTGCCTGCTGCAGTTCAGGATTATCGTCCGCATCACCACGGATAATGAAGAAATCCTGCAGTGCGTACTTTTCCTTCAATCTGCGTGCAAGATCCGTTCTGCGATCGAGCGTCGTCATGAAAGGTGAAAGATCCTGCAATGCTTCAATGCCCGCCTGGGAAATGGATATGCCCTTCTTATCAATGACAATCAGATCCAGATTCTGAAGTGTGTCCACTTCTTTTCTCAGAACCCTTTCCGTCATGTTAAGCTGTCTGGCAAGTGTCCGGCGTCCGATGGGCTGATGCGAATCAATCTGCTTCAGAATGCTTGAGCGTTTCTGCAATTCCATGATGATTTCCGGAGCTATGCGTTTCTGGATGTCCAATAGCTTTTGCCACATGAGACTCAACACCTCTCGTTAAAGTGAGACGTATGACGTCCCACTAGGGACAAAAAATAATTACACACTTAATATATCAATAGATATTAAATAATGCAATTATTTATCTTCGCTATTCTGTTATTTACCCACGTGGGTCTTCAAGTAATCATAGACGTAGGCGAAATCGATGATGCCTTCCTGCACTACATTGCCTTCATGCACGAGTACAGGTACACGGATCATGTATTCCTCCTGCAGCGCATCATCCTTATCTATATCCACAGCACTCATTTTGACATCATTGTATCTCAGTTCGGACAGGGCAAGATTGATCTGTTCTTTTCCTTCGTCGCATAAAGGACATTGCTTTCTTGTATAATATGTCATTTCCAGCATATTCATACCCCTTCTTTTTTCAGTTTCTTTCTGACTGTCTGTAATACCTGGTCAGTCATTTCGGTGCTGATGATGCCCATCGCGATGGCTAATGAAATCAGAGCTGCTTCAAATCCGTACTCCAGAGCGGTCATATAATCTTTCAGTACAACGTGCCGCATGGCATTATAGGCAAGCCCGCCGGGCACAAGCGGAATGATGCCGCAGGTGATGAAGGCGATGATCGGCATCTTCTTATGCCGCGAGTAGAAGATTGCGATCACGGACAGGCCGATTGCACCCAGATATGAAGCCAGAATCAGATCCATCCCGGCTTCCCGACAGACGTAGAAGACAATCCAGCCGAATGCGCCGGTTACACCGCAGCTTGCCAATGCCTTTCTCGGAGCATTGAAAAGCACGCCGAAACTCGCAGAGGCGAAGAAGCTGAGTATAAATTGATAGAAATAAACCATCCGTATTCCTCCTATACCAGCAGGAATACCAGACCGACGCCTGCACCGATGGCAATGGCTGTCAGGCCTGCTTCCGCCCCTTTGATCACTCCGGCCATCAGATGGCCGCGGATCATCTCCCGGATTGCATTTGTAATCAGTACACCCGGCACCAGCGGCATGACGCCGGCAATGATGATTGTGTCCAGCATGGTGCCATAACCGTTTCCGACAAGAACGATCGATACGACCGCTATATAGAGGGCTGCAAAAAATTCGGTAAAGAACTTGACCTTTGCATAGCGCTGGATGCCTTCCATGATGAGAACGCCGCCGGCACCGGCTATGAAGGCAGCCGGCAGGTCGGTGACTACACCATCAAACAGCAGCAGGAACATAAACCCGATGGCACCGCCTGAAAGGACAACCAGCCAGAAAGGAAAGAAAATCGTGTTATGGATGGTCTCGAGGCTGCTGATCGCCCGCTTCAGAGGCAGACCGGCTGAAATCCGTCTCGATAGTTCATTGACGCTCATTATCTTCTCAAGATTATTGGCCCGCTCATCAATGCGCACTGTCTGTGTCAGGGCATAATCGTTCAGAGAAAAAATAATGACCGTGGGAGTGACGAATACCTGGGCATTTTCGATACCGTAACTGGACGCGATGCGCAGCATCGTATCTTCAATACGGTATGTTTCAGCTCCACTTTCCAACAGCATCTTGCCACAATTGACGGCAATGTAGAATACATCGCGCACAAAATCTTCGCTAAGGACTTTATCTGGAGCTTCCATAACCTCAAGTTCGCCACTCACACGGCCCACCTCGATCTTAGCACCCCCGGAGAGGATCGAACTCCCATCTCAAGAACCGGAATCTTACGTGTTATCCATTACACCACGGGGGTATGATTAAATTATATTGCGTATTCGCAATAAAGCAAATATAAGTATAGCAATAAATAAAGATGAATTAAAGGCTTAATTTTACTCTTCGGAGTACAAAGTGTTTCTTTTGACCTTATTTGACTAATGTGGTATAACTGAATCAGTGAAAAAAACTCAACACAATATCAGGAGGTAATACAATGAATCTCATTCCTACAGTTATTGAACAGACGAACCGCGGGGAACGTGCTTATGACATCTACTCAAGACTGCTGAAAGACAGAATCATCATGATCGGTACAGGCATCGATGATAATGTTGCAAACTCCGTAGTCAGCCAGCTGCTCTTCCTGCAGGCACAGGATCCTGAAAAGGATATCTTCCTATATATAAACTCACCAGGCGGCAGCGTCACTGCCGGCATGGCAATCTACGATACAATCCAGCATATCAAACCGGATGTACAGACAATCTGCCTCGGCATGGCAGCATCCATGGGCTCATTCCTGCTGGCAGCAGGTGCCAAAGGCAAGAGATTCGCCCTGCCGAACGCTGAAGTGATGATCCACCAACCACTCGGCGGTGCACAAGGTCAGGCGACGGAAATCGAAATCGCGGCCAAGCACATACTGAGAACGCGCGAGAAACTCAATAAGATTCTTGCTGAACGTACAGATCAGCCACTCGACAAAATCGAGAGGGATACAGATCGCGACTTCTTCATGACAGCAGACGAAGCAAAAGAATATGGACTTGTCGATGAAGTCATGGAACCTGAAAAACTTCAGAAATAGTCAGATGATCAAAAAGCCGGGAGAATTCCCGGCTTTTTTTATTTTTTTCCTTAAATATCGATTATGACCTGCTCTTAGAGGTTATAATCACACTAAGGAGCGTGATGATATGAATGTACTGATTACGGGTGGCACGGGATTCGTCGGATCGAAGCTCGCAGAGATATTGAAGCAGGAATACGACCATGTCTATATACTTACCCGCAGCGAGCGCACTTCCGAACATCCATATGTCCATTATGTAAAGTATGATCCGGATCATCCGGAGGATGATGCATGGATGGAGGAGATGCCGCTTAAAGTGGATGTCATCTTCAACCTTGCCGGGGCCTCGCTGCAGGAAAAGTGGACAGATCAGCATAAAGAAGACATCTACAATTCGAGGATCGATGTGACACGCATGCTCAGACGCTATGCATCTCAGGCGGAAGTCACACCTGGTGTGCTCGTCAATGCCAGTGCCATCGGCTACTACCCCGTGAGTAAAAGTGTACGCTACACCGAAGCGGACACTTTTGCAGCCCACGATTTCCTATCGACAGTAGTGACTGCATGGGAAAATGAAGCCCGAAGATTCGAAGATCTCGGCGTGAGGGTGGTCTGTGCCCGTTTCGGACTTATCCTTGACTCAGAAGAAGGTGCACTGCCGAAAATGAGTATTCCATACCGTCTGGGTGCCGGTGGCCCCCTTGGCAGTGGAGAACAGTGGTACAGCTGGATCCATATCGACGATGTACTCAACGCCCTGCTCTATACCGCAGTACATTCGAACATCAGAGGACCGGTCAACATGACGGCACCGATGCCGCTGAGACAAAAGCAGTTCTCAAAATATTTAAGTTCCGCCCTCGGGCGTCCGGACTTTTTCAAAACACCGGCTTTTCTGATCAGGAAAGTGCTTGGGGAACAGTCCATACTGATACTCAAAGGTCAATATGTGCTGCCCGAAGTACTGATGGAAAATGACTTCAAATTCGTTTTCCCTACACTGGAAATCGCCCTTGAGAATATTTTCGACCTAGAAGACAAGAAGAAGACGGTGGCCGACTGATTATATCCTGAAACGACAAACGCGTGTACTTATTTAAAAGTACACGCGTTTTTATTTGAATATGATCTCTTCACCGCTTCTCAGCTTATCTGCAATGGTATCCAGTTTTCTCAGCCGATGGTTGATTCCGGATTTTGATATGGTGCCTGTTGACACCATCTCGCCAAGTTCCTTCAAGGATACATCCTGGTGCTCCACACGCAGTCGGGCAATTTCCTTGAGCCGCTCGGGCAGTTCTTCAAGACCGATCTCCTGATCAATGAACTGGATGTTCTCGACCTGCCGCATTGCAGCACCGATCGTCTTGTTCAGGTTTGCCGTTTCACAGTTGACCAGCCGGTTGACCGAGTTTCTCATGTCTCTGACAATCCGTATATCCTCGAACTTGAGCAGCGCCTGGTAGCCGCCGATCAGGCTCAGAAATTCTGCAATCTTCTCCGCTTCCTTCAGGTAGGTGATATAGCCCCGCTTGCGCTCTATATGCTTGGCATTGAGTTCGTAGCCGTTCATCAGCTCGGTCAGGCTTTCTGCATGTTCCTCATATAAAGAGAATATCTCCAGATGGTAGGCGGATGTCTCGGGATTATTCACTGATCCACCGGCCAGAAAAGCACCGCGCAGATAGCTGCGGATGCAGCACTCGTTGTTTTTGACTGTATCACTGACTTCGTGGGAGAGCACCCCACCCTTCATGATGTTGAGGTCCTCGAGGACCTTTCTGCTATCCTTCTTGATCCGCGAAATATATACATTATTCTTCTTGAGCTTCATTTTTCTCCGTACGAGCAGCTCTATTTCCACACCGTACAAATTACGAATCAGTGTGAATATTCTTCTGGCGATCGCCGCGTTTTCAGTCTGTATATTGATGATCCACTCTCCATTGAAATGACTCAGTGCGCCATTCATCTTGATGAGTGCGGAAAGTTCACTTTTCATGCAGCATGGCTCCACTTCGATCCTCGACAATTCATTTTTCATCTCGGAAGCAAATGACATGCAATCACGCCCTTATCGTTTATTTCTTATACTGCAGTGTGCTGATTTCCTTGAGGGCAATATCATATATGATTTCTGCCAGCACCTTATTGTCATGACGCACCGCACCTTCGCCATCAATTTCGACCAGTCGGTGGTCGGTTATGACCGTGGCTCCCATCTCACCCAGACGGTCCCGATCACTTTCCACTGCAGTCATATCATTGCGATTGTAATAGTCGGATATGCGACCTTTGATATCCTCTTCGTTCAGGATGATGAAATCGATGACGTTCTGTCCCATATGCGTGTTGATCGCATCCAGATGATCCGCCGCAGAATAGCCGACGGTCTCACCGATCTGGGTCATGATATTGGATACATATACTTTGATTCCCGGCGCCTTGCCGATTGCTTCCTTCATGCCTTCCGGTATGAGGTTCGGAATGATGCTCGTATACAGGCTGCCCGGTCCAAAGACGATGACATCCGACTTTTCGATGGCTTCGATGGCTTCCGGTGTGGCAACAGTATCATTCGGTATGAGATAGACTTCCTCTATCTTCTGCTTCACTTCGGGAATATAGCTCTCCCCGACAATGATCGAATTGTCTTCCATGCGCGCCGCAAGCTTCGGACTGATGTTGGTGGACGGAATGACCGTCCCCTTTACATTGAGAATTTTACTCAGTTCTTTGACAGCTACGGCGAAGTCACCTGTCATGTCATACATGGCAGCAAGCATCAGATTACCGAGCGCATGGCCGCCAAGCGCTTCTTTTTTGAATCGATAGGCAAACAGGTTCTCAAGTTTCGTCTCCACGTCACTCAAGGCCGTCATGACATTTCTGATATCCCCCGGTGCCGGCATATCAATCTGGTCACGTATGATTCCGGTCGACCCGCCGTCATCAGCTACAGATACGATGGCGGATATATCAACAGGGTATTTCCTCAGTCCTCTGGCCAGTACGCTGAGACCTGTTCCACCACCGACAAGTGTAATTCTAATCTTTTTCATTTTCTGAGCCTTTGACCGGTGCATCCCTATGCACCGCCCGGATTGCAAAGTCGAAATCCTCACCGATATCCTTTACCAGCTTCTCAGCAAGCGTCACCGAACGATGCTGGCCGCCTGTACATCCGATGGCGATGACGAGCTGGGATTTGCCCTCCTTCATGAATTGCGGAAGCATATACTTGAGCAGATCATAAAGTTTCGCATAGAATACCTTCGTTTCCTTCCACTTCAGGACATAGTCGGACACCGGCTTATCCAGTCCTGTCTGTGGACGCAGTACGTCAACATAGTGCGGATTCGGAAGGAAGCGCACATCGAATACGAGATCTGCATCAATCGGAACACCGTGCTTGAAGCCGAAGCTCATCACATTCACATTGAACGCAGGGCGGTTCTCACCAGCACATTTGTCGAACATCATGCCTCTGAGTTCCTTTGCCGATGTATTTGTCGAATCAAGAATATGGGTTGCGCGGCCTTTCAGTTCATCCAGCAGTTCACGTTCCTTCGTGATGGCATCAAGCAGGTTCATTTCATTATCCAGCGGATGCGCCCTGCGTGTTTCCTTATAGCGGGTGACAAGACGATCATCCGAAGCATCGATGAAAAAGATTTCCAGAGCGAGGTCGCTGTGGTCCCTCAGCTTTTCAATCTCTGCAACAAGACGGTCGAAGAACTCCTTTCCTCTCAGATCGATGCCAAGACCGACACGGTCCATCTGGCCGTCTGTCGTCTCCATCAGTTCGACCACTTTCTGAAGCAGAATGGGAGGCAGATTATCGATGCAGAAGTATCCCATATCCTCCAGTGCTTCGATGGCTACAGATTTTCCGGCACCGCTCATTCCTGTTACAATAATCAACTGCTTCATTGGCCCACGTCCCCTTAAGTAATTTATGTGTGCTTTCTATTAATTAAATCATGTCAGAAGCTTTGTAGCAATATTATATGATCCCCATGCTGGACGCTGCCTTTCATTCCCCGGCTTATGAGGATGACAAAAAAATTCCCCAGGAAGAGACCTGGGGAGGTGGTTATTTGCTTTCCTGCATGTCTGCGAGGTGCTCGATATAATGCTGGACATTCTGGGCGGCGATGCTGCCGTCTCCAGTTGCAGTGACAATCTGGCGCAACGTCTTATTGCGCACATCACCGGCTGCAAAGATGCCCGGTATGGCAGTTTCCATTTCATCATTCGTCTCCACGTATCCGAGTGAATTCAGTATACCCAGGTCTTCGAACGGTGCCGTCAGAGGTTTCATACCGACATATACAAAGACACCGTCTGCCTTGAAGTCGTACTCGGAGCCAGTGTTCTTATCAAGCAGAGTTACACTCTCAACTCTGCTCTCACCATTGATGGCCTGGATTTCCGTATCCCAGATGAAATCGATCTTATCATTTTTGAACGCACGGTCCTGAAGGATCTTCTGCGCACGCAGCTGATCCCTCCTGTGGACAATCGTCACTTTGCTGGCGAATTTGGTCAGGAAGACGCCCTCTTCCACTGCTGAGTCACCGCCACCGATGACAACCAGCTCCTTCTCTTTGAAGAATGCGCCGTCACATACAGCACAGTAGCTGACACCGCGCCCGCCGAGAGTATCTTCACCTTCGACACCGACCTTCTTGTATTCAGCACCTGTTGTAATGATGACCGCACGCGTGCGGATTTCTTCACTGCCTGTTTTCAGTACTTTGAATTCTCCATGGTCTTCAACAGATTTGAGATCTCCATATTTATATTCGGCACCAAATTTTTGGGAGTGCTCGAACATCTTGGTGGAAAGTTCCGGCCCTGTAATAAAATCGAATCCAGGGAAGTTCTCCACTTCTTCCGTGTTTGCCATCTGTCCGCCCGGCATGCCGCGTTCCAGCATGACCGTTTTCAAGTTGGCACGGGAAGCATAGACAGCTGCTGTCATTCCTGCCGGTCCTGCACCAATGATGACGACATCGTAGATATTTTCTTCAGTCATGAGACAAAACTCCTTTTCTTCTATATCGACTCTAAAATATTATATAGAAATTCGAGTCAATTTTCATCAAATCTGCCTGACAGCCTCAAGCGCCTTGTTCAACCTGTACAGACTCGTATCGAAATTATCGACAAGCGACCGCTTGGTGATTTTTCTGCCGCGCTGATGGAAATACAGGGTAGCGGCTGTGAATGCGCTGATATCCTCAAGCTCCACCTTGCTGTCGTACAATGTATGGAACGTCTCTATCCAGGCCAGCTGGTCGTCCTCATTTTCATATCCTGCTTTCCTCATGGCCTCGAGGCCTTTATGCATGCGCCCGAGCCGGACCAGCTTGAGACCCTGGAATAGAAATGAAATATAGAGCTTTTCATAATCCTCGAGTGATTCGATAGTGTCCCATACCTCATGGCCAAGTATGGCATCACGCGGTACGATATTGTAGATCTTGTACAGTCCGAGCAGTCGTCTGTAAGGATCATCATCTTTCAGATATTCCGTTTCCAGTTCTGTAATACGTGCTGTCGCCTCATGGCGCTGCCATGGACTGTGCATTTCATTCACCTGATGGAATGTCTGCATCCTATCCCAGAACATATGCGATTCCTCCACATGTCCGATATGATAGCTTGCATGACTCAGGGCATGCAGCAGCTGGAAGCTGATGAACACCTGATTCTTATAGAGTGGGAAGAGCAGTTCATAGGAGCGTTCGTACTGCTGCAGGAAATTAAGCACCAGACCAACCTTGAACCTTGCATCATCATCAAGCGGCTGGACTACTTCCAGCTTCTTCAGGAAAGCCTGGTACTTCTCCTCTTCTCCTGTATGATAGTAGAGAAGTGTCATATGGCTCAGTGCATGCATATCCGTCCGATCTTCCTTGAGCAGCTGCTCAAGCAGTTCATGTGCCTCTTCAAAGCGGTTCAGGAACAAAGCAGCCATCGCCTTCTGGTTGCGGAACTCCCTCTCCTCCTGGATGGACACGGGAATTGTGTTGAGGTAGTCGAGCGCCTCTTCGATCCGTGCATTCATGAAAAGATGCTGGAACAGATGCTGGCCGGTAAAACGGGTCGCTTCACGCTCCACTTCATCCTCATCCTGTATGCTCACCTCGAACATCTGCTCGAGCTCTTCATCATAACCTGAGTCGGGTTCATATTTTACATACTCCACCCCAAACAGGAAAGCCTTGTTCGGATCGTTCATGATCGTATAGAGCTGGCTCAATATAAAATAAAATTCAGCATCATACTGATGCTGAATGAAGGCATTTATCAATATATGTTCAGCTTCTGCTCCACGTCCATTTTCAGCAAGCAGGTATGCGTACTGGGAAAGGTAGGCCAGATTATTCTGATCGAGCTCATAGGCCTTCTGAAAACTTTTCAGTGCCGCATGCTTCTTATTCTGTTCAGTTTTTTTCAGTCCCTGATTAAAATGGAATTCTCCATTCTGATCAAAGGGAATCACTTTCCTATTCATTATTCCTACTCCTTACTATAAGCGGGTTGCCATAGCAGATTGAATGATCGGGCACATCTTTGGACACGACACTGCCCGCTCCGATGACTGCGTGAGCTCCGATGACCACACCCGGCAGAATGGTGACATTCGCTCCGACCATGGTATCATGCCCGATGCGTACATCTCCGACCCTGTACTCATCCACCAGATATTCATGCGTCAATATTACTGTATTATAACCGATTATACTGTTTTTGCCAATGTGGATGCGCTCCGGATACATAAGATCAGGCATCGCTTTGAAGGCAAGCGATACGTTGTCTTCGAGCTTCATTCCAAGAAGGTTCGTATACAGCCGGTGCTTCCATTTCGTCGAAGGACAGTAGCGGCCGACCTCGATTACAATGAAGTTTTTAGCGACTTTGAACCTGGATATTGTACGATACATATGCCATAGCGGATTTATGCCACCCGCTTTCACTCTCTTCACTCTTCTCATGTATCATCTTCCTTTATATACGCCTTCTGTTTCACCATACTTCGGCAGCTTGTACTTCATACTGCGGTAGATCCACACTGCTGCTGCAGCAATAACCAGCAGAATTGAAATGAACTGGGCTGTGCGCAGGCTCTCCCCGATCATCAGACTATCCGTACGCATGCCTTCGATGAAGAAACGTCCCACAGAGTAGTAGATCAAATAAAGCAGGATGGTCTGTCCGATTGCAAGCTTCGGACGAATCAGTATCAGAAGGACGAAGCCGACGATGCTCCAGATCGATTCGTATAGGAAAGTCGGATGGTAGTATGCACCATCTATGTACATCTGATTGATGATCCAGTCAGGAAGTAGCAGTGAATCGAGAAATTCCCGTGAAACTTCTCCACCATGCGCCTCCTGGTTCATGAAATTCCCCCAGCGTCCGATCGCCTGGCCCAGTATGATGCTTGGTGCAGCAATATCAGCGAGCTGGAAAAAGCTGAAGCCTTTGATGCGGGCATAGATGATACCTGCAAGGAAACCGCCGATCAATCCGCCGTGGATTGCCATGCCACCTTCATTCACCATGATGATGTCCAATGGGTTCTGACTGTAATAGTCCCACTGGAATACGACATAATAGAGTCTCGCGCCGACAATGGAGGCGATGATGATATAGAACATCAGATCCATGAACAGGCCTTCAGGAAGCCCTTTCCTATCTGCTTCACGGTTGGCGAAAAAGTAGCCGAGCAGCATGCCCGAAGCGATGATGATACCGTACCAGTAGATGCTGAGCGGTCCGAACTCCAATGCGACCGGACTCAGTGGCGGTGTGTTATAGATCATCAATCATTCCCCCGTTGACTTGAATCTGCCTGTTCAATCTATCATTGAATTCCTGGGCGGCGTCGTACCCCATATGCTGCATGCGATGGTTCATTGCCGCTACTTCTATGATGCCTGCCAGACTTCGGCCGGGACGGATCGGGATTGTCTTCTGATCAACTTCCGAATTGAGAATATGCAGCTTCTTCTGATCCAGACCGAGACGTTCATACGTTTTCCCGGATTCCCAAGTTTCGAGATTGACATTGAGCATGACGCGTTTCTCTTCAAGAATACTGCCGGCACCAAAAAGCGTCATGACATTGATGATACCAAGTCCGCGTATCTCCAGAAGATTACGAATCAGCGGCGGCGCAGAGCCCATCAGTACATTTTTCGAAACTTCCTTGATTTCGACATTATCATCTGCCACAAGACGGTGCCCGTTCTTCACAAGTTCAAGGGCAGTCTCACTTTTACCGACACCACTTTCACCGGTGATCAGTACTCCGATACCGTATATGTCGACCAGTACTCCATGCATGTTCGTCTCCGGAGCAAGCGCCTTTTCAAGAAAGTTCGACATGCGGCTGATGAAGTTCGTCGTGTTGTCTTCTGTGATAAGCAATGGGATGTGCGTCTGGTTGCACGCCTCGATCAGTTCCAATGGCGCGCCGAGATCACGTGTCACGATGATGCATGGTGTCTCCTTGCGGCATAGGCGCTTCGAACGGTCCTCCCGTTCCTCCTCTGTCAGCATCCGCTTGAAGAAGGATGTTTCTGTCATTCCAAGCACCTGTACCCTGTCAGATGAATAGTGGGAGAAATACCCAGCCACTTCAAGCCCAGGCCGTGATACATCTATATTGACGATCTCCTTATCGATGCCTTCGTTACCGGAGATGATCTTCAAATTGAATTTATCTATGATTTTTTTTACTGTAAGCATTCGGTCACCTCGGTGATTTATTACCTCAACTATAAAGAATCGTAAAATCTTTTTCAATATATCGGGTTGTAAAGATGGGTCAATTCGCACGGATTTGTTTTTTCCTTCACATCGCAGCCACATTTGAAACAGTACAGCAGTAGATCGGAAATGCAGAAAAACCTGGCACACTCGAGTGTGCCAGGTTTTTCTGCTATGATATCAGCTTCGGTGCAGTGTAACACTGCCGAACTTGGTACCCACTTCGAGAAGCATTGCCTTGTCGTCCGACTGGTTCACAAGCATGAGCTCCTTGAAGCCGATATCCTGCGACTTCATGAACCTGACATCCAGATCAGGCGGATAGTTGATCTGGCCGACGACTGTGCTCAGTCTGCCTTCCAGTGCACGGTCATGAGGTACATTGATGTTGATGCTGCCCATATTCGCATTGATGGTTGCAGACTCCGTCTGTCCCTGCAGGGAGATGTTCACTGAACCGTTGGATGATACAGTAACGTCCTGCGCATTGAGCGTCTCGGTATTGACCGTACCGAGCATGGAAATCAATTCGAGTGCACCGTGTGCGCCTCCGCTTACATCAATATTGCCTCTTGAAGTACGGACGAATGCATTGTTGCTGGCAACTGCATCGAGCTCGATATTGCCATTCAGAAGGTCCACTGTCAGATCACTGAATTCCTGACCTTGGATGCTGACATTGCCGTTCGAGCCGGATACGATCAGCCGATTGATGATGGAAGGGTTGACGTGTAGTTCCACATTGACCCTTGCCGCACGTATATCGGATACGATGAGGAGTTCATCATTCTTTACTTCACAGATGATGTCCTGGAAGTAGTTTCTGTCATTATCAAGCTTGCGATAGAACGGTGTCACTTCAAATTTTGCGGTGGTCACCTTGTCTGTCGGCACCACTTTGACATTACCGTTGGTAATATCGACGGATA
The DNA here is from genome assembly GCF_009831115.1 of Salinicoccus hispanicus. Lineage (GTDB taxonomy): Bacteria > Bacillota > Bacilli > Staphylococcales > Salinicoccaceae > Salinicoccus > Salinicoccus hispanicus. Next base: position 135,445 of record NZ_WUUK01000002.1, on the reverse strand, counting down.
TATTGGAGTAGCTGTCTTCAACTGTTTCAATCAGGCGGTTCTTCGACCCCTGTGTGAACATCGAATCGATTGTACTGTTCTTGACATTATCGAATGCCTTTTCAAAAGTCTTGTAAACTTGTGCAGTCTGCTTCTGACTCCCCATTTTGTTCTTGACCTGGTTGAACGCTTCGTTGGCCTTATCAGTATTGACATATTTCTGAAACTCATTTACGAACTGCTGGAAAACGTCTTTCTGTCCGTCGCTCGTCTGGCGACGGCTGCTTTTGTGCCCGGCATCTGCTTGCTGCTGGTAGGAAGTCTGGCCCGTATCCGACTTGGATTCTATTGCGTCCAAGAGACGGACTGCCTCTTCAGATGTAATCTTGCCTTCTTCCAGCATTTTCAAAATGCGGTCTTTGTTATCCATTTCAATCCCCCTGATGGTTTCTCTCCAACCATTTTTTTAGATGATAGCCTGTGTAGCTGTCCGCTTCTGCCATGACTTTCTTTACGGGACCATTCACGACAATCGTGCCACCGCCGTCGCCACCTTCGGGACCAAGGTCGGTAATATGATCCGCCACTTTGATGACATCCAGATTGTGCTCGATGACAATGACTGTATCCCCATTGTCTACAAGTCTCTGGATGACTGTGATCAGCTTGCCGATATCCTCCGAATGCAGTCCTGTCGTCGGTTCGTCCAATATATAGAGCGACCTTCCGTCAGAACGCTTATGCAGCTCGGAAGCCAGCTTTACGCGCTGCGCCTCTCCACCGGATAAGGTTGTGGCAGGCTGTCCAAGACGGACATAACCCAGTCCGACATCGAGCAGTGTTTTGAACTTGCGTTTGATCTTGGGCATGTTTTCAAAGAAGTAGTATGCTTCCTCCACTGTCATTGCCAGTACATCTGCAATGCTGTTATCTTTATATTTCACTTCCAGTGTCTCTCTATTATAACGTTTTCCGTCACAGACTTCACATGGTACGAATACATCCGGAAGAAAATGCATTTCGATTTTGATGATGCCATCGCCTCGACAGGCTTCGCATCGTCCACCTTTGACATTGAAGCTGAAGCGTCCCTTCTGATAGCCGCGGACTTTTGCTTCATTGGTCTGTGCAAATACATCGCGTATGTTATCGAATACCCCAGTGTAGGTTGCCGGGTTGCTCCGCGGTGTACGACCGATCGGCGACTGGTCGATATCGATGATCTTTTCGATGTTTTCAGCACCTTTGATCTCCTTGTGCTCACCCGGTATATGCTTCGATTTATACAGCTTCGTATGCAGGCCCTTGTACAGGATTTCATTGATCAGTGTACTTTTCCCTGAACCCGATACACCTGTTACGACATTCAGTACAGACAGCGGTATCTTGACGTTGACGTTTTTCAGGTTGTTCTCTTTGGCACCTTTTATTTCAAGGCTCCGCTTCATATCGGGCTTCCTGTATGTCTCAGGCAGCGGTATCTTCTTTTTGCCGCTCAAGTACTGTCCTGTGATGGAATTATCGTCGTTCATCACTTCTTCCGGAGTCCCTTGCGACATGATCTGTCCACCATGTTCACCGGCGCCGGGGCCGATGTCGATAAGATGATCGCTTGCGAGCATGGTGTCTTCATCATGTTCTACGACAATGAGCGTGTTGCCGAGATCCCGCATGTCCTTCAGTGTACTGATCAGGCGATCATTGTCCCGCTGGTGCAGGCCGATTGAAGGTTCATCGAGAATATAGAGCACGCCGCTCAATCTGGATCCGATCTGGGTCGCCAGCCGGATGCGCTGCGCTTCACCACCGGAAAGTGTTCCACTGCGCCGGTTGAGTGTCAGATAGTCGAGCCCAACATTATAAAGGAAAGTCAGACGTTCATTGATCTCCTTCAGAATCGGGGCGGCAATCTGACGATTCTTTTCGGACAGCTCAAGATTTGTAAAGAACTGGAGTGCCTCTTTGACGGGCTCATCGACTGCTTTTCCGATATGGCGGCCATCGACTTTGACTGCCAGCGCTTCTGCATTAAGACGGTAGCCCGTGCACGTCTTACACTCGATCTCTCTCATATATCTGCTCATGACATCCCGTGTATATTCGGAGGGACTTTCCTTGTATCTGCGCTCGATATTGTTGATGATGCCCTCGTACGGCATTTTGCGCTGACGGGCAACACCATTGCTCTGATTGAATGTATAGCTGATCATTTCGCCTTTTGAACCAAACAGGATGATGTCTTTTTCCTTCTTCGTCAGGTTTTTATAAGGCTTCTGCATATCAATCCCGAAGTGTTCACAAGTCTGTTTGAGCAGTGTCGGATAATAGTCGGAACTGATCGGCTGCCAAGGGTTCAGCGCACCTTCCTCGAGTGTCAGTGAAGGATCCGGGATGACCAGCCGTTCATCCACAGCCATTTTTATTCCAAGGCCATCACAATCAGGACATGCGCCATAAGGTGCATTGAATGAGAATAGTCTCGGCTCCATTTCGGAAACGGTAAATCCGCACTCCGGACAGGAGAAATGCTCGGAGAAATGCATATCTTCACCATCGATCACATTGACAGTGACATTCCCTTCACCTTTTTCAAGCGCAGTCTGCATCGAGTCACTGAGACGGGATTCGATGCCTTCGCGTACAGCGAGCCGGTCGATAACGACATCTATGCTGTGCTTCCTATTCTTCGTCAGTTCGGGAACAGATTCGATATCGTACATTTCGCCATCAACGATGACACGTGCATAGCCTTCCTTCGCAAGCTGTTCGAAAATCTTCTCATGCATGCCTTTTCTGCCTCTGACAATGGGAGCAAGCACCTGGATTTTCGACCGCTCGGGCAGGGTCATGACCTGATCGACCATCTCCTGGATGGTCTGTGATGTAATTTCTATACCGTGAATCGGGCAGTACGGTGTTCCTGCACGTGCATAGAGCAGACGCAGGTAATCATAGATTTCCGTAATTGTCGATACCGTCGAACGCGGGTTGTTGCTTGTCGTCTTCTGATCGATGGAGATGGCAGGAGACAATCCTTCAATGGAATCGACGTCCGGCTTCTCCATCTGTCCAAGAAACTGTCTGGCATAGGCACTCAGTGATTCCACATATCGCCGCTGCCCTTCAGCATAGATTGTATCGAACGCAAGTGATGATTTGCCGGAACCCGACAATCCTGTCATCACAACGAGCTGGTCCCTTGGAATATCGACGTTGATATTTTTGAGATTATGCTGTCTGGCGCCTCTGATGCTGATATTTTTATTTTTCAAAAATGATCACCCTTCTGCTTTCAGTTCAAATAATGCATCTCTCAGCTCCGAAGCTGTTTCGAAGTCGAGGTCTTTTGCGGCCTGCTTCATATCTTTCTCCAGCTGAGCCATTACCTTTTCTCTTTCCTTCTTCGTCATCTTCGCTTTTTTGCGTGTGCTGCCGTCTTTTTCATCCCTGTCTTCCTTCACTTCAACCTGAGCACTGATGCTATCACGGATTTCCTTCTGGATGGTCTGTGGCGTAATGCCATGCTCTTCATTATATGCCAGCTGTGTTTCTCGTCGCCGCGCGGTCTCATCCAGTGCATACCTCATGGAGTCGGTGATCTTGTCACCATACATGATGACGTGACCGCTGCTGTTACGGGCGGAACGGCCGATGGTCTGGACCAGGGCACGGCTGGAGCGCAGGAAGCCCTCCTTATCAGCATCCAGTATCGCAACGAGTGATACTTCAGGGATGTCTATCCCTTCACGGAGCAGGTTGATGCCGACAAGTACGTCATAAGTTCCCATACGCAGTTCACGGATGATCTCTATACGTTCGAGCGTCTTGATTTCAGAGTGCAGATACTGCACCTTGATGCCGGATTCTTTCAGATAGGCTGTCAGATCCTCAGACATCTTCTTCGTCAATGTTGTAATCAGTACGCGTTCATCTTTCTCTGAACGTGCAACGATTTCTTCAAGCAGGTCATCGATCTGATGCTCGGATGGACGCACATCGATTGTCGGATCGAGCAGACCCGTCGGTCTGATGATCTGTTCGACCATCTTTTCAGTGCGCTCCATTTCATATGGTCCTGGTGTGGCGGATACATAGAGCAGCTGGGTAGCTTTCGATTCGAACTCCTCAAACTTGAGCGGGCGGTTATCGAGCGCACTCGGCAGTCTGAAACCATGATCGACCAGTACTTTCTTCCTTGCCTGGTCACCGTTGTACATGCCTCGTATTTGCGGTACCGTTACATGGGATTCATCTATCATGATCAGAAAATCATCAAAGTAGTCGAGCAGTGTGTAAGGTGTCGATCCCATCGGACGCAAAGTGAGGTGGAGCGAGTAGTTTTCTATACCTGAACAGAATCCCATCTCCCGCATCATTTCAAGATCATAGTTGGTCCGCTGTTCAAGACGCTGCGCTTCAAGCAGCTTGTTGTCATCGCGCAGAATCTTAAGCTGTTCTTCCAGTTCCTTTTCGATCCGTTCGATGGCCACTCTCATCTTCTCTTCACGCGTAACGAAGTGGGAGGCCGGGAAGATTGCAAAATGCTCCCTTTCCGCCATCACTTCACCTGTCAGATGATTCACTTCCCGAATGCGGTCGATTTCATCACCGAAAAACTCGACACGGATACATTGCTCATCCCTTGAAGCTGGAAATACTTCCACTATATCTCCTCTTACCCTGAATGTTCCTCGTCTAAAATCAATATCATTACGTGCATACTGGACATCCACCAGCTTGCGCAGAAATTCATTGCGATCCATCTGCATGCCGACACGCGCACTCACTACCATATCATTATATTCTTCCGGATTACCGAGGCCGTATATGCAGCTGACGGAGGAGATGATGATGACATCATCCCTTTCAAAAAGTGAACTTGTGGCGGAGTGGCGCAGCTTGTCTATTTCATCGTTGATCTGTGCATCCTTCTCAATGAATGTATCCGTCTGCGGCACATAGGCTTCCGGCTGATAATAGTCGTAATAGCTGACGAAGTACTCTACCCGGTTGTTCGGAAAAAATTCCTTGAACTCGCTGTACAGCTGTCCGGCAAGTGTTTTGTTATGCGCGATTATCAGTGTCGGTTTGCCGACCTCCTCAATCACCTTGCTCATCGTATATGTTTTCCCGGTACCTGTCGCCCCAAGGAGTGTCTGGTGCCTGTTGCCGGATTTGATCTGTTCTGTCAGTTCTTTTATCGCTTTAGGCTGATCGCCCGCTGGTTTGAATTTGGAAACGACTTCAAATTTTGCCATTCAACTCTTCCCCCATTTTTTACTCACACACTATTCTACAAAATAAAAATAGAAATAACAAACATTTGTTCGGTTATTTCTATTCTTCATCTATTTGATCTACTTGAAAGATTTCCACCAGCATATAACCGATGACTATGGAAAGGGCATCAATGAAAATGACCCATTCCGAATGATAGAACCCTCGATATATCGACACGCCGAAAATGACGAATGTTAATAGAACGGCAATGAACTTATTGCGTGTCAATCGTGCAAAAACCACAACAGTAACCGCTGGAACGACCATGGCCATCATATACCAGTATAGCGCCATTCATCAGATCTCCTTGTCCATGATGGATTCTGTAATATCCATCAGTTCAGTTTTTGGTATGAACCGCTCTTTCAGCATGTCTGTAAGTATGTTCTCAAGGAAATCCTGAACGCAGACAAGGTGGGAGAATTTTTTAATCGTAATCAGCGACATCTCGTATATTTCAAAAAACAGAGGTTCGGGATTACGCTTCTGGATCTCACCAAAGGACTCATAAAGCAGATCGATCTTATCTGCTACAGACAAAATCTGTCCTTCCAGTGTGCCATCCTTCCCTTCCTGCAGACGCTTCATATAGATTGCCTGGTATTCCGGTGGAAACTCTTCCTCGATGAAGCGGCTTGTCATGCTCTCCTCCACTTCCTTGAAAAGTGTGTTGAGTTCCCCGGAAGCGTACTTGACCGGCGTCTTGATATCTCCTGTAAAAATTTCAGGGTAATCATGATTCAATGCTTTTTCGTACAGACTCTTCCAGTCGATTTCACTGCCATGATGCTCCTCCACTGTACCCAGGTACTGCGCAATCTTTGTCACTTTGAAAGAGTGCGCCGCAACATTGTGTTCCTGATATTTGAATTTTCCCGGACACCGGATCAGCTTTTCCAGATCGTTCAAGCTTTTAAAATACTGGTGAACACCCATTAGGATTCCTCCTTGACGTAATTGATATAGTTATTGATCAGTTTCTGTTCCACTTCGCCGATATAGGCTCTGATGACCTCACCTTCCTGATCTACGAAAAAGGTGGTCGGCATCAGATTGATTTTGAAAGCATCGATGGATGCTGATTCATCTGAAAACTCATATATCGGATATTGGACATCAAATTCCTCCAGAAAGGCATCCCTGTTGGCTGCCTTGTCATCGACATTGATGCCGACAATTTCTACCGGTTCACCCTGATGAGACTGATAAAATTCATTCAGCTCCGGTGTTTCCCTTCGGCATGGATCACACCATGAAGCGAAAAAATTGATTACAGTCACTTCATTGGAGCGGATGATCAATCCGAGAGATTCGGAGTCATTGATGATACCTTCCACCTGTTCCTCCATTATATTCATGCCGACTGCGTGGTGGTTGTCCCGGCCTTCGGAATTCTGCAGGGTTTCTAGCGACTGTTCCCTGAGACCTTCTTCAGACATATTGATCACCGCAGCAATACCCGCACCGACAATCAGGAAGAACACAGCTAGTACAAGTATTATAAGTACACTTTTCTTTTTCATCTTTCAACATACCTTATTATTTATTTAGCCTAGTTTAACATAACATCCCGATGCTTACATTGTTCAGACATGCAAAAAGGCCAGAACAGAGTTCTGACCTTGAAGATTTCATATATATTAGTATCTGAAGTATCCGTCGACTGTACCGTGTACGTAGCTTACTGAACGTTGTCCAACACCTGCTGATGGGTTGAGTGCATCAACCATCTGGCCATTGCCGATGTAGACTCCAACGTGGGAACCACCATTGAAGAATACAAGGTCACCAGGCTGTGGATTGGAAACTTGTGTACCTGCAGACATCTGAGCCGCTGCAGTTCTTGGAAGGCTCTTGCCTTTGTAAGCTTTCATGAACTGCTGAGCGAATGCTGAGCAGTCTACTGCAGTTGCAGAATTGCCGCCGTATACGTAGGATTTCCCAGCTGCTACAGAGTGTGCAACAGATGCTGCGTTACCACCAGTGGAAACCTGTTGTGTCTGTGCTTGCTCAGCCTGCTGTTGCTCTGCTGCTTCCTGCTCAGCCTGACGCTGTTCGATTCTTTGCTGACGTTCAGCTTCAGCTTGTTCTGCTGCAGCCTGTTCTGCTGCTCTTTGCTCAGCTGCACGTTGTTCAGCTGCCGCTTGTGCTGCCTGATTGTTGTTCTGAGCTGCAGGGGCAGATGGCTGTTCCTGTGCAGTTTCTACAGTTTCTTCAACTGCCGGTGCTGCTTCAACTACTTGGTTTTCTTCAACTACTTGGTTTTCTTCAACTTCTGGTGCTTCTTCAACTGCCGGTGCTTCCTCGACTGCCGGTGCTTCCTCGACTGCCGGTGCTTCCTCGACTGCCGGTGCTTCCTCGACTGCCGGTGCTGCGCTTGCAGCTACGATCAAAGTTTTGCCAGCATAGATCAGATCAGAGGAAAGGTTGTTCCATTCCATGATTTCATGATAGTCGACATTGAATTTCTGTCCAATTTCGAAAAGTGTATCTCCAGGTTCGATAACATATGTACCGTTACCAGTTTCTTCAACTACCTCTACCTCTTCAGCTGCTTTTTCTTCAGCATCAAGTTCAACTACGTCTCCAGGGAAGATAAGATCTCCTGAAAGACCGTTTACTTCTTTAAGTGTAGATACGGATGTGCCACTTTCATTTGCAAGACCCCAGAGTGTGTCACCATTCTGTACCGTATATTCTGCTGCAGAAATATTGTTTGACGCTATGCCTGTAAGTGCAGTTACTGTTGCAACTGATAGCAATGTTTTCTTCATAGTAAGTAATTCCTCCTAATTTTCTTAAAACCCTTGGTAAATTTATTGTTTATATTATGACCCGACCGGGTACTGTATATATAGTTAAGAATGTGTTAATTCATGTCTTTGTGATTACGTTCCACACTATAGCACACAAAAAATACTCTGTGGGTGTTTGTAACCCACTTGTAATATAAACGAAATGACTGAAATACACTGTAATACTTGCAGATTTATTATGTATATACAAATCAAAACCGGCTGAGCGCCTTGCTCAGCCGGTTTTTCATTGCCGTATGAATGCGACATTCCCCTCATAGGGTTAAAGTTGCAGAAAGATTTGTAACATTACTACTCCCCTGTCTGGGAAGCCAACCATTGTGCAACGGCATCGAGTTCCTCCTGATCTGTAACCAGTCCAGCCGGCATGGCGCCTGGGCCTTCTTCAATTACACTGCGGATTTCGTCCTCGGAAAGTCTATTGCCGACATCTGTAAGGTCAGGACCTGAAGCGCCTTCCATATTTTCACCATGACACTGAACACAGCTGTTGTTCTGATAGACTTCCATTGCAAGTTCCGAATCTGCTGCATCTGCTCCCGACTCGGATGACTCGTCGGATCCTTCTTCAGTAGAAGCTTCCTCGGAACTTTCTTCTGAAGATTCTGTGGCAGTGTCGTCTCCAGACTGTTCACTTGCACCTTCACCCGCATCATCCACACTGTCAGGCTCTGTACCTTCATCGGCAGAATCGCCTCCACATGCACCAAGTACAAGCACCATTGCTAAACTCATCATCATCCATAGCTTTTTCATCTAATCTCTCCTCGCTAATTTGGGTTCCCTCGTCTGCCTGCACATATCAGGCTAAGTAAATACGTCAACATCACAATATGCTGATCTTCAGTTGAATAACCTTCATTGACCCAATGCATCCTTATGGACAGCTTCATGTTCCAGCTGTTGCATTCGTCCTATATTAGCACCATACCCCAAAGCATAAAGTGTTTAAACCATATCGTCCACATTAATGAAAAATCACAATTTCTTATGGTGCATGTCCATAATTTTTCAGAACGCCACATTGCTCTGTGCCATTTTCAATATAAAATAGAAATGCCCACCCCCGAAGGGACAGGCATTTGATGGAAGTTTTTAGTTTTCATCCATTGTGGATCGCAGGTAGGCATTGATGAAAGGACCGATATCTCCATTCATCACTTTATCGGTATTGCCGCTTTCTACATTTGTACGATGGTCCTTGACCATGGAATACGGATGGAATACATAGGAACGTATCTGGCTGCCCCATCCGATTTCCTTCTGTTCACCTTTAATCGCATCGATTTCAGCCTGCTGCTCTTCCAGCTGGCGCTGATACAATTTGGATTTGAGCATCGTCATGGCCTGATCGCGGTTTTTGATCTGCGAGCGTTCGTTCTGGCATGTGACGACGATGCCGGTCGCGTGGTGGGTGATACGGACCGCAGAATCGGTTGTATTGACGTGCTGTCCACCGGCACCACTCGCACGGTATGTGTCGACGCTGATATCTTCCGGCTTTATCTCTATTTTGATATCGGTATTTTCAAACTGAGGCGTCACTTCACATGATACGAAAGAAGTATGGCGTCTGCCGGATGAGTCGAATGGAGAAATACGCACCAGACGGTGAACCCCCTTTTCCGCCTTGAGCAGTCCATAGCTGTTCAGTCCCTTGATCAGCAGTGTGACACTTTTAACTCCTGCTTCATCGCCGGACTGGTAATCCAGAGTTTCCACTCTGAAGCCCTGCTGGTCGGCATAGCGCTGATACATTCTGAGCAGCATCTGCGCCCAGTCCTGGGATTCGGTTCCCCCTGCTCCCGGATGCAGTTCAAGGATGGCATTCAGTGCATCGTGTTCACTGTTGAGCAGGATGTTCAGTTCAAATGCTTCGATTCTGGCCTTGACCTGCCCGACATTCTCTTCCAAACTCAGGTGCATATCTTCATCCGTCTCCTCTTTCAACAGCTCATGGGATACTTCAATATCCTCCACTGCCGCTTCGATGCCGCGGAACTCATCGACCACCTTTTTCAGGTTGTTATTTCTGTCGATGACCTGCTGGGCTTCCTCCTGATTGTTCCAGAAGCTTGGATCGGACATTGTTTCCTCATATTCCCTGATTTGCGTCTCTTTTTCCTCTAAGTCAAAGAGACCCCCTGAAGTCATCGAGTTTCCCGTGCATATCTGCGATGAAATGTCTTATCTCGTGCAATTCCATAATTATCCCTCTTTCGTCTATTTACCGTGGCAATTCTTGTATTTTTTTCCTGAACCGCATGGACAGGGGTCATTGCGACCGATTCGCATTTCTTTTTTGACCGGGCCCTTCTTGACCTTTTCCTTGCTGTCACCAGCCTGCATCTCACCTTTTGAGATGACCTGTTCCCGCTTGATTTCCTCGTCTGACTTCACTTCCGTCTTCAGAACATATCTGGCCGTATCATCCTCGATGGACACCAGCATGTCCTCGAACATCTGCAGCCCTTCGTTCTGATATTCACGCAGCGGGTTGATCTGTCCGTAGGAACGGAGATGGATGCCTGTTCTGAGCTGATCCATGCTGTCGATATGCTCCACCCATTTCTGGTCGATTGTGCGCAGCATCATCATACGCTCGAACAGCCTCATTCTTTCCGTGCCGAGCTTTTCTTCCTTTGCTGTCAGCTCGCTATCGACCTTACCAAGGATCAGCGTGGCAATCTCTTCATTCTCTTTGCCTCTGACATCGGTGATTTCGATGTCTTCTTCAGTCAGATACGTATCTTTGACTGTCCGGATGAATTGTTCGTAGTCCGTCAGTTCTTCATCATCCAGTATATAGTAGCTGACCGTACGCTCGATGGAAGATTCTATCATGCCCATAAGCTGGTCACGGACATCTTCCTTATCGATGATCTCATTTCTTTCCTGATAGATGATTTCCCTCTGGCGTCTCAATACATCATCGTATTCGAGCAGTCTTTTACGGGCATCGAAGTTGTTGCCTTCCACTCGCTTCTGCGCGGATTCAACTGCTCTTGAAATCATTTTCGATGTCAGTTCCTCTTCTGCCATTCCGAGACGCTGCATCGTATTCTGCATGCGTTCGGATCCAAAACGTCTCATCAGGTCATCTTCAAGAGACAGATAAAATGTACTGACACCGACGTCCCCCTGACGCCCTGAACGTCCACGGAGCTGGTCATCTATACGTCTGGACTCATGGCGTTCGGTACCGATGACTGCAAGTCCGCCAGCCTCCTTGACCGCGTCCCCGAGCTTGATATCCGTACCGCGTCCTGCCATATTGGTCGCTATGGTCACCGCGCCCTTCTTGCCGGCACTGGCGATGATCTCCGCTTCCCTTCCATGGTTCTTTGCGTTAAGGACGTTATGACGGATGCCTTTTTTGCGGAGCATTTCGGAAATGTATTCACTTGTCTCAACTGCTACTGTACCGATCAGTACCGGCTGTCCATTACGGTGGCGCTCGACCACCTCTTCGACAACATGCTTGAATTTATTCTCCTTGGTCGAGTAGATCTTATCGGTATGGTCGGTTCTTGCAATCGGACGGTTTGTCGGTATGACCGTCACCTTCATATTATAGATGTTCAGGAATTCCTCTTCCTCGGTCTTTGCAGTTCCTGTCATGCCGGAAAGCTTTTTGAACTGCCTGAAGAAGTTCTGGAATGTGATGGATGCCATTGTTTTCGATTCGTTCTGGATATCCACGCCTTCTTTTGCTTCGATTGCCTGGTGCAGACCATCGGAGAAACGGCGACCGCTCATCTTACGTCCCGTAAACTGGTCGACGATGACGATCTTTTCATCTTCCACGACATAATCGATATCGTTCTGCATCGAGAAGTGGGCCTTGAGCGCCTGATTGATATGGTGGAGCAGATTGACGTGCTTCACATCATACAGGTTGTCCACCTTGAACCACTTTTCCGCCTTTTCCATGCCTTCATCATTCAGCTGGATATTCTTGGTCTTGATATCATAGGTAAAATCTTCGTCTTCCTTCAGCATCTTGACGAATGCATTCGCCTGGATATACTGCGTATTCGACTGGTCTGCCTTCCCTGATATAATCAATGGCGTACGTGCTTCATCGATCAGGATGGAGTCGACTTCATCAATGATGGCATAGTTCAGTTTTCTGAGTACACGATCCTTCTTATAGGTGACCATGTTATCCCTTAAATAGTCGAAACCAAGTTCATTGTTTGTTGTATACGTAATATCGGAAGCAAATGCCTCCCGCTTTTCTTCACTGTTTTTGGCATTCAGGTTCAATCCGACGCTCAGTCCGAGGAAATTGTACAATACCGCCATCTCCTCCATCTGTGTAGCGGATAGATATTCATTGACTGTGATGACGTGGACACCGTCACCGGTCAATGCATTCAAGTATACAGGCATCGTCGCTGTAAGCGTCTTACCTTCACCTGTCTTCATCTCTGCAATGTCGCCTTTATGCAGCGTGACACCCCCCATGATCTGAACCGGGTAAGGTTCCAGTCCGAGCGTCCGCTTGGCGGCTTCCCTTACAGTGGCAAATGCTTCGGGCAATATATCATCGAGAAGCTTATCCTGCTGTTTTTCGTCCTTGGCTTCACTGAGTCTGCTTTTGAATTCGTCTGTTTTCGCCTGCAGTTTTTCATCACTGAGCCTGGCGATTTCCTCTTTATAGCTTTCCACTTTATCGGCAATCTTTTTGAGAGAGCGCAGCTCCCGTTTATTGCCGTCATAGACTTTGTCCAAAATACCCATGGATTTCTCTCCCTCGCTGTATCTCACTGTTAATTCATCTAATAATAATAGCATTAAACAGGGTAAAAATAAAACGAATCGCCATCACGCCAAAACCCTGACTGCATGCAGTCAGGGTTTTGCTGTTACCCGTTCAGGGCCAGGCTTTCTAATTTGTTTCAATCAGGCCATACTTGCCATCATTTCTTTTATAGACAATGCTTGTACCCTCTGTTTCCCTATCGTTGAAAATAAAGAAATCGTGGCCAAGCATATTCATCTGCAGTACTGCCTCTTCGGAATCCATCGGTTTCAGCTGGAACTGCTTGGAGCGTACAATGTCCATTCCTTCGTCTACATCCTCTTCAGGCTTGCCGTTGGCATTCGCCTCAAGCGCTGCGAAGAATTCCTGTTCAGGATTCTTTTCCCTGAACTTACGGTTGATCTTCGTCTTATGCTTGCGGATCTGCCTTTCCAGTTTGTCTATGACCAGATCGACAGCAGCATAGAGGTCATCATGTCTTTCTTCCGCTCTTAATGTAAGATCTTTCATAGGGATTGTGATTTCAACTTTGGCCTTCTTATTACTGTAGGTCTTGATGTTGACGTGGGCATGCGTGTTCGGAGCGTTTGTGAAGTAACGTTCCAACTTGCCCACCTTCTCCTCAATGTGGTTTCTGATTGCATCTGTTACCTCGATATTTTCTCCACGAATTTCACATCTGATCATGATGAAACCCCTCCTTGAGTACGTTATTCTTCCTATTCCCAGTATACCAAAATCCTCACGCTTTTGAAAACGTTAACACATCGATGGCGGCAGGCCTTGATGTGTAGAGCTTCTCCATCGCCTGATGAACTGTAATGCCTGTCGTGTATATATCATCAACGACGAGGATGCGTCTGCCTTCAATTTCAGCCGCCTTCTTTATGAAAAACGGATTCTCCTGGCGGCTTCTGGCATTTTTGCCGAGTTCCGACTGACGCTTGATCCGACTGGTCCCGAGCAGTTCTTCGTACTTGATGCCTTTAGCATCAAGGACCATCGCCGTCTGATTGTATCCTCGCTCCAACATGCGGGCTGTGGAAATGGGAATTGGAGTGATTACATCATATTCCCCGTAACGATCCCGAAGAAACATGGCAATTACTTCCGCCAGGACACAATCTCCCATGAATTTATACCGATGGAACAGCATCTTGGAAACTTCATTATAATCGAACAGACATGTAACCTTTCCCGGGGGCTGGTATCGTTCCGAAAGAAACACGCAGTCGAGACATTCTGACTCCTCATCCGTCATTCTCCGATGGCAAAATGTACAACGCCTGCCGGTCCGCCACCTGGAAATTTCCTTCCGACAGTTTTCGCATAGTGGCTCCTGTGCCCTGAACAGATTGATGATATCCATCTGGGCAAAAAGTGCCTCGTGACAGTAGTAGCAGATCATGTGTCCACCCGGGCTGCATTGAATCCGCGGATTGTTCTGAATGTGCGACGGATGGCAGAAGTCTGATAGTGGGCAAAAAACCAAATATTCCCCACCGGATCTGTCTGTTTCCTGCCGACCCGACCGCACATCTGTATCAGACTTTCCGTATTGAACATTTCTGCATGGACGATGATTGCGTCCAGCCGGTCGAAAGTGACACCCCGCTCGAGAATCGTAGTAGACAGAAGCACCCTGATCTCCTTATTCCGCATCTGTTCAACCTTGCTGGTTCTTTCAGGGTCCCCGCTATATACCGATGCGGATGCAGGATACACTTCCCTGACCACTTTCAACAGTGTCTCCATCATGGAAATCTCGGGAATGAAGATCAGTACGTAACGCCCTGCTTCAATGATGTCTCTGATAAGCTTCATCAGTTTTTGTGGTGCCCTGCCCCGGTTGAGGTCTCGCCGTATATCATGCCAGACCATCTTCGGTATGGCCAGATCCTGACCGTGGTATCGCCTCGGCAGTGTAATGACGCCTTCTTCCCCCACTTCCTGGATCAGCTGCCTGGAGGGTGTCGCTGTCATGAAGATCAGAGTCGCCTTGCTGGTCGATGCGCGGCGGATGGCCTGCATGAGGATGGGATCTTCCGGTAATGGGAAGGCATCGGTCTCATCCACGATGATGAAGTCGAAGTGATCGATGAAGTTGAACAGCTGATGCACCGTGCACACGGTGAAATGGTTGTTGTGGACATGTTTGACACCATCATACATCAGATCGATGTCACTCGATGCAAACGCCTGGCCAAGGCGTAGATGCACCTCCTTCACTACATCTATCCTTGGAGAGATGAAAGCCACGTTCAGACCTTCCGAACGTGCCCATTCTATGCTCTGAAACGTCATCTCCGTCTTTCCTGCACCTGTTACAGCATAGAGCAGCAGTGACCTGCCTGACCTGAGTGCTTTCATGATACGGTCTGAAGCATACGCCTGCTGGCTGCTGAGATCGAAATCCAAGTGGTATGGACTGGCGCTCTTTCTTCTTGAAGTCGGCCTGCACCTGATTGGCTTCATACTGTCCGAGCGCCCAAGGCTGACACATTTCATGCAATAGGTCACACGTTTTCCGTCAAGTGGGGAATCGTAGCTGTAGAAGTGCTTTTTTGAACTGTTGCCACACCGATGGCACAGGGGCACTTCCGCGTCGACGCCTGCAGTTTTGTATATGGTATCTCCTCTATGATCCAGTATCATTGATCGTCTCCCTATTCAATGTAATAAAAAAAGACGCAGCAAAAATAGCTGCGTCCCTACCTCTTATTCAGTATGCCGTATCCACCTCATAGGTTGTATAGCCGAGACCGAGTGCACCCTCACCAAGATGCGTCGCAATCACCGGCCCAAAGTAGCTCAGCCTGAAGGTGATCTCCGGATACTGCTGTTGCAAACTTTCCATCCATTGCTGTCCTTCTTTTTCAGCATTGCTGTGGATGACCACAGCTGTGACAGGCTTGCCTTTATGAAGCGCCATCTCATCGGCGAAAACTTCTTCCACCCGTTTCATGGCCTTCCTCTTTGTCCGTATCTTTTCGAATGGCACAATTCTGCCGTCTTGAAATTCGAGGATCGGCTTCACTTTGAGCAGACTGCCAATCAGCGCCTGTGCGTTCGTCAGACGCCCACCCTTCTGGAGGTTTGATAATGTATCCACTATGAAATACGCATTCGTATGCTTGCGCCGTTTCATTTCCTCAAGCTGCAAAAGCAGATCATCGAGCGGCATCCGATCTTTATTCTGTGCAGCATAAAGTGCCAGGAACCCCTGGACATAGCATGCAATTTCAGAATCGATGGCGTGGACTTCGATGCCCTCTACACTCTGGCCCGCAGCCATCGCATTCTGATATGTACCGCTGATCTGGCTCGAAAGATGAACACTGATGACATCAGTACAGCCTTCCGACCTCAAGGATTCCAGCAAGAGGATATAATCGCCGATTGATGGCTGGCTCGTTCTCGGCAGCTTCTCCATTTCACGCATGCTGTCGAAGAATGTTTCATTGTCTATATCTTCACCCTCTTTATACGACTGTTCGCCAATGATGACGTTCAGCGGGATGGTACGGATATCATATTTTTCTTTCAGACCTCTTGGGAGGTAGGATGTTGAATCCACTACTACCGCAATTTTCATACTGGTTCCTCCAATTTCACCATTCACACTCAATATTCAGTCTACTACAACCCTATCGATTCCGTCCATGTGTTACTATATTTTCTAGAGGTGAACATACATGGAACAGCAGTATATGAACAGAGTGGATACAACCACTGAAATGGTCATCAGCAAATCAAGATTCATCGCCCATATCGCACGTACGGATACCGAGCAGGCAGCGAAGACTTTCATCGACTCGGTCAAACTGGAGCATAAAGGCGCCAACCATAACTGCAGTGCCTATATCATTACACAGAGTGCACTGATTCAGAAGGCGGATGATGATGGTGAACCTTCCGGAACTGCAGGTGTACCGATTCTTGAAGTACTGAAAAGAGAAAGTCTCTACAATGTGACCGTCGTAGTGACCCGATACTTCGGCGGTATAAAACTGGGGGCGGGCGGTCTGATCCGTGCATATTCCGGGAGTGCGTCGGACGTTGTGAATGCTGCAGGAAAAGTGGTTGAAATAGATGTGCTGCCGTACAGGATTACGATGGACTACACCTACACGAACCGCTTCGAACATGAGCTGGAAGGGGCGGATATCATCATCAGGGATACCGCCTATACAGACAAGGTCACCTATACGGTACATGTCAGGCAGAGCGATGCCGAATCGTTCCTTGAACGCGTCCAGGAAATCACAAAAGACACTTTCAGTCTGGAAGCATTGGACATGATCCGGGCCGAAAGTGCCGTGGAATGACTATAGGAAGATACGATGGAACAGTTTTCTGGCAAAATCCAGTACCGGCCTCTGGTTTGTATCGATCAGATTGGTCGACTCCACAATGATCTCCGTCGTCAGAATAAGGAGCAGAATGATGATGATCGCCCCGGGAATTGTGGAAAGGTAGAGGATGATGCTCGCACCGGAATACAATACCGCAATAAAGTAGATCAGTACGACACTTTCGGTATGTGTATAGCCGAGGTTCTGCAGCCGATGATGGAGGTGGCTCCTGTCCGCCTTGACGAGCGATACATTGCTCCGATACCGCCTCAGTGCTGCAAAGAACATGTCTATGAACGGCACCGCCAGTATGATGATGGGAAAGAACAATGAAATCATTGTAATGTTCTTGAAGCCCATCAGTGATACCACACTGATGATGAAGCCGAGCAGCATCGCCCCGTTATCTCCCAGGAATATTTTCGC
Organism: Salinicoccus hispanicus; assembly: GCF_009831115.1. Taxonomy (GTDB): domain Bacteria; phylum Bacillota; class Bacilli; order Staphylococcales; family Salinicoccaceae; genus Salinicoccus; species Salinicoccus hispanicus. Next base: position 117,821 of record NZ_WUUK01000002.1, on the reverse strand, counting down.
CGGGTGGAAATTGTACACCAGGAAACCGAGGCAGGCACCGATCAGAATGACACATATCATCATCACGAAGACATTGCCCTGCAGTATGGTAATGAAGCCTATAGTGGATAGTGCAATGACCGATACACCCGTAGCCAGTCCATCCAGACCATCAACAAGATTGATGGCATTGATGATGCCGACAATCCAGAGTACAGTGATTGGGATGGCCAGAATGCCAAAGTCGATCTCCATACCAAAAGGCGTCACCCGGTCGATGATGATACCGTGTGAAACCGGCACCAGACTCGCTGCAATCTGTCCAATCAGCTTAAGGCCCGGCTTCAGGTCATATTTGTCGTCCACGATTCCGACGATGACAATGACGATTCCGCCAAAGATGAGGGCTTTGTATTCAGCCTCGATCGGTCGGGATATGACGACCCCGATGGCAAAGGAGATGAGTATGGCCACGCCTCCCATGTATGGAATCGGTTTTAAATGAACTTTTCTGTTATTAGGATGATCGACGAAACCGAATCGTCGACTGCCCCATATGAAAATCGGCATCAGAATCAGGGAAATCAGAAACGATACCGTCAATAGGAATAGAGTATACATATCATCACCGTCTTAAATATTTCCAATCCACTATATCACATTCCACTTTACTTATGGTGCGTCCACCCATTTTTGTACATTTATATTTTTCATTGACAGCCGATTCGTTGTATAATTATGTCACTATGCCAAAGGAGATCTATAATGAAAAGAATAGAAAAAAAACGAATGCACCCTGCTTTGAAGGTCCTGATCGCAGTGGTTCTCGTTTCAGTCATCGTATTTGCAGGAATTATCGCCTATGTGTACTTCCAGTTGAAAGGTGCGGCCAATCAGGTATTTGATGACGGATTCGCCAGCTCCACTTCGGAATTGAGAGAAACGGATGTCAGCTTCAACAATGAGGATTCAATCTCTGTTGTCCTGTTTGGAACTGATGATGATGAAGCACGTAACGAAAGCGGGATGGGACAGCGTTCCGATACGATCATGGTCGTCACACTGAACCCGGATACGGATCAGGGGAAAATATTAAGTATTCCACGGGACACGCGGACTGAAATCGCGGAACGCGGCACAGTCGAAAAAATTAATCATGCCCATGCCTACGGGGGGCCAGAGATGGCAATGCGTACTGTGGAGAATTTCCTCGACATGCCAATCGACCACTTTGTTTCCATCAACATGGATGGATTCACAACAATCATCGATGCCATAGGTGGAGTCACTGTAACGAGCCAGGACACTTTCCAGCAAGGGGACTATCAGTTTACAGCAGGAGAGACATATGAAATGGATGGAGACATGGCACTCGCCTTCTCAAGAAGCAGAAAGTCAGAAGGTGCTGGTGGTGATTCCGGACGCCAGATGAGACAGCAGCTGGTGGTACAGAGTATTGCCCAGGAAATATTAAGCCTTCAAACCATCACCAATTTCAATTCGGTGCTTAGTGTGCTATCCGATAATGTAAGAACGGATGTCCCATTCGGTGAACTGAATGCCTTACGTTCAAACTATCAGGAGCCAGCCCGCAACGTTGAACGTCTGACACTTGAAGGAACGGACCAGAGACTGGATGATGGACTATGGTACTTCCTGCCGGATGATGACTCCTATAATCAAGTAAGGAATGAAATGCGCCAGAATCTGGAACTGGAATAGCAAGGACAGGAGGAGATAGTATATGCTCATTGATTTTGTACTTAATATATCAATAACCATCAGCGGCATATACTTGTTCCATCGCCTTCAGTATCTGGAAGACCGGAGAATCATCGATTCCGATATATTCCAGGCACTGCTGATGACTACCTTGTCAGTGCTTCTGCTCATGGTGCCGATTGAGATCCAGGGCATAACCTTCAGCCTCTATTTCATTCCACTGCTCATTCTTGTCAAATACAGTGTGCCTTATCTGATGATCATCTCAGTGGGAATCGTCTTTCTATTCCACCATCTGATCTTCAATTTCGACTGGCAGCCCTACCTTGTATTTCTAATACTGTATGTACTGATCATGCTGGTACTGCCGTTTCTCAACTTTCAGAAACTGAAGGAACTTACTGCTGCAGTCATCATGTTCACGGCATTATATGGGTTGAATATCCATTTATTCATCCAGCCGCTCACCCTTTTTCAGGTGACGATATTCATATTGGCAAGTACAATCGTAATGTTTTTTGCGATGATGATGTATGAAGACATCAATAAGATACTGGGACTGCTGAAGCGTTACGAAGAGGAAGAATACAAGGATTTTCTCACCCAGCTGGGAAATGTGAAGGCACTTGATAACAGCGTGGAAGAGATGCTGGACAAAAGTAGTACGGTCAGTCTCCTGCTCGTCGACATCGATAATTTCAGCCTGATCAATGAACAGCACAGCCATGCATCGGGAGATGCACTGATCCGGCAGATGGCCAGCCTTCTGAACAACTATGTCCCAAACGGCGGCATGCTGTTCAGAAGCAGTGGGGAGGAGTTCTCGATGATCACACCGGACCTTTCCTTCGACAAGACTGTGAGGCTTGCGGAAGCTCTCCGGAACAGCGTGGAACGGGCACACTTTCACATCAGCGATCGGGAAACAGTCCATCTGACAGTATCTATAGGCATCGCCTACCAGGCCGTGTCCTCGGATACGAAAGGGATGCTTTTCAAGGAAGCCGACGATATGCTGCATGCAGCAAAGAAATATGGACAGAATCGTGTCATGTTCAATCCCATATAAAAACCAGGATTGCGTATAGCAATCCTGGTTCTAGTCTTCTACTGAAGAAAGGTTATTGAGTGTGATATTCTGATGGGAGTCGCTCCATTTGAGCTTGCCTGCCTCAAAGTAGAAAGCCTGTGGAGATTCATGCCTGACATCGAAATGTTCAGCAATATAATCAGAGAGCTTGCGATGGTCCTGAACAATCAGGTAGTAGCCATCCATATCCCTTTCATAATGGAATTTTTGAAACTCTTCGAAGGCAGTGGCCGATATCGGACATGTACTGCTATGTTTCATAAAAAAGAAATCTTTATTCGCTTGCAACAACTTTTGAAATGATTCAATCGATGTTGTTTTCGTCAGCATTTCATCACCTTCTCATTAAACTGTTAATAACTTATCATTTATCATTGAATTTAGCAAATCACGTTTTGCATTATGGTATAATGACATGGATTGGAGGCATGACATGAATAATCGATCACTTAAGAGATGGACATTTCTCGATACAATCAATGCAGCCCTGCTGATTGTCGTTTTGCTGTTCATGCTCGATTTTGAAAATAACAGAACAGTATCTTTCATCCTTCTCGCTGTGTTTGCATTCTGGATTACTACTGTAATTCTCAGAAATGTGTTCATATCAAAGGTCCAGAAGGATCCGAACCACCCGATGAACGAGCAGCAACCCAATAACAATCCCAAGAAGAAATAGAGAGCGAACCTACAGTTCGCTCTCTATTTCTTCTATCTGGACATTGTATTCCTGATCCAGTTCTTCATATGTTTCACGCAACGGCAATATATTCTGCAGCTGCAATTCCTGCAGCCGGTTGTTGTACTGCATTGTATTCTTCCGTTCCTGATAGTATTTCCTGAAACCATAGTACATCTCCAATGTCAGACTGCGTACACGCACAGCACTGTCCGTATCAAGGTTCATCTGGTTGAGGGTCTCGATATGGCTGTCGATCAATGGCAGCAGCGTATTATCAATATGCGCCATCTTGGTAGCCTGTGACTCATCCAGCTGAAGAATTTCAGATTCTTCTTCCAGTTCTGTACTGTTCTCATTGATCTGTGAAATGATCGAATCGATTTCTTCGGTCTCCATCCCGCTGCTGGCCGCATCGATCACTTCATCCCTCTCTCTCTGATTGTCCATAAAATCCTGGCTCAGCTGTATAAGTTCTTCATTTGATCTGACAGAGAAGGCGTATGTTTCGACATAGTCATTCAACCCCTGGACAAAATCCTGTTTGACTTCAAGGCTTTCCTTATAAGTATCATGCAGATCAACCAGCTGATCATCCACAACTTCGATATTGCCCACCTTGTCATTCATCTGTGTAATCACCGGCATGATTTCCTGATCCAGTGCTTCGCTGATCGTTGTCAGTTTTTCAAGATTGATATCCGGATTTCTAGGAGAGACCTCTTCCGGCAGACTATCGATATCCAGTTCGGCCATCTTGTTTTCATATTCAGTATCCAGTGCATGAACCTCTTCCATACTGGCCATATAGTCCTCGAAGTTTTCATCAAGCCCAGAGCCACAACCGGCAGCCAGCATCGCAAAAATGACCATAAGGATACCATTCATCAATATTTTTCTATGCAAAGAAAGTCACACTTTCATTGTATTATAGTCACACACCCTGCTCAAATTGCTAAACAAAATATAGCATACATCCTAAATCCTCACAACGGACATAACTTCAATTGGCAATGGACCGGCGATTCCCTTATAATAGTGTTAAGTATTTTCTTTTGAAAGGAAACATTATAGTGAATCATACTCAAATTGAACGAGATCTGAAATCTTTACTGAACCATTCTGAAATCAAATTTTATGAACCTTTGAAAAAATATACATACACTCGAACCGGAGGGCCTGCTGACATCCATATCACAGTCCACGATATTGAAGATGCCTCCCGTGTCCTGCAGTATAGTCATAAAAACGGTATACCGGTAACATATCTCGGTAATGGATCAAACATCATCATCCGGGACGGAGGGATTCGTGGCATCGTGCTGAACCTGCTCGAACTGGATGATCTCCATGAGTCGGAGAATGTAATTACTGCAGGCAGCGGCCGGGCCATCATCGACGTTTCAAACTATGCCAGGGATCTGTCCCTGTCCGGACTGGAATTTGCGTGTGGCATACCCGGAAGTGTCGGTGGTGCTGTGTATATGAATGCTGGTGCCTATGGCGGAGAAGTCAAGGACTGTCTGCTTGAAGTCACCGTACTGGACGAAACCGGAGAGCGTACTGTATTGAGTAATGCAGACCTAGGGCTGGACTATCGTAAGAGTGTCGTCCAGGACAACGGATATGTAGTGGTTGAAGCGAAATTCAAGCTTGAACCGGGGGAGATTGCTGATATTGAAAGAAGTATGGCTGATCTGACAGAACGTCGGGAAACAAAGCAGCCATTGGAATTCCCTTCATGCGGCAGTGTATTCCAAAGACCACCCGGCAACTTTGCCGGCAAACTCATCCAGGAAGCCGGACTGCAGGGGTACCGCATCGGGGGTGTCGAAGTTTCCAAGAAGCATGCCGGTTTCATGGTGAACGTGGATCAAGGTACTGCCGGTGACTACGAAGCGCTGATCGAATACGTACAGGACACTGTAAATCATAGGTTCGGCGTCCAGCTCAATCGTGAAGTCAGAATAATCGGCGAACCATTGCATAGACGTTCCGAACGCCAGATCTAAATACCATCAAAAAAGGCCCATCATAATGATGGGCCTTTTCGTATTCATCTACTGCTCAAGTGCCTGTTCCACTTCTTCAAGTTGACCAATTGTTGTAACAATGCCACCTGAAGCAAGATACCACAATTGAGCGTTCAAATCGATTACTCGATCATTCTTGATGGCATCTACATCTTGAATAACATTGTTATCCAGAACAGTGCTTGAAGCGGATTCCCCACCGATTGCACTGCCTCTATCCAATGCCAAAATGATGCCTGGGTTCCTATCGTTGATATATTCATAGCTGATCGCCTGACCGTGTCGGGTTGTTGAAATCTCTTCATCTACTGTCTTGAAGCCGAGTTCATCGTAGAGGAAACTATAACGGCCCCCTGGACCATGGGCAGAAAGTTCACCTTCATTTGCCATGACAAACAGAAGTGTTTCTTCAGTATTTTCAGCTTTTTGTTTCACTTCTTCGATCTTATCATCAAACTCGCCAATCAAAGCTTCTGCTTCATCCGATTTGTCGAAGATATCACCAATCATTTGAGTGTAATGCCTGATTTCTTCAAAGTAGTTATCACTGGAGGGACCGACAAAGAGGACTTGTGCATCCGGCGCTGCCTTACCAAATTCATCAATGATGGTATCTGTCGCCTGACGCCCAGAAATCATGATGAGATCTGGCTGTAATTCAGCAATTTTCTCGAAGTCCGGATCTTTCAGCCCGCCAAGATTTTCGTAGTCATCTCCGCGAAACTCATCCAGTTCTTCTGGCAGTGTACTTCCGCCATCTCCTTTAGGCAAACCGACAACACTTTCAGCTTCACCTAATTCTTTAATTGTCGAAAGTGCACCATAGTCAAATACAGCTACTTTTTCAGGGTTCAATGGTACTTCGATTGTTTCTGATACTGTTTCCTCAGACTCTTCTCCATCTGAAGCTTCACTTGAGACCATGAAATTATTCTCTACAGATACTGTCCCAGTCTCTCCTGCCTCTGCTTCAGTACTCTCTGTAGTCTCTTCTGTATTACCGCATGCCGCAATTACCATAATCATCATTACAGCAATCAATAAGTAAAATTTCTTCATTTCCATTCCTCTTTCCTTTGGTGTGTTTTCAGCCCCCACTAAAAACATTCATATATCCGATAGGCTCCCATCACCTCCTTAAATGAAGTCGATCGTGTTTAAGCACGTATTTGAACTTGCGCCTGATCTTCAATGAAATCATCCACAGATGCATCCTGATGCTCATCAAAGTAGACACAGATCTGTTGTCCGTAAATACATTCTATATTGATATCCATCTCATAGATGTCTTCAAGAATCTCTTTACGAATGACATCATCTTTACTGCCACTGATGACGACTTCACCATCTTTCATGGCCACGATGTTATCGGAATAGCATGATGCAAAATTGATATCATGAATAACGATGATGATAGTCTTATTCCGTTCTCTTACCAGCCTTCTCAATATCTGCATGATCTGCACAGAGTGTTTCATATCAAGATTGTTAAGTGGTTCATCCAGGAATATATACTCGGTATCCTGAGCGATGGTCATGGCGATATAGACACGCTGCCTTTGACCCCCCGATAGTTCATCTATATAGCGTTCTTCAAACTGTTCAAGTTCCATATAGCTGATCGCTTCATCGATGATCTCATGGTCTTTTTGTGTAAGTCTGCCCCTGGAATATGGAAACCTGCCAAAACTGATCAGTTCACGCACAGTAATTTTTAAATCCAGATTGTTGGATTGTTTTAAAATAGCGATTTTTTTTGCAAGCTTGTCACTTGGTGCTTGAAGTATGTTTTCCCCTTCAAGCAGCACATCGCCACTGTCCTGATCAAGCAGTCGTGTCACCATGGACAACAAGGTGCTCTTTCCAGCACCATTCGGCCCAATGAATGAAGTGACCTTTCCTTTAGCGATTGATACGGATACATCGTTAACAACTTTCTTTTGGCCGTAAATTTTTGAGATACTTTTAAGATCTATCATCTTCGACTCTCCTTAAGCATTAATATGATGAAGTACACTCCGCCTACCAGGTTGATGATGACGCTGATTTCAATTGCCTGTTTGAATACATACTGTGTCAGCATCTGACCAATGAGCAATGTAATCATTGATATGAGCGTACTGCCGATAAGCAGGTAGCGATGCTTGAACGTCTTGAATATCTGATGTGCCAGATTGACGACGAGCAGACCAAGAAACATGATTGGTCCGACCAAAGCGGTCGAAACGGATACGAGAACCGCAATAATGAGCAGCAACTGGGAAACTTTCCTGTCATAGTTGATCCCGAGGTTTATTGCATGATCCCTGCCTAGTGCGATGACGTCGAGAGAATGGAAATCTCTTAGGACAATGATCAACAGCAGCAGTACAATGGTACCAGTGATCCAGATCAATGACTCGTTGATGGCATTGAAGGATGCAAACATCGAGCTTTGCAGAATCAGGAAATCATCCGGATTGATCAGCATCTGCATAAATGATGACAGACTGCTGAAGAAAGTACCGAGTATGATCCCGATAAGCAGCAGTAGGAATACGTGGCTGCCGGTGAGCTTGAACAAGTACCTGAAAACGAGTACTGTAAATGCGACAAGAGCGAGCATACTGATCACATAATTGATGAAACCGTTGGTCAGAAGCGATGATTGGGTGCCTACAATGAATACGATGAGTGTCTGTATAAAAAGATAGACTGAATCCAATCCCATAATGGAAGGTGTCAGAATACGATTTTTTGTTATCGTCTGAAATATCACCGTAGAGACTGCAATCGCTGTTCCGACAATGAGCATTGTAGCCACCCGGTTGAGACGGGAAGGCAATTGGTAGTACAGTATGTTGAAATTCAATTGGTAGAGTATATAGAATCCACCAATCAATAGCGTAATAGCAGTCAGAATAAGTAGTAGCCGGTTATTTTTCCTATCAAGCATTCGATTTCACTCTCCTGAATATCATGATCAGGAAGATGAAACTCCCGACGACCCCAATCATCAACCCAATCGATATCTCATAGGGAAATATGATAAGACGACCGAGAATGTCACATAGCATGACGAAAATTGCACCGAGTACTGCGGTGAGAAGAATTGTATTCTTCAAGTGATCTCCACGGAATATTGATATAATATTCGGAATAATAAGGCCGAGGAACGGCAGCATTCCTACTGTTACAACAACAAGCGCAGTGATTACTGCGGTGATGAGCAAACCTATATTGATTACACGTTTATAATTCAATCCAAGGTTTTTCGAGAAATCTTCTCCCATACCCGCGATTGTAAACTGATTGGCGTAGAGCAGACCAATAATCAGAAAGGGAATGCTTATATACAGGACTTCGTAGCGTCCGGAGATGATAATCGAGAAATCCCCTTGCATCCAGCTTGAAAGTGACTGTACAGAGTTTGTTCTCAGACTGAGAAATGTTGCTACACTTGACACGACATTACCGAGCATCAGTCCAATAAGCGGAACAAAGACTACATCTTTGAATTGCACACGCTGTATGATCTGCATGAAAAGAAGTGTCCCCGCCAGGCTTAAAGCAGAAGCAAACAGTAACTTTACAAGCAGGTTCGCTGTTGGAAAGAACATCAGAGCAAGCAGAATCCCCAGTCGAGCCCAGTCCATAGTACCTGCCGTTGTTGGCGAAACGAATTTATTTCTTGTCAACTGCTGCATGATCAATCCGCATACACTAAGAGAAGCACCTGCGATGATGATCGCAACAGTTCTCGGAAACCGACTTTCAATAATAATATTTTTTTGATTCTCACTGAGGTTCAAAAGGTCTCTTGGAGAAACCTCAACAACCCCTACAAACATGGAGATGATGGATAACACAATCAATAATATAATCATGATGTCCAGCCTGAAAAGTTTATGTATCATAGTGGTCCACCTTAACTGATAATGATTATCAATGATAATCATACTCCCAATTATACATGCCATACTGTTTTTTTCAAGAGAATAAAAGAAGAATTCAAAAAAATGCCACCTGATTGAAAATCAGCTGACACTATTTGTTATTAATTTATGATGAGGGTGTTTCCGGTAGGGATATCTTCCGAACCTGTAAGAATCGTCATGACTTTGTCGATTGCCTGCAGATTTGTACGTTCTGGAGACTCATCATCGCCGAATGGCGGACGATAGCTCAGCGCGTAGACATCCACATCTTCCTTCCTCAGCTCAATAGCAGTGGAATGCGTCAATGCCTCGATTGCACCTGTGACGGTATAATACAGGTTTCTTTCAAATACATCCTCGAACGAAGGGCCGATGACGTTGATGATCTTTGCGTCCTTGCCGTCCTTGAGCAATGGCCTCAGCGTACGGATTCCCAAATAGGTCCCCCATACATGCTCGTACATCACCGTATTGAATTCATCAAAAGAAACATCATAGACAGAACGGTTCTCTGTGAATATGGTATGTACGAGAATAATACCATTCAATGTGCTATGATCCTGCTCAATTTCTTCCACAGTAGCCAACCAGTCGATTTCCTTCGACTGCTCCAGAAGAACCACCTTGTGCTTCCCTTCCGAACTGCTCTGGATAGCCTCCAGGAGGTTGTCCAGTTCCACATGCTCAGTACCTGCCAGAATGACGTTTGCACCCCGCTGCGCCAGATGCATGGAGAGTTCCTTTCCGAGCGCTGTCACAGCATTTGATACAATATAAGTTTTATCCTGCAAATTCATGTTTTCCTCCTGATTTATGCTTCCAGTTTCTATATATATTGTAAACCCTACAGGGCTTCATTACAATAATCAGCATCCGGAAGGAAAGACATGGTTATTCCACAGTAATATCCTTCTGTGGCATCGTATGGAGCTGGAATGCATCTACATGGGAGATGACTGTATACGTACCTGCTTCGTCAAATGCATGCTCGATTGTGTAGTTCCCATTTTCATCATGTTCCGCTTCAATCTTTTCAAGACTTTCTTCGCCCTGGAGCACTTCGAACATGACACTATCTGCATCCGGCACATCTTCACCGTTTGAATGGACATGGGCTGTAAATTCAACCGTTTCTCCTGATGCAGCTGTTTCAGGCACTTCAAGATCCACTTCGAGAGACCTCACTTCATCTTCACTTGCGTGATCGTGATTCATCTCCGCCGGTTCCTCTTCATTGCTGCAGCCCGCTATGATTCCCATGGCCAGAACGGCAGCAGGCAGTAATAGTCTCAACTTCACATAACCCTCTCCCTTTTTATCATATCTAAAATCATAGCATGAAAAAGCATCTGCTGAATTTTCGTTTATTGACGGTTGTTTGAAGTAATTATGGCAAATCCATGGCAAAATAAAAAGCCGATGGATATCGGCTCTTCATTTCTAGCGTATTTTTTTCATGAGGTTGGCCATCTCTATGGCTCCAAGTGCTGTTTCAGCACCTTTATTCCCTGCTTTTGTTCCAGCACGTTCTATCGCCTGCTCGATGTTTTCAGTTGTAATGATGCCGAACATGACCGGTTTGCCTGTCTGGAGTCCAGCCTGGGAAATGCCTTTCGCAGCCTCGTTGCATACATAATCATAATGTGTCGTACTGCCGCGGATGACACAGCCGAGCGCAATGACCGCGTCGTAGTTGCCGGACTCGGCCAGGGTTTTCGCAGCCAGTGGAATTTCAAAAGCACCTGGCACGTAGACGAGATCGATGTCTTCGGTATCCACATCATGGCTGATGAGCGCACCTTCTGCACCTGAAACGAGCTGTGATGTGATGAAGTCGTTGAATCTGCCTGCAACAATCGCAATTTTAAGGTCTGTACCGATCAGTTTCGTATCTATTCTATTCATGTTTTTCCTCCTAGAGCATGTGTCCGAGTTTGTCTTTTTTCGTTTTCAAATAATCCTTGTTGCTGACGTTGGCCTTGATGATATGGCTCTGGCGATTCACTTTTATGCCTTCTTCTTCGAGACCCTTGATCTTTCTCGGATTGTTGCTGAGAAGGGTCACTTCATCCAGTCCAAGCTGGTGCAGCATTTCTGCCGCCACATCATACTTCCTTAGATCGGCATCGAAACCGAGATGTTCATTTGCGCTCACAGTATCATATCCCTGTTCGATCAGCTCATATGCCTTGAGCTTGTTCATCAGACCGATGCCCCTGCCTTCCTGTCTCATATAGAGGATGACACCACCCTGTTCGCTGATGATGCGCATCGCCCGTTCGAGCTGTTCACCGCAGTCGCAGCGCTGGCTATGGAATACATCACCTGTCAGGCATTCCGAGTGGATTCTGACTGTCACATTCTGCTTCAATTCGCCATGCACCAAAGCAAGATGCTCCTTGCCCGTATCATTATCGACGAATCCGTACATCTTGAATCTGCCATAGTCTGTCGGAAGCTGGATGGTACTCTCCAGAGTGACACCGGAGTGCTTTTTCATATGATTCTTGAGGTCTTCTATCGTAATCATTTTGAGCCCGTGCGTCTCCTTGTATTTCTCCAGATCATCGAGCCGCGCCATGGTTCCGTCGTCATTCATAATCTCGCATATTACACCAACCGGTACAGCACCGGCAAGGCGCGCAAGATCTGTCGCCGCTTCAGTGTGGCCCATGCGTTCTATGACACCGCCCTTTTTGGACAGTAGCGGGAATACATGACCCGGCGCATTGAAGTCTGCCGGACCAGTATCCCTGGCAGTCAGTGCCTGCATCGTCGCATGACGTTCATGTGCACTGATGCCGGTCGTTGTCGATACGTGATCGATGGAAGTCGTGAAGGCTGTACCGTGCGGGTCGCTATTGTTGTTCACCATCGGATTGAGCCCTGCCCTTTCTGCGACTTCAGCAGTCACCGGCGTACAGATCAGCCCCCGTCCATGTGTCGCCATGAAATTCACTTCGCTTGCGCTGATGTATTCTGCAATACCGACCAGATCGCCTTCATTTTCACGGTTCTCATCGTCCACTACAATGATCAGCTTCCCTTGCCTGAGATCTTCTACAGCAGATTCAATCGTATCAAACATGTCGATCACCCACTTCTGCAATTGGATTGTCTTTCATTGAATCGGAGAAGCCCAGCAGGTGATCCACGTGTTTGATCAGCATATCCGCTTCAATATTGACCCGGTCGTGGACTGTTTTGCCTGCGAGTGTCGTCCGCTCCTGTGTTTCAGGAATCAGGTTGAGAATGATTTCCGCAGTCTCCACATTCACGTCGAACAGGGTCAGGCTGATGCCATCAATTGTCACCGACCCTTTGTGCACCATATACTTCATCAGAGATGCAGGGCACGCAATATGCATGACAATCGCACTGCCATCGTCATGGATGTTCACGATTTCACCTGTGCCATCCACATGGCCTGAAACGATATGCCCACCAAGACGTGTGTTGAGTGTCAGCGCCCGCTCCAGATTGACCGGCATGCCGGCACTCACACCATCCAGGCTCGTCACCCGCTTCGTTTCATTGACCATCTCCACTGTGAAGGCATCATCCGTCAGCCGGGTCACCGTCAGACATGTACCGTTCACGCTGACCGAATCTCCAAGTTTCAGATCATCAAATACACCTGTGGTGATTTCAAATACCGTATGCTCTCCTGTATCCTGTACTTCCCTTACTTTGCCAATCTGTTCAATAATACCTGTAAACATGGTGCTCAAGCCTTTCCATAAGTTAATTTAAGATCCGACCCGAGCTTTTCAACATCAATCAATTCGAACTGGACGACTTCCTCCATTGACGAAATCTGCTCCCTATATAATGCATGCCTCGATTCACCGAATATTTTCGGGGCAACGTATATCAATATCCGGTCATACAATTGCTGCTTTATGAACGATGTCAGCACTGTGGCACCACCCTCTACAAATAGAGAGGAGATGCCTTTTGCATAGAGGTCATCCAGGATGACATCGAGTGTCCATTCCCCAACCCTGACATCGCAGTTTTCACTGTGCTTCAAGTTTGCTTCATTTGCCGTATAGATGATCGGCCGCTTCGGATGGCTCAGGATCAGCTGTCCGGCAGACAGCTCCTGGTGGCCGAGCAGTACGACCGGCACCGGTGAATCCCCGCCACCATCGATTCTTGCTGTAAGCTTAGGATCATCATGCACGAGCGTACCGCCGCCGATCAGAATCGCATCATGCAGATGACGTTCCTGATGAACGTCAGAGCGGGCCGCCTCGCCGGTGATCCATGTGCTTGTACCATCGTCAAGCGCCAGATTGCCATCAAGACTGATGGCACACTTCAAGGTCACATTCGGTCGACCGGACCCGAGATGTCTGAAGAAAGGTGCATAGAACCGGTCGATGGCCACGTCCGGCGTGTGATCCACATGCACGCCTGCATCCATCAGTACCTGGTGGCCACTCACTTTCGGATTGAGATCCTTGGATGCATAAAATACTCTGCTGATTCCCGCTTCAATAATCGCTTCTGTGCACGGTGGTGTTTTTCCGTAATGGGAGCATGGTTCCAAAGTGACATAGATGTCCGAACCTTGCGGATTTTCATTGCAACTTGTGAGTGCCTGCCGCTCTGCATGCGGCTTGCCGTAGCCAAGGTGCGCTCCCATTCCGATTACTTTTCCTTCTTTCACTATAACGGCGCCGACTGCAGGATTCTTTCCTGTCTGGCCTACGGTCATGCGGGCCATTTCGAACGCCATATTCATATATCGGTTCAAGTTTTTCCCTCCTGAATATAAAAAACGCCGATGAATTGTTATCCATCGGCGCTTAAAAATATATGCAGAAATAAGCATTGTCAGGCAATGCTGAATAAAACCTACTTTGCTGGATAAATCAAACAGACTTATCCATATCGTATGTTCTGCAATTCTTTCTCCCATCCAGACTCTCACTGTCGGCTCCAGAATTTCGACTGGATCAGCCACATCATCAGAAAGATGATGCAGGTCGCGGGCTCGCCATATGGCCTACCGCCGGTTGGGAATTTCACCCTGCCCCGAAAGAACGATTGTATTCAGTTGAAAAACTCTACCTCAATCATATGCCATTCATATGAATTGTCAAGACAATTGCCTGGCTTTACGACTCCATTAAAAAATCCAGGCCCACAATGGACCTGGAATGCAAAGTTTCTATTTCACTTCATCAAAGATGAAGTCTTCATCCTGGATCGGCTCGACATTGAGTGCAATGACGTAGCCATCTCCTTTGACACTGAAGAAGTCATGGTTCTTCGTTGTCGTATCGAGTGCATTCTCGATGATCGGATTGAATGACTTCTCTTCAAAATAAGGATCGAATCCGAGATTTGCCAATGCCTTGTTTGCATTGTATTGGACGTAATTGAGTACATCTTCCGTCAGACCCAGATTATCATACAAGGATTTCGTATAGACTTCCTCATTGGCATAGAGCGCCTTCATGAGTTCGTACATCTCCATATCGGCACGCGCCTGCTCTTCGGCGGACAGCTCAGATCTGAGCGACTGTGCATCAAGACCAGTGAATACGCCGTGGATGGATTCATCGAGAAGAATCTTCCTGATGACCTCGCCACTTGTCGTCATCTTGCCCTGCCCGGCAAGATACAATGGATAATAGAATCCGGAGTAGAATAGGAAAGACTCGAGAAATACGCTGGCAACACGCGCCATGTACTGATCGTAGACGGAAGCCTCTTTGCCGAACAGTTTATGATAGTACTGTACAATCTTATCCGATTTATATTTGAGCTGTTCATTTTCAATGACCCATTTATCCAGAAGCTCATCGGTCTCCCTGGATGACAGGAGTGTCGAGAAGATGTGTGAATAGGATTTCGCATGAATCTGCTCCATCATCCCCATGAAGGAATAGACTGCTTTCTTGCGAAGATCCTGTGTATGCAGCATGATGAGCGGCATGCCATCATCCGCCTGGTGGGTGTCGAGCCCGGTCAGGCCTGCCAATACTTTTTTGAATGTATCCTTCTCATCTTCTGTCAGGCTGGACCATGAACCAAGGTCTTTTGAAACCTTGAATTCCGATTCCACCCACATCTGTGAAATATTCTGACGCCAAAAGACGTTTGTCATATCGTCCTCTTTATTCCAGTTTACTGCAATCATGTCATGACTCCTTTATCTTCGCTCGATTGATTATACGGAACAGCTTGTGCATTCTTCCACGCTGAGCAGTTTGTTCCTTGTATAGTAGAGGGATTTCAACCCTTTATGATGAGCGTATATATATAGTTTGGCGAGTTCTCTTGTAGAGATGTCGGAATTCACATACAGAATGGTGCTGATACCCTGATCTATATGCTGCTGTATTGTTGAAATCATGTCGATGATCTTCGTCTGGTCGGTATTGAATGCACTCTTATAGAACCACATTGTCTCAGGAGACAGGAACGGCATCGGATAGAATGTTTCGGAATTGCCATATGTCCTGCGCTCGATGGAATCCACAATCGGCATGACCGAGCTTGTTGCGTTCTGTACATAGGAAATGCTCTGCGTCGGTGCAATCGCCAGACGGTATGCATGGAACAGTCCATGCTCCATGACCTCTTCAGACAGTGCTTTCCAGTCCTGACGCGTCGGTACATGGATATCGGCAAACAGGGCTGCCACCTTGTCGGATTTCGGTTCCACCGCTTCGTTGATGTAGCGTTCGAAATACTGGCCTGTTGCATAGTCGGATCTGTCGAAATCCTGGAACGTTCTGCCACGCTCTTTGGCAATCATCATTGATTTCTCAAGAGAGTAGAAGTTGAGCAGCATGAAGAATACGTTGGCGAAGTCCCTCGCCTCTTCGGATTCGTAGCTGATCTTGTTCTTTGCAAGGTAACCGTGGAGGTTCATTGCACCAAGACCGACGGAATGCAGCTCATCATTCGCTTTTTTGACACCTGGTGCATTGGCGATCGCAGTATCGTCACTGACGACGGTCAATGCTTCGATGCCGTCATGCACGGATTCGCGTACTTTTCCGGAATCCATGACATTGGCGATGTTCAATGAGCCAAGGTTGCAGGAGATGTCACGGCGGATCTCATCATCTGTACCATAGTCGTTGATCGTGGATGTTTCCTGGAGCTGGAAGATTTCAGTACAGAGATTGCTGATCTTGATCTGTCCGATATCCTTCAGTGGGTGCACCTTGTTGGCGTTATCCTTGAACATGATATATGGATAGCCGGATTGCAGCTGTGTCTGTGCAATCGTGTTCAGCATCTCACGCGCATCCATCTCGCGCTTCTTCACCTTATCGTTTGCTACGAGCTCATCATACATTTCGTCAAGGTTCATATCATCCAATGACTGGCCGTATTCACGCTCGACGGTATGCGGTGCAAACAGATAGAACGGATCATTGTTTTTTGCCAGGTCGAAGAATTTGGATGGGACGACAAGTCCAGTCGAGATTGTTGCAAGGCGGAGATCTTCATCCGCATTCACTTTTTTGGTATCCAGAAACTCTGGCAGATCATAGTGGAAGATATTCAGGTAGACTGCACCGGCACCAGGTCTCTGACCCAGCTGATCGGCATAGCCGAATCCCCCTTCAAGTGCTTTCGCTACCGGAAGTACACCTTTGGCAACGCCTTCGATGCCTTTGATCGCCTCTCCACGTGCACGCAGTTTGGACAGGTTGATGGCGACACCGCCACCAATCTTGCTCAGCTGCTTCGCTGTAGAGTCGATGTAGTTGATGGAGTTCAGGCTGTCATCCACTTCAAGCAGGAAGCAGGATACCATTTCTCCACGGCGTGCGCGCCCTGCATTGAGGAATGTGGGGGTTGCCGGCTGGTAGCGCTGTTCAATCATGGAGATGATGAAACGCTTCGCCTGCGCCTTGTTTCCTCTTGCCAGATAGAGACTGACAATGACAACGTGCTGCTTGTAGTCTTCCAGATACTGTTTCTTATCGTTGGTCTTCAGTGTGTAGTCCTTGAAGAACTTGCTCGCAGCCATATAGCTTTTGAACTGGAACGGGATGCTCTCAGCATAGGCTGAAAGTTCCAATACATCCGCTTCGGAGTATTCATCAAACAGATTGTAGTAGAAGTCGTTATCCACCAGATAGTGGAGACGTTCGAGTTCAGTTTCGAAATGAATGGTCTTATCCTGAACCTCCTCCATGAATACTGCCAGTGCCTCCTGGTCCTTATGCAGCTGATAGAAACCCGTATCATCGCGTTTCGTCACTTCGTTGTTCAGTTCAATATGATTGTATTTTTTCTCGTCCAATACTTTCATGTACAGCCCCTGCCTTCTCAATGAATTCTTCTCTGTCTTTTTTATTCCCATGGAGCTCAAACTTCATCAGCAATGGTACTCCATAGTCGTTGCTGATATGTTCCCCTGCACGCGCAAAGTTCTGTCCCCAGTTCCGGTTGCCGCTTGAGGCGACCGCAATCATGGATTCGTGGTTCACTTCAAGGAACGATTTCACCTCGTCCGGTACACCACCGAAACCGTAGGTGCCTGTAACAAGTATGAACGGTTCACGGATGCGTTCACGGCAGTTGGCCGCCCGGATTTCATAAGTATCATGTTGCTCGGCCACTCCGGAATTTGTGATAAAACGTCTCACATTTCCAGTCATGGAATAGAATGCAATCAGCATGCCATCCCCCCTTATCCTTACTCTGGCAAAATAAAATAATCGAACCGGCGTCCGACAATCATAATACTGTACCTTATTTTCTTTACACCTTTGCCAGGGGAATTAAACACAATATGTTGTGTCTTATGAAAAATTTACACACAACATATATGATTTACTTGTTCAATGATGCCATAATCATCCATAATTATCAATGGCATAAATAGACATTTCATTGCGAATAATGTCACTTAAATATACCCGAAGTCGCATCATATGTATGTTATACTGTACCAAAAATTGTTTTGATTTTTTTTATTTAAAATTATGTCCGAATGCAACTATGAAATAAAATATAAATTACGAAATAAATTAAAAATATGGAGTGTCTCCTCATGAACAATACGCTAAAAGGCATCATCGCACTTCTCATATCGTCACTCGGTTTCAGTCTGATGGCGCTGCTTGTAAAATACAGCGGTGATCTGCCGACGGTCCAGAAAGCATTCTTCAGAAACTTTGTCGCGATGCTCGTCGCCCTCTCTTTTGCATTGTACTACAGAGCAGAACTTTTTGGTCGCAAAGAGAATCAGGGACTTCTGATGCTGCGTTCCGCACTCGGCGTCTCGGGCGTTCTCCTCAATTTCTTCGTCATCGACAGAATGGTGCTGAGCGATGCGGAAATTCTCAATAAGCTGAGCCCTTTCTTCACCATCATACTCTGCGCCGTCTTCCTGAAAGAATACATACGGAAGTATCAGATGATCGCGATCGTCATTGCTTTCATCGGCGCCATTTTCATCATCAAACCCTCTTTCTCAAGCGAGACATTCTATGCCCTGGTGGGCGTGCTTGGCGCGCTCGTCGCTGCCGGGGCCTACACTGTACTCAGAGTGCTTGGCAGCCGTGAAAAATTCTATACTGTCGTCTTCTATTTCTCCTTCTTCTCATCGGTGGTTCTTCTGCCATTCTTCATCTGGCAGTTCGAGCCGATGACCATGTCGCAGTTCTGGCTGCTTGTGCTGGCAGGATTGTTTGCAGCATTCGGCCAGTTCGGGCTGACCATTGCATACAGCTATGCACCAGCAAAGGAGATCTCCATATTCTTTTATTCCACCATACTGTATGCGGCAATCTTCAGTATCGTCTTCTTCAATGAAATTCCGGATATGCTGTCCATCCTCGGATATGTCATCATCTTCTCGGCTGGCTTCTATATGTTCATGAAGAACAGGCCCCGGAAGCAGGATGCAGCCTCATAAACACCAACATAAGCCGGCCATGGGCCGGCTTATTCTATTCCATCTCCGCCATCTGCTTCTTGTATTCGAGTATGGTCTCAAGGAAGTATGGGCAGTAGTGCTTGAGCTTATAGTTTCCGACACCCTGTATATGCACCATATCCTGTTTCGTCTCAGGCACTTTCTTGGCGAATTCCCTGAGTACATTATCGGTGAAGATGTTCTCTGCCTGGGTGCCGTATTTCCTGGCCAGCCGGCATCGTGTATCAGCAAGCTTTTCGTACAGTATCTCATTCGGAGAACTGGCCGTGCTGATGTCCACCTTCTCGTTGAAGTACTTCCTGAAAGGTGCTGTATATAGTATGGCTCCCCCATCCAGTACTTCCCGGCTCTTCTTTACAATATGGAGCTGGTCCGCCTTCAGATGGACATAGCCCCTGTAGATGAGCTCTTCAATGATATGGTTGATCTCACTGGTCAGATAGTTTTCCATGGTACCGAACGCTCCAAGTGTGTCGAGCTGGAAAGCCAGCACGTTTTCAGCCGCTTCACCCCGAAGTATCTGGATGGCCTGCTCCTTGGTCACAGGCATCCCACTCTGAGATACAAGGTTCAGTACGAGCTTCGCCTCTATTGTCATATCATAGGTGCGGTTCGGGCTCAGACAATTGGAACATTCCCCGCATTCGACCACATACTCATCCGCATCAAAATACTTTGTGATGAAGCTGCTCAGACATTTGGTTGTACGGTTGTACTGGATCATGCGGTCGAGCTTGGCACGCATATGATCCTTGTACTGCTCTGTGGAGTTTGAACGGTCGATGAAAAACTGGTGCAGATTGACATCCCGGGGGCTCGACAGCAGGATGCATTCGCTGACTTTCCCATCCCGGCCGGCACGCCCGATCTCCTGGTAGTAGCTTTCCAGATCTCCGGGCAGATTATGGTGGATGATGAAGCGGATATCAGGCTTATCTATCCCCATGCCGAAAGCGTTGGTCGCGACAGCAATGTCCACTTCCCCTGTAATGAAGAGCCGCTGGTTGAGATTCCTCTCCTCCTTGCCGAGGCCGCCGTGGTAGATGACATTCTGGATATCGTGCTCTTCAAGATGAAGGGATATCTTCTCCACTTCCGCACGTGTTGCCGCATAGACAATTCCCGGTGATCCCGGATGGCTTTTGATATACGATTCCATGAACTGTTCACGCTGATAGGTCGGATCGACACTCAGATGCAGATTTTCACGCGCAACACTCGTTGTGAATACATGCGGACGCCCGATCATCAGAAGCTCCTGGATGTTCTCCTGGACCTCTTCAGTGGCTGTTGCCGTCAAACCGACTGTAACTGCATCGGGCACAAGTCTTTTCAGTACGGGAATGATATTCTGATAGCTTGGTCTGAAATCATGGCCCCACTTTGAAATGCAGTGGGCTTCGTCGAAGGCAATCAGTGATACATCAAGCCTCTTGATCAGCTGATTGAAATCATCATTGTTGAAGCGCTCCGGTGCCACATATAGAAACTGGTACCGCCCTGCTTCGAGGTTTGCCATGACAGCATCGATTTCCTTCTTTTTCAATGTCGAGTTCAAATAGGCTGCAGGAATGTCCTGCGCATTCAACGTACCCACCTGGTCCCGCATGAGGGAAATCAGGGGGGAAATCACCAGCGTCAGACCCTCCAGTTTCAACCCGGGCACCTGAAAACAGAGCGACTTGCCCGACCCTGTCGGCAGGACCCCCAGCGTATTATGGCCTTTTAAAACCGATTCTATAATTTCCTTCTGCTTAGGTCTGAAATTTTCAAATCCGAAATACTGTTTTAAAATTTTTTCCATATCGAAACCAATCCCACCGTTCACTAGTCGCTATCGTTCCTCTATTTCTGATATATCATTATACCGTATTTTCCACCAGATTTGTTGCAGACTCTTCATTTTTAAGGCGAAAAATAAAAATTCCGAGGCGGATACCCCGGAATGGAAAGTATTACATTTTTTCTTTGATCAGTTCTTTCGACAATTTATAGTCGATGGCTTTGAACAGACTCTTCTTCCATAGATGATGGGCGTACAGATTGGCGTGCGCATCATCCGCCTCGACACACTTGAAGCGAATTTTCGATCCCGGACGCTTCTGGACCAGCTTATGCATATGATAGGAAGGGATGGTGCCGACATGAGGTGCAGTCGTATACGCATTGAAGTCGTTCAGTGCCAGTACCGGCTGTCCATCTGCAATGTAGACGCCGCCTTTGATTCCCGGATGTTCAATGCCGGTGTCCGGCACTTCGACCGCATCGCCCTCTAGATACAGTGCCACACGGTACTTTTCATTTCTTACAGTATATTCTTCGGCTTCGATGGCTGCATAGACTGCATCCGGTATGTCAGGGCGTTTGACAAGATGGTACGTATCCGACAGGTAGACTTCGACGAGCGCATATGTATCCACGCCCCAGTTCACTTCATGCTGCTGCTTCAGCATGTTGAACAGCTCATCGTGCTGTGCAGTATAGTTTCTGCACATGACAACTTCGTCACCTGATGAAAGTATATTCGACCCCTCGACCTTGATGCCCCCTGCAACAGCCAGATAGACCCGGTTTCCTCTTGTGGATTCACCGAAGACAAGCTCATCTCCGCGATCGAAAAGGTAGATTCTATTCACATATATGTTGCGGTTTCCGGACTTGGCCTTGAATTCCGCACCGGAGAATGCCGCTATTGTCGGTTCTGTAAATTTGATGACCCCAGGACGCAATGTCATTTCAATGGTCGGCTGGTCAGGATTGTTGCCGACAAGCTGGTTGGCAAGCTGATGCGCCAGACGGTCGCATGCACCATTATATTCATTCCCTTTGGCTGAATCCTCGCGATCGAGCGTCTGCAGAATAGTCAGCAGGCCGCTTTCCTGAATGATTAGGCTCATATTGAAAACTCCATTCCTGTGAGAAATTCCCTGACTTCCTCTATGACGATGTCACCGGGTTCAATTGTATTGTGCTCCTCCATCACCTTGATGGGGGAATAGTAGAAGGTGAGTGTATTTCCGGTTGCGACCATGTCCAGCAGATAAATATGGGTACCGTCTTGAAAAGACTGTTCCAGATCCTCACGCCTTGCAGGACTGAGCGGTTCCTGCTGCTGATACGTGATATGGCAGTCTCCATTGGCAAAAATCATGACTTGTTCCTCCTAAAAATTTTCTCCTAATTATCGTTATAGAAAATGGCCAGTTCCTCTGCGGCAAAATCGGTGATGCCGCTGATGATGAACTGGACGATGACGATGGCGGCGACGACCCCGACAAAAGCGAAGAGCACACCGACAATCTTTACATCATTCTCGATGAGATAGCTCACTACAAAATGCGTGAACATGACAATCGCAATCACCAGTATTATTAAAAAAAGAGTTAGCATGCATTCACCCCGAAATATTCAGATCGACTCCAGTCTGGATTCCAGACTGCTGATCATTTGATCTCATGCATCATTTCCACACTGTTCCGAGGAAATGATTTCATGGAATGCGTCCGGTATCAGATCCGGCCGCTTGCTGGTATTCATTATAATACAAAACGGCCGGGAAATCACCGATGGTACTGCAGTAATGATGCAAGCCGGCTGTCACGCCCTCCGCTTGTATCCACATTCCACCATACTACCATATTGCAATTTACTAAAGAAAACCAAAATATACTCTATATGACGGATGAAAAAAATATTTCAGTAATGTAAAATGAATATAATCACTTTTTTCGGAAATCGAAATAAATATATCGATTAAAAAACAAAAATTAGTAAGAAGGTCGAAATTATATGTCGGAACAAAATCAGAAAATCTGGACCAAGGATTTTATCCTCATCGTCATTGTCAATTTCTTCATATTCACTGCATTCCAGATGACCCTGCCTACGCTGCCACTCTTTGTACAGGAAATTGGAGCGAGCGACCGCTGGATCGGGATCGTCGTCGGCATCTTCACGTTTTCTGCCCTGCTCATCAGACCCAGTGCAGGCAAACTTCTCGACACGAAGGGGCGGGCACCGGTATTCCTGACCGGTCTGGTCATCTTCGTCATATCGATGTTCTCCCTCGCTGCAAGCTTCACCATCTTCATGCTGCTGATGGTCAGAGTCATGCAGGGGGTCGGATGGGGGCTTTCAAGTACGTCTTCAGGAACGATCGCAACAGACCTGGTTCCGAAGAAGCGACGCGGTGAAGGTCTCGGATACTATGGCTTGAGTGGTAATATCGCACTGGCCTTCGGGCCGGCTCTCGGACTGTTTCTCGTAAATCACATTTCATTTACCATGCTTTTTTCAATATGCGGCATGCTCGGTGCAGCAGCACTCATTCTGGCAGCCAATATAAAGTATGAAAAACCAGATGAAGAAGCTCCAGCCAGAAATAAGGACACATACGTACCGCGTTTCGATATCGTCGAAAGACGTGCTATGCCAGCCGCTTCCCTGCTCTTCTTCATCACTGTCACATTCGGCGGCATTGCGACGTTCCTGCCTGTCTATACGTACCAGCTGGGATTCGAGTCCACTTATATCCAGTTCTACTTCGTCATATATGCTGCATTCCTGATGCTGTCACGCCTGCTTGCCGGACGACTGTATGATAGAAAAGGGATTGCCATTGTATTCGTTCCGGGATGCCTGTCCATCATCGCCGCCATGCTGATGCTCGGATTCATGCCGAGCCCTGCTTACCTGTTCATTGCAGCAGCACTCTATGGCTTCGGTTTCGGCTGTGTCCAGCCTGCGCTGCAGGCATGGGCAGTCAATCGTGTTGAAAACAACAGGCGCGGCATGGCCAACGCCACATTCTTTTCCGCCTTCGACCTCGGCGTCGGTCTTGGTGCCATCAGCTACGGCTTCGTTGCAGAAGCCTTCGGATACAGCACCATCTATTTCACAAGCGCAGTCAGTGTAACCATCGCCCTCATTCTATTCTTTTACATCATGCAGAAATATAAAAAAGAACAATTTCAGGCTACAAAAATGCCATAAGGTGTTTAGACATTCAAAACCATGGGTATTCATTCTATTAGAACGACGTTTTATTTTCATATTAAAACACACAAATGAACACACACAAGGAGGAATCATCCATGGGTTGGATTATCACATTAATTGTAGGCGGCATTATTGGTTGGCTCGCCGGTCTTATTCTAGGTAAAGATGTACCATTCGGTATTATCGGAAACATTATTGCTGGACTTGTCGGCGCTTCAATTGCAAATGCACTTGGACTCAGCTTCGGACCTGAAGTCGGTGGCGTAAGCATCATCGGTGGCCTGATTGGCGCAATCATTCTTATACTGATTGTTTCATTCATCATGAAGGCACTCGGCGGCGGCAACAAAAGAGCATAATTCGAATGAAACCCTCGTAACGCAAAGTTACGAGGGTTTTTTATCTGCAGTTTTTTCTTCAGTATCATGGATCAGCCAGCGTGA
Organism: Salinicoccus hispanicus; assembly: GCF_009831115.1. Classification (GTDB taxonomy): domain Bacteria; phylum Bacillota; class Bacilli; order Staphylococcales; family Salinicoccaceae; genus Salinicoccus; species Salinicoccus hispanicus. The sequence continues at coordinate 93,038 of NZ_WUUK01000002.1, read as the reverse complement.
CTCCCTACCATCCTCGTAACGCTGTCTTTCACGCTCCTCTTTCATTCGATCAAGCTCGAGCTGCATATGCTTGTTCTCAATCATGAAGTTTTCCTGTCTGAGCTGCTCCAATTCCTTCTCTTCCTGTAATTTTCTTATTTCCAGCTTCTGCTGCTTCTTCTTATAGTCTCTATTGATGGCGTATAGCGGGATGGAAAAGAAAAGCACTACCGGAACTGTTGCAATCAGGAATTCAAAAATACCCATATGGACACCACCCTCATTTATTACATACAGTTTAGCATAGTTGAATTGTTTTTTTGAATAATTTAGAAAAATCAGGATGAGATCTAGGAAATTGAATCATACTTCAATATAATGGATGTGAAGAGGTGCCAGACATGGAAATAAATAAAGAGAATCTACTGAATGCATATGAACGCGGATTCGTAAATCGGGATATAGATAAAGTAGGCCATCATCCTCCACGCATGATCATCAACTCCAAAGAGGAGAATGTACTCTCTTCCATGCTTGATGAAATGGAAGTGTGTGATTCATTTTCCATCTCCGTAGCTTTTATAACGGAAGGCGGACTAGCGACTTTGAAGACGACACTGCACGAACTTGCTAAAAGGAACGTAAAAGGGCGCATCATCACTTCCACCTACTTGAACTTCAATAAGCCGAAAGTTTTCAAGGCGCTCCTCGGCATTCCGAATATCGAAGTCAGAGTCACCGGCAAGGAAGGGTTCCATGCGAAAGGTTATGTCTTCAGAAACAGGCATTACACTTCCATGTTCATCGGAAGCTCCAATCTCACTGATGCGGCACTGAAGAAGAATTACGAATACAACCTCAAATTGACCAGTCTGGAGAATGGCGCGGTCATCCAGCATTTCAACAGCCAGTTCGAAGTGCTATGGAACGATTCTGCGCCTGTCGATGATGCATGGGTCGATGCCTACGCGCAGTCCTATGTCGAGGAACCTATGCAGAGAAAGGTGCTAGAGGTCATCGAAGACCGTTCCAAGTACCGGTATAGAGGTGCAGAAGGTCCTGTCATAAAACCGAATGCGATGCAGCATGAAGCGTTGAATGCACTTGATCAGCTGCGACAGACCGGCAAAGATAAAGGTCTGGTGGTTTCAGCTACAGGAACCGGGAAGACCTATCTTGCGGCATTTGATGTACAGCAGTTCAGACCTGGCCGCATGCTTTTTCTGGCCCACAGGGAGCAGATACTCGATAAATCGAGAAATGACTTTTCCAACCTGCTGGAAGGATCACAGTCCGATTTCGGCATCTTCAGCGGCAACCAGAAGACAATGGATACGAAATATCTGTTCGCCACTGTCCAGACACTCTCCCGTGAGGACAACCTGAAGCATTTTGATCCCGATGATTTCGATTACATCATAGTGGACGAAGCCCACCGTTCCGGTGCCGATACATATAGGAGGATACTGGATCACTTTAATCCGTCATTTCTGCTCGGTATGACCGCGACTCCCGAGAGGACTGACGATGTCGAGATATTCAGCCTGTTCGATTATAATATCGCCTACGAAATCCGTCTCCAGCAGGCACTGGAGGAGGAGATTCTCGCCCCTTTTCATTATTTTGGTGTGACCGACTATGAAAAGGATGGTCATATGATTGATGACACGGCAGCACTTGGCCGACTGACAAGCAGTGAGCGTATTGATCACCTGCTGGAAAAGATTAAATACTACGGCCATTCCGGGGAAGTGCTGCGCGGATTGATGTTCGTATCGAACCGGGAGGAAGCACACGCGTTCAGCGAAGCTCTGAACGCGCGCGATTACAGAACAAAAGCACTGACAGGTCTCAACACACAGCTTGAAAGACAGGAGGCTGTGCGGAATTTTGAAAACGGCGGACTCGATTATATCATCACAGTGGATATATTCAATGAAGGCGTCGACATCCCGGCAATCAACCAGGTTGTCATGCTGCGGCAGACGAAATCCAGCATCATCTTCATCCAGCAGCTCGGTCGCGGTCTTAGAAAGCACGATGATAAGGAATACCTGACGGTCATCGATTTTATTGGAAACTATAAGAACAACTATATGATTCCCATCGCGCTGACAGGAGATAAATCATATAACAAGGATAAGCTCAGGAAATCACTGATCAACCGTAATGCAGTCAGTGGCGTATCCACAATCAATTTTGAAGCAGTCGCCAAGGAGAAGATATACCAGTCCATCAATTCCACACCGGTCAATAGGCAGAGCTTTCTCAAGGAAATGCATATATACCTGAAGAATAAACTCGGGCGCATGCCCACACTCCTCGACTACCAAAAGGACATCGATGTCGTCGATCCGTTTGTAATACTTCATAAATACAGCCACTATCTTGAGTTTCTCATGAAGATCAAGGAGCTGGATCTGAACATCGCACATAGCAGTCATCAGCTTCTCACTTTTCTTTCAGGAGAAATTGCCGAAGGTAAACGTATCATTGAAACCCGACTGCTAAGGGCAGTCATCCAGGCGCCAACAGGTCTGCAGGATTTTCAGCTCGAGATGCACAGACAGGGATACCATATGACGGATGGCACGATGCAATCGGTGCTCGGGGTGCTCACCCACCAGTTCCATACCGAGCAGGACAGGAAAAAATACGGCGCACCACTTGTCGAAATCATCGGCGATAAAATCCATCCGACACATGCATTGACTGACGCCCTGGAAGATCCACTCGTAGACGAACAGATAAACCAGCTGCTGGAGCTGTCCATCGAAAATAGTAGACAGTACAATCAGACAGTCCCGCTTACAATCAATCAGAAATATTCCAGGAAAGATGCCTGCCGACTGCTTGAGTGGAACAAGGACGAATCCTCTACAATGTATGGATACAAGTACAAGCATGGCACTTGTCCGATCTTCATCACCTATCATAAAAACGACATGATTGAGGAAACCATCCAATATGAAGACCAGTTTCTCGATCAGAATACACTGAGATGGTCCACAAGAAGCAACCGGACATTGCAATCGAAAGAAATCAGGACCATCCTGGAAGCACACAGTGAAGGGGCACCCATCCATATCTTCGTAAAGAAGGATGATGACGAAGGCACCGACTTCTACTATCTTGGCCGGGGCAGGATCGATTATGATTCACTTTATGAAACAAAAATGAATGACGGATTAGGAAGACCGGTTGTCATGATGAATATGGTCATGGAGAAGACAGTGGACTATGAGCTCTATAAATATCTGGAATCCAACATATGAAAATAGGAGCAGGCCCCTTTCCGGGGTCTGCTCCTATTCTTCTTCATCGTCATTATTCAATCTGTTGTATCCTTTGAGCAGTGCGACCTGCTTGATCAGATGATTATCCATATCGAGGACGATCCACTTGTCTTCAGCTGTATTGAAATAGTCGTCTTTTCCAATGTCAGTGTTGTTGCTCTGAAGCCAGCCGCCGATGGTGTCTACATCGTCACTGTCATTGAATGTGATGCCGAACTTCTCTTCCAGGTCATCCAGCAGTACGCGACCGTTTATATGGTAGATGTCATCTTCCACTTTAACAATGTCGGGCTCTTCATCTTCATCGAACTCATCCCTGATTTCACCGACAATCTCTTCAAGGATATCCTCCATTGTAATCATCCCTGCTGTACCGCCGTATTCATCGATGATCAAAGCGATATGCACACGCTCCTGCTGCATTTTGATCAACGCATCACTGATTCTTGACACTTCCGTGATCATCGGTATTTCATGAATATGGTCTTCCGGTGTGACTTCTTCGTCGGATACATGGTTTGTCAGAAACTCCCGGACATTGAGAAATCCGATGATCTGGTCCTTGTCCCCGCTTTCATCGGTGACAGGATAGCGCGTATAGTTATGTTCTTTGACATTTTCCAGCACGTCATCGATATGCACAGGATCCGTGAGCGTAATCATCTGCGTTCTCGGCACCATGATATCCTTTGCCAGTCTTTCATCAAAGGAAAAGATATTCTGCATATAAGCCAGCTCTGTCTGGTTTATTTCTCCACTTTGATAACTTTGTGTCATTATAATCTTAAGTTCATCTTCAGAGTGTCCCTGCTCTACTGGAACGTCCTTCAGACCAAGGAGCCTGACAAGCATTCTCGCTGAACCATTCATCGTCCAGATGAACGGCTTCATGATGACTCCGAAGAAATACAATGGTCCTGAAAGCAGAAGCGCCAGTTTTTCAGAATACTGGATTGCGACTGTCTTAGGTGCCAGCTCTCCAATGACGACATGAATGAAAGTAACGATGATGAATGCTGATGCAATTGTCAGCACTGTCGTCATCTGATCGGGTATACCCAGAAAATTAAAGAGAGGATGCAGCAGGAAATCAAACGTTGATTCTCCAATCCAACCGAGTCCGAGAGCAGTTACAGTGATTCCGAGCTGACATGCAGACAAATAGTAGTCGAGTTCTGCTGTCATACTGCGCACCCGGCGCGCTTTCCTGTTTCCTTCTTCAATAAGCTGTTCGATACGGGAATGTCTTGCTTTCACGAGCGCAAATTCTGACCCGACAAAGAGCATTGTAAGTACTATAAGAATTACAAATAAAATCAAGTTCCATATTGTGGTTATGTCCAATTAGTTCCCTTTTCTAGAAGGGATTCACCTCCGGTAATATATGACTACAATCTTTGCGTCGAATGCTTTCTGAAACAGGGTATCTTTATTCATGTTCAACATCTCATTCGATACATGTATTTTCAAATTCGCCTTCCCAATTGCAGCCACCTCCCGGAAGATAATAGTTATAGCCATTCTATCACAGTATTTTTTACTCATGCCACTTTTATCCAATGATTCGCCCTAATAGGAAGCTTTTCATCATTTGCCAATCATATTTTGGACATATATAAATTTATATTGAATTTGCATATAATATAGTATTATAATAGTCATATGAATTTGCAGGATAATACAGAATGGAGGCCGCCCTTCATGACCAAGTCCACTCTGGACGAACGCATCTGCTTCAACCTATATAACCTCCAACGGCAAATCAACCGTTTCTATAACAAGTCCATTCTAAACGAGATGGATATCACTTACCCACAGTTTCTGGTACTTAACATTCTGCAGGACAAGAAACAGGTGAATATAAAGACACTGGCAAAGATGCTGCGATTGGATACAGGAACAATTTCACCTTTGATCAGACGGATGGAAAAGCTTGATCTGGTTCATCGCTGGAGAGATGCGGATGATCAGCGCCTCGTTTATATAGAGGCAACGGAGAGAGGCAAAAAGTTGGAAGAAAAGTTGGATAAGTCTTTTGAATCATTCAGCGAGGCGATCGATATTGCTCCTGAAGAGGAAGAGGCACTTCTTGCACATATAAAGCACATCGATGCAATGCTTACAAAAAATGCGTTTCGGAATTGATTCCGAAACGCATTTTTCTATTGGTTTTTCGTAAAACCGAATCCAATCGTACCATGACCGGTGTGCACACCAGCTACTGTCACCAGTGGTTCCACCACCAGGTTCAGTTGTGGCATCTTCTCTTCAATCCTTGCCTTCCATTCTTCCGTAAGGTCGGCATTACCGGCATGAACAATCGCAAGGGTCTTCACTGCATCTTCCTTGACGTGTTCCTCAAGCTGGGCCATTACAGCATTGACCACTTTCTTCTTTGTGCGCAGCTTTTCTCCGATGACAACCTTGCCATCATCAAACTTCAGCTTCAGATGAATATTGAGGACCGAGGCAAGCATCGATCGGGACGCTGAAATGCGTCCGCTCTTCCTCATCTGATTGAAGCTCTGTGGCAGCAGGTACAATTGCGCCCGTTCACGCATCGACCTGATATCCTGTACCACTTCATCTATGCTCCTGTCGGAATTCCTCGCCTCCACTGCACGCTCCACCATCTGCTTCATCGGGTAGCTTCCGATTCTCGAATCTATGACATATACAGGCTTGGTCATTCCTTCAGAAGCACTGAGAGAGCTCTGATAGGTTCCTGTCAGTTCACTTGACGCATGGACTGCGATGACTGCTTCATAGTTGTCATCCGCTTCCAGTGCTTCATATACTTCCATGAATTCACCGATTGGCGGCTGTGAAGTCTTAGCCCCTTCTCCACTTTCCTTCAGCATGCTGTATATCTCTTCAGTCGTTGCATCAACACCATCTCTGTAGGCAACACCGTCGATGATGACAGACATCGGAAGCACCCGGACATCATGGGTTTCCATATAAGATTTATCAATCCCGGATGAGGAATCCGTCACTACTGCAATTTTTTTCATATAAATCCCTTCCTTCCTGCCACATCCATTTCAATCAAGTGTAGCATTTACTATTTTACATTGCTATAGAAAGTCCCTGAAGCGCTGGACTGCCTGGTAGACCGGTCCATGGCGCTGCATAAGCTGTTCATATGTGCCCGACTCGATGATCCGGCCCTGCTCCATATAGTGGATATGATCAAATGATTCAAGTCTGCTAAGATCGTGGGTGCTTACGATGAGTGTCGGTCTGGAGAGGATATGATCCCATATCTTCTGTTTCAACCGGTCGTCGAGACGTGCAGTCGGTTCGTCCATGATCCACCAGCTCTTATTTTCAGCGAGCATGCGTATGAACTGCAGACGCTTCTGTTCACCCCCGGATAGCCTTCCGGTAAATTCAATCATGGTGTCCGGCGTATAGTGGGCCATCTCGAGTAATTCAAGGTCCGACTCGACGGCTGTCCGATTCCTTTCGATATGACCGAACATGGTGATATTGTCCATTACTGAAGCATTATAGAAGTCGAGCTGCTGTGGCATGACCGAGGCTTGGGCAATGGACGCACCCGGCACCGTCCGCCCACTTTCATCATATAGAGTGACCGCCTTATCGCCGTCGATGATCCGATCGATCAGTGTTGTTTTCCCGGAACCACTGCTGCCGATGATTACATGCTTCTCCCCTTCTTTTACAGTCAATGAGACATCTTTCAATACGTCAAGGGAAGCATTCGGATAGCGGAAGTCCAGATGATCCACTTCAATGGCAGAGACTTCAGAAGGCATATCAGGAATGCTTGTATGAGCAATATCAAGCTCGAGCTCTGAAACTGCAGCCTTTACCGTTCTGTACTGGCTTGCAGGGTTCATCACCGGCATTGCGAGATCAAAGTAGCTGAGAGCGATCAGCATGATCATCGGCACCCATAGCGGCGTCTGTTCATACAGCATTACGATGATCATGATGATTGCTGAGAGCTGCACCCCCTGTGCCATGAACTGCATCAGCGATTCGTTCGTGGCCATCCTGTTCTCATTTTCCCTTATTCTCCGGATGCCGGGTGCGATTTTTTCTTTTTCAGACTCTTTTTTTCCCGTCACCCAAAGATTGGTATAGTCATGGATATAATGGTAGAGCCTCGCATAGAGTGCATCATCGGTCTGATCACGGGATTCCAATGTACCGGACATTCGACCTTCAAACAGTTTGGGAATGGCAAACAGCAGGATGAGCGCAATGATTGCCGTCATTGCTGCAAAACCAAGTCCTGCATATACGGCAAGCACCATGAGGAGCAGGGAAATCAACACCGCCACAATGTACGGATAGATAATGCGTATATAGTAATTCTCCACCTGTTCGAAATACTGGTTCAGCTTCTGGATGAATTTGACGCTGTGGGTGTTCTGTTCTGAACTGATAGTACTTTTGAAGTAGTTCAGCCTGAGCCGGCCGATCAGTTTGAATGTCGCTTCGTGGGACAGCAGCCTTTCAATGTATCTGAAAGCACCTTTCATCATGCCGAAAAGCTTGATGACTGCGATGATGAGAATGATGACGAAGAATGGTGGATCAAAGAAGCTGAGGCTGATCATATATCCACTGAGACCGAACAGTGCAATGCCGACCAGACCACCCGCCAGACCAAGCAAGATGCTGTAGAGAATCTGTTTCCTTTCACTTTTCAAGTATTCCATCATGACCCTCCTTTCTGAAGGACGATCTGCCTGTCGCTGAAAGTATAATGATGGTCGGCAATCTTCAGCAGTTTCCGCCGGTGGACCACTGCAATGATGGCGGATTCAAGTTTCAGTTCAGCAAGATACGCCATGATCATTTCTTCTGTCGTGGCATCAAGAAACTCTGTCGGTTCATCCATCAGAATGATCTTCGGCCGCCGTATGAGAACCCTAGCCATCTTCAGCCGGACGATCTCACCGCCGGACAATGGAATATTATGATTGACGATCGGTGCATGAATACCTTTATCAAGGTTACTGAGACTATCCATGAGACCGAGCTTTTCAAGCAGCTCGATCACAGCCGCTTCAGCATATTCACCATCTGATACGTATTCGTAGATGGTGGTGTCGGAAAAGTAGACTTCATCGGAAATATATCCGATACCCGCATCCGACAGCGCGACTGTACCGTTTCCTGGACGATGCAGACCAAGCAGCATGCGTATGAATGTACTCTTACCGATGCCGGAAGGTCCGGTGATCGCTGTAAAGCCTGTCTCAGGAAGTGCAAGGTCTACATTTTCGAGCAGTACGTTCTCGCCATGGCCGATGGAGACACCGTCAAGCTCGACCGCTTTGGAGGAATTGAAATTGCGGTAATCATCATCCTCCTCTTCATTCTCGAGCCATTCTTCAATACGTTCCAGATTACCTTGGGAAAGCTTGCCGTTATGGAACTCGATGCCAAGCACCTTCAACGCATTATAGAACTCCGGAGCAAGAAGCAGTGTGAAGAATGCGGCATAGAAAGTGATGCCTTCGAAGATGATGATCTGCAGCCCCACTTCCAGTGCAATCAGACCGATGCCGAGGATCGTAATGAACTCGAGCATCAGCGTCGACTGGAATGCATATTTCAGTATGTGCATCGTTTCTCTGACGTACTGTTCATTATAATGCTTCAGCCTGGCGATTACGGTGCGCTCGGCCCCGGTATACTGCACCGTATTCTTGCCGCGGATCAGATTGAGGAATAGCATTCCCAGTTCATCGAACTGGGAAGCCTGCGCCTCCGATTCATCTTTCGTCCTCAGACCCACGAGTATATAGTAGAGTGGGACAAAAGGAGCAGTGAAAATCATGATCAATGCAGCATTTCTATGGATGAAGAACATCGCTGTAATGATGATTGTGATTTTGACCGTCGTCTGTATGACAGTCGGTATGAATACTTTCTCGAATGGCCGGTATTTCTCAAGATGGACAAAGATGGCATTGAGCATCGACTCCGAGTGCTTTCTTGTCTGATCATCGATTTTTGAAACTACCCTATGTGTCAGATGCTCAATTCTCTCGTTCGCCACCCTTGCACCTATTACCCTGTAGACAAAAGACAGAAGGGCATAGAGGAAGAAGAACAGGGCGACCCATACCAGTCCATTGACCCGAGGGGCCTCACCTTCAATCACGATATCATTCAGCAGCAGTGACAGATGGTGGCCGAACAGTATGAATGCCAGCACGCCGAGTGCAGACAAGGCACTGTACAGTATGATATATTTTTTTGGCATATTCAGCTTCATGTTTTTTCCTTCCTAGCAACAAAAAACGTGAAGATGAACTTCACGTTTTCCTAGCCTCCGATATAACTCATGTTGATCTTATTCCGCCTGCGCCGATTTTCAGATGTGATTTCAGTCCTGAGATCGGAATAGCGGTCATCCCGTCTGTTCCAGACGCCTGTCAGCACCTCGGTCAATTCTGCATCAGAGATGCCTTCTCTGATCAGCTGTCTGACATCAAAGCCATCTACAGCAAACAGGCAGCCATAGAACTTTCCATCTGATGAAAGCCGCGCGCGCGTGCACGTGGAGCAGAAGCTCTCGGAAACGCTCGTAATGAACCCGAGATGGGATTTCGCATCCTTATGGCGATACACTTTGGCAACTTCTCCATAATAGGCAGGATCGAGTGGTTCGATATCGAACTCTTCTTCGAGCATCTTTAAAATTTCCTTCTTTGTAATGACCTTATCAAAGTTCCAGCCATTATCATTACCCACATCCATGAACTCTATAAACCTCAAAGTCACCGGTAAAGTTTTGAAAAAACGTGCCATCGGCAGGATTTCGTGGTCATTCAGCCCTTTTTGGACCACCATGTTGATCTTGATATCGAAGCCGAGCGACAGGGCGTATCTGATCTGCTCGATGATTCTCGATGTCCCGATGCCCCGATCATTGATCTGGCCGAATAATTCATCGTCCATTGCATCCAGGCTGATATTGAGCCTTCTCAGACCTGCATCGTACAGTTTCCTGCCTTGTTTTTTCAAGAGCAGTCCGTTTGTTGTCATACCGATATCCTCGATGCCTTCTATACTGTAGAGCTTGCGGATCAGTTCATCCAGATCCCGTCTCAATAGCGGCTCTCCGCCTGTTATTCTGAGCTTTTTGACACCGAGTGTGGCATAGATCCTGGCAATCCGCTCTATTTCTTCAAAGGATAGCAGCTGTTCACGCTTCATGAACTCGAAATCATCACCGAAAATCTCCTTCGGCATGCAGTAGGTGCACCTGAAATTGCAGCGGTCGGTCACCGATATTCTCAGATCTCTGATCGGTCGTCCGAATTTATCTGTAATACTCTCCACTTTCATCCCCCCCAAATCGGATGTCCGTCTTCCTGTTCATGTTGACGAATGTCCCATCATTGATGCCATATGACACTGCATCCACTTCAATCATTCCTCTTTCTTCAAACAGCGCGTGCATGCTCAGTTGTCGTGCATCAAGCAGCTGCCGGATTGTTTCCGGCAGATCCGCGCCCTGATAGACGCCGATAAGCGGATGCAGACGATCCGCCGCCTTCGTTATGACCAGCGCATCGGGATTGCCTACTGCCTTTCTGTAAAGAGTAGACAGCCACTCGGGTGAAACGTATGGCGCATCGCAGGATACGACAAGCAGCCGGTCTCCCGGAAAAGCTTTCGCCACCTCATAAAGGCCACCGAGTGGACCGTCATCCTGGAAAACATCATCAACGATTGTCTGCAATCCATCAAAACAATCTGCGAGACGTTGATTCGTACTGATGACAATCTCATCAATGGCACTGGACGCTTCAAGTGCGCCAGCTACATGGCTGTACATCGGTCTGCCATCGATTTTGAAAAATGCCTTGTCCTCTCCGAATCGTGTTGAATTGCCCCCGGCCAGAACGACACCAATCGTCTTTGTCATCCGCCACTCACTGGGGGAATCAATGCAACCTCATCGTTTTCATCGACGATATGGCCATCCTTCACGAATGACTCGTTGCAGGCGACCTGGAATACATCTCCTTCAAGTGCAGGATATCGCATATATATCGCTTTTTTCAGTTCCCCAGCAGTCAGGGATGATGGCGTATCCAGTACAATACGTCCTTCGCCGATTTTCTCCTTCAGTCCTGCAAACAGCATTACTTTCATATCATTTCTCCTCCAAATCAGGATGATACTGGCGCTGGTCGCCCATCCATTCTGCACCATCTTCCCATATTTCCTTTTTCCAGATGGGAACGATCTCCTTGATCCGTTCGATGGCGTATTCATTTGCACGGTAACTGTCTTTTCTATGGGGAGCACTCGTCACGATAATCACCGCAATATCCGAAATTTCAAGCTTGCCTACGCGGTGGGCAATGGTCGTCTCGACGCCTGGCCAGCGTTCGCTGATCTCCATGCCGATCTGTGCCATCTTCCGCTCCGCCATCGGTCTGTATGCTTCATATTCAAGATGGACTGTGCGCGTGCCCTTCGTCCACTCTCTCACATGCCCTGTGAACATGCATACTGCGCCCTGTTTTTCGTTTATGGCAAATTCATGATACTGATGGATATCAATCGGACCTTCAACTACTTCAAACTGTTTCATCATCAGAACTCCATTCATCAAACCATTCGATAATCTTACTCTCATCATACCGCATATCTGCATATATTAAAACATTCACAAACTCTGCTTCATCGACATTTGTGTGTCCGTCCGTAAATGAATGGGTCAGCACAATTTTAGGATGACTTTCGTGTTTGTACCCTTCTATCAGCAGTACATCGACCGCACCTTCAAGCTGCCTGATCTGGGCTTTTAGATCCGGTGCACGGTTTTCGTGGCGCATGCTCATACCTGGGGTGTTGAGAATAGTCACATCCGCTCCACACCCGGCAAACCGGCTGGTATCACTGCCCTCTGTCATGATGCCATGATCAAGGTGATGATGCTTGATGACAGCCGCTTTCATGCCCTTTGCCCTCAGCAGTCCGATCATCTTCTCCACCAGTGTTGTCTTTCCAGTATTTTTGAACCCGACGACCTGGAGGATCTTCATATATCGAAATGATCGATGCCTGTCGTCATATCCGTCATCATGACTTTGACACCATCCCCTTTTTCATAGCCTCTTGTACCACCCGGCAGCACGATGATGCCGTTGCTTTTCGCAATCGAAGTGACGGCGTTCGATTTATTGAAACCGGCAGGCGTTGCATACACTCTGCCTTCTCGGTAGTCGATCTCCGCCCGGATGAAGCGGGTGAACGGGTTCGCCTTCTTGAAGTCGCCATCGAGCACAGCATTAAGTACCGGGGCAAAGATGCGGTCGTGGCCCACCATTTTCATGAAAGCCGGTCGCGCAAATAGCTCAAAACCTGTGTAGCATGCCGATGGATTGCCGCTCAGGCCGAACATCGGCTTGGATCCGAGCATGCTGACGGTCGTCACGCTGCCCGGCCTCATGCCGACCTTATTGAACAGTTCTTTTGCACCAAGGGCTTCGTAGAGCTTCGGCAGATGATCATAGTCCCCGACCGATACACCGCCTGTCGTGATGATCGCATCCACTTCACCCAGCATCTGCTGCACTCTTAGAAGCAGCGTCTCAAAGTCATCCGCTTCCAGCGCGTATATCCGGGGTTCGATATTCATGCGCTGCAGCTGGCTTTTTATCATCGGACCATTCGAATTGCGGATCTTTCCCACTTCAAGCGGTGCATCGATATCCACCAGTTCACTGCCGGTTGCAAGTATGCCGACGACTGGCTTGCGGTAGACTTCGACATCTTTATATCCGAACGTCGCAAGTGCTGCAACAGCGCCCGGATTGATGAGGGTGCCAGCGGACACGATGATGTCGCCGACTGTACACTCCTCCCCCTGAATGGCGATGTTTTCACCCATCTCAAATGGTCTTCTTATCGAAAATGAACCCGCATCCTGTCTTGTCTGCTCGAACATCACAACGGCATCTGCGCTTTTCGGCACAGGCGCCCCTGTCATGATGCGAAACGCCTCGTTCTCATTCAATTCATAGTCGCTTGCAGCACCGGCCGGCACTTCTGCTGCAACTTTGAAGGTGATTCTATTTTCTCCTGAAGCGCCTCTGCTATCTTTTGCACGAATGGCAAAGCCATCCATCGCGGATTTGTCGAACCTCGGGACATCCATCGATGCCGCAAGGTTCCGTGCGAGAATGCGTCCATAGCTTTCCGTATAGGATATTGTTTCCACGGGAAGGGGGGATATGCCGGAGACCACCCGTCGGACCGCTTCCGAAACGGCAATTGGGGTGCGATTCAAGTTCATATCATCACTACTTTCGATTTGCAGATTCTGTTATACTCATTGTACTAGAAAGGAAGTTGAAAATGTCCGAATTCACTCATTTCAATCAGGAAGGCAGAGCACGCATGGTCGACGTTTCCGATAAGGAAGTGACCAGCAGAACTGCTGTAGCCAAAAGCATACTCGGTGTTACAGAAGAGATCCATCAGGCCATCACCGAAGGTACGGTGAAAAAGGGAGACGTGCTTTCAGTTGCACAAGTCGCCGGCATAATGGCTGCCAAAAATACACACCAGATCATCCCGATGTGCCATCCCCTGCCTTTATCCGGTATCGACATCTCCTTCGACTGGGCGCTTTCCGAAGGGTATTTCCTCCATATCGAAGCCACTGTCAAAACGACCGGCCGTACGGGTGTCGAGATGGAAGCTCTGACCGCTGCAAGCGCCGCTGCCCTGACCGTCTACGATATGTGCAAAGCAATCGACAAGGGCATGGTCATCCATGAAACTGCACTCGTATCAAAGACCGGCGGCAAGTCCGGAGACTACCGTATAGACAAGTAGAGCGTGCCTCGGGCACGCTCTACTTGTTCAATTCATGGACGAAATGATTCAGCTCGGGCACAATCAGCCGCTCCATGCCCAATTTCACTGCGCCGGTCGAGCCGGGCAGTGCAAAGATGACCGTGGATCCAATCGTACCAGCAACGGCACGCGACAGCATGCTGCGCGATCCGATGTCCTCGGTGAAGCTGAGCATCCTGAAGATCTCGCCAAACCCTTCGATCTCCTTATTGAATAGAGGGCGCAATGCTTCAATCGTCACATCCCGACGGGCGATGCCTGTCCCGCCTGTTGTGATGACGGCATTCATGCCGAGACTCACCAGATGTCTAACGGCTTCCGAGATTTCCTCAGCATCATCCTTCACTATGCGATAGTCCTCAACCACCGTGTTGAGCGATGTCAGCTGGTCGATGACCAGGCGCCCCCCTTTGTCCGTTTCCCTGCTGCGTGTATCACTGATGGTGATGACGCCTACTCTTATATCCCTATCGATTGTGCCGACGATGCTCATAGTAGCCTCCTAGCCGAATAGTTGATTGACGAGTGTCTTGGCCTTGTTCATATCATCGAGGCCATGGATCAGCATCCGCCCGTTATTGAAACAGACAAAGCGGGAGGTCCCGTAATGAAATTCCTGAAAATAGGGCGTCCGGTTGACCTCTATGCCAAGGCGCGACAGGGCATGGTCGACGGCCGATGCTGTAATCCGTGCATCCATCACCTGGACCGTATCCCTGCCGCATAGCCGCATGGCATGATCTGTACGCTCATCAAGCGACGGGTAGACCGGATGAGTGCCGCACGTCTCACATTCATCCGATTTCATTCCGTCGATGCGATACTTCATGTGCTCCATGTCCCAGACATTGCCGATGCGCATATGGTGCGGGGCGCGGAACTGGCCGGTCAGGATCTTCAAGCCGGTCGTCACCTGCTCGGCAACCGCCATCTGTACAGCCGGAGCGATGATTCCTGCAGTATCACATGTCAATGTCGTCGCCGGAAGCACCGGCACGAGGCACCGGTAGCAAGGCGTCCCATCCGGCATAAAACCGGCACTGCTGTAGGAGGCCTCGACACATGCGGCGTATACCCAAGGTTTGCCGAGCTTATAGGCAGCATCATTGATCAACAGACGCGTATCGAAGTTGTCCGTCCCGTCAAGCAGCAGATCCGCTGCTTCTGCAAGTTCCAGAAGCAGTGGTGCATCACAATGGGCAATATGCGCCTCCACTTCAAGGTCCGGCCGTATTTCCACGAGCCGTTCCTTCGCGGCAATCACCTTCGGCTGCTTCTCTTCCGCGTCATGTGACGTATACAGTGTCTGCCGCTGCAGATTGGAATACTCCACATAATCCCGATCGATCAATATCAGCTTTCTGACACCAGCACGTGCCAGCATTTCAGCAGACAGAGAGCCGAGCGCGCCAACACCGACGATAAGTACCGTACTCGCTGAAATGAGACGCTGCCCTCTTTCCCCTATGCCACTGTAGAGTACCTGTCTTGAATAACGCTCCATATCATCACTCCGACGCCAGTTGATTTTTCTTAAGATTACTATTCATATGGAACATTGTAAACAGACTGATCAGACAGAAGAGCGACAGAAGTATGAAACCGATGGCATAGCTGCCGGTCAGATTGTATGTCTGGTCGATGACGATCGGCGGAAAGAATCCGCCGAGCCCGCCCATCATGGCGACAAAGCCATTGCTGATGCCGGCCTGCTTCGAGAAATATGTCGGAACGAATTTGAACACCAGGCCATTGCCGATGCCGGCGCAGACAGCCGTCAGCAGACAGCCGATTGTAAATAGAATGATGGCGTTATACGTGAATGCCAGCAGGAGGCCGGAGACGGCCAGACCGATGAACGTGATGATCAGTGCGTGAAGTGCATTGAACCTGTCTCCAATCAGTCCTCCAATCGGTCTGAGTACCGTCGCTATGACGATGAATATTGCCGTTCTGATGCCGGCATCGATTGTGCTCAAGTTGAACAGTGCTTCATCTGTCAGAAAACCTGGTAAGAATAATCCGAAGGCGACAAAGGCGCCGAATGTGATGAAATACCACAGGTTGAAGAAATAGAACTTGTAATCTCTCGTCACTTCCTTGAACTGTTTAGCGAGCGGCAGATCGACTTTGCGCTCATTCCGGTCTCCCATGATGAACTGCAGTATGGCAAAGCAGGCCAGTACAACGAGGTATGTCTGGACTGCTGCCTGCCAGCCGCCGAAAGAAAGGGCCAGCGCCGGTGCACCGAAGCTCGTCACTGCAGTACCGATGTTCCCCATGCCATATACACCGTTGACGAATCCATGCTTGTCCTTCGGATAGTATTTCGGCAGACTCGTGACACCGATGCTGAATGTCGCTCCGCCGATACCGAGGAACACTGCGGCAATCATCAGATTCCGAGGGGTTGTGGCGATGCTCAGATAGAAAACGGGAATCAACAGGAAAATGAAACTGAAAAGGAAAACGACACGCCCACCCATCTTATTGGCAAGAATGCCGAAAGGAATGCGCAGTACGGATCCGAGTATTACCGGCAAGGCGACGATGAGTGCACGCTGGTCGGCAGCTTCCGGTATATCTTTGACGATCTCAGGGAACAGCGGTGCAAGCAGTGTCCACACCATGAATCCGGCCAGCAGACTGAACGTCTGGAGAATAAGCTGTTTCCTGCCCATTTTTTCATTCATACGGATCAACCTCACTTACTTTTTATTGTGATTTATTTTACAAATTCATTATATAATCTGCATATCACTCCAAGTAAGAAGGGAAATCCCTACATTTCTAGGCACTTGTAATCAGTGTATTCATCTGCTCAAACAGTACTTCCTCATCAACCGCCTTCAATACTTTATCCGCCATTGTGAACAGTACCGACTCTTCCTTGACCATATGTACCGTCAGTACTTCGTATGCCTCCATCACATCTTCGACCATTTCATTCATGCGCCCAAGCGACATTTCATTCATACCATGCATCGTATGATGGAAGAAGTGGTCGATATAGGCATCAATTTCCTGATGCTCCTCTTCTATCGAAAGGATCGGTCCCTGCTCGAGCCCGATATACGCCCCGAGCATCGGAAAGAAATACTTCTCTTCCTTGGCCTGGTGGCGCTTCAGCGGTGCCTCGAATGCTTTCAGCTTCTCCCTCAGGTCCTTGATGACCATCAGACCTTCAAGACGGCTCCTGACATCTCCATGCTCAAACTTCAGAACCAGCTGGAACCAGTCGTCCATCAGATATTTGAGATAGCGGTGTTCATTTTCCAGTACGCGCAACGCTTTCATTTTGAATTGAAACTTGTCCTGTTCCATCTATCCACCTACATTCAGAAATCTATCAGTTTTTTCTTCATCGCATATTCCACCAGTTCCGGACGGTTGGACAGCTCGAGCTTCTCCATGATTCTCGACTTGTGCGCCTCCACCGTCTTGACTGAAACGAAAAGCATCTCTGCTATGTCCTTGTTGCCATATCCTTTGGCGATCAGGGGCAGTATTTCAAGCTCACGCCGGGTCAAAATGCTGAAAGGTTTATCCGACTGCTCGGGCACTGCTTCATTGTTGAGCAGTCTTTCGATATTGTCATCCATCAGTACAGGGTCGACATACCGCTCTCCGCCATGCACCTTTCTGATTGCCCGGATCAGCTCATCATCCGGTGAATTTTTTAAAATATATCCCTTGGCACCGCTCTTGAACGTGTGGACGATGTACTCCTCATCGTCATACATCGTCAGGATCAGTATCTTCACTTCCGGAAACGCATCGTTGATGCGACTGGCAGCAAAAAGACCGGACTCTCCCGGTGGCATGCTGAGATCCATCAGAAGAACGTCCGGCCCGAGTGACTTCACTTTTTCAAAAGCCTGCCTGCCGTCGGCTGCTGTACCGATCACTTCCATATCCGACTGGTAGTTGATCAGCATGCTGAATCCTGTCCGCACCACTGCATGATCATCCGCAATGACAATCTTCATCCAATCTCCTCCTATACTGGGATGGAACCAAATACTTTCGTCCCTCTGCCGGGCGCACTGTCCACGCTGACAGTACCACCGACACTGCTGGCCCGTTCCGACATTCCAAAAAGGCCCAGCCCTGTTCCGACCGGCGTATCTCCGACATGGAAACCGAGCCCTGCATCTTCTATCGTGAACTTGATATGATGGGTTTCTTCATTCTTCATCTCTTCGAGCGAGACATCGACGCAATCCACTTCGGCATATTTTGCTGCATTGAATATGGCCTCCTGGATGATTCTGTACAGCACCGTCTCCACTTCCGGATTGAAGCGTTTCTGCTCCACAGTGAAACTGAAGTCCACACTGATGCCATATTGCCTTTCAATCCACTTGAAATGGGTTTTCAGTGCCGCTTCTATCCCAAGATCGTCAAGACTTGCCGGCCGCAGCTCAACTGAAATGTTTCTAACATAGTCCAGAAGATGACTCAAGGATTCCTCCGATTTGACCATCTTGTCATTGAGCGCCTCTCGATCATCGACATATTTGAGCAGTCTCATCTCAAGCAGGACATTCAGAAGTTCCTGCGTCACGCCATCATGCAGATCCCTCGATATGCGTTTCCTCTCACCCTCCTGAGCCTGGATGATACGCTGGGTCAGCCTTTTCTGATGTTCGATCTCCTGTGTCTTCAACTGTTCGGCCAGTGGATTCAAAGTGAATACACTGATTTCATTTTCCGGATCGACCCGCTGGAAATTGGCGATAAAAGGCACCACTTCTCCTTCCCGTGTACGCATATAGACCTGGAAGGATACAATTTCATCCTGGTAAAGGTAGCAGTTGCTGCATGCCACGCGTCCGCCTGACATATACATGCCCTGGCAATGGTTGCATATATGCTGAAACTGGCTTCTATCATAGTCCGTCTCATCCAGTGTACTTGCAGCGTGTGCATTCATATGGACGATTTCTCCGCTTTTATTGACAAAGATGATCATCTCTTTCGAATGGTGGAACATCGCCTCAAGCAGGGAAGTCAGATTCGGCTCATTCATTGACCATCAGCTCTTTCAGTATTTGTTTTCTCAGTGTCTTTTCCACACAGTGCTTGATCATTTCATATTCCTCTTCCGCAAACATCCTCCTGCTCCGGTTACCCATCAGCAGAATACCCATGACTTCTTCATCATCATTCCACAACGGCATGGCGATGAAACTCTGCAGCTGCTCTGTCTTCAGTATCGGGTAACGGAAAAGGTCCCGCTCAATGTCTGTTCCGGCGATATCGTCGATAATCATCGATTTACCCGTTTTCATCACTGTTCCCGGTACACCTTTGCCTCTCGGCAGCGCAATTCTTTTCCACTGTTCCCCTGAACTGCCTATACTGTACTTCCACCTGATCATATAGTTGGTCTGTCTGATTCTGATGTCAGTCAGTACTACAAGGTCGAAACTGAACTGCTCTCGAATATTCGATAATGTCGCTTCAATGCTACTCTCGTTCATAGTACGCCTCCGTTTCCAGGAGATCCCCTCTGCTACTTATTTTTACGGTAGATGATATAGCTTCTGCCAACATAGTTGAATGGCAGGCTCCATGCGTGCACAAGACGTGTTGCAGGCCATAAGGCAAAGATCAGAAATCCGGTTAATACATGTATTTTAAAGCTCAATGGCACATCTGTCATCAGATTTGCGTCCGGCGAGAAGACGAACAGACTTCTCAACCATACGGAAATGGACGTACGGTAGTCGAAATCCGTCACCACTGCGTTTGTGACGAGGGTCGCATAGACACCCATGAACGTGATGAAGAGGAGCAGGAAGTTGACGGTAATGTCAGAAGCCGAACTCAGTCGGCGGACCGCCTGCTTGGTGACGCGCCTGAAAGTCAGCATGATCATGCCGAGCAGCATGACGACACCGAAAATACCACCGATATAAACAGCGCCGATATGATACAGATGCTCCGTCACACCCAAAGCTTCGAGCCAGTGTGCCGGTATGAGCAGGCCGACGATATGACCGAAAAATACAGGAATGACCGAAAAGTGGAAAAGGATGCTACCGATCATAAGCTGCTTCTTCTCGATGAACTCGCTGGATTTGGCAGTCCATCCGAACTGGTCGATCCGGTAGCGCCATATATGACCGATGACGAAGACTGCGACGCAAAGATATGGGAAGATGACCCATAAAAACTGATCAATCATTTTCCACGCCTTCTTTCTCAGAGACTTCCACACATGCCTTGAATGTCTCCCTGAGTCCTTTGATCAAATTGAAATACGGGCTTTTATTTTTCTCAAGTGCCTGGATGATATGATAGGTGCCATCTTCAAGTACCATGATGAGCAGAGTCATGCTTTCCTTCGCACGGTCATCTCCACGCCAGTCGGCAGCATAGAGGAACTCGAGCATCAGCGGCAGATAGTCGCTCAATTCATTGTCCGGCATCTCGAGACCGAACATTTCATACAGCACTTTGAGTTTGGCGAGCATCTGCCCCCGCTCCTTCTGGTCCTCGAACTTGAAGTAGGTCATATACAGATTCGTATGCTTGTCGAAGTCGAAAGTCTGCGTATATACCTGCTGGATCTCGTCGAGACTGATTTCATGCATATCCTCCCAGTACTGGTTGATGAACGGCTGGGCTGGATGACCTTCATGAAACACTCCTTCGAATGCCTTGGGGTGGAAATCAAGCTTCTCCGGGTAGGTCAGCTGATTGGCAAAAAAGCCGAATGCCTGCTTGTAGTTGTGTAGTTTATCAAGGTTAATCACGCCAGATTCCTCCGTAGAAATTCTCTTCATAGACTGCCTTGCCGGACTTCACCGTTGCAGCCTGTGATAATGATGGGCCACATCCATCGCAGTCCGAACCGCCAAAGCCGAAACCGCTGCTGCCCTGGGCGCGGTATGGATCCGTATACTGCTCCCTATGGGACGTCGGAATGACGAAGCGGTCTTCATACTTGGCAATTGCGAGCAGGCGGTACATCTTCTTCGTCTCATTGGCAGACATGCCTACACGATCGAGCCTTGCTTCATCAAAATCCTTGCCGCTTGAAATGGCACGCATATACTGTCTCATCATCGCCATTTTCTGAAGCGCCCCTTTGACAGGCGTAACATCTCCAGCGGTCAGCATGTTTGCAAGATACTGCAACGGAATGCGCATCTCCTCGATTGCCGGGAAGATGGCGTCCGGATTTCTTATGGAGTCACGGCCTTCAAAGTAGTTCATGATCGGGCTGAGTGGTGGGCAGTACCATACCATCGGCATTGTGCGGTATTCCGGATGAAGCGGGAAGGCGAGCTTGTACTTCACGGCGAGGTCATAGACCGGCGAGCGCTGTGCTGCTTCGATCCAATCTGCTGAGATACCGTCACGTTCCGCCTGCTCGATCACTTCCGGATCATTCGGATCCAGGAACAGATCAAGCTGCGCTTCATAGAGGTCCTTTTCATTCTCGGTAGACGCTGCTTCAAGTACACGGTCTGCGTCATAGAGCAGTACACCCAGGTAGCGCATTCTGCCTGTACATGTTTCAGAACATACCGTCGGCAGACCCGCTTCAACGCGCGGGAAGCAGAAGGTGCACTTTTCAGCCTTGTTCGTTTTCCAGTTGAAGTAAACTTTCTTATACGGACAGCCGGTCATGCAGTAGCGCCATCCACGACACGCTTCCTGATCGACCAGTACGATGCCGTCCTCATCGCGCTTGTACATCGCCCCGGATGGACAGCTTGCGACACAGCTCGGGTTCAGACAGTGTTCGCAAAGCCGCGGCAGATACATCATGAAGGTCTGTTCAAAGTTGAATTTGATCTCTTCCTCGATCTTTTCGATGTTCGGGTCCTTCGGTCCTGTAATATGCCCGCCTGCGAGATCATCCTCCCAGTTCGGTCCCCATTCGAGATCCATCTTCTTACCGGAAACGACGGAGTGTGCCTTTGCCACAGGGCTATGCTTGCTTTCCGGTTTGGTAATCAGGTCGTGGTAGTTGTATGTCCATGGTTCATAGTATTCCTTCATTTCCGGCATGTCCGGGTTATAGAAGATCTTGCCGAGTGCAATTTTGGAAAGCTTGGTACCGCTCTTCAGTTCCAGACGGCCGTTCTTAAGCTTCCAGCCGCCCTTGTAGTGCTCCTGGTCCTCCCACCTTTTCGGGTAACCGATACCCGGTTTTGTTTCCACGTTATTGAACCACATGTACTCCGCCCCCGGTCTATTGGTCCATGTGCTCTTGCATGTCACACTGCACGTATGGCAGCCGATGCATTTGTCGAGATTCATCACCATTGCGATCTGCGCTTTAATCTTCAAGCCAGTCGACCTCCTTCATTTTTCTTACTGCAACATAGACATCCCGCTGGTTGCCGATCGGACCATAGTAGTTGAACCCATAACTCAGCTGTCCGTAGCCGCCCACCATCTGTGTCGGTTTCATGTGTATTCTCGTTGGTGCATTGTGGCTGCCCCCGCGGGTATCGGTGATTTCCGAACCCGGCATCTCGATGTGCTTGTCCTGTGCATGGTACATGAACATCGTCCCTTTCGGCATCCTGTGTGATACGACCGCCCGCGCATTGACGACACCATTGCGGTTATAGACTTCAAGCCAGTCATTATCGTTGATGTCATGCGCTTCTGCGTCAAGTTTCGACAGCCACACTGTCGGTCCACCCCTGAATAGCGTCAGCATATGCAGATTATCCTGGTATGTGGAGTGGATGTTCCATTTGCCGTGCGGTGTCAGATATCTCAGTACCAGGCTGTCGACCCCGCCTTTTATCTTCTTATCCCGTGTGCCGAATACCATCGGCGGCAAGGTCGGCTTATATACAGGCAGTGCTTCGCCGTACTGCAGGAACATATCGTGGTCGATATAGAATGACTGGCGGCCTGTCAGAGTTCTGAACGGCACCTGCTTTTCAATATTTATCGTGAATGGGCTGTATCTCTTGCCCGGTTTGTTGTAGCCCTGGAACACGGCAGTCGGGAGGACTTCCCTCGGCTGTGCCGTAATGTTCTTGAAAGTGATCTTTTCATGCGTGCGGTCTGCTGAAATATCCTGCAGCGGCATGCCTGTCTGGTCTTCCAGGTTCTCGTAGGACTTCTTCGACACCTCTCCATTTGAACATGAGGCGACGTGCAGAATGACATCCGCTACGTTTCTGGCCGTATCCATGATCGGGAGGCCATCCTTGATTGTGCCGTCTGTATACACGCCGAGCATCGACTTCAGTTCCTCATACTGCTTCGATACATTGAAAGCAACGCCATGGGCACCGATGTTGTTTTTGAACAATGGTCCTGCAGTGATGAACTTGTCGTAGACTTCCGTGTAGTCGCGCTCAACCACCTTCATGCTTGGCATCGTCCGTCCCGGAACAGCCTCGACCTCACCTTTCGACCAGTCCTTCACATGACCGAGCGGCTGTGAGATCTCCTGCTTCGTATCGTGTGCCAAAGGAGATGCGACAAGGTCCTTATGCTTACCCGGCAGATGCGTCTTCGCCATGTCGCTGAACCGCTTCGTCAGATCCTTGAATATATTCCAGTCCGATTTCGATTCCCATAGCGGGTTGACCGCCGGATTGAACGGGTGGATGAACGGATGCATGTCGGTACTTGAGATATCGTGCTTCTCATACCATGTTGCTGCCGGCAGAATGATATCTGCATAGATCGGCGTTGCCGTCATCCTGAAATCGAGCGCGATCATCAGATCAAGCTTGCCTTCAACATCATCGCGCCATTTGATCTCTTCAGGTACGAACTCATCATTCGGTGATGCCAGCAGACCATTTTTTGCGCCAAGCAAGTGCTTCATGAAGTACTCCTGCCCTTTGGCGGATGAGGAGATCAGATTGGAACGCCAGACGAAGAGCGTTTTCGGGTGATTCTCTTTTGCACCCGGATCTTCAATCGCGAACTGAGTCTCTTTATTTTTCAGCTGCTCGACCGCCAGGTCGATGATGGCTTCGTCGGAATCGTCACCATTTGCTGCAGCTTCCCTGGCAAACTCCAGGCTGCTCTTATTGAACTGCGGATAGCTCGGCAGCCACCCGAGACGGGCGGCGAGCACATTGTAGTCGGCAGGGTGTTTGTAGTCGATCTTCTCTGCAGTCGGCGACTGCAGGGCATCCGCCCCCGCTTCCTCATAGCGCCACTGCTCTGTAGCAAAATAGAACCAGCTTGTTGCGTTCTGCTGGCGTGGGGGCGCCTGCCAGTCCTTGGCGAATGCCACATGGCCCCAGCCTTCATATGGACGCACTTTCTCCTGACCGACGTAATGCGCCCAGCCGCCGCCATTCTTGCCCTGGCACCCACACAGCATGACGAGGTTGAGTATTGCCCTGTATATCGTGTCGGAGTTGAACCAGTGGTTGATGCCGGCACCCATGATGATCATGGATCGTCCGTCCGTATCCACTGCATTCTGTGCAAATTCACGGGCAATCTGGACGACCAGCGACTGTTTGACGCCTGTAATCGTCTCCTGCCAGGCAGGTGTATAGATGCAGGATGCATCGTCGTAGCCTGCTGCTTCATTTTCAGTGCCGAAGCGGTTGACACCATATTGGCTGAGCATGAGGTCATGGATGGTTGCGACGAACCTTTCAGTACCATCTGCAAGCCTTACTTTTTGTGCAGCAATCGGACGTCTGAATACGCGGTTGCCGGCGTTGTCGAAGTATGGGAATGCAATTTCGACAACTTCTGACTCCTGCCCTTCAATAGTGAGAGCTGGATCAATCTCTGAACCATCCTCCCGCTCGAGCACGAGATTCCATTTTCTGCCCTCTTCCCAGCGCTGGCCCATGGTACCGTTCGGTGCCAGCATTTCGTCTGTATTTGCGTCCAGAATGACCGGTTTCCATTCGGCATGTTCTGATTCGATGCCAAGGTCGCTTTCCCTGAGGAATCTTCCCGCTTTCAGAGTATCCTCGAATTCATCCAGCATGATGAGAAACGGCATGTCCGTGAATCGTTTCGCGTAGTCGATGAACATCGGTTCCTGTCTCTGATGATAGAATTCATCGAGAATGACATGGGTCATCCCCTGTGCCAGTGCCGCATCGGTCCCAGGATTCGGTGCCAGCCAGTTGTCCGCAAATTTGACGTTTTCTGCATAATCCGGAGCGACGGAGACGATTTTCGTACCCTTGTATCTGACTTCCGTCATGAAGTGGGCATCCGGTGTCCGTGTCAATGGAACATTCGATCCCCACATCATCAAGTAGTTGGCATTGTACCAGTCAGCCGATTCCGGCACATCCGTCTGCTCCCCCCAGATCTGCGGCGAGGCATTCGGCAGGTCTGCATACCAGTCATAGAAGCTGAGCATCTCGCCTCCGAGCAATGAAATGAATCTTGATCCGGCCGCGTAGCTGATCATGCTCATTGCCGGAATCGGTGTAAATCCTGCGATGCGGTCCGGGCCGTACTTTTTAATTGTATAGATGAGCTGGGCTGCAATCAGCTGGGTGGCATCCTTCCATGTCACACGGACATGACCGCCCATGCCTCGTGCCTGCTTGTAGGATTTCGCCTTTTCCTCATCTTCGATGATGCTTGCCCATGCCTTGATCGGATCACCAGTCTCTTCCAGTGCCGCACGCCAGAGACGCCATAGTTTGCCTCTCATATATGGAAACTTGATGCGCATCGGACTATATTCATACCATGAAAATGAAGCACCACGCGGACATCCCCTTGGTTCATATTCAGGCATATCCGGACCGCATGATGGATAGTCCGTCTGCTGGTTCTCCCATGTGATGATGCCGTTCTTGACAAATACTTTCCATGAGCAGGAACCGGTGCAGTTTACACCATGGGTGGTTCTGACGACTTTGTCATGACTCCAGCGCTGCCGGTACATCTTCTCCCATTCCCTGCTTTTCTCCTCCATTATTGACCAGTTGCCATTGAATTTTTCCGTCGGTTTGAAAAATTTCAGGCCGAACAGTTTCTCCATCTATGCCACTCCCATCAGAATATCTGCTAAGTCTTTAAGATATCTTCATTATCTGCCTGGAAGGGGTGGAAAGATATTAGGGAAATTCCTACTTTTCTTCACATGTCTCCGAAAGATTGTGACAAGTGTGTAAAGTTTTTAAATTTTTCATATGTGTATGGTAAAATGTAACGGCTGATATAAAAATAATTGACTGAATGATAAATGAAAGGGAGTTATTATTTTGTATAGAATCCTCGTTGTTGATGACGAACCCTCTATTGTTACCCTTATGAAATTCAACCTTGAAAATGCAGGTTACGAAGTGATGACAGCGGCGGATGGACGAGAAGGACTGGACCTTGCCCTGACCGAAAAGCCCGACCTCATTGTTCTGGACCTGATGCTGCCCGGGATGGACGGGATGGATGTCTGCAAAATGCTGAGGCAGGAGAAGATGGATACACCCATCCTGATGCTGACGGCCAAAGATGAAGAGTTTGATAAGATTCTCGGTCTTGAGCTCGGCGCGGATGACTACATGACAAAGCCTTTCAGCCCACGGGAAGTCGTTGCACGTGTCAAGGCAATACTGAGAAGGACACAGACGATGAAACCGGACGAGGGGGAAGATGATTCCGCCATCCTGCGTCTCGGTGAACTCGAGATCCGTACAGATACCTATGATGTCTATGCACGGGGAAAACAGCTTGTTCTTACACCAAAGGAATATGAACTTCTGCTCTATCTGGCCAACCATAAGAATAAAGTGCTCAGCCGTGACCAGCTGCTGAACGGTGTATGGGACTTCCATTACGATGGAGATACAAGAATCGTCGATGTACATATCAGCCATCTCCGCGAGAAGATCGAAGCCGATACGAAACGCCCAGCCTATATCAGAACCATACGGGGCTTCGGCTACAAGCTCGAGGTACCTGCTGAATGAAACGGCTGTGGTCCAGGATAGCACTCTCCTTCTTCATCCTGATCCTGATTCTTGTCATCGTATTGTGGTTTTTCCTGACTGCAATCATCAAAGATGCCTATACTGATATGACAAGAAACCATCTGGTGGAAAATGGCCAGATGGTTTCACAGTTGATTGCGACTGCTGAAAGCTATGACGATCCCGAGGGGCTGCAGGATCTGATCCGGCATTTCAACCAGCCGATCGAAATGCGCTTTACAGTTGTAGATGGTGAGGGAGTAGTGCTCGCTGATTCGGAGAATGACCCCTCGGCGATGAACAATCATATCAACAGGCCGGAAATCCAGGCTGTCATCCGCAATGGCGCAGACATGGGTGAATCCGTACGCTTCAGCACAACACAGCAGTTCAATATGATGTATGTTGCACTGCCACTTGTCGAACAGGGTGAAACAGTGGGCGCCATCCGGACATCCCTCTCCCTCCAGGTCGTCGATGAAGCCCTATCAAGACTCTGGGTCAGCCTGTCCATCGTGCTCGGGGTGATGTTTCTCGTTTCCGGCATTGCGAGCGCGATGCTCGCAAGAAGCATCATGCGTCCAATCGACAATATCATGGATACCACATACCGTTTGAGGGAGAAGGACTACAGCAGCAGAGTAAATGCATCTGCCAAAGGGGAATTCGGTGATCTTTCCCTATCCATCAATGCACTGGCTGCCAGTCTGCAGAAGCAGATGAAGGAGATCGACGAGAATGAGCATCAGCTGACCAGTATCATCTCCAACATGGTCAGCGGCGTCATGCTCGTCAATGAAGAAGGCAGGGTCGTTCTGCTGAATTCGGCGATGGAACGGTTCCTTTCCCAGCATAAGGATAATATTATCGGACAGCCTTATGAAAAAGTCGGGGAACGCTTTGCTTTAAGTCCCCATATCCAGTCCGTTCTGGAGAACAGCCAGAAGGTCCACGAAGAAGTCCATTCATACTTTCCACAGGAGCGCATCATGGATGCCCACCTGGCACCCTATTATGGACAGGGCTGGCAGCAGAAAGGTGCCATTGTCGTGCTGCACGACATTACAAACATAAGAAGACTTGAGAAGATGCGCAGCGATTTCGTGGCCAACGTATCACATGAACTGAAAACCCCCGTAACTTCGGTCAGCGGTTTCTCTGAAACGCTGCTCAGTGGTGAAGTGACCGATGAAGCAACGACGAAACAGTTTCTGCAGATCATATATGACGAAAGCCAAAGACTCGACAGGCTGATCAGCGACCTGCTTCACCTCTCCAAGATTGAAAAACAGGAAATGCCGCTCGATCTTGAGATCGTCGATATGTCTGCTCTTGTCCATGAAGTTGCCAGAACACTGCAGAACTCCGTGGAGAAAAGGAAGACAAAGCTCACCTTGCCCGAAGCATCAAAGGAAATATATCTTCAAGGGGATCAGGACCGTATCAGACAGATCATTCTCAATCTGGTCGGCAATGCCATCAACTATACTGCCGAGGGGGGTAATGTTGATATCTCGCTGAAGGAAAATATCAACACCGTCCGTCTCATCGTCCAGGATAACGGCATCGGCATACCGGAAGAGAGCCTGCCAAGAATCTTCGAACGGTTCTACCGGGTGGACAAGGCACGGGCACGCCATTCAGGCGGTACGGGTCTTGGCCTGGCCATAGTGAAGCACCTGATAGAATCCCATCATGGGGAAATAGAAATAGAAAGCAGAGAAGGTGAAGGAACGAAAATCACCGTTGTACTTCCGAAAAACCAGGAAGTCGACTAGTCCATCCATCTGAATCCTATGAATTCATGAAAAAGAACGGACCTGCTTCCATGTGGAAGCAGGTCCGTTCTTTTTGAGTCGATTAATCGTAATGTTTTTCCCTCATCCTTTTGAAAAGTATATTGTTCTCGAGGTGAACATGATCCAAAGTATCCTTCTCAAGCTTTTCGAGTCTTCTATAGACGAGACGGGTTGTCCCGGAATCCTCTTCTGTTGGGGTATAGTCGTTCGTGAAGTCGCGCAGGCGCCAGAAAGCTTCTGCTGCATTGCGGTGCTCATCTTCAAGCTCGGTCACATGAGGTTTGAGCGCTTCTTTTTTATTTTCGGAAGGATCACTCAGGAATGAAGATAGCATCGGGAATACATTCTCATCTTCATCACGGGTATGATCGAGCAGTGCAGTCTTCAAATTGAGAAATAGATCCTCGACAATTTCCAGGTCTCCATTTTCTTTGACCATTTTTTCTGCATAGGACTCGAGAATCGGCAGTTCATCCTTCAGATCTTCATGATATTTTCTTTGGATATAGCTTATTATGCTCTGCTCATCCATATATTTGATATCGATACCATCCTGGTTTTCAGTTCCCATCCTGTTGATTTCATACAGCAGGTTATCAAGTGGCAGCTGGTGATCCTGTACAACTTCTTCGAGTGTCCTATTGCCGTCATTGGCAAAATCGACCCTCTGCTTCCTGAAAATATCACCTGATTTCGGAATTTCTGTTACGATATTACCAAGCGTCATCTGTCCAGTAATTGTTTTCACCCTGCATTCCTCCTCATTCTTACTTCAACCATACCTTTATTGCCGGGTATTTAAACGAATTTGTTTACAGTTTAATGAAACTGTGACGAGGGTATATTATAATCATCATATACGAACACGCTGGAGGTTAAGTGAATGAATGATAAAGTGAAAAAGGCCGTAACGCTGCTGCCTGTAGTACTCGTTCCCCTTTTTAATGAAAGAAACCGCATCAAGAAGCATCCTGATGTACAGAAGATCAGCGCGACATCGAATACCATCTACCATTCTGCCAAAGACAAGAGTGCCAGTGCCGCCCAATCGGTCAAGAGTGCAAGTACATCCACATACCAGACAGGCAGGACTGCCATCTCAAAAGTTGGCGATGCTGTCGAAGACAGACGTGTCCAGCATACTTACAAGAAGGAACAGAAGCAGTATCAGAAAAGCCTTCAGCAGGAAGAATCACTGCTCAAGCAGTTTGAAAAGGAAAAGGAAAAGCATAGGAAACAGCGTCTGAAGGAACAGTCTGCAATACCGGTACCGAAAATTCTGCAGTCCGGTTCCGATCAGACCCATGATAATGACGACAAATCACATGCCATGACCGTGGATGATGCCTACAGGGCGACTGAGGTTGAAATGCCGGAAACAAAGGCCGAGATGAAGTCCAATCCTGACAACTATGGCATCGCCACAGAGTACAGTGATGACCAGGCAAACAATCGGGCAAGCCTGACAGATGACGACGAAGAACGACTGGATATCAATGCCGAAACGGCAGACGATGCCAAAGACAACAACGGACAGGAGAGATTTGACCACATGGATCAGAACATCAACTACTGGATTGACAAGAAAGTAAAAGGTCATGAATCAGATGGGTTTGAAAATGGAGAATTATTCACGAAGCATAAGAACAAGCTTGATCCGAAACATGCTGTAACTGCGAAGAAGGAAACAGAATGGGAGAATTCCCTTTTCAACAGGCACCGTGGTCTGCAGGAGACAAGAGTGTCTGCGAGCGGCCGTAAGA
This sequence comes from Salinicoccus hispanicus, assembly GCF_009831115.1. GTDB lineage: Bacteria > Bacillota > Bacilli > Staphylococcales > Salinicoccaceae > Salinicoccus > Salinicoccus hispanicus. Next base: position 62,433 of record NZ_WUUK01000002.1, on the reverse strand, counting down.
CAGGAGAGCCTGGCGCAGTTACAAAGTCCAGAAGACAGAAGAAACTGGAAAAGAAAATCGAGAAGCATAGGAAAAAGCAGTATAACTGATCAGTGGAGCATACCAGCCTTTAGCAGAGGGAGGTGTCAAGATTATGAAGATTCGAAACGTTACCATTTTCTGTGGGGCCCGGACCGGGGACGATCCCATATATGAAAAACAGGCCTATGCACTTGGTGCGTTGCTTGCAGAAAAGGGTATTGGTGTCATATTCGGCGGTGGTGCCATCGGACTGATGGGTGCTGTAGCTGATGGGGCCCTTTCAAAAGGGGGGACTGTAACCGGCGTCATCCCTCAGTTCCTGGTTGAAAGGGAAATGGCACATCCGGATGCTCAGCATATGGAAGTTGTTGAAACCATGCATGAAAGAAAGGCCCGGATGGAAGAATTAGGAGATGCGATCATTACACTGCCTGGCGGAGCCGGTACCATGGAGGAATTCTTTGAAATCTTTACTTGGGGCCAGCTTGGCCTGCAGAAAAAACCAATTGGACTGCTCGACGTCAATCATTTCTTCGACACACTGACCCACCTTTTCGAGAAGCTGATTGCTGAAGGTTTCCTCGAAGAAAAATATATGGGACTTCTTTTCATCAGCGATGATGCTGCTGATATCCTTAAGAGTTTCGAGACATTCGAGCCTGTAAAAGCAAGGACATATGGTACAGAAAAACGACGCCCCTAGGGGCGTCGTTTTGATATTTCAAGCTTATATACGATATGTTTTTTCAGTGAATGACCATCAGCAATCAGAGGATGATCAAATGTTTCCAGTTGGGACATGCCTATCTTCTCCATGACATGAATGGAAGGAAAGTTCCTCTTTGCTGCAAGAGCATATATTTCTTTTATATCCGTATGACGCTCTGCAAACTTGAGTACACCTACTGCTGCTTCCGTAGCGAACCCCTGATTCCAATGTTTCTTCATCAGTCGCCAACCAATTTCAATGCATGGCAGAAAGTCCAGTCTGAAAGGGCCATCCTCTTCCAGCACTTGTATGCCTGTAAAACCAATGAACTCCCCTGTATCTCTTCTCTCTATAGCAAAGAGTCCAAACCCTCTATCTTCAATATCTTTTTGCGCATCGATGACAAATTGTCTGGATGCTTCTCTGGACAGAACGTTTGGAAAGTAGCGACGTACATCAGGGTCCTGGTTCATTCTTATAAAATGAGTGATGTCGCTCTGCTGCCAATCACGCAGTATTAAACGCTTGGTTTTGATGTATTTCATGCTCATTTTCAACCACTCTTTCAATTATTAATGCTCTCCGTCTGTAAAACATCAGATAAAATTGAAAGAGACAGAAGTGCAGACACCCTTACTGTTCTTCCACTTTATCACTTTCATTATCCGTCGGTGCGTCCATCCTCTTATAGGTAAGGAGCTGCACTTTCACTTCTTTGTCGTCGAAATCATAGTCTTCCAGGTTCTCTTTCTTTTCAGTAGTGAATACTACATCCACGAAGTCATGGGATTCCTTGAAATCATATCTCACATTGAACGTTTCAAATTCCTGATCAAGGTTGGGTTTTTTGGCTACAAAACGGGAAGTATCCCCTTTGAAGTCCTGTACTGCCATCCCGGTAATTTCTTCTATTTCATAACCCAATGATTCAAGTGTCATTTCCTTTCCTTCAATGATGTTGAACTTTTCCTCATGCATGAAAATCTCCTCGCTCTCAAATGTTTACTTCATATATTCCCTTTTAAACAGCATTTAATCTTAACATGACAGACTACTCCTGCTCATCTTCCGTATCTTCTTCATCACCCTGCTGCGCTGCACCGGACTCTTCTTCCCTTAATGATTCAAGTTCTGTTTCTTTAGCATCTATATTCTCCTGGAACTGGCTATTTTCCTCTTTGATATTCTGAATTCTATTTTCCAGAGACTTATTCTCCTGATTAACTGTTTCCAGATCTTTTGCCGCCTGGCTTTCATCCTCTCCGCATCCTGCGAGAAGCACTACTATTGCGATGGCAGTTAGACGTTTCATTCGATCACCCTTTTTTCATTCTGTTGTAGATTATACCATTTTAAGCCAATCATGAGAATTCAAGCAATGGAAAAGGGATACGTATATAATACCTCGCAGGAAAAACAAAGGACCGGAGAACATTTCAAATGTTCTCCGGTCCTTTGTTTTTCGTTTTCATAGATGACTATTCACTGATGTTGACATCTCTGAGGTCGTAGATATTATAGCGGTCGATCCCAATGTTTTCCACGTTATTACTGAAGGCATTGAGGTTCTCGGAGTGTCTGACGAAGATGGCAGGTGCTTCATCAACCAGGAGCTGTTGTGCTTCCTGATAAATTTCTTCTCTTGCTGCATCATCCGACTCCCGCTTACCTTCATCAAGCAGTGCATCAAGTTCATCATTTTCGAAGAATGAACGGTTACCTTCTGCACCGACCATGTCTGAATGGAACAGTGGAGAAATACCATTATCAGGGTCGCCGGTAGTGTTCGACCAGCCAAGAATGAACATGTCATGCTCGCCATTACCGGTCATCTCAAGGTACGCACCCCACTCGACCTGCTGGATATTGACATTGATATTGAGTTCTGCCAGTGATTCCTGCAGCCATATAGCCATATCGATACGCTCAGGGTTGTCATCGTTCACCATTAGATTGACGTCGAACCCGTCTTCGTATCCTGCTTCAGCAAGCAGTTCACGTGCCTGATCCATATCATATTGAGGTCCTTCAAGGCTGTCGCTGCTTCCCATGATGCCTGGAGCAAGCGGTCCGGCTGCTGCCGTACCCGAATCATTGTAGACACCGGATAATACCGCTTCCTTGTCAAACGCATGAGTGATGGCAGTACGTACCTGCGGGTCATCAAACGGCTCTTTTTGTACGTTGAAGCCGATGTAGTCGATGGATACCGAGTCTGTACGCTCCAATGTCACGTCTTCGTTGCTTTCCATACGCTCAATATTGCTGGACTCGACCTGTGCGATGAAATCGGAAGAGCCTGTTTCGAGTTCTGCAATTCTTGATCCTGTTTCAGAAACCACTTTGAATGTTGCGGAGTCAATCGTCGGCGCACCATCCCAGTAGTCTTCAAAAGCGACGAGTTCAGTACTCTCGCCTGGATTTCTATTTTCAAACTGCAGATATCCCGAACCAACCGGATTCTGCTCTACAACTGTACCGATATATTCACTGATCGAACCAGAGACCTCATCGTACTCGGCCCCTCCTGCTTCGCGCACTTCATAGTAGTCGGCGGGAGTCATATCAAGACCCGCTTCATCAATCGCATTTTGATAATCTTCATCAATCAGATCCCCACTCATCATCTTACCTGCGCCATGCGTCAGGTGGTTGAGGATTGGTGCAAATGGATATTCAGTGACGACTTCGACCTGATAGTCATCTACAACATTCACTTCTTCAATCATCTCAAGAACGAATGCGCGTTCAGAGGCAGCAGCAGTATCCAGCAGACGGTCAAGATTCTTTTTAACAACTTCTGCATTGAACTCACTACCATCATGGAAGGTGACACCTTCCCTCAAAGTGAACAGCCATGTCGTATCATCGGTCTGTTCCCACTCCGTGGCGAGCAATGGAGCAACTTCAAGATTTTCATCCTGCGTCACAAGTCCTTCATACATCGTATCCCTTACCTGCTCGGATGGCACATCGTTACTGCCATGCGGATCCATGGATACTGCGTCACTCGGGAAGGACAGGATCATATCGCCGCCTCCACTGGATGCTTCATCACCGCCAGCATCTCCTTCAGGCTCGACACTGCTATCGTCGGTACATGCCGCAAGTACAAGAACAAAAACGCTGAGCAGCAGCAATTTCAAGTAATTCTTCATTTACCATTCCCCCTGTAGTCATCTTCTCCCACCATCACAACTTCTATGTATATTCGGGATAAACCTATCTTATAACAGTAGGATTATTCTTTCAATAAGGAATATTCAGAAATATTGAAATAAGAATGGAACGTGGGTATGCCGACATGACATATCCACGTTCCATTCCCAATCATTAATTTTCCAAAGTAACATTTCTGAAGTCCGGTTTGTTATAGCGGTCAATCGTCAGACCTTCCACTTCATCCCTATACGCATTTGTACTTTCCGCCTGTCTCATGAATATTGACGGCGCTTCTTCTATCAGCAGCTGCTGTGCATCCTGATAGATCTGCTCCCGCTCTTCCATGTCGGTTTCCTGTCTGCCTGCTTCAAGTAAAGTATCCAGTTCATCGTTTTCAAAGAAGAAACGGTTCCCCTGGCTGCCGATCATGGAAGAGTGGTATAACGGCCATAATCCCTGGTCCGGATCTCCTGTTGTATTCGGCCATCCCAATAGGAATATATCATGGTCACCTGTACTGGCCCTCTCAAGATATGCGCCCCATTCGATCTGCTCCACCGTGGCTTCAATGTTCAGCTCCTGGAGTGCCTCCTGAAGATACACAGCCACATCGACCCTCTCCGGTGTATCGTTTGTAATGATGGATATTTCAAACCCATCTTCGTATCCTGCTTCTGCCATAAGTTCTTTGGCACGATCCACATCATATTTCAATCCTTCAATATTTTCATCATACCCGAGCACCTCCGGCTGTAATGGACCTTCAAGTGCTCTGCCTGTACCGTTGTAGATCCCTGCGAGCACTTCTTCCTTATCAAATACATGGGTGATGGCCTGACGCACTCTTTTATCATCCAAAGGCGCCTTGCTGGTATTGAAACCTACGTATTCCATGGAGATGGAATGAAAAGTATACATGTGCGTCTCTGGATTATTTTCTATTCTTTCGATATTACTTGCATCAAATCCACTGATCATATGCGAAGCGCCAGTTTCGAGTTCAGCAACCTGGGAACCTGTCTCCGCTACTACTTTATATGTAACAGTATCGAGGTTTGCCGGCGTGTCCCAGTAGTCATCGAATCTGGACAAGGTCGTCGACTCGCCCGGATTTCGCTCCTGCAGCTGCAGATAGCCGGTCCCGACAGGTTTCTGCTCCACTACTGTATGCAGATATTCCGAGATATCGCTGCTGATTTCATCGTATCCGTCTGCATCGGATTCTCTCGAACTGTACAGTTCCTCAACCGTCATATCAAGACCAGCCTCTTCCAGAGCATTGCTGTAATCCTCATCAATGACTTCCTTGCTTATCATGCCGCCCCCATCATGTGTCAGATGATTGAGGAGCGGAGCAAATGGATACGCGGTTACAATCTCAACCTGATACTCGTCCAATACTTCAACCGACTCTATCATTTCAAACAGATTCATTCTAGGTGAAGCAATTCCTGGATCCACTACTCTCTCCAGATTGGCTTTGACCACTTCCGCATCAAAAGGGCTGCCATCATGGAATGAAACATCTTCTCGCAGTGTGAACACCCATGTCACATCATCTGTCTGTTCCCATTCCTTAGCCAGCAAAGGTTCAATCTCCAAGTCTTCGTTCTGTGTGACGAGACCTTCATAAATCGTATTGCGCACTTTATCCGAAGGCAGATCGTTACTGCCGTGAGGATCCAGCGAGACAAGATCGCTGCTTGTAGAAAGTATGAAGTCTCCTCCATTCTGACTTTGATTTTCGGTATTCGAACCAACATCGCTATCATCCGTACATCCTGTGAGTACGAAAAGACAAAACATCAGAAATATGCCTGCAGTTTTCTTCATCAATACACTCCTTTAATTTATTATCCTACTAGATGACTATGTATTAAATATGATTTCATGTTATAGTATCATTCTGCATAGTTCAACTCCTTGAGTTCAATAAATTATATATATCTGAAAATGGAGAGTTCCCACAATAGTCTTATTACACATTTGTAAAAATATTTCTTCAATAAGATTGGGGAACAATTTCTGTTGCCTTATAAATATTGATATATTGGCTCGAGAAATGTATCATAATGAATAACCATTAAAGAATTTTCATAAAATTCAATCATGATTTTCAGGAGGTCAGACCATGGTAGTTGCTTCTAAAGAAAGAATTCGTGATACCAGACCGGTAAATCCGCGGGTAAAGAGTTTTAAAGATACATTCAGACGTCTCAAAAAGAATAAATCCGCCCTTGTCGGCTTCTATGTCCTCGCATTCTTTTTCGTGGTATCGATATTTGGTGCAATCGATGCCAATTACGGATTGACAGGCATAAGTTCAAATGCCACAAATCTCACAGCCAAGCTGGAAAGCCCATCGGCTGCCCACTGGTTCGGAACAGATCATCTGGGCAGAGATATTTTCATAAGAATACTGCATGGCATGTACATAACATTAGGGGTAGGGTTTGCAGCAACATTCCTGGCAGGACTTGTCGGTGTACCACTCGGCATCCTTGCCGGCTATTATGGCGGATGGTTTGATACCATCGTCATGAGACTCATGGACGTTCTACTTGCGTTCCCAGGTATCCTGCTGGCGCTTGCCATCGTCAGTGTCCTTGGAGGCAGTACAATCAATGTGACGATCGCCATCGCAATCGGAGCCATTCCCCAGTTTGCCCGGATTGTCAGAGGTTCGACACTGACAACTAAAAAACTGGAGTATGTCGATGCAATCCGGGCACTCGGTGCACGTGACGTCAAGATCATATTCCAGCACATACTACCGAATATCATGTCACCGATCATTGTCAATACAACACTTTTCATCGCAACAGCAATCCTCACTGCTGCCGGACTTTCATTCCTCGGGCTCGGTGTACAGCCGCCGACGCCTGAATGGGGTGCCATGCTCAATGACGGAAGAAACTATATGTATCAGGCAGGGCATATCACACTGTTCCCTGGCATGATGATCGTCATCGTGGTACTTGCATTCAATCTATTCGGAGACGGATTGAGAGATGCACTTGATCCGAAAATGAGAAAATAGGAGGCATCATATGACTACATTTATCATTCGCAGACTACTGCAGCTGATCCCTGTACTGCTTGGGGTGACCATTCTCGTATTCAGTCTGATGCACCTGACTCCGGGTAATCCGGCGGTGATCATGGCCGGAGAAAGTGCACCACAGGCAACTGTCGAGGCGATCGAACAGCGCCTGGGACTCAATGACCCGCTCCATGTCCAGTACTTCAACTTCCTGGGCAACGCGCTGCAGCTCGACTTCGGCACATCCATACGAGATAACATTCCTGTATTCAGCCATATACAACCAAGGTTCCTGATCACCTTGGAACTGACAATCTACTCAATGATTTTCGCAATTGTACTCGGCCTTCTGGCCGGTATCGTCTCAGCTGTACGCCAATACACTTTCTCCGATGTCGCAATCATGGTAGTGGCTCTCTTCGGCCTGTCGATGCCGAACTTCTGGCTCGGTCTGATGCTCATCCAGTGGTTTTCAATTAATCTCGGGTGGCTGTCACCGACCGGTTGGGGAGATCCCGATCAGCTTGTCCTGCCTGTTATTGCCCTTGGTACAGCCGGGGCGGCGATTATCGCACGTATGACGAGAAGCAGCATGCTCGATGTCATATCGCAGGACTACATCAGAACTGCGAGAGCAAAAGGGGTAAAAGAACGCGTGGTCATCTTCAGACATGCACTGAAGAATGCCATGATTCCTGTAGTGACAGTAATTGGACTGCAGTTCGGCTACTTTCTGGCCGGTTCAGTTCTTACCGAAAGTGTTTTCGCAATCAATGGACTCGGGCGCCTCATCATCGACGCCATCCTCCAGAGGGATTTTCCTATCGTCCAGGGTGCCGTACTTGTCGTCGCAGTATCCTTCGTCGTAGTGAACCTTGTTGTTGATATATCCTACAGGTTCCTTAATAAACGCGTCGACCTAAACTAAGTTGGGAGTGACACATGTGTCAGAAAATATTCTTGATATAAAAGACTTGAGAACCTCCTTCTTTATCGAAGGAAATGAAGTGAAAGCAGTCGATGGGGTGACTTTCCAGGTGCCGGAAGGAAAAACTCTGGGAATTGTCGGAGAGTCCGGTTCCGGCAAGAGCATTACTGCCCTGTCCATCCTGCAACTCATAGAAAGACCCGGTAAAATCGTCGGAGGCAGCATCAACTTCAAGGGAGAAGAACTTACAGAGTCAAAAAACTCCCGAATGAGGGACATCCGGGGAAATGAAATATCCATGATCTTCCAGGAACCTATGACTTCACTTAATCCGGTCTATACCATCGGTCAGCAAATGAGAGAATCGTACAAGATCCACCAGGGACTCGGTAAAAAGGAAGGAACGAAGCGGGCAATCGAAATGCTTGAGCTTGTCGGCATTCCCTCCCCTGCCAAACGAGTCGATCAATATCCATACGAATTGTCCGGTGGCATGCGACAGCGTGTCATGATTGCCATGGCGCTTGCATGCAGACCGGAACTCCTGATTGCCGATGAACCGACTACTGCACTTGATGTCACCATCCAGGCGCAGATTCTCGAACTCATCAAAGAACTTCAGAATGAAATCGGCATGAGTGTCATCATGATCACACACGACCTCGGAGTCGTTGCGGAAACGTGCGACTATGTTGCTGTCATGTACTGCGGGAAAGTAGTCGAGTACGCAGACGTAGAGACTTTATTCGAAAACCCCAAACATCCTTACACTGTCGGTCTTCTGAACTCACTTCCCCGCCATGATATCGACCAGGATGAACTGATACCGATCAAAGGCAATGTCCCTGCACCAGATGAGATGCCGACAGGCTGCCGTTTTGCACCGAGATGTCCGCATGCATCGGACATATGCAGCAAGCTTCCTGGACTGGAAACCCAGGAAGACGGAAATGATGTCAGATGCTGGATCTATACCGAAGAATGGGATGGCGAGAAGGGAGTAGCAGTCTATGACAGAGAAACCACTACTTAAAATTGATAATCTGAAGCAGTATTTCCCGATAAAAGGGGGATTTCTTGGACGTACTGTCAATCACGTCAAAGCAGTTGATGACATCTCCTTTGCCATTGGTAAGGGGGAGACCGTTTCTGTCGTTGGTGAGTCCGGCTGTGGAAAGTCCACTACAGGGCGTGCAATACTCCGCCTTGATGAACCGACAGCAGGCAAGGTCGAGTTTGAAGGCAAGGATGTCCTCGGCATGAGCGCTAAGGAAATGCGAAGAATGCGGAGTGAGATGCAGATCATATTCCAGGATCCCTACGCATCACTCAACCCTCGTAAAACTGTACGCCAGACGCTCAATGAAGCAATGGAAATCCAAAATGTCGTCCCTAAAAAAGAACGCAATGCACGCATAGTCGAGCTGATGGAAACCGTCGGCCTGCAGAAGCACCAGATCGATCGTTTCCCTCATGAATTTTCAGGTGGACAGAGACAGCGTGTCGGTATTGCACGTGCACTGTCGGTCAATCCGAAACTGATCATCTGTGATGAAGCAGTCAGCGCCCTCGATGTATCCATCCAGGCACAGGTTCTGAACCTGCTCAAGCGTCTGCAGCGAGAGATGGGGCTCACCTACCTTTTCATCGCACACGACCTTGGTGTTGTCCGTCACATATCGGATCGGATCATTGTAATGTACCTTGGAAAAATTGTAGAAATGGGAGAAACGAAGAGCATCTTCGAGAACCCTCAGCATCCTTATACAAAAGCACTGCTGTCTGCAATTCCCGTGCCGAATCCGAAAAAGAAAGCGGAGCGGATCTTCCTGCGTGGAGACGTCCCTTCTCCGATCGACCCGCCGACAGGCTGCCGTTTCCATACAAGATGTCCATTTGCGACGGATAAATGCCGTACAGAGGTGCCTCTACTGGAAGAGAAAGATGAAATCTACAAGGATAAGCACAGTGTCGCCTGCCACTATGCGCTCGATATCCAGCAGGGCAAGCACAAGCCGAAATATAATATGACAGATGTACGCAAAAACCTTGATGAAGAAGGCATGGACAACAAGAGCAAGGAAAAGCAGCTGGAAAATGCATAGAACAAATAAGGAGCCCCTCGATGAGGGGCTCCTTATTTATTCTAGAAAACGAGTGCATCCAGCAGGAACCATACTACCATTACCGTAAAGACGACTGCGTCGAACACTGCACTCGAAAGGAATGCAAGCAGCGAACCGATAGAAGCTTTGAACGCCTGATTGACGTCCTTTGAATTAAGAAGCTCGACAATCAGAACAAGCACAAAAGGAACAACGATGATCCCGATTGGCGGATAGACGAACATGCCGATGAGCACACCGACGATGGCAGCATATTCACCGCGCTTTGAACCTCCATATCTTTTGACGAAATAGCTGTTTGCGATGATGTCGCTGAAGAGGACCAGCATTGTCAGAACGAACATGATAATCCAGAACATCCATGATAGGGTGCCGCTGTTGATTAGGAACTGATAAACGAGAAAGCCGATCCAGAACATCAGTACCGAAGGCACAACCGGGAAAACCAGTCCTGCAAATCCGATGATGAACGAAGCGATGACAATGAGCCACCATATGATTTCCATTAGACTTCTCCTTTCCTGATTTCACTCTGAGTAAAGAAAAATAATATGAACGCTGTAAATACGAACGCACCTGCAATAAAGAATGAATACTCCAAGCCTACAACATCACTGGCGATTCCACCAAGCAGGTTGCCCAGCAGCTGGCCGATGATCATTGCATTGGCGAATAGTGTCGATGCATACCCTGGAAAATCGGGAAGCAGATCCTGAAAATAACTGATGCCGAGACCGAGCAGTACTGCCAGGAAAATAGCCAGAGGCAGCTGGCCGATCACCATCGCTGTAAAGTCATTGAATATGCCGATTGAAAGAAAGAACAGACTGCCGAGAAAAGCACCGATAATCAGAAGTGACTTCGAACTGACCTTGCCTGCGACATAACCCATGAAAATCATGAAAGGAACTTCAAGCCCTGCACAGAGACTTGAAAGTATTCCAACACCCCGCTCCTGCTCTCCCAGAAAATTCGTGACATACAGTGGCATATTCAGAAGATACATCCATTGTCCCACATGCAGCATGGTAAAAGCCACAAATGGCAACAGCAGTGCAGGTGTTTTGAGGATGTTGGGCGCCTTCTTTTCTTCATGATCCCTTATGTTGGCAGCACTTTGCGGGGCAACCCGCTTCTGTGCCGGCTGAATCAAAATCGACAGTACCAGTACAAGAATGAACATTATGACGGTTCCGGTAAAGAGTCCGTTGAAACCATAGATTCCAATCAGCACGGACCCGATCAGAGGACCAAAAAGAAAGCCGAAAGAGAACATGGATCTGAGTACCGTGTTGGCCATCACTGCCATATTGGATCTATAGGCATTGATCGATTCCCTGGCTGATGCGTAAAGCTGAGGCATCGCGGGCGCACCAAGTGCTGCAAAGATGATATAGGATAATGCCAGCAGCCATACATTGCCGATTACAAGATAACTGCCATAAGCTATGATCATCATCACCAGAGCACTGATGATCAGATATTTACGATCAAAAGCCAGGTTATCACTCTTCCTGCCTATTACCGTATTCATCAGGAAACTGCCCACTGCTGCTGTAGCCATGAACACCCCATAGGCCGAAGTCGACATGCCGTGCGTCTCCGTCATGAAAATAACCAGGAATGGCGCTGTCAGGGAGACAGCCATCCCAAGCAGTCCCATATTGATGAGGAACAGCCGGTAGTTCTGTATCTTGAAAAGTTCACGCATCATGTTATCCATTCTTTCTGTATGTAATGTTGTTATGTTCAGTTTGCATTGACGAATGTTCTTACAAGAGTCAGAAATGCCTTCACCTGTGGCAGTTCAAGTACACTTCTATCGAATGCAATATACGTGTCACGTGTAATCGGGCGACCTTCCACTGTCACTTCGTCAATATTGAACTTTTCTTTGTCAAACCCTTCCAAAACAATTTCAGGCAGTACCGTCATCCCGATGCCCTCGAGAAGCAGTGCCCGGCAAGTGGCAATCTGATCGACTTTGATCTGCGAGTCGTACTTGCGGCTGAAACGATGCTCAAAAAACTGCTCTATTTCACTGATGTACATCGGATCCGCCTGGAACTCTATGATCGGGAGCCTGGATTTATCATCTTTTTCTTTCGGCGCCACCAGATAGTGGCGATCTACAAACAGCAGTTCATTCTGCTTGTTGAGTATCTGATTTCCACGAACAATGGAAATATGAAAGTCGTTCTGTTCCCCGATGATCTGCTGGGAAGACCCGACTTTGATCTTAATATTTACATTTGGATACAACTTCAGATATTGTGCCACTATTTCCGGAAGAATCGTATGACCGATAAGGGAGGAGACACCTATCGACAGGTTTCCCTGTATGGAATTCTGATTGGCCCGGATATACTCCTTGACCAGTGCCTCACGTTCAACCACACTCCGCGCATGATCAATGATCTTTTCTCCCTCTCCTGTTACATACAGTTCCTTTTTTGTTCGGATGAAAATTTTTACCCCCCACTCGTCTTCAATGGATTTGAGGCGCTGGCTGACAGCAGGCTGGGAGATGAACAGCTTTTCAGCTGCCCGCCGCAGTGTCCGTGTTTCATCCAGGGTGACGAGAAGCTTATAATCGTCGACTTTCATTATGCAACATCCTTTCATCAATAATGAAATACTATCATAAATAAGGGTTCATACAATGCCTGGACATCAATAAGTGTAAATAATCCAAGTGTTGGGTATATGCCTATTACATCATTCCAATAGGAGGCACGATGATAATGACTGAAAAGAACAAATATGAACGTGTGGATGAAGCAGTTGAAGGCTATACACAAGACCGTCAGCCAGGCATAGAAGAAGATATGGATCCAAAGCCGATATTTGAAGATGAAAACTACAGAGGCAGCGGCAAACTACAAGATAAGGTAGCCATCATAACAGGCGGCGATTCCGGGATCGGCCGCGCAGTTGCGATAGCCTATGCAAAAGAAGGCGCGAATATCGTCATCGGCTATCTCGATGAACACGATGATGCCAAAAAAACAAAAGAAATTGCGGAGTCTTATGGTGCGAAATGTGAAATATATGCTTTCGATGTGAAGCAGAAGGAAGAATGCGAGAAGCTCGTCAAGTTCACCATCGATAACTTCGGCAAATTGAATGTACTCGTCAATCACGCTGGGGTACAGTATCCGACGGATGAATTCCTTGATATTACGGAAGCGCAGATCCGGGAAACATTCGAAACGAACATCTATGGCTTCATCTTCATGGCACAGGCGGCAGTACCGCATCTGAATAAGGGGGATGCCATCATCAATACGACAAGCGTCACTGCATACAGAGGTTCACCGGAACTTATCGAGTATTCAGCGACAAACGGTGCCATTACATCATTCACCCGTTCCCTTTCAGGCAATCTGGCGGAAAAGGGCATCCGGGTAAATGGTGTGGCTCCAGGCCCGATCTATACACCACTCATTCCAGCAACGTTCAGTGCTGAGAAAGTCGAGAAGCACGGTGGCAGTACACCAATGGGCCGTCGTGGACAGCCGAGTGAGCTTGCACCAAGCTATGTCATGCTGGCAAGCAATGACTCAAGCTACATGACCGGTCAGGTCCTCCATGTCAACGGTGGAGATTTCATTACGACCTGACCCGGACGCAATTTAAGAGTTCCAGCAATCAAAAATACGAACGACCAAATATTTGGTCGTTCGTATTTTCTATTATGCGAGTGATTTTCTACAGTAATGGACAAGCTTTTCAAACTGGGTGAAATCCGTGTCGATCTCCTCGATCACTTCATTTGCCACAGAATAGGCATAGTCATACTGGGCTTTAGTGATATGCCCTCTTTTGATTGCCCGCTTCAGATCTCTTTCATCAACGAGCTCATATCTTCCATCCGGAAGTACGAGCACATCCAGGTAGATATCCTTGCGCCGTGCATTGCCAAGCTCCAGGATATGCTCGACATTGATATCAAAATAGTATTGCAGCACTTCATAATTATCATCATACATGACTGTAATACTGTAGTTTCTATTTTCAGGCATGATCTGCAGCCATTTATAATGGTTGTCGCATACCCGCACCTTCTCACCGAGTATCGGCACTGTAAGCGGGGAGCGCACTTTATGAATATCTATCAGCCCCACCAGTATTTTTTCACCATCATAATTTACGATTTTCTCTTTGTAGTCCGATCGGAGGAGACGTCTCCACCCTCTTTTATCGAGATATTTGGTTTTCATCACGCTCATCTCCTTCCCCCAATTATACAAAATTCGGAGAAAGAATGTGAAGGAATTAAAACTTTCTATATATCAGCCTACTCGATGCCGAGCATGATGAACGCATCTGCTAATGATTCGACTTCTTCCACGTCCATTTCCATGCCCATGTACTCAGGGGAATATAACAACACCTTGTCTCCGCTCGCATCCAGACCGCCATTATTTATACTGTTGATGACATCTTCTCTATCATCCAAAGACTCTACATCATATTTTTCACTGAGCTCATCAAAAGACATGGTCTCGTAGTCCCTGAAGAAGCTCTCTTTTGCATCATCAGAAAGTGAGACCGTATGCATATTCTGACTACTCCCGATACCGAGAAACTCCGCCAGATTCTGATCTTCAGTCACCTTGTTGATCAGAGCAGGGTTATATATGGAAACATTTCCATTGTAGTAGTTGCCATCTGTACTGAGAGATGCACTTGCAGCTGATGCATTCGAATTATTCGTCAGCATCGGCATCTCTGTATCGACCTGATGTGCTGCTTTCTGATAGGCATCAGTGAATTCAGCAATCTCAACTGAACTCTCCAGATTGATGTAGCCTTCAATGCCATAGAGCTCAAGATTATTAATCTCACTACTATCCTCTATGTTGTAAACAACATCATATACTTTTGAGTATTCACCACTGTTCAAAGTCTCCATCATTGACTGATATTTTTCATTTTCCATGGAAATATTATCATAGCTTCTATTCACATAGGAACCGTCCTGCATTTTATAGATGATTTCAAAGGATTCTGGTACACCACTTTCAGGCATACCTTCATTGGTAATAGCTTCCTGATGAAGCGCAACCCCTTCACTGATGACATTCTTATCTTCTATGAACAAGTAATCCTCTGTCATTATGCTCTCACCTTGATTACTCATCCAGTTGTTACTACTCCAATTACCATTGATGCTGACACTTTCAACACTGCTCTGGTCAGGCACATAGGAGGTATACTGTTGCCAACCGATAATAAATACAATCCAGAAAACGACTACAGAAATTGCCGATATGAGTATGGAACGCCATCTGAAATTTATTTTAGCCGTTCCTTGGAAAAACATTTCTTGGGTAATATACGAGAATATTGCACCTATGACAAATGCAAATACATATACAACGGTCAAGTTCGGCAAAGCGAATGAAATGACCAGTCCAACGAGCAGCATTCCGGAAATTGTAATAAAAGCAACCAGTATATCCCTGATCCAGCCATTATTGAAAGTCTGATGTACGTTTTCACTTCTACTTCTATTGTAGTAGAGGTAGGACAGAATTATGAGCACTACAGCTATCCCTATCCAGATGATCATCTTCCACAATGTAAAACCATCGATGATCTGCTGGATTGCGAAAATCGGGAACGTATTATTGACCACTACACCCATAAGTCCGTCGCCACCTGTTGAAGGCGTAGGTGCAATACCATCATAAAGCAAGTCTGCGACTGATACTGTCAATCCCCAGAACACAACAGGTAGGAAAAACACAATGACAACAAGCTGCATATGGACGAACATGCTGTTCACAAGAAATCCGACAAATACTGAAATGGCGAAAACGACAAGCAGTACAAACAAAGTGTAGAAGAACCATTCCACAATCTCCATTATTGTAATATCGAATATCAGGAAGTATCTTTCAAAGAAAAGAATCACTGCAGTAATCACAAGTGGGATGATGATATTGATCACACCCGCAATCAGTGCATGACTCAGTAATTTCCTTCTTTTCACAGGCATGCTGTGCATGAAGTCGAGTGATGCTTCTTTATGTTTGTAGCTGAACAGGAACATCACCATCAGAACAACATAGATCATGCTCGCTGCAAGTTGAAACGGAAGGGTTTCATTAAGCATGCTGCCTGATATGAAAGTCATATTGCCTACTGGTTCACTATTTACAGATCGGATCCACAAGTAGAGTGGCTGAATAAGTATATTGCCGATGAGAAACAGGACTGTCAGCCAGAATATGCCGCCCATGAAGTGGTTCAGTAATGTTCTATTCAACAATGATGTTGCTGATTTCATAACCTTTATCCCCCATTTCATATGCGAATATTTCTTCCAGCGACAGCGGCAGTATGTCATACATGAGCGGGTCGTACTTCGTCACTTTCTCTTCAATCTGACTGATGTCCCCTTTGATGATGCATGTGAGGACCCTTCCTTTCGCTTCGTGATGGACAACGCCCATCTCTTGAAAGAATTGATCATCAGGCAGGTTTTCAAAAGCGATCTGCAACTTGCAGTGTGAACCTTTGACTTCGTTGAGATCACGGTGGAAGAGCTGCTTGCCCTGATGCATGATGGACACGGAGTCACATAGGTCTTCCATTTCCCTCAAGTTGTGGCTCGATGCGATAACAGTCATTCCATGGTTGGCGATATCCTGCATCATGATGTTCTTGACCTGGCGTCGGATGATTGGATCGAGTCCGTCAAAAGGTTCATCGAGCAGCATCACTTTCGGCCGTGCAGAAAAGGCCAGTATGAAGGATGCCTGCCGCTTCATCCCTTTGGAAAGCTGGGAAAGCGGCTTTTTCGCTTCCAATCCGAAGTGTGCAGACAGCTGCTTGAAACGTTTTGTCGACCATTTTGGATACATTGCCTTATAGAAGGTCGCCATTGAACCGAGGGTTGCCCCATTGAAAAAATACGGGATGTCATTGATGAAAACCACATCATTTTTGACGGATGGATTTTCAAATATGGATGCATCATCAAAAAGTACCACTCCGGCGTCCGGCTTATAGATGCCCCCGAGTGTTTTCATGAAGGTGGTCTTGCCTGCGCCATTGGAACCAAGGAGCCCGTGGATAGTTCCTGAGGTGACTGTCAATGTCACTGCGTCCACTGCCTTTTTCCTGCCAAAGGATTTATCAAGCTGTCTAGTCTCGAGTTTCATCTTTATTTCTCCCTTCTTCTGTCGTCTTCTGTATCAGTGCAATCAGACGTTCTTTTGAAGCCCCCAGATAAAGCAGCTCGCCGACAATCCTTTGGAAATCCTGCGTAAGCGCCTGTATCTTAACGTTATTTTCCTGCTCTGTCACTTCGCTCACGAAGCTGCCTTTGCCAGGCAGAGAATAGATATAGCCCTCCCTTTCCAGTTCCCGATAGGCTTTTTGTATCGTATTGGGATTGATTGTCAGTTCCTGTGCAAGATTTCTGACCGAGGGAAGCTTTTCATCCGGTTTTATAACACCTTGTATGATAAGCTGTTTTATCCTATCTATAAGTTGTTCATAAATTGGTATGCGACTTTTTAAGTCCAAATTGATCATCCGGCCACCTCCTCCGTTCTGTATTAATTACAATAATACAGTTAGTACAGAATTTTGGCAATAAAAAAACGCCCGAAGGCGTTATAATTTATAGTGCATGGCCGGAAGCACCGTCTATATTGATCGCATCTCCACTTACATATGAAGCGAGTTCCGAGCAGAGAAAAGTGATGACATTGGCAGCCTCCTCCGTATCACCGATTCTGCCGAGCGGAATGTTGTGCCTGTCGAGCCTTGAATATTCGTCCCAGCTCAATTCAGGTGCTTCCTTTTTCCATTTTTTCTCTATCTGGTCACTGCGTATAAGACCAATGCATACCGTATTCACCCGGATGTTGTATTTCCCAAGGTCTTTACTCATCGCTTTCGTCATCGCCATGCCTGCAGCACGTGAAACGGTTGTCGGCAATGAAGAGGCAGGCGGCGTCTTGCCGAGTACCGCTGTAAGATTCACTATGGCGCCACCCTGCTTTTTCAAATGTGGCAGAGCAGCATTCGACATTCTGACAGCACCGAGCAGTTTAAGATCAAGGTCCTGTTCCCAGTCGGAGATGGATATATCCTCAAATGACTTCGCAAATGAGCCGCCTGCATTGTTGACGAGAATGTCGAGGCGTCCATACCTTTCAATCGTCTGTTCAATAATGTGCACTGCCGAATCATTCTTCTTAACATCCGCAACAACATAATCGACTTCACCGTATTCGGATAGTGCTTCTTTCGCTTCGATCAGCTTGTCTTCACCTCTGGCGACCAGCATGACCTTCGCTCCAAGCTTCACCATCTGACCCGCCGTTTCACGACCGATGCCCTTACTGCTGCCCGTAATTACTGCCACTTTCCCCTGATAACCGAAATCCATCCATTCTCCTCCTCTGTCTATGCACCTAGATTGACGTTATGGTAGACGTTCGACACGTCTTCAAGCTCCTCCAGAACCTCGATCAGTTTCTCGAACTGCTCCTCTGCTTCCGTCTCGAGTGACACTTCGTTCTGGGCGACCATGGTCTGTTCCGCAACTTCATAATCATCGACACCCATTTCATCGAGCGCCTGTTTGATTTCATGGAAAGCTTGAGGTGCGCCATAGACTACTGTATAGCCGTTCTCTTCAGTGACATCTTCTATATCCATGTCCTTCTCCATCAGATCCATCATCGTATCTTCAGGGTTAAAACCAGTGAATACAAATACCGATTTTGAGTCGAACATGTAGCTTACCGCACCGCTGACACCCATATTCCCGCCATTCTTGCCAAAAGCGGCACGTACATCAGAAGCCGTGCGATTAACATTGTTTGTCAATGCATCCACAATAATCATGGAGCCTTCAGGTCCGAAGCCTTCATAGCGCAGTTCATCAAACGTCTCTTCATCGTTGCCCTTCGCCTTGTCGATCGCCTTGTCGACGATGTGCTTGGGCACCGAGTATGTTTTCGCCCGATCAAGAACTGCTTTCAGCGCCTGATTGCTTTCCGGGTTCGGTTCGCCCTTTTTGGCTGCAACATAGATTTCGCGTCCGAACTTTGCATTTACCCGGCTCGTATCTTTATCTTTCTGCGCTTTTTTCTCTTTGATATTATTCCATTTACGTCCCATTCTTTCATCTTCCTTCATTACATTGATTTATCTATAATATATCATTTTATGACATCTAGCGCCTATTGTTAATATAACGATACAGCCGCAGCAGTCTTTTGATGATGATCAGCAGGTTGATGAACAGATTGAATCCCATCTCCCTCGGGCTGAATCTTTTATTCTTCATACGATTGAAGTCATACATAGTAAAGAGAATATAGAGTACAAGACCGCCAATCGTCAGTGCAAGTGTCATAAAGGGCAGGTTGATGAAGAAGTTGAGCAGTGATGCAAAGATTACAACGAGCAGTGCAATAAACAGGTACCTTCCCCAGTGTGTAATATCTTTGAGCAGAAAATAGCCGATAAAGCCAAAAAATACGAATACAAGAATACCGAGCAGCACGATGCGGTAGAATATGTCCGACCCGAAATCTGCGATGAACGATTCAAAAAGACCATAGGAAACCAGACCGATCAGTATGGCATACAGATGGCTGATGATCAGCCCTGTCCTATTGAATCCTCTTACAAACAGAGAAATCATCATGAGACCAAATAGGATGGTCGATGCGGTCGGGCGCCATTCTTCAGGCAGGTACTGGCCAAAATATGTACCGATGCCGAATATCACCCAATAGTAGAGAAAGTAGAGCCAGACTTTTCCGTAGTCATGCCGAGTTGCCATTCAAAGGACCTCCTGAAACAATTATGATAATACATTTTGTATACCCTTGATGACTAAAGTCCACTCTATTAGATTTTATTACCATTACAAGACTATTCTGAATATGATGAAAGTGTTTTATTTCTATTACAGTTATATTACATTGCACTTTTTTGATGATTTATTTGGTAAGATGAAACCTGTAATCAAAGACAACTGTGTAATATACCGACAACAATATAAAATACATACATCATACCCATAATCCAGGAGGTCACTACTTTCATGAAAAAGATCATCACTGCTTTGACAGCGACAGCAGCACTTACTACATACGGTCTTGCGGATCAGGCGGAAGCTTCTTCATACAAAGTCCAGAGTGGAGATACACTTTGGAAAATTGCAAATCAGAACAGCGTATCCGTTTCCCAGCTCAAATCTTGGAACAACCTTTCTTCAGACCTGATCTTCATCAATCAGAATCTGAAAACAA
Organism: Salinicoccus hispanicus; assembly: GCF_009831115.1. Lineage (GTDB taxonomy): Bacteria > Bacillota > Bacilli > Staphylococcales > Salinicoccaceae > Salinicoccus > Salinicoccus hispanicus. The sequence goes on along the minus strand of NZ_WUUK01000002.1, from coordinate 42,152 downwards.
GCGGCAGCAGTTCCAGCAGTTCAGATTCAAGCAGTTCAAAATCATCCAGCTCTTCACAGTCTTCCAGCAGTTCAAGTTCAAGCAGTTCTGCAAGTGGAACATATACTGTTAAATCGGGAGATACACTGAGCAAGATTGCAAGAGCAAATGGCATGAACTACAGAACACTGATGAACATCAACAACATATCTTCACATATCATACACCCGGGCCAGAAGCTCTCACTCGGCGGAAATGCTTCCAGCAGCTCAAATGATTCCGATAGCAAGACTTCTGAGAAATCCGAATCAAAGAATGAAGTCAAAGAAACTTCAAATAATTCAAGCAGTGCTTCCAGCAGCTCATCAAACACTTCAAGTAGCACCTACAGTGTCAAAGCAGGCGACACACTGAGCAAGATTGCAAGAGCACATGGCACTACATATAGAAATATCATGAACCTGAACAACATGTCCTCCACAGTCATCCACCCAGGACAATCTCTGAAGGTTTCCGGAACTGCAAGTACTTCAAGTTCTTCAAGCAGCAGCTCAAATGATTCAAGCAGCAACTCCAGCGCTTCCGAATCCAAAGAGACAGTTACACAAAATGTTTCTGCACCTGCTCCAACGAACGTTTCCTATGGCAAGAACTACTACACATGGGGCGAATGTACTTGGTACGTATTCGAACGTCGTCAGCAGCTTGGAAAACCTGTAGGCAATGGCTGGGGCAATGCCTACAACTGGGATACCGGTGCGAAAAGTGATGGATACAAAGTGAACAACTCTCCATCCGTCGGCGCAATCATGCAAGCTGATGCATGGACCAACTTTGCCTGGGGCATGGGCCACGTTGCAGTCGTCGAAAGAATCAATTCAGACGGTTCCATCCTTGTATCCGAAATGAACTTCGGTAGTGGACAGGGCGTCAAAGCTTTCAGAACCATCAGTGCTTCCCAAGTTTCAGGTCATAACTTCATCCATTAATCAATACACATAAAAAAGAGGAACGAAATCTTAAAAGATTTCGTTCCTCTTTTTCGTGCTCATTCGTTAGATGATGGATTTTCCAGTCTTGGAGCCTGGCTATTTATGATCATTTCCACCTGATAGATGCGGTTGACCAGTGCATACAGTGGTGCCTGAGTCAGCAGGTAGGTACTCCAGGACGATTTGGGTTCAAAGTCATGCAGTGCCATGATGAATTCCTTGCATCCGGGCAGTTCCCTGAATTCAAAGCGCGGCGTCTTGTTCATTTCTTTCCTGGACAAGCCACCGCCTTTGATCCTGTAGATTTCCACACCATCAAAGCTGCTTTCCGCGTCATATTTGACGACCAGCGCGGGCTGATCTCTTTTCACAAAATGGATCTTGATCAGCTGACCCTCGTATTCGACATTGATCACGTTGAAAAGAATTTCATTCAGCCATTCAAAATAGTATCTTCCTACATCCTTTATATGCCAGCCTTCAGGGAGCGGCGCCCTTTGCACACTTCTGACATTATTATAGTCCGATGCTTTGTAGGATAGGTTTTTACCGTACCTCTTCACCGGTGTATCTGTAGCCTTGACCTCTGTGCCATATGCACCAAGTACTTCCACTGTATAGTCATAGCTGACTTCATCTCCTACAAAGATGATCTGTTCTACTTCGTTGGCGCGGGAAGCCCGGGCAATGTTGTCAGCCAGAAGTATATAGAGATCGTCAAAACGTCCCTGGGTCTGTCTGTTGAGCCGCATTATGGGATCCTCGAAAAATATTACTATATCTATGTTCTTTAATGCTTTCTCAACTTCCGGTAATATGAAAAGATCTTTTTTCAGGAAGGTGATATCCATGTCGGTATCGTCCTGATTGAAGCTGGAGAAGGCGAAGAGATTGTATACATCTTTCAGCTCCCTATACAGGTTCTGTCCGATCCTCCCGTTTATTCCCATTAATAGAACGTTCTTCACTGTATCACACCCTTGCTTTCATGTTTTCCCTAAAGGGAATGAGTAAATCCACTTTTTTTATGAGCGATCTGGACACCAGCGAGCAAAATGATGAGAATCAGCCCGATGAATAAAAATGGTGTCTCGAAATATGTGGCAAATATTCCGGAAAGATAGGAGCCTGCCACAGAACCAAGCGAGAAGAAAGAATAGAACACACCATTGGCCTTTCCTCTCTCATGCATTTCCGTATTTTGTCCGATGATCTTATTCATGGACGGAAAGATGAAACTGAAACCGACGCCATAGATCACCATTACAATATAGATGAGGATGGTTGACGGCACCACATGCAGGAGCATCATTGCAAGACCGACAATGAAAATACCGGCTGAAACGAGCACCACTGGACTGTACTTTGTATATATCCGGTTGATCGGAGTGGCGAAAATCAGTATGGCTACGATACCGAAGACGCTCAGCATGGCACCTATCGACTGTTCCGACAGACCAATTCCAGAAACTTTCAGCGGCAGGCCGAAAGCAAGTGAACCATTGGAAACCATGAGGGTGAAAGCAGATATATAGGCTACGATCAGCGAAGGACGCGTAATGATCTGTCCGAAGTTGGTCTTATAATGAATCTCCCTGCTGTGTTCAGTTGTACTCTCTTCTACAACGGCCAGAATCAGAATGATGCCAAAAATGAAGATCATGGCCATGATGAAATAGACTGTCTGGTAGCTTGCCTGGCTTGAAATGATGCCACCGAGTGCAGGACCGATGACTGCTGCCACCCCGATGGAGACACCGGTAAGTGCCATTGAACGCCCGATTGCCGATTTTTTTGATATATCGGCAACAAGGCTGAATGCCGCCGGTGTCAGCAGACCGCTTGAGAAGCCATGTATGATGCGGATGAGTATCAGCAGACCGACAGAGGGCACAACAGTATAGGCCAGGAGTATGATGATCTGCAATCCCATTCCCGTCAACAGCATATTCCTTCTGCCGAACTTGTCGGATAGAAAGCCTCCAAAAACGTTTCCGACCATATTGAACAGGGAATAGATAGCTACGATTATTCCGGCTGTATATTCATCTGCACCCAATGAAAGCGCAAATGGTGTAATGATCGGCAGCTGGACGAACAGATCCAAAAAACAGATTACGATGATCAGGTATAGAAATTTATTCATAATCGATATCCTTTATCTTTCTGATTTGTACTACATACCATTATAAACAACTTCTCAATCATGGAGGAATTTCATGGCTCACGTTTTCTTAGGAATTCTCGTAGTCTTCGTGGCGTTTCAGCTCGGCGCCTTCGCAAAGAAAAAAGGCGATCTGGGTGACAGACATAAACTTTCCCTTAATTGGCCACTCTATTTATACATTTTTACTGTTATGTTCTCATTGTTCGTCACGTTTGCGGTCATCTATCATATTATTTCTTTCCAGACACCCATTTATATTAATGGCAATACTGGCGAACAAGTCACCCATTATACTTTTTGGCAAACACTCTATTATAGTGGTGTAACACTGCTATCAATCGGTTACGGAGACTTCACACCAGTAGGCGTCACTCGTTTTCTATCACTGTTTGAAGGATTTCTCGGAATTGTAATACCTTCTGTAATATTCATTAAGGAGATATCCAACAGCAATTCGTAGAGATTTTCTGAATTCTAGACGTTGAGTTTCTTTTCATACGCATTGATGATGCCGCTGACTGCACCATCCCCTGTAACATTGGCAGCAGTACCAAAGCTGTCCTGTGCCATATAGAGGGCAATCATGAACGCCACTGCCGCTTCTGTGAAACCGAGATTGCTCATGAGCACCCCGCTTGCGGCCATGATTGCACCACCCGGCACACCAGGGGCCGCAATCATGACGATGCCAAGTAGCATGATTGTGCCGAGCATCGTGAAGAAGCCGGGCAGTTCATAATCCGGCAGTACAGTCATGACTGCAATGGAACAGCTGACGATTGTAATTGTACTGCCTGATAGATGGATGTTTGCGCATAGTGGAATAACGAAATCGGCGACCCTGCTGCGGATCCCATTCTCCTTCGTCTGTCTCAATGTCACCGGTATTGTCGCTGCACTGCTCATTGTACCGAGCGCTGTAAAATAGGCAGGCAGCATCGTTTTGATCATTTTGAATGGATTTCTGCCAAGCAGTGCGCCAGCTATCGTGTACTGGATTGTAATCCATACCCAGTGAAGCAGTACGGCTACAAGCAGAACGACTCCGAATACGGCCAGTGTATCAAATACGGTACCCTGCGATGCCATTCCGGCGAACACGCCTGCAATGTAGAATGGCAGAATCGGAATGACCACTCTTTCTATAAGAAATTCCACTATATTCTTGCCTTCCTCAAACCATTTCCCCATAAGTTCCGACTTCGTCAGCGTAATGACGATTCCGAATGCAAATGCCAGAACAAGCGCTGTAAGAATATCCATGAGCGGTGCGATTTCAAACTCGAAGAATGGCTCGAGTCCAGTACCTTCGGCCGGCACACTGCCACCATCAGTAATACGGGGCATGACCATGACTGCTACAAGGTATGCCATGATGCCGGCTCCGAGAGTCGATATGTAAGCTGTACCCAGTGTGGCACCGACTACTTTACCTGATCCTCCTCCAATCTTTGATATACCATTGGCGATGAAGAAAAGAATGATCAATGGAATCATGAAGAATATAAAACTGCCAAGAATGGATTCGAAAGTCAGCAGCAGCGTCACCAAAAATTCGAGGACCGTCCCTACTCCTCCTGAAGTACCGAGGCCATAATAGAGTCCACCGATACCGATGCCGACTGCAATTCCTGCAATCAGCCTAAGTATTAATTTCACGTAAAATTCCTCCTTATCCTAAAGTCATACCCCTCCATGCTACTATATATGATGAGTAAAAAACCAATAAATATATGGAAGTTTTAGAACGTTCAGTCAAAAGTCTTCTCGTAGGCGACATACCAGTCATTTTCATTATCATCCAGGTTCAATTTCCCTTTGAACTGATAGCCATTTTTTTCAAACTGCTTCTGCATCTTTTCATTTTCAAGAGACGTATCCGTATGTATACCGTCATAGCCTTCAGATCTGATATGTGTTTCCATTGCCTTCATCATCCTGCGTGCAATACCATGACCCTGCTTTGATGGATCGACTGCCATTCGATGCATCGCCTTGCTTCTCTCGCGTGTCAGCTGCCATGGTATATCGTCATAAGGATAGGGATGGTCATCATCCACTACAACGAATCCGACTATAGTGCCCGACTCTTCATAGACATACAAAGAGCCGGCATCAATATCTCTGCTGAACCTTTCCCTGTTCGGATAATTCTCGCTCCATTGACTGTTGCCTGCTTCAATCATCAGGGGTACAACCTTCTCCTTTATCTCCATTACAGATTCCAGATCTTCATATAAAGCTTTTCTGATACTCATATATACCTCCTATTTTTTACACAATTCACTATTTTCCATTTTTTCATACACACATATTTTATTATAGTGTATACTGTAGGTGGATATAAATATAGAGGGGATTTTAAACATGCTGAAATTCGATAAAAACACAATGCCATATCATATTACAAATCTGATATTCTATATTTTCACACTCGCCGTTATCGGACTTATCTATGTATACGTGTTCTACCCGCCACTATCAGATATCGCAACGCAGGATTTCTTTGCAAGTTTCGGTCTGCGTGAATTTGGAGGACTACTCTTCTTCCTGCTACTGATCATCACGCCACTGCTTGTGCTGTATGGCGCAATATATCACCTATTCAGAATCGTCACTTTCAACAGAACAGATCGTACAGTCTCACAATAAAAAGGAGCCCGGAAGGGCTCCTTTTACTATTTCCGCTTTAGCGGTTATCCACTTTTTCCGGATACATGTCATGATTCATCATGCGGTACTCTGCCATTTCAGCATACTTTGTCTCCGCTCTGCCATAGTTGCAGTAAGGGTCGATGGAAATCCCGCCACGCGGGGTGAATTTGCCCCATACTTCAATATATTTCGGGTCCATCAGATTAATCAGATCATCCATGATCATGTTGACACTGCTCTCATGGAATCCACCATGATTCCTGTAGCTGAACAGATAGAGTTTGAGCGCCTTGCTTTCCACCATCTTGACGTCCGGGATATAGCTGATATACAAAGTCGCAAAGTCAGGCTGACTTGTTATCGGACATAACGTTGTAAATTCAGGACAGTTGAATTTGACAAAATAGTCGCGTCCCGGGTATTTATTGTCAAAAGTCTCCAGTACATCGGGGTTATAATCAAAATCATATTTCACATTCTGGTTGCCAAGCAGGCTCAGATCCTGCGTATTTTCTCCACTCATCATTCTTTCTCCTTTTATGCAATGAAACCTTGTACCGGACTGTGCACGCGGATCCAATGCATCCTAGTTTTTTATAGAGGGTATAGCTAAGTACCTCTCCATCAAATCTTTCTTCTACTCGCAGTATTCATCCGTGCAGGTGGAACCCTGATTATCGCCCAGATCAACGAGCGATTCTTCTTCCTGCTGGACCTTCTTCATCGCTTCAAGGAACTTTTCGGGCGGTTGTGCGCCGGAAACACTATATTTGCGGTTGATTACAAAGTACGGCACCCCCTGGGCACCGTGCTGGGTAGCCTCGTTCTGGTCGGATATGACTGCTTCTTTATAGTCATCAGCAGAGAACATATTGTCTACAGCGGAAATGTCCAATCCGATATCTCCTGCGATTTCCAGCAGTGTCTCTCTGTCTGCTACATTCCTATTGTCTGTAAAGTAGGCTTTATAGAGGTATTCCATGGCCATATCATCTTTTCCTGCTGTTTCGGCCTGCTTTACCAGACGGTGGGCGTCCATCGTATTCGACGGAACTACCGTATCCAGATTGAATTCCAGACCGGCAGCCCGGGCGGAATCACTGATCTGCGCATTCATCTGTTTCGCCTCTTCAAGGCTTCTGCCATATTTTTTGGCCAGCAGTTCCACCATTGTTTCCTCCGGCTGTACTGGTGCTGTCGGATCCAGACGGAAGCTTCTATAGATGACATTCACCTGATCCTTTGCATCAAACTGATCCAGTCCCATTTCAAAATTACGTTTGCCGATATAGCAGAATGGACATCCTATATCGGACCAGATTTCAATTTCCATGACTATCCCTCCTGTTATCGCTATTCCATGCATAGTATATCAGTTTTTACATATTTTCTTCTAAAAAGGGTCTGAAATCAGACACCCTGTTTGTTGCTCCACAGCAGCGTATGCAGCTGAGGCAATACTTTTGCGTCGTTCATCCGTGCATCTGCCATGGTCATATCAACGAGATTCTCATATCGTTCAAGGAGTCTCGACGTATGGTTATCGACATTATCACCAAGGAAGGGATTGCCTACTTGAAGATAGAAATCGACATGCGGGTACTTCCGATGCACGTCCGCCGCATATTCAAAATCCTTTTCATCAAAAACGACCACTTTGAGGTTGTAGTGTGCAGGTCCCTGATCCAGCCCTGCCATCACATGCTCAAGTTTTTCAAAATCCGTTATCATACCTGAGCTCGGCGGCTTCGGACTGATGGTAACGTCGTCGATCTCACTGAGCCACTCCTGGAATACTGTCCCTTGTGTTTCAACAGCGAGTCTGATGCCCCTCTCTTTCGCCTTGATGACGAAGTCCTGCATGTTTTTGAGCAGTGCAGGATTTCCTCCGGAAATTGTTACATGATTGTAATTGCCGGCCGCAAGTTCATCGAGCGACGCCAGAATTTCATCAGCAGTCATCATGCGTATATTCTCCTTCTGGCTGCCATCCCATGTGAAAGCAGAATCACACCAGCTGCAGCTGTAGTCGCATCCCGCAGTCCTGACAAACATCGTCTTCTGTCCGATGACGGCGCCTTCTCCCTGGAAGGTCGGTCCAAAAATTTCAAGTACTGGTACTTTCATTATTTCCTGCTCTCCTTAGGACGGTAGATGACATAGCTTGTCGGCGTCTCCTGCAGATATATCTGCAGACAGACCGGGCGGTTGTCCAATCCGGCAATAAATGTCTCGACCATGTCATATATTGTTTCCGCCAGTGTTTCAGATGTCGGTGGACGTTCTTTGAAACGTTCATGCTCATTCAGAAGCGTATGATCGAATGCATCGCTGATCAGTGATTTAAGTGAAGAGAAATTAACAAGAAAGCCAAGATCATCCAGTTGATCTCCGGCAAGCGTAATGTTTACAAAATACGTATGCCCATGCACTCTGCTGCATTTTCCTGCCCGCTCGTCAGGCACATAATGTGCTGCAGAGAAGTTCAGGTCCTTATTGAGTTCGTACTGGTAGTCGTGTGCTGGCGTCTGATACATCATTGTCCCTCCTTTTCATTCAGATATGCTTCGAGACCCGCGTTTCTAAGCCGGCAGGCCGGGCATTCTCCACAGCCATCTCCAATGACACCTTCGTAGCATGTCAGTGTTTTATTTCTTATATAGTCAAGCTGTCCATGTTTGTCGGCAAGCGCCCAGGTCTCCTTCTTATCAAGCCACATCAGAGGTGTCTCGATTACAAAATCCCGATCCATTGCCAGATTGGCGGTGACGTTCATCGATTTGACGAAGACATCCCGGCAGTCCGGATAGCCGCTGAAGTCCGTTTCGCATACACCTGTAATGATCGTCTTAGCCCCAATCTGATAGGCAAGTGCCGAAGCAAACGATAGGAAAAGCATATTCCTGGCAGGCACGAACGTATTGGGCACGCCCGCTCCTTCCCCCTCGGCAATATCCATGCTGTGGTCGGTCAGAGCGTTCGGACTCAGCTGTCCAAGCAATGACATGTCCAGTATACGATGCTTGAGCCCCTGCTCCATAGCGATGTTTTTCGCCACTTCTATTTCTGTGCTATGCCGCTGTCCATAGTTGAATGTAACAAGTTCCACTTCATCATAGTTTGCCATGGCATGGAACATGCATGTCGTACTGTCCTGTCCCCCGGAAAAAACAACGATTGCCTTCTGTCTGTCCATACATCATCCACCTCTTATCTTTCAATATCCAATTATATGATTTTACCAATTTTCATGGTGAATTTCCACTATCCGAGCCTGTTATTCGTCATACTTGGGAATGAACATTGGTTTAACACCCGTACTTTTAGGCTATACATCTATAACGCTTTACAGAAGCAGAACAGGAGAGGTGAAAAATGACCAATATTGAAGACATCTTTGAAGTGCAAAAGCAGCACTATAGTACTGAAAATCAGATTGAAGGCGATGAAGGTTCATATGGCATGGTCGCAAGTGCAATCGAAGAAGCAACACATGCCGGAAACCAGATGCTTGAACAGGGTGGAAATGCGTTCGACGCCCTGATTGCCGTCCAGCTCGCTCTTGCTGCCGTTGAAGGTATGAACACCGGTATAGGTGCAGGCGGTTTCATCGTATGCTACGATAGCGAAGATCAGGAGACAAAAGTCATCAATGCCCATTCCAGGTCCCCTGCAGAACTTGAGCCGGAACATTTTCTCGATGAAAATGGCGAAGTGATTCCTTTTGATGTACGTTCGACGCACGGTACTTCCATCGGTGTGCCGGGCATCATGAAAGGCCTTTTGCATCTGCACGAAAATTACGCTACCCTCCCGCTTGCAACATTGATCGACCCTGCCATCAGACTTGCGGAATCGGATTTTCGTGTGAACTCCCTATGGGAACGTACGCTCGAACTGTTTTCTCACCGTCTTGGCGAAGAAGCACGGAAGAAGTTCATGCCGGATGGTAAACTGCTCAAAGAAGGCGATACCATCGTCCAGCCCGAACTCGCCAACACCTTGAAGATCATCAGGGACGAAGGATTCGATTCCGTCTATGAAGGCAGGATTGCGGATGCCATTGTCGATGCCGTCAAAGAGCAGGACGGTGTCATGACCCACCAGGACCTGATCAATTACCATGTCAAAATTGAAGAACCATTATGGAGCAGTTATAAAGGTTTCGATATCGCCATGCCACCACCACCGAGTGGAGGCGGAATTGCTGTCGCCCAGCAGCTGAAAATACTGGAAGAACTCAATATTTCGCAATATGATCCACATTCACCTGAAAAATACCATCTGCTTGCCCAGACCATGCAGCTGGCTCTTGCAGATAAGAACACGCATATCGGTGATTCGGATTTCCATGAACTACCGATTGGCGGTCTTCTGCATCCGGAATATATCAATGAACGCAGAGCACAGATATCCACAGAAGATCGTGCACAGACATATATGCACGGTGATCCATGGAAGTATCAGGAAGGCAGGGATGGCGTCAGTGAAGTTGACAGATACGTCGACAATGAAGGATTTGAAACCACCCACTTCACTGCTGTGGACCAGTGGGGCAATGTTGCCTCCTGTACTTCCTCCATCGAGCGCATCTATGGCTCTGGCATCATGGTTCCAGGGTACGGGTTCATCATGAACAATGACCTGACCGATTTTGAAGCAGAGCCGGACCAGGTGAACGAACCGAACGGCCATAAATATCCGACAAGTTCCAAATGCCCCACCATCCTATTCCACGAAGGCAGACCTTTCTTCACGCTGGGTTCACCAGGGGCACAGACCATTGTAGCTTCCGTAGTGCAGACCATCATCAATATCATCGACTATAATATGTCACTCAATGAAGCGATCAGCGAACCGAGAGTCTATGTAACACGGGATCTTGAAACGCAATGGCAGGATGGTCTGGAAGATGATGTACTGGAGGCCCTGAAGAAAATGGGCTACCATTTCGACCAGTCATTCAAGGAACAGACTGCCGATACGCGAATCGGCGATGTACAGGCGATCATGATTGATCATTCGGATAATCATAAATTGTATGGGGCCGCTGATTCACCCCGTCCTGGCGGTGCAGAAGGCATATAGTGCATTAGAATCGAATATTTATTGACAAGTGTAAAAAGCCCTTTCAAATGCAGTGCGTAATTGGTATAATAAACCATTGCATAAAGGGCTTTTTTCTTTGTGCAACTATCAGGTATATCCTGCAAATATAATTGATAGGTGGAAAAGGAAATGAAATATCAAGTTTTACTATATTACTACTACAACAACATTGAAGATCCCGATGCTTTTGCGACGGAGCATCTCGAACTGTGCAAAAGCATGAACCTGAAAGGCCGCATCCTTGTTGCTGGCGAAGGCATCAATGGTACGGTATCCGGTACTGTGGCAGATACGGAGCAGTACATGGAATACATGAAGAACCATCCGCTTTTCGAAAACATCATATTTAAAATCGATGAGTCAGAGGGGCATACTTTCAAGAAGATGCATGTTCGTCCGCGTCCAGAACTGGTCAATCTCAGCCTTGAGGATGATATCAACCCTCACGAAATTACAGGCGAATACGTGGAACCTGAAGATTTCTTCAAGCAGATGCAGGATGACAATACTGTCGTTCTCGATGCACGGAACACGTACGAATACGATGTCGGACATTTCCGCGGCGCCATTCGTCCGGAGGTCGAGACTTTCCGTGATCTGCCGGAATGGGTTGAGGAGAACCGTGAAATGCTCGAGGGAAAACGTATTCTGACATACTGCACCGGCGGCATTCGCTGTGAGAAGTTCTCAGGATGGCTGAAACGTGAAGGTTTCGACGACGTCGGACAACTTCACGGCGGTATCGCCACCTACAGTAAAGACCCGGTTGTCAAAGGTCAGAACTGGGACGGCATGATGTATGTTTTCGATGAAAGGCTGACAGTTCCCGTCAATCAGGTTGAACATAATGTTGTCGGTCGTGACCATTTCGACGATACGCCTTGTGAACGCTACATCAACTGTGCGAATCCTGACTGCAACGATCAGATTCTTGCTTCGGAAGAAAATGAAGCAAAGCATCTTGGTGGCTGTTCCCTGGAATGCACAAAGCATCCGAAAAACAGATATATTGTCGATAACAACCTATCTGCAGAGTATGTGGATGCACAGATCAAAATGCTCGAAGAAGAAGTATTTGCCAAATAAAACGAACGCCCTTCACCCACTACACATTGTGGATGAAGGGCGTTTTTTTAGAATTTTACAATGACACGCCCACGGACATGTCCTTTGAGAATATCGTTCAGTGTATCCGGTAGTTCCTCGAGTGTCGCTTCATACGCAATATGCGTCTCCAGTGCAGAAGGCTTCAGATCATCCGCCAGGCGATCCCATACTTTCAATCGATGTTCCATCGGATACTTTACAGAGTCGATGCCGAGCCAGTTGATGCCACGGGAAATGAACGGCAGTACCGTCGTCTCGACTTCGATTCCCCCGGCAAGACCACATGTTGCAACAGAGCCGCCGTAATCCAGGCTGCTCAATATATATTGGAGCGTTTTGCCGCCGACGGGATCGACTGCCGCTTTCCACTGTCTCTTTCTCGTGGACTTTCCATCTTCATCAGTCACTTCATCGCGATGGATCACTGTATCAGCACCAAGGGATTTCAAGTACTCCGCTTCCTCTGTGCGGCCGGTGCTGGCAACAACACTGTAGCCCCGATCAGCAAGCATGTTGATTGCCAGGCTGCCGACACCACCGCTTGCGCCATCAACGAGCACCTTGCCAGGTCCCGGTTCCAGCCCATTCTCCTCGAGACGCTGGATACATAGCGCTGCCGTGAAACCGGCGGTACCGAGCTCCATCGATTCTTTCAGACTCAGTCCTTCCGGTAGTGGCACAACCCACTCTGAAGGCACTCTTGCCACTTCACTGAATCCGCCACTGTGGCGCGTACCGATATGGTAGCTCGTCGCAATCACCTCGTCGCCCTCTTTGAAGCGGTCATCTTCGGATGACATCACTGTACCCGCAAGATCGATCCCGGGAATGATCGGGAAGGTTTCTGCAATACTGCCCTTCACCGCCACCATGCCATCCTTATAGTTTACACTCGAGTAGGCAACCTTGATGGTCACTTCCCCCTCGGAGAGATCATCCATACCGATCTCCCTTATATCCATTGTTGTCTCTTCATCTTTCTTATCTACAACCAGTGCTCTGAACTTTTCCATAAACAGCCTCCTCAATATGAATAATAGAACTTCAATGTTTCCACTATACCCTTGAAACCACCGCTTTATCCATAATATTACTTCACAGAGTTATATTTCAACAATTCTCACACCCCTATCAATATGAAGGGATGATAAAAACCCGGCTCCAATCTGCATACGCCAATTGGAACCGGGTCACTGTCTATTCTATTATGATTAATCGAGTACGGCGATGATGAATCCATCATGTCCACTGCTGCCGACTGTCTGAACCGCTGTCGCATCCACACGCGGATGATCTGTAAGTATCTGAAGGAAACGCTGCATTCTGGGACATGTCGCCTCTTCCGCTTCGAAAGTCTCCATTATCTTACGCTCCGTTACAATGACCGAGCCACTTTTAGCCATGCCGATCGCTGCTTCCAGATAGTCCGGATAACGTTGCTGATTTGCATTGATGTATATGAAATCAAAACGCGGATAGCCTTTCTCCAGCAATTTCGGCAGTGTATTCTCTGCGGGTGTATCGATTACTTCGATCTTGTCATCCAGTTCAGCAGCACTGATATGTTTGCGCGCTGTTTCTGCATATTCCGGATTGGGTTCGATAGTTGCCATTCTGCCTTCTTCCGGCAGTGCCTTACCCAGCCATAATGTACTGTAGCCACTTAATGTACCTATTTCCAACACCGTTTTTGCACCTTTGATTCTCGCCAACAGCTGAAGAAATTTGCCCTGGCCGCTTACTGCTTCAGCTCTTTCTTCGTCATTTTCGAGAATCCCTGTCATTACTTCATCCTCAGCATTCAGCTGGGAAGTAAAATACGCGTCCACATCATTCCAAAGTTTGGACATGTTGAATAGTTCGCCTCCGTAGATTATAAGATATATTTTTGTAGTATGCTTCTATATTTTCCGAATATTTAATAAACATACTATAGTTGTGCATATTACACTAAAGCCGTATGAATTGCAAATGTGCCTTTACTGCCTTCTAAATGAAGAAGCCCTTAAAAACGCTGAGTGAACAAGCTAAATACGGCTATACGAATCAAGCATAATTCTTGTGTTATAAAGATGTGCATAATAATATAATCAAATGCAGTCATAAAGTTATGTCTTCAAATTAAATACATATAGGAGAACTGTTCATGGAGAAAAATACTACACCCCAATATGAATACTTATCGGATAATCCCGATATCAAGACTCTGCCCATCATGCTCTCCCTTATCATCGGTGCATTTTTTGCGATCTTGAACGAAACACTGCTCAATATTGCTCTGACGACACTGATGGAGCAGTTTGATGTTTCCCTGCCGACCGTACAATGGATGGCAACCGGCTTCATGCTTGTGATGGGAATCGTCATACCTGTTTCCGCACTCCTGATACAGTGGTTCACTACGCGCCAGCTTTTCCTTGGTACGATGATCGTATTCACCGCGGGTACCATCATCGCGGCCTCAGCGCCGACATTCGGCATACTGCTTGCAGGTCGAATGATACAAGCAGTCGGAACCGGCATGCTGATGCCGATCATGTTCAACGTATTCCTGTTGATGTACCCTCCTCATAAGCGCGGGAAGATAATGGGACTCGTCGGGCTGGTCATCATGTTTGCTCCAGCAATTGGACCCACACTTTCAGGAGTTATTGTAGAATATCTTGGATGGAGATTCCTGTTCATTTCAGTCATTCCATTCTCACTATTCTCAATTGTGTTTGCATTCTTTTTCCTGGTCAATGTATCAGAAGTGACACGTCCGAAGATCGACATCTTGTCGATCGTCTTCTCAACCATCGGATTTGGCGCCACCATCTTTGGCTTCAGTTCCGTAGGAGAGAGTGAGTCAGGCTTTCTGAGCATAGACGTTCTCCTGCCCATCGTTGCTGGACTGATTGGTATTTCCTTATTTGTCTATCGGCAACTGCATCTCGATGAGCCCATCATGGACCTCCGGGTATTCAAGTATCCAATGTTCCGGCATGCCGTCATCATGTTTCTGATCATTGTCATGACCATGTTTGCATCAGAAATCATCCTGCCTGTATATATGCAGGGCCCTCTGGCGCTAAGTGCTGCAACTGCCGGTCTCCTTCTGCTTCCCGGCAGTCTGCTGAATGGTGCACTCTCTCCTTTCATGGGTCAGCTGTTCGATAAGGTGGGGCCGAGACCTATGATGATCCCGGCGACACTCATATTGACAGGTACCATGTTCATGATGAGCCGGCTTGATACCGATACTTCCGTCTGGGTGATTGTCATCAGCTTCATGCTTCTTATGATTTCCGTTTCAGCCATCATGATGCCTGCCCAGACAAACGGTCTCAACCAGCTGCCGAAGAACATGTACCCCCACGGCACCGCTATTGTGTCCACGTTGCAGCCCCTAGCAGGCGCAATCGGCGTATCCGTGTTCATCAGCGTGCTGAATGCAAGACAGGCAAGCGTCCTGTCGAATTCCGATACCCCAAATGACCCGGCAACAGTCGATCAGGCCATGGTCGCGGGTGTTGAACTCGTCTACTTCATCGGATTCATCATCTCAATCGTCGCCTTCCTGATGGCACTGCGCGTTTATCGCGCAAGACCGGATGATATGGCTGATGCGCAGACAGAATCGAAATAAAAAACCGACAGTATATATTTAGAAGCCCCGTATGGATGCTTAAGTGCATCCGTACGGGGCTTTCTGCTTAAAAATTTTCCTCACTTATTCTGTATGCAGATGAGATTACTGATCTTTCCATTTCTATTGGATTATTTCCTTTACTCTGCCGACGATACCACTTTCAAGTTTTACCTTGATGCCATGCGGATGCGTTGCTGAGTTCGTCAGTAGCCTTGCGACTACACCTTCCGTCAGTTCACCCGAACGCTGATGATGCTTCTGCACCACCTTCACTTTTGAGCCCGGCTTTATATCATCTCTTCTTGTTCCATCCATATCATATTCCTCCTGATTACTTTTCCATCTATCATAACATGCACTCCTATTGAATGGACTGCCAGCATAAATATCTAAGTTTGTCGCACACAACACATTTGTTCACAAATAGTGAACAAATTCATCTTTGATGTTATAAAAATACAGATAAAACGCATATAATATATTATAATTATTATTCACCTAAAATAAGGAGGCCACATCATGACTGGAAAAACACATATATTGGGTGGCATCGCAGCCAGTCTGGCAGTCGCCCATACAGCAAATGAAAATCCGCTGATCATGGTCGGTGCGGGAATAGCCGGTGCCCTCCTGCCGGACATATGCCATAGTGGCAGTCTGATCGGTAAGAAATTCCCGATCCTATCCAGAATCATCAATCTGATATTCGGACACCGGACCTTCACACACAGCCTGTTGTTTCTGGTACTCGCATCGTTTCTCATAGACCGTTTTTTCCCGAACGATGTTCTTAAATACGGACTTCTGACGGGTATGGTCAGCCACTACATACTGGATATGGCGACAAAGCGTGGAATCAAACTGTTCTTCCCGCTCAGCCTCACCGTCCGATTTCCTCTGACCATCCGTACCGGGAGCAAAATTGAGAACCTGATCTTCAGTATTTTGACTCTCATCTCCTTTTATTTCGGATATGAATCACTCAGCTGGTTCGGCGTCGGATTCTGAAGCGTTTCAAATTACTCGCGAGTATCCAGCTAGTAGAATAGCCATCGATAGCAAATACTATCGATGGCTATTTATTTACTGAAAATATCCGGGATTCTTATTTTGGCAGGGTATCTCCCTTTTCCAGCATCTCAGATTCGATATCGACAGTATCCGGATACTTTATACCGGCACCGGTATTCAGTACGACGACTGTCTCATCTTCTCTGATCCAGTCCGCCTCTTTCAGTCTGCGTGCAGCTGCAAATGCTGCCGCCCCTTCCGGGCAGACGAAATTGCCTTCAAGACTCGCCACCTGCTTCTGCGCCTCAAGCATTTCGTCGTCATCGATGGCTATGGCACATCCATCCGTTTCATATAGCGCATCAAGCACAAGGAAATCACCCAGCGCTTTCGGCACATTGATGCCGAAGGCTTTAGTTTTGGAATCATGCCAGAATTCGGACTCGCGAGCACCTGCCTCCCAAGCTTTGACAATGGGGGCACACCCACTCGCCTGAACAGCGACCAGTCTTGGCAGATCGCCTTCTGTCCATCCAAGTGCCTTCAATTCCTTCAAGGCTTTATGGATGCCGATCAGACCGACACCGCCACCCGTCGGATAGAGTATGACATCGGGCAGATTGAAATCGAACTGTTCCGCAATCTCCAGCCCCATCGTCTTCTTGCCTTCTATCCGATAAGGCTCCTTGAGGGTGGAAACATCATACAGCCCCTGATCTTTGACAGCACTCCCGATAATCTTGCCTGCATCACTGATCAGTCCGTTGACAAGATAGAGATCCGCACCGGATATGGCGACTTCATTACGGGTGATCCGAGGCGCATCCCGAGGCATGACAATGGTCGACCTGATGCCGGCTCTGGCAGCATACAGTGCCCATGCCGCACCTGCGTTACCATTGGTGGGCATCGCAAATGCCGTGACACCCAGTTCCTTTGCTTTCGACACCCCGACAGCTGCACCCCGTGCTTTGAAGCTGCCGGTCGGTACAAGTCCTTCGTCCTTTATGTAGAGATTTTCGAGCGACATATCGACGCCAAGGCGTGGCAGATGGACAAGAGGTGTCATGCCTTCGCCGAGTGAGACGACATTGCTTTCATCTTCCACCGGAAGCAATTCGTGGTATCTCCACAAGTCGGCCTTTCGTTCTTTGAGGTGGCCGGGCTCCAGATGCTCTGCTATACCTTCCATATCGTATGCAACGAGCAGAGGGGATCCGCAAGTACATAGCTGATGCTGGTTTTTCGTGTCAAAGGTGCTGCTGCATTTTGGACAATAGAGATGTGATACGTAGCTATATTTCATTCAATCAGCTCCTGATCCATGATGTGGAATATGATACGCCTGATCTGCTGCAACGTTTTCATTATAATTGTAACAATAACTGAAGTTGAATGATAACCGATTACATAAGTCGGATATCTACTTCAACCACCCTTTTTCTTCCGCTTTCGAAATAGCCTCGATACGATTATCCACATTGAGCTTATCCAGTATGATGGACACATAGTTTCTGACCGTGCCGTTGGAAAGATGCAGATCTTTGGCGATCGCTTTTGTCGTTTTTCCTTCAGCGAGGCACTGGATGATTTCTATTTCACGCACAGTCAGAGGGTTGGACGCCTCGAACGCGATATCGATCAGTTCAGGTGAATAGATGCGCCTGCCTGTCATGATCTGTCTGATCGACTGGGCCAATGTTTCACTGGAACTGTCTTTCAGAAGGTAGCCGCTCACTTCCGCCTTCTTCGCCCGCTCAAAATATCCCGGGCGGGCGAATGTCGTCAGGATGATCACCTTGCAAGGTGCTTCCTTCAGATGTTCTGCAGCCTCCAGGCCTGTCATGCCCGGCATCTCTATATCCATCAGACAGATGTCCGGCACTTCTTTTGCAACAAGATCCAGCGCTTCGGCACCATCTGCTGCCTGTCCGACGATGGTGATATCCTCTTCAAGGTCAAGCAGCGCAGCAAGTGCGCCCCTCAGAAGGTTCTGGTCTTCTGCCAGTACAATGCGAATCATCCTCATTCCTCCTCAATCTGCTTCAACACTTTCGGTACTGTAATGTTGATTTCAAATCCTTCTTTACTATTTGTGATTTGAAGTGTGCCATTAACAAAAGCCAGGCGCTCTTTCATGCCCTGGAGTCCATGTCCAGGCTGTGTCACCACCTCTTCGCCTTCTCCATTATCCATGACTTTCATCAGTATGTCCCGATTCGTATCAATCAGTTCAATGACACACAGCTGTGCCTGGCTGTGCTTCACTACATTTGTCACTGCTTCTTTCAGGCACATGCTGAGCACGTTCTCGACCAGCACCGGCATCTGTTCGAAACCTCCCTCTACAGTGATATCATAGCGGATCTGAGCCGCATCCATAAGCTTTTTAACGTGTTCCATCTCATTTTCAAGATTGACTTCCTTCATATCGCTGATCATTTCTCTGACTTCCTTCAGTGCCTGCCTTGATGTCGCCTGGATATCCTGAAGCTCATTCTTTGCCGCTTCCTGGTCCTTGTCGATCAGTTTTCTTGAAAGTTCACTTTTAAGGCCAATCATCGACAGCTTCTGACCGAGTGTGTCATGCAGATCGCGGGCAATCCTGTGCCGCTCCTCAACAATGGCAAGTTCAGCAATCTTCAGATTGGCATCCTCCAGCTGTGATTCCAAAGCCTCCTGCTTCAGACGATTATACTGGTTGATCGGCAACAATATTACACCGAGCACTGTCATGATCAGAAATGGCAGATGGACAAGCAGCAACGTATAGTTGTAGAAAAAGCCGAATGTGATGGCAGCTACAGTCGTCACCAGATGGATGACATACATCGAAATGAATCCGGCCTTACTGCTGATATTACCTATAAAGAATGCAATGAACAGTGCAAAATAGACATAGCCATACAGTACGGTCATGATGATATTAATGCAGAATTCAATGCTCAATCCAATATATATCAGTGGTCCCCGATGGTTGAAAGTCAGCCATGACACAGTAAAAAAAAGCATCGTCATGATGACGCCGAAGACAATCTCCCATAAAGAAGTCGAACGGAAGATGAAATAGAAGGGAAGGACGCAGAAAATAATCCATATATACAGACTTAGTCCTGTATTTTTTGGAAAAATATGATACCAGTCCCGCATATGCACCCGCCTCCTTTCTTTACCTTTTCCAGTTTAACAGGTTTATACCCTCATAGAAGTATGTAAATGAAAAAATCCTCCTGATGAATCAGGAGGATTTAAGTCTAATCTATCAATCCGTGCTTGCATGCTGCTTGGCATTCATTTTTGCCTTCATTTCACGGAAAGTGACGAACGTCTTTTCCTTTTCATCATAGAGGCGGAACTTGATCGATTCGAGACTTGATTTCAAAGTGATGGTTGTCGCCTGATGAAGCGGCGGCGTACTTTCGTGCGCTTTCTCCAATGAGTAGTTCGGCACTCTTGGTGCCAGGTGGTGCACATGGTGATAGCCGATACTGCCTGTCATCCACTCGAGCCACTTCGGCAATTTGTAGTAGGAGCTGCCGTCCACTGCCGCTTTGACGTAATCCCACTCTGCTTCATTCTCAAAATAGGAATCTTCAAACTGGTGCTGGACGTAGAAGAGCCAGATGCCGAGCATTCCTGCAACATAGATGATCGGCAATTGGACCATCAGAAGCACATGCCAGCCGAGAGTAAAGCCGATCAGGCAATAGATCGCAATAAGCGATACATTGATCAGGTAGGTATTCATGCGTTCCTTCTTCTTGGCACTTTGGCGGTTGAAGCGGTTGTCGTACAAGAACAGGGACAATGGTCCCAGACCGAACATGACAAGCGGGTTTCTGTACAGACGGTACTGGAGTCTTTCCCATCTGCCTGCCTGTTCGTATTCTTCGACTGTCATTACCCATATGTCACCGATGCCGCGCTTATCGAGATTGCCGCTTGTAGCATGGTGAATCGAATGCTCACGTTTCCACTTTTCGTAGGCAAAGTGTGTAATGATACCGGTCAATGTACCAAAGACTGTGTTCCACTTCTTACTTTTAAAGAAGGACTGGTGGGCACAATCGTGGAATATGATGAACGTGCGGATCATGAACCCTGCAGCACCGATGCTGAATACCAGACTGAGCCAGAATGATACGCTGAGTGACTGGTACGCCAGGAACCATAGCGCAAAAAATGGAAGAATTGTGTTGAACAGCTGGACGATACTTGCCTTCGTCTGTGATTTGGCAAATGGCATGACGTCTTTCCTGAGTTGTGCCTGTTTCTGTTTCGACATTAGGAAGAACCCCTTTTCTGAAATCTTATTGTCTTCATTTTAATCCATAATGCCTGCATGGCGTAGAAGCAAGTGTCAGTAAAAACACATGACATTTGTCATATGTTTTATCAGAATAAGGGCTACTTCATATTACGGCGGAGTGTTATTACATTAAAGTTTTCATTTTATGTTTAAATGGAAGTATCTCCGATCTGGATCCGAAAAGACAAAGGAAGTGACATGATGAATATTGATGGATACATCGAAAGCATCGATGACAGATGGAAGGCTGCTTTTTCAAACACGTGGAAAACAATTAGTCATACGTTGCCTGATGGTTTCACAACAGAAATGCAGCATGGCATACCGACATATGTCGTTCCGAAAGAAAAATACCCTGAAGGCTATCATGTGGATAATGAAGCACTACCCTTCATTGGTGTTGCCGCCCATAAAAGACATCTCGCCATCTATCATATGGGTATATATCGCAATGAACAATTGTATGAATGGTTTACAGATGAACACCCCAAGCATATGAAGACAAAGCTCGACATGGGCAAAAGCTGCATCCGTTTTTCCAATCCGGATAAGATACCTTATGAGCTGATTGGAAAGCTATCCGGAAAAATGACAGTGGATGAATGGATTGAACTGTATGAATCCCGAAAGTCCTAGAACAATAGGAAACAAGCAAAAGGAGGTATGGAAATATGCAAAGGGCAGTTTTTCTCGACCGTGATGGTGTGATCAATGAAGTCCTCTCCCATCGGGTAAGATTCGTCAATGGGCCGCGGGACCTTTTCCTTCTTGAAGGCGTACCTGAAGCAATCAGACAGTTCAATGATGCTGGATGGAAAGTCTTCATCGTCACCAATCAGGGGGGCGTGGGACTCGGCTTCCTGAGCGAAGCGGCACTGAATGACATCCACGAAGTACTCATTGGAAAACTTAAGGAATATGGGGCGCGTGTGGATGACATCGCCTACTGTCCCCACAGGCCGGGCGCCGGGTGTCCCTGCAGAAAACCGGAAGCAGGGATGCTGCTTGATCTCGCCGGGCGTCATGATATTTTACTTGAGGACAGCTATATGGCCGGAGACAGGGAACCGGATATTCTGGCGGGAAAGAATGCAGGCACACAGACCGTTTTCATCAATAGAAAGGCCAATAAAGCACTCGGTGCAGACCATCAGTTTGATACACTGCTCGCATTCTCCAACTGGCTGACCGGATGAGCGTTACGGTAACGGATGGAAGTTCTCCATGTTTATCCTGATATCTAAAGGGAATAAATTCCCAAATGAATCTAAGGAGGACATTATGGATCATATCTATCTGGGAAATTCCGGATTGAAAGTACCAAAATATATTTTGGGTACCATACCTTTCAGTGGTACAAACGGTTTTGAAGCGACAGGGAACATCGATGCAGAAGCGGCAAGACGGCACGTTGACATCAGTCTCGATGCAGGCATCAACATGTTCGACACCGCCAACCTCTATTCGAAGGGTGATGCAGAAAGAGTACTGGGTGCGGCAATCAAAGGCAGACGTGACAAACTGATGCTGACATCAAAAACAGGATTCGACCTTGGGCAGGATCCGAATGCCGTAGGTGCTTCACGCTACAATCTCGAAACAAGCATCAACCAGAGCCTTGAACGTCTCGGAACGGACTATCTTGACCTTTATTTTGTCCACCTGTGGGATGGTCGTACACCTGTCGAAGAAACGATACAGACGATGAACGACCTCGTGAAATCCGGCAAGATCCGCTACTGGGGTGTATCCAACTATAGTGGCTGGGCCCTCGCAAGAACGTATACCATGGCTGAACAGAACGGTCTCATCCCGCCGATCACCCAGCAGATCTACTACACACCGGAAGCCAGGGAGGCAGAGTATGAGCTGCTGCCTGCAGGCAGTGAGCTTGGCATCGGCAACATGATCTGGAGTCCGCTTGGCGAAGGACTGCTGAACGGCAAGATCGACCGCAATAACAAAGCGCCTTCCGGTACCCGTCAGGGAGACGGCTGGCCGGAACCATGGGTCAAGGATGAAGAGCGTCTATATGATGTGATTGATGCGCTGAAGGAAGTGGCTGATAATCGCGGTGCGAGTGTGCCGCAGATTGCTCTCGCGTGGACCAGGGATCGTCCAAATGTTGGCCCTGTAGTCATCGCAGCGAGAAATGAAGAACAGCTTCGTGAGAATATCGCATCATACGATATCAACCTGACGCAGGATGAACATGACAGAATTGAATCGGTTGCACGGCCTGAACCATTCTATCCACTCTGGCATAGAACCATGAGCAGCATGGATAAAGGATCTCCTTCAGAAATTGCCTATCTTGAAGGTTATAAGAAATCGATGGGTATTGAATAAAGATCATTAACACAAAAGAGGTGCGCGGCTCCATTCAGGAGCCGCGCACCTCTTTCATTACTACAACTTATTCCTTGTCCTTCTTGTACTGCATATATACTACCTGCGTCACGAGAAAGTCTTCCATACCATATTTGCCATCCGCACCGCCGAGACCGGACTGGCGCATACCAGCATGGTACCCTTGAACAGCTTCAAAGTTTTCCCTGTTGACGTATGTTTCACCGAATTTCATTTCGTTGACGACACGCATAGCTTCATTCAAGTCATCGGTATAGACGGATGAGGATAGACCGTAGACAGTATCATTAGCCTTTTCGATGGCTTCATCGAGCGTGCTGTAGGTCGCGATCGGAATGACCGGACCGAATATCTCATCAGTCATGACAGTTGACTCGTGCGTGACATTCGTCAGAATCGTCGGTTTGTAGAAGAACCCTTGAGCCATATCCGCGCGTCCACCACCGGTGACCACTTCTGCACCTTCGGAAATGGCCGTCTGTACCATTTCATCCACGGTATCAATACGATCCTTATTAACGAGAGGGCCCATATCCGCCTGCTTGTCCTCACGAGGATCACCCATCGTTTTGGATTCGAAAATATTCTGCAGCTTTTCAGTCAGTGCTTCTGCGACACTCTCATGTACATAGACTCTTTCAGCATTTGTGCAGGCCTGTCCATTATTGGCGAGTCTTGAAGTGGTAATCTGTTCTGCTGCAAGATCAAGGTCTGCATTCTGCGTCACTATGGCAGGTGCCTTGCCTCCAAGCTCCAGATTCACTTTTGTGATATTCTGCGCTGCCGCTTCCATCACCTTGGTTCCGGCTGCAACACTGCCAGTCATTGTTACCATATGCACTTTTTTATGAGAAGCCAGTGCATTGCCTATTTCAGACCCTGAGCCTGTGACAACGTTGTAGACACCAGCTGGAATGTCTTCCATTTCATCGATGATTTTCGTGAATGCCATTGCGGTATTTGGTGTATGCTGACTTGGTTTGATAACAATGGTACAACCCGTAACAAGTGCTGTCGCCACTTTCCTGGCCAGAATAAATACGGGGAAGTTCCATGGAATGATACCGGCAACGACACCAATCGGCTTCTTGTAGACGAGAATATTCTCATTTTCTCGATCACTCGGGACGATGTCTCCTTCGATTCTTCTTGCCCATTCGGACATATACCTGAAGTAGTCGATAGCAAGATCCACTTCACCACTGGCCAGCTCGTAGGCCTTGCCCTGCTCCTCTTGAAGCAGATCGATGAATTCGTCTCTCTGCTTCTCTATCTCATCACCCAGCTTGCGTACGATTCTGCCACGTTCTATATTGGGTGTCAGCTCCCATTTCTGCTGAACATCAGAAGCGGCCTGCACTGCCTTTTCGACATCCTCTTCAGTTCCTTTCGGCGTCCTTGAAATTACCTCTTCCGTCGCCGGATTGATGATATCGATCCAGTCATCTCCTGTAGATTCGACATACTGTCCGTTGATATATAGCTGATGATTTTGCACAGAAAAGCCTCCTAAATATATTTAGAAGGCTTTTCCCTTTTATTCCATTTATCAAACAAAGGTGGTGTGTAAAAGAATACCCCACGCTACTTGGTGTTTGTGAAACCACCATCTATACGGATAACTTCACCGTTGATATACTGTGCTTTTGAAGTCAGTAGAAACGCAACAAGCTCTGCCACTTCTTCAGGCGTACCGAGCCTTTTCTGAGGAATTCCTCCCGTCGCATTTTCTTTCATCTTGGGGTTTGCCTCATAAAATTCCTTGACCATTGGTGTCTCTGTCGGGCCAGGAGCTATCGCATTGACTCTAAGACCTTCTTGGGCGTACTCAGCTACCATACTTTTCGTCAGACCAATGATGCCGTGTTTTGTAGCTGAATAGGTGACAACGGAATCCTGGCCAATGACACCCGCACTTGAAGCGGTGTTGACGATCGACCCCCCGCCATTATTCAGCATCACCTCAGAGACGTAACGTACGCCATATAAAGCACCTAGTAGATTGATACCGACAATGTTCTCTATTTCATCAATTTCAGTATCCAGAAAGTGCTTGCCACTGCCTGATATTCCAGCATTGTTGAAAAAATAGTCGATGGTTCCGAAATGATCCACTGTCTTATCCACATACTGCTTCACTTCTGCAGGGTCTGAAACATTTGCCTTGATGAAGATTGCATCTGCTCCTGCTTCCTTCACCATCTCCACTGTTGCATTTCCACCTTCTTTATTTATATCCACAACAGCGATATTCACACCTTCTTCTGCGAGACGGACTGCAGCAGATTGACCCAATCCGCTTCCACCACCTGTAACAATACCTGTTTTAGCCATGCTATTACCTCCACATATTGAAATATTTGTACAACAGTCATATATATCTCCAAAACCTCATATTCAAACAAAGTTGGCATGTATTGCTGTCCAGATTCCAATAGATCGATACTGCTTCACTACTCGCCCTGCTCATCTCCTGGTTGTTCGGCCGTATCGTTGATTGTCTGCTGCTGATCGAACTCATCGTCATTATTATTCATTCCGCAGGCTGCCATCAATATGCCCATTACCATTGCCAGAATCAATATCCTCATTCGTTTCATGTCAAGCTCCCTTCCAATCCGTACTGTGGACTTTCTACACACAGGATTGTGATGAATTTGATTCAAATTCTAACACAGATCACGACGGATTTACCCATAATAGGTACAGACATCCAGCCAAGTATCGCTCTTCCTTCACAAGGACCAAGTCCGACTGCTGCACTATGTCTGTGATATGTCTGTTCTGATGGCAGCCGACAACTTTCAATGATAAGGAATCTGCGATCCGCTGCATCTTTGACAGAACCCGATTTGTACTCAGCC
Source organism: Salinicoccus hispanicus (assembly GCF_009831115.1). GTDB lineage: Bacteria > Bacillota > Bacilli > Staphylococcales > Salinicoccaceae > Salinicoccus > Salinicoccus hispanicus. The sequence goes on along the minus strand of NZ_WUUK01000002.1, from coordinate 15,958 downwards.
CATGCTCCATCATCAGTATCCGGCCGGCCGGTCTGCACCACTTCCTGAACTGGTTCAATACTGCTACCGGATCCTGGTAGGCACAAAATGATAGGGACGATACGATGGTATCGAAGCTGTTCTCTTCAAATTGCATCGTTTCAACATCACCCTCCAAGAATGATGAAGTGAATGCGTAATCGTTGGCTGCAGCTCTTGCCGCTTTCAGCATTTCCGGACTGAAGTCGATGCCGGTCAGTTCGATATCATCATCGTAAAAGGAATAATTCGACCCTGCACCCACTGCGACTTCGAGCACCTTTCCTCTGGCTTCCGGAAATATACGTTGCCGGTATTTCCGGGTGGAATCACTATTACGCCGCTTGTCATACCTTTTCGCCTGCCTGTCGAACTTCTTGATCAATGAACGTCCCGTCATGCCATCCCCCAATTCTGATCACTTCAGAGTATTTATTCTACTATACCCAATACTTGTGTAAAAAGTAAAATAAACAAAGAAGCCGAAGATGGATCCACTCCGTCTTCGGCTTCTCTTCGATTCATATTAAGCTGTTGCCACTACAATTTCTCCGTCTTCTACAACCACTTTTACATTGTCTACATCCTCTTCTTCAAGAAGCAGATCTGTCAGCTGATCTTCAATCTTGTCCTGGATGACTCTGCGGAGTGGTCTCGCACCAAAGCGCTTGTCATAGCCAAGTCTCGCAATTTCACTTTTTGCTTCATCAGTGATTGAAATGCTGATTTCGTTTTCCTCAACTGTATTCTGAAGATCTGCAAGCATCAAATCGACGATCTGAATGAGGTTCTCTTCGGACAATTCGTTAAAGTTGATGATTGAATCGAAACGGTTCAGGAACTCTGGCTTGAAGTATTCACTCAAGTTGTCGAGTGTAGAGACCGATTCATGCTTGTCCGGACTGAAACCGACACTGACAGTATTCACACCTGTACCGGCGTTGCTTGTCATGATGATGACGGTATCCTTGAAGCTTACAGTACGTCCATGGGAATCAGTCAGATGACCATCTTCCATGATCTGCAGGAACATGTTCTGAACATCCGGATGTGCTTTCTCAATTTCATCAAGCAACAGGATGCTGTAAGGATTGTGGCGGACTTTCTCAGTCAGCTGGCCTGCTTCCTCATGTCCAACATATCCAGGTGGTGAACCGATGATCTTGGAGACTGTATGCTTCTCCATGTACTCACTCATATCGAGTCTGATCATGGCATCACGGGAGCCGAAAAGTTCTTCTGCAAGTGCTCTGGTCAATTCCGTCTTACCGACACCCGTCGGGCCGACGAACAGAAATGAACCGATCGGGCGGTACTTGGACTTCAGACCTGCACGACTGCGGCGGATGGCTTTTGATACTTTACCGACTGCTTCTGCCTGTCCGATGACTTTATCACCCAGCTGACCTTCAAGGTCGCGCATTTTCTTCTGCTCATCCGATTGCAGTTTCGTTACAGGAATACCTGTCTTCTCTTCCACAATCAGTTGGATGTCTGTCACTTCGACATCGAGTGTCTGTTCCTTATCTTTCGCCTTCTCGAGCTGTTTTTCAAGCTGAATTTCCTGGTACTTGAGATTTGCCGCTTTTTCATAATCTTCACGTTCAGCGGCTTTATCCTTTTCTTGTGCAATTTCAGTCAGACGCTGCTGGATGGTTGTTGAATCCCCTTCTGCATTGGAAAGATTCAATCGTGATCCGACTTCATCCATCAGGTCAATCGCCTTGTCCGGCAGGAAACGATCCTGTATATAGCGGTCCGACAGGGTAACGAACGCATGGATGGCTTCATCACTATAGCGTACTTCATGGAACTTCTCATAACGATCCTTGATGCCTTGCAGAATCAACTCGGACTCTTCCAGCGTCGGCTCTTTCACGACGATCGGCTGAAGACGGCGTTCCAGTGCTGCGTCTTTTTCAATCTGACGATATTCTTTCAGCGTCGTCGCACCAATGATCTGTACTTCACCTCGTGCCAAAGCAGGCTTAAGGATATTGCCAGCATCCATCTGTGAACCTTCAGAGCTTCCTGCACCGACAAGCTGGTGGATTTCATCGATGAAGAGAATGACGTCTTCCCGTGCCTGAAGTTCTGCGATCAGTTGCTTCAAGCGTTCTTCGAACTGACCACGCATTGTTGTATTTGCTACGAGAGATGCGACATCGAGCACGTAGATTTCCTTGTTGGTCAGTTTGGCCGGTACAGCACCTTCCACAATCTTGAGTGCCAATCCTTCAGCAATCGCTGTCTTACCGACACCCGGCTCACCAATCAATACCGGATTGTTCTTGTTTCTTCTGTTCAATGTCTCGATGACACGTTTGATTTCCTTATCACGACCGATGACCGGGTCGATATCGCCACCTCTGGCTTCATCAGAAACGTTCTTGCCAAGCTGATCGAGCAGTCCATTTTTCCCGTTGCTCTGCTTCTGTCTCGTCTTAGTTCCCGTCTGGCTGGCTCCATTTCCCTGGAAATATTTATTGTTATCATTATTATTTTCAAAAGGAGATCCGGAGAAGAAATCATTGTCACCCATCATCTGGCTTCTGATTTCATGGAAACATTCATTACACAAATGCACTTCGGTCTGCTGGTTATTGATGTTCATTGCCAGATTGACATGTGCATCATTAATACCGCAATTTTGACATTTCATGTATTATTCCTCCTTGGTTCATATAAAGTAAATCATTAAATTAGTTTGACTAAATTTGACTATAGTAAGATTATAAGACTATCCAATTATTGTTTCAACAAAGATGCTCACGTCTATATGATAATTTATTCAAATATATAGTCTTAATTCTGACTAAATTTGACTATAATAATATTATATATTGACCTTATTTGACTTTCAAGTTTTCGGCTCATAAAAAAGAAGCCTTTCGGCTCCTGTCCAATATGCTATTTTCTCCAGAATGTCGTGCAGTCTGCTTTGTCTTCAATGTTGAATCCTATCAGTTTTTCGAGCAGCCCATAATCGACAGGTTTATCCCAAGGCACCCGGATGATGTTTTCCGTATAGTCATACCCTGCCGCTTCGATATCGCCTTTGTGATGATTGATGCCTGCTGTTTCCGGTGCAATCGTAAAATGCTTCTTCGATACACTGAATGCAATAATGAATGTCCCATGTTCTGTAAACATCGGCTGGTTCCATTTGATGACTGTACCAAGTCCGGGATAGCTCTGCTGAATCCACATCAGCACTTCTTCCAGCTTCTCTCTGTGCTCCATATCATCCATCTTATCAAGAAATTCCTGGAATAATACCATACCCATTCCCCCTTTGACTGATCTAATCAACTTTATTATAAACGATTCGAAAATTTATATCTAATTTCTCTTTATTATTCGTAAACAAAAAATCCTTCCCGGTCGTGCTTCACCCGGAAAGGATCGTCGTACTATAGGTTGATTGTAACGTCGGCATTATCACGAAGTTCTGAAGCGTAATTCTGTGTCGCTTCGCTTTCCTTCTGCTGCATGATATGCGATTCAAGATCTGGCTTCAGCTCTTCAAATGCAGGAAGTTCCTGCTCCGAACCAGCATCTTCCTGCTGCTGCACTGTATCATCGTAAAGAGTCTGAAGCTCTTCCTCAGTCACTTCGATGTCTCCTGTTTCTTCAGCAATCAACTGATCCTGACTCAATCCAGCCTGAAGTTGTGCTCTCGCTTCTTCTTCTGTCAGTCCCTGCTCTTCCAAGGCGGTGAAGAGAGCTTCTCTGGATTCGAGACCATTCTGTTCAACAAGATCATCTATTGCTACGTCGATTTCTTCATCAGTTGCCTCGATGCCACGATCCTCTGCTTCCTGTCTGAGCAGTTCCTGGCTGACTAGTCCTTCAGCAACCTGTTGTTTCAGCTGATCCTGATCAAGTTCTTGACCTGACATCTGGGCCTGCATGGCAATCTGCTGGAACTGTGCCGTATAAGTCTGTTCAAACTCTTCTTTAGTAATCTCTTCACCATTCACTTCAGCGACAACATCCGGAACATCTTCAAGAGCCGGTTCAGGCATCTCCATCTGCTGCTCCGCACCTTCTTCAGTGCCATCCTCCGTTGTTGCAGCTTCCTCACTGTTATCTGACGCCACTTCTTCCTGCGTTTGTGCTTCCTCATTTGTATTCTCTGCTGACTCATCTCCACCACATGCAGTCATTACTACTGCGAATGTACCGAGTGATAGACCCAATAACCATTTCTTCATTTATGAAAATCTCCTTCCAATGCATATTGTCAGTCATTTTATCATACACTGCCGCAATATACATTCATAAAGGGTAGGATAGGTGAAATCGTTCTTTTTCAGTCACATTTTACGTTCAACCATTTGATTCATGGCTACTCCGTACACGCTGAGGCTCCACACTTTCATCAAGGTTATTCTTGATGTAGTCCTTTCCCCATTCATACATCGAATCGAGTATGGGGATCAGCGTCTTACCCTGTTCAGTAAGAGAATATTCGACTTTTGGTGGGACTACCGGATAGACTTCCCGGTGGACAATCAGATGATCCTCGAGTTCGCGCAACTGGTTGACAAGCATCCTCTGGGTAATGCCTGGCATCAATCTCTTCAATTCTCCAAAACGTTTAGTCCCTTCTTTTCCTAGATGCCATAGCACCAGCATCTTCCACTTGCCACCGATAATGGAGAGTGTCAGTTCTTTTTCACAGTTGAAGACTTTATCATTCAAATTCGGCATCTACGCTTCATCCTTTCCTGATATGTATAGAAGTCATGATATATCTTTATGTACAGTAAAATCCAGCAATCTGATCAATCAGAAAAACCTGAACCATTACACCAGGTCCAGGTTTTCCACCATTCGTTCTATTCCAGATTTGCATGCCGACCGTACATTCCATCGGACTTCAATCCTTTTTTATCCATGAGGTTTAGTATCATGGCATCGTAGAAGAGCAGAAGGGATTGTTCAAATAGAGATCCCATGGGCTGAATCGATCTGCCGCTATCACCATCGGCTTTTGCCTGTGCCGGTATTTCCACCGTAATATCGGCCATTTCGCCGATGGTGGACTCAGGGTTTATGGTAACAGCAACTATCGTCGCTCCAATTTTCTTCGCTTTCCTGGTCATGGATACAAGACTCTCCGTTTCACCTGAACCGGAACCGACGATGAAGGTATCACCCGGCTCGAGATTCGGTGTCACCGTCTCTCCCACCACATAGGCATCGAGACCCGTATGCATCAGGCGCATGACAAACGCTTTGGCCATGAAGCCCGAACGGCCACCGCCTGCAACAAGTATCTTATTGGCCTGCAGTATACCGTCCACCGTCTGTTCAGCACTCTTATCATCCATACGTGAAAGTGTATTTTTCAGCTCACTTAATATTTCCTCTGTGAAGCCTCTGTTCGTCATCTTACGAAGTCACACTTTCTTTGATCAGCTTTTTGATTTCTGCTGCTTCCGCACCTTTGTCTTCTTTACTCGTAATACCGCCACCCACGATGATGAGGTCCGGCTGTGCTTCGATCACTTCCGGCAGTGTCTCCAGTTTGATGCCGCCTGCGATTGCTGTATGTGCATTTTTTACGACACTTTTGATTGTGCGCAGATCTTCGAACGAATCTTTGCCTTCAGCCTGAAGATCGTATCCTGTGTGGACACAGATATAATCTGCACCAAGCACGTCAAGCTCCGCCGCACGTGTCTTGATGTCCTTTACAGCAATCATGTCTACAAGGATCTTCTTACCTTGCTTCTTCGCTTCTTCAACTGCACCTCTGATTGAGGAATCCTCAGCCTGGGCAAGAATGGTAACGATATCTGCACCAGCAGCAGAAGCGTTGGATACTTCATATGCCGCAGCGTCCATGATTTTGACATCCGCGAGTACTTCCAGGTTAGGGAATGCAGATTTGACTTCCTCTACTGCTTTCAGACCCTCTTTGTTGATGACAGGTGTACCGAGTTCGACGATATCGATATGCGTCTCTACTTCTTTGATCAATTCAATTGCTTGTGGGATGTCTACTAGATCCAATGCCAGTTGCAGTTTCATATATATTTCTCCTTTGGGTGTTGATTTGATGTACACCCAGTGTATGCCTTGAAATCATTAATGTGAAGTACGCACTTTAAACGCACATAGTGATAAAAAGTATACCATGAGTCGTGGCGGGCTTTCACAGTGTTGATGTCATTTAGATTCTATGGGATACAATTTGACAACTTGGAAAATATATCATCAAAAAACCAGCAAATCATCTGCTGGTTATTTTTCCTCATTCATCTTGAAGTGGAAATGGCACTGTCCTTCACGCAAGACGAATTCATCATGGACTACTTCGAAGTTCTTGTTGTAGCCTTTGGCCAATGATGGGTCAATCATCTGGCAGTAGAGGATGCCATATTCACCTGTACCGTCATCTGCCCATTGCTGACCAAGTGGGCAATAGGTGAATGTCTGTTCAAATTCACCGTTGCCAGGCACCGTGTCCACTTCGAACAGTTCGCTTCTTGCCATATCGTAGTTGTTCAGATAGTTTTCAGGCGTATTCTCAAGACCGTTGGTACGCGCACGCTGCGCGATGCCCTGTCCGCGCTTCTTGCCGAAACGTTCGACAGCACGTCTTACAACATCTTCACCCGGCTCACCATACTTGTCGACAATCTGTTTCGAGATCTGGGCGAACATCTTGGAAAACCGTGCAAACGCCGTCAGTTCCGCATACTTCTCTTCGCCGCCGACGACTTGCGGAAGGTATTCGTAGATGAAGTGGTTCTCACCTTCCGCAGTCGCTTTCTTCGCCAATACTTCCCCATCTTTCAGACCAAATGCCCGAAGACCATCTCCGACAAGCCTGCGGCCTTCTTCTTCGCCATACTCTTCTATAGAAGAAAGATGAAGCTCGTTGAACATCTTGGCGGTGATCATGTCCATCGACAGCGCCTTCATCATCAAATTTTCCTGGCTCATTCTTCATGTCTCCTTATGCAATCTTATTGTCCATATATTATAAGGCAAAATGACACCATAAACCATTGAACTGTTTGTGATATTTCTCAATTTATTAAATATACAAAACACCCCTATGAATAAATTATACATAGGGGTGGAAATCTTTGACTTTTTATAGAGTTCTTTCGCCTATTCCACCGTAACCGACTTAGCCAGGTTTCTCGGCTTGTCGACATCGTTGCCACGGTGCAGTGCTGCGAAGTACGCAATGAACTGGTACACGACGACGGATACGAGTGGTGTAAGCATCTCGTGAACGTGTGGAATGACGTATGTGTCGCCTTCCTGGTCGAGTCCTTCCATGGATACCATGCATACTTTAGCGCCGCGTGCTGCGACTTCCTGTGCGTTTCCACGGATGTTAAGGTTGATCTTCTCCTGTGTCGCCAGTGCGAAGACGGGTGTGTTTTCTTCAATCAGTGCAATGGTACCGTGCTTGAGTTCCCCGCCGGCGAATCCTTCTGCCTGGATATAGGAGATCTCTTTAAGCTTCAGTGCACCTTCGAGTCCGACATAGTAGTCCATTGCCCTGCCGATGAAGAAAGCGTTTCTTGTTGTTTCAAGGTATTCGTTGACAATCTGCTCGATTACCGGCGCATCATCAATGATGGCTGTAATGGCTGTCGTCACTTTCGCCAGTTCCTGCATGAGGTTGATCTCAATGTCTCTACCGGATTCTCTTGCTGCAACCTGCGCCAGAATGGACAGAACTGCAATCTGTGCCGTATATGCTTTTGTGGAAGCGACCGCAATTTCAGGGCCTGCATGCAGGATCAGTGTCTGGTCCGCTTCTCTTGACAGTGTAGATCCTGGGACATTTGTCACTGTCAGTGACTTGTGACCACGTTTCTTGATCTCAACCAATACAGCACGGCTGTCTGCTGTTTCTCCGGACTGTGAAATGAAAATGAACATTGGCTTCTCGGATAATAGCGGCGTGTTGTAGACAAATTCTGAAGCGACGTGCACTTCTGTCGGTACACCTGCCCATTTCTCGAAGAATTCCTTGCCAATCAGTCCTGCATGGTAGCTTGTACCTGCAGCGATGACATAGAGTCTGTCCGAGTCTTTAAGCTGATCGATGATTGCTGGATCAATCTTCAAGTTCTCATCTTCATCCTGATATTCCTGGATGATTTTTCTCATCGCAGCTGGCTGATCATTTATTTCTTTGAGCATATAGTGCTCGTATGTGCCTTTTTCAGTATCGCTTTCGTCGATTTCAGCGATATAGGATTCTCTTTCAATCTCGCGGCCTGTTTTATCTTTGATGATGATTTCATCTGCTTTAAGCAGGACAACTTCCCCGTCCATCAGTTCTACGAATTCATTTGTTTGCTGGAGCATTGCCATGGCATCTGAAGTGATGACATTGAAACCATTGCCTCTACCGAGAAGTAGCGGAGATTTATTTTTGGCAGCATAGATGACATCGTTCTCTTCCTCATCCATCAGACCGATGGCGTAGGAACCGTGCAGTATTTCCAATGTCTTGTTGAAAGCTTCTTCTGTAGACATACCCTGCTGGGCAAAGCTTGAAATGATCTCTACAACGATTTCAGTATCCGTGCTGGAAACAAGGTCCACATTCGGAATGTAATCTCTTTTCAGCTGTTCATAGTTCTCGATGACACCATTATGAACGAGTGTGAAGCGTCCGTCTGCACTCCGATGCGGGTGGGCGTTCTTCACATTCGGTACGCCATGTGTTGCCCATCTTGTATGGCCGATGCCCACTGTCGCATCGAAATCCATATCGACTTTTGCACGGAGATCCTTGATTCTGCCTTTTTCCTTGAAAACTTCCACTTCTTCATCATTTCTGACTGCAATACCTGCAGAGTCATAGCCGCGGTACTCCATCTTCTCGAGACCATAAAGCAGTATTTCCTTAACATCCTGACTTCCGATATATCCAACGATTCCGCACATTTAAAAAACGTCCTTTCGGCTTTTGAATTTTGTATATGATCACCGCTCTGTCCCATTGGTCACCCAAGAGTTTTAACAGTTGATCTCACGAATACTTCAGTATCCGGGACAGTATCCGCCGATAATCGATGACTGTCCTCCTCGTCAGCAAGTAAAACTTGCCCAGGCGCTATTCCGATTTATTGAAATACCCGTTCCTCCTTTATTTCTCACCATAAACATTGTAATTTAAATATGTATATACTGCAATACATATATGTAATACACATACATTTCAGGCAGTAATTAAATAAAAAAATCCTTCAGATTTATAATCTGAAGGATCGGCATTCTATTCGAGTCCCATTTCCGTCTGGACAACGTCGGCGATGAGATTGCTGTATTTGACAGCCAGTTCTTCTGTTTCCGCTTCTACCATGACACGGACAAGCGGTTCAGTGCCGGAGGCTCTGACGAGCACACGGCCGTTTCCATCCATCTCAGCTTCCACTTCATCGATCTTCTTCGCAACCACTTCGTTATTCACAACATTGTATTTGTCGGATACACGGATATTGACAAGTTCCTGAGGGAACGTCTCAACTTGTCCTGCAAGTTCTCCAAGCGTCTTTCCAGTAGACTTGACGATGGCAGCGAGATGCAGGCCTGTCAGGAGGCCGTCTCCAGTCGTATTGTAGTCCATCATGATGATATGGCCTGACTGCTCGCCACCGAGGCTGTAGCCGCCTGATTTCATCTCTTCGACCACATAGCGGTCACCTACTTTAGTCTTATCGCTCTTCAGTCCATGCGCCTCAAGCGCCTTGTAGAAACCGAGGTTGCTCATGATTGTAGAGACGACCATATCATCTTTCAGCTCACCTTCGGACTTCATATGCTGTGCCAGGATGAACATGATCTTGTCGCCATCGACAATATTGCCCTTCTCATCCACTGCGATGATTCTGTCGCCATCGCCATCGAAAGCAAAACCAAAATCACAGGATTCTTCCTTGACCAGGTCAACGAGCTTTTCAGGATGTGTGGAACCGAAACCGGCATTGATGTTCGTTCCGTCCGGACTGCACCCAATAGTCACTGTATCCGCTTCTAGATCCCCAAATAGATAAGGTGCAAGGGAATAGGTGGAGCCATGGGCACCATCAAGTGCAATCTTCATATCTTCGAAGTCCTCATCCACAGTAGACTTGAGGTAGCTGACATATTTCTGACCACCTTCATAGTAGTCGGATTTGTGTCCGAGATCGACACCTGTCGGCCTTGGCAATGTATCCTCATCCATATCGAGGAGTTTTTCAATTTCCGCTTCCTGATCATCTGTCAGTTTGAAGCCGTCGGAACCGAAAAATTTGATGCCATTGTCTCCAACCGGGTTATGGGAAGCAGAAATCATGACACCTGCATCTGCATCCATTTCCTTCGTCAGATAGGCTACACCCGGTGTAGAAATCATACCGAGCCGCATGACTTCCGCTCCGATGGAAAGCAGTCCTGCAACAAGTGCAGACTCGAGCATTTCCCCTGAAATACGTGTGTCCCGTCCAACCAGGACAGTTCTATTGTCACTTTTCTGACCCGCCAGTACATAACCGCCAAATCTACCCAGCTTGAATGCCAGTTCCGGAGTCAATTCTGTATTTGCGACCCCTCTTACTCCATCTGTACCAAAATATTTACCCATGACGTTCTCCTTTTTTCTGCATGTTTTATCCATTATCCTGTTCAATCTCTATATCTGCCTGTAGGACCGCCGGTTCTGTTCTGTCCACACCTTCAGGCATATCAATCGCAACATCCTGTATTGTCGAACTCTTCATATCGGATACATCTACTTCAACGTTGATCTCATCGATGCCCGATAGTACTTCTTCTGTACCGAAAACTTCAATGGTATCGTAGTTGAGTGCTACATTACTCAATGCGTAGCCGTCAGCAACGTCGCCAGTCATTTCATAGCTTACAGGCACTTCCTTACTGCGTTCCTCAACGTTGATCTCCACGCGTACATGCGTCGGATCGATACCGACATCAAGCTTGTTGAATTGGGTGTCAAAAGCGCTGACTTCCGCTTCGTCCACCCTGTCCTGCGTAATTCTCGAGTTGTCCTCCAGAGTTGCGCGTACATACTGTATGCGGTTCATTTCACTTTCTCCACCCATTACAGTAACAGTTTCAGGCTCGATCTGTACAGACTCGAGGGTATGATTCGGGCCGACCCGGCTCTCACTGACTTCAGCCTGGACCTCGAATGTACGGGTCACCAGTTCCTGGATGTTCACATTCGCAGTCTCCGGAATGACCTCGGCCGTTACATTTTCAGGAAGGCCCTCCACTGTGAAATGCTCTTCATACTCACCAAGATTCCGATTCCGCAGATCAAGAACAACACTCATATCTCTTGTCGTCTGAAGCCGCTTCACATTCGATGTATTCCCATAAAGCTGTACGTTCACCTGCTCTGGAGCACCGGAAACATACTGGTTCTCCTCATCATAGAGAATTTCTACAGGGAGTCCCTCGATCACTTCGGTCTCAGCTACATTCTGGTCGGAATAGAGCAGGTCGTCAAATACGTCATTTGCCGACAGGAACATGAACAGGGCGAGAAGCAGCGCAACAAATCTCAATCCCCATTTACTTTCTAGCAAATAAACCGCCTCCTTCCTTCAAAGGTGGGAGTATGTTCCAGTGTGTCTGGAGCAGATTGTCCAGTTCCTCGAGGGTGATTTCTTTTGTCAGCTTGCTGTCGTAGGTTACGGATATGTTACCCGTCTCCTCTGAAACGACTACAGTAAAAGCATCAGTCACTTCCGATACACCCACAGCCGCACGATGCCGTGTTCCGAGATTCTTTGCAATCTTACTGCTGTCGGATAGTGGCAGATAGCTTGCGGCTGTCGCAATCTTGTTGCCCTGGATGATCATCGCACCATCATGCAGCGGCGTATTGGGTATGAATATATTGATCAGCAACTCCGATGTGATATTTCCGCCTATCGGTATGCCGGTTTCTATATAGTCCTTCAACCCTGTCTCCTTTTCAAAGACAATCAGTGCACCGATACGCCGTTTTGCCATGTACCGTATAGACTTGATCATGGCTTCCCTCAGCTTATCCTTCTCTGTTGTAGAGCTGCTACTTCCATTTGTACGGAACAGGCTGCCGCGTCCCAGCTGCTCCAGTGCACGCCTCACTTCGGGCTGGAAGATGACGATGATCGCCAGAAAGCCCCATTCCAGAACTGTATCGAACATCTGGGTCGTTGTCGTCAGATCGAAGAAGTTACTGATTGACCGGCCGATAAGAATCAGGAAAATCCCTTTTATCAGCTGAATGGCTTTCGTTCCCTTCATCACTCTGATCAGAAGATACACCACATACCATACAATCAGCAGATCGACAATGCTCGAGATTACGGTTGCCGTATTGACACTTTCAAAAAAATTGTCTGTCTGCATAATGCGTCCCTCACTTAATCATTCATATAAAACCCATTCTCTCTTCCAATTCCTTATGGATATCGTAAAATATCTCATCTTGGCTGAGAGTCTCAAAATTGAAATCAATATTTCTAAATTCTTCCTCTGCTGCTTTTATACTGCCATTCTTATACTTCGCATAGCAGTTCAGAAGCCTGGCCATGGCATCCTGTGACTTCGAAGTCCAAGAATCCAGCTCATTGAACTTCTTCAGCATGGCAAGGTTCTTGCCTTCAAGCAGAAGAAGCGCATCGCGACGATAGTCGATATGCAGTATTTTCGATTGTTTTCTAATACGCGCTGAAAATCGGGACGAGGTGAAGTATTCGCCACACTTCTGATAGCACTCCGCGACTTCAAACATTATTCTGATGACACTAAGATCGAGATCGGAAAACCTGAGAATGGTATATAACGTATCCTCAAGAAGATCAAGTGATGCTTCATATGCGTCCTCATCATTCAATAATCCAACCTTAAGTATAACTGCATCGATATACGACTGGTTGATTGAAACCGTCGATAGAAGTTCCAATGCACGATTCACATGGAACTTCAGCTTGCGCCTGTCTCCTGAATGCATGAAGTATTTAGCATACAGCAGATGAATTCTTCCACTGTCAGGCCCCGGAATCTGTTCTACAGTTTCGTATTCCTTTTCTATGAAATAATGAAGGGAGGTGTAGTCTTCCTGTTCAATCTTCTGTTCATAATATGCGATTTCCCTAAGAATCTCTACATCATTATAACGGAAATGGGAGACCTCCTGCATGAAATCATTCACTGAACAATCGAGTCTTTCACTCAGTTTGATCAGTACATTGGTAGAAGGATGTACGCTCCCCTTTTCGATGAGGCTGAGATAAGTTCTTGAAATGATGCCGTCTGCCAGTTCTTCTTGGGTTAGATTATTATTATTGCGTATTTCTTTAATCCGCTGTCCGATCATAAAGGTGCCCCTTTCACTGTCTTAACAGTTCCATCATACCAAATAGAAAAATATGCAACAAATGTTACAAGTGTTATAGAGCGCACAAAACCATTGTTTATTTAATTGACATCGCATTTACAGTTAATCATACTATAAATATACATTATAAGGGGTGTTTCTCCGTGAAAAAACTACTCGTAATCGATAACTTGGCTCAATTGAAAAGTGTGAGTGACCCTTTCAGGATCCAACTGCTTACCATGCTCGCCGAAAAGCCTAAAACCGGACAGATGCTCGCGGACGAACTGGATATTCCACGGGCCAAAATCCACTACCACCTGAACGAGCTGCTTAAGAATGAAATCATCCATGTAGTGAAAACCGAGGAGAAGAACAGTATCATTCAGAAGTTCTATGAACCGGTAGCACGGAAGGTCGTCCCGAACATCGATCTTCTGAAATACAGTCCTGGCGAAAAGAAAAAAGACAGTATGTCTTATAATCTTCATATGAAAGAGGATGAGCTTAAGCAGTTCAAAAAAGAATTAAGGAATTTTGTTAAAGACAGTTCCGAAAAGAAGAATTCCAAAAATACCAAAGACTATAAAGTTCAGATTCTGCCCATAGGGGAAGAATAGGACATAAAATATAAACAGCATCTCAATTGAGATGCTGTTTATATTTTAAAGCTGCTTTTTGCCGAAAAGACATGCTGCAATCTCCACTGCCTTCTCTGCTGTCATATTTTTATCATCAAGAAGTGGGTTCACTTCCACCAGATCCATCGAGGTAATTCGTCCCGACTCATTCAATATCTGCATCGCAAGCTGTGTTTCAGATAGTGACAGTCCACCAGCGACAGGTGTCCCTGTTCCTGGCGTTTCCAATGGGTCCAAGCCATCTACATCGAGAGAAAGGTGGATACCATCACATTTATCAGAAAGATGCTCCATAGCCTCCTGCATGACAGCTTTGATCCCTTTCATCCTGATATCCATCATCGTGAAAGTCAGGATACCATTTTCTTTAATATAGGCCTTTTCACCTTCATCCAGATCACGCATCCCGATAAGGACAACATTTTCAGGTCTGACCTTCTGTCCCTCCTGGTAAAGATCAACCAGAGCCTGATCTCCAAAACCACAAGATATGCCAAGTGGCATTCCATGGATGTTTCCTGTCGGGGATGTTCTGCTATCGTTCAGATCACCATGGGCATCATACCAGATGACTCCCAGGTTATCGTAGTGCTTTCTTAATCCGGCAAGAGAACCGATTGCGAGAGAATGATCTCCCCCCAGTATCAATGGAAAACCACCGTTTACCACTGAACCATCCACTTCCGCAGCAAGTGCTGTATTAAAGCGTTTAACAGCACCGTAGTTCAACAGATTATCATCTCTCAAATCTGTCTCCTGACCTGCTTCTATATCGAAGTCGCCTCTGATATTGCCCCTATCAACTACAGACATCCCCAAGCCTTTCAACTTCTGTACAATACCAGCATACCTTATAGCATCAGGACCAAGATCCACCCCTAGCCGAGGCTGGCCAAATGCAGTCGCAGCCCCTATTATATGTATATTTTGATTCTGATTCATAAAAATCCCCCTTGTTGTAAGCGCTTATATATTCCATAGTATACAACATTGGATTTTTATGCAATTAAATAAAGAGTGATGTATAAAACAAAGAAATAAAAAAAGACATCCTCCTATTGGAAGATGTCGTTAGTGAGCCATAGAGGATTCGAACCTCTGACCCTCTGATTAAAAGTCAGATGCTCTACCAACTGAGCTAATGGCTCGTGGCTGGGCTAGCAGGATTCGAACCTGCGCATGATGGTACCAAAAACCATTGCCTTACCGCTTGGCGATAGCCCAATATTAAAAAAATGGAGGGGGGCAGATTCGAACTGCCGAACCCGAAGGAGCGGATTTACAGTCCGCCGCGTTTAGCCACTTCGCTACCCCTCCGTGGTGGAGAATGACGGGTTCGAACCGCCGACCCTCTGCTTGTAAGGCAGATGCTCTCCCAGCTGAGCTAATTCTCCATTCAAATCAAATGACCCGTACGGGACTCGAACCCGTGTTACCGCCGTGAAAGGGCGGTGTCTTAACCGCTTGACCAACGGGCCATGCTATTATATGTATTTAAACAAAAAAATGGCTCCACAGGTAGGATTCGAACCTACGACCGATCGGTTAACAGCCGATAGCTCTACCACTGAGCTACTGTGGAATAAAACTGTAATAAAAAATAACTGTAATAAAAAAAGATACTGCCCGGCGGCGTCCTACTCTCACGGGACGTCAGTCCAACTACCATCGGCGCTGGAGAGCTTAACTGCTGTGTTCGGCATGGGAACAGGTGGGGCCTCTCCGCCATCGCCACCGGACAATATGGTGCATTACCCGAAAGTAATCACATTTGGATGTTCGACGGGTGTCGAACGAGTGTATGTACACTCAAAACCGGATAGAAACAATGCGCTGCGCAGAAAACCAAACACGGTTTTCATTATTATTGAATAAGTCATCGATCGATTAGTATTCGTCCGCTGAATGTGTCGCCACACTTGCACGCCGAACCTAT
>NZ_WUUK01000001.1 GCF_009831115.1 Salinicoccus hispanicus | reverse complement strand
ATAGGTTCGGCGTGCAAGTGTGGCGACACATTCAGCGGACGAATACTAATCGATCGATGACTTATTCAATAATAATGAAAACCGTGTTTGGTTTTCTGCGCAGCGCATTGTTTCTATCCGGTTTTGAATGTACATGAGCGGCTTGATGCTTCAGCATTTAGCCGGTCAGTACGCCGCATCAGCGGCGTTACCGATTGTACTTTCAATTCAATATTGTCCGGTGGCGATGGCGGAGAGGCCCCACCTGTTCCCATGCCGAACACAGCAGTTAAGCTCTCCAGCGCCGATGGTAGTTGGACTGACGTCCCGTGAGAGTAGGACGCCGCCGGGCAATATACATTTTAATATCAATTAATGGAGAATTAGCTCAGCTGGGAGAGCATCTGCCTTACAAGCAGAGGGTCGGCGGTTCGAACCCGTCATTCTCCACCATTAATTAGCCGGTCTAGCTCAATTGGCAGAGCAACTGACTTGTAATCAGTAGGTTGGGGGTTCGATTCCTCTGGCCGGCACCATTTAATCATTATATGTATATGAGCCATTAGCTCAGTTGGTAGAGCATCTGACTTTTAATCAGAGGGTCAGAGGTTCGAATCCTCTATGGCTCACATATGCGGGTGTGGCGGAACTGGCAGACGCACTAGATTTAGGATCTAGCGCCTTCGGGCGTGGGGGTTCGACTCCCTTCACCCGCACCATTCGCGGAAGTAGTTCAGTGGTAGAACATCACCTTGCCAAGGTGGGGGTCGCGGGTTCGAATCCCGTCTTCCGCTCCATTATTACGCCGGGGTGGCGGAACTGGCAGACGCACAGGACTTAAAATCCTGCGGTAAGTAATTACCGTACCGGTTCGATTCCGGTCCTCGGCACCAGTTTAAAACCTTATATGATGCGCCCGTAGCTCAATTGGATAGAGCGTTTGACTACGGATCAAGAGGCTAGGGGTTCGACTCCTCTCGGGCGCGCTTTAATAATCACGGGAAGTAGCTCAGCTTGGTAGAGCACTTGGTTTGGGACCAAGGGGTCGCAGGTTCGAATCCTGTCTTCCCGACTCTTTAGAAATATGCGGGTGTGGCGGAACTGGCAGACGCACTAGATTTAGGATCTAGCGCCTTCGGGCGTGGGGGTTCGACTCCCTTCACCCGCATCGGAATTTCTTTTATTAAAATGGGGGCTTAGCTCAGCTGGGAGAGCGCCTGCTTTGCACGCAGGAGGTCAGCGGTTCGATCCCGCTAGTCTCCACCATTTTACTCAATATCATATTCATGGCGGCGTAGCTCAGCTGGCTAGAGCGTACGGTTCATACCCGTGAGGTCGGGGGTTCGATCCCCTCCACCGCCATTATTGGACCTTTAGCTCAGTTGGTCAGAGCAAACGGCTCATAACCGTTGGGTCGCAGGTTCGAGTCCTGCAAGGTCCACCATGCTTTAATTGTATATCATACGGAGGAATACCCAAGTCTGGCTGAAGGGATCGGTCTTGAAAACCGACAGGGGCTTAACGGCTCGCGGGGGTTCGAATCCCTCTTCCTCCGCCATTATTAATATTATCGCGGGATAGAGCAGTCTGGAAGCTCGTCGGGCTCATAACCCGGAGGTCGGTGGTTCAAATCCACCTCCCGCAATTTTTTTATTTAATTTATATGTGGTCCCGTGGTGTAGCGGTTAACATGCCTGCCTGTCACGCAGGAGATCGCGGGTTCGATTCCCGTCGGGACCGCCATTTTAATATCTAGTGGTTCAGTAGCTCAGTCGGTAGAGCATGTGATTGAAGCTCACAGTGTCGGCGGTTCGATTCCGTCCTGAACCACCATTTGTGTTGCCGGTCTAGCTCAATTGGCAGAGCAACTGACTTGTAATCAGTAGGTTGGGGGTTCGATTCCTCTGGCCGGCACCATTTTTTCAGCGTATCATGGAGGGGTAGCGAAGTGGCTAAACGCGGCGGACTGTAAATCCGCTCCTTCGGGTTCGGCAGTTCGAATCTGCCCCCCTCCACTCATAGGGGTATAGTTCAATGGTAGAATAGAGGTCTCCAAAACCTTTGATGTGGGTTCAATTCCTACTACCCCTGCCAAATGGCGGTTGTGGTGAAGTGGTTAACACACCGGATTGTGGTTCCGGCATTCGTGGGTTCGATCCCCATCAGCCGCCCCATTATTGGGCTATCGCCAAGCGGTAAGGCAATGGTTTTTGGTACCATCATGCGCAGGTTCGAATCCTGCTAGCCCAGCTTCAAGGCGCCATAGCCAAGTGGTAAGGCCGAGGACTGCAAATCCTCTATCACCGGTTCAAATCCGGTTGGCGCCTCCATTAGTTTTTACACCATGCGGAAGTAGTTTAGTGTTTAGAACATGCTTCTACCTGAAGCAAGACATAGGTTCAAATCCTATCTTCCGCTCCATAAATTTATTAATACTGGGCCACCGTGGCGGAATTGGCAGACGCGCTGGACTCAAAATCCAGTTCCCTTAACGGGAGTGTCGGTTCAAACCCGACCGGTGGTATAAGAAGTCTTCTATTAAATATAAATGGTATATCTGAAATTGCCGATGGCGGCCAGGATGAGACATTTCATCCTGGTCGTCTTTTTTTGCGGATTTAAATAAGAAGGAGGAGATAATACGAATACTAAAGAAAAACCGAAGAACGTTGCTTTACTGGTTAAAGAAATACTTCAAAGGCGATAGGCATTTTGAATACTCAGCTGATGCAAGCATTCCATTCTGAAATATGCCATAATAACACGAAGGTCAAATGGAGGTAGGAATGCTGCATGTCAGATCAATGGTATAAAATTGATAATACAGGTAAGATTTTTCATGCGTTATCAAACGCGGAAAATTCCTTTGTTTTCAGAGTCTCTATGATTTTGACGGAAAGAATAGATCAGAAGCTGCTTCAGCAAGCGTTGGATCGTATTGTCCACCGTTTTCCCACACTGACAGTTTCTTTGAAAAAAGGTCTGTTTTGGGATTATCTCGAGAAGAATGATCAGAGGCTAGTTGTACAGGAAGAGAAGACCTACCCTTGTGCACCCATCGATCCAAAGACCAGTAGCGGATATTTGATCCGTGTCATATACTATAACAATAGAATATCTTTTGAAGTGTTCCACTCACTCACTGATGGCAGTGGGGCGATGGAATTCCTGAAGACGCTGGCCTATCAGTATCTACTTCTAAAAGGGAAGAATATCACTCATGATGGGATGATATTATTGCCATGGGATCCATCAGATACAGAAGAAATCGAAGATAGTTTTTTAAAATATGCATATAAGAATGATGGAAAGTCGATCAGAATGAAAGAAAGTGCAGCCTATCAGATTACAGGCACACCCCTTGAAACGGCAGGCATTAACATCATTCACGGTATAGTGGATGGAAACGCATTGAACCGCCATGCCAAAAGTTCAGGAAAGACTCTCACTGCTTATCTGACAGCACTTCTGATCAAAGTTATCAGTACCGAGCATTCAGGGCGTGATCCGATAGCAATTGCTCTGCCTGTCAATCTGAGACGGCAGTTTCCATCAAAGACAATGAGAAATTTCTTTGCGGTGGCCAATGTAGGTGTTAAAGTGGAAGATGAGACAACTTTCGAAGGTATATTGGATGAAGTTGCTGAAAAGCTTGTATCCCGTACTGCCAAGGAAAGTCTGCAGAAGGGCATCAACCATCATTTTCAGCTGCAGAGAAGGATGATGACACGCGTCATTCCAATATTTCTCAAATATCCTGCGATGAGATATGGGTTCAATCATATCGGTGAGAGAACAAAATCGATGACATTGTCGAATATGGGAAATGTGAAATTGCCGAAGTCCATGGAAGAACATGTCGAACGGATGGATATTGCGCTGTATCCTACGAGTAGAAGTCCAATCAGCTGTGCGGCTGGCACAATCAATGGCCGCATGACGATCACTTTTACACTGTCCATTTCAGAAACTGGCATTGTGAGGGAGTTTTTCAAGGAATTGAAACGGTTGACCGGACTTGAAATAGAGGTTAATTCCAATGAGTGGGGGAACAGCAATGAATCATTGTGAACAGTGCAGTGTCAAATCGAAGCATAATACCTGTCCGTTATGCAGCCGGCGGTTGTCATCCACCTATATTGCGGTGGAGAATAGGCCGTATCCGAAGTATGACAGACAATCACTAGGCAAAAGAAAAGCATCTAAAATTGCCGTATTTGCAGGACTGGCCATCATACTGGCATGCATATTCGTCAATCTGATTGTCATGCCCCATTTTCTATGGGTATTCTACGTCATTGGCTTTGTTGCCTATGCTGTCATTTCACTGAATCACACCGTTCTGTCGAAATCCCACCTTGGCAGCAAGATTGTTGGTCAGGTTGCAAGTCTGACCCTGCTGCTTCTGCTTATAGATTCGCAATCCGGCTTTCTCAATTGGTCGATCAACTATGCAGTACCTTTTCTTATTGTCGCAGGCCTGGTGATGGTTACACTGTCACTTCTGACGAAGCGTTTGAAATGGAAGGGCTATGTCAGCTCCATTTTGATGATTACACTGAGCTTTCTGCCAGCTGCACTGTATTTTTCAGGTTACGCTACGGTCATCTGGCCAAGTGCAGTTGCAAGTCTATATGCTTTCATGCTGGTTGTATTTTTTGGGGTATTTGCCCACCATGCCGTATGGTCCCAGCTGAGCAGAAGACTTCATATCTAATAAAAAAATTCTCCACTTCAACCGAAGTGGAGAATTTTTTTATTGCTCCCTATAGATGATCAGCACAGCAAGTGTACTTCCATATGAGAATTTGATATCGATGATCTCTATCTGATGGTTCTCATAAAGAAATTCGTTCACTTTCTTATCGAGTCCTTTTTCCGTCATTGCACTTATGGTCTTCACCTTCATAGTGCCATCAGCCTCCTCATGTTATCTAATCATATTATCACCTTAAATTGACTGAAAAGTCACGTAATAATGTCGAAGAAATGATAGAGTAGTATTTAAAAGGGGAGATATGAATTGGACAGTTACATCAAATATATGAATCTCAAGTATCATGGTAAGGAACAAAGTCTTTATTTCATCAGCAGTGAGAGTGGCACACAGCAGCTGTGGAAAATGGAAATCGACAGTCGTGAAAAATATAAACTCACCGATTCTGATCAGAACATCAAAAACTTCTGGATTGAAGAGGATCATATTACAGTTGCGACCGACTATCATGGCAACGAAAGGAACCAGTTTCATAAGTTCGACGGCAAGGATATGATTACGCTTGTCGATCAGCCTGATTGTTTCCATCACTATGGGGAATATGATGCAGGCAAGGATATGTATACAGCCATCCGTAATCATCATGCATCCTCGTCTTTCGAGCTATGCAGCATCGATGGTGCGGGTACTGTGGCAGTCATGGGTGAATTCGAAGCCCCCATCCATTTCATCCATGAACTGTCTGAAGGGCAGCTTCTGCTATCAATGGATGTGAATAACGTGGATCAGATGCTGATGGTCTTTGATACAGCGTCGGGAGAAGTGAAGGAGCTTCCGTTTCCACAGGCCAGATTCTCCTCATTCAAGTTTGTTCGGGATACCTGCCTATGCCTCAGCGATCTGGGAAATGGATTCAAAAACATATATGAAATCGATCTGGAAGACGGTACATACGTAAAACGGACCGGATTCAACTGGGACATCGAGCACTTCAAACTATCAAAAGATGATAGGACAGCGATATTATCCTGTAATGAAAACGGCAGCTCCTTACTGTACACATTGGATCTCACAACATGGGAAGTAGTCCAGATGCCCTTCAAAAAGAATGGTGTCATTCATTCATTGTCTATTGGGAGAGCGGATGATGTCTTTCTGATCTATTCTTCCGTCGATCAGCCGCACTGCATCTACCGCTATAGTCTGGATCGGAAGGATTTTGAACTGATCGCCGACAACCTGCCAGCTGAGGAAGTATCATGGCGCATGGCGAGCTATTCATCGTTTGATGGAACTGAGATTCCATATTTCATCTATGAAGCCGAATCGGGTCATGGCGCTGTGATCCACATCCACGGAGGGCCGGAGTCCCAGGCCAGACCGGAATTCAATGCACTCTACCATCTTCTGAACAGAGCAGGCCTATGCGTGGCTGTTCCGAATATACGTGGCAGCATGGGATATGGGCGTACCTACCTTGAAGCGGATGATAGGGAGAAGCGGCTTGATGCAATGAAGGATGTCGTGGAACTTAGACAGCACCTGATCGATACAGATCATGCAGATAGTGCGAATATCAGTGTGATGGGCCGGAGCTATGGTGGTCTGATGACACTGTTGCTAGTTACGCATCATCCGGATTTGTGGACTGCTGCGGTGGATATCGTCGGTATTTCGCACTTGAGGACATTCCTTCTGGGTACGCCACCATGGAGACGCAGTCTGAGAGCTGCGGAGTATGGTTCGATAGAGGGGCAGGGTGAATTCCTGGATGATATCTCGCCACTCACCAGAAGCAGGGATATCACTGCACCTCTGATGATATTCCACAGCCATCACGATTCACGTGTGCCTTATACTGAATCCGTGCAGATGGCGGAAGCTCTGGCAAAAAGTGGGCAGGATGCAGCTTTTACTGCCTATGAAAATGAAGGACACACCTTCATGCACCAGGAGAATATCGATGACATGAATCGGAAGATTGCTGAATTTCTCATTGGATATCATACAAAAGGATAAAAATAAGAAGCACCGCAAGGTGCTTCTTATTTTTTATTCACCCAGTAGTTCTTCAGAAAGGGAGACGATATATTTCAACTTTGCCCACTGGGCTTCCTCTGTGAGCTCATTGCCATGGTGCGTGGAGGCAAATCCGCATTGAGGACTCAGACATATCTGATCTTTCGATACATGCTGCGCAGCTTCCTCGACGCGCTCCCTGATGACATCGGCATTCTCGAGCTCGCCATGTTTCGAAGTAAACAGACCAAGAACAACTTGAGGGCCATTTTCAGGAATATGGGATAATGGCTCGAAATCTCCGGAACGGTCATCGTCATACTCCAGGAAGAAACCGTTGACCTGCTCTTTGGCGAACAGCACAGGGGCAATTTTGGCATAGCTGCCTTCGAATGCCCATTTGGATCGATAGTTCCCGCGGCACAGGTGTGTAGTGACGATCAGATCCTCCGGCTTCTTCTCAAGCGCACCATTGACTACTCTTAAAGCGAGGTTGATCAGCGTCTCCCTGTCGTAGCCGCTATCATTGAATGGCACTTCAGGTGCGCTCAGTCCAGCGATATATACATCATCCAGCTGAAGATATCGGCAGCCTGCATCATAGAAAGCCTGGATGGCATCCTGGTATGCTTTGATGACATCATCTGCATACTCTTCTACATCGGGATAGATGTCCAGGTTTCTTACACCAGCATTGAACAGCTGGTTCGGGCTCGGAATTGTCTGCTTTGCCACTGCGCGGTCACCAACAATCTCCTTGAACTCCTTAAAATCAGCCACATGCGGGTGATCCGGGTTGAATGATACTTTACCGGTTACGCGAATATTGTACCTTTCAGTTTCTATGCCATCGAACTTATAGCCATGATCCGGTATGTATCCTTCCACACCATTCAAATATTCGAGGAAATCGGTATGCCAGAAGCGGCGTCTGAACTCTCCATCGGTTACCGCCTTGAGACCGACTTCAATCTGCTTGTCGACGATACGTGTAATCTCTTCCGTTTCAATCTCTCTCAGCTGTGCGTATGATATTTTGTCCTGGGCATAGTCCTTTCTCGCCTGGTGGATGCTATCAGGGCGCAGCAGGCTGCCCACATGGTCCGCCTTGAATGGTGCCTGTACAGTAGTTTTTGTCATTGTAATCCCTCATTTCCAAATTTTAATATAATAAATCCCCAACTTATCCGGCTAAGATAAATTGGGGAAGAATACCCTTTTACCTTATCTGCGAGCATTGCTCTCTGGATTTAGCACGACACGGAATGTACGTTGCTGAGGTTTCATCGGGCCAGTCCCTCCACCTCTCTCGATAAGAGTCATAATTATTATATTATTGAGTACTCTAAAGGATAAAGAATTTTCTGTCAAGCAAAGCGGAAAATGACTGTTTAAAAATATAACATCTCTTATATAAAGAATAAATTACTTGCAAAAAGTAATCAGGTATTGTAAGATTTAATTATCTTAAATTAGAGATAATATTCAATGGAGGTATTACAATGACTAAATTCGTATCAGATGCAGCGCACTCCGAAGTCGGCTTTCAAGTTAAACACATGATGGTTTCAAAAGTGAAAGGGTACTTCGAATCATTCACATTTGAAGTCGATACAGATAAGCTCGAAACATTCGAGAATGCTGAAGTCTATGCAGAAATCGATGTAGAGAGCATCAGTACTAAAAATGCAGACCGCGACGCCCACCTGAAATCGGAAGACTTCTTCAACGTCGAGAAAAACCCGAAAATCATCTTCAAATCAAGCAACGTTACTAAAAATGGGGATACAGTGACAGTTGATGGCAATGCGACACTCAACGGCATTACTAAAGAAATGAGCATCGACCTGCAGTACAATGGCAAAGGGACGAACCCTTGGGGGCAGGAAGTGCATGGCTTTGAGAGTGAATTTACAATCAATCGTGAAGACTTCGGCCTGACATGGAACCAGCAGCTTGAAACGGGTGGCGTACTCGTCAGCAAAGATGTCAAAGCGATGCTTGAACTGCAATTTTCCGAGAAGAGCGAATAGAATAGGCAGCATTTGATTCAACTGGCCGTGGGGAGTGTGTTTTCACTTCCCATGGTTTTTTTGTATGTAAATGGGGGAAGAAGACAGGATACAGCAGCCTTTCCTTAATTTACAAAAAAATTCAGAAATGTTATACTCTCCGAAGTCCTTCAATAAAGGAGATGGAACATGACAATGAGAAAAAGAAGCGTTCTATCAGGAGCTGCTGTGTCGATACTGCTGCTTTCAGGATGCAGCAACGACATCGAAAGTATACAGCAGGCACTTGCAGATACAGAAGAAAAACAAAATTCGACTGTTGCGGAACTGCAGCAGGTGATAGAACTGGAAAGCCAACTTCAGAGTGCATTTCAAACAGACATATCGGAAGATGAGGACTTGAGTTCCTTTACTGACGGATCTGCTGCTGTCTTTAATAATATCGATGAAAGAAAGCAGTCAGTTGAGAATCTCGAAAGCATCAGCAGTGAACTTTCTGAGCAGACGGAAAGATTTGCAGAAATTGATGTTCAGAGTGTTTCTGAAGAAACCGTCAATGACGTTACAGACACTCTTGGGTCTCTGAGTGGATCAGTTGATGAGTTTGCAGCGACATATGAAGCGGACCTTGAACAGCAGGCAAGCTACTTCGAGTCTCTCGGTCAGGATGATACTACATATGAAACGTTCGAAACAGGTATAGCGTCCATCAATGATAATCGCGAAGCAACACAGTCACTGCTTGTCGACCTGGACGCAGAAATTGATGCCCTGCAGACGTTGAAGAGCGACCTTTCCTCGCAGCTTGATGCAGCTGCCGATGATTGATGATACTAAAGGAGATTAGCATGGTGAAAAAAAGAGTCCTTTTATTAATGTGTTGTGGCGGCATACTATTTGCCGGCTGCCAGAATGACAGTCCGGAAGACGAATCAGACGCTGATGTCTCTTCACAGCAGGCGACCAGCGAAGAGAAACCGGAAGCATCTGAAGAATCATCTGTAGAAGAAGCGACAGAAGAAGCGGAAACAGTTGATGAACCGGAACCGGTCGAAGAAGAAACAGCAGCATATGAGTATAGTGTCAATGAAAATACATATGCAATAGAGCCGGCTGAGGACAGTAGTGCAGAATCACAGGTCGCGCTTCTGACATATGATGACGCACCGGATGGGCACGCTGTCGAGATAGCCGAGATACTTGCACAGCATGATGCACCGGCCATATTCTTCGTCAATGGCATGTACCTCGAATCAGAAGCGGGAAGGTCTGCTCTTGGCACTATTCATGAAATGGGTTTTGAGATCGGCAACCATACACAGACGCATGCCAGTCTGCCGGACATCTCACCGGAAGCGCAACACGCGGAAATAGTGGAGACAAGTGATCTGATTGAAGAGATAACAGGTGAAAGGCCACGATTTTTCCGTGCACCTTTCGGACAGAATACTGAAACATCGAGGCAGATTGCCAGCGAACAAGGCATGGCACTTATGAATTGGACATACGGATATGACTGGGAAGCAGACTATCAGGAAGCGGATGCTCTTGCGGATATCATGGTCAATACAGAATATCTCAATGCCGGCGCCAATCTGCTCATGCATGATCGCGCATGGACACGGGATGCCTCTGCCGATATTGTTGAAGGTCTGAGAGAAAAAGGGTACTCAATTGTAGATCCGGCCAGAATTTCATCCCCAGAGAGAGAGGCGGCATCCGAATGAGAATGCGTATGATTGGTACAGGAATGGCACTCCTATTTTCAAGTCTATTTATCGCAGCAGAAACTGATGCTGCGGAAACTTCAGTACTTGATCTGCATGAAGAACCGATACTGAGTGTACCTGATGAGTTTCCCGAGCAGTTCAAGTACGATAGCGGCTTCGATATCGCCTACCCAGAGGCAGGGGTCAAAGGCATCTATGTATCTGGATATTCCGCAGGCGGTGCAAGAATGGATGATCTGACAGAACTGCTTTCAGGTACAGCGCTGAACGCGATGGTCATCGATGTAAAAGAGGACGAAGGATACATGATGATGGATCTTGATTCTGACAACGAGACGATTCAGTCGCTTTCCCATGAATATGTGAATCCCGAGAAACTGATGTCACATATGGAGCAGGAAGAGATATATCCGATTGCCCGTGTCGTCGTCTTCAAGGATTCACAACTGGCTGAAGCAAAGCCTGAACTCTCCTTTACAGATGAGAACGGCAATGTGTGGAAGAACGGTCGTGGAGAGAGTTTCGTCAATCCCTTCTCAAAGGAAGTATGGGACTATAATGTAGAAGTCGCGAAGCAGGCTGCAAAGCTCGGCTTCAAGGAAATCCAGTTCGACTATGTGCGATTCCCTGAAGGGTTTGAGAACCGTGCAGATACACTCGAGTATACAATGGGCGAATATGAGAGCACGGATATGGATGCGGTCGAGAAGCGCGTTGCTGCTGTGACTGACTTTGTGGACTATGCACAGGATGAACTGGAATCGTATGATGTTGATGTATCCGTCGACATCTTCGGCTATGCAGCCACATTGCCGGAAGCACCGGGTATTGGCCAGAACTTCTCCCAGATATCCAGTAATGTCGATGTCATATCATCCATGATCTACCCGAGCCATTGGGGGAACGGCTATTTTGAAATCGACAGACCTGACCTGGAACCTTATGAAACTATTTCGGAATACATGAAGGTTGAAAATGAAGTGCTCGGACAGCTTGAAGATGCACCCGTATCCCGTCCATGGCTGCAGGATTTCACCGCATCGTATCTTGGTGCTGGAAACTATAAGCAGTATGGGGTTGAGGAGATTGAAGCACAGGTCCAGGCTCTTTACGATAATGGCGTACAGGAGTTCCTGCTGTGGGATGCTTCCAACAAATACACACGCGGCGTGGATTATACCGACGATGGATCGGAGCAGTAGTACAGAACACATAATGGAGATCATGTCCCTCGACATGGTCTCCATTTTATCTGATAATGATTTTAACAGTGAATGACGCGTGCTGAGGAAACAGCAACCGTAAAAGGAGCAGAGCAGATGGATCATAGGATTATTATTGAAGACGCAAAAGCATGGGTACGTGATTTTCATGAAAAGGATGCGACAGGGCATGACTACTGGCATATCGTACGTGTATACAACAATGCCCTGATGCTTCAGGAAAAAGAGGGTGGAGATCGTTTCATCGTCGAAGCGGCAGCCCTCTTCCATGACATGATCGACTATAAGCTGACCGACAGCGTGGATCAGCAGATTGACGAGATAGAAGGGTTTCTGAATGACAGGGGTATAGAGTCTGAGATCATACGCCGCATCATCCATGCCATGCAGGCCGTATCCTTCAAAGGGGGCAGCAACCCTGTTGCTGTGGAATCACTCGAGGATGCAATCGTGCAGGATGCAGATCGTCTGGATGCACTTGGCGCAGTAGGTATCGCACGCACTTTCGTATATGGTGGCAGCAAAGGGCATGATATGCACCAGCCGGATACACAGGTGCGTGAAAATATGACTTTCGAACAGTACAGCCAGGAAGATAGTACGATGATCAGCCATTTCTATGAAAAGCTGCTGAAGCTGAAGTTGCTGATGCATACGGATACTGCAAAGGCGGCTGCCGAAACACGTCACCAGTTCATGGAAATGTACCTGGAACAGTTCTATGCGGAGTGGGACGGCAAAATATAAAAGGGATGGAGAGTGCGCTATGAAGAACCCATTATTTGATAGCTATCCAATTACTGAAACAATGGCGGGATATCAGCCTGTCTTTTGGAAAAATGAGCATTATATGAGCTTTAACCCGGATGATGAGAGTTGGAATTTAAAGATGTCGGATATTCTGGAAGCAGAGGCGCGTCTCGCACGTTTTTCTCCATTCATAGAAGCGGCTTTTCCTGAAACACAGCCGCAGAACGGTGTAATCGAGTCTCCATTGGTCGAAGCGAAGGAAATGAAACAGCACTTGAATGAAAAGTATAATGTCAGCATTAGTGGCGCAGTGTATGTCAAAGCTGATGATCGCCTTTTTGTGTCCGGCTCCGTCAAAGCAAGAGGGGGCATCTATGAAGTGCTCAAATATGCAGAAGATCTTGCCGTTGAGCATAATATGATTGCCCCCGATGATGATTATGCACAGTTCCGGTCGGAGAAGTTTCATCAGTTCTTTTCAGAGCATACGATTGTTTGTGGGTCGACAGGGAACCTCGGTCTCAGCATCGGCATCATCAGTGCTGAACTCGGCTTCAAAGTAATCATTCATATGTCGAGTGATGCAAAGCAGTGGAAGAAGAATATGCTGCGTAAGCGCGGTGTCATGGTCGTCGAACATGAAGACGATTACAGCAAGGCTGTAGAAGCGGGCCGTGAAATGGCAATACAGGATGACCACAGCTACTTTATTGACGACGAGGATTCAGTGCCTTTATTTCTTGGCTATGCCGTAGCCGCACTGCGACTTAAGGGTCAGCTTGAAGCACAAGGTATCAAGGTCGATGCCGAGCATCCCCTGTATGTCTATCTGCCATGCGGCGTCGGAAGTGCACCTGGTGGCATCAGTTTCGGTCTGAAGCAGGTTTTCGGCGATGCCGTGCATCCGGTCTTTGCAGAACCGGTCCAATCACCTTGCATGCTGCTCGGTATTTTGACTGGATTGCATGATGGTATTGCAGTGGGTGACATCGGACTCGATAACCGGACAATTGCCGATGGCCTCGCTGTCGGCAGACCATCAAAATTTGTCGGCAAAATGCTTGAGAAGCACATTCACTCATTCTTTACGGTGGAAGATGCAGAAATGCATGCTCTTTTGGCTGCAGCGCATGACCTTGAAAATATGAAGATGGAACCTTCAGCAGCAACCGGTTTCCCGGGCCCCGCCATAATCCATCAGCATCCAGAAGCCCCTCATCTGAGTAACGCGACGCATATCGTATGGAGTACAGGCGGCAGCATGGTACCGGATGCAGAATGGCAATCGGACTATGAGGCAGGAAAGGCGTAGGCTGCAAGATCCGATAGTCTTTCTGTTTGTCAGGCACGGAAAGTGAATGTATAATATAATGATTGCAATTTAGCGCATCCGTATATACTAATAAACTTCCTTATATGGAAAAGGCAGGTGAAAATATGAATAGGCACGAATTCAAACAGAAGGTCATCGACTATGCGCATTCAATAGGAATTGATGAGATCGGCTTCACCCATGCCGAACCATTTCATGAGCTCAGGGAGAAGCTGGTGGACTATCATGCGAATGGGTACGCCTCGGGGTTCGAGAAGGGGACGATTGACGAACGGACCGATCCGAAACTGTCTCTTGATTCTGCACAGAGCATCATCTCGATTGCCGTCGGCTATCCGAACCGGCTGCCGGATGCGCCAAAGAGCAGAAAAGGCGAGCGACGTGGACTGTTTGCAAGAGCATCTTGGGGTGTCGACTATCATACACTGCTGAACTGTAGGCTTGAAAAGCTGGAAGCCTATATCAGCTCCCTCGATCCTTCCATTGAGATGAAATCCATGGTGGATACGGGGGTCATGAGTGACAGGGAAGTTGCGAGACGCAGCGGTCTCGGCTATATCGGCAAAAATGGATTCGTCATCAATCCGAATCTTGGCACATACTCCTACCTTGGCGAGATGCTTACGAGCTATCCGTTCCCTCCGGACGAGGAACTGATCGATTCGTGCGGCGACTGCAATCTGTGTGTCGATCGTTGTCCGACAGGAGCACTGGTCGGCAATGGACAGTTGAACTCACAGAAGTGCATTTCCTACCTGACCCAGACGAAAGGTTTCCTGCCTGACGAGTACCGCGGCAAGATCGGCAATCGTCTGTATGGATGTGATACATGCCAGCAGGTGTGCCCGAGAAACAAGGGAATAAATACCGATCATCACGACGATATCGTACTTGAACCTGAAATTCTCAAACCGGAGCTGACCGGGCTGCTTGAAATATCGAATAGGGAATTCAAGGAGACCTACGGTCATCTGGCTGGTGTGTGGAGAGGGAAGAAGCCCATTCAGCGCAATGCCATCATTGCACTTGCACATTTCAAGGAGGAAGGTGCAGTCGACGTGCTGAAGAGTGTGGCGGAAAATGACCCGAGACCCGTGATCAAAGGTACCGCCTACTGGGCTGTCGGCCAGATAGAAGGAGACGGCGCACTTGATTATATAAATGAAAGATTTAAAATGGAAACAGACGAAGCAGTCAGGGATGAGATGCTGAAAGGCATCCAGGAAGTGGTCTAGGAGGATTCAATGCCAAATCATATTGTTCTATATCAACCAGAAATACCGAATAACACGGGGAATATCGGCAGGACGTGTGCAGCGACGGATACGACACTGCATCTGATCCATCCGCTTGGATTTTCCACCGACGACAAGATGCTCAAAAGA
The DNA here is from genome assembly GCF_009831115.1 of Salinicoccus hispanicus. Lineage (GTDB taxonomy): Bacteria > Bacillota > Bacilli > Staphylococcales > Salinicoccaceae > Salinicoccus > Salinicoccus hispanicus. Next base: position 920,440 of record NZ_WUUK01000001.1, on the reverse strand, counting down.
GCAGGACTCGACTACTGGCCGAATATCAATGTCGTCCATCACGGCTCTGTAGAAGCATTCTTCGAGGAGACGGAAGGCAACTACTACCTCCTCACCAAGTTTGCAACAAAGTACTACACTGATCTCGATTATAGTAATCATGCTGAGAACCATTACTTCGTCTTCGGAAGGGAGACTTCAGGCCTTCCGGACTGGATGAAGGAAAAATATGCAGATACCGCACTCAGAGTACCCATGACCGACAAGGTCCGGTCTCTCAATCTGGCGAATACCGCTGCAATTCTTGTATATGAAGCGCTGAAGCAGCAGTCGTTCCCACAACTACATTAGGAGGCAGAACATGAACCCAGTTATTGAACTATTGAATAATCACCGCTCCATCAGGAAATTCAAGGACGAGGCACTGGACAAGGAAACAGTCCGGACGCTTGTCACTGCTGCCCAGTCTGCAAGTACATCGAGCTATGTGCAGGCGTACAGCATCATGGGTGTCACGGATAAGGATAAGAAAGCCGCTCTCAGAGAAATCAGCACCCAGCCCTATGTGGAGCATAATGGTCACCTTTTCGTCTTCCTGATCGACTACAACCGTCACGTCGAACTGTCTAAAGATAAAGGGGAGCCGATTGCCTTCGATAAGACTGAACAGCTGATCGTCGGAACAGTTGATGCTGCACTGGCTGCACAGAATCTGGCAGTGGCGGCTGAAAGCATGGAACTCGGCATCTGCTATATCGGTTCCTTGAGAAATGATATGGCCCGCGTCATAGAAATTCTCGAACTCCCAAAAGGTGTGGTGCCGCTTTTCGGAATGGTCGCAGGCCATCCGGATCATTCAGGCAGCAAGAAGGAAAGACTGCCGTTTGAAGCGGTATACCATGAAAATACGTATCAGCCGGTCGGCGAACTGAAAGACGTCATCGATGACTATGATGCACGCATAAGCGACTACTACAGCGACCGCACTGAGGGCAGGCGCCGTGATACTTGGAGCGACCAGGTCATCGGCATGCTCGGACAGAAGCAGCGTCTTGATGTTGATGGTGTAGTGAAGGGCCAGGGCTTCCTCGGCCAATAAAAATAAGCCATGCATATGCATGGCTTATTTTTATTGATATTATATTTTCTCTTCGCCGTTATCCCTGTAGCCCCACTCTGACTCACGGCTGGATGCCAGAATAGAAGCAATGAAGGATATGCTGACCATCAGTATTAGAAATGCTTTCATGATTCGCGCCTCCTAATTTTCCATACATAACATCATTATAAACGATATCTGATAAAGAAAAAAGCTGAAAAGCCATAAAAGTTTTGTTAGAGATCCCTGTGATAAGGGTAGAATAAGAAAGACATTGAGAAATCTAGGGGGAATCAACATGGCAATGAATTTTAAAATTTTCCAGGATAAAGAACTGGTCAGCATCTATATGGCCGATATTATCAGAAAACAGGTCCACAACAACCCGACAAGCGTAATAGGTCTTGAATTGAATGAGGAGTTGGACTGGACCTATAAGAAATTTGTAGGTGAATCCAAGCAGCATCCGGCAGATTTCTCACAGATCTATCTTGTTGCCATCAATCGGGATGGAGACAGTGAAATATTCGAGAAACTTGATATACCGGATGACCAGCTTAAACTCGATGGCTCTGCCGATACAATGAAGAAGGTGCTTGATGACAAGGATCAGGCGAATCTTACAGTACTTTCCATCGGAGCCAATAAAAATCTCGGATATACAGAATCCGGTGACAATGACCAGCTGTTTGATTCCAGGGAACTGATGCTTGTCGCTACCGGAAGTGACAAGGCCGAAGCAATCAGAAGCCTGTATGACGCAGTCGAGAACAATGATGATGATTTCGGCAAGATCAAAAAGCACCGCATGGTGACAGTCGTGATGGACACGGAAGCCGCTTCACGTCTGGATCAGGATATCGTTGAATACTACACTTCCGAGTTTGCTTAGAAATGAGGAATAGTATGAAAAAGGATAAGGAGATCGACTACAGGACGGATATCGAGCCTGAAGAGAACGAGATGACCCAGGACATGGAAGATGTGAAAGCACTCGGGAAAGAAATGGAGCAGTTGTCGCAGAATGAAGACTATCCAATCGATTCTTCCGATGATGAGTCGCATGGATTGGGCCCCGATAACAACTAAATGTTATGAAACAGATGAATCCTTCTGAAAATTAGTATAAAATATTTTATGTATACTAATTATTCAGGAGGTTTTTTGATTGTCATATAGAATAGAGAAGGATACGATCGGTGAAATTGAAGTTCCGAGCGATAAATACTGGGCGGCACAGACGGAAAGAAGCAGGCAGAACTTCCCTGTTGGCAAGGAAAAGATGCCTCTTGAAGTCATTGTTGCCTTTGCACATCTGAAGAAGGCTGCTGCAGTGGCTAATCATGCACTCGGCAAATTATCGGATGATAAGAAAGCGGCCATTGTCCATGCATGCAACCGGATCATAGCACGTGAACTGGATGAGCATTTCCCGCTCGTTGTCTGGCAGACCGGCAGTGGTACCCAGAGCAATATGAATGTCAATGAGGTTGTCAGCTACGTAGCAAACGAATATCTCACCAACCAGGGCAGTGAAGAAAAAGTCCATCCGAATGACGACGTCAATAAATCCCAAAGCTCCAATGATACTTATCCTACAGCCATGCATGTTGCACTCTATCAGGCTGTTGAAGCACAGCTCATTCCTGCTCTTGCCGTACTGAGATCGACATTTGAACAAAAGGAAGCCGAGTTCAAGGATATCATCAAGATCGGCCGTACCCATCTTCAGGATGCGACACCTCTGACACTGGGTCAGGAAATCAGCGGCTGGAGATATATGCTTGAAAAGTGCGAAACGCTTGTCAATGAGTCCAAACAGCAGCTCAAAAACCTGGCAATCGGGGGCACAGCTGTCGGTACGGGCATCAACGCCCACCCTGAGTTCGGCGACAGGGTCGCACAAGAGATCTCGAATCAGACAGGATATCAATTTGTGTCCTCACCGAATAAGTTTCATGCGCTCACTTCCCATGACGAAGTGGTATACCTCCACGGCGCGCTGAAAGCATTGGCGGCGGATCTCATGAAGATTGCCAATGACGTCAGATGGCTTTCCTCAGGACCAAGAGCGGGCATAGCTGAAATTGAAATTCCAGCCAATGAACCTGGCTCCTCCATCATGCCGGGCAAAGTCAATCCGACCCAGTCCGAAATGCTTACCATGGTGGCCACCCAGGTGTTCGGAAATGACGCAGCAGTCGGTTTTGCCGCTTCCCAGGGTAATTTTGAACTGAATGTGTTCAAGCCGGTCATCCTCTATAACGCGCTGCAGTCGATCTATCTGCTATCGGATGGCATGAAGACGTTTAATGACAAGTGTGCTGTGGGAATAGAGCCTGTAGAAGAAAATATAGAGCGGTTCCTGAATAATTCATTGATGCTGGTTACAGCACTCAATCCGCATATAGGGTATGAAAACGCAGCAAAAATTGCAAAAAATGCCCACGAAAAAGGTATCACACTGAAAGAATCTGCAGTAGAGTCCGGCCATCTTACTGAAGCCCAGTTTGACGAGTGGATCAATCCGGCAGATATGATTCAATCAAAGAGTTAGGAGCTTGCTTATGAAAAGAATCGGACTCATCGATATCGGTTCCAATACGGTACGTCTCGTACTGTTCGAATATACCAGTGAGACGGGGCTTAAGGAACTGCAGAATATCAAAACACCTGCAAGGCTTGCAAGGTTTCTTGATAAGGATAATGTCATGGCCGAAGAAGGCATCAACAATCTCCTATCCATCCTGAGCAGCTTCCAGCAGATCAGCAGCAAGTATGGTGTCGAAGAGATTCATCCCGTGGCTACGGCAGCCATCCGACAGTCAGTCAATGTGGAAGATATTCTGAAACGGGCAAAATCGGAAATCGGCATGGAGATCAAAGTGATCACAGGCAAGGAAGAAGCCTACTACGGCTACCATGCCGTCGTCCATACAATCAGCAATATGGATGCTGTCACCATCGATATCGGTGGAGGCAGTACCGAGCTGACATTTTTCGAAAATAAGGAGCTGATCCATTCGGTCAGTCTGCCTTTTGGTGTCGTTACACTGAACACGATGTTCTTCCAGGGTAAGGAACACAATGATGAAGAAGCGCTTGAGAAGACGGAAAAATACGTCAAGGAGCAGCTCAAATCGGTCAAATGGCTGTCGAAGCGCAAAGTGCCCATAGTGGCAATTGGTGGTAGTGCGCGGAACATTGCACGCATCCACCAGTCGTCGATAAACTACCCGATTGCAGGTGTTCATGGATATTCCATGGATCGCAATGATCTTCAGGATGTCTACGATCTGCTTGAAGGTACTAAGGCGGATGATCTGGATGATATCGATGGCCTGAGCAAGGATCGCAGTGATATCATTCTGCCGAGCTCGGTTGTTTTCAAGTCCCTTTATGATATCGTCAAGGCGGAGGAGTTCAAATTCAGCCGTAAAGGACTCAGAGAGGGGCTGGCCATGTCCATCATATCGGAAGGTCATCCTGCCGCCTTCAACAAGTATCATATTTTCAGGGATTCGCTCATAGAGCTGTCGAATGATTTCCACATCCAGATGGAGGAGGGGGAAAAGCGCCAGCAGATTGCAGAGCGCGTTTCCCATGAGCTTGAAAAATTCGATTTCATCTCCCTTGATAAGCATGAAAAATACTTGATGAAGAATGCAGCCCACATCTTCTCCCTGGGCTCCTTCATAGACAGGGATGCTTCAAGTCAGCATACTTACTATCTGATTTCAAACAGTAATATCAATGGCATAGTGCACCAGGATCGGGTACGTCTGGCACTTCTGGCAAGCTTCAAGAACAAGACGTTGCTGCATTTCTTCGCCGAGGAGACAGGATGGTTTGGTACAGACGATCTTGATAGCCTCCAGTCGCTCGGCAGTATACTGAAATTCGCCAATGCACTGAATGTCTCGCACACCAATATCGTCCAGGATCTCTATCTGGAAAAGACCGGCGATGGCATGCTTCTGACTGTAAAGTATAAGGGTGATCCGATTGCCGAAGAGTATCAGACGGTAAGACAGAAGAAGCACATTGAAAAAATTATGGACAAGGACCTGGAAATCAGGTTCGTGGAAGCCTGATAGCTATCTTTAAATCAAGGGAGTAGGAGAATAGTGATGACATATCGATTGAATGATAAGGCGTATTATAACAATCGAGAATTGAGCTGGCTCAGATTCAACTACAGGGTCATTGAAGAGGCGGCAGACGTCAATAATCCGCTTCTTGAAAAACTGAAGTTTCTGGCAATCACCAGCTCGAATCTCGATGAATTTTTCATGGTCCGGGTAGCTGGCCTCAAGGACCAGGTCAAAATGAACTATCATGAGCCGGATACAAAAACACAGATGACACCACAAGAACAGCTTGAGGGCATCAGCAGACTGAACCGGCAGAACAGCACGATACAATACGAATATTATCATCGTCTGATGCGCGAACTGGAAGAGTATGATATCTATCTGAAGCGTCCCGATGAATTGCCGGAAGATCTTCAAAATGAAGTTGAATCCATTTTTGACACGGAGATTTTTCCGTCTCTTACTCCTCTCGGTATCGACGCCTATCGGCCGTTTCCGAAGCTGATGAATAAAAAGATTAACATATTCGTAAACCTATCCAACAAGCTTGGAGAACAGACTGCCATTGTGCAGGTGCCTACTGTTATTCGTCGTTATTTCGAACTGACAGACGGAAGGAACACTTATTTTGTATTGGCAGAGGATATTATAGAAAAGCATATCAGCAAGCTTTTCGGAGGATACGAAATCGAACGGACCTTCCCGTTCAGAATTACAAGGAACGCAGACTTGACGATACACGAGGAAGGTGCGGCGGATCTTCTGATTGAAATTGAAAGGTTCCTCAAAGAGCGTACAAAAGGGGCTGCAGTCAGGCTGGAAATAGATATCAGTAAAAATGACAGCACCAAGGGCTCATTTCTGCGTAGTGAACTGGGCCTGTCGGAACAGGATGTCTATAAATTCGATGCGCCGCTGGATCTGACTTTTCTTTTTGGATTGACATCCGATCTGAAGGACAGATTCCCGCATCTGGCGTACCCGCCATTTACACCTCAGGAACCGGCGCTGCTCTCAGGCAAGAATATATACGACCGGGCGCTTGAGAAGGATATATTCTTCCACCATCCGTTCGAGAGTTTTCATCCGATTGTCGATTTCATGCGTGAGGCAGCTGAAGATCCCAATGTACTGGCAATCAAACAGACCCTCTATCGCGTTTCAAGTGATTCACCGATCATCGAAGCTCTGAAGAACGCTGCAGAGAATGGCAAACAGGTGACTGTTCTCGTCGAACTGAAGGCAAGATTCGATGAAGAGAATAATGTCCAGTGGGCGAAGGAGCTGGAGGACGCCGGGTGCCATGTCATCTATGGCATGAACTATCTGAAGACGCATAGCAAGATCACCCTGGTGGTCAAACGTGTAGGAGACAAGCTGGTACGCTACGTCCATCTCGGCACAGGAAACTATAATGACTCCACAGCAAAACTCTATACGGATATGGGCATCATCACTACAGACGAGGATATCGGCAATGATGCCATCAATTTCTTCAACTATCTCAGTGGGTATTCCCTGAAACCTGATTACAGGGCACTCCATGTGGCGCCATTTGAAATACGGGATCTATTTGCCGAATACATCGATAAGGAAATAGAATTCCACAAGGAGAACGGCAAAGGGTATATTTTTGCCAAAATGAATTCCCTGACAGATAAGAAGATCATCAATAAGCTGCTTCAGGCTTCCCAGGAAGGGATTAAAGTGGATCTCGTCATACGGGGCATCTGCTGTCTGAAGCCGGGGATCGAAGGCGTCAGCGACAACATCAGGGTCATCAGTATTGTCGGCAGATTCCTGGAGCATTCAAGAATCTACTATTTCAATCACAACGGAGAAGAGAAGATGTTCCTCTCCTCGGCGGATATGATGACACGAAACATGATCAAGCGTGTGGAAATCCTCTTCCCGATCAAAGATCCGTTGATTACCGAAGAGATCAGATCCATCAGTCGGCTGTACTTGCAGGATAACCTCAAAGCACGCATCCAGAAGGAAGATGGTTCCTATGAGTATGTCGAAAACGAATTCGAACCGATCAGTGCCCAGGTCGAACTGATGAGGCGTGCTGAAAGGCATGGCAGGGAGCAGCTGGTCCAAAAGGAAAACCAGCTGCTGATGAAAGTCAGAAACCGATTCAGACGTAGAAACTAGAATGGCAGAAGGCCGGGGAATCCATCCCTGGCCTTTTTATGTAGTATTGTATATTGACTTTATTCTGAAAATTATATAGACTGGCTAGATATAATAAAGAAGAAGAGGTGAAGACATGACCACGTATGAGGATTTTCTTAAGAACGCCCGTAACTACCGTACTGTGCCGGTGATTGAGTCGTTCAGCACTGATCTGCTGACGCCGGTACAGATGTTTCATTCGCTGAAGGATGAGGCTGTATATATGCTGGAAAGTCAGGAGCCTGATTCCTCATGGTCCAACTTCTCCTTTATCGGTCTCGACCCAATGATGGAAATAAAAGAATCAGAACATAAGTTCACCATCCGTGATCTGGAGAGGGGACATCAGTCTGCAGCGCCTTCCTTCAAAGCGGCATTCGAGACGACAGTCGAGCGGCTGCAGGTGAAAATTCCGGATGTGGATATCCCATTCAAAGGTGGAGGTGTCGGCTATATCAGCTATGATGCCATCAGCGACTATGAACCTGTACCGGTGGCACCAGTGGAAAAAGAGCGGCTGTCAAACTATCATCTGCTGTTCTGCCGTTCACTTCTTGTATATGATCACCACTCAAAAGAGCTGAGCATCATCCATTTTGCCAGGGTCGATGTTGAACAGGATACTGAAGAAGTCTACTACGCTGCCATTGCTGCAATCGAACATATCAGGTCCTCTCTGATGCAGGGCAGCAGATTGTCAGATCTGCTCCTGCCAACGGTTCTGCCGAAAGCGGAGGGATTCGAGCTCGACAGCAACTATGAGAAACATGATTTTCTGCATGATGTCGGTAAAATAAAAGACTATATAGAAGCCGGGGATATACTGCAGGCCGTACTCTCACAGCGTTTCCATAAAAAGACGGAAAGAAGCGGCTTTGAGCTCTATCGTGTTCTGAGAAAAGTGAATCCTTCCCCTTACATGTACTATTTGAAGTTCGACGGTGTCGAAGTCATCGGCAGCTCCCCGGAGCGTCAGCTTGAAGTGCAGGATGGCAATTTGGAAATACATCCTATTGCCGGTACAAGAAGAAGAGGTGTGACCGAGGCAGAGGATGAAATGCTCGCTGAAGAATTGCTTGGTGATGAAAAGGAGCGTGCGGAGCACCGCATGCTGGTCGATCTGGCCAGAAATGACATCGGTAGAGTAGCCGAGTATGGATCTGTAGATGTGAGTGAGTATATGGTGATCGGCAGATTCTCAAAAGTCATGCATATCGTAAGCAAAGTCCAGGGCAGATTGAAGCGCGGCATATCACCAATCGATGCATTCATCTCCTCATTCCCTGCTGGGACACTATCCGGTGCGCCAAAAGTGCGTGCCATGCAGATCCTCCGGGAACTCGAACCTACAGCGAGGAATCTATATGGGGGAAGTATCCTCTATCTCGGATTTGATGGGAATATCGATTCCTGCATCACGATACGGACCATGACACTGGTCGATGAAGACCTCTATATCCAGGCAGGCGCCGGAGTGGTGGCCGATTCCGATCCTGAAGCTGAGTATCAGGAGACCATCAGCAAGGCGAGTGCACTGGAGCACACCGTACGTCTGACTGAAAACATTTTCGGCAACAGAAATACAATGAAGGTATAGGAGGGCTATTATGATATATATGATTGATCACTACGATTCTTTTACCTTCAATATTGTCCAGGCTCTTGGGGAAATGGGCGAAGAAATCGTTGTCAGAAGAAACGATGAAGTGACATTCGAGGAGATCGACAGGCTGTCCCCGGACCTCCTATTCCTCTCTCCAGGGGCAAAGCGGCCGGAAGATACGGGGATGACCATGGATGTCATAGAACATTATAAAGAGACGATTCCCATATTCGGCGTGTGTCTCGGCCACCAGACTATCGCTCACGTGTTCGGGGGGACTGTCGGGCGCACGAGCAGGCTGATGCATGGTAAGACTTCACTCCTGTATCACGAAGGAACCGGCATCTATGAGGGCATGTCACAGTCTTCAGAAGTGATGAACTATCATTCGCTTATCGTCGATAAGGATACCTTGCCCGACTGCTTCATCGTCACAGCAAAATCAGAGCTCGGTGAAATTGCCGGCATCAGACACAGCACACTGCCAATCGAGGGCGTACAGTTCCACCCCGAGTCCATCGGTTCTGCAGAAGGCAGACGACTGATCAAAAACGTTGTGCAGAAGTTCTGCAAGCATAAGAAAACACCTTTGAAACAATAAAAGTTTCAAAGGTGTTTTTCCTTCCTATAGGGCGTCCTTATCCAGCTGTACACTGACTGTCTTCTGCAGTATCGGGTGGATGAATTCTATCTTATAACTGAAGAGCTGAAGATCCCTGAGTGTCGAGTTTCCATAAAGTGGATCACCGATGACAGGAAAGCCGGCATGCGCCAAGTGTACACGGATCTGGTGCGTCCGGCCGGTCTCGAGCTCTATTTCCAGTTCACAGTACTCCGTATTGACCTTGGAACCGATGATATGCGTGATGGCTTCCTTGCCTTTTGTGGTCACATGATACTTGTTGCGCTCCCTCGGATCCTTGGCAATAGGGGCATTGATCGTCTGGGGTTCGAGACGCTTCTTCGTATCTATTCTGGCAATATACGTGCGCTTGATGTCACGCTCGCTCAGCATGTGATCGAGCATCTTTTTGACAAGCGGATTTTTCGCAACAAGCAGCACACCTTTTGTCTCCTGGTCGAGCCGATGGATGGGTTCAAGATAGTCCGCTTCCAGTGTATAGATTGCGTGATTCATCAGTGTGTTTGTTTCATTCATCTGATTCGGGTGGGTCTTGACGCCGCGCGGCTTGAACAGCACCGCGAGATAGCGGTCTTCATACATGACATCACAGTTGCGGTAGCTCGGCTTATACTGGCTGCGTGCTCCTGTGTCGGGCAGGATGACAAGGTCATCGGCAGCCACTGCTTTGTTCAGGGGTGCAATCTCACCGTTGACGGTGATATCTTTTGACATGCGCAGGAAGTGGAGCTCTTTCTTTGGAACGTGCAGCGTCTGCAGTACCGCTTCAAGGGTCATCCCATCAAACTTCGGATTAATATTGAATTTCATCTATTCTGCTCCAGTCATGGTATTGATGAACGCAGCATATTCATCTGCATTGCCTGGATTGCCTGTGAAACGGTCCACTTCTTCACCATTTTCAAAGTAGATAAGTGTCGGTGTGGCCTCGATTGCGTAATCTGTCCACGCCTGTTCGTATTCCAGCACATTCAATTGAGTCACTTCTTCACCGGTCTGTTCGAACGCATCCATCAGGAATGGTGTCGCGGCAGCACAATGCATACACGTCGGACTCCAGAAGTAGACGAACTCACCTTCACCAGCGTCGATGATCTCTTTTGTTTCATCCAGTGTCTTGTTGTAGTGGTAGTTCTCGTCCTCAAGCTTATCGATTGTGGCGCCGCTGAGCTGCTCAGATTCGAGGTCGGTGTACGGATAGTATCCATCTTCAGGATTGTCTGAAGCGCTGTTCATGAAGATGAATACAGCGGCGAAACCGACGATGACAATGGCGATGATGCCATAAAATATTTTATTTCCCATGTTTTGAACTCCTTTTTATTTTCTTTTTATCATAAATGATAATATAAAGATGAGGGTAAAAGCAATGAATGAGAGGAGAGGTATTGTGATGAAGCCGAACCAGTTGATGTATTGGACGGTACATGACACACCTGCACATGCTGCAAGGTTATCCCCAAGGAAGCTGAGCTTCTGCAGTCCATAGTGATAGGCTGCAAGGAGCAGGCCGATGCCGCTCATTATACGGATATAGTATTTTGCACCCATGTCCTCCCGGATGATGCCGATGATGGATATGATGACAATCGGGTACATGAGAATACGCTGGTACCAGCAGAATTCGCAAGGTACATACTGTCTGATTTCACTGAAATAAAGAGAGCCGAGAGTGGCAATCAGCGAAGTGAAGAAGATCAGCTGCATATAGAGTCTATTATTGGTCACGCTATTCCTCCTGTTTGCTGTTTTAATTCAAGTTCATACTATATCATTATAAGTGATATCGTTGTAAGAGTGGGAATGATATATTTACAAAGTTATTAACATTTGGACGTAGAAGGGGTGTTACGATGAAAAGCAAGCTCCAGCTGCTCAAGGATATTGCTGAATTTCTGAACGAAGAGACCGATCGCAGCATCATGATTCATGGTGCATTGAAAATGCTGATCGACCATTCCGAATTCGATACAGGGTGGCTGTTCTTCATAAATGAAGAAGGGCAGCACGAGCTGAGTGCCCACTACCGGCTGCCACCCTCATTGGAGAAGGCTGGTCATCAGCACCTGTGTGAAGGCAAGTGCTGGTGTGTCAACAAGTACAACAATAAGGAACTCAGAACCGCGACCAATATATTCGTCTGCTCACGCCTTGAGAAGGCACGGATCGACTATCCGGAGGAGAATAACGGCATCACCCATCACGCTACAGTACCACTGATTTCCGGTGATGAATCTTTCGGTCTTCTGAATGTTGCGAGTCCGCACAGGGAAGAGTTCAGCCAGGATGAACTTGATCTGCTTGAATCCGTCGCATTCCAGATCGGTTCAACACTGAAACGGATCGAGCTGACTGCCCAGGAGCAGGAGAACATGATCATCCGGGAAAGGCAGCGGCTTGCGCGCGATCTGCACGATTCCGTCAATCAGATGCTATTCTCGATCGGTATCACCTCGCATGCAGCCAAAAGCATGAAGGATGAGGATAAGCTCAGGAGTGCATTCGATTCAATCGAGCATACTTCAAAGCATGCGATGAAGGAGATGAAGGCACTGATCTGGCAGCTGAAGCCGATCGGTCTTGAAAATGGCATCATCGACGCTGTGGAAAAATACGCAGAGCTTCTTGATCTTGATATCGAAGTCCAGGTCGATGGCTTCTATGATGTGTCCGACCGGGTGGAAATCGGACTCTACAGGGTGATTCAGGAAAGTCTCAACAATATCAGAAAGCACTCCGGTGCCGATTCTGCATCCATCAGAATGAATGCAGGTCAAAAGGCGCTTCGGGTCATCATTGAAGATGACGGCCGGGGATTTGATGCGCTTGAGCAGAAGAAATTCAGCTATGGTCTGTCAAATATGAAGGAGAGAATCCATAAGCTTGACGGCACGTTTGAAATCATATCGGAAACAGATAAAGGGACGCGCATCATCATCAGCGTCCCCTCGAAGGAGTGAGTAGATGTATAATATCATCCTGGTGGATGACCACCATATCGTCAGGGAGGGGATGAAGTTCCTGCTGTCCACCACTGAAGACATCAATGTGCTGGATGACTTCAGCACAGGCCAGGAAGTACTGGAATACTTGAAGGCCAATCATGCACAGACCGATCTGATACTGCTGGATCTGGTCATGCCGGAAATGGATGGAATCGAAGCGACACGTACCATCAAGAGCCACTACCCGGGCATCAAGGTGCTGGTCCTATCCAGCTATACAAGTGAAGAATATATACGTCCTGTATTTGCAGCCCATGCAGATGGGTATATCATCAAGGAGATGGAAGCTGAGGAACTGATCGATTCGATCATAAAGGTGATCGAAGGGGAGAAGGTGATCCATCCGAATATTCTTGAAGTCATCGACCGGGAAGGGGATATGCCCCATGAGAAAAATGCGCTATCTGCCCGTGAGATAGAAGTGCTGCGAGAAATCGTCAAAGGAAAATCGAACAAGGAGATTGGCGAGGCGCTCTATGTAAGCGAAAAGACTGTGAAGACACATGTCAGTCATATACTGAATAAACTTGAAGTTTCCGATCGGACACAGGCTGTCATCTATGCCATCAAATATAATATTGTTGAGCTGTGACCGTCCCCGTCGTAAAGGATAAGGAAACGTTTACACTTTCAGTTTGCAAGCGCTGGTACAAGACAGTATAATCAGAATAAGAGTTTCAAGATTTGGAGGGTTAATATGAAAGTAGGAAATAAACTGACAATACAGATTGTCATCGCCCTTATTCTCGGCATCATTGTTGGATCGGTATTCAACCTGATGGCCGACCAGGCATGGGTACAGTGGATCGACCAGTACATATTCAACGTGCTGGGCCAGCTGTTTCTGAATATGATATTCATGATGGTTGTCCCTGTCGTATTCATTTCGATTGTTCTCGGAGTAGTCAACGTCGGTGATCCAAAGATGCTTGGTGGTATCGGCATCAAGACACTGGCCTTCTACCTGGTGAGTACAGCATTGGCAATCACCATTGCCATGACTGTCGCCAACCTCCTGAACCCGGGGGAAGGACAATCCCCGCTGCTTGATTCCGAAGAAGTATCGGAATACCGTGAAACTGAGCTTGAAGGTGGTGCCACAGGTGAAGCAATACAGCAAGGGTTCGACCAGACACTGATCAATCTGATACCGACCAATGTCATCGAGGCGATGGGTACACAGAGTATGCTGCAGATCATCACATTCGCCATCTTCATCGGTATTGCAATGATTGCCATCAAGGATAAGACTACCGGCCTGGTTTCATTGTTCGAACAGGCGAATGATGTCGTCATGTGGATCGTTCTGGCCATCATGAAATACTTTGCAGCAATTGGGGCGTTCGGGCTCGTAGCCACAGCTTTCGTACAGGCAGGTTTCGGGGCAATCCAGCAGCTCGGCATGTACTTCTTATGCGTACTGCTTGCACTCCTGATCCATTTTGTGGTTGTCTACGGATCAGCCGTCCAGTTTCTTGCGAAAAAAAGTTTCATCTGGTTCGTCAAAAACTTTGCTCCGGCAATGGGTGTAGCATTCAGTACTTCGTCCTCAAGTGCTGTATTGCCGATCTCACTTGAAACTGCGCAGAAAAATCTGAAGATCCGTAAAAGCATATCCAGTTTTGTACAGCCGCTCGGCTCTACAATCAACATGGATGGCACAGCCATCATGCAGGGTGTGGCCACGGTCTTCATCGCCCAGCTCTCTGGAATTGATCTGACGATCATGCAGATGGTGACAGTAGTCATCATTGCGACTGTTGCCAGTATCGGTACAGCCGGCGTCCCTGGAGTTGGTCTCGTCATGCTGGCAATGGTTCTGACGGCAGTCGGGCTTGACCCGGCAGCAATCGGTATCATCATCGGTATTGACAGGCTGCTCGATATGACGCGTACCATGGTCAATGTGACTGGAGATGCAGCGATTGCACTGGTCATCAATGAGCAGCAGACAAGACGCGAAGAGGCTGCCGAAAGCAAAGCATAGAACTTTAGATGGTAAAATTAAATAGGAGCATATATTGAACACTTAGTGAATTTCAATATATGCTCTTTTAATTTATCGTGAAATATATTATTATATTAAAAGTGTATTATTATAGAATGGAAATTTTACAATATCCGATATGAGTGAAAGGAAGAAAAGAATGGATAAACAGACTTTTACGGAGATGCTCCAGTCCAAGTTTAAAATTGTCAGGACAGAAGCCGGCTATACGCAGGATTCCATGAGTCAGACAATCGGGCTCTCCAAAAAGACGCTCGTACAGATCGAAAAAGAACGTATCCTTCCCAACTGGACGACATGCATCTCGCTTTGTGCACTCTTCAGGGATAGTGAAGTCCTGACCAATTCTTTCGGAGGAGATCCACTGGAACTGGCGCAAGTGATATCAAGAGGTCACTGTGTCTATCCGAATTACGAAGGTGAAGCACTATATTGGGACGACCTGGACAGAAAGAACGGTTTCCGTCTGCAATACAATAAAAACAATAAGATATATAGAGTTCTAAACACCATGAACCAGCCGGTTCATGCCTCATATATTGAAAGAGAAATCAAAACATATTTCATGAGACAGACGGATCTGCAGCCTGTCTGATCATTCGAAAGCACCGGGAGGTGCTTTTTGTTTTGGTTTCGTGTAGGATTATGGCAAGAGAAGGAGGGCTATTCCTTGAATGATGGTTTTCAGATCATAATTATGACAGTGCTGGGCGCACTGATCGGCGGTTTGACCAACATGCTGGCGATCCGTATGCTGTTCAGACCCTATGAAGCAAAATACCTCTTTGGCAGACGTCTTCCTCTGACACCGGGTGTCATTCCGCGCAGACGCGAGGAAGCATCTGTCAAAATGGGTCAGATCATTACGAAGCATCTGCTGACGCCGGATGCTTTCATAGAGAAGCTTGGGAGTCGTGAGACACAGAATTTCATCATGCTGTTCATTGATCGACAGATAGAAACGATTGAATCCGAGAAACTGACGCTGAGATACTTCATGAACCGCCTTAATGATGGACTGGCGGACAAGGTTGTGGAGGGCTTCAACGACAAGCTCAGAGAGAAAGTCGATGAAGAAGGCGTGAATCTCTATGGCCGTAGGATTGACACACTGATGCCGGAGGACGCCATGACGACGCTGGATGGCAAGATCAGTGACCTGCAGCCCCAAATTACTGCGAAGGTGGAAGAATATATCAATTCGGAGAAAGGGTATCGGGACCTCTATACCATGACCGATGAATTCGTTGAAAACCGAGGCAGACTGGCCCGGTCACTCAAATACCTGATGTCCAAGGAAACAATCGTCGACAATATACGGAATGAGCTGAACAAGCTGATCCACCACCCCAAGATGAGCGGTATCCAGGTGCGCATCATCAATGATGAATATGAAAAGATCAAAAACAGCAGGGTGGATGAACTGATTTCCGATAGTGATCGTGAAAAGCTCGTCCATAGTGTCTACGATGTACTTAGAAAACAGATTGACATAGAAGGGATACTGGATTATCCGATTGCGGAATTCAACCGTGAAATGTTCGAGTCTTTCAAAGAACGCGGCAAATACCAGCTGCGTGATAACATTATAGAATACATGCAGAAAAATACAGGCAGGATTGTCGAAAAACTCCAGCTTGCAGAAGTCATCAAGAAACAGATCGACAGTTTCGAACTCAGTCATATAGAAGAACTTGTAATGGAGATTTCAAGTAAGGAATTCCGGATGATCACATTGCTCGGCTTCTTTCTTGGCGGGCTTATCGGAATCATCCAGGGTCTCATCGTTGTGTTTTTATAAGCCGCCGTTTTATGTTACAGTATAGATATCTTTATTAAAGGGAGTTTTTAATCAATGGCAGTTAATGTATACGATCAGGCCAATGCATTGGAAGATGCACTGCGCCAATCAGATGAGTTTCAAAATATGAAGGACCTGTACGGCAAAGTGAATTCCAACCCGGAATCCAAACAGCTCTTCGATGACTTCAGACAGGTTCAGATGAATCTGCAGCAGAAACAGATGCAGGGTGAAGAAATCCTTGAAGAGGAAGTACAGCAGGCACAGAAATCAGCAGAAGATATTGAAAAAGATGAAAATATCAAATCACTGATGGAAGCAGAACAGAAAATGAGCGAACTCATCCAGGATCTGAATCGTGTAATCATGAAACCTATAGAAGAACTCTATGGACTGAATAACGAGAATTAATTTATGAAGAGGTCTGCTATAGGCCTCTTTCTTTTATTTTTTTTGGTATAATTAAAATATAATGCCCATGAAAAGTCAGGTGAAATATATGGTTAAATTCATTCACAGCGCAGATCTTCATCTTGATAGTCCTTTCAAGTCACGTTCCAAAATGCCATCCAGTCTATTTGAAGTACTGATGGAAAGTACATATAACAGTGTTACAAGAATGATGGATTTTGCGATTGAAGAGAAAGTCGATTTCATTATCATCGCCGGCGATGTATTCGATCAGGCGAACCGGACTCTGAAATCCGAAATATTCATGAAACGCCAGTTTGAAAGATTGAAGGAATCAGGTATTTTCGCGTATGTCATACATGGTAACCACGATCCGCTGACAGATGGTTTCAAAACCTCCTGGCCGGATAATGTAACAGTCTTCAAAGAAAACGTGGAGACGTTTGAAATGGTCAGTGCCAAAGGAGAGCGGGTATCCCTGCATGGTTTCAGCTACTATCTCGATGATTCCTATGAGAACAAACTGGATGACTATCCGGTCAACACAATGAACCAGGGTATACATATAGGCATACTTCACGGGACGTACGCCAAGAGCCGCTACAGCCAGGAGAGGTATACGGAATTCAACCTTGAAGTGCTGAACGATAAACTGTACCACTACTGGGCGCTCGGTCACATCCATCAGCGCGACCAGCTCAGTGATCTTCCTCCCATCCATTACTCGGGTAATATACAGGGACGCCATAAGAATGAGTATGGAGAGAAAGGTTTTCTGCTTGTTGAAGGGGACGATGTCTATCTGGATACACGCTTTGTTCCTGTCCAGGAGCTCATCTTTGCAGAATACCAGCTGGAAATCGATTCCTTGAATAAACAGGATGTATACCAGACCATTGTCGAATTCAAACATCGACTGAGGGAGAAGGGCCGCCATATCATCCAGCTCAACCTTGTATATGATGGCGAAGAGACAATCTCCGACGCAGACTTCACTGAAGTCATCGAACTCCTGAAGGAGGATGAAAGGGAGATCCGACAGTTCATATGGATCGATGAGCTGCATCTCAAATACATGAACCAGGACAATATTGCCTTGCTCAATGATATAAAAACGAGCTATTCTTCCAACAGCGAACTGTTCAAGGAAGCAGTGAATGCACTTTATATGGACCCGCGACTCAACAGGCACCTCGGGCCCGTACAGGACATTGAACAGGAAGAACTGCTGAAAGAAGGCGAAGAACGCCTTAAAATGCTGATGAGGAAGTAGTGGATATATGAAAATTATTGGACTGAATATATATGGCTATGGAAAGATTACGGAAACGGAAATAAACACAAATCAGCATTTCATCCAATTTTTCGGAGAAAACGAAGCCGGAAAATCAACAATGCAGTCATTTATCCATTCGATCCTGTTCGGTTTTCCGACACGTAAGGAGCAGGAACCGAGAAGGGAACCACGCATGCATAATCTGTATGGCGGCAAGATTACCGTGGAGTTCCCGGATGAGGATGGTCCCATCGAAATCGAGCGTATCAAAGGCAAGGTACAGGGAGATGTGAAGGTCTACTTCAATGATGGTACGGTGAGAGGTGAGGACTGGCTGATCAAGAAGCTGAACTTCATCGACAAGAAGACGTACCGCTCAATATTCTCATTTGATGTACTCGGTCTTCAGGACATCCATAAGAACATGACCGAAGATAAGCTGCAGGAATATCTGCTCCGTGCCGGTGCACTCGGCTCCCATGAATATGATGAGATGCTCAGCGCCATCGATAACGAAATGAAATCCATATACAAGAAGAATGGCGTCAATCCGGAACTGAATAGGGAAATGGAAGAGATGTCTGATATCACCAGCAGAATCAAAGTATTGGAACAGACCGAGGAGCAGTATAAGCATCTGGTCAATGAAAGAATCAAGACTGAAGAAAGTCTCAATGCCAAGAAGAATGCACTGTATCAGCTGGATACGGTGCGCAAGCAGAAGATGAAGGAAGTCATGTATCATAAGGACATCAAAGAGTGGAAATCACTTGAGGACAAGCTGAATATAGATCCCGTCATCTTTCCTGAGCAGGGCCTGGAACGCTATGAAGCTTTGAAAAACCAGGTCCAGCAGACCAAACAGGATATCGCGCTCAGGTCAGAGAAGCTCAAAGTGCTGAAAAACGAGATGGCAGGCATCCTATTGCCGGATAAGACCCAATTGTCCTATTTGGAAAGCATCCAGAAGAAGGAGCCGGATATCAAGCAGAAGAATCTTGAATACGCACGGCTCACTTCAGCAATTGAAACACTGGAGGAAGAAATTCTGCAACTCAGACGTGATATCGGCTGGAATCAAGAACACCATGAAGTGGATGATTCGAACATCGTCAAGGAGTCTGTCCAGACAGTACTCTCAAAAATTGATGAGGTCGCTCTTGAGGAGCAGTTCCTTGTGCGGGAGATCGACCACCTGAAGTCGGATGTCAAACAGTTGAATCATGATATAGAACGTCTTGAAGAAGAGCAGATCAGCGATGATCGCATCCGCATCAAGAAGGAAGTGACTGATCGGGAGTTCGAGCTGAAAGAGAAGGAAAAGATGTTCAGGCTCATCGAAAAGGACTATGAGCGGGAAAAGAAAGAACGCAACCGGATCAAGCGGGGACAGTCGGGACTCATCATCGGTATCAGCATCATCGCACTCATTACCGGCATATTCTATCTCTTCAATTCAAATTGGCTGATGGGTGGCATCTTTGCAGCAATCGGTGCCGTCACAATGCTGCTTCTTGTTTTGACGAACCAGAAGGAAGATGATTCCTTGAGGAACGACTATGAAGACGAAGTCAAGGAACTCAAGGCGGTCATTGAAACAATAAAAAGAAACAATAATGTTGATTTCGACCTCAATGATGCCAGGGATCTGAAGATGGATCTGAAGACACAGAAGACAAAGAGAATTTCTTCCAATGTCAGATTGGAAGAAATGAAGGAAACGCTGGCACTGAAGGAAACCAATCATGATTCACTGAATACTGACCTTGCCGCAATCAAGCAGGATCTGAAAGTGAATCCGGATATCGAGAACAAGACCATTGTCGATGCCATTCATACCATCAGGGAGATCAAGCAGAAGAGAAATCAGATCAACAGGCACAATGTGGAAATGGAAAATATCAATCGCGAGCTGAAGGAATTTAAAAGATCAGTCAAAGACGAGCTCCTGAAGTTCGATATCCATTATGATGACAGTACCATTTTCTACGATATTAAAAGCATGGTTTCAAAAATGTACAAGGATGAAAACCACCATAATAGACTCAAAGATCAGATCGGCCTGCTTGAGAATGAAATCAAAGTACTTTCCGAAAGGAATAGTGCAGGCAGTGCGGAGATTGTCCAGCTCTTCGACTATGTTGATGCAGAGGATGAAGAAGAGTACTATTATTTCGCTAGGAAGTATCAGGAATACCACAGCAACATTGAACGATTCAGGGAACTGAGTGAAAAGCTTGAAGAGGAGCATTTCGATTATGATACGAGGAATGAACTGTCGAAATTCCTTCTTGCTGATCTGAAGGAAGAGGAAGATAACATTTCAGGACAGATAGAAGAGTTCAACCAGAAGGTCCAGGATGAACAGAAAATCCTTGCAGAATTGAATTCTGAAATCAGCAACCTGGAGAGCGACGGCAAGCTGAGTGAGGTCAATCACCAGTTTGAAATGAAGAAGACTTTCATCCAGAACCTGTCACAGGAATACATGTCCCTGAACTATATCCGGATCCTTATAGAAACACATATCAAGGCAATCAAGGATGAAAGACTGCCTGTAGTCATCGAGGAAGCGCGGAGCATTTTCGAGAAAGTGACACGGGGACGCTATATCAACGTCATCTATGATGAGGACGGCATCAAGGTAAGACATGTCAATGGACAGCTTTTCCATCCGCTTGAACTGTCACAGTCGACCAAGGAGATGCTCTATATCAGCCTGAGACTCAGCCTGATCAAGGCATTGAAAGGGTACTATCAGCTGCCGCTCATCATCGACGATGCTTTCGTCCATTTCGACAAGGAGCGCAAAAAAATTATCATGGACTATCTGCGCAGTGAAGTTAAGGATCAGGTGCTGTACTTTACATGCAACCTGGACAATGCCATTTCTTCCTCCCAGACGGTCAAACTTAAAGAAAGAGTAAAATGAGGTGCTGAATTTGAATAGTATATCCAAATTGAAACCAGGCGATACGGTTGAATCATTCTACCTGATAAAGAGGAGCCAGCAAGGTGTCACATCCCAGGGCAAGCCGTATATGACACTTTTCCTTCAGGATCGTACAGGTGATATCGAAGCGAAGCTATGGTCGGTCTCCCGTGAAGACATGGAGGTCCTGCAACCGGAGACACTCATCAAGGTCAAAGGGGACGTCATCGACTATCGGAATAAGAAGCAGATGAAGATCGCTGCATTCAGAACAGCCACTGAAGCGGATGACCTGAATCCTAAAGATTTTGTGGAAAAGGCGCCGATTGATGAAGATACTTTGTATGAAAGCATCATGGACTATGTAATAAAGATAGAAAACGGCAGCCTGCAGCGGATTGTACGACAGATTTTGAGTAAGTATAGGAAAGAATTCCTGAGTTTTCCGGCAGCCATGACGAATCATCATGATTTCGTCTCCGGTCTTGCCTATCATGTACACTATATGCTGAGAACTGCAGAAGCATTATGTGACATCTATCCATCCTTGAATCGGAGTCTGCTCTACAGCAGTATCATCCTTCATGATATTGGAAAAGTCAAAGAGCTGTCAGGACCGGTGGGGACGACGTATACGGTTGAAGGAAATCTAATTGGGCATATTGTCATTGCCAGTGAAGAAATTTCCAGAGTGGCGGAAGACATGAACATCGACGGCGAAGAAGTCATGCTGCTCAAGCATATGATACTGAGCCACCACGGCAAGCTCGAATACGGGTCTCCGAAGCCGCCGATGCTGAAAGAAGCAGAAATTCTGCATTTTATCGACAATATCGATGCACGTATGATGATGATGGACAAGCATGTGGAAAAGGCCGAAAAAGGACAGTTTACAGAGCGGGTTTTCCCGCTTGAGAACCGTTTCTTCTATCGGCCGGAAACGCTCGACTAGAACGACAAAGAACGCGGGACATATATATGTCCCGCGTTCTTTTTTTATTCTTCAGATGAAGTTTCCTCAGTGGACTCCTCAGTAGAAGCTTCTTCAGTCGTCGCTTCTTCAGAAGAGGCTTCCTCTGTCGACTCTTCGGCAGAACCTTCTTCAGTGGATGCTTCGCTGTCTGCATTCAAGTATGTTTCTTCAATATACGTACGGATGTCTTCATTTTCAAACTCTGCATTGTATTCTTCGAGCAGGTCGCTATAGAATCCGAGAACCTGTTCCTGATTCTCCTGGATTTTCTGGGAGACAATCTGAGGTTTGATCGTATCCAGTTCTTCGTCTATATTTTCTTCCTCATGCCTCTTGATGATATGGTATCCGAATTCAGACTCCACAACGTCGGATACTTCACCTTTTTCAAGTTCAAACAGAGCATTTTCAAATGGTTCTACCATCTGGCCCTGCTGTACATAGCCGAGTTCACCATTATTCTGGGCACTGCCTGTATCATCAGATTCCTCGGTGGCAACTTCCCCGAAGTCTCTTCCATCATTTATTTCCTGGAGCAGGGACTCCGCTTTTTCTTTCGCTTCTGAATCACTCAGCCCATCTTCTTCATCAGAAGTCTGGATAAGGATATGTGACGCTTCCCGTACGGATTCCATTGCTTCTTCATCTGTCACTTCAAATTTCTCGGCGAAGAACGCATCGTGGTATGCATTATTGATACGCTGCTCCTTGTAGGTTTCGACAGTCATACCCGGCTGCTGCTGCTGAAGTACCATGGCGAACTGTTCCTCTCCGCCCATTGCTTCAATCTCCTCATTGATCTGGGTTTCGATTTCTTCGCGGTCGACTGCTTCAGAGTATTTATCCTGCAGTATACTATCCAATGTCAGCTGGAATGTACGGTTCGCAATATTATCGGTTCCAAGTTCATTAAGTATATCGTCGGTCGTGACATCGCCAGCATCACTGGTAGCGAGTACGTTGCCGAATTCGTTTTCATTCTCTGCTGCATTATCGCTGCTGTTGTCATTCCCACAGCCGGCAAGCCCTACAAGTCCAAGGCCTACGACGATCGGCGCTAATTTCTTCTTCATCTGCAAATCTCCTTTAATTATGGCTACAGAAATTAATATAGCACAATAAAGTGGCGGCGTACAAATGATTGTACAACCGCCACTTCCTGAGCACTATTTTTTTGTGAACGTATCTTGAACTTCTTCAGCTCTGTTCTGGAGATTCTCCACATCGCCTTTTATATGTTCTATATTCGGGTTGATGTCGGCCTGGTAGTTGCTGATCATCGCTTTGATTTCGTCACCGAGTGTATTGAACACTTCCTGGGATTCATGCTTGGTTTTCAGGAATGATGATTTCACTTCATTTGCTTCTATTTTAAGCTGGTCCATCTGTGTTTTAAGATTTCCCGAATTAGATTTCAATGAAGACTGCAGTTCACTTCCGGACTTTGGTGCGTTCAGTACTGCAATCAGAGTTCCGCCGGTTGCACCTACGAGAAAACCGATCGCAATATTTTTGAATTTCATAGTAGTGTCACGTCCTTTTTTTCTTACACATACCCTGACTCCTGAAGAGTTAAGCATTCAAATGGGTGCGTATAGTGTTTTCTATTTCGGATTTTTCCTCATCTGTCCGTTTATTCGGATCCTGTTCCCACTGATAGCCGAATCCATCATACTCCTCCTTGTACCGTGGAATCAGGTGGAAATGGATGTGGAATACGGATTGGGATGCATAGGAGCCATTATTCTGTACTACGTTGAGACCATCCGGCGAAAAAGCACTTCTGATGGCGTTGGCGACTTTTGTGATGACTTTCATCAGGTGGGCGCCTGTTTCTTCATCCAGGTCGTAGATATTTTCCACCGGCTGTCTCGGCACGACGAGCGTATGTCCTTTCGATAGTGGGAAAGCGTCCGTGAATGCAATGCAGACTTCATCTTCGTAGACGATGTTGGCAGGAATTTCACCAGCTGCAATCTGTTCAAAAATAGTTTTGCTCATTCGTTGTACCTCCATTGTTCAGTTGTGATATATTTGTTTAGTATAAGTATACAAATAATATATATTAATTAAAAGGAAGTCGAATATGGTACTTCAAATAAATCAACTGACGGGTGGCTATTCGAAGACACCGGTAATACAGGATATCTCCTTCAATATAGAGGAGGGTGAGATTGTCGGACTCATCGGTCTGAACGGTGCCGGAAAGAGTACCACCATCAAGCATATACTGGGGCTTCTGAGACCACACTCTGGTGAAATCAAAGTAGGGGGCTTGACCGCCGAAACGGATATAGAAGCCTACCGCAGACAGCTTGCCTACATTCCGGAATCCCCGGTGCTCTATGAGGAACTGACGCTTAGAGAGCATATCCAGATGACTGCAATGGCATATGGCATAGATGAAGGCACTGCACTGGAACGTTCAGGGCGTCTGCTTGAAATATTCAGGCTGGAGACGAAAGTGGATATGTTTCCAACACATTTCTCAAAAGGGATGAAGCAGAAAGTGATGCTGATATGTGCATTCCTGTCGCATCCAAACTTATATATCATAGATGAACCGTTTCTTGGGCTGGATCCGCTCGGTATAGAGTCCCTCATAAATCTGATGGTTGAAGAGAAGCATAAAGGGCGTTCGATACTGATGAGTACGCATATCCTCGCGACAGCGGAAAGATACTGCGACCGTTTCGCAATCATAGATGAGGGCCGTCTGATTGCTCTTGGGAGCCTGGAATCACTGCGGTTGGAATTCAATATGCCCGGTGCCACTCTGGATGAAGTGTACTTGAGAATAACAGGGGGCGGCATTGCGGATGTCTGATCAACTATTCAGAGGCAGGATGAATGAGGACATAGCGAGAAGAAGCTATTATGGGAAATTCATATTCAACAGTCATTTCCTTATCTTTCTGACGATTACAGCCGGATTCTTCCTCTATTCCCTGCTCAGTCTGCTGGAGACCCTCGAACCGTCCGCATGGCTGGATGTAATTGCTGCATTTCTGGTCAGCACCCTGCTCATTCCGACCTACCGGACATTGCTGAAAGAGGCGGACGGCATTTTTCTGCTGCCCTATGAGGCGAAGTTCGGCAAGTACCTGTCGGCTGCCGATAGATACTCATTGACTCTCGGCATCATCAAGCCGCTTGTTGGCGGCGCTATTGCTGTGTTTCTTCTGACAGTGGGGCATAGCCTGGCTGAAATCGTCTCTTTCATCGCCGGAGCCATCATCTTCTATATACTGAACTTCCATATCAAGAAGGCTGTCATAAACTCCAGCTTGTCGAATCCAGTGATGCTCGCAAGTCTCATCGGTGTGAGCTTTATTTTCCTATTGCTGATTCTGCAAAGTCCATTATGGCTGCTGCCTGCTAGTCTAGTGTACTGCGGTGGGCTTGTATATGCCAGGCACAGAAGCCACCCACGCCTTGACTGGAACGCCATGATAGACTATGAGACATCAAAGCTCAACAGCTATTACCGGAATGTTGCCCTGTTTACCAATGTCAGCCATATCGACAAGCAGTTCAAAAGAAGAAAATACCTGGATCCTTTCCTGTGGCAGCCTAAAGGCCGTGCCTTCAGCAAGGAAAAAATGTATGAGTACCTATTCTACAGAACGTTTGCACGAAGTCATGATCTGCCGATGATCATACTACGGCTGATTCTGCTGTTCGGCATTGTCATGGTCTGGATCGGCAATCTTTATCTCTCCATCATCATTGTGCTGTTCGGCATCTATATCATTGTACTTCAGATGTCCCAGATCTATACAGCCCAGGCCTATCTGCTGTGGCCGAAAGTCTGGCCGGTGGATCGTGGATTCATCCAGAGAAGCTATGTAGTCTATTCGCATAAGCTTGTTCTTGCAATCAGCATTCTTTTCAGCCTTATATTCCTCGGAATCCATTATGAATATTTCTTCCTTATTGCACTGTTTCCGTTATGGGGCTACATCATCAACAGAAGCTTGAGCAGAACTGTATATAAAAAAGAAAAAGAATTAAGCGACTGATCATATCAGTCGCTTAAAATTCGTCTTCAGTGTCGGCTTCATTGTCTTTCAGTGGCAGATAGAGTTTTGAAGAGACCGACTTATGGAATAGTGACTCCGCCGTCCGGTACTTGCCAAGTGCTTCGGCGGTGAGATAATTCTTGTAGCTGTTCGTCTGCTTGAAATCATTGTATGTCGAAGTTCTTGCCCATTGGATGAGTACGATGAATCCATCTTCCGACAGTGACTCCCCGATACGGTATGACATGACGCCGTTTGTATTTTCCATGATCTCATTGATATCCGCGAGGTGACCGTACATCGGTTCCTTTCTGTTTCCAGGGACCGGAATGAAATGGATGGAGGTGGGTCTATCCTCCTGCAGTTCTCCGGATGTATTGTCAATTTCATAGGATTGCCTTGAGCTGAAGATACTGTCGCTACTGTCATTTTCGTAATAAAGAACGGCATCCTGCCCCATGGCTGCAAGATTGACGTCCGCATGTTTTGCTTTGAGATTCTGCATGTAGGTAATTGTTCCTGTTGTCACGTGTAGTATCATTACGTTCACCTCATAAATAGTCTTATTTCGACTATACCCTTAATACAGATGGAGATAAACCTGAAAAAAATAAATCGAATTTTTGACATTCATGTACTAATTAATAATAATTATCATCAGTGTGTTAGAATATTGATGGATATATAAAAATTGGAGGAAAAAACTGTGTTCAATGATACGATAATTAAAGCAGCTAAAGGAGAAAAGACGGATTATACGCCTGTCTGGTTCATGAGACAGGTCGGACGCAGTCAGCCGGAGTATAACAAAGTCAAAGAAAAGTATTCCCTGCTGGAAATTACCC
This sequence comes from Salinicoccus hispanicus, assembly GCF_009831115.1. Classification (GTDB taxonomy): domain Bacteria; phylum Bacillota; class Bacilli; order Staphylococcales; family Salinicoccaceae; genus Salinicoccus; species Salinicoccus hispanicus. The sequence goes on along the minus strand of NZ_WUUK01000001.1, from coordinate 893,571 downwards.
GCCAGCCGGAACTGACCGCGTATCTTACTGCGACACCCGTTGAAAACTATAATGTGGATGCGGCCGTGCTATATAAAGATATCGTTTCTCCTCTGGCACCCATCGGTATAGATGTCGACATCAAACCTGGGGTCGGGCCGGTCATACAGAATCCGATCCGCGACATCAAAGACGTGGAGAAACTCGGGGAACTCGATCCCTATAAAGATCTCGACTATATTTATAAAACCATCGAAATTCTGACGAAGGAAAAGCTCAATGTGCCACTTATCGGCTTCTGTGGCGCACCTTTTACAGTCGCAAGCTACATGATAGAAGGTGGTCCTTCAAAAAATTATCATAAGACGAAGCAGCTCATGTACAACCAGCCGGAAACATGGTTCAAGCTGATGGACAAGCTTGCCGATATGAACATCCGCTATCTTAGAGCGCAGATCGAGTCGGGCGCAAGCATGATCCAGATCTTCGATTCATGGGGCGGGGCACTGAACAGCGAAGACTATGCATACTATCTCTCACCTGCAATGAAAAGGATTGTCAGCAGTGTCAAGGAGACGGGTACCCCGGTCATCATCTTCGGCATCGGTGCCTCCCACCTGCTTAACGAGTGGGACAGTCTCGAGACCGACGTCATCGGACTCGACTGGAGAACTTCAATCGATCAGGCGAGAGCTGCCGGCATAAAGAAGGCGCTCCAGGGCAATCTCGATCCTGCACTTTTGCTTGCGGATTGGAATGTCATTGAGAAACAAACAAAGGCTATTCTAGACCAGGGTGGAAATAACGGGCACATATTCAATCTGGGCCACGGCGTATTCCCTGAAGTCGATCCCGAAACACTGAAGAAACTCACAACATTTGTACATGAATACAGTAAAGGACAGTGATTGAAATGAAACAGAAAAAAGGTTTGCTGGTAATGGCATATGGCACCCCGTACAAAGAAGAGGATATTGAGCCATACTACACTCATATCCGTCGTGGCAGAAAACCATCGGAGGAAGCGCTGCAGGATCTGAAGGATCGCTATGAGGCAATCGGTGGCATCTCTCCACTGGCTGATACGACAAAAAGACAGGCAGAAGCGCTTCACCGTCAGTTGAATGACTCTCAGGATCAAGTAGAGTATGAACTTTTCATCGGTCTCAAGCACATCGATCCATTCATTGAAGAAGCTGTGGAATCCATGCATGATCATGGAATTACAGAAGCGGTATCTGTAGTACTTGCACCGCACTACTCCAACTTTTCTGTCGGCTCCTATAATAAGAGGGCTCGGGAAGAAGCTGAAAAGTACGGCATCTCAATCAAATCTGTTGAGTCCTACTATCACCAGCAGCCATTCATCGACTTCTGGACAGAAGCGGTCAAATCCTCACTTGAAGAAGTGCCTGAATCCGAACTGGCAGATACAGCCATCGTTATCAGTGCACACAGTCTGCCAGAAAAGATCAAGGAGCAGAACGATCCGTATCCGGACCAGCTCGAAGAGACGGCAGCACTCATCAAGAACAGTGCTGACCTTAAGAATGTCCATGTCGGCTGGCAGTCGGAAGGCAATACGCCGGATCCATGGCTCGGGCCGGATGTACAGGATCTGACAAAAGCACTGCATGAAGAACACGGATACAAGCATTTCGTCTATCTTCCTGTAGGCTTCGTCTGTGAACACCTGGAAGTCCTTTTCGATAATGATGTGGAATGCAAGGATGTATGTGATGAAGTCGGTGCCGGCTATCATAGACCGAAGATGCCGAATACCGACGAGCGCTACATCCAGGCGATGATCAACGAAATCAATAAACTGTAGTAAAGAAGGCTGATTATAGTGAGAAAAGTAGCAGTTATAGGTGCCGGTATTACAGGATTGTCGGCGGCACATTATTTGTCGAAGCATGATGATGTTGAAGTGGATCTTTTCGAAAAGAGCGATCGGGCGGGCGGAAAGATCAGAACCCACCGTCAGGATGGATATACAATCGAGCTCGGTCCTGAATCGTATCTGGCCAGAAAGCAGATAATGACTGAACTGGCTGAAGAGATCGGCCTTGGTGATGATCTTGTCCGCAATCAGACGGGCACTTCATATATCTATGTAAATAACAAGCTGTCGTCAATGCCAAAAGGTGCAGTGCTCGGTATACCGACCGAGCTGGCCCCATTTCTGACGACAGACCTCGTGTCAGCCCGTGCCAAACTGAGAACAGGGTTTGATTTCCTGAAGAAGCCGCTGCCGATATATACTGATATATCTGTCGGCAGGTTTTTTAGAAATAGAGTTGGCGACGAAATGCTCGAAAATGTCATTGAACCACTGTTATCAGGAATATACGCCACTAATATCGATGAGCTGAGTCTGATGTCTACATTCCCGAACTTCAAGGAAATGGAAGAGACACATGGCAGCCTGATCAAAGGGATGTACAATCAGAAAAAGAATGCTCCTAAAACTGAAGGCAAGAAGCAGGGCCAATTTCTGCAGTTCAAGCATGGACTCCAGTCCTTTATTGACGAGCTGCTTTTTTTCATAGAAGAAAACGGAGTCTCCACTTTCTTTGAACATGATGTTGAATCGATTGCACGGGATGGTTCAGGCTACACGATGCAAGTCAATGGAGAAGCAAAATCCTATGACAACATCATTGTGACGACGCCTCATTTCCAGTATAAGAGATGGTTCCAAGACCTGCCGTTCGAATACTTCAAGCATATGAAAGCGACAAGCGTGGCGACAGTTGTCATGGCGTTTGAAGACCAGCAGGTGGAGAATGATATCGATGGGACAGGGTTTGTAGTCAGCAGAAAAATGGATACTGCCATCACTGCATGTACATGGACGAACAAGAAGTGGGCGCATGCCGCGCCACAGGGCAAGACATTGCTGAGAGCATATGTCGGTCGTCCCGGCGACTACATCGTCGATGAGAAGGATGATGAAGATATTGTGCGTCTGGCACGCAAGGATCTCGATAATGTAATGACAATCAACGGAGAACCGGAATTCACAATCGTGACCAGACTGAAGCACTCCATGCCACAGTACAAGGTAGGGCATAAGGAAATGATCAGCGGTATTCATGACTATATGGCTGAACATTATCCGGGAGTGGTGCTGACAGGCGCTTCCCATAGCGGTGTCGGACTGCCGGACTGCATCAGGCAGGCAAAAGAAGCGGTGGAATCACTGGACTAATAAGATGGCAAGAAATGCCCTGGATGTTATCATGTATAATATCAGGGCATTTTCTTAAGGAGGCAGATTCAATGAAGTTCATATCAAACAACAATATTACAGATCCGATGATCAATCTGGCCATGGAGGAATACGTACTGCGAGAAATTCCGACAGATGATTCGTATTTCCTATTCTATGTCAATCAGCCATCAATCATCATCGGCAAGAATCAGAATACCATCGAGGAGATCAATGAGTCATATATCCAGGAGAATGGTATTAAAGTCGTTCGCCGCGTATCCGGAGGCGGTGCAGTCTATCACGATGAAGGTAACTTGAATTTCAGCTTCATCACTGAAGATGATGGTGAAAGTTTCCACAACTTCAGAAAGTTCACCCAGCCGATTGTTGATGTACTGCAGGATATGGGAGTAGACGCAGAGCTTTCCGGCAGAAACGACCTTGAGATCGACGGCAAGAAAGTTTCCGGCAACGCAATGTTCAGCCTGAAGGGCAGGATGTTCTCGCATGGCACACTCATGCTTGATAGTGATATTTCCGAAGTGCAGAATGCCTTGAAGGTGAACCCTAAGAAAATCGAATCAAAAGGTATAAAATCAGTCCGATCCCGAGTTGCCAATATCAATGATTATATGGAAGATAAACTTGATATCGAGGTATTCAAAGAGAAGATTCTAGAGTATATTTTTAACGGCAAAGACAATATCGAAGAATATGTACTGACAGAAGAAGATTGGGAAAAGATCAGAAAGCTGGCCGAGGAAAAGTATCAGACATGGGACTGGAACTACGGCAGAAATCCGAAGTACAACTTCAACGCTTCCCACAAGTTCGATGCAGGTCTGCTGGATGTCAGATTGGATGTCAGAAAAGGCAGAATTGAACAGGCTAAAATTTTCGGTGATTTCTTCGGAGTAGGGGAAGTGGATGTCATTGAAGAGAAGCTTGTCGGTGTAGAGCATAACAAGGAAGCAATCGATCGTGCGCTTGACGATCTGGATATCAGTTTCTATCTAGGCAGAATTACACGGGAAGAGTTTTTAAATCTCATCGCATAAAAAAATAAGCTGGCTCTCAATAATATGTACATTGTACAAATTGAAAGTCAGCTTTTTTCTTGTCTATTGAGCGTCGTCTTCATCTTCATTTGTCAATTCCTTCAGCAGTGATGTATAGGTCATGAACTTCTCCTGATCCTTCTCTATGAGTGCCTCTTCAATCTTTTCATTGTATCTATTGCGATTGTAGTCATCCATAGCTTCCTGGAGCAGCAGTTCAGCGGACAGGTCGTTGATTGTATTGATGAAGACACGCAACTGGTTAACCGGGTATACTTGTTTATTCATCCCTAAATCCCCCTTCATCATTTGGTTGTTACAAATTATATAACACGAAATAGGTTTGGTCAAACTAAGTTTTGAATATTTAGATTATTTATTATTGTAATTTTACTACATGAAGTAAATATTTAACATCATTATTATATTTAGTTAACATTTATAAACTTATGTGATATCATGAAGATGTTGGAATATTTGAAAAAGGGGATCATGATGAACAGATTACATTATCAGATACATGAGGAAACGATGTACATTGTGCCGGTCGTTAACGGGAGCTACATTGAAAGCAGAGTTGGGGAAGCATATGGGGAAGGCATCGACTGCAGGCTTACACCGAATAAGCTGATTGAACGTAACTGTAGAAACCATTCACAGAACTATGCAGCGCGTAAGGACTTGAGTAAAACGCTTACCGGCATCACAAGCAAAGTGCCGATCATAGTCGACCTGTTTGGATCATACATCTACTTCTGCACACATTCCGACAGGGTCAGTGAGAACAACTGGTTCAATATCAAGCACATTCAATCCTATTCGAATGACGAAGGGATGACACGTGTGCAGTTTTCAAATAATGAAGAGCGGATCATCGATATATCCTACGCTTCTTTCAATAACCAGTATCTGAATGCACTGAAACTTCATTATAAATTCAACCAGCAGAAGGAAAAGTATCAAAAGAAAGAGATGAATATGCACTTTCAGTACCCCATGGCGGGCAGGGGAGAAGTCGCCCAGATCAATGAATCCATCTATCATTCGTACATCAACTACATAAATGGGCTGCAAATCAGGGACAGGGTGTAAATTTAAATTAAAAAATGTTAAATAACGGTTGAAAAAACGTGTGGAATTGTTATAATTGTAAATGTTCGATTGAAAAATAACATTGTTCCACAGTAGCTCAGTGGTAGAGCTATCGGCTGTTAACCGATCGGTCGTAGGTTCGAGTCCTACCTGTGGAGCCATGGAGATGTACTCAAGTGGCTGAAGAGGCGCCCCTGCTAAGGGTGTAGGTCGTTCTGCGGCGCGAGGGTTCAAATCCCTCCATCTCCGCTACAAACCCAGTAACCCCCGTGGTTACTGGGTTTTTATTTTGTCTGTCCCCTTTTTGGCCCCATATTGACCCCAAGCGTCCTCTGTAAACCTTGAAGCATACGCTTTCAAGTATCTTTTAGTTGTTTATAACTTCAATTATTTTTTGATTCGAAAGATCATATGCTTCTAATATATTCTCTAGTGTAGTTATTTCAGCATGGGATGCATCCTTTTTGCAGTCTTGGTGTCCATTTAAAAGTGTATAAAAAAAGCGGACACAGAGTCCGCTGATAAAAACTATATGGTTCCTTTCAATGTATCAAGAACTTTCATTGGAGTCGCATCTTCTTCAAGGTATCCTACTTTAAAAAGTGAAAGTTCAGGATTCTCATAAACAATGACAGGCAGGTTTTGAATCAGTCTATGACTTGAATCGTTAATCCGTTCTATATATTCTTCGAGTGTCCAGCCACGCTCGCATAATAATTTCTCAAACGAGTCATATCTTTCAACGAAGTATCCTGTTCCGATTCCTTCGATCTCTTCTTTATTGTGCATCTCTCTGATCTCCTCTATATGGATGCATCTACCGTTTGTGAGCATGGTTATATCTATTATATATTCGCTCAATTTCGAGCACCTCTGCCTTTTCTAACTGTATAATGTCCATCGCTAATTTTTCGCGTTTGTTTTCTGCGAGATTGGGGGCTGTTAATTTGACTTCTTCATAGTCAATTAAAGCAGCATATTTCTCTCTGACTTCATTGATCTTATATTGCATTTCTATGCTTTTATCGACCATTATTAATCCTCCTGGAAACAGCCTATACCCATTATAGCACGGGAAAAAGAAAACACTTGCAGTTCAATCTTATTTACTTCGATTTTTCTCTGTTACTCAATACGTTTGTTTTATTTAAAAATTCAATGATATCGTGCATCTGAGTATTCTTTTCAGGTGGATGGTGACGGCGTTTCAATCTCATAGAAAGAAACCAATGGGGCTGCTGGATTGTAATGCTCGCTAAGGGGAGTGCGATGATCATGTGTCAGCAATTTGTTACTGTGGCGAATGGTACAAAACATTGGGTGCGTGATTGAGAACCAAAAAGTGCAATCCACTTTTGGTCTGCGAAGATACCCTGTTCGTGCCTAAAGAGGAGATTGATAGGCATGAACAGGAGAGGCGGCCTGCCTTCGCTAGCGGTTTGAAGTTCCGGACTGAACATTGATATCTTCAGTATATCTGAATTTATTGTATTCTTCTGTTTACAAGCGGGTAGTATCACTACATACTTGATTAATGCATCAAGGTAACTATTTTTAATGCATACCCCTCATGCATCTTAAGAATGGATTCAATCCATTTGGTCAGCAGGATTTTTCCCTTTGAACTTTACAATAAGGACAACGACCCCAACTGCAAAAGCAGCTAGAGCAATCCAGGCTACTTCAGTCGATACTGGGATGACGTCAAGAAATCCCAACAGGGCAATGATAGGTAGAACAAAGATCGATCCTAAAATTTTTGTGTACCTTGAGTGATTCGCTCTTTCTTTAAATGAAGCCATATTATATCCCCCTAAGTTATTGATAATAGCATACCCCTGAATGTTGCAGAAAATTTTTTTGATTTATAGACTTCAATTAATATCACCCACACGACAAAAAGACTAGAAAAATAAAAAAACGAACATCAAGTTCGTTTTTAAATGATACTTCTTTTTAAACCATCGAGTACGTTCAAGGGTGTCAGTCCTTCTTCTAAATATCCTAGTTTAAATATCGAGAGATCTGGATTCTCATAGACAACGACAGGAAAATCCTTAATGATATGTTGTGGATCATTGATTCTTTCAAGACATTCTTCCAGTGTCCATCCCCGTTCACACAACAATTTTTCGACAGATTCGTACTCTTCAACAAAATATCCTGTTGATTGGTGGTCCAATGGTTCTGTCATGCTTTCATCTCCTAAAGTATCAATACACATCCTTTTATTGTGCAGTGCCATACCTATATATGTTCACTGAGTTTCCAGTTTTCTGCTTTTTATTGTTGAATGGTATCAAACGTGATTGTAGTTCGTTGATTTTTAACAGGCAAGTATTGTGGTTTCTATTCCTAACAAGAAGTTAATCTCACATGCTTTACTTGATCGGGATTACTACACCAGCCATATTAAAGATTCTAAACGATTTCACGATTATATCATGATTAAGAAGTGAATGTCATAGGTTGAAACTCTCTCCATTCTTATCTTTTACATTAATCATGGATTCGTTCTCATCCAACTTACGAATCGTTTCGTTCATTTCAGTTATATCATCTGGCATTATAGTTACAATCACTTCATTATTCAATATTACGTTGAATTCGTGAATGTCTCTTTTATCTTGGATTTCTTGAACGTAATAGTCTCCCCTTTGCCATTGTTTCATTTTTCTCATAAATACACCATGCTTTCAAACAGTATTTAAATCATCATATTAGATATTAATTGCATCAGGCATCTCGATTATTGAACTTACTTGCAATAAATACATTAAGCCATTCGAAAATACAGCTTAAAATTGTGCAGACGTAGGATAGACTCATACCGGAGGAAATGTCAATAGAATCAGGAAATAAAAAGGGGAGGTTTTAATCCTCCCTTTTAGATAAATATAATCCCTAGCGTATTGAAAAGAGAACCAGTTCGCTTACCTATTGATAAATTGCTCCTCTTCATCATCATGCTTCTTGAAGTATTCCTCTTCATCTTCCGTTATCATGTCAGGATTGTTATCTTCTACACTCACCATGGTTCTTTCACCGCTGTTTACATCCAACACTTCGGTGTCATACTCATCCCTGGGAACTACATTAGTGGATTTTTCTCCTACAGCGTCCATCTCAGGGGAGTCTGTGTCTTCCGTGTTCAGACCTTCGAAGATGATGATTGCACCGTTTTCATAATGTGTCATCAGATCTTTTCTGCTGCCTTCATCGTAATCCAGTTTTTCTATATCACGATCGGCGTTGTCCGAGTGCTGATCGATGATGTTGATATCCGAGAAATCGTTTTTAAGTTCCGACAGGTCAGTTTTGGAAATGACAGTATAGTTTTTCAGGTCGATGTAGTTCTCGAGATAGATTTTTGCATCTTCAATCGTTTTGAATGGTTTGTATTGATTTTTATACATGTGTAATGACCTCCATTATTAGATAGATGGTTATTCCCTTCAGATGAAAAATCAAACTAAAAACCCTGCAATATGAATTTGCAGGGTACTGTTCAATCTATTCATATTCAGCGGGTAACCATCTTTACTTTGTTGCCTGAAGGATCCACCGAGATCATCGAGTGATCTTCATCGGAAACATCATACCCCAGGCTACTGAGACGCTTCACAGCGGCATCGAGTGCGTCCTGATCAGGGTAGGCCAAGGTGAAGGTATCAAGACCGACACTTCCTGGTTCAGGCTGTGGTACGCCGGTGCCATTCCATGCATTGACAGCGACATGATGGTGGTATCGACTGGTCGACATGAAGACCGCACTGCCCATGAATTCGCTGACAATCTCAAGACCAAGGCCTGTGGTGTAGAAGATAACGGCCGGAGACAAATCGGAAACATGGAGATGAAGATGTCCCATGATTGCAGACTCCGGCATCTTCTCCCACTTCTGATCAGGCCGAAGTGTCTTCGACATCTCTTCGAAATCAAGTGGTTCCGTAGTCATCTGCACATTGTCTCCGCGCCAAAGCCAGGTCTCAGAAGGGCGGTCAACGTAGACTTCAATTCCATTTCCATCCGGATCGTTCAGATAGATGGCCTCACTCACGCTATGGTCGGCAGCACCCAATGCGACATTATTCCTGGCGAGGTGGATGACTAGTGCTGCCAAGTCCGATCTTTCGGACAGCAGTATTGCAAAATGGTACAGACCGGTCGTCTTCTTCTTTTCAACGGGGTGATCCGGTACATTCAATGTAAGAAAGCAGGTCTTCCCATCTGCTGTCAGATGGACTTCCCTGTCATTCTGCTCAAGTATTGAAAAACCGAGCAGGCGGGTATAGAAGGCGAGTGCGGATTCCATATCCGATACATTTATTTTCACGTGGGAAACATATATTGCAGGTGGTGTATGGAAAGTCATTTTTTTCTCCTTATCGTTAATCATTTGTAACAAACTATATATTAGTAATAACGATATGTAAAGTAAAAAAGTATCTTTATGTATAGTAGTGAAATGTGATACAATATGCATGTAAGGATGTGATATATTTTGAAAAAATCAATTCTTTGTCCAAAGTTTGAAAAGGCTGTGACGATGCTGAGCCAGAGATGGACGGCACTGGTCATCTATCAGATGCTCGAGGCACCTCAGCGTTTTGGTGAAATACAGGCTGCAATTGGTATAAGCGGCAAAGTACTTTCCGACAGACTTAAAGATATGGAACAGGAAGATCTCATAAAAAGGGATGTCTATCCGGAGACGCCTGTAGTTATAGAGTATTCTCTAACAGAAAGAGGGCGTTCTCTCGAACCGGTGTTAAGAGATATTGAAAAATGGGCAGAGGAATGGGTCAAAATCGACTAGAGAGTAGACCGGTCCTTAGACCGGAATACCTTTGCTTATAATAGAGTGATAGCGGGTGGGATCTTTAAAAGATCCCACCCGCTATCTGTTTGGTCCGGATTTCAGTATCGGTAGAGGATTTCCTAGATTATATCACCAGGGAGAGACAGGACTAGTCATTCGTTTTTTTCACCTCGACATCAAGGTCGGTGGTTGCTGGTCCTTCAATCACATTGCCCTTGAAGTTGAAGCGGGAACCGTGGCAAGGACAGTCCCATGTCTTGTCGGGCTGGTTCCAGCTGAGGCTGCATCCCATGTGTGTACAGCGGTTGTCGACGACGTAGTACTCATTGCTGTTCTCATCCCTATAAAGGCCTTTCTTCATCATTCCATCCCTTACGACTGCGCCTTCACCGGCTGAAAGGTCCACTTCATCAGCACTCGGATAGTTCTTCAGCATATTCTTCGTTTCGATACTCATACTTTCCATTGGTGTCGTTGCGTGCTGTTTAAGCTGCTGGAATACACCTTTGCTTCTTTGAGGGCTGACGATATCATGATAGCGGTTATCCTTTCCTTCAATCAGATCGGAGATGATCATGGAGGAGAGCACGCCATTTGTCATGCCGTACTTGTTGAACCCGGCTGCTACAAATCTGTTATCGTGGTCCTTATCAAAATACCCGATGAATGGCATTGAATCTGCCGTCATCAGATCCTGTGCTCTGTATGCATAGAGGCGTTCGTGGTTGCTGGTCTTCTGGTCGGCATAGAGTCTCAGCTTTTCAAGCTGATCGATCATATCCTTTTCCATGTAGGACATGTGTCCCATACCACCGAAAAGGAGGGTGGGCAGTTCATTATCTGCACCCATTATATGCCTTGTCGTCAGACTTGGTCCATCGTGGCCGCTAAGAGATACGTTTTCAGGCGGGGGTGTGGAAGTGGTGACCACCAGACCATAGGATCGATTAATCTTGAAGCTGTTGAAATAGAACCCTTGGTAGTCAAGGAAGGGGAAGTGGGTAGCAATGATGAGTTGCTTGAAGTATATATTGTCCCCGTCATTCGTTGTCAAAGTATCCCCATCCAGAGATTTCCCCCGTGTATGTTCATATATCTTGACACCTTTTTCCTCGAGCACTTCCAGGATGCCCTTCAAATACTTGAGGGGATGGAATTCCGCCTGATTGCGCATAACGAGTTCAGCTGAGGTTTCAAAAGGAAAATCCAGTTCTTTCTTCAATAGAGTACCATCTATGCCGAGTTCCTGATAGGCTTCAGCTTCCTTTTCAAGCGCACTGACTGACGCTTCCTCCTCGACATATATGACACCATCAACTCTCCTGAAGTCACCATCTATATTGTGCTTTTTGCCGATAGCCTCCATTTCATCAATAGCATCCATCTGGGAATCATAGTAGAGGCGTGCCGTTTCCTTATCTTTCTGCTTCATGATCTGACTGTAGAGCAGTCCCTGCTGGGCCATGATGCGTGCTGTCGTGTTGGCGGTTGTGCCACCGAGTATATAATCTGTATCAATGACAGTGACTTTGTAGCCTTTCATGGCAAGCTGGTAGGCGTTCATCAGACCGGTTATGCCGGCCCCGACGACAAGAACCTCGGTTTCAATATCATTTTCAAGTTTTGGGTAGGAAGGAAGTTCTACAGTATCGGACCATATGGAAATATTGTCGTGTTTGAATTCACTCATTAAGCAATCCTCCTTGAGTTGTTTATCTCCTTTACCCCAAATGTAATAAGTATACTTAAAAACTATAAAATTAATGAAAGTGTAAATTTTACGCAATAAAATCAGCAAAAGCGCTTGAAAATGTATGCCGGAAAGTATAGTATATATATCAGGCGTTGAAAAAGACGCAAATAATATTAGCGCGGGATAGAGCAGTCTGGAAGCTCGTCGGGCTCATAACCCGGAGGTCGGTGGTTCAAATCCACCTCCCGCAATTTTTTTACATAAAAGGTCCCGTGGTGTAGCGGTTAACATGCCTGCCTGTCACGCAGGAGATCGCGGGTTCGATTCCCGTCGGGACCGCCATTTTTGATTATTACATATTTACAAATTAGGTTCAGTAGCTCAGTCGGTAGAGCATGTGATTGAAGCTCACAGTGTCGGCGGTTCGATTCCGTCCTGAACCATTTATTATTGTGGCGGTTGTGGTGAAGTGGTTAACACACCGGATTGTGGTTCCGGCATGCGTGGGTTCGAGCCCCATCAGCCGCCCTTATTTTAATTAAATGCGGGTGTAGTTAAATGGTATAACCCCAGCCTTCCAAGCTGATGTCGTCGGTTCGATTCCGATCACCCGCTCCATTTTTATGATTCCACAGTAGCTCAGTGGTAGAGCTATCGGCTGTTAACCGATCGGTCGTAGGTTCGAGTCCTACCTGTGGAGCCATGGCCCGTTGGTCAAGCGGTTAAGACACCGCCCTTTCACGGCGGTAACACGGGTTCGAGTCCCGTACGGGTCATACCTCAGAAGTGAGCCAGCTCACTTCTGTTTTAAATCATGGACAGTTGGCCGAGCGGCTTAAGGCGCACGCCTGGAACGCGTGTATACGGCAACCCCGTATCGAGGGTTCGAATCCCTCACTGTCCGTTACATTTTATTAATATATTAAAGAGACGTTCAAGTGCTAAAACTTGAACGTCTCTTTTTACGTGGAGATGAGCAAAAATCTTTAGAATGACACCCTATATATATATCATTTTATTTAAGAGAACATATATAAAATGAAAAGAGAGGAGATTGAATACAATCTCCTCTCGTACTGACATCAGTATATTACGCTACGTTTCTGCATGCTTCTGCGCATTTGAAGCATGCTTCAGCACATTTCTGGCAGTGGTCATGGTCATGCTTTTCACATTCTTTACCGCAAGCTTCACAGATGGTTGCACATACGTGGGCGAGCTCTTTGACGAAGGGGGAGTTTCTCGCAATTGCCTGTTCGAGATAATTGCATATGTCTGCACATTCTCTGTCCAGGCGGATGCATTCCGCCATCATTTTAACGTCTTCTTCTTTCAGGCAGGCGTCGAAGCAGTGGTTGCAGGCTGCCATGCATTCGTGTAAAGTGCTGATCAGTTGCTGGTGCTGTTCGTGTGCCATAAATAATCACTCCTAGATATATTTTGACTCATATACATTTCTGATTCCCATTATGGTTCGAACTAAACATCCATGTAGCCGTAGTGGAACAGGCTGGTCCTTCTTTTCAGCTGGCTGAACCCCAATTGGCTGAATCGACTGCTCTTAAAATGGTCCTTCAGTACGATACGTCTTGCAGCGACGCGCCGTGCTTCGTCGATGATCTCTTTTGTCAGTTCCGCCTGATGCGCCTGTGAATGGATGCTCTGAATCCCATTGGACGCTTCAATGCTTTCATGGAACATCGGATCGAAGTAAACGACGTCAAATGCATCATCGGGGAGTGTCTTCAAATAGGAATGATGGTCACTATGGATGGTAGTGATTCTGCGCATGGCTTCATTCATCTCATCAATACTCGACTCATAGATCTTTAATCCTTCTGAAACAACCATGTGGAGCAGGGGGTCTGCTTCCACTGCGGTGACCTCGCCGCTACTGCCTGTCACCAGGCTTGCGATGATGCTATCCGAAGCAAGTCCCATCGTGCAGTCGAGCAGGCGCATGCCCGGTTCCAGTTCTGCTGCTGAAATGAAGGCATCTTCTTCATTGTTCAGGAGCCTCCGGGCACGGACCATGGCCATATTCGGGTGGAAGGACATTGAGGTTTCCTCATCAAGAGGGGTGACGGAAATACCTTTTCTGCTCACCACAGTAATATCCTGGCGATGTATACTTTTAAGCATACTAATCGATTTTTTATTGCGTTCGACGTATGTGCATCCATATGAACCTGCAATTTTTCTGGCGTATTCGATTGTGCTGCTGTCAGTTCTTCCGCCTGTTGTTACTATCATGGGCTGCTCCTTAATCAAGATGACCCTGGCCGCAGTGGCCAGGGTCATCTTTTTTGATGCTACATCAGAGTCTGTCAGACTACTCCTCGGAGTCTTCTGTAGTTTCTTCTTCCGTAGTCTCTTCTTCTGTACTTTCGGATCCACTCATTTCAATCGTATGATCAAGTGGTTCGATTTCTTCTTCAGCCATTGGATTTTCCCGGCTCTGAAGTACAGTTTCGAGTTCAGTATCGACTGGACCATAGGCAACGAGAGCAGTTACTGTTTCGCCGGAATCGATCCGTTCAGATGATGCAGCAGCTTCCTCGCTCTTTTCGAAGTCTTCAGGGAGATCCATTGTCAGGTTTTCTAGTGTTGTTTCTCCACCCTCCATGATCTGTCTTACTGCAAGGTCGAGACCAAACGCTTCCTGAGGAGAAGTTGCAACATCGGAATTATTTGTGAATTCAAATTCAATTGTTACAAGCTCAGTCGGTCCTGCCTCTTCGGCACCTTCTTCTGTCTCTTCCTCTTCTTCGGAAGCTTCTGGTTCCATAGTGTACTGACCGAATTCAGTTATACTATAGTCGCCATATTCCCCTGAAAATGCAACTTCGTCCGATTCAGTCGAACCATCGGTAGATTCTTCCTCGGTTGTCTCTTCTTCAGTCGACTCTCCCTCTACTGTTTCTTCTTCAGTAGTCTCTTCATCAGTAGATTCCTCTTCGGAATCACCATTTCCATTACATGCTCCCAAAAGCAGAGCTGATGAAAGCCCGCCTGCAAGCAGGTATTTTCTTAGACTCATACAAATTTCCCCCTAAAATTATAGATACATGTTAATTATAATATAATTTCACGAATAATCAATATTATTACGATTCTTGAAATAATCGATTTTTTTCTTTTTTGCTGTATAATGGAGGTACCAAAAAATATCGATATAGTACGGAGAATGCATATGATAGCCTATCATGAAGTAAATGAGTATCTGGATGCCATGGAATTGCCGAAGAGTATTGAAGAAATACTGACGATCGAGTATGAACTTGAAGGCAAAGAATTGAAGTTCCTGAGCGACGCCAAACATCATCTGGAAAACAGTATAGATCTCGAAACCTATCGTTTCAAAGAAGTGCATTGCATCGGCTGCTGCAAGATCAACCTGACACGGACAGGAATGTATTTTCTGCTGGATGAAGAAATTATCGGTGTACATACATCCATCATAAAAGGGTTCAGTGATGAAGCAGACTGGCAGACTACCCAGTTCCATCTGAAGGACATCAAGGAACTGGATTTTGATCAGGAGACTACAAGCATCTCCGACTTCGAGACAGGCATTCTATTTCTGAAAGTCCTGAATGAAAGAGGAGCGATACGCAACCGCACCTTTCGCAATCTGAACCCGAACCATTTCCAGTGCTTCCGTGACTTTCATTCAAATGTAGTGCAGAACAAGATGATCTAAAAATACCTTGGCGAAATATCGCCAAGGTATTTATATGCCCGTAAGTCCATTGAGTATGAGTCCGATTGTCAGCAGTATGCCGAAAATGGTATTGAGCTTGCCCATCGAAGCCATTGCCGGTATCAGCTCCTGAGGGGTACTGCCTCTCCACATCAATTTAACCGTCTTTATGAAGATGGGAAGGGATAAGAATACAAGCAGCAGGAATATGGATCCGTAAGGTTTGAATAGGGCGATCCACCCGATGAAACCATAGGCGAATGCCAACAGTACAGTTGTAGTCATGACTGCGATCGGTTTTCCAACGAGTATGACGAACGTCTTCCTTCCACTTTCCTTATCCTTTTTCCTGTCCCTGATATTATTCGCCATATTGAGCAGGCCGATAGTGATGGCGACCGGAACGGACATCATCAGGGGGAAGTAGTGGAGTGCGCCCGTATGGATGAAAAATGTGATCATTATAATGACCGTACCCATGAAGAATCCTGCAAAAATCTCCCCAAAAGGAGTCCATGATATCGGATAGGGACCGCCTGTATAGAGGTAGCCGACTGCCATTGATATCGCACCGACAACAATCACCCAAAAGGAACTGCCCAAGGTAATATAGATGCCGATCAGCCCAGCGAGTATATAAAAGGTTACTGCAATGCTCATCACGGCTTTCGGCGACATGCCGTTTCTGACGATTGCACCTGCGATGCCTACCGATTCAGCACTGTCGAGCCCTTTTTTATAATCGAAATATTCGTTGAACATATTGGTTGCAGATTGGATGAGCAATGTTGCAATGAGCATTGCGAAAAACATATCCCATCTGATTGATGAAAACAAAAGTACGCTGGCTGTTCCGACCAGCACCGGTATGAAGCCTGCCGTCAGTGTATGGGGTCTGGTCAGACTGATATATTTTCTGATACCGGTATGTATATCTGTTCCTTGCATGTCCATCTTCCTTTTCAATTAATGATGAAACAATTTTAGCACATTTGATCATATATCATACACAGCTAAATGAATAAATGATAAAATAGCATTAATTATGCAGAAAGAAGTGTGTATTAATGAACTTGGAAGCATATCAAAATATTCTGGATGATGTCAGGCTGGATTCTGAAAGCACGTATCTCAGTCTGCAGCTGCCTACTCATGGATATGATCTGGATGAACAGAAGATTTTCTCATATTTTCATGAATCTCAGGGTGCGAGGTACTGGTTCCGTTCGAAAGATGACCGATACAATACAATCGGTATAGAATATCTGGAAAGCATCAGAAGGGACAAGTACTCTGCAAAGGCACTCTCCGTCCAGAAATCTTCATTATATGAGAAGATCCAGCAAGTACCGCTTGAAGCGGACATGCAGTCCTCACTCAGCCTGTTCGGAGGTACACGCTTTGACAGCAAGGATACATCAGATGAGTGGAATGATTTCGCGATGGTTGATTTCCATTTTCCGAAGTGGCAGTTCGACCTCGCCAATAAGGAGCTCTTCTATTCAGTTCCGCTTGAAACTGTAGACATCACTTCCGTTCTTACAGAAGTATCCAGAGAGCTCGAAAATATTTCAGCAATTACGACGCGTACGTTCGAAGCGCCGCAGATCAACATGGAAAAAGACATCTTTCCTGAAGAATGGAAGGCTCTCGTAGATCAGGCTGTGGATATATTGGATGATAGGGACTTCAGGAAAGTGGTGCTTGCCAGACAGCGTCTTCTGACCTTCAAATCCCAGGTGGATCCCCTTTTCCTGCTGAAAAGGCTGAATGATGAAGCTGACACCTATACAATCTACTATGAAAAAGGGAAGTCTCTGTTCATTTCCAAATCACCCGAGAAGCTGTTTGATATCCAGGACAACACTTTAAGAACCAATGCGATTGCAGGTTCCTCGGAACGTACTGGTGAAGCAGCAAAAGATGAGAATCAGAAAGCTTTCCTTCTGAAAGATGAAAAAAACCGCTATGAACACGAGCTTGTCAGGGAATCCATCGTGGATGACCTTGAACCCTATACCGACTGGGTGGAGTTTGCACCCGAACCGAGTGTACTGGAGAACAAGTATATATATCATCTCCATACACCAATCAGCGCAGAGTTGACCGGAGAGACAAGCATATTCGAACTCCTTGATGCCATTCATCCGACACCGGCAGTCGGTGGCATGCCGAAAGACCGTGCAAGGGAGTACATCATGCAGGAAGAACACGGAACAAGAGGACTTTACGCTGCACCCATTGGAATTATTCATGAAGATAATGAAAGTGAGTTTGTCGTCGCCATAAGATCCATGCTGCTTCATGCAAACAGTGCAACTTTGTTTGCAGGATGCGGTGTTGTCAAAGGGTCCTCGAGTGAGAAGGAATTTGAGGAAACACGCGTCAAATTCACACCGATGCTGAATGTACTGGGGGTTGGATCAAGATGATGCCGTTCGATCATCAGGAAACATTGACATATCAGGTGTTTACACTAATAGACCTTCTGCAGTCCCATGGCATGCAGGAGGTTGTCATCAGTCCGGGGTCACGTTCAACGCCAATTGCCCTGGCAGCGGAACTGCATCCCGATATCCGGACGTATATTCATCCGGATGAGCGGAGTGCAGCTTTCTTTGCGCTGGGACTTTCTAAAGATGATCGTTCACCGATTGGTCTGATCTGTACTTCAGGCACTGCAGCAGCAAATTACCTGCCGGCAATGGCAGAAGCCGACCTCAGTCATGTTCCGCTTGTAGCGTTGACTGCGGACCGCCCTCATGAACTGAGGAATGTAGGTGCGCCGCAGGCGATCAATCAGCAGAACATGTACAATAATTATGTAAGGTACTATACGGAACTGCCGATTGCAGATGCCCACCCGTCACATTCGGATATGCTCGAAGCGAAAATTCTGCAGTGCGCACAGTATTTCAGGGGCGTGGATCGTGGGCCGGTCCATATCAATATACCGATAAGGGAGCCGCTCATGCCCGATATGACCCGCACGGATTTCTTCCACAGAACACCGAAGGCTTTGTCTGAATACAGTGCGACGCTGACATCGGATCTCCGCTTTGAAGGTCATGGACTGGTATTCATCGGTGAAACGGCTGATGATCTGGAAAGTGTGTCTTCAATTCTTGATAGGGAAAACCTTACAGTGATTGCCGACCCGCGCCAGCATATCAGGCGTATGCTTCCGAATGTGATTACACATCATGACCTGATCTTCAGCAACCTGAATAGCGGCCAGCTGAAGCGTCTTGAAACGGAAGTCGACTTCATCATAAGGATCGGAGAACCGCTCACTTCAAAAGTGACCAACCAGTTCCTGGCGAAAACAAGCATTCCCCAGTATCTGCTCAGTGAATACCAGCAGTTGAAACCCTTCCCTACGACACCACAGGCTGCCTATGTCGGACCGGTCAGTGCACTGCTCAGGAATACTCACTTCACAATGAATGGTAGAGGGCCGAAGTCCTGGCTGACCGAGCTCGACCAACGCATCAGCAGCCGTATTGAGAGATATGTCACGGACTATGAAGACGAAGGACGCTTCATGTATGAAATCATCAGACATACCAATCCGGAACGGGCACTGTTCCTATCCAACAGCATGCCGATCAGAGACGGCGAGCGGTATGATCTTGATAATACGCAGAAAATATATGCGAACAGGGGTGCAAACGGGATTGATGGTGTGGTCTCGACCGCCCTTGGCATGGCGAAAAAGACGCCACTCACCCTGATCATCGGAGATATTGCGCTCTATCATGATATGAACGGACTGATCATGTCCAAGCTCGAAGATATAGATATCAATATCATTGTCTTCAACAACAATGGCGGAGGCATATTCAGTTTCCTGCCCCAGAGTGAGAATAAGGATTACTTTGAACGACTCTTCGGTACACCGCTCGATCTCGACTTCAAGCATGTCGCCGACCTATACGGCTTCAATTATGCAAGTACGGATATGGTTCAGGATGTGACTGATGTACTGATGAATCAGGGTGGCAGAAATATTATCGAAATAAAAACGGATAGAGCTGTTAACGTCAATTCTCATCAAAAATTGCGCAGGCAGATTGAAGATGTGGTGAAATCCGTTGAAATTTAATTATCATTTCAGCAATAATGAGAAGGAACGGACCATTCTGCTGCTCCATGGCTTTATTTCAGACATGGAGAGCATGGCGCAGATTTCTGATACTGCTGTACCATATTTCAATATTCTTAGGCTTGATCTCCCCGGATTCGGCGGCACCCGGAGTACTGGTCTCGATTATACGATGGATACGATTGCACACGGTATACAGTCCATCCTTACCGAACTCGGCCTCCGTAAAGTGGATATTCTGGGATACTCCATGGGCGGCAGGGCTGCGTTGTCCTTTATCATCAATCATCCCGAGTCGGTCGGACGTGCCATACTCGAGAGCAGTTCCCCGGGAATCGACTCTCCCTCGGACAGGGAGAGTCGACTGCTGCTCGATAGGAAAAGGGCAGACCGTATAAACGCCGATTACAGATCTTTTATTGATGAGTGGGAACAGATGCCACTTTTTGGCAGTCAGAAGCGGTTGCCCGGATCAATGCGTGCCGGGCAGCGCGCCAACCGCCTTGCTCAAGTGCCGAAAGAAGTGGCGGATAGCCTGCTGAAGTATGGTACTGGTGTGCAGACTGCTTACTGGGACAGGCTGCACACCATCAAGATGCCCGTGCTGCTTATAGCGGGAGAAAACGATTCAAAGTTCATCTCTATAAATTCCAGAATGGCTGAAATGCTGCCGGATGCACGATTTGAAATTATTGAAGGTGCCGGGCATAACGTCCATATGGAATCTCCAGAAAAGTTTGGTACAATAATGATAGATTTCTTATTAGGAGGATGAAGTATGTCAAGAGAATGGCAGACGCTTAAAGAATATAAAGAAATTAAATATGAATTCCATAATGGGATCGCCAAGGTGACGATCAATCGTCCGGAAGTGCGCAATGCATTTACGCCGCAGACCGTTACTGAGATGATAGATGCATTCATGAGAGCAAGAGATGATCAGAATGTCGCGGTCATCGTTCTGGCAGGTGAAGGTGATATGGCCTTCTGTTCCGGTGGAGACCAGAAAGTGCGTGGCCATGGCGGCTACGTAGGCGAGGACAATATTCCACGCCTGAATGTACTTGATCTGCAAAGACTGATCCGGGTCATTCCAAAACCTGTTGTAGCGATGGTGTCCGGCTATGCCATCGGTGGTGGGCATGTGCTTCACGTTGTATGCGACCTGACGATTGCTGCAGACAATGCAAGGTTCGGTCAGACCGGTCCTAAAGTCGGCTCTTTTGATGCAGGCTACGGTGCAGGCTATCTGGCACGCATTGTCGGACATAAGAAGGCGCGTGAAATCTGGTACTTGTGCAGACAGTACAATGCCGAGGAAGCGCTGGATATGGGTCTCGTGAACACTGTTGTTCCACTTGAAGAGCTTGAAGATGAAACAGTCAAATGGTGTGAAGAGATGATGGAACACTCTCCGACTGCGCTGCGTCTGTTGAAAGCAGGCATGAATGCCGATACGGATGGCCTGGCAGGTCTTCAGCAGATGGCGGGAGACGCAACGCTGCTCTATTACACGACAGACGAAGCAAAAGAGGGCAGAGAGGCATTCAAGGAAAAAAGGAAGCCTGATTTCGGCCAGTTCCCGAGATTCCCATAAGCATTTATCAGCCCATCGGAAGATGGGCTTTTTTAAAGGTGGCGTAGACTATGTATAATTGGTTGCAAGTCCAGGCACAGCATCTGCCGGACAAGCCGGCTGTCATTTTTGACGGAGAAACGGTGACTTTTTCACAACTATATAGTAAATCCTTGGACCTAAAAGGCCACATGGCATCCTTGAATAGAAGACGCATCGGCCTTTTCATCGGAAATACCATGGATGCGGTTCATATCATCCATGCAGCCATACTGGCCAATATTGAGGTCGTGCTGATCAATACACGACTGACAGCCCGTGAAATCGGCCAGCAGCTTGATGATATCGGCGTAGATACTGTGGTGGCTACAGAACCGCTTGAATTGGAAGGATACGATGTTCACGGGATCAAAGATCTTTGGAACAAAATTGCTGTGCCCGATCAGCAGTCATCTCTCTCAGGGGATAGTGTACTATCAATCATGTTTACATCAGGGACAACCGGCAGGGCGAAAGCTGTGCCTCAGACGTTCAGAAACCATCATGCCTCTGCCCTGGGGTGTGAGGAACGTTTCGGCTATTCGGAGGAAAGCATATGGATGAACGTAAACCCCGTCTATCATATTTCCGGTTTTTCAGTACTTTTAAGATCGGTGATCAGAGGATGTACGATGGTACTGGTGGAGAAGTTTGAGGAAAATGCAGTATGGGATACAATAACCGAATATAAGGTGACGCATACAAGTATGGTGCCGGTCATGCTGGGTCGGCTGCTGGATCAGCCTCTGCCGGCTCATGAGCTTGAAGGTGTACTGCTTGGTGGTGCCGGTGTAACCAGGGAAGTTCTAAGTCGTGCGCTCGATGCAGGGCTGCCGGTATACAATTCATTCGGAATGACTGAAACATGCTCCCAGGTTGTATCCATTGCACATGATGATCCAAATATTCTTGAGGGTACGGTAGGACAGCCGCTCGGCAACATCGAGCTTCGGATTGATGAGAGCAATGATGGAGAGCTACTCGTACGCGGTGCACCGGTGACACAAGGTTATCTGAATGCAGAGATTGAAATGTCCGATGGCTACTTCAGAACCGGTGATATGGGGTATATCGATGAGAATGGCTATCTCTACATACTCGACCGGCGCAAGGATCTGATCATCAGTGGGGGAGAGAATGTCTACCCGAAAGAGATCGAAGATGTAGTCATTACGATTCCGGAAGTTGCGAATGCGGCGGTTGTCAAAAGGAAGGACGCGAAGTGGGGTGAAGTGCCTATCCTGCTTGTGGAAGAGAAGGCCGGAATGGAAATTGGAGATGATGAGATCATGAATCATCTGGATGGGCGGCTTGCAAGATATAAACTGCCTAAAGAAATCCATAGGATGGCACACATCATTATGACTTCCACCGGTAAAGTCTCAAGAGTACAGAATCAGAAAGTCTATGATGCAAAAAAGAAGCAGTGATCCATTGATCACGGCTTCTTTTTATAGTTATCAGAATTGAGAGGCACTGGATCGAACCCGCCAGGATGGAAAGGATGGCATTTCAGAATACGCTTGATCGCAAGGTAGCTTCCCTTGAATGCGCCATGTTCCTGTACAGCTTCCATACCGTAGTTGGAGCATGTCGGGTAGAACCGGCAGCTCGGCGGAAACATGGGGGAAATTGCTTTCTGATAGAAGCGCATCATCCATAGAAGCATTGTTTTCATATAATCACCGCTCCAGCATTTAATACTACCATGATATAGGGTACACTGGATTTAAGCAAATTTGGAGATGATACGATGCTCGAATTCAAAGACCATAAAAATAGGACGGTCACGCTCGAACTTGGTTCCGATGGCCCGCTCGATCACGTACTTGGCATCTGCAGGATGGATGGAAAGTATCTTTTGACCGATCATAGATTGCGCGGCATAGAATTCCCGGGTGGGAAGATCGAAGCAGGGGAAAGCGCCGAAGAAGCACTACGCAGGGAAGTATTCGAGGAGACGGGGGCCAGCCTTGCGGAAGTAGCATATATCGGCGCGTATACTGTGCATGATGCAAAGCCATTTGTCAAAGGTGTCTTTTTTGCCGAAGTGAAGGATTTATTCTTCATATGCGAATACAGTGAAACGCATGGACCGGTCACCTTTAATACGTTAGAGGAGATTCCGGAAGACCAAAGGAGCTTTCTATTGGATGATGCTTGCATAGACTACCTGTATCAGATGAGCAGAAATGATGCGTTTTTCAAATGAATGCGCCGGATACCTTGTTGGATATCCGGCGCATTCATTTTATATTCTTCTATAGTCTGAAGCCACCAGCTTCAGCGATGCTCTCAGATTCAGATCCGAACTTCTTGAAGTTTTCTATGAAGGATTGTTTCAGCTTATAGGCTTTCTCATCGTATGCTTCTTCTGAAACCCATGTATTGCGGGGGTTCAGGATTTCTTTTGGTACACCCGTGACGAAAGCTGGGATGCTCAATCCGAACGTGGAATCCTCTTCGAATGCGTTGAGGGAAAGTTCTCCACTGATGGCTCTTCTTACCATGGAGCGTGTATATTTAAGATCCATTCGCTTGCCGACACCATACTCACCACCGCTCCAACCGGTGTTGACCAGGTATACATCCACGCCATGTTCATCAATCAGATCACCAAGCATGTTTGCATAGGTCGTTGCATGCAGTGGCAGGAAAGGTGAACCGAAGCATGTTGAGAATACGGGCTGTGGTGATGTTACACCGCGTTCTGTGCCGGCGAGTTTTGATGTGAAGCCACTCAGGAAGTGGTACATGGCCTGCTCTTTAGTCAGCTTGGAAATCGGTGGGAGTACACCGAACGCATCTGCAGTCAGGAAGATGATCGTTGTCGGTTGTCCGGCTACCGATGGAACACGAGCATTATCTATATGGTCGATCGGATAGGCTGCACGTGTATTCTCTGTCAGTGTACCATCATCATAGTCCGGTACTCCTGTTTCATCCAGAACGACATTTTCAAGTACAGAGCCGAATTTGATGGCCTTGAAGATTTCAGGTTCTTTTTCAGGAGAAAGATTGATTGTTTTCGCATAGCATCCGCCTTCGATATTGAAGACGCCATCTTCATTCCAGCCGTGCTCATCATCACCGATGAGTTCCCTCTGGGAATCGGCCGAGAGTGTCGTCTTGCCTGTACCGGAAAGACCAAAGAACAGGGCGACATCCTTGTTCTCCCCGACATTGGCAGAGCAGTGCATGCTCATCACGCCTTGCTCAGGCAGCAGGTAGTTCATGATGGAGAAGATGGATTTCTTCATTTCACCAGCATATTCAGTTCCCCCGATCAGAATGATGCCTTTTTCAAATGATACGATGATGAAAGCTTCTGATCCTGTACCATCTGTTGAGGGATCCGCTTTGAAAGTCGGAGCAGATACGATGGTGAACTGCGGCTCGATATCAAGTG
Source organism: Salinicoccus hispanicus (assembly GCF_009831115.1). Lineage (GTDB taxonomy): Bacteria > Bacillota > Bacilli > Staphylococcales > Salinicoccaceae > Salinicoccus > Salinicoccus hispanicus. The sequence continues at coordinate 868,878 of NZ_WUUK01000001.1, read as the reverse complement.
CTTCTTCAGTGGTTTCAGGTCGGATGAACATTGTACGTGCAAACATGTTGTGCCAGCTGAACTCGTTTATGACACTGAGGTCGAGGCGTGTTTTTTCATCCGCACCTGCGTAGCCATTGAAAACAAAGATTTCTTCCTTGGATCCGAGATGATCGATGACCTTGTCGAACAAGTTATCGAAAATTTCCTGTGAAATCGGCTGGTTGACGTCTCCCCAGTCCACTTTGTTCTCGGAAATCGAATCTTTGACGATGAAGCGGTCCTTGGGGCTGCGACCAGTATACTTGCCAGTTTCAGCACGCAAAGCACCTGTTTCTGTAAGTTTACCTTCTTTTCTTTTCAAGGATTTCTCAACAAGCTGGGATGTGGAAAGCTGGAAATGCGAAGTTTCCCTGGCCACCAGATTCTGTATACTTTCTGAATGGTTTGTCATGATTATTGCCCCCAATTTATGTATTTTTCAAAGTCGATGATACTTTCACGAATTAGTATAACACATTGATAAATGACGTAACATAATATTTACAAAATATTATTACCTTGATTTGGGAGCGATCATCTAGTATATTATAGGTTAAGTTATCTCTTATCAAGAGCCGGTGGAGGGAACATACCCGACGAAGCCCAGCAACCTCTTTTCTATAAAGAAAGGTGCTAAAGGATGCAGAAGTTATTCTGATCGATAAGGGGAAGAGCGGAGCCTTTTCTCGTATTATTGAGAAAAGGCTCTATTTTTTGGTAACGGGAGATAGCTAATAATCATAAAGGAGAAATATTCAATGGCAGAACGTAGACTTTTCACTTCCGAATCCGTGACGGAGGGACATCCGGATAAGATTGCAGATCAGATATCCGATGCAATTCTGGATGAAATACTAAAAGGGGATCAGAATGCCAGAGTTGCCTGCGAAACAGTCGTCAATACCGGCATGGCAATGATTGTCGGAGAAATAAGTACGAATACTTACGTCGACATCCCGAAAATAGTCAGGGAGACTGTCAAGGAGATCGGATACATTCGTGCCAAATACGGCTATGATTACAAAACGATGTCTGTATTGACCGGTATAGATGAGCAGTCTTCCGATATTGCACAAGGTGTCGATAATGCTGTTGAGACGAGGGAGACGGATGCCATTTCCACAGGTGCCGGCGACCAGGGGCTGATGTTCGGCTTTGCATGCGATGAAACCGAGGAACTGATGCCTTTGCCGATATCATTGGCCCATAAATTATCCAGACGCCTGACGCAGGTCAGAAAAGACGGTACCATCGAATATTTGAGACCGGACGGGAAGACACAGGTCACTGTGGAATATGATGAGAACAATGCAGTCAAAAGAGTGGACACCATCGTCATTTCATCACAGCACCATGAGGAGATTGAAACAAAGACGATACAGGAGGACCTGATCACCCATGTCATCCAGGAAGTGGTTCCGGCAGAACTTCTTGATGAGGATACGCGCTATATCATCAACCCGACGGGTCGATTCGTCATCGGCGGGCCGCAGGGTGATGCAGGACTCACCGGCAGAAAGATCATTGTGGATACGTATGGTGGATACGCACGCCATGGTGGCGGGGCATTCAGCGGTAAGGATCCGACCAAGGTCGACCGTTCTGCAGCATATGCAGCAAGATATATTGCTAAAAATATTGTTGCTGCCGGTATTGCGTCAAAATGTGAAATTCAGCTGGCATACGCTATCGGGGTAAGTGAGCCCGTGTCCATTTCCGTGGACACTTTCGGAACTTCCGACTATGGAGAATCCGATATCGTCAACGTCATCCGGAAAATATTCAACCTTTCTCCGGATGGCATCATAGAGATGCTCGACCTGCGTCGTCCGATCTACAAGAACACGGCAAGTTACGGCCACTTCGGCAGGGAAGACCATGATTTCCCATGGGAGAGACTGGATAAGGTATCTCAATTGAAAGAAGCACTATCGAGTCTTAAGGTGAAGTGATATAAAAAAGGCCCGGACATTTGTCCGGGCCTTTATATTTGAACGCAATTATTCCTTTATTCTTCAGATGTCTCTTCTTCCATCGTCTCTTCTTCCATCGTCTCTTCTTCCATCGTCATTTCTTCAGTTGTTTCCTCTTCCATCGTTTCTTCTTCCATTGTCTCTTCATCGCCGGAGTCGCCTCCACCACATGCACCGAGTACGAGAACTGAAGCGAAACCGCCTGCCATTAGATACTTTTTAAGTTCCATGATTATTCCTCCTAGTTTTTTAACTATAGGTCAATTACTGGCACTCACTATTTCTCTCTCTCTATCTAGCAAGTTAATAACTTATTACCCATGCGTGTAATAATAAAACATGGAGAAACTAATAAATCTATAAAAATCCAAAAAAATTCGCATTAATGAAAGTGATACCAAAAATCGCTTTCATATAATAGTGGAAAAGGTGAATCATATTTCCATCAAAATATTTATTTTTGACCGTAAATGTATATTATTTTGATATAATGAACAAAGCTTGAAACAAAAACAGCTATTCTAATATGGAAGGATTTGAAATGAAGCCATGAATACGGAAATCTTTACAGACCCGATTTTTATTGCACTGGCTGCACTGCTGCTTATCATCGCCATTGCTTTCCTGGTCTATTACCTGAAGCATAGGAATAAGGTGAATGCGATTCAGAAGGACTATACAAAAGAAAAAGACAATCTTGTTGAAAAGTATGAGTCGGATAATGAAGCGCAGCGCCTGGAACATAAAAAAGAAGTATCCACGCTGAATGAGAAATATCATAACGAGACTACCTTGCTGAACAATAAGCTCTCCAGTCTCCGTCAGTTTACGGTGGACAAAGGAGAGTATCTTACGGACCTGTCCCTGATCCAGCTTAAGGACCGTCTCGTCCGAAATGAGAAGATACGGGAGACGGACATGTACATTCTGTCCAACGTCTATCTGCCATCTAGAAACTATACAAATACACGGAAGATTGATCATCTGGTACTCACGCGTACTGGCATCTACCTGATCGATTCCAAGTACTGGAAAGGGCACATCCTTCATGGAGTGAACGAAAGTAACTTCGAGGCGCTGCCTTATATCGAGTCCTTCTTCGATCTTCTTGAATTGGACAAGTCCCAGGAACAGACCCTGATTTTTGAGAAATCGGATGACAAGAATGTTTCAGTGAACTACTATAACGATACGATTGAAGAAACCAAAGTCTCTGCTGAGAAACTGAAGAATATCTTCAAACTGCAGTATGATGTTGTCCCGATGATCTATTTCAACCCACAGGATAATGGCAACTATTCGATCTCCAACTATTCTACAGACCCATCCATAAAAGTGCTGGTCGGGGAAGAGGAGCTCGAAAACTTCTTCATGAAGTATGTTTTCCATGGCCGCTTCCAGTATACTGTCAAAGATCTGGATGAAATTGCAGAAGCGATCTTCCAACTGAATCCATAATCTTATTCTTTGTTTTGAATCTGAAAAAGTCCTATAATTTTTTTATAGGGCTTTTTATCTATTCAAAGGAGGCGTCATGATGTCTGAAGAAATTGTAGTACTCAATCCGGCAACCGGCGAAGAGGTCGACAGGATCAGTAAAGATAGTAAAGAGGATATCGAAAATAAGATCGACAAGGCACATGAAATGTTCAAGCATTACAAAAAGAAGAATGCACATGACCGCAGTGCACTGATGGTCAGATGGGCAGCGCTCATCCGCGAGAACAAGGATGAAATTGCAGAGCTGATTACAAAGGAAAATGGTAAGCCGCTCAAGGAAGCTGCGGGAGAAGTGGAGTATGCATGCAGCTATATCGACTACTATGCCGAGGAAGGCAAAAGAGTATATGGACGTACAATACCCCAGCACGAAGATGATGTCCGTCTCGTTGTAACAAAGCAGCCGATCGGCGTAGTGGCGGCCATAACACCGTGGAACTTCCCTGTGGCCATGATGGCAAGAAAGGCAGCGCCAGCAGTTGCTGCGGGCTGTACTTTCCTGGTCAAACCGGCAAGTGAAACACCATTATCAGCGATCAAGTTTCTGGACCTTGCACTTGAAGCAGGATTTGAAGAAGGTGTCATCCAGTATGTTACGGCTTCAGGGAAAGAAGCAGGAGAAGTGTTCTCCAAATCTGAAAAAGTCATGAAACTGACATTCACCGGATCGACTGCCGTCGGCAAGACATTGATGGAAGGTGCGGCTTCGACTGTAAAGAATATTACGATGGAGCTCGGCGGCCATGCACCACTGGTCGTCCATAAGGATGCAGACCTTGATGTTGCAGTGGAACATGCCATTGCAGCCAAGTTCAGAAATTCCGGTCAGACATGCGTCTGTGCCAACCGGTTCTACGTACACGAAGACATTGCGGAAGCATTCAGTGAGAAGTTCTCAGAACAGGTGAAGACATTGAAAGTCGGCAATGGCATGGATGAAGATGTCAAAGTCGGACCGATGATCAACGAAGAAGGCTACGATAAGGTTCTCAAGCATATCAATGATGCGAAGGATAAAGGTGGCCGTATCATAGCAGGGGGCGACGGCAACAAGGATTCCGGGTACTTCATCGAACCGACTGTCATTACAGGTGCTACTGATGACATGATCATCATGAATGAAGAGACATTCGGCCCTGTCGCACCGATCCAGACATTTACGGACATTGATGATGCGATAGAAAAGGCGAATGATACGGAATATGGTCTCGCAGCCTACTTCTTTACTGAAAGCTATCGTGACGGCATCAGATTGCAGGAAGGACTCAACTTCGGTGTACTCGGCTGGAACAATGGCAAGCCAAGTGCAGCACATATTCCATTCGGAGGCCTGAAAGAAAGCGGCATGGGCCGTGAAGGCGGACCGGAAGGAATCGAGCCTTATCTGGAAACAAAGATCACCTCAATGAGAATATAGTATCGAACAAAAGGGCCGCAACTTCAGTTGCGGCCCTTTTGTCATGTCGCTATGGATACGCCGATCAGCAGTCCGAGCGCAAGTGAAACGAGACAGAAGAAAATCATCATGAAGGTGTACTTGATCAGTTTCTTGAATTCGCGCTGTTGGAATAGCTGAAGCTGTTCGATGGAGAATGCCGAGTATGTTGTAAAGCCGCCAAGAAAACCGAAAATGATCATGAAATAGAGCAGACCGCTTTGTACGACCAGTGGCATGGCAACTCCCATGAGCAGGGCCCCTGTAACATTCACTGCAAATACCGCATAGGGCAGACTGAAACGATCGAAAATCTTCAGTGAAGTGATGAATCCTCTCAGCGATGCGCCGATTGCTGCACCGAAAGATATGAGTATGATGTTCATCATATTCTGGATCCACCTGCCTTCCATCCCATCAGTACAAAGCATAGTCCACCGAACATGTTCAATGCACCATATAAGATGAAAGTAAAATATTCTCCGTTGGACAGCAGCACGTACTGCTCATAGGTCAATAGTGAAAAGGTGGTAAAACTGCCAAGCAGACCGGTGATGAGAAAATCCCGTACATGCCCCTTCTGTCCATGGAGCATGGCGAACAGTGTGCCAGCAGCAAAAGCACCCACCATATTCACAGCGAACGTTCCGATGAAAAAAGGGATCATGAGAGAAGCAGCTGCCATGGAGATGGCAAACCGGAGAGAGGCACCCACCATGGCTCCAAGTGATATGCAGATATATTTTTTCAAACTATTCCCTCCGACAATATAATCTGGTCTTATGCAAATTCTAAGCGATACCTTTATAATGTTATCATACACTTATAACTGGAGAGAATATGAGAATGAAACAACAGCGAAGAATAGCCATTATTGGCGGGGGATTTTCTGGAATATCCATCTTAAACCATCTTGTTAATAGCGCCGATTATGATAACAGTTTCACTATTGATGTATACGATGAAGAGACAATGATGGGGAACGGTCATGCATATCAGGAAGATAGCATGCACTTGCTGCTCAACATACCGACGCATGATATGTCTTTTGATAATACTGAGCCCAATTTCGAAAGCTGGCTTTTATCAAATGGTTACACTGCCGATACTTATGTGAGCAGAACGCTTTTTGGCAGATATTTGCGTGACAGGTTGCATGAACTATGTACAGCACATGAAAATATCAATCTGAAATATTCAACGATTGATGATCTTCAATATGATGCATCAGAAAGATGCTTCACACTGTTTTCAGAAGGTACAGGGCATTTATATACACATGTCTTTCTGACGGTCGGACAGCTTGGATATAATGATCCCTATCAGTTGCAAGGCAGTAGCAGCTACATCTTCGATCCATACCCTATAGAAGATAAACTGTCGCAATGTGCAGGAATGAAAATAGGCATACTCGGGTCTGGACTCTCTGCGATTGATTGCATACGCTATCTGATAATTGAAAAGGATGCACGAGAAGTTCATGCGTTTTCAAGAAGCGGGGAGATGCCATCGGTAAGAGGGCCGCACAGCGAACTGGAGTTGCGGTACTTTACCTCAGATGCACTGCAAAAAATGATATCCAATGATGAAATCAGCCTTAAAGAGGTCAAAGCACTCTTTCTGAAAGAACTGGCGAGCCATAACATTGACTGGAGGCTGTTCTATCGACGAACTGGAAACACGATACAGGATTTGACGTATGATCTTGAACATTCGGAAGCTGTCGGCCAGCTGCAGTACGTGATATCAAAAGTGAATCCTATATTCAGTGATATCTACCAGTATCTATCGCGTTCAGACAAACGTAGATTTCTGGACAGATACCATCCTTTTATCGAAGAAAATCATTCTCCGATGCCAATACCTGTAGCAGAAAAGATTATCGAGTGGGCCAATTCAGGAAAGCTTCATATTATAGAAGGCATAGACAGCATCGATACATCAGAGTTTTTCGACATATCGACAGTGGATGGAAAAGGGTTTGCTATGGATGTACTCATCAATGCTACTGGGCCTTCTGGAGATGTTCTGAAAAACGATAGTGGTATCATCAGCAAAATCTTGGAGCATTTTCTCGCATCCCCTGATGAATTTGGAGGTGTTCTGGTCGACCAGAATAATCATGTCATCAGTGCAAAAACGGGGACAGTTGAAGGTATGTTTGTACTTGGTGCGCTGACATATGGTTCAAATTATCTCTCTCAATCTGTTCATCTGCTCAATAGTGATGCAAAGAAAATCGCGCAGCAGTTCTATGCTGAGAGAAAGCAAAAGGAAGCGCAACATTAGTTGCGCTTCCTTTTATTTTTTAAATACTTTCAATAAAGCGAATCCGGCAGCTATCGTTCCTGCAGCAGCTGCCCCAGTCGTGAATGCTGGGCTTTTCGTAATCGATTTGATAACAAGATTGATGTTCTGGGGACGCTCTGCGAGCCTCCTCATGAAGTAGGCGTACCAGTCACTGCCGAAGGGAATGTAGACACAGACGTTATATCCTCTTTCTACAAGTTCCTTCTGCAGCTCTTTGCGGAAACCGAAAAGCATCTGAAACTCGAACTGATCGTTCGGAATATCATTTTCCTTGATGAATTCAATTATCTTCTCGATGATATTGTGATCATGCGTGGCGATGGATGTAAAGCCGCTGCCATTGGTCAGATGAAGCCTGATCAGCAGTTCGAGCGCCTTGTCGATATCCGGCTTCTCCTGCAGTGCCACCTGCGGGGATTCCTTGTATGCCCCTTTGACGAAACGGATCCTGTTGTCCTTATATTTATAGACATCATCCTTGGCAGTGAACAGGTAGGACTGGAGCACTGTCCCGACATTATCAAATTCTTCGATCAATGTATCGACGATGCGGATGGTGTCATCGTAGGAATCCTGGTTTTCCATATCTATATTGACAAACATGCCCTGTGCCTTTGCGGCCTGGACAATTTCCCTGACATTTTCCAGGCAGAAGTCATAGTCTATGTGAAGCCCGATCTGAGTCAGCTTGATGGATGCCGAGGCATCGACATCGTTATCTCCAATTGCCTGGATCATTTCCAGGATAAGTTTTTTTTCTTCAAGCGCATCAGACCTCTCAGTGATGAATTCACCAAGATTATCGAAACTGACGCTCATACCCTGGGCATTGATATCTTTAATTCTTTCGATGGTTTCCTCCACCGTAATACCGCCAACAACCTTGTTGGCTCCAAACTTCAAGCCGACTTTCTTACTTGCATCATTCAGTGCATCATTCTCTGACAGTGCGATGAAAACATCTCTTAGTAATGGCATAATCTACCTCCTGGATCTTCGTACAATCTATATTCTACTCCTGATCATAATTTTTTGACAACTCAAATGTGTAAAAATTTTGTTATTTGTAATGTGGGATATGGTCGACATATGTTGCATTTATTCTTTTCATATCTTCAAGGTCTGCTTCTGTCAGTTCCCTGACGACTTTGGCAGGTCTGCCGAAAGCCATGGTATTGGCAGGGATTTCCGTCCCCGGTGTAACCAGGCTGCCGGCACCGATGAAGGCATTCTCTCCGATGACTGCACCGTCGAGTATCGTGGAATCCATGCCGATCAGTGCCCCTTTTTTGATGGTGCAGCTGTGGAGCGTGACTTTATGGCCGACCGTCACGTGATCTCCTATGACAAGCGGCATGTCAGGCGTTTCATGTAGGATGGAGAGGTCCTGTATATTCGTATGGCTGCCGATGCGGATTGGTGCGATATCTCCTCTCAGCACTGTGCCGAACCATACCGAAGCATGAGCTCCAAGTTCAACATCACCGATGACGGTTGCATTTGGTGCTATAAAAGCGCTTTCATTAATTTTCGGACTGGTTCCCTTGTAGTCAATGATCATTTCTCATGTCCTTTCTTCAATCAGATTGATATAATAAGTCTATCATATAAAAAAGAATTAAAGTACGTTAGGAGCATGGCAATGTGGAAATGGGAAACGGATAGACAGCCGAAGGGTGTCATCGTGGTCGTTCATGATATGCTCGAGCATCACGAATACTATACACAGCTGATCTCACAGCTGAGAAATGCAGGATATCATGTCGTCAGCGGAGACCTTCCGGGGCATGGTCAGACCACACGCATGAACAAGGGGCATATTTCTGATTTCACCCAGTATACGGATCGGGTGCACGAATGGCATGAGGCGGCGCGTGCCTACAGGCTGCCGACCTTTCTGCTGGGGCAAGGACTCGGAGGGCTTGTCATTGTAGAGGCGCTGCGCCAGAATCTGGTAGGCGCCGATGGCATCATACTGCTCAATCCCACGCTGGCATTCAAGCAATCATTCATAAACAGAAAAAATACAATACGCACAAGCATCAGAACAACAAGCGATACGACACGATTTGATCTGGGAATCCATTTCAGCCAGTTCACTGAGGACGCGAGATTTCTGAAGCAGTATGATAATGATGAGCTGCTTGTAAGAAAAGTGAGCTATCACTGGTACCGGACGGTCATCAATCAGATGAAGACGACAACGGAATTCATGGATGATTTTCCTGATGTGCCTGTGCTCGCAATGCTGAGCCGCGAAAATGAAATCATCGAACCATTCCTCTCCGCAAAGTACATTAAACAGATGCGTACAAAGGAACTGTCACTGCATATGCTGGATAATATCGAGCACAGTATCTTTCAGAGGGATGACACTGATGTACCCTATTATCACCTCGAGCGTTTTCTGAATGCCCAACTGTTCAGAATCGGTCTTATGGGATAGAAAAACAGGAATGCCTGACATTCAGGCGTTCCTGTTTTTTTCGATACAGATGATGAAAGGGGCATCATTCTTCTGGTTGATGAACTGGTACTTGAGTATCTGTGCTTCTTTTTGGGGCCACTTGGATAGGGCGTCGAGCAGCGCATCTTTTTCTATTTTTCCAGCAGGGTGTCCATGGTAGACGACGATTATGATTCTGCCACCATCATCGAGCAGATTGAAAATCTTGTCGATGGCAGGCAGCGTGGAGTCATGGCTTGTTGTAATCGTATGATCGCCTTTAGGCAGATAGCCAAGGTTGAACATGGCTGCTTTTACAGATGCATCTTTGATGTAGCTGTCGACAAACGCATGGGAATCCAGTATGAATTCAATGTTGTTCTTGCTCTCACAGAGCGCGCGTGCATTATCGAGTGCCTGAGCCTGGACATCGAAACTGTATACTTTGCCGGTTTCTCCCGTACATTCGGAAAGAAACTTCGTATCATGGCCATTGCCGCAAGTGGCATCGACAACAGTGTCACCCAGCTGGATGACTTCTTCAGCCAGCTGCTTGGCCTGTGGCAGTATACGCCTAAGCATTGGCCTTCTCCTTGTAATGGAATCCTTGATATGAGCCTCTCTTTTTTAGCTCGTCATCGATGCTGTTCAATACATTCCATTTATCTGTACTCCACATCGGACCGATAAGCTGATCGATCGGTCCATCGCCGGTGATGCGGTGGATGACCATTTCTTTTGGCAGTATCTCAAGCTGATCGCATACAAGCTTTATATACTCTTCCTGGCTCAGGAACGACAACCTGCCTTTTTCGTACTGCTTGACCATCGGTGTGCCCTTCAGCAGATGAAGAAGGTGGATCTTGATGCCCTGCACATCCATATCGGCAACAGCCTGTGCCGTTTCCATCATCATATCGTAGTCCTCTTCGGGCAGGCCGTTGATGATGTGGCTGCACACGTTGATGCCATGATGTCTGAGTTTGTTCACGCCGTCATGGTAGCACTGCATATCATGGGCACGGTTGATCAGCCGGCTGGTCCTGTCATGGATGGTCTGAAGACCGAGTTCGACCCATAGATAGGTACGTTCGTTCAACTCCACAAGGTATTCGACGACATCATCCGGCAGACAGTCGGGCCGGGTACCGATGGAAAGACCGACGACGCCTTCTATTTCAAGGGCGGCTTCGAACTTTTCACGCAGAACATGGACAGGTGCATGCGTATTGGTGAACGACTGGAAGTAGGCGATATACTTGCCTTTCTTCCATTTCTGCTGCTGCATGCGTCCTCTGATCTTCTCAAACTGGACGGGAATCGGATCCACGCGGCTGCCGGCGAAATCCCCGCTGCCGGCAACGGAACAGAAAGTACAGCCGCCATAGGCGACGGTGCCGTCCCGGTTCGGACAGTCGAACCCGGCATCCAGTGCCACTTTGAAGATTTTTTCATCAAATGTATTTTTAAGATGATAATTCAGTGTATGATACCTCTTATCATTGAAACTGTATTCGAAACCAGTCATTATAGTCACCTCTTATTCCTATTTGGCATTGTACCATATCCTCACAATCCGGCAGTATACTAATTGAAAGATCTGCCGACGGGAGGGCAGTTTATAAAGAGTGCGACTTGCTGTAGTATGGAAGGAGAATGAAGACGTCAAAATGTACAAGGTTAAGGAGAAATTATGCTCAAGGTTGAAAAGTTGGACAAGAAGTATGGCAGCAGCTACGCAGTGAGGGATCTGAACTTTACAGTAGGGAGTGGGGAACTGTTTGCTTTCATCGGGCCGAATGGCTCAGGCAAATCCACAACAATACGTATGCTGACCGGTCTGCTCAAGGCATCGGGCGGTTCGGTGGAGATGTTCGGGGAAGAGATGGGGCCAGGTAAGACCCATCTGAAGGCAAGGCTCAGTTTTATTCCCGATACGCCGGATCTGATGGGTAAACTGACCGGCAGGGAATATCTGAACTTCATTGCGAGCGTCTATAAGATCGACGAAGCGGTCTTTCTGGAGGAGCAGCAGAAGCTTCTGGCACTGTTCGATCTTGAAGGAAAGCTGGATACTCTGATAGAGGAGTATTCCCACGGCATGAAACAGAAGGTGGCGCTGATTGGTGCGCTCATCCACAAGCCGGACATCCTTTTTCTTGATGAGCCGACTGTAGGTCTTGATCCGAAAAGCAATAGGAACCTCAAGAACTATTTGAGGGAATATGCTGAATCGGGCAGGACGGTCTTCCTGACCACCCATAATCTTTCCCTGGCTGAAGAGATAGCTACGGATATCCTCATCATCTATAATGGAAGAAAACTCGCGCAGGGCACCTTGGCGGAGCTTAGGAAAATGGCGGGCAATGAAACAGCAGGGCTCGAAGATATTTTTCTGGAATTGACAGAGGTGAGCGGAAATGATCCGTCTGATACTTGATACGGAGCGACGCGCGCTCTTAAACTACTGGAGAGTGCTGGGAGAATCGCGGAAGATCGTCTATATACTGATCGGTCTCCTCCTTATGCTGATACTTTTACCACTCGTAACGACACTGCTGTTCTCGATCACTGCTTCAATCGACCAGGGCTATCTGGATCTGCTTCTTCTGATGCTGTCTCTGGCCAGTGCGATCATACTTGTCCTGCTGTCGATTCATTTCATCATCAAGGATATGATTTTAAGCGGAAGCATAGCGCTCTACATGTCATATCCGATATCTGCTGCTGAACTGTTCTATGCGAAGTTCATCAGGCACAATCTATTTTATTCAACTTCAATCCTGCTGCCACTTTCAGTAGTAGTGGGTGCGGCATTGGCCGCGAGAGATGGCCAGTGGATGCTGATGCTCAACAGCATCATCTATTTTATTGTGCTGGGCATGTTTTTCACTTCTATTTCGTTCGGGCTTGTATTCTTGACCGCAAATATGATGCCGGTCAAGAAGGTCAGTGAAATACTGGCATTTCTTGGAGGCATGTCATTTCTGCTGATCTACATCATCATGTTCATAGTTGCCGACTCTTTCACCGGCATTCTGGCTATGTTCCCTGAAATTCCGATATCATTCAGCGGTATTCTATACGATTACAGTCCTGTCGCTGGCATACTCGGGCCGATCCTCATGATCGTGGCTGCAATCGCCATCATCTTATTGACGAAATTCATCGTAGTACGTGCAATAGATAGAGTAGGTATCACAGAGGGACATTCTACGGGGAGAAGAAAAGCCGGTCGAAGCAGCATCAGCCATCCTGTCATCATGCTGGCATGCAAGGATATGAAACTGTCGTTCCGTAATATCAGGGAACTTGCTGTCCTTCTCCCCATATACGTGCTGCCGCTCGTGCTTGTATACTTCTCCTCGCCGGCAGAAGCAGGGGCGCAGTTTTTAGTCATGGAAGGCAGCCAGCTGGTCTCGACAGCTGCCGGAGGCGCACTGGTCACCGCATTGTATATTGGTGCCCACCATACCGCACGGGACGCAGAACACTTCCAGATGCTGCAGGTGCTGCCGGTACCAGGCAGTCAGCTCGCATTTGCCAAATACATTTTTAATATATTGGCAACAGTACCTTTCCTCATGATCATCTTTACAATCACATGGTTTTTTTCGACAGCAGGTGTGGACATACTGCTGTATATGCTTGCCTGCATCCTGCTTGTCTGTCTTGCTGCTGTACCGGTCGGCATGCTGATCGGCAGCTCGAATCCGGTGGTAAGCCGGAAAAATCCATCAAGACGGCTCGATACCGCGAGCAATATCATCATTACAATGATCATGTTCGTCGTCTTCATGATGATTTCGATGCTTCCCTTCTGGCTCGAGGGAAATGTCATGGGAGTGCGGCAGGGTCTGATTATCATCAATATCCTTGCCATATGCGCTGTGGCCGCCTGGTTTGTACTTGGTAGAGTTGCAGGAAGATACGATGAAGGTTTTAAAATCACTTATAAGGACTGATGGTTATGACAGAACTCTATTACATGGAAACTCCGATCGGGTGGTTGAAAATCCGTTCCGAAGCGGATCGGATTGTTGAACTGGATCATGCAGCCGAAGCAGAAGTGGTGGAATCGAATGATTACGACAGTGCATCCCTGGTCATCAGACAGTGTGCAAGTGAGCTTCGGGAATATTTCAGCGGGAAACGCACGCATTTTGATGTGCACGTGAAATTTACGGTCGGTACGCCTTTCCAGCAGAAAGTATGGCAGCGTCTCAGTGAAATCCCATATGGTGAGACAATAAGCTATAAGGCACTGGCTTCGGACTGCGGCGGACCGAATCATTCGAGGGCGGTCGCAAATGCCAATGGCAGAAATCCGATTTCAATCATCATACCATGCCACCGTGTCATCGCTTCGGATGGCACGCTTGGTGGATACACGGGTGGGCTCCATAAAAAACGCGGGCTGCTTCAGGTGGAAGGCATCGATATCCACGCCACTTGAACATACACCTTGCCAATTGTATGAATATAATCTATATTTATAAGTATTGGAGTCAGTAGTATATGGATGCATTTCAAGAGAGCTGGTGGGTGCTGCGAACCAGTAGTGGATGTATACGAACTTGTCCAGATCAAAACTAATCTTATCAAATGAAGTTGCACTTAACGGTGAATGCGGGTGGTACCGCGGTCGTATAGATATATGATCGTCCCATGCTTATATAGGCATGGGATTATTTATATTCGAGGAGGATTTTTATGGCGTTCAATCATCAGGATATTGAAAAGAAGTGGCAGACACACTGGGAACAGGACAAGATATTCAAGACAGAGGAAGAGTATGACAAGAAGAAGTTCTACGCACTCGACATGTTTCCATATCCATCAGGAGCCGGACTTCACGTCGGGCACCCGGAAGGCTACACGGCAACAGACATCATTTCAAGAATGAAAAGGATGCAGGGCTATAATGTGCTGCATCCGATCGGCTGGGATGCGTTCGGTCTGCCGGCTGAACAGTACGCCATCGACACGGGTAACGACATACGTGCATTCAATGAAAAGAATATCGACACCTTCCGTCGTCAGATCAAGGAGCTCGGCTTCAGCTATGACTGGGATCGTGAAATCAATACGACAGATCCGGACTACTACAAGTGGACACAGTGGATTTTCATCCAGCTCTACAACAAGGGGTTGGCTTATGTCGACGAAGTACCGGTGAACTGGTGTGAAGCACTGGGCACGGTACTTGCCAATGAAGAGGTCATCGATGGTGTATCGGAGCGCGGTGGACATCCGGTCGTCAGAAAGCCGATGAAGCAGTGGATGCTCAAGATTACAGCATACGCCGATCGTCTGCTTGAAGATCTGGAGGACCTGGACTGGCCGGAATCGCTCAAGGATATGCAGAGAAACTGGATCGGCAGATCGGAAGGAGCGAACATCACCTTCCAAATCGACGGTACAGATGAATCATTCACTGCCTTCACAACGCGTCCGGATACAATTCACGGCGCAACATATGCTGTACTGTCTCCGGAACATGAACTGATTGATGCCATTACAAAAGATGAATACCGCTCACAGATTGAAGCGTACCAGGAGAAGGCTGCAAGAAAGAGTGAACTGGAGCGTACCGACCTGTCCAAGGAGAAGTCGGGTGCATTCACTGGCGCCTACGCCACCAATCCATTGTCCGGTGACAGGATGCCGATATGGATTGCGGATTATGTACTTGCTTCATATGGTACCGGTGCAATCATGGCTGTGCCGGCGCACGACGAACGTGACTACGAATTTGCACATGCGTACGATCTCCCGATCAAGGCGGTTGTAGAAGGCGGCGACATTGAGAAGGAAGCATACACTGGAGATGGTGTGCATATCAATTCAGGCGAACTCGATGGTCTCGACAAGGAAACAGCCATCGCAAAAGCGATTGAAATTCTTGAATCGCAAGGTGCCGGAGAGCATAAGACGACCTACAAGCTGCGTGACTGGCTGTTTGCACGTCAGCGCTACTGGGGCGAACCGATTCCGGTTGTATACTGGGAAGATGGAACGATGAGTGTGCTTGATGAAGCAGAACTGCCGCTCATGCTGCCTGAAATGGATGAAATCAAACCTTCTGGTACAGGGGAATCTCCACTTGCCAATAATGAGGAGTGGCTCACCGTCGTCAGGGGAGATGGTGTCAAAGGCCGCAGAGAAACGAATACGATGCCGCAATGGGCAGGCAGCTGCTGGTATTATCTGAGATTCATCGATCCGCATAATACCGAGGCGCTCGCTTCCAAGGAAAAACTTCAGCACTGGATGCCTGTCGATCTATACATCGGTGGCGCAGAGCATGCCGTACTTCACCTGCTATATGCCAGGTTCTGGCACAAGGTGCTGTATGATGTCGGTGTGGTGGAAACTAAGGAGCCATTCCAGAAGCTGTTCAATCAGGGTATGATTCTTGGAGAAGGCAATGAGAAAATGAGCAAGTCCAAAGGCAACGTCATCAATCCGGACGATATCGTCATCTCACATGGGGCAGATACACTCAGGCTGTACGAGATGTTCATGGGACCACTTGATGCCTCCATCGCCTGGAGTGACAACGGTCTTGATGGCGCACGCCGCTTCCTCGACCGTGTATGGAGACTGCTTGTCGATGAGAATGGGCAGCTGAAGGACAGTGTCGTCGACAGCGCGACACCTGCACTTGACAAGGTCTATCATGCAACCGTCAAGAAGGTGACTGAAGACTTCGAGTCCCTCAACTTCAATACGGCCATCTCACAGCTCATGGTATTCATCAATGAGTGCTACAAGCAGGATCAGATGAATCAGGAATTCATCGAAGGATTCGTCAAACTGCTTTCGCCTGTCGCACCACACGTTGCTGAAGAGCTGTGGGAAAAACTCGGACACAGTGAAACAATCGCCTATGCAGCATGGCCGACGTTCGATGAGTCCAAGCTTGTAGAAGATGAAGTCGAAATCGTCATCCAGGTCAACGGCAAGGTCAAAGAAAAAATGAATGTACCGGCTGAAGCCGGCAAGGAAGATCTCGAACGCATCGCAATCGAGTCGAATCGTGTACAAGAGGCCATCCGGGAAAAGACGGTGAGGAAAGTCATCGTCGTTCCAGGTAAGCTCGTCAATATTGTTGCAAACTAGTAGTAAAAACCTCCCGGAATTGTGGTACTTCACAATTCCGGGAGGTTTTTTATATGGTCGTGCTGTGGCCGGCGACATAGCCGGTTACGAGTGCACTGGTAATGTTATAGCCGCCTGTATATCCGTGTATATCCAGCACTTCTCCTGCAAAATACAGACCTTTTGTCCTCCTGCTCTCCATCGTCTGTGGCGTAACCTCCTTGAGTGATACACCACCGCCGGTGACAAATGCCTTCTCGATGGACTGGGTGCCATCAACATTGAACCGAAAACCTTTCAGGAACGCGGCGACCTTGTCGATGTTCTCTCTGGATACGTGATGGCCGTTCGCTGAGCCATCTATTTCAAGGAAGTCCAGCAGGAATAGGACGAGTCGCTCCTGCAGCAGCGTCTTCAGTGTGTTTTTCAAGGAACGGTCACGATTGCCGGCAATGGTCTCTTCGATCATTGCCCGCATCTGTCCCGTGCTTTTGTCCGGGAAAAAATCAAGCGACATGAGAATCCGGTCCTTCTTCTGGCTCTTCTTTTCCTTATGGACGAACTGGCTGCAACGGAGTGCTGCCGGGCCACTGATGCCGAAATGGGTGAATATCATATCCATCCTATGTGTCACCCTCGGCTTTCCATTTTTCTTCAGCACAGAGAGCGCGACATCAGAGAGGCTCAGTCCCTTCAGCCTGTCTTCTTTAATGAAAGGTTCAGCAGAGGTGATGGGGACTTCGGTCGGAAAAAGTTCTGTAATCGTATGTCCTGCAGAGGCTGCAAAGCGATGTCCATCTCCAGTCGAACCGGTCTGTGGCACACTTTTTCCACCGGTGGTAATGATGATATTTTCGGCTTCCAGTACGGTGTTCCCCTCCAGCCTGACGCCTGTCACCTGTGGTCCTTCGACCATGATCTCCTTGACAATTGTTTCGGTCCTGACCTCCACATTGTTCTTTTCAAGTGATGCCAGGAAGACATCCAGGATATCCTGCGCCTTGTCCGTAACCGGAAACATCCGGCCGTGATCCTCCTCCTTGAGGCTGACACCGCGTGATTCGACGAAATGAATGATGCTTTCATTGTCGAAGGTGCTGAAGGGGCCATACAGGAATTTTCCGTTTCCCGGTATGTGGCTGATGATTTCTTCATAAGGCAGCCTGTTCGTCACATTACAGCGTCCTCCGCCTGAGATCAGCAGCTTCTTTCCGAGCGACTTGTTCTTCTCTATGAGCAATACACGATTGCCGGTCTCGGAAGCGGCATGGGCGGCCATGAGGCCACTCACACCACCACCGACGATAATGGTATGGTACATGGGATGTTCTCCTTTTTGTTTAAAACTGGTATGCTTTCGATTATAATGGATATTATTCTTAATGTAAGAGGGTTATAAAATGTCTGATTCGAATAACTTGGTACGAGGTACATTCCTTCTCACCATTGCTACATTCATCACCAAGCTTCTGGGAATGCTGTATCTCATTCCATTTTACAGTATTATGGGCGGGGAAGAAAATCTTGCCCTGTACGGCTATGCGTATACACCGTATACCATCATGCTTTCCATCGCGGCAGCTGGCGTGCCGGGTGCCGTATCCAAATATGTTTCCAAATACAATGCGCTTGGTGCCTATGCAACCAGCCAGAAACTGTACCGCTCAAGCCTGTATGTCATGATGGGTTCAGGTATCATTGCGTTTCTCGCGCTCTTCATTGCCGCGCCCTTCATCGCAGAACTGCAGATGCTTGCAGCTGGGGAAGGGGCACACCGCTGGTCGGCTGAGGACGTTACACGGATCATCCGCGTGGTCAGTGTCGCAGTCATCGTCGTGCCGTTCATGGCGACGTGGCGGGGTATCTTCCAAGGATTCGAATCCTTCGGCCCCACAAGTGTCTCTGCAGTCATCGAACAGGGGATCAGAATCATCTTCCTGCTTGGCGGCGCGTTCCTCGTTCTCAATGTGTGGGGCGGCACCGTACAGACGGCGAATGAAGTCGCAGTTTTTGCCGCTTTCGTCGGTGTACTCGGTTCCATGGTGACGCTCCTTTATTTCTGGAGGAAAAGGAAAAAGCATATCGATGAAATGATTGCGTCGGATAACACCGATTATGACTTTTCATATCGCGAGATGTATTCGGAAATCATCCGTTACGGCATTCCATTCATCATCGTCAGCATCAGCATTCCGCTGACGCTGTTCATCGACCAGCTGACGCACAACAACGGTCTCGCGCTCGGCGGGGTGCCGGAGGAGTATCATGATGCATGGTTCGGCATGCTCAATCTGACGACTCATAAGCTCGTCATGATTCCGACTGCCTTCGCTTCCGCCTTTGCGATTACGGTACTGCCGTTCATTACGAAGAACTACCAGAAAGGCAACATGGAAGGTGTCCACCAGCAGATCAAGATGATGGTGCTCATGCTGCTCTTCTTCGTCATTCCAGCTGCACTCGGCATGATGATCCTGTCGGCGCCACTCTATACATCATTCTATGAATTCAATGAGATGGGCATAAAGATCCTTCTGTTCTATGCACCTGTAAGCATCGCGATTTCACTGTTCACCATTACTTGCTCTGTCGTCCAGGGGATAGACAAGCAGAACCTGACGCTGTACGTTGTTCTTGCCATGCTTGCCATAAAAGCGGCCATCAACATTCCGCTGATCATCCAGTTCGGTACGGTAGGTGCCGTGATGGGGACAGGCATCGCACTCAGTATCGGTGCACTGATCAATTTCCTCATCATCAAACGATATGGCAGATTCCATTTCAGACCTTTGGTGAAACCGCTCATCCAGATTATCGTCTTCAGTCTGGCGATGCTGCTTGTTGTGGAGCTCATCTACTATGCATTCATTTTCAATCTGGAAGTCGATCAGAAGGTCAATTCCCTCATCATCATGGCAGTTGCTGTACCAGCAGGCGGACTCGTCTATATGATGCTGTCGTTCAAAAGTGGACTGGCGGATGAAATTCTCGGCAGTCGGGCAGATAAGATCAGAAAGAAACTGAAGGTGCTCTAGATGAGACTTGATAAATACCTGGCGAATGCAGGCACAGGCAGCCGCAGCGCGGTCAAAGCAATGATCAAGAAGAAGCGGGTCGAGGTTGATGGTACAGTTGTGACAGATCCGAAATTGGAAACAGACCATGATAGCACGGTCATGGTCGATGGAGTACGCATATTACTTGAGAGTCATATATACATTATGCTCAATAAACCGAAAGGCGTAATATCTTCCACCGAGAAAGAACAGGCTCGCACTGTAATCGATCTGATCGACCATCCACAAAAAGATGAGCTGTTTCCGGTGGGCAGATTGGACAAGGACACGACCGGTCTGCTTCTGATCACCAATGACGGCAAGTTTGCCCATGAGCTGATGAGTCCAAAGCATAAGGTCGGCAAGACCTATATTGCGGAGCTCAGAGATGAGGTCTCCCAATCTGATATTCAGAAGATCGAACATGGCATTCCGTTGAAAGACTTCACCACTGCGCCTGCAGCAGCCATGAAACTGGCCGCAAGAAAGGTCGAACTGACAATCACCGAAGGAAAATACCATCAGGTGAAAAGAATGTTCCAGTATTTAGAGAATGAAGTGATTGATCTTCATCGAACTCATATCGGGGGACTGAGGCTTGACGATACGCTGCCTAAGGGTCATTACAGAAGATTGGATGAAAATGAATTCAAGTTGATCAAAAAGGTTTAGTGCATGGAGTAATGGGTAAATATCAATCAGGTATCGAAAAATATAATCAAAAATAAAAATTTACAAGAGGTGTTGGAAATGGCTAGAAAAACTGGAGGATTACTGAAATTAGCAGCTATGCTTGGAATTGCAGTGGCAGCAAAGCAATTATCCAAGAAAGAGAACCGCGATGTTGTAAAGAATGAATATAATAAAGTAAAAGAAGACCCTAAAGGCTATGCCCAGAATGTGCAGGATAAACTGTCCAAACAGGCTGGCGAATACCAGGAAATGGCCAAGAACGAATATGGCAAAGTAAAGGAAGACCCTAAAGGCTACGCCCAGAATGTACAGGGTAAAGTAACTGAGCAGGCTTCAGGCTATCAGGAGAAATTTACCAAGCAGGCTGGTGAATATCAGGAAATGGCCAAATCGGAGTTCAACAAGGCCAAGGAAGATCCTAAGAGTTATGCACGCGACGCGCAGGACAAGGTCAAATCCAGAATGAACAGTGAAGAATCTGACCAAGACTCTGAAAGTTCCGGTCAGAACTCAAGTGATGAGAACGACGAAAACAACCAGAATGACAAGAAATCTCCTAGTCAAGGTAGGAGCAGCGTAGATTCTAACGGTGAAGAGCACACTACTAAGCCCGACAGAATGGACGCAGAAGGACAGCTCACTGCCGAGCAGATGAACAATGAATGGATTTCAGAAGGTGGCATCCATTCCCAGGAGAATCTGCAGGATGATGTATCCTTCGGTGGTCTGAACAAGGACAATGTTACGGATGTCGACGTAGTGGATGACCAGGGTGAAAAGAACGAAAATCACAACATCCACGTTGTAACTGATGACGACAATGATAAAGGCAATAAATCCAGTAACAGTAATAAAAACAAATCCAATAACAGCAATAGTAATAAGTCGAACAGCAAGTCCGGTAACAGCAACAGCAATAACAACAAGAAATAGTCAGTTTTTTTAAGGGAACAGATGCATTTATTGCTCTGTTCCCTTGTTTTTGCATTTCTTTTTCTTTATCATTGTAAAAAAGATTGTGTACATAAGATGGGAGAACATGCTGATGGACTATAAAGCTCTGGTTGAATCCTACAAGGATGATCTGATGGAAGACCTGTTCGGGCTGCTTGAGATTGAAAGTGTCAAAGGAGAGCCTTCAAAGGATGCCCCGGTGGGCACAGGACCGAGACGTGCACTGGACTATATGCTTGAACTCGGCCGCCGTGATGGCTTTTCCACACTGGATGTAGAGAACATCGCCGGTCACATCGAAGCAGGACAAGGAGAAAAGATATTCGGCATACTGGGGCATGTCGATGTGGTCCCGCCCGGCAAAGGCTGGAATACAGATCCTTTCACTCCGGAAATCAGGAATGGCGAAATAGTGGCGAGGGGGGTCCAGGACGATAAAGGACCGACCATCGCCGCCTATTACGCCATAAAGATCCTTCAGGACCAGGGAACGCCATTCAAATACCGTACACGCCTGATCATAGGTACAGACGAGGAATCCGACTGGCAGTGCACTGAAGCCTATTTCAAGGCTGAAGAGATGCCGGATGCAGGCTTTGCGCCGGATGCTGCTTTTCCGATAATACATGGGGAAAAAGGTATTTCCACATTCAATTTCGTTCAGAAACAGACGTCGTTGGATGAAGATGAGCCGAGAATCGAGCTGAAAGCACTCATCTCCGGTGAAAGGTATAATATGGTGCCGGAAGATGCGGAAGCAAAACTGAAGGTCCAGCAGAATATGAGTGAAGTCATCCAGTCGTACGAAGATTTTCTGAGGGAAACAGAAGCGGAAGGATCATATGAAGTGGATAATGGCTTTCTCAAATTGAGCATCCAGGGCAGAAGCGCCCATGGTTCCACTCCGGAATCCGGTGTGAACGCCGGATTGATCCTGATCCAGTTTCTCGCCCGTCTTGAACTGGATAATAATGCAAGGGCATTTGCTGAATTTGCAGTAGACAGACTCGTGGGCCGGACAGATGGCTCCCAGCTCGACATGGACCACTCACATCCTGAGATGGGTGAGACGTCAGTAAACGTCGGCATGATCAACTATACGGAAGTCGACGGCGGGATTTTCGGCATCAACCTCAGATATCCTGAAGGTGTTGATTTTGACACCAGAATGGATGCTCTGAAAAATGATGTATCCGAAAAAGGCTTCACCATTGAAGATCTGGACTACCAGCCGCCACATTATGTGGATAAGGAAGACCCTCTGGTTCAAATACTGACCGATGCATACCGCAACCACGTGGATGACCAGACTGAGCCATTCACAATCGGAGGCGGCACCTATGCACGGACTCTGGAAAAAGGGGTTGCGTTTGGAGCAATGTTCAAAGACACTGCCGATACGATGCACCAGAAGAATGAACGCATGAAGGTCGAAGAACTGCTGAAGGCGACAGAAATTTATCTGGAAGCACTTCATAGAATCTGTATAAAGGGTGAGATGGATGAAGATCAGCTATTATAATGGACAATTCAAAAATGATGACGAAATTACAGTAGACTACAACGATCGGGCTTTCTATTTTGGTGACGGGGTCTATGAAGTCGTAAGGGTCTACAATAACGAATTCTTTACACTGGATGAACATATGGATCGCCTGGTCAGAAGTGCATCCGAGATTGGAATCGAAGGTCTTGACCGTGCCAGAATGGTGGAGATTGTCACCGAGCTGAATGAGAAGAACAATATTGATGATGGATCGGTATATATACAAGTATCCAGAGGCATTGGGAAAAGAAATCATGCCTACCTGGCAAACAAGAAACCGGTTGTACTTGCATACATGAATGAAATCTCACGTCCGACCGCCCAGATGGAGGAAGGTATCAGCGTCATTACAGCAGATGACTACAGATGGCTGAAATGCCACGTCAAGAGCCTGAATCTGCTCGCAAATGTCATGGAGAAGGAGCGCGCTATTCGTGCCGGTGCCCATGAAACAATCCTCAATCGCGAGGGCATCGTCACCGAAGGTTCTTCAACAAATGTATTCATTGTCAAAGACGGTGTGCTCAGAACCCATCCGGCAAATAATATGATATTGAACGGCATTACCAGGCTTGAGGTACTGAAAGTAGCCAGAGACCGGAAGATCCCTTATGAAGAGAAAGCATTCACTGTCGGTGACCTGATGAATGCGGAAGAAGTCTTCATCACGAGCACCACGCAGGAAGTGACACCTGTCACTGAAGTAGACGGTGAAGTGGTCGGCGATGGATCAAAAGGCAGGATCACCCATGCCATTCAGGAAGGGTTCGACGAGGAGATCCATAAATTAAACCTGGTTAAATAATGTTAACCTGAAAAATTACTCTAATTTATTTATGACGCTTCAACGCTTACAGTGTATGGATTTGTGGACACGTAACGCCCTGTTGTCATAAAATCGATGGATAATAGTCCTTGAAATAAACTATAAAACCCTATAAAATTTATAACTACGAACAGAAACCGGCGCTATCTTATTTTCTAATATTTAGCGCTTTTTTCTTTGACGATGAAAAGAGGTGTGGAATTTGGAGCATTTCTATCAGCTCGGCTGGACACTTGACCCTGTGGGTGGAGCATCTGGTGAAGCCTATAAGGCAGAGCAAGATGGCAGGAAGCTGTTCCTGAAACGTAACGCCAGCCCTTTCCTTGCAGCGCTGTCCGCTGAAGGTATT
Organism: Salinicoccus hispanicus; assembly: GCF_009831115.1. GTDB lineage: Bacteria > Bacillota > Bacilli > Staphylococcales > Salinicoccaceae > Salinicoccus > Salinicoccus hispanicus. The sequence goes on along the minus strand of NZ_WUUK01000001.1, from coordinate 844,665 downwards.
GTACCGAAACTGGTCTGGACCAAAAGAATAGAGACCGGAGAAGTAGTGACAGCACAGCATTGGAAAAATGGCCGGGAGCTGACTCGTGAAGAGATGTGCTCGGAGAGGGTGGCCTCTTTGATGAAAAAAATCCATTCATCAAGGCCGCTTCTCACCATGCTGAAAAAGCTTGGCATGAAACCTATGCTGCCTGATCTACTGCTGAATAAGATACAGACGTCATTATCCCCGAAGGTTAATGCCCACCACACTGTGCGTGCAGCAATCCAATACCTGGAAAATGAAATGCCCGTCATAGATGAGGCGTTCTGTACAGTGTGCCATGGAGACGTCAATCATAACAACTGGCTTCTATCCGATCAGGATGAGCTTTATCTTGTGGACTGGGAAGGTGCCATGATTGCAGATCCTGCAATTGATCTTGGCATGATTCTTTATACGTACGTGGACCTGGATGACTGGGAAAGCTGGCTTGGTGTATATGGCAAGCCTCTGGATCGTGATCTGATGAAGCGGATGAAGTGGTATACCCTTGTCCAGGCCATCACCATGATCCAATGGTACGAAGATCATAAGCGTTTCAAGGACATGAATGACTGGATCATTTTCCTTAACAAGGTGATTCAGAGAGACCGTTTTATTTAATATTTAAATTTTCAAGTGATATCAAGCAGGTGGAGAAAGAAAATGAGAATGCGCAATAAGCCTTGGGCAATGGATTTTTTACAGGAAAACAATAGTATTGTGGACATCGATTCCACCTATTCCGGAAGGGTAGGGGCGTTCTTTCCCGACACAGGACCACTTCATGTAGAAGTGGGTACCGGCATGGGTACATTTATAACCGAATTGGCCAAAAAGTATCCGGACATCAACTTTGTTGGGATAGAACTGGATAAGAACGTAATGATCCGTGTCGTTGAAAAAGTACTCGAGTCAGGTCTTCTGAACGTCAGACTTGTGCTGCTCGATGCGAATGCAATAGATGCATATTTCAGAAATGACAAAGTATCCCGGATCTATCTTAATTTCTCGGATCCATGGCCGAAGAGCCGTCATGAGAAACGACGTCTGACCTCCCGGTCATTTCTTGAGAAGTACAGCACCATCCTGGATGAAGAGGGGCTGCTGCAGTTCAAGACGGATAACAGAGGTCTGTTTGAATTCAGTCTTATCAGCCTGAACAGCTACGGTATGGACTTTCACGAAGTAAAGCTCGATTTGCATGCTGATGAACCGGAAGATAACATCCGGACTGAGTACGAAGAGAAGTTTTCAGCAAAAGGGAATAAGATATACAGAATCAGAGCATCTTTCTAAAGATGCTTTTTTTTATGCCATGTATTTCATCCTGAAAGAATGATAAAATAGTGTTGCGTACTAAAGGATCCTTTTAAAGTCTGGAGGAAATGATTTGGGCATTACTATTTCATTGGGAAAAGGGCAGGAGAAGGTACATAGCGTGTTCAGAATGAGGAAAGAAACGGTTAAGGTCCGGGGAGATATCCCATGACCATATAAAAGAAATCACAGATTCTACAGCTCGGTAGTTTCCATGATTTCTCCTGTATAGGCATCGGCAGTGAACTGGTAGCGTGTCGTGCCACGTCTGTCTTTCATATGAAGGCGCCCTTTATAGACATCGCGGTCCAAGCCCAGGAATTTGCTTCTGGCTATTCTATGATCGATTGAAATGAAAGCAATGCCTTCATATTGCCTGTGAAGCGCATCAATGATCGACTCGGGCTGAATATGCCTGTTCCGCCTGATCAAGATATATGCCGGCACTATCATAACGGCAAAAAGAAGTGTGATTCTGATGATTTTCTGTAGCATGAACATGACCTCCCATCGCACTCAGTTTAGCATATTTTTCAAGTCACATGATTATAAAAGGGGAATATAGATGAAAATTACAAACAAGACACTCGAAAGAATGAAAACACTGACGGAACTGCATGGTGCACCCGGTTTTGAAGATAAGGTGCGCAGCTATATGAAAAATGAAATGGCACCATCTGCTGATGAAATTCTGCAGGACGGACTGGGTGGCATCTTTGCGCTTAAAAAGTCGAAGGTGGAGAATGCACCAAAAGTCATGATCGCGGGACATATGGATGAAGTCGGATTCATGGTGACACAGCTTACGGAAAACGGAATGATCAAATTCACTCCGCTTGGTGGCTGGTCGAACGATGTATTGCTGAGCCATAAGTTCAAAGTGCGGACATCCGAAGATAAGGAAGTTACCGGCGTCATCGGCAGCGTCCCTGTCCACTTCAGAAAAGGGGAAGGCAGCAAACCGGTCCAGCTTGACGATATGCTGCTTGATGTCGGTGCAGACAGCAGGGAAGACCTTGAGTCGATGGGCATCCGTCCGGGTGATTCCATCGTGCCTGACGTCAATTTCGAAGTGCTTGAGCAGGACAATAAACTGCTTGCCAAAGCCTGGGATAACCGATATGGCTGCCTGATCGCAATAGAGACGCTTGAGGCTCTGGCTGATGTGGAACTTGACTGCGACCTGTATGTCGGTGCCAATGTGCAGGAGGAAGTCGGCCTGCGCGGTGCCAAAGTGAGTTCGAACATGATCAGACCGGATATTGCTTTTGCTGTGGACTGCTCACCGGCAAATGACATGCTTGGCAACAAGGATGATATCGGTAGAATCGGTGAAGGCACACTGGTCCGCATCATGGACCGCACAATGATCCTGTCGAAGCCGATGCGTGACTATATGCTCCATACAGCTGAGCAGCACGATATCAAGTTCCAGTACTACCAGTCTCCAGGAGGTACGGATGCCGGAAGCATCCATGTATCGAATGAAGGAGTCATCAGTGCTGTTGTCGGCATCGTTGCCCGCTACATCCATACTTCCCACTCGATTATCAATGCAGAAGACTATCTGCATGCCAAAACGATGCTGACGGAACTGGTCAGAGGCATCAATCATGATAAAGTTACAGAGCTGAGAGGACAGTAGATGAGAGGATTTCTTAGAAGATGGTTCATTGATGGCATGAGTTTCATGGCACTCGGCCTGTTTTCTTCGCTCATTATCGGTCTGATCATTGATACGATCGGAACTTACGTGCCATATCTTGAAAGTCTGAAAGAGATCGGAGCAGTCGCCATGGCCATGACCGGAGCTGCGATCGGTGCCGCGATTGCGTATGGCCTGAAAGCCCCGCCGCTCGTCATATTCTCAGTCGTCGTCGTAAGTTATGCAGCCTATGATATGGGAGGCGCCGCGGGCAGTTATATCGCGAGTATCATATCGATAGAAATCGCCAGACTGTATGCAGGCAGAACCAAGATCGATATCATCATCACACCGCTTTTTACAATCATTTTCGGCTATCTTATCGCGCGCTTCATCGGCCCGGTCATCGGTGACTTCATGACAAGCATGGGAGAAGTCATCGTGTTCGCCACAGACCAGCGCCCCTTCATAATGGGGATGCTTGTTGCGGTCATATTCGGAATTACGCTTACTGCGCCCCTCTCCAGTGCAGCACTGGCCCTCATGCTCGATATCAGCGGTCTGGCCGCAGGTGCTGCTGTCATCGGCTGCTGCTGCCATATGGTAGGGCTTGCTGTGACCGGGTACAGGGATAATGGCTTTTCCGGAGTACTGTCCATCGGTCTTGGTACATCGATGCTCCAGGTGCCGAATGTTCTGCTTAATCCATTCATCCTGCTGCCGCCTGTTCTGGCGAGCGCTATCATTGCGCCTGTCATGACGGTCTTCTTTCCGATGGAGAACAATGCAGCAGGTGCTGGCATGGGAACGAGCGGCCTGGTCGGTCAGATCATGACCATCGAAACCATGGGGCCGTCACCTGAAGTATGGATACTCATTCTTGTATTCCAAATTGTTTTACCTGCTGTGGTAACTTTGGTATTCTATACTTTGCTGAAACGCACAGGACTGATCAAAGAAGGCGATCAGAGGCTCAAACTGGGTGCAAAAGAATAGAACGGAGGAAATCTGATGAATATTTTCCAGCTAAAAAATAGAATTGTGGAAAAACTTGAAGAAAGACGCAATGATTTCCTGACTTCTTTCGACCGCAAAGAGGAAATGCTCAGGGTGGAAAGAAAAGATAATGGAAAAGGTCTGGATATCGCACTGTCCAAAGCAGTCGACAAGGCAAAGAATGACGAGAATTTTATTGAAGAAATCGTTTATTATATAAATGAGACACTGGAACGCATGAAAGAGGAGGAGATCAGCCTCGACGAGGCGAGCATCTATCCGGTCATACGCTCTACAAGCTTCCATAAGGAAAACAAGAACGGTGATGCATTCATCTTTGATGCGCATACGAACGAAACGAATATCTATTATGCAGTGGATTTCAAAAACAGCTACAGGCTGATTGACGAAAAGCTCATCAGTACGCTTGGTCTCGACAAGGAGGCATTGCGCAAGCTTGCGGAGCACAACATGAAACAGCTGCCGATCTCCCATAAAGGTGAAACCATCCAGGAGAATGATTTTTATTTCATCAATCATAATGACGGCTATGATGCCACACGGATTCTGAATGAGGAGATGCTCGATGACATGCATGAAAAGTTCGACGGTGAGATGCTTGTAGGGCTTCCACACCAGGATGTACTGATCATCGCCAATGTGAGAAACAGTGTCGGATATGATATCATGGCACAGATGATGATGCAGTATTTTGCAGAAGGACTGACGCCGATCACATCCCTGTCATTTTCGTATCGTGAAAAGAAATTGGAACCGGTCTTCATACTGGGTAAACAAAAGAACCATAAAAGAGGTAGAGAAGAATGAAACTGACTTATAATCATCAGCATGTTGGAGATGTACTGCTTGTAACTTTGAAAAAAACAGAAAATCCGTCATATGCTTATCACGAAGGTCTGACTGTCATCAAAGATGGTGACGAGATCATCGGATTGAACATATTTGATGCGTCCAAAGTGATTTCCCTGCCGGATGACGTAAATATACGACCGGACGAATCGATTGTCGGTGAAATCAATGAAGTATTGAGATCCAAAGGACTTGATGCAATAAATCCGGAGCTGTCGCCGAAGTTTGTAGTAGGCAAGGTGCTTGATAAATCGAAGCATCCGGATGCAGATAAGCTGAATGTATGCAAGGTGGATATCGGAGACGAAGAGCTTCAGATCGTCTGTGGAGCACCGAATGTCGATTCAGGCCAGCATGTTGTTGTGGCAAAGGTGGGGGCCATCATGCCTGACGGACTGTATATCAAACCTTCGACATTGAGAGGTGTCGATTCGAAGGGGATGATCTGTTCCAAAAAGGAATTGAACCTCCCGGATGACGGCAGCAAAGGCATCTACGTCCTCGATGACAGCTATGAAGTCGCACAACCATTCGAAGTGAAATAAGGGTGATTGGATGAACAGATCAAGAAGGAGAAGGCAATTTGGTCATAACCAGGATGAGAACCATTCCGATAAGGAAAGGTTCAGATTCCCTCTGGATATGGATGATTTGGCACAGGACGATGCAATCAGTAAACAGGCTGAGCCTGAGCCGGCTGCTGAAACCAGAGATCAGGGTGACCCGATAAGAAGAGAGCAGCAGCAGTCACTGCTGGATGACAGCCGTTATCAGAGAAGGCGTCCGAAAAAGCATACCATTACGAAAGCTCGCGCGGTGCCATCGGCAATACATGGTTCAAAAGGGAATCCGGGTTCGAGAGATCATGATCAGAAGGATGAGTCTGCTGAAAGTGAAAAAACCGGGTATGTTTCCCCGATTGTCGAGCAGCTGAAAAGGGATCGGCAGAATCGTGAGAAAAGACAGCAGAAGCGTCTTCAGAACAACGAGAAAAAGATGCAGATCCATCCAACACATCTTGAGCCGACGTCTGCCGAAGTGGTGCAGCCGGTTTCTCTGGATAAGGGCGAAGACAGCCGTGAAGGGCAGAAGTCCACTTCTCCTTTCAATGTCATCATGACACCCTACGATAAGAAAAAGCATAGATCAAACCAGAATACAGCTAAACGGAGTGGCCCTAAAAGTACATTGCCACCCCTACATATATTAGGTGAAGGTCAGGACAGCGCCTATGAAACTTCCGGTGAATCATTTGCTGATGAGGTGGTTGCTGCGTTTGATGCGATTGGTGTGCCGACAAAAGTCATCGCCTACCGGACGAATGGCATCATCGGACGCTATGAGCTTTCCCTGGAAAGAAACTTCAGACTGAACGTCATCGGAAAGCTGAAGGAGCACCTGATTGAAGTGCTGCCTTTTGAAGATGTCAAGATTATTGCGCCGATTGTGGGTACAAGTAATATAGGCGTCGAGTTTGCCCTGCCTGTAGTACACCCGATACCATTCAGCACACTGTTTGCATCAAGTTCACTCAGAACAAGGAAGAACGATTTCAAATTCGTCATAGGCAAGACGGTGGATGATCAGATATTCAGCTTCCCACTGCAGAAAGCCGGCCATATGCTCATCTACGGCGGGGAATCGCTTCATTCGACAAGAGTCATCGATAACATCCTCGTTTCTCTGATGATGAACCACAGCCCAAGGGAGCTTGAAATCATGGTGGCTTCCGACAAGGAGAGCCATAGAGCTTATGGTTCGCTTCCCTATGCGTTCAGGGAGCCGGTATCTCTGACAGACAAGCATGTACTGCATGATGTACTGGAAGAGCTGAATGATAGGCATAACCAGTTCAGAAGAGCGCATGTACGCAATCTGGACAGCTACAACAAGCGGGTCAGAACCGATGCAAGAAAGAGTGTAGTAGTGATTGTCATTGATGATCTGTCGGAATTGTTCGAGCACAATAATCCAGAGGCGATCCGGAGCATTGTACAGATTCTGAAAAAAGGCAAGCCGCTCGGCATGCATCTGATAATGAACCATTCCAGGAAAGATGTCGGCATACGATTTGAACTGCTGCAGATGATGCAGACCCGCATTTCATTCAAAGATGAGAAATCACGCGTAGTGGATAACAGCAATGAACTGGTCCAAGGCAATGATATGCTGATCCAGATTCCAACATCCAACAAGCCGCTCAGAGTGAATGCCGGTATACTGGATCAGAAAATAAAGGAAAATGTTCTTTCTCATCTGAAAGGCATGACCCGATGAATCAATTTATGAAAGTATGGTGAGCGCATGGAAAAATATCATTTTATAGGAATTAAGGGGGCAGGCATGAGCGCCCTGGCCCAGGTACTCCATGATCTCGGTCATGAAGTGCAGGGAGCCGACATAGAAAAGGAAGTTTTCACTGAGCATCAGCTCAGAGACAAAGGCATCAGGATTCTGCCTTTCGATCTTGCCAATGTAGTGGAAGGCTTCACTTATATCGCAGGAAATGCCTTCGATGACAATCATGTGGAGATCAGGACAGCGTTGGAAAAGGGGTATCCGGTCATCCGCTACCATGAGTTCCTTTCACAGTTCATGAACCAGTTCACTTCAATCGCTGTAACCGGTGCGCATGGCAAGACATCAACAACCGGTCTGCTCAGCCATGTAATGAATGGAGATGTCGATACGACGTTCCTCATCGGTGATGGTACCGGATTCGGCCTCGAAGACAGCAAGTATTTCACATTCGAATCATGTGAGTACAAGCGCCACTTCCTGAGCTATCATCCCGATTACGCAATCATCACCAATATCGATTTCGACCATCCGGACTACTTCAAGGATCTGGATGATGTCGTCAATGCCTTCTCGGAAATGGCGGATCAGGTGAAAAAGGCGGTCATTGCCTATGGAGGGGATGAGCATACAAGGCAACTCGACTATAAGGTGCCTGTCTACTTCTACGGCATCGACGGTGATTTCGATGTCAGGGCTTCAAACATCGAGACGGTCTCCAATGGGACACGCTTTGATGTGCATGTCGGTGAGGCGTTTCTTGATACTTTCACGATTCCGATGTACGGAGATCATCATGTGCTTAATTCTCTTGCTGTCATTACTGTAGGCTATCTGGAGACGCTCGACATGGAAAACATCAAAAAGGCATTCATGACGTTCGGTGGTGTCAAAAGACGTTTCAGCGAAACATTCAGAAATGGCATGGTCATCGTGGACGACTACGCACATCATCCGAAAGAGATCCGTGCAACGCTTGAAACCGCCAGGAAAAAGTATAGCGGCCGTGATATAGTCACTGTCTTCCAGCCGCATACGTTCTCAAGAACCAAAAAGTTCCTGAACGAATTTGCGGATGCACTGTCCGCCTCCGATAAAGCATATATCGTGGATATATTCGGGTCGGCACGTGAGAACGAAGGGGAACTTTCAAGCCGGGATCTGGTCGAACTCATTCCTGATGCGGAGCTTCTGGATGAGAGTGATGATATTGCGAAACTCAACAAGCATGAAGGAGCTGTCATCATATTCATGGGCGCCGGCGATATCCAGAAGTATGAAAAAAGATTTACAGAGTTATTATCCTGATAATCATGAAAGATGTTTATGACACATGCATTTGGGTTATTTTAAAGAGTGAATAACAAAAAAGATATAGATGGAGGCGTTATGATGGATTGGCAAATTATTTTATACATTGCCGCAGGTGTTGCAGCACTTGCTTTTCTGATTCTTTGTATTGCGATTGCAATTGTACTGTTTTCAGTCAAAAAGAATCTGGACCATGTTGCAAAGACACTTGACGGAGTAGAAGGACAGATTCAGGGTATTACAAGAGAATCCACTGACCTGCTGCATAAGACGAATCGTCTGGCAGAAGATGTACAAGGCAAATCCGCGAAGCTGAACTCTGTAGTGGATGCTGTACAAGGTATCGGGCAGTCAATGAATAACCTGAATTCTTCAGTGGATAGGGTGACAAATTCAATTACCCACAACATATCACAGAATGAAGAAAAGATTTCCCAGGTTGTCCAGTGGTCAAATGTTGCAATGGAAGTTGCAGATAAATGGCAGATGCGTCAGAAACGCAATAGCGCGTTCAATACAAAGTATTCTACAACAGCTGAAAGCGATCCGGAAAATCTGCCGGTTGCTGTGAACCAGTCTGTAACAACAACTGATAATCTTGATGAAAACCGCGTAAACGCTGGACTTGACGACGAAAGAAATAAATAGGAGGTTCTTATATGGAAACCTATAATCGTGATCGCCATCTCCACGGAGTTGAGGAATATGAAGAACAGATCAACCAGACGACTGGAAGAGATTTCTCCGTCGGTCTGATCATCGGCCTTCTTGTAGGTACGGTAGGCGGTCTGCTGCTTGCACCGAAATCCGGAGATGCTCTAAGAGACGATATTTCAGACCAGACCCAGAAATTCTCCAAAAACTCAAGCAATGATAGTGGCAGTGATGGAGAAGATAAAGGTCTAAAGGAAAAAGTTCAGGAAAAAACGGATGAACTTCGCGGCAAAGTAGAAGAAAAGAAAGATGATGTGGCTGCCAAGAAGGGCGAAAAGGAAGAGAAGAAAAGGGTTAAATCTCTTGATGAATCTGCAGTTAAAGCACAGAAGGACGCGATTCACGAAGAAGTCAATGAACCGAGTACGGAAAATGCCAATACTGTAGATATGTCCAAGTTCTCTGAAAGCTCTGAAGCAGACAAAAAGTCATAATAGTATGTTTTGCTAAAATAACCACATGTTCACTCATGTGGTTATTTTTTTGACCAGGATGTGTCATTGCGACCCTCAGAGCAGGGATAATTTCAATCTTGGAATGATTTCTTCATGACTAAACCCCATGGTCGTGTTATTATAGTACAAAAAGCGTTTTCAGAAGCGTGTGGAGGTGCAATATGACGGTTACTATATATGATGTTGCCAGAGAGGCTAAAGTTTCCATGGCAACCGTCTCAAGAGTGCTTAACGGGAATCCTAATGTTAAGCCCGAAACAAGAAAAAAAGTTAAAGATGTAATAGAGAGGCTGGACTATCGTCCAAATGCCGTAGCACGTGGTCTGGCAAGTAAGAAGACGACGACTGTCGGCGTCATAATACCAGATATTTCCAATCTGTATTATTCTGCATTGGCAAGAGGTCTTGATGATATTGCTGAAATGTACAATTATCAGATCATCATTACGAATACAGATAATGATCCGGGTAAGGAAAGGGATGCTTTCCTCGGTCTCATCAGCAAGCAGGTAGACGGCATCGTATTCCTCGGTGGTGCACTGAATGAGGAGACACTTAATGACATCAAGAAATCGCATCTTCCTGTCGTCATATGTGGTACGAGTGAGAAGGATGAAAATATGCCTTCAGTCAATATCGACTACAATGAGGCAATCAAAGAGGCGGCATCGAAGTTTCTGGATGGTGGTGCAAAACAGATTGCATTTGTCGAAGGGTCTTATTCAGAGCAGTTGGAACGCCATATTGTAGATGGTCTTAAAGCTGCTTATGATGAACATGACATGACATTCGATGAGCAGTACATCATATCCACCGGTGCAGACTACCAGTCCGGTGCAGAGCTGTATGATACCATCAGGGAACTTGATGCCGATGTCGTCATCACAATGAGTGATGAAACAGCGATTGGTCTGCTTCATAAGGCAATGGATAACGGTGTTTCGATTCCTGATCAGCTGGAAATACTGAGCTGCAGCAATACGCGCCTTGTCAATATGGTGCGTCCGTCGCTTTCGAGCATCGCATTGCCGCTATATGATATTGGTGCAGTCGGCATGAGACTGCTGACAAAGTATATGAATGAAGAGACTGTGGAAGAGGCTAATGTCATCCTTCCCTATAGTATCGAATATCGTGCAACAACAAAGTAATGTCTTTCTCAATGTAAAGAAGCACCCTGATCATACGATCAGGGTGCTTCTTTACGTGAAACCTACTCATCCTCCAGGTGGCGCATGGCGCGTGACATCATGCTGCGGTTCTTCTCGTTTATTTCCTGGCGTCTCGGTATATCCGTATAGTCATCCAGAGTATCTTCCCAGTTGACAGGAAAGTCGACCGGACACTTTTCCTGATATTGTTTGACATATGATTCAGGAAGCTTGCCTCGAGGTGCCTCCTGACCATTCATTGCAAACCACACCTGGGCCCACATGCGGGGGACGACCTGCCAGATGTTATAGCCGCCACCGCCAACAGCAATCCATTTTCCATCGGTATACTTGTCGGCCATCTCGTTGACAAAGCGGGGAATCTCCTCGAAAGTACGGGAAGTCAGTGAAAGATGGGTCATCGGATCGCGAAAGTGTGCGTCGACGCCATTCTGACTGAATATGACATCCGGCTTGAATTTTATAATGGCTGCTTCAAGTGTCTCCTTGAAAATCGACAGGAAGGAATCATCTTCTGTAAATGCATCAATCGGCAGGTTGACGGCATAGCCGAACCCTTCCTCAGTCCCGCGCTCTGTCAGACTCCCGGTACCGGGGAAAAGATATCGGCCCGTCTCATGGATGGAGTAGGTCATCACTTCGTTCGTATGATAGAAGATCCATTGCACACCGTCTCCGTGATGGGCATCGGTATCAATGTAGAGCACGCGCTTATTATACTTTGTTCTAAGATACTCTATGGCGACCGCGGTATCATTATAGATGCAGAACCCACCGGCCCGTCCGCTGAAACCATGGTGCAGACCACCTGAAAGATTGAGCGCTTTGCTGCATCTGCCTTCCATCACCGCCTCCACGGCAGTAAGCGTCGCACCGACCAGTATGCGGCTCTTATCATGCATATCCTCAAAACTCGGCGTATCCTCTGTGTCGAGGCCATAGTTCTCCAGCTTATCCGGTGGCAGTTCACCTTTGCCTGCTAGTTTTACTGCTTCGATATAATCCTTCTTATGAACAAGTTGAAGTTCCTCATCAGTCGCTTCGCGCGGCTTCATGATATCAGCTGTCTCCAGATGACCCGACGCCATCAACAGATCGGTAGTCATCTTCAGACGCATCTGATTGAAAGGATGGGTGGAGTTGAAGCGGTACTTGAGCAGGGATTCATCGTAGATGTAGACGGGTTTTGTCATTGGCCCATCTGTGAAGGCTCGAGTACTGTGAACCCTCTATCTTTGAGTATGTCGATGGCTTTTCTTGGATTCATAGCCTGAACCCTGAGCAGGACGGTCTTGTAACCTTTTTTCTCCTTGTTCCTGTAGACGGAGATGCTGATGATCTTGATATTCAGTTCCTTGAATACTTTACCGATATCATGGATGACGCCGGTACGGTCTTCTATATCGATTTCTATGATGGACCCCGGCTCGGTCATCCCGGTGAGTTCCAGATAGGTGTTCAGCATATCCTTCTGTGTGACGATACCGACTACCTTGTCGTCTCTCAAGACAGGTATGGCACCGATGGAGTAGTGGTAGAAATCGAGCGCAATCTCCTCTACAAAATCCATCGGATGGCAGTAGGTCACCCTCTTGCGCATGATTCTCGATATGGGTACCTTCAGGGTAAAGTCCGGATCTTCGTCCGAGAGTACAGAAGGCAGGGTCAATTTGATATCCCTGTCTGAAATGATGCCGACCAGTCGCGTGTTTTGATCCACAATCGGAATATGGCGGAATGCATTCTCCCCCATCATGTTCAGCGCATCTTCAATCGTATGTTCAGGCGTCAGTGTCTTGACCGGTGTTGTCATGATTCTTTCAACCAGCATGCTATTCCTCCTAGATAAAAAAGCGGTTTTTGAATCTGAGTTCATCAAATGCCATCATCTGTTCTTCTTCGATATTGCTGCCTATGCGTGCCATCAGTGTGTTGGCGGGATGTCCTGTGATTTCAGGATCATTCGTCTGAAAGACTTCAAATCCTGCACTTGCCATCAGACTGATCATCAGTTCCTTATATTCGTATACACCAAGACCGCTGTTCTTCAGATCCCAATGCCAATAGTATTCGGTTGTAATGATGATGTAGTTCTCCATATGATCATCCTGCATTGCAAGCTTGAGCAGTCGCTTGCCCAGACCGAAACTGCGGTAGTCGAGACTGATTTCGACAGCACCGAGTTCCATGATATAGGGCAGGTTGCCATCGGACCAGCGCTCCATGGGGTCGGGGTGCAGGAAGGTCACGTACCCGATGATATGGGATTCTGTTCGAACAATGATTATCCTGCCTTCCTCGAGATCCGCAATTTCCATGACTGCTTCGAACTGCTCTTTCGGCGGGCGAAAGGCATCAAGACCATCATCAAATGTGAAAGCGGAAAGCGTTTCGGCGGTCAAGGGCCCTTCTACAATAAAAGAATGGTTTTCCGTCTCAAACTCCTCTTTATAATAAGTCTTCGTATGATGCAAAAAAAGACCTCCCGAATTTTATTTCAATTATTTTGAAAAATTGCTCTATTCTATTATATAATAATAGATGTAAAAGAGAAAATACAAAAGGGGAGTTACATTATGAAGGTAGAACTCTATGAAGCAACGGATCAGAATCCTAACCTGAAGGATTATGACGAGGCGGTAAAGCACCATGACTGGAGAGAAGTCGAGAAGCAATTCTCCTGGTATGAAACAGGAAAATACAACATGGCTTATGAATGCATAGACCGACATGCCGAAAGTGGAAAGGAAGACAAGGTTGCACTGCATTATAAAAATGGAGATCAGAAGCGTTCATATACATTTCTGGACTTGAAGAAGGCATCCAATAAAGCAGCCAACGTCCTGAAAGATGAAGCCGGTGTTGTCAAAGGGGACCGCGTATTCATATTCATGTCAAGAAGCCCGGAGCTGTATTTCTCACTGCTTGGTGCATTGAAGATTGGTGCAATCGTCGGACCGCTTTTCGAAGCGTTCATGGAGAAGGCTGTCAGGGACCGTCTGGAGAACAGCGATGCGAAAGTCATCATCACCACACCGGAACTGCTGCCGAGGATCCCGGTGGACGAGCTGCCAAGTCTCGAAAAGGTTGTTGTTGTCGGAGACGGTGTCGAAGCAGATCATATAGATTTCAATAAAAGTTATGAGAGCGCTTCCGATGAATTTGAAATTGAATGGCTGGAAAAGGAAGATGGTCTGATTCTGCACTATACAAGTGGTTCGACAGGTCAGCCGAAAGGTGTCCTGCACGTACAGCATGCCATGGTACAGCATTACATCTCAGGCAGATATGTGCTCGATCTGAAGGAGGATGATGTCTACTGGTGTACTGCTGACCCGGGCTGGGTGACAGGAACGTCATACGGTATCTTCGCCCCTTGGCTCAATGGCGCGACCAATGTCGTTGTTGGTGGACGTTTCTCTCCTGAAGCATGGTATGGTGCAATCCAGGATCTTGATGTCACAATCTGGTACAGCGCGCCAACTGCTTTCCGCATGCTCATGGGTGCAGGGGATGAGATTGTAAATGAATTCGATCTGTCATCCCTCCGTCATGTACTGTCCGTCGGTGAACCGTTGAACCCTGAAGTCGTCAAATGGGGCATGAAGGTGTTCAACCTGAGAATCCATGATACGTGGTGGATGACCGAAACGGGTGCCCACATGATCGTCAATCTGCCGTCCATGGACATTAAAGGCGGTTCCATGGGTAAACCGCTGCCGGGTGTTGAAGCAGCCATCATCGACGATGAAGGCAATGAACTTCCAGCAAACCGCATGGGCAACCTGGCCATGAAGAGTGGATGGCCGTCCATGATGCGCAAAATATGGAAAAACGATGCGAAGTTCGAGTCCTATTTCATCGGTGACTGGTATGTTTCGGGAGATTCCGCCTATAAGGACGAAGATGGATACTACTGGTTCCAGGGCCGTGTGGATGATGTCATCATGACAGCCGGTGAACGTGTCGGACCATTTGAAATTGAATCCAAGCTTGTGGAGCATCCGGCAGTACAGGAAGCCGGTGTCATCGGCAAGCCTGATCCGATACGCGGAGAGATCGTCAAGGCGTTCATTTCCTTGAGGGAAGGCCATGAAGCCACGGACGAACTGAAAGAAGAGATACGCAAGTTCGTCAAAGAAGGACTGGCAGCACACGCTGCACCAAGAGAAATCGAGTTCAAGGAAAAGCTGCCGAAAACAAGAAGCGGTAAGATCATGCGCCGTGTACTGAAAGCATGGGAGCTCGATCTGCCGGCAGGTGACCTGTCTTCGATGGATGACGATTAGAAGATAGTACTGATTATAAGAATTGCCCCTGTAATACGTGGGGGCAATTTTTTGTCGATTATGGCATAATGGAATTGGATAATCGAATTGCTATTGAGGAGATGATATTGTGGCACATATGACAGATCAGGAAATCGCGACGCAGGCGGACATCAGACCGATTGAGGAGATTGCAGAAAAAGCGGGCATTCCCTACGATGCTCTGGAGATGTACGGCAAGTACAAGGCGAAGGTGGATATACATAAAATACAGGGAGATGAGCAGCACTCCAAAGTTGTTCTTGTCTCTGCAATGAACCCGACTCCAGCCGGTGAAGGCAAATCCACTTGTACAGTCGGGCTCGCTGATGCTTTCAACAAGCTCGAGAAGAAGGTGATGGTCGCCCTCCGTGAGCCTTCCCTTGGACCCGTCATGGGAATCAAAGGCGGGGCGACAGGTGGTGGACGCGCGCAAGTGCTTCCGATGGAAGAAATAAACCTGCATTTCAATGGGGATCTCCACGCCATCACGACAGCGAACAATGCATTGTCTGCATTCATTGATAACCACATCCATCATGGCAATGCGCTTGATATTGACCCGAGACGGGTAACATGGAAACGTGTCATGGATATGAACGACCGTGCGCTGCGCCAGGTTGTTGTCGGACTGGGCGGAGTGACACGCGGTGTACCAAGAGAAGATGGATTCGATATCACGGTCGCGAGTGAGATCATGGCTGTGCTATGTCTGGCAAGCGATCTCATCGACCTGAAGAAGAAGCTCGCCGAAATCGTCATCGGCTATACTTATGACAGGGAACCGGTCACTGTCGGCCAGCTTGAAGTGGAAGGGGCACTCGCACTGCTGCTCAAGGAAGCAGTGAAGCCGAACCTTGTCCAGACCATGGAAGGCACACCTGCTCTTATTCATGGCGGGCCGTTCGCCAACATCGCGCATGGGTGCAATTCCCTTATCGCAACAAATACCGCAAGAAAACTGGCCGATATTGTAGTGACGGAATGCGGATTTGGTTCTGATCTTGGCGGAGAGAAGTTCATGAACATCAAAGCTCGGAAAGGCAATTTTGCACCTGATGCACTCGTGCTTGTCGCAACAATCCGTGCACTGAAGATGAATGGTGGTGTAGCTAAAAAAGATCTTGGCGAAGCAAATCTGGAAGCTTTGAAGCTGGGCATCGTGAATCTTGACAAACATATCGAAAATGCACGCAAATTCGGTGTTGAACCTGTCGTTGCGCTCAATGATTTCGTGACTGACACAGATGAAGAGAGAGACTTTGTACTCGACTGGTGCAAAGAGCAGGGTGTAAGAGTATCCCTTACAAAAGTATGGGAGCACGGTGGTGCCGGTGGAACCGATCTGGCGGAAAAAGTACTTGAAGTGCTCGAAATGCCTCAGAACTTCCATCATCTCTATGAAGATGCACTGCCAATCGATCAGAAGATCGAGACGATCGTTACAGAAGTATACGGTGGCGACGGCGTCATCTTTACAGACAAGGCTAAAAAGCAGCTTGCTGAAATCGATCGACATGGCTGGGGCGACTTCCCGGTATGTATGGCCAAAACACAGTATTCACTAAGTGACGATCCTGCACTGCTTGGACGGCCGAAAGGCTTCAAAGTGACCGTCAGGGAAGTGGTCGCAAAAACCGGGGCCGGATTCGTGGTCGCGCTGACTGGAGACATCATGACAATGCCTGGATTGCCGAAGGTCCCATCAGCTGTAAATATGGACGTAGATGCCGATGGTAGTTCCACAGGGCTTTTCTGAAACAAATAAAAAGATGGCCGCCTTTCCTGGAATGGAAAGGCGGCCATCTTCAATTTTTAATCTTCGTCTTCATCTTCGTCCTCGTCATCATCAGAGCTTGAGGACCTTCCTTGGCCGACGCTGTAGCGGTAGTCATAGGAATTCGTGACAGTGCCTCTCAAGTCGGAAGTGCTGAGTTCGGAATCGAAATCTTCACCCATTCTCTGCATGATTTCAGGGTCGTTGAGACTATCTTTATCAGTCAATCGTGTATCTTCTGCAATCAGACCTTCTCCGACATTATCAAGATCAAGCTCACAATCCTCTTCAGTCTCCATGGTCAGTGCACAGTACTCGACTTCCCTGACTGAAGATGGCCGGCTGAAACGTTCATTGGCACCGAGCTGTTCTGGCGCCACTTCGCTTATTGCCTGAGCCAGAGCACGCCAGTTGTAAATGTGCATATGCTGTTCACTATCCTGATTTTGAACCTGTGGGATGTTACGGTCATAACCCATCCAGACACCCAGAGTGACTTTTGGATTATAGCCCATAAACCAGGAATCGACGAATCCATTAGACGTACCTGTCTTCGCTGCCCAGTCATAAGTGTCACTGACTTGGTCGTAGTAGTCCTGAATGTAGTAGGCGGAGCCGGTCTGGAATGTCTCTTTCAGCATATCCGTCATCAGATATGCTGTAGAATCCTTGAATATTTGAGTGGATTCACTTTCGTGTTCATAGATGGTTTCACCTTCAGGACTTGTGATGGATTCAATCATATAGCTATCCACCAGTTCGCCGTTATTAGCGAACGTGGAGAATGCATTCGCATTATCCTCAACTGACATGGTATGAGAACCAAGTGGTGTTGATGGTACCAGTGTATTTTCGTCGGAATAGGCATTTTCACCAAGTGGTATACCCATCTTTTCAAAATACTCCTGTGGATTTTCCTTTCTTACATCCGCCCACAGTCTCAGTGTGCTCAAGTTGTAGGAGTTGCTTAAGGCATGCTTGGCAGATACAAGGCCGAATTCTTCATCCACATCATAGTTACGTGGGCTATAGTCAATTTCAGGTATAGTAAAGATTTCATCGAGCAGTACAGTATCCGGTGCAATGATGCCTTTATCGATGGCAGGACCGTATGTGATCAGTGGTTTCATTGTGGAACCTGCCTGACGGCTTGTCTGGGTGGCGTGGTTGATGGAAGAGCGATCATGATCACGGCCGCCGATGAAGCCGAGAATCTTACCGGTCTGGTTATCTTTCATCACTGCACCAATTTCATGCTCCAGTATCTCATCTTCCTCTTCCTGCTCTTCTTCTGTTGCATCCGTTGCGTCTGCAATACTTCTTGATCCGTAGTAGTAGTTGGAATTGTCTTTGACATTCTGCATCGTATCGTAGATGGTCTTATCGATTGTCGTTTCAATGTGGTAGCCTTGATTTCTCAATGCGGTGTTGGCTTCATTCGTATACTGCTGGTTGATGAGAGGAGTGGAGTCGACGTCTTCTCTTGTCAGGCCATCCTCCTCAGCAAGATGGTACTTGAGTATATCAATGCTGCGTCTTTCGATCTCATCCGTCAGGAATGGATAGTTCTGGTTCGGCACTGTTACGCTTTCTGCCAGGTTGGCGTAAAGATCGTAATCGAGTGCCTGTTCATACTCTTCCTGGGTGATTGCTTCTTCTGTAAGCATTCTTTCCAGGACAAACCTCTGTCTGTTCTGGCCCGCCTCAAGAAGTTCCGGATCTTTTACAGTCCCCCCTTGCAGGAATGGTGTGTAGGCGTAAGGGTTCTGAGGAAGACCGGCGATGAATGCACTTTCTGCAAGATTCAGATCGCCTGCATCCTTACCGAAAATGCCTTCTGCGGCTGCCTGGATACCGGCGATGTTCTGGCCATTGGCGTTACGGCCGAATGATACGGCATTCAAGTATGCTTCCAGTATTTCTTCTTTCGAGAGCATCTTTTCGACACGGAAAGCAAGCAGCAGTTCTGTCGCTTTGCGGTCGAATGTTGTCTCATTCGTCAACAGCTGGTTTTTGACAAGCTGCTGTGTGAGTGTACTTCCGCCTGTACCGGAACTGGAACCAGCAACCTGCTGGAGGGTGGCCCTCAGGAAGGCTTTTGGTACGACACCATTATGGTCGTAGAAGTACTCGTCCTCAGTAGCGATGAGGGCTTCGGAGACGTAGGGTGAAATACTATCGTAGTCGACCCGCTCACGTATAAGATCGGCTCTCAATGTACCCAGTGATTCACCTGAGCCAAAAGCGACGGTCGTACTTTCCGTCATCTCTGTCAGAGCTGTCCTCACTTCTTCCACCGGCTGGATCTCCTCGTCATTCACAAGTGCGGCAAAGTAGCCGAGGCCGATACTGAGGCCAAGTATGCCGAGCAGTGTAAACGTAAGCACTGAGAATAGTATTATATTCCAGACGGTATCATAGGCTGTAAAAAATGAAATTCTGAGAGGGGACCCGGTCTTTCTGAAGCGTGAAGTGACGCTATTGTATTTCTCTTTGAAAGTGGATCCTTCTATGGCATCCGGCTTCGTTACTGTATCTCTGCGAGAAAATAGGTTTTTAATATAAGTTAAAAAGTCGTTGTTCTTCTTCATTGTTACCTCCTATCATCGGTCATTATATCACATTCGAAACAATTAGAGTTAGTGATTCAGGGGCGGCTATGGCTGTTTTGTGAAGGAGTTCCGGGGGGATATATTGGTTGCCGGAATGGACAGCCGTCGGTCCGCCCTTGACTTTTTGGCATCAAGACTATATCATTTCTATAAATTGATATAATTCGAGTGGCAGACAAGTAGCTGGTGCGGCGGAATACAGAGAGCTGATGGATGGTGGGAATCAGTGCACGCGACCAAGTGAATACACTGCATCAGACATTCGTACGTCGGGGCGGACGTTTTTGCCCATAAAGATAAACTGTTTGGTGGTACCGTGTATTCAGCACCCTTACTCATGTAAGGGTGCTTTTTTATATCAATTTTCATATTATATACTATTCCAGGAGGAAGAGAAATGAACGCATTGCTTGAAGATTTGAAATACCGGGGGATCATCCACCAGATAACGGATGAGGAAAAGATTACTGAACTGCTCGCTCGTGAACAAGTTTCCATATACTGTGGCGCGGACCCGACGGCTGATAGTCTGCATATCGGCCACCTTGTACCTTTCCTGACCCTCAGAAGGTTCCAAAAACATGGTCACCGTCCAGTTGTATTGATTGGTGGCGGTACAGGTATGATCGGTGATCCATCTTTCAAAAGTGATGAGCGGAAGCTTCAGACAGAGGAACAGATTGCGGCGAATGTTGCGGGAATCAAAAAACAGATGGAGCGTATATTTGATTTCTCGGATGCAAATGGCGCATTGCTCGTCAATAACAAGGACTGGCTGCAGGAAATCAGCCTGATCGACTTTCTCAGAGACTACGGCAAGCACGTCAGCCTGAACTACATGCTTGCCAAGGATGCTATCCAGACGAGGCTTGAAACGGGCATCTCATATACTGAATTCACGTACACGATCCTCCAGGCAATCGATTTCGGCCACCTGAACAAAAATCATGGAGTGAAAATGCAGATCGGAGGCTCCGACCAATGGGGAAACATCACAAGCGGTCTCGATCTGATGCGTCGTGTCTATGGTGAAACGGAAGCTGAAGGCATGACCATTCCACTTGTTACAAAGGCGGATGGGAAGAAATTCGGCAAGACGGAATCCGGTAATATCTGGCTTGATCCGAAGCGTACATCACCATACGAATTCTACCAGTTCTGGATCAACCAGAGTGATGCAGATGTCATCAAATTCATTAAACTCTTCACGTTCATGGAGAAGAATGAAATAGAGGCTTTGGAAGAATCCATCAAAACCGAGCCGCACCTAAGAAAGGCGCAGAAACGCCTGGCTGAGGAAATCACTACCTTCCTCCATGGAGAAGAGGCATTGGAGGAAGCACAAAATATCACAGAGGCACTTTTCAATGGCGAGATCAAATCACTCTCGGTGGACCAGATCAGGGATGCGTTCAAGGACGTGCCGTCCGCAAGCTACACGGATGCGGATATGAACATCGTCAAAGTGATCGTCGACACCGGCATTTCGTCTTCACGCAGACAGGCGAGGGAGGACATCAAGAATGGAGCCATCTACATCAATGGTGAGCGCCAGCAGGATGTGGACTATGAAATCGGGGAATCAGATAAGCTCGATGGGGAGTTCACTATCATCAGAAGAGGCAAGAAAAAATACCACGTAGTCAAATACTCATAGAACACAATGGGGCTGATGCAATGCATCAGCCCCATCTGCATATCTCAAGGATAGTATTCAGTGTTTAAACGTTTCTATTCGTGATATTATATAGGAAATAAAAGTTTAGAACAGGAGAAGGGAAAATGAAAAAATTACTGATACCTCTAGGTGTCATCATCGGGTTTTTCATCATTCTTGCGATGATATTTGCTCCAAAGTATAACCAGTTTGTCGGCCTGGAAGAAGAAGTGAACCAGCGGGAGTCACAGATCGAGACCCAGCTGCAGAGAAGGGGCGATCTGATTCCGAACCTTGTCAACACAGTGCAGGGGTATGCTTCACAGGAACAGGAAATATTCACCGACATCGCTGAAGCAAGAAGCCGTCTCTCAGGTGCACAAGGTGTAGAGGAGATGGCAGAGGCGAATGGCGAAGTCACTTCAGCTCTATCCCGCCTTCTTGCGATTTCGGAAAACTATCCGGACCTTCAGGCGAGTGAGCAGTTTACAGGTCTCCGCGATGAGCTCGCAGGGGCTGAGAACCGCATTGCGGTCGCCCGCCAGGATTATAATACATCTGTCCAGGAATACAACGAGAATACGCGTACATTCCCAGGCAACGTGATTGCAGGACTTTTCAACTTTGATGAAAAAGCATACTTTGAAGCCGATGCATCAAGCAGGGAAGTTCCTGAAGTTGAATTCAACACTGAACAGGATGGAGAGTAATGAAACGCCTGGTCACGCTCATGCTGATCCTGTTCGTGTTTTCAAGCGTTCCTGCTGAAGCACGGGTTGCTTTGCCAACACTTGATACCTCTCATTACTTTGTGCAGGATAATGCTGGCGTGCTGAGTGATACTGCGGTTCAGGAAATCAACGAAATGGGTACTTATCTTGAAGAAGGTACCGGCGTTGAAATGCTGCTTCTTACCATGTCCTCGACTGGTCAGGAGCATCGGCAGGACTATGCCCTCAAGGCACTGCGCGAGTATGGTATCGGCAAATCCGAAGCGGATAATGGCATTGTAATCCTGCTCAATCTGGACAACGGCAACGAGTATAATAACCGGGGTGTGGAAGTCCAGGTAGGCTATGGCATCGAAGGGTATCTGAATGACGCCAAGATAGGCAGGATCATCGATAACGTGGCAATGGAGGACTTCATCGCAGCAACAGAAGCCGAGGATGGCTCTGCTGATGCAGCTGCCCACTATGCACAAGGTCTGTCCGATCTTTATGCAGCACTCTACCAGGAGTCACTTGAAGCATATGGATATGAGGATGGGGAATTCACCCGTGATACACCGGAAGCGGATGAGAACATGCAGTCGGCAGAAGGTGAAAATACCAGTGCTGGTGGTTCCATCTTCAGGCTGCTGTTCATGATGGCAGTCATCTACCTGCTGTTCAAAATCATGGGAGGCGGTGGCAGACCACCGAGAGGCGGCGGTCGTAGACGCCGTAGAGGTGGCCCGGTCGTATTCTTCCCACCATCCGGTGGCGGTTCCCGAGGGGGCGGCTTCGGTGGTGGTGGATTTGGAGGATTTGGCGGCGGCTCCGGCGGCGGTGGCGGTGCAGGTCGAGGATTCTAGCTTTAAGTCAAAAAAGGTTCTGTGGATTTTTCCACAGAACCTTTTTTTAAAATATGAAATGCGCAATCAGTGTGATGATTGGAAGTGTAATGGCAGTACGGAGCAGGAAGATGACGAACAGTTTTCCAAGCCCGACCGGTATTTTGGAACCGAGTATGACACCGCCCACTTCTGAAAGATAGATCAGCTGTGTGATGCTCAGTGCACCGATGATGAAGCGGGTCATATCTGCCGATACGCCTTCGATCAGTATAGCTGGGAGGAACATGTCGGTGAATCCGATGAATAGTGCTTCAGAAGCAGCTTGCGCTTCAGGTATACCCATCAGCTCCAGAAGTGGAACGAATGGTGCACCGATCCATGCGAATATCGGCGTGTATTCGGCAAGCAGTGTGCCGAGGGTACCGATGGCCATGACAATCGGCAGTACCGCAAACCACATATCAGCAACAGTTTTGACACCGTCTTTCAGGAAGCCTCCAAGCCCTTCCGCTTTTTCAGAGCGGTCGAGTGCTTTCTTATAGCCCCAACTAAAAGGATTGTAGCCCGAAGGAATGGTTTCATCCAGTTCTTCCCCTTCGACGTAGTAGTCATCCTTGATCCAGGATAGTGGTGGGATTCTCGGCATGATCAGTGCAGCAGCAACACCTGCAATAATGATTGTCATATAGAACAGACCGAAGTAGTTCATCAGTCCGATCAAGTCCAGTATGACGATGGAGAACGTAATGGACACGACCGAGAATGTAGTCGCTATGACCGATGCTTCCCGTTTGGAATAGTAGCCTTTTTCATATTGGTTGCTCGTCAGAAGCACACCAACCGTGCCGTCTCCGACCCAGGATGCAAGATTGTCCACTGTGGAACGGCCTGGCAGTGTAAAGAGTGGACGCATGATTTTGGCGAATATAGAGCCGACGAACTCAAGCAGTCCGTAGTTGAGCAGTAGTGGCAGCAGAATGCCGGCAAACAGGAATACAGCGAACAGCGTAGGTAGCAGGTCGTTAAGTATCATTCCGCCAGTGACATCGGAATTGACTGCCTCCGGACCAAACATATAATAGGCCATCAGCGCGAATACAGCTCCTGCTGCTCGCAGAATGACCCATATTGTGTTTGTTCTGAACAGATTTTTCAAAAACTCCGGACCAGGATTGACTATCCAGCTGAATAGAATGGTCAGCAGTGCAGAAAGATTTATTAGAAGAACAACAATCAGAATGACATTATCAGGACCAATCAGATCGATGAGCAAACCTGCAAGGTACGCGACTGGAATGGTCGTTTCTCCATCAATCTGTATCGGAAAAAGAAACATCAGCACCCCGATCAGCGAGGGTATAAGGAATTTAAATAAAGTTGCAGTTCTATGCATAAAAAGACCTCCTTCTTTAATAATTATACATATTAGGCGACTGTTGTAAATCACAAATGTATAGAAAGCGTTTTCATTAGCTGTTTATATTTTATACTCCCCTTCATACTTATGCAAACTAATTTTCATTTTTTTACTTCAAGGACAGTCAAAGGATTGGTATAATCAGGAAAAGGAGGCGTTTTGATGAAAATCATTGATACACACTGTGATGCATTGCTGAAGCTGCAGACAGATCGTAGACGGACTTATACATTCGAAAACCGGATGCTTGAATTCAAGGACGGAGCCGGAATCGAAACGAACGCCGATAGGTTATTGGAGGGACAGGTGAGAGTGCAATTCTTCGCAATATTCATACCACCGTTGCTGCCGGATAATGAAAAATGGCAGCATGCACTCGAGCAGGTGGACTGTTTCTATGATGAAGTGCTCAGTCAGGAGAACTTTGTCCACATCAGAAGTTTTGATGAAATCAGTCAGCTCGATGAAAATAAGATTGGTGCAGTGCTGACACTTGAGGGTGCGGATGCTGTGGGAAATGATCTGGTTAAATTGCGTACACTTTTCAGGTTGGGTGTACTGTCTGTGGGACTGACGTGGAATAATGGCAATCTTGTAGCCGATGGCGTGGGGGAGACCCGGAATACCGGATTGACTGAATTTGGTCTCGGGTTCATCGAGTGCTGCAACAATCATGATGTGCTCTTGGACATCAGTCATCTGAACCCGGAAGGGGTGGATGTGGTCATGGAGCGTGCAAACCGCGTCATCGCTACCCATTCCAATGCAAGAGAAGTGTTCGATCATCCAAGAAATCTCTGTGATGATCAGATCAGAACATTGGTCAGTAAAGGGGGGATGATCAATATTGTTTTCAACCCGCCGTTCATTACGGAAGGCAGTGTACGATTAGAGGATCTGTTTCCTCATATCGACCACATCGTCGACCTTGTCGGGGAGGATGCCATCGGTCTCGGCTCGGACTTTGACGGTATCGCTTCACATATAGAGGGGCTGGAGAATGCCGGAGCATATCAGAATCTTGTAGAGGCACTGATTGAACGCTATGGAGAGGACTTTGCCAGAAAGATGACACATGGGAATTTCCTATCAAATTATGTAGAAAAAGACTTGTCATAGACAAGTCTTTTTATGAGCTGTTTCCTGAAGTCAGCTGATCATAATCTTCCTGGATGGTCTGGTAGCGTTCCCGGACCAGTTCTTCCTGGGATTCGATTTCAGAAAGCTGTTCATCCACTTCTTCTCTGAAGTCACTATCACCCAGGGGATTGTAGTTTACAAAAGTACGGTTGAATTCACCATATAGTTCGATGAGATTTTCCAATGAATTGGTATATGTCAGCATTTCTTCTTTAAGCTGTTCATGTTCTGTGCCTGTTACAGTGTAATTATGGATGGTTCTTCTTAAATCTTCAATTTTAGGAAGCGCCTCTTCATAGATTAAACGGAGTTTGGCTTCCCGGTCTTCACTTTCTTCCATCTCATTGAACAGTTCGGTGAACTCCGTCTGAAGTTCTTCATGATTTCTTTCAAAAGCTTCATAGAGGTCATCCAGAGCCTGCTGATCACCTTGGGCACAGCCTGCCATAAGCAGAAATATCAGTATCGGGATTAATTTCTTCATCATACCACCTCACCAGTATTTTAACACGTATATGTTTATATGCATCATGTTATGATGTATACTGGTCAAGTTGACTTTTTTGAATAGGTGATTATAATGAATAGAAAATTACTGTTAACCTTTACTATCGGGGTCTTTCTTCTTGGCATGATGGAACTCATCATCTCAGGCATACTTGAACTCATGAGTTCGGACCTCGGCATCTCAAACGCACTTACAGGACAGCTGATTACAGTCTACGCAGTGAGCTTTGCCATTTTTGGACCAATACTTGTCAAAGCGACCGAAAACTTCAGGCCCAAGCCTGTCATTCTGGCATCTCTTGTCATTTTCATACTTGGAAATCTGATATTTGGACTTTCCAGCACATTTCTGATGCTCGCCGTCGGACGTGTTGTAACAGCACTGGCAGCGGCTGTGTTCATCGTCAAGATTATGGATATGACCGTACTGCTTTCGACACCTGCCATCCGCGGGCGCATGATTGCACTGGTATATATGGGATTCAGTGCAGCCAATGTGTTCGGTATTCCAATCGGCACCTTGGTCGGACAGCAGTTCGGCTGGAGGGTCATCTTCTGGCTCGTCATACTGCTCGCAGTTCTTGTCGGTCTGGGCATTGTGGTACTGACACCGAACAAGAAGGGCGACGACCTGGGTGATCCGGTACCTGATAAAATATTGAATATGAAAAATATCGCGTTATATATTGGTATAACTATGTCGGTCCTGATCGGAAATTATATTGTCATCGGCTATATTTCCCCGCTCATGACATCGAACGGCTACACTATCGGAGATGTTTCCATCGCGCTTCTCATTGCGGGTGCCGGCGGCATGCTCGGTACTATACTCGGCGGTAATATGGTTGATCGGATGGGCACTAGGAAGACACTGGGAATCATGCTGTCACTGTTCATGGTGACGATGGCGCTCATGCCGCTTCTATATGGCATTCCAGCACTCTTCTACATCAATCTTTTCCTTTGGAGCCTGTTCCAGTGGAGTACAAGTCCAACCGTGCAGAGTGGACTGGTTGAAAATGTCCAGGGCTCGGCAGCCAATGTCTTCAGCTGGAACATGTCAGGTCTGAACCTTGGTATCGGTATCGGTGCAGTCATCGGTGGCATCTACATCAACTGGTTCGATATCAGCTTTGCACCTTGGCTCAGTGTCTTCATCATCGCCATGGGTCTTCTTTGTACTGTGTTCATCAAGGAAACGGAACAATCGTATCAATAAGCCAATATAAAGGTTGTGAGATCAAATGTTCATCAGACTGATACTGGTCATTGCACTCTCTTTCTTCGTCATATATGGACTCAACTATCTCGATCTGGCAGATGTGGGCTACAGTTTCCAGACGGTGGCAATCACTGCAGTCACGCTCATAGTGCTTGGTCTGCTGTACCGGGTCTTTACGAAATTTCTGAAGGTCATTCTGTTCGTATTCGTATTTCTACCGCTTGTGGCTTTCGGCATCTATTATATCTATTCCTTTTTTACAGGAACTCCAATGGAACTTTTCGATATGGACTGGATCGGGAGAGGCGCTCAATGGTTTTGAGTGCCTTTTTTTGTTTCTGTTGATCAATGGTGGAGGTGTTGCATGTGATTTCGGCTGGTTTCAAAGGATGCATTTCAGGAAACAATATAATGATGAAATAATACCGGGAGGAGGAATCGCATGTTCTTCTTTGATTGGCAGTGGTGGAATACTGTAAGCAATATTGCACTGATCATAAATATTGTGCTGGCAGCCATCATGATTGCCTTTGAAGATAAAAAAGCTGCATCCATATGGGCGTGGCTGATGGTTCTCTTTTTCATTCCGGTCATCGGCTTCTTTCTCTACCTCCTATTCGGCAGATCGACAGGACAGCAGAAATGGTCCGATAGTGACAATATGCCAAGCAAGGATCTCATCGAGGAACAGAAGGCACAATTTGATGATGGTCAGTTGTTTACTCCGTATTCGGTACCTGAAAGGTTCAACGCACTGATCGGAATGATGATGAGAAATGATAACTCGGTTTTCTCGCAGGATAACAGCATCCAAATGTTTACAGCAGGTGAAGATAAATTCAAAGCACTTTTCAACGATATTGAATCTGCTGAACACCATATCCACCTTGAGTACTACATCTTGCGCAATGACCAGATTGGCCGTCGTCTCCGTGATCTTCTGACCAGGAAGGCAAAAGAGGGGGTAAAGGTGCGTTTCCTGTACGACGGACTCGGTTCGCGCAAGATCGGAAATGCATTCTTTTCAGAGCTTCGTGCGCATGGTGGAGAAACAAAACCTTTCTCTTCCATCCTGTCAGCCCTGATGCGGTTCCGTCTCAATTTCCGCAACCACCGAAAACTGGTCGTTATTGACGGATCCATTGGCTATATGGGTGGATACAATATTGGAGATGAGTACCTGGGACGCAATTCGAAGTTTGGATTCTGGCGGGATACGCACCTCAGGATGGAAGGGCAATCTGTCCATCTGCTCCAGGAGCGTTTCATCTCCGACTGGAACAAGTATGACAGGAATGACAGCATTCCTTTTGAAACCCGGTACTTTCCGCCACCGGGAACAGCGGGAGAGATGCCCCTGCAGATTGTTTCCAGCGGTCCGGATTCTGATGGCGGGGAGATCATGCATGGATTCATCAAAGCAATCCAGGAGGCGAAGGAATATATCTATATCCAGAGCCCGTACTTTGTGCCTTCTTCAGGGATGCTTGCTTCCCTGCGTGTTGCAGCGCTAAGTGGTATTGATGTCCGCATCATGATTCCAAACAAACCGGATCACCCTTTTGTGTATCCGGTAACGTTCTCCTTTTCAGCCGAAATGATGAAAGCAGGGGCTAGGATCTATATTTATGATAATGGATTCCTGCATGCCAAAACGATGGTGATTGATGATAATGTCTCATCCATCGGGACAGCGAATGTGGATGTTCGGAGTTCCGAGCTGAATTTCGAAATGAATACTTTCATCTATGATGGAGATTTCGCAAAAGAAATGAAAAGCACATTTGAAACGGATATGGAACAGTCCACACAGCTGACGAAAGAGATGTACGACAGGCGCTCCTACTATCAGAAATTCAAGGAGCATGTGTCCAGACTGCTGTCTCCGCTGCTCTGATAAATATTACATGATAGACCACTGCATCCGTTGCCATATGGCAGCGGATTTTTTTGTCTGTCTGATCAGGAATAAAATCATTTCAGGGTGATTTCATCTGTATCTTCTATGGTATGATAAGAAAAAAATGTATTTCAGGAGGCATTATATGCAACAGAACTATACGCCGGTCCAGTCACCTGAGAGGTTATTTGAAATTGATGCGGTGCGTGGATTTGCACTGCTCGGCATTCTGATGATGAATATCATGAGCTTCGCCGGGCCGCAGATCGAAGGACAGCTGACCATGGAGACAAGTGACATCTATACTGGCAGCAATGCCATCGTCATTCTGCTGATCAATATACTGGTCACTTCCAACTTCTATACGATGTTCTCTTTCCTTTTTGGACTTGGCTTCTATATCTTCCTTTCAAGAGCAGAGAAAAGACCGGGATCTACATACTTGCTGTTTGTCAGAAGAATGATTGTACTGCTCTGCTTTGGCATCGCCCATGCCGTTTTCATCTGGTATGGGGATATACTGACAGTCTATGCAATCACCGGTTTGATGCTCTTGTTCTTCTATCGTTTCAAACCGGTGGTTAATCTCATCGTTGCCGGCGTTCTTCTGCTCATCGGCACTGTATTCGTACTGCTTCTGACGCTTCTGATGTTCAGTGTACGCGACATGGACATGGGTGAAATCGCTGCTCCGGGTAGTGGGTTTGATATGATGTCGGTAGCCGGGGGCTCCTATATGGATATTGTCAACTTGAATATTTCCGTACTCTCGCTGATGGTGACGAGTAATATCGTGATGGCTCCCTTCGTCCTGGCGATGTTTCTTATTGGACTGTATGTCGGCCAGAAAGGTTATTTTGAACGACTCTCATCAATCAATGGCCTTTTATGGAAAGTGGCTCTCATCGGCATCCTTGTCGGTCTGCCGATCAAGATAGTGACAGGATATGCCATGACTTATGGTATGGATGACCCGATGTGGTCGATTGCCTCCATGCTTGCCTATACGATAGGCGGACCACTCATGTCCATGGGCTATGTTGCACTGCTGCTGCTCATCATGAAACGTGTGAGAGGGCTGAAAGCTCTCCTGCAGCCGGTCGGACAGATGGCTTTATCCAATTATATCGGACAGAGTATACTGATGATCACTTTATTCTTCGGCTTTGATCTGTTCAATACAATAGATGCAGTATGGTTCCCGGGGATTGTTCTTTCCACTTTCATCATACAGATTGCAATCAGTCACCTGTGGATGAAACAGTTCCGGTTTGGACCACTCGAATGGATCTGGCGGACACTGACATACGGCAGAATACTTGGCATAAAAAAATAAGACCGCAAGGTCTTATTTTTTTACTTCACTGAACAGCTTGTCGAGATCCTGCTCTTTCGATTGTTTACTGATGATTGATATGCTGCCGTCGGTTTCCATGACGACTGCCATGACCTGGGAGAGGTCGCTCTTGCCGCCTGAGCGGGCCGCCTGCCTGACTTCAGCTTCCAGCACACGTGCCTTTTTCATATTCTCGAGCAGATATTCTCCATCGTAGTAGAGTAGTACAGGCTGCGATTTGACAAGCTTGCTCACCGTTCTGCTTTTTACAGACAGCTTCGTAATAATGTACTGCATGATCACCAGTACCAGAAAGGCAGTTATACCTTGGGCAATTGTGATGTCCTTGCTCGTAATGACACTTGCAAGGATGGAACCGAGTGCGATTGTTACGATGAAATCGAATGCATTCATCTTTGTCAGTGTCCGCTTGCCGCTTACCCTGAGGATGATCACGAGCGAAAGGTACGCCATGATACCGATCAGTACGGTTCTTAAAATGACATTAAAATTGTCGAAGATGAGATTATCGAACGACATCATTATCACCACCTGATTCTAAATTTTGGTTTTACGCTGCCAATCAGCACTTGTAAACTTCAGTTCTGTGTCCAGGTAGCCGTGAACAGCATCGTGATCGACCGGTTGCCCGCCGATCCAGCTTGAGAAGTCGAATTCATGGAGCGGTCCATTTTCACCGAGCTTTATCATTGCCGTGAGGTCGTGCCTGTCGTACATGGAAGTGTGGATGGTGCCTGCCCAGCTTTTATAGTTGTCCACGAAGAGACCGTGGCGCCGATCTGTAAACAGCTCCAGCAGTTCTGACCTTGACGGTCCATTCAGATTCTCCAGTATATCGAGCCTTTCCTTTGAATCGACAAGGTATCTTCTATTTTCATCCGCCAGACTTTCATAGTGGTTCGTACATATATGAGCATCCCTGAATGCAAGGCCTCTGGCAGAAGTTTCAGCCAGAAATGAATGGTTATTCCTGTCCTGGATGATATAGCTGAAGCCCCCGCGATGAGGGAGGTCTTGGAGAAGCTGCCTAGCTTCATCAGCCGTCCTGCATAATTCCAGGATGAACCTCCCGATGATGAAGCATGTAAAACCATCTGAAGGCTGCTTCCTGTTCATGAAGTTGTAGGCCATGACCAGCCCATGCTCGTTCATGCCATCCATTCTACCTGTTACCCTTGAAGCCGGTCCGATATGTGCGTAGCCCTGATCCGGCTGAAAAAGCTTGTACATGCCGTCATAAGTATTCGGATGATAGTCATAATTTCTGATGAATACATCATCATCCATGTAGACGCTGCATCCACTATCCCTTGGCGAGACACGGTAGTGGGCAAGATTGAGCAGCACATCCCCGTCAGTGATCTGAAGCGAGTCCTGGAGTCCCATGATTTCATCCCATACGTGCGGCGCGAAATGCATATAGAGTGCTTTCGTCTCTTCAAAGTCCAGGCTGAATTTCGGGCGACGCTTGACCCATTCATAATTCCTGTTATCCATATAGTGTGTCTGACGAAGCCGTTTTCCCTGTTCGATGCCGTAGTCGTAATGGCTGCCTCTGAATGTTTGTACTGCTGAATTTATTTTCTGCACAATAGACTTCTCCTCATTTAATGTAGAACTGTCTGCGTATATCATCTGGGCCTTGAAGAAGATAGAGCATACCGGATCGGTATGCTCTATCTATATTCATTTCTGTTCATTACCCATGAAAGTGGGTATATTATACTCGTGTACATGCCACTTAGATTCAGCGTATTCGATGTAGCTCACGCTGCAGTTGTCAAGCTTTGTGCCGAGCATGTCGATTTCATCGCTGAACAGCGACAGGATGGATTTGATTGTACGGGAGTGTGCCGTCAAAAGTACATACTGCCCTTCGTGCTGTTCCAGTATACGATCCAGCGCAATCTGAACGCGCTCTGCCAGTGCTTCGAAAGTTTCGGCACCGGGCAGCTCCCCGTGTGGATACTTTTCCATGATATCATCGATATGGTGGCCTTCCAGCTCACCGAAATGCTGCTCTTTCAGTTCATCCATCGTCTCTATCGGGAGATCATGATATTTGTTTATGATTTCAGCTGTACGGTAGGCACGTCCAAGCGGACTCGAAACGATGGCATCAAACTGTTCATCTTTAAGTTTGTCTGCCGCACATTCCGCCTGGTATTCTCCTTCCTCATTCAGAGGGATGTCTGAAGCACCCTGGAGTTTTTTCAATCGGTTGAATTCTGTCAATCCATGTCTTACTAGGCAAAGTCTGGTCATAATGCACCTCAATCATATTTTACATATATGATACCACGAGATTGAATTGATAGGTGGAACAGAGGACTTTTGGTAGAATGAATTATAAAATGAAGTATATGGGGGTAGGGGTCATTGAGTAGAAGAATTGCGATCATATCGGATATACATGGCAATTTCAACGCACTGTCCATGGTGATGGAGGATATGGAACAGTTTGAAGTGGATGGGATTTTCTGTCTTGGGGATATCGTCTCCATGGGACATCAGACAAATGAGGTATTGGATCTGCTGTATGGGCTCGACCACCTCTCCATAATAAGGGGCAATCACGATGAGGAAGTATTGAAAGTGCTGGATGGCATGCCAACACAGATAAAAGGTGCTGAGCATGATCATCATGTGTGGGTGGCCGGACATCTGGATCTTCGTTTCAGGCCGTTCCTCCAATCCATGCCGTTAATCATGGAGAAAAAGATCATGGACCTCGATGTTCTGCTCACTCATTACCATCTGAATCCTGATGATACATACAGTTCGATTGATATGTCACCTTCTGTGGAAACTCTCGGTGCCATATATGAAGATGAACCTTATGATATGATCATGTTCGGACATGATCATATGCAGCACCACTTTGAATCGGATCGGCAGATATTCATCAACCCGGGTCCGCTTGGTATTACGACAAATGGGCTTGCACCCTATACCATTATGGAAATAGATGGAGATGATGTAAACTTTATTCATAGAAAGGTCCCCTACGACCGTAGCGGTTTTGTAGAAGGTCTTAAGAAGGAAAACCCACCAGCGATGGACTTCATTATGAATGTACTACTTAAGGAGAGAGGCTAGAATATGGAAATAAGACCAGTTGAAATGAAAGATATCGACCAGTTCCTCAATCTGCTCATCAATCTTGAGACACGCAGTGAAACGGGACTCCATGAAGCACATATATTGAACGCCTCATACACAGAAGCACTTTTGACTTCTGTGCTCCAGAATGCCAAAAGACAGATATTCATCGCCCTCGATCAGCAGGAGATGATGGGCTATATCAGCCTATCGGGCAACCAGGGTGAAATGATAAAGCACCGGGCAAACATATCACTTGGCATATTGCCGACAGATCAGCAGAACAGCATCGGCAGAAACCTGCTCAATTCCGGTATCGTATGGGCGGAAGACAACGGTATCCACCGTTTGGAACTATCCATCCGTGATGACTTTGAGGTGATGATCGAACTGTATAAGGCACTCGGTTTTCTGAAGGAAGGGGAGCGGATCGATGCACTGCTCATCGATGATGATTACAGGAATGAAATCTATCTCTATAGGTTGATCAATCAGAAGAATGGAGGGTAATCATGAATCTGCAGAGCTTTAATATCGGTGACAGGCATGCTGAAGTGACCATGATGCTTGGAGAAGATGCAGTCCATCAGAAAGAGGGTAGACCGGCAGTCGTAATCTGTCCGGGTGGCAGCTATATGTATGTATCGGACCGGGAAGCAGAACCTGTTGGATATGAGTTTCTGGCAAAAGGGTATCATGTTTTCATACTCAGGTATTCCACAATCGGTACGGCAATGAGAAAAGAAAAGGGAAGGGTCAATAGGGATGAGCTGTACCAGGAAGCTGCGATGGTGGAACATGAAACGGTACTCGGTTCCGAGTTTCCAGGACCACTGCTCGAACTGGCTGAGACGATCACCTTCATCCGCGAAAACTGTCATGAATTCAATGTGGACCCGGACCGGATCGGTGTGCTGGGCTTTTCCGCCGGTGGTCATCTGGCAGCGAGCCTTGGTGTCCATTGGCATTCACAATGGTTGCGTGAATTGGCAGGGACGGAATCCAGATGGTATCGGCCAAACTTCCAGATTCTCGCCTATCCGATTCTGGACTACATGCTCAATAGGGAGATTGCAGAAGCAAGAGGCATCGGAGATCCGAGATACATGTCGACTGCATCGAGAATGATATTCGGACCTGCCATCAAAGAGGGCGTGGTTGAACGCGCGCATATCAAGACCCACGTCTCGGAAAATACGCCGCCCACTTTCATCTGGCATACTGTGGAGGATAAGCTCGTCTTTGTGGAAAACTCCCTCGACTTTGCCAAAGCTTTGGAAGCGCATCAAGTGTCATGGGAACTTCACACTTTCAAAAGCGGCAGCCATGGTCTGAGCCTGGCCACGGAAACGACAGGGATGGCCGACGCGCGTGCAGCACAGTGGGTACCACTCATGTTCAGCTGGCTGGAAGAAGTTCTTAAATAAAAGAAGACGCCTATTCAGCGTCTTCTTATATAATGAATCTTGAATTGTGTAAATGTTTCCGTATGCCCTGGATAGATGAATTGGATGAATTTATCTTCGTCAGGTGTTATTTCTCGAAGTATGTACTCCGACTTGATAAATTCCTTCATCTTGTCACCCTGGATGTACTTGAAGTCTGTCCTGTCGTTCGTGCTGTCCTTAACCTTTACCAAGATCGCCATATGCACCAACTCCTCTACTCATATATATCCGAATCTCGAGGCTTTAAACGTAATATATTGTGCACAATTTATATTTGAAAGGATGATACCATGGACTTCAGAACACTGCACCTCGGAGACCTGCCTGAACTGGTTGAACTGCAGAAAAAGGTATATGATAATCTCGAAGACAAGGAAGTACTCCAGACGTTGACTGAAAAAGAGTTCAAGCGGATCATCGCCCAGGGCTTCATCATCGGAGTATATGAAGATGGCAGACTGATTGGTTCACGCTCCATGTATGTGCCTTCTGTAGAAGAAGATGAACATCTGGCTGATGATGTAGGCATAGAAAATAAGGAGAGCGTAATCTACTCGGAAATCAGTTTCATCGATCCTGCAAAGAGAGGCAGGGGGATGCAGTCCGAGATGGGGCGGGAACTGATTGAAATGGCACGTAAGGATGGCCGTTTTGAAAATATACTTACGACAGTCATGCCGGCGAATATCCCGAGTCTTAAAGACAAGTTCCGGCTCGGTTTCAAAATCCGCAAAACGACCTATAAATATAATGGAAAGAAACGTCATATCATGCATTTGAGTCTGACGAGCCCCTTCGAGCCTGAAGGTGAACCGGAGAAGGTCCACTTCAGGGACACGGACTGGATGATGGTGCACGGCGATACTTTCGTCGGCAACAATTTTGATGGTGAATTCATATACTATTACAGGAAATAGAAGAGACATGGGAATTTTCCCATGTCTCTTTTTGGTATCGCCTGTACGTCGAACTGGACAAATATATCCGTTGGAATGTTTCCTTCAGCGTGAAAGGGGTAGCGGATAAGAAAATAATATGGAGGTTCCATTATGCTTACACTTAAAGAAACTGAACTGGATAATGTCATTCGCATCGATGTCGATGGTGCTGTCACGAAAGAGGATGCAGAGAAATCCGCTTCATTCATAAAAGAACACTACGGCGATGACAAAGAACTCAGCGCACTTGTCTACATCAAGGATTTTGATGGTGTGGGGCCGGTCGGCATGGTAAAAGGGACAATCATGGATATCAGCCATTGGAACCAGTATAAGAAGTTTGCGGTTGTTACTGATGCCGCATGGCAGGAAGGCGGTGCAAAGCTGGTTGGTCTCCTGCCCGGCATAGAAGTGAAGCAGTTTGATAAGGCCCAGGAGGAGCAGGCATATGAGTGGCTCGGAGACTAGGGCTGATCCGACTGTTTGACCGGCCAGAATATGACATCGAGCGCTTCGATATAGTGTGCGAGTACCGGTTCTCCTTCAATATCCCCCGGTAGAAGAGAGTTGATGCCGCCGTTCTCATAGTGCACTGAAGAATAGGCAGGCTTCCATGGCAGATGATGGATACCTATATGTACAACGGCCCCTTTGATCGTATTGAACAGATAATAGCGTTCGAGAAGCCAGTAGTCCAGTGTACCAAGCAACGGCTTTTCCGGTTCTGAGACAGATTTATATTTCCCTTTGAAATAGGCGGGGACACCGTGCTGCCGGTGGCTCGAAAAATGTGTCCATTCATTTCGCTTTGCCGCTTTCATACCAGCTTTGAAATAGGGGAGGCTGCCCAATCGTGCACCAATGACCGGAATGACTTTGGCAGCATCCAAACTGAAGAAATAGATGCCGGGTATATTCTGATATCTGACGTACGTTCTGACATTGAGTTCCAGAAATTCATGCACATATGGAAATCTCGGCATCCCCCGCAGCTGCATATTTCGTACGTTGAATGAAAATATGGAAATCCACGCCGAGCCATCATAAATGTCAAGTTCCAGTTCGTCAGGAACATGGGGCAGAAGCACTTCCGGCTCTACCGGAATATGCATGCACATCAGGTCTTCCCATCTCTGATACATGCTCCATGGACCCTCAGGCAGTGGCGCGTTCCTTCCTTCAGTATATTTCAACAGCTCCTGTTTCATGGTAATCCTCCGTTCTTTATTTTTTTATAACCTTGATTGTATCGGTTCAAACAATATGTTTGACGCATAGACTTGCGGGTAGAGTGGAAAAGAGACACTATAAAAGGACGAAATGGAGGATGAACGATGGAACATGTAAAAGCAATGCTGATCAAAGTCGTCATGACACTTGCCGTATTATGGATAGTTCTTGGAGCGTTCTACGGCATGGATTTCTGGCCGATGATTCTCGGAACGACAGTCGTTCTTGGTATCCTCTCATACTTTGCCGGAGATATGGGAATTCTGCCTGCAGCAGGTAATATGATGGCTACAATTTCAGATCTGGTGCTTACTTTCCTTGTAGTATGGCTGATGGGTCTATGGCTGACGGATCTTTCCGGAGGCGAAGTGGCCGTCGCCGCAATCATTTCTGCCGTGGTTATCGCAGTTGGAGAATATCTCTTCCATATCTATCTGTTGAAGAGTGGACCAGTAGCGCGTCATAGAACTGACAGAAAAGTCTAAGGCTGAGAAAACTTCATAACAATGATTATCCTCTGCACCTGCATGTGCAGGGGATAATTTAATATAATCCCTTGGGGATGGGAAGCGTTGTGAGAAATATGGAAGACATGCTTACTTATGTTGTGAAATTGACCACCGGTCTGATCGGCGTCATGATTGTTCTTCGGCTGCTCGGGAAAAAGGAGATGGCTCAGATTACACCTCTGGATTTCGTCTATGCACTCATTCTGGGCAGTGTGATAGAAGAAGCGCTTTATGAGACAACGATGCCTTTCTACGAAATGCTTTTTGCCCTTGCCTATTGGGGGCTCCTCATTTTCATCGTCGAAACATTCGCGCTTAAGAACGAACGTTTCAGAAGAATCACTAAAGGTACGCCTCAAATGCTGATCTCCGACGGTGAGCTGGATATCAAAGTGATGAAGAAGAATATGATGGATGTCGATGAGGTTAGAGAACTGCTGCGCATGCAGAATGTGTTTTCATTGAAAAGCGTCAAATATGCAATTCTCGAGAATAGTGGTAGATTGTCTG
Source organism: Salinicoccus hispanicus (assembly GCF_009831115.1). Taxonomy (GTDB): domain Bacteria; phylum Bacillota; class Bacilli; order Staphylococcales; family Salinicoccaceae; genus Salinicoccus; species Salinicoccus hispanicus. The sequence goes on along the minus strand of NZ_WUUK01000001.1, from coordinate 806,672 downwards.
TCATCCAGTATGCTGATCAAGAACCGCCTTCACGTAAGGAACTCGAGCATGATTATGAGGAAAATAAATTGGCCTACCTTTTTGTCGATGGTGGCAAAGTGGAATATACTGTGCTGAATGATGCCGGTTTTGATGAGCAGTGGCTGAGAAAACAGGTCAAAGGAGATACGGGATACGATCTTGAAGATATCTATTTTGCAGAATGGAATAGGAATACAGGATTCTTTGTACAGGAAAAGAAGAGATGATTTCTACGAGTTATGAAAATTCAGACATGAGATATGTTAATATTTAAAAGTGCCTTATTAAATATCTCATGAAAGGTGTTTTGATATGAAACTTGATTCTCAAATAATAGAAGAGGTCGTTGAATTCAGGAGACTTCTGCACAAAAATCCTGAACTCAGCGGCGAAGAATATGATACATCCAAACACATCCAGGAAAAGCTTGATGCCATTGGAATACCTTACAGGACAGGGTTTGCAGAAACAGGTATCCTTGGGATTATCGAAGGAAGCAAGCCAGGACCGACCATCGGTCTCAGAGCCGACATCGATGCGCTGCCCATCACCGAAAGTTCAGGAGAGGTATTCTCATCTGAAACAGAAGGCGTGATGCATGCCTGTGGTCATGATGCCCACACAGCAATGCTTTTCGGTACAGCGAAATATCTTCTCGAAAGACGTGATGAAATCGAAGGGAAGATTCTGCTCATCTTCCAGCCGGCAGAAGAGCAGTCGCCAACCGGTGGTTCCAGACAGATGATGGAAGATGGTGTATTCGATGAACATGAACCGGAAGTGCTGATTGCCCAGCATGTATGGCCGCAGCTGCCGGTGGGTCAGTTTGGTGTCATGGCAGGACCGATCATGGGTAATTCCGATCGTTTCAAAATCACGGTGACAGGTTCCGGTGGCCATGCATCAATGCCGCATGACACGGTGGATGCGATTGTTGCAGCCAATCAGATCGTCACTACACTGCAGACGATCGTCAGCAGAAATGCCAATCCATTTGATCCAGCAGTCGTCACTGTCGGAAAGTTCAATGCCGGCTTCCAGTATAATGTCATTGCCGAAACCGCTGAACTGGAAGGCACCATCCGTACACAGAGCGATGAGATGAAAGATAAAGTGAAGAAGCGGTTCTTCGACGTCGTGGAAAATGTCGCAGATGCCATGGGTGTGGCGGTGGAAATCAATTATATGGATGGCTATCCTGCAACCGTCAATGATGAGCAATGGGCAGAACAGGTCCATTCCACAGTGCATCGCATGTATGGTGAACCGGCGCTGCCGAGTCTCACACCAAGCCTCGGAGGAGAGGACTTCAGCCGTTTCCTGCAGAAGTATCCCGGTGTCTACTACTGGCTTGGCAGTTCTGTGGGGGAAGGGCAGAAACCTCTTCATAATCCGTCATTCAGATTCAACGAAGATGCGATTCCATACGGTATCGAAGGCATGGCACAGGTAGCCATCGATACACTGAGAACATTGAAGAACAAAAACTGAGCGTTGTCAGAATCCAATGGAACGAAAAGAAGCCACCTTAAAGGTGGCTTCTGGCATTTCAAGTGTCAAGTAACTATAAGAGTTTCGTTCCGATGCCAGCTGCAGGAGGCCCGTTCCATTGTCATCCATGGTACTGCCCTGGTCTTCTGTAATATTTTCATCCTGTTCATCTCCATAGAATACCCCTGTACATGAACCAAGAATAACCATCAGCACGACGAGTGATATTGCAATGATCAGGCATCCCGTAAGACCGGACCTTTTTTTCTTTTCATAGCTGCCTTCGACACCCGTTTGTTTTGCTGCTTCTCTTCTGGCTTTTGCCTCTCCTGTTTCATTATCCATCTGTTCATCTCCCGGAATTGTTTATACTACTTTACCCAAAAATGGAATGGAGAAGCACCAGAGGAGTATCTGGTTCCTATTCACATGATATGACCTTCAACCTGTAAGAATATCCGCTACCGGATATCTGATCTTATCCTGTTTTGGTCTTGAAAGGGAGAAGGCCAGGTTCAATGGTCCCAGTTTGCCGAAAAACATGACAAAAATGATGGCAAGTTTGCCGATGGGGGACAGGTCGGCTGTAATACCCATCGACAGACCGACTGTACCGAAAGCGGAAACGACTTCAAAAACGATTTCGATGAATGGCGCATCCTCACTGATTGTCATGATGAATACGGCTGTAAGGATCAGCAGTACACTCAATATTGATATTGAAAGGGCACGGAATATGATTGCCGGCTTTATCGAGCGTTTGCCGATGTTGATCTGGCTTTTCTGCTGCAGCAGCGGAATGATGGATAGCACCAGTATCAGGAAAGATGTCAGCTTGATTCCGCCGCCGGTCGAGGCACTGCCTGCACCGATGAACATCAGTAGCAGCATCATGGTGACGGTTGAATCATTGAGACTGCCGATATCGAGGGTGTTGAAGCCGGCTGTTCTTGGTGTAACGGCTTGAAAATAGGATGCCCAGAGCTGGTCTTTCCATGATGAGAGGGCACCAAGTGTATCCGGGTTCTGGAATTCCAGGATGAAGAACATGAACATTGCCACAAAATTGACGACCAGCGTACCTGACATCATCAGTTTGGAATGCAGTGTCAGTTTTTTATAGCTGCGCTTATGCCATACATCAATCAGTACAGTAAAACCGATCCCCCCTGTGATAAACAGGAAAGTGATCATCAGGTTGATGATCGGATCGCCGACGTAGCCTGTCAAACTGTCCGACCAGATCGAGAATCCTGCGTTATTGAAGGCGGATATCGAATGGAACAGGCTGTAGTACAGTCCCTCGACCCACCCGAACTCCGGTACCCACCTTATGGCGAGAACAAGCATTGCGAGGGATTCGATGATGAATGAGTAGATGAACAGGGCTTTGACCAGTTCAAGTACACCATCAAGCGAAGACTGGTTCAATGCCTGCTTGATTTCAATCCTTCTTTTAAACCCGACCTTTCTACCAAGTGCCATATAGATCATCACCGCAAATGACATGATACCGAGACCCCCTGCTTGGATCAGCGCAAGAATGACTACCTGGCCGAATACAGTAAAATCATTACCAGTGTCCATGACAGCCAGTCCAGTAACGGTCATGGCGGAGGTGGCAGTGAACAGTGCATCAATGTAGGATATGGTGCCGTTGGTCGAAATCGGCAGCATCAAAAGAACAGAACCGAAAATAATAAACAGGAAGAATACGACCACGAGCAGCTGGGACGGATTGAAAGTCAGATACTTGATCTTCTTCACTTCAGATACCTTCTTTTACAATAGGATGAAATACTCTGCATGATAGGTCTACCCTCAAATCCAGATGCAGGAAAAGGTTCTAAAACGATGCGTATATATAGTGCTCATTGTGCAACTATGTTCGAAGCTATATTACTGCTAAGGAGGATTGTTGTAAAGGAATATTTCACTTACTTAATGTAAATGTGAATATTTGTTTTGAAATGAAAAAATTATTGGGAAAGGCATTACGCAAGCCTGCTCTTCATGGAGTGTACAGGAATTCAATAACTGCATCATCCTGGGTTCATGAAAGGTGACAGCAGCAATGGATTACCGCACTCATTTGGAGATTGAAACAATTAAAAACTGCATTTCCATCATTTCTTCTGGACGGTTTTCCTTCGATACTGTAAAGTGTTATTTTTCATGGTGTCGAGGAGGCGTTTATGATGTCGAAAAACTTTAGTAGAAAAACCATTCTTTTCGTTTTTATGATAGGTACATTTGCCATCGGAATGACTGAATATGTAGTAACAGGACTGCTGACGCAGTTTTCGGAAGATCTTGATGTGCCTCTGTCGGCCACCGGCATGCTGCTGAGTGTCTACGCAATCAGTGTAGCAGTATTCGGTCCCATCCTAAGGATACTAACTTTGAAAAGTTCACAGAGAAAACTGCTTATTATCTTTGCAGCTATATTTACGATAAGCAATATCATTGCGGCCACGGCACCGAATTTTGAAGTGCTGCTAGCGTCAAGGCTGGCAGCAGCTTCGATACACGCGCCTTTCTTCGGTCTGTGTATGAGTATTGCCGTAGATATATCAGCGCCGAATAGGCGTACAGGGGCGATCGCTGCCGTTCAAGGGGGACTGACGATCGCAGTAATGGTTGGTGTGCCTTTTGGGGCACTGATAGGTGGACTGCTGGACTGGCGTGTGGTGTTTTGGATCATTGCAGTGTTTGGACTCATCACACTTATCGGAGTCATCATTGTGACGCCGCGTGTCGAGCAGAAAGAGCCACCAGCTTTGATGAAAGAACTATCGATGCTGAAAGATAAAAATGTGGTAATGGTATTGGCAATGATCATTTTCGGTTTTTCTGGTGTATTTGCCGCCTATACATTCAATGAACCAATGCTTAGGGAGATATCCGGTTTTGGTGTAACAGGAGTGACACTGAGCCTATTAGCATTCGGTGTAGGTGCTGTATTTGCAAATGCACTCGCAGGAAGAGTGCTCCCGATCAATCTGACCAGAAGTCTTCTGTTCAGTTTATTGACATTAGGTCTGATATTATTCGCTTTTACATTTCTTCTTTCAAATCCGGTACTTGCGATAATGGTAAACTTCCTGTTTGGCGCCGGTGTCTTCGGAACAGCACCCCTACTTAATTCCAAGGTCATTATTGCAGCCAAAGAATCGCCTGCGCTCTCAGGCACCATCACAGCATCGACTTTTAATCTGGCAAACGCCATTGGTGCAACAATCGGAAGCACCCTTCTTGAGCGGCAACTCGACTACCCTGCAATCACATTTGTTGCCGGTACAATCATATTCGTCGGATTTGCCATCATGGTGGTCACCAGCAAGATCGAAGACCGCTCACTTTACGAGTAGAATCGGGGATATATCGATATGCCTTGGAATATAGTATGCACTGAAAAACCATCAAAACTTTTGCTTTGATGGTTTTTTTACGGTTGATGGAGGATTGGCGAACAATAGTTGTCCAGAGTATATATTGTTTAGGCACATGGAAAAGTAGAAGATCGATATGAGACGAGTTGCACATTATGATGATAGTGGGCAAAGGAGTACATTATTTACATAACAGAGAAGTGTCTGTATAATAATGTCTGCTCGAAAATAAAAGTTAATGCTATAGAGAGAGGTTATGGATGATGGGACAACCAATCAATGGAAAAACGGCCCTGATTACGGGAAGTGGCAAAGGAATCGGCAGAGCTGCTGCGATTGCACTCGCAAAGGAAGGCGTCAATTTAGGACTTTTGGCGCGAACAGAGGCGGATTTAAAAAGTGTTGTAGCAGAAGTTGAATCAACTGGAGTAAAAGTGGCCTACGCTACAGCAGATGTCGCTTCACTTGAACAAGTGGAAAAGGCAGTCGATTCACTTACTGGTGAACTCGGGTCCTTTGATATTCTGATCAACAACGCGGGAATCGGGAAATTCGGTGGTTTCCTTGATCTTTCTCCTGAGGAATGGAAGTCGATGATTGATGTCAATCTAATGGGAGCATACTACGTAACAAGAGCCGTACTGCCTCAGCTCATTGAGAAGAATGGTGGGGATATCATAAATATCGCCTCCACTGCTGGACAGAAAGGGGCGCCTGCTACAAGTGCCTACAGTGCCTCTAAGTTTGGTCTGATCGGTTTGACTGAATCATTGGCAATGGAGGTTCGAAAACACGATATTCGTGTTACTGCTTTAACACCAAGTACTGTTGCTACAGAGCTTGCTTTTAGAGAAAATTTGACCGACGGGAATCCAGAAAAGGTATTGCAGCCAGAGGATCTGGCTGAATTCATCGTTTCCCAGTTGAAACTCCATCCGCGTGTGTTCGTCAAGTCGGCTGGACTATGGTCGACCAACCCATAAGTAGAATAGGATGCAGGATAATCTGAACTGCACCTCCAAATGTTAGATGCATTTAACAATTGGAGGTGCAGTTTTTTTATGACTCAATGTACAAATGAACAAAAATTAGAAGTCGTTACGAGATGTCAGGGAGATACTTCTGATGTTCAGCCAAATCATTCAAGTTGAACCTTCCATTGAGATGATCTTCTATCCAGTCGATTATCCATTGAGTAAATTCACTCACCAGTCTACCTCCTCGAATACATTTCATCAAAGTAAGTATAAGCGCATGTGCTAATAGTTGTGATTGGAATGAAATAAAGTGCCATTTGATAAAAATTTCATGGGGTTCGATTTGGGGGACTTGAGAGGGAAGAACACAGTGTATGTTATGATTTATGCATAATCAATTGAGGAGTGGATACCATGTTTGGTAGAAACAACAATCCAGAAGAATCAAGGTTTGAAACAGAACAGATTAAAACGGATGGTCCCATCCCATGTCATATCATTACCGATAAAGAAACCGGAGTTCAGTATCTATATGCCTGGGGCGGGGCGGGTGGCGGTGTGACGCCGTTGCTGGATGAAAATGGACAGGTTGTTATAAAAAGTAGAAAGAATAGAAGTTTATGAAAGTAGAGAAACAAATATAATAAGATCCCTTAAATCTCATGTGATAGAGACTAAGGGATTTAATGATTTCTTCAACATGTTTATAGGTTCTAACTAGATAATTTTATTGATTCCCTGTACTGCTCTGCCCTCGGTTCTATAGTGAATCTTACTGTGTCGTTGTATTTATCTTTAACAATCTTTTCGATTTCTTGCAGATCTACATTAAAGAACTCTTTGCGATGATTAATCTTATTAATTTCTTTATCTCTAAAGTGATTATGCAGTGTGTTTTCGAGAGCTGGCGCATCATCAGAAAAGATCATCGCATGGACATCGAATTCGAATGGCACTGAGGCATCGCTCAATTCTTTTACACGATCCATCGGCTCTAGTCTTCTTGTCACACCAATTTTATATATGTTCTCACCGAATGAACCAATATTACTTATGATGTAGACGTATCCAGCACGTGTATTTGTAGCACGATTCTCCACATCTTTTTTATCTGTATCTAATTGTGAAAGCTTTCCTTCTAACTCTCTGATTTTATCTAGGTATAAATCTTTTTCTGCATCATTATCCGAATTCTGCATATACTTCATCAACTTGTTCACTTCTTGGCTAAACTGCCTTTCTTCTTTTTCAATTTCCTTCCTTTTTCTTTCTAGCTCTTTTTCGACTTTTTGCTCTTCGATCAGTTGTTCTCTGGCAGCTTTTTGCAGTTCTTTTTCTTCTTCTATTTTACGTTGGTAAGAGTAAACATAATTTAGCTTCTTTAGCTTTAGTTCTAATAATTCTTTCGAAAGCTCAACATCATCGGTTTTATAGATTCTATTATGTGTTTCAAAGGATTTAACTATCCTGTTTCTATACGTATCTACATTTCTTACATTAACATTACTTAAATAGAAATCGCATTCAGCATTAAACGATCTAACTATTTGTTTCGCTTGATTTTTAATGTGAGATTTTTTTGAAGTATTATCGAGAATGATTATTCCACCATCTTGTAGTACTTCTTTTTCTTCAAGAGATATCATTGAAAGTTGATCCTTAATATCAGCTGAAGATACTTCTTCAAAATTTTTGATTTCTAAATCATTATGATCCAAATCACTATACTTCTTATTCAATATATTATTAATAGACTGTAATTCTTTATTTCTTTTATCTGTTTCTTTTTTTAGCTCTTCTTCTCGTTTTTGATAAGTAATTTCCATTTCTTTAGTTTTATTTTCAATATTGTCTATCGTTGTTTTATAATCTTTTACTGCACTGTTTTTGTTTTGATTTTGTAATTCAATTGCATATTGTAGCTCGTTTAAAGTGACGATCGAAGGAAGAGCGGACTTAATTACTGACTTAGTGGATATAAGTAAATAGATGGTACTCACTATTCCAATGATTAAAAAGAAGGGATTTAAAAAGCTAAGTATTAGTGAGGATAGAGTGACAATGTTAGGCCATGCCTTAAATATATCTGACTTCTCTCTTTTATTGTGTTTTATTAGATTTAAGTTGGCTTCTTCTAGACTCGCCTCAAAACCTTTTGCAGCTTCTTTTGATAAAATATTTACACTGTCTTTGTGGTCAAAAGTAAATACGCTTTTCAAAGATTTATATTCAATATCTACTTTATTGATTCTAGTCAAATCAATCGTGTTTTCAGTTCGATATGTATACTTATCTTTTTGAGGACTAATAATCTCATAAATTGTTAAATAATCATTGGTGTCAAATACACCAATAAAATTACCTTCCAATTCAAAAACATTTTTTGAGGTTGTGGAGTTAGTAAAAGTTCTAGAAACATACTCTTGCATTTTTTTGTTCATATTTATCAATCTTCCTTTCGAATTATAAGTAGTTGATGAGTACAGTGCGAAAAAATTCATACTTTTCAAATAACTGTGATATATATTATTTTAGCAATTAATTACATTAATTACTAATTAATTTTTATTTCAATATAAGGTTGATTGTTGATTTTATATATATAAAATCAAAAAATCCCGGCCTCTAAAAGTATAAGAGGCCGGGACTTTCAGGTATTCAGTTATTATCTTGAATAGAATTCAACGATAAGCTGTTCGTTGATGTCAGCAGAGAGTTCGGAACGCTCTGGTTGACGTACGAAGGAACCTTCGATTTTTTCTTCGTCGAATGAAAGATATTCAGGAACGAAGTTGTTGTACTCGATCGCTTCTTTGACGATGTCGAGGTTTTGTGATTTCTCACGAAGACCGATAGTTTGTCCAGCTTTAAGCGTGAAGGATGGGATATCCACACGTTTGCCATCTACAGTCACATGACCGTGGTTGACAAGCTGACGTGCCTGACGGCGTGTTCTTGCAAGTCCGAGCTGGTATACGACTGCATCCAGACGGGAAGCGAGAAGGATCATGAAGTTTTCACCATGAACACCTTTCATTTTTGCAGAACGGTCGAAGATTGTGCGGAATTGACGTTCGTTGATTCCGTACATGTAACGGAGTTTTTGTTTCTCCTGTAGTTGCATTCCGTATTCGGAAAGTTTGATTCTTTGTGTTGGTCCATGATCACCAGGTGCATATGGACGGCGTTCCAATTCTTTGCCTGTACCAGTCAGGGAAATTCCAAGACGGCGGGACTTTTTCCAGATTGATCCTCTAAAACGAGCCATTTTGACTCCTCCTTATTGTTTTTATTCATGCAAAAAACATCATAAGGGTGATAACCACTTACATGGGCATGCGATTTGAAGTGCCTTCGCCTAATAGCATCGGTTACACAGCACATCCCAGTGCTCGGGAACCGCATGCTGACATGTAATGGTTATCCGCTACTTAATCCGTTCATTTACACAATTAATGATTATACACAAATATCAGATGCTTGTCAATGTCGGGCCGTCTAGATATACTGTTTCAATACTTCTATGAAATCGATGAGTCCCTGACGGTCTTCGTCTGTAAAGCGGTCGAATGAAGGGGAGTCGATGTCGAGTACACCGATTGGTGTGCCATCCTTGTAGATCGGCACGACGATTTCGGAGCGGCTGTTGGCATCACATGCGATGTGCCCGGGGAACTGTGTCACGTCATCGACGATGAATACATCGTTGCCTCTGAAGGCAATCCCGCAGACGCCTTTGCCGTTCTGGATTCTGACACAGGCAGGCAGTCCCTGGAAGGGTCCGAGTACGAGCTCGTCTGCCGGTTCATCATAAAGGTAAAAGCCGACCCAGTTGATATCCTGCAGGAATACATTCAGAAGGCTTGAAGCGTTGGACAGATTGGCGATGCGGTCTGTCTCATCTTCGAGGAGGCCTTTTAGCATCTGGTTGAGCTGTGCATAGTCTTTGATCTGTGTTTCTGTAAACATTATCTATCACCCTGTCTATATAAATATTCTTGAATTATACATTTATATGTTTTTTCTTTCAATTTTTTAAGCTATAATCTAATTATATACTTAGGAGGTAGCTGTATGTGGGTCTATGTTTTAATCGTTGTCATACTTGCCATCGTCATCGCGATCGGCATGCTATTATATATACGCAATATCAGAAAAGATGACATAAAGACACAATCTGTAAAACTCGAGGGAGTGCGAAATCTGCCATTTCAGGACGAACTTGTGAAGGTCAGGAACTACAACCTTCACGGTGAGGCGCAATCACTGTACAGCCAGTGGCAGTCCGACTGGCAGGGCGTACTTGAACATTCCCTGACAGAGGCCCAAAATGACCTGGACCATGCTGCTGATGATGTGGAAAAATTCCGTTTCAAGGACAGTCGTGAGAAGACTGAAAGTGCGAATGCCAAACTTGAAGGCGTTGAAAGCAAGTACCAGGAGCTGTCCGGTGAAATCCAGCAGCTGATCGCCTCGAATGAGGAAGGCGAAAGGAAATATAATGAAGCCGAAAAGCTCTACCGGGAATCGAAACGCGATGTACTTGCGAATGGACATCAGTTTGGTGATGCACAGCCACCGCTTGAAAAGCTGATCGAGACATATGAACCTGAATTGAAAGCCTACGAGAAGCAGGTCAATCAGGGGAATTACGTGACAGCGAACAAGGAGATAGACGAAGTGCATGAGGAACTTTCGATTCTGAAGGAGAACATGGATGAGATTCCCCTCCTGATCAAGGAAGTCCAGAAGGATCTGCCCCAGCAGTTCCAGGAAGTGCGTTTCGGCTGCCGTGATCTGAAGGCGGAGGGCTATGATCTCGAACACGTTAAAGTGGAGGGGAAACTGTCCACTCTGAAAGGCAAGCTGAATCTTGTAGAACCACTGATCACACGTCTTGAACTGGACGAAGCACGAGAGATTCTGGAGGATATCAATAATCAGTTGGATGATATGCTTGAACTGATTGAACATGAAGTAAGAGCAAAGACAAAAGTGGACCATGAGAAGGACATCATCACAGATGACCTTTTCCTGGCGAAGGACATGAACTACACGCTGCGCACGGAAATCGATTATGTAAAAGAGCAGTATCATATAAACGAGACGGACATCCATAGAGTCCAGAAGTTCGAGCATGAAATTGAGAACATGATAGATGTATACGACGAAGTCATCACGGAGATAAGCAAAACGACGGCACGCTACAGCGAAGTGCTGGACAATCTGGAATACATCAAGGACAATATCGGTGAAATCAACGACGAGCAGAAGCAGATCCAGCAGTATCTGGTCAACTTGCGTGAGGATGAAGCGGAAGCGCGTGAAAATTCCATTCTCATTCAGGATCGCAAAGAGGAGATCTACAGGGAACTGCTTGGGTCCAATCTTTCAAGTGTACCGGAGAAATTCCTGGTCATGAAAAATGAACTGGATATCGATATCAAGGAGATCAACAAATATTTCCAGAGACGTCCGCTGAATGTCCATTACATCAAGGATAAGGTGAACCGTACGGTTATTCTGATGAACAAATATGAGCAGGAAGCCTATGAGATTCTTCAGGAAGCCAGACTGACCGAAGTCATGATCCAGTACGGCAACCGTTATAGAAGAGATGACCCGGACTTCAACCAGATGCTGACGGAAGCGGAACGGCTTTTCAGGGAGAACCGCTACAAACGGGCACTTCAGATTGCCGAGAAGGCACTTGAAAAAGTTGAGCCGGGAGCGGCATCACGCATTGAGAAAGAATTCGATAAGCAATAGTACAGGTGGCTTGGGATATTCATCCCGAGTCCCTTTTATGTGAGGAGAGATATTTTGATATACATGGACAATGCAGCAACAACGCGTCCTTATGGCGAAGTGATGGAAACATTCATGAACGTCAATGAAGCATACTACTTCAATACCGCAAGCATCCACCAGTCCGGCCGGAAAGCGGCACAGCTTCTGGAAGCTTCAAGAAAACAGATTGCAGAGCTGCTCGGGGTTCCGGATTATCATTGTATTTTTACGTCCGGCGCTACAGAAAGCAACAACCTGGCGATCCAGAGTGTCCTCAGGCGAAAGCAGCCATACGGCGGGACAGTGCTTGTCAGTGAACTTGAGCATCCGAGTGTCCTCAATGTACTGGAAGCAATGAAAGAGGACGATTTTCGAGTCAATTACATCAAAACGTTTGCTGACGGCACAGTGGATACGGATCATCTGAAGGAAATGCTGAATGACGATGTCATATTCATCACTGTCATGGCAGTCAATAACATTACCGGCAGCATCCAGCCCATTGCTGAAATTACGGAAATACTGAAGCAGTATCCGAAAGTGCATTTTCATACTGACGCGACGCAGGCCATCGGCAAGATCAATATGGACTATGCAGGCGTCGACTCCTTGAGTCTCAGCAGCCATAAGTTTCATGGCATGAAAGGGACGGGTGCACTGATAGCTAAGGAGCCAAGGACACTGTCACCCATCATCCATGGCGGTGGTCATGAAAATAATTTGAGGAGTGGCACTGTCAATCTGCCGGGTGCAGTAGCGATGGCACGGGCATTGCGCATGGCGACTGAGCAGCAGGATGTTTCCATCGAAAGGGTTTCGGACTATAATCATAAGGTCAGAAGTGCGCTCGGCAACTTGCGGAGTGTTCATATTCAGCCTTCCGGCGTACCCCATATACTGAACGTGTCGTTCAGAGGCGCCAAAGGGGAAGTTGTCGTCAACGCACTCGGCAATCGTGGCATCATGGTATCAACAACAAGCGCCTGTGCCTCGAAACTGAAAAAATTGAACGAAACACTACTCGCCATGGGCAACGCGCGTGCCATCATAGAAGGCAGCATAAGAATATCCTTCAGCAGTCTGACGCAGGAGGAAGAAGTAGATGAAATGATCACCGCACTTCTTGCGGTGCATAAGGAAATAGGAGAGGTTTTAAAATGATGTATGACCACATTCTGGTGAGATATGGAGAGATTACGCTCAAGACTAAAAATAGAAAGATGTTCATACGGGCATTGAGGGAGAACATGAAACGTGCACTGTCGGATTTCAATGTTCAGATTCACACGCAGTGGGACCGTGCCTATGTTACTCTGCAGGATGAAGACCATGGAGCCGTCATGTCTGCTTTGGAAAATATCAACGGTATACTGAGTATTTCGCCGATAGCGAAGATCGAGCGGACTGAAGCGGCGATGAAGGATACAGCAGTTGACTTTGCGAACACTTTCGGCACGAAAGACACGTTCAAGATCGAAGTGAGACGGGCGGATAAGACCTACGCCTTGAATACATTCGATATCCAGCAGATGCTTGGCGGATATGTGCTGGAAAATGTCCCGCATCTCGGTGTAGACGTCAAACGTCCCGACCATCAGATCATGGTCGAGGTAAGGGCGGAGGCGATCTACATGTATCATGAAGTCGTCCAGTGCATCGGAGGCTTGCCGATCGGGACAGGCGGGAAGGCGCTCCTGATGATTTCAGGCGGTATCGATTCACCTGTTGCAGGCCTCGAAGTGATGAAGAAGGGTGTAGAACTTGAAGCCGTCCATTTCCACTCTCCGCCATATACAAGTCCTCAGGCGACAGAGAAGGTCAAGCAGCTCGTTGATATACTGTCACGGCGGACAGGAACCGACATCACTCTCCATATCGTGCCATTCACCGAACTGCAGACGAAGGTTCATGATTGGATACCGGATAACATGTCGATGACGACAACACGCAGGCTCATGCTGATCATTGCAGAGCGTCTCGCAGAGAAGATCAATGCTAAGGCAATCGTCAATGGTGAGAATCTCGGTCAGGTCGCATCGCAGACTCTGACGAGTATGCATGCCATCAATGCTGTAACAAATTTCCCTGTGCTCCGTCCGCTACTGACGCTTGAGAAAAATGAAATTGTCGAAATGGCGCGCAACTACGGCACTTATGACACTTCTGTACTGCCTTACGAAGACTGCTGTACAATCTTCAAACCGAAAGCGCCGAAGACAAGACCGGAAGTCAGGAAGGTGGAGAAGTTCGAATCCAAAGTGGATTTTGAACCGATGATCGAAAAGGCACTATCAAACATCGAATGCTATTCTGCTCTCGAAGCGGAAAAAAATGATGCATTCGGTTCACTGCTGTAGATATCATGCCGGACATAGAACTTTCGACGCTGGTGCTGGTCATCGCATTCGGTTTTCTTGCGGCCTTCATCGATTCCGTAGTCGGTGGTGGGGGACTGGTCTCCATTCCTGCACTGCTTGCAACAGGCATGTCGCCAGCGACTGCACTCGGTACAAATAAACTCGCATCATCGTTCGGCTCCCTGACCAGCTCTTTGAAATTTCTGCGTGCGCGTCATGTGGATTTCCGCCTGGTCATGAAGCTGTTTCCGCTCAGCTTTCTGCTGTCGGTCGGCGGTGCCCTTCTGGCAGTGAAAATGCCCGGAGAAATACTGAAACCGCTTGTACTGGTCATGCTTATATTCGTACTCATCTATACACTTGTGAAAAAGGATTGGGGCGGAATAGAAAAAAAGATGGTATTCACACCGAGGAAGATTGTCATTCTTATTCTTTTTGTTCTGCTCATCGGTTTCTATGATGGTTTCATGGGTGGAGGAACTGGGTCATTCCTGATGTTCCTGATGCTGTTTACAGGCTTTGACTTTCTCAGATCCGCCGGCAACGCGAAAGTGCTGAACTTTGCCAGCAACATCGGTGGTCTGCTTCTTTTCATCATCATGGGAGAAGTCAGTTACACGTATGGATTTGTCATGGCGGGGAGTATGATTCTCGGTTCGTATGCAGGTGCCCATATGGCAATCTCCAAAGGGGTCGGCTATGTCAAGGCGCTGTTCATCATTGTGACCTCGATACTCATCATGAAAAATATATACGATTTTTTCCTGGCGGGCATATAAAAAAGGCAAACCCCATTTCAAAACGGGTTTGCCTTCAATCTTAAACTTCCTCTGTTCTAGAGGAAGTTTCTTTGTGCTTTATGCCAGAATGTATTGTTTCTGAGTTTTAACGTCTTGATCAGCTTGTCACTCATTCCGAGTTCCACTTTTTCAGTGTTTCTCATGCTCATCGCTTCATTATCGAGCGACATGACCGGATAGTAGTCGACGTTCTTGTCGATGAGCAGTGTCAGGGGACGCTCCTTGCTGAGAAGGAAACTTGTGCCGAGTGTACGGTGGGTATTATTGTTGACACTTGCCATCTCCGTCACCTGGATGGCATGTACAAGCGGATCGACGACCGCACCGCCGAGTGATTTATTATAGCCGGTGGAACCCGTCGGAGTGGATACCAGTATGCCATCTCCATTGAACTGTTCGAAGAGGAAATCGCTGATGTATACATCCATCTTTATGGTTCTGACGATGCTTGAACGCAATGTGAATTCGTTCAGGCAGTAGCTGGGTTCATTATCATTCACCCTCACTTCAAGTGCCGGGTAGTTTCTGACATCGATGTCATCTTTCTGGAATGACTCTTCTAGACTCTGGAGGTCCTGATAGTGGAAGTCGACGTAGAAGTACTTGCCGCTGTCGATGGCAATGCCAAGATAGACGCAATCGTCTCTGAAATTACTGCGTCTGACCGCCTGTAGAAAAGCGCCGTCTCCGCCGATGGAGGCGATGATATCGGCTTCCTGATCGGATTGCACTGTGCTGATGCCAAGTCTTTGGAACAGCTTTGAAAGGTCTTCCCGTATGGTCTCTGTCTCTTCTCCATGTGGTGCAAAGAAGTAGATGGTTTTATAATTGATCAATCCGTTCACTCCTATTCCCTGTAGATGATAAGTCTATGGTATCATAAAATTGGTATACAATATAAGCAGAAAGGGATGTTGATGTGAAGAGAATCATTGCAGTTGTAGTTGCATTGTCCCTGCTTGTCTTTGGCGTTGTCGCGTCAGTCTTCAATACGATGTGGGCAAGTGATTGGGAAAACCTGTTCAATGAATATGCCAACCCGGAATTTCCACCTTCCTTTGTTGTGGAAGCCGGAGATGCCAGCAGCAGGATCGCCATGCTGAACATAGAAGGGACGATTATGGATTCAGGCGAATCTGGCATGTTTGCCCCGCAAGGATACAATCACAGACTGACAATCGAAGCTTTGAAGGAAATCATTTCCGACGATAGCATAAAAGGAATACTTTTGAATGTGGATTCTCCAGGAGGCGGCGTCTATGAGAGTGCAGAAGTACATAAATATCTCATGGAAGCCAAGGAAGCCGGCAAGACCATCTACAGTTCCATGGGCGGCATGGCTGCGTCCGGCGGATATTATGTGTCGGCACCTGCCGATCAGATTTTTGCTTCCGAAGAAACTTTGACCGGCTCCATCGGGGTGATCATGCAGAGCATCAACTACAGCCAGCTTGCTGAAGATTTTGGTGTCGAATTCGAGACCTATACAAGCGGTGATATGAAAGAGATGCTCAGTGGCACTAAAGATCCAACTGAGGAAGAAACACAGTATGTCCAGGGCATGGTCGACAGCATGTATCAGGACTTTGTCACTGTCGTATCCGAAGGTCGGGACATGGATGAAGATGAGGTCAGAGATCTTGCAGACGGACGAATCTACCTCGGCGGTGATGCAGTCGACAATGGTCTCGTCGATCAGATCGGATATGTCGAAGATGCACTTTCGAACATGAAGGAGAATATCGGTGGCAACCCTGAAGTGATCGAATACGGTTATGACGGTGCCAATCGCGTATCCTTCAGCTATAAGGCGAAAAGTTTCATCAGTGGCCTTTTTGGTAATACCGAAATTGCACAGATTGAATCATTGCTCAGAAACAGACAGGGTGCAGCACCGATGTACCTGTATGAGCAGTAGGAGGGAACTGTATGGAACATAATGAAAGATACAGGCCGGAGATGAATGATTCACTTTCTGACAAGCTCGACTATATGGCAACTGCCCACTTCTTCACCAGAGCTGTCAGCTATATTCTCGATATCATCATCCTATGGTCGATATCGCAGATTCTGATCTATCCCATCCTTAATGTATTGAATCTTAGGGAGGCATATCTGTGGATACCGTTCTTCAGTGCTGATAATATAATGATGGCAGTAATATACTTCACCTATTTTGTCCTGATGACCCACTTCTTCCAGCAGACGCTCGGAAAGATGATTACGGGCATCAGTGTCATTTCACAGAATGGCAGCAGGCTGACGTTTGCCCAAGTGGTCTTTCGTGAGCTGGTGGGGCGTTTCATTAATAATAATCTGTTCTACCTGCCATATCTGATGATTATTTTTACGGAGAACAGAATTGGGCTTCATGATTTCTTCGCAGACACATATGTGGTCAAGAATAATTATCAAAGTTACAAAAACATGATTAAATCCCGCTATATGAGGGAAACGTATGATGGACAGTAATTATATCAGGAGGATGATTTCAAATGGCTGATGTAACATTTAAGGGAAATCCAATGACTCTAAGAGGCGAGGAACTGAAGGTCGGAGACCAGGCACCGGATTTCACTGTGCTGGATACAGGTCTTGAACCGGTCAGCCTCAGCAATTATGAAGGAAAGAAAAAATTGATCAGTGTCATACCATCCATTGACACAGGTGTATGCAGTACACAGACGAAGACTTTCAACGAAAAGGCTGTGGATGTTGATAATACGGTAGTCCTTACAATATCCAACGACCTGCCGTTCGCGCAGAAAAGGTGGTCTGCAGACGAAGGATTGCAGAACGCAATTACTTTGAGTGACCATAAGGATCTTTCTTTCGGTGAAAACTACGGCGTTGTGATGGAAGAGCTCAGACTGCTTGCACGCAGTGTATTCATTCTCGATGAGGATAACAAGGTCGTATACGTCGAGTACGTTCCGGAAGGCACAGATCATCCGAATTACGACAAAGCAATTGAAGCATTGCAATCAATGTAATATAATGTACAAGGATTCTGGACTGCCATCCATTGGCAGTCCATATTTTATGGCAATGAGGAGAATTTATGGAACAGACGAATATGGAAAGAACGTATCAGAAACTTATACAGGAAACGGACCAGCTTCTGGAGGAGAACCCGGGAGTCTCAAGACTTGAAGCGTTTGGAGAATCACTTCTCTATGTCGAAGGAGAAGGCTCTTTTGCTGAACGTAGAAAAGCGTTCCAGTTTGCTTATCTCTATCAGGTACAGAAGGAACAGGTCCAGCCGAACCACCAGCTGACACCTGATACGATCGGGTATATGGTGGCCCATCTCATCCAGCTGTTCGGCGGCAAGTCGGCAAGCATTCTTGATGCAGGCAGCGGCACCGGTCACCTGGCGATGACAGTAAAGGAACAGGCGGAAAACGCACAACTGTCGGGAATCGAAGTGGATCCTGTGCTCGCACGTCTCAATGCGAATCTTTGTGAATTTCTTGAAGTGCCGATGGACATCTATCCTCAGGATATCATCGAACCGGCACGGCTGAACCAGGTGGATGCTGCGATCGGCGATCTTCCGGTCGGCTATTATCCGATTGAAGTCGACGGGTTCACTACAGCATTCAAAAAAGGGAAGAGCTACTCGCACCTGCTGATGCTTGAAAGTGCAATGACCTATGTCAAAGACGACGGAATCGGTGTCTTTGTCGTCCCTGACAACATGCTTGAGAAGGATAATGAAACAATCAAGCAGTACTTGTCTGAAAGTGCAACGCTTCTCATGTTCCTCAACTTGCCGAAAAGCATTTTCAAGACGGAGAATCAGAGGAAATCCATCATAGTGGTGAAAAAGAACTTCTCACCGCTTAAAAATAATGAAGTACTGATCGGTGATGTGCCTGATTTCAAGAATACGTCACAATTCAAACACTTCTTGGAACAGACGGAATCATGGTATGATAATTACACTAGGAACTAAAAATTCAGGAGGAAAACATGTCTAAGATAATAGCTATAAATGCAGGCAGCTCATCTTTCAAATTCCAGCTCTTTGAAATGCCTGAGGAAAAAGAAGTCGCAAAAGGGCTTGTAGAACGTATCGGTCTGGAGAATGGCATCTTCTCCATCACCATCGATGGAGAAAAGCACAAAATTGAACAGGATTTCAAAGATCACGAAGAAGCGGTCAATATCATGCTGAAGGAACTTGTTGATTTCAATGTCATCAAGGATATCAATGATATAGAAGCAAGTGGGCACAGAGTAGTCCATGGCGGCGAAGTCTTCGATGATTCAGTTCTGATTGACGAAGAGACGATCCGTCACATCCAGGAACTCAGTGAACTGGCACCCCTTCATAACCCAGCCAACCTGATGGGCATCAATGCGTTCCGTGAACTGCTGCCAAACGTACCGCACGTTGCGGTATTCGATACCTCATTCCACCAGACAATGCCTGAGAGTTCATATCTCTACAGTCTGCCTTATAACTACTATGAAGATTATGGCATCAGAAAATACGGATTCCATGGCACAAGCCATAAATACGTTACAGAACGTGCCAGTGAACTGATGGACAGACCACTTGAAGAACTGAGAATAATCAGCTGCCACCTCGGTAATGGCGCAAGTATCGCAGCGGTCAAAGGCGGCAAGTCAGTGGATACTTCAATGGGCTTCACACCACTTGCAGGTGTAACAATGGGTACACGTTCAGGCAACATCGACCCGGCGCTCATCCCATATATCATGGAGAAGACCGGCAAATCAGCAGTCGAAGTACTGAACGTACTGAATAAGGAATCCGGACTCCTAGGTGTCAGCGGGTTCTCAAGTGATCTTCGCGATATAGAGAGTGAAGCGCAGAAAGGCAACGAAAGAGCCATTCTTGCACTGGAAGTCTTCGGCGAAAGAATCCACAAGTACATGGGCTCCTATGCCACACGCATGGGTGGACTCGATGCCATCATCTTTACTGCAGGCGTCGGCGAGAACTCCGATATCGTCCGCGAAAAAGTCGTACAGGGACTCGAATTCATGGGCGTCTACTTCGATCCGACAATGAACGACGTGCGCGGAGAAGAAAAGTTCATCAACCACCCTTACTCACCAGTCAAGATCATCATCATTCCTACAGACGAGGAAGTCATGATCGCAAGAGACGTCATGAGAGTTGCAGGGCTGTAATCACAGAATCTAAATAATAAAATGTAACCATCTTCTATCGAGTATGTTTGATAGAAGATGGTTTTTTCTAGTATTGCTTGAGCTTGCTGGTACTATTCCTGTGCAAAATATATTATATATGTAATAATTTTAATTACTCTTAAAATCACAGTGCATAAAAGGGGATGGGAATTATTAAAAGAATTACAACTTGGATTTTAATCGTCTTTTGTATAATGTATCTCGTTGCATACTTTTCCGGTTTAATTGGACCGGATTCAACCATCAGATACTTTTTTCTACCAATAGTTGTCGCGCTGAATGGAATTATAATGCTGTTTCAATATGGTGATGAAAAACAAAAAAGCAATGAAAAGAAGCGGTATAAGTATTTGGGGATAGGGTCGATTGCATTATCTTTGTTACTAATGCTATTAAGCGTCGTTGCCTTGATGTATTAAGTGCGTATTATTTGCACTCTAGAAGATGAAGGTAAAATATAATGGATTATGTAAAGCAACCATAGTATAGGTGTTCGTGGAAATGACAAAGCCAAGGGCGTTGGAAGAAGGATGTTTATGAGAAATGTATTGAGTTTAGTGACAGGTATTCTTGGTCTGATTGTTCTCATCAGTCTTTCTGCAGGATGGATTGAGACAGATGCTGCTTATTTAAAATTCTTATTCTCTTTATTGCTGGCACTAGTTGGAGTGAATATGTTATTGGCAGGTGGAAACAAGAACAATGGTGGCGTGTTGAGAAGATTCAGCTCATTCGCAGGTGTTGGAATACTTGCTGCCGCATTTTTTATGGTGATTATTTTATAAAGATCGTTTCAATTCTAAAAGATAAAGGTGAAATGTATAATGGATTATGTAGCGGTAGATTTGGAGACGGCCAATGGAAATCGCAGTTCGATCTGTTCGATTGGCCTGGTCAAGTTCAAAGATGGTGAAATCATAGATGAATACTACTCACTGGTCAATCCCGAAGTGGAGTATTTTGCACGTATGAATATCAGCATCCACGGCATCACGGAGGATGATGTCGCGGATCAGCCGAATTTTCCGGAAGTGATGAAAGAAGTGGAGGCATTCATAGAGGACTATCCGCTTGTGGCACACTTCTCGCAGTTCGACATGTATGCACTGGAAGACGCCTACAACAGATATGGGATGGAGATTCCACCGTTCCAATACTTCTGTTCCTTCAGGCTGTCGAAGCAGCTCTACAAGATGTCTTCGTACAGGTTGCCGGCAATGTGTGCCTATTTCGGCATCGATAATTCGAACCACCACAATGCATTGGCGGATGCGAGGATGAGTGGACTGATTGCGCATAATATATTCGAACAGCATGGCATGGATCTTGATGCATTCAATGAAAAGCACAACTACGATACAGGCACTCTCGGCGGCAGAGGGTTCCGCAAGAAGGGGAGCAGGCGAACGAGTGCGAAAGGGCCTGAAATTACGGTGGATAAATCGAAGTTCCAGCCGGATCATGAACTGTATGGCAAATATATATGCTTCACCGGCACGCTATCCCAGATGAAACGTGCAGATGCAGCGCAGGCGGTTGCAGATATTGGTGCGGTTTTCGAGAAGAGCATATCGAGGGATACAGATTATCTGGTAGTCGGTGGCAAAGGGGACGCACAGGCTGCCAGGAAAAGCAGCAAGGTAAAGCAGGCGCTTGAGATGATCGCACATGGACGCAACATAAGAATTATGAGTGAAGGGGAATTACTGGAACTTCTATAACATGTTCAAAAAGTCCCGGAATAGAATATTCCGGGACTTTTCTGGTAATGGCTATTTGTTTTCATTTAGGAACTCTTCTGTCGCGACGACAGGTTCGAAGTCATCCGGCAGTGTCTCGGTTCTTACGACCAGTACATCACAAGGTGCGTGGCGTACGATGGATTCTGAAACGGAACCGATGATGAAGCGTTCCACTGCATTCAGACCGGTTGCACCACAGGCGATGAGATCGGCACCTGTCTTTTTGACGGCCTTTTTCGGAATGATGGACTTCGGTGAACCGTAGTCGATGATTTTATCGACTTTCTGTACACCCCGGTCGCGGGCGAGCTCTTCATAGCCATCGAGCAGTTTCTGTGCAAAATCGTTGGCACGCTGGGAGATTGTGCGGTCATATGCTTCTACTGACGCGAAGGAACGTGTGTCGATGACATTGATGATGGAGAGCTTGGAATCATTACGTTTGGCAATATCGATTGCTTTGTGGAATGCCCATTCAGCTTCTCTGGAACCATCGACGGCGATAAGGATGTTATCATATTTGAGCATTTTAATACCCCCTCCATTGATGTAGCGCTTTCATATATATTATACCACGTTTTAGGATGCTTATAACTTTTATACAAAGACTGAATGACTATTTTGTGAACTCTGTGATATAATTGTGCCGTCCATAGTTCCAATAATGAAAGGGGTTTCAAGAAATGATTATAGGGGTACCAAGGGAAATCAAGAATAATGAAAGCCGAGTCGGGCTGACGCCAGGCGGGGTGCATGCTTTCGTTGAAGCAGGACATACTGTACTGGTGGAAAAGAATGCAGGTGCAGGGTCTTATTTTGAAGATGAAGACTACACGGGTGCAGGTGCAAGAATTGTAGATACTGCAGACGAAGTCTGGGATGTGGAAATGGTAGTGAAGGTCAAGGAACCGCTGCCGGAAGAGTTCGGTTATTTCAAAGAGAATATGATCCTGTTTACATATCTTCATCTGGCGCCTGAAAAGGAATTGACACAGGCACTTCTCGAGAATAAGGTGACTTCGATCGCCTATGAAACAATCCAGCTTCCAGATGGCTCACTGCCACTGCTTTCTCCGATGAGTGAAGTGGCAGGACGCATGGCAGCACAGGTCGGTGCCGAGTATCTGCAGAAGATCAAAGGCGGCAAAGGCATCCTGCTCAGTGGTGTACCAGGCGTATCCCGCGGAAAAGTCACCATTATCGGCGGGGGAATAGCAGGTACGAATGCAGCCAAGATGGCGATCGGCCTCGGTGCCGACGTGACGGTTCTCGACCTCAATCCGAAACGTCTGAGGGAGCTTGATGACCTGTTCGGAACGAATGTCCAGACACTCATGTCGTCACCACTCAATATTGCACGCGCAGTCAAAGACAGCGACCTTGTAATCGGTGCCGTACTCATTCCAGGCGCACGTGCGCCCCGTCTTGTCACGGAAGAAATGATCCGTTCAATGAACGCCGGTTCAGTCATTGTGGATATCGCCATCGATCAGGGTGGCATTTTTGAGACGACGGATAAGGTGACAACGCATGATGATCCAATTTACTTCAAACATGAAGTCGTGCACTATGCGGTAGCGAATATGCCGGGTGCGGTGCCACGTACATCAACAATAGCACTGACAAACGCCACAATGGCATATGGTCTCCAGATCGCCAATAAAGGCTATGTAGAGGCAGCGAGACAGAATGCCTCACTGCTCGGTGGATTCAATACAATCCAGGGGCATGTGACGTACAAGGCTGTCGCAGAAGCTCAAGATCTCGAATATCGTGAAATCAGTGAATTTCTATAAAGATGAAAAACTCCGAAGCAGGTCAACCTGCTTCGGAGTTTTTGCCTACTATGGTTTCATGACGACTTTGATGCATTCATCCTCATGGTCATTGAATATCTTGTACATTTTCTCAGCTTTTTTCAGTGGTACATTATGAGTAATGATATCAGTGGGATCGATATCTCCTTTTTCCACCATTCTGTAGAGTTCAGGCATGAAGTGGATGACCGGTGCCTGTCCCGTTTTAACGATAACGTTTCTTGAGAAGATCTGTGGCAGTGGGAATCCGTTGGCTGGCGCACCGTATACGCCTGTCAGCTGAATCGTCCCGAACTTTTTGACGCAGTCTGCGGCAGTAATAATCGGGTCGATGGTGCCTATTTGGCCGCCTAGTGTCTTGATACGATCCTTGGCCGTGATTTCACCATCCATACCGACACAGTCGATGACAACTTCCGCGCCCCCTTTTGTGGATTCATGGAGGTGCTTGCCAATATCATCGTAGGATTTATAGTTGAAGGTTTCAACATTGTTAGTGCGCTTCGCATGCTCGAGTCTTACTTCGTTATGATCGACGGCAATGACACGTGATGCACCTTTCATCCACGCAAACTTTTGTGTCATCAGACCGATAGGACCGGAACCGAGTACAATTACGGTATCTCCCTTTTTGACACCACTGTGCTCTACACTCCAATATGCTGTCGGCATTACGTCGGAAAGGAAGAGCAGACTTTCATCTTCCAGCTCACTTTCTTTAGGTACAACAAATGATGTGAAATCGGCGTATGGTACTCTTAAGTATTCAGCTTGTCCACCAGGGTAGTTGCCGAATGCTTCGGAATAGCCGAAGTAGGCGCCGGTATCAGCGTGGGGATTCGCATTATCACATTGGCTTTCCATTTCGTGCTGGCAGAAGTGGCATTCTCCACAGCTGACGTTGAAAGGAATGACGACACGGTCTCCTTTTTTAATTTTCTTGACGCCAGGTCCTACTTCTTCGACAATACCCATCGGCTCATGTCCGATGATATAGTCGTTTGAAATCGGCATGCTTTTTCTGTAAAGGTGTAAATCGGATCCGCAGATGGCTGTGGAAGTGACACGTATGATCATATCTGTGCCTTCCTGTAATTCGGGCGCTTTCATCTTTTTGACTTTGACTTTTTCTTTTCCTTGTACAGTAACAGCTTGCATTCATTGACACATCCTTTAATTGAGTGTTGAATACACTATTCCCCCGAACCTTGACGGTAAACATTGCTTCAATCGGAGATGCAGACGATATCAAAGGGAATGCTGCCAAGCAATGCATTCTTCTGCTGTTCATCGGAAACGACCGGTATGACGGCAATGCGCTTCTTGGCATGTATTTTCAGCTTGGCTAGAGGCTGCAGCATTTTGTAGTCACCGATGTCCTGCCCCCGAAGGTCGTACATGGCGCCGGAAACATCATGATCGATGAGTTCATCAAGAAGTCGGCTCTGCAGGAATGGAGGTACTCTGCTGAAGCTCGGCCCGGCTATCAGGTGGCGGGCACCGACAATTTTTGACAGTTCACTGACAAGCTGCAGGTTGATGTGATGGTATCCATCCTCGAAAATCTGGTCTGTGATGAAGCCGTCAGCATCGTCCAGCATGCGGATGGTTTCGATGATGATATTGCTGAGAAGGAATGGATCCGTCTCCTCCCAATGGTTTACTGCGACAAACTGCTCACCCTCCGGATTCAGTATCTTCTTCATGGCAGGCAGTGCAAGATTGGGCGTACTGAAGTCTTTATGCGCCAGTATTTCCGATGGATGCTTATCTGACAGTGCATGGCTGCGAATGATTGTTTTCATGTATTTCACCTCTTCAGAATTGTATCATAATAATGAATGAATCAGACCTGCTTGGGTAAAGAAGTAATATGCAATATTAAATTGGAAAGGAAGGATTTTATGAAACTGAGCTACCATGGCCATTCGATTATCCAGCTTGAAAATAATGATTCAAAAGCTATCGTCGACCCGTTCATCAATGGCAATGAACTGACGGACCTAAGTGCTGGGGAAGTCGAAGTGGATTATATTTTACTGACACACGGTCACAACGATCACGTTGGGGATACCGTCGAGATTGCAAAGAAGAACAACGCAACAGTTGTAGCACCGGTGGAACTGGCAGACTATCTGGATGGCAAAGGTGTAAAAGCGATCGGCATGAATATCGGCGGCAGTAAGACTTTTGAATTCGGCTCCATCAAATTCGTCCATGCATTCCACAGTTCAAGTTTTACAGAGGATGATGGCAGCATCCAGTATACGGGGATGCCTACAGGCATCATCATTGAAGCGGATGGGAAAAAGATCTACCATGCCGGTGATACGGGGATATTCGGTGATATGAAGCTGATTGCAGAACTGAATGGTCCGTTTGATGTCGCTTTCGTGCCGATTGGTGACCACTTCACCATGGGCGTCGAGGATGCGGTCTACGCAACGGACGAACTGATAAAACCAAGGATTGCTGTACCGGTGCACTATAATACTTTCCCGCCGATCAAACAGGATGGCGATGCATTCAAAGAAAAGCTGTCGACAGCCTGTCAGGTGCTCAAACCGGGTGAAACGGTGGATTTTGAGTAGCACATGGGAATATAATGGTATCAAGGGGAACACCCGGGAGCGGTGTTCCTTATTTTTATACATGATTGTCGGGTGATTGTATGTCAAAGCATGATGAAATACTGGAATATATATATAGTCTTCCGGAAGGCGCGAAGATATCCGTTCGTCAAATATCAGCGCATCTTGAAGTGTCCGACGGTACGAGCTACCGGGCAATCAAGGATGCCGAGAAAGAAGGGCTTGTCAAAACGATCGAACGCGTGGGCACTATCCGAGTGGCCCCGAAAGAGCAGTACATAGAAGGCAATTTGAGTTTTGAACAGGTGAACAGGGTGATTGAAGGCAAGGTGCTCGCAGGTACCCGTGGACTTGATCGGGAGATCAGCAAGTTCATCATCGGAGCGATGCGGACGGATGCACTTGAAAGCTATCTCGAGGAAGGAGCGCTCCTGATCGTAGGGAACCGGGAGGATGCCCAGTGGCGGGCGCTCGAAAGTCATTCAGGCATCCTCATCACCGGCGGTTTCGGTGCTGATGCTGAAATACTGAAGCGGGCAGAGGGGCTGTCACTGCCGGTCATATCGACTGCAGCCGACACTTTTTCCGTGGCATCCCTTATCCAGAGGGAACTCTACAGTGTACTCATGATGACGAATGTCATCACGGCGAGTGATCTTGTCATAAGGCAGGATGAATATGTATATGATATTGCAGATGGTCGGGATAAGAAGTACTTTCCGGCAGACAGCATGACTGTGCTGACCGAAGCGGGCAAGTTCCGAGGAATCATCAGGTCATCGGAGCTTCGGAAACTTGATGGGAAAGACTCGCACACACTCGTATCAGACATTGTTGCAAGCACTTCGAGTACATTGCAGAGTCTGAGGCAGCTGATGAGCTGGCATCAGCTCAATATTCTGCCTGTCATCGATGAGGAGCGTGCTCTGATCGGCATTGTGCACAGGCGGGATGTCTTCAGGCAACGGGAGCCAAGGAAGCTTGGCGGTGGCCTGACTGCGGAGAATCTGATCGACAGGGAAATCAGGATCGACGATAATCGGATTCATATCAAAGTGATGCCGTTCATGACCGACGAGTATGGCAGTATCGCACAGTCGGAATTCATGCGTCTGATCGAGCGCCTTACCGAAGTGGTCCTCGGTAATCATAATATATACAGCTATCATATCGACACGCTCAACGTCATGAATATCAAACTGGTCCAGCTTTATCAGGAGCTTGTCATCGAAGGCAGCATTCTGGATCTTGGCGACCAGTTTCTAAGGCTCGAGATCGAGGCGCGGTCTGATGATGGCATCTATTCGAAAGCAACCCTGCTTATCCAGTACTACAAAGAAAAATAAAAAATAGACAAGTGAAGGTTCACTTGTCTATTTTTTGGCTTTACGATTGAAATCTGCCCATGCTTTATCTTCAATAGGTATGTTACCTTTGAAATATTTCCTTGCAGCATTGAAATGCCATATATTATAAGCACCGATGACAACGAACAGTGCACCGATAATATAGGATACGGCTGTAGGAAACTGGATGATCGTATTCAGACCAAAGGACAGAATCAGGGAACCAAGCCAGATTCTGGATATGCTGTTATAATATGCTTTTCTTACATCACGTTCGCTTCGAATCTTCCTGATCTTATAGACGATGAACATGAAGAGGCTGAGAAGCAGCAGGGTGACAAGAAAGGATACAGCAATCTGATAAGACATTTCCATCGGATACAACTCCATTCCTTAATGTAGTATAATTTATTATATTAGCCAAGTAAATCCAAACAGAAGGAGATTTTCAATTGTTCACAGAATATATGAATCACTATCCATCTCTCAGAGAAAATTATAAAAAACTGCTCAACATGATCAATGACTATGATGAAATCATCATAATGAGACATTTAAGACCGGATCCGGATGCCATCGGCTCGCAACTCGGGCTGAAAGAGATTCTGAAGTCCATTTTTCCGAACAAGAAGGTGACGGCACTCGGAGAGAGTGAGGCTTCATTGGAGTTTCTTGGAAAAATGGATACGGCGACATCCGTTGAACGGCCGCTTCTCATCGTAGTGGATACTGCCGGAGTGGGTAGGATCGATGGAGATCTCTCTCTCGGTGACAAAGTCGTCAAGATCGACCACCATCCGAATCATGAACCCTATGGCGACCTCAATATTGTCGAAACTGGCGTATCCTCGACTTCGGAGCTGATATTCCTCCTGGCGGATGCATGGGGCTTCGATAACGACTACATCAATGATATTTCGGCAAGGCTGCTGTTTTCAGGCATTGTCGGGGACACGGGCAGGTTCCTGTTCAACAATACAAGCACGCTGACACTAAAGGTGGCTTCCGAACTGAGGAAGTTCAACTTCGATGCTTCGAAAGATATGACAGAAATGAATAAGCAGTCTCTCGACCAGTTCAGGTTCAAAGGGTATCTGATCAATAATTTCAGAATGACGGATAAAGGTGTACTGTATGTATGGGTGCCCGCTTCGGCCCTTTCCGAATATGGTCTTACGAGCAATGAAGCGAGCATGCACGTCAACATCTACCGGGAAATCGATGAAGCCAGCATATGGTTCATGGCGGTAGAGGAAGAAGAAGATATCCGTGTCAGGCTGCGCTCCAAGGAGACGGTCATCAATGACATCGCAGAACATTTTGGCGGTGGCGGCCATCCGTTGGCCAGCGGTGTCAGCATTGCTTCACAGGAAGAGTTGAAATCGCTGATCGAAGCATTGGACAGCAAACTTTAAAAGGGGGACACTCCCTATGATCAATCTGAATGTTCACAGCTGCTATGAATTTCTGAACAGCAATATCCGAATCGATCCGCTGCTGAAAAAGATTTCCGGTGACGGCCAGACCGCCGTTGCATTGACCGACTCGAACCGCCTGCATGGCATCTATCATTTTGTCAGACGGGCAGAGCATTTCGGTGTAAAGCCGCTGATCGGCATGGAGGTACGGGTCGATGATCACTTTGATGGCATTCCGCTTGTATTGATTGCAAAAAATACCGCAGGCTACCTGGAACTGGTACGCCTGTCGGCAATGCTTTCCTATAAGGATCTCACATTTACACCGGAGAACTATCTGTTCAGGAATATCCACGACTGTGTAGTGGTGGCCAAAACGGATCAGGGTGCCCGGCTGCTCGAATCGGTTCCCGTTGACGAGGCAGATCGCTACACGTCACATGAAGTGGCGGATGATCGCTATCAGCGTGTATACATGAAGCAGGCGAACTATCTCGAACCGGAAGACCTGTCTGCAAAAATAGTACTCAACGCCATCCGGGATAACGAAAGAATGGCGCCTGAAGATCTTGGGTCCCGCCAGGGTGAAGACTTCATCCGGACCGGGGTCGACCTGGATGAAGCGGAAAAACAGTTTCTGGATGGCAATGTGAGCCTGGTGGAGAAATGTGACGTTACACTGCCGAAGACCAGGAAGACGCTACCGCATTTCCCGCATGAGAATAATAATGATTCGAAAGCATTCCTGTGGCAGATGCTGATCGAGCAGTTCGAAGCCAGAACAGATGGCAGTGACAGATACATGGAGCGGATGAAATATGAATACGACATCATTGTGGAGATGGGCTATGAAGACTACTTTCTGATCGTCCAGGATGCCGTCAATCATGCCAAGGAATCAGGCATCTATGTCGGACCGGGCAGGGGATCATCCAGTGCAAGTCTGGTTTCATTCCTTTTGAACATCACCGAGATCGATCCGTTGAAGTATAATCTGCTGTTCGAACGCTTTCTTAATCCGGAGCGTGTGACAATGCCGGATATCGATATCGATTTTGAGGATACGAGACGGGATGAAGTGGTGGCATATCTGATTGACAAGTATGGCGAGATGAATGTCGCCCATATTGTGACCTATGGCACACTGAGTGCCAAAATGGCCGCCCGTGATGTCGGCAGGGTGCTCGGCTTTGGCGAAGATGAACTGAAGATGATTTCAAATATCATTCCGGATGCACCGGGTACGACGCTCGAGGATGCATTTGCCAGAAAAGAATTCAATTCGCTCATGGAAGCGGATGAAAAATACGGCATCTATGCAATGCTGTGCCGTAAGATAGAAGGGCTGCCGCGTCATACATCAACCCATGCTGCGGGTGTCCTGCTGAGTGAAGAACGTTTGACCAGCAGTGTGCCTGTCATTTTCAGCGAAGGATATACGCTCAGCCAGTGGCCGATGAATGAAGTGGAAGGGTCCGGGCTGCTCAAGATTGATATCCTTGGTCTTCGGAACCTCTCCCTGCTCAAATACATGGTCGGTCAGATCAGGCGGACCGAGGCCGATTTCAGTCTGGACAAGATTCCGGATGATAACCGGGAAGTATACAGGCTGCTCGGCCGCGGCATGACACTCGGGATCTTCCAGCTGGAGTCGGACGGTATCCGCAAGGTCATCCGTGATATGAAGCCTGAACAGTTTCTTGACATTGTTGCCGTCAACGCACTCTACCGTCCAGGTCCGATGAAGGAGATTCCCAATTACATCGAAGGAAAAAGAAATCCTTCATCCGTTAAATACCCGCATGCCGACATAAAGGACATTTTGAAAGAGACGTACGGAGTCATCGTCTATCAGGAACAGATCATGCAGATTGCAGCAAAGATCGCCGGATATACTTATGCCGAAGCGGATATACTGAGGCGTGCGATGAGCAAGAAGGACAGGGAGACATTGGAACAGGAACGTGGAAAGTTTGAAAAGGGTGCGGTAGAGCAGGGCTACAGCAGCAACGTCGGACATCATATCTTCAATCTGATACTCGAATTTGCGGATTACGGTTTTCCGAAAAGCCATGCGGTCGCCTATAGCCGGATTTCCTATATGCTTGCCTATATCAAGGCGGTATACCCTGATATCTTCTACGCCGTCATACTTTTTCATCACTTCGGCAACGATGTGAAAGTCAAGCAGGTCATCAGCGAAATGAAGCTTAGACGCATTCGGATGCATCCGCCGGACATCAACCGTTCGAGATGGAGCAACCATCCATCGGACGGTGTCCAGATCGGATTCTCGATGATCCGTGGCATGACCCGCCGCATGGGTGAAGCCATAACTGAAGCACGCAAGGAAGGACCATTTACCGACCTTTACGACTTGAAGACACGTGTCAGCGGAGCATCATTGAACCGGAAGGTGCTGACACAGCTCATACTTTCCGGTGCGCTTGACGGTTTTGAAGAGAACAGAAAGACCATGCTCCAGACTCTGCCCATGCTGGATGATCTGAACACTGAGGAATACGCCCACGATTCATTTCTCAGTACCCTCGGTTTCAGCATCAAGAAAGAATACAGCTACACTGAAGAGATGGATGAAATTGAAAAGGTGGAAGGTGAGAAGGAAGTTTTCGGCTTCTACCTGTCCGACCATCCGGTCATTACAATCCAGAAATCACTGCAGTACATTCCTTTTTCACTGCTCCATCAGAAGCAGCAGGGCACCTATCTCGTCTTCTTCGAAAATATAAAAGTAATACGCACTAAAAAAGGACAGAATATGGCATTCGTCAAGATTGCTGATGGCCACCAGGAGATGGAAGGCGTCATATTTCCGAAAGTCTATTTCAATGTCCATAACAGGTTATCCGAGAAGATTGCTGCAGTATCGGGCCGGATGGAGACACGTAAATCAGAACCGCAGCTGATCATAGAAAATGTGCAGGATCTGGATGAATTCAAAAACAGCCATATCCAATCAACGAAGCGGATTGTCATACGAAATTCCGGCAGTTATGCGCTCGAAGGCATCGTCGGAGAGGAAGGAATTCCAATATTTGATTTTGACAACCAGAAAAAGCTTGGTAATATTGAAACATCCAACATTGACAGATTACTGCAGAAAATCGAACTGTCGGA
Organism: Salinicoccus hispanicus; assembly: GCF_009831115.1. Classification (GTDB taxonomy): domain Bacteria; phylum Bacillota; class Bacilli; order Staphylococcales; family Salinicoccaceae; genus Salinicoccus; species Salinicoccus hispanicus. The sequence goes on along the minus strand of NZ_WUUK01000001.1, from coordinate 774,605 downwards.
CATACGTCTGCTCAATTGAATCTGTTGTCACCCAATTCGGATAATGTTAATATTATTAGTGGTATGACCACTCAAGAAAGGAAGATCATAGTGTCCCTAAGAGATGATGCACTAGAACTGCATAGAGAAAAACAAGGTAAACTTTCTGTAAATTCCAAAGTGGAGATAAAAGACAAAGAGGCGCTGAGCCTCGCCTATTCACCCGGTGTCGCTGAACCATGCAAGGAAATATATGAGGATGAGCGCACGGTCTTCGACTATACGATCAAGAGCAACACTGTGGGCGTCATCACGGATGGTTCCGCAGTACTCGGTCTTGGCAATATCGGAGCAATGGCGAGCCTGCCGGTAATGGAGGGCAAAAGTGCCCTGTTCAAAAATTTTGCAGGTGTCGATTCATTCCCGCTCGCACTGGATACGAACGATGTCGATGAGATTGTCAGGACGGTCAAACTGCTGACGCCTGTATTCGGCGGCATCAATCTGGAGGATATCTCTGCACCGAGGTGCTTTGAAATCGAGGAGCGTCTTGGCCGTGAAACGGATATCCCGGTCTTCCATGACGACCAGCACGGTACTGCCATCGTTACACTGAGTGGTCTGATGAATGCATTGAAACTGACCGGCAAATCCTTGAGCCAGATCAAAGTTGTTCTGAATGGTGCAGGTGCTGCAGGTGTGGCCATCGTCAAACTGCTGCATAGCTTCGGAGTCAAGGAAATGATAATGTGCGATTCAAGAGGTGCAATCTACGAAGACAGGCCGAATGGCATGAATGATGTCAAAAAGGAAGTCAGCCGTTTCACCAACCATGCACACAAGCAGGGCGAGCTTGAGGATGTCATCCAGGATGCCGATGTATTCATCGGTGTATCCGTTGCGGGTGCATTGACAAAGGAAATGGTCGGAACCATGGCCAAAGATCCAATCATATTCGCAATGGCGAATCCAAATCCGGAAATCATGCCGGAAGATGCCAAAGCGGCGGGTGCACTCGTCATCGGTACCGGACGCAGTGATTTCCCGAACCAGATCAACAATGTACTTGCGTTCCCAGGCATTTTCAGAGGGGCGCTTGATGTCAGGGCGACGCATATCAACGATGAGATGAAAAAAGCAGCCGTATTGGCCATTGCAGATCTCATTCAGGAAGACGAACTGACAAGTGACTATGTCATTCCGGACCCTTTCAATAAGGAAGTTGCTCCCCGTGTCGCAAGAGCAGTGGCAGAAGCTGCCATGCAGACAGGTGTCAACCGCATCAAGGTGGACCCGGAAGAAGTCTACCAGAAAGCGCGCAGTCTGACCCTTTAATAATGGATGAAATGACAGAAAGAAAAGGTCTGGAAAACATTGTTGAAGAAATTCATAATCTGATAGAATCAGAGAATATCCAGGTCGGTGACAAGCTGCCGAGTGAAAGGTATCTCAAGGAAAAACTGAATGTCAGCAGACAGAGTGTCAGAGAGGCACTGAGAGCACTCGAACTGCTTGGCATCATCTATGTGCGTCGTGGAGAGGGCACTTTTTTAGCTGACATCGACAGTCACCAGCTTTTTCAACTTATCGGGAAATATCTCATCAGAACAGAAAGACAGCAGAAGGAAATAATTGAAATAAAACAGATGATCGAAGCCTATGTGAAGACCAAGCATCATGACGACAGCTTGGATGTCGAATCAGACGATAATCAGATCATGAAGAAGATCTACATTCTTCTCGATAAATATTCACAGGCTTTCAAATCGTAAAGAAACAGGGAGTTTATTATGCTAAAAGACTTGTTCTCCAAGCTGAATAAGAAAGTCAACGAAACAGGCCGCAATGACGGCACATTTGAAAACAGTGAAACAATCATGACGAAGTGCCCGAGCTGCAAGAAGATACTGTATTCCAAAGAACTATACAAACGGCTGAATGTCTGCACAAACTGTGAACATCATCTGCCGATAACCGCGCCGGACCGGATGGAGGCTCTGATGGATGAAGGGACTGCCAAGCCGATTCTTGAAGAGATTACATCAGCCAATCCTTTGAATTTCCCAAACTATGAGTCCAAACTCATCAAAGATAGGGAAAAGACCGGATTGAATGAGGCGGTAGTATGTGCCGAAGGTGAGATAGAGGGTGCTCGGGCAGTGGTTGCCATCATGGACTCACGCTTCAGAATGGGCAGCATGGGTTCAGCCGTAGGTGAAAAACTGGCTCGAACATTCGAATATGCGACCGAACGCCGACTGCCTGTCATCATCTTTACCGCAAGCGGCGGTGCACGCATGCAGGAAGGCATCATCTCACTGATGCAGATGGCAAAAGTGAGCGTGGCCATAGAACGCCATAGCCAGGCGGGTCTGCTCTATATTGCCTATATGACAAATCCGACGACCGGTGGTGTATCTGCAAGTTTCGCGTCCGTCGGTGATATCAATCTCGCCGAGAAAGGGGCGATGATCGGCTTTGCCGGCAGACGTGTCATCGAAGAGACCATCAAGGAAAAGCTGCCGGAAGATTTCCAGACGGCCGAGTTTCTATTGAAGCACGGACAGCTGGATGAGGTCGTCAACCGTCGGGATATGAAAAATTATCTCGGAAGAATATTGAAACTGCATAGTGAGGTGTGACCATGGCGTTTGATTTTGAAAAGCCGATATTCGAACTGGAAGAGAAAATCGGAGAACTTGAAAAGTATGCTGCAAAGAACAAGCTCGATCTGACAAAGGAAATCAGTTTTCTGGAGAAGAAAGTCGAGGATAAGAAAACAGAAGTCTACACCAATCTGACACCGTGGCAGCGTGTCGAGATCGCCAGGTATATAAAACGTCCGACGACATTGGAATATATAGAGTCCATATTCGATGACTTCATCGAATTCTTTGGTGACCGTGCCTATAGTGACGATGCTGCCATCGTCGGCGGAATCGCATCCTACCACGGAACAGCCGTAACCGTCATCGGCCACCAGCGTGGTCGGGACACGAAGGATAATATCCATAGAAATTTCGGGATGGCCCATCCGGACGGCTACCGCAAGGCACTGCGTCTGATGAAGCAGGCGGACAAGTTCAACCGTCCTGTCATCTGTTTCATCGATACCAAGGGTGCGTATCCAGGGAAGGCCGCCGAGGAGCGTGGACAGAGTGAATCCATCGCTCGCAATCTTGTGGAGATGGCCGGTCTTAAAGTGCCTGTCATCAGTATCGTCATCGGCGAGGGCGGATCCGGCGGGGCACTCGCTCTAGGCGTATGCAATCGTCTGCTGATGCTCGAGAACGCCACTTATTCCGTCATTTCACCTGAAGGCGCAGCAAGCATCCTGTTCAAAGATGCCTCCCTCAAGGAGATTGCAGCGGAGTCTCTGAAGATTACTGCAGGGGACCTCGAAGATTTCGGCATTGCTGACGAGGTGATCAGAGAGCCTCAGGGCGGTGCACATAATGACCGAGAAGCTGTATTCGGTGCACTTGACCGGAGTATCCAGAAGCATCTGGATGAGCTGTCCAAAATGGACGGACAGCGTCTGATGGACGATCGCTATGATAAATATATGAATATTGGTGTCTTTAACGAACAGTCGTAATAATGACTGTTCTTTTTTGGGCGTAAAAACGGTTTCAACTGTTCAAATGATGGATAAGGACAGTTAGGTATGATATTTTAATGGTAAGATAATGTTTCAACGGAGGGAACACATGAAGAAAATAGCAGTGCTGACAAGCGGCGGTGATTCACCCGGAATGAATGCCGCAGTAAGAGCCGTCGTAAGAAAAGGCATCTATGAAGGTGTCGAGGTCCATGGCGTCTACCAGGGCTACCAGGGACTGGTCAACGACAATATAAAAAAACTTGAACTGGGCGATGTGGGCGATATCATCCAGAGGGGCGGCACAAAGCTCTATTCGGCCCGCTGTCCGGAGTTCATCGAACCCGAGGTCAGAAAAAAAGCGGTTGAAAATCTTCAAAAGCGTGGCATCGACTCCCTCGTGGTCATCGGTGGGGATGGCTCCTACAGAGGTGCACAAAGACTGAATGAAGAGGGTATCAAAACAATGGGTGTACCCGGTACAATAGACAATGATATCAATGGTACCGACTATACCATCGGCTTTGATACTGCGCTCAACACGATTATAGATGCGGTCGACAGAATCAGGGATACAGCGACAAGCCATGAACGGACATTCATCGTCGAGGTCATGGGCCGGGATGCAGGAGACCTGGCACTATGGGCAGGTGTCGCCGGCGGCGCCGAAACGATCCTCATTCCAGAATCGCATTCCGACATCAAGGAAGTTGCGGAAAGAATCGAAACAGGAATGAAGCGGGGCAAGAAGCACTCCATCATCATTGTCGCAGAAGGTGTCATGACTGCTGCACAATGTGCGGTGGAATTGCGCAAGTACATCAATATAGACACACGGGAAAGCGTGCTCGGACATATGCAGCGCGGAGGAAAGCCGACCGGCAGCGACCGTGTACTCGCCTCAAGGCTTGGTGCCTATGCTGTAGAGCTCCTGCTCAATGACGTTCGTGGCCATGCAGTGGGAATAGAGAACAACCGTCTGACCAAGACAAGCTTTGATCGGGTATTTGAAGAGAGCCACAGAATCGATGAAGGACTGTTCAGACTTTCAAAAGAGTTATCCATATAGGAGGAATATATAAATGCGTAACACTAAAATAGTATGTACAATCGGACCAGCTTCCGAAGCACCTGAAATGCTGAGCCAGCTGATTGATGCAGGGATGAATATTGCCCGACTGAACTTCTCCCACGGAGACCATGATGAACATCGTGCAAGAATAAGGAACATCAGGGAAGCTGCCGATAAAGCAGGCCGTACTGTAGCGATCATGCTAGATACTAAAGGTCCTGAAATCCGTACGCATACGATGGAAAACGGAGGCATCGAACTTTCCAAAGGCCAGACAGTCAGTGTGTCCATGGATGAAGTTGTCGGTACAACGGAAAAGTTTTCCGTTACCTATCCGGGTCTGATTGATGATGTCGAGACAGGTGGAGTCATTCTGCTCGATGACGGTCTGATTGAACTTGAAATAGAAGAGATTGACCATGAGAATGGCGAAATTCTATGTAAAGTATTGAACAATGGTCTTTTGAAAAATAAAAAGGGCGTAAACGTGCCGGGTGTTTCCGTGAAGCTTCCAGGAATCACCGAAAAGGACAAGCAGGACATAATCTTCGGTATTGGCGAAGGCGTAGACTTCATCGCTGCAAGTTTCATCCGGACCAATAGCGATGTACTTGAAATCCGTGAACTGCTGGAGGAGAAATCTGCTGCACAGATCAATATCATTCCTAAGATTGAGAACCAGGAAGGTATCGATAATATTACGGAGATACTTGAAGTTTCAGATGGACTGATGGTAGCCCGGGGAGATATGGGTGTTGAAATACCACCTGAATCCGTACCGATGGTGCAGAAAGATCTGATCAGGAAATGCAACCTGCTCGGCAAACCGGTAATTACAGCAACGCAGATGCTTGATTCAATGCAGAATAACCCACGTTGTACACGGGCTGAAGCAAGTGATGTTGCGAACGCCATCTATGATGGTACAGATGCAATCATGCTGAGCGGTGAGACTGCAGCCGGGGACTATCCACTCGAGTCTGTTCAGACGATGGCAAGCATTGCTGTTTCAGCTGAAGCAGCACAGGACTACAAGAAACTATTGTCAGAGCGGACAAAATCATTGCAGACGACACTCGTCACTGCTATCGGGGTATCAGTAGCACATACCGCCCTCAATCTGAACTGTAAAGCCATTGTTGCTGCGACTGAATCCGGACACACAGCAAGAATGATCTCCAAATACCGTCCGCATGCGGATATTGTTGCTGTCACACCGCATAGTCATGTAGCAAGACAGCTGCAGCTCGTATGGGGTGTGCATCCTGTAATCAAAAAAGGAAAAAGGGATACAGATAATCTCCTTAATGTTTCCGTATCCGCTGCAATTGAAAAAGGCTTTGCCACACAAGGTGATCTATTGATCATCACTGCAGGTGTGCCGACAGGAGAAGCGGGCACAACCAACCTGATGAAACTCCATATTGTTGGAGACAAGTTGATTAGAGCACAGGGCATCGGCCGAAAAAGCACGGTGGGAGAAGTGGCGCTGATCCGCTCTGCAAGCGAGATGGCAGATAGGGATCTTACAGGAAAAGTGGTCGTCGTCCAATCCGTCGATTCCGACATGACGCCTCACCTTGAAAAAGCGGGAGGTCTCGTCACTGTTGAAGGCGGTCTGACATCACATGGTGCAATTGTAGGGCTTAACCTTGACCTGCCTACCATTGTAGGGGCAAATGATGCACTCGACGTCCTTGAAGAAGGGATGATCATCACGGTAGATTCCGAACAGAATTGCATATTCAGTGGTCATGCCAACGTACTGTAATGAAATTCAAGAAAAAGGGTACTGCCAGAGTACCCTTTTTTTGTTGTGGCCCGGCAGCTGGGCCGGTATAATGGTGATGAGGTGGCGAAGATGAAAAAGTTATTATTGCTGGCAATGATCCTATTGCTCGCAGCATGTGGAAATGATGGAAGCGGCGACGAAGCGCCGGATGATGATTCGCAGGATTCAACTGAAGAACCATCAGAATCAGCTTCCGATGAAGGAACAGAGACAGCGGAAGAGGAAGGCGAAGTAGAAGCGCCTGAAATCATAGAAGAAGCAAACTCGGCATGGGGAGATACTGTAAGCTATGAAGCAAGACAGACCTCGACGGTTTCATCTGGTGACAGCCAGTATGCTGTAAGGATGATCACTACTCGAAGTGAACAGAATGAAATCAAGGTCGAAGTGGATGATGGCGCCCAGATACAGACCCATTATGTAATTGATGGTGAACATTTCATCTACCAGGATGGCAGCGTAGAAGCGCAGGACCAGTCACTTGAGTTGGAAAACAGCGCATATGGAGAACTGCTGGCCCAGTTGGAGCCATTATCTGAAGGAACAGTTTCCGAGCAGGATACGGGTTATGAAATCAGATATGAAATAAACAGCCGTGAAGATGCGATACCATTTTTCGATGATGAAGTACAGAATGCCATTCAGGATGTCGATATGTTCAATGGTCTGGTGACAGTCCAGTTCAATGAAGACTACCAGTACATCGGAGCTGAGCTGACATTGACAGTCGGCAGCGAGCAAGAGGAACTGAATATCACTTCCAACATTACCATGGATCGGATAGGGGAAATCGACCTTATCGAAAAACCTAAGGAAATGTAGAAGAATCGTCCGTTCATAGTAACGGACGATTTTTTGTAGTTCAAAAGTAAATGGGTGTAATTGTACATGATTTTAATTATTCTAAAAATTGACATTATTATACAAGGTAAATAGAATATAGGGTACAAGGGGGAATTGAAATGTCAGAGATTGATTATAAGAAAATCGCATCGCAACCCGAATTCGAGTCACTTTTGAAGAAGCGCAACAAGTTCATTCTGCCAATCACCATATTTTTCATCATCGCTACGCTGATCTTTCCAGTGCTTACCGGCTATACCGACATACTCAATAATGAAGCATTCGGTAATATCTCCTGGGCATGGATCTATGCGCTTTTGCTATTTGTTATGGTATGGACTCTTGTAACCGTTTACATGAAGCGGGCGAAGACATTTGACAAGGAAGCAGATGAAATCATCAGAAAGTACAGGGAAGGGGAATATAAATGAATCTGACAGTCATCATCATGTTTCTGGTCTTCGTAGGAGCAACTTTGGTCATTACATATTTTGCTTCCAAACGAACAAACTCTACAAAAGATTTCTACACAGCAGGCGGGGGACTGACAGGTTGGCAGAATGGTCTTGCCATTTCCGGAGACTATCTTTCGGCAGCTTCATTTCTGGGGATTGCCGGTGCCATTGCACTATGGGGTTTTGATGGGTTCTTTTATAGCGTGGGGTATCTGACAGCATACCTTGTTGTTTTGTATGTTGTCGCTGAACCACTTAGAAATCTCGGTAAATACACAGTGGCGGACATGATTGCAGCACGGTTTGAGCTGAAGAAGGTCCGGGCATTTGCAGCCTTGTCCTCAATTACGATCGTCATTTTCTATATGCTTGCCCAGCTTGTAGGTGCAGGCGCGCTCATACAGCTCCTATTCGGTATACCGTATAGTGTTTCAGTCATCATTGTCGGCATCATGATGACCATCTATGTGCTCTTCGGCGGCATGACAGCCACGAGCTGGGTACAGATGGTCAAGGCTGTACTGCTCATGATCGGTACGCTGCTGATTTCATTCCTGGTACTGCTCCAGTTCAATTTCAATATATTTACGATGTTCGGAGAAATGAAAAATGTCTCGGCGCCCGAGCTTGAAGGGTCTTTCCTGAATCCAGGTGCTCAGGGACAGTCACCGCTCAATAATATTTCACTGATCATCGCTTTGCTGTTCGGAACAGCCGGGCTGCCTCATATTCTTATGAGATTCTTTACAGTCAGGGACGCAAAGACAGCGAGGAGCTCCGTAATGTGGGCGACATGGATTATCGGTATCTTCTATATTCTGACCATATTCCTCGGCTTCGGTGCTGCTGCACTTCTGACGAGAGAAGAAATCATTGCGGCCAATCCAGCAGGCAATATGGCGGCGCCGCTGCTCGCTGAAAGACTGGGCGGGGACCTGCTCATGTCCTTCGTTGCTGCGGTTGCATTTGCGACCATCCTTGCTGTCGTCGCCGGTCTGGTGCTTTCCGGAGCAAGTGCTTTCGCACACGATATATATGCCCAGGTCATCAAAAAAGGGCAGGTGTCGGAAAGCCAGCAGATGCTTGCTGCCAAAATTGCAGCATTCAGTGTCAGTGTACTCTCGATCATCCTGGCCATCTTCGCCCAGGATCAGAACGTGGCATTCCTTGTATCACTGGCGTTCTGTGTGGCCGCAAGTGCAAACCTGCCGGTCATCGTCTACACGATATTCTGGAAAAGATTCAATACTCAAGGAGCGATTGCCGGAATCGTAACCGGCCTTGCAGTCTCTCTCATTCTGGTTGTGCTGAGTCCGAATGTCATGGATCCTTCGGGAGCCGGTTTTATTGCAATGGAACCGATATTCCCACTGGATAACCCTGCACTGATTTCAGTACCTGCCGGTTTCATCGGCGCTTTCCTTGGTACATTCCTCGGAAAGCCGGAATCCCATGAAAAATACAGGGAAGTCAAAGTCAAATCTGTAACTGGAATATCAACATCTGAAGTCAGTCACTAAGTATAAGATTAACTTATGAGATTCGATAAGTTAATTAATCATTTCTTATTTAGACGATAATTCTCTGAAATTATCGTCTTTTCCTTTTTGTAAGGGCTTTCGAGGATGATAACGATATAATTTTCACAATCTGAAGAAGATTCTTGAATTGTTCACAAACCTTTTGAATTTGATATAATGAGTTTAAAGCCAGGTGGCTATTTAATGTTTAACGAGAAGGAGAATCGATATGTCTGACAAAAAAGGTTTAGAAGGCGTTGTAGCGGCCGAGTCCCGCATCAGTTCCATCATTGGTTCACAACTTACTTACTGTGGTTATGAAATCGATGACCTCGCTGAAAATGCATTGTTTGAAGAAGTCGTTTTTCTACTTTGGAATGATAGGCTCCCAAACCAGGATGAACTGGAAAATTTCCAGAGTAAGATGTTTGATTACATGACACTCAATCCACGGATCTATGATCATTTTGCAGAATATGCTGCAGATCAGGTGCATCCGATGACTGCTGTCCGGACTGCTCTATCCTATCTTGCCCACTTCGATCCGAATGCCGAAGATATGAGCGATGAAGCAAACCAGGAGAAATCGATTCGCATCCAGGCGAAGATTGCGTCAGTAGTCGCAGCCTTTTCCAGGATCAGGAACGATCAGGAAGTCATCAGACCGAAAGAAGGCCTTACCTACGCGGCCAACTTCCTTTACATGCTAAATGGCGAGGAGCCGAATGATACACAGGTGGAAGCAATGAACAAGGCGCTTGTCCTGCATGCAGACCATGAGCTGAATGCATCTACATTCACAGCCCGCGTATGTGTCGCAACGCTATCTGATGTCTATTCCGGTGTAAGCGCTGCAGCTGGCGCACTCAAAGGGCCACTGCATGGCGGTGCCAATGAGCGCGTGATGCAGATGCTTTCTGAAATAGAATCTGTTGATGCAGTGGAAGGCTATCTGGAAGAGAAATTTGCGAACAAGGAAAAGATCATGGGCATGGGCCACCGTGTATATAAAGAGGGCGATCCACGTGCCAAGTATCTGAAAGATATGTCCAAGAAATTGACAGATCAGGCAGGAGAGCCTGAATTCTATGAAAAATCCATTAAGATTGCCGAGGTTGTGGAAAGGGAGAAAGGTCTGCTTCCTAATGTCGACTTCTTCAGTGCCACTGTATATCATTCACTCGGTATCGACCATGACCTGTTCACACCGATTTTCGCTGTCAGCCGTGTATCCGGATGGCTCGCACACATCCTTGAACAGTATCAGGACAACCGTCTGATCAGACCGAGAGCTGAGTATATTGGTCAGACAGGCAAAAAATACGAACCGATCGAAAACAGATAGCATATCGAGATTAAAAACTGGAGGAATATATTTATGTCTAGTCAAAAGATTACTACAAAAGATGGTGTACTTACTGTACCGGATCAGCCAGTCATCCCGTACATTGAAGGGGACGGCATCGGCCCGGATATCTGGAGTGCAGCAAGCAAAGTGCTGGATGGTGCAGTAGAGAAAGCCTATGACGGCAAAAAGAAAATCGAATGGAAAGAAGTGCTTGCCGGTCAGAAGGCGTATGACAAGACAGGCGAATGGCTGCCGAAGGAAACACTGGATACGATCGATGAATACCTGCTTGCCATCAAAGGCCCGCTGACAACACCGATCGGTGGAGGCATACGTTCCCTGAACGTTGCACTGAGACAGGAACTGGATCTGTTCACATGCCTGCGTCCCGTAAGGTATTTCGAAGGTGTTCCTTCTCCATTGAAGCGTCCTGAAGATACGGATATGGTCATTTTCCGTGAAAATACCGAAGATATCTATGCAGGTATCGAATTCCAGGAAGGTACGGACGAAGTCAAGAAAGTCATCGACTTCCTGCAGGAAGAAATGGGTGCCAAGAATATCCGTTTCCCTGAAACTTCCGGTATCGGCATCAAGCCAGTATCAAAAGAAGGTACGGAAAGACTGGTGCGTTCCGCAATCAATTATGCGATTGAGAACAATCGCCCGTCCGTAACACTTGTTCATAAAGGCAATATCATGAAGTTCACTGAAGGGGCATTCAAAGCATGGGGCTATGACCTTGCGGAACGTGAATTCGGAGATAAGGTCTTCACATGGAAAGTCTACGATAAGATTGTTGAAGACGAAGGCCGTGAAGCTGCGGATAAAGCACAGTCCGAAGCTGAAGCAGCTGGCAAGATCATCATCAAGGATGCTATTGCAGACATCTTCCTGCAGCAGATTCTGACACGTCCGAAGGACTTCGGTGTGGTTGCGACCATGAATCTGAATGGAGACTACGTCTCCGACGCGCTTGCAGCACAGGTGGGCGGAATCGGCATCGCACCAGGCGCCAATATCAACTACGAAACAGGACATGCAATTTTTGAAGCGACACATGGTACTGCACCGAAGTATGCAGGTCTCGATAAGGTTAATCCTTCCTCAGTAATCCTATCGGGCGTACTCATGCTCGAGCACCTTGGATGGCAGGAAGCTGCTGACCTGGTTACAAAAGCGATGGAAAAAACAATTGCTTCCAAAGTTGTAACATACGACTTTGCCCGTCTGATGGATGGCGCGACAGAAGTGAAGTGCTCCGAATTTGGAGACGAACTCATCAAAAACATGTAGGCATGTTTGCTGACTAGGAGTGTGGACAGTATGGACAGAAAGAAGATTTCAGTTATCGGTGCCGGTTTTACAGGTGCGACTACAGCGTTCATCGCAGCTTCAAAAGCATTGGGTGATATTGTTCTTGTGGATATTCCGCAATCTGAAGATCCGACACGTGGCAAGGCACTCGATATGATGGAAGCAACACCGGTTCTCGGTACCGATGTGGATATAAAAGGGACGAGCAGCTACGAAGATACTAAAGACTCGGATATCGTAATCATTACAGCCGGGATTGCCAGAAAGCCTGGAATGAGCCGGGACGACCTGGTCAAGACCAACCAGAAGGTGATGTCTGCTGTCACGCGAGACATCGTTAAGTATTCACCGGACTGCTCGATCATTGTTCTGACCAATCCGGTGGATGCGATGACCTATACTGTATTCAAAGAGTCCGGCTTTCCTAAAAACAGGGTGATCGGCCAGTCAGGTGTTCTTGATACCGCAAGGTTCCGGACTTTTGTTGCCAAAGAACTGAGCCTTTCCGTCAAAGACGTCCAAGGGTTTGTACTTGGCGGACATGGTGATGACATGGTACCGCTCATCCGCTATTCGAATGTGGGTGGCGTGCCCCTTTCAAGCCTGCTGGATCAGGACCGCATCGATGCCATCATAGAGCGTACCAGAAAAGGCGGTGCCGAAATCGTCAATCTGCTGGGCAATGGATCGGCATACTATGCTCCTGCCGCGGCGCTTGTCGAGATGGCTGAGGCAATTCTGTTCGATCAGAAACGTGTACTTCCGGCAATTGCATATCTTGAAGGTGAATACGGCTATGATAATCTCTATCTTGGTGTGCCGACAGTGCTCGGGGCAGAAGGCATAGAAAAAATCATCGAACTGGAGCTTTCCGATGAGGAAAAAGCTGAATTGGATAAATCCAGGGATTCCGTCACTCATGTCATGAACATGCTGAAATAGTATTTGTAAAATTCAAGTACGGGTATTATACTGGAAAGGCTGCCTTCATGGTGGCCTTTTTGAATTTTCAAAAATATTATAATAAATGGGAGGAAATTTGGGAATGGAAAATGGTAGAAAGAAAAATGGTATCTTTCAAAAATTCCTTGATTTTGTCGAATGGCTGGGTAATAAGCTGCCGCATCCGGTGACGCTTTTTGCACTGCTTGCAGGGCTTACACTGGTTGCTTCCGCAATACTGTCGATGCTCGAAATCACAGTGGAGCACCCGGCAGATGATCAAGGTACCGTTTCAGTCAATAATCTTTTGAATGGGGAAGGCATAAGCTACATATTCTCAAGCATGACTGATAACTTCATCAACTTTGCACCTTTGGGTGTTGTACTCATGACCATGCTCGGCATTGGTGTTGCTGAACGTTCAGGTCTCATCAGCGCGGCACTGCGCGGATTTGTTCTGGCAATTCCGAACCAGCTGATCACTGCCGGCCTTGTGTTTGCCGGTATCATGTCTTCACTTGCATCTGACGCAGGCTACGTTGTATTGCCACCACTCGGTGCTGTACTTTATCTGGCACTTGGCAGGCATCCGCTTGCTGGTCTGGCCACTGCATTTGCCGGGGTTTCGGCAGGGTTTTCAGCCAACCTGCTGCTCAGTGGAACCGATGCAATGCTGTCCGAACTGTCGATTGCTGCAGCTTCAGTTCTCGATCCGCAGTATGCTGAAGGCATGAACGTAGCAATGAACTACTACTTCATCTTTGTCAGTGTCTTCCTGCTTACGCTTGTCGGCTGGTTTGTATCCGATAAGATTGTCGAGCCACGACTTGGCAGCTTTGATTCCAAAAATGCCGATGAGGAAGCAGTCAACAGCACGGATGAGATGAACCCGCTTGAACCGATTGAAAAGAAAGGACTCGTATGGGCTATCACTTCAATGGTGGTCGGGGCTCTGCTGGCGTCGCTCCTGGTACTACTGCCGAATTCGCCGATGCGTGGAGATGATGCCGTGGGAGACTACATGGATACGATCATCCAGTCGCCATTCATGAGTGATGGACTGGTTCCGATCATAGCGATCCTGTTCTTCATTCCAGGTCTCGTGTATGGGCTGATTACAAAATCCATCAGGAATGACAAGGATGTTGCGGATCAGATGACAAAAACGATGGCAGCAATGGGAATGTTCATTGTACTGGCATTCACTGCCGGACAATTTGTTGCATATTTTGCCGAATCCAATATCGGGCTGGTCATCGGCGTATATGGTGCCGAACTGCTTGAAACGTTGAATCTGACGGGTATTCCACTGATCATCGGCTTCATGTTCGTCACTGCAGTCGTCAATCTGTTCATCGGAAGTGCGAGCGCCAAATGGGCGATGATGGCACCGATATTCGTGCCGATCATGATGCAGCTCGGCTATTCTCCGGAACTGACGACGATGGCATATCGTGTGGCGGATTCTTCAACCAATATCATTACACCGCTCATGACATACTTCGCCATCATCATTGCATTTGCGCAGCAGTACGATAGGAATATCGGGATTGGTACGCTGATTTCAGTCATGCTGCCATATTCCATCTTCTTCTTCGTCGCCTGGGCAATCATGCTGATCGTCTGGATGCTGTTCGGCATTCCGCTCGGACCGAATGCACCAATAGAATATGTGGGTTGATATTAGAGGCACAGCAATCGCTGTGCCTTTATTTATGGATTAAACCGGTATGGAAATGTATAATCTGATTATGAAGAGACTGGTAACGGACGGTCGGATCATTTCGATAGAGAGGAGATAGTGAAATGAAGAAGCTGATACTGATAGACGGCAACAGTATGGCGTTTCGTGCATTCTATGGGCTGCCGCTCCTGAGCAATCAGAGCGGACTCCACACGAACGCCATCTTCGGTTATGCGAGGCTGCTTGAGAAGCTGATAGAGGAAGAGGCGCCGACGCACTTCCTTGTTGCTTTCGATGCAGGCAAATCGACTTTCAGACACAAGCAGTATGAGGAATATAAAGGCGGCAGACAGAAGACGCCGCCTGAACTGGGGGAGCAGTTCGCGCCGATACGGAGACTTATTGATGCCTACGGCATCAAACGGTATGAAGTGGAGGAGTATGAAGCCGATGACATCATCGGAACGCTGAGCAGAAAAGCGGATGAGGAAGGTTTTCAAACCATCATCATCTCGGGGGATAAGGACTTGACCCAGCTGGCCAGTGAAAATACAGTCATTTATTATACGAAAAAAGGGATATCCGATATTGATCGGTATACACCGGAACATATTCAGGAGATATATGGATTGAAACCGGAGCAGATCATAGATCTGAAAGGACTGATGGGCGATAAATCGGATAATATTCCTGGTGTGCCCGGCGTAGGGGAAAAGACGGCACTCAAACTGCTCGGTGAACATGGATCTGTTGAAGCAGTACTCGAAAACCTTGAAGGTGTCAAAGGGAAGAAGCTGAAGGAGAATCTGATGGAACATAGGGAAGATGCACTGATGAGCAAATCGCTCGCAACCATCTACCGTGAAGTTCCGCTTGATTTCGATATGAATTCCCTTGCCTTTGCCAATGAAAACGCAGAAGAGAAATATGAAATCTTCAAGGAACTCGAATTCGAGTCGCTGCTGAAGAACATGGACGCTTCCGAGACGGAGGATAAGAAAGAGTTTGATTCCGAGCGTGTGGATGCGCTGGATCAGCTCGGCGCAGATGTTTCTTTCCATCTTGAAGTCCGGGCTGACAATTACCTGGTACACGGCCCCGAGCATATCGCTGTTACGGATGGAGAAAGAACCTTCATCAGCAACGCGGAGGATATCGATCGGGAGGGGCTTGAGCAGTTCCTGAAGTCGAGAGAGACCATCAATGTCTATGACATCAAGCGTCAGATGGGTCTGCTCAAGCATCTCGATATTCATTTTGAAGACTTCGATACGGATATCATGCTCGGCAGCTTCCTGCTCGATCCATCAAAGAAAATCATTGATGTGGCGGAGACTGTCGGCCAGTTCAGTGTCAATATCGACAGTGATGATTTCCACTATGGCAAAGGGCGTAATGCCAAGCAGCCGATTGGGGAAGAGCATGACAAGTTTCTGACGGATAAGGTCATGGCAGTGCATCATGTCGGTCCGCTGATGGCGGAATCCCTCCAGAAAGACGACATGTATGACCTCTGGAAAGATCTGGAGATACCACTGGCCAAAGTGCTGTCCGGCATGGAATATCGCGGCATCACAGTGGATGCAGCACGTCTTCGGGATATGGAAAGTGAAATAAAAGAACGGCTTGATGAAATAGAAGGAAAAATATATGAGCTCGCGGGAGAGGAATTCAATATCAATTCTCCCAAGCAGCTTGGTGTCGTTCTATTTGAGAAACTGGAGCTGCCCGTCATAAAGAAGACCAAGACAGGCTACTCCACTGCAGTGGATGTACTGGAAGAACTGCAGAGCAGGCATGAGATTGTCAGCTACCTTCTGGACTATCGTTCGCTATCCAAGCTGCAGTCGACATATGTCATCGGACTGCAGGGCGAAATCAAGGAAGACTCGAGAATCCATACGCGTTTCAATCAGACGCTGGCACAGACGGGAAGGCTGTCATCAGTCGAGCCGAACCTTCAGAACATACCGATACGCATCGATGAAGGCCGCAGAATCAGAAAGGCATTCGTGCCGAAAGATGATTCCCATGTACTGCTTGCGCTCGACTATTCACAGATCGAGCTCAGGGTACTTGCACATATCACCAGTGATGAGACCATGACCAGCGCATTTACAAGTGATACCGACATCCATACAAAAACTGCAATGGAAGTCTTCGGCGTGGAACGGGCAGATGTCACCAGTGATATGAGGCGGAATGCGAAGGCGGTCAACTTCGGTATCGTCTACGGCATCAGCGACTATGGGCTGAGCCAGAACCTTGGCATCACGAGAAAAGAAGCCAAGACATTCATTGACAATTACCTGAATTCCTTCCCTGAAGTCAAGTTGTTCATGAAATCCATCATCCAGGATGCCAAGCGCGATGGCTATGTGAAGACGCTGCTCAATCGCAGAAGATACATCCCGGATATCCAAAGCCGCAATTTCAACGCAAAGAGCTTTGCTGAACGGACAGCCATGAACTCACCGATTCAGGGAAGCGCGGCAGACATAATAAAACTTGCAATGGTAAAATACGAAAAATCGGAAGAAGCACAGAAATTCAATGCTGAATTGCTGCTGCAGATCCACGATGAGCTGATCTTTGATATCCCTCGGGAAGAAGTGGAAGCATTCATCCCGGTCATCAAGGATATTATGGAAAATGCAATGGCGCTCTCTGTGCCACTCAAAGTGGATTATGGATATGGCAGCGATTGGTATGACGTGAAGTAGGTGGAGATATGCCGGAATTACCGGAAGTGGAGCTGGTCAGGCGAGCCCTGGCCAGGGAAGTGGAAGGCGCTACTATTGAAGCAGTGGCGTTTTCCGATTTTGTAGTAAATGGGCATCAGACCGGACGCAGAACAATCGTCAAAGAAGACTTTGAATCATTCGGCTCCCGTGTCCTTGATGCAACAATCAGGAAGATCGGCCGGCGCGGCAAGTACCTGTATTTCATAATGGAGAAGTCGGACGGAGTGTTCCATATGATTTCGCATCTCGGGATGTCGGGTGCCTATTTTGTCAGGGACTCGGTAGAGTCGATCACAGATGCAAACTACCGCAAGCACTGGCAGGTCGTCTTCAGACTCCAGGACGGACGCGCTCTGATCTATTGTGATATCAGACGGTTCGGAGAAATGGCGACAGTGGATAAATTGAGTGGGTTCCCACCGTTTGCCCGCATGGCGGTGGAATACACAGATCCGGACAGTCTGGCGGAATTCCTGGACAGGGCGAAGGCACCGGCGAACATCAATAAGGAGATCAAAGCGGTTATCATGGACAGCTCGGTCATTCCGGGCGTCGGAAACATCTATGCATCAGAAGCACTGTTCACATCAGGCATACTGCCCACACGGAAAGCAGGTAATGTGTCCATTGCGAGACTGGTGGATCTCCATAGATCCATAACCGATGTCTTCAACCTTTCAATAGAAAGCGGCGGTTCGACAATCTCCGACTATAGAGGGGTATCCGGTGAAAAGGGAAGCATGCAGGACCGCTTCAACATCTATCAGAAGAAGACGTGCCGGACATGCGGTGGACCGGTCAGTACAAAAACAATTGCGACAAGAAATACATTCTATTGCACTAGATGTCAGAGGTGAAGCAATGAACCAGGTAATTGGACTTACAGGCGGCATTGCCAGTGGCAAGTCTACTGCTGCCGACTACATCAGAGAAAAAGGATATCCTGTACTTGATGCGGATGTCTATGCACGGAAGTCGACAGCGAAGGACGGGCCGGCATATCCTGGCATCGTCGAACATTTCGGTAGTGGCATCCTGGAGGAAGATGGCGAGATCGACCGTAGGAAGCTCGGTGCCATCGTCTTCAATGACAGCAAGGAAAGAGAAGTGCTGAACCATCTCGTGCATCCGGAGGTTCGGAAGCTGATGGATCGGGATAAGGCCGAGGCGTTATCTGAAAGCCATGTCTTCCTTGATATTCCACTGCTCTTCGAAAACGGGCTGGATCGTCAATGTGACATCACATTGACGGTATATGTCGATCAGGAGACACAGATCGAGCGGCTTATGGAACGTAACAGCTTCGAGCGGTCCGAAGCGCTTGCCCGGATCAACAGCCAGATGCCTCTTTCCGAAAAAAGGGAAAGAAGTACTGAAGTACTTGATAACAGTGGCTCAAAGGCAGATCTTTTCGACCAGATAGATGATTTCATATCCAGTATTGAAAAGTGAAATTTTATATGAAACGCTACTTTTAATGGCATTCTATTGTGTTATACTAATTATTGAAAAGTATAGCATAAAGGGGTAATGGTCATGAAAAAAGTAGCTATTAACGGTCTTGGAAGAATCGGCAGAATGGTTTTCCGCATTGCCGCTGCTTCAGATCACATCGAACTCGTCGCGGTGAATGCAAGCTATCCTGCAGAAACAATTGCACATCTTCTCAATTATGATACGACACATGGCACGTGGGATAAGCATGTTGAGGTGGAAGGGGAAGGACTTGTCATCGACGGCAGGGAAATCCAGCTTACAAATGAAAGAAACCCTGAAGATCTTCCATGGGAAGCGCTTGGCATCGACCTTGTAATAGAAGCAACTGGTGCATTCAACCATGGCGACAAAGCGAGTGCCCATGTGAGGGCGGGCGCAAGGAAAGTACTCCTTACCGCACCATCGAAAGGCGGCGACGTCCAGACGATTGTGCTCGGTGTAAATGATGAAGCCCTGGACCTTGATACATATGATGTATTCTCCAATGCTTCCTGTACGACGAATTGCCTGGCGCCTGTCGCAAAAGTGCTGGATGATGCATTCGGCATCAAGAACGGTCTGATGACAACGGTCCATGCCTATACAAATGATCAGAAGAATATCGACAACCCGCATAAGGATCTGCGTAGGGCACGTTCATGCGCGGACAATATCATTCCGACTTCGACCGGAGCGGCAAAGGCGCTTGGCACAGTGCTGCCCCAGCTGAACGGCAAGCTGCACGGTCTGGCATTGCGTGTGCCGGTATCCAATGTATCGCTGGTTGACCTTGTTGTCGATCTCGATACGCCGGTGACAAAGGAGCAGCTGAACGAAACATTCGAGCAGCAGGCGAATGGGGAACTTTCCGGCATTCTCGGTGTGACTGATGCGCCGCTCGTATCAAGCGATTTCAATACCGACAGCAGAAGCTCCATCATCGACGCCTCGCTGACCATGGTCATGGATGACAGCAAGGTGAAGGTGCTGGCGTGGTACGATAATGAATGGGGATATTCCACGCGTGTCGTGGAACTTGCAGAGAAAATTGTTCATGACCTATAGTAGTATTTGAAAAGAAGAAACTGATGTTTCTTCTTTTTTTATGCGTAATATATTATAATGGTATACTAATCCTTGAGAAGTGAGGTGGTCATATGAAATGCCCGAACTGCCATCAGACAAGTTCCAGGGTCGTCGATTCCAGACATACGGATGAGGTGTCCGCCATACGCAGAAGAAGGGAATGTGAAAACTGCGGATTCAGGTTCACTACTTTTGAACGGATGGAACTCTCTCCCCTCGTGGTTGTCAAAAAGGATGGAAACAGGGAAGTCTTCAGCCGGGAGAAGCTCATGGATGGACTGCTGAGAGCGTGCGAAAAACGCCCGATACCATATGAAGCACTGGAAAAAACGACTGCGCGCATAGAATCTGCGCTCAGAAACTTGAATAAACCAGAAATCTCGAGCAATGAAATTGGCGAGTGCGTAATGAAGGAACTGATTACATTGGACCAGGTGGCCTATGTCAGGTTTGCCTCTGTATATAAGGAATTCAAGGATATCGATCAGCTGATGGATACATTGAATCACCTCGCCAAAGGCAGGGATGACGATGAACTTCAATGAGCGGCTGAAACCGAATACCGAATTCATGGTCTATAATCCTGCTGCATTTGAAAAGTCCCATCTTAATATTTTGAATGAGCTCTACCTGCCGCTCATCCATCAGGATGCAGCAATGGCATATATATATCTTCAGGAATCCTCGGCATATTATGAGAAACTCGAAATAAGGTTTCATAAGGAGATAATGGACGCGCTGAACACGTCCTTATCCAGCTTCTCGAAAACTCTAGAGAAACTGGAAGGCATCGGTCTGGTCAGATCTTTCGTATCCGATGAAGCACATGATGACCTCTTCGTATATGAGCTGCTGCAGCCGCTCACTCCGGAAGCCTTTTTCAAGGATCCGATGCTGAGTCTCTACCTTCATAATCATATTGGTCCGAATGCCTATAAAACAAAGAAAGACCGCCTGTGCTATCCTTCGAAGCCTGAGCATTTCACCGAAGTGACCCGGAAGTTTACGGAGGTGTTCCAGGTAGGCAGCGAAGAAGGATTCAGCATTCCGGAGGATTCTTTAAGGAAGGACAATGCATCGACGGGTCCGAATGTCGATCTGGACGATTTCGATTTTGATGTTCTTTTTACGCATCTGAAAGGCACAAAGATCGACCGTGCGTTCTTTACCAAGGAAGTACGGATGCTGATTGTGAAACTGAGCGTACTTTTCAATCTCAATGCATATGATATGAAGCAGATACTGCTGTCGGCGACCACACAGTATGCCGGTATCGACAGGGAGCAGCTGAGATATGAAGCAAGAAAGTACTACCAGAAAGAGAACAGGGGCAAGCTGCCGTCCATGACGACCGGGCCTGAGCCGCAGCAAAAAGAAGTTGGAAATTCCAATGACTCCTATATAGAGCGGCTTGAATCGATCAGTCCGCTGGATCGTCTCAATGATATCCGTAACCATCAGCCGAGTGACAATGATCTGAAGCTTGTGACGGATATCATCGCCAAGACAAGCCTGCCGAACGGCGTCGTCAATCTTCTGCTCGAGTATGTATATCAGCAGAAGGAGGGCAATCTGAACTATCCCTACACGATGAAGATCGCCCGGGACTGGGAAGAGAAGGGCATCCGTTCGGCCAGGGAGGCGTACCAGTCCATCATGGAGTTCAGGAAGCAGCGGAATACGAAGCGCACCGGTCCAAGGGAGCGCCAGGGTGAACGCAGACCAGCCTGGATGGATGACACCAGGAAGACGGCACCAGCACCAGCATCAAATAAAGATGAGGACAAAAAGCCTGCGCCTGAAAAAGGTGCAGTTCAGAAGACGGCAAAAGACGATCCGGAACTCCAGAAAATGATAGATGACTTTAGAAAATCCAGGTGATTCAGATGGAACCTATAAACCAGTTCTTAAAGAACAATAAAAAAATACAGGATAATAACGACAGGCTGTATGAATCTTTGATTCGTCATCCGAGAATTGTGGAACTGCTTGAAAACAGCGAATTCGAAATTACGCGGTCCATGATCAAAAATGACCTGCTGCAGCTGAAACGCTATACAGAACAGTCTCTGGCATGCGAGAACTGCCCGTCCCTGGGACAGTGCATCAACCATCCACAGGGATACGTCCCTTCGATAGATGTCAGGGGCGGCAGAATCCATATCATGTATACACCTTGCCCGAACAAGAAGAAGGATGATGCTTTCCGTGAGAAGGAGAAGATGATCGAATCCTACCATGTACCGAAAGATGTCAAGGACGCGACGTTCGAAACGGTCTTTCTTGATCCCGATTCGAACCGCCAGCAGATCATCATGAAATCCATTGCTTCAAGTAAGAAAATCATCGAAGGTACAGATGCAAAAGGGCTGTACATCCACGGCAGCTTCGGCATCGGCAAGTCCTATCTGCTCGGCTGCATTGCCAATGAGCTCAAGGAGCAGTCGGTGTCTTCAATCATCGTCTATGTGCCGGAGATCATCCGCGATCTGAAGGCGGGCTTCAAGGATGGCACGACGGACAGCAAGTTCAATACGATCAAGAACGCGCAGGTGCTCATGCTCGATGATCTTGGTGCGGAAGATGTGACACCATGGGTGCGCGATGAGGTCATGACCGGCATACTGCACTACCGCATGGTGGAAGGTCTGCCGACATTTGTCAGCTCCAACTATTCGATGGCCGACCTCGAGTACCGCTATGCCAGGACAAAGGAGAATGGGGTAGAGGAGACGAAGGCACGCCGGATGATGGAGCGGCTGAGGTCACTTTGCGAGGAAGTACAGCTTGAAGGCAGCAACTACCGCGGCAACTGATGCTTGATTAATGGAAGTTGGTTGAGTATAATCAATGTATAATTTCATTAAATGAATTCCAAGGACACCACTTTTTCCGTGTTTATTCAAAGAGAGTGCATGAACTGCTGAAACATGCATAATGAACCGTCTGAGTGACTCCCTTGATATATGCTGGCTAATCCCCAGCCGGCACGGACCGTTATTTCCGACTGAAGGCAGGCATTTGTCCTGCAAATCAGGGTGGTACCACGGTGAAAATCGTCCCTCTATCTATAGAGGGACGATTTTTTATTTTTAGAATGCAATCAATATATGTGAAAGGGTGGAGAATATGAGTGAAGTGAAAATTACATTTCCGGATGGGAATGCCAAGAGTTTCGATTCCGGTATAACTGCGGAAGAAATTGCCCAGTCCATCAGTCCGGGCCTTAGGAAAGCGGCGCTTGCTGCCAAAGTTGATGGTGAGATGTATGATCTCAGAAGGCCGATCGAAGCGGATGCAGACATCGCGCTGATCACGAACAAGGACGAGGAGGGGCTCGAAGTACTGCGCCACTCCACTGCACACCTTATGGCGCAGGCACTGAAACGCCTGTACGGCGAAGTGAATTTCGGAGTCGGTCCGGTCATCGAGGAAGGGTTCTACTACGACTTCGATATGGATGAGAAGATCTCCTCCGATGATTTCGAGAAGATAGAGAAGGAAATGAAGCAGATCGTCGAAGAGAATGTGGAAGTGGAACGTAAAGTACTTTCTCGTGATGAGGCAAAAGACCTCTTCAGTGATGATCCATACAAGCTCGAGCTGATCGATGCGATTCCTGAGGATGAAACAGTGACGGTCTACTCACAAGGTGAGTTCATCGACCTGTGCCGCGGTGTCCATGTACCATCCACTTCAAAGATCAAGACATTCAAGCTTCTGTCGACAGCAGGTGCATACTGGCGCGGAGACAGCGACAACAAGATGCTGCAGCGCATATACGGTACAGCCTTCTTCGATAAAAAGGAACTGAAGTCATACTTGAATCTGCTCGAGGAAAGAAAAGAGCGCGACCACAGAAAGATCGGCAAGGATATGGCACTGTTCCAGAACAACCAGCTGATCGGGGCCGGCCTGCCGCTATGGCTGCCGAATGGTGCGACGATCAGACGCGAAATCGAGCGCTATATCGTCGACAAGGAGATCGCTCTCGGCTACGACCACGTCTACACACCGGTCATGGCGAATGTCGATCTCTACAAGACAAGTGGCCACTGGGAACACTATCAGGATGACATGTTCCCGACAATGGATATGAATGGGGAGGAGCTTGTACTCCGTCCGATGAACTGCCCGCACCACATGATGATCTACAAATCGAGCAAACACTCCTATCGTGAGCTGCCGATCCGCATTGCCGAGCTCGGCACGATGCACCGCTACGAAGCGAGTGGGGCGGTCAGTGGTCTGCAGCGCGTCCGGGGCATGACACTGAATGATGCCCACGTCTTCGTCAGGCCCGACCAAATCAAGGAAGAGTTCAAGCGTGTCGTCCAGCTGATCATCGATGTGTACGCGGACTTCGGTTTCGAGAACTATTCATTCCGTCTGAGCTACCGCGATCCTGCAGATACTGAAAAGTACTTCGATGATGATGAAATGTGGAACAAGGCGGAATCCATGCTGAAGGAAGCGGTCGATGAAATGGCGCTCGACTATACCGAAGCCGATGGTGAAGCGGCATTCTATGGTCCGAAACTCGATGTCCAGGTCCAGACGGCACTCGGCAAGGAAGAGACACTGTCGACAGTGCAGCTCGATTTCCTGCTGCCTGAGCGGTTCGACCTGACATATACAGGCAGTGACGGTGAGCTCCATCGTCCAGTCGTCATCCACCGCGGCGTCGTCTCCACAATGGAACGCTTCGTAGCATTCCTGACAGAAGAATATAAAGGTGCCTTCCCGCTATGGCTCGCGCCACAGCAGGTGGAGATCATACCGGTCAATCTGGATCTCCACTACGACTATGCAAGAGCGCTCAAGGATGAAATGAAGAGCCACGGCATCCGTGTGAACATCGATGACCGGAATGAGAAGATGGGGTACAAGATCCGCGAAGCACAGATGAGGAAAGTCCCATACCAGGTCGTCATCGGTGATAGGGAGATTGAAGAATCCCAGGTCAATGTACGCAAGTATGGCGAGAAGGATCAGAACACCTTTGATCGCGACGAGTTCATCTGGCAGCTTGTGGATGAAATCAGACTGAAGAAATAGCTGCTTGACATTCATCCTGAAAGCGTGTAGTATATTAGGAGTTGATAAGAACGGACAAGAAGAAGCTCCCGCTTCTCACCCGCAAGCACCACACTGGTAGCGACCGGGTTAGTACAGTAAGAATGACATGAGCAGAGTGTGACTCTGTCTCATGCATCTTGATGCTGGTTGGCGGGCGCATATTGTGCCCGCCCTTTTTGTTCGTCTTCAAACTATATGGAGGTGTCAAAGATAGCTAAGGACCAAACATTAATCAATGACAGAATCCGCGCCAAAGAGGTACGCCTGATCGGTCAGGACGGTTCCCAACTCGGCATCAAGCCTAAACGTGAAGCACAGGAAATGGCAGAACGTGTGGAACTGGACCTTGTACTTGTGGCTCCGAACGCAAAGCCGCCGGTTGCCCGCATCATGGACTATGGCAAGTATAAGTACGAGCAGCAGCGTAAAGAGAAAGAAGCGCGTAAGAAACAAAAAGTGATCAACGTCAAGGAGATCAGACTTTCCCCGACAATCGAAGATCACGATTTCAATACCAAGTTGAAAAACGCAAAGAAATTCCTTGCGAAAGAAGACAAGGTGAAAGTTTCCATCCGATTCCGTGGACGTGCAATCACCCACAAGGATATCGGTCGTAAAGTATTAGAACGATTTGCCAGCGAATTGTCTGAAGTTGCAACAGTTGAACAGAGACCTAAGATGGAAGGTCGTTCAATGTTCCTGGTGGTTGCACCCATCGTCGACAAAAACCAATAATCCGGAGGTTATGATCCCATGCCAAAAATGAAAACTCACAAAGGTTATGCTAAACGCGTCAAGCGTACTGGAACAGGTAAATTCAAACGCAACAGTGCGTTCACTTCCCACCTGTTTGCGAACAAATCCACTAAACAGAAGCGTCACCTGAGAAAATCAAGACTGGTTTCCAAAGGCGACCACAAACGTATCCAAAAACTACTATCATATGTAAAATAATCGATTGATTAAGGAGGAGCAAAAATGGCACGTGTTAAGAATGGTTTGACGTCCCGTAAAAGACGTAAAAGAGTATTGAAGCAAGCAAAAGGATATTTTGGTGCAAAACGCACACTCTATAGAACAGCTAAACAGCAAGTCATCAAATCCGGTCAGTATGCATACCGTGACCGTCGTCAGACGAAACGCGAATTCCGCAAGCTTTGGATCGCGCGTATCAATGCAGGCGCTCGCCAGAATGGCATAAGCTACAGCCGTCTGATGAACGGACTGAAAACTGCTGGTATCGACATCAACAGAAAAATGCTTTCTGAAATCGCGATTTCAGATGAAAAAGCATTCGCTGAGATTGTAACTCAGGCTAAAAATGCACTGAACAAATAATATTGCATGAAAAAACCACTCATTCATCCGAATGAGTGGTTTTTTACTGTATTTTTACTATATATGGGCAGACAGTTCATCAAGCAGTGCGTCAGAGTACTCGAAGTAGCATTCCTTCTGCTCTTTATTTTCATCCGCTACGTCATCTTCCGGCATGATGTCGAGGCGGATGAGTTTCTCGCCTTCGTCGAAGAATGGCAGTGTCTGATCTGCATATTCATCAGTCAGTCTGCTATATAGCTCAACCGCTTTGTCGTCTTCATAGGTATTGCTTTTTACAAGTACTTCCTGGCCGGATTCTTCAACTTTCGATATCTTTATATTCATCAAGGTAACGCCTCCTAGAGTATTTCTATATCCCGTCTACAATGATGATATCAACTTCTCTCCGATATGTGTATCAATATGGTCCATATTACGAAAACTGAAATAATTTATGATAGAATGGAAGTATCTTAATGGAAGCAAGGAGACTGATTATGGATAGACAGCTGGAAATGATGAAAAGCCTGACGGATGCACATGGTATTTCAGGCTTTGAATACGATGTCAAGAAAGTGATGAAATCATATCTGGAGCCGGTCAGTGATGAATTGGTACAGGATAACTTGGGAGGCATCTTCGGCAGACGCAATGCGAAAAATGGCTCGCGCACACTGCTCATCGGGGGCCACCTTGATGAGATCGGCTTCATGATTACAAGAATAGATGACAATGGATTCATCCGTTTTACGCCGATAGGCGGATGGTGGAACCAGGTCATGCTGTCACAGCGCATGAATGTAGTGACGGACTCAGGTATTCTGACCGGCGTCATCGGTTCAAAACCGCCGCACGTACTGTCAGCTGAAGCACGCAAGAAGCCGGTCGATATGAAGGACATGTTCATCGATATCGGTGTATCTTCAAAAGAGGAAGCAGAAAATGCCGGTGTAAAAGTGGGCGACATGATTACCCCACACTGTGACTTCACCGAAATGGCCAACAAGGACTATCTGCTGGCCAAGGCATGGGATAACAGGTTCGGCTGTGCACTGGCGATCGAAGTGCTGGAGTCCGTCAAAGAAGAGGACATCAATATCAATCTCGTCAGCGGGGCGACTGTACAGGAAGAGGTCGGTCTGCGCGGTGCCAAGGTTGCGGCGAATAAAGTGAAGCCGGATCTGGCAATTGCTGTGGATGTCGGAATTTCCTGGGATACACCAGGCATGAGTGAAAAGGACGGTACCGGTAAGATGGGTGACGGCCCGCTTGTACTGCTGCTGGATGGTTCGAACATCGGTCATGTCGGTTTCAGGAGACATGTAGAGAAGCTGGCGAAAGAGAAGGATATTCCGGTACAGTGGTCCGCCATTACAGGCGGCGGTACGGATTCAGGTGCATTCCACGTATCCAATGAAGGTGTGCCATCAATCTCCATCGGAGTGCCGCTCAGATATATGCACTCCAACGTATCCATCCTGAACAGGGAAGACTACAATAATGCAGTCCGTCTTGTGACGGAAATCGTCAGATCACTCGATGACAGCAAGGTGGAAGAGATCATTTGGTAGAAGCGAAGCATATTACGTCGAAAGATAACCCGCGTATCAAGGAAATGAAAAAGCTCCAGTCGAAAAAGTACCGTAGGAAGCTGGATCAGTTTCTGATTGAAGGGGAGCATCTTATTGAAGAGGCGATTGCACATGGTCAGAAGATCCATACGCTCGTTTTCCTGGAAGGCTATGATCATGGCAAGTACGATGACCTCGGTCTTGAAACGTTTGTAGTGAATGACAGTGTGATGAAGACACTGTCCTCACTTGAGACGCCACCCGGCATCATGGCAGTGGTCTCCTACGTTGCGCCCGAAACCGAAGGTCGCCGGGTACTGCTGCTGGATGGCATCCAGGACCCCGGCAATCTCGGTACACTGCTCCGCACAGCGGATGCCTTCGGATTTGGCCGTGTGATCCTGTCCCGGGATACAGTCGATGCTTTCAGTGATAAAGTACTCCGCAGTGCACAGGGCAGTACGTTCCATATCGATATCACGGCGATGGATGCAACCGAAGCGGTACAGCATTTCGATGGTACTGTCCTTGCGACCGATCTTGAAGGGGCCATACCGCTCGATGAGGTGCAGGGCGAGGACCCGCTGATGATCATTCTAGGCAATGAGGGCAGGGGTGTATCAGACGCAGTGCTCGCACAGGTCGACAGGAAAATAAAGATAGATATGCCAGGGGCAAGTGAAAGTCTGAATGTCGCAATTGCTGGCGGCATCATCATGCATCATTTCAAAGCTTGATTTTTTATTACTTTGATTTATAATAATCCTATAGATGAATATCAAGCTTCAAGAGAAGCCGGACATAAATGGTCCAGGAATCCGAGACAGGGAGCGCAGCACATGGACTGGAATGCTGCGTACGGATGGGACCAGGGTTCACCTGGCAGATGGAGCAGTGGGATGATCCCTTATCTTTCTAGAAGTGTCTGTATTTGTTATGCAGAAAATCAGGTGGTACCGCGGAAACTCCGTCCTTAGATACAAGGATGGAGTTTTTTATTTATATTGGAGGAGTGAGATGATGGATACAGTAGGAATTACAGATGTTCGGAAATCATTTGATGATGAGATAGCGAACGTCAGCAGTGTGGATGAACTGCAGCAGCTGAAAGTAGCTTTCCTCGGCAAGAAGGGCAAGGTTACGGGTCTGATGAAAAGCATGAAGGATCTTTCGAAAGAAGAAAGGCCTGAATATGGTGCGAAAGTCAATGAAGTACGCACGCATATTACAGAAGCGATCGATAATAGAAGTAAAGTCCTGGAAGAGGCGGCACTTGAAGCCAAACTGCGTGAGGATACAATTGATGTGACGCTGCCGGGCAGAACTTTCACCCTCGGCAGTCCACACCCATTGAGCCGAACGGTTGAGGATATCGAGGATTTCTTCCTCGGGCTTGGATATGAGATTGCGGAAGGGTACGAAGTCGAAACGGACTACTACAACTTCGAGGCGCTCAATCTGCCTAAATCCCATCCGGCACGTGACATGCAGGATACTTTCTACATTTCGGAGGAGACGCTGCTCAGAACCCACACGTCTCCGGTACAGGCGCGTACGATGGAATCGAGAAAAGGGCAGGGACCCGTAAAAATAATCTGTCCGGGTAAAGTGTATAGAAGAGACAGTGATGACGCGACACACAGCCACCAGTTCACACAGATCGAAGGACTTGTCGTCGATCGCGGCATCCATATGAGCGATCTGAAAGGCACACTCGAACTTTTCGCCAGGGAAATCTTCGGTGCGGAGCGCGAGATCCGCCTGCGTCCAAGCTACTTCCCGTTCACTGAACCGAGCGTCGAAGTGGATATCTCCTGCTTCAAATGTAAAGGTGCAGGCTGTAATGTGTGCAAAGGGACCGGCTGGATAGAGATACTCGGCGCCGGAATGGTGCATCCGAATGTACTTGAAATGGCCGGTTTCGATCCCGAGATCTACTCAGGATTCGCTTTCGGCATGGGGCCGGACAGAATCGCGATGCTGAAATACGGTATCGAAGATATCAGGCATTTCTACACGAATGACCTAAGGTTCATCAATCAGTTCAAAGCAACAGAAGATGGTGGTGTGACTAATGAAAGTATCTAGAGAATGGCTCAATGAATGGATTCCAAATGAAGTGCCGGTAAACGCACTGGCAGAAAAGATTACACGTGGCGGCATCGAGGTGGATGAGATCATCGACTACACTTCTGGAGTGAAAAATCTCGTCGTCGGATATGTGAAGACGGTGACGCAGCATCCGGAAGCGGATCGCTTGAGAATCTGCCAGGTGGATACAGGCGAAGAAACACATCAGATCATCTGCGGGGCGCCGAATGTCAAAGCCGACTCATATGTTGTCGTATGCAAAGTGGGCGGCAGACTGCCGGGTGGCATAAAGATCAAACGTGCCAAACTGCGCGGCGAAGTATCGGAAGGCATGATCTGTTCACTTGAAGAGCTCGGAATCAAGGAGGATCAGGTACCTGCCGAGTATCAGAACGGCATCTTCATGTTCCAGGAAGAAAGAACACCTGGGGAAGATGCACTGGCAGCACTGCTGCTTGATGACCAGGTGATGGAATTCGACCTGACACCGAACCGCAAGGATGCGCTCAGCATGGCCGGAGCGGCCTACGAGACACGTGCACTGTTCGGCGGGGAAGTCGAAGTGCCGGCACATGAAGTGGCGGATGGATCTGAAACAGCTGGACTTGAAATCAGAAATGAGGACGATGAAGCCGTGCCATTCTATGGTGCCCGTATCGTCCAAGGTGTCACAATCGCACCTTCACCGACCTGGATGCAGATGCGGCTGATCAAGGCGGGGGTCCGTCCGATCAATAATGTCGTCGACATATCCAATTATGCACTGCTCGAATTCGGCCAGCCACTCCATATGTTCGACCGGGACCAGATCGGTTCGGATGAGATCGTGACACGCTATGCTCGTGATGATGAGAAGATGACGACGCTTGATGGCAAGGAGAGGACGCTCGAGAGTGGGGATATCGTCATTACCAATGGCAGCGAACCGATTGCACTGGCAGGGGTGATGG
The DNA here is from genome assembly GCF_009831115.1 of Salinicoccus hispanicus. Classification (GTDB taxonomy): domain Bacteria; phylum Bacillota; class Bacilli; order Staphylococcales; family Salinicoccaceae; genus Salinicoccus; species Salinicoccus hispanicus. Next base: position 743,735 of record NZ_WUUK01000001.1, on the reverse strand, counting down.
GTGGCGAATTTTCCGAAGTGACGGATCAGACGACAACTGTCGTCATCGAGTCTGCAGTCTTCGATCCGGTATCCATTCGCAAAACGAGCGGACGATTGAACTTGAGAAGTGAGGCATCGTCAAGATTTGAAAAAGGGGTCTCCCACGAATTTGTACTGAAGGCACTCGATCGTGCTGCATTGCTGCTTGAGCAGTATGCTGGCGGCACTGTTGCATCGTCCCTCATTTCAGCCGGTGAACTGGATGTCCGAGATACTGAAATCAGCATAACCAGAGCATTCATCAACGATCATCTCGGCATGGAGCTCTCGACCGAAGAAATACAGGATACATTATCGAAACTCGGTCTGGATACGAAAGTTGAAAATGATGCACTTCTAGTATCGATCCCGTCCCGCAGGGATGATCTTAAAATCAAGCAGGATATCACTGAAGAAGTGGCAAGGATCTATGGCTATGATGCACTGCCTTCATCCATGCCGCGGGCAGGTACCACTTCAGGCAAACTGACGGATGAACAGAAGAAGACACGCATCGTCCGTCACCAGCTCGAATCACTCGGCCTTTCCCAGACGATCAACTACGCCCTGACAAGCCGCGGGAAAGCAGATCAGTTCAATGAACTGGAAGGCACAGTCGAACTGCTGATGCCGATGAGTGAAGATCATGCGGTTCTCAGGAAAAGCATGATTCCACACCTGGTCGATAACGTGGTCTATAACAGAAACCGTCAGCAGAAGGATGTGCAGTTCTATGAAATCGGCAGGATATTCAAGTCCAATGGCACAGGAGCCCTGCCTGAAGAACGGGAAATGCTGGCAGGCATCATTACGGGAGAAATGAACCGCACCGACTGGCTCGGAACAAAAGTACCGGCGGATTTCTTTGCAGCCAAAGGCATTGTTGAAAGTGTGCTTGAGAAACTCGGTCTCAGAGACAGTGTGAGATATGAGCAGTCATCAAGATTCGACGCACTGCATCCGGGCAGATCTGCAGATGTTCTGCTCGATAATGAACGCATCGGCTTCATAGGAGAACTGCATCCGAAGTATGCCCAGCAGAATGATCTCGACAGAACGGCAGTATTCGAAGTCGATCTCGCTCGACTGCTGTCTGTGAAACAGGGCAACATCATCTATGACCAGCTCTCAAGATACCCATCCATCACGCGGGATATTGCGCTTGTCGTTGAGGAGACGGTCGCTGCCGATACACTGGTGCGTACTGTCGAAACAGCAGCAACCAAGCATCTTGTTGATGTATTCGTCTTTGACGTCTACGAAGGGGATAACATGGAAGCAGGCAAGAAGTCCGTTGGACTCAGACTCACCTATCTGAACAAGGAAGATACGTTGACGGATGAGGAAATAGAGAAGCAGCATACACCTGTCCTGGAAGCACTGGAATCAAATGGTGCGCAGATCAGATAGAAAAAAGGCGAGCACACTGTGATCGCCTGAGGAAGTAGAAATGGAAGCTGCGAAATTCCGAAATATCGTGGAATTTGATGGCATGAGAGGCAAAGTCGAGAAAGTGAATGAACACTCGGTCATTGAAGCAGCTATAGATAGAGATGAAGCCGCCCCCTGGCAGACTGGATTTGTTCCAGTGTGTGGAGGGGCGGCTTTTTGTGCTTGTTTCATCAGGTTTGTTTGGGGATGAGCGAGTGATAATGAGGTTGGCTCTCTAACTTGCCATGGCGCCGCCCACGATGGTGAGTTGGCTCTCTAACTTGCCATGGCAGCACCCGCGATGGTGAGTTGGCCCCCTAACTTGCCACTGCAGCACCCACGATGGTGAGTTAGCCCCCTAACTTGCCATGGCGCGGCCCGCGATGGTGAGTTGGCCCCCTAACTTGCCATGGCAGCACCCACGATGGTGAGTTAGCCCCCTAACTTGCCATGGCGCGGCCCACGATGGTGAGTTGGCCCTCTAACTTGCCATGGCAGCACCCACGATGGTGAGTTGGCTCTCTAACTTGCCATGGCGGCGCCCACGATGTTGAGTTGGCTCTCTAACTTGCCATGGCGCCGCCCACGATGGTGAGTTGGCCCCCTAACTTGCCATGGCGCCGCCCACGATGGTGAGTTGGCGCCACTACCACACCCTACCCAATCCCATCCTCCAAAAAAAGACTGCAGACATGTCATTCTACAATGACTTTGTCTACAGTCTGAGGCGATCACAATGCGATCGCCTTTTCTTGGTTATTCTGCAAAAACAATATTCCAGCTGTCCTTCCTGGCAAGCATGCCCTTGGCAATTTCCTTGGCGCCCTCAAGGCTGTGGCTCGCCGCCCAGCCGCATTGGACTTCATTGCAGGCCGGAACTTCGGAGGCTTGGAGCACATCATTCAGTGTGCTTTCGACGACACTGCTGATATGATCATAGTCAGCATCATTCAGCACGGAAAGATAGAATCCTGTCTGACAGCCCATCGGGCTGAGGTCGACAACCTTCTCATGATGGTTTCTGATATTTTCAGCCATCAGATGCTCGATGGAATGCAGGCCGGGCATCTCCATGTGCTCCTTGTTCGGCTGGCAGAAACGGATGTCATATTTATAGATGACATCCCCATGCTCACCTTCACTTTTTCCAGCGAGGCGTATGTAGGGGGCATCCACTTTCGTATGGTCGAGGTTGAAGCTTTCAACATTCATCTTTGGCATTGCGCATTCTCCTTTTGGTCTGTAGTTAATGTAATGATAAATGAAAACCGGTGTCATCTCAATGATGATTTTATCTATTATTCCTTTTCTGATCGACCAGGTCCATGACTTTCTGCCTGGATTTGAAATGCTTTTTCGTCAGATTGTCAACATACTCCATGCCATGTCTGCCGGCGAGCTGTGCTGCAAACTGATCCGTCTTCTTGCTGGCACCTCTCGGCACTTCTTTTTTCAAATGCTGGTTCAGATTGCTCATCTGTTCGAGGTACTTGCTCCGGGCGAGTATGCTGGCACAGGCGACAGCGATGGCTTTCGACTCGGCCTTCGTCTCCTGGTGGATGAGATCGAGCCGGAAGGGTTCCGGAACGTATTTCTGATAGGCATTCTCTGTAGTGAACTGGTCGATGACAATGGCTTCCACATCATCCTGCTGCTTGGGCTCAAGCTTCTCGAAGACATTTCTGATGCAGTGGTCATGCAGCACCGCCTTCAATTTGACGATGTTCCAGCCTTCATCAATCTTCTTATTGTAGGAGGGATTATCCAGTACAACCAGGGAGTAGGGGACGATATGGGTGATATCGTGAGCCAGCTTGTCGACTGTGTTGTTCGACAAGTTCTTCGAATCCTTGACGCCAAGTTCACGCAGCAGCGCGACTTTGTCTTTTGGTACATGGGCAGCGCACACTGTCATCGGGCCGAAATAGTCGCCGACGCCAGCTTCGTCGCTGCCGATTGTATTCAACATATCATAGTTCATAATTATTCTATCCTTTGTGTTTTTTCGTATGCATATACTTGTGTATCCAGTAGTGGATAAGTATAATAAATTAATGATAACATATAAGAGCTGAAACTTTGGATAGGGAGGCAATGTCAGATGGCAGAATATAAAAACCGCATTGCTGTCGTAATAAATGACCAGAAGTATACGCTGGTCGGAGAAGACAACCCTGAGCATATACGGTATGTCGCAGGACTTGTAGATAATAAGATCAAAGAAATCGGTATGAAGAATGCAGGACTTGATACCACCAGAAAAGCAGTGCTTACAGCAGTGAACGTCATGGATGAGTACGTAAAGCTGGCTGAGAAGCACGAGGCGCTGCTGGAAGAAATGGACCAGCAGGGAAACTGATATCATGACACTGCTGATATTAATACTTCTCATCATAGGAATGGTCATCGGATACCGCAGGGGTATTATACTGCAGCTCCTTCATCTGATCGGTACGATTTCGGCCATCATCATTTCTGCCATGAACTATGAAAGACTTGCCTCTCGTCTGGACATGGTCCTGCCTTATCCGTCGACGGCCCAGACGATTTCAAGCTCGCTGCTGCCCGAGATAGATAACGCAGAGTTCGGCTTTTATAAAATGGCCGCATTTTTCATGATTTTTGTTGTTGCAAAAATTGTCATACAGCTGATCGTCAGTGCTTTCGACTATCTTCAGCAGGTCAATGCATTCGGACGTACAGGTGACATACTTGGAACAGCGCTCGGCCTGATAGAAATGATCTACCTGCTGGTGGTCATCCTGGTCATGGCGACTTTGATTCCGCTGGATATTGTGCAGACCACAATAGAAAATTCAGGGCTTGCACGATTCCTGATGGACAATACTTTCATCATTTCCGATAAGTTCATAGAATGGTTACAGACTGGGTCATAGAAATATGGCTCTTTTTTTGGAGGTCAATATGACAAAAAAAGATATTATCAATCTGCTTGAGACAATCGCAACATATATGGAACTTTCGCTCGAAAATCCGTTCAAGGTATCGGCCTACCGTAAAGCGGCCGGGGCCATTGAAAGGGATCCGAGATCACTGTCCGAGATCGACGATTTTTCAGAGATGAAGGGAATCGGCAAAGGTGTCAATGAGGTGATCACGGAGTACGTGGAGAAGGGCCGCTCCTCGGTACTGGACGAACTGAAGGAATCCGTGCCGGTATCACTCATCCAGATGCTCAAGCTGCCGACACTCGGCCCGAAAAAGATTGCGAAGCTGCACAAGGAACTCGGTATCGTGACGCTGGAAGGACTGAAGGCGGAGTGTGTTGCCGGCAGGGTAAGTGAACTGAGCGGATTCGGCAAGAAGACCGAGGAAAACATCGCCAAAGCGATCGATGAACTCCTTACCCGTCCCGAAAGATATCCGATCGAGAAGATTCAAGGCTTCAGAAGCATCATAGAAGCGGCGCTCACTGAGATCGGGGGCGTCGACAGATACGATGTTGCCGGCAGTGCAAGGCGCTACAAGGAGATGAGCAAGGATCTCGATTTCATTGTGCAGACCACCGATGCATCCGGCGTTGCAGAAGCATTCGTCAATCTCCCGTTTGTACAGGAGGTTGTGGCGAAAGGCGAGCGCAAGCTGTCTGTAGTCGTTGAACATGATATGGATCAGATCGGCGTCGACATGCGTTTCGTGACACCGGAAGCCTACTATACCACGCTGCACCATTTCACCGGTTCAAAGGAACATAACGTAAAAATGCGCCAGATTGCGAAAACGAGAGGCGAAAAGATCAGTGAATACGGGGTGGAAAAAGGGGATGATCTTCTGACGTTCGAGTCGGAAGCGGATTTCTTCTCTCACTTCGATATGCCCTATATTGCACCCGCCATGCGGGAGACCGGTGAAGAGACGGACATCGATGTATCAAAGATCGTTACACTGGATGATATAAGGGGCGACCTGCACATGCACACGGTGTACAGTGATGGCGCCTATTCCGTGCGTGAAATGATCGAAGCCTGTATTGCCAAAGGATATGAATACATGATCATTACGGATCACTCGAAGAGTCTGCGTGTCGCGAATGGCCTTGATGAAGCGCGTTTAAGCCAGCAGATCGAGGAGATCAGGAAACTGAGGCCGGAATATCCTGAAATCGACATATACACAGGGACGGAGATGGATATACTGAAGGACGGAAGTTTGGATTTTGCGGATGATATGCTTAAGGAACTGGACTATGTCATCGCAGCGATCCATTCGAGCTTCCAGCAGACGGAGGATGAGATCATGCACCGGCTCAAGTCGGCATGTGAGAATCCTTATGTGCGACATATCGCACATCCGACAGGCAGATTGATTGGCGGAAGAGACGGCTATGCGGTAGACTTCGAAAAGCTGATCCAGATGGCTGAAGATACGAACACTGTAATGGAAGTGAATGCCAATCCGAGGCGTCTCGACCTGTCATCATCCGTCATCAGAAATTCAGGCCTGATGCTGACAGTCAATACCGACGCCCACCACATCCGTCATCTCGAATTCATGGAATATGGTACGGCAACATTGCAGAAGGGTCTGATCGAGAAGAATCAAGTGATCAATACATTCTCAAGGGAAGATTTCAGAGAGTGGGTCAAAAAAGGGAAATAGAGGGTTGAAAATGAATCAGAGAACAATCAATACATTGGAGTTCGATAAGATACTCGCCCAGCTTTCCGCTTTTGCTGAAAGCGAAAAGACGAGAAAGATGATCGACAGGGACATCGTGTCGACCGATCTGGACGAAATACTGCAGATGATCAACGAAGTCGATGATGCTTCCACCATGCTCAGATACAAGGCGATCGAACTGGGTGGCATCACCGATATCAAGCAGCATGTCAGACGTGCAGAGATCGGCAGCATGCTCGGGGTACAGGAGCTGAATGAAATCAGGTCGATGCTGAACCGCAAGCATATGCTTGAAGGCGTCTTCAGCGATTTTGAAGATGAAGAGGTCATACTCGGCAACCTGCCGATTTACATCAACGGTCTGCCGGACGTTCATTTTCTATACAGAAGAATTACGGAAACGGTGGACGACAGCCAGGTGCTCGATCATGCATCGGAAGCACTGCTCAGAATCAGAAGGAAGATCCGTTCGGAAGAAGGGAAGATACGCGACCGCCTGAATGACATCATTCGCGGGTCGAATCAGAAGAAGCTGTCGGACAGCATCATCACGATGCGCAACAACCGCTATGTTGTTCCCGTCAAAGTGGAGCATCAGGGTGAATTCAGCGGCATTGTGCACGATATATCATCGAGTGGACAGACCGTCTACATGGAACCGATGGCAGTCGTCCAGATGACCAACCAGATACAGAGACTGCGGGATGAGGAGCAGACGGAAGTGGAACGCATCCTCTACCAGCTGTCAGCAGAAGTGGCGGAAGTCGGCTCCGAGCTGTCGATGACGGATGATGCACTGCACCATATGGATATGATCTTCTCGAAAGCAAAATATGGCGCCCGAATCAAAGGTTCGAAGCCTGAAGTGGCGAGGTCGGGTGGCATCCATCTCCCGGCTGCATTCCATCCCCTCATACCGGGTGACGAAGTAGTAAAGAATGATATCACAATGGATGAGGAGACGCGGGCCGTCATCATCACCGGTCCGAACACCGGCGGTAAGACCGTCACCATCAAGACGATCGGCCTCAGTGTGCTGATGGCCCAGTCGGGTATACCGGTTCCGGCGCGTGACGGCAGCCGGCTCCGTCTTTTCGAGAAGGTCTTCAGCGATATCGGGGATGAACAGTCCATCGAGCAGTCCCTGTCCACCTTCTCGAGTCACATGACAAACATTACAGGCATTCTGGACGAAGCGGATGAAAACAGTCTGGTACTGCTTGATGAACTCGGTGCAGGGACAGATCCGGAAGAGGGTGCGGCACTCGCCATCAGCATTCTCGAGTATCTGCTCGGCAAACGTTCGACCATCGTTGCGACGACGCACTATCCGCAATTGAAGTCATTCAGCTATTCAAGGGAAGACACGTTGAACGCGAGTGTCGAGTTCGATGTGGAGACACTGTCTCCGACCTACCGCCTGCTGATGGGCATTCCCGGCAAGTCCAATGCATTTGAAATCTCCAATAAACTTGGTCTGAATGGGGATGTCATCGAGCGTGCACGCAACCTTTCCGGCAGGGATAACGAAGATGTCAATGAAATGATCACTGCGCTCGAGCGTCATACAAGAAAAGCGCAGGACAATGAAGTGGAGACACAGCAGCTGCTCAGGGATGCAGAGAAACTCCACTCGAGTCTCGACAGCCAGGTGGCGGACTATGAAGCCTATAAGGAAAAACTCCGCAAGGAAGCACGTGCCGATGCCAACCGTATCATCAAGGAAGCGGAAGCGAAGGCCGATGATATCATCCGGACGCTGGAAGATATGAAGAAACTCGGTGCCGACATCCAGGAGCATGAACTGATCGACCAGAAGAAGGCACTGACCGACAGCTATCACGCGGAAGATATCAGGAAGAAGGAGCGTGCCACCAAGAAGGAGAAGATCTCTGCAGGAGATGAGGTGGATGTCCTGTCATACGGTCAGAAGGGTGAAGTGCTTGAAGTGAAGGACGATTCGGTCACCGTCCAGATGGGTATCATAAAAATGAAGGTCGGCATGGACGAAGTGAAGAAGCGCAAGAAGGAGCAGCCGAAGCGGACTGTATCGAGAAGAATCAACAAGACATCTGTAAAAAGGGAGCTCGATCTCAGGGGCCAGCGCTATGAAGAGGCGCTCCGCAAACTGGACCAGTATCTCGACCAGGTGATGCTTTCCAACTATAATGAAGTGGAGATCATCCATGGCAAGGGGACAGGCGCCCTGCAGAAGGGTGTACAGCAGTTCCTGAGAACGCATCCTAAAGTGAAATCATTCAGAGGCGGCATGCCGAGCGAAGGCGGCTTCGGTGTTACCGTAGTTGAAATGAAGTAGGGGGTCCTATGGATAATTTTGATATGTACAAACTCGCGAAAGTACTGATTGCAGTCGCAATTTTGATGTTTCTCAGCGGGATCGTCTACCTGATGTTCTTTGCATAGGCAGTAAGATTGAGGATTTATATATCCTCATGGTATAATTGGAACATAATCAACACAATGGAGGTAATTTCAAATGGCAATTATAGAAGTGAATGATCAGAATTTCAAACAAGAAGTGGAAAGTGGACTAAAATTGGTGGACTTCTGGGCACCATGGTGCGGACCTTGTAAAATGATCGCTCCTGTACTTGAAGAAGTTGCACAGGATGTCGAAGGCAAAGCTGACATCGCTAAATTGAATGTTGATGATAACCAGGCTACAGCCAGTGAATACGAAGTAATGAGCATTCCAACACTCATCCTCTTCAAAGATGGAGAACCTGTTGATAAAGTTGTCGGCTTCCAGCCGAAAGAACAGCTCGTTTCACTTATTGAAAAGCACTCATAATTTAAAGACAGCCGCCTTCGGGCGGCTTTTTTATAATATATATGTAGAGGGATCATTATGGAAGAACTTAAACTTAAACTGTCAGTGCTGCCGACTGAACCCGGCTGCTACCTGATGAAGGACCGGCATGGCATCGTCATCTATGTCGGCAAAGCCAAAAATCTGAGAAACAGGGTCAGGTCATACTTTACTGGTGCGCACGATGAGAAGACGATGCGGCTGGTCAAGGAGATTGTCGATTTCGACTTCATAGTGACCAATTCCGAAGTCGAATCGCTGCTGCTTGAGCTGAATCTGATCAAGAAGCACTACCCGAGATATAACATCCTGCTCAAGGACGACAAGAGCTATCCCTTCATCAAGATCACAAAGGAAAGGCACCCGAAGCTGATTGTCACAAGAACGGTCAAGCCTTCCACCGGTACATATTTCGGACCCTATCCGAATGCGTACAGTGCACATGAGACCAAAAAGCTGCTCGACCGCATCTACCCGCTCCGCAAATGCAATACAATGCCGGATAAACTGTGTCTGTACTACCATATCGGCCAGTGTCTGGGTCCATGTGTCTACGATGTCGAGGCAGAACAGTACAAGGAAATGATTGATGGCATCACCCGGTTCCTGAATGGGGAGACGAAACAGATTGTCGATGAACTCAAGGAGAAGATGGCAGTGGCATCTGAAAACCTGGAGTTTGAAAAAGCCAAGGAATACAGGGATCTTCTCGGGCATATCGAAGCAACGATGAACAAGCAGAAGATGATGACGAAGGATGTCACCGCAAGGGACTGCTTCGGCTTCAGTGTGTCAAAAGGCTGGATGGCTGTATCCGTACTGCTGATCAGAAACGGCAATCTGATCGAGAAGAAGGCGGACATGTTCCCGATCAATGACGATGTACAGGAAGAATTCTTCAGGTATATCGCCCAGTTCTATGACCTGAAATCAAACCTGCTGCCTAAAGAAGTGCATATTGCCAATGGCCTTGATCAGGAGGTCATCGATCAATACCTGCCTGTGACTGTCGTACAGCCTAAAAGGGGCCAGAAGCGGGAGATGGTTGATCTGGCAACGAAGAATGCTGAAATCGCTCTTGAAAACAAATTTGAAATGATCGAGAAGGATGAGGCACGGACCACCGGTGCCATCGATCGTCTGGGCGAAGTGCTCAATATCGAGACACCGATCCGCATAGAGGCATTCGACAACTCGAATATTCAGGGCGTCGACCCGGTCAGTGTCATGGTGTCGTTTGTCGATGGAAAACCAAGCAAGAAGGACTACCGGAAGTACAAGATCAGAACTGTCACCCAGCCCGATGACTATGCTTCGATGGCAGAAGCGGTGAGACGCAGGTATACGCGTGTGCGGAAAGAGGGGCTCCCTCTGCCCGATATGATCATTGTCGACGGTGGTGTCGGCCATATGAACACGGTCAAAGCTGTCCTCCTCGATGAACTGTCGCTCGATATACCGGTCGCCGGACTCGCCAAAAATGATAAGCATAAGACAGCGGAACTGCTTTACGGAGACCAGGCGGCAATTGTACCGCTGAAGAAGAATTCACAGGAGTTCTATCTGCTGCAGCGCATACAGGATGAGGTCCACAGGTTTGCCATCAGCTTTCATAGGAATACACGCCGCAAGACGTCCGTCACTTCAAGACTGGATGATATTGAAGGCGTGGGTCCAAAGCGCAAGCAGAAGCTGCTCACCCATTTCGGATCAATAAAAAGAATGAGCGAGAAGCAAGTCGAGGATTTCACTGAAATCGGTATTCCTGCCCCAATCGCAGAACGGATACTGGAAGCGCTTAATGCCTGATATCATAGGCTTTAATTTTCTCAATATTTTTTCATGTAACCTTCGGGGTCGCCTTGATTTATGTATACCTTGGGAGTAAAATGGTTCTTGTGTAAACTTATTTCATTGGAGAGTTAGGGGGGAATTCGAGTGTCGAAACAAGATTCAAGCTTTGCGATCAGACGTCTTCATTCTTTATTGGGAGTCATACCACTAGGTGTTTTTCTGATTCAGCACCTGCTGGTCAACCACACTGCAACCCGCAGTGAAGAGGCGTTCAATACAGCTTCGGAATTCATGGGCAGTCTGCCGTTTGTACTGTTTCTGGAGATATTTGTAATATATATTCCGATTCTGTTTCATGGTATCTACGGTATTTATATTGCGTTCACTGCGAGATATAATGTGGGTACATATAGCACATTCAGAAACTGGATGTTCCTTTTCCAGAGGGTCAGCGGTGTAATCGCCTTCATATTCATCGCCATACACGTCTACCAGACGAGAGTGCAGGTATTCTTTGGAACAGAAGTGGACTTTGACATGGTCCATCAGATTGTCGCAAATCCGGCATGGCTGGTATTCTACATCATCGGTATCATCGCGACAGTATACCACTTCGCCAATGGCCTATGGTCATTCATGGTGACATGGGGCTTCACACAATCCGACAGATCACAGCGCGTAATGAGCTATGTATCTGCCGTCATCTTTGTAGTTGTGAGCTTCATCGGTATACAGGCAATTTTGGCATTTATCTAATAAGGAGTGGACAGAATGGCTAATGATAAAATCATCGTTGTCGGTGGCGGACTCGCCGGACTGATGGCAACGATAAAAGCAGCTGAGGCAGGTGCTGAGGTAGACCTGTTCTCGATTGTGCCGGTAAAACGTTCTCACTCCGTATGTGCGCAAGGCGGAATCAATGGAGCAGTCAACACTAAAGGTGAGGGCGACTCTCCATCAATCCATTTTGACGACACGGTATACGGCGGGGATTTTCTGGCCAATCAGCCGCCGGTCAAAGAAATGACCGAAGCGGCACCACAGATCATCCACCTGCTCGACCGTATGGGTGTCATGTTCAACCGAACAGCTGAAGGTCTGCTCGACTTCAGAAGGTTCGGCGGTACGCTGCACCACAGGACGGCATTTGCCGGGGCAACGACAGGACAGCAGCTCCTGTATGCACTGGATGAGCAGGTCAGAAGCTATGAAGTGGATGGCCTCGTAAGAAAGTTTGAAGGCTGGGAATTTCTTGGTGCAGTACTCGACGACGAGGGGCGTGCACGCGGAATTACAGCACAGGAAGTCACAAGTGCCAACATCGAAACATTCAAGTCGGATGCGGTCATCATGGCGACAGGCGGGCCGGGGATCATCTTCGGCAAATCCACCAATTCCATGATCAACACCGGATCTGCAGCATCTGTTGTGTATCAGCAGGGTGCAATCTATGCAAATGGAGAATTCATCCAGATCCACCCGACAGCAATCCCGGGCGACGATAAACTGAGACTGATGAGTGAATCGGCACGCGGAGAAGGCGGTCGTATCTGGACATATAAAGATGGCAAGCCATGGTACTTCCTCGAAGAGAAATATCCGGACTACGGAAACCTCGTTCCACGTGATATCGCCACACGCGAAATCTTCGACGTCTGCGTCAACCAGAAGCTCGGCATCAATGGAGAGAACATGGTGTACCTCGACCTTTCACATAAAGATCCGCATGAGCTTGACGTGAAACTCGGCGGTATCATCGAAATCTATGAGAAGTTCACAGGTGACGACCCGCGCAAAGTACCGATGAAGATTTTCCCGGCAGTCCACTATTCAATGGGCGGCCTGTATGTGGATTATGATCAGATGACAAACATTCCTGGGCTGTTTGCAGCAGGGGAGTGCGACTATTCCCAGCATGGTGGCAATAGACTCGGGGCGAACTCGCTATTGTCCGCAATATACGGCGGCATGGTCGCTGGACCGAATGCAATCCAGTACGTCAAAGGTCTTGATTCCACTTATGAGGATCTGGATGACTCCGTCTTTGAGAAGCATGTGAAAGCTGAGCAGGAGAAGTTTGATGGTATAATGAACATGGATGGAGATGAGAACGCTTACGTCATCCACAAGGAGCTTGGCGAACTTATGACGGATAATGTTACAGTTGTCCGCCACAATGACAAGCTGCTTGAAACAGACAAACGTATTGTCGAACTGATGGACCGCTACAAGCGGATAAACATCAATGATACTAAAAAGTGGAGCAACCAGGCTGCGTTCTTTACTCGCCAGCTATGGAATATGCTTGTGCTTGCACGTGTCATCACGATCGGAGCATACAACAGGAACGAATCCCGTGGGGCGCATTTCAAACCTGATTTCCCTGAACGGAATGACGAAGAATGGCTCAAAACAACAAAAGCATATTTCGAAGGCCCACTGGAAGCACCGCGTTTCGAATACGAAGATGTTGATACAAGCCTCATCCCGCCTCGTAAAAGAGATTACTCGAAAAAGGCTGAAGGGAGTGCTAAAAAATAGATGAGTGAAAAAATGATCAAGTTCAGTATAAAGCGTCAGGAACATACAGATGCAAAATCGTACTGGGAAGAGTTCGAAGTCCCTTATCGTGAGAATATGAATGTCATCAGCGCGCTGATGGAAATCCAGAGGAATCCCGTCAATACAAAAGGTGAGAAAACGACACCTGTCACTTGGGATATGAACTGTCTCGAGGAGGTCTGCGGCGCCTGTTCCATGGTGATCAACGGCAGTGCACGACAGTCGTGTACCGCACTGGTGGACCAGCTGGAACAGCCGGTGAAGCTCGAACCGATGTCCACTTTCCCGATCGTGAAAGATCTTCAGGTCGACCGTACATTCATGTTCGACAGCCTGAAACGTGTCAAGGCGTGGGTGCCGATCGATGGTACGTACGACCTTGGTCCTGGACCAAGAATGCCTGAGAAGAAGCGCCAGACAGCCTATGAGCTATCAAAATGCATGACTTGCGGTGTATGCCTTGAAGTATGTCCGAACGTCAACGACAGTTCCGATTTCATGGGTGCAGCACCAATCAGTCAGGTCAGACTGTTCAACCTGCATCCGACAGGCAGCATGAACAAGAATGAACGCCTCGATGCACTGATGGGTGCAGGCGGCGTCGCTGAATGCGGTATGGCACAGAACTGTGTCAAGGCGTGCCCGAAAGGAATTCCTTTGACGACGTCCATTGCTGCAATGCAGAGGGAAACAAGCTTCCATATGTTCAAATCCTTCTTCGGAAGCGACCACGAAGTAGAATAGGCTGTAATGGGAAGAGCGCTGCTCTTCCTATTTTTTTATTTTCAATTACGTTATAATAGAAGAAATAATCAAGAAGGACTGGGGTCAATGAGCGATAGAGAATCCATCATATCCATAGAAAAATCAATAAGGTATATATCGGCGCATGTGAAAAGTCATGGCCGGGAGATACTTAAGAAGTATGAATTGTCTCCTTTGCAGTTTGTGGCCCTGCAGTGGGTGGATGACAAGGTCGGCATTACAATCGGCGAGCTGTCGAACAGGCTTGATCTGGCACATTCCACAACGACGGATATCGTCGATAAGCTGGAGAACGGCGGGTTTGTCGAAAGACAGAAGTATGAGAAGGACAAGCGTATTGTCCTTGTCCTCATGAAGGATAAAGGACTGCAGATCATCAAGGAAGTCATAGCAAAACGTGTTTCATACATATCTGAAATAACAGACCACCTTTCCTCTGAAGAGCGTGATATGCTGCCCGGCATTCTGGAATCGATACTGCATGAAAGTGAAAAAAAGAGCGATGAATAGGCCGATCGGTGTCATGGATTCAGGTGTTGGCGGTCTGACTGTCGCCAAGGAGATCATGAGACAGCTGCCGGATGAGTCGATCGTCTATTTCGGAGATCTCGACCGGTGTCCCTATGGCAGCCGTTCCATGGAGGAGGTCAGACGCTTTACACTGCAGGTTGCTGATCATCTTGTCAGCCGGGGCATCAAGATGCTGGTTGTGGCCTGCAATACGGCAACCGCAGCGGCGCTGCACATTCTTGAGAAGAGATATGACATTCCTGTCATCGGCGTCATCAATCCAGGGGCAAGGAGTGCCATACAGAGCAGTTCGAACCAGGATGTCATTGTTCTGGCCACTGAAGGGACTGTCGCTTCCGGTGCCTATCCGAAAGCAATCCATCAGATCAGCCACCGCTTCAAAATACAGAGTACCGCCTGCCCGAAGTTTGTCCCACTTGTAGAAGAGCTGAGATACAAGGACAAGGTGGTTGTACGCATCGTACTCCACCAGACATTGAAGCATCTTGCAGATACAAGAGCCGATACAGTCATCCTCGGATGCACACACTATCCCCTGCTGGCCGATGAAATCAAAGATTATTTCTACGGCAGGAAAAAAGTGATCGATTCCGGTTATGAGACTGCCCGCGAGGTCAGTGCGATGCTGACCATGCTCAAGGGGCATGCATCCCCCCAATCGAATCCTGAACATCTGATGATCGTCAATGGTGAGACCGGGCGTTTCGAGTATATACTGAAAGACTGGATGCCTTTCATCGAATACAGGCTGGAACAAGTTGAACTGAAGGAGGAATAGTATGGTGAAGATAGTAGTGGCCAGTGGCAATAAAGGAAAGATCAATGATTTCCAAGCGATTTTCCCGAATCATGACATTATAGGCATCAAGGAAATCCTGCCTGATTTTTCAGTGGAAGAGACGGAAGACACTTTCATCGGCAATGCTGTACTGAAGGCGGAAGCCGCTGCAGAGGCACTTGATATGCCGGTCGTGAGCGATGATTCCGGCCTTTCGGTCGATGCACTGGAGGATGCTCCTGGTGTCTACTCTGCCAGGTACGCAGGACCAGATGCGACGGATGAAGAAAACAACAGGAAACTGCTTTCTGCACTCGAAGGGGTAAGTGATCGCCACGCCCATTTCACAAGTGCCATCGCTCTGGCGATTCCGGGTATGGAGACAAGAACATATACCGGTGAACTGCATGGCGAAGTATTGGAGTCGCCTGAAGGAGAGCACGGTTTCGGCTATGATCCTCTATTCAGAACAGAAGATGGCAGACTGCTCGGCATGATTAGCACCGAAGAAAAAGGGGAAATAAGTCATAGAAGAAATGCACTCGATCGTCTGATGGAGGATAAGGAAGTCTTTAATGTACTCATACGATATAATGAGGGGTGACAGGAATGAAAATACTGATTGTCAGTGACAACCACGGCGAGCAGGGCATAGGGTACGAAGCGTTCGGCAGGAATGCCGGAGAATTGAACATTCATCTGGGTGACAGTGAATTCAGCTATGATGATACGGAAATGGCACACTTCGAGCGTGTAGCGGGTAATGTCGACACCGACAGCCGTTACCCGGTCGAAGGCTATAATGAAGAAGCACGGACTTTCTATACACACGGTCATTATTACGACATCAAAAAGAGCCGTGAAATCCTTGCCGACCGTGCCCGTGAATACGAGGCAAAGTATGCATTCTATGGCCATTCCCACGTTGCAAAGGCTGAGAAGGTCGGTGACATCTACTGCATCAATCCGGGCAGTATTTCCAACTCCAAAGGTGAATTGCAAGAATCCTACGCAGTGCTCGACACTTCAAGCAATATTGTCACTTTCCTGAGCAGAGACCATCAAGTATTGCGGGAAATAGATTTGGATACACTGTAGACCAGGGGGCGCCTGGTCTATTTTATTAGAAATGACAGCAGCATGATGACCGTAAGAAATAGAATGGTCCACTCCATCGTGCCCCGGCCATCCCGGAATCGCATGCTGGCTGCAGTCGAGATGATCAGCAGGAGGGAGAGGACGATGAATATTGCAGGGCGCATTTCGAATGTCGTATACCGGATGGTCAGGTAGAGTATGGAGAGAACGACGAAATAGGTCGCCATATATATTCTGATAGGGCTTTTCATATGTATGCTTTTCCTTTCCCGTAGTCCGTAATCAAGGAGTGTCAATTATGAATATACTTTATTTCGATGACGATTGCATCATCTGCAACCGATTCGCAAAAATCATCACAAGGCTCGACCGCAAGGATATACTGCGCTTCACGCCCATATCAGCACTGGATGGGATCATCCCGGAGCATATCGATTCCGTCGTATACTATTCGGATGACATGTACCTTCATTCCGATGCCATCATCGAAGTTCTGGCAGATACAACAAGAGTCGGAGCCATCCGGCTGCTGAAGATCATTCCGGTATGCTGGCGCAACGCACTGTACCGTTTCATTGCCAGCAACCGCTACCGGCTGAATGAGAAGATGGCATGTACCATCGATACCGAGGTCAGAAAGAAAATCATCAGTTCCGACAGCCCATCATGAGTATTCGAGTCCCACAACAATCATTATAGAAGGAATGTGTTATGGTGATCATTAAAGTCGATGCAGAAATTGAACTCAGAGCAGTACAGCAGAAAGATTATGAAATGGTCTATGATGCGGTGGACCAGAACCGCAGTCATCTCAGAAGGTGGCTGCCGTGGGTCGATTACATGAAAAGTGCAGAGGAGTACGTTGAAATCATCAAGGCATGGCAGGAGATCATCGATAATGGAACAGGTCTGCAGCTCGGCATATTCTATAAAGGCGAATTCGTCGGCATGTGCGGCTACAACGAAATCGTGTCACTGAGCAGCCGGGGTCAGATCGGATATTGGCTCACCAAGGACGCCCAGGGCAAAGGCGTTGCCAGCCGTTCCATCAGGCGGCTTGTCTCCTATGGATTCGATACGCTCAAACTCAATAGGATTGAAATCATATGCGGCGTATACAACTATAGAAGCCGTGCACTGCCCGAAGCGATGGGGTTCGTGGAAGAGGGCATACTTGCCGATTACGAATTCCTATATGACCATTTCCATGACTGCATCATGTATCGGCAGCTCAAAAAGGAATATAAAGGATGAAGTTTTAAAATTCCCTGTACCCCAGGTGTAATAAAACATCATTAATTTCCTATAGACGTTTGACTTTTGACCTCGAAATTGATTATAATTGTATTTGTTCGATTGGTCCTGGTAGCTCAGCCGGATAGAGCAATAGCCTTCTAAGCTATCGGTCGGGGGTTCGAATCCCTCCCAGGACGTTTTAAAAAGAACCCCATCTACGGGGTTCATTTTTTTATCATCATATCATGTCCCAGTAGCTCAGCAGGATAGAGCGACAGCCTCCTAAGCTGTAGGTCGGGGGTTCGACTCCCTCCTGGGACGTAAAATTGAAAAAGTGTCTCTTTTGAAGCTCTGTAACCATAAGGTTGCAGGGTTTTTATTTTTGTCTTAGTTGAATAAGGGGTACTAAAGACAATTAATCTGGTCAATATTTGGACGATATCTCCCATACCCCCTAGGAATATAAGTATTTTATCATTTTTATAGTTGTTCCAAATTTTTTGGATTACAAGACCTTTCTTCCTGGCGTTCATCCATTATTAATAATACTCAACCAGCAACACATTGGATATTGCATCGCCCCTGGAGGATTCATTAACAATCCTTCTGATCTGTGCTTCAACATCCACTTTCATACTGAATCCTTGCTTCCTATACCGTTTTCCATTGTATCTGAAACCATATCCATATTTTCCATTGATCTTTATAGCTTTTTTAATCATCACCCCTAAGTTAAAGTAGTTATGCATGTCTGCTCAATCAGCATGTCTATATGCAGCAATGGCATGTCAAACAGCATATCAAAGTAGTTGGCAACCTGTTGGGTCTTGTACAGTCATGCTTCACAACCAGCTTCTCAGGCATCATGAGGAGTAGGGCAAACTTATTACCTTTGGCTTCCTGCATTCATTAAAGTCGTCTGGCATCACTCTCTGATCTGTATAGTGCAGCAAAATGTGTTCCAACTCGTGCCAGAATGATTTGTACATCTCGAATCGTTTGTCGAATCGTAAACCGATGATATCTATGCCTTTCTTATGAACATAGAGATCCTTTTTGTGGTTAAACATAACATGGACATCAAACATATCAGGCAGGTGCTCGATGGATAGATCCAGTCGATCCACCACACATATATTCACAATCTCGTTGATTTTCTCTTCGATTCTCATCAAAATCCCTCTTGAATCAGAACCTACGTTCATTTTTAAGTTTAAAAAAGACTGACCACCAGAAATCGATGGTCAGTCGGTGTATATTATTCAACTTGGTAAGATCATAGGTTTAATAACTGTTCTTTTTTTCGATCATATTCTTCCTGAGTTATTGCATCTAAATCCAATAGCTCTTTCAGTTTCTTCAATTGGTCAAGAGAATCATTCTTGACATCCCCTGTTGAAGAGCCTTTCTTACCAATCTTTGATTCTACATAATCCATAAATTCTTGGTATTCAGCATCTTGAATCCATTTTAGATTAACCTCATTACCCGAAGAATAAAAAGTCAGTGTATTTCCTAACATTTTCTTTCCAGATTCTATAGATGAAATGTTCTCATATTTGAATGATTCTGAGTCATACCCAGTGAGTCTAGAAGCATAGAATACAAGCCTTTCTTTAGTAGCAATCAAGATACCATTTTTAACTGTATCAGCACCAAGAGACTTTGTTTCGTAAGTTCCAGATAGTACAAATTGTATTTCTTCCCCATCCTTTAATACAGCTTTTTGTGCCATTTTGATATTTTTCTTTTTATTAGCCATTTTCTTTCCTCCTTATATAATGAATAAAGAACAGAAGCACATGATTTTTCTTAGTATAATTGCGTATGAATGTAAATCAATTGAAAGCCGATGGTCAGCAGGTGTAGATTACTTATTTAATGCAGCGTGTTCCCACCATTCAGTTGCAAGGTCTGGCAAGTTCTCTTGGACAGTCAGTGAGTTATTCGGATTGATACGATCTAGAAATTCCTGATTGCAATTAGAGTGAATTACATCCTCAACACTTTTTTCACCATATTGATCTACCAATGGAAGAGCAGCAGATATACCGAAACTATCAAAGGTATAATCAAGCTCTTTTAAGGCGGATACAATGTCAGTGAAATCCATCGTCATACTACGCTTAGTCATGCCGACTGATAGATTTTCAAATCCTATGGAAAAACTATTAATAGGAGCAATCAAACCAAAAACCTTCCAAGTGTAGAGATTGAGTTCAATACAAAAGAGTTGCAAAAATCATTGCCGATTTACAACAAGAATTAAATACCATCAAATAGTTGATTAGCGGCATATTCCTCAGTAGCTGTTCCGATCATACTATCCCAATCTGCAAAGTTAGAATTTGACTTTACAAACTCATTCCATTCATTGCTGTTTTGGATTTCTTTAAACTCTTCGTTTGTTATATCAGAGTCGAAGTCATCCATAAACTCTTGCATGCTGGTATACTTCGTATTCTTAGACATAAAAGATTCAGGAAACAAATCTACGAAGCTCACAGTATTGTCGCTATCAAGTTCTTGAGCATTTTTAGCAATACGGTTAAGTTTCTTTTCGAACTCATCAAATCCTTTGAATTTCATTATTTCACCCTCTTCCTTAAGGAATATTATACTAGAAAAGAAGGTAGAGCATAAAAGGATTAAGAATATTCAGTTTTAAATAAAAGAACGTTTGAACATTACAGGTTAACGATGAACCATATTTTGTCGCAAAAGATGTTACCGATGTTTTGGGTTACGCCAATTCTAGAGGTGCAATTTGGAAGCACGTTGATTCTGAGGATAAGCTGATGTCACAAATCAATACGGCAAGTCAAAGAAAAACCAAACGGTAATCAACGAATCCGGTTTATATTCATTCATTTTTAGCAGTTATTTAAATGCAACTAAACGATTCAAGCGCTGGGTCACCTCAGAGGCTTTCTAAAATTTGTAGAATAGGAAAGCGCGAAACATCAAAGGATCTAATAGAAATTATAAGAATCCAGTTCGAAGCCTTGGACAAGACGAATAAGAAAGTGGAAACCATTGAAAAAGATGTTACGTACCTTAAAAACCGAGGTGAAGCTTGAAGTTGGTGAATATCACTATATCAACCGTCAAGTCGGCAAAACAGTGGTGGAGACTGTCAGAGCATTTGCCTATGCAAATCGAAAAGTATCAAAACGAAATTATTTAAAGATATTAACCGAGGCATTAATGAAGTCGCTTGTGTTAAGAGACACATACAACTCATACAAAAACACTTCAACCTGGTTATTGATTTTATTAATGAGTGGTTGCCTCAACCGCAACATGCTTAAAGGTGCAACAGATGTCACTGAATTTGCTTTGTCGGTTCCGGGATCCAGGCTGTATCTGCCAACAGTGATGGATACCTACAACTCAGAAATCATCTCTTAGAGAGTCAGTCGTACGCCAAACTCGGATATTGCTTTAGCATCCATCAAAGAGGCGTTGGAAAGTGCGGACGCCCCGATGCATGATCTGACTTTCCATTCTGACCAGAGTTACTACTACCAACATTGTTCTATCGTTGAGCTATTGAAAGCACATAATGTCAGTCAGAGCATGTCCAGAAAAAGCAATTGCTTGAATAATGCACTGATGGAAAATCTATTTGGTCTGCTCAAACAGGAAATGTTTTACGAAAAGGTATTTGAATCTTATAAGGCACTGGAAAAGGAAATTCATGAGTATGTAAAATTTTATAACCACAATTGGATTAAGACAAAACTAAAAGGCATGTCCTCCGTTCAATACAGGGAACATACTTTGGAATCAGCATAATCTCGAAAGTTCAATTTTGGGTATCGCGTCAATATGGAAGGTTTTTATTATGTAGCAGGAGAGCTGGGCTCCTTCTGGTGTTAAATCTGTGATTGCGACGTCAAAGGCTACTTAGGGACGTGACGCTTATGGGCCTTAACCTTGGTTCCATCGGTACGGTAATACCGAGAAACCTTTACAGTCATAGGACCTCTGCGCTTAGGCGAACATGAACATTTTCCACGTCTAGCCATAACTACGCACCTCCTGGGATAATCCCACTGAATATTAAGAAGTGCAGTCGCCTAGATCCTGCTACTGACTATTATACTAAATATTGCTATAATTTAAATAAGTTATAAAGGAGGGAGTAATGGAATATGAATCTAGAAAAAAAAGAAGAAAATGCTTACGATATGATATCCTCTATATTTCACGAGAGTAAAAAAGATTTTGAAGGAAATGAAATTGGTAAATTGAACTTGCAGTTTCTAGAAGAGTCTTTTGTGTTCATAAATTTAGTTAAGTTAGTAAGTAAAGGGCATGTTTCTGTTGGAGATTATAGGATATTATATTTCCATTCTGATAGTCGTGCTCTATTAGTTAACGATGAGAGCGTCCTTAATATAGAGAATATAGGCGAAAAACTATCGATTACTAAGTATTCTAGGTGCATAGAAATTTGCGAGAAAGATTTCAGTAAACCTAGTCCAGGACAAATTCCACTACTCCAAAAGGTTACACTCACTTACCATTCCGGTAAAAAAATAGAGCTATCTAAAAAAGATACATGGGATTATAAAATATTCGATAATGTAATGGCTCAGTTCTCTAATTAGTTTTTATGAAGGTTTTCCTTAGGTTAGTTTGAAGATGAATAGTGTATTTGTTGAAATGTTTAAACAAAAGGATGAGTTTATGGTTTCGCCAATGAAATATGATGAAAATTACTGTTTAGGTGTCCATAACGCGTTAAGAGATAGATATTTGAATCTCTATATAGGGAGATATAGCCTTGAATGGGCTCTAGGTTTTAGATTGTTAAAGTTTTCAGGAGATGTTAATCCTGTTATACAATCTATTAACATAACAATTAATAATCTTTTTGCTTCATACTCACTCACTGATTATCAGAAATATTTATTAAGTAAAACACCAAAAGAAAACAAGGATTATTATTGGTATTTATATCATTTAGACAGATTAGCATCTGATATATCGACATTAAAAGATTTACAATTAATACTTATAAACAGAGTAAATGAGCTACAGTACGATGAGAGATATATTAGGCGTGAGTTCTTTAAAAAATGTAAATTAGAACCCTTGAGGAATATTATCTTTGACCACAAATTTAGAACAAGTGAAATCAGGAATGATTTTACTCATTCTGTGAAGCCATTCGTTTTTCAAAATGAGATAATTACGCAAGGTGGCATACTTGCTTTGGGACAAGGTGATAGAAAACTGGACATGGATAGAGATCATTGGAAAATAGATTATGACTTTTTACTTATTTTAGATAGAATGGATAAGCTAATCGATCACCTTAGATTATCTAGATTGCATTTCGAGGACGAATGATGTGAAGTACTTTATTACTTGACTACATAAACAAAGGAGATGGTTATGTGCACAAAGTTATAATAAATGCACAAAGCAGTGATGGTCTGAACGAAAGTCAAAACTTTATTGCTGAAATACCAGAAGTTGGAGATGATTTTCTCTTTGAAGAATATAGTGAAACATGGATTGTTACAGGTGTTGAGGAGTATACGGACTATGCAGGTAATGAAGCGATTGTTGATATTATTTTAGAAGATAAGTAGTTTTGACTAGTACTATCTGGACACCTCTTAGGGTGTCTTTTTTGTGATGCAAATACATAAATAGATAAAGATGATGTGGTAAGCAAGCTTAATCAGAGGCAAAAGGCGTTTGATGAGGCGTATGCAATTCCAAGAGGTGAAACCTATGGGGATATAATTTATGCTCGTTATACATGCAGACGACAGTCTAGCGAGCATAAATTATTTAAGCGGGTACGTCACATCTGAAAAGACATCCTTTATCGTCTCAGGTAAAAACAGGTTTGATAAAAATGCTACAGATAAAAGTAATTCAATAAGTATTAACTTTCTTTATTTATATCTGTTGTGTTTATAGCTATGTTTAATGGCAAAACACTTGTTAAAATCAAAATCAGAGTTGAAGCTGTTGCGATATATTTTAAGGTAATATTTTTAACCTAATTATCACTTCCTTGTACATTACTACTGTAATCCAAAATAATGAAATGGCAGGCGTTTTTCTACAACCTTATTGTAACGCCTTTTCAATTTGGATAGTATTAGAAGTAACGACCATACCTGAGTTCTTGAAAAACCATGTAGTTATTTTTATATCGATTATGAACAATTTTGTAGAGGAGCGGTGAGGCATGCACTACAAATATGAGCAGATAGATTATCAAGTTGATCTGCCGATCAACATTTTCACACATACAGTTGAACAGTTTCCCTTTCACTGGCATGAAGCGACTGAGATTCTTTTTGTTTTGGAAGGGGAACTGGATATCAGGGTCAACCAGGATGACTACCGACTGGAGACGGGTGATGTTTTTCTTGTGAATGAAAATGAACTGCATTTCATCAGCTCCAGGACCGGGTTTGGGCAGACACATCTGTTGGTTCTGCAATATGACAATAGATATTTCAGAAATCTGGATATTGATATTGAGCAGAAAAGCTTCTATTTAAACTCAAAAGAAGTAGAAGATGAATCCATATTTGTATTGGATGAGATAAAATATATTCTGGCCAATATGATGGACCTGGTATTGAATCAGAAAAACCTTTACGATCTTAAGATTAAAAAAATGCTGTTGGATCTTGTAGTCATTCTTCTGGAACATTTTGAAGTTCCGGCAAAAGCAAAGAAAAAGCGGCTGGAAGATGATCAGAGGCTCGTAAATATACTTCAATATATGAATGAACAATGTATGGAAGTCCATTTTGGATTGCAGGATGTGGCAAAAGAGTTTTCATTGAATCCCCATTATCTATCAAGGTATTTCAAGTCGAATGTGGGAGTATCCCTGAAGAAATACCTGGATAATATGCGTTTGAATAAATCATTGCTGACTTTACGGACAACAGATGAGACTGTAACAGATATAGCACTCAAATTTGGGTTTCCAGACAGCAAGTCTTATTACAGGGTCTTCAAGGAAACAATGGGGATAACACCAATACAATATCGGGAACAATACCGAATAGAGTTGAAGAAAGGCGTCATAAAGGATTACTTGAGCATCAACAGCAAGGAATCATTCGTAAACCTATTCAAATACCTGGATCGTAAAGATATTGGTGGTTCCACAGTTAAAAAAGTAGAACCCAAAACAATTGATCTGAGTAGACATTCAAAAGGAATAAATCGCTCTTTCACAGAATTGATGACTTTCGGTTTTGCGCCTCACGCGCTGAGAAAGGATTTTTATGATCAATTGAAACAGATCCAGGACGAGATTGGGTTCGAATATATTCGATTCCATGGAATCTTTTCAGATCAGCTCCTGGTCTATAATGAAAGATCGGATGGCTCCTACTATTTTAAATTCAATCATATCGACTCTCTATTGGACAACCTGCTTGAGGTCCGTCTGAAACCTTTTATTGAACTAGGATTTATGCCGAAGGATCTGGCAAGTACTGATAAAAAACTATTTTCATGGGAGGCATTCATATCCCCGCCAAAAGACATGGAGAGATGGCTTGGTCTACTGGATGCATTCTTCAGGCATCTGATTAATCGATATGGACTGCAGGAAGTCAGAACATGGTATTTTGAGTTTTGGAATGAACCGGAAGTGGAACAGTTCTGGGCTGGGACGAGGCAGGAGTTCTTTGCCTTTTATGCGGAGAGCTACAGATGCATCAAAGCAATTGATCCTGAAATAAAAATTGGAGGATTTGGAATCATTGATTTTTTTAGGAGTCAAAAATGGTTAGATGATTTTGAGGCCTTTACCCATAAGGAAGAGGTTGGTGTAGATTTCTTTTCTTTCCATGTCTATAATCTATCCACTAATATTCCGACTCAATCTGAGACACCACAGATAAAGAGTGATGATGCATTAACAAAAACCGGTATCCAGGAAATAGCGGAATCAGGCAGCATTATGCTGGGTGATGAAGATAATTTTTCTGCCCGCATTGACCACATCATCGATAAGAGTAGAGGATTGCCATCAATCAATAAAGAACTGTGGATAACGGAATGGAATGCGAATCCTGATAGCAGGGACCTGTTACACGATACATGTTATATGGGAACTTTCATTACTAAAAGCGTTATCGAAAACTTTGAAAAAGTAAAAGGAATGGGTTTTTGGACATTTACGGACATATTCGATGAGTTCCGATTGGAGCAGCCGCTCTTCCATGGCGGATTTGGTCTATTGACTTATAATGGCATCAAAAAGGCCGGATACCATGCATTCCTTTTCCTAAGCAGGCTTGGTGAATATCTTGTGGCAAAAGATGATGATATGATCATCACCAGAAGCGGCGAAGATTACCAGATACTCCTTATCAATTACAATCATCCCAACCACTTATACAGATCATTTGATTATTCCCAACTGTCACCGACGAGTCGTCATAAGGTATTTGAGGATGAACGTGTCAAGTCCATTCACTTAACTTTAAAGGATCTAGATGGGGAGTACATAGTAAAGAAGCAGTATGTTAACAGCCAACAGGGATCTTCCTATGATGCTTGGGTCGATATCGGAGCACCCGAGGTTATGGACAAGGATACAATAAAATATATTAGAGGAAGATCGGAACCGGGAGTTGAAATCGAGCATGTTTCTGCACGAAAAGCGTACAGCCTGGAAACGTCATTGCAACCGCATGAAATACAATTGATCGAGATAAAACGTGCATATTGAGACCAGCTGGTATGTTCCGAAACCGTACATCTGAATATAAGAGAAGCACAAAATGGACGCTGTCATTAAATAATGACAGTGTTCATTTATTATATAAGTCAATAATCGGAACAGCACTTATTAAATAATGGAATGTATACGGAGGTGTCAGATAGTATATTGTAATTAATTCTGTAAGAAAATACTTCTAATTATTCTTTCGGATAATAGATGCGGGGAGGTCTGGCAAAGCATTAATCATGCATCTAATCAGAATAGTGCGATCAGTTTTTAAAAATAGAGTCAGAAAGAACCAATTTTTTTGGTTTTAAATGAAAGCGTTATCTTTATGGTATCGGATGCAGTGTTTGTTGATTTGAATTGGAACTGCGAAGTCCGCATCTGATGGACAGGATTGCACTTGATGCTACATATACTCATTCATTCATTTCAACCAGGAGGATGTTGGGCAGAACAACGTAAAATTATCAGAACGGAATTAGATGAAGCTGGACAGCAATCCAAATTTAAAAGGGCCAAAAGCTGAAGGGGGAACCTCATGTTCAAGTACTTTAAAAAGAAAAGAGAGAAGAAGCAGGAAATACTGCATCGTGTGAAGACAGATAAGGCGAAGCGTAAAGAAAGAAAACAGGAAATTGCTGCTTTGCCGGGAACAGAACGAAAGGCAGAAATTAAAGGTGATAAACTTTCGCGAAAAAAGCAGAAACAGCAAAGAAAAGAAGAATTGAAAACCTCAAGCCGTAAAGAAAGAAGAGCGGCGAAAAAAGATGCCAGAATGTATAGGAAACTAAAAAATAGACCAGTACGTTTCGCAGGCTGGTCCGTACTGGCTGCACTGCTACTGGTCATTGTGGTGACGGTAGGACCTACAGTTGCAAGTGTAGTTGGAAACTTGAGTGGTAAACATATTACAATTGATACAACAAGCGAAGAAGCCGATGAAGCAAGGGCAGCCGCTGATCAGGTTTCAGAAGAGATTGCGGATGAAGGACTGGTGTTATTAAAGAATGATAATGATTCTCTGCCATTGGAAGATGAAAAGATCAATGTGTTTGGCTCCACAGCCTTTACGTTCAAGTATGGCGGGGGTGGGTCTGGTGCATCCGATCTGAGTCGTGCTGTGAATCTATTCGACGCACTTGCAGATGCAGGGATTGATTACAATGAGGACCTATATGATTACTACGCTGGATTGCCTGAATTGGAAGAATCCGTAGGAAATACAGATGCCGGGATTGTTCAAGTCTTCAAAGGGATGGTGAGCAGTGATGAAGCAGCAGGTGAACCCGATGTATCAGATGAAGCTATAGACCAAGCGAAAGCATACTCTGAAAATGCGATGATCATCGTTCAATCGGAGGGTGTAGAGGCTTCAGATATAAGTGATAATCAATTGAAACTATCAGATGAAATGGATCGCCTGATTGAAAAAGTAACTGACAACTTCAGCAACGTTACAATTGTGGTTAACGCTGGTAATACACTGGAGCTCGGATTTGTCGAGGCGTATCCAAGTATCCAGTCTGTTATCTGGACAGGGACGCCGGGTCCATTGGGAACACGTTCTCTCGCCGAGGCTCTTTCAGGGGAACTGAATCCTTCAGGCCGTATTACAGATACGTATGCGTATGATACTGAATCTTCACCTGCGAGTGAAAATTTTGGAGACTACAAGTATGATAATCTGGATAAAGCCTATCTCAACTATGAAGAAGGCATCTACGTAGGATACAGGTATTATGAAACTTTTTATGAAGGAGATGAAGAAGGCTACAATCAAGCCGTTCAATTTCCTTTCGGACACGGTCTGAGCTATACCACATTTGATTGGAATATAGTCGACCAGGAATTGGATAATGATTCCATCGAACTGGAGGTTGAAGTGACGAATACAGGCGAAGTGGCTGGTAAAGATGTTGTTCAACTTTATTATTCTGCGCCCTATACTCCAGGAGGCATTGAAAAGTCTGCCATCAACCTGGTGTCATTTGAGAAAACAGGCTCACTTGAACCAGGAGAGTCTGAAGTATTGACCATCAGTTATGATACAAGAGACATGGCTTCTTACGATATATCAGATGAGAACTACATTTTGGAGAATGGAACATATGAAATTAAACTTGGCAGGAACGTCCATGAAATCGACGATACGCTGGACTTCGAAATAGCTGAAGATATTGTATACCAGACAGACACTGATACAGGAACAGAATACGAGAACCGTTTTACGGAATCAGAAAATGAATTGACAGTTCTTTCGCGTAATGACTGGGAGGGCACGTACCCATCAGACCAGAATGACTCAAAAGTTGCCTCTGATAAAGTGATTGAAAGAGTTCAGGGGCATGAATATAATGACGATGTGGAAATGCCTGAGACAGGCGCTGAGAACGGTCTTCTATTGGAAGATCTGAAAGGGCTCGACTACGATGATCCTTTATGGGACGAATTTCTGGATCAGTTGACTGTAGATCAGATGATCGATTATGTAACAGAAGGTGCCTATCACACAAGAGAGATTGATGAACACGGTATTCCGAATACAGTTCTGATGGATGGGCCTGCCGGATTCAGCTTCTTCGGATTCAAACAGGTTGAAGCCGGTGCCTATCCGACGGAAATCGTTGTCGCATCCACCTGGAATAAAGAGCTGGCGTATGAGATGGGTGATATGATCGGACAGGAAGCAAAAGCATACGGAATCCACGGGTGGTATGCTCCAGCACTTAATATTCATCGTTCGCCACTTGGGGGCAGAAACTTTGAGTATATGTCGGAAGATCCTGTCCTGAACGGCATGATTGGCGCGGGTATGGCGAAAGGTGCTCAGGATCAGGGTGTCACAGTATTCATGAAACACTTCATAATGAATGAGCAAGAGACGAATGCACGTTCCGGTCTGCTGGTGTGGTCCGATGAACAAACGATGCGGGAAATTCATCTGCGTCCTTTTGAAATGGCTGTAAAAGAAGCGGGTGTCACTGGTGCAATGTCCAGTTTTTCCTATATTGATGGAAAATGGGCAAACCCTGCATTATTGAATGGAATGCTTAGAGATGAGTGGGGCTTTCAAGGTGTTGTATCTTCAGATGCGGTATTCGGGTTTATGGAAGCACCACAAGCTGTTACATCCGGCAATGATCTGATGTTGGATGTTCTAACGGCCCCAGATCAAAAGCAGCGATTGGAAGAAGCGCATGAGGAGCATCCGGAAGCGATAACAGCCGGTCTGCGAAACAGTATGCATAATTCATTATATACAACACTCAAAACGCACATTTCCAATTGACGATATTACTCTTGGCAGAATAGGAAGGCGTACCATGCCCGCCTTCCTATTGTTTGATAACTTTAAGGCGGTGCAGAATGAAACATAAAAATATAATTGAACAAATGACTCTGGAAGAGAAAGCTTCCTTGATGTCCGGAAAAAACTTTTGGAATACAAAAGAGATAGAACGGCTAGGTATTCCATCCATCATGCTGACCGATGGACCACATGGACTGCGTAAACAGGGCGGGAAAGCGGATCATCTGGGTCTGAATAAAAGTATACCTGCAACCTGCTATCCGACAGCAGCAACGCTGGCGAATAGCTGGGATCGTTCGCTGGCCTATAAGGTGGGACAGGATATCGGCAAGGAAGCGCGCAGTGAAAAGGTCAGCGTCCTCCTTGGACCTGGTCTGAATATCAAACGTAACCCATTATGTGGGCGCAACTTTGAGTATTTCTCTGAAGATCCATTCCTGACCGGTGAACTTGCAGGTGGAATGGTGGAAGGCATTCAGTCAAACGGTATTTCGGCCTGTCCTAAACACTACGCTGTCAATAGCCAGGAACATATGCGTATGACAATTGATGAAATCGTTGACGAGCGTTCCCTTAGAGAGATTTACCTGACAGGTTTTGAGAAAGTTGTAAAAGAGAGCAATCCTTATGTGATGATGTCCTCCTACAACAAGGTAAATGGAGAATATGCAAATGAAAACCAGCATTTGGCCAATGACATTTTATTTTCTGAATGGGGATTTGATGGTGTTGTCGTAACGGACTGGGGTGGAAATAATGACCGTGTTGCCGGTTTGAAAGCGCATAACCAGCTTGAAATGCCGTCTACCAATGGAATCACTAATAAGGAAATTGTAGATGCGATACATGCAGGTACTCTGGATGAATCAGTTTTGGATGAAGCGGTAGATCAATTGCTGTCCCTTATATATAAAGTACGCCTGGATGATAAGGAATCTGTACAGGCAGATTATGAAGAACACCACAATAAGGCAGTTGAAGCTGCCCGCCAGTCCATGGTCCTACTTAGGAATGAAAACAATGTCCTTCCGCTTAATGAGGATGAAAAAGTAGCTGTTATTGGTGATTTTGCAAAAAATCCAAGATATCAGGGTGCAGGGAGTTCACTGATCAATCCTTATAAATTAAGCAGTCCGCTGGATAGTTTAGAAGACTCGTCGTTAAATATAGTTGGTTACGCCCAAGGATTTAAGCGCATGGGCGGAAATAGCAGTAAATTATTGAAGGAAGCAACAAGCCTTGCGGAATCTGCTAAAACAGTCATCCTATTTATTGGTCTTGATGAAAGTAAAGAAGCTGAAGGCGTAGATCGGGAAGATCTGAAGCTGCCTGAAAATCAGCTTGAACTTGTTGAATCCATAATGAAAGTGAACGGCAATGTCGTTGTTGTTTTAGCTGGTGGTGGGGCGCTGGAACTGCCATTCGCAGATTCTGTGCAAAGTATTTTGCACACCTACCTTTCTGGGCAAGGTGTCGGGGAAGCGCTGACTGACCTTCTATTAGGAAAACATAATCCTAGTGGTAAATTAAGCGAAACATTCCCGATCCATTATGCTGATGTACCTTCTTCGCCGTACTATCCGGGAGATCAGGCAACAAGTGAGCATAAGGAAGGACTGTTCATCGGCTACAGATACTTTGAAACAGCCGAGGTGCCGGTGCGTTATCCATTTGGATATGGGCTTTCCTATACGACTTTTGATTATAGCAATATTGTGATCGATGGTCTTACTGTCAGTTTTGATCTGAAAAATACAGGTGGAATGGCTGGTGCTGAAATTGCGCAGCTGTATATTGAAAAAACAGACACGAAAATTTTCCGTTCGAAGAAAGAACTGAAAGGCTTTGATAAAGTCCATCTGATGCCGGGGGAAACAAAGCGGGTTAAACTTGAGTTAACAAAACGAGATTTCTCCTACTATAATTCTGAACGGAAGGATTGGGAAATCGAATCGGGGAAATACAAGATTCAAATAGGTAGTTCCATACAAGAGATACATCTGGAGGAAACTGTTGATATGGATGGTGTTTCGCCATCTGTCTTCTTGAAGCATGAATTTCCACACTATTCATCGGTCAAAGTAAAGGATATCCCTGATACAGAATTTGAGAAACTGCTAGGGAAAAGGTTGCCCTCTACAAAATGGAATCGTATTGATGACCTAGGAATGAACGACACAATTAACCAGGCGCAGTATAAGAACTGGTTGGGAAAAATGCTATATCACTCTATTATATTCTTCCATTTTTTCTTCAAAAAGATTGGAAAACCATTAACGGCAAATAACGTGTACTTTGTTATTAACATGCCATTTAGACAAATTGATCGTTTTACAGGTGGGAAAATCAGTCGAAAGAACGTCGAGGTATTTTTAAGGTGGATTAATCGGTAATATAATCAGGAATTATCTATCATATGCTATTTGATTTTTATTTTCTGGTCTGCCATGGGAAGCAGTACCTCAATATCAATGGACGATGTGGTTTCTATTCCTGCAACCTTAAAGATAGATTTCTGTATAGATTTGGAAGAATTCTGAAATAATATTTAAAACCTTCTCCAAATGGTGTAAAATGATGTAAATTGCATATATTGGAGGGGAAGCAGTGGGAACTTTTGTAGGACTCTTAATATTTTTAGGTGTAGTCGCAACCATCGCTCTATTCGTGCTTGGTTTCATCCGGGAAAACAAAGGGGAGGCATATCATAGTACATGGAAAGCGTCGCTTTATTCCTTCATAGCGACTTGTCTTCTTGTCGTCTTCTTGGGACTCATAAGCAGTGGCTTTGCCCTGGTGGACATGGCTATGATGTTATGGATCTTCGTATCAATTGCGATGTTTGTATTCATTGCTTTGGCATTGAGATCCAAGTCCAATAACCAGAGCCCTCGCAGACACCTCAGGAGAGCTGGAATTGCATTTGCGACCGGTTTTGTCCTGTTCTTCATGTTTGCTTTGGTTTCGGATGAGGTTGCAGAGCCTGCCGACCAGACTGCGCTAGCGGATGAAGAAAGCGAAGAACTGACGGAAGAAGAGATTGAGGAACAGACTGAAGAGGTCACGGAAGAGCCAACCGAAGAAACGACAACAGAGGAAGAGAAGGCTGCTGCAGAGAAAAAAGCTGAAGAAGAAAAAGCCGCTAAGGAAGCCGAAGAGAAAGAAAAAGAGGAATCCATCGAGGCTGCCAAGAAGGAAAAAGAGAAAGAGGAGTCCATCGAGGCTGCCAAAGCCAAAGAAGAATCGATAGAAAAAGCAGAAGCTGCAGAGGAGAAGTCGATCGAAGAAGAGAAGGCGGCTGAGGCGAAAGCAGAGGAAGAGGCGAAGAAAGAAGCTGCGCCCAAAGATGGCCTGATTCCGGTCAACCTATACAGGGTTGTAGACGGAGATACAGTGAACGTACTTGACGATGATGGTAATGAGCTGAAACTCAGGCTGCTTCTCATTGACACACC
This sequence comes from Salinicoccus hispanicus, assembly GCF_009831115.1. Classification (GTDB taxonomy): domain Bacteria; phylum Bacillota; class Bacilli; order Staphylococcales; family Salinicoccaceae; genus Salinicoccus; species Salinicoccus hispanicus. The sequence continues at coordinate 710,550 of NZ_WUUK01000001.1, read as the reverse complement.
TGAAACGGTACATCCGAATAAACCAGTCGAGCCATTCGGGAAAGATGCTTCTGCACGTTTAACAGATCTAGTGAATGCTGCTGATCAGCTATACATTGAGTATGATGACGGAGCAAAGACGGACCATTATGACAGAGAGCTTGTATATCTGTATGCTGATGACGCAAATGTACATGAAGTGCTGCTCGAAGAAGGACTTGCACGTGTCGGATATATCTACGAGCAACAAAGGTATCTATCCGAATTCCGTGCAGCAGAACAGAAAGCGAAAGATCAGCAGATCGGTGTATGGTCCATATCGGGTTATGTAAATGTTGGTGGGGAAGGTTTCAATAGTGAAGAGCCGGAACCTGAACCGACAAGCGAACCAGCTACGAGCGAACCAGCGACATCAGAGCAGGCAACAAGTGAACCTGCTCAAACAAGCGAGTTCTTCCAGAACTGTACTGAACTCAAAACAGTGTATCCAGATGGTGTAGCACAAGGACATGCTGCATATCAACCTAAGATGGATAGAGATAAAGATGGCTGGGCATGCGAGTAGAATATATTAATAGTCATCCACCCTACTTTGTTAAGTAGGGTTGATTTTTTTCTATAGGTGAAACTTTTCTACATGAAAACTGTAGGATAATTATGTATATATCCGTTTCTCTTCTTATGTATAGGGAATAATCTAGTAAAAATTTGCAAAGGGGAGATGCCGATTGAGTTATCAATTTGAGGAACTGTTTACGGATATCCAGAAAGATAATCGCATAGTTCTGGATGAAATTGAACCGTTTGAGCATCCGCTTGTGGTACTGCTTCGCAGCTGTCTTGAAGAGCAGGAGTATATGCTGGAGCGGCTGATAGAGGAGTTCGAGGAAGGGGAAACTGAGCTTAAGGATATCAAGACCAATTGTTCAGCACTGTTCCATGCCAACCAGAAAGTAAATCCCTATTTCGCTGAGTGGAGACGTGCGACGGGATGGATTGGTTATAAAGATGACAATCCTTCAAAAGAGCTGATGGCATCGTTGCAGAAGATGCTCGACGATATGCAGGATGATCTGATCGAAATTGCATCCAAGCTGGATGAAGAATACGGCGAGTCGACTACCAAATACTTCATACCAACATTCTACTTACCGGAGGAGAGGGTCAACTGATGGGATGGAAACATGAGCGAATCGACCAAAATGTATATAGCCAGGGCGAAGTGGACAAATGGGTATACAGCACCTGCGGGCTCTGCTCGGTCGGCTGTGGCTGTTATGTTGCTGTAAAGGATGACAAGATTGTAGGCATAAAAGGGAATGGTGAAGATCCGATCAACCGGGGGAGACTCGGTCCGAAGGGGGAAAACCAGTGGCATGCCAATAATGCACCTGATCGGCTCAAGACGCCAATGATCCGGAACCAATCCGGTGAACTGGAGCCTGCAAGCTGGGAGGAGGCAATGCAGCTGGTTGTCGATAAGGCGAAGCAGTCTCTTGATGAGAAAGGCAATAACAGTGTCAGCATCTACTCTACAGGGCAAGGCTTCTTTGAAGACTATTACACAATTGCCAAAGTGGGGCGTGCTGGGCTGCAGACACATCTGCTGGATGCGAATACCAGACTATGTACTTCCACTGTCGAATTTGCACTGCTGCAGTCATTCGGTGCTGACGGTACGCCGGCTTCCTTCGATGATATCGACGAAGCGGACACACTGATGCTGTTCGGCCACAATGTTGCGGAATCGGGAACAGTACTGTTCGAACGGATCATGGAACGCAAAGTACGGACAGGGAAACCCTATCTTATTGTAGTGGATCCGCGGAAGACGCTGACGGCAAAAGAAGCGGATCTGCACCTGCAGTTATCGCCCGGATCCAATCTTCCACTGATGAATGGTCTGATCAATACTCTGATCGAGCAGGACAAAGTGGATAAGGCATTCGTTGAAGCACATACGGTCGGATACGAGAAGATGAAGGAATCCGTAAAAGGGTGGACGCTCGCAAAAACTTCTGAGAGTACCGGCATACCGGAAGATCATCTCAAGGAATTCTATAGAGTCATGTGCGACACACCTTCCCTGGTGTCGACGACACTTCAAGGGGCATTTCAGAGTGCCGAGGCGACGAAAGCATGCGTTGCCATCAATAACTTCCATCTGATCCGTGGTCTTATCGGCAAGCCGGGCTGTGGACCACTCCATACCGCCGGGCAGCCAAGTTCATCCGCAAACCGGACGGCTGGGGGTGTCGGTACCTATCCGGCGCACCGCAATCCGACCAACCCTGCACATATGAAGGAAATGGCGGAATTGTGGAATGTGGACCAGGATTCGCTGCCTGCCGGTCCGGAAAAAGGGATTGAAGAAATCATCACCCACATTGAAAAGGAAGAAGTCGGCTTCTTTTGGAATATCGGTACAAATCCTCTTGTTTCTCTACCGAACCGCAGTCGTATAAAGAAAGCACTTGAAAGCGTGTTTGTTGTGGTACAGGATCCATTCCTGACAGAGACGTCGGCCGTGGCTGATGTCATTCTTCCGGTTGCCATGTGGGGTGAAAAGGAAGGGACTATGGAGAATGCCGATCGCACTGTCACCATTTCCAGAAAGGCAGTAGAGCCACCAGACGGTGTGCGGTCTGACTTTGAGATACTGCTGGACTTTGCAAAGCGGATGGAATTCAAGGATAGGGATGGACAGCCGCTGGTCGACTACTCAACACCTGAAGAATGCTTTGAAGAGTTCAAACGCATCACAAAAGGCAGACCGTGTGATATGACAGGCATTACCTACGCGCGTCTGGAATCACTGAATGGCATGCGCTGGCCGGTGCCGGATGAGAAATCCACAGGCACACCGAGACTTTATTCGGACTATAAATTCCATACTACTGTGGATGACGCCCAAGTCTTCGGCAAGGATCAGTTTACCGGCCGCGCGCTGTCGAAGGAAGAATTTCGGGAGATTGGTGCAGAAGGCAGAGCGATACTTCAGGAAACCTATCATCTGCCACCGTTTGAACAGCCGAATGACGAGTATCCGATGTGGCTGACGACAGGTCGTTCAGTTTGGCACTGGCATACGAGAACCAAGACGGCACGTGCACCGATGCTGCACATGGCAGCCCCGCATAACTATGTTGAGATCCATACAGAAGATGCCAGGGAACTCGGAATCGTCGAAGGCGAAGTCGTGCGCATATCCTCTCCACGTGGTGAGGTTGAAGTGCCTGCCCGTATCGGGGAGATAGTTCAGAAAGGACTGATATTCTTACCTTTCCACTTTGGCAACCTGGAAAAGAAAGAGTCGGCGAATAATCTGACCAACGACTTCGTAGATCCGATTTCTAAACAGCCGACCTATAAGCAGTCGGCATGCAAGATTGAGAAGATAAGGGATGAACACAAGGTGAAAGCGGGCGAATCCCTGGAAGAGATCGCCTCCCACTATGGTCTGACGGCAAAAGAACTACGGGCCGCCAACAATTTCTCTACACCTTATGAAATCGAAATGGGGACTACGATTGAAGTTCCGGCGTCCGTGATCAATACGCCTATCCAGCCGTATACGCCGCACCGATGAAGCACTTTCTTTAGACTATGTTGCAAAAGAAGTAGCAAAGTTCCGGGATACAGTCATATCGAGACAGTAATCATCAATTGCTGTCTCTTTTTCATTTTACAAACCCCGCTCCCTTCTATAAACTTGTAATGAATTTATAAAAAGGAGAATACGTATGAGTAAATTTGATGAACCTATTCTCGTAGTACCGAGGGATGTTCTTTTTAATAATGAGGCGGATGCCTTCAATGGCTTTATTGGCATGAATGATAGAAGGTACGAGAGGATCCTTTCGACTTTTTCCGAATTCGAGGTCAAGCGCCGGGGTGACATGGAGGAGGATCCAGCGTACAAGCAGCTGATCGGCTATGTCATCATCACTTCCGACAAAGGTAAAACACTCGTATACAAACGTCTGACGGGTGGCGGCGAGGCGCGCCTGCATGGTATGCTGTCGATCGGTGTCGGGGGGCATATGAATGATGTGCCTGATGCTTCCGGCATTGAAGAGAAGCTTTATATCAATGCAGGTCGGGAACTTTCTGAAGAAGTGGGATTGTCCCAGGAACAGCTCGAAGACATCGAAATCGTCGGTCTGATCAATGATGATGATAACGCGGTCGGCCGTGTCCATATCGGCGTGGTTTTCAAGGTGACGGTCGAGGAAGCGGATGTGGCGTCGCATGAAGAAGACACACTCGAATTGATCTGGGAACGGGATGACCAGCTGTCTGAAAGGTCGCCTTACGAATCATGGAGTGAACTGATCATCAGGGATGCCTATGAAAGATAAGATCGTCTCACATCGGAGGTTTCTGCAGAAGATGGAGCGGGATCTGGAGCGTGACTACCAGAATGGTGAATATGCCAGTTTCATCAATAAGTTCAGAATGTATTCCGAGCAGCAGCTGCCTGATATCTCTTTCATGGAAAAGTTCTACGAATCGCTTTCATATGAAGATAGGCACGATGAGGTGATGGAGTATGCGCTGCTGCAGATGAATGAAGGCGTCGGCAATTACGATGTGCACATGCACCATCTTCTGAAGTCGCTGCTCAAGCAGGAACGGTACTTTGAAGTGATCGAGTTTTCGGACCATCTCATGGAAGAGGACATTCCCCAGCGTTTCCGCATCGATGTTGCCGCATTCAGACATGAGGCGAAGCGGGCGATGGATGAGAAGGTGGCGCAGATGCATGAACCTGAAGCCGAGACGCGAATTGTATCCACTTCGGAATACGGAGAGATGCCTGATTTCGAAAAGATGGAGTTTCTGAGAGATCTCATTGAAGATGCAGATGCCGGTCACAGGGATATGGTACGCGAGGCACTGTCTGTGGAGCGGAATCATACGTGTTTGACTTTCATGCTGCTTTATTTGAGAGCGATTGAAGACCAGGAAGAAATCAGTGTTCTAAAGATGGAGCAGGAAATCCAGGTTGTACCGGCCGAACTGCCGGAACTTGAAGAAAGTCCATTGTTCAGCGGTGTCCGTAAGCTTGTAATGGAAGAAGTGGAGAACAGGATGCCTGAGTTCAGGGAAGCGGCAGAGGGCATGCTGATGTCCCATGCGGTCCACTGCTATCCCGTATTTCCATCATTTGATGATGAAGCGCTCTATCTGGGCTACATGAGCGAGCTGTTCGGCATGCTCAATCTGGATCATGACTTTAAAGCAGATGTGGCGGTAGTCGATTGGATACGCAAGGTTGAACGCTCGATGACGTAGAATACCTTGCGAAATCAAATGTTGGATATAAAAAAGTGATATGTTATACTATATTGGTTAATTGAAATTACGTATTTACGGAGGAATTAGATTATGTCTCAAAAGTGGGAAAAACAAGAGGGTAACGAAGGTATACTGACAGTAACAGTGCCTGCCAAGGAAGTTGATGGCGCCCTGAACGAAGCATTCACAAAAGTATCTAAAGAAGTCAGCATTCCTGGATTCAGAAAAGGTAAAGTACCGCGCCAGATGTTTGAAAAGCGTTTCGGTGTAGAATCACTTTATCAGGATGCGCTTGATATCCTGCTTCCTAAAGCATACACAGAAGCAGTGACAGAAGCTGACATCAACCCGGTCGACCAGCCGGAAGTTGACATCGAGCAGATGGAAAAAGGCAAAGACCTCATCTTCACTGCAAAAGTGATTGTTGAGCCTGAAGTCAAACTCGGCGAATACAAAGGTCTTGAAGCTGAAGAGCTCGACACTGAAGTGACTGAAGAAGACGTCCAGAAAGAAATCGACAGCCTGCTTGAATCACATGCTGATATGGTAGTGAAGGAAGAAGGCAGTGTTGAAGAGGGAGACCTCGTCAACCTCGACTTCGACGGCTACCTTGGTGATGAGCAGTTCGAAGGCGGACAGGCTGAAGGCTATGAGCTTGAAATCGGCTCCGGCAACTTCATCCCTGGTTTCGAAGAGCAGGTCGTCGGCATGAACATCGAAGAGGAAAAAGACATCAAAGTCACTTTCCCTGAGGAATACCATGCTGAAGAACTCGCTGGCAAAGAAGCGACTTTCAAAGTCAAAATCAACAGCATCAAATCCAAAGAGGTTCCTGAACTTGACGATGATCTCGTAAAAGAACTCGATCAGGACGTTGAATCCGTAGACGCACTGAAAGAAAAGCTTGAGAAGGACCTCAAGGAATCAAAAGAGAACGAAGCAGATACTACAATGAAGGAACAGCTCATCGAGCAGGCTTCCGACAATGCTGAAATCGATGTACCGGATGCGATGATCAAAACTGAAACAGACAGAATGCTTCAGGAATTCGAGCAGCGTCTATCCCAGCAGGGCATCAACATGGAGATGTACCAGCAGCTGTCCGGCCAGGACGAAAATGCACTCCGTGACCAGATGAAGGACGATGCAGCGAAACGTGTGCGTACGAACCTTGTTCTCAAGCAGATTGCAATTGACGAGAATATCGAAGTAGCAGACGAAGATGTCGACAAGGAACTTGAAAAGATGAGCGGACAGTTCGGTATCGGCGTGGAAGACATCAAATCTACTCTCGGCGATCTCTCCATGCTCCAGGAAGACCTTAAAGTACAGAAGGCGATTGACGTACTTGTAGACAACAGAAAACAGAAATAATCTGGACTCCAATTATGAGGAGCTCTGCAGCACTTTGTTGCAGAGCTCCTCGTTTGTAACGATTACAAACTGGATATTTGATTTTGATGATGATATCTAGTATATTTTACAGGAATGAAAAAAGAGGTGTTGAATATGTTTAAATTTAATGAAGACGACACAAATCTAACTTGTTCCTTCTGTGGTAAGGATCAGGAACAGGTAAAGAAATTGATCGCTGGCAGCGGTGTCTACATCTGTAACGAATGTATCGAACTCTGCCATGAAATCATCGAAGAAGAACTGAAATCCGAAAAGACGCAGGTCTTCACGGAAATACCAAAACCGCAGGAAATCCTGGGTGCGCTGAATGACTATGTCATCGGGCAGGAAAATGCCAAGCGTGCGCTTAGTGTAGCAGTCTACAACCACTACAAGCGTATCAACCAGAACCAGGAAGATGGCGTGGAAATCTCCAAAAGTAATATTGCTCTGATCGGTCCGACCGGTAGTGGTAAGACACTTCTCGCGCAGACATTGGCAAGAACACTCAATGTACCTTTCGCAATTGCGGATGCAACCAGTCTTACTGAAGCGGGCTACGTCGGTGACGATGTCGAAAACATTCTGCTTCGTCTGATCCAGGCAGCGGACTTTGATGTTGAACGTGCAGAGCAGGGTATCATATATGTCGACGAAATCGACAAGATCGCCAGAAAGAGTGAAAATACCTCCATCACAAGAGATGTCTCCGGTGAAGGTGTCCAGCAGGCACTCCTGAAGATTCTTGAAGGCACAACGGCAAGCGTACCGCCGCAAGGTGGCAGAAAGCATCCGAACCAGGAATCCATCCAGATCGATACGAAGAATATCCTCTTCGTTCTCGGTGGTGCGTTCGATGGCATGGACGAAATCATCAAAAGACGTATCGGTGAGAAAGTCATCGGATTCGGTGGTGCTTCCGGCAAGGCGAATGATAAGGATGAACTGATGTCCAAAGTCCGCCCGGATGATCTTCAGAGCTATGGTCTCATTCCTGAGTTCATCGGCCGTGTGCCGATCATCAGCTACCTCGAAGAGCTTGATGTAACTGCACTGAACTCCATTTTGACAGAGCCGAAGAATGCGCTCGTCAAGCAGTATCAGAAGATGCTCGAAATTGATAACGTGGAACTGGAATTCGATGAAGATGCGCTGAACGCCATCAGTGAACTTGCAATCGAAAGAAAAACCGGTGCACGTGGACTGCGCTCAATCATCGAAGAACGCATGGTGGACATCATGTTCAACGTGCCATCCAATGATGAGATCCGCAAGGTCAAGATCACAAGAGCAACAATTGAAGAGGAAGCAGATCCATTGCTCTTCAATGAAAACGGCGAAGAGATCTACCTGAACCGTAAAAGTGCATAATATATGAAAGAGCTGTCTGATTTTTGGACAGCTCTTTTTACTGAAAGGAAGATAGCGATGAAAATAAACCCTAATAATATAGACATCATCATCTCGGCTGTCGGCAGTGAACAGTACCCGAATACAGGTCTTTCGGAGATTGCTTTGAGCGGCCGTTCCAATGTAGGAAAGTCCTCATTCATCAATGCTGTGGCGGGGCGTAAGAATATGGCCCGGACATCATCGAAGCCCGGCAAGACGCAGACTTTGAACTTCTATAATATGGACGACCAGTTCATATTTGTCGATGTACCAGGCTACGGCTATGCCAAGCAGTCCAAGAAGTCACGTGAACAGTGGGGGAAGATGATCGAGAGCTATCTGGCCGAAAGAGAACCCCTTTCTGCTGTCATCCAGCTCATCGACCTGAGACATAAGCCGACGGAAGATGACGTACTGATGTACAACTACCTCAAGCATTTTGAAATACCGGTAATTCTCATATGTACAAAAATGGACAAGATACCGAGAAGCAAAGTCGAAAAGCACCTTAAGATTGTGCGCAGCACAATCGACTTTGAACAGGATGATATCATCATTCCTTTTTCCTCCCTGGATAAGAATAATATACCTAAAGTGATGGATGCCATCTCCAAGTTTGTGTAGTTTTGTTCACAAAAAGTTCTTAATAATAATCAATATAAATAAGGACGTAACGTGGATTATGTATGTATAATCTGTTAAAATAATAGTATTGAAAGTGTCCAGAGACGAGGCATAATAGGATAGTGGGGGGCAATTCGGATGCATGTTATTGCATTAAGTCTGAATTACAGAAAGGCAAGTGTGGAAGAAAGAGAGAAAGTGGCTTTCCAGGATGAAGAGGTCATTCCGGCGCTGCACAGATTGAGAGAGCAGAAAAGCGTGCTTGAAGCTGTACTTCTGTCCACGTGCAACAGAACGGAAGTCTATGTGGTCAGCGACCAGGTCCATACAGGAAAATACTATTCCCAGATGTTTCTTGCAGACTGGTTCGATCTGGATCTGGCATCGGTAAAAAGGATTACGGATATCAAAGTCGGCGATGAAGCGGTGGAGCATCTCTATCGTGTCGCTTCCGGCCTGGAATCGATGGTTCTCGGAGAAACCCAGATTCTTGGACAGATCAGAGAAGCATTCTTTACTGCCCAGACCGAGCATACGACAGGTACCATCTTCAACAAGCTTTTCAAAGAAGCCATTACGGTAGCTAAGCGCGGCCATAGTGAGACGGATATTTCGAAGAACGCAATATCCATATCCTATGCTGCAGTGGAGCTGGCGAAGAAGATATTTTCACGCGTCGATAATCGTAAGGTGCTTGTCATCGGTGCTGGCGAAATGGCGGAGCAGTCACTTTTGAACCTGACTTCCAACGGAATCAGGAATGTGACTGTCGTCAACCGCTCCGAAGAGAAGGCAGCGCGCCTCGCAGGGCAGTTCAATGGGAAAAGTGCGCCCATGGACCAGCTGGAATCAGAAATTGCGAATACGGATATCGTCATATCCAGTACAGCGTCACGCAATTACGTCATTACAGAAGAAGTGATGGACGTGGCGATGGCGAAACGCAATGGAAAGCCGCTGATCATGATGGATATCGCATTGCCGCGCGACATCGACCCGTCGATCGGTGGAATAGACAGCGTCTATATGTATAATGTCGATGATCTGCAGGGACTTGTGGATGCCAATCTATCGACCCGGCAGGAGGAAGCAGCCAAGATTGAAGGCATGATTGCCGAAAGTATGGACAAGTTTACAGAATGGGTCAACATGCTCGGTGTCGTACCGGTCATCCAGGCACTGCGTTCCAAAGCACTGTCCATCCATGAAGAAACATTCGAGAGCGTCGAAAGAAAGATGCCGGATATGACAGAGCGTGAACGTACAATCGTTTCCAAGCATATGAAGAGCATCATCAACCAGATGCTCAAAGACCCGATCATCTATACAAAGGAAATTTCCGGAGACAGAAAAGCCGGTGAAAAACTCGATGAAATCAAGCAGCTCTTCGGCATTGACGAAGAAGTCGAGGCAGTCATACAGCAGGAGAAAGCCAAACAGCAGGAAAAACTGTCGGCGCGAAAGCAGGAGCTGGCAATCGAATAAGGTGGAAACCATATGGATATGATGTTCCGCAGTCATGAATTTATTCTATTATTATATTTTTTGGGCCTTTCTGTGCTAAGCTACGATCTGTTTTTCAGGAATCGGCTTGCCAGAAAGGTTTCCTTTTATCTTGTCATCATTGCAGCCGTCCTCCAGGTCGTCACTTTCGTCTATATCGGCATAGCACTGGGGCGGATTCCGATACAGACGACCTTTGAAGGCATATATGTATTTTCAACCCTTATCATCATTACAGGGCTGATCCATTACCGGTGGAGCGATTCGGAGATTGCTTTTGCACTCTATGTGCTCTGTGCATTTGTGCTGTTCTCCATCTATACATTTGCGCCGGTCTCCTACAATAGAGTGACAGGCGTCTCGGCGATCATGAACGAGCTTCTGATCATCCATATCGCACTGGCACTGATTGCATATGTACTATACTTCATCTCGGTGCTCCATGCCGTGATATATATCATCCAGTATGATAATCTGAAAAAGAAGCGTTTCAACCGTCTTTTCTTTTCGCTCTTCAGTATTGAAACGGCCAAAAAGACGATGATCCGGACACTGATAATTGGTGTACTGTCCATGCTGATCAGTATTTCTCTCGGCATCCAGTGGGGTCTGTATATATACGGCATCGAAATATTCAAGGATTTCAAGGTGCTCGGTACGCTGTTCGTCATCCTGCTTTATGCAGGGCTGTTCGTCTACTTGAAGATAAAACGCAGCACCTACCGTTTTGCCTGGTTCAACATCGCAATCTTCATCATCTGCATGCTGAACTATCTATTCATCACACAACTCTCCAGTTTTCATTTCTGGAGCTACTAAAGGAGAAGTAATATGAGAAAATTTACCGTGGGTTCAAGACGCAGTGACTTGGCGATGACCCAGTCCAAACAGTTCATCAGCAGTCTGAAAGCACAATTTCCTGATATGGAGATCGATATCAAGGAGATTGTTACAAAAGGCGATAGGATCGTCGATGTCCAGCTTTCGAAGGTAGGCGGCAAAGGACTGTTTGTAAAGGAGATCGAACAGGCGCTTGCCAATAAGGAGATTGATATGGCCATCCACAGCCTTAAGGATGTACCAAGCGCCCTGGACCCGGAATTCACCATTGCCTGTGTCCCTGAACGTGAAGATAAGCGGGATGCTTTCTTGTCGAATGGCAATGTGGCTTTCAAGGATCTGCCTGCCGGCAGTGTCATTGGAACGAGCAGCCTGAGGCGCAGTGCACAGCTTCTTGCGATGCGTGATGACGTGGAAGTGAAGTGGGTGCGTGGCAATATAGATACCCGCATCAAGAAAATGGAATCCGGTGAATATGATGCAATCGTACTTGCCGCTGCGGGACTCAAGCGCATGGGCTGGTCCGATGACATCGTTGCAGAATACTTCGATCCCGAGTCTTTCACACCGGCCATTGCACAAGGTGCTCTCGGTATAGAATGCCGTTCGGATGACAAGGAGCTGATCGAAATGCTCCAGACCGTGCATTCAGATGATGATGCAACCTGCACGACAGCAGAGCGCACTTTCCTGAGACGTATGGACGGCAGCTGCCAAGTACCGATCGGCGGATATGCGACCTACGAAGATGGTGAACTCTACCTTACTGGACTGATCATGCCTGAGGACGGCAGCGAACAGTACATCGTAAAGAAATCACATCAGGATCCGAAAGCACTCGGCAATCTGGTCGCGGATGAAATGGAGCGCATCGGCGCGAAAGATATCATCGATCGCATCAATGAGACACTCTAGACCGCGCGTCATCATGACCCAGAGCAGGACGTTCGAGAGGGATTCCGATGTATTATCGCTTGTCCACACGCCGCTCATCACGACAAGGTCGCTTCCTTTTGATGAGACGGTGATCGAATGCCATTATGACTGGTTGATTCTTACAAGCCGTAATGCAGTACAGCATTTCCTGCCTTATATGAAGAAAGTGCGATTCGACAGGCTGGCAACAATCGGCAGAAAGACAAGTGAGCGTCTTGAGCAAGAAGGGCTGAGTATTGATTTCGAGCCGCCCGACTACTCGCAGGAGGGTTTTTTGGCAGGATTCCCTGCCAAAAGCGGCATGCGCATACTCTATCCGGCGAGTGCAAAAGCCCGTCCGCTGCTGTATGACCACCTTATGGCAGCGGGATGTGCTGTTGAGCGCTTCGATCTGTATCAGCCGGTTGCCAATAGGGCGTCCGAAGACAGGATCCGGGTGCTGCTCGCGCAATCTCCCTACGCTATTGCATTCTCAAGCCCTTCCGGAGTGAGGGCCTTCATGAAATGGTTCACTCCTCGGGATCTTGGGAATATTAACGTAGCTGCCATCGGACAGGTGACTGCAGATGCACTGGAGGCATATGGCATCAAGTCCATACAGCCTGAGAAGGAAACGCTTGAAGACATGATCAAACTACTTGAAGATAAAATAGTTGGAGGAGTTTAAGATGAATTTCGAGAGACACCGGCGTCTTAGAAGAACAGAATTCATGAGGGATATGGTCAGGGAGACGAAAGTTTCAAAGGACGACCTCATCTATCCGATCTTTGTTGTGGAATCCGATGATATAAAAGCGGAAGTGCCATCCATGAAGGGCGTTTTTCAGATTTCCCTGAACCGTCTTCATGAAGAACTGGAAGAAGTGAAGGCCAAAGGCATCAAATCGGTCATCTTCTTCGGCATACCGGATGAAAAGGATCCGGAAGGCCACGGTGCTTATCATGATCACGGAGTCGTCCAGGAGGCGTGCAGGATTTCAAAGAAACTATATCCTGAAATTCTGGTCATCCTGGATACATGCCTGTGCGAATATACAGACCACGGGCACTGTGGCCTCATCGATCCAAAGACACAGGATGTGGACAATGACAGCTCGCTGCCCCTGCTGGTCAGAACAGCAGTTTCCCAGGCGAAGGCGGGAGCGGATATCATCGCACCAAGCAATATGATGGATGGTTTTGTTGCTGAAATCAGAAAAGGACTCGATGATAATGGCTACAGTCACATTCCGATCATGAGCTACGGCATCAAATATGCATCGAAATTCTACGGTCCATTCCGTGATGCGGCAGATTCGACGCCGTCATTCGGAGACCGCAGGACATATCAGATGGATCCGGCGAACCGACTTGAGGCACAGCGTGAGCTGGCAAGCGACCTCGAAGAGGGCTGCGATATGATGATCGTCAAACCGGCACTGTCCTATCTGGATATCATCAGGGACGTCAGAAACGAAACGAATATCCCGGTTGTGGCGTACAACGTCAGCGGGGAATATGCAATGACACGGACGGCTGTCGACATGGGACTGCTGGACGAAGCGGTCATCATGGAGCAGATGGTTTCCATGAAGCGTGCAGGTGCGAATATGATTATCACTTATTTTGCCAAAGATATATGCAGAATGCTTGATGAAGGGATGGAATGATCATGTACGAAAAATCAGAAGCACTTTATGAAAAAGCAAAAGATCTTATGCCTGGCGGGGTGAACAGTCCGGTCAGAGCATTCAACTCCGTTGATATGAATCCGGTATTCATCGACCGTGCCAAAGGTTCAAGAACCTATGACGTGGATGGCAATTCATACATCGACTACGTGCTAAGCTTCGGCCCGCTGATCCTCGGCCATAGTGATGACAGGGTAGTCAATGCGCTGACTGCGGCAGCACAGAAAGGGACAAGCTTCGGTGCGCCGACAGAGCTTGAAAATGAACTGGCGGAACTCGTCATCGAACGCGTGCCATCCTTGGAAATGATCCGGATGGTCTCTTCCGGAACGGAAGCGACCTTGGCTGCACTGCGTCTGGCGCGCGGATTCACCGGCAGGAACAAGATTCTGAAATTCGAAGGCTGCTATCACGGCCATAGCGATTCCCTGCTGATCAAAGCAGGCAGTGGTGTGGCGACACTCGGGCTTCCGGATTCTCCCGGTGTGCCTGAGGGTACGGCAGCAAATACCATTACAGTACCCTACAATGACGAAGAGAGCCTCACCGAAGCCTTCGATAAGTTCGGTGATGATATCGCAGCGGTGATCATGGAACCTGTCGCCGGCAATATGGGCGTCGTCCCGCCGAGTGAAGGCTACCTTGATTTCGTACGTGATATCACGGAGAAAAGTGGCACACTGCTCATCTTCGATGAAGTCATGACCGGTTTCCGTGTCGGCTACAACAGTGCCCAGGGCCATTACGGCATTACGCCTGACCTCACCTGCCTTGGCAAGGTTATCGGTGGCGGACTGCCTGTCGGTGCCTATGGCGGCAGACGCGATATCATGGAGTATATTGCACCCGTTGGTGACATCTACCAGGCAGGAACGCTATCCGGCAATCCGCTGGCAATGACAGCCGGTCTTGAGACACTCAGACAGCTGACACCAGAAAGCTATGACCATTTCAATAAGCTTGGCGATATGCTTGAAGTCGGCCTGAAGGATATTTTCGGCAAAAAAGGACAGCCGATTACTGTGAACCGTGCCGGATCGATGATCGGATTCTTCCTGACGGAAGGGCCGGTCGTGGACTTCGACAGTGCAAATACAAGCAATCTTGAACTATTCAAGTACTTGTATCAGGAACTGCTGAAAGAAGGCGTCTATCTGCCGCCTTCCCAGTTCGAGGGCATGTTCCTGTCGACCAGCCACACTGAAGCGGACATCCAGAAGACACTGGATGCTTTTGAAAAAGCACTGGATCGCGCCGTTCAGAGGTAGCCTGCCAAATACGGTTTACCTGTAGAAAATAAAGTGTATAATTGAATAAAACAGATAATTGGAGGTAGTGTGGATGGCCAATGATAAAGATAAGCGATTAACCCACAACGACAGCAACATCAAAGGTAAAAGGGAAGAAGATAAAGTCTACATCGAAGGTCAGAACAGGGAAATGATCGAGCAGAAGAAGATCAGCAAGAAAAATCCCCTTGTCTGGATCATTCCCATCATCATCCTTCTGCTGATTGTACCACTCATCATCCAGCAGTTCGGCGGTGACCATTCTGAAGAGGGCGGTTCCACGTCAACTTCATCGGGTGAGGAATCCGCAGATGAAGGCTCTGGTGAAGAAGGTTCTGAAGAAGATACTGCTCCAACGGACGAAGGACTGGTTGAAGAAGAATCTACAGAAGAAGGGGAGTCTTCCGAAGAGGAATCCACTGAAGAAGATAGCGCAGACCAGGAAGAAGCGGATATAAACTCAGGCAGTGATGATGCTCAGCCGGATGGACCGGATGGAGAGTCCACTGAAGAGGAAGCTTCAAGTGAAGAGTCATCCTCTGACGATGAAGAATCAACGGAAGAGGAGAGTTCCAACTAGTATGACCTACACAACCCCGCTGCAGTCGACCACTGGGCGGGGTTGTTCTATGGAGTGAAACTATTTGGGATTTCGAAATAATTCTTCTGAAAGGAGGGCGCCTGTGAAGTATATCAACCTGTTCCTGCTGTTTCTGTCGGCAATTGCCTTGTCCGCTCTGCTCCATTGGGCTGGGATGGTCATGCCATGGCTGTTCGGTGCCATGATCGCGACAGTCGTATTCTACAGGGTGGTGACGACTCATTTTCATTATCCGAAATGGTTCGGCAATCTGGGACTGATCATCATCGGAGCTGAAATCGGCTCGACATTCACGCTCGAGACGCTTGCAGATATGGCGGAAGACTATATTACGATCATTGTGCTTTCCCTCCTCATCATCGGTCTGAGCCTTCTGCTTGCCAGGTTCTTCATGCGAATGACCGGATGCACACTGGAAACTGCAGTGCTTGCTTCGATTCCGGGTGCTCTGTCCCAGATGATCGTCATGGCTGAAGAAGAGAAGCGGGCGGATCTGCTGCTTGTGACACTGACGCAGATGTCACGCATCGTACTTGTTGTCATTTTCGTACCGCTGATTGCGAGTTTCACTGCGGGCGGTGAGCTGGCAGGTGCAAATGAAGTCGCTTCATCGCTTACATCGGTTGCAACCATCGACATGCTGTGGATGCTTCTGGGTATTCCGGTCGTCATCTATATCATGATGCTGATGAAATTTCCGGTGCCGTACATGATCGGCCCGATGCTTGTCGTGCTTGTATGGAATGTGGTGACAGACTATACGTTCTCCGTTGATGTTTCATTCATGTATGCTGCCCAGCTGTTCTTCGGCATCCGGATCGGTCTTCAGATTTCGACACTCATCAACCAGCTGAACAGACGTCTGATTCTATCCATGATGATCCAGAATATACTGCTCATCATCGGCACTCTGGGGCTCGTCATGGTATTTCTGCTGGTCTCGGAACATGACTTTACGGATCTGTTTTTGAGCGCAGCGCCTGGTGGCATCGGACAGATCATCATCGTGGCTGTCGAGATGGGTGCCAATATCGCCATGATTTCGAGCTATCATATATTCCGCATCTTCTTCATTCTGCTGATTGTGGCACCACTGATCAATCTGCTGCTCAGAAGAAACAGGAAACGGCGCCAGCATGCAAATGATGGGACTTGACAGCATGCAGACGTTCGCATAATATGAAATCAAGGTAATAGATGAATGGCAGAAGAGTAGTGGTATACGGGTGACAGAGAGCATGTGGGGCTGTGAACATGCCGAAGTATATCATGAACGTAGTCTGCAGAGATCGGTTCTGAACATTCGAGTAGGAGCTGACGTCTGATGAGCGTTAATCATCCCAAGTGCAGCATTCGTGCTGAATTTAGGTGGTACCGCGGAGCTTCCGTCCTATGTTTTGAGGACTGGAGCTTTTTATTTTGTCCAAAAAGGAGAGGGTTTCATGGAAATGTCCAAAAAGTACGATCCGAGATCGGTAGAAGAAGGTAAATATGAAGAATGGGTGAAAGCCGGCTATTTCAAGTCCGACGCAAAGTCGGATAAGCCGCCGTTCTCCATCGTCATCCCGCCACCTAATGTGACGGGTAAACTGCACCTCGGTCATGCGTGGGATACAACATTGCAGGACATCATTACACGGATGAAACGGATGCAGGGATATGAAGTGCTCTACCTGCCGGGCATGGACCATGCAGGCATTGCGACCCAGGCCAAGGTGGAGGCACGCATGCGTGAAGAAGGCCTCTCCCGTCATGATATCGGCCGTGAGAAGTTTCTTGAGCAGGCATGGGACTGGAAAGAAGAGTATGCCGACTTCATCCGCAGCCAGTGGAAGAAGATCGGTCTTGGTCTGGATTATGACAAGGAGCGCTTCACACTGGATGAAGGCCTGTCGAAAGCGGTCAGAAAAGTATTTGTCGACATGTATAATAAGGATCTGATCTATCGCGGCGAATATATCATCAACTGGGATCCGGAAACAAGGACGGCCCTGAGTGATATCGAAGTCATCCATAAGGAAATCGAAGGCAATTTCTACCATGTCAGATACCCATTGCCGGATGGCAATCACCTGGAAGTGGCAACGACGCGTCCGGAGACGATGCTCGGTGATACGGCAATCGTCGTCCACCCTGAAGACGACCGCTACAAGCAGTACATCGGCAAGACAGTCACACTGCCGATCATGGAGCGTGAGCTGCCGATCATTTCGGATCCATACGTCGATATGGAATTCGGTACGGGGGTCATGAAGGTGACGCCGGCACACGACCCGAATGACTTCGTTCTTGGTGAGCGTCATGATCTGAAGCGTATCAATGTAATGAATGAAGATGGTTCAATGAACAATCTGGCCGGCAAGTATGCCGGCATGGACCGCTTTGAATGCCGTAAGGCACTGGTTCGTGACCTGGAATCAGAAGGATATCTGATCAAAGTGGAACCTCACGTCCACTCGGTCGGGCACTCCGAGCGCAGTGGCGCAGTTGTCGAGCCCTATCTGTCCACGCAGTGGTTTGTAAAGATGGACGAACTGGCGAAGAAGAGCCTGGATAACCAGGACTCGGGTAATGCAGTCAACTTCGTACCGGAACGATTCGATTCGACTTTCCGGCGCTGGATGGGCGATATCCGCGACTGGGTCATCTCCCGTCAGCTCTGGTGGGGGCATCAGATTCCGGCATGGTACCACAGGGAGTCCGGTGAGATATATGTCGGCATGGAGCCGCCGACGGATGCTGACGACTGGGTTCAGGATGAAGATGTCCTGGATACATGGTTCTCAAGTGCACTATGGCCGTTCTCCACAATGGGATGGCCGGAGGAGACGGAAGATCTGAAGAAGTTCTTCCCGACGAATGTTCTTGTCACAGGATATGACATCATCTTCTTCTGGGTCGCCAGAATGATCTTCTCCTCCCTCGAGCATACGGGTGAAAAGCCGTTTGATGACGTGCTGCTCCATGGTCTGGTCAGGGATGAGCAGAACCGCAAAATGTCGAAATCACTCGGCAATGGCGTCGATCCGATGGATGTCATCGAGAGCTATGGTGCAGACGCACTGAGGTACTTCCTGGCGACAGGATCGACACCAGGTCAGGATCTCAGGTACTCCGACGAGAAAGTGGAATCGATCTGGAACTTCATCAATAAGATATGGAATGCATCCAGATTCAGCATGATGAATATCGGCGAGGACTTCGGCATGGATGATATCGATCTCGAAGGTGATAAATCACTCGCCGACGAGTGGATTCTGACCCGACTGAACGAAACCATCGGCAATGTGACGCAGTTGTCCGAGCACTATGAATTCGGAGAAGTAGGGCGTCTATTGTACAACTTCATCTGGGATGATTTCTGTGACTGGTACATCGAAATGGCCAAAGTGCCGATGACTGAAGGCACAGAAGCGGAGAAGGCGATGACGCGCTCGGTCCTGCTGCATACGCTTGACAATATTCTGAAAATGCTGCACCCGTTCATGCCGTTTGTGACGGAGGAAATCTATCAGGCGATCGAACCGGACCGCTCGATTGTGACGAGTGAATGGGCAAAGGCGCATACACACCTCAGCAATCCGACTTCAAAAGATGGCATGGCACTGCTTGTAGACATCATCAAATCGGTACGCCAGACCAGACACGAAGTGAATGCACCACTATCCAAGCCGATAGATATATTCATTGAAGTGAAGGATGGTACGAGACGTGAAATCATAGAGACGAACCGCCACTATATCGATCGCTTCTGCAACCCGAGTTCACTGGAGATCGCTTCTGAAATCTCGACTGAGGAGGATGTCAAGGCGGACGTGGTCAATGGTGCGACCGTCATCCTGCCCCTGTCCGGTCTGATTGACATGCAGGAGGAGATTGCAAGGCTTGAAAATGAACAAAAACGTCTGGATGGTGAACTCAAGCGTGTCGGAGGAAAGCTTGGCAATGACAGGTTTGTAGCCAATGCACCAGCCGATGTAGTGGAAAAGGAAAGAGAGAAGCAGCTTGGCTATCAGGCCCAGTACAATGAGGTCAAGGAACGTCTTGATAGTCTGAAAAGAAAGGGATAAGTCATGAACTACCAGGAAGGATTGAATTGGATTCACGAAAGAATCAAGTTCGGCATCAAACCCGGTGTCAGACGGATGGAATGGATGCTCGAGAGGCTCGGCAACCCTGAGCGTAATATCAACGGCATCCATGTCGTCGGGACGAACGGCAAGGGCTCTACGGTGTCCTATATGAGAAACGCACTGAATCGGAATGACTATACTGTCGGTACATTCACGTCACCGTACATCGAGACCTTCAATGAACGCATCTCGGTGGATGGCAAGCCGATACCGGATAGTGAACTGATCGAGCTGATTGAGATCGTCAAGCCGGCAAGTGAAGCAATGGAGCTTGAAACGGAGCTCGGAACGGCAACGGAATTTGAAATCATCACCATGATGATGTTTGTCCACTTCGGTGCACTCAGGCCGGTGGACTACGTCATCGTGGAGGCGGGTCTCGGGGCAAAGTACGATTCCACCAATGTTTTCATGCCGATCATGACGGTGCTGACAAGCATCGGGCTCGATCATACGAGCATTCTCGGGGATACACTGCTTGATATTACAAAAGATAAGAGTGGGGTCATCAAACCGGGAATCCCGCTCGTCTTCAGCGTAAAGGATCAGAAATCCCGTGAATACATCTATAAAGTGCTTGAAGATAACCAGGCGAAAGGCATAGAGCTCGATCGGGATATCATCCTCATGCCGGATAATGGAGAATTCCAGTTCCAGTATGACCATTATGATTTCCAGGACATCAAGCTCGGCATGGTGGGCAGACACCAGAAGGAGAATGCCTCTCTTGCCATTGCTGCATTGCTGGAACTGCACGAGCAGGGAAAGGTTGTGCTTGATTTCAACAGGATGATCCATGGGGTTGAAGAGACCTCCTGGCCTGGACGTATCGAGACCGTGAGCGATGACCCGCTTATCATCATTGATGGTGCACATAACAGGGAATCGATGGCGGCACTTGTGGAAACGATGGAAAGACAGTACAGCGACAAGGAAATTACAGTACTGTTTTCGGCAATAGAAGGCAAGCCATTGACAGATATGCTGGATACGCTTGGCGAAATTGCAGGATCATTCCATGTGACGGACTTTGATTTCCCGAAATCGCTGTCGAAAGAGCACATATTTGAAAAGGTGAACCATCCCGACAAGTCCATGGTGACCGACTACCTCTCATTTATCGAAGCATTCGAAGGGGACGTGCTGCTTGTGACCGGCAGTCTCTACTTCATCAGTGAAATCAAACAGTACTACAACAATAAAGACACTGGATCCTGAGATCAGGATCCAGTGTCTTTATATATGCTAGAAGGGACCGTATCCGATCCACAGGCTGACTACCATGAACGTCGCACCTGCAACCACCCATACGAGCATGACCGGCCAGACGAAGCGCAGCCATTTCTCATAGGGAATGTTCGCAATGCTGAGTCCAGCCATCAGGATGGCCGACGTCGGGAACAGATAGTTCGCCAGTCCATCTCCCATCTGGAAGGCGAGCACTACCGATTGGCGGGACACACCGACAATATCGCCGATTGGTGCCAGAAGCGGTATGGTGGTCGCAGCCTGGCCGGATCCTGACGGGATGAAGAAATTGATCATGAACTGGGTCAGGAACATGCCGACCGCGGCAACTGAAGCGGGCAGTCCTTCAAGAATCGTACTGATTGAGAAGATGATCGTATCGATGATGGTGCCATCCTCCAGTATGAGCAGTATGCATCGCGCGAGTCCGACGATCAGGGCACCGAATGTCACTTCCTTTGCGCCTTTGATGAAATCTTCGGCGATGCCGTTCGGCGTATTGCCGCCGACGAGCCCCGACACGATTCCCATGGCCAGGAATATGGCGGACAGGTCGGTGCCTGTCGACCAGCCCTGTACGACGCCGTAGATGATCAGACCGAATCCGGAAAATATGATCAGCAGCACAAGAATATGCCTGCTGGTCAGTTCTTTGAATTCGTAAGTTTCATTCTGTGCATTCTTTTCAAGTCCGTAGACATAGCTGTTGTTCATATCCTTCTGGACGCGCCGGCCGTAGCGGTAGACGAAGAATGCTGCAATGAGTACAAACACCAGCTGGATGATGATTCTATAGAACATGCCTGAGAATAGTGGCAGTTCAGCAATCTGCTGGGCGACCCCGACGGTGAATATATTCATGAATCCGCCCGAGAAGCCGGCAGCTGCACCAAGCGCCACCATGGCCATTCCGGTCATGGCATCCATGCCGAGGGAGCGCGCGAGCATGATGCCCATCGGGATGAAGATCAGCGTGGATTCGGCCATGCCGAAAGTCGCACCACCGAACGAAAATATCAGCATCGTCAGCGGAATCAGAATAACCTCCCGATTTTTCAGCAGTGATACCACCTTGTTGATGCCCGCCTCGATGGCGCCTGTCCCATTGATCATGCCGAAGGCGCCACCGATGATGAAAATGAGGAAGATGATGCCTGCAGCATCTGTCATGCCTTCAGGGACACTTCGGAATATCTCGGTCCAGTGCACAGGTGTCTGTTCCGTATACTGGAATGAAGTCTCATCAACGACAAGCGTGCCGTTTTCATTCTCATATCTCTCATATTCCCCTGCTGGAATGATATAGCTCATGAGCATCGCCAGAATGACGATGGCATATATCAGCACAAACGCATGGGGTATTTTTATGTATTTCATTTCAAATCCCCTTTCATGAGATGTCTACTCAATTATACTTCAGGAGCGGGTGATGACAACCTTAATTACCTAAATAATTGGAAAAGTTCAAATAATATATCCTTTTCATATTCCGAAATATCGGTATAATAAAAATATCAATTCTTTAGGAGAGATGGTATGAATAAAGGAGACACGAAAGAAGAACCCGGATCGAGGTTGAGATTTCCCCATACTTATGCAATTCTTTTAACGGTTGTGATCATCGCTGCGGCATTGAGCTATGTCATTCCTGCCGGAGAATTTGAAAGGGTGGAAGTAGGGGACAGGACAGAGGTTGTGCCGGGCAGCTACACGAATGTCGAACAGAGTCCCGTCTCATTCTTCGAACTTTTCAAGGCCATTCCAACTGGCCTGATAGATGGCGCAAATATTATTTTCTACATTTTTCTTGTAGGGGGTGCGTTCGGGATCATCAGAGCGACAGGCGCCATTGAAGCGGCCATCCAGAAAGTGATGACGGCAGTCAAAGGCAGGGAAAAACTGATGATTCCGGTCATCATGCTGGTCTTTTCAATTCTCGGCTTTACTACAGGAATGTCCGAAGAAGCAATCATCTTCGTTCCGATAGGCATCGTGCTGGCCACAGCACTCGGCTATGACGCCATAGTAGGGACGGCCATGGTCACATTGGGTGCAGCTTCCGGTTTCATCGGCGGCATGCTCAATCCCTTTACGGTCGGTATCGCGCAGCAGATTGCAGAGCTGACGATCTTTTCCGGATGGGGGTTCAGAACCATCGTCTATCTGGTAGTACTTGGAACAGGTATCCTGTACGTGATGCGCTATGCCAAAAGAGTGCAGAAAAACCCGGAATCAAGTCTTGTATATGAAGAATCAAAAAAAGGCACGGTCAATTTTACAGATGATGTCATGAATTTTGAACAGCTCAGGAAGCGGCACATACTGATCCTTGCCACATTCGTCATCGGAATCATCATCAATGTGTACGGCATCTTCCAGTATGGCTGGTTCCTGACGGAACTGTCCGCCAACTTCTTCCTGATCGGCCTGATTGCAGGACTGGTAGGGGGGATGAAGATCAATGACATATTTGATGCATTCATCAGCGGCATGAAGCTCGTCGTCTACGGTGCCATCATTGTCGGATTTGCACGCGCCATCGTTGTCGTACTGGAGTCGGGTGTCATCATAGACTCGGTCATCCATGGAATGAGCAGTGTACTGGATTTCCTTCCACCGTCCATTACGGCGCTTGGCATGCTGGTCATCCAAGTCGTCATCAACTTCTTCATTCCATCTGGTTCAGGACAGGCCATGACAACAATGCCGATCATGACGCCGATTGCGGATCTGCAGAACATACCGAGACAGGTTGCGGTACTTGCCTATCAGTATGGAGACGGCATCACCAATACGATCATTCCGACATCCGCTTCGCTGATGGGGGTATTGGCCGTATCAGGTATTCCGTATATCAAATGGGTCAGATTCGTGTGGAAAGTGACTCTGCTATGGCTCTTCATTGCTGCAGCTGCACTGGTCGTAGCAACCATCATCGGCATTTCATAAAAAAAGTCGGACCCATTGAAGGTCCGACGTGTTTCTTATGCTATATGCCATTCTGATCTTTTTTCACAGCATCCCTGATTTCCCGCAGAAGAACGATCTGCTCATCCACCACTTCTTCCTCTTCTGCGACCAGCCTGTTTCGCGTCAGTACGTTGACCGCCTTGACGAATACGAATACAGCTGCGCCTATGATGATGAAGTCGATGATTGCCTGGATGAATACACCATATGTAATACCCTTATACGCCCACTCTGAAGTGAAGTCGGTATTGCCGAAGATGAGGGCGATGGACGGCATGATGATATTTTCTACAAGTGCCGTAACAATCTTGCTGAATGCTGCACCGATTACGACGGCAACAGCCAAATCGATTACATTTCCTCTGAGTATGAAACTCTTGAATTCCTGCCACATGATACTGCTCCTCCTTTAGTTGTGTAATGATTTTCAAGTGAAATATCATACTATCATAACATGATGGTGGAAGCTTAATTCTAATGTAAAAATACTATTAATTTAGTTAATTTGAGGTAAATAAGTGCCTATAAACGCCATTTCAATTTGCCAGCTCAAGTGTAATATGCTAACATGAATAATTGTTTGCAAGGGCTATTACAAAAAGTAAATTAATTATCCCTTAAGAAAATGAAGGAGGAATATCATGAATGAGAACGACAAAGCAAGATTGACACCGGTATTCTGGATTGCGCTTGCCATGGTTACTGTACTTGTGCTCTATGGTGTCCTTTTCTCAGAAAACTTTGAGACGGTGACAGGTAATCTGCAAGGATTCATTACAAGCAACTTCAGTTGGTACTATGTGTCGCTGACAACTGTTTTTATTGCTTTCTGTCTAGTTTTTGTATTGACACCGATGGGTCAGATCCGTCTCGGTAAGCCAACAGAAAAACCAGAATTCAGAACCTTGTCCTGGTTTGCGATGCTCTTCAGTGCCGGTATGGGTATCGGTCTTGTATTCTGGGGTGCTGCTGAACCACTCAGCCACTTCTTTACACCACCGACTGCTGAGCCAGGTACAGATGAGGCAATGAAAGAATCACTCAGACGATCATTTTTCCACTGGGGATTCCATGCTTGGGCAATATATGCAGTCGTAGGACTGGCACTCGCCTTTACCCAATTCAGACGCAATGAGCCAGGTCTTATTTCCAGAACACTGAGACCGATTCTTGGTAAACGTGTCGAAGGGCCTGTAGGAACAGCAATCGATGTAATTGCTGTATTCGCCACAGTCGCCGGTGTTGCTACATCACTTGGTCTTGGTGTTAAACAGATCAATGGTGGACTCCACTATCTGTTCAATGTACCAAATAACATCACTGTTCAGATCATGATCATCATCGTCATTACAGTATTATTCATGTACAGTTCATGGACAGGACTGTCAAAAGGCATCCAGTATCTCAGTAATGCGAATATGATACTCGCAGGACTTCTGATGATCTTCACGCTCGTCGTTGGACCAACCGTACTTATCCTTAATATGTGGACCGACACTTTTGGCGGCATGATCGGCAGTTTCGTCCAGATGAGCTATGATGTCGCGCCACTCAACCAGGATAAGAATGACTGGCTCGGCAGCTGGACAATCTACTATTGGGGCTGGTGGATGTCCTGGAGTCCATTTGTAGGAATATTCATCGCCCGCGTATCCCGTGGCCGTACCATCCGTGAGTTTGTTCTGGCCGTCATGATCGCGCCAGCTGCAGTCAGCTTCGTATGGTTCAGCATATTTGGTGTGACAGCAATCAATATGGAAAAAACAATAGGCGGCTTTTCAGATCTTGCGACGGAAATAGTACTGTTCGAGATGTTGAACAATATGCCTATGGGCTTGATCATTTCAATTGTTGCGGTTCTCCTTATTGCTACATTCTTCATTACTTCTGCAGACTCGGCCACATTTGTACTGGGTATGCAGACAACGAATGGTTCACTGACGCCACCGAATAAAGTCAAGTTGATCTGGGGTGCTGCCCAGGTACTGATTGCAATTGTACTTCTGATGGGCGGCGGACTGGATGCACTCCAGGCTGCAGCAATAATATCTGCCTTCCCGTTCTCCATCATCCTCATTCTTATGATGATTGCTACTTATAAGGATGTCGCGAAAGAACAGAAAGCTCTGAACCTGCTTCATGAACCGAACTATGAGGGTACAAAATATGAAAAACTCATGAAGGATCATGAAAAGAAACTGGAAAGAGAGAACTCAGAGAAAAGTGAATAATATATAGTTATGTGAATGACCTGTAGTGATAAGTTATACTTATCGCTATGGGTCATTTTTTTGTATCGAAGATATGGCTGAATTATGACGCGTTTCGTTTACATCCCTATTGTAAAGATATACAATTAATAGGAACGGTCATATGACTGGAATATTGATAGGGGGCTATTAAAAATGAGTCAAAATGTTAGTGAAGCGGCCAGAAAGTCGTTCAGCGTCAATGGTCAGGACTATAACTACTATAGTCTGAAGACTTTAACTGAACGCGGCATGTCCGAAACACATAAGCTGCCATACTCCGTAAGAGTATTGCTCGAATCAGTACTTCGCCAGTATGATGGCAGTGTCATCAATGACGATCACATTGAATCCCTGGCTACTTGGGACCAGGGCAATAACGATGGAAAAGAAGTGCCATTCAAACCGTCGCGTGTCATCCTTCAGGATTTCACCGGTGTGCCGGCAGTTGTTGACCTGGCATCTTTGAGAAAAGCAATGGATGACGTCGGGGGAGACGTACAGAAGATCAACCCTGAAGTACCAGTCGACCTGGTCATCGACCACTCTGTTCAGGTGGATGCCTATGGTACTGACGATGCACTCAGACAGAACATGGAACTTGAATTCGAAAGAAACCAGGAGCGTTACGAGTTTCTGCACTGGGCAACAAAAGCATTTGATAACTATAAAGCAGTGCCGCCGGCGACAGGCATCGTGCACCAGGTCAACCTCGAGTACCTGGCTAATGTCGTCCATGTGAAAGAAGAGGGCGATGCGCTCGTTACATTCCCTGATACGCTTGTCGGGACCGATTCCCATACGACGATGATCAACGGCCTTGGTGTACTTGGATGGGGTGTAGGCGGTATTGAAGCTGAAGCCGGAATGCTTGGACAGCCTTCCTATTTCCCGATTCCTAAAGTCGTTGGTGTGCGCATGACCAATGCTCTTCCTGAAGGCGCAACAGCAACAGACCTCGCACTCCGTGTGACCGAGCTGCTCAGACAACAGGGTGTTGTCGGTAAATTCGTCGAATTCTTCGGCCAGGGTGTTACTGAACTGCCACTTGCCGACCGTGCAACAATTGCCAATATGGCACCTGAATACGGTGCAACATGCGGTTTCTTCCCGGTTGATGATGAAACACTCGAATACATGAAGCTGACAGGACGCAGTGCTGAGCATTGTGATGTCGTCAAAACATACCTCAAGGAAAATGATATGTACTTCGATCCGGAAAATGAGCCGGTATACAGCGAAGTTGTCGATCTCGACCTTTCCACTGTGGAACCTTCCCTGGCTGGACCGAAGCGTCCGCAGGATCTGATTACGCTCTCCGATATGAAGGAAGAATACAGAAAGTCCATCACAGCTGAAAGCGGCCATAATGGGCATGGGCTTGATGAAGACGAGTTCGATAAGACGACGACAGTCAATTTCAATGACGGAAAAGAAGTTGAGATGAAGACTGGCGATCTTGTCATCGCAGCCATCACATCATGTACCAACACATCCAATCCATATGTCATGCTCGGTGCAGGACTCGTTGCCAAGAAGGCAGTGGAAAAAGGACTTGAAGTCCCAGCATATGTGAAGACTTCACTGGCTCCAGGATCCAAAGTTGTTACCGGCTACCTGGATGAATCCGGACTGCAGGAATATCTTGACCAGCTCGGCTTCAACCTTGTCGGCTACGGCTGTACGACATGTATCGGAAACTCCGGCCCATTGCTGCCTGAAATTACAGAAGCAATTACAGAAAGTGACCTGCTTGTAAGCTCCGTACTTTCCGGTAACCGTAACTTCGAAGGCAGAATCCACCCGCTTGTCAAAGCGAACTATCTGGCATCTCCACCACTCGTTGTGGCATATGCGCTGGCAGGTACAGTGGATATCGATCTGCGCAATGAACCGCTTGGCAAAGACAAAGAAGGAAATGATGTCTTCATGAAGGATATCTGGCCTTCCACTCAGGAAGTCAAGGATGCTGTCATGGGCAACGTCAGTCCGGAACTCTTCAGAAAAGAGTATGAGCAAGTATTCGATGCCAATGAAATCTGGAACAACATCGAAACGACGGATGCACCACTCTATGACTTCAATCCGGATTCCACATATATTCAGAATCCATCATTCTTCCAGAACCTATCTGCTGAAGCAGGTACGGTCGAGTCACTTAATGGACTGCGTGTACTCGGCAAGTTCGGCGACTCGGTTACAACCGACCATATTTCACCAGCCGGAGCAATCGGCAAGGATACACCAGCTGGTAAATGGCTGATTGAACAAGGAGTATCACCGAGGAATTTCAACTCATATGGTTCACGCCGTGGCAACCATGAAGTCATGCTGCGTGGTACATTCGCCAACATCCGTATCCGCAATAAGATTGCGGACGGCAAAGAAGGCGGATTTACGACATACTGGCCGACTGGTGAAGTGATGAGCATCTATGATGCTGCCATGAAATACCAGGAGGATGGTACAGGTCTCGTCGTTCTGGCTGGCGACGACTACGGCATGGGATCAAGTCGTGACTGGGCTGCCAAAGGAACAAACCTCCTTGGCGTGAAAGCAGTCATTGCAGCAAGCTATGAGCGTATCCACCGCTCTAACCTTGTCATGATGGGTGTACTGCCATTGCAGTTTGTCGACGGTGAAGATTCAGACTCTCTAGGATTCGACGGTAGTGAAACATTCGACATCAAAGTTGATGAAGATGTACTGCCTGGACATATCCTGGATGCTGTGGCAACGAATGAAAAGGGCGAAAAGACGGAATTCAAAGTCAAAGCACGTTTCGACTCCGAAGTTGAAGTGGACTACTACCGCAATGGTGGCATCCTCCAGCTCGTCCTCAGAAACAAACTCAAAGCATAGAAAATCAAAATGGCCCATCCCCTTTAAAGGGGATGGGCCATTTGCCTATTTGCTGTCGAATATGATTTCATCTTCATCCGAATCTATGATCAGCTCGGTGTCTTCAAAATACCAGAGGTCGGATTCCTTGATGAAAATCTGAAGTCCTTCAAAGTCATATACTTTACTGTCAGAGGGGATGCGTTCTACCGTCAGTGCCGGGGAAAACCCCTGTTTCAGCTGTGTTTCTCCGCCGTATCTTACATAGATATTGACGCCCTGTCCTTCGTTCGGCTCCAGTTCTTCCTTCATCCAATCAAGTGCACGATCTGTAACTTCTAGCATTTTGATCATCCCTTCTGCTACATGAATGTAATCTTGCTTTCTGTCCCGTCCATTATACGTCTAATATTGGAGATATGTCTAACAACAATCACTACAGCGATGATAAAAGAAAAAGCAATGAGCAGTGGATCTCTGAAAATCAGAGACAGGATGAAAAAGAGAACTGCACTGACCATGCTGGAAAGGGAGACGTATTTGCTGATCTTCAATGTGATCAGAAAAGCCACCAGCAGCAGGATGAAAAGAATGGGATTATATGCAAGTACAGCGCCACCGCTCGTTGCAACGGCCTTTCCACCTTTGAACTTCAGGAAGATCGAATACACATGACCAAGGGCTGCGACAAGTCCAGGGATGAAAATATGCATATCCGGATCCAGCAGCATTGCAGCAAGCACCGGGAGGGCGCCTTTGAGCATATCGAGAAGCAGAACAACAATACCCGCTTTCTTTCCGAGAATCCTGAAAGTATTGGTTGTTCCGATGTTACCGCTGCCATGCTGCCGTATATCAATTTTATAAAACCATTTGCCGATAAGCAGACTGAAAGGCACGGACCCTAAAAGATAGCTCAACACCAGGAGTATTATGATCATTTCCATTTAAAAACCCCTTTATTATCAGGTACTAACAGTTTACCATAAATTTTTATCAGGGCATAACAAAACATAGTTTACAATAATATTATTATGTAAACTATCAGGCTGTATGGTACGATTATGGTTGCAATCACCGAGATTTTGTATAAAAATAGAACATGAGATAAAAATAACGAACGTATGTTTGTAGGAGGATATCAGATTTGGCAGGACAGAATACTTATAATGATGATTCGATTCAAATACTGGAAGGTCTGGATGCCGTAAGAAAAAGACCGGGAATGTATATCGGTTCGACCGACCATAGGGGACTTCACCATCTGGTGTATGAAATCACCGACAACTCGGTGGATGAGGCCATCAACGGCTATGGTGACGAAATCAGCATCAAAATCAATCCCGATGAAAGCATCACTGTCCGGGATAATGGACGCGGCATGCCGACAGGCATGCACACATCAGGGAAGCCAACCCCCGAAGTCATCTTTACTGTACTCCATGCGGGCGGTAAATTTGGTGCTGGCGGCTATAAGACGTCCGGCGGACTCCATGGTGTGGGGGCCTCGGTTGTAAACGCTCTGAGTGAATGGGTAAAAATCAGGATCTTCCGGGATGGAAAGATCCATGAAATGTCATTCAAGGATGGTGGCAAGCTGGATAGTCCCTTGAAGGTCACAGGAAAAACAAAGGAAACAGGTACAGAAGTGACTTTCAGGCCGGATGCTGAAATCTTCAAATCCGGCACGGTATTCAACTTTGAAACAATCATGGAGCGGATGCGTGAATCCGCATTTCTTCAGAAGGGGCTGAAAATCACCATTACAGATGAGCGCCCTGAAGAGCCGCTCGAGGAAATTTTCAAGTATGATGAAGGGCTGAAAGCGTTCATCGATTTTCTGAATGAGGGCAAGGATGCCATCGGAGAAGTCGTCATGTTTTCCGGGGAATATAACGATATTGTGGCGGAAGTAAGCTTCCAGTACAACGACCAGTACACGGAAACGCTGATTTCATTCGTCAATAATGTACGTACGAAGGATGGAGGTACACATGAGGTCGGTTTCAAAACCGGTTTCACGCGTGTTTTCAATGAATATGCACGCAAAATAAATGAGCTGAAGGACAAGGATAAGAATCTTGAAGGCAATGACATCCGCGAAGGACTGACGGCGGTCATTTCAGTTAAGATTCCTGAAAATCTGCTCCAGTTCGAAGGGCAGACGAAAAGCAAACTGGGTACCAGTGAGGCGCGTAATGTCATGGAGTCGGTGATGAGTGAGCATCTGCCATATTTTCTCGAGGAGAATGGACCACTCAGCACCCAGCTCGTCAAAAAGGCACTCAAAGCAAGAAACGTCAGGGAAACAGCAAGAAAAGCGCGTGAAGAGGCAAGGAACGGCAAGAAGCGACGCAAGGATACGCTATTATCGGGTAAGCTGACTCCTGCCCAGAGCCGCAATTCCAAAAAGAATGAGCTGTACCTGGTCGAGGGTGACTCTGCAGGCGGTTCCGCCAAACAGGGTCGGGATAGAAGATTCCAGGCCATCCTGCCGCTTCGGGGCAAGGTCATCAATACAGAGAAGGCCAGATTTGAAGATATATTCAAGAACGAAGAGATCAATACAATCATTCATACGATCGGTGCCGGTGTCGGTACCGAGTTCAATGTGGCGGATTCGAACTATGACAAGATTGTCATCATGACTGATGCCGATACGGATGGCGCCCATATACAAGTACTGCTGCTGACGTTCTTCTTCAATTATATGCGTCCGCTCTTTGATGCAGGCAAGATCTATATTGCCATGCCGCCGCTCTTCCAGCTGAAGACACGCGGCAAGAAGAAATCGGAAGTCAGATATGTGTGGACCGAAGATGAACTGGTCCAGGCACAGAAGGAAATGGGAAAAAATATCGATCTTCAGCGCTACAAGGGGCTTGGTGAAATGATGCCGGATCAGCTGTGGGAAACGACCATGGATCCGGAAACACGTACGCTGATCCAGGTCCAGGTGGAAGACGAAGCACTGTCATTGAAACGTGTGACGACACTGATGGGAGACAATGTCCAGATGCGCAGAAAATGGATCGAATCCAATGTCAGTTTCACGCTAGAGGATGCAGACAGCATATTGGGCAAGGACGACGTCACAAAATTGGGAGAAAGTGGTGAAATGAATGACTGAACAAGTACAGCGGATGCAACTTGAAGACGTCATCGGCGACCGTTTCGGCCGCTACAGCAAGTATGTCATCCAGGACCGTGCCATTCCTGATGTCAGGGATGGCCTGAAACCGGTACAGCGTCGTATTCTGTACGCAATGTACAAGGAAGGCAACACATATGAGAAAAGTTTCAGGAAAAGTGCCAAGACAGTCGGCAACGTCATCGGCAACTATCACCCGCACGGGGATTCCAGTGTATATGAAGCAATGATCCGCCTGTCACAGGAATGGAAGATGCGTGAAGGGCTGATCGACATCCATGGCAACAAGGGCAGCGTCGATGGCGACCCGCCTGCTGCGATGCGCTATACAGAAGCCAGACTGGCTGAAATATCGAATGAGATGCTCAGGGACATCAATAAGAATACGGTCCAGTTCATCAACAATTTCGATGATACGGAAATGGAGCCGACCGTACTCCCATCAAAGTTTCCGAATCTGCTTGTAAACGGCTCGACCGGCATTTCTGCAGGCTACGCCACAGACATCCCGCCGCATAATCTCGGTGAGGTCA
Source organism: Salinicoccus hispanicus (assembly GCF_009831115.1). Lineage (GTDB taxonomy): Bacteria > Bacillota > Bacilli > Staphylococcales > Salinicoccaceae > Salinicoccus > Salinicoccus hispanicus. The sequence goes on along the minus strand of NZ_WUUK01000001.1, from coordinate 677,895 downwards.
TAGATGCAACACTGAAGGTCATCGACAAGCCGAGTACGACTGTAGAGGAGCTGATGGAAGTCGTGAAAGGTCCCGATTTTCCGACAGGCGGCATCATCCAGGGTGTGGATCAGATCAGGAAAGCCTACGAGACGGGACGCGGGAAAATCATCGTACGCAGCAAGGTGCGCACCGAAGACACAAGAGGCAGCAAGACCCTCATCATCATAGATGAGCTGCCGTTTGAAGTGAACAAGGCCAACCTTGTCAAAAAAATGGATGAAATACGCGCGGACCGCAATGTCGATGGCATACTGGAAGTCCGGGACGAGACGGATCGCGAAGGGATGCGCATCGTTGTCGAAGTGAAGAAGGAAGCAAACGTCGAAGGCATCATCAACTACTTCTACAAGAAGACCGACCTGCAGGTGTCATACAATTTCAATATGGTGGCCATCAGCGATCGGGCACCGAAGCAGCTTGGATTGAAAGAGATACTGACGAGCTATGTCGCCCATCAGAAGGCGGTCATCATCAATCGATCGCGGCATGAACTGTCGGAAGCAGAGCGCAGGATGCACATCATCGAAGGCCTTATGAAAGCCTTGTCGATCCTGGACGAGGTCATCCGTGTCATCCGGGATTCCGATAACAAACGCAATGCCAAGGAGAACCTGGTGGAAACCTTCAGCTTTACAGAAGCCCAGGCCGAAGCCATCGTCATGCTCCAGCTGTACCGTCTGACGAATACGGATATCGTTGAACTTGAGACTGAGCATAATGAGCTCGACTATACCATCAACCAGCTGCGTGAGATCCTCTCCAACGAGAAGCAGCTGCTCAAGGTGATCAAGAAGGAACTCAGGGATATCAGGAAAAAATATGCCACACCACGTAGAAGTACTGTGGAGGATGAGATCCAGACCATCGAACTTGAAAAAGAAGTGCTGATCGCAAAAGAGGAAGTGGTCGTGTCATTGACTCGGGAAGGCTATGTGAAGCGGACCAGCCAGAGAAGCTATAATGCGAGCACTCCGGAAGAGATCGGAATGAAGGAAGATGATCAGGTGCTGCTTGCTCATCAGGCACATACACTCGAGCATATGCTTGTATTTACGAGCCACGGGAACTACATGATCATTCCGGTCCATGAACTGCCGGATATCCGCTGGAAGGACAACGGCCAGCATCTCTCAAACCGATTCAGACTCGGGGCGAAGGAAGTACCTGTTGCGGCTTTCGTAATTGAAGGATACGGAGACGATATTTCCGTCGTGACCACAACCAGGCAGGGGCAGATCAAGAAGACTGAACTGAAAGCCTACGAAGCGAGCCGGATCAGGCGTCCGATCTCAGGCATCAATCTCAAGAAGGGCGATGCTGTCATCAGTGTCGAGCTTGCCCATTCGGCGGCGGACGTACTGCTGGTTACTGAAAGGGGCATCTCCCTCAGATATCCACTGTCTGATGTCAATGCCACCGGTCTGAAGGCCCAGGGTGTCAGGGCGATACAGCTCAAAGCGGATGATACCCTCGTGTTCTCCGGTCTCATTACAAATGAGAAGTTTCTTGTGACGGCCACCCAGCGTGGTGCAGTGAAGCGGACGGCCATCGATACGTTTGAATCGGCCGGTCGGGCACAGGTCGGAAGTACACTGCTCAAGGAAATAAAATCGAAGCCGCACCGTATCATCGGTGCGCGCCTCATCGAAAATAACATAGGCATGACGCTGCGTTCATCAGGATCAAGCTTTGATCTTGACGCCAGATCCATCCGTGTCAGCGGCAAGTATGCCAATGGTTCCTTTGTGGTGGATGAGAATGAATTCGGCGAAGTGAAAAGTATCATTTTCGGAAATATGACACCATCGGACCAGTAAAATTAATTTCCTCCTTCATAGCACTTTCTTCAATGCTATAATGGTATTTATCTTAGGAGGTGCAATATGGATTTTGAAGGGATAATACCCGAATGGTTTAAAACTTTTGTCGAGGTCGGCAACACGCTCCTATGGGGCGATTTTCTCATAGGACTGCTGATCGTCGCAGGTCTTTATTTTTCTATCAGTTCCAAATTCGTCCAGTTCAGATGGTTCAAGGAAATGTTCCATGTACTGAAGGAAAAAGGAGAAAAACTTCCGGATGGCAGCAAAGGGATTTCGCCGTTCCAGGCATTTGCCATCAGTGCGGCTTCCCGTGTCGGAACGGGAAATATCGCAGGGGTTGCCACTGCAATTGTACTCGGTGGTCCGGGTGCGATCTTCTGGATGTGGGTTGTTGCATTCTTCGGTGCAGCCACTGCGTTTTTCGAATCCACACTCGCCCAGGTCTATAAGGTGAAGGACGAAGAGGGTGGTTTCCGTGGTGGACCGGCCTATTATATGGAAAAGGGGCTCAACCAGAAATGGCTGGGTGTATTTTTTGCCGTTCTGATCACCATCACTTTCGGTTTTGTGTTCAATGGGCTGCAGGCAAATACGATTGCACATGCCTATGAACAGGCCTTCAGTGTGGACCGCTGGATCATCGGTCTCATCGTTGCGGCGCTTGCAGGGCTGGTCATCTTCGGTGGTGCAAAATGGATTGCGAATGTCACCGGCTACATTGTTCCGGTAATGGCGGTCGTCTACCTGGCAGTCGTCTTCGTCATCCTCATCATCAACTACGATCAGATCATACCGATGCTTGGAAGAATCTTCTCCAATGCCTTTGGTATCCGTGAAGTATTTGGTGGTGCAGTCGGTGCTGCGATACTCAATGGCTTCCAGAGGGGACTCTTCTCCAATGAAGCCGGTATGGGGTCCGCACCGAATGCTGCAGCATCGTCAGCGGTCAGTCACCCGGTCAAACAGGGTCTCATACAGTCGCTTGGCGTCTTCTTCGATACGATGGTCGTATGTACAGCAACAGCGATCCTCATACTCATGTATACAGACTTGAGCTTCGGTGCAGATGCTGTGCAGGGGATCGAGGTGACACAGGCGGCAATGACCGAACAGATCGGTTCATTCGGCAACACATTCATCGCGATTGTCATCCTGCTGTTTGCCTACAGTTCCATTCTTGGAAACTATTTCTATGGGCAGAGCAATCTCTACTACATCAAAGAGAACCGTGTGCTTCTATTCGTGTTCAAGATCCTGGTTGTCGTCATGATTTTCATCGGTTCCGTCATGGAACTTGATACGGCATGGGCGACAGCAGACTTGTTCATGGCATTGATGGCTGTGACCAACCTGGTTGCTGTATTCGGCCTGAGCAATGTCGTCTGGCAGGTTGCCGCCGACTACAAGAAGCAGCTCAAACGTGGTGAGAAGCCGATATTCGAGACCAATAACATCAGAGCTGATCTCACTTCTGTAGACGAATGGGGCTACAACCGATACGCCTACAGGGACGAGGACAAATAAGTAAAGAATAGAAAAAAGGCAGACCATGAGGTCTGCCTTTTTTCTAGTTGAAAAGTGATCTGAAGAATGAAACGACGCGGTCGAAGAAATTAGAAACGGCTGTCTTGAAGGAATCCCATGCACTGGATTCCTGAATCTCCTGTCCCAGGGATTCCGCCTGGTCGACTGCATTATTGAATGCATCACTCGAAGTGATCTGATCGATCAGATTCTGGGCGCTATCCTTCAGTGCTTCAGCTTCTTCGCTCTGGAAGAGCCCGGAATTTTGAATCTGCTTGATCAGTGCAATGATCCTGTCGATCTGCTCCTGGGTCAAAATACCATTCAGACCATTGGCGGTCATCTGTTCATCGACGATGGTGCGGATCTCCTCTTCAGTCAGATTGCCGCCCTGATTGATGACCTCGATCTTGATGTCGGTGATCATCTTGTTGAGCTGTTCCTGGGAGAAGCCTTCAACACTGCTGTTCTCTTCTGTGATTTCCGTGATGGTTCCGAGTTCATCCTGGGCATTCTGTGTACGCTCGGTATCTATGGCTTCCCCTTGGGTCTCATAGGCCTTGTAGATGCCCGCAAGTGCACTTTCCCCGGTGACATCCTGAGCAGCACCGATGACCACCTGTGCATCTGTGATGCCCGAGGTGAGCAGTGCGTTCTTATATGTCTCCTCGGTGATCTGGGTGATCTGTCCCATGCTTTCATCCACGGTGATATCGAGCCCGTAGCCCGGATCCTGCTGGGTGATGCGTATACTCGACTTCAATACATCATTGCTGTAGTTCATGCCGATGTATTGCTCGACATCCTCGCTGTAGACGTATGCAGTCTTATCATCCTCTGCCGCGCCCAGTATTTCACGTGTCGATTCCTGGAGCTGTGGATCATTTTCGAGTGCAGCGCCATATACAGTGACCGCTTCACTCCATTCCGAAGCAGCTTCGGCCTGATTCGGCAGCAGCAGTAGCATAGCAATTGCCAGCGGTAGTAGTTTTCTGATCATTTCAATCCCTCTTTTCTTATGGATATTCTACTATATGAAGCCTGTTCATAACAATTTTTTATATGCTGGCGCGTATAAAGGTAATATAATTTCTTTATTATTTGCCGGAAAACCGTTAGAATGATTGGGTATATTGATGACAGGAGCATGATTATGGATAATGAATACAGACGTTCCGAAAGACCGGAGCATAATAATACAAAAAAGAAGAAGCGCATCAGGAAGCGTGCGCTCATTCCTCTCATTCTACTGGTGGTGCTCATCGCTTCAGTCCTCTACGTATTCTTCTCATACCAGTCGGGATTGAAGATTGCTGAGGAGAACGGTGTGGAACAGGAGACGTTCGAATTCAACAGTGAGGACAATAATGATGGCAAGAAGAATATTCTGCTGCTCGGTGCCGACCGTGAAGTGGATGGCACCCAGCGGACGGACGTCATCATGCTCGCCCAGTACGACTTCATGAACAAGGAGATGAAGCTGGTATCGCTCATGCGTGATATCTATGTGGATATTCCGGGCTTTCAAAGCTATAAGATCAATTCGGTCTATTCACTTGGCGGGGCGGAGCTTCTCAGACAGACCATCGAGCAGAACTTCGGCATTGAAGTCGAAGAATATGCAGTGGTCGACTACGACGCATTCGAATCCGTCGTCGATGTCATCAATAAAAATGGCATCCCCATTGATGTAGAAAAGGACATGTCCGAGAAGATCGACACGGAACTGAAACAGGGTGAGCAGCAGCTTGGCGGGACGGACCTTCTGGCCTACGCCCGCTTCCGTCATGATGCAGAGGGTGATTTCGGCCGTGTCAGACGTCAGCAGCAGGTGATCAATGCACTGAAGGATGAGGCACTGAGCGTCGGCAATATGCTGAAGCTTCCCAAAATTACAGGTACAGCCATGGGGCACGTCAACACCAGTATGAGCGATGGAGAGCTGTACAGGATGATGGCATCGTTTCTCGTAAGGAGCGATAAGGGCATCGAGACGCTGACTGTACCGGTCGAGAACACCTATCAGTTTGTTGATGTTCCGCATGCGGGAAATGTCATCGATCTCGATTTTGAGACCAACAGCCAGTACATTCATGATTTTCTTGAAGGAAACGTAGAGGACACAGAGGCGCTCGAGCCGAGCGCAGAAGACCCTGCTGAAGGCGAATGAAAAATGAAAAAGGATGGCGATTGCGCCATCCTTTTTATTATGCAATTTATTTTGACTTCTGATCCATTTCATTCTGTGTCTTCGGCCATGTTTTTTTGCCGTCATCCAGTTCGAATTCCATGTTTACATCCGTGACGTGCCTTTGTTCCATGATGATCTTTTCTATTTCATCCCGGATGCTGTTCACTTCCCTGGATGTGAGATCGGGATCGATTTCTGCAATGACTTCAACGTGGAGGTTATCCCCTTCTTTAAGGACGAACAGTTTCCTGATGTCCGCTATCGCATCGTGGCGAAGGACGATCTGTGAAATGCGTTCCTCCATATGCGGGTCATGTTCACCGAGTACGCCGGCTGCATTTTCCATGAACACCCTGTAGACGATGTAGAACATCATCAGACCGATGATGACGGATGCAATCCCTTCACTCGGTGCAAATCCTGTAAAGCGGGCGATCAGTATTGCAATGATGGCGAGCAGGGCACCGGCTGTTGCGACGGTATCTTCCATGAATACGAGCTTCGTTGCCGGCTTGGCCCGATTGAGATGCAGGAAGCTCTTCGTCAGCGGTTTCAGTCCATCATAGGGCTGGTCCGTCTGCTGCAGTATTTCCTTGCCTGCCTTGTACAGTACAAAACTTTCGAGAATTGCGGCAATGGCAAGGACACCGATATTGATCAGCAGCATGGTCGTATCGGTATCGGTCGGAAGCGGCTCCACGATATGATGTATGCCTTCGCGTATGGTCTCATATGATAGTATCGCAACAACTATGATGGCGAACAGGCAGACAAGGTTTACAAGCCGCCCGAAGCCGAAAGGGAAGCGTTCTGTCGGTGCTTTCTTCGATAGGCTTGAGCCGATGTATACGAAAAGCTGGTTGATGGCATCCCCGAGGGAGTGCATCATTTCAGCAAACATTGCAACGTTGGCAGTGAAAAGGAAGGCGACCCCCTTGAGTCCTGCAATGATGAAGTTGACAATGGATGCGATCAGTGATGATTTGCTGCCCTGCTTGAGCAGTCTGAAAATATCTTTCAATAAGATCTCCTCCTTTTGAAACTATATAATATTTCATACCCCATCTTTACCCGATTATCCAGTGTTAATCATCATTTATGTTTCGCCATTATACTTTTGTGATATGATGAATATACGAAGGAGGGAACATATGTTCTCATTTGGAGGGGATGCTATGTACAATTATCATATCTGCCCGCACCGGCATGTCTTCTGTGTCGACCAGAAAAGCTTCTTTGCCAGTGTTTCCTGCATATTGAAGGGGCTCGATCCCATGACGGCAAAGCTTGCAGTTGTCGCGGACACGAAGAACCTTGGCTCTGTAGTGCTTGCAGCGACACCTGAGCTGAAGAAGACCGGTGTCAGAACCGGATCCAGACTGTTTGAAATACCGCGGCAAAAAGACATCTATATCATCAATCCTTCCATGAAGGCATATCTCGACTATTCTGCAAGAATCACAGAGATTGCGCTGAGATATGTGGCCCCTGAGGATTTCCATCAGTATTCGGTGGATGAATTCTTCATGGATGTGACTGAGAGCTTCCACATTTATGAAGATAGCCCGTATGCGCTTGCCAGAAGGATCAGGACTGAAGTCTATCGGGAGACCCGGATCGACTGCGCGATCGGCATCGGTGAAAATATTCTGCTCAGCAAGATCTCTCTTGATATTGAGGCGAAGAAGACAGCGGATGGTGTTGCCGAATGGCGGTATCAGAATGTACCTGAAAAGCTGTGGAAGATCAAACCGCTCAGAAATTTCTGGGGTATAAACAGAAGAAGTGAAATCAAGCTGAATGAACGCGGGATATTTTCAATCGGGGATCTGGCAAAGTATTCTCCGGTCCATCTGAAGCGGGACTTCGGCATCATCGGTGTGGACTGGCATCTGCATGCCAATGGCATCGACTTCAGCACCATCCGGGAAAAGCATGTTGCACATTCCCCGTCGATAGTGAAAAGCCAGATACTGATGCGGGATTATCGATTCGTTGAGACTTATGTCGTCATATTGGAGCATGTCGATGAAGTCACCCACCGGCTGAGGATTTCAGGGAGGATGGCGAGGACCGTCCAGTTTTCCGTGGGCACGGCGGAAGGGAAGATCTACCGCAGGCAGTTCACCATCCACGAGGGCACGAACGACAGCAATGCCATCATGAAGCGGGTATGGGAGCTGCTTTCTGAAATGGCGGATCCATATGCCTTATATCGGACCCTGAGCATTTCGCTGACCAACTTCATTCCTGATCATATCCGGCAGATTTCACTATTTGAGGATGTGGAGACAGCAGAACGCCGTGACCGGCTGGTGAAGACTGTGGACCGCCTCAAGGTGAAGTATGGCCAGCTTTCTGTCATGCGTGCACTCAGCTGCACCGAACCGTCGACACTCAAACTGCGGGAAGGGCTGATTGCCGGACATAAAAGATAGGACAGCGGGTGCTGTCCTATAAAGTAAGAGCGTACATGAAGAGGAGTCCGTTCAGGATGCCGATGACGAGGGAGAGCATCGTCCCGACGAGGACGTACTCGCTCTCTTTATGACCTTCATCGTCACTGGTGCTCGGAAATCTCAATATGGATTTTGCAGCAATGATCAGTCCCATTGCCGTATACTGGTCGAACACTACGAAGATGATGATCAGAAAGCGTTCACTATATCCGATGGTCAATCCGATGTAGTCGGTACGCGTATGCCGCATGCCTGAAAGAAAGCCGAGAAGTGTTCTCAGCATATAGCCGCTTGAAACGTAAAGAAGAATGGAGAGGAGGATCATCAGTATCTTCATGACTCCGCCCGCCTTTCGAAAGAGGTGCTGAATCCCTCCCGAAGCGGTCCATCATCCACCTGGTAGTATTCGGCCAGAAAGGCAAGTATGGACGTGAGCTGGCGGCCGCGGGATTTGCTGTAGTGTGCTGAAATGGTTGATTCATTCTTGTCGAGTCGTGCTGAAATATCCTTCTGCAGCATGCCGCCGATCTTGAACGAAGCCACCTGGCGCTGGATGTCCGTCATATGGTTCAGTATATCCGTCGCATACATGAGGGCCACATCGACTTCCTGGCTCATTTCGGGGGAAGTGAAGTCCTGGATATAAGACTTCTTCACCTGGTCGAGGGCGCGCCTTGTATCTTTGATTGCTTCATGGCTCCATTGCTCCGGGTCGCCCTCCGGAATTTCCATGTCTGCAGAATGGAAGCTGCACTTGAGCGGGAAGTCCCCCGACTCCCAGAGCAGCTTCGCATAGATGGCGATGAAGAGGGTATAGTGTTCACGGGAGGACAGGATGAACAGTTCATCCCCCATGCGGTAGTTGACATGTGAAAAAGAGTCGCCGGTGAGCCATGTACCGATTTCTTTTTCCAGCCATTTCAGATTCTTGAAAATTGCTTCGGTTGCCTTGGAGCTTCCGGATACATCCATGATCAGTATGGAAACGATGGCAGACCACCTCCTGAATGGTATAATACATAGGACTATGGCTATATTATATAACAATTTGTGTCCAGAGGCGAATTTGATGAAATTTGTGTCTGAGAGCGAATTTATTGACTCGCTTTTAAAAATTATGGAGATGGTCCGGTAAATCTGATAATATAATCAAAGTATGAAAATTAGTTGACAGGAGTGCCATTATGCAATTTACAGAGTTGACCATAGAGGAATTCGATCAGTTCACCAGAACCCACTTCAGTCATTTCACCCAGACGAAAGAGAACTACCTGCTGAAGGTATCGCAAGGTGTGGAGACGCATCTTGTCGGTGTGAAGGATGGCGAATCGGTCAGGGCGGCGTGTCTTGTGACACTGACCCCGATGATGAAAGTGTTCAAGTATGCCTACGGCAATCGTGGGCCGGTGATGGACTACGCGGACAAGCAGGTGTTTGATGTATTTTTCCAAGGTCTGCACCAGTTTCTGAAACCGAAAAAAGTCATGCATGTCAGAATTGATCCCTATGAAGTCATCAAGGAAAGAGATCATGATGGCGAAGTGCTGGAGGATAGGGACAACGGCCATATCTTCGACTACTTCAAAGATCAGGGCTTCAGGCACGATGGCTTCACTACAGGCTTCGATCCTGTCATACAGATCCGGTGGCATTCGGTACTCGAGCTTCGGGACAAGGATCCGAAGACACTGCTTGATGAGATGGACAACCTGAGGAAGCGGAACATCAAAAAGGCGCAGAAGCATGGACTTCATATACGCTATCTGGAACTTGACGAGATCGATGTATTCAGGAAATTCATGAGGGATACTTCCGAGAAGAAAGCATTCGTCGATCGGGATGACGCCTACTATATCAGCAGAAAGCAGCATTTTGGCGATAATGTCATCATTCCGCTCGTATATGTCAACCTGGATGAATACACAGCATCCATAACCAAAGACCGTGATGCACTGCTCAAAAATATTGAGAAGGCAAACAAGGATCTGGAGAAGGATCCGATGAACAGGAAAGCCGCGAAAAAAATCGATAATTTTGGAGAGCAGCTGAAAAATATAGAAGACAAGCTTGCTGAAGGCGAAGCATTGCGGGAGACGCATGGGACGGAACTCCCGATTGCGAGTGCCTACTACTTCATCACACCGCACGAGGTTGTATACTTGGCTGGGGGCAGTGACAATGATTTCAGGCATTTTGCAGGCAGCTATCTGATCCAATGGCATATGATCAACTATGCGCTGGAGAGGGGAATCGACCTGTACAACTTCTATGGCATCAGTGGAGACTTCACAGAAGAAGCGGAGGACTACGGCGTCATCCAGTTCAAGCGTGGCTTCAATGCAAAAGTATTCGAATATGCCGGTGACTTTACGAAGCCGGTCAATGTTCCGGCATACAGAGCCTATCAGGGACTGAAGAAACTAAGGGATAGGATAGGGAGGTAGCAGACGGATGAAATTTGTTGAGCTGACCGAGAATGAATATAAAGGCTATATCGAAAAAGGCGAGGAATCCGCCTTCTTCCAGATGATAGAAAATAAAAGGAATCGTGAGATGGATAAGGACAAGGTACGCCTGCTTGGCGTCAAGGATAAGGACAATACAGTCATCGCCGCCTGTCTGTTTACATTGAAAAAGACCGTGATGGGCAAGTATTTCTACTACTCCAACCGTGGACCGGTTCTCGATTACCATAATCATGATCTCGTCCGCTTCTTTTTGCAGTCACTCACACAGTATTTGAAGAAGAACAATGGACTCTATGTCAAACTCGACCCGAACTGGATCTACAGAAAATATGACAAGGATGTCAATCCGAAAGCCGACTATCCCGAGCAGGATGCACTGATCGGCATCATGGAAGAAGAGGGATACGTCCACCAGGGATTTACACGCGGCTATTCAAGAACATCGCAGGCCCGTTGGATGAGCGTACTGGATCTGTCGGGATATGATGAAAACACCTTATTGAAGTCGTTTGATTCCCAGAGGAAGCGGAATATCAAGAAGGCGCTGAAATATGGTGTCGAAATCAGGTTTCTGGAGCTGGATGAAATCGACATCTTCCTGGAACTGTATATGGATACAAGCGAGCGGCAGGACTTCTTCACACCGCCGGATCCGCCTAAATACTATTCGAACCTTAAAAAAGCGTATGGAGACAAGATACTTATTCCACTGGCCTATATAGAACTGGACAAGTACATCAGCAATCTTTCCGATGACATCGAAGATGCTGAGACCAAGAGAAACCAGCTGATGGAAAAAGACAGCAAGAATGAAAAGACGCTCAATAAGATCAGTGAACTCGACAAGCAGATCGACAAGATGACCGAGGACCGGATACAGGCAAGCGAACTGCGCAAGAACGAAGGCAATGTACTGAACCTGGCTTCCGGCATCTATTTCGAAACACCTTATGAAATGGTCTACCATTCCGGTGCAAGTTCCACTGCATTTTCCCAGTTTGTCGGCCCTTATATGATGCACTTCGAAATGATGAAGTACTGTATGGACAAGAACATCAGCCGGTACAATTTCTACGGTGTAAGTGGAGATTTTTCGGAAGATGGAGAGGATTACGGTGTCTATCGATTCAAGCGCGGCTTCAATGCAGAAATCGAGGAGCTTGTCGGAGACTTTGTAAAGGTCATCAGCAAAATGCCGTACAATGTCTATAAGGTGAAGCGGAAGATTGAACAGAAAAGAGCTGCAAGGTCCAATTGACCAGTAAAGGAAAGGTTGTCCCAAATATGAGAACATCACCCATCCAGGCGGAGACTTTCAAAGCCTTCATGGCCGATTATGGCAGCTACTGCCACTATATGCATGATCCGCTGTACTATGACTATATTTCAGGCATCCAGGAGACTCATATCCTTGGGCTGTTTGAAGAGGAGACGCTCATCGGCGTTTCCATGATCAGTGGCCGTTCTGTGCTGAAGCGGTACAGGATATTCACGTCTCATGCCGGCCCGCTGATCCAGCCTTTTTCAAATGAAAGGCTGCAGTTCTTCCTGAAGGAAATTGATGCGTATGCAAAAAAGCAGGGCGCCATCAAAATGGTCCATTCTCCATATCATATCTATCAGATGCGCAATAGCGACGGGGAAGCGATCGACAGCGAACTTAACAACCATGGGATCATGGAAGTCTACAAGGCTCTCGGCTATAGCCATAATGGTTTTACGAAGCAGCTTGTGACCAGTGAAATGCTGAGGTATCAGGCAGTGCTTGATATCACCAGGGACGAAGAAGAACTCATGAAGCGCATGGATCAGAAGACCCGATACAACACCCGGGCGAGTGAGCAGATGTGCATCAGGGTCAGATATCTGGAAGAGGATGAATACGACAAATTCATTGAAATATACAAGGATACTGAAGAGCGCATCGGTTTTGACCCGGTAAGCAGCGAGAAGATCAAAAACCTCCTCAGAACTTTGAAGGATCGTACTTATCTGACGTTAAGCTACATCGACCTTGAAGAATACCTGGCAAAGCTCAGTGAGGAGCTCGAAGCACTCGTTTCCGATCAGAAGGAAATGCAGAGCAAGGTCGACAGCGGCCAGGGCACGAAACGCATGAAGGGTCGACTGAATGAGTTGAAGGATCTGATGGGCAATAAGGAGAAACGTCTGGAGAAAATCCGTGGTGTCCAGGCCGAATACGGAAACATCATAGAGCTTTCCGCTGCCATGTACTACTATAACAACCATGAAATGGTCTATCTCTTCAGTGGCAGCTACCCCGAGCATTCCATGTTCATGGGGACAAACTTCACGACATGGCATATGATCAAGGAAGCAAAGAAGCTTGGTCTCGGACGCTTCAATTTCTTTGGGCTGACCGGGGACTTTACGGAAGACTCAAAGGACTATGGTGTCTACAAGTTCAAAAAAGGCTATGATCCGTTGATAGAGGAATTACCGGGAACGTTTGAAAAAGTATACAACAGGCCGGTGCACAAGCTGGCCCAGAAACTGAATAAGATCTAGAACAGAAAAGAAGCTATAGCACATGTGCTATAGCTTCTTTTCGCTGTAGGTGTTCTGCAGCATTGTGCCGTACTTGTCGTTCCATCTCTTGAATGAAATGAAATAGAATAGGGCGGTCATGGCAGCAAGTATTATAACGACTGGCCAGAACCATCCGGAAACAATGCCGTCCGGATAGGCGAGTCCGATGTTTGAAAATAGTACGAAGCAGAATACCATGGCACCGATCAGCACTACTGTAACAGGTAGTGCAAACTTCCATGGTACCATGTCCACCTTGGGGTTATAGGTGAATTCGTGTGGTCTTGCCAATGGTTTGACAATTCCGGCTACTGCCATGATTGCGACAGCGAGTACGAACAGCATGCCCTGGATATGGATGAAGCTGATGCCGAACTCGATGCCGAAGAATGTCGGCAGTCCCCATATCAGCATGTAGTACAAGATGACATGGACAATGATGGCAATTTTCGGGCCGATCGGCGGCACTTTCTTTGAAAAGATACCGACAAGTATGATTGCAATAACCGGAATGTTGAAGAATCCGGTGAATTCCCTGATGATATTCCAAAGTCCATCCGGTGCACGGAGCAGCAGAGGGGCGATGAAGAAGGAAATCAGCGCCAGGAGTGTACCAAACCATTTACTGATCATAATCATTTCCCTGTCTGACGCATTCTTTTTGAATTTCACCTTATAGATATCATACGCAAACATGGTGGCCGCACTATTGAGCAGCGAGTTGAAGCTCGAGAGTACAGCGCCCAGAAGTACTGCCAGGAAGAATCCACTTAAAACGGGTGGCAGCAGCTGGTTGATCAGAGCCGGGTAGGCAAGATCTATATTTTGAAGTTCCGGTCCATACAGATGAAAGGCGATGATGCCGGGAATCATCATCATGAATGGTACAAGCATTTTCAGAAATCCGGTGAACAGCGTACCTTTCTGACCTTCAGCAAGACTTTTGGCGCCAAGTGTCCGCTGGATGACGTACTGGTTCGTGCCCCAATAGAATAGATTGGCGAAAATCATACCGGTGAATATGGTGCCGAATGGTACAGCATCCTCACGAGAACCGATTGAATTCAGTTTTTCAGGGTTTTCTGTAGCAATAGTCTTCATACCTTCGAAAATGTTGCCGCTGCCGAGTGCATATAGTCCGATGATCGGGACGAGCAGTCCAATGACGAGCAACCCGATTCCATTCAGTGTATCCGATATGGCAACAGCCCTCAGCCCTCCGAATATGGCATAGCAGGCACCGATGATGCCGACAATCCAGATGACAATCCACATGGACTGCTCCAGTGACAGACCGAGCAGCTCCGGTACATCGAACAGCTGAAGTACAGCAATGGCACCGGAGTAGAGTACTGAAGGGATGGTTACGAACGTGTATCCCATCATGAACAGAAGTGTGACCATCATCCGGGTCCCTTCATCGAACCGGCTATTCACAAAACCCGGCAGGGTGGTGAAAGCACCCCCTATGTATCTTGGCAGCAGGACAAGCGCAAGGATGATGACAGATATGCCGGCAGTCACTTCCCATGCCATATTCGACATGTTTGCACTGTAGGCCTGGCCATTCAGTCCGACCAGCTGTTCTGCAGAAAGATTGGTCAGAACGAGAGATCCGGCGATGAAGCCACCGGTCAGACCACGCCCGGCGAGAAAGTAGCCATCACTGTCACCGACGGTGTTTCTCGTTTTACGATAGGAGTACCAGGCGACAAAAGCCATAAATAGGATGCAAGTAACAATAGTGAAAGTCATTTTATCAGCTCCAGAAACAAATATGGGGTTATCATTTATATTATATATGTACTAATTATCAGACATTAAACATAAATTGTAAAATTTCCAATGAATTGAGGAGGCATTTTAACTGTCTATTTAACGAGGGTTTTATTTACATTAACAATTAAAGAACATAAACCTCTAAAATGTTAATAAATGTTGTTTTTTAACTTGTTTTTTATTCACTGTACACTTATAATGATATTACACCGTTTAAAATACATTAAAAGGGAAAGATGTAAAAATGAGTAAAATAGGCTATGCAAGAGTAAGCACCAAAGGTCAGAACCTCGAAAGTCAGATGGATATGCTTGAAGAAGCAGGATGCATTAAAATTTTCTCAGAAAAAGTAAGCGGCAGAAAGCCCGAACGCACAGAGCTTGAAAAATGCATGGACTATATGCGGGAGGGGGACACGATGGTGATCACGAAGCTGGATCGGCTGGGACGTACGACAAAACAGCTCATAGAGCTGTCGACAGCGCTGGAAAAACGCGGAATTGACCTGGAAATCATCAATATGAATGTTACAACGAAAGATCCGATGGGTAAAATGTTCTTTACGATGATGTCGGCATTTGCAGAACTTGAAGCAAGCTTGCTCAGTGAGCGGACGAAAAAAGGGCTGGAATCAGCGCGCGCACGCGGTAGAAACGGTGGCAGACCCGGAATTGCAGACGACAAGAAAGCAATGATACAGTCGTTATACGATACACAGAAATATACAGGAAAGCAGATTGCAGATATGGTTGGCGTATCCAGAGCGACAGTATATAAAGTTGTAAACGAATCAAAAGAAGAAGGATAAAATACTAACATAAGAGTTAACATAGCAAGCAAATCATATGGAATGATGAATACCTGGTTACGGAATAAGATCCGGACCGGGTATTTTAATGCCCATATTAATGGTAATTTTACAGAACATATTTCCTATATTATAAAGTTTACATAATATATATTATAGGAAGTTATGTGTGTATAGAGATAGAGCACCCTTTTTACTGATCTGTCTATAAACTGTCGTCTATTGCTCCATATATTATCATAGGTCCTTTTGATCATCCAGCCTGATCTGCACATACAGCACCTTATACTATTGCCATCCATAGCATCTGGATTATTTTTATGTGCAATCCGGGATTATCGCAATATTTCCACTGAACATGATCTGAAATGTCTATTTATTATATACATGTTTGTGTGATTCCGTATGTGTGGTTTCTAATTCATCCATAAAAAAAACAGCTGCTCTTTGGCAGCTGTCATCATGCATCATCTTTTACTGTCAGGTGCTGTATCCGGATCATTCAGTTCGGCCTTCGTCGCGCGTTTTGAAGTAATTTCGTTCTTTCTTCTTCTCGCCCTGACATACAGCCAGGTCAATACGCTTATAATGAAAGATAATATTCCAAGGAATAATGCATAGCCCATCAATGGCTCCCAATCCGTATTCTCAACGAAGTTCGGTATGATGAATGCTGCCAGAGCCGTGATTATGAAAACAATGATCGGTACAATGATATATCTCCTCAAAGCAAGCCCTGCAATTGCGCTTATGACAATGACTGCAAGTATGCTGAAAATGTAGAAACTCGGACTCTGTATCATCCTTTCACCTCCAAATTGTTTTATACATCTCTTATTCTCGATTTGGACAGTTTTGAAACTTCTTCCTCATTTATATAGTAATGATTTTAATTTTTTGAATTTTCATGTATAATGGTATCATTACTTCGGTTTCCGAAATTAAAGGAGTGTCAAATGACAATGGAACAACTCAAGTCCAGAAATGAAGTGGAAGAAAAGTACACGTGGAATCTATCCGACCTTTTTGCTTCTGATGAAGCATTTGAAAAGGCTGTACAGAATATCCGCCCGGAAATAAAGTCATTCAGTGAAAAATTCTCAGGTGGTCTATCGGATGCAAAAACTGCAATTGAAGCGCTTGAAAGCTATAGGAATCTGACTGAATCCCTAGTGCCGATCGGTGCATACGCCAATCTCAGAATGGCATCCGATCAGGGAGATGCTTCTGCTCAGAAACTCAGTGGCCTTGCGAGCAATATCAGTACATATTTCGGCAGTGAAACGAGCTTCCTGACAAGTGAACTGTTGCAGAAGGACACGTCTTTCCTTGAAGAAGTCAAAAGCCAGGCATCCGAATTCACTAATTTTGTGGACGAGCTGCTGAAAAACAAACCGTACCAGCTCGATGCCAATGTGGAAAAGGCGCTTGCCTCCTACTCCACTGTTTTCGAAGGCCCATACAGTCTGTATCAGAAAACCAAACTGCTTGATATTGATTTTGGTACTTTCAAAGCGGATGGACAGGAAATCCCCCTATCCTACCTCGCTTTCGAAGGTGAACTGGAAAGTCATGAAAATACGGAAATCAGACACAGTGCATTCCGTGCCTTCAGTGACAAACTTGCAGAGTATCAGCATACGACAGCAGCAACCTACGATCTCCAGCTCAAGCAGGAGAAGACGACATCCGATCTTCGCGGCTTCGATTCCGTATTCGACTACCTGCTCCACCGCCAGGATGTGGATCAGTCGCTCTATAACCGTCAGATCGACATGATCATGAGTGATCTCTCTCCACACATGAGACGCTATGCGAAACTGCTGAAGCGCGTGCATAACTTGGATGAAATGAAGTATGAAGACCTTAAGATTTCACTCGACCCATCATCAGAGCCTGAAATCAGCATCGAGGAATCCAGAAAGTACATCAATGATGCACTTGCCATCATGGGAGATGACTATGTCAACATGGTCAATCGTGCCTACGATGAGCGCTGGATCGACTTCGTCAAAAACAAAGGAAAATCCACTGGTGCATTCTGCTCCAGCCCATATGGCTCCCATCCGTTCATTCTGATCTCATGGACATCACTGATGACGGAAGTATTCGTCCTTGCCCATGAGCTGGGGCATGCGGGACACTTCTACAACGCCAACCGTTCACAGAACGTGTTTGATGCAAGAAGTTCCATGTACTTTGTCGAAGCACCAAGTACGATGAACGAAATGCTCATGGCAAACCACCTGCTTGAGAACTCCGACGATCCGAAGTTCAAGCGCTGGGTCATCAGCTCCATCATTTCCAGAACGTACTATCACAACTGTGTGACGCACCTGCTTGAAGCTGCATATCAGCGTGAAGTCTACAAGAAGGTGGATCAGAACGAAAGTGTCTCCGCCCCTGTACTGAATCAGCTGAAGCGTGAAGTGATCGAGGAGTTCTGGGGAGACGATGTTTCAATCACAGAAGGTGCCGAACTGACATGGATGAGACAGCCGCACTACTATATGGGACTCTATCCATACACCTACTCTGCCGGGCTCACCATTGCTACAGCGATGAGCAAGAGAGTACTGAATGAAGGACAGACGGCAGTCGACGACTGGCTCAAAGTTCTGAATGCGGGCGGTACGGAAGATCCTGTCGAGCTGGCACGCATGGGCGGCGTCGATATCACAACTGAGCAGCCGTTGCGCGACACGATAGACTATATCGGCGAACTAGTCGATCAGCTTGAAGCACTGACAGAAGAAATAGAAGGATAGAAATTTAAAACCAGTCATCGAACAATCGATGACTGGTTTTCTTTATTATATGACACTATTTTCTAAAGTTTTTCGATATCGCTGATCAGTGCATCGACATCATCACTGGTAGTCGACCAGCTCGTGCAAAGCCGGATGGCTTTCCTTGCTGTATCAATCTCTTCCCATACATGAAAGGCATACTTTGACTGTAATACGTCGATCTGTGTATCGGTCAGTATTGGGAAAATCTGATTTGTTGATGCGGGAGCATACATTTCGATAGCTTTCTTCTCAAAAGCTTCTGCCAGACGATGGGCCATCTCTATGGCATGCTTTGATATCTCAAAGTACAGCCCATTTTCAAAAAGGACTTCGAATTGGATGCCGAGCAGTCTGCCTTTGGCCAATAATCCGCCTTTCTGCTTCATAATATAGCGGAAATCAGGTTTTATATTATCATTGGTGATGACGATGGCTTCGCCGAATAGTGCACCGACTTTTGTGCCACCGATATAGAAGACATCACATAGACTTGCCAAGTCACGGATGCTTGTATCATTGTCCCGGGATGCAAGTGCATATCCAAGCCTGGCGCCATCAACCATCAGATATAGATTATTTTCAGTACATATTTCCCTGAGATCTTCCAGTTCCTGCCTGGAGTATAATGTACCAGATTCAGTCGGCTGTGATATGTAGACCATCTTCGGTTGCGGCATATGTTCGTGGGTCGGATCATTCCAGTGGCCCTCTGCAAAGCTTCTGACTTGTTCGGCATTTATTTTACCGTCGCTATTTTCGATTTCCAGGACTTTATGTCCGACTGATTCGATGGCGCCTGTTTCATGACCGGCAATATGGCCGCTATCGGGCGCGATGACACCCTGATGGGTTCTGAGCATCGATGCGATGATGGTCATATTGGCCTGTGTGCCACCGACCATGAAGTGTACATCTGCGTCTACTCCGCAAAGATCACGGATATACGCTTTGGCTGTTTCTGTGTGATGGTCCGTACCGTAACCCGGCAGCTGTTCATTATTGGTCTCGGACAGCCGTTTTAAAATCGATTCATGTGCGCCTTCTATATAATCGCTGTCAAATCTGATCATCCAAACCCTCTTTTCGTAATTTTCTTTATCATTCATTTCAAGAATACCCAATTGTCGACCACTGCTCAATACAAAAGGCCCTCCGTCAATAAAAACCGGAGGGCCATCTATACCTATTGATTCTTTGCGACTGTTTCCTTGCCTGTCTGCTCGACTTTGCCTTCTTTCATCAGCCGGCCGAGCGCACGTTTGAATGAACCTTTCGACATGTTGAATGCTTCTTTGATGTCTTCAGGAGGGCTTTTGTCAGTCAATGGCATGCTGCCCCCATTTTTTGTAATATAGTCCATCACCTTTTCGCTGTCAGCGTCCATTTTCTTGTATGCCTGCTGGATGAAGGAACCATTGATTTCGCCTTTTTCATTGATGCCGATCACTCTGAATTTCTTCAGTTCACCAAGACGCGGCTCTGCTTCCCTTTCGCTTTCATGGACGAACACTTTGTGGCCATCTTCGGTCAGCAGGAATGTCCCGATCCTGAGCAGACGATACGGACGGCCTTCAAGCCATTTGTTCTTCATCTCTGCAAACTTCGACTGGTCGACAGGTGTGAAGCGTTCTGCTGCATCATTTTCACTGAGCAGCCTGCCGAAGAGCTGGTTATCATGCTCTGCTCTCAAGACGAGATACAGCTGGTCGCCCTCTTTCGGCCAGACGTCTTTGACTTTCGGGAGATCGATCCAGGGCACCAGAATATCCCTAGGCGCACCGACGTTCACGTATGCGCCGTCCCTGTTCACTTCTGTGACAGTCGCATAGCCATACTGGCCGACGGATGCTGTCGGTACGATTGGAGCGGCAAACAGTTCACCACTTCTGTTCGGATAGATGAAGGCGCTGACCTGATCACCGATTTCGAATTCCTTATCCGATGTAGAGGCGTTCATTCTGATATATTGCGCATCCTCTGTTTTTAAATGGTATGTCGAGCCTTCCTTCTTGATGACTTCCAAAAATTGTACTGTTCCTGATATTGGTTCCATATATTATCTCCTTAACTATTATAGATGTGCTCGATGACTTTGGTCATATCCTGATTGATGACCAGGTCTGCTGCACGATCGAATGGTGTTCTGTCCTGATTGATGATGATGAAATGACTACCGCTGAAGTAGTTGATGAGGAATGCTGCCGGATTGACGACGAGTGATGTTCCCATGACGACAAGCGTGTCTGCATGTCCAAGTTTGTCCATGGCGGACTGCATTACGGATTCATCCAGCATTTCTTCATAAAGTACGATGTCCGGTCTCAGGATGCCCCCGCAGTCACAATGCATCAGATTCTGTTCGATGACTGCCTGTTTGGAATACTGCGTGCTGCAACCGGTGCAATAGAAGCGGTTGATCGTTCCATGGAGTTCATCCACATTGCGGCTGCCCGCCTCCGTATGCAGGCCATCTATGTTCTGGGTGATGACGCCGAGTGAACGGCCCGCGTCTTCTTCAGCTGCAATGAAATCATGGACGATATTTGGCGATTTCTGAAGATACATCAGCCGTTTCCTATAGAAGCGGACGAAGCTTTCAGGTTCATTTTCAAGATGCGACCGGCTCAGCAGATACTCGGGCGAATGGCCTTCCTTGCTGATTTCATCAAACAGTCCACCCATGCTTCTGAAGTCGGGGATGCCACTTTTGACAGAAACCCCTGCTCCAGTGAAAAACACACTGCGTCGACTGTTCCTGATGATGTCCGAAAATCGGCTTGATTCATGTTCCATCGGTCACTGGCCTCCTAGAATTATATTTCAATGGTACCATAAATGTGGTATCATCGCTTAAGAATATACTAAAGGAGAGTGCCTATGCTACAGGTTACAGATATCAGTCTGAGGTTTGGTGACCGAAAACTGTTTGAAGATGTAAATATAAAGTTCACACCCGGAAACTGCTATGGTCTGATCGGGGCGAATGGCGCCGGCAAATCAACGTTTCTTAAAATACTTTCAGGAGAACTGGAAGCACAGACAGGTCATGTGAGCATGGGGAATGACGAAAGACTGGCCGTACTGAAGCAGGATCAGTTCGGATACGAAGATCAGCGCGTTCTCGATGTCGTCATGATGGGCCACGCCAAGCTATGGGATATCATGAACGAAAAGAACGCCATATATATGAAACCGGATTTTTCAGATGAAGACGGCATGCGTGCGGCCGAACTTGAAGGTGAATATGGAGAAATGGGCGGCTGGACAGCTGAAGCAGACGCTGAGAGCCTGCTCCATGGTCTTGGCATCGGTGCAGATCTGATCGACAAGAACATGTCAGAACTCGAGAACAATCAGAAAGTGAAAGTTCTCCTGGCACAGAGTCTTTTCGGCGATCCCGATGTACTGCTGCTCGATGAGCCGACCAACGGTCTCGACATCGAAGCAATCCAGTGGCTTGAGGAGTTCCTCATGAACTTCAGCAATACTGTCATTGTCGTCTCACACGACCGTCACTTCCTTAATAACGTGTGTACCCACATTGCAGACCTTGACTTCAGTAAGATCCAGGTCTACGTCGGCAACTACGACTTCTGGTACCAATCCAGCCAGCTTGCCCAACAGATGGCGCAGGAACAGAATAAGAAGAAGGAAGAGAAGATCAAGGAACTGAAGGATTTCGTCGCACGTTTCAGTGCGAATGCATCGAAATCTAAACAGGCGACCAGCCGTAAGAAAACCCTCGAAAAGATAGAGCTTGATGATATCAAACCATCGTCAAGGAAATATCCATTTGTTCATTTTACACCTGAGCGTGAAATCGGTAATGATCTATTGCAGGTCAAAAACCTTTCCCACACAGTTGACGGCCAGAAGGTTCTGGATAATGTGAATTTCACACTCGACCCATATGATAAGACCGTACTGATCAGCTATTCCGAGATTGCCCGCACTACCCTGCTGCGCATTCTTGCCGGAGAAATCAAGCCGGACGAAGGAGAAGTCAAATGGGGCGTGACGACAAGTCACAGCTATCTGCCAAAAGACAACTCCGAATTCTTCGAAGGTGTAAACCTGAACCTGGTCGACTGGCTGCGCCAGTATGCACCACCTGAAGAGCAGACTGAAACTTTCCTGAGAGGATTCCTCGGCCGCATGCTGTTCAGTGGCGAAGAAGCCAAGAAAAAGGCGAATGTCCTATCCGGTGGAGAGAAAGTGAGAGGCATGCTGTCCAAAATGATGCTGTCGAAATCCAATGTACTCATACTGGATGAACCGACAAACCACCTTGATCTGGAAAGCATCACCTCGGTCAATGAAGGACTGAAGAAATTCAAAGGATCCATCATCTTTGCATCTCATGACTTCGAGTTCATCAATACCATCGCAAACAAAGTGCTGGAACTCGAGAAAACAGGTGCCATCGTCAAAGAATCGACGTACGAAGAGTACTTGAAAGATAAAGGGCTCATCAAGTCGTAATTATGCGGCAATTGTCTATTTTTAAAAAAGTGGTTTACATGTATGGATTATATATGTATAATTACGTTTATAAAATTTAATATCAGTTGGATGAGGCGCATCAATCATGAGTAGCCACTTATCAAAGCCTGCGAGCTTTAAGTGTGCAAAAGGGTGAGATGCCGAAATAGCAGACCGTTGCAGCGGTACGCTATTGGATCTGAAGGTTAAGAGCTACAGATCTGTCATTATTTTCACAAAATAATGGAGTGCATCACTTGTGTATAGATATAACAAGTCCGGCATTCCGGGCTTGTTTTTTTTAATTTAAGTGAGTACTTCCCTAGCAGGAGGTCATATGGAAACAAGTGTATTGAAGTTTGGCGGAACGTCTGTAGGTGATTTCGACAAGATAAAAGATATTGCCGGAGAACTGCAGTCGCGGGTCTCGCGGGGTGAGAAGCTGATTGTTGTTGTCAGCGCGATGGGAGGCATGACGGATGAACTGCTGCGGAATGCCAGCCGGCTCTCCTCTGCTCCAAAAGAGGACCACGTGGCTTTGCTGCTGACTACTGGAGAACAGCAGACCATCTCCTACCTTTCAATTGTGCTTGAAGATCTTGGTGTTTGTACGAAGGCCATGACGGGCTACCAGGCAGGTATAAAAACATTCGGCGGCCACATGAAAAGCAGAATTGCAGATATTGATGAAAAACGATTGAAAGAGACGCTTGAAATCCATGACGTCATTGTCATTGCCGGTTTCCAGGGCATCAATGACGATCTTGAGATTACAACACTTGGCCGGGGTGGTTCCGACACAACGGCGGTGGCCATCGCAGCACGCTGTGGCATGCCATGCGAAATATATACGGATGTGGATGGCGTATACACCACAGACCCGAGAGTCTATGGCGCAGCCAGCAGAATCCATGAGATCACTTACGATGAAATGATGGAAATGAGTGCACTCGGTGCGGGAGTCCTTGAAACAAGATGCGTAGAAATTGCGAAAAATCATGCCATCCCACTCTATCTGGGAAGAACACTATCTGAAGAGAAAGGAACATGGATCATGCAGGATACACAAGTGCTTGAAAGGAAAGCAGTCACGGGGGCAGCGCTCGACAGTGACATCATCCATGTCACACTCTATGAACCACAGAAGGAATCGACACTCATATTCGACCTCTTCGAAAAATTCGAAAAGCATGACATCAATATCGATATGATTTCGCAAGTCGTGAACAGCGAAGGATTTCAGCTTTCTTTTACAGTCAAAGATGCTGATTCATATCGTCTGGATGAGATCTTTGAAGCAGTCGGACATATGCATCCTGAAATGATGCTCGATGCCAGAACCACCCGGTCAAAAGTTTCGATCATCGGTTCAGGGATGCGGGATATGACAGGCGTGGCATCGAAAGCATTCAGGGCCCTACAGGCAGCAGGAATACCGTTCTATCAGACAACGACTTCGGAAATCAGCATTTCCTACGTCGTAGACAGTGTAAATGATAAGCAGGCAGTCGAAGTACTGGCGACAGCCTTCGAACTATAAAATCAGGAGGAGATCAATATGGTCAAAGTAGCAATAGTTGGAGCGACTGGTGTCGTCGGCAGCAAGATGATTGAAATGTTCGAGCAGTATGAGATAGAGGCGGATGAGCTGGTGCTCTTCTCCTCCCCGCGTTCTGCAGGTAAAGAGATCGAAGTCCTGGGCCGGACGCTTACAGTCACGGAACTGAATGAAGAATCAGCGAAGGAAGCATTCGATTACGTCGTCATGAGTGCCGGAGGTGGCACCAGCAAGCAGTTCGCACCGATTTTCGAGGAAAATGGCGCCATCGTGATAGACAACTCCAGCCAGTGGCGGATGCATGAAGATATCGATCTGATCGTGCCGGAAATCAATACGCCGAAGCTCAATCGAGGCATCATAGCGAATCCCAACTGTTCGACCATCCAGTCTGTCGTGGCACTCCAGCCACTCAAAGAGCAGTTTGGATTGAAAAGAGTACACTACACTACCTATCAGGCCGTCTCCGGTTCTGGTTCGGGTGGTCTGAGGGATCTTGAGGCGGGAGCAAAAGGAGAAGCACCGACAACCTATCCGCATCCGATCCATGATAATGTACTTCCCCACATCGATGTCTTCATGGAAGATGGCTATACGAAAGAAGAAATAAAGATGATGGACGAAACAAAGAAGATACTGGACCAGCAAGACCTCCGGGTGACCGCAACCTGTGTCAGGGTTCCGGTGTCAAACAGCCATAGCGTGCACATCAACGTCACTCTGGATCAGGAAGCTTCGGTTGAAGCAGTAAGGGAAGCATTCAGAAATCTCCCCCACATCAAACTGCTGGACGATCCTGCAAATAATGTATATCCGACACCGCTTGAAAGTACAGGTGAACCGGAAGTATCCGTCGGACGCATAAGAAGAGATGATTCACTGGATAATACATTCCATATATGGTGCACAGCAGACAATCTTCTGAAGGGCGCCGCGCAGAACACAGTACAGATTTTAAAAATGATGATGGAAACGGAGAGGGTTCATAATGAATGATACGGTTATTTTTGAAGGCATCGGTGTAGCGATGACGACCCCATTCGCAGATGACGCTGTGGATCATGCAGCATTCAGAAGACATATCGAATACCTGATTGAAAACAATGCACAGGCGCTGATCATCAATGGCACTACAGGTGAATCACCGACACTTGAGGGTGACGAGATGCGTGCCCTCCTCGAAACGGCAGTAGAGGCGGTCTCAGGTCGTATACCTGTCATTGCAGGCACAGGTACAAACTCGACGCGGACTACAATAGAGCATTCGAAGTATGCTGCTGAAGCCGGCGCAGACGCGCTGATGCTCATCACCCCCTACTACAATAAAAGCAGCCAGCGCGGTCTTTACGAACATTTTGTGCAGGCGGCGGAAAGTACCGATCTGCCTGTCATCCTTTATAATGTCCCTGGCAGAACCGGGATGACAATAGAGCCTGAGACTGTAGAAAAGTTGAGCAGACATCAGAATATCGTTGGTCTGAAGGATGCTGTAGGTGATCTGGAATATACGAAAACAGTACTTGAAATGACGAAAGATCAGGACTTCTCCCTATACAGCGGCAATGATGATAATATGCATGAATTCTGCAGAATGGGCGGCAAAGGATTGATCTCCGTAGTCGGCAACATCATCCCCGGTGAGCTGCAGGAAGTCTATGACAGCATCCAGCACAATGACCCGAAGTCACAGCAACAGTTCAATAGGCTTATTCCGATGATCGAAGCGGTACAGGTGGATGTCAACCCGATACCGGTAAAAGCGATGACGAGTGTACTCGGCTTCGGCAAGTATGAACTGAGACTGCCACTTGTCCCTCTCGAAGCGGAAGCGCACGAAAAAGTGGTTGAAACACTGAGAAAGTTCAGGGAGGGTTCTCTCGTATGAGAATACTGCTGATCGGCTACGGCACAATGAATAGAATCACAGCAAGGCTGGCTGAAGAAGCAGGACATGAAATTGCCGGCATCATTGCTGGTGGTAAAAGTGATCCCCCCTACCCTGCATTCGATTCGATCGATGCAGCAGGTGCGGATGTCGCCATCGACTTTTCGCATCCGGATCTGTTGCTGCCTCTGCTCGCAGGTGAAGTGAAGACACCACTTGTCATTGCAACGACAGGCAGGAAGGAAGAACTGGTTGCTGTACTGAAAGAAAAGAGTGGATCGCTGCCTGTATTCTTCAGTGCCAATATGAGCTACGGTGTCCATGTCATGAATACACTGCTCAAGAAAGCACTGGACATGCTTGAAGACTTCGATCTGGAGATGGTCGAACGTCATCACAACAGGAAAGTGGATGCACCAAGTGGCACTCTGGTAAAATTACTGGACACTGCCCTTGATCATCGTGAAGGCAGCTACCCGGTATACGACCGGTCCAATATTCATGAAAAGCGTAAACAAGAAGAGATTGGTGTCAGTGCCATCAGAGGCGGTTCCATCGTCGGGACGCATGATGTCATATTCGCCAAAGATGACGAAGTCATTGAAATCAGCCACCAGGCGCAATCGAAGGAAATCTTCGCCAATGGTGCGCTGAAAGCAGCAACAGCTCTGGTCGACCGGCCGGACGGGTTCTACGACTATAATAATCTATTCGAGGAGAGATAAGATCATGGAAAACTTTACAGCAGAAGAAATCATCCAATACATCAGCGACGCACATAAGGTGACACCTGTGAAGGTGTACGTCAACGGCAACTTTGAAAATGTCCAGTTCCCTGAAACACTCAAAGTTTTTGGCAGTGAAAGTTCAAAGACGATTTTTGCAGATCTTGCTGATTGGAAAGCATTCGAAACAGAAAATACGGACGTCATCACAGATATCGAAATTGAAATGGACAGAAGAAACTCTGCCATCCCATTGAAGGATCTGTCAGAAACCAATGCACGTATCGAGCCAGGTGCATTCATCCGTGAAAATGCAGTCATCGAAGACGGCGCAGTCGTCATGATGGGTGCAACGATCAATATCGGTGCAGTGGTCGGAGAAGGTACCATGATCGACATGAATGCATCTCTCGGGGGCCGTGCCGTGACAGGCAAGAATGTGCACGTTGGTGCCGGATCTGTACTCGCTGGCGTCATAGAACCGCCAAGTGCCTCCCCTGTCGTCATTGAAGATGATGTACTGATCGGTGCCAATGCTGTCATCCTGGAAGGTGTCAGAGTCGGTCAGGGCGCAATCGTTGCTGCAGGTGCCATAGTCACTGAAGACGTACCAGCAGGCACTGTCGTCGCAGGTACACCAGCCAAAGTCATCAAACAGGCGCAGGACGTTGAAGGCTCCAAGAAGGAAATTGTTGCTGCACTGAGGAAACTGAATGACTGATCTTGAATTCGTCACGCATCACAGACGGGTACTCCATCAGCATCCTGAAATAAGCATGCAGGAATTCAGAACGACAGATCATATCATTACATTTCTGGAACAGATGGATATTCCTTTTGAACGGCCTCTTGAAACAGGGGCCGTTGCTTATCTGGACGGTAATTCGGATAGAACCATCGCCTATAGGGCGGATATCGATGCCCTGCCGATCCATGAGGAGAATGATGTGCCCTATCGCAGTACAGTTGATGGCGCCATGCATGCATGCGGGCATGACGGTCACACGAGTGCACTCATGCTTTTCGCAAAACGGTGCAAGGCACTTGCTGACGAAGGGCAGCTGCTGCACAATGTAATCTTCATTTTCCAGCCTTCCGAAGAAACGGCGGCAGGCGCAGACCAGCTGATCAATGTCTGGCAGCCTGATATGGAGATTGAAGCAGTATTCGGTGTTCATATGATGCCGAATGAGGATGAAGGCAAAGTGATACTCCGGGATGACGCGATTACAGCAAGTGCTACGGAGTTCCGTTTTTATATCAATGGCCAATCCGCACATGTCGCAGCAAAGCACGAGGGTGTATCTTCAATAGAAAGCCTGCTGCATATCGCAACACAATTGACACAGATGCAGCATTTCCATCTGAATGGTCTGAACCGCAACATCATCCATATCGGAAACCTCAATGCCGGCGAGGCCATCAATACAGTGGCAAGCCAGGGCTATCTTGAGGGAACGATACGAACATATGAAATGAATGACCTTGATACCATCAAATCAAGAATGCAGACATTGGCACGAACATCGAGCGAGCTGTTCGGTTCAGCGGTCGAGGTCACTTTCAATGAAGGTTATCCACCGGTCATGAATGCACAGGCTCTGAGACAGCCTGTTGAAGCAGCACTTGCTGGGTCGAAGGTCGATGTAGATGTAGTGGAGAATGACAAGCCCTACCTTTTTGGTGAGGACTTCAGTTTCTACAGTCGTCTTGCCCCATCCTATTTCGTCTTCTTTGGAAGTAGAAATGAAGAAAAAGGATTTACAAGCAGCCTGCATACAGCAACATTCGATCTCGATGAAGCGGTTCTTATGAATGTAGCCGATTATTACGAAGCATTGATGAACGAAATATAAAAAGGAAGTGAATGGAATGGGCGGTACACTCATAATCGACAGAGCACAATTCATACGGACAGCGAAAGCATCATCAGGTGGCAAAAATGTCATCGCTGTAGTTAAGAACAATGCCTACAATTATGGTCTGAAGTTTTCCGTCAGTGCGTTTCTTGAGGCCGGTATCCATTCATTTGCCACCACATCCATGGATGAGGCACTCACAATCAGGGAGATGGCACCGGATGCAATGATTTTTCTGATGAACCCGACGTATGATTTGGAAATGGTCAGACGCAATGATTTCCATATCACCCTCCCCTCTTTGGAATACTACTACAAGTATAGAGATGACCTCACCGGCATCAGCATTCATCTGGAATATGCAGGACTTTTCAACCGATCGGGTTTTGAAGATGCATCAGATATGGTGGAAGTGATCAATGATGCATATGCCCTGCCGCCCCACGCGCGCGCCGATATTGCAGGCATATGGACACACTTCGGCTATGCGGATGAGCTGGATATGCAGGAGTATGAAGTGGAAAGAAAAATGTGGCTCGATCTCCTGTCAACTGTTATGAACACAGGTCATACATTCAAATACATCCATGCCCAGAACAGCGCAAGCTATGCACGCGACGGCCTTTTTGAGCATCATACGCACCTCAGGCTCGGCATAGCATTATACGGTTCACGCCCCTATGCTACTCTGCCTGCTTCAGACTATGAACAGAGTATGACGCTGAAGGCTCCAATCGTTCAGCTGAGACATCTTCGAGCCAGTCAGAAGTGCGGTTATGGCGGCAGTTACGAACCGCATGAAGACGCATCGATCGCGGTGGTGGATATCGGCTATGGTGACGGCATATTAAGAAAACGTGCCGAGTTCGACTGTATGATCAACGGCAGACGCTACCCGATAAAAGCACTGATGATGAGCCATATGATTGTGGAAGTGGATGAATGTGTAGACATGGAAGATGAAGTGATCCTATATGGCAATGATCTCAGAATCGATGAATTTACAGCCTTAGGTGTCGGGGCGAACTCCGAACAGCTGGGGGCACTGAACTACAACTCTCTGAAGAAGGTGATTATCAATGACACTGGCGTATATCAATAATGAACTCCATCTGAACGACCATGCACTGGAAGATCTGGCAAAGCAATACGGCACGCCACTATTTGTATATGACGAAGACGCAATCCGCAGCCAGTGCAGAAAATACCATAGCGTATTTGAACAGGAATCACTCGACTACTCGATTTCCTATGCATCCAAAGCATTCACCTCGGTACAGATGGTCAAATTGCTCCAGGAAGAAGATATGAAGCTTGATGTCGTATCGGCAGGTGAACTGTATACGGCAATCCAGGCAGGCTTCCCGGCCTCCCATATCCATTTTCACGGCAACAATAAGACGGCAGAAGAAATCCAGTATGCGCTGGAAGTGGGCATTGGACTTTTTGTCGTTGATGCCATGGACGAAGTGGCTCTGCTCGACAGATTGGCAGATCAGCCCATAGACGTTCTGCTGCGAATCAATCCAGGCATTGATGTCAACACCCACTCATACATACAGACTGGCCAGGAGGACAGCAAATTTGGTCTGTCCATCCATAATGGTACAGCGTTTGAGGCCATCAGAATGATCCAGGAAAGCAGATATGTGAACTTTAAAGGTGTCCACTATCATCTGGGGTCACAGATAGATGAAGAAGGACCTTTCCTGAAGGCGCTTGATGTCGTATTTGAGTGGCTGTCAAAATCCGGTATCGACATTGAGATTCTGAACATGGGCGGCGGCTACGGTGTCCGGTATACAGAGGCAGACACACGTTATCCGATAGAAAAGGGATTTGCCAACATCATCAGCAGATTGAAGTCGCTGTCCACCGAGTATGGTATCCCCCTCCCCCACATCATGATAGAACCCGGACGCTCCATTGTCGCTGAAGCAGGCATTACACTATATGAAGTCGGTGTCGTCAAAGATATCCCTGGTGTTTCCCGTTATGTATCAGTCGATGGTGGCATGAGCGATCATATCCGCACCCCACTCTACGGCGCAGAATATGAAGTGATGGCTGTTAAAGAGAACAAGACCCAGTCCATGGACGCTCATGTCGTCGGTAAGCTATGTGAATCCGGGGATATTGTACGTAAGAATGCTTCCCTGCCGGAAGATGTCAGCCGAGGGGATCTTGTTGCTGTAAGAACAACAGGTGCCTACCATTACTCCATGGCATCGAACTACAACCAGATGAGGAAACCCGCTGTCATCTTCGTAACTGGAGCAGACGTTCGTGAAGTGATCAGAAGGCAGAGTCTTGCCCAGCTGATAGAAAATGATATGATATAAAAAAAGAGCGCCATAAGGCGCTCCATATATATTGGCAATAAAAAAACCTGGGCCTGGACCCAGGTTTTTCATGATACAAATCAATTTAACCTATAAATGGATTTATATTATAGTTTAACAACGTTAGCAGCTTGTGGGCCGCGGTCGCCTTCAACTACTTCGAATTCTACTGATTGACCTTCTTCAAGAGATTTGTAACCTTCTTGATTGATCGCTGAGAAGTGTACGAATACGTCGTTTTCACCCTCGATTTCGATAAAGCCAAAACCTTTTTCTGCATTGAACCATTTTACTGTACCTTGTTTCATTAATTAAATCCTCCAAAGACGATAATTCAATATGCATAAACTACATAGATAAGAACTGTATGGTACATACAATTTCTTAAATAGAGAATGCCTATTGATATATCAATTATACTGCAAAATGACTGCATTTGCAAATGATTCTTTGTAAGTTTTGTAAATTTTTTATGAATATTCTAATAATATTATACAAATAATTCGTCGTTTTTAATCATTATCGGTGTATAGTAGATTTGAAGGTCTTCATCACAGTCTTCACAGTATTCAAGCTCACAGCCATTGAAGAAAGCTGTAAGACTGTATTTACCTTCCTTGGAAGAATGAAACTTCTCTTTCATCTGCTGCTTCAGCTCGGCATACGCCTGACGCATGTCCTTTTCCGAATCATAGCTGAACTGTCTGATGATATTATCCTGCCAACCCTCAAAGAGCCACCAGCCTTCATAATCCGCTTTGAGTATGACAATCCTAAGCATTTTAAAAACTCCATTCGCTTTTGATAATATATGTATTATATACGCGTATAATTCGCATTATCAAGTTAAAAATCCTATAATATGTATAAGAGGTGTTGCAGATGGAATCTAGAATGATAAACGTTTCCGGCCATGTACAGGGGGTCGGTTTCAGATATTCGGCCAAAGCTGCTGCAGACAGACTGAATATTACCGGATATGCAGCAAACGTTCAGGATCATGTGGAAATACTGGCGACCGGAGAAACATCCGATCTCGATCAATTTGTACAGGAGATCATCAAGGGGATCTCCCCTGCTTCAAGAGTTGACGACTATTCCGTCGAAAACATTCCCCTTGAAGACGGCAGTGGCAGATTTGTCACCAAATAGTACTGACTGAAGGTGTAATTTAAAAATGAAGAATAATATATCACACTGGTTTGCATCATTAATTTCCGTTCCGGTTGCTCTTGTGGCCGGCATGTTTTCGATGATAGCCTTCGATATTCATCTGGTGTTCGATATGATGATTGCAGCAGGTGGTTTTTTTGCGGCCTACTTCCCTACTCAATCCATCAGTCTCAATTCCCAGCTGCAGAAGATGGGAATTACCAAAAGTGAGTATCGTTATGTCAAAAGTCAGCTGACGGAAGCGAGAGAAAAGATAAAACGGCTGAGACAGAGCTATAAGAATGTAAGAACATTGAAGGACGCGCGTCTGATATATGATATCAACCGCCTTGTCCGGACTGTATATCAGACAGTTGAAAATGACCCTAAACTATTTTTCAATATCCAGCAGTTTTTCCACTCGAATCTGGACTCGGCAGTAAATACAATTGAACAGTATCTTTTCCTCTATAAGATGCCAGGCAAGACCAAAGAGGAGAAGGTGAAACTTCATGAAACAAGAATTTCACTGCTGGAATTGAAACGGACGATACAGAGCAACCTGTCATCAATGAACAGGAATGGCTATCAGGCACTGGAAGTTGAAAAGGACTTTATAAAGCTGAACAGAAAGCGTAGCACATCCACCATGAAACTCGACAACACATTGGATAAGCAGAAAGTGAAGCTTAAGAAAAAAGAGAAAGAACCCGTATACCAAAACAGAGGTGAAGATGATGAAAGAGGAAAATAAATTGAGAGAACAGCTTCTGTCAGACCCGTTTTCTTCAGTGGATGAAGAGAATGAATTGATTCCTCGGCCGGAAGCGGCCATGACCGAGGAGAGCCAGCAGCAGGACGCACTGACGACCTATCAGGAACGGTTCAATGAGGAAGACCTGAAGAGAATTACAGAAATCAAAGATAAGATAGAACCTTTGAATAATGATGCTCTGATTCAATATGGGGCCAATGCTCAGCAGGCCCTTTCAAAATTCTCCCACCAGATGCTGAATGAAGTGCAGTCCAAGGATGTAGGTCCCATCGGGGATACATTGGAGAGCCTGATGAAGAAGCTCAAAGAAATCGATCCTGATGAACTTTCCAAGGAAAAGAAGAATATATTCAACCGGCTGTTCAGAAGAGTCAAGAAATCAGTGAATGAACTGATCTCCAAACACCAGAGTGTCGCTTCACAAGTCGATCGCATCAGCATCCAGCTTGAGCATGCCAAGGAAGTGCTTGTCAAAGATGTCCATCTGCTCGATAAGCTGTATGATCAGAACAAAGACTACTTTGATGCGATAAATATCTACATTGCTGCTGCTGAAATGAAAAAGCAGGAACTCGAGAATGAGACATTGCCGCAACTAAGGAGCAAAGCCGAACAATCCAGCAATCAGATGCATGTGCAGGAAGTCAACGATATGATGCAGTATATCAACCGACTGGAAAAGAGGGTTCATGACCTTAAACTCTCAAGACAGATTACATTACAGTCTGCACCGCAGATCAGGATGATCCAGAATATCAACCAGACGTTGGCTGAAAAGATCCAGAGCTCCATACTGACCAGCATACCATTATGGAAAAACCAGATGGCGATCGCCCTTACCCTGCTCCGTCAGGAATCGGCTTCCCAGGCACAGCAGGCTGTTACAAACACCACCAATGACCTGTTGACCAAAAACTCTGAAATGCTCAAGCAAAATTCCATACGCACTGCGCAGGAGAATGAAAGAGGCATCGTTGATATCGAGACATTGAAGACGACGCAGGATAATCTGGTAACGACTATTGAGGAAACTCTAAGAATACAGCAGGAAGGTTCACAGAAACGTCAGGCAGCGGAGCGTGAACTTGAACAGATGGAAGAGGATCTTAAAACAAGACTGCTTGAAATCAAGCAGGAACATAGATATTAAAAAAAGAAGCGCATCTGCGCTTCTTTTTTTATGAATATTTTACTCTCTCCTGTTTCATCCCTATCAGATAACCGACAATATAACCGATGACCATGACGGGGATCCATTCGAATGAGCTTTGGAACAGAGGCATATTTTCAATCCATCCAAAATCAAACCATCCATTTCTGTGAACAACTGCCAGGATGCTTGTAACGATGATCAGGTAGATCGGAATCTGGAAGCTCAGTCGTGGTGATGGTATGAAGTATGTCAGGAACAGCAGTGCAACGGACGCCATGGCAATCGGATAGATGATTGAAAGCACGGGAACACTTGTCTGGATGACTTGTGTCAGCCCCTGGTTGGCGAGCACAAGTGAGATCAGAGTAAATATGATGACAAAAGTTTCGTACGATATTTTAGGAAGAATACTATTGAAATACTCGCTGACAGCAACAACAAGGCCAGTCGCTGTTGTCAGACAGGCCACTGCAACGATGACACCGAGCAGGATTGTGCCGAATTGACCGAAGGAATCTTCAGCTACGAATGTCAGCAGGAACGTCCCCAGGTTCTGGTCTTCCGGCTGGGAAACACTTGGACTTACATGGTTTCCGATCCATCCGAGCGAAATGTAGATGACGCCCAGAAGAAATGCTGCAATGGAAGCAGATTTGATTGTCTCGATGAGCAGGTCTTTTCTTTTGGTAACCCCAAGGCTGCGGATCGAATTTAAAACGATGACTGAAAAGGCAATGGCTGCAATCGCGTCCATAGTAAGGTAGCCTTCAGTAAATCCGACAGAAAATGGAGATGTAGAATCAAAACTTTCAGCCGCAGCACCTGAATCGTTGCCGATGTACATTGTGATTGCTTTGACGATCAGAGCAATTATGGTAACCAGCAGTACCGGTGTAAGAAAGCGGCCGATATTATCGACCATGCGGCTCGGGTTATAGCTCAATGCAAATACGATACCGAAGAAGACAAGTGTGAATATGAGCAGACTCACCCAGCCTGTGCCGTTGATGAATGGCACCATCGCCATCTCATATGCTGTCGTCGCTGTCCTTGGAATTGCGAAGAACGGTCCGATTGCGAGATAGATGATCACCATGAAGATGATGGCAAATATCGGATGGACGACTTTGAGAGATTCCCGATAGCCATCTTTGGATATGGATCCGGCAATGACTCCGATCAGTGGCAGTCCTACCCCGGTAATGACAAAGCCGATGATTGCCATCCAGAAATATTGCCCGCTATCAAAACCCAGCCCTGGTGGAAAAATCAGGTTTCCTGCGCCAAAGAACATGGCAAACAGCATGAAACCGACTATGATATTGTTTTTAAAACTCATTATTTGACCTCCTGATACGAAAGAATAATAAAACGACATTCATTAGTGTACAACACAAATCTGATCAAGTCCATAAGATTCTTAATAATCAGACATCACAACCCGGGATTACATCAGTATCTTTGCCAGTACCCTCTTCAACAGGTTCGGCAGCGCGAAAGCAATCTCTTCTGCATCATGGACAATTACAGTGTCTGTATCGTAAATATTCCTGATGGCTGCCAGTGTATTCTCTTCATTATCCTGGTCTATGAACATATTGATGACCTGTATTCCTGATTTCCTGGCTTCCTGAACTGCTTCATGCGTGTCTATGATGCCACTCTGGTTATACTGCTCTGCACTTGGCAGTCCATCGGAGAACATGATGATGAACCGATCCTTTTCACTGCGCTGCTCGAGATTCTCTATTTCGTTTCTGATGATGAGCCCATCCCTGTTATCACCGGAAGTTTCAAGATCCATCAGTGACACAGGATAGTAGTATCTGGATCTTTCAAAATCCAGATGCTCGTATATGTTATTCGGGTAATGGTTTTTCATTACTTCAAAAGTATCTTCATGATATGAAATGATACGGTGTGGAACATGGAGTGTCCGAAGTATGTTATTCAGGATGATTGCGCCATTCCGACATCCTGCAAGATGTTCCGTCATTGAAAATGACTGATCGATGATGATCGTGAATACAGCATCGATTTCTTTCGATTCGGTGTTCTTTTTGACAAACAATTTGTGACTGTTATCGATGAGCGGTCCAACGGGATTCTTCATCAGTTTGCCTGAAGTGCGGCGTGTCTGATAGGCATTCATCTTATAGTTGAGAATCTGTGTGATATCCCCGATGACTTTCTGGGCCACATGATTATAGGACTCGAATATATTCCTGTAGTCATTGTACTGGGAAAGTTTTACCTTTGGACGCAGCACGTTGAGAGTTGCATACTGATTGGTACGTCCCCTGTCTTCAAATTGATTTTCCCCAGTATTGCTGCCAAATCCTTCATAATAGTCGGATACATCATCATTATGGTCATTCTGCCTGCCATGTGCACTTTTACGTGATGAATTGTCACCTGTCTCACCAAGGACATTCGCATCATTCGCATCACGATCGGTCTTTGTATCGACACTGCGAGTCGAATTCTCTTCCGTCTCTTCTTCACTTTCCAGTTTTGCAGCATCTTTTCTGAATGGTGTCGTTCTATTGAACACACTGATTTCGTTGAAGGGCATATCATGTATCTGAAACGCAGTATTGAGCGAGATGCGGGAGGAAAGCATCGAAATGATCTCTTCAGTCAGATGGATGCTTTCTTCTGTACTTGTGCTGATCAGGGGGAAATCTTCACCAAATGCATGAAGGGCATCCTTGCGCTCTAAGATGGCAATATTGAATGATTTGAGAAACGCCTCGGCATCAGTGGCAGCATTCCTGCTGTATTCTCTGATTCTTATGCGATCCCCCTCTTCCACCATGCTGCTGATCAGAGGGCGGGAGTGGAAAGCAGCCCGGCGGTTTCTGTAGTATTCCAGGGACAGGAAAATCTGCTGCGTCAGTACACCCGTGTCCTTCATGCTGTCATACTGGCTGTAGTCCATGATGGAAGTGGAAGGATACCGGGTCAGTATATCGTATCTGAATCCTTCCCTTTCGGTGATATCGGTTCGATGCTTCCAGAAGAAGCTCAGATTGAATGTATTTTCAACAGGATCATAGTAGCTGTACTTCCTTACGGA
This sequence comes from Salinicoccus hispanicus, assembly GCF_009831115.1. Lineage (GTDB taxonomy): Bacteria > Bacillota > Bacilli > Staphylococcales > Salinicoccaceae > Salinicoccus > Salinicoccus hispanicus. The sequence continues at coordinate 640,449 of NZ_WUUK01000001.1, read as the reverse complement.
CACTGTCACTTCCTTGTTCCTAAGAAGCAGCCTTGCAAGGTCTGTCAGTTCCATCATGATTTTGGAGTCTACAATCTCATCATTGAATTTTATAAATGAATAGCCCATGGTCATCCCATTCCAAATTGAAGTTCTGCTGCATTCAGTATTGCCTTTTTCTCCTGCTCACTATCCAGCTTGTCGATGATTGCACGGTGGCAGGCACGACTGATCGGCATCTTTGTGCTCAGATCTGCAAGATCGATCAGACTTCTGACACTTGAAGCTTCCTGGGAAATCTGGCCCTGCTCTGTCATTGTGACAAGATCACTGTGGAATTGTGCAATCTCCTCAATGATACTCCCATCTTTTTGTATGCTCTGTGCTTTCAATATTTCGGCAAGTGCTTCCTTCGATACATATCCGAGTTCGATAACATTGAAGCGGTTAAGAAGTGCTTCGTTCATAGGCATGGTCCCGACATATCCGACATTGATCGCTGCGATGACCCTGAACCCCTGTTCAGCTGTAATGACATCCCCGGTCAGCGGGTTGGTGATCGTTCTGCGGTAGTCGAGTGCCGCATTGAGTATCGGCAGCACTTCAGGCCTGGCCATGTTGATCTCATCAATATATAGAATCGCGCCTTCCTTCATGGCACAAACGACAGGGCCATCTATGAAAGTAATTTCCTGCCGGCCTTCCGTATATTCAATTGTCTTGAATCCAAGCAGGGATTCGATATCCACATCCACGGAGCAGTTGATGCTGTAGATGTGCTGATCAAGCGCTTCAGCCATGTTTTCTGCAAGACGGGTCTTTCCAGCCCCGGTAGGACCCTTGAGCAGAAGATTCTTGCCGAGGGAAAGGATGATCATCGCATCCCCTTTGATTGTCTCATCATTGTGAAGAAATTGTATCGGCATATCTATTCAGCTTCTTCAAAGTAGGTCTTATAGTAGCCGCCGACTTTTCCCGAGTTATCTTTAACAAAAATATATTCTTCGGTTTCATTGACTACCGTATACAGCTTTCCGGCTGTCAGCATATCTGATACTTTATATTTCTTAGCATCTGTATGTTTTACTTTGACCGTTCTCAAGTTGTTGTCGTTCCAAGTTTCATGAAGCATGTTCATCTCTCCAGACATTTGATTTTATTATGATTCTAACATAAAAAAGACAGGCGTCCTATGGACGCCTGTCATAAATATTATTGTTTTATCCTTCAAGCAGAAGATCTTCAGGGTTTTCAACGAGATCCTTGATTGTTTTGAGGAACCCTACCGCCTCTTTGCCATCGATGACCCTGTGGTCATAGCTTAGAGCAATGTACATCATCGGACGGATTTCCATTGTTTCATCATCGACTGCCACAGGACGTTTCTGAATGGTATGCATGCCGAGGATGGCTGCCTGTGTACCATTGATGATCGGTGTGGACATCAGTGAGCCGAATACGCCACCATTTGTAATTGTAAATGAACCGCCGGTCATGTCATCAAGGCCGAGCTTTTTATTCTGTGCCTTCTTCGCCATATCGACGATATCATTTTCGATATCTGCGAATGTCTTACGGTCACAATCCCTGACTACCGGGACAACGAGACCTTCATCAGTCGACACTGCAACACCGATATCATAGAACTGCTTGAGGACAAGATCTTCCCCATCAATTTCAGCATTGACAGCAGGATACTTTCTGAGTGCTGCGACGGATGCTTTAGTAAAGAATGACATGAATCCAAGACGGGTGCCATCATGGCGTTCCTGGAACTGTTCCTTCTTGCGCTTTCTGAGTTCCATGAGATTCGTCATGTCGACCTCATTGAAAGTCGTCAGCATTGCTGTGTTCTGTGAAACTTCGAGAAGACGTTTGGCAATGGTCTGTCTTCTGCGGGACATCTTTTCTCTGATTACAGGCTTATCCGGTTTGCCGGAATCCTGCTTCTTGGGCTGCTCCTGCTTTTTAGGTGCCTCTGATTTCTCAGGCTGCTTGCCGTGGCCTTCGACATCCTGGCTTCTTACAAGCCCCCTTGGATCGGAAGCATTGATATCGTTGATATCGATGCCTTTCTCACGAGCCATGCGCCTCGCTGAAGGTGTGGCTACAATGCGCTCACCGTTTGGCTGTTCTTCTTGTTTCTTTTGTTCTTCCTTCTGTTCTGAGCTGTCGGAAGATTGCTCAGGCTCTGATTTGTCTTCTTTCGTGCTCTCTTCAGATTCTTCTGATGAACTGCCTGCTTCGCCATTCTCTTCAACAATGGCGATGACCTGGCCGACTTCGACCGTATCGCCTTCTTCAGCTTTGAGCTCGGTGATGACACCGGCTTCTTCACTGATTACTTCCACGTTGACCTTATCCGTCTCAAGTTCGAGGATATTTTCTCCTTTTTCGACCTGGTCACCTTTTTGTTTCAGCCAACTTGCAATCGTTCCTTCTGTAATTGATTCAGCCAATTCTGGGACTTTAACTTCAGCCATTATTCTACCTCCTATGATTTTAGAGCAGTTTCAATAATATTCTGTTGTATCAGTTTATAGGATTCTCCATCACCTTCTGCAGGAGAGGCACGCCTGATTCTGCCTACATAGTCCACTTCCACTTTTTCCGGTACTATCTCGAGCAGGAACGGAAGAGCATAGTTGTATGTGCCCATGTTTTCAGGTTCCTCCTGGACAAATCTGACTTCATCCAGATTCCTGAGACCTTTCAGTACCTCCTGGACCTTCTCAGAAGGGAAGGGATAGATCTGCTCCAGTCGGATGATCATTACTGCATCATCTGGATTTTTCTTCTGCTCTGTCAGCAGGTCGACAGCCATCTTGCCGCTGGCAATCAATACCTTTCTGACTTTTGTCCGCTTGTACTCCGGCAGTATGATTTCCTTGAAGCTGCTTTCTGTAAAAGCACTTACAGGTTCACTGACGATCTGGTTGCGGAGCAGGCTTTTTGGTGTCATGAGTACCAGTGGCCTCATTTTTTCCGTACCAAGATATTTTGCCTGTTTTCTAAGAAGGTGGAAGTAGTTCGATGCACTGGACAGGTTGGCAACAGTCATATTATTTTCAGCAGCAAGCTGGAGGTAGCGTTCCAGGCGTGCTGAGGAGTGTTCTGCACCCTGCCCTTCCTGAGCATGAGGAAGGAACAGTGTCATTCCGGATGTCTCTCCCCACTTGGCATTGCCTGCGGCCATGAAGTTGTCGAAGATTACCTGTGCCATGTTCGAGAAGTCGCCATATTGTGCTTCCCATATTGCCATGACCGTCTTTTGCTCTACATTGTATCCATAATCGAAACCGACGACTGCAGCCTCTGAAAGTGGTGAATTATGCACATCGAATGTAGCGTTTGAATCACTGACTGCATGGAGCGGAATATGATTTTCTCCTGTTTCAGGATCGTGCAGTACAGCATGCCTCTGGGCAAACGTACCTCTTTCTGAATCCTGTCCAGTCAATCTGATCGGAGTACCATCCTGGTTGATTGATGCAAAAGCAAGTACTTCCGCATGTGCCCAGTCTATGAGCTCTTCATCGTCTTCAAACGGTTTTTTCCTTCTTTCAAGTACGTTGGAAAGCTTTTTGAATACTGTGAAGGAATCAGGATATTGGAAGAGATCATCATTGATTTTTTCAAGACGTTCCCGTGAAATATCATCTTCGGGGTTTTCCTGGCCTTCCATGATGGCTTCCGGGGTTTCAAGATGCCCATCTACATTCGTATCACTCTTGTCGATCTGGTCATGGGCCGCTCTCATTTCATCCAGTACACCCTGTATGATTTCAGTCTTTTCATCTTCTGAAATGACGTTTTCCTCCACAAGTTTAGCACCATAGATTTCGTCGATTGTATCGTGGGACTTCACTTCCTTGTATAGAAGTGGGTTGGTCGTTGTCGGTTCATCCATTTCGTTGTGCCCATATCTTCTATAGCCAAGAACGTCGATGACGATATCCTTGTTGAATTTCTGTCTATATTCAAGTGCAATCTCTACTGTTCTGAGCACATGCTCAGGACGATCTGCGTTGACGTGGAGAATCGGCAGATCGAAACCGAGGGCTGCATCCGAGGCGTATACCGTCGATCGTGCATCTGTCTCTTCAGTAGTAAAGCCGATCCGGTTATTAGCAATGATATGGACGGAACCGCCGACACTGTATCCATCCAGTTTACCGAGGTTCAGGGATTCATAGACAATACCCTGTCCCGGGAAGGCTGCGTCGCCATGTATGATTGCTGCAATCGCCTTGTTGAAATCCTGATCCGGATATCCTGCATGATCGGTAGTCTCCTGCTGTGCGCGGGTCTTGCCGAGGACAATCGGTCCTACAACTTCCAGATGGCTTGGGTTATTGGCCAAACTGATTCGCTGCTTCATTCCTTTGTCTTCTCTTGTTTTCGCTCCACCCAGGTGGTATTTTACATCCTTCATCCAGCCTTGTGTGATTTCAAGAGAACCGTCTTCAGGAAGAAACTTCATCGGATCTGTATGCATGAATTCACTGATCATCATTTCATATGGCTTCTCGAGGACGTGGGTCAGTACATTCAGCCGGCCGCGGTGTGCCATTCCGATCTGCAGATTGGGGATGCCTTCGTCCGCCATCAGTCCGAGCATATGGTCAAGCAGTGGCACTATGGAATCGACACCTTCGATGGAAAAGCGTTTTGCCCCTACAAAGTTCTTGTGCAGATACTTTTCAAACCCTTCCACTTTTGCAAGTGTTTTGAACAGGTGCTTCTTTTCGTCATCAGAAAGGGAAACTTCCTTCTGTGTTTCAATTGTTTCCTTCAGCCATTGGCGCTCTTGCGTATCGTTGATGTGCATATACTCGTATGCGAGCGGTCCAGTGTATAGTGAATGGAGCTGGGTGACTGCTTCATAGGCATTATCGTAATAGTCACCAAGGTGCACGCTTACAAGTGAAGCAGGCAGCCTTTTCAGGTCCTCTTCAGTCAGGTTGTAGTCTTTAAAGTCCAGGCTTGGAACATTTTTTACATCCGGTGTATAGACAGGATAGATATCCGATTCCAGATGACCAAACAGCCTGATATTATCTATCAGACGCAATAGACTTTTCACTTTACTGTGATCCATATCCGATTGAGCAGTACCTGCCTGTCCAGAACTGATATTTTCAAACAGATAACGCATTTCATCACTGACGCTGTCTGGATTTTCCTGGTACATCTCGTGAAGCTCGAGAATCATCCCCAGATTGGTACCAAAACGAACCGGGGCATTCTCAAGTTCTTTCTCTTGCATTTTGCCACCCTCTTTAGATTCTTTTATCTTATACAGTTCCATTCTAGCACTATGGTATTTCGTTTTAAAGCCAATAGTTGCTGTAATTATTACAATTGTCTATTTTTTAGAGGGAATCTTATCGTCACTTTTGTAAACGCTCCCTCATTGCTTTCTATCCATACTCTACCCTTATAGTTATCGATAAGTTTTTGTGCGATAGAGAGTCCGAGACCGTTGCCGCCGAGTTCCCTGCTCCTTGATTTGTCGACTCTGTAGAATCGGTCGAAAATGGCTTCAATTTCGCTTTCCGGGATGCCGATTCCGTGATCGACGATTGAAATGTCGAAATGGTCCTCGTGTTTTTTTGTAGTGACATTGATATGTTTCTGTTCATGGTCGTATTTGATTGCATTATCCAGAAAAATGACCAGCATCTGCTCAAGATGATAAGGATTGATGAGGAACCGGATCTTTCTATCGTCAAGATCAAGATTGAAAGTATAGTCCGGATGCAGCTGTCTGAATGCAGCCACCCTGCTCTTCACTTCCTTGTTGATATCGACCTCTTCCATGACTTCTTTTGTCCTGCCTTCATTCTTTGTCAGAAGCAGGAGTTCTTCGACAAGCTTGTTGATCCGCTGGAGTTCATCGATTGAAATGTTCAATGATTCGTCGAGAACTTCAGGCTTATGCCGTCCCCATCTGTTAATCAGCTTCAGATGCCCCTGTATGATCTGGAGTGGCGTTCTGAGTTCATGGGACGCATCCTCTACGAACTGTTTCTGCTGGTTATAGGATCTCTCCAGCGAATCCATCATATGGTTGAATGATTCGACCATGTAGTCGGTTTCTTCGGTGTTGGTCTGTATCTGGAGCCGTTCGGAGAACCCTTCATCTTCTATTCTTCTCAGCTGGTTGGCAATGTTCCGGATCGGCTTGACCATCTGTGTGGAAAAGAAGTAGCTGATGATCGAGGTGAAGAGAATGGAGATGAAGCCGACAATGATGGCGATGAAGACCATCATGCGGATGACCGAATGGTAGTAGTCGAGCGGGTGTATGACCGAAAGGTAACCATTCCAGTAGACTGAATCGATCCTGATGCTTCCTTTGAAAAAACTGCCATCCTCTGTATCCATGGAAGTGATCTCCTTCTCAAGTACAGGCTCGAACTCACTTTCATAAACCAGCGGTATACCGGCAGTGGCGCTGAAAACTTCTTCCCCACTCTGTGTATAGAGAATCATCTTCTGCCCGTCATAAAGACTCGAATAGATTTCATTTTCGTTGATGGTATTGATCGGCTGACCTTCATATATGCTCTCCAGCTCCTCAAGACTTCGGTCTATCGAACGGTACTCCTGGTTTTCCAGGTAGATGCTGGTCAGATAGATGAGCAGGGAGCTGAACATCAGATATGTGATGGAAATGATCAGTGTGGATAGCCGAAGCCATCTGTATTTCAGCGATTGTCTGTTCATGACCGGATCACATACCCGACACCTCTGACGGTCTCTATCAGTTTATGCCTGTCGAATGGCTTGAGCTTATTGCGCAGGTACCTGATGTAGACATCAACGACATTTGTTTCCACTTCACTATCATATCCCCATACATGATCCAGAATGGTCTCCCTCTGGAGGACGACACCGGCATTTTTCATCAGCAGGTGGAGCAGGTCGTATTCCGTCTTGGTCAGATCGATATGGACATCATCAATCGTAACGTGGTGAGCCTTTCCATCCATGACAATGCCGTGCATGGAAAGCACTTCGCGTTTCTGCTCTTTTGAAGTGGAGCGGCGCATGATGACACGTATCCTTGCCAGCAGTTCTTCTATTTCAAATGGTTTTACAATATAGTCATCTGCACCATAATCGAGTCCGACCACCTTGTCGTATGTCTCACCCTTGGCTGTAATGATGATGATCGGTGTATCCTTCTCCTTACGCAGTCGTCTGCATACTTCCAGACCATTCAGCTCAGGCAGCATCAGATCGAGCAGTATGCAGTCATAGTCGAATGAATAGGCCTTATCCAGGCCATCCCCCCCATCGGCGGATAAAGTGACCTGATACCCCTCATGAACGAGCTCAAGCTCTATGAAGCGGGCGAGATTCATTTCATCTTCCACAACTAGAATATGTTTCATCATAATCTTCCTATCTTCTGTTTTTGTAATCATATCATGCTGGAAGCATTAAAAAAACGCATGATGGATATCATGCGTCAGCTTACAGTTTCCAGGGGCAGATCCATCATATAGCTCTGCTGTTTGATGAGCAGGTTCTTTTTGACTTCCGGCCATTCATCATCAATTATGGAATAGATGATGATATTGCGTGCAACACCACGGAGGTTTCGCTCCTTGCGGATGATGCCTTCTTTCGTAAAACCGATCCGTTCGATCGCACGGTTGCTTCTGACATTTCTTTCATCCGCACGAATCTGGACACGCATCATATTGAGCACTTCAAAACAGTACTCGAGCAGCAGAAACTTGCTGTCGGAATTGACGAAAGTACGCTGGGCCCTTGTCCCGAACCATGACGCGCCGATTTCGCAGCTCTGCCTCTCGTAGTCGATTTGCTGGATTCTCGTACTGCCGAGCACTTCATCAGTCGTTTTCAATACGACGACAAAAGGGATGTCCCTAAGCTGGTTCCTGAGTTCTATGGCGCTTCTCACCCACTCCTGCATGAGGTCTTCATTCGTTGCCTGGAACAGCATATACGACCAGATGGACTCGTGATTGATTTCGTGCAGTTCCCGGGCATGGCCCGGCTGCATGGGGATGAGCCTGATTCTTTCATTTTCCAGGATTATGGACTCATACAGATTGACGACCATCTGATCTCACCTCACTGATATATATTGACAAGATAATTATAAGTGCATACAAAAAAATTGGCAACGCCCAGAAGGGCGCCGCCATATGTTTATGGATATATTTCTTTGTCTTGAAAATGATCTGTTAAATAAGGGGGGCTTATTCATTATCATTGATAATCATTTTCAATTACATTCTAAACAGGCGTTGGAAGCTTGTCAAGCTTTTTGTGCATTATGAAACTCGTACCGATGACGACGGCTGTTCCGGCTACGATTCCGGCAATGATATCTGTCGGATAGTGCACTCCCAGATAGACTCTGGAAGAGGATATCATCAGAATGAAAGTTGCACATATGCCGTATAATATCCCCTTATGATTCAATTCACTATTTTTGATGAGTGCCATCAATGAACCGAAAAAAATGGACGATCCCATGGCATGGCCACTCGGGAAGCTGAACCCGGTAATATCTATCAGCCTGAGGAGGGATGGCCTCTGTCTGTCAAAGGTGTTTTTCAACACAGGTACGAGTACACTGCTCGAGAGCATGGAGATGATCAGAAAAAGTGTCTCGAACTTGAGGCGGTAGAGCATCAGTATTGTGATCATGATGAGTGACAGTATGACCATCGACAGCACTTCACCCACCTGGGTGAAACCAAGCATGAGCGCCGTCGTGATGAAACTCTCCGATGCGTATATGAATTCATATACTTCAGTATCAATCCAGCGCCCGAGGCGAGATTCGTGGAAGAAGGCGATGACACCGAAAATCAGGGTGAAAACCAGAAACAGGGATATTTTTTTCAGTCGACTCATTGCTGTGCCTCCTTGGTGATCAGAAGATCTACGAGTTCCTGGGGTTTGAAGCCACCCTCGAACTTGCACATGCAGTCTACGATGGCTTCCTTATTGGAATCAATCCGTGTGAGTGTCTGCTGGAAGATTTCCATATCAAGTTCCTCGTCCTGTATGACCTCTGCATAGCCTTTCTCCTTGAAATACTCTGCATTCTCCACCTGGTCTCCCCTGCTCTGGGAACGTGGCAGTGGGATGAGTATCATCGGTTTTTCATTAAGGAGGAATTCGTAGATGGCATTCGAACCACTACGGCCGACGGCGATATCGGAAATCGTGATAAGGTGTGGAAGTTCCTTTTTGACAAACTCGAACTGTTTATAGTTGTCCCTGTCCAGTCCTTCCTGATAGTTGCCCCTGCCGCATAGATGGATGATCTGCCATTCCCTGGTCAGTTCATCCAGATTGTTTCTGATGAACTGATTGATGGAACGGGCACCGAGCGAACCACCCATTACGATCATCACAGGTTTATCCGGATTAAAGCCGGTCAGTTCATAACCGATTTTGCTATAGCCGCGTTTCAGTTCATCACGTATTACAGGCCCAATATATTCAGCCTTGTCTGAAGGAATATATTCAAGTGTCCTTTTGAAAGTGACGAATATTCTGGTTGCGAATTTGCCTGCTATTCTATTCGCCAGGCCTGGTGTTATATCGGACTCATGGATATAGACGGGGATGCCGAGCGACTTGGCAGCCAGTACGACAGGTACACTGACAAATCCACCTTTTGAAAATACAAATTCGACATTTTCCTTTTTCAATACTTTGCGGGCATCACCGATACCCTTCATGACTTTGAATATGTCTTTGAAGTTTTCCGAGGAAAGGTAGCGTCTCAGTTTCCCGCTCGAAATATTATAGTATTTTATGGAAGTCGCACCGATGATTTCCTTTTCTATCCCTTTCTTTGAACCCAGATAGACAGGTTCTATCCCTCTATTTATAAACCCGGGGATGAGCAGTTTGTTGAGCATTACGTGTCCGACTGTGCCCCCACCTGTGAGGACGACTTTTCTTTTCTTTGGTTCCATACTTTCCTCCAAAAACTCTTTTATGCTAATTACTTTAAACTATTTTAGCCATTGATACAATATAAAGCCGCATAAACATCATGTTCATACGGCTTGACTGCTATTCTTCTGTTGATTCCTCTTCGTTCCCGGCGTCCTGATCTGAATGATCTTCACGTTCTTCAATCTCCAGATGCTGTGCGCGCTCGTCTGCGTATGTTTCTATTTCTTTTTCAGTATATTCTTCATTAATAAAGTCGACCAGATAATTGAGCTGGGCATCATTGCTGTTGATATAGTCCCTGAGTTCACTCATCATTGCAGTTGAAGTTTCGCCAGTGACATCCCCGCTCTGTTCAAGATCCTGATCTGCCTGGAATGATTCCACTGCTGCGGTCAATGATGCATCAAAAGTTTCGTCGAAATCATCAATCTCGTAGCCGAGCGTGTCCAGTGCAACCTTGATTGACTTCACTGTATCATTGCTGACGTCCTCTGTATACACTTCATCGGGATTCAGCATTTCAACTCTGTAGTAGTCAGGGTTTACCAGCTGTATATCCGGAGTGATGCCTCCCCCATGTATCCAGGTGCCATCCGGCGTCAGCCACTTGGTGTTCGTGTACTTCAACAGCGAGTCATCGCCAAGTTCAACCGTGCGCTGGACGACACCTTTACCGAAGGACTGTGTCCCTGCGACGGTCGCATCGGTAAGATCATCCAGTGCGCCTGTAAATACTTCGGAGGCGCTTGCAGAGCCTTCATTGATCAGTATATAGACGTTGAAGTCGTCAGTGTTCGGATTCTGCTCATCAGTTGTCTTGATTTCTGTGCGCTCTCCGCCATTCTCTTCCAAATAGAGCACAGTTTCATTCTGGTCGATGAACTGGTTGATCATGCTGACAGCTTCATCCAGAAGACCCCCCGGATTATATCTGAAATCGATGATGACATCCTCTACATCATCTTCAGCTGCCGCGTTGAGCATATTCTCAAACTCTTCTGTCGTACCTTCCTGGAAACGGTTGATGCTGATGTGGCCGACACCTTCGACCTCTTCATAGGTGACGCTGTCGATGTGTATGGTATCTCGGGTGATTGTCACATCCATCGGATCACCTTCGCCTCTGACAATGGTCAGAACAACATCTGTGCCTTTTTCTCCACGTATCAGCTGTACAGCTTCCTGTGTGGTCCATCCTTCAATGGATTCACCATCCACGGCAATGATTTCGTCTCCTGGTTCGAGACCGGCTTCCTCAGCTGGAGAACCTCGCATCGGGGATGTGATGATGACACGATTGCCTTCCTGCATCACCTCTGCGCCGATGCCTTCAAAGTCACCTGTCACAGACTCCTGGAATTGTGCCAGTTCTTCATTGTTCATATATTCGCTGTATGGATCATCAAGTCCTTCGACCATGCCCTGTATGGAAGACTCGATCAGAGCTTCACGATCAACTTCGTCATAGTAATTTGCATTTATTGTATCGTACACATTATAGAGTTTGGCAAACTCGCTTCTCGTGTCTGTACCGACATTCACAGCTTTCTCAGAGCCTGCTTCGAGACTGAGTGCAGTAATGACAGCTGTAGCAATGATTGATGTCAATATGATGATGATAAACCAGAAAAAATTGATATTGATACGTCGTCCCTCTGCAAATCTGGACTCTTGACGCTCGTTTTCTTCGCTCAAAACACACACCTAATTTCTGCTTGAATAATTAAGTTTCAGTTTACCAGTTTAAGCTTGAAAATTAAAGAAAAAGAACAGTGCCGGGCACTGTTCCTGATGAATGCTATTCAGTTTCTTCTGCAAAAGGGAGGCTTGCATCCAGTGCCACTTCGATCATTTCATTGAAAGTGGTCTGGCGCTCTTCGCTTGATGTGGCTTCTCCGGTAAGGATATGATCCGACACGGTAAGAATGGAAAGTGCTCTGGCATCAAACTTCTTGCTGATTGTGAAGAGTGCGCTGGATTCCATTTCCACAGCCAGGACACCGTACTCTGCAAGCTGTTCGATGTTGCCATTTTCATCATAGAAGGAGTCCGCCGTGAATACGTTGCCTACTTTGACATTCAGCCCTTTTTTCTTTGCTTCATTATAACTTGAAAGCAGCAGTTCAAAGTCTGAAGTCGGAGCGTAATCGATGTTATTGAAAAGTTTTCTGTTCTGATATGAGTCGCTTGATGCACTCTGTGCCAGAATGACATCTCTGACTTCCACGTCTTTCTGGATGGCACCACATGTACCGACGCGAATCAGGTTTTTGACACCGTACTCAGCCATGAGTTCGTGAATATAGATGGAGATGGATGGAACCCCCATGCCTGTACCCTGTACAGAAATGCGTTTGCCTTTGTAGTAGCCTGTAAAACCGAGCATATTACGGACTTCGTTATAGCAGACAACGTCATCGAGAAAAGTCTCTGCAATATATTTAGCTCTTAGTGGATCTCCAGGAAGCAGAATCGTTTCTGCGATATCGCCCTTGTTTGCATTGATGTGAATACTCATGAATAATAATCTCCTTTAGTTGGTATTAATGTCCGGCTAGTGGGAAAGCCAGTTCCGATAGTCATCAAAAGCTGAGTCATAATGGGAAAGCGGCATGTCTTCATAGGGGTTCTCCTCAAGATATTCCGAAATTTCAAGATAGTCCTCGGAATATTTGGGGAACATGGAATCTTCCATGACGAAGCTCGCCAACCGACCGATTGGCGAGTCTTCCCCTCTTCTTGTCTTGAGATACTGATAGAAAGAATAGTTCTTCATTATTTTATAGAAGCACTTGCAACAACCGTATCTGCCCGATTCAGACTGCTGACTTCCTCAATATTGAAAGACTCGAGAATGTCACTATTGGTTATGATGACAGGGGAAATTGTGCTGTTCGCTTCCGACTTGACCAGGTCGAAGTCGAATGTGACAAGCTTGTCTCCCTGTTCAACTTTATCTCCCTCGGAGACATGACCTTCAAAGCCTTTGCCTTCCATTGCAACAGTTTCAAGACCGATGTGGATGAGCAGCTCGATATCATTATCGGTCTTGATGCCGATTGCATGATTTGTAGGGAAGACCTGCATGACGGTTCCGGAAACAGGTGCGACCACTTCACCATCTGTCGGCTCGACACCGAATCCTTCGCCCATCATCTTCTCCGCAAAAACAGGATCTGGAATGTCTTCCAGTTTAACATATTTTCCATTCAAAGGACTTGTGATTTTCAGCTCTTTGTCTGCCTCGTTCTTTTTTCCAAATAAATTTTTAAACATGTGCTTTCTCCCCTGTCCATATTATTATTTATGACATCTAGTTGAAATACTTCAAGTATTCCCCGTACCCTTTTTCTTCAAGGCTGTCTTTCGGAATGAACTCCATCGCCGCTGAGTTGATGCAGTAGCGCAAGCCGCCGAGTTCTTGTGGACCATCTTCGAAGACGTGTCCAAGGTGGCTGTCTGATGTTTCGCTTCTGACTTCCGTACGGCGCATGCCGAATGAGTCATCAAAGTGTTCTGATACATCCTCCGAAATCGATTTCGCAAAACTCGGCCATCCGCAATCGGACGCAAACTTGTCACGTGAAGTGAAAAGTGGTGTGCCCTTGATCTTATCCACGTATAGTCCATCTTCGTAATGGTTCCAGTATTCGTTCTGGAATGGTGGTTCGGTACCATTCTCCTTCATGACATTGTATTCGGCAGCAGTCAGTTCGGATTCACTTTTTTCAATTGCCATTACTCTTTCCCCCAATGCTCTTCTATGAATGATTTTCTGCCTGAACCTTTGAAGTAGGCATTATAGTGTGCACTGTTTGTCTTATAGAAATCCTGATGCTCTTCTTCTGCTCTGTAGAAGTTCTTATATGGCAGCACCGGTGTACGAATCGGGCCGTTGAATATATTCTGTTCATCAAGCTTCTCGATTACAGCTTCGGCAGTACGCTTCTGCTCATCATCATGATAGAAGATTGCGGGCGCATACTGTGGTCCTCTGTCGCCGAATTGTCCGTTTGTATCTGTCGGGTCGAATGTTTTGAAGAATATATCGAGCATGTATTCATATGACATGACCGATTCATCGAAATCAATCTGTACAGCCTCGACATGTCCTGTTGTTCCTGTTGATATTTCCTGGTATGTCGGATTTTCAACATGACCATTGGAGTAGCCGGAAACTACCGATTTCACTCCGTCAAATTGGTCAAATGGTTTTACGAGACACCAAAAACATCCACCTGCTAATGTTGCTATTGCCAAAATACTCACCTCTTGATTTTCTTTTATCTTGTTATAGAAAAATACCACTCATCATTCCCATAATCAATTGAATCGACTTTCACGTCCCACTCGATCTGTTCTGTCAATGCCGCGGAATCGACAACCAGTGCCCTTTCCGTATCGCTGAATCTGATGCCTTCCGGCAGGTCACTCTGTGTTCTGATCAGAGAATACAGCATGTCCTGCGTCAAAGGAAGATCGGCTATGTTGATGTTCTTCGCTTCGAAGACCACCTCGTCTCCAGTGGATACGGGATCAAGCGCAATTGATGTATCGATTGTGAATCCGTAGGCTTCCTGGACAGCATCAAGTACAATGCCTGATTCATCTACTGAAATCGTCAAACTGTCATCATTGATGGATTCATTAAGTACGGATTCGACAGCATCGTTGTTCATCTTTATTTCTATACCCGATTCCGAAGGCGTATAATTATCATTTTCAGAATCCGGAGCTTCATAGTTGCCGTTCAGCACGGTGAAGAGCCAGATGACGATGCCCACGTTCACAATCAGCAGACCAATGAACAGCCATTTCCAAATATTCAAAAGCGGACACTCCTTTATCGGTTTCTGCGTCTATAGTGCAGAAATTCGTGCGGGTACCTGTTCTTTTCATTGACTGTACCCTCTTCACTCGACACCAGTTCCCAGTCGGAACTGTCATAGTCCGGGAAGAAGGTATCGCCGCCGAATGTTTCGTAGATGTGTGTCACATGCATTTCATCAACCAGGTGCATCGTCTGGCTGTAGACGCCACTGCCGCCGAAGATGAATACTTCGCCATCCAGTGCTTCGATATCATCTATGCTGTGGATAACATCGACGCCTTCATGCGAGAAATCTTCACTCTGTGTCAGTACGACATTGCGGCGATTGGGCAGCGGACGACCGATGGATTCGAAAGTCTTCCTGCCCATGACGATGGTATTGCCTTCTGTAAGCTTCTTGACATGTTTCAGGTCATTGGGCAGATGCCACGGCATGCTGTTCTTGAAGCCGATGACGTTCTGTGCTGAATGACATACAATCAAAGATACCATTTTCATCCTCCTATACCGCAATCGGTGCCTTTATATAAGAGTGTGATTCATAGTCCACCACTTCAAGATCTTCATATTCCAATTCGAACATTGAACGGTCCCCATTTATCTTTATTTCCGGTGGCGTGAAACCTTCGCGTGCGAGCTGTTTCTCTACAGCATCTACGTGATTGCTGTAGATGTGCGCGTCACCCAGTGTATGGATGAACTCGTCTGCCTCGAGACCGCATTCACGGGCTACAAGCTGCAGCAGCAGAGCATAGCTGGCAATATTGAAAGGCACCCCGAGGAAAACATCCCCACTTCTCTGATAGAGCTGGAGGCTCAGTTTCCCTTCATTAACGTAGAACTGGAAAAAGGCATGGCATGGTGGCAGTGCCATCGTATCGATTTCAGCCGGATTCCAGGCTGTCACGATGTGTCTCCTCGAATCCGGATTATTTCTGATGCTCCGGACGACATCCTTCAGCTGGTCGGTGAAGCTGCCATCCGGCCCTTCCCAGGCACGCCATTGCCTGCCATAGACATTACCGAGATCTCCATACTTTTCGGCAAAAGCATCATCTTCAAGAATACGTGCTTTGAAGGTTTCCATCTCATCTTTATAAACTTCCTTGAACGCATCATCCTGCTGTGCACGGATTCCGAAGTTCGTCATATCCGGTCCTTTATATTCATCGGACTCGACCCAGTTTTTAAATGCCCACTCATTCCAGATGTTATTGTTGTACTGCAGCAGGAAACGGATATTCGTATCACCACGTATAAACCAGATCAGTTCTGTAGCAAGCATCCTGAACAGTACCTTTTTGGTGGTCAAAAGCGGAAAACCGTGCTGCATATCAAATCGCATCTGATGACCGAATATCGAATACGTACCAGTACCGGTGCGGTCACCTTTGTATTTGCCATCCGTCATGATCTTTTTCATCAGTTCGTGATATTCACTATCGAAAGGATTCATTTTATCCTCCCCTTTTCTTTTTATGATTATTTATATATAATAATACATGAATGTACGTATGTACGTATGCGATTAAATCTATTCATTTGAGGTGTAGCCAATGGAAGTACTTATGACAATCGGTCTGACGCTGCTCGCTTTATATATGACGTCCATGAGCATTTTCGACTAGTCCCATAATCATCATTAAAAACAGGAAAGGCTCAGCCTTTCCTGTTTTTATTATGCACAATGCGCGTCAAAGGCTTCTTTTATATCCATCATGATGTCATTGATATCCCGGCCTTCAATATGTTCACGTGGAATGAAATGCACAAGTGCATCCCCTTTGAACAGTGCCATTGAAGGGCTTGAAGGCGCCTGCCCGACATACTCACGCATGCGCTCTGTAGCCTCTTTATCCTGACCCGCAAATACGGTTGCTCTTTTGTCCGGACGTATAGGATTCTGCTCGGCGACAGTGACTGCAGCTGGTCTTGCCAGTCCTGCAGCACAGCCGCATACGCTGTTGATGACAACAAAAGCAGTTTCTTCCTTACCGAGGCCGGACATGAACTGGTCCACGTCCCCAGCCGTCGTGAGGTCTTCGAAGGACCTCTGTGTCAATTCATCACGCATCGGCTGTGCAACTTCTTTCATGTATGCTTCGTATGGGTTCATTCTATCGCTTCCTTTCCTGTATCTGTTTCCAGACGCTGCCGAGTGCAGCCTCTCCCTGTTCAATTCTGGCGATGGCCATCTCCATCTGGAGACGTACATCATACTGCGGGTCATCCTTATGGGCTTTCAGATGCGGCAGGCTGCTCGCGTCTCCGACTTCGTAGACGAACATGGCGGCACGCCAACGGACAATCGGGCTTCTATCGCCCAGCAGTGGATACATGTCCCGGAGACCTTCTTCGTACCCGAGATCACTGTAGGCATCTCCTGCAGTCCGTCTTACAGGCACCGATCGATCCTGGAGTGCACGCTTAAGATAGGACAGTGTCTTTTTCTCCTCGATCATTGCAAGCAGACTGACTGCTTCTCTTCTTACCTGCATCTTGTCATCTGAAAGTGCAAGTTCAAGCAGTTCATAGTCATCCGCAGTGGGTGTTTCCATATGGTTCAGCAGCCAGAGACGATCTTTCCAGTCTTCCCTGGATTCATAATCCTGGACGGACCATCTATAGTACCGTTTAGGTTCAGGAGTCGATCTGCTCTTCGCTTCCTCGATGAGACGATCCAGTCTTTCTGCACCATAAAGTGCCTCGAGTTCCTCGGCAACTTCCTGGAACACCTCATCGGGCGTTCCATAGCGTGTGCCATGATCCTCCCATTTCCTGAGCAGAATGATGTTGTCCTCTGGCAACGTAGCGGATTCGACAGCATTCATGAATCGATCCGGCAGCTGTTTCCGGTGCTCTTCCCCGTCATTCAGTTTGATCTGATAAGGGATATTTTTAAATGTCAGCACCTGGGTGGAAACAGCACCGAAGTTATCCTCTAATTGAGGTTTTTTTTTACGTCCTGGTCTTCTGCATTGAATGTCTTTTCGATTTCAGGTATCAGCGTGTCCCAATCGGCTTTTGGTGATTTGTCGACCGAGATGAAGTTCAGTGCGTGGAATACACTGGTCACATCATCAAGTTCAAGTACTCTGTTGATGAACGCAGGTGCATCATCGGATGTTTCACGATAGGTTGATGATTTCATTTCCTGCTTTTCTTCACTTACAGTGATTTTCATAGTATTCGGGCTTGGTGTTGGTTCAATTTTAACGATTTCCATGTTAATCCTCCTATTGCAGTTCATTTCCGTGTGAACGTATGGCGATGCCTATCGAACACTCGTGTATGCAAAAATTATGTGCAGCCGTCTTGCTGCCATCTGCGCGGTTAAGCTCCTTCAGAAGGCAATTCTGGCAGTATTTTTCTTCAAGGGCGTTGATCTTATCCAATACTTCGATATTCACTTTTCAACCTCCTTAAGCAATTATACCGAAATTTTACGTATAAAAAAAGGCTGATCACTGAGATCTGCCTTTCTTATGTCTGTAGAGCAGTTCCCTTGCACGTTCGTCAGCCCGCCGATTCTTCTCCCTCGGTGTCCAGCTGATCAGAAAAAGGTCAAATCTGCCGAGATTGGCTGAAATGCTGTTGAAATACTTCCTGAAAACCGGATGTTTCACATGGTTCTTGTCGAAGCTGTCGGCTATGATTTTGGAATCCGTGTAAACAATAAGAGAAGTGATGGAATGTTCAATCGCTTTTTCCACAGCAAAATCGAGTGTAGCCCATTCAGCTTCATGGTTGTCCATTTCACCCAGGAACTTCGTGAATTCAAGATCCATCGCCTCATCTTTGAAAACAACTGCCCCGGCAGCCATCTTCGGCTGGGTCGAAGCGGCTGCGTCTATATAGACAAGTGTCATGCAGTCACCTCCTACAGATCCAGCGTTCCGACGAACTTGCTGCTGATTGCGAGGTCATGGTCATCAAGTATGGTCTGGATCTGTAGTTTTGAAATGCTGAGTACACTATTTTGCTCTATATGGTCGAAATCAACCGGTACATCGGTGATGATGCGCGCCAATCTTTGTGAAATCTTCAGTGACTCGACATCACTTTCTATTTTACTGCGGATAGCGGGCGTCAGAGTCTCAAGATTCATGAGGATGTTTTCGACGCTTTCAAATTCGCGGATCAGCTTGAAAGCCGTCTTTTCCCCAATGCCTTTGACGCCCTTATAGCCGTCGCTTGCATCTCCCATCAGCGCTTTCACATCGATGAACTGCTCCGGTGTGATGCCATGCTCCGCTTCAAACCGGGCTTTCGTATACTGGTCGTACACCGTATAGCCTTTCTTTGTCAGCCATAGTTCATTTCTTGCATCAAGCAGCTGCAGGAGATCCTTGTCCCCACTGACGATGACGATATCATCATATCGCTTCGACAGGGTACCGATGATGTCATCGGCTTCATAACCTTTTATGCCAATCTGGAACATGCCGAGGGCGTCCAGTACTTCTTTGACATGGTCGAACTGCGGGATGAGTTCATCTGGAGGTGCGACCCTGTCCTTCTTATAATCCGCATACCATTCATTTCTGACAGTCTTCGAGCCCATATCCCAGGTGATGACCAGATGTTCCGGCTTCAGTGTCTCGACCAGCTTCAGTACGTGGCGGACGACACCCTGGACTCCATTGGTCGGTCTGTCGTAGGCATTGTACATGAACTGCTGGCGAAAACTTGTCGCATAGAAATGACGGAATAGCAGTGCCATGCCATCCACTACAAGTATATTATTATTCATTCAGAGATAGGATCCTTTCATTCAGCGGGGCGTCCCCGGTTTCGATAGTGTTGTTATCATCTGTTATCCATTCCGAGAAGCTGCCGCCGTAAAGGCGCACCGGCAGGCCCATCTCCTGGAGTACCAGAAATGGCGGTGTTGCACTCATGCCGGAACCGCAATATACGATGATTTCCTTGAAACTGTCAAGAAAATGGCGCATGTGCTCATGTGAAGCGAAGTCCATCCTTCCCGCTGTGAAGAAACTGCCGTAGGGAATGTTCACAGCACCCGGAATATGTCCCATCTTACGATCGATGGGCTCTTCAAGTCCAAGGTACCGCTCCCTGCTGCGGACGTCGATCAGCAGGACATCCTCATCATGTACCGCTTCTTTCACATCCTCCATCAGCACAAGCAGTCCGATTTGGACATCGGAGTAGTCGCCGGTGCGGCTCTGGTTCGGGCCAGGCAGTGCGGGTGTGGTGCTGCCAAAAGATGTGGACAATGTTTCAAGGCTGTCCACCGAGTCATTCCACAGCATGGCATCAAGCCCATATAGCCTGAACAGATAATAAAGGCGCGTATGGAAGAACTGCTGTTCATCATCAAACAGGAGCGGAACCTCTCCTGATGCCTGTACCAGTGATTCATGAAGTTTTTCTACGATACTTCGAACCGGTACCGGATGTCTTCCGTGATTCAGTCCTTCGTCATCAAACATCCAGGGGTACTGTGGTATATGCACGGCGCCCTCTACCGGGGATTCAGCTATTCTATCAAGCGATGCTGTCATATCATCCATGACATTGCGGCAGTCCACCGGAATGAGCGTATTGAAATCCTGTTCGTCTACAGTTGTTCTGTCTATAATGGTCATGCATTCACCACCTCAAGATTTTCTATAGTCTGCGCGAGTTCTGTATCCGCTTTGTAGACTTCCTCACTGATTTCGGGCAGCGGTTCGGATAGTGACTGACGGACGGGTTCAAGCTGCGCCTTCATTTTCCCATCGACCGTTTGGAGATAGGTGTCGACCATATCCGTCATCCCGTCCCTCATTGCAGCATCATCAATGGAATCAATGACTGCTTCCGAGAGTTCGAGCAGCAGGCTGCGGAAATCCCTCGCCCTGTTTTTGGCACGTGCAAGGGGCTTTTCGTATTCAATAAGACGGGATGCGTCAATCTCGACTCCGGGCTGTGCATGGTCGGCATATACGCCATCGATACGGTGGGCTGTCTGTGTTTCCTTCAGATCTTCATTCAGCTGCCCGACCATCTGTTCAATCTCCCGCTCCGCCTTATGGTAGACGGCATTGAAGCTTGTGGCCGTTTCAAGGCCAAGATGCTGGTTGATGGCGTTCGAGAGATAGGCCTGGTTATCCGTTAGGAAATGCCCATTCTTCATATCCGCCGGGGAGATCATACTTTTCAGCTGATCATAGAGCTTCAGTGTCAGCTGTTTTTTTGTATGGGACAGTATGATGTCCAGTTCCTGATGGAGTGTCGATGCAATGGCTGTCACTGTGAAGCGGTCGATTGTATCGGCCACTCTGCTTCTCGCCGCTTCAATTTCAGCCTGTAGCGCGTGGCGGTCATGGTACCGTTCGCAGTTGCCGGCGATAGTGCGCTTGAGCTGTTTTGCTGTTTCCCTCATGGACTGGTACTGGATGTTCAATGCATTATGGGTGGCAAGTGCCGTGATTTCATTCTTGGCTGAGTCAAAACCAGCATCCCCATCTTCAAGTGCCTGTTTGCTTGATACCGGAAATATCTCATGTTCAATGTCAAGCTGTCCAAGTGAGGCATGGATATAGTCCATCACTTTGTCAAGGTCATCATCCGATTGCATCAAGTCGACGGCATTGACGATGAAGATGATCGGAAAATCTGCTCCTTTGATCGATTTGATGTACTGCAGGAAATGCTCATCGGAGCGACTGAATACATGATTATAGTAGGATACGTAGATGATCATATCACTGCCGGCAATGATGCTGTGCGTCTCCTTCGTATGACGGTCGTTGATTGAATTGATGCCTGGGGAATCGGTGATCGTGAATCTGTCTGTAAATGGCGTATCGATGGACAGGAAGGCCTTATGGATGAATATGGCCTCCTCGTCCGTACTGATCATATCGATGAGTGCTCCGGTTTCCATCTCGATATCCTGGCCAAGATGCGCCTGATGCGTGTCAAAGTGGGACAGGATGCCATCAATGAACGGAATGTGGGCTTCCTTCACCTTGTGACGGCTGCGCTTTATCCAGGGGAGGAAATCAGCGACTGCACTCCCCTCATGGTTGGTGATCACTTCGAGCGACTGGACGAGATCCGCTTCTGTCTTATATAGTGCATGGCTCTCTTTGCCCCCGGTGATCTCGGTGATGGTTGCGGTCGTCGGGTTCGGGCTTGTCGTCAGATGTACGCCCCCCATCAATGCATTGATGAAGGTTGTCTTTCCGGCACTGAATCCACCGAACACGCTGATATTGACCTCGCCTTTATCGATGCGCTCGAGCTTGTCCGCTATTATACTGCGGTAGTCATTGTATCTTGGATGATCCAGGAGTATTTCGACGAGCTGACGGTAGTAGGCGGTATCCATCTCCCCAATGGGCTTGTCGGCTACGCTGCTCCTATAGTCAACTGTGTCTGGTGCTGCTTCTTCAAAGTCGCGGCTGATCGCCTCGGTCAGGTCGAGTTTGTCCATTTCATCATTGAGATGGATATAGAAATGCCTGTAGTTGGATGTCTCGATGGATTCGACCAGTTCGAGTGTTTTCTTCAATGACTGGTACGTTTCAAGTGTCTCCTCGAGCTCCTTTGAAGATGCAGCCTGCGACTGTGTCCGGATATCAAGGCCCTGCATGTGGTCCATTGCACGTCTAGTGATGTCTGCGCCGATTGCCCGCTTCAGCTTGTCCAGATAGTTCATGACATAGGCTGACGACAGTGTTGTCATCTCTTCCTCTATCAGTACATCTTCATTCCAGTGGTATCTGAACGGTTCCCCTTCGAGCCCAAGCTTGTCGAACAGGGCGTTGACCGGTGCGTTGATCTCCGTCTGGAGTACAGGGTCGATTTCACTTCCAATCTTATTTCTATGTTCATCAATGAGTGCCTGGGTCTTTTTCTTTTTGCCGAACAGACCGCCCGGCTGTATCTCTCCGGCGCATACCTTCAAGTACGTCTCAATCGCCGTTTTCACCTGATGTGGATACAGGTAGCTGTTCGTGACGATGTCCTTCAGTGATGACTGGACATGGGAGCGGAGTGCTTCCTGGTTCTCATGGAGACGGGCGATCTCATTATTGTCGAGTGCATTCTCAAGATAGGTGATCTGTTCCTCCACTGCTTCCACAGTCGGTGTATCGGGAAGTTCCAGGCTGCTCTCCATATCTTTTGCAGCGTCTTCCAGGTACTGCAGCTGCCTGTGTTCGATATTGCGGATGATCCGTTCGTGGTACTCTGCCTCATAGTCAGGTCTGTTCTCTTCAATGCTTGAGATTTCTTCAGAAACCTGTGCCACTTCGTTGTAGGGTGACTCGTATATCGATGTTGTAAAGATATGGGCAGGTGTGACATTCCAGTGGCCGAGCGTCTTTCTGATGCGGGACATGAAAGTTTCCATAGAGAGTTCCGCATCATCATGCTTGTCGATCTGGTTGATGATCAGGGAAAATGGAATCTCAAGTTCCGAGATCTCCTTGAGCAGCTTCATATTATGTTCGCTCTCGACGTGGTTGTATTCCACAGTGAAGAAGATGTAGTCGCTGTTGAGCAGGAAGCGGTTGGCACTGTCCTCGTGGCTCTGTGTATTGGAGTCGACACCCGGGGTATCCTGGAAGACCGTGCGCGCCCTGAACTCGGGGTGGGAAACATTCATCGAGATGGACGTGATGTCGAGATCCCTTGTATTGAGTCTTCTGAGTGCCGCGTAGTCTGCCAGCGGAATATATCTGTACTGGTCGACAAAGGCCCGTATCTCCCGCTCCTCCCCGATTTCAACCGAAACGGTGTTGCTTGTCGTCGGTACGGGTGAGGACGGCAGGATGTCCTGCTCGAGCAGATGATTGATCAGGCTCGATTTGCCGGCCGAATAATGACCGATGAATGAAAATACGAGCTGATCCCTGTACGTTTTCATGATGGCATGATCGATCTGTGAAACAAGCACATCATTATCGGACTTCAGTATTTCCTTTTTCAGCTTATATAATGTGTCGAGTGTCCCTGTCGCTGCCAATTGGTCATTCCTCCCGTTTTCCCCAGTATTGGAAGTAGGTTGTTTCGATGTAGCCGTTGAAGAGTTTTCGGCGCTTGGTCGCCTTCCTGTTGACGATGTGTTCGAACATCTTGTTTGAAGTCATCAGATAGACGCTGAGTGAAGGGTTGCTGTTCATCAGCTCACCGAGCTTGCGGTACATCTCTTCGACTGCTTTTGCTTCACCGATACGCTCGCCATATGGTGGATTGGTGACGATCTGGACGTTCTCCTCGTCAATTTCAAGGTCGTGGACATCGAGCAGCTTGAACTGGATATTGTCAAGCAGTCCGACTTCCATGGCATTGTCCCTGGCAATCCGGATCATTTCCGGATCGTTGTCGGAAGCGAGTATTTTAACTTCCCGATCGTAATGTGCCGCTTCTTCCAGTTCCATACGCACTTTGACCCAGTCGGCTTCAGGGATGATGTCCCATTTCTCTGCATCAAACGTCCGGTTGGATCCGGGCGCAATATTCAATGCCATCATCGCCGCTTCGATGGCAATGGTGCCTGATCCTGCGAAAGGATCGATGAGCGTGCCGGAGCCATCATAATTTGCCAGGCCGAGCATTGTCGCGGCAAGTGTCTCCTTGATCGGCGCTTCACCCTGTGCAGTACGGTAGCCGCGCTTATGCAGCGCGTCCCCGCTCGTGTCGATGGTCAGTACGGCACGATCCTTCAGTATTGCGATATCCACCTTGTAGCGCGGACCTGTCTCAGGCAGCTTGCTTTTGATGCTGAATTCATCCTTGAGATGTTCGACAATGGCCTTTTTGACGATGCGCTGTACGTCCGGCACGCTGTAGAGTGTGGACTTGTGGGAACGTCCTGTCACCGGAAATTCGGCAGATGGACCGAGGATGTCGGACCATGGGAGTGCTTTTGTCTTCTCGAACAGCTCGTCGAATGTCGACACTTCGAAATCTCCGATGATGATACGGATCCTGTCTGCGGTGCGCATCATCAGATTCGTCCGGATGATGGCCATCTCATCCCCTTCGAAATAGACACGGCCATTTTCAAGTTGTGTTTCATAGCCGAGCGCCTCGATTTCATTGGCGACGACCCGCTCGATTCCCATCGGTGTATTTGCCAGCAGTTTGAATTGCATCAAAAAACCCTCTCTTTTATGGAAGTTTATATGTAGTTCATTTTTATTATAAAATAAAAGCTCTCCATTCGTAATGGAGAGCGTATCTAGTCCGGTATCTCTATAAGCCATGTTCTGTACCGCTGTGCTGGGGCGTGTACTAGTTACACTCGCACATTGGTGATAATCATCTGTCTATACTACAATGTAGTATCCTTCCGCTGGTTGAATTCCCGTTGGAAAGTGCTCCTACCAAATTTGGATTGCTCACTCGAGGGGTTTACCGCGTTCCACCTTCTGCATTTCTACAGAAGCTACGTCACTGTGGCACTTTTATAGCTACTGGATCCATATGCATTGCACTTAGGACCGTTCACAGCCGTCAGCCGTTCTAAAACGTACTGCCTTGACTTATTTCTTCGTCAAGCACGAACACTACGATCATCTCAGAATCGTGTGAGCATGGACTTTCCTCTATGCACATGCGTGCATAGCGATTATCCGAGATACCGCTTCAAATCAATTCACTTTGGACTGTCCAAACACTTTCTTCTCCAGATTGCTGAGTCTCTTCAGAATATCTATCTGGTGGTTCTGTGACTGGTTGTCAACTGATCTCGCCTTGGTGGCGACGCGGATTCTTAATTCTTCCACTTCTTTCTTCAAACGTGCATTCTCATCTTCAAGTCGTTTGAGGCTGTTGTTCATGTCGGCCATTTTTTGATAGTCGCTGATTACATCATCGAGAAAACTATCTACTTCTATCGGCTTGAAACCTCTCACGGACTTTTCAAATTCCTTCTCGAATATATCCTTTGCTGATAATTTCAACGTATATTCGCTCATTCCTTCACCTCTCATAAGCGGAATCTATGAAAGCATTGATTTCGTCAAATTGTATTCTTTCAATATTATACGGATTATCCATCTGAAATTCAAGCATTTGATCGTATATGAAACGGGTTTTTGACGGCACCTCCTCGTCGTAGACGACGAGTGCCTGATCCGAGTGTTCGATGAGGAACTGGCTGATGATTCTGAACATTTTCGGAGATTCGTATTCCCGATCATAGATGAACCGGTGGAAGTCGCTTTCATCCAGGATGCGCTGAAGCTTCGCCTGATCCTCCTCCTTATACCTGTCATCGAACTTATGGAACGGCTTCAGTACACAGAACTTGAAGCCGTACTCGTCCCGCAGCGCGATCAGTGCCTCGGCTGCATAGAATTCGATGCCGGTATATCCCTGTATGATGAACCATTCGGTGCCGGTTTCAGCATAGGCCCTTACCTTCTCCCTCATGAAATCCTTCAATACATCGACCTCCGGCTGTGCGTCCTTGAAGATGCCGAGCTCGTATGGCCGGTAGCCGGTGATCAGTGTCTTCATCGGATCAGCCCCTCCCGCTCTGTGTGGGCGAGCCACATGTTTACGAACTTGTACTTCTCCTTGTAGAGTTTGAGGCTGAAACGCTTTTCATGGCAGGCCATCAGCAATTCCATGAACTCCTCCACCACCTTCTCCCGGGTCACCGGATTGAACCTGAAGTCCGTGTCGACGTCCTCAATCTGCTCCACCAGTACTTTATTCCGGTCGAGGAACGGTTTTATTTCGGTCTCGAAGTCGAATTTATAGCCTTCCCTGGCCATGCTGTACCTGTGATCGACTTCATCCAGCAGTTCACGCAGTTTTTCAAAAGATGCATTTCTTGACAAAAATGCCACACTCCCTATAATTATCAATGGTTTAATTCCACCATTATATTGTATAATATTATATTATCATCATACAGAATAATGAAAGGCGATGCATATGAAATATCCTAAGGGCATCAAACCCCGTCCAAAGAGTTCGGAGAGTCCTGCTCGCGGTAGCCGCTCATTTGATGGTAGAATCAAGTATGGCCAGAGAGGCATGACATTGGAGAAGGATCTCGACCAGACAAACCAGTACTATCTGGAAAGCGGTCGCGCTGTCATACATAAGAAGCCGACCCCTGTCCAGATTGTCAACGTCGACTACCCTTCCAGAAACAAGGCCAAGATTGATGAAGCATATTTCAAGGTCCCCTCCACCAGCGACTATAATGGTGTATACAGAGGAAGGTATATAGATTTTGAAGCTAAAGAGACGCGGAATGATCAGCGGTTCCCCTTCATCAATATCCACGCGCACCAGGTCAATCATATGAAACAGTGCTATGAGCAGGGCGGCATGGTCTTCATCATCATCCGTTTCTCATTGTACGATGAATCATATCTGATGCCGATCGAGCATTTTCTACCCTTCTGGGAGACATTCCAGGACGGTGGCAGAAAATCCATCAGATACCAGGACATAAAAGACTCGGCCCTACTGCTGAAACAGGGTATGAACCCGAGGATCAGCTATCTAGACGCAGTCGACGAATTTTATTTCGAGAATGGAGAATAGTGTATGGATCAGAACTATAAAAGAAGCGGGAAAAAGCCTCCGCAAAAGAACGGTGCACAAAGAAAGAAGAAAGGTGCCGGCCGTTCCAGAGCATCACTGATCAAGCGTATTGTCCTGTGGATGGTACTTGTCGGTCTTGTAATGCTTGTGGCCGGCTCATTCCTTTTTGCATACTACGCATCACGAGCGCCGGCTTTCAGCGAAGAGAAGCTGCAGGATCCGATTCCTGCAAAAATATACGATAAGAATGACGAACTGGTCACCACCCTGTATGAAGGGCAGGAAAGGCAGCTCGTCGATATAGAGGATACGCCGGCCCATGTGACCGACGCGGTACTGTCCGTCGAGGACAACCGTTTCTATGACCATGGTGCCATCGACTTCGTCCGCCTCGGCGCAGCAGTGCTGAACAACGTTACGGACGGCTTTGGCAGCCAGGGCGCCAGCACGATCACCCAGCAGGTGGTCAAGCGCGTCTTCCTGACTGCAGATAAATCACTGGAAAGAAAAGCACAGGAGGCCTATCTCGCCTACCGGCTCGAACAGGAGTATTCCAAGGACGAGATTCTTGAGATGTACTTGAATAAAATCTACTACTCGGATGGCATATACGGTATAAGGACTGCAGCAGACTACTACTTCGACAAGGACCTCGGCGATCTGAACCTGGCGGAGACAGCGTATCTGGCAGGACTGCCGCAGCTGCCGAACAGATACAATCTCTATGTCGACCAGGAACTCGGCACCGACCGTGCCAACACTGTGCTGAGTCTGATGCTGCACCATGGCCGCATCACCGAAGCGGAATACAACGAAGCGGTCAATACGGATCTTACAGCCAATCTGATTGCGCGCTCCGAGGAGGATCGTGCTTCCAGTGAGCCTGAAAACCCGGAATATGCAGCATATATCAACGTAGTGAAGCAGGAACTCCAGACCAATGACATGTTCAGAAACATGGAGCTTGGTGAGGCACTTGCAAGCGGCATATCCATCTACACCAATATGGACAGCGGCGTCCAGCGCCAGCTGCAGACGATGGTCAATAACAGAGACTACTACTATAACCCGAAATTCCAGAGCGACAACTTCAACATGGCATCGACCATCCTGGATACGGAGACCGGCGACCTTGTGGCCATATCAGGCGGCCGGGACTACCGTGAAGTGGTCATGCACAACCAGGCACTGGTCGAAAGGAATGTCGGTTCCACGATGAAGCCATTCCTTGCCTATGGACCAGCCATAGAGAATATGCAGTGGCGGACGGATCATACGATAGAAGATGAGTATGAGTATCAGCCTCAGGGCTTTGAAAATACCATCTACAACTACGATTCCCAGGATCACGGTACCGTCACCATGCGCAACGCCCTGAGACAGAGCCTCAATATACCGGCTGTCAAAACATTCGAGACGGTCCGGGACGAAGCGGGAGAAGATGCACCGGAGGAATTTGCTGAAAATGTCGGACTCGACTACAGCGAGAAGGCGGAAGGCGACTACACCCTGTCATTCAATGATGTGCTCGGTGGCTATGAATCACGCTTCACACCCCTTCAGATGGCCGAAGCCTACGCTACTCTCGGCAACGGCGGCACATACAATACGGCACAGTCGATCCGGCATGTTGTGACCGATGAAGGCGAAACGGTCGAATTTGAAAATGAGTCCGAAAAAGCCATGGAGGACTATACCGCCTATATGCTGACCGACATGCTCAAAGGCACTTTCGAACCTTACGGCAGCGCAGACTTCATCCAGATGAATGGATTGAATATTGCCGCCAAGACAGGAACGACCTCGTACAGCAGAGAAGACAGGGAAGCAATGAACCTGCCTGACAATTCCGCCAAGGATGCCTGGATTGTCGGCTATACACCGGAATACACAATGAGCCTCTGGACAGGGTTTATGGAGAATAGGGATAATGGTGATTCATCGTTTGTCGGTGCTGATGAGCATATTACACCACAGTGGTTCTTCAGGGATATCATGCAGTCGATCAGTACGTATAATGGCCAGGATTTCGACCGGCCGGACAGCGTAGTACAGATGGACGGCAACGTACTGGCCGTCAGAGGCAGTGAGGAAGTCCAAGCGGACGACAGCACCAGCACAGAAGAGTCCCGGAATGCACAACCTGCACAGACGGTCGAGACAACGGAAGAGCCCTCACAGGTCATCATTGAGCCTGAAGAAACAACTGAGGAAGTGACTGAACAGCAAACCGAGGAAGCGACAGAAGAGGAAACAACGGAGCAGTCGACTGTGGAGACGACGACAGAAGAGCCTTCCACAGAAGAAGCAACTGAGGAAGTGACTGAACAGCAAACCGAGGAAGCGACCGCAGAAGGTGGAATGGAAGAAGAGACGACCGAGGAAGCGGAACCGGTTGAAGAGCCGACTGAAGAAGAAACTGATGAAGCATCATAAAAATGAAAAGTACTCATGAAACCTTCTGGTTTCATGAGTACTTTTTTAATCCCTATTTTTTCTGATGCGGTAGGAGGCAGCCTTTTTGGTGAACTCTTCATGAATTCCCTTCAGCTGGATGATACTGTGGTACTGGTATGGTCTCGACTGGATATACGCCATGCGTTCCTGATAGTTGAACGGCAGTACATGAATGTGTGCATCAGCGTCCATATCATGAAGCGTCGCATCGATATGGGCCAGGATGGCATGCTCATATTCATCATAGAGTTTCCGGTCCGGCCGTCTGGCATTTTCGAGCAGTTTTTCATACATTGCTTCGATCGTCATCACGCGTCTTTTCTCTTCATACGCTTCTGCCCTTCCCTGCAGTCTTCGAGCAGCAGGCATGTTTCACACTTTGGGTTCCTGGCCGTACAGTGATAGCGGCCGAAAAAAATGAGCTGATGATGCGTCTTGCTCCAGCGCTCTTTTGGCACTTTCTGCATCAATGTCTTTTCGACTTCAAGCACCGAATCTTTGTATCGAGTGATGCCGAGGCGTTTTGTTACTCGCTCGACGTGGGTGTCTACAGCGATCCTCGGTACACCGAATGCAACTGCCAGGACGACGTTGGCCGTTTTGCGGCCGACACCAGCCAGACTGACCAGATCGTCATAATTGCCGGGTATCGCCCCGTCATAACGGTCGATGACATCCCGGCACAGTTTCTGGATGTTCTTTGCCTTGTTGCGGAACAGTCCGATCGACCGGATGTCGTTTTCCAGTTCCGACTGGCCGACTGCCAGATAGTCTTCCGGCATCTTGTACTTTTTGAACAGCTCTCCAGTCACCCGGTTTACGAGATTGTCGGTACACTGTGCAGACAGCAGGACCGCAATGGTCAGTTCGAATGGATTGTCATGCACGAGTTCGCATTCTGCGTCAGGGAACATCTTGTCGATCTTGTCGATCATCTCAATCGTCTTTTTTCTACTGATCATAGACATCTTCTCCTTCCAGCCATGAGCGTACAGGCATCCGTTCCTCTTTCACCTCTGCAGTCTCCCGGCCTGTCTGGCCAAGGATGCGTTCAACATACTGCAGTGATTTGATCTGATTCTGATAGGCCAGATCGATGGCATTCCGGATGGCCTCGGGACTGTACTTCGAATCTTCGAGCCAGCTGTTGATCCTCTCGAACTCGTTCGGGCTGATGACACGGCCGTACAATCCTTCAACATACTCGAACAGCGACCTGATTTCCGTCGGCTCGGGCTTTGCCGGTTCTGCCGATTCGAAAAGCTGGACCAGTTTGGAATAGAGCGGCTCGAGATTGAACCGTTCTATATATTTGCCTGTCTCCTTGATAGTTTCGACTTCAAGCAGACCTTTCTGGATCAGTCCCTGGATCACTTTGGAAATATCCCCTTCAGACATCGTCGTGCCTTTTGAAAGTGAGGTGAACTCAGGCAGCTGGGATGATTGCTGATGGATATCCATCAGCCTGATGATGACGACCATGGCACGCTCATCAATATCGAGTGTGGCATAGTGGTCGAGCAGAATTTTATTTACTGGTACATTCACATATCTTATATAATCATCAATCATAATACGACTCCTTATAAAAATATCGCCTGACGGCGATATTTGACCTATGGGTAGAGACGGTTGAGCAAGCGAGGGAATGGAGCAGTTTCCCTGACGTGCTGAACGCCGCTCAGCCATGCAACTGTACGTTCAAGACCAAGACCGAATCCGGAATGTGGCACACTGCCATATCTTCTCAGATCAAGATACCACTGATAGGCATCGAGGTTGAGGCCGCTTTCGATGATCTTCTGTTCCAGCGTAGCATAGTCATGGATCCGCTCACTGCCTCCGATGATTTCACCGTATCCTTCCGGCGCAATCATATCAGCACACAGTACAGTGCGCGGGTCTTCCGGGTTCTCCTCCATGTAGAAGGATTTGATCGCTTTCGGATAGTTGGTGATGAAGACCGGCTTGTCGAAGTGGTTTGCGATTTCAGTCTCGTGCGGCGCACCGAAGTCCTCGCCCCACTCGATATCTTCGAATCCCTTCTCCTTCAGCAGTTCGACTGCATCAGTATAGGTGATGCGTGGGAATGGTGCGCGGATCTTCTCAAGCACTGCCGTATCCCGCTCCAGAATACCGAGGTCGAGACTGCAGTTCTGGAGCACTTGCTGTACGAGGTACTCGACATACTGCTCCTGTACCTCCAGGCTGTCCTCATGCTTATAGAATGCCATTTCCGGCTCTATCATCCAGAATTCGATCAGGTGTCTTCTTGTCTTCGATTTTTCCGCCCTGAAAGTAGGGCCGAATGAAAATACCTTGCCGTGCGCCATGGCGGCCGCTTCAGCATAGAGCTGCCCGCTCTGTGACAGGTAGGCATCCTCTTCGAAGTACTTTGTATGGAACAGTTCTGTCGTCCCTTCCGGTGAGCTGCTTGTCAGAATCGGCGGATCGATCTTCTTGTAGCCATTTTCAAAGAAGAAGTCATGGGTACTTCTGATGATCTGGTTCCTGATATTCATGACAGCATGCTGTTTCTTTGAACGGAGCCACAGATGTCTGTTGTCCATCAGAAATTCAGGGCCGTGGGCTTTCGGTGTGATCGGGTAGCCTTCCGATGCATGGATGACTTCGATGCCGTCCACTTCCATCTCGTAGCCGAACTGGGAACGTTCGTCCGCTTTGATTGTACCTGTGACGTACATGGATGTCTCCTGGGTCAGTCCTTTGGCAGTTTCAAAGAGTGTCTCATCATTTGCTTTGACGACGACTCCCTGCATGAATCCTGTGCCATCTCTCAGCTGCAGGAACTGGATTTTGCCGCTGCCCCGCTTCTGCAGAAGCCAGCACCCGATCGTCACCTGCTGTCCTTCGTATTTTGATGCCTGGTTTATTGATATCTTCATGTCAAACTAAGCTCCTTTAGAATGTTGTTCTACAAATTTTCTGATACGGTCGAGTGCCTCGGCCATATCTTCGATGCTCAGTGAATAGCTGAGTCTGATGTTGTCGGGTGAACCGAATCCTGATCCAGGTACCACCGCGACGTACTGCTCTTCGAGCAGTGCAGCGACGAACTGGTCGACATCCTGGAAACCGCATTTTTCTGCACATTCCGCAAAGTTCGGAAACAGGTAGAATGCCCCTTCCGGTTTGATGCAGTCGATGTAAGGGATCTCCATCAGCTTCTCATATGCCCTGTCCCTTCTTTCGTTGAAGGTCCTATTGTATTCCTCAAGGTAGGATGGGTCCATCTCATAGGCAGCCACAGCCGCCCACTGGGAAGGTGTCGCAGCATTGGATGTGGAGTGGCTCGTCAGGTCCGTCATCGCCTTCATGACATCCCGGTCCCCGCATGCATAGCCGATGCGCCAGCCTGTCATGGCATGGGATTTGCTTACACCGTTGATGACAATCGTGTTCTGTCTCATCTTGTCGCTGAATGTCGCGATTGAAATATGTGGTCTGTCATATACGAGTGTTTCATATATTTCATCTGCCACAACAACGATATCGGTCTGTTCGAGATACTCCGCCAGGCTTCTCAGCTCTTCCTCCGTATAGACCATGCCGCTTGGATTGCTCGGTGAATTGAGCAGGAGCATGCGTGTCTTATCGGTTCTATGCGCTTCAATGATCTCCGGTGTCATCTTGAATGATGTCGATTCATCAGTATGCATGACGACGGGCTGGCCTTCGGCCAGCTTGACCTGCTCTGTATAGCTTACCCAGTATGGCGTTGGAATCAGTACTTCATCACCTGCATCGAGTGTTGCCTGAAAAAGGTTGTAGAGTACATGCTTCGCCCCACTGCCGACAAAAATTTCGGAAGCATCGTAATCGAGACCATTGTCGTCCTTCATTTTCCGGACAATGGCTTCCTTGAGGTCATTGATGCCTGAAGCTGATGTATACTTTGTCTGGCCTTCCTTCAGCGCCTTGTAGGTCTTTTCTATGATCTCTTCAGGTGTATTGAAATCGGGTTCTCCAGCGCTGAGGCTGATCACATCGACACCTTGAGATTTCAATTCCCTTGATTTGGCAGTGATTGCCAATGTCTGACTTGGTGTTATATTCCTGATTCTTTGAGAGAGTTGCATATTTCGTCTCCTTTAGGGTTGATATAGTCATTATAAATCACGAAGCAGTGCTTTGAAAGACTCTCCATCCCCCTGGATGATATTTTCAGAAGGGAAGTATTTGAGGAATGCATCTTTATATCTGCGGTTGAGCACGCGCTTGTCGAACAGCAGCAGCAGCCCTTTCTCTTCAGGACGGCGATGAATTCTGCCGGCAATCTGTCTGAACTGGAATACAGCTTCCGGCAGATCGGTCCGGTAGAAGCTTTTGAAACCCGATTCCTTCGGTACAGGGAAAGGCAGCTTTGTCAGCATCAGGCATTTGGTGCCTGCAGTCTGTATATTGATGCCTTCATTGAAGCTCGACGTGCCGAGGAGTACACATTTGTCCAGCTGATTGAACTGGGCAAGCAGCTTTTCGGTTGTAGTCGCCCGCGACTGCTTGAGTATTACAAAATCCTCGAAAGTCTGTATATCTTCCGTATATTCATAGACTTTATCCAGCAGTTCGAAATTCGAGAACAGTACCATCAGCTTCTGATCCGTCTCGCTCAGGTAGATTGCGATGTATTCGACAATTGTTGCAATGAAGTCGTCATCCTGCACATCATAGACGGGAATATCCTCCGGCACAAAGATTTTCGTCTGTCTGAAGAGGGCTTCGTTGCGGATGACCAGCGTTTTGAAATATTCTTCTCCATACCAGTAGTCGAGATGATCGAAACTCTCGTTCACTTCCAGTGTCCCGGACAGCATGATGGTCGCTGTGACATTCGCGGCTCTTGCGCGAAGGGAAGCCATGTCCCCTTCATGGATATGCACCTTGATCTTCTGCATGTTCCTGTCCGTTTCGAGCGAATAGTTTCCGGTTCTTATTCCACGTTCGAGACTTCCGAGCATCTTCTGATAATGATGCATATGGTTGTAGAGGACCTGGTAGTTCTGGGTACCTCTGATTGTGCCGAGAAATATGGAGACATGATGGATGCTGACTTCGATATGGTGCCGCATATCTTCGGGGTTGCCGGCTGACGCCGCACCGAATATCCTGTCTATGTTCTGATTGAGATGTTTGAGTATATCTTCAAGCAGATATACAGACATTTCATTATTGTGATTGATATAGGTGGTCAGAAGACGGTCCTGGCCTGCAGTGCCGATCTGCCCGATGAAGAACTTCATTGCCTGGTAGCTGAAGGTGGTCCGCATCCTTTCTTCGAGTGCCCGTTTGAGCTGATGGGCTTCATCGACAATGATGCTGCCTACATCAGACAGATGATGGAGGCATTCCATAAGAAAATAATGATTCGTCACTGTGAAAGCAGACCGTTCCGCTTCAGAAAGGGCACGTTCGAAAAATAGATGATTGCTCGATTCACCAGCCTGGATGGAGGCTGTTCTGTAGTATGACCGTTCCGGGCCTTTGAGGTGGATCTCGGCCAGGTCGCCCGTATCGGTTTCAAGAAGCCATACGAGCAGTTTCATTTTCAACTGTACTATTTCGGTGTTGTTCTCCTCAAGAGAGAGAAGCAGTTCGAACGCATCAAGGTTCAGATAATTATCCTTGCCTTTCAGGCTGGCTGCACCGATTGACAGACCTGCAGCCTGTTCCAGTACTGTCAGTTCATCTCGAAGAATCTGGTTCTGCAGAATCTTTCTGGATGTACTGACAAGCACTTTCCGGCCAAAAAGGGAGTGGAAACTGACTGCTGCAATCAAAAACGCCAGTGTCTTGCCGACGCCGGTATAGGCTTCCACAACGAGATTGTCATCCTGTTCGAGCGCTTCGAATATTTCATTGGCAAGACGGAGCTGCTCCTCACGGTACTCATTTCCCGAATATGCAACATAGCTTTCATAAAGTTCCCTGACTGTAACGGGCTGAAGATGCGTATCCATACGAGGTGCCTGCTTCATAAAGAATGATCCATAGTGATCAAGGTCGACAGGCTGCCTGTCTTCAGACTCTGCAATAATCGAGAAGAGGACATCGGACAAGTTGTATTTCAGCGCTTTCGACAGGTGATACAGCTGTTTTTGTGTTTCTGTGTTCAGCGCAGTGATCTTGCCGAGCAGATGGATGAGCAGTTCCGCAGTCGCGAGGGCATCTTCGTCTGCGCGATGTGCATTCGACAGCCCGAGGCCGAGCGACTGGGCAATCTCATTGAGCTGAAGACGTTCCAGTGTCGGCAGGAATATTCTTGCCAGCTCCACAGTATCAAGGAGATGATTCGGGCTGTATCTGATGCCGCATTTCCTGAAGGCCGACTGGAGGAACCCGAAATCGAATTCGACATTGTGTGCTGTAAAAATGCAGCCGTCAAGAAGGGCAGCTATTTCGTGGGCAACATCTTTGAACCGTGGTGCATCTTCGAGCATGGATGTCTCAATGCTTGTCAGTTCCTTTATAAAGGGGGTCAATTCTGTTTCATCCGACAGGAAAGTCGTGTATGTTTCAACGACTTTGAAGTTCTGGACAATCACAATGCCCAGTTGGATGATACTATCTTTATTTTTATTATTTCCGGCGGTTTCCAGGTCGACCACCGCAAATTTTTCATTCAGCATCTCATCACCAGTTCCTACTAGAGTTCAATATCCGCACTGACCACTCTTCTGATTTCTCCCGCCTCATCCAGCACTTCCAAAAATCCATCCTGATCGATATCCAGAGCCTTAGCCATATAGCTTTCGCCGGTTTCGGTGATTTTCAGATCTTTGTTGAAAACAATCGCCCGCGATTTCCATTCTTCCCGGATGCTGCTGAACGGTTCATTGATGAAACGGTCATAGTACACTTCTATATTGTGGATCAGCTTTCTCATGAAATCATCCAGATCGATCGCTCTGTCCGGTTCGATTTCGGATTCTATGTCAGTGGCCGTTCCGAGCGCACTGACACTTTCGTCTTTGAATATGTTGATGCCGATACCACAGATTATAGCACTGATCACATTGCTTTCGCTGACGACTTCAGTCAAAAAGCCGGAAACCTTTCTGTTATTGATATATATATCATTTGGCCATTTGATGCCACTTTGGACGCCAAAAGCCGCATCCAGCGTTCTTGACAGGGCAAGGGATATGAAAAGATTGAAGCGTATGATCTCTGTGATCGGTATATTCGGACGCAGCACTATGGAAAGATAGAGTCCCCTGTTCTTTGGTGAGGACCACTGGCGGCTGAACCGCCCTCTGCCCTTGGTCTGTTCAAGTGCGACAACGATATAGGCGCCATCCTTGTTTTCAAGCTTCTGGAACGCTTCAATCTGTGTCGACTCGGTGGTTTCCAAGTATTCCATATGACTGAAGAGAGGAGAACTTTCAACCAGCACCTCCAGTGCCGTCGGGCTTATGTAACGGGGATGCTCTCTCAGGTGATAGCCTTTTCTGGTGACCGATTCAATGCTGTACCCTTCGGTTTTCAAAGCGTTGATGTTCTTCCAGACAGCCGTTCTGGAAACTTTGAGACGGTCGGCCATTTCCTGACCGGAAATGAACTGGTCACTTTTCAATAATTTCAATATTTCCTGCTTCATATTCGACATGTGCCCTCACCCATTCAATTATTTTGTCTCTGTCAT
Source organism: Salinicoccus hispanicus (assembly GCF_009831115.1). GTDB lineage: Bacteria > Bacillota > Bacilli > Staphylococcales > Salinicoccaceae > Salinicoccus > Salinicoccus hispanicus. The sequence goes on along the minus strand of NZ_WUUK01000001.1, from coordinate 603,028 downwards.
TGTCCAGTCGGCCATCCAGTATTTCCTGTTCCACAGCCGAAAGGACGACTCTGATCCACGGCCCGCCGCGTGCATTGAAATGTGACATGAGCGCATTGCCATCAAGTTCGATTTCGGAAGCATCTGCGATGGGAAGTCCAGGTTTTGTGGTCTGTGCCGACTTCAGGCGCGACATCCTGTTTCCGTTCTCAAGATATGGATTCATCTGGATCATATCTGCGGTTTTTTCCAGTACACGGTCATCAAAGCTGTAGGCGAGATTTCTGATGGAGGAAGAATCAATCATGGCAAGCAGTCTGAGTGTATTTCCAATATTCGTCTTGATGGTATTGGAGAGCTTCAGTGCGGGAAGTGCCTGTTTCAGCTCAGGCGCCAGATGGATCTGGAGTGCCAGTTCACATTCGAGCGAGCGGACATCTGTCCTGAGGAATGACGCATCATCCACCTTGTCGAAGAACGGCAGATACCTGTTCAGATGCGTATCCGCCATCAGTGCTTTGGCTCCATTCGGATCCTGTCCCATATAGAGTTTGGTGAGTTCCGTTACGCTTCGTTCCACAGCAACATGCCGGAGATTCTCTGCATGTTGCGCCATGGCACGTTTTGTGTCATTAGCGACTTCGAACTGGAGTTGGGAAGCGAACCTGGCTGCCCTCAATATTCTGAGTGCATCCTCGCCAAATCTTTCGGATGCCTGTCCGACAGTGGTGATCATTCTGTCGCTGATGGCTTCCATTCCGTTGTAGGGGTCGATAATATCAAAATCACCGTCCATGGCCATCGCATTCATGGTGAAATCCCTGCGCTCGAGGTCGCTGTGCAGATCCCGGGTGAAAGTGACCGCATCCGGCCTGCGGAAGTCGCTGTATTCCGATTCGGTCCGGAAAGTGGTCACTTCAAATGGCACGTCTTCCACCAGTACGATGATGGTGCCGTGCGTTTTGCCGACGTCAATCGTATGCCGGAAGATGCGCTCGATGTCTTCCGGCAGCGCATCGGTCGTGATATCGACGTCGCTGATGGACCGCCCCATATGATAGTCCCGCACGCAACCGCCTACGAAGTATCCCTTGTATCCATGGGATACGAGTGTTTTCAATATGATATTGCCTGTTGTAAAGAGTTCATGCATGTTTCTGCTCCTCAATCAGTTCCCTGTACAGCATTTCATACTCGCCGACAATGACATCGGAATGGAAACGGGCTCCGACGTCTTCAAGCATGCGGGTCTGGATTCTTCTATAGAGTGTATCGTCTTCAAGTATGCCGATGATGTGTGCGGCAGCTGTGTCGAAGTCACCGACCTCTGCAAGATAGCCGGTTTCTTCGTGACGGATGACTTCACTGATGCCGCCGGCTGTCGAACCGACCGGCACAGCGCCGCAGTGCATCGCTTCAAGCAATGCCAGACCAAAACTTTCCTTCTCGCTCATAAGCAGGAAGATATCACTCATCAGATAGAATGATTTTACATCCGTCTGCTGTCCGGCAAATATGACGGCGTCTTCCAGTTTCAGATTTTTGACCAGTCTGCGGATGCTGTTCATCTCCGGTCCATCGCCGACCAGTACGAGAACACTGTCGACAGACTGGTGTACTATATGGAAAGCGCGGATGATATCATCGATCCTTTTTACTTTTCTGAGATTTGAAGTATGCATAAGTACCCGGGTGCCTGCAGGTATTCCGAACCTTTCCTTCATGCGCCGCTTAACATCTTCCTTGCCAATTGAGTTGAAGTGCTGTTCATCAACAAAATTGTATATGGTCTTTATGTCCTTGTCCGGTCCGATCAGCCTTTGTGTCTGTTCCTTCAGGCTTTCGGAAACTGCCGTGACAACGTCGGAGCCGTTGATGCCGAAACGGATTGCACTGACAAGCGACATATCATGGCCGAGAACCGTGATGTCGGTGCCATGGAGTGTCGTGACGATACCCACGTCCCGGCCTGCCATCTGACGCGCCAGGATGCCGCAGATGGCGTGTGGTACGGCATAGTGCATATGGATGATTTCCAGATCATATTCGACGATGATCTCTGAGATCTTGCTTGCCAGGGTGATGTCATAGGGTGGATAGCGGAATACGCTGTAGTCATTTATATCCGTCTGGTGTATATAGATGTTCGGATGGTTCGCATCCAGTCTGAAAGGGACATTTGAAGTGATGAAGTGCACTTCATGCCCCCTTTTCGCCATCTGTATGCCAAGTTCAGTGGCAATGATACCACTGCCACCTACGCTCGGATAGCAGGTTATGCCGATTTTCATTCACCCTACCCCCTGTCTTTATGGCTCAGATGATAGAGGACGGCCTCCGCAGTGCCTTCATTTGTCGCGAGTGGTACATCATATACATCGGATAATCTCAGCAGCGCACTGACATCCGGTTCATGGGGCTGTGCAGTAAGCGGATCCCTGAAGAAGATGATGCAGTCTATTGCTTTGTTTGCCACCATTGCACCAATCTCCTGGTCACCACCGAGCGGTCCGGATTTGCACCGGTGCACATCGAGTCCTGTATGCTCGATGATCCTGCTGCCGGTAGTCCCCGTCGCGTATAGCTCCTGATTTTTGAAAAATACAAGGTGCTTGTCTATGAATCTCAACAGGTCATCCTTTTTTTCATCATGTGCGATTAATGCAATCTTCATATTATCATCCATTCTTTTAGTTGCTATTACTGATTATAGACAATCTTGGCCCCGGTGTGAACCTGATTTGTACTACTGGTTTACATCTTTGTGTATCAGCGGGGAAGCGAGGTGATCGATATTGGCTATGATCTCCTTGAGGATTGATGGTTTGATCTCGATCTTGTCGATGCGTGACAGAGGAATCCACTCGACGTGCTCCTTCCTTCCGCCTCCTATATCCTGCACTGCATTGATCCTTTTCATGCCTTGGGGCTTCATCAGGTAGTAGATGGCAACTTCATGGAATTCATATTCCGTACTGTTGAACTCATAGTCAAAGAAATTTTCAACGACTGTGAGCATTTTTTCAACTTCATAGTCGAGCTTCGTCTCTTCCAGAACTTCCCTTCTGACGGCATCAGTACTGGTTTCTCCATGCTTTACCGCCCCGCCGATTGTATAGAAATACTCTGCCATGCTGTTGGTGGCAAGCAGTATATGATCGTTTTCGATGATTAGGCCGACAGCTCTGTAGCGAAAGATGCGCTGCTCCTCAGTATAGCTGCAATCCATGGTATCTCCCCTTTCATGGTCATTATCATATTAACAGACTACCTGCAAAATAAAAAAGGAACCCTTCAAGGGTTCCTCGGATCCAGCCTAATTGCTCCGTGCAATCATGATGAATCTGACCAGTTCAGCCACGGCCACTGCAGTCGCTGCAACATATGTCATTGCTGCTGCGTTAAGGACCTTCTTGGCATGACGGTATTCTTTCTGATTGACGATGTTCAATGATTCGATCTGATTCATCGCACGCTTGGATGCATCAAACTCGACCGGTAAGGTGACAATCTGGAATAGAACCGCGAATGCCATCAGAGCGATACCACCCCAGAGGAGCAGGTCTCCCAGCCCACCTTGTGCATTGCTCTGCGCATACGTGATGAACATGCCGGCAATGATCAGGATATATGAGAAGTTGCTTCCAAGTTGGGCAAGCGGGAAGAGCGCAGAACGGAAGTTAAGAAATGCGTAGCCTGTCGCATGCTGGATGGCATGCCCGACTTCGTGGGCTGCGACTGCCGTACCTGCAACACTTGGCGTGTCATAGTTATGCGGGGACAGGACAAGCTTCTTATTTTTCGGATCATAGTAGTCGCTCAGGAAGCCCTTGCCTCTTTCGACTGAAACATCGTAGATGCCATTTTCCCTGAGGATTTCCTCTGCGACCTCACGGCCTGTCAGCCCACTCGTCGAACGCACTTTCGAGTACTTGTTGAATGTCGATTTTACGTTCATCTGTGCGAGCATTGGAACAACCATCAAAATCACAAAATACAATATAATATACACGTGGATTCCAACCTCCAAAAGTTTTTCATACTTTATTTTACTTCAAATTTTGCCCAATCGTCAATCAGAACGCCTTGGTACCAGCTGATGAAGCAGTATCAGTACAAGGACGCTCAGCCAGAAGGCGAAGTAGCCGATATGCGCTTCATACTGCGCCAGATTACCATAGACCGGATACTGGCCATATACATAGTCGATGATATCATTATGGAATAGCCAGATGGCAGTGATGTAGAGATGGATGGGCTTGATCTCAAGATGAGGCAGGAAAAGAATTGCCTGTACAGCCATGATGCCGTGGGATGCGATGAGCATCAGTCCGATCCATGAGATGAATCCTGTCTCCATGAAGGTCAGCAGGTTCATCACCACAGCCCAAACGCCATATTTGATCAGAGTTGTAAATGCCAGGGCATCCATCAGACCCGATTTCTTTCCCATCAATATAAGAAGTATGACAATGGATAGGAACAGTGTCGCTGTCGGACTGTCGGGGACGAATGGAATGAAATACCACTCTGTATCGGATAGCTGGCCTCTATACCACCAGTATCCATACAGTGTCCCGATGACATTTGAAATCAGCAGCAGAATGAGAAACCATCTGTTATACATTAGATCAATCACTTTATACATTGGAACATTCCCTTACTAAAAAAAGCCCTATTGCTAGGGCTTTTAATTATTCTTCAGATACATCTGAATCATTTGTAGAATTTGTAGCATCCTCTTCCGATGTGAGTTCGAGGTTGGCAACAAACTCCGATACTTGTTGAATTTCTTCATCTGTCAGCTGATCTTTGAATGCCGGCATTTCTCCAGTACCATTCTCTACGAATGCTTGTACCGTTTCTGCGTTCAGATCAGGCTCAATCAGATTCGGTCCGGATCCGCCTGTCAGTTCACCGCCGTGGCAGCTCGTACAGTTGGATCTTATGATGTCCTGGAACACAGGGTCTTCAGTATCAAGATTTGAAAATACAATCTGACCCTGCTGGTTCTGTGTTTCCCAGTCATGATAGGCCACCGACTCCCATGTCGTATAGAAGATGATGCCGAATGAAATGAGCATCATCGCAGCTGTAACAGGGCGTCTGGTCCACTTGCGTTCCTTGCTGTTATCAAGCCAAGGCGCAAGCAGCAGTGCGCCGACAGCTATCCCTGGCATGACTATGGCACCGATGATATTGAATGGCCCGGATGCATATGTGTACTTCAGAATCTGATAGAGGAATAGGAAATACCAGTCAGGAAGAGGTATATATCCTGTATCAGTAGGATCTGCAACACGTTCTAGCGGCGCAGGGTGTGCGACGGTCAGGCAGAGGAAACCGATGAGGAATACTGCACCAGTTACCCACTCTTTCAGAAGGAAATCCGGATAGAACTCTTCTGTACGACCCGGAAATTCGGAATAGTCGCGATTGAGCTTTGGTTTGTCATATTTCTGTACTCGTGAATCGCCGACAAAAGTCAGCCCTTTTCCACGTTTCATATCAATTTACCTCCCTTATCATTCCTATAGTGGTCCTGAGATGCCTTGTCTACGTATCATGATGAAGTGCACAGCCATCAATCCAAATAGAGCAGCAGGCAGGAAGAATACGTGGATGGCAAAGAAACGTGTCAATGTCTGAGCTCCGATGATCTCTTCATCACCGGCAAGCAGTGTTTTGATCCATTCACCGACAAACGGTACACTCTCTGCAATATCCAATCCTACTTTTGTAGCGAACAATGCTTTCATATCCCAAGGCAGCAGGTAGCCTGTGAAGGCGAGACCGAGTATTACAAGGAAAAGCAGCACGCCTACAACCCAGTTGAGCTCACGTGGCGCCTTGTATGCACCGGTGAAGAATACTCTCAGAGTATGTAGGAACATCATTACTACTACCAGGCTGGCACCCCAGTGGTGCATCCCACGGACGATGACTCCTGCTGCAACGTCATGCTGCAGATAGTAGACGGAGTTCCATGCATTGACGATATCAGGTACATAATACATTGTCAGGAACATTCCCGAGAGTATCTGGATGACTGTAATGAAAAACGTTAACCCGCCGAAACAATATACGAATGCTGAGAAGTGATAGGCAGGGTTAACATGCTCCGGCACTTCGTGATCAGCGACATCTCTCCATATAGGAGTGATATCAATGCGATCGTCTATCCAATCATAGATTCTGTTAAGCAAAGTGTTCCCTCCTATATAATTTCGTTGGCGAATCTTTCACCTATAGTGACGTAACCATCGGATGTACCGACTTCAAACTGGTCCAATGGTCCTCTTGGAGGTGTACCCGGCACATTCTGACCATTCTTTTCGTACATGCCATTATGACATGGGCAGAAGAATCGGTTCGGGTTGGCATCATCACCAGCCCATGTTACGGTACAGCCCAAGTGCTTGCACACAGGCGATAGAGCGATGATCTCCTCGCCATCTCTATATACCCAAGCGAAGTCTGTCACTTCACTTTCATACCATGCATCCTGCTGATCGAAAGAAAAGTCAACTTTGACAGGCTCTTCGGTAATTTCTTCAGCTTTTACACTCGTGGTGATCATGGAACCTTCCGCCTGATCCTGGAACAGCGGGTCAAGTGCAAATCTACCCATTGGCAGTATGATACCAGCCGCCATGAATGATCCTACCCCCATCAGAGAATAGTTCAGGAACTGGCGTCTTGTTACTTTTTGCGACATTCAAATTTCCCCCCTCAAACGCGCGTACTTTTACATTTATTATATAACTAGGACAGTTCAATTTTAGCCTATTAGCTGAAACCGGTCAATAAGCTAAATCAACTTTTGATATGCTCGCGAACCATAATCGTGTAATAATGCCTAATCCCTCTGATTCCAGATGCTGATGACCTGTTTCATCACATTCTTCACCTCATCATTGATCAGGCTCATCTTCATCTCGACATCCATATCCTCAAGCGGGATGCGGTTCAGTACAATGGATTGTGCCGATTCGAAGGAATGATCAAGATGTGTCAGAATGATGACTCTTTTGAAACCATATGCCTCAAGCTGCGAGATATAAGTGCGCAGGACTTCCGTCATGCCCTCGACGGTCATCATGGGCGGCGTGATGAAAAGACGGCCCTTGAACTGTTTTTCGAGCTGGATCGTCACCATCTGGATCATTTCCATGTCGCTGGCATTGTCACGTGCACCCTCGTTCATATCTGCACTCGCAAAAGGGACCAGTGCTGTATCCACAAATTCGATTTCATCTTTCAGGACTTTGAGGTCCTGGTGATTATATAGCATTTCATCACCTCTTCTACTTGTTTGTCCGATTAAGGTAGTCTGTCAGCTGTTTGAATCTGGCATGGTCTTTTGAATCCAGCGCTTCATCAATCTGGGTGAGGACGGATTCATGTCCTATCTTTTCAAGGGTGCTGTCCATATCTGTTTCCAGTGCCTTCAAGCTATTGTATCTCGGATCTTCACGATGAAGATTGAATTTCAGTAGCAGCGGCTGTTCCTGGTTCATGTTCAATTCGTGGAAGATGACCTCACCATCTACGGTGATGGTATTCCCTTTTTCAAACAGCAGTGTGGGACTTGTACTCCCATTGTCGGAAATGCGAAGCTTACGGTCCACATTGCCGTTATCGACAAACACTGTATTACTGGAGACGACCGGGTGGGATTTGATGAAATTCAGAATCCACACAGCTGTACGATCGCCGAATTCATAATTGTATAGAATATAGTCAATGAAATCTTTTCTATGCCTGATCATGCTCTTCATCATAACGCTCCTTTTCAAACTGCCAATCTATATTGTCAGGTTCCAGGATGATGAGTCTGTCCAGTATGTCCTTTCTGTCAGGATGACGGATTTCGTTCAGGTACTTGTAGTAGTCTGTATAGAATTCGATGGATTCGCCAATCAGTTTTGAAGCATCCTGATAGAGGACCAGTGCGGTGCCATCATTCTCGTTCTCCTGTTCGATCTTCGCCAGAAGATACAGGCTCTCCCCTGATAGTGCATGGGTGTCTAGCTTCTCGGTGAACTGCGGGGCTTCTTCTGTTCTGCCGGATTTGAGCAATGTTTCAAACAGCATGAGATAGGCGTCGTCGTAATCCTGATCGATGGCAATCGCTTTGGAAAAATTATTGATCGCCTTATCCGTCTCCCCATTTCTGAAATAAAGCCTGCCAAGGTGGAAGAAGAACAATGGCTCGGTATCATCCTGCCTGATGTAGCTTTCGATCAGTTCTATCGCCGGTACCAGTTCGTGCTCCGTCTCATGAACATTCATGAGCAGAATATACGCATTGACGTAGTATGGTTCGTTTTCAATGACCTGATTGAGCAGGTTTTTGGCAGCTTCATAAGACTGCAGCTGGTATTCCAGCAGTGCTTTTCTGTAGTAGTCGTCATTGGTGAAGAATTTCTCATCGGCCATTTCGAAATATCTGCCAGCATTTTCAAGGTCAAGCTGATGCATGTGCAGCTCGGCCAGCCGCAGATTCAGCTCTATGCCATTGATTTCCTCGAAGCCGGCGGCAATCAAAGCCTCATAGTGGCGGACGGCATCCGGGAACTCCCCTTCCTGATAATAGATCTCTGCAAGTGCAAAGTCCAGAATGGGATCATCGCTCAGCGCTTTGGCCTCAAGCAGTGATCTTATTGCGACGTCGCTCATGTTGAGCTGCTGGAAGATTTCCGCTTTCAGTAGCAGCACAGCCGGTGTATTCTCTGCTTCATTGACATGGCTGAGCGCCTCGTCAAGGCGTCCATCGGTAATCAGTATGTCTACAAGATACGACAGGACTTCATCGTCATGGCTCGTCTGGCTGTTGAGGTGTACAAATATGCTTTCGGCTTCCTTATGAAGACCTGAAGCGACCAGTGTATCACCAAGAATGAAGAGGGCTTCAAGATCCATCTCATCCACAAGCTGGTCGATATTTCCGACGACTTCGTTCAATTTATTTTCAGGGTACTCCCCTTTTCTCAACTGATCAATAATTTCATAGATCTGATCCTGCATGGTTAGGCATCCTTCCTTAGTGCTTCAAGATCCTCCAAAAATCCGGGATAGGATATATCAATTGCAGACATATCATCTATTTCCAGTGGTGTGTTGCTTATTATGGAGAAAACAATCAGCATCATGATGATTCGATGGTCATTATACCCTTTTACTGGTGTATTTTCCATAACATCGACCTGACCCGGGTGGACAGTGAATCCATCATCGTACTCTGTGAACTGGATACCGAATTTGGACAGTTCATCAATGACTGCGCGGATACGGTCTGTTTCCTTGAAGCGCAGTTCTTCCGCTCCTCTCACAGTGCAGGCTTCATTGCTGAACGCTGCTATAAGTGCGAGGATGGGGATTTCATCAATCAGACGCGGAATGATGTCACCGGATATTTCGAATCCTTTCAGTTCCGGCGTATAGGCTGCATGGATCCTGCCAAGCGCTTCACCCGTCCTGGATGTCTGTTCGACCGTCACATCGGCTCCCATCATATCCAGCACGTCCAGAATGCCGGAACGTGTATCATTCAGTGAAACATTTTCGATTGTGATGCTGGATCCGGGTTTCAGAACAGCGAGAACAATCGGAAAAGCCGCTGAAGAGATGTCGCCCGGTACAGTAACATCCGAAGCGTTCAGTTCATTGCCGCCTGTGAGAGTGATTGTGCCGTTCTCGGATTTAATATCAGCTCCGAACTGCTCAAGCATGATCTCGGTGTGGTTTCTTGAAGGCGCGGGTTCATGGATGACACTGTGCCCTTCAGCAAATAGTGATGCAAGCAGTATGGCACTTTTTACTTGTGCACTGGCAATCGGCATCGTGTAGGTGATGGGGGAAAGATTTGCAGGTTTTATCTCAATTGGTGGATATTTTTCATCTTTCAGAGTGATATCTGCTCCCATTTCAGCAAGCGGGCGCTGCACGCGGTCCATCGGGCGCTTTGCGATGGAAGCGTCCCCTTCTATCTCGGCCGGGAGGCCGAGTCCGGCGATCAGACCCGTAATCAGGCGTGTTGTCGTGCCGGAATTCCCTGTGTAGAGTACATCATCCGGTGCTTGAAGACCACTGTGTCCCGGAGAGGTGACCACCCATTCCTGGGCATGCTCCTCCACCTGTGCACCGAGCGCACGCATACATTCCATGGTGCGGCGTGTATCCTCACTGTGAAGTGGCAGATGGATGTGCGTCGTTCCTTTTGCGAGCGTACCGAACATGAGGGCACGATGGGTGATCGATTTATCTCCCGGAACTTTCAAAGTTCCGCTGAAACTGCTGTTCAATAAATGGTTCATAGGCTCTCCTTTAATTGGGAAATATATTTTTTCAGTTGATTGCTGTCAATTTCAGTAAAGTAGCACTGTCCAAAATCGTTCATCAGTACAAAACCGGTTGCATCCGAGCTCTGGTTCTTCTTGTCTTTGCCCATAAGTGTCATCATTTCAACTTCATCGATCGCTTTCAGATGCTCGAGCGGATAGCCGTGCAGTTCAAAATACTGTCTGAACGAATCAAGATCGAATATATTGCGCGCTGCCTTCTCGTTTGAGGCATACATCATGAAATAAAGACCAAGCATCACGGCCATCCCGTGGGGCATCCTATACTTATACTCTATCGCGTGTCCCAATGTATGCCCGAGGTTCAGGAATTTTCTGATGCCCGACTCCTTTTCATCAGTGGTCACATAATGCATTTTGGTTTCTATGCCGCTGATGATGAACGGCTTCATCATGTCGAGTGATATTTTTGTCCTGGTGGCATCCATAAGCGTTCTGACGGTCTCTTCGTCTTTAAGGAGTGCATGCTTGAACACTTCACCGAAACCGCTCAGCAGTTCGTGGTGCGGCAATGTCTCAAGGAACGATAGATCGTAGATGACTGCTTTCGGACGATGGAACGCACCGATCAGGTTTTTGCCATGCCCACTGTTGATTGCAGTCTTGCCGCCTATCGAAGAATCGTGGGCAAGGAGCGTTGTAGGCACCTGGATATAGTCCACACCCCTCAATACCGTTGCAGCAGCAAAGCCGCCCGCATCGCCAGCAGCCCCCCCGCCGATTACGACGATCAGGTGGTTGCGCTTTATCCCCCTCTCAAGCAGGGTTTCTGTAATATGCTTGAAGGCATCGAAAGATTTCGATGCCTCTCCGCCTTCCAGTATGATGGGGTGCTGAACAAATGACAGCAGGCTATCCTTATACAGTGCATAAACATTCTGATCCACAAGGAAGTGTACAGAGCTGTATGCCGCGATATATTCGGATATGGACGCTTCCAAAATGCCATAGTCTACGTGGATGGTGTAGTTGCCATCTGCATAGTCGGTTCTGATTTCCATACTAGTATTCGCCCAGTCGCTGTTTGTATTGGGCAACAGCCGATTCCAGCTCAATGAAATCATCATGAGGGAACTTGTCAAGAATGGCACCGGCCATTTCAATAGCGACCATGTGTTCACATACAACGGAAGCAGCAGGAACAGCACATGCGTCACTGCGCTCGATAGTTGCCTTGAAAGATTCCTTGGTGTTGATATCCACACTGAAGAGCGGCTTGTATAATGTCGGTATGGGTTTCATGACAGCTTTGACGATGATCGGCATGCCTGTCGTCATACCACCCTCGAATCCACCAAGATTATTGGTGCGGCGGTAGTAGCCGTACTCCTCACTATAGAGGATTTCATCCTGAACTTCCGATCCCGGTGTCTCCCCGGCTCTGAAGCCGATACCGAACTCGACGCCTTTGAAAGCATTGATGCTGACAATACTGCCGGCAATTTTGGCATCAAGCTTGCGGTCGTAATGGACATGGCTGCCGAGGCCGGGCATCGGATTTTCAACGATGACTTCAACGATACCACCGATCGAGTCTCCTTTTTTCTTTGTTGCATCAATAAGTTCTTCCGCCTGCTTTGTCTTCTCCTCTGATACCATGCGGACTGAAGACTGGTCGGGACGGCCTGCACGCTCTTCAATACTGTACTCTGCATCATCCTTCACTTCGCCGATCTGGTTGACCCGACTGAAGATGCGGATATCAAGCGCATGAAGGAGTTCCTTGCAAAGCGCACCGACAGCGACACGTGAAGCCGTCTCCCGTGCAGAGGAACGTTCCAGTACATTGCGCAGGTCCCGGACATTGTATTTCATTCCACCGACTAGATCAGCGTGACCGGGACGCGGCTTCGTGATCACCCTTTTCATGGATGCTTCTTCTTCTGCAGTCAGGGGTTCACTGCCCATGATCTTGCTCCAGTGCTTGAAGTCATCATTTGTAATCTCCAGCATGATTGGGCTGCCGAGTGTCTTGCCATGTCTGACGCCGCTGCCGAACTGGAATGTATCCTTCTCTATCTGCATGCGACGGCCGCGGCCGTATCCACCTTGTCTCTTCAATAGTTCAGCGGTCATTCTTTCCTTGTCTATCGGCAGATTTGCGGGGAAACCTTCCACTATGGCCGACAGTTTCGGCCCATGTGATTCACCTGCTGTCAAAAATCTCATATAATATATCCTCCTTATTATTTCATGATACTAAAAAAAGCTGAGTGCTTTACCCAGCTTCTGCTATTTGAGTTCTAATAGATCCATGCACTATTGGAAAGCTTGTAGTCGAGAATCTCATTTTCATCAAAGAAAAGCGAGATTTCGCGCTCAGCACTTTCTTTCGAGTCGGACCCATGAATGATATTCTTTCCGACCGTCAGTCCATAGTCTCCACGGATCGTTCCAGGAGCTGCCTGTTGCGGATTGGTTGAACCTACAGCAAGACGTGCTGTATCAATGACATTGTCGCCTTCCAGTACCATAGCGAAAACTGGTCCTGAAGTGATGAAGTCTACAAGTTCACCAAAGAATGGTTTTTCCTCGTGTTCCTGATAGTGTGTTTTAGCCAGGTCTTCAGATACCTGCATCAGCTTGGCACCAGCGATTCTGAAACCTTTGTTCTCGAGACGTCCTACAATGGCGCCTATGAGATTTCTCTGTACACCATCAGGCTTGATCATTAGAAAAGTTTTTTCCATTTTTTGCATTCTCCTTTAGTTGAAATCCAATCCATACCATTTTAACACTATCAATTTTGATTTTTCAATTTAATTCAGACGGTTTGATAGTTTTTCTGCAATTTCCATCAGATAGGTCCGGATCGGCTCGTCTATATCCTCAATGGCCGCCCTTGCCTTATCGATGTACGTATTGCTGATAGCGATCGAACGGTCGATTGCATCGGAAGCGAGAAGATCCCCAATCAGTTCATCGAGCTTCTCCCTGCTTCCGTCGAATGCATGCAGTTTATTGCTGAAATCAGGGTCTTCATCCCTCAGCATGAGGACCGGCAGTGTATAATGACCATTTTCAAGGTCCGAGAACTTGGGTTTGCCGAGTGTCTTTTCATTTCCGATGAAATCCAGACAATCATCGATGATCTGAAAACTCATTCCGATATGATAGCCATATACAAGCAGCCCGTCCAGAATGCGCTGGTCGACATTTGCTGCGTAGGCCCCCATTTTGATGCTCAGTTCAATCAGCAGTGCTGTTTTTCTATATATCTTGGTGTAGTAGTCATCAAGCGTCTGGTAGGTATTGAACTGATGATCCAACTGGAATATCTCTCCGTCCACTATATCCCTGATGGCTTGTGAAAAAGCCTCATGGAGCGCCTTATGCTCTATCGTGCTGACGATGGAGAGCGAAGTGGATAGAAGATAGTTGCCGGTATTGATCGCCTGCAGATAACCATGTTCATAGTAGACGGTCGATCTGCCTCTACGCAACCTGCTGTTGTCGATGATATCGTCGTGTACGAGTGTCGCCATATGGATCAGTTCAAGGCTCGCACTCGCTTTCAGTACATCCGGATATCTGCCGGTCTCACCCAGTCTGCCGACAAGCAGTGTGAAAGTTGGCCGGATCTTTTTTCCACCTGATCTGAAGAGTTCGTAACTTTTGGAATGCACCAGAATCTCGTTCGGATCAAGATTCTCCTTTATGATATCACCGACTGCTTCAAAATCTGAAGCAAGATACTGCTTTACTGTTTTCAACTGAGTTTCACCCGTTCAAGCGGCCTGTATCCGATGTGGGTGGCAGCGGTACCGAAAGTATGCGGGATGACTTTGAGATTCGTAAAACCACTCTCAGCCATCATGGACTTGAGTTCATTCTTGGAAAGAAACGCGCTTGTGGATTCGTAGAGCCATTCGTATTCTTTCGAGCGGTCGGCAATAAGGCCGCCGAGCGTCGGCATGATGGTGCCGAAGTAGAAATCGAAGCCCTGGTTGACCAGCTTGTTTTCAGGAATGGATGTCTCAAGGACTACAAGTGTACCTCCCGGCTTCAACACTCTGTAGAATTCATCGATCGCCTTTTTGTAGTCAGGAAGATTCCTTAAACCGAAACCGATGGTTACATAGTCGAATGAACCATCATCGAATGGCAATGCCATCGCATTTCCCTGGGTCAGTTCTATATTTGAATGTCCAACTGTCTTTTCTTCTGCCACTTCCAGCATTTTTTCACTGAAATCGATGCCGATGACTCGGGCATCGGGTGCTGTTTCCGAAAGTTGGATGGTCCAGTCCCCGGTTCCGCAGCATACATCAAGTACAGACTGGCCATTTTTGACGAACATTTCCTTCATTGTCCGCCTACGCCACATATTATGCTGATTCAAACTGATGATATCATTCATCAGGTCATAGTCTGATGATATGGAATTAAATATGTTTTGAACTTTTGTCTCTTTGTCCATTCAACTCACCTTTACTTTTGGTTTATGTATGGAAGTGAAGTGATATCCAGGTTGTTCATGCTTGCCTCTATGACCTCACCGAGACGGCTGTCAACATATCCATTGGAGATGAGATAGAGCATGGGACCATAGAGCAGCCATTCCATCTCCTGTGGGCGAGGCTTGACTTTCCCCATCACCAGCTCGGATTTTCTGGAATTGAGCGACTTGGACATCTCCATCATATCATGCAGCACTTCATATTCTTCGTGTCTTGAGAGCATCATGTAGAATTTGCTGAACAGATAGTCGCCGGCAAGTACGTGGAGCTCCCTGTCAGCATCTTCAGGCACACGATCCAGAAAATTAAGAGCGGTGTTGAATAGCAGCACTGCCTGATTGACGTGGGGACTGTTTAGGATATGGACCTCTTCCGAAAAGAAATCAAAGAAGGGGTCATTATGTATATCGAGGATCCATGAGTTGGGACCGAGGTCGGATTCAAGTTCTTTCCTGAGCGCATTCATGACAAATATCACCTTATAAATTAATAGACCTAACCATTACGTTAGGCCTAAATAATTAAATTATTTTACTGCATCTTTAAGTGCTTTGCCTGCTTTGAATGCAGGGACTTTCGATGCCGAGATTTCAATTTCTTCTCCTGATTGTGGATTACGTCCTTTTCTTGCTGAACGCTCACGTACTTCGAAGTTACCGAAACCGATAAGCTGTACTTTCTCACCATTTTTCAGTGATTCTTGAATAGTGTCAAATACTGCATCGACAGCAGCACCTGCTTCTTTTTTAGTAAGGTCAGCATGATCACTGACAGCATTGATCAAATCTGTTTTGTTCATCAGATCCACCTCCTTATATGACTATAATGATAAACATGATTATCATTATGTTTTGACTTTAACACAGTGAATGTAGCACTGCAACGGATTTAGGCGCTTTAGGGCTAAAAAACGCCGTTTTAATCGCTTTTATGGCGGTTTGTCATGAATATCGGCCTGTTTTCTTCGTTCACTGTGATTTCAGGGGAATAGATCGGCACGATTGGTGTATATTCATACAGGACATGCCTTACATCTTCCCCGGTTTCGAATTCCAGGTCATTCTCTTTCATGATTCTGCCGATGTCCTCCCTGTAGTCCACAATGAACTGTTGTCCGCCGTTATAGTATACATTCAGGGTCGATTCTGTATAGGGGCTTGTCACAGTTGGATTTTTGTCAAACTCGTAGAAGTTCAGGTCCAGCGGATAGACATTGGGACCGATCGGCTCGCCGAGCTCAACATTCTCTCCAAATGTATTCAGACGGATGGTGAGAGATCTGATTTCGTCGGTGATCCTCAGATCAGCGAGCTTCACTTTCGGATCTTCCTCAGCGTCTATGATAACATACTGATAGTTGCCACCGGCTTCATAGGCATTATCAGGCCGCTGATCCAGATAAGTCGGTACCAGCGCTGTGAAATCAACCTGGTACTCGAGATATTCCCGCTGATCTTCCTGTGTCTTAATCGGCAGAAGACCTTCGGAATTCTCCTGGAACTGGTCTACTGCGTTCTGGACCATCTCTATCTGCAGATCATCCGGAATCCGGTTCTGTGTCTTTTCGGATTCCGGATACAGGCACCCTGCAAGAAGCATACTGCTTATAAGCACGATCACCAGCAGTCTTAAGCTACGCATGACTACTGCCCCCAAGTACTGGTATCATCAGCAGAAAGGAAAATATCAGCAGTGCCCATGCGATCAGGGAGACTATGATACTTATTGGCCGAGAAGTAATCTTATACCGTGCAACATATATCAGCACGGCTGCAAGTGCCATTGCACCCAGTGAATAGAACGAAATCCACATTAAGTTCATTCTTGATATATCAAACATCTTATCACTCTCTAGTCCATTCTTTATATTGTTGCTGCAGTGCTTCTTTCAGATCATCCGTCTCACCGGTCTTCTCACGCATCATCAATGCGTAGAAAGCCTCTTCCTGGCTGATATCCTCAAAAAGATACTGATAGAGTACTTTGGTGATGGGCATCTCGACTTCATACTGTGTGGCGAGTTCATAGGCAGCACGTGTCGTGTTCACGCCCTCGACCACCATGCCCATCTCCTGCTGTGCCTCCTCGACGCTTCTGCCTTCTGCCAGCATGATGCCGCAGCGGTAGTTTCTTGAATGCATGCTCGTCGCTGTGACAATCAGATCTCCCATGCCTGTCAGACCGAGAAACGTCAGCGGGTTTGCACCCATGCGCGTGCCAAGTCTTGCAATTTCCTGCAGGCCACGCGTAATGATGGCGGCTTTTGCATTGTCTCCAAAATTGAGACCATGCAGGACACCGATGGCCAGCGCGATGATATTTTTCAAAGCACCGCCGATTTCGACACCTGTCAAGTCATCATTGTGGTATACGCGGAAGTATTGGGTCATGAAAACATCCTGTATGACTTTGGCACCATCGGATCCGATGGATGCTGCACTGACAGTTGTAGGCGCCCGTCTGGCAACTTCTTCGGCGTGGCTCGGTCCACTGAGCACACATATATCCTGTACTGTTTCATCATCTGTTTCTTCCGAAATGATCTCGGACACTCTCAGATGGGTATCCAGTTCGAGACCTTTGGCAACATGGACAAGCAGCACTTTTTTGTGCATCGCCTTCAGATGCGCATGTACTTCGCGGGTGACCTGCCGCATGGCTTTGACAGGAACGGCGAGTACAATGATTTCTGCATGTGAGATGCTGTCCTCCAAATTGGACACTGCCTTGACGGCTTCAGGAATTGAAACGTCCTTCAAATAGTTGACGTTTGTATGCTGTTCATTGATTTCATCCACAACTGCACTATTCCTGCCGTATATATGCACATCGTGACCATTATCAACAAGCACCATGGCAAGACTGGTACCGAAACTGCCCGTGCCGATCACTGTAATTTTCATAAGGACTGCACCCTCCTAATTTCTTTTCCTACTGAGAATGTGTATTGGAGTACCGGTGAAGTCAAAAGCCTTTCTCAGCTGGTTCTGCAAATATCTCCGGTAGCTGAAGTGCATCAGTTCCACATCATTGACAAAAAGAACGAAAGTCGGTGGCGCTGTACTGACCTGGGTACCGTAATAGATGCTCAGTCTGCGGCCGCCGTTATCAGTAGGAGTCGGATTCATGCTGACACTGTCGACAAGCACTTCATTCAATGTACTGGACTGTACACGTTTTTTATGGGACTCATTGACAAGGCTGATCAGTGGGAACAGTGTTGTCATGCGTGTTTTCTTCAATGCTGAGACGAATGTAATCGGCGCGTAGTCGAGAAACTGGAATTCCTGCCTCACTTTATCTTCAAACTTCTTCATCGTCTTCTCATCTTTTTCCACTGCATCCCACTTGTTGACGACGATGACGACTGCACGGCCGGCTTCATGGGCCAGTCCGGCAATGCGCTTATCCTGCTCGATGATGCCCTCTTCACCGTTAATGACGACAAGGACAACGTCCGAGCGTTCAATTGCGCGGGTCGCCCGCAGAACGGAATACTTCTCTGTCGCTTCATACACTTTGCCCCGCTTGCGCATTCCTGCTGTATCTACAAGCGTATAATGCTCGTCATTATAGAAATAATCGGTATCGATTGCATCTCTGGTTGTCCCGGCGATATCGGAGACAATTACCCTCTCTTCACCGAGAATCGCATTGACAAGGCTTGATTTACCGACGTTCGGCCGACCGATCAGGGAAACTCTGACTGAATCATTTTCTTCCTCTTCTGTTTCAAGGTTCTTGAAATGTTCAACTGCCTCATCCAGAACATCCCCAAGTCCGAGTCCGTGCGAACCTGAAACCGGGAAAGGATCTCCGATTCCAAGCTGGTAGAATTCATATATGTCATTTCGCATTTCAAAGTTATCTATTTTGTTTACTGCAAGCACAACCGGTTTTTTGGATTTCTGGAGAATACGTGCAACGAAGAGGTCATCCTCTGTCACGCCTTCCCGGCCATTGGTGATCATGATGATCACGTCAGCCTCCAGTATTGCTATTTCGGCCTGCATTTTAATCTGTTCCTGGAACGGTTCATCTTTAATTTCAATCCCACCAGTATCGATGACATTGAACTCGTAATTAAGCCAGTCGCCAGGAGCATAAAGACGGTCTCTCGTAACGCCTGGGGAATCTTCTACAATTGCTTTTCTTTCACCGATGATGCGGTTGAACAAAGTAGATTTTCCGACGTTCGGTCTCCCTACCACGGCTATTGTTGGTTTATACATGGACTACCTCCTATATTTAAAATCATTTTAACACAAAAATAAAATAAAGAGCGATACTTATCGCTCTTTATCAGTTGATGACATATTGAATTTGAAGTCGTTCTAGATATCCAGGTCTTTGAAACGATCTCCGAAAACATCTCCGAGAGTCGGACCATCATCTTCGGTATCATCGCGGTATACTTTACCCTGTTCTTCTCTGGCTGGTCTGTCTGAAGTCTCCTTGATTGAAAGCGAAACTTTCTCGGAGTCTTCGTTCAGGGAAAGGATCTTGACAGAAACTGTCTGACCCTCTTTCAGCACGTCGGACGGTGTTGCAACATGTTCGTGGCTGATTTCGGATACGTGGACAAGACCTTCCACACCGGATGCCACTTCAACAAATGCACCGAAGTCAACAAGTCTCTTGACTGTACCTTCCAGGACCTCGCCTTCGGAATGTGCATTGAGGAATGAATCAAAAGGACTTGCTTGAGCCTGTTTCAGGGAAAGACTGATTCTTTCCTGTTCAGGATCCACATCAAGAATTTTGACCTGCACTTTATCACCGATACTGACTGCATCTTCAACTTTTTCAACTCTGCTGTAATCGAGCTCGGAAATGTGGGCCAGTCCATCGACTTCGCCAAGATTGATGAATGCACCGAAAGTGGTGATTCTTACAACCTCGCCTTCCACAATGCTTCCTGCTTCAAGAGATTCAAGCTGCTTCTTGCGCTCTTCTGTCTTTTCAGCTTCCACGATACGCTTGCGGTTCAGGATGACGCGGTTTTTTTCAGGTTCGATATCTTCAACTTTGACTTCGAGTTCCTGTCCTTCAAACTGGTCAAGATCTTCGATATAAGCGTCGGACAGCAGTGATGCAGGGATGAATCCTCTGACACCAACATCCACAACAAGTCCAGCTTTAACGACTTCCATCACTGTTCCTGTAATTGTTTCGTCATTATCCTTTGCTGATTGCAGGCTGTCATAAGCGTTGGACTCATCAAGCTTTCTGATGGAGAATATGACATTTTTGCGATCTTCTTCATTTTCAACTTTGATGACTATGCCTTCGATCGTGTCTTCTTCGGAAACGATCTCTTCAGGGCGTTCGATTCTCTTGTTCGTCAGTTGGCTGATTGGAACAATACCTTCAAAATCGGAATCCTCGATGTGTGCTTTGACAAATTTGTCTTCTATCTTGTAAACCGTACCTCTTACAGTATCACCGATTTCAAACGCGCTAGAAGTGTTTGTACCCGTTTCTTCGGAAGTGTTCACTTCCTCATTCAGTTCTTCATTGTTTTCTTCGTTCACAGTATTTTCAGTCGTCATATGCCTGCCTCCAATTACATTACTATAAAGTGTATATACCTAACTTCTTATAAATATAATAATTTGTCAAGTAATTAACCGGAAATAAGAAGATTGTTGATGCCATCTTTAATATTTTCCGTAATATCCTTGCGATTTCGTCCTGCCTCAATCAGCGACTTTGTATCAATGGGTTTGCCGAACACGATCGTAACACCCTTTTTTCTGTCATAGCTGCCTTTGATGGCAGCCGGTACAATCTGCGCTTCCGATTTCACTGCAAGGAAGCTTGCACCCTGCTGAAGGTCCTTGAGTGTACCGGATTTATTTCTGCCGCCTTCCGGGAAGACAAGGAGCATGCTGCCGTCTCCGAGCACTTCAATGGATTTCTTGAGCGCTGCCCGATCACTTTTCCCCCGTTCGACAGGTACTGCATTCAGACGCCTGATCACATTGCCCAGAACAGGAATCTTGAACAGTTCCGATTTCGCGAAAAATGACATCTCGCGTTTTACACTGACGGCAATCAGTGGAGGATCATAGAGTGATGTGTGGTTGCTGCAGATGAGTACAGGTCCCTCTGCCGGGATCCTGTCTTCACCGATCACCCTGATTTTGAATCTTGCCTGGTAGTACTTTTTTACTATTGCCTTTACTGTGCCGTATAGCATTTCTAATCTCCCCTCAACAGGTCTGAAGCCATTTTTATGATTTTGTTCTCCACTTCTGCTATGCCCATATGACTCGTATCGAGAAGGACAGCATCGTGGGCTTTCACAAGCGGTGAAATTTCCCTGTTCATATCCAGGTCATCCCTCCGGATGATCTGGGTGGTCAGCGTTTCAAGATCTATTTCCACCCCACGGGCTTCCTCTTCCTTGAGTCTGCGTCTGGCACGTATTTCAGGGGATGCTTTCATGAAGATCTTGAGCTCGGCTTCGGGCAGAACCGTCGTCCCGATATCCCTGCCGTCCATGACGACGCCTTTGTCCTCTGCGATCTTCTGCTGCATGGAAACGAGATAGCGTCTCACCTCGGGCAGACTTGAAACCTCGCTTACACTACTTGTCACTTCTTGTGTACGGATGTCTTCCGTAACATCCTCTCCATTCAGATACAGTGTGGTGCCCCCTGCTTCGAAACGGATGTCGAGGTCGTCCAGTTCATCCAGAACCTGCCTGCCATGACGAATGACATGCAGGGTTACAGCCCGGTACATCGCACCGGTGTCGATGTATATGTAATCCATTCTTTCTGCAATACGTCTGGAAATCGTACTCTTGCCTGCTGCAGCAGGACCATCAATTGCTATATTGATTTTCTTTTTCATATAAACCCGCCTTGTTCATTGTTCCAGTTTATTCTATCATAGTTTTATAGATTCGTTTAGGAGGAAGTCATATGCAGAAAAAAATACTGGCAATACATACCGGAGGGACCATCAGCATGTCCTCATCACAGGGACTGGTCAATCCTGTGGGAGATAACCCGGTCAAGTTTGAGGAGAGAGATCTGCTTGATATCGACCTCGAAGAGTCATACCCTGTAAGGAAACCTTCGCCCCATATGACCCTGGACGATATGATTGCCATCCGGGATATCATCCTTCAGGGTGTTGATGACTATGACGGCTTTGTCGTCACACACGGTACAGACACACTTGAGGAAACTGCCTACTTCCTCGATCTGACGCTGAGTATCAGCCAGCCTGTCGTCATCACCGGTGCGATGCGGTCCTTCAATGAAATCGGCTCAGATGGCATGTACAACTACATATCGAGTCTGCGTGCAGCCATGGATGACCAGTCGTATTCAAGGGGTGTACTCGTCGTTTTCAACGATGAGATACATACAGCCAGAAACGTCACCAAGACACATACATCGAATATTGCCACTTTCCAGAGTCCGAACCATGGTCCGATCGGCATACTGACGAAGGATGAGATCCATTTCCACCATCAGGTGAGTCTGCAGGACCAGTTCGACACTGCCCATTCAGGCAGGAAGGTCGGGCTGATCAAAGCGCATGCCGATCTGGATGATATCCTCTTCGATGCACTGGTGATGGCAGACTATGATGGACTGGTGGTCGAGGGGCTTGGCCAGGGAAACCTTCCACCCAGTGCGCTCGGCGGACTCAAACGCGTACTTGACGCAGGCATCAGTACAGTACTGGTCTCACGATCATTCAACGGCATCGTAGGCAGCTACTATGATTATGAAGGCGGCGGCTACGATCTGAAACAGAGAGGTGTCATCTTCTCGAATGGTCTCAACGGACAGAAAGCACGCATCAAGCTGCTTCTTGCGCTCTGCAATGATATAGAAGGTGACGAACTGGTGGAAGTATTCCAGCATTAAAGTCAAAGAAGCCTGCGACCGGATCGGTCGCAGGCTTTGTTATTGTTCAACTATTTTTTCTTGTATATCACTAGCAATTGCGCCACCGTGGAATCTTCCGTTCTCTATGAAGATGGTATTGGCATCATTGCCGGCGGCAATGACTCCGGCAATATACAGGCCCTCCACATTTGTCTCCATTGTTTCCTTGTCATGCAATGGTGCAACCCCATGGCTGTTTTCGTTCAGTTCCACACCGAAGGATGTCAGCAGACGGTAGTCCGGATGATACCCGATCATCGCGAATACATGATCATTCGGGATTTCGAATGTCTCGCCTTCTTTTTCAAGTACTACACTTCCATCCTTGATATCCACAACATCCGTATTGAAATGCATCGCCACTTTGTCGTTTTTGACCAGTGAATCGAATTGCGGCAGGACCCACGGCTTTACACTTTTTGAATAGGCACCCTGACGGTAGACGACAGTCACATTACTGCCGGCTTTTTCAAGTTCAATAGCTGCATCGACACTGGAGTTCTTTCCACCGATGATCAGTACATTCTGATTGAAGAAAGGATGGGCTTCCTTGAAATAGTGATGCACCTTGCTCTTATGTTCACCTGGGACATTAAGCGCGTTCGGCTGGCCATAGTAGCCGGTCGCAATCACAAGATTACTGCACCTGTACTTGCCTTTTGAAGTCTCCAGAATGAACGTATCCTCTACTCTGCGTCCGGATGTCACTTCTTCGTAGGTATTGATATTAAGGTTGAAATGTTTGACGACTTCCCGATAGTAGACGAGCGCCTGGTTTCTTTTCGGCTTATGCTGTTCCGTAATGAATGGAAACTCTCCGATGGAAAGCTTCTCGCTTGAGGAGAAGAATGTCTGGTGGGTCGGATAATTGTAGATTGCTTCAACAATATTTCCTTTTTCGATGACCAGATAGTCCATATTCCTGTTCTGCAGTTCTATGGCTGTAGACAGACCGCATGGGCCTGCGCCTATGATGATTGTTTCGATATGCTTCATGTCCTACACCTTTCTATTCTGGAATGACCAGTTCCTGTCCGACTGATAGTGAATCCGCAGTGACGCCATTGGCATCAAGTATCTTGCTGACGTTTTCTGCACTGCCGCTGCCATAGTAGCGCAAAGCGATACGATAGACATTATCGCCTCCACGAACGACATGGGTAGTACCACCTGAGCTTTCCGGTGCTTCTTCAGTCGTTTCTTCCGCCGGTTCCTCTGTTGTTTCTTCCGGTGCTTCTTCGGTGGTCACTTCTGTTTCCTCTGTGGGTTCTTCAGGGGTTTCCACTACACTGGTACTTGAATCCGTTGCCTCTCCAGATGCCTTATCCTCTATGGCTGTAGATGCTGCGGCTTCCAGTTCGGACTGTTCTTCCTCGCTGTATTCGAATTCAACCGAGCCGGTACCCAGATCATCGCCACCAGTTTCATTTCTTGATTCGGCAAGCTCACGCTCGAGCTCTGCCTTCTGGTCCTGAAGGTCATCATTCCCTGCTTCCTCCGGTGCTGCTCCAGTTGTTTCTTCCGCATTATCTGCAACCTCGGGACTTGTGTCATCTGTCGGCCAGAAGTTGCTGATGATGAGGACACCAAGAATGATGGTTACAGGCAGGATCAGGATGCCTGCGATAAGTGTTGGTGTAAATCCTTTTCTTCCGCCACCATCATCCCCGTCCCGGGTAACCTTGCGTGCTGGGCGGGCTTGCGACAGTTTTTCTTTTGATACTTTGAGTTCATCCCTGACTCTTTTGTTATATGAGGACAGCTTGCCTGCAAAAAACGCCTTCCCTTTTTCCAAAGTTTCCTTATTGATGTTTCTATCAAATTTCTGGCGCCATTCCTTAAGACGTTCATTCTGCTGGCCATTCGATCTGCCTTTATCTTTCTCCTTCGGCTTATGGCGTTCAGCCCGGCTGAAATTCCTATCTTCCGTCTTATGTTCTTCAGAATGCTGTTTGGTACTTTTGTCCTTCTCTTCTTTCGAAGCACGTTTATGTTCTATGTCTTTATAGAAGTCATCTTTCATGGACATTCTCCTCAAACTGTATATTTCATTTCAATTATAGTATGTTTCCCGCTTATTTTAAAGAGG
The DNA here is from genome assembly GCF_009831115.1 of Salinicoccus hispanicus. GTDB lineage: Bacteria > Bacillota > Bacilli > Staphylococcales > Salinicoccaceae > Salinicoccus > Salinicoccus hispanicus. The sequence continues at coordinate 578,223 of NZ_WUUK01000001.1, read as the reverse complement.
GAGTGCTGTTGCTTTACGACTAAGGTCGTATTGTCACTGCCGGAACTGAATATAATTGAATTATAACCTGAATAGCCGTAAAATGAAGGGGAAGAAATGGTTGAGAGGTGAAAATAGTGAGCGGAAAGAAATATACGATTGTTGATATGGATACCTGCATTGCATGTGGTGCATGCGGCGCAGCGGCGCCTGATATATATGATTATGATGATGACGGGATTGCCTATGTCATCCTGGATGATAACCAGGGAACGATGGCGGTTCCGAACGAACTGCTTGAAGATATGGAGGATGCGTTCGATGGCTGTCCAACAGATTCGATCAAAGTTGAAGACCAGCCATTTGATGGAGACGCATTGAAATATGAATGAATAGAAAGCGTGCCATCGGGAACTACGGCTCCCGATGGCACGCTTCATTTATTTCGAAAGTTTCGGAATCACTTTTACATATACAACATATGCCACAAGACATACGAGCGTCCCTTTTATCAGATTGAAAGGTATGATGCCTGCTGTTACTACGGCACGTATATTCGCCACAAGATCCGACTGGTCGATGATGATGCCGTACATCGGCAGCAGGACAAAATAGTTCAATACAGCCATCATGACTGTGAGGACGATGATGCCTGTCACGAAACCGGCAATCAGAGAACGTCTGGTCCGATATTTTGCATAAATGAAATATATCGGCAGCAGAAGAGAGAATGCTGCAAGCATGTTCGACAGTGGACCGATCGGCTCACTTGCCATCAGCAGTCCATACAGGACGATTTTCATGATGATGATGAGCGCACCTGCCCCACCACCGAAAATGATGAAGCCGATGAATGCTGGTATATCGGAAAAATCGACAGTCAGGAAAGGTGGCAGAAATGGAATTGGAAACTGGATGAGCATGAGTATGAACGACAGTGCCGCCAGAATACTTATGATTATCAATCTTTCCAGACTTTTTCTTTTCATGCGCATCATTCCTCTGTGTGTTTTTTTGGTAGAGTGATCCGGAAAGTGGTTCCTTTGCCGAATGTGCTATCGAGCTCTATCGAGCCATTGTGCCGATGGATGATGCTTTTGACTATATAAAGCCCGAGACCTGTACCATGCTGGCCACGTGTCCTGGATTCATCCACCTTGTAGAAGCGTTCGAATATGCGCTTCTGATGCTCTGTACGGATGCCTGTACCCGTATCCGTCACATTGATGACAAAGTAGCGTTCCGTCCTGTCTACATTGATGGTAATATAATCCCCTTCTGATGTATAGCGGATTGCGTTGTCCAGGAGATTTGTGAACACCTGGCTCAGCTTGTCATAGTCGAAGTCGAAAACCATGTCGTCATTATTGGCATTGATGGCGAACTTTATGCCGTTGTCGCTCATTTCATGCCTGAAACGGCTTGCCAGCTTATCAAGAAGCTGACCGAAGTCATTCTTCTCTATATGAAAAAAGTCGGATCGGCTGTCCATGCGTGCGATGGTGATCAGCTCATTGACCATTGTATTCATGCGGTCCGATTCATCCTTGATGATGCCGATCATCTCCTTGATTTCGGCAGGATCGGTGACGATATCATCGAGCAGTGCTTCGGAGTAGCCGCTCAGCATGACCATCGGTGTTTTAAGTTCGTGGGACACATTGGCGATGAACTCGGAGCGCATCTTCTCTGTACCGACCTCTTCAGTAATATCCTTGACCAGCAGTATGACACCGTACACGACATCGCCTTCTTCGACCGGTGTATAGGAGAACTGCAGATGACGCGACTCCATCTCCATCCTCTCGATGGCGGATTCACGGTTTTTGGCAATCTCCCTGATATTCTCAGTGAAGCGCGCCGATTCCGACTGATGCTGGCGAATCAGCTCATGGAGTTCGTGTCCTTTCTGGTTGCTGTATATCAGTTCTGCATCTCCGTTATAGTACAGGACACCTTCATTCATGTAGGTGAATATCTGTTCACGCAAATTCCGTTCATGAGTGATCTCCGAAATATTATGCTTGATGTCATTATTCATCTTGTTGAATGCAAGCGTAAGTTCCCCGATCTCATCCCTGCTTTTCACTTCCAGCGTATTATAGTTCCCTTTGGCTGTTGAAAATGCGGCACTTCGGAGATTGATCAGCGGCCTTGTAATCCTGTTGATCAGAAAGAATGCAAATGAAGTCGTTATCAGAAACAGTACAAATGCACTGCCGATGATGATGATTGTAACAGCCCGCATGGACTGGTTGATATCTTCGAGGTCCCTGTACTTGATCAGGGCAACATCGCTATCAAAGTAGCTGCTCAAGTTCGAGACTTTGACCATGTAGTCGTGATTGTAGACATCTTCCAGGATGAATGTAGTTCCCGTCCCCTCTCCGTCCATTATCCGCTGATAGATCGCTTCATCGGCAGCAGACTGGTGGGAGATCATTCTGCCTTCAGTATAGAAAATCAGATTGTCTTCACGGAGCAGAACCGAATCCATATCTTCGATATCATGTTCTGCGAGCACAATTTCCTCAAGGCGTGAGATTTCCTCATTGAGCAGTGTTTCTGTGGAATTGAGTACGTAATTGCGGAAATACATGCTTAAAATGACCGATAATATAATTAAAACTGTCGTTACTATCAGAATGATAGTCAACCACAGTTTTGTAACGATGCTGTTAATGACACGCATTATTCATTGACCTCGAACTTGTATCCGATGCCCCACACAGTATGGATCATTTCACTTGCTTCCGGAGAGACTTTATTGAGCTTCTCCCGAAGTCGTTTCACATGTGTATCCACAGTTCTCAGATCTCCATAGAAGTCATAGTGCCAGACTTCCCTGAGCAGTTCCTCCCGGTCGAACACCTTATCGGGACTGCGGGCCAGAAACAGCAGGAGTTCGTATTCCTTTGGTGTCAGATTCACTTTGACATCTTCAGCGAGTACCCTGTGGGCATCGTTGTCGATGACAAGGTGATCATAGACGATGATATCTTTTGTCGATGAATCGGCTTCGATGAATGCTGTCTCCGAAGAACGGCGAAGGATGGCCTTTACCCGGAGGACCACTTCTCTTGGTGAGAAAGGTTTGACAATATAGTCATCCGCCCCCACTTCAAAGCCTTCCACCCGGTTGTTCTCCTCACCTTTTGCAGTCAGCATGATGATCGGAGTGGATTTCTGGGTTCTAAGACGCTTCGCCATTTCAATGCCATCCATCCTGGGCATCATCAGATCCAGCAGTATGCAGTGGAAATCCTGTTCCAATGCGAGCTCAAGGGCATCTTCTCCATTATCCACTTCAGTAATTTCGTAGCCTTCCCGCACCAGATACATGTTGAGCAGTTTTCTGATGCGATCTTCATCATCCACTATGAGAATTTTTTCAGACATATGAACCCTCTTTTCATATTATGCGTAGGAGTGCAGGCCTGCAACCAGCAGGTTGATGGCAATCAGGTTGAAAATGATGATCAGGATGCCGATGATGGCGAGCCATGCCGACTTCTCGCCCTCATACCCTCTGTTGAGTCGCAGGTGAAGGAATATCGTATAGAACATGAATGTGATGAACGCCCATGTTTCCTTCGGATCCCATCCCCAGAATCTGCTCCAGGCAATCTGTGCCCAGATGGATGCAAAGAATATGCCGCCGAGTGCAAAGATCGGGAAACCGATGATTACTGAACGATAGCCGATTTCATCCATCAGGTTGAGGTCGGCTTTGTTGGACCATGGCTTCAGTACTGCGATGATGCGCCTTCTCAGTATGAGACGGGTGATGCCATAGATGATGGCGCCAAGAATGATCGACCATATGACGGTATTGAGCTTCTGGGAATCAATGAGTGGTGGCAGATTGATTCCTGTATGGAAGTGCTCGGCTTCCTCGTAGTTGTTATCACCTGTATGTTCGACTGCGACTGCACCTTCAAAATTGACCAGGCTCGGCAGATGGTATTCCGCCACCTGGTTCTGTCCCTGCTTATCAGTATAGAGGAAATCATCCTGATAGCCGACGACATTTTCCATGATCATTGTTGTCGCGATAAAGACGATGACTGTGATGATGCCTGCCATGATCGCTTCCAGGAAACGGGCACGCCATGATTTCTCAGTCGCTGGGACTGCCTTCAGAAGGTAGATCAGACCAGCAACTGCGCTCATTGACAGTATACCATAAGCAAGTGTCACCGTAATGACGTGGATGGCAAGCCAGCTGCTCTGCAGTGCAGGAATCAGCGGTTCCACTTCACGTGAGAACATACTGCCGTATGCCATGAGCAGCATGGATAGCGGCAAGGCGAACAGTCCAAAGAGATTTGTCCTGAAATAGAAATAAGTGATCAGGTATCCGGCGACGATCATGATTGCGAACATGGTGATGAATTCATACATGTTCGATACAGGGGCGTGCCCTTGTGCAATCCATCTGAGGACGAAATAGGAAATCTGCAGAATGAAACCGATAATGACCATTGCTACGCCTATTTTGGCAGGCTTGTTTGATTTTGATTTTATACTTGTCGCCAATGGAAGCATTGCGACAAGATACAGTATGAATGCGACGTACAGCAGAGTACTGCTGATTGATACGAGTTGAGATGCCATATTATTACTCCTTGTCTATGTCTTTATCCTCATCATCCAGTTTATCCTCGACTTTTCCAAGTCCATTGGAGCGAAGAACTTCATTGATTTCCCGCTTCATGCCGAAGTAGTTCTTATTCGTATGTGCCGCTAGCATGAGACCATCTTCAGATCTGATCCAGATTCTCCGGTGATTGATATAGGATCCGGTAAATAGTCCGATCAGGAAAATGATGAATCCTGTGGCAATGAAAGGAATTGTCATATCCTTCTTCAGTGTCAGAACACTTGCCATATGTTCTTCAGCAGAAACAAAACGGATGCTGTAGTCATTGCCTTCCGTAATATCCGTACTGTTCATGATCTGAAGCAGACTGAGTTCGCTTTCCGCGCCGTCAGCAACTTCGAAGACGAAAGCTGGATTTCTTGGAACAGGCGTGGCTGATACCAATGTACCATTTTCAGCAATTTCCAGAAAATCCGGTGAGTACGCCCGCATGTTTACTGAAACATCATCGCTGACTTCAAAGTTCTCCTCAGGATTCCGGAGGCTGACTGTAAAGTTCTCACCCACCGTGTTGCCGTCGGCATCTTCAAGTCTGAAGGTCATGGATTTGAGTTGGGAATTATCATAGCTGGACTGGTACAGCTCGTAATTGCCGAAACGGTATGGATGATTGACTCGTATACTGTAGTCCTCCACCTTTTCAAGGTCCGACGGGGCGCCGACTATGTCCGCACTATTATTTTCATAGAAAGTGATATCAGTCTGGAAATTACTGATGACCTGGGTGTTGCTGTCTAGTGCCTGTTCGAACACTTCATTGTCATTCTCATCGTAGGTATCCAGAGTGAATGCTTCGTTCTTCACATAGTACTGTCCATTTGTCGTCGGCAGCTCTTCGGTCTCGCCTTCATTGATGTGGACAAGTTCGTCTACGTACATGCCCGGGAAAAACCTCAGCATGCTGCCGAAGAGCAGTATGATCAGACCTGTATGGTTGATGTAGGGACCGTAGCGGGAAAGCCTTCCTTTTTCAAGAAGGTAGTTGCCGCCATCCTGTTTGACCTTATACCTTTTTTTTCTGAATGCCCCGATGAGTGCGCCGGTATCTGCTGCGCCATCTTCTGCAAGATAGAGCCTCTGCCTTCTGAAAAAGCTGTCATGCTTTTTTACACGCTGCTTATGAAGGGACTTGAAAAGTGGGACGCCCCGGTCGATGCTTGCCGCAATGATGGAGAATGCCAGCATACCGTTCAGTATGAGGAACCACCATGAAGAATAGAGGTTATGGAACCCGAGGGAATAGTACAGGTAGCCGAGGCTGCCGTAGTTCTCCTGATAGTATTCTCCTGCATCGACACCGATTGGAATGAAATATTCCTGCGGGAAGATGGTTCCGATGGCGGCAGCAATAGCGATGATCAGTATGATCGACACTCCGACTTTGACGGAAGTGAAGAATATCCAGACCTTGTCGAAGACGCTTTTCGATCTGACCTTCGATCTGACGGCACTGCCATCATACCGCATCAGATCCTTGATTTTATTCTTATCATAATCGCTGTCGATCATTTTACCGCAGGATTGGCACAGCTGGGTGCCTGGTGGATTGACATGACCACATGATCCGCATTTGATTTGATTTAATTGCATTGCTCATTCATCCTATTCTGTGGCTTCACTGATAAATAACGAAATATCTTCGGGGGTGAGCTGATATTCCTGCTTCTTGACGACGACACCTTCCCTATTGACAGCGATGGTGGTCGGAAGAGGCCCGATGTTGTAGGCTTCGGTCACGCTTCTCGACTGGTCCAATGCAATAGTGAATTCAAGGTCTGCATCGAGTCCGGAAATGAACTGCTGGATCTGCTGTGCGTTTTCCGCAACATTGACGGCGACAATTTCATAGTCTTCATGACCTTCCGAATAGATTGCATTCATGTCGGGCATTTCTTCCCGGCATGGTTTGCACCATGTTCCCCAGAAGTTCAGGATGACACCTTTGTCCTCAGTCAGTTCGGATAGCTGGACCTCCTGGCCGTCGAGCGTAGTCAATCTGAAGTCCACAGCTTCGTCGCCTACTTCAACAGCTTTGGTTCCTGAAGTCAGGTTGAACCACACCGTAATCCCTATGAGCAGAGCAATTGTAATGATGATGCTCACCCTGAGGATGTTGCGTGTACGTCCCTTCATATTTTTCACCTGCCTGTACATTTATTCATGTCTAACATTATAGCATCTAATAAAAATGCCCTGTATGACAGTATTATGACAATTGGGGACGGTCTATTCCGCTTTGGCATTCGCAATCAGTTTTTTCACTTCGTGCGGTTTCAGGAATCTGTATTCGCCTTCGGCCAGTCCATTGAGGTTCAGGAAGTCGTAGCTGATCCTCGTCAGTTTGACTACTCTGAGACCAAAGTGTTCGAACATTCTTCTGACCTGGCGATTTCGCCCTTCATGGATCGTCAGTTCCAGAATCATCTGACGGTCATTCTTGTCGCGTATCACCTTCAGGTTTGCAGGCGCTGTCATGCCATCCTCGAGCTTGATGCCCTGGCGCATCTGCTTCTGTTCCTCGCGTTTCAGTATGCCGTCGATCTTGACGCGGTATGTCTTGCTCATCTCGTATTTCGGGTGGGTCATGTACTGGGTGAATTCGCCATCATTCGTCATGATCAGTATGCCCGACGTTTCATAGTCGAGACGTCCGACGGGATAGAGGCGTACATCCATCATTTCGAATGCGTCCACTACTGTGCGACGGTTTCTGTCATCTTCAGCCGCCGAAATCTCACCAGCCGGCTTGTAGTAGAGGATGTGCACCTTCTCCTCCTGGCTGAGTGGTATGCCATCGACTTCGACCTTGTCCGTCTCCTTGACTTTCGTACCGAGTTCCGTGACTGTCTTGCCATTGACCTTTACGCGGCCTTCAGTAATCATGACCTCCGCTTTTCTTCTTGATGCCACCCCACTATTTGCAATTGCTTTCTGTAAACGTATCTCTTCCATTTAATATTCCTCCTCCATATTTTCAAAAAATAGATCCATTTCTTCCTGTTCCATAATTTCCTTCTGAGACGGCAGCTCGTCCAGACCGGCAAGTCCGAAAAGCTGCAGAAAGTAGTCTGTCGTTACAAAGTGTACAGCTCTCTCCTCGTTCATATTCCTTTTGGTGATCAACCCTTTACCGAGCAGAGTGGATACCGGCCCATCAGAGGCGACGCCACGCAATGCTTCGATATCTCCCCGGGATACGGGCTGGTTGTAGGCGATGATCGACAGTACCTCGAGAGAAGCCTGGGACAGCTTCTGGCTCGGCCTGTCATCAAGCACCCTCTGGATGTATTTTTCCATATGCTGTGTTGTTTTCAAAAAGTATTTTCCACCGTGCTTCTGTATGGTGAAATTAGGCTTCTCGTATTTCTCAAGCGTACTGTCGAGCTGTGCTTTTGTAATCGGGACATGCATGATGAGCTGTTCTTCCGAGAGACCAACATCTCCTGCAATATACAAAAGTCCTTCTATAATATCCATCTTCTCCATTAATCATACAGCCTTTCAATCTCAAAATCATTCTCGGCATCTGTCCGTATCGCCAGCTTCCTGTCCTTGACATATTCCAGAATTACGATGAATACAGCAACGACTTTGGGCCTCGATTCGGAAAAAGTGAACAGTTCGTCGAGTTTCAATACTTGCTTTTGTGTAAACCGGTCACGCAGAAACGTCTCGGCTGCTTCCCGTGAGACCGGCTCTCTCTGGATTGTTATATTTTTTGGACGATCGACGGCAACCCGTGCACTCACCTTCTGATAGGCGGCAACAAGATCCGCAAGTGAAATGTCGAGTGGCGAGTTGTCCGTCTCCGCCTCCTCGAATTCATGCGGTGCCTTGATATACAGTTTTTCGTTTTCCTCTTTCAGTTCAGCCAGCTGTTCGGCATACTGCTTATAATTGTGGTATTCAATCAGCTGCTCCATCAGCGACTCCCGCGGGTCTTCATACTCATCCTCCATATGGGAGGGCTCGGGAAGAAGCATCCGGCTCTTGATTTTGAGCAGTTCACTCGCCATTACCAGATACTCGCTTGCCACATTGATTTCAAGCTCTTTCATTTCATCAATATATTCCATATACTGACGAGTAAGAGTTTTCATCGGGATATCATAAATATCAATTTCAAGTTCTTTTATCAGGTGCAGGAGCAGATCCAGCGGACCCTCGAACACATCAAGCTGTACTTTATAACCATTCATTCCAATTACCTCAATATCAGGAGACGATCGTATGAAACTGCTACATCTCATGGATTTCTATAACGAACTCATTATAAAGCAAGATTACTTCGAATGCCATGAAATCATGGAGGAAGCATGGAAATCAAAGCCCATGTTCACAAAAAAGGATGCCGAAGTCTTCCTTATCCTCCTGGCGACAGGAGAATATCATTACCGCCGGGGAAACATCCCAGGAGCTGTGAAATCCTATGAACGTGCACTCTTGCTTTATCATGAAAATGAATATGATCTGGGCGCACTCGGGATGACGGTTGACCTGATCGACATGATGCATGAACGGCTGTCACGTATGCCTCATGACGCATTCACCCCTATGCAATTCCCGCTGACCGACCATATATGGCAGGCACTCCATAGGGAACACGCCGGTGGCATGACGTACGAGGCATTCAGAAAAGATTCAGAAGACCGTTTTGTGAGCGATGCAGCGGTTGTCTGCAAGCATCGTCTGAGGGACAGGTCCGATGTCATACGGGAGAGGGAAGCGGCCATCAAAAAAAGAAAACATCACAGATGATGTTTTCTATAGAAAAATGATCCAATATGCGAAGCCCCAGATGATGGCAAGTACAGCAATCAGAATGAAGGTGAAATGTTTATTCTTCATGTAATGTCCTTGAGCAGGCTTTCGCCATGTGTATCATATTCAATTTTGAAATTATCAGCAATTGTTGCTGCGATGTCACTGAATGTATCCGAATCCCTGATTGGACCATATGTCGTGTCGCCACCGCGTTTGATGAGCAGTGGGACAAATTCACGCGTATGATCCGTGCCTTCAAATGTCGGATCATTGCCGTGGTCTGCCGTAATGACCAGGAGGTCATCTTCTGTGAGCTTTGATTCCAACTCAGGCAGGCGGTCGTCGAATGCTTTCAGCGCATTGCTGTATCCTTCAGGATCGCGTCTGTGGCCATAAAGTGCGTCAAAGTCAACGAGGTTCAGGAAAGATAGACCAGTAAATTCCCGGTCCATCACTTCGAGGAGCTTATCGACCCCATCACTATTATTCTTCGTACGTACTGCATCCGTGACGCCGGATCCTGTGAATATATCATCGATCTTGCCGATTGCGATGACGTCATTGCCGTTATCCTGAAGCGCGTTCAGCACTGTTGTTCCGAATGGTTCAAGCGCATAGTCGTGCCTGTTTTCAGTGCGTTTGAAGGTCTCTTTGGAGTCGCCGACGTATGGTCGCGCGATGATGCGGCCGACAAGGAAGTCCGGGTCTGTCGTCATTGCACGGACCTTCTCACATATTGTGTAGAGTTCATCCAGAGGAATGATGTCTTCGTGTGCAGCAATCTGCAGCACAGGGTCATTGGATGTATAGACGATCAGGTCGCCTGTCTTCATCTGGTGTTCACCATACTCCTTGATGATTTCCGTGCCGCTTGCCGGCTTGTTGCCGATGATATCGCGGCCGGTTGCTTCACGAATCCGATCGAGCAGTGCTTCCGGGAAGCCATCAGGGTAGACCTTGAATGGCTTTTTGATGTTCAGTCCTGCAATTTCCCAGTGGCCGGTCATCGTATCCTTGCCTTGGGAAACTTCACTCATCTTGCTGTAGAAGGCTTCAGGCTGGTCGGGGCATTCGACGCCTGGAAGCGTATCGATGCAGCCGAGGCCATAGCGCGCAAGATTGGGCAGCTTGACAGGGTGGCTCTCCAGGGTGTGCTTCAATGTATGCGCGCCACTGTCACCGAAGTCTGCAGCATCATGCTGTGCACCGATGCCGACTGAATCCAGCACAATCAGATGTATTCTTTTGAACATATGAATCTCCTACTTTCTGGGGTGGAATTTTTTATACATTTCTCTGATCTTGACAGCAGAAATCTGCGTGTAGATCTGGGTCGTGCTGATATCCGAGTGGCCAAGCATCTCCTGGACTGCCCGGAGGTCGGCGCCATTCTCCACAAGGTGTGTGGCGAACGAGTGCCTGAATGTATGCGGGGTGATGTTTTTGCCGATACCGCTCTGAAGCTCGTATTTCTTGATTGTTTTCCATAAGCCTTGCCGTGTGAATCCCTTGCCACGATTTGTAAGAAAGAGTACATCCGTATCATCTTCCTTGAGCAGCGCCATCCGTGCTTCTGAAATGTAGTCCCTGAGCAGTCTGCCCACATAATCCGTAATGGGAACAATCCTCTCCTTGCTCCCCTTGCCCATGATGCGGATGAAGCCCATTTCTGCATTCAGATCCGTAATCCTGATGTCGATCAGTTCACTTACACGAAGCCCTGAAGCATAGAGCAGCTCCATCATCGCCTTGTCTCTCATGCCTGAAGTCGAAGTGTCCGGAGTGGATAAAAGCCGCTCCATCTCTTCCACTGTCAAATATACCGGCAGCTTTTTGGCTTCCTTGATCGAATGGAGCCTGAGTGCGGGGTTGTGGGAAGTGATGTTGTCATTGACCAGAAACTGATGGAAGTTTTTCAATGTGGACTGCATGCGTGAAATGGTCTTGGCACTTTTACCTGATTCACGCATATTCTTCAGAAAATCGATCAGAATTTCCGTCTCGATATGCGAGGCATCCGCAATGTCTTTTTCCAAAAGAAAAGCCGCATACTGCATGAGATCCTGACGATAGGAACTGATGGATGACTGGCTCAAGCCTTTTTCAACACTTAGAAAAAGGAGATATTCCTCTGTATGATCTTCAATTTTCATGGGCTAGTCCTTCTTGCTCTGGCAATTGCCGCATATGCCATGAAAAGTAAGACGGTGATCCATCACCTTGAAGTTGTATTCCTTTTCTACAATCTTCTCTACATCTTCCAGCAGATCTTCTTCTATCTCCTCTACAGCTCCGCATTCCATGCATACGAGGTGATGGTGGAAATGTTTGGCGCCTTCTTTCCTGAGATCATAGCGGCTGACCCCATCGCCGAAGTTGATTTTATCGAGAATCTTGAGTTCACTCAGCAGCTCGAGTGTGCGGTAGACCGTGGCCAACCCGATTTCCGGATATTTGTCCTTCACTTTGAGAAAGACGTCTTCTGCACTCAGATGATCACGTTCATTCTCGAGCAGGACCTTGACTGTCACCTCTCGCTGGGGTGTCAGCTTGTACTGGGCCTCCTGCAGTGCTTCTTTGATTCTCTGAATCCTGTTTTCCACGTGTTCACCTACTTTGTTTGATAATCACAAACATTATAACTAATTTGGCGCATTATTAAAAGGTATTTATAATCATTATAAATTAAACTTCGCTATGACGTACTGTACACCGATCACCGTTTTGGCATCCTGGAAGGCACCATTCTCGAGCTGTGCGGGCAGGTCGGACAGCCTGATTTTGACGATGTCCAGAAACTCATCGTCATCGAGCGCCTGCTTATCGATCGTCAGATCATCCGCTTCATACAGATGAACATATTCATTCGAGAAGCCTGGAGAAACGTAGAATCCGTGGATTTTCCGAAGTGTCTCTGCAACACCGCCGATTTCTTCCTTGAGTTCCTTTACCGCTGTTTCATCAGGCGCTTCCCCCACTTCGATCTTCCCTGCAGGAATTTCAAGCAGGAAGTCATCCGTTGCTACCCTGTATTGGCGGACGAAATACATTTCATCATCTGCAACTGCTACAAGTGCTACAGCACCCTTGTGATATACGATTTCCCTGTTAGCACTCGCGCCATCAGGCAGTTTTACCCTGCTATGGTCGACCTTGATGACTTTGCCGTCAAATACTCTCTCTGAAGAGGTGATTTCCTCTTTGAGGTGTGAATAGTCATTATTCCCTGTATTCATATGCCCGCTCCTTCAACTGAACTTTTGTTCCTTCTTTATAGTATATTAACATAGCAGAAGGCAATCATATAGTGATTATGAAGTGGTCCGACAAGCAAATTGATGCAAGAACGTGCCCGAGGTTGGTATAATTCTATATGACTAATTAATGGAGGCATGACATATATGAAAAATATTCAGTTGAAAGATGGTATCAACCTGTCCGAGCTTTCTCTAGGATGCATGAATCTGCCACTGGGTGACAGTAATGAAACAAAGAGAATCATCGGGCGTGCACTTGAAGCAGGCATCACCCATTTCGATACAGCGGACCTCTACCAGTTTGGTGAAAATGAAAAAGCCGTCGGTGAGGCACTTGAAAAATTCCGGGGCGACTATAATTTCACCATCGGAACAAAAGCAGGAAATGAATTTGATGCGGCCCGCCAGGAGAAAATCGGCTGGAATCCTTCGGCATCCCATATAAAAGAAGCGGTCAAACAGTCTCTTTCAAGACTCGGTGTCGAAGAGATCGACCTCTATCAGCTGCATGGGGGGACCATCGAGGATAACAAGGATGAAACAATCGGTGCATTCGAAGACCTGAAGCAGGAAGGCCTCATCAGAAGCTACGGCATCTCCTCGATCCGTCCGAATGTCATCGACTACTACATGGAGCACAGCAGCATTTCCACGCTGATGATGCAGTTCAACCCGATCGACAACAGACCGCTTGAAATTCTGGACAGTCTGAACAGTGACGTGACGGTGCTGGCCCGAGGTCCTGTGATGAAGGGGCTCCTCAGTGACAATGCAGACAAGGTGCTTGAAAACAAATTTGCAGACGGCGTATTGGAGTACTCCCACCCGGAGCTGCACCAGACAATCCGCTCCCTCCGCGAAGTCCATTCCGATCTGACTGCACTTTCCTATGCGTTTCTGCACCACCACAATGCAGTCGTTGTCAACGGCGTCAGCAGCCTCTCCCAGCTCGAGTCGAACATCGACAGCTACAACCGCATGCCGGAACTATCGCAGGATGATCTCGATAAAATCATGGATGCAGTCAAACTGATGAAGTACGAGGCGCATAGAAAATGAAATCATTTGCTGCATGGCTGATCGCGCTGGTCGGCTCCCTGGTTGTACTGTTCATTTCGCTCGGCTACTATGCTTCAAGCCAGATACTGTTCTTCAAGCTGAGGGACGTGGAAGTCATCAAAAGGCGTGAAACCCGTGCCAAGCGGCTTAACCTGGAAGTCTTCCAGAGTCTGCCCCAGGATGACCTCCTGATCCCTTCGAAATTCGACTACAGCATCAATGCCGTCTTCGTCCATCCGAATGAGACGAACAAGTGGGTGGTCCTCTGTCATGGGGTCACTGAAAATAAGATCAGCTCGATCAAATACTTGAACATGTTCACCGACATGGGATACAACTGTGTGATCTATGATGCCAGAAGGCACGGCAATACCGGCGGTGCCCACTCTACTTACGGATTCTATGAGAAATACGATCTTGAAACGGTTGTGGACTACCTTTTCGACCACTACGGTCCGGATGTCGAAGTCGGCATCCACGGAGAGTCCATGGGGGCTGCGACAATGCTCCTCTATGCCGGCGAACTGTCCAATCGCGCAAAATTCTATATTTCGGATGCTTCCTTCTCCACTTTCGGGGATGAACTGACGAATATATTCAGCCAGTACACGAAGATCGGTTCTCCGCTCATCCTGTTCTTTACGAATATATTCTTCCGCATCAGAAGCAGATTCTCACTATTCAAGGTATCTCCCATCCGTGTAGTGGAACAGATCAGGCAGCCGGTGCTCTTCATCCATTCAAAGCCTGACAAATTCATACCCTATACCCAGACAACAAAGCTGTACAAGAAGAAAAAGCCGCCAAAGGCGGCCTGGTACCCTGAACGTGGCGGGCACGTCGAAAGCTACAACAGAAACCCGGAGAAATACCGGAAAGTTGTAGCAAGCTTCATCGCGAACCACGTGGGATGGTGATTTCAAGAAAATCATGTCCAATCCTGACGTCATCTGAAAGCTGTTCTCCAACCAGATGAACCATCTCTGCATCATACCGGTTGCTGATATGACTGAACAGCAGCTGGCCATACGATATTTGTGAAAGATTCAAAAGCACATCGTTTATTTCCGAATGGTAATAGAGGTGTGCTTTTTCCTGTTCACCGTGAAGATAGGTGGCTTCATGGACGATAAGATCCGAGCCGTCGAGCAGGTCCAGGTATGCTTTATCACGGACCACCCGCGTATCACCATGGACTGCAATCTTCCTGCCATCCGACGGTGGATTCAGGAAATCACCAGTCCTATAGACGATGCCTTCATGTCGAAAAGTCTCGGAACTTTTGATCTCCTTGTAGACAGGACCCGGGCTGATGCCGATATCGCGCAGTTTATCACTTTTCAACGCTCCAGGCTTATCCGGCTCCTCAAATACGTACAGGAAACTGTCTATGGCATGATCAAGCAGCCGGATCGTCACTGTGAACCCTTCCACATCAAATGAGTCGCCATCGGCAACTTCATTGAACTGGATCGGATAGTTGAGATGTGAGCCGCTCGTACGGAATGTCGCTTCAATCCATTCCTCGAGTCCAGGCGGTCCATGGACGACAAGGGGTATGCCTTCTCCGCCCTGATGCGCACGAGAGGAAAGGAATCCGGGCAGGCCGAATATATGGTCACCATGAAGATGGGTAATGAACACGTGTCTGATCTTGGATGGTCGTATGGTCGTATCGAGTATTCGATGCTGCAGGGCCTCTGAAGCATCGATCAGAAAATACTGGTTGATCTCCTCGACGACATCCAGTATAAAACTCTGTGTATTTCTCGTTCTGGAAGGTATACCTGCACCAGAACCCAGTACTTTAAATTTCATTGTATCACCTGTTTTTAAATGTTGATTCAGTATATCATATCAATGAGTTGTATTTTTAGGAATACAGTGGAATAATGATAAAAGAAAAATTTTGACTAAAGGACTTGTTGGATATGACTACACAACCATTTAAAGTGTCAATCGCCCTGTTTGGTGCGACCGGCGACCTATCGAGAAGAAAACTGCTGCCTTCCATCTTTCATCTGTTCCAGGAGGGCTCTCTTAAAGATGATTTTGCACTGATTGCTGTCGGAAGACGCGATATCACTGATGACGATTTCAGGGAAGTTGCCCGTAAGGCCATCAGCGAGAATGATAAGCTTGAAACTCTGGAAGGTCTGGAGCTGTTCCTCGAGCATGTTCATTACGTCAAGCTGTCCATTACGGAAAGCGACACCTACTCATCTCTGAAGGATAAGTTCGAAGACATTGAAGGTACACTCGATACAGGCGGGAACCGCCTCTTCTATCTGGCGATGCCACCTCAATACTTCACAGATATTACCGACAACCTGAGAATTTCAGGCATAACCGAGACTGAAGGTTCCAAAAAGCTGATCATCGAGAAGCCATTCGGCAAGGATTATGACAGTGCCTATAAACTGAACGAAGAGATATCCAAATCGTTCAAGGAACACGAAATCTACCGGATCGATCACTATCTCGGCAAGGAGATGGTGCAGAATATAGAAGTGATCCGTTTCAGCAACAGCTTGTTCGAACCGCTCTGGAACAACCATTATGTATCAAATGTACAGATCACCTCATCGGAATCACTCGGTGTGCTCGACCGTGCGGAGTACTACGAAAGAAGCGGTGCAGTACGTGATATGTTCCAGAACCATATGCTCCAGGTCGTCTCCCTGCTAGGAATGGAGCCGCCTGTCAGCCTGAACAGCAACGACATCCGGGAAGAGAAGATCAAGGTGCTGAAAAGCCTGAGAAAAGTCGAAGAGCAGGATATCAGGAAATATTTTGTACGTGGACAGTATGACGAAGGTGTTGCTGATGGCGAGTATGTCAGAAGCTACAGGGAAGAAGAGAACGTCAGCGAGAATTCAAACACGCCGACTTTCATCGCAGCCAGGCTGTTCATCGATAATTTCAGATGGGCAGGCGTCCCGTTCTATGTACGTACTGGTAAACGCATGAAAAATAAAGAGACCAAAATTGTTGTGGAATTCAGGGAAGTACCGATGAATCTCTACTATCAGAACGAGTCCGACGACCTCCTTGCCAAGAATCTGCTGGTCATACGTATTCAACCGAATGAAAGCATCACGCTGCACCTGAATGTCAAAGACTATGCCGGGGAGCAGGATACGAAAGAGATCAAGATGTCCTATTCGGTTGATCCTACGGATCTGTCCCGGACTGTAGATGCTTATGAAAATCTGATATACGACTGCCTGAGTGGTGACGCCACCAACTTCACCCACTACGAGGAACTGATGAATGCATGGTCGTTCGTCGATCCTGTAAATGCAGTGTGGGAAAGTGAGCTTGCATCATTCCCTAACTACAGATCGGGCTCCAATGGACCGGTCAAAAGCAGTCTGCTGCTATCAAAAGACGGCTTCAAGTGGTGGGACGTATGATCAGAGAAGTGGGCATTTGATGGAAACTATAAATTTTATTGAAAAATTCATCATCTATATTGAAGACCACATCCGTGAGAGTATAGACTACGACCGCGTGCTCGATGATATGGGTGTCGAACCGAAGTCCTTCATTACGATATTCACATCACTTGTGGGCATGACACCCTATGAATATCAGAGTAGGCGTAAAATGACCGAAATAGCGTACGAATTGGAAGCTGGGCATCGAAGATTGATCGATATCGTCAAATACTACGGCTATTACGACGTGGATTCCTTCAAACGGGCGTATCAGGGAGCATTCGGCATTTCCCCTTATGAAACCGAACGGCTGATGGACAAACTGGATCTGACTGAACGCATATCATTCGAAGTTGTACCTGTCGACCGCCCGAAGTATCCTTCCAGATATGTTGATATGGAAAGTTTCAGAATTACAGGTGCTGTACGGACCTTTTCACTTCACGACTATGACAGCCGCATGAAATATGAATTTCTAGCCTATCTTGAAGAGAACAACATTCTTGATGAGCTGCTGAGGTACAATAACGGCAGCATAAAGGGCATTGTCATGCATGAACGCTATATTGATGGTGAGATGGAACTGACCATCGGTGTATCATCATCATTGGAAAGCCCTTTTGAAGATACGTACACGGAAACGAGCCAGTTCGTCATCTTTGAAGCACAAGGTGTCCCCTCTGTTACGGCACAGGAAATATACCAGTATGTATTCCGCAGATGGCACCTGAAGGAACCGAGGGACCTCAACTGCAACTTCTCCCTTGAAGTGCTGAAAAGCCAGAGGGAATTCACTTCAGATCATACAAGAGTCCAGGTATGGCAGGCACTCTACGATGAAATATAAAAAAGCTGCTCATCAAAATGATGAGCAGCTTTTTTATTGCCAGTCCGTATGGAAGATGCCGGGCTGATCGATGCGCTCGTAAGTGTGTGCACCGAAGTAGTCCCTTTGTGCCTGAATCATATTGCTGGATACCCTTTCCTGCTTCATACTGTCGAAATAGGAAAGTGCACTCAGGAAAGCAGGCATCGGTATTTCATTTTCAATTGCAAGAATGCCGATCCGTCTCAGGCTCGGATGGTTCGACTTTACAACATTTCTGAAGTAGTCATCGAGTAGCAGGTTGCTGAGATTGGGTGCATTTTCATAGGCTCTGTTGATTTCTTCCAAAAACTGGGCTCTGATGATGCAGCCTTTTCTCCATATCATGGAGATTTCCCCAAGCTTAAGATTCCAGTCGTAGATGCCACTCGCTTCCCTGAGCAGTCTGAAACCTTGGGAATAACTCATAAGCTTGCTGATGTAGAGTGCATTCTTCAAGTCTTCGAGGACAGAGGCCTTGTCATCTGCAGAAATTGATTTCATCGGGCTTGTGTAGGCTTCACTGACAAGTTGACGCTCTTCCACCAGACTTGAAATACACCTTACAAATACACTGTCTGTAATCAGGGACAAAGGTATACCGAGTTTCAAACCTTCTATGCCGGTCCATTTGCCTGTACCTTTCTGTCCCGCCTTATCGAGTATCAGATCGAGTACATAGTTGCCTTCATCGTCCTTGAACTCAAGTATACGGGCAGTGATTTCAATCAGATAGCTGTTCAGATCACCTTTATTCCATTCGTCAAAAACAGCACTCATTTCGTCATTCGACATATTGAGTCCATGCTTCATGAAGTAGTAGCTTTCCGCAATCAGCTCCATGTCGGCATACTCGATGCCGTTATGGATCATCTTTACATAGTGTCCGCTGCCATCACTGCCGATATACGTGACACATGGTTTGCCATCGTCCGCTTTTGCAGCAATCTTCTCCAGAATATCCTTGACGTTGTCATAAGCTTCCTGCTGACCACCCGGCATCAGCGAAGGACCATTCAATGCCCCCTCTTCACCACCGCTGACACCCATGCCGATGAAGTTGATGCCCTTTTCGGTCAATGCCAGATTGCGTCGGCGAGTATTTTCATACTGCTCATTTCCACCGTCAATCAGTGTATCTCCTTCAACAAGATAGGGAGCAATCTGTTCGATTGTCATATCCGTCACCTCTCCTGCTTTGACGAGAAGAAGAATATTCCTGGGTTTTTTCAGACTGTTGATGAAAGCTTCCATCGAGGAGGCAATATCGACATTCTCTTCCTTGAGTTCATTCATGCGGTTTTCCCTGACATCATCATAGAAATCGAATGTGATGACCTTGAAACCGTTGCGCGACATATTTTTGGCAATATTAGTCCCCATTACTCCAAGTCCGACTACTCCAATATCGTATATCATGCGCGGACCTCCTTGTCATTCTGTACTTTGATGATTTCGACGACCAGTTCAGTGATTTTGACGAGTTCCTCAATCGGCATCTTCTCTTCTGTTGTATGAATATTTTCATAGCCGAGTCCAAGTATCGCAGTTCCTATGCCTGCCCCTGCAAAAACATTGCCGTCACTGCCACCGCCGAGACTGATCAGATCAGCAGTACGGTCGATGTTCTCAATCGCTTTGACGGCAGTACGGACGACTTCGGAATCATCCGGTGCATTCAGAGCGGCATACATGACTTCGATGCTGACATCTGCACTTCCGCCCATCTCACGTGCGGCATTTTCAAATGTTTCCTTCATATGCGCAGACTGTGCTTCCATCTTGTCGGAATCCAGGCTTCTGGCTTCAGCAAGCAGATGGACGTGGTCGGTTACAACATTGGTTGCAGTACCGCCTTCAAATCGTCCAATGTTGGCAGTGGTTTCCGGGTCGATCCGTCCGAGTTTCATCTGGCTGATTGCACGCGCCGCAATATTGATGGCGCTGATGCCATTTTCCGGCGCAACACCGGCATGGGCTTTCTTGCCATGGATATCCACTACTATCCTGCTCTGTGTCGGTGCTGTAGTAACGACTGTACCGACTGTGCCGGTTGAATCGATCGCGTAGCCGAACTTGCTATTCAGCTTGCTGGTATCAAATGCCTTGGCACCGACAAGTCCGGACTCTTCTCCAACAGTGATGACGATTTCCACATCACCGTGTGCCATGTTGGACTCTTTGATTGTATATATGGCCTCTATCAGTGCAGCGATGCCCGCCTTGTCATCAGCTCCAAGAATGGTAGTGCCATCGCTGATGATATAATCTCCATCAATGGATGGCTTGACGCCCTTACCTGGGGCAACAGTGTCCATGTGGACCGTGAAATAGACCGGAGCCTTGGAAGCATCACCCTTCAGCCGGACCAGTATGTTTCCAGCACCATAGCCTGTCTTTTCCTGTGTATCATCTTCAGTCGCTTCGATATCCATTTCTTTGAACGTCTTAAGGAGGTAATCGGCCATATCTCTTTCATAGCCCGTTTCCGAATCGATTTTTACCATATCCATAAATTGATTGACAAGTCTATCCTTATTCATTGGTCATTTCCTCCAGTTGTTGTGTTGATTGTCACTTCAGCGTGTATTATAATGTAAATAGTAAAAATTTAAGGATGATTTCATGAGCAATAGGAAAGTTCAAAAAGCAGTGATCTGGTTTATGATATTCCTTATCGTCATTTCGGGAGTATTATTCGGCGTCAGTATGCTGACGACACTGTAATCAAATTAAAGAGGTCCCTCGGGACCTCTTTTTCTTTTGCTAGATTTCCTTGCCGTGTTCTTCGAACCATGCCTGCAGATTCGTGATGACACTCATCGTCTCATGACCTTCGATTTCATGTCTTTCGATCATATCAACGATCTTGCCGTCTTTGAACAGGGCGAATGATGGAGATGATGGCAGGAATTCGGTTGCCTTCTCACGTACGTGTTCAGTCGCTTCCTTATCCTGGCCGGCAAAAACAGTAAGCAGCTGATCCGGCAGCTTGTCATAGTTCAGTGCGTGTTTTGCAGCAGGGCGTGCAATGCCGCCGGCACATCCGCAGACCGAATTGATCATGACAACAGATGTTCCTTCTTTATTCAGATGTTCATCCACAGCTTCAGGTGTCGTCAGTTCTGTATAGCCGGCTTCCCTGATTTCACTTCTTGCCTGGCTGACAATATCATTCATATACATGTTAAAATCCATATTCATAATAAAAAACTCCTTCTGGGCGGCAACTGTTCCTTACATTGCCACTTGCTATTATCCACCTAAGTTTATAGTGGAAAAAGATTTTTGTAAAGTCTAATAGATCGAAGTGTGCTCCAATGAATAGGCTTCAATTCTTTCTTTGACCGCCTTCAGGAACTGCCCGGCAACAAGACCGTCGAGTATGCGGTGGTCGATGGACAGGCACAGGTTGACCATATGTCTTACGGCGATCATATCATCGATGATGACCGGTTTTTTGACGATGGATTCCACCTGCAGTATGGCAGCCTGGGGCTGGTTGATGATACCCATGGACTGGACGGAGCCGAACGCCCCGGTATTGTTGACGGTGAACGTGCCTCCTGCCATATGCGCAGTGGTCAGCTTGTGTTTGCGCCCGAGCTCGGCAAGTTCGCTGACTTGTCTGGCGATGCCCTTGATGGACAGTTCATCTGCATTACGGATTACAGGAACATATAGTTTATCGTCACCGGCCACGGCGATGGAGACGTTGATATCCTTGTTGACGACAATCTTATCCCCCTGCCATGAGCTGTTCAGCATCGGATAATCTTTCAGTGTTTCAGCGACTGCTTTGACGAAAAAGCTGAAGAAAGTGAGGTTGTACCCTTCCTGTTTTTTGAAATCCGACTTATGGCTGTTTCTGACGTTGACAAGATTCGTCGCGTCCACTTCCATCATCAGCCATGCATGTGGGATCTCCTGGCTTGATTGCACCATGCGGTTCGCAATTGCTTTTCTGACACCATTGACAGGAATCTCTTCTCCGGCAAGTGCTTTGTCCTGTCCGGCTGGAGCAGGACTCGGTGTAGAACCTTCAGTCTTCGGTGGTTCCTCCCTTGATGTCGTCTGTTCCGCCTGTGTTTTTTGTTCCGATGGACCATTTTCAATCGTCTTCAGAATATCCTTCTTCGTAATTCTGCCTTCGAAACCGGATCCCGAAACCGTCGACAGATCAATGTCATTTTCTTCTGCAAGACGCATGACAACAGGTGAAATGCGGCCTTTATTCCTACCATTGCTGGACTTCTGCGCCGCCGGTTCTTTTTCAGCAGGGACCTCTTCCTGTCCTTTTTCCACCTTGTCCGTCTCGTCTGTCTTCTCTGGTTCACTGGAGTCTTCCGTCTCCATCATGCAGATCGATGTGCCGACCTCGACAGTCTCCCCTTCACTGACGAGCAGCTCCTTGACGACACCACTGTAGACTGAAGGCACTTCGGCCGTCACCTTATCGGTGATCACTTCGCATATGGGATCATATTCCTCTACAGTATCCCCAGGCTGGACCAGCCATTTTTCAATGGTACCTTCCGTTACACTCTCACCGAGCTTCGGCATCAGCACTTTTTCCATAACTCTTGTCCTCCTTAATGTTCAGCAAGCTCTTTCATTTTAGCTTCAATCTTATCCGGGTTGACCATGAAGAAATCTTCCATTGGTGGTGCATATGGCATCGATGGTACGTCTGGACCGGCCAGTCTCATGATCGGGGCATCAAGGTCATACAGGCAGTTTTCACCGATGATTGCAGCAACTTCACTGATGACGCTGCCTTCCAGATTATCTTCTGTAACAAGCAGTACTTTGCCTGTCTTCGAGGCCGCCTTGATGATGCTCTCCTTATCCAGAGGATAGATGGTCCTGAGGTCGAGTACTTCCGCCTCATGGCCATCCTTCGACAGGCGTTCTGCTGCCTGGAGGGCATAGTTGACACAGAGGCCATATGTAATGACCGTAATATCGTCACCTTCCCGCTTGATATCCGCCTTGCCGATCGGTACGGTATGATCGCCTTCCGGCACTTCTTCCTTGAGCAGGCGATATGCCTTCTTATGTTCAAAGAACAGTACGGGATCATTATCCCGGATTGCTGAAATGAGCAGTCCTTTTGCATCAGCTGGTGTGGATGGCACGACGACTTTCAGTCCGGGTGTCGATGTAAATAAGGTCTCAACAGACTGGGAATGGTATAGCGCGCCGTGTATGCCGCCACCGAATGGTGCTCGGATGACAATTGGACAGTTCCAGTCATTATTGGACCGGTACCTGATTTTTGCCGCTTCACTCAGGATCTGGTTGGTTGCGGGTAGGATATAATCTGCGAACTGGATTTCCGCCACTGGTCTTTTCCCCATCATTGCTGCACCGATGCTGGTGCCGACGATGTTCGATTCCGCCAAAGGTGTATCAAGACAGCGCAGTTCTCCGTATTTTTCCTGCAGGCCGGCAGTGACCTTGAATACGCCGCCTTTCTTGCCTACATCCTCTCCGAGGACAAAAACACTCTCGTCCTGGCCCATTTCATAATCGAGTGCCTGATGGATGGCTTGCAGATAGGATATTTTAGCCATGCTGAACCTCCTCGTACACGTGCGTCAATGCTTCTTCCGGATCCGGATAAGGTGCTTTTTCCGCTGCCTTTGTCGCATCTGTGACGATCGCTTTGATTTCTTTCTCCAATTCTTCGAACCATGCTTCCTCTGCTACACCATTGTCCAGAATGTAGGTTCTGAAATTGATCAGACAGTCGGAATCCTTCATTGTTTCGCGTTCTTCCTTCTCACGGTAGCTGTCATCATCGTCCGAGGAATGGGCAGTCAGCCTGGTTGACATCGCTTCGATCAGCGTACCGCCTTCTCCGTCGATTGCACGTTCCCGCGCATCTTTGACGGCCTTGTAGACAGCAATCGGATCATTTCCGTCGATATGTTCACCATGCATGCCATAACCAAGTGCACGGTCGGAAAGTTTGTCTGCACCATACTGCAGTTCGCGCGGTACACTGATTGCATATTTGTTGTTCTCGATGATGCAGATGAAAGGCAGATCATGGACTCCGACGAAATTAAGGCCTTCGTGGAAATCCCCCTGGTTTGAAGAGCCTTCTCCGAGCGTTGTCAGAGCCACACGCTTCTCACCGTCCATCTTGAATTTGAAGCTTGCACCCACAGCATGCAGCAGCTGGGTGGTCACACTGGACCCTTGCGTCATGATATTGCATGATTTCTTACTGAAGTGGGAAGGCATCTGTTTCCCTCCACTTGAAATATCACCTTTTTTGGCAAAAGCCGACAGCATCGTCTCCTCCGCCGTCATGCCGAAGTGGGTGACGAGTGCCAGGTCCCTGTAGTACGGACTGATGATATCCACCTCACGGTCAAGTGCATATCCAGCGCCCACCTGCGTCGCTTCCTGCCCCTGGCAGGAAATGACGAACGGCAGTTTGCCTGCACGGTTGAGCAGCCACATTCTTTCATCCAGTTTTCTTGCGAGATGCATCGTACGATACATGTTCTTCAGGTCCTCGGGTTCCAGACCTGCTTCTTTATAGTCCAACAATGTCGTGTCCTCCTTATACATGGATCCCTTTGTCTTCCGCATCAAGGCCGAGTTCCATCAGCACCTCTCCGATTGAAGGATGGGCATGGATGGCGCTGCCGAGTTCCAATGCTGAAGCATCCAGGAATTTGGCCAGGGCTGCCTCATTGATCAGTTCGGTGGCGCCAGGGCCGATCAGTGAAAGTCCGAGAATGTCTTTTGTTCCCGGGTCTACAAGTATTTTACCAAATCCTTTGTCTCCATGGGAAATTACTGCCTTGCCGACAGCTGCGAACGGGACCTTATGCGCAGAATAATCAATGTTCTGCTGTTTCAGACCTTCTTCAGTCATGCCGATGGCAGCGACTTCGGGAGAGGTATAGATGCATCTCGGTACACCATTGTAGTCAAGTGGTAGAGGATTTTCATCTGCCATGTGCTCGACTGCCGCGATTGCTTCTTTTGTAGCTACATGGGCGAGCTGAAGATTGCCGATGACATCGCCGACGGCATAGATGTGTGCATCGCCGGTCTGGTAGTGGACATTGGTCTCAATATAGCCTTTATCAAGCTTGATCTTCGTATTTGCCAGTCCAAGATCATCCGTATTGGGTGCACGCCCGATTGCGACAAGTACTTTGTCGAAGGAAGCTTCACCATCATCCATCTTAAGTGTGATGGACTGCTCCTGCTTGTCTATACGTGATTCATCCAGGGCACTGCCAATCTTGAAGGTGATGCCACGGGCTTCGAGAGATTTCTTCAGTTGGGCGGCGATGTCCTTGTCTTCATGAGGAATGATATGATTGCCTGCCTCAATGACAGTGACCTCGGCACCAAGATCCGTCAGCATGCTTGCAAATTCAAGCCCGATTACGCCGCCGCCGATGATGGCCATCCTGGAGGGGATGTGATCGAGTGTCATCATGTCATCGCTTGAGAGTACGACCTCATGGTCGAATGGCAGGAACGGAAGTGGACGTGGATGTGAGCCTGTCGCAATCAGCACATGCTGGTTGATGAGGATTTCACTTTCCGCCTCTTCATCTTCAGGGTGCTCCACTGCTACTGTACCGGCCATCGGAGAGAAAATCGAAGGGCCGAGTATGCGCCCATGTCCATTGAAAATATCCACCTTGTACTTTTTCATGAGGTGCTTGACACCCCCATGCATCCGGTCCACCACTTCCTGCTTGCGGCCCTGTATTTTCGACATGTCGATTTCAGGCGTTACGGAACCGATGCCGTAAAGATCTGCATTACGCATTGAATAGGCGACTTCCGCCGATTTGAGCATGCTCTTGGTCGGGATGCATCCCTTATGCAGGCATGTACCTCCAAGGTTCTCCTTTTCCACGATCGCCGTTTTGAGACCGAGCTGGCTCGCCTTGATGGCTGCCACATAGCCGGCAGTACCTCCACCAAGAATGACCAGATCATATTCATATGCCATTATATCCACTCCTACACATAGGTTTTCATTTTTTCTTGTCCTGTCAGTACGCGATAGGCGCCTTCTGCCAATGCCTGCATTTCCTCTTCACCCGGGTATACGGTAACGGGGGCAATGAATGAAATATAGGGTGTGACGAGATCCATGAGGTACGCACTGTAGGCGAGCCCTCCTGTAAAGATGATCTGGTCGACCTCCCCTTTCAGTATTGCAGCACGCGAGCCGATCTCCTTGGCAATCTGGGCTGCAAGCGCCCTGAAAATCATTTCGATTGCTTCATCTCCTGCAAGCGCTCGTTCTTCAAGTTCGATCGCATCCTGGGTACCGGTCAGTGAAATGAAGCCGCCCTCTTTTGTGAGAACGTCATAGACACTGTCATAGTCCATTGCGTTTTCAATGATGTATCTGGCCAGACTGTCGTTGGGCAGTGAGCCCGTCCGTGTCGGACTCATCGGCCCTTCACCGGACAGCCCATCGTTGACATCGATGACTTTGCCCTTCCTATGGGCGCCGACAGTGATGCCGCCACCCATATGACAGACGATGGCATTGATTTCAGTATAGCCTCTACCCTCGGATTCTGCATACTTCCGTGCGACCGCCTTCTGGTTGAGTGCATGGAAGACAGATCGTCTCTCTATGTCTTTCAACCCGGTGGGACGGACTTCGTCGATCATTTCATCGACCACGACCGGATCTGTTATTACGGCCTGGCAGCCATAGAGATTGCGGAACCGGTCGGCAATCACACCACTCATATTTGATGCATGCTGACCATATCTGCTTTCTCTCAGGTCATCAACCATCTCCCTGCTGATATCATATGTGCCGCCCTGGATCGGTCTCAGTACGCCACCACGTGCACTGACGATATCGATGCCTGACGCATCCACATCAATTCTTTCAAGAAAGTTCAGAATGGATCTGAATCTGAATTCGATCTGTTCATGGAACGGCTGCATGACGATTTCAGTCGGATGCCTCAATGTCTCAACAGCAATACTCTCATCGTTTTCATATAGCGCGACCTTGGTGGAAGTCCCTCCAAGATTGACGACTAGAATGGTATATGTCATGGCTCGGCCTACCTCCTGCTGAGCGTTGTGATTTCATTCTGTGAAAATGTACTTTTGACACGCATCATGCTGTCGATTCTTTCCTCGGCCAGTCGATCGGCAGCAACAGCAGGTGTGACACCGTCGCGCTTGGCAATCGAGAAGATCTTATCCATCTGTTTGTAGATTTCCTCAACTTTGCTTTTGGCGCGATCTGCGTTATAGCCCTGCAGTTCATCTGCAACATTGATGACACCACCACAGTTGACGACATAATCCGGTGCATAGACGATGCCTCTTTCCTCAAGCATAGTGCCGTGCCTGCCACTTTCCAGCAGCTGGTTGTTTGCACTGCCGCAGACGGCTTTCACTTTCAGCGTCGGAATTGTCTCATCATTCAGCACACCACCAAGTGCGCAAGGTGCAAAAATATCCGCGTCGACTGAATAGATCTCTTCGATGCCAACTGCCTCGGCACCAAAATCATTCACTGCACGGTCCACAGATGCCTGGTTGATGTCTGTGACGATCAGTTTGGCGCCCTCTTCATGAAGATGCCTGCACAGGCTGTAGGATACGTTTCCGACACCCTGTACAGCAATGGTCCTGTCTTTCAGCGAATCGTTTCCGAATGCTTCTTTGGCTGTACGCTTCATCGCCATGTAGACACCATATGCCGTCATCGGGCTCGGGTTTCCGCCGGAACCATAGGATTCACTGATGCCGCATACATACGGTGTTTCCTGATAGATGAGATCCATATCTTCCACAGTCGTTCCAACATCTTCAGCTGTTATGTACCTGCCGCCAAGACTATGCACATATCTGCCAAGTGCTCTGAAGAAAGCTTCAGACTTGTCTTTTGATGCATCACCGATGATTACAGTCTTGCCTCCGCCGAGGTTGAGTCCGGCTGCAGCATTTTTATAGGTCATTCCTTTTGCGAGGCGGAGCACATCCTCTATGGCCTCTTCTTCTGTGTCATACTGCCACATTCTGCTTCCGCCGAGTGCCGGCCCCAGTGTTGTATCATGGATGCAGATGATGGCCTTCAGTCCGCTTGTTTCATCCTGACAGAAAATCAGTTGCTCGTAGTCGTATTTCTCCATTTTTTCAAATATCATTTTCATCACTCCATCTGGTTATTTGGAAATCTTCATTGCTAGATTTATGGAATTATATCTATCTTCTGCGCTGTCTGCTCTTGAGGTCAGTACTATCGGTACACTTGCGCCCATGATGATGGAAGCAACACTTGCACCTGCAGAGTAGACCAGTGATTTGTAGAGTATATTTCCTGCTTCGATGCCAGGGGCGATGAGGATGTCCACATCCCCTGCCACAGTGGACCGGATTCCTTTATGGTCGGCTGCCGCCTTTGAAATGGCGAGGTCATACTGCAGTGGTCCTTCTATTGTACAATTATATTTAAAGTTTTTAACATCCATATGCGCCAGTGCCTCTGCTTCAGCGGTTGCAGGCATCTTGTCGGAAACCTTTTCCACTGCAGCGAGCAGTGCAACTTTTGGCTGGTCCGCCGAGAGCTGTCTGGCACATTCAAGTGTGTTGTCTATGATTTTTTTCTTGTCTTCAATTGAAGGTGTAATGTTCATCCCGGCGTCACTGAGCAGGATGGCCTTATGGTAGCGCGGCATATCAAACAGTGCAACATGGCTGAGCAGGCTGTCATGCACCAGTCCATATTTCTTGTTCAGAACTTCTTTCAGCAGAACCGATGTTGAAATCAGCCCTTTCATGAGAACATTCGCCTGACCTGTACTGATGAGCTCCAAGGATGTCATCGCTGCTGCATGGTCATCCCCCACATGGTGGATGGTGATCCGCCCATCCAGAAGATGGTCTGCTTCATAAGAAGCCAGCATGGTCTCCAGTTTTCCCCTGTCATCTACAAGATGACATCTTACGCCTTTTTCTTCGATAATGCGAAGAATCGGTTCAAGCACTTCCGGATCAGCCGCACGGCAAACTGAAAGCGCTATCATTTTATTTTTGTCCCCTTCGAAAATTTCATCAAATTTCATGTGTGTACCTCCCCTATGCTTTTTATTATACATATTCGGAATTTAAATTACATGAATTTGGTCAAACTTGGAAAATTCAGAAGGTTTTCAAAAGACATATATTTTATTCCCCTTTTCACTTGCGCTATAATGGACATATCCAGATATTCAAGGTGATATGATGAAGAAAATTATTGCGCTCGCCATACTGGTCATTCCGGTATTTTTGGCAGGGCTTGGAATAAAGTATATGAGGGACAGCATCTTCGGCATCGTCAATGATCCCTTCACCCTCACTGTCGTCCAGTTCATCATCGGACTGCTGTTGACGGTATTGGGGGTCTGGTTCATCGGCGGCTATATACTGCATCGCGAACAGCGCCAGAAAAAGATGCAGGCGCAGTTCATGGAACAGTCGGGCAAAGCGGAAGACAAAGAGAAAAAATAAAGAGACGAACCTAGTTCGTCTCTTTATTTTTAGCTTCAATCAGTGTTTTGGCATTTTCAAGTGCAGCTTCTGTAATGTCCGAACCGCTGAGCATCCTGGCGATTTCGTAAATATGATCATCTGCATCGAGATACGCTGCAGCAGATGCAGTTCGCTGATCCGATGTCTTCTTTGATACATAAAGGTGATGATCTGCAAGAGCCGCTGCCTGCGGCAGATGCGAAATGGAGATGACCTGGCGTGATTTGGACAGCAGCTGCATCTTTTCAGCCATGCGCGTAGCGACAAGGCCACTGACACCTGTATCGATCTCATCAAGAATCAGCAGGCTCTGGGCGTCGGATTCTGTAAAGATTGTCCTCAATGCCAGCATGACACGGGCAATTTCACCACCTGAGGCGATGCGGTTCATCGATTTCAGAGGTTCTCCTGCATTGGTGGAGATGAGAAACTCGACTTCAGAATAGCCGCGCGGGTCGAATGTCCCTTCGCGCACACTGATTTCAAAATCGGCTCCCGGCATATCAAGATCATTAAGCTCCTTCTTGATCCTGTTCTCAAGAAAGTGCTTCTGTTCGAGTCTGAAAGTGTGCAGATCCTTTGCGTACTGCTCCATACGCTTTTGTGCCTGGGCACGTCTATTCTGAAGGGCTTCGAAAGATTGTGCAATGTTGCCGAGCTGTTCGATATCCTCTGCGAGGGCAATCCTGTATTCTATCAGCTCATCGAGCGTCTTGTTGTACTTCCGTTTCAGGGAGTTGATGTCGGACAGCCGGGACTGCTTCGCATTGAGACTCTCCTCATCATAGTCGAGTGCGGACAAGTCGCTCCCCACCCTGCTCCCGAGTTCATCCAGTGTATGATATGCCTCGAGAACCGTATCTCCATACTCCTTATAGTTCTCATCGAAGTTCGAAAGCGTTTCGATGTGGCTATGGATTTCATAGAGCATGTTCTGCGGTGCATATTCGGAACTGAGCTGCGCCTGGATCGAGGATAATGTATTGCTGATCTTCTCGAAGTTGTCGAGGTAGCTGATCTCCTCTTCAAGTTTCTCTTCCTCATCAGGAACGAGATCCATGGCTTCAAGTTCCTCGTACTCGTACTTGAACATCTGCAGCTGCTGTACCCTGTTCTTATCCTTGTATTCAAGCTCCCTGATTCTCGCTTCGAGCGCTTTGAACTCCTCGAAACTTTCCTGATACTTTCCAAACGATGCCCTGTCAGATGCATCAATATAGCGGTCCAGGTATAGAATATGCTTGTTATGCTCGAGGGCTTCCGACTGGGAGGACTGGGAGTGGATGCTGACGACCTCATCCATTATGTCCTTGAGTGCACCCAGAGTGATCATGCGCGAATTTATCTTGATGATGCTCTTGCGATTCTGCATGACTTCCCTTCTTACAATGTAGAGCTCATCCTCTTCTATATCATTCTGGGCAAGCAGTGCGCGCATTGTATCCGATTCCGGGAAGTCGAAGACGCCTTCAATAAGTGCGCCTTCGGTCTCATATCTGATATCTTCGATGGAAGCCCGTTTACCATAGAGGTATCTTATTGCTTCGATGATCATGGATTTACCAGCACCGGATTCTCCGGATATGACGGTCAGTCCACTGTCGAAATCCAATTCAATATCTTTCAGTACAGCCAGATTCTTGATTTTCAGACGTATCAGCAAATTAAACACTCCAATTTAGATCAGATTGAATATCCGGTCCCTAATCTCATTTTGTGCATCTTCACTGCGGCATATCATCAGACACGTATCGTCGCCGCATATGGTGCCGACAACCTCTTCCCATTCCAGCTGGTCGATGATTGCACCGATGGACTGGGCATTGCCGGGCAGTGTCTTCAAAACAAGAAGGTTGTCTGTATAGTCCAGTTTAACAAAACTGTCCATCAGATACCTTCCAAGCTTCTCCAATGGATGGAATTTTCGATCTTTCGGCATGCTGTAGACATATGAACCACTCGGTGTTGGAACCTTGATGAGCTGCAGTTCTTTTATATCGCGGGACACTGTAGCCTGTGTAACGTTGAAGTTGTATTCGTTCAGCCTTTCGACCAGGTCTTCCTGTGTTTCAACCTTGCTGTTTGTGATGATTTCCCTGATTTTGATCTGTCGTATCGATTTATTGGACATGATGTTCCTCCTCGTGTACCCCTTTTGTATATTTATACATATGATATCATAAAATGAATGACAGCAACACGAAAAAAAGGACATCAGCCATAGATGATCTGCTGAATGTCCTTTTCTTCTACTACAGAAGCTGAAATGCTGGAAGATGTCAGGTGAAGCAGATACTCGATGTTCCCTTTGGTACCTGTAATCGGTGACCTGTCGAGTCCTGTACCATAAAGGCCTATGCCGCTGCACGCTTCAAGCACACGATGGATGACATTCTCATGCGTCAACTTCGAGGTGATGATGCCACTGTCCTCCCGCTCTTCCATGTAGGATTCGAACTGGGGTTTGATCAGGGCGATGATTTCATAATTGTGATCAAACAGTTCGGTAATATGCCTCAGAATCGGAACGATGGATGTAAAAGAGACATCGATTGTAAGCACATCGGGCATCCTGGGAAAATCTGAAAGTTTCGTATCCTTGAAATTGGTCTGCTCCATGACTGTCACCCGCGCATCTGTACGCAGCCTGTAATCAAGCTGATTGGTGCCGACATCCACTGCATAAACATGTATGGCACCTTTCTGAAGAGAACAATCGGTAAATCCTCCCGTAGAACTGCCGATGTCGATGACAATGCTGTCTTCAAGCTCAATATCGAATGCTTTTACAGCATAGTTGAGCTTGATGCCACCTCTTGAGACATAAGGTTTTATATTTTTGAAACGGATATCGGCCTTGCTGATGTCAATCATTTCAGATGGCTTGTACACCGGCTGGTTGCTGTTCAATACTTTGCCGGCCATGATGATGCGCCTGACTTCTTCCAGTGTGCCGAGATTATAATTGTCGTGAAGGTATGAATCAATTCTTGATTTCTTTTTCATTGTTCTGCTCCAGTAGAATTCTGGACTGCAGAATGATATTTTCGGTTGTGATGCCGATATCCTCCAGCAGCCTGTTGACGTCACCGTGTTCGACATATTCATTGTCGATGCCGATTCTCCTGAACGGAGTGGTGAAGCCGTGATCGGCCATGAAACTTGCAATCATACTGCCGAGTCCGCCTGTCAGCATGGATTCCTCAACTGTAAGGATCGGATTACCTTCGATCCCGAGAGATTGAAGCATGGCCTGATCCATCGGTTTGATGAACCGGGCATTGACGACTCTGGCACTGATGCCATTCTCTTTAAGTGCGATTGCTGCATCGATTGCAAGATCGAGCGTTGGCCCGAAGGAGATGATCGTCATATCGTCACCTTCGACCACTTCCTCCCACTGGCCATACTTGAGCGGTTTCATTTTTGTGCTCTGTTCAACACCCTTGATATTGCCACGCGGATATCTGAGGGCGACGGGTCCTTCATGGCTGAACGCCAGATCGATCATCTGTTCTGCTTCAAGTTCATCTTTTGGCATCATCAGCGTCATGTTGGGCAGTGGGGATATGAAGCTGATGTCGAAAACACCCTGGTGCGTTTCTCCATCAGCTCCGACCAGTCCACTCCGGTCGATGCCGAGGAAGACGTTCAGGTTCTGACGATCGACATCATGCAGCAGCTGATCATAGCCTCTTTGCAGGAAGGTGGAATAGATGGCGAGATACGGCCTCATGCCGCTTGCGGCCAGTCCACCTGCCATGGTGACAGCGTGCTGCTCGGCAATTCCGACGTCGAAAAATCGCTCGGGCAATGTATTCTGGAACTTTGTCAGCTTGCTGCCGACCGGCATCGCCGGGGTCAGAGCAACAATACGCTCATCTTCCTGAGCACGCTCGAGTACACTGTTCGACATGAATTCACTCCATGACGGCGTGGTTTTACTGCCGAGCACTTCGCCGGTATCTATCTTGTATGGCCCGAGACCATGCCATTTGCCGAGCTTATCATCTTCTGCCGGATGGTAGCCTTTACCCTTCTTGGTAATGACATGGATGACAACAGGTCCCTTATAATCCTTCGAAATCTGTATGGCATTGGAAAGCGCAGCAAAATCATGACCATCGACGGGACCGATATACTTGATGCCGAGCTCTTCGAAGAAGACACCATCCACAACGAGATATTTCATGCTGTCCTTTATCCTATCTGCCATATCCCGAAGCCTCGACCCTACTTGCGGCAACCGGTTCAGAAAATCTTCTATGTCATGCTTGACGCGGTTGTACTGTGTATTGGTCCGCATGCGACCAAGCATATTGTGCATGGCACCGACGTTCGGCGCGATACTCATTTCATTGTCGTTCAGAATGATGGTCATATCTGTTTTGTCTGATCCGATATGGTTCAGTGCTTCAAGGGCCATGCCACCTGTCAGTGCACCATCTCCGATGATCGGGATGACATGGTGACCCTCGCCTTTGATATCGCGTGCCTTTGCGATGCCCATGGCTGCTGAAAGACTAGTGGATGAATGTCCCGCCTCCCATACATCATGGTCGGATTCACGCATCTTGGGAAATCCACACAAGCCTTTATATTGTCTGAGTGTTTCGAACTCACTGATGCGTCCAGTGAGGATTTTATGAATGTAGGCCTGATGTCCAACGTCGAACAAAAGACGGTCTTCTGGTGAATCAAAATGCTTATGCAGGGCGATTGTCAATTCCACCACGCCGAGATTGGCACCGATATGGCCGCCTGTCGTCGAGCATGACTGGATCAGAAATTCCCTTACATCCTGTGCCAGTTCCTTCAGTTCCTCATCATCTTTCTGCTTCAAAAATGACGGGTCTTCTATACTATATAGATTCATATAGCACCCACCTTTAAATTTTCTACTGCCAATTATACCACTTTTATCATTTAGGCAAAAATAAAAATGATAATTCACGCATTATGAATTATCATTGGTTTCTTACTGCAAATCTCTGCAGCACTTTATGCAGTTGTTCAGTTTCAATCTCTCCAGCGAGATCATCCAGTATATGCTTGGCACTTTCAGCAAGCTTTCCAAGCTGCTCATGTGCACCTGAAAGACCATAGCTGCTGACATAGGTCGTCTTATTATTCTTTTCATCACTTCCCGCCGATTTCCCGGTCACGGCGAGGTCTCCCTCTACATCGAGTATGTCATCCCTGATCTGGAAAAGGATACCAAGTTTTTCGGCAAAACGGATCAGCTGCCCTGCAACCTCCTTATCTGCATCTGCGATGATGCAGGCACACTGAACTGGCAGAACAATCAGCTGGCCGGTCTTGTACTGGTGGATATTCTCAAGCTGAGCAAGACTGATGTCCTGACCTTCCGCCTCGATATCGAGCATCTGCCCGCCGATCATTCCATTGAAGCCCGATTTCGACGCAATATGTCTGATCAGGGCGACACGTTTGTCAGCAGCCAAGGCATCATCTGCGGCGACGATACTGAAGCTCTCGGTTAACAGAGTGTCTCCTGCCAGGATGGCTGCCGCCTCACCGTACACTTTGTGGTTGGTCGGCTTCCCGCGACGATAGTCATCATCGTCCATTGCCGGCAGATCATCATGAATCAGAGAATATGTATGGATCATTTCAATGGCAGCCGCGACCTGTACACCTTTCATCGGGTCATGCCCGAGGGCGCTTAGTGTCGAAAATAGAAGGTAGGGGCGGAACCGCTTACCGCCCGCTTCTATCGAATAGCTGCTCGCTTCTCTGATGGTCGGGGAAACATGATTTTGTTCAAGGTGCGCAAGTATCGAAGATTCGGTCGCCTCGAGATAATGCTGCATATTATTGTTCATCATCTGCTCCCTTACGGTTTAATGTTTCAACTTTCAGTTCTGCATCTTTCAGTATTTTCTCGCATTCTGCAGTCAGCTCGACACCTTTCTGGTAAAGCTTGAGCGATGCTTCAAGGGACACTTCATCTTCATCCAGCTGTTTGACGATCTGCTCGAGCTGTTTCATCTTCTCTTCAAATGTTTCATTTTCAGTTTCTGCCATCATGATTCACCTCTGTCACTTTTGATACAATGCTGCCTTCGGCAAACGTCGACTGGACTTCATCGCCCAATTCGAGCTGATGTGCATCCTTGACGATTGTGCCCTTGTGCGTGGTGAAGGAATAGCCACGCAGCAATACATTAGTCGGGCTCAATGAATTGAGGCTTTCAATCACCCGGACGAGACCCTTCCTCGAGTCGCCTGTCCTGATCCGCATGGCACGGTCGAGCTGTCCCCTGCGTTCCATGAGTGTCTCCGCACCTCTTCTTATTTCCGGTCCTGGTGTATTGTACCTTACGCTTTCCTTCATGGCGGAAAGCCGATAGCTGCTGTCTTTTATTGCATTGTGCATCCTATCATCGAGTGTGTCCTTCAGATTGACGAGTCTTTCTGCCTGCTGGTCATAGAGAAGATCCGGATTCTTAAGTTTATAGTAGGAACCGAGCGTGTCGAGCCTGCTTCTGCTCGAATCAAGCTTCTGTGCCAGCCTGCGGGATACATGATTCTCCGACTGGTGCAATCTTTCAAGTATGTCCTGCTGATCCGGCACCGCCATTTCGGCAGCAGCCGTCGGTGTCGCTGCACGCACATCTGCAATGAAGTCCACCAGCGTCGTATCCGTCTCATGACCGATACCTGTAATGACCGGTGTCGACATCTCGAAGATCTTCAATGCCACATCCTTCTCATTGAAGGTCCACAGATCCTCTATGGATCCCCCACCCCGTGCAAGAATGATGACATCGTTTTCCAGCCGGTCCGCATAACCCAGGTTATCGATCACTGCCTGGCGGCTCCTCGGCCCCTGCATCAGCGTATTGATGACTGTGACGGACACTAGCGGGTAGCGTCTGCCCAGTGTTGTAATCATATCCTTTACAGCAGCGCCGGTTTCGGAACTGATGATGGTGATGGTCCTCGGATAACGGGGCAGCGGCTTTTTATGCTGCGCATCAAAGTAGCCTTTTTCAGCAAGCTGCTTCTTATCCTGTTCGAGCTTCTCAAAAAGGAGGCCGATACCATCCATCTCCATTTTTTCCACATAGACCTGGTATTGCCCACTGGATTCAAAAATGCTGACCCGGCCTTCGACCAGGACGCTCTGCCCTTCTTCGGGCTTGAACTTCAGACTGCCGGCATTCCTTGAAAACATGATGGCACGTACAACCGACTGTTCGTCCTTGATTGCAAAGAACACGTGTCCACTGGTGTGACGCTTTACATTGGAGAGTTCACCTTTTAGAAAGACCCGTGTCAAATACGGGTCCTGGTCGAATTTATATTTAAGATATCTGGTCAGTGCACCGACAGAAAGATATTTACTGTTCTCCATCTTGCTGCTCATTCGTTTCCGTGATGAAGTTTTTAAGGACGCCATTCACAAATCGGAAGCTGTCCTTCTCACCGTAGAGTTTGGCAAGAAGAATCGCTTCATTGATGACTACCCGCTTTGGGGAATCGCCATGAAGCAGTTCCGAAATTGCTGTCCTCAGAATGTTGCGTTCCACTTTGGGAATCCTCTCAAGCGTATAGTTGGTGAGATGGTTTCTGATATCCCCATCCACCGACTCACTGTTGCCGGAGTAGTAGTCCACAATCAGACTGATGTAGTCATATTCCCTGTAAAGGTCGTAAAACGCAGTCTCTTCCAATGTAACCAGACCATGATCCTGTTGGAAGATGATCTGGAAGATTTTTTTACGCTGCTCGTGTCTGTTCATTATTAACACCCATCTACTGTTCTATTATTTAATATTTACGATGTGCACATTGACTTCTTTGACATCATGATCCGTCATATTCCGTATTGCCTGATTGACATTTTTCTGAATAAGTTCTGCGGTCTCATGGATATTACGGCGTGTAGACAGAGAAACATAGATGGAAATCATTACTTCATTGTCTTTTGCATCGACTTTGACGCCCCGGCCCCGGTACTTCTTGCCGATCTTCTCAAAGTTGCCGCTGGCAAAGTTGTTCTGCAATGCATGCACACCTTCAGTTTCTGTCACCGCAATGCTCGCGATCACTTCAAGTACTTCCGGTGATATTTCTATCTGTCCAAGATTTGCTTTGTCTTCCTGAATTATCATGTTCATCACCTCGCCAATTCATTATATCACGATTCGATAGGAAATTGGATGACGTTTCGGGCAGCCACAGCATGAAATATACCTTCACTCCGGTCATCAATCACCATTCGTTGAATATAATATTATGGTGTACCAATATCATTGTCAACCAAATGGATGGCCCCGGGAACCGAGGAGAGGCATAGTAAAAGGGACATCATTGAAGATGCCCCTTGTCTGTGTCTTCCATCATCATTTCATGATGTCATTATTTTCCAGGAAGTTGGTGTTGTAGTCGTTCGATCTGAATGATTCATGCTGGAGCAGATTCGTATGGAACGGAATGGTCGTATCGACACCGCCGATCTTGAATTCCCCCAGTGCACGGAGGGCAGTTTGAATGGCCTCTTCCCTTGAATCACCATGCGTGATCAGCTTGGCAATCATCGAGTCGTAGTACGGCGGAATGACGTAGCCTGAGTAGCATGCAGAATCAAGTCTGACACCATAACCACCTGGTGTAATGAATTCATTGATCTTGCCGGCCGATGGCATGAAGTTCTTATAAGGATTCTCAGCATTGATACGGAGCTCGACAGCATGGCCTTTGAATTCGATGTCCTCCTGTTTGAAAGGAATCGCTTCTCTTCTGGCCACTTTGATCTGCATTTTGACGAGATCGATTCCTGTAATCATTTCTGTTACAGGGTGTTCGACCTGAATGCGTGTATTCATCTCCATGAAATAGAAATGATCTTCATTCAGGTCATAGATGAATTCGATCGTGCCGGCACCGATATAGTCGATGCTTTGGGCAGCAGTCACTGCTGTTTCTCCCATCTCCTTCCGTTTTTTCTCGGAAAGAATCGGACTCGGCGCCTCCTCCACAAGCTTCTGCATACGGCGCTGGATTGTACAGTCGCGCTCACCCAGATGGACGACGTTGCCATGATAGTCTCCAAGAACCTGGATTTCAATATGTCTGAAGTTCTCGATGTATTTTTCGATATAGAGACTCTTGTTGCCGAAGGCACTTTCCGCCTCCTGCTCGGTCATCTTATAGTTCTGGACAAGTGATTCCTCATCACGGGCAACACGGATTCCTTTTCCGCCTCCGCCATAGCTTGCTTTGATGATGACGGGATACCCGATTTCATCAGCAATCTTCTTCGCGTCTTCAACGGATCCGACGACGCCTTCACTACCCGGCACAGTCGGTACGCCTGCTTTTTTCATCGTGTCTTTCGCAACATCCTTTACGCCCATGAGCGCAATCGTCTCGTGCATCGGTCCGATGAAGATGAGGTTCGACGCTTCGCACATTTCGGCGAAGTCACTATTTTCAGCCAGGAAGCCGTATCCTGGATGGATGGCATCACAGCCCGTCTTTTTGGCGATCGTAATGATGCTGATCATATCAAGATAGCTGTCCTTGGACAGTTTAGGGCCGACACAGTATGACTCTGTGGCAAGTCTGCGGTGCAGACTGTCTGCATCTGCTTCAGAATAGATGCTGACCGACTCTATATCAAGTTCAGTACAGGCTCTGATGATTCGGACGGCGATTTCCCCACGGTTGGCAACCAGTATCTTCCTGATCATCGGATTCTGAACAATGGCTGGTCGTATTCAACCATTTCTCCATCTTCGACTAGGATCTCTGTGATCTCACCGGAAGTTTCCGCCTGGATTTCGTTGAACAGTTTCATTGCTTCCAGAATGCATACGACACTTGAATTTTCGACCCTGTCACCGACCTTGACGTAAGGATCCACCTCAGGGGAAGAGGCTTTATAGAATGTTCCGACCATCGGTGCCTTGATGACCTTGCCTTCCTCCTGTTGTGCAGTTTCAGTCTGTACCGGCTGGGCGGACTGAGGAGGTGCCTGGGCTGGCGCAGCTGCCTGCTGGAACCCGTTCATGCTGTCACGTTTCAACACGATGTCCACTTCCCCATCCTTATATGACAGTTCTGTCAAAGATGCCTTTTCCATTTTGCTAATCAGTTCATCAATATACTCCAGTTTCATGTCTACTGCTCCTTAACATTCAAAATTTCTCTCTTATATTCTACGCAAGTGGTCATACCAATTCAAGGAAAAAATAAAAGCAGATCGAAATCTGCTTTTATTCCTATGCTCTGGATACGTAGCTGCCATCGTCCGTGCTGATGATCAGTACATCATCCTGGTTGACGAAAAGCGGCACCTGAAGTACCAGGCCGGTTTCAAGTGTTGCCGACTTCGTTGCGCCACTTGCCGTATCTCCCTTGATGCCGGGTTCAGTTTCAACGACTCTCAGCTCCACTGATTTCGGCAGTTCGACACCAAGCGTTTCGCCTTCATACATGATCAGGGAAACATTCATGTTTTCCTGAAGGTACTTCAGCTCATCCTTGAGTGCTGAAGCCTCGAGCTCCACCTGGTCGTATGTGTTGTTGTCCATGAATACGTGTGTATCGCCATCAGCATACAGATACTGCATCTTTCTGTTGTCGATCTGGGCTCTGCCGACTTTTTCGCCTGCGCGGAAAGTCTTCTCCTGGATGGCACCTGTTCTCAAGTTTCTCAGTTTGCTTCTGACAAATGCTGCACCTTTACCCGGCTTGACGTG
Organism: Salinicoccus hispanicus; assembly: GCF_009831115.1. GTDB lineage: Bacteria > Bacillota > Bacilli > Staphylococcales > Salinicoccaceae > Salinicoccus > Salinicoccus hispanicus. Next base: position 537,922 of record NZ_WUUK01000001.1, on the reverse strand, counting down.
CTGGAATTCCACGACTCTCCAGATGCCATTGTCGACTTCCACTGTGAGTCCTGTTTTAAAATCATTGACTGAAATCATATTATTCCTCCTAATATTCCACTAGTATATTTAGATGATGAAGAGTTCTTTGCTGCTGTGGGAAAGCTTCTCAAGTCCACTTTCCGTAACAATGCAGTCATCTTCGATGCGGACGCCGCCGACACCATCGATATAGATGCCAGGTTCGACCGTTACGCACATATCCTTTTCAAGAACCATGTCGCTTGCTTTCGACAGTCCAGGCATCTCGTGGACTTCTAGTCCGAGCCCATGTCCGAGCGAGTGGCCGAAGTTCTCACCGTAGCCGTTCTCTGAAATGATATTACGGGCAATGGCATCCGCCTCTTTGCCAGTCATTCCACTTTTAATCTGTTCCAATGCGGCCAGTTGTGATGTTAACACAATGTCATGCACCTTTTCCATCTCTTCAGCCACCGAACCGACGCCGAACGAGCGCGTGATGTCGGAAGCATACCCATTGTAGTAGGCGCCGAAGTCGAGTGTCACCATGTCACCGGACTCGATTGCCTTATCCGATGCAACACCGTGCGGCAGTGCGCCGCGATATCCGCTGGCTACGATGATGTCGAAGCTGGATCCTTCTGCACCGAGTCTGCGCATATGGTTCTCAAGTTCATTTCTGACTTCAAGCTCAGTCTGACCGGGCTTGATGTACTTGAGTATATGATCGTAAGTCTCATCTGCGATTTCGCACGCTTTCCTGATCAGTGAAATCTCTTCAGTTGTCTTGTACATGCGGATGGTTTCAACTTCATTGGTCAGCGGCACCAGGTCGAATTGGCTGTTCAGCTGTTCATAAGTATTGTAGTTGATATGCTGTCCTTCAAACCCGACAGTACGCAGGTTTTTCTGCTCAAGGAATTCAGCTATGAAGTCGAGCAGCCCTTTATTCTGCAGGACGAACTCGAACTGGTCTGCCTGTTTTGCTGCCTGGGCCTTATATCTGAAGTCGGATATCAGATATCTGTTCTCCTTTGTGATGATCACTGCGCCACTTGAACCTGTAAAGCCTGTGAGGTAGCGACGGTTGTAGTCACTCAGTACAAGCAGGGCATCAAGGTCATTCTTTTCAATCAAAGCATCGACTTTATCAAATTTTATCATGTGCATCTACTCCACCTTTCAAATATATATTACATCAAATCCACTGCAATTTCAGTAAAGCTTCCCACGAATTTAAAATAATAGGAAAATAGACACCATGCAGATGATGATGTGTTGCAAATGAATATCATCTTTTAATATAACATGATAAAATAATACAATGAGATACAGGAGATTGAGAATATGAAACGTATGATATATATTCCGCTTGTTGCCCTTGGTCTAAGTGCCTGCGGAGACCCATCAATTGAAGAAGAACTGGCAAGTGCGAATGACCGTAATGAGGAGCTCCAGAGCATTCTCCAGACCGAGGAAGTCGCACTCCAGAAGAACACACAGCGCCTTGAAGCACTGGAAGAGGATATTTCCAAAATGCAGTCTGTCATCAGCAATCCCGATATAGATGCCTATGTCGATATTGTCACCGACTATTCCAAAGCCATGAAGAAAGGGCTGTCGGACCTGGATGCGCTGCTTTCCGATAATGCAGATACGGAAGACCTCTCCACTATGGATCAGGAGTTCGAGGAGATATCCGAAAGTCTGACTGGAGCGATTGAAGATTATCGCGATGGTTCCTCGAATGTGGAACTCGATGAATATCTCGAGCGTCAGCACAGTGCCATACAGCTCGCCAACGAAGATATTCTGGGTTCTCTGGATACAATCGGCAATGGTATTTCCATGTCGGATCAAAATCTGCTTGACCAGGGACTTGAACAGCTGAGAAACGCACATGAATACTATTGATAGAAGGAAGCGTCGAAAAAATGGATAAACCGAAGTTCGGTGGACAGGCAGTCGTCGAAGGTGTCATGTTCCAGTCAAAAGATAAAATGGTGACAGCAATCCGCAGAAGTAATGATGATATCGAATATTTCGAAATGGACCGTCCTGAAAAGAAATGGATACAGAAACTGAAGAAGATACCGGTTTTGAGGGGCAACGTTGCCATCATTGAATCGAGCATATATGGCATGAAGCATATGGAGTTTGCGACAGACCGCTATGAAAGGGACCCGGAAGACGATGTGTTGATCGAGCAGGAAAAACAGGATGCCAACACCGCAAAGATTGTCATGTCCACCATCATAGTCGGCATCCTCTCCTTTCTGGTCGGGAAGTTCCTGTTTACGCTGATACCGGTGTTCATCGCCGAAGTATTTTCAGGGGTGGTCACCTCGCATGTCGGACAGGTATTTCTGGAGTCGCTCTTCAAACTCATCCTGCTGCTCGTCTACATCTATGTCATCTCCATGACCCCCATGATCAAGCGGCTGTTCCAGTACCATGGTGCGGAGCATAAGGTGATCAATACTTACGAAAATGGAGATGAGCTGACAGTCGGCAATGTCCAGAAGTCTTCGAGACTGCACTATCGATGCGGCAGTTCATTCATCCTCTTTACCGTACTTGTCGGTTTTGTCGTATATATGTTCGTTCCGGTCGATCCTTTCTACGTCAGAATACTCAACCGGATTGCACTGATTCCTGTAGTCATCGGCCTGTCCTTTGAATTTCTCCAGTTCACCAATCGGGTAAGAAATGTCCCGGTTCTCAAATGGCTCGGAATTCCGGGCCTCATGCTGCAGCTGCTTACTACAAAACAGCCGGACGGCCATCAAGTTGAGGTCGCCATCAAATCATTCAACAAGTTATTAAGGAGCGTCTGATAATGAAAAAGTTCGTACTGTACCTGGTGCTCGCCATTGCAGCACTCGGTCTGGTCACCAATATGGAATACTTCCTCAATATGATCGTCAACTCCCTTGTCTTTCTGGTAGTGATCGGGCTGATCTTATATGGTATCTACTATTTCTTCATCCTGACAGAGAGCCAGAGGAAGTATAAGAGAGCATTACGGAAATCCAAAAGAAAATATAAAAACAAAAAGAAATAGAAAACAGGCTGCGTGCGTGCGCAGCCTGTTTTTTCATCTTCTGTAGTTCCATTCATCTGATTCATACTTTTTCCTGATCTCTGCAAGGCGCACTTCATCGCTTTCTGTCAGTACATAAGGTTCGGTGATGATACCCAGCCCTTTTTCGAAACCCTGCCTGAAAGCCGGATAGAGATCGTGCACCGTAAAGTTTCTGTTGCTGATCTCATTGATTGCGACTGCCTTCTCCTTGAAAGCAGTCTTCATTTTATTCTTGAACCGTTCGTTCGTGTATGTAAACATATCGAAAAGATGATCGATGTCGACATCAAGCAGGATGGAACCGTGCTGCATGATGATGCCCCCCTGTCTGGTCTGGGCACTGCCGGCAATCTTCCTGCCCTCGACGACCAGTTCATACCAGCTTGGTGTATCGAAGCACACACTGCTTCTGATGTTCGTCAGTTCCTTCTTTTCCTCCTTCGTCCGGGGGATGCTGAAATGGGCATCCAGACCAAGGTTTCTGAAGCCTTCAAGCAGACCTTGCGATAGGATGCGATAGCTTTCAGTAACCGACTCCGGCATATCGGGATATTTTTCAGGCAATACCACACTGTATGTCAGCTCTTTGTCATGCAGCACCCCTCTTCCGCCAGTGGCACGGCGCACCAGTTCATAGCCATATTCATTGACGCGGTCGATGTCGATTTCTTTTTCCATCTTCTGAAAGTAGCCGATTGAAAGCGTCGGCGTCTCCCATTCATACAGTCTGATGGCGGCAGGAATTGCACCTGACCTGACCTTCTCCATAAGCAGTTCATCCAACGCCATATTATGGAAAGCGTCATTCTTTCCACTTTCCAGATAGAACCATGTATTTTTTGCCATAGCGCTCACTCCTGTCTTTTTCTCTTTCAAATTATATCAAACATCTCTATAATAAACTTATGTGAAATTTTTAAGGAGAGATGCAGATTGGATACATGGTTGATCATTCTACTGGCTGCAGTCGTTGTCCTTCTTCTTCTGGTGCTTAACGGCTTCAGAAATATGAAAAGCGTAAAATCGCTGCCTGAAGAAGAGTTCAAGAAAGATTTAAGACGCGTTCAGCTGGTAGATCTGAGAGAAAAGGAAAAGTATGAATATGGCCATATTATGGGAGCTAGGAACATTCCGATGATGAATTTTTCAATGAAGATGAATTCACTTCGCAAAGACCAGCCGATCTACCTCTATGACCAGACAGGACGTCTGTCCATCAGAGCCGGCAGAATGCTCAAAAAAGCAGGCTATACTGATATCTATATGCTGAAAAACGGTATCAGCAAATGGACGGGTAAAATAAAATCCAAAAACAAATAGCATTAGAAAATGAGATTCGGCCGCGGCCGAATCTCATTTTTCGTTCTACTTCTCTTCCGCAATATCTTCACGCTGGAACCTCAGAATCGGCTTTCTTGCAGCCAGCGTCTCGTCCAGTCGCCCGATGATTGTTGTATGCGGTGCCTCCAGAACGATATCCGGGTTCTCCTCGGCTTCCTTTGAAATGCTGATCAACGTATCGACGAAACCATCCAGTGTCTCCTTGGACTCTGTCTCCGTCGGTTCGATCATCATGCATTCCTCGACATTGATCGGGAAGTAGATGGTCGGCGGGTGGTAGCCGAAGTCGAGCAGACGCTTCGCCATATCCAATGTACGCACACCCATCTTCTTCTGTCTGGAGCCGCTGATGACGAATTCATGCTTGCAGTGCTGCTTGTACGGCAGTTCAAACGTGCCTTCGAGACGTCTCATCATATAGTTTGCATTGAGTACGGCAATTTCTGAAACTTCCTTCAGGCCATCCGGTCCCATCGTGCGGATATATGTGTAGGCACGCAGGAAGATGCCGAAGTTGCCGAAGAACGGCTTGACACGCCCGATGCTTTTCGGAACATCGTGGTCCACTTTGTATGTGTCATCTTCCGTTTTGACGACAAGTGGTTTGGGCAGGAATTCGGCCAGGTCGGATTTGACACCGATTGGTCCGGAACCTGGGCCGCCGCCGCCGTGTGGGCCGGTGAACGTCTTATGAAGATTGAGGTGGACAGCATCGAAGCCCATGTCCCCTGGTCTGACCTTTGCCATGATTGCATTCAGGTTCGCTCCATCATAGTACAGTTTGCCACCTGCTTCGTGGACGATATCACGAATTTCAATGATATCCTCTTCAAAAAGACCAAGCGTATTCGGATTGGTCAGCATGATTGCTGCTGTGTCATCCCCCACTACACTCTTCAGGTGGTCGATGTCGACAAGCCCCCTGTCGTTCGACTTTACGGTCACTGCTTCGAATCCGGCAACAACTGCGCTGGCAGGGTTTGTTCCATGGGCAGAATCCGGTACGATGACCTTTGTACGATTGAAGTCGCCATTGTTTTCATGGAAAGCTTTGATCATCATCAGAGCCGTCCATTCCCCTTGTGCACCTGCGGCAGGCTGGAGGGAGATTTCATCCATGCCGGTAATCTCCTTCAAGTGTTCCTGCATGTCGTAGACAATCTCAAGAGAGCCCTGTATCGTACGATCGCTCTGCAGCGGGTGGCTGAGTGCAAAGCCTGACATTCTTGCGACTTTTTCATTAATTTTCGGATTATATTTCATCGTGCAGGAACCGAGTGGATAGAACCCGGAGTCCACACCATGGTTCTTATTGGATAATTCCGTGTAGTGGCGCATCAGATCAAGCTCGCTGATCTCCGGCAGTTCAGCTTTTGTCTTACGGATGAATCTGCTATCCAGAATGTCACCAAGCGGCAGTCTTTCGACTTCGAGATCCGGTAGCGAGTACGCAAAACGGTCTTCTGTGCTTCTTTCAAAAATCAAAGGACTGGATCCCTTATTCATTATATTCACCCAACCTTTCGACAAATCCATCAATTTCTTCTTTCGTACGCAGTTCTGTAACAGCAATCAGCATATGGTTTCCGAGCTCTGGGTCGACTTTGCCCAAGTTGAATCCGCCGATATAGCCGTGATCCAGAAGTTCGTCGTTTATTTCGTCAATATCCTTCGACAGTTTTACAGCAAACTCATTGAAAGACTGACCATCGAGTACAGTGAACCCAGCAGATTTCAGTTGATTTTTCATATGGAATGTCTTCTGGATGTTCTGCTCCGCCATCTCTATAGCGCCATTTTTGCCGAGTGCACTCATAGCGACTGAGGATGCAAGCGCATTGAGCGCCTGGTTTGAACAGATGTTGCTTGTCGCCTTGTCCCGCCTGATGTGCTGCTCTCTCGCCTGGAGTGTCAGGACGAATCCACGGTTGCCTTCGTCATCCTGCGTCTGGCCGACCAGTCTGCCCGGCATCTTGCGCATGAGCTTCTTGGTTGCTGCAAAGTAGCCGCAGTGCGGCCCGCCGAATTGTGCCGGAATGCCGAACACCTGTGTATCTCCTGTAACGATGTCTGCGTTGAATTCACCCGGCGGCGTCAGAAGGCTGAGCGCGAGCGGGTTGCTGTTCACAACAAACAGCGCCTTATGTTTATGTGCGATCTGTTCAATGGCTTCAAGATCCTCTACCGAACCCAGGAAGTTCGGGTACTGGACCATCACTGCAGCAGTATCCTCGTCAGAAGCTGCATCGAGTTTGTCGAGATCGGTATAGGTGCCGTCGAGATCGATTTCCACCACTTCGATGTTCTGTGCCTTACAGTAGGAACGGAGCACTTCGATTGCCTGGAAATGAACGCCTTTTGAGACAATGACTTTTTTCTTGCGTGTCTGTCCGGATGCCATTGTGGCCGCTTCGGCAAAAGCAGTCGGGCCATCATACATTGAAGAATTGGCAACATCCATCGCAGTAAGCTCCGAAATCAGTGTCTGGAATTCGAATATCGCCTGCAGTTCCCCTTGGGAAATCTCGGGCTGGTACGGCGTATAAGCAGTATAGAATTCCGAACGGGAAATGACATGGTCCACCACTGTCGGAATGTAGTGGTCGTACACACCTGCACCGAGGAAGGAGACGTGTGTTTCTGAAGTGATGTTCTTATTTGAAATACGCGTCAGTTCGCGCAGCAGTGATGTTTCACTCTTGCGTTTTTTGAGATCGAGTTCTCCTTTGAACCGGACACTTTCCGGTATATCTTCGAACAGTTCGGAGATGCTGGAAATGCCGATTGTATCCAGCATTTCGCTCTTGTCTTTTTCAGTTAATGGCAAATAGCGGTGACTCAATTCATACACTCCCTTATACTGTTAGTTTTTATGGAACGGGGTTTTGACGAACTTTGCTTCTACATCCTTATTCCTTATTCTGATATTGAATGTCTTGTCCATTTCATGGAAATCGCTGTCGACGAGTGCAAGTCCGATTGAACGCTTTGTCAGAGGCGACTGCGTGCCACTTGTGACATGGCCAACTGTATTGCCTTCATCATCCGTCACTTCGTAATCCGTCCGTGCAATGCCCCGGCCGAGAAGTTCAAAGCCTGCAAGTTTTCTAGGTGCGCCAGTCTCCTTCTGGTCCTTGAGTACCGATTTGCCGATGAAATCTTCCTTTTCGGCTTTTACGGCAAAGCCCATATTGCCTTCGACCGGTGTAATCTCTTCTGTCAAATCCTGTCCGTGCAGTGGAAGGGCCGCTTCCAGTCTTAACGTATCACGTGCACCGAGTCCACATTGGGTCACACCGGAATCCGTAAAAAGTCTCCACAGCTTTTCAGTATCTTCAGCATGGCAATAGATTTCGAAACCATCTTCGCCTGTATAGCCACTCTGCGACAGGATGACATTGCATCCTGCAATGTCGATGTTCTGTCTGAACCGGAACATCTTCATCTCACTGATGTCCTCATCTACATGGCTCTGGACAATATCCCGTGCTTTTGGTCCCTGGACGGCAATCTGCCCATATTCAGCAGATACGTTGGTGATTGTCGCATCAAAACCTGAAATTTGCTTCAACCAATCGAAATCCTTGTCGGTGTTTCCGGCATTGACAACAAGCAGATATTTGTTCTCGCCTAGCCTGTAGATGACGAGGTCATCGATGACACCACCCTGTTCATTGCACAGCATCGTGTATTGTGCCCTTACATCCGTCAGTTTTGAAACATCATTCGTCAGTGCATGATTCAGGAAGGCTTCGGCTTCGCTGCCTGTGACGAGCAGCTCTCCCATATGGCTGACCTCAAAGATCCCGGCAGATTCCCGGACCGCAGTATGTTCTTCCTTTATGCTGCTGAACTGTACCGGCAGTGCCCAGCCTGAAAAGTCGATGACCTTGGCTCCGGCTTCCTGGTAGTAGTCATACAGTGGTGTCTTTTTAAGTTCGGACATGATTTACCTCCTTATAATAAAAAAACAGGACAGCTATAATAGCTGCCCTGTTGAGTTGCCTTCAGGAATGCGTCCCAATGCCGTTCTTTTGCCTGAGAGATTCACCCGGGTGGGGCTTGCTCCTTCGGCGACGATTACTCGTTCTCTCGAGCATTGTTCATTCGCAAAATTTTCAATTATCAATTCGAGTTCATTATACCCTGCGAATTTGGGAAATAGCAAGAAGTTTTGAAAGACCGGTTTCGGGTCCCAAAGTCACCCGATCCGAAGAATCGATGAAACAACCTGTTCGACGGATGCACTGCAGTCGATTTCATGGTCGGCCGTCTTGCGGTATATCCGGAGCCGCTGTTCATACAGGGCTCTTACCTGCTCCCGACTTTTTACAAGCGGTCGGTTGCTGTCATTTTTGATCCTTGCATAGAGCGTCTCGAAATCTGCATGGAGGTAGACGACCGGTACCTCCATATTCTCAAGCAGCTTGCAGGAAGGCTCATATGTAACAACCCCCCCGCCGGTGGCGACGATGCATCGAGCGCCGCCGATCTGCACGAGTGCTTCCTGTTCCCTTTTTCTGAAACCCGCTTCGCCCTCTGCTTTAAAAATTTCAGGAATTTCCATGCCGGTCATTCTGACGACTTCCTTATCCAGGTCGATTACCGGCAAGTTCATTCTTTCGCCCAGACTGTGCGCCACTGTGGATTTTCCGCTCCCCATGAAACCGATCAGTATCATGCCATCACTCCTAGTCCACCAGCCCCTGGATGCGGAGCTGATAAATTTCCATAAAATTAGATTGTATTTCAAGTATCATGAAGATCTTATTATAGTAATGGTAATATAAGCCCACCAGATATAGCAATATGAAGTATATGGAAAAGCTGAAGAATCCGTCATTTTGCGAAAGCGGCAGTTTCATCATTCCCCTCCCCTTTTCCTGACACTGAAATATGAACATGGGCAGCAGTCTCTTCAATTTTGAAGTCATCGGCACCAAACATGACGGTCACATACCCGTTCTGCTCTACACTTTTAATAATACGGCTGCCGTGCTTCCGGTACTCGACCTCTCCTTTGCCAGTTGTGAATACAACTGAATGCGTACGGGCATCGAGACGGACTTCACTGCTTTTTTCATACGCTTCTGCAATATCGATCATGAAGAAATCCACTTCGAAATCCACTGCCGGAGAATGCACGTTTTCAAACTGCATCAGAATGGAAGGCGTGAGCGACATGACAAACGCAGCGATGGACAGGGAGATGAGCGCTTCAATATAGGTGAACCCTGAATCATTCAAAATGAACACACAGCTTTGTATCAGCCTTGTCACAGATCCGGTGGGCTTCAATACGATAATCATTGCTGCCACGCCTGAAGGATTCATAATCTTCATATGCCAGCATATCGATGTAGAGCCTGCGGCTATAGTCAAGCAATCTGCCGGAATCCGACAACGTCTGGTTCAGCATTATCATGGCAGGGACCAGTACACTGAGTATGACGGAAAAAACCAGCATGGTCAGTACACTATCAAGCATCATGAAACCATCATCTTTCAATTCTGAACCTCCCTCTCTGTATTTGGAAAACATAGCTTACGTGTGTTCCCAGACAGTCCAGACTGATTGTTCCGAATTTATCAGTATCCCCATCGGGTTTGAATATGATCCGCTCCAGACCGCCCTGCTTCAATGTACATGTTTCAAGCGGATACGTTCTGATGATCTTCCCCTCATGTGTACGCATCTGTATCTTCTGTCTGATCGGGTCCATGCTGATGATCCGTTGTCTGGCAGCACTCATGGCATCCGTCTGCGCACTCTGGAATAGATAGCCGATGGTATCGATCTCCTGGTCGATGCTTCTGTCATCACCGGTCGGCATGCTGGCTACGCTGATCAGCAGAAGAATGCTGATGATGCTGAGCGTAAGCATCATCTCAAGCATGGTGAACCCATCATTCAGTGCGGATGGCCTGGCCATTGTTGATGACGATTGCGTCGCCATTCGCGCATGAAATCTGTTCAGAAGTGAGGTAGTTCGGGACGAGCACATCGATTGTCGCAGGCGGCGATCCTTCATTAAGCGTATAGGCTTCCACCTGGCTCTGCACCATGCGCACCTGGGCTTCGCAACCGGTATTCTGTACGTTGGCACTCTGAGCAGCAATATTTGGAATGATGAGTATGATCAGCACTGAAATGACAAGCAGGACGAGCAGCATTTCAATCAGCGTAAATCCATCCTCGTTGTTGTTCTTCAACTTCTTTTTGAATATATTTTTCATTTGTAATCCTCCTGGTTAGATTTCTGACATCATCTGGAAAATAGGCAGTACAATGATCAGATACAGGCAGATGATCAGTATGCCGAGTATCAGGAATATGACTGGCTGAATTCTTTTTGTCATATTTTCAAGCCGCATGATGAGACGCTCCAGCGTATAGTCGCTGAACATGATCAGTTCTTTGCCGACACTGCTGTTCTGTTCCCCATGGCTGACGAAGACACTGAGCTTCTCATCAATCATGTCCATCTCTGCCAGTGCACCGGATAGCGAGTTGCCATGCATCAGGGATGCTTCGATTTTTCTGGACACAAGCCTAAGGTATGGGTTGATCTCCTGGTGGATGAACAGGTCGAGTATCTCCTTGACTTCAAGTCCATTGTTCAGAAAATAACCGAATTCCCTCGAGAAACGGTATGTCTGATAACCCTTGAAGTAGAAGCCGAAAATGGGGACGTGGGAAAGTATGCTGCATTTTCGTTCAATATTCTTCATGTTGAAGATGCAGATCATGATGGATGTTGCAATGGTAGCAGCCAGCAAAGAAGTTCCGAGAACATAAGGCAGCGATTCGAGCATATTAATGAGCACTTTTACGATTCCTTCGGATTCTGTCCCCATTGCTGTATAGAGGCTTTTGAACTGTGGAATTACTGTAAAGTTCAAGGTGATGAGTATCGTAATGAAAATCGTTACAAGCAGAATAGGATACTGCAGTGATCTGATGAGCTTTGAAGAGGTCTGCCGGACATTGTCCAGATATGCTGCCGATTCCCTTAGATTCGCCAGTACTTCTCCATGAATTTCAGCAAATGAAACTTGGATGACAATGGCATTCCTGAAACCCATCGCCTTCAGTATGCGGCTGAGGGTGACACCTTCCTGTACCATGCTGAGATAGACAATCCGATCCTTCTCTTTCAGTACGTCATACTGTTCGAGCAGGAATACGAGTGACTGCTGCAGTGTGAAGCCGACTTCCAGCAGATCTGCAATCTTGGTCAGGAAGTGGGCATCATACTTTCCGAGCCTATTTGAATTTTTCAAGATAGATGGCATATTCATCCGCATCAAGCCCTCCTGTCCGGCGGAGTTCCGACAGCTTGTCTTCAAGCGTTCCGTATTCGACCTGGCCGGTTTTTAGATAAGTCGCAATCTGGGCATTATCAAGTGCCTCGTAGATGATGAAGCTGCTTTTTCCGGTATAGAGGATACGCTGGTTGATGATGAGTGAAATGCTCTGGATGATCTCTTCGTTATAGAGGCCGTAATCTTTCAGACGGCTTACCGTGCTGATTGCCGACTTGCTATGAAATGTGCTGAGAACCAGATGACCGGAGAGGCTTGCTTTCAAAAGCTGTGAGGCAATGTTGGCGTCCCTGATTTCCCCGAACATGATGATATCCGGGTCACAGCGGAGGACGCCCTTTAAAAGTGGCTTGTAATCTATGTTCGCCTTTTCATTGATCTCCACCTGGACCAGACCATCCAGTTCATATTCCACCGGATCTTCGATGCTTATGATCTGCTGCTTCCCAGACGCCACCCTTTCCTGTATCAGGCGATACATGAGTGTCGATTTGCCCGATCCTGTTGGTCCGGTAAAAAGAATCAGTCCCTGTTTCCGGTTCATGAATTTCAGCAGGAAATCGTAGTCTTCCGGCTCGGGGAAAAGTGATGATGAAGATCGTTCTTCCATGGCGTTGAGCATGCGGATGACGATGATTTCATTCATCAGGGAAATGGGCAGAGTGCTGATTCTGACATTGAACACCTGATCTTCAATGCTGAGTGACGTCCTGCCACTCTGTGGCAACTTATGTTCATTGATATCAAGCTCGGCAATGAACTTCAGGAAATTGACGGTTTTCCTGTAGTCCTCCATGCCGATTTCTTTAAGTGCAAGCATTTCTCCTCTGCTTCTTACTCTGACAAGTCCCTTTGTACTCTCCAGCGTCAGGTGTATATCAGTTGCATCATGATGCATTGCATCTTTAAGGATCTCTTCTACAAGCTGTTTCATCATTCACCCCCTACACTATATATGGCGAAAAAAAGGTGATTTGATCTTTTCTGAAATAAATTGCCGATTTTTATATTTCGGCGTTTATTTTCATGTATAATAGGAATTAATGGTAAGAGATACCAATACAATTATCTTTATAAGTATTTACTTTGATATGATTATTATTTATAATTGATAACGATATGTTAAGTAAGGACGAAAGGACTGTTCCTATGGATAAACTTTTCAAAACACTTGGGTTCTGGACTGCAATGTTTGCGATCCTTTTCTATGTCGGTGACATGATGATGATGACTCTGTTCTTCATCGCTCAAACCGGATTCTTCATTCTGCTGGGCTATATGAAGCTCACTGAGAGAATGTATATGTATGTATTTGCTGCTTACCTGGTCCTTTTCTTTGTAGGATTTACATACTTTACAACATTCCTTCTCGAGCCGAGTTTCGGCAACCAGCACTAGAAACAAAAAAACCAGGCAGATTATATCTGCCTGGTTTTCTTATGCCCATTCATCCTCTGATGAATGGGTTCGTCTGTTTCTCACTGCCTATTGTCGTTGCCGGCCCATGACCGGGGTAGACCGTCAGGTCGCCTTTTTGCGTGTAGAGCTTTTTCCTGATACTTTGTATCAGTGTCTCGTGATCTGCCTGATAGAGGTCTGTTCTGCCGATTCCACCATTGAACAGGACATCCCCTGAAATGATGAAATCCTGGAATAGGAAACTCATGCTGCCTGGCGAGTGACCTGGAGTGTGCAGTGCTTGAAAGCGGAATGCTCCGATCTGATTGCTGCCCGGCTTGATGATTTCAGGTGAAATGGCTGATGAGATTTCTTTGATTCCCATATCGCTGTATTTGGCTGAGCCATTTTTTGAAGGGTCACCGAGCCAGTCCTCCTCCTCGATGCCGATCCATGTGTCGACTCCGAAATGGCTGGCGACCCGATCGAGTGCACCGATATGGTCAAAATGTGCATGTGTCAGCAATATCGCTTTTACCGTACTATCTTTTGAAACTGTATCAATAATTCTATCGGCCTCTCCTGAAGGATCGATGATGAGTGTTTCGTTTTCGTGCTTCAGGATGTAGCAGTTGGTTTCCAATGCCCCCAGTGGGAGTACTTTTATTTCCATTATGTTCCCTCCTTAAAATTCCCTCGACAAAGCTACGTTTTAATTATACAATATATATGAGAATAAAGAGAAATATCGGGAGGTTGAGCAAAATGCCATTCATCAATACTGGTGAGTTATTTGAAATTGGCGGCATTACCATCCATATCGGAGTCAATACATTGTCACTATTAATGCTGATGGTAACAATTGTCGGCATATGGGGCCTTGTGCTTGCTGTTAAAAATAGAAATCTGCTTGCTGTTCTATTCAGTCTGGCGACTGTTGCTACATTTGGATTCTTTGCAATCGCAACAATCTTTACTTACGGTTATCCGGAGCTAGGCCACTAGCTCCTGCCGTCTGAAAGAAAAAGGCAAACCCTTTCCGGGTTTGCCTTTTTTTATTTCTTTATCGTATCCTTTGCGACCTGCAGCTGCTTTCTGACAGCTTCAGTTCCGGTTCCCCCGAGGCTTTTCCTTCTGTCGACAACGGTCTTGGGTGACAGTACTGTATAGATATCCTCCTCTATCGAGTCATGATGATTTTTATATTCTGTAATGGAAAGATCTTTCAAGTATTTGCCTTCATTGATGCACTTGAGCACAAGCTCCCCGACCACCTCATGCGCTTTTCTGAATGGTACGCCTTTTTGGACAAGATAATCGGCGAGCTCGGTCGCATTTGAGAAATCATTCTGGACTGTCTTTTCAAGAACATCTTCGTTGATTGTCATTGTATCGAGCATGCCTGTCATGATTCTGAGAGAGCCTTTGACTGTGGTAACCGCGTCAAATACACCTTCCTTGTCTTCCTGAAGATCCTTGTTGTACGTGAGCGGCAGCCCTTTGACCAGCATCAGCATGCTTGTCAGGGCACCTGTCGTACGGGCGCTCTTGCCACGGATCAGTTCCGCCATATCCGGGTTCTTCTTCTGTGGCATCATTGAGCTGCCTGTTGTGAACTGGTCGGAAAGCTGGACGAAATTCGCTTCCTCACTCATCCAGAAGATGATCTCTTCAGAAAGCCTGGAGAGATGGACCATTACGAGACTGATGTTCGCTAGTGTCTCAATGATGTAGTCACGATCACTCACGGCATCCATGCTGTTCTGATAGATGTCTGAAAAGCCGAGCAGTTCCTGTGTGTGTTCCCGGTCGATATCGAACGTTGTACCGCTGATGGCACCTGCCCCAAGCGGTGACATGTCGATGCGTGACAGTGCATCATTGAAACGGTCCTTGTCTCTTTTCAGCATCCAGAAGTACGCCATGATATGGTGTGAGAACAGAACAGGCTGTGCACGCTGCAGGTGTGTATACCCAGGCATGATGCAATGGATGTTGTCTTCGGCAAGTTCAAGGATGGTCTCCTGCAGCGTTTCGATGCTTTCGATGATTTCATAAGCTTTTTCTTTAACATACAGATGCATGTCGGTCGCAATCTGATCATTTCTGCTACGAGCGGTATGCAGCTTGCCGCCGACATCTCCAATTTTTTCAATGAGTGCATGCTCGACGTTCATATGGATATCCTCATGCTGCACTGAAAATTCAAGTCGCCCTTCATCGTAGTCGTCAAGAATTGCACTCAGACCATCTATGATCTGCTGCTTTTCATCGTCTGTGATGATTTCTTTTGCCGCCAGCATTGTTGCGTGGGCGATGCTGCCGGCGATATCCTTTTCAATCAGTACCTGGTCAAAATGGATGGATGCGTTGAACGCATCCACCCATTCTATTGCTTCTCCCTGGAATCTTCCACCCCATGCTTTTCTAGTCATAGAGTTTCACGCCGCTTTCAAGCATGGATTTGACTTTGGTCGGCAGGCCGAAGATCTCGATGAATCCGACGGAAGCGTCCTGATTGAAAGCATCCTCACTCGTATACGTCGCAAGTTTTTCATCATAAAGACTGTTGTCCGAACGTCTGCCCGTAACAGTGACATTGCCTTTGTACAGCTGCAGGCGGACTTCTCCATTTACCGGCTGCTGCATATCCTTAAGCATCTTTCTCAAGGAATCGGATAGAGGTGAGAACCACAGGCCGTTGTAGACCTGTTCCGTGAACTGCTGTTCGATGAATGGTTTGAAATGGGCAATATCCTTTGTCAGCGTGATGGTTTCAAGATCATGCTTGGCTGTCAGGATGACTTTCGCCCCCGGCGTTTCATATACTTCACGTGATTTGATGCCGACGAGCCTATTTTCCACATGATCGATTCTGCCGATGCCATGCGCACCTGCAATATCATTCAGTTTGATGATCAGATCATCAAGATCGTAGGAGACGCCATTGATTGCGGTGGGCAGTCCAGCATTGAATGAGAGAACAAGCTCTTCCGGCTCATCCGGTGCATCGACAATGTTGGCTGTCAGATCATATGCGCCTTCGGGCGGTGTATTCCACGGGTCTTCCAGCACACCACATTCATTGCTTCTGCCCCAGAGATTCTGGTCGATTGAATACGGGGAATCCAGATTGACCGGAATTGGAATATTCTTCTCTTTTGCGTAGTCGATCTCCTCTTCCCTGCTCCATGTCCACTCTCGCACTGGCGCGAGGACTTTCAGGCTTGGATCGAGCCCCTGTATTGCGACTTCAAAACGCACCTGATCATTTCCTTTTCCGGTGCAGCCATGGGCGACATAGTCGGCATTGGAATGCTGCGCAATTTCAACAAGTTTTTTTGAAATGAGCGGACGGCTGAGCGCGGATACGAGCGGATACTTTCCTTCATACATGGAGTTGCCGTAGATCGCGTAGGCAACGAATTCATCTGCAAATTCTTTAGTCGTGTCGATGACATGGGATTCGATTGCACCCATATCGAGCGCCTTCTGATAGACGATATCCAGATCTTTGCCTTCACCAACATCAAGGCAGACCGCAACGACGTCATACCCTTTATCTATAAACCATTGAATCGTTACACTTGTATCGAGACCACCTGAATAGGCGAGTACCACTTTTTCTTTCTTTTCCATTCCATTCACCTCTGTAATGTTATAATTATAATGATTAGAATGATAGCACTATAAACATCCCATTTCAAGTATATTTATTCATTTTTATGCATGTTTTTTTATTTTACAAAATTTTAATGCTTAATTATACTTGTATATGGATTAAATGTGAGGAGAGATGAACATGAGATATGTATTCATTACAGGCACAAGCCGGGGGCTCGGCCATGCCCTGCTTGATATTTTCAAGGAAGATCGCATCATCAGTATTTCGAGATCCGAAGTTGAAACGGATGTAGAGCTGTTCAAAACATTCCATGTGGATTTCCTGGATGAGCAGGCTCTGGAAGAGGCTGTACCTGAAATATTCAGTTGCATACAGCCGGAAAAAGGAGATGAAATCTTCCTGATCAATAACGCCGGGGCTGTCAATCCGGTCAAGTCTATTGCCAATATTGATGCAAAAGGCTTTCTGGACAACTATAAGATCAACGTACTTGCTCCTGCCCTCCTGATGAAAGGCTTTGTAGATGCATTTGGTGAACTGCAGGCTACGAAACGTATTCTGACGGTCTCCAGCGGCGCGGCACTCAATCCGATGGAAGGATGGGCTGCATACTGCAGTTCGAAGGCCGCTGTCAACATGGTAAGTGACGTACTGCGCCTGGAGATGGATCGTCTGGATTATCCCATACTTTCTGCAACCTATCGTCCCGGTGTCATCGATACTGATATGCAGGGAGAAATACGTTCGGCAGATCCGGAAGATTTTCCTGATATCAGCAAGTTCAAAGACTACAAGTCATCAAATCGGCTCTACCCGGCTGAAACTGTTGCCTACGTCGCCAAAAGGGTTCTTACTTCCGACAACTTCGGTTTTTCCGAAAGCTATAGCGTCAGCGATTTTCTATAGAAGAACGGCGTACCTTCATTTGAGGTACGCCGTTTCTTATGCTAAAAATTGTTTGACTAGGCGTGCAGCACCGTAGATGCCTGCATCGTTCCCAAGTTCAGCCATGATAATTTCAGTATTTTCATAAGCAGGTGGAAATGTAATCGGACGGTAGTATGCCTCTATTCTGTCTATCAGCATCCTGCCTGCCCTGCTGACGCCACCGCCAAGAATAAAGTACTTTGGATTGGTCACTGCTGAAAGGCTGCTGAGCGCCACTGCAATATAATGGGCGACTTCATCGATGACTTTGAGTGCCAGCTCGTCGCCCTTCTCCCCGGCTTCCACAATCGATTTGGCCGAGAGGCTGTCCGTTTCTATCTGCTGCGCCAGCAGTGTTTCCGTCACGCCATTCTCATAATAGTTCAAAGCAAGATTCTTCATGCCTGTTGCAGAAGCTACAGTTTCAAGACATCCCTTTTTGCCGCAATTGCACTGGAATCGACGATTGTAATCCACGTAGATATGCCCGATTTCACCAGCAGCGCCTCCATGTCCATGAATGAGCATGCCATTGGAGACAACACCGCCACCAACGCCTGTACCGAGTGTCACCATGACGACGTCCTTGTGACCACTGCCTGCGCCTTTGAACTGCTCGCCAAGCGCCGCCACGTTCGCGTCATTATCAACAATGGCGGGGATGCCACTGATCGATTCGAATTGAGCAGCGATCGCCATCTGCTCTGTCCAATTCAGGTTGATTGCTCCGTTCAGTATGCCATTATTGAAATCTACAGGTCCCGGCACCCCAATGCCGATCCCGATGATGCCTTCAGTGCTGTATTCATGACTACCTGCTTTCGACTCGAACGACAGGTGAATATCTTCCAGTATGCGGCTGCCCTCATCGGTAATATCTGTAGGAATCTCCCATTTGTCCAATAGTTCAAGTTCCGGTGTGAATACACCCAGTTTGCAAGTGGTACCGCCAATGTCTGCTGCAAGAATTCTTTTCATAACTATTCCTCTCTCCTCTGTCTCAAAATCAGAATGGATGTTTTGTATTCTTCGCTTGTAATGAGTCCATACTGATACAGTTCCTTGATTTCCATTTCCATGAGCTTAAGCATGTTCTGTCTATCCCTATCATACACGTATATGCCATATCGCAGCAGCAGCCTGTTGATATAGGTCAGATCTCTATTCATCTGCATCGTACGCCTCGGCCATCGCTTTCAATTGCGGATCTTCTATCTTTTCAATATTGACTCCGGAAAGAATCTGATCCATTTCATCATATCTTCTTTCTTTTCTCAGCTGCAGCAACCTGTGACGCATTGCCCATTCATCATTCGGGTTCATCGCATAGCTCTGTTCATGAAACTGCCGGGCCTGATCCATATCCCCTGCATACTCCGCGATAAGACCAAGTGCATGATAGGTCTTGGCAGTTTCACTATTCGTGCGTATCGATTCGTTGAGTACTCCAAGCGCTTCTTCATACTCTCCTGCCTCGATGTGTTCCATGGCCAAGGTATCGAGAGGCTGTGATGAATGATGCTGATACGCCATGAACCAGGAAAGAATGATGAGCAGAATAAAGGACACAAGCGCAGCCGCAAGCCATCTGAGCTTGAGCTTCCCAGGATGGTACAGCACGCCGAGCAGCGCACCAAAAACCAGTCCGCCGATATGTGCATAGTGGTTTACATTGGATATGAACTGGGTGAACACGGAGACCACGATGAAGACGACTGCAATCTGGAAGAGCAGTTTGGCACTGATACGCCCATGGATGAGCAGATGGACGATCAATATCGCCAGCAGTCCGTAGATGGCTCCGCTGGCACCCAGCGATATTCCTTCAGTGATGAACATGATGGAAAACAGGCTGGAAGTGATGCCGGTCGCAATATATGCAATAAGAAGCCGCCAGCTTCCAAAAATGCTTTCCGTAAATTTACCGAGAATGTACAAGGCAAATATATTGAACAGAAAATGGTCGACAGTAGAATGCAGGAAGCTGCTGCTCAATAGACGATAGAGATTTCCTTCGATGACATTATAGTGGTTCAGTGCCAGCATCTGTGTAAATCTGTATGAATCTGTAAAATGGATTGCCGAGAGATTGAAAAGGAAAACAATCAGATTTATGCATATGAGCAGATACGTCATTGGACTGAACTGATGCATGAACTTCTCGAATGGGTGGCGGCTCATCAGGCGCTTCTGATAATAAGCCGGTTCTTTCGGCTTTTTATGAGCCAGATCAATTCTGTAGAACGGATTTCCGACGAGCGCTTCTGCCCCTCTTATGCCTTTGAGTACAATTTTTCCACCATTCACCTTATGCTTGCTTGTATAAGGTGTTTCCGTAAAATGGAAACTTTCAATCAGAGCAACATCCATATTTTGCGATAGTCTGTAATGCACATCAGCCAGGTACTGCATCTCGTCTTCCTGGCCTTCCTCTGGAAGGTTGCGGCCATGCAGGCACATCAGTGCATTCTTCTTGGAATTGCGCATCCAGATGACGTCCCGCCCCTGATCATACTGATAGAATGCATAATCCGTATAGCGCGACACTTCATAGGCAACATGCCATAAATTAAACATCTTTTTGCCTCTTTGCCTGGGCATCAATTGTTCTTTCCGGGGTGATCAGAAGATCTACGGGAATATCATGGTTCTGTGCAATGACTTCACCCAGCTGTTCTTCGAAAAGCAGGGAGACCTTAAGGCCACCATAATGGCTGAGGAACCGGTCATAGTAGCCGCCGCCATAACCGATCCGATATCCATCTTCCGAATAGATCAGTCCGGGTACGACAATCATTTCGGGATTGTTGTCGACATCTTCGGTATCTTCAGGAATGCGCAGATTCTTTTCATCCTTGACAACTTTATCAAAGGATATGAACCTGCGGAAATCCATCTGTTTATTTTTATAGTCACATACCGGTGTGTAGACCAGTTTGCCCTGCAGGGTAAGGTGTTTGATGATGCCATCCGTATCCATCTCATGGGGCATGGACAGGACAATACCAAGAGATTGAATGCCCCTGGATTCGATGAAATCGAGCAGTCTGTTTTTCAGTATTTCTTCGCACTCCTGTTTATCCGCTGGTTCCATGGAAGACAAGGTCGCGATCATTTCCTTGCGCAATGCTTTCTTATCCATTGCAATGCCTCATTTCGTATGTAATTGCTGATATGATACTATCTATTATAATCATCATAGCAGTAAAGAAAAAGGTATAGGTGATGAATAAGAGTAATTTGGCCAATAAAAATAGGCCTTGGGCATCCAAGGCCTATTCTGAAATGCTTCTGCTTTCATGCTTGTCACCGGTCAGTACGTAATAGACGTGTTCTGCAATATTCTTGATGTGGTCGCCGATGCGCTCCAGATACTTGGCGCATAGCTGGCTCTGACCGGTGACGAAAGCATCAGTCTCGTCAAAGATATCCGATGTTGTAATCTGGACGAATAGTCCATCGATGTCCTGATCCCGAACAATGATTTCCCTGCATAGTTCAAGATCTTGATTATCGTATGCAGTCTTTACATCCTCAAGCATCAGCATTGCCAGGTGCTCCATCGTGGACAGGCGCAACAGCAGTTTTTCATTGGTGATGCGCACCCGCTTTCTGACTTCGCCAAGGTTGCTGATGTTATCACTGATTCTCTCAAGATCGTCTGCCACTTTGATGCTTGAAATGATCAGGCGAAGATCCGTTGCTACAGGCTGCTGAGTAGTTATGAGATTGACTGCCTGTGTGTTTATTTCCTCTTCCAGTCTGTTGATTCTCCTATCATCACTGACCAGCAGCCTTGCATCTGCAGTATGATCACTTGAAAGTATGGAAGTGCAGCCATTCAGACGTTCATAGCATTCCTTGCCGAGTGTCAGCACATTCTCATATAAGCGTGCCATTTCATCCGAGAATTTTTCGCGATAGACCATATTATCCGAATCTTCCGGATACATAGTCTTCAGTCCGCTGGTCCTTCGGCTTGTCGAATATGACGTTTGTCTTATCGTATTCAACAACATATCCTTGATAGAAGAAAGCAGTTCTATCGGAGATACGTGCAGCCTGCTGCATATTGTGGGTGACAATGATGATGCTGTAATCTTTTTTCAATTCATGCATGAGGTCCTCCACTTTGGTTGTGGAGATCGGGTCAAGCGCACTGGTCGGCTCATCCATCAGGATGACATCAGGCTCTATTGCCAGGGCACGGGCGATACAGATCCTCTGCTGCTGTCCACCAGATAGGCCATATGCATTATCATTCAATCTATCTTTCACTTCCTCCCAGATGGCTGCGCCTTTAAGACTTTTCTCGACTACCTGGTCAAGTACTTTTTTGTTGCGAATGCCATGTACGCGTGCACCATATGCAACATTATCATAGATTGATTTCGGGAATGGGTTCGGTTTCTGAAATACCATGCCGACTTTTGTACGAAGGTTCTCAACAGTGGATGACTTGTCGAAGATGCTCTGATCCCTGTAGACGATATCCCCTTCTGTACGAACTATGGGAACCAGTTCCACCATCCGGTTCAGGGATTTGATGAATGTGGATTTACCACAGCCTGAGGGACCGATGATTGCAGAAATTTCATTTTCGTTGAAGTCCAGATTAATATCCTGAAGTGCATGGTTGTTGCCATACCAGAGGTTGAAATCTTTTGCCTGGAATATTGCATTACTGGTCTGTTTGATTGAATTCATTTCCTGTGTACGGCTATCGACCGCTGTATCGTAGACTGTATTCATATCTGTTTCCTCTTTCACTTTTGCCAAAGTCATATTTAAACCTCCAAATTAAAAACGTTTCGAATATTTATTTCTTATATATATAGCGACGGAGTTCATCAGGAATAGGATGAACAACAGTACAAGAATCGCGGCTGCTGTAATACTCTGGAATTCCGGATTCGGCAGTTTGACCCAGGAGAATATCTGCATAGGCAGCGCTGAGAAGGTATCCAATACACCTGTTGGTGTGAACAGGAGAATCGTTGGTATTCCGATGATGACCAGTGGTGCTGTTTCGCCGATTGCACGGGAGAGTGCAAGAATGATGCCTGTAATGATGCCAGGTATTGAAGCCGGTAGAATGATGCGGGTGATGGTCTGCCATTTTGTCGCCCCCATACCGATTGATGCTTCGCGGATGGAGCCAGGCACTGAACGGATTGCCTCCTGTGATGCCACTACAATTACGGGCAGAATCATGAGTGACATGGTAAGGGCTGCTGCCAGAACCGAGTTGCCGAGGCCGGCCATTCTGACAAACAGTGTCAGACCAAGAAGTCCGAAGACGACAGAAGGCACACCGGCGAGATTTGAAATATTGATTTTTACAAAATCGACCAGTTTATTCTTGGGTGCATACTCTTCAAGATAGAGAGCCGTACCTACTGAAAGTATGATTGCGATCGGTGCAGTTGTCGCCATCAACCAGAGCGTACCGATGATTGCGCCTCTTATTCCTGCATTATCCGGTCGGCTTGAACTGAAGTTGGTGAAAAAATCGACTGTAAGATATCTCCACCCGTCGAGGATGGTGTCAATCAGCAAAGTGGCGAGTACGACCAGGCCTACAAGGGTACATAGGAGGAAGATGAACTTCATTACCTTATTGACCATCAGTCTTCCACTCAGTTTTTTCGAGACCTGTTCTTTATTGATCAGTTCCATCTAGTATTCCTCCCTGAATTTCCGTGAGAACCATTGCGCAATAATATTCATCAATAGTGTAAATACAAAAAGTGTCATGCCGACAGCGTAGAGACTGAAATAAGTATCTGTACCGTATGTTGCATCACCTGATGCAACTTGTACGATGAACCCAGTCATTGTCTGAAGTGATTCCATAAGATTGAGGCTGCCGTTCGGTGTGCTGCCTGCAGCGATGGAAACAATCATTGTTTCACCGATTGCACGGGATACAGCAAGGACGATCGAGGCCATTATTCCTGAGACGGCAGCAGGCAGGACTACTTTGAGTACCATTTCAAGTCGTGTGGATCCAAGACCGAGCGCCCCTTCCCTCATTGAGTTCGGAACCGCACTCATGGCATCCTCACTCAAGCTTGCAATCATTGGAATGATCATGACGCCAACGACAAGACCAGGACTGATGGCATTGAACAGATTGACTTCAGGCCATATTCCTCTAATCAATGGTGTGACGAATGTCAACGCAAAGAATCCGTAGACGACAGTCGGAATTCCTGCAAGTATTTCAAGAACTGGTTTAACCAGCCTTCTGATGCGGTCGCTTGCGTATTCACTGAGGTATATGGCTGCCCCCAGTCCGACAGGGACTGCGAAAACGATTGCGATGGCAGTAATTTTCAAAGTTCCCATGATTAAAGCAAAAATCCCCCATTGCGGATCAGAACTGAAAGCTGACCACTCTGTGGAAGTTAAAAATTCTATAGGTGAGACTCTAGTGAAGAACATGACTGTTTCTGTCAGCAGAGTAACCAGAATGCCTATTGTAGTCAGGACGGATACAAGTGTAATGATGAGCAGTATTATAGGTACTGCTTTCTCTATGGCTGCATTTCCACTTTTTCCTTTTTTCTTGTCGATCATTTCCCGGATATTGTACTCGCTCATATTAGCCCTCGTTTCATAATACTTTAAAATGGACGGGGCTCAGCCCGTCCATATGTTTCTACTTATTGAAATTCAGAAAGTTTGTCGACTTGTTCCTGCATTTCTTCTTCGGTAAGTGCTACATAACCAGCTTCTTCAGCTGCAGATGAGGCATTATCGATTGTGAATTCCATGAACTGCATGAATGACTCATTGCTTTCAAGAGATTCATTCTTGGCATAGACAAACAGTGGACGTGCCAGTGGATAGTCGTAGCTCATTACTGTTTCTTCAGTCACTTCAACTGGCTCATCATTATCCGGACCTTGAACAGGTACACCTTTCAGGTTGTCTTCGTTCACCATGTAGAAGTTGTAGCCGAAGAATCCGATTGAGTTTACATCACTTGTAACCGACTGGGAGATAACATTTGTATCCTGGTTCAGTTCAGCTGTGATATCGCCATCTTCCATAACCGCTTCTTTGAAGAAGTCATGAGTTCCGTGGGACTGATCTGGAGCATATGCTGTGATCTCCTCATCCGGGAAGTCAGCGCGAACGTCGCTCCAAGTTGTTGCTTCGCCACTGTAGATTGTTTGAAGCTCTTCAAATGTCAGGTAGTCAACAAAGTCATTTTCAGTGTTGACTGCAACAGTCAGACCGTCATTTGCAACTTTGAATTCTGTGTATTCGATGCCTGCATCTTCAAGCGCAGTGATTTCTTCTTCTTTGATTTCGCGGGAAGCATTCTGGAAATCTGTTTCACCAGCTACAAATTTTTCAAAACCGCCACCTGTACCGGATACACCGATGGAAACCTGTACGTCCGGGTTCTCAGCGTTGAAGTCTTCATTTATCAATTCGAGGATTGGTGCGACTGTGGATGAACCATCACCAGAGACGCTGCCGGATGCAGAAGCTTCCTCGTCGGAGCTTGTTTCGGAACCTTCTGTATTAGCCTCTGTACTTTCGTCTGTTGGATCTTCAGCGGAACCACCGCCGCAAGCTGCAAGAATAAACATCAAGCTCATAAGCAGTGCAGCCATAAACATACTCTTTTTCATTACCCGAATTCCTCCAATAATTAAGTGTTGTATTTGTTACATGCTCTACTTTATCGAATGAATGTAAATTTGGAATGAACGGTTTGTAAAGATTAAGTAAATGTAGTTTAAAAAAGGCCCGGAATTGAAGATTCACTTCAATTCCGGGCCTTACTTTAATAGCTGCCATACGCCAGTCTTGTATAGAAGGCATCCGTATCATACTGGTAAGGTTCGACAGGCGGCTGCTCATGATAGATTTCATAGTATTTGTCTACAACGTCCCTGCCAAGATACTGGGCCGGGAAGAACGGCACCGTATAGGGCATATGCGGGAAGATGATTGAAAATGCCATTTCCGGATTATCATATGGTGCATAGCCGGTATAGGTCTGGTTCAGTACATCGTCCCCATTGTAACTTGCCTCTGCAGTACCGGTTTTCCCGGCAGCTTTCGGTTCAAGTTCATGGTAGGCGTCCCACCCGGTACCGTAGCGATCCGTAGATGTGTCATGGGTGTTGAAAACATCATAGAAGCCTGCATGGATCTGGGACAGTTCGGCAGGTGAGAACCTGACTGTGTTGAGCACCTGGCCATTGAAGGACTGCAGCACAGCACCTTCTTCATTGGCATCTCCCGCGCGCACTTCCTTTGCCATATGAAGGCCTACACGGTTGCCGCCATTGGCGATGGTGGCAACATACTGCGACAGCTGCAGCGCAGAATACGTATCATACTGTCCGATCGACAAGTTCAGGTAGCTGCCTGGGTTGTTGGAAAGATCGGGGCTGAGGCCGACTGCTTCATTCGGCAGATCGATTCCGGTGGATACGCCGAGACCAAACTGGTTGAGTCCATTTCTGAGCGTATTTGCTGCGTCCCCTATATCGGTCGGCAGCGACATGCCATCATAGTATTCAAGACCTGCAAGTCGTAGAGCGGTTTTCATCATATATACGTTCGATGAAACCATCAGTGCTTCCTGGTCATCAATCGCCACCTGTCCGGATCTATTGAAGAATGAACTGATCGACTGGGTGCCGCCTGCAAAATTCAATGGTTCATCAATCAGTGTCTCACCCGGTTCAATGACATCATTCTGATACCCTGTGGCGACGGTTGCACCCTTTACGGATGAGCCTACAGCATAGGTCGAAGTCAGTGCACCGTAATGGTAGTCGACAATATCGCCTTCCTCATCCAGCTGCTTTCCGACCATGGCAAGTACATCCCCATTGTTCGGATCCTGCACGACAAGTACAACCGTATCCAGGTATTCAGGAATGATGGTATAGTCGATTTCTCCGGTTCTGCTGTTTCTCTCCTGGACCTCTTCTGCCATGTTCCGCAATGAGGTGAGGTGGTGTTCGGCAAGTGTCTCAAGTTCGAGCTGCAGATTGATATCAAGCGTCAAGTACAGATTGTCGCCAGGCTCCCCTGGGGTTGCAACCTCACGATTGATGATCTCGCCTGATTTGTCGGTTGTAAACTTGACCTGTTCTTTTTTGCCACGCAATATATTCTCGTACTGGTATTCGAGATAGGTCTTGCCTACCCTGTCGTTACGGGAGTATCCCCGGGCCATATAGTGATCAAGCAGTTCTCTTGGCAGCCCCTCTTCGGAGGAGGATACTTCCCCGAGAACGGTACGGAGCGTATCACCATAGGGGTAGTCCCGTTCCCAATCCATGCCTGTTGATATTCCTTCCAATGAATCAAGCGACTCATTGATCTCTGCGAACTCCTCTTCGGTCACATCATCGCTTTTTACAACGACCGGATTCAGTTCACGTGCATTGACCATTTCGACATAGATTGCGATAGTGTTCAGGTCTTCATCAGTAAGGATGCTTGAAATCTGATCTTCAGTAATACGCTGGTAAAGCTCCTGATTGAACTGCTCCTGTGAGATGTTGCCATTATCAAGCAGCGTCTGCTCATCTGACATCAGTTCCCCCACTTCGTCCGGATACATTCTGATCAGATAGTCCTGCTTATCCCTAAGTGACAGGTTCTCTGATTCCATATCAAGATATGTACTGAGTTCAGCAGCCACATCGACAATTTCACTGGATGCCATATTTCTATGCCGTGTAAAATAAATCGCCTTCTTGGAGGCGTTGCCGACCAGCAGGTTGCCATTCCTATCATAGATTTCGCCCCTTGGCACACTCTGGTTGATTTCCACGTACTGCTCATTGGCAATTTCCTCCTGATATTCATCACCTTTTACAATCTGGAGGTAGCCGAGACGGAAGATGAGAATCAGGCAAAGCAGAAATACAATCAGCATGATGATGTTGATTCTTGATTTCATGACCTGTCTGTTTATCGCCTCAAGACTTTTGGTTTTTGCACGTTTCAATTCCACTCATTCCTTCTTCCACTTAAAATATGTATCGCTATTCTACCACATAATCATGATGGAGATTGAAAACAAATAAAAAAAGAGCGGGAATTCCCGCTCTTGAATTAGTCATTATTTTGCATTGCTGTAGAGTTCGTTTACTTTATCCCAATTGACGACATTCCAGAATGCCTTCAGATATTCAGGACGCTTGTTCTGATACTTCAGATAGTATGCGTGTTCCCATACGTCTACGCCAAGAACTGGTGTCTTGCCATCTGTAACAGGATTGTCCTGGTTGGGAGTGGAGACAATTTCAAGCTCTCCATTGTTTACAACGAGCCAAGCCCAGCCTGAACCGAAACGTGCCGCGCCTGCAGCTTCAAATTCCTCTTTGAACTTGTCGAAAGAACCGAATTTGGATTCGATTGCGTCCTTGATATCACCGGAAACTTCTTTGGATTCCGGAGAAAGCAGTTGCCAGAACATGGAGTGGTTCAAGTGTCCGCCGCCATTATTTCTTACTGCTGTCTTCTTGTCTTCAGGGACAGAATCCAGATTCTTGATGATTTCTTCGATGGATTTGTTTTCAAGATCCGTACCTTTTACTGCATCATTCAGCTTTGTTACATAAGTGTTGTGGTGCTTTGTGTGGTGAATTTCCATAGTTTCTTTGTCAATGTTAGGTTCCAATGCATCGTATGCATAAGGTAGTTCTGGTAGTTCAAAAGCCATAGTTAATTCCCCTCCATAGTTAATTGTTTACATACCAAATATATCAATTCGATGTTAAAATAACAAATGTATTGCCTGTCCCCATCGGTTTTTTCAGACCATGGTATGAATTTGAAGACGGCAGGAGACACTCAAGCATCAGAAAGAAGCGTGAAATGATGAAATATTTTACTTTCTACAAAAGGTTTTTGACCTTCAATAAATATCCTCTATTCCGAACTGCCAATTTCAAGCATATGCTCATCAATATCCTGCTCATCTCACTGCTGATCGCCCTGCCGAATATTGTTTCCTTGTTCCAGAGTGTCAGCGCCACAACAAGCCTGGCAAACATCGAATCCGAGATGCCCGAGTTCACCATCGTGGATGGCCAGTATGTCGGGGAATCGAAAACCGTTCAGATTCACGGCAACAGCATCCTTTTCAGTGAGAATAGATCTACTGCGGATATTACCGGTGCTGACCAGGATATTCTTGTCGGTTTTCTGAAGGATGGGATTTATATACGTGATGTCCAGGGCGGTGGTTTTGACTATTCTTATATCAGCCAGGTCAGGACAGGCGAGGATCTTGAAACATTCATCAAACAGCAGACTTCAAGCCTCTATTTCTATGTCACTGTGTATATCGTCTTCTATACAGCAGTGATCATGTTCTTTGCTGTCATACTCCTGTCCATCGGTGCTTATGTCATGAATCTCATTTCAACCGGATTGAAGAAAAAGTCACGGTTCATGAACTGGTTCAAATTTTCAACATTTGCCACTGTCCTCGCTCTGATACCGATTATCGGCATCCAGCTGGCTGCAGGATCGGCGCTTTGGTGGCTCTATCTGGCCACACTCCCTTTCTACTTCCATTATTATAGGAAGCTTCCCGCAATGAAATAGAGATCCGGGAAGGCACAACATTTACATTTTTATTTCATATCTAGTATAATAGCTATTGATTTAGAGAATCATATAATATGAGGAGTTTGGTTATGTCTCAAATTACACACCGTACTAATACAAGACCGGTCACGGTCGGCGATGTCACCATCGGCGGCGCTGATCAAATCATCATCCAGAGCATGACGACGACGAAAACTCATGATGTCGAAGCGACAGTAAAAGAAATTCATCGTCTGGAAGAAGCAGGATGTCAGATTGTACGTGTTGCATGCCCTAAAGAAGAAGATGCACTGGCTATTCCAGAAATAAAAAAACAGATCAACATCCCACTTGTTGTAGATATCCATTTCGATTATAAACTTGCACTGCTTGCGGTTGAAGGCGGTGCGGATAAGATCCGTATCAATCCGGGTAATATCGGCAAACGTGAGAAAGTCGAAGCAGTCGTTGAAGCCTGTAAAGCCAAAGGCATACCGATCCGTATCGGGGTCAATGCTGGAAGTCTTGAAAGGCATATCATCAAGAAGTATGGCTATCCGACAGCCGATGGCATGGTCGAGAGTGCCCTGCACCACATCAAGATACTTGAAGACCTCGACTTTCACGATATCATCGTGTCGATGAAGGCATCGGACGTCAACCTTGCAATCGAAGCATACGAAAAAGCAGCAAAAGCATTCGACTACCCACTTCACCTGGGTATTACGGAAAGCGGTACGCTGTTTGCCGGTACTGTGAAAAGCGCTGCCGGACTCGGTGCAATCATTTCCAAAGGCATCGGGAACACGATGCGGATCTCGCTCTCTGCCGATCCGGTCGAAGAAGTCAAAGTGGCAAAAGAACTGCTGAAAAGCTATGGTCTGGCAAGTAACGCTGCGACACTGATTGCATGTCCGACTTGCGGCCGCATCGAAATCGACCTCATTTCAATCGCCAATGAGGTCGAAGAATACATTTCCACCATCAAGGCGCCACTTAAAGTTGCTGTACTCGGGTGTGCGGTCAACGGACCCGGTGAAGCACGCGAAGCAGACATCGGCATCGCCGGTGCCCGTGGCGAAGGCCTCCTCTTCATGCATGGCAAGACGGTGAGAAAAGTACCGGAAGATATCATGGTCGAGGAACTGAAGAAGGAAATCGATATACTTGCAGAAGAGCACTACGAAAAAGAACGCAAGGCGAAAGAAGAAGCAGAAGCTGCAAAATAGATAGAAGCTTTGAGAAGTCCTCCAAACTCTGGTTTGGAGGACTTCTTTTATATCATGTCGTATTTGGTTATATTCCTGAGGTTGATAAAGTACGTCAGGATGAACATGATCACACCGATGATCAAAGTATATATTGGAAGATGGTAAAGATAGAAGTCGAATCCTGGCAAAGCACGGTCCATTTCGTTAACGTTTCTCAATGGTAGGAAATGAAACAGAAATGTAGTCACTACGGGTATGCCATAGAGAAAATAGCCTGTGAAGACATAACGCATCCAGTACTTCGCAAAGCCAAGATAGTATAGACTCATAACAGTTAGACAGACCCCGATGATCATCATAAATCCATAAACATAGTACATTTCCTTATTCGTGGCGAGATAGCTCGCGATGATCAGGGAAGTCAGAATCAGCATCATGATGTAGTAGACATACTCCCCTTTCAGTATCCCCTTCTTGGTGTTTGGCAGTGCATAGTAGAAATAATGATTGTTATTTTTTCTCAGCAGGTCATGGATGCTCAAGTACGATGATGTCGTAAATATGATTGCAATCATATTAAGCGAGTTGCTGAATTGAAGTATAATCGGCTGGGTGTCGGATGGCAGCAGAGCTGTAATGACATTTATAATGATAGTAGCAATACCGATGTACCATATCCATTTCGAATGGAACAGATTCAGAACAAGCTGCTTATACATTGTCAAATCCCCTCTTCTCCTTTTTGATGTAGTACATGATTTCATCTATTGTCAAACTCTCAATAATAACCTTGTTGCCATACAGCTCTTTGAACGCTTCGTATTCTTTCGACATCCCTTCAAAACCAAGCGCGTTGCTGGTGGCACCGATAAGCAGTGACTTGGTCTCATCATCGAGAAGCGCTTTGCTGCCCTTCACTTTCCTGTATGTTTCAAAAAGTGTTTCCTTCTCCATTTCAAATATGATCTTTCCATCGTCTATCATGATGATATAATCCGCAATTTTATCCAGGTCCGATGTGATGTGAGTACTGAAAAGAATCGTAATTTCCTCATCGATCATCAATTCCTGAAGTATTTCAAGCAGTTCCATGCGGAAGGTCGGATCGAGGTTAGACGTCGGTTCATCAAGAATCAGAAGTTCTGCCTTGTGGCTCAATGCAATGGCAATCGATAGTTTGACTTTTTCTCCTGTGGACAGGTACTTTATCCTGCGATCCATATTGACGTTGAATGTTTTCAAGTATGAGAAAAACGTCTCTTTATCCCACTGGTCATAGAAAGTACGCAGAAGCTTGCTCAGTCTTACCGGGGTTACGTTCTGTGGCAGCCGATCTTCAGCAAACACCAGACCGATGCTGTTCAGGAGTGCCGTTCTTTCTGCTTCCAGATCTTTATCCAGAATATTGATCCGACCTGCATCCTGTTTCTTGAGTCCCAGCATATGATTGATCACTGTGGATTTGCCGGCGCCATTTTCTCCGATCAGACCGGTGATGTAGCCCTTCCTTATATTCATATCGATACTTTCCAGTTTGAATCCACCCATATTCTTATCCAGTCCTGTAACAGTGATCGCATTCATATATGCTCATCCTCCATGACTTTCATCATTTCCGCCAATTCTTCAACGGATAGGTCGACTTGTTTTGATGTCTTCAGCAGATCTTCAATCTTCTTTTCAATTTCGACAAGAATCTGTTCTCTTCTATTCTCGGCATTCTGTTCACTGACGAATGTGCCCTTGCCGACAACGGAATACACATAACCGGAGGCCTCGAGATCCTGGTAGGCGCGCTTGGTGGTTATGATGCTGATGCTCAGTTCCTTGGCGAGTGAGCGCATCGACAATAATGGGTCTCCGGGTCTCAGTTCTCCATTCATGATGAGTCTGATGATTTCCCTTTTAAGCTGTTCATAGATAGGAATGTCACTCTGATTCGAGATTCGGATATTCATGAAATCATCTCCGTTTATATTGTATATATTTAATATATACAATATGTACAGTGGTGTCAATAAAAAAAGGCTAGAACTTGATCAAGTTCTAGCCTTTTTACATTCGCCACATAAACCGTATAGCTCAACCTTATGATTTTTAATTTCGACATCATCCAGTTCATCTTCCCATTTCTGTACCGGACAGTAGTGGATGACACGGGTCACACCGCATTCATCGCATATGAAATGGTGGTGATGATGTGTTGTACACGAGATTTTATAATGCATCTCCCCTGAAAGTGTTGTCTGCTCAAGCACATCTATGTCTTTCAGAGTATATAGGTTGCGATAGATCGTGTCATAGCTGATGTCCGGATACTCTTCCTTCAGCAGCTCCTGGACATCCTTGGCACTCAGATACCTGTTTTCGTCGAGAAACAGCTCGATCATACGCATTCTTTTCTGAGTAATCTTGAGGCTATTTTCTTTCAGTTTATCTTTATATTGATTCAGTTGGTTCGCCACGTCTTTTCACTCCGATCCGGTCAAGAATAATGGTTACGGCAAGTAGAGCCAGAGAGATAAGTACAATTGTACCCCCTGGTGATACATCAAGATGGAAACTCAGGAAAAGTCCGATGATGACTGACAGTTCACCGAATATGACACTCATGATCATCAGCTGTTTGAAACTTGAAGTTACACGCATTGCAGCAGCTACCGGTAATGTCATCAAAGCACTGACAAGCAGTATGCCGACAATCCTCATTGACGCACTGATGACAAGCGCAACAACAATGATGAACAGGAAGTGGATCCATTTGCTGATATTCATCACA
Organism: Salinicoccus hispanicus; assembly: GCF_009831115.1. Classification (GTDB taxonomy): domain Bacteria; phylum Bacillota; class Bacilli; order Staphylococcales; family Salinicoccaceae; genus Salinicoccus; species Salinicoccus hispanicus. The sequence goes on along the minus strand of NZ_WUUK01000001.1, from coordinate 504,647 downwards.
TTCGCATATTCTTCATCAAAAGAAACGAGGAACATCTCTTTATATAGTAGATATATGAAGATAAGGACAACAACGCCGATAACTGAAATTAAAATAAGATCAAAGGAATTGACGGCACTGATACTGCCGAATAGATATCCGAACAGATCCTGGTTGAACCCATCAGCGAGGGAGAGAAACAGCACACTGAGCGCGACGCCGAAGCTCATGATGATCGGTATGGCAAGTTCCTGGTAGTGCTTGTACACACCACGCAGACGTTCGATACCAAGTGCACCGAATACTGAAAATATGATACCTGTAATCAGCGGATTGATCGTCATTCCGACCAGCGATGACAGATAGACGCCAAAGGTGATGCCCCCGAGCGTCACATGGCTCAGTGCATCAGCAATGAGTGACAGTCTTCTGATGACGATGAACGTGCCGATCAGAGGTGCAATGAGTCCTGCAATCAGACCACTGATGAAAGAGTAGCGTATAAAATCATAATCAATAAGCGCCTGTATCACTTGTAGTGCTCCTTTCGTGGTCATGACTGACAAGCTGTAGCGGGAAGCCGTATATTTTCGACAGTTCGGCTTCGCCAAGGTTCTTGAATTCATTATTGGTACCATGGAAGTGAAGGCTCTCATTCAGACATGCCACTTCATCTGCATGATCGACGACGACGCCGATATCGTGGGTGACGAGCAGAATCGTGACCGACTGCGATTTAAGCTTGAAAAGCACGTCATAGAATTCTTTGACGTGCTTTGCATCGATGCCGACAGTCGGCTCATCCAGCACCAGAATGGAAGGATTATTGATCAGTGCCCTGGCGATGAAGACACGCTGTGTCTGTCCACCGGACAACAGGGAGATGTTCTTGTTCTGCAGATGGCTGATGTTCAGAAGCTCGAGGACTTCCTTGAGTTTCTGTCGATCCTTTCTGTTGAAACGCTTGAACAGCCCTTTTTCTTTTGTCAGCCCGCTGAGAACCACTTCTCCTACTGTCGCAGGAAATCCTTTACTGAAGCTGTTCGACTTCTGTGATACGTAGCCGACTTCCTGCCAGGACTGGTAATTGCGTATGCTTTTGCCGTTGATGTTGATCTCGCCTGTCTGCAGACGCAGAACACCAAGTATCAGTTTCAGCAATGTCGTCTTGCCTGAACCATTCGGTCCAACCAGAGCGACAAAGTCCCCCTTGTGGACCTGGAGGTTGATATTTTTCAGAGCCGGTGTGGTCTCGAGTTTATCTTTGTAAGTATAGGAGATATTTTTCAGTTCAAATATCGGATGTGCCATCACGTTGTCTCCTTTATTTTTAATCACTACAGTATTATAAAGGAATCGTTACGTTTTGTAAATAGGAATGATTACGAAATAAAACCAGGATGCCCATAAGGGCATCCTGGTCCTCTGCTATTGCTGTTCCTGTTCAATCATCATTGGATTGATTTCTTCTTTCAAGGAAGGATTGAACTGTCCACTTCTGATCATTTCAATCTCATGCTTGTATGGTGCAATTCTGCTTTTCTTGTCTGGACCGACAAAAGGTGTTTCAAGAATTTTCGGTACAGCTTCGAACTCGGGATGATTGACGATATAGGAAAGCGCGTCAAAACCGATATGACCGAAACCGATATTCTCGTGGCGGTCCTTATGGGCACCGACTTCATTTTTCGAGTCGTTGATATGCAGCACTTTGATACGGTCTTTACCGACGATCCGGTCAAATGATTCAAGCACACCATCGAAATCATTGACGATATCATATCCGGCATCATGAACGTGGCAAGTATCAAAACATACACTCAAGCGCTCATTATTTGTCACTCCACTGATGATTTCAGCAAGTTCTTCGAATGTCCGTCCGACTTCCGATCCTTTGCCTGCCATCGTTTCAAGGGCAATCTGGACATCATGGTCGTTCGTCAGGACTTCATTCAGACCTTCGATGATGGACTTTATTCCGCGATCGGCACCTGTACCCACGTGACTTCCCGGATGCAGTACAATCTGTTTGGCACCGAGGTGCTCGGTACGGACAATCTCTTCCTGCAGAAATTCAACACCGTGATCGAATACACCTTCGCGTTCGGAATTCGCAATATTGATGATATACGGTGCATGGACGACAATGTTTGACATACCATTGTCAGCCATATGCCGTTTGCCGGCTTCGATGTTCAAATCTTCCACTTTTTTCCTTCTTGTATTCTGGGGTGCACCTGTGTAGATCATGAACGTATTCGCCCCATAGCTCTGGGCGGATATGCTTGCCGCCTCCAGCATTTTTTTCCCACTCATGGAAACATGTGATCCTATCAGCATCTCATTCACCTTTCTATGTTGCTATCTTTTATTCTTTTTGCTCTTGGAATGCTTCAACCGTTCCTGCTTTTTCAGCGTATCAAGCTCGTACTTCATCTTACGTCGATAGCCGGGCTTGACTTTCTTCGGCTTTTTCACCCTGTGTGAGAGCTGGCTTTCGAGGTTGTCTTCCTGATGCTTTCTCTTTGCACGCTGTGTCCTTGACTTTATTTCAACAAGTTCACCTTTGCGAATATCCTCGTGTGCAAATTTATAGCCTTTGCTCTCGAGCGCATTGACCAGATATTCTTCATCTGGTGTATAGAGCGTAATTGCATTACCTTTGTATTCGCCCCTGCCCACACGGCCAACACGGTGTGTAAAGAACTCGATGTCCTTAGGGATGTCAAAATTGATGACGTGCGACGCACCGTCTATATCCAGACCTCTTGCAGCGAGATCGCTGGCCACGACCCAGACATATTCAAGATCACGGATTTTCCGGATCTCCTTCGTACGCTCTCTCGGTTTCAATCCACCGTGGAAGAGACCGACATTTACGCCGTTGCTGTTGAGATATTCGAACAGTTCATCTGCACGATCTTTGGAATTGGCGAATATCAGACCGATGTAGGGCGTGATATCTTTGGTCAGAGCGAGCACTTTGCCCGCTTTGTCATCTCCTTTTACAGGCACCAGGCTGTAATGGATTGACGCCTTATTCCTCGGCTGATCGATGATGATGATCTCAGTCTCTCCGATATACTTCCGGAGGAACACCCTCAAAGCTTCCGGAATGGTTGCAGAGAAGACGAGGAACTGGCAGGAGTCGCTGACAGTTGATGAAATGCTGTCGATCTGTTCAAGGAATCCGAGGTCGATCATAAGATCCGCCTCATCTATGACAAGACTTTCTACCGCGTGAAGATTCAGACCGCCCTTATCTCTCAAGTCCTTGATGCGTGTCGGCGTACCGATTACGATATGCGGAGACTTCCCGGCCTTCACTACATCCCGCTCGATGTCCGTTCCACCGATGAAGGCAGCTGCACTGATCTCCGGAAATGATTTCAGCAGTTCATTCGTCATCTGATAGAGCTGCTTCGCCAGTTCTCTTGTAGGTGCGAGGATGACTGACTGTGTATGGGATTTATCCGTATCGATTTCATGGACGATCGGCAGAAGGAATGAGTGGGATTTACCGCTGCCCGTCTCCGACTGCGCCACGACGTTTTCTCTTTTGGATACTTTTGGAATCACACGCTCCTGTACCAGGGTCGGGTGTGTAAAATTTATACGTTCGATTGCTTCCAGCATCTGATCGCTGAATTGGAATCTTTTAAAAGCACTACTCATGGTTTCACCTGATTTCTTTAATAAACTCAGGTTATATTATAACTGATATGAAGATGTTAAGCCACACATCATTCATACTGCGTGTTGATTTAAAAAAAGTGTGATATTGTTTATAATGGATATAAGGGAGGAATAGACTTCATGGATATTATTAAAATTAGCCCGCGTGGGTACTGTTATGGTGTTGTAGATGCAATGGTGATCGCCAGAAATGCCTCTATGGACAAGACACTGCCCCGGCCAATATATATACTCGGCATGATTGTGCATAATAAGCATGTCACAGATGCATTTGAAGAGGACGGCATCCGTACATTGGACGGCGCCAACAGGCTTGAAATTCTGGAAGGTATCGACGAAGGTACCGTCATCTTCACAGCGCACGGCGTGTCTCCACAAGTCAAAGAGAGAGCCAAGGAAAAGGGTCTGACTTGTATAGACGCGACATGTCCTGATGTTGAGGTGACCCATCAGCTCATACGCGAGAAGACAGATAAGGGATATGATGTCATCTATGTCGGCAAGAAGGGGCACCCTGAACCGGAAGGCGCCATCGGTGTATCGCCGGACCATGTCCACCTTGTGGAAACGATTGATGACGTGAAAGCACTGCCGGAAGAGCTGATTAATAAGAAGCTGATTGTAACCAATCAGACGACGATGAGCCAATGGGATGTCAGCCACCTCATGGACCAGCTGAAAGCCCAGTATCCGCATATCGAAGTGCATAAGGAAATCTGCCTGGCCACACAGGTCCGACAGGAAGCAGTGGCAGAGCAAGCGAAAGAAGCCGATCTGCTGATTGTAGTCGGTGACCCGAAAAGTAATAATTCCAACAGACTTGCTCAAGTTTCAAAGGAGATCGCCCACACCAATGCTCACCGGATCAGTTCGTTGAGTGAGCTGAAAAATGAATGGCTCGAAGGTATAGGTAGTGTCGCCGTTACAGCAGGTGCTTCCACGCCGACGCCGCTCGTCAAGGAAGTCATCGACTATATCAAGGACTATGATGAAAAGACGCCGAATGAACCTGTTTCAACGGTACCGAAGGATAAGATACTGCCGAAGATCAAAAAAGCAAAACCTGTTAAAATCATGGAATAGTAAGAAGGCCCTGGAAGTTATCGCTTCCAGGGCCTTTCTTCTGCTATTCAAATGGATTGGTGGATACCGTTGTGGCACAGACATCAATATCGGTCCGTTTTTCTATCAGCTGCTTCAGTCCGTGAGCCATGATGGCCTCGATATAGTGTCCGGCATCAATGATTGATCTTCCAGCCAGTTTGGCATCGTAGGCTTCATGATATTTCACATCCCCCGTAATCAGTACATCGATATCTTGAGAAAATGCAGCGTCAATGTAGCTCATACCTGCTCCGCCGATGATACCCACTTTTCGAATGCTGTCACTGCCGCCGTCCACGACGTTGACCACAGAGTGGCCCGTCTTGTCCTTGATCAGGGAAACCAGATCCGTCAGTGTACCATCATAGCTGAATTTGATACCGAGACCCTTGTCGCTCGGTTTTTTCAATGTCAGTACGTCATAGACGGGCTCTTCATAGGGATGTGATGCGACAAGTGCATCAATCACCTGATTTTCATGGGCGGCCTCGAATATGGCTTCCACGATGTATTCGTCCACATGCTCAAGTTCACCTTGAGCACCGATGTATGGATCGGCGTTATCACCTGGACGGAACTGCCCTTTGACCGGGTATTCGAAAAAGCATTCCGAGTAGTCGCCCTGATGACCGACCCCTGCTGCTGAAAGATCTTTTTTCAGCTGGCTGACATCCCCCTTCGATATGTTGACACGGAGCTTCTTATAGAAATATTCGTGTTTGATCAGTATTTCTGTCTCCTCTGCTCCAAGTGCATCTGCAATCATATGGCTGACACCATCAGGCTGGTGATCAAGATTGGTATGCATGGCGATAAGAGTGATGTCATTTCTGATCAGATTTCTAACCACTGCTCCGACCCCTGCTTCGACAACCTGGGAAATATCCGGGAAAATTAACGGGTGGTGGGCAATGATGACATTCGCACCTGCTTCAATGGCCTCCTCGACCGTCGCATGGGCACAGTCGAGGGTAGTCAGTATGCCAGACACCTCATCTTCCTCATCACCGACAAGAAGCCCTGTATTATCCCATTTCTCACTATCCTTGAATGGTGCAATTTCATCAAGTATTGCCATCAGCTCTTTTACCTTCACAGTTCAAGCACCTCTTTCAATGCATTGATTGTATCAGAAACCTCTTCAAGCCTCTGTATATTGGAAGAATTGTTCTTAAGATTCCGGTAGATGTTCTGCTGATGTTCCAGTTCCCGTTCGAGCTTGAGGGTAAACGCTGCTTCACGCTTTTGGAGCAGTATCGGTCCAAAAGTAAGTTCAGCTTCATCATAGTCTGCATCCCCTGCTTCCGCCACGATGATCTCATAGAAGTGGTGTCCATCCTGAATGATTGTCTCTTCGATGATTTCATACCCGAGAGAAACGAGTGCCTTTCTGATCGGATATGTATAAGTGTTCGCTTGAAGTACGAGCCTCGGAACCCCGCCAAGATGATTGAAACCGGTTTGAAGAATATCTGCAATGAGCGGTCCGCCCATTCCGCATATGGTGACAGTATCGACTGCGTCTTCAGGTCGTGCAACTTCAAGACCCGATCCGAACCTTGCTTCGATCCTATCCGTCATATTTTCTTTCTCGATATTCCTGACTGTAGACTCATATGGGCCTTTGACCACTTCTCCGCAGATAGCATACTGGACGATTCCTTTCCCTACTGCTTCGATTGGCAGATAGGCATGGTCCGAACCGATGTCGAGCAGACGTTCTCCGGTGATGAAATCTAAAACTTTCTGTAATCTAGCATCTAGCATTGAATTGCCTCCATCCAAGATAAATAAAAACTTCCACACTGGATGTGTGGAAGTTTAATATAAATTATTGTTCCGAGAAGAATTGGTGCAGTGCAGTCAGTTCTTCATCTGCGACTTGATCTTCGCTGAATGCAGGCATTGAACCTGGACCTTCTCTTACTGTACTAGCGAACTCTTCCTCAGAAAGACCAGTTCCTGCAAGTGCAGGACCCATTCCGCCCGAGAAGTCCTGTCCGTGACATGAAGCACAGTTGTCACGTGCATATCCTTCAGCATCAAAGTCTCCAGAAGAAGCTTCCTCGCCGCCTTCTCCACCTTCACTACCTTCTTCGCTCGCAACATCTTCGCCTTCGCCTTCTTCGTCAGAAGTCGCTCCTTGAGAGGAGAGCAGGAAAACAAGGCCGATGCCGAGAAAGATGATAAGTATAAAAGGCACGATCGGATTACGATTCATAAAACAACCTCCCTAATATATATCCATATACATATTCACATATATAATTGTATATTAAATATGAGTAAAGTCAAAAGATTTTTTCTGAAAAATTTCACCGCTGGAACCGCTCAATCAGTCCATGAAATCTTTCAATCTCTTGCTTCTGCTTGGATGTCTCAGTTTTCTCAGAGCTTTTGCTTCAATCTGTCTGATCCGCTCGCGTGTGACTCCAAATACTTTTCCAACTTCCTCAAGTGTGCGGGTTCTGCCGTCATCCAGACCAAATCTGAGCCTGAGAACGTTCTCCTCACGATCTGTAAGCGTATCAAGTACATCTTCGAGCTGTTCCTTCAGCAGTTCGTATGCTGCATGATCGGATGGGCTCTGAGCTTCCTGGTCCTCGATGAAATCACCAAGATGGCTGTCATCCTCTTCGCCGATCGGTGTTTCAAGGGATACGGGCTCCTGTGCAATCTTGAGAATTTCCCTGACTTTCTCAGCAGGCAAATCCATTTCCTCACCAATCTCTTCAGGTATCGGCTCCCGGCCAAGGTCCTGGAGCAGCTGGCGCTGCACACGGATCAGCTTGTTGATTGTCTCGACCATGTGGACAGGTATACGGATTGTACGTGCCTGGTCGGCAATCGCACGTGTGATTGCCTGTCTGATCCACCATGTTGCATAAGTGGAGAATTTGAAGCCTTTGGAGAAGTCGAACTTCTCAACTGCCTTGATCAGACCCATGTTGCCTTCCTGGATCAGGTCGAGGAACAGCATGCCGCGTCCTACATAACGTTTGGCAATGCTGACTACGAGTCGGAGGTTGGCTTCAGCCAGGCGGCTTTTGGCCACTTCGTCACCCTGTTCGATGCGCTTTGCCAATTCAATTTCTTCCTGGGCACTCAAAAGATCCACACGTCCAATTTCCTTGAGGTACATTCTGACAGGATCGTTGATCTTCACACCCGGTGGTGCACTCATATCATGCAGATTCAGTTTTTCGTCTGCATCCGTCGCATCCTTTTCATTGATCAGCTGGATGTCATGTTCATTGATTTCGTCGAAAAACTCGTCCATTGCATCTGCGTCCAGCTCGAAACTGGACAATTTATCTGCAATCTCTTCGTGGGATAGATGACCTTGTGTCTTCCCTTTCTCTACGAGATGATTTTTGACTTGTTCTACTGAAGTGAACAGTTCGACATCTTTCGTTTCGGTTGTCTGTATGTTTTTGTCTGCCATTTAAAGCCCTCCTATTCAGACTTCACACTCACCTTTTATAGCGACTGTTAATTTCGTTCAACTGGTGTACCAATTTTGCCTGGAGTTCATCGTCATTGCTGTTCTCTGCATCCTGAAGCTTGAGAAGCAGAAGCTGCTTCTCTTTCTCACTATTCCTAATACCACTTAAGTCTTCTATATAATCATTGACTTCTTCACTCGTGATATCGTCATGGATGACCAGAGCGTCGATTTCCATCGCAGTACTGAAATGCTCTCCTTCAATATACTGGCTGAACGATGATAAATCAAAATCATCGTATCTGTCAAAATATCTGCACAACCCTCTAAATATAACATAATAAACAGGTGTGGTTAATACTTCTTCGCTTATATTCTTCTGGAAATTCACCAAGAGGCTTCTATCTTTCATCAAGGTACGGAGAAGGTAGCGTTCCTTACGTTCCCGGAGCGGCAGCTGCTGGGGCCGCGCCTGCTCTCTTGGTCTTGATGCATATCCGCCTGCAGATGCAGGCACATTCTGCTCGATCGACTGGCGGTCCACTTTATAGAGCTGGCTGATATGCTGGATCAGCCGATCCTTGATCACCTGATCTCTGACATGTTTAAGATGCTCTGTCAAAGTACGGATATTATTTGAAAAAGCCATATCATTGTTCATGCTCTCTTCAAGCAGATATTCCGCCTTGAAGTGGATATAGTGCCGTTTTTCATTTTTGACGAGATTTTCGAAAGCTGTTTTCCCATTCTTTTCGATATATTCGTCCGGATCCATACCTTTTGGCATGGAAATGACGAAGACATTGAGCCCGGCTTCGAGCAGGTCACCGCCAAGCGACAGCTGTGCACTCTGTCCGGCATCGTCCCCATCGAACATCAGGGTGACATTTGACGCCAGACGGGTCAGCGACTGGATATGCTGCTCACTGAGCGCAGTACCCATCAGGCCGATGACATTGCCTACACTCGTCATTTTCACTTTGACAATGTCCAGGTGACCCTCCATCAGAATGACTTCATCCTGTTTTCTGATATCTTTGCGGGCATCGCTCAAGTTATAGAGGAGACGCCTCTTCTGAAAAATGGAAGTCTCCGGTGTATTGAGGTATTTTGGTTCCCGTCCGTCCACACTGCGTGCGGTGTAACCGACGATATAGCCCTGGTGATTGCGGATCGGAATCATTATTCTGCCATTGAACCGATCATAATAGGAGAAATTCTCTTCATTTCTGGAAATGATTCCGGCCTGGAAGGCAAGTTCCAGACTGAACCCTTTGTCAGAAAGCGCATTTTTGGTGAAATCCCGCATGTCGGGCGCGATGCCAATCTTTTCCTTGCGGATGATCTCGGATGTGAATCCCCTGTCCTCAAGATACTCGAGTGCACTCTCGCCCTCTTTTGTATGCATGAGAATGTGATGGTAGAGATCCGTCATATATTCATGGATCCTGATGAGCTGCATCTCACTGTCACTGGCGCCTTCTTCGGAAGCAGCAATCTCGACTCCAAGCGGCTTGCCGAGCTTGCGGACCGCTTCAGCAAACGATATGTTCTCAACTTCCATATAGAACTGGAACACGTTGCCCCCCTTTTTGCAGCCGAAGCAATGGCATATCTGCTTATCCGGACTGACTGTAAAGGACGGTGTCTTTTCATTATGGAACGGGCAGAGACCGACATAGTTTCGCCCGCGCTTTTCCAGTTTGATATAACTGGAAACCAGTTCGGTGATGTCGGTCCCCTGTTTAACTGCTTCTACTGTTTCATCTGATATTCTCAATCACATCATCCCTTAATATCTGATCGTCCTTCGACATAGTTCATAATCTGATTGGCTGTTTCTTCAATCGCCTTTTCGGATACATCAATGACCGGACAACCGATCTTGCCGACCACTTCATTGAAATACTCGAGCTCCTCCTGGATCCGCTGGTCATTGGCATAGCTTGCTGTATCTTTCAGACCGAGCTGTGCCAGTCTCTCTTTTCTGATCTTGTTCAGAGATACCGGATTGATCTTCAGTCCGACACATTTTTTCGGATCCACTTCAAAAAGCTCTCTAGCCGGTGTGACTTCAGGCATGAGTGGTACGTTCATCACCTTGTACTTCTTATGGGCAAGATACTGTGAGAGCGGTGTTTTGGAAGTTCTGGACACACCGATCAGCACGATATCCGCCTTGTCCAGTCCACTGGCATCCTTGCCGTCATCATATTTGACCGCGAATTCAATAGCTTCGATCTTCTTGAAGTAGTCTTCATCCAGACGGTGTACGCGGCCTGGTTCATAATATGGCGCTTCTTCCGACTGTCCTTCAAGGATGTTCATGAGTGGTCCCATGATATCGACTGATGGCACGTTTTCAGCAATCAGTTCCTGCTTGATGTACTTTCTGAGTTCAGGCGTGATGATTGTAAATACGACAATCGCTTTCTTGCTCCTGGCAAGATCGATGACATCATCCACATTATCTTCACTCTCTATATATGGATATCTGATCAGCACGTCATCGGATTCTTCAATGTTGAACTGTGACAGGCATGCCTTGGCCACAAGCTCACCGGTTTCACCTACTGAATCCGAAGCGATGATCACTTTAATATTCGACATTAAAACACTTCCTTATTCCATGAGATTGACAAATACCCTTGTAATGGTCGTCTTGGTCACCCTGCCGATCACCTGATCGATGCCGTCCTGTGTTTCAACAACCGGCAGTGAGTCGATCTGCTTCTCTATCAGCTGGTTCGCAGCATATACCAGCAGGTCGTTCGGATAGCATATCGTGATATTCGGCTTGCGTGTCATGATGACGCTGACAGGCGTCTTTTCTATATCATTTGCCCCCATCGTGCCCCTCAGCAGATCTTTACGTGAGATGACCCCGGCAAGCCCCCTTCTTTCATCGATGGCATAAAGTGTACCGACATCTTCCAGAAACATCTTGACGATCGCTTCATAGATGGAAGTATCCTCTTTGATCAGAATCGGTATACTCTGCACTTCGCTCACCAGAATATTGCGGATCTTCGAAGTCATGACTTCTTCCGTTTCCTTGCCGGTATAGAAATAGCCGACGCGCGGGCGTGCATCGAGATACCCGGACATGGTCAGTATTGCGAGGTCCGGCCTGAGCGTTGCGCGTGTCAGAGACAGCTGCTCAGCTATCTTGCTGCCAGTGATCGGTCCATGCTGTTTTACAATTTTGAGTATTTTTTCTTGTCTCTCATTCAGTTCCATGCCCTCACTCCCAACATACCCAATTATAATACATTCAGACGAATAAAGAAATATCGACAAAAGATTGCACAATAGTTGTACAGTGGCTATAATGTTATTGAAGCGAGTTAAGGATGGTGCGAGCTTAACATTGAACTGGCATATGATCTTACAGATAAATATAAAAGCGGAGTGTTTACACTAATTGGGGTGGAACCGCGGGCTATGCTCGTCCCCGGATAACAGTACTGTTATCCGGGGACGTTTGTTATTTATCGACCATACTTGACCCAATTTCAAATGTAAGGAGTCGAACAGAATGGAAATGGAAACAATTGTAAACCTGGCCAAGACAAGAGGTTTTGTCTTTCCAGGCAGTGAAATCTATGGAGGGCTTGCAAATACCTGGGACTACGGTCCACTTGGTGTCGAGCTGAAAAACAACGTCAAGCAGGCATGGTGGAAGAAATTCATCCAGGAATCCCCGTACAATGTCGGACTGGATGCAGCCATCCTGATGAACCCGAAAACATGGGAAGCATCCGGACACCTCGGCAACTTCAATGACCCGATGATCGACTGCAAGGAATGCAAATCGAGGCATCGTGCAGACAAGCTGATCGAAGATGTCATCCAGAAGGAAGACGATTCTTTCGTAGCAGACGGCCTCGGCTTTGATGAGATGAAGCGCATCATCGATGAGCGTAATATCACATGCCCGATCTGTGGGGCACATAACTACACCGACATCAGACAGTTCAACCTGATGTTCAAGACATTCCAGGGTGTAACAGAATCCTCCACAAACGAAATCTTCCTGAGACCGGAAACGGCGCAGGGCATATTCGTCAACTACAAGAATGCACAGCGTACAATGCGCAAGAAGCTGCCGTTTGGTATCGGTCAGGTCGGAAAATCATTCCGTAATGAGATCACACCAGGCAACTTCACATTCAGGACGCGTGAATTCGATCAGATGGAGCTCGAGTTCTTCTGCAAGCCGGGAACTGAAATAGAGTGGCAGAACTACTGGAAGGACTTTGCTGTCAAATGGCTGCAGGAATTGAACATGTCCGATGACAATACGAGACTGCGCGACCATGACTCGGATGAACTGAGCCACTACTCCAATGCGACAACGGATATCGAGTATAAGTTCCCATTCGGCTGGGGCGAACTCTGGGGCATCGCGAGCCGTACCGACTTCGACCTGCGTCAGCATATGGAGCATTCCAATGAAGACTTCACCTACCATGACCAGGAGACAGGTGAGAAGTATATTCCATACTGCATCGAACCTTCACTTGGACTTGATCGTGTGGCCCTCGCCTTCCTGTGCGATGCATATGATGAAGAGGAGATGGACAATGGCGAGTCCCGTACTGTACTGAGATTCCATCCGCAACTGGCGCCATTCAAGGCCGCTGTATTGCCGCTGTCCAAGAAATTGAGCGGGGACGCAATCAAAGTGTACGAAAAGATTGCCGGCGAATTCAACGTCGAATTCGATGAATCCCAGTCCATCGGCAAGCGTTACAGACGCCAGGATGAAATCGGTACACCATACTGCATCACATTCGATTTTGATTCCCTCGAGGACAATAAAGTGACAGTGAGGGATCGTGACACGATGGAGCAGACACGTGTAGCAATCGATGAACTGAATGACTTCCTGAAACAGAAAATCAAATACTAGATAAGAATAAGGAATCCCGGGGCAGCCCCCGGGATTCCTTATTTGTTTTGCCTTTTTGCAATGGATACTACTGGCCGGCGTCCTCCATCGATTTGATCAGTCGTCTCGATTTGAAGTAGACGCCGGTATATTCGTCATAGATCATTTCAATGAATGACAGCAGCAGCCTGCCATTCTCCTTTGAAATGTTGACGGATTCAACATTATCGATCGGTACATGCTTCATATAGCCGGCCAGATAGAGAACCCGGTTGCTGATGGGTACAATCCCTTTTATCTCTTCATTGATGCATCGTGCGCAGATGACACTGTGATGGCTGAATGAGTAGTGTGTGAACAGCGACCGGTCCCGCGTGCCGCAGACTGCGCATTCGTCGACATTGATCTGGCCACCATAGTACGGCAGCATCTTGATACCAGTGAATGCCGTGACGCCAGCCGGTTCGCTTTCCCCTTCCAGTAGTCCGAGCGACCGGATCAGCAGGCGATAGAAACTGTCCTGTTTCATATCCTCTTCCAGTGCGTGCGTAATGAGCTCCATAATATATGAACCATAAGTGTATACCGTAAAATCGCCATTCACTTTCTTGAAAGGCTGGATGACATCGACCTCATTGAGTGTACCCATGCCTTTGAAACGGTTGTATGTGAACAGCGCTTCCTTTATACCCTGTCTGAGGACAATGAACGGGCTTTTAGGCTTATTGAAGCCTCTCGACATCAGAGGCACCTGGCTGCCATCTTCTGTCAGTACGGTAATGATCCGGCTGGATTCACTGTAGTTGGCCTGCCGGATCATTACACCTTTCTGCTGATATATCATCCTGTGTTCTAGTACTCCTCGTCACGATAGCCGAGTGAACGGATGAATTGTGATTTATTCCGCCAGTCCTTCTGGACTTTGACCCACAGTTCCAGGTAGACCTGGCTGCCCAGCAGATTTTGGATATCCATGCGGGCGAGCTGGCCAATCTCCTTGAGCATCTTGCCCTGCTTGCCGATGACCATGCCTTTTTGCGAGTCGCGCTCAACGTAGATGGTCGCCTGGACGTGGACGACGCCCTGATCGTTCTCCTTCATACGCTCGACTTCGACACCGATGGCATGCGGAATCTCCTGGCTTGTCAGATGCAGTGCTTTCTCACGGATCAGTTCGCTGACGATGAAGTGCTCGGGGTGGTCGGTGATCCTGTCTTCAGGATAGTACATCGGACCTTCAGGAAGATAGGTTTCAAGGACTTCGAGCAGCTTGTCGACGTTATTGCCCTGCAAAGCTGAAATCGGCACAATATCCGAGAAAGGCAGCTTGTCCTTATATACCTCGATCTGCTGGATCAGCTTATCCGGGTGCACAAGATCTATCTTGTTGAGCACCAGGATGATTGGAGTGCTCGTGTTTCTGAGCATTTCGATGATGTATTCGTCACCGCGGCCGATCTCTTCGGAAACATTGATGAGGAACAGGATTGCTTCCGTTTCCCTCAGCGTATTCCTGGCCACCTTCATCATATGTTCTCCGAGCTGGTGCTTCGGTTTGTGGATTCCCGGTGTATCGATGAAGATCATCTGACTGGTTTCAGTCGTATGAACCCCCTGGATCTTGTTTCTTGTCGTCTGGGGCTTGTCCGACATGATGGCAATCTTCTGTCCCAGCACTTTATTCATAAATGTTGATTTACCTACGTTCGGGCGTCCAATGATACTGACAAAGCCCGATTTGAATTCATTTTCCGTCATTATTCCATATCCTTTCCTGAAAAGCCGAGCGGCAGCAGATCATCCACTGTCCGCCTGATCACCTCGCCGGCATGACTCACAAGGTATACCGGCATGTCATCTTCACAAAGTTCCTTCATGACCTGCCTGCAAGTGCCGCAGGGGCTGGAAGGTTCTTTTGAATCCGTGATGACCACTATGGCCTTGAATTTCCTTATATCATTCGAATAGGCACTCACCAGCGCACTGCGTTCTGCGCAGATTGTTGCAGGATATGCCGCATTTTCGATGTTGGCACCATATATATACTGGTCGTCTTCTGTAACAAGCAGTGCTCCTACGTTGAATTTCGAGTATGGGGTGTATGCCCTGCTCTGGGCCACTTTGACCTCTTCAAGCCATTCTTCTTTAAATATTCCGTCGTTCACAACAACATCTCCTCGCTAAAGCATATAAGGTAAAAAAATAAACAACGCGACAATGATCGCGTAGAGTGAAGACAGCAGCACTGCTGCCGCTCCTGCATCCTTGGCTGCTTTCGCCAGCGGATGGTACACATCTGTTGCAAGGTCCACAGACGCTTCAATGGATGTATTCAAAGCTTCGGCAATCAGTACCATAAAGATTGCGCTGACGATGAAAAGCCATTCGATGCGTTCAATCATCAGTATTGCGCCGGCCACCACAGTGACAGCGGCCAGCAGGAAGTGGATGATGAAATGATTGTCTTTGCCGACCAGCCAGCGTATGCCCATGGCAGCGTACTTGAACCTATTGAACAGCCTCATATCAATCTTCTCTGGTGATACCGAAAGCTTCGAGTATTTCATCCTGCAGGCCATTCATTTCCTTTTCCTCTTCCGCTTCCATATGATCATATCCGAGGAGGTGCAGGAAACCATGCAGGCTGAGGAACATCAGCTCACGCTTGTAGCTGTGCCCATAATCCTTGGCCTGCTCACTCGCACGATCCGTACAGATGATGATGTCGCCAAGTGTACGCAATGCTTCTTCATGAATCAGGTTGTCCTCCTCATCCTCCATGGCGAAACTGATGACATCCGTTACCGCATCCTTGTTGCGATAGTCGCGGTTGATGCTCTGAATCTCTTCCTGATCGACAAACGAGATGCTGACTTCCGCATCATCTTTCTCATCAAGATGGTCGTATGCAAACTGGATCAGGGATTCAATCTCACTTTTCTCTTTTTCATCGGCAAAGCCATCATCATCCAGAAAATCCACGTTGATCATGATGCTCACTCCTTTTCATATGCTTTTATAATTTTGGAAACAAGCGGATGGCGGACAACATCCGATTCATCCATTTTATTTATGGAGATGCCATTTACATTATTCAAAAGACGTACCGACTCGACCAGTCCGCTTTTCGTTGAACCCGGAAGGTCAATCTGTGTTTCGTCCCCTGTAACGACCATTTTTGAACCGAAACCGAGACGTGTCAGGAACATCTTCATCTGCATTTCAGTCGTATTCTGCGCTTCATCCAGAATGACAAATGCCTCGTTCAATGTACGACCGCGCATATAGGCGAGAGGCGCAACTTCGATGACACCACGTTCGATCAGACGATCCGTCTGTTCTGCACCAAGGACGGTATGCAGACCATCGTATAGTGGTCTCAAGTACGGATCCACCTTTTCCTTCAGGTCTCCCGGCAGGAAACCGAGATTCTCGCCCGCTTCGACGGCTGGTCTTGTGAGTACGATACGTTTCACGCTGTTCTCACGGAGCATCTGACATGCCAGTACAACAGCCAGGAACGTCTTTCCGGTACCCGCTGGACCAATTCCGAAAGTCAGATCAGTCCGCTTGATGTTTTCAATATAGAGACGCTGTCCGGTCGTCTTGGCACGGATACCCTTGCCTTTTATGTCCCGGGCGATTTCTTCATTATAAAGATCTGCAAGGTACTCGATCGTACCTTTTCTTGCCATCATTGCAGCAGACTGGACATCCCTCAGGTTGATGGACATCCCCCTCTGAATGATTTTCAGCAGATTGATCAGCACATCTTCTGTCAATTCGACATTTTCATCACTCTCACCACCCACGGTGATCTCATTGCCGAGAGTATGAATAGTGACATCAAATTCCTCTTCGAGAAATGTAATATGCTGATCGTTTGCACCGATAAGCGCCTGAGCCTCTTCCAGGCTATCGATATTTATAATATTAGGCATGCATAAACCCCTTTTATCAAAGTCTCTTTCCAATTAAATTTACCACTAAGACACTGCCACTGCAATGAATTAGTGCGCTTTCAGGTGTGCATGTATTTATCATGGCTGCTTCGAAGATTTTTATTCAAAAAACCAAAACATGATCATCTGTGAATTTTTGTTGAGAAAATAGGTGGAATATGATGTCGTCCTTTTCCAATTCCAACCAAATGCTTTTTGCGTAATCCCTCTTCCACATTAGTGTATCATTACTCTTGAAGCTGATATAATAATGGCAAAGAGTCTGGAGGGATTTAAAATGAAAAGTCAGCATATTGTACCCCATCTGTGGTTCGACACCCAGGCAGAAGAAGCAGTGGATTTCTACACGTCCGTATTTCCGCAATCAAAAACGAATGTAAAAACGTTTCTGGAAGATACGCCTTCGGGAGATACACCATCACTTTCATTCACACTGATGGACTACAAATTCATGGCCATCAGTGCCGGTCCCTACTTTACGCTGAACCCTTCCATTTCATTCATGCTTCTATTCAATTCTGCATCAGATGAAGCGGCGTCGGAAAAACTGGAATCCACATGGAACAGACTGATGGCTGGCGGCACTGCTCTGATGCCGCTCGACTCTTACCCCTTCAGCAGCAAGTATGGCTGGGTACAGGATAAGTACGGAGTAACCTGGCAGCTGATACTGTCAGACCCTTCCGGGCCTGAACATGTGAATGTGGTCCCTGCCTTGATGTTCGTAGGAAAAAATCATGGAAAAGCAGAAGAAGCCATCGAATACTACGTTTCTATTTTCCCGGATTCAGAAGTTGGAGAAATTGCTCAATACCCAGATGATATGCCCCCTCATCAGAAGGGTACCGTAATGTATGGGGATTTCAGGTTGGGCCAGCAATGGTTTTCTGCCATGGACAGCGCCGGAGAACATGATTTTAATTTCAATGAAGCTGTATCCCTCATGGTCCAATGTAGAGATCAGCAGGAAATCGACTACTACTGGGAAGAACTATCAGCTGTTCCTGAAAGTGAGCAATGTGGCTGGCTGAAGGATAGATTTGGTGTTTCCTGGCAGATCTATCCGACTGTCATGGAGGAAATGATGGCCAACGGATCCCGTGAACAGATCAATAGAGTGACGGAAGCCTTCCTGAAAATGAAGAAGTTTGATATAGCGGCTTTGGAAGAGGCCTATAGAGGATAAGATTGATAGACAATCCAAAGACCAGCGGATGATTTCCATTCGCTGGTCTTTTTGATCAGATCATAGTTTTTTATGGAATGAAATCGTTCTTTCCACTTCATCGAAGCCGAGATGCTGATGCATTTCAATGCTTGCTGAATTATCATGGAGACAATCGCTGGCAAAATCTGAACATCCTTTGTCCCTGGCCCACTGTTCACACGCTTCGACGAGTTTTCTCGCATGACCTTTATATCTCTCGGCTTCATCTACATAGATGCCTTCAAGATACCCTGCAGGAGAGCTCTCTGCGCCTGCGACATAGTCCCTCCGCAGACTGCAGTGTGCAAATCCGAGCACCAAGTCATCAGCCCTGGCTAGGAACATGGCATTGTCGGCACTTGAAATAAAGCCATCAAAGTCACTTTCCAGTTCATTCCTGCTGCTCCCTGGCCAAAGCTTCACAGCAAGCTCTACGAGATATTCAATATCGGTCTGAACTGCGCGCTCAATCATTGATCTTCCATTGCATCATCGTATGCCTGCAGTGCCTTGCCACCGTATACACTGCCTGGGCCACCGCCCATGACGATGGCGACACCGGCAATTTCCGCAATTTCTTCACGTGAAGCACCGAGTTTGATCAATTTATTGACATGATTGCCGATGCATCCTTCACATTTATCTGCAATGGCATAGGCCAATGCCGCAAATTCCTTCGTCTTCTTATCCAATGCACCTGGTGCATAGGCTGCATCCTGAAGATTCTTGAAGCTTTTCATCGTGTCGGGAATGCTCTTTTGCAGTTTTTTCGTATTGCCTTGTGCCGTAGTGTTGATTTCATTGAAATGTGCCATTTTTTCCCACCTTTCCCTCTGATAGTTCTGTAATAAAATAATTTCTGCCAGTCATCTGTCTACAAATATTTGAGATCCCATCGCTCAGGGAGCAGGTCTTTCAACTGCATTACTCGATCAGGCAGCCCGATCTCACATTCATAGTTATTTTCACCGACCTGATTCATCAGCTCTCGGCATCTGCCGCATGGTGGCATTATGGACCCATCTTCATATACAGCGATGATTCTTTCTATATCCTGTTCGCCAGCCGTCACCATGGCTGCAATGGCAGAATGCTCTGCACAGAATCCGATGGAGGATGGCAAGTCCATGGCCACTCCTGTATAGATGTTGCCTGCTGCAGTTTCGAGGGCTGCAGCCACATGCCCTATCTTGCCATGCCGGCTCGTCCTTCTGGTGTTCAGTTTCTGTTTTGCCATTTCGTAAAGTGCTTCCATATCCATGATGTCTTCCCCTTTATCGTAGCGTAGTCCACCAATTATATCAAAAATGTACACAGATCCTTCCGGTTGATGCCCTTGACCACTGGATCATTTCATAAAAAAGACAAGGATTGCCGCTCGGCAACCCCTGTCTAGTGGTTCGTTCAATCTATTCGACCAGACTTCTACGCCATACCCCATCCTCACCCGTCAGCTCGATGGTGAACAGATGGATGACTGCAATTGCGGCAAATCCCGCTATGATCAATAGCGACATGGCTGCAATTGAAATGTCGAAGAAAGCTGGAATCAACATCAATAACGGAATCAGCAGCATGGCCATCAGGCTGCGTTTCCTGTATTTCTCGGACAGATACTGCATCTGACCGCATGACGGACATGCCATGCCCGGTGCAATTGCAGTATATCGCTTAAGTACTGAACTGGCGCTCCAGTTTTCATGACAACTGCTACAACGTGTCAAAGTACCTCTCCTTTTTCCAAGGTGGCAACATTATCCTGTCTTCGTCCCACCTTGTCGAGGTATTATGCCATAGGATGATTGAAAATACAATCCACCTGGCATCTAAGAGGTTGTTGTTGCAAACTTCCTATAAAAGAAGTAACTGACCAGAAGAGCAACAACTGCTGAGATGATGATTGGCACCATGGAAAAGCTGTCATAGGCAACAACCTGGCTGGAGTGCTGACCGGCCACTTCCCACGCATTATAGACTCCCGTCGGCATGAACAGCACCAATATCATATTCGTTACTACCATCGTGATAAAGAAAATCACTGCGAAACTGATCACTGTAACAATATACTGTTTCATTGATTCCATCCCCTTTACTACTTATCGAGATTCAATGCTTTAAGCTTTTCCGCAAGTGCGTTGTTGATCGGCTCGTCCGCTTCCTGCTCTTTCATATACTTTTTGACAGTGCGCTTGTCGACTTTACCGCGGCCTTCTTTCTTCCTTCTTGCTTCAAATGCTGATAGCTTTTCTCTATGGCCGCATGTGCAAGTAAAGATCTGACCTTCGCCTTCTCCGCTCAACGTCATTTTCTTTTTGCATTTTGGACAGCGGGCATTGGTCACTCTGGCAACATTTTTACGGTGGCCACATTCCCTATCCTGGCAGACGAGCATCTTGCCCTTCTTGCCATTGACCTCAAGGAGCGGCTTGCCACAGTCAGGGCAAGACTTGCCGGAAATATTATCGTGCTTATACTTCTTATCGCTGTTTTTGATTTCCTTTGTAATTTCTTTCGTGTGAGATTTCATCTCCTGGATGAAATCTTCCTTCTTCAGGCGTCCTTTGGCGATGCTTTCAAGTTTCTGTTCCCATACTGCCGTCGTCGCAGGTGATTTGAGCGCATCCGGTACAAGATCAAGCAGCTGTCTGCCTTTTGATGTAATTTTGATTGATTGTCCATTCTTCTCGATCATGAATGCGTTGAACAGCTTATCAATGATGTCCGCACGTGTTGCAACGGTACCAAGGCCACCAGTGGAATCCAGTATTTCCTTCAGCTTCCTATCCTGCACTTCCATGTACTTGGCTGGACTCTCCATGGCTGACAGCAAGGTCGCTTCAGTGAAGCGTGCAGGCGCACTCGTCTGGCCTGATGTTCCGCTGATACGCAGAACATTAAGAGTGTCTCCTTTTTTCAACTGGGGCAGATGCTGGTCTTTGATGTCATCCTGCACCTCGTCCTCATATTTGTTTGAATAGGCGGCTTTCCAGCCTTCCTTCTGGACGGTTCTGCCTCTGGCGGTAAACGTTTCACTGCCGGCATTGGCTTTTACAGTGACCTGCTCGAACTCATGTGGAGGCAACAGGACCGCAAGGAATCTTTTGATGATCAGATCATATAGTCTACGTTCCTTTTCATTGAAGTCGCTCATATGAACATGATTTTCAGTGGGGATGATGGCATGGTGATCACTGACCTTGCTGTCGTCGACAAACGACTTGTTTGCCTGGATCTTGCCTCTTAGAATACGGGTTGCTGTGGCACGATAGTCACCGATGCCACATGCTTTCAGTCTTTCAGGCAACGTCGGAACAATATCCTGCGACAGATATCTTGAGTCAGTCCTTGGGTAGGTGACCACTTTATGCCGCTCGTATAGGCCCTGGAGTACATTCAATGTCTCCTTTGCAGAAAATCCGAACTGCTTGTTGGCATCCCTTTGAAGCTCAGTCAGATCATACAGGCCAGGTGCAAATGTCTTCTTCGGCTTCTTCTCGACAGAGTCGACCGTCATCACATTGCCATCCGTCCTGTCGGCAATGGCATCGATCTTTTCCTTATCAAAGCTTCTGCTATTTCCTTTATCATCCTGCCATGTCAGCTTGAGATCATCTGTGATGATCTCGACACCATAGTAGGTTTTCGGGTTGAAATTCCTGATCTCCTCTTCCCTGCTCTCTATCATGGCGAGTGTCGGCGTCTGGACGCGCCCGCAGTTGAGCTGGGCATTGAACTTCGTCGTCAGGGCCCGGGAGGCATTCAGACCGATATACCAGTCGGCCTCAAAGCGCGCCACTGCCGCTTCATACAGATTTTCGTAATTCTTGCCGGGCTTCAGGTTCTCGAAACCTTCCTTGATTGCCTTGTCGGTCACTGAAGAGATCCACAGACGTTCGATCGGCTTGTTCACTTTCGCTTTTTTGATTATCCAGCGGGCAACCAGCTCCCCTTCACGACCTGCATCTGTAGCAATGATGACTTTATCGACATCTTTTCTGAGCAGTTGCGACTTGACTGCATTGAACTGTCCACCCGCTTTCTTGATGACCGTCAGTCTGAGCGGGTCCGGCAGCATCGGCAGATCGTCAAGCTTCCATGTCTTATATTTGCTATCATAGCTTTCAGGATCAGCCAGCGTCACCAGATGACCGAGGGCCCACGTTACAATGTGACGATCTCCTTCTATAAATCCATTTCCTTTTCTATGGCAGTTCAATACTTTCGCAATATCTCTTGCCACAGAAGGTTTTTCGGCGAGTACTACACTTTTAGCCAAACTACTTCATCCTTTCAAGATCAAAACACTTTTATAAGCCATTATACAGAAAAAACCAGGGGATGTTCATCCCCTGGTACAAAATCACTATTTGATTAATTGTTTCATGCTGTCGTCCTTTTCCATGACATCTTTCGCAAACGGGCAAAGCGGTACGATTTTTCTCTCTTCCTGCTGTGCAAATTCAGCCATTGTCTCGACCAGCTGATTACCGACTCCCTGGCCGCCCAGTTCGTCATTAACTTGCGTCTCCTGAACAACATAATCCTGATCATCATCTACACTGAAAACAATTTTTGCTTCGGGATTCAGTTCATCTTCCCCGACAAAAAACATGTTATCACCTTTTTTTATATCCATTCAAAATTCCTCCTGTCACACTGCATATCTAGTATGTAATAGACGTTTTTAAGCTTTTCAAACATCCAACGAGTCTTCCGCCTGAACACTTTGTGTTAAAATAGGCTAAAATCAACACTTGGAGGTCAAGAATGAATACATCACTGATCATTGCCTACATAATCGTCTTTCTACTTTCTGCAGTGCCTTTATTCGAAGCATTTGTTGTCGTACCCGTCGGTATTCTCGGCGGTATGAATTTTGTTCTGACATTGATTATTGGAATTTTAGGTAATCTGGTAACCTTGCTGCTACTCATTATACTGGTCGACCGCATCAAACAATGGTATCTCGAACGCCAGGAAAGAAAAGGTCAGGAGAAGAGCAGGAAGTCAAAGCGTGCTGAAGACATATGGAACAGATTTGGACTGCCCGGCCTCGCATTCATCGGTCCCTTTTTTGTCGGCAGCCATTTCACTGCACTGATGGCTTTGATACTGGGAGGCAGTCAGAAAGCAACCTTCTTCTGGGTGACACTGAGTGTCATTGCATGGACACTGGGGCTTTCAATCCTTGTGCTGTTCGGTGTAGACTTCATGAACCTTGAAGGGCGACAGTTCCTGAGCAGATTTATAGAAGAATAGTATAGAATGAAACTCCATGCAGCCAGGCTGCATGGAGTATTTTAATGAGTGGATTCTGCCATGCTGACGACTGATCTTCTAAGCGGAGCGAATTTATAAAGCATCAGTTCCGAAGTGAAATATACTGCTAGAAATATAACGATAAACTGATTTATTGTAAGTTCAGTAACCAGGTTATGTGTAATCAATCCTATAAGAGCAGTTGAAAATAGAATCCTACTAATTAGGGCATCAAGTGTCATGTTTTCTGAAAAACGCTTTTTAATGTCTGGACTAATCATAATACCTGCTGTCATGACAATAATAGCTGCAATAAATGGAACATCATCAGTCATATTCAAGATGATTACAAACCAGACAATCGGATACAACATCATAAGAATCGGCAGACTGTATCTGAACCATTTCATGGAATCCTCCTAAAACTATGTATGTAATTACTGGAATATTATAGGATATACCAGTAATTACAGTGTATCATTTCAAAGCATCACTTCAAATATCCGTGCGGATCGATGACAAATTTCTTTGCAGCCCCTTTATCAAAATCCTTGTAGCCATCAGGTGCTTCATCCAGACTGATGACGGTGGCATTGACGGCTTTGGCAATATTTGCACGCCCTGAGAGGATCGACTTCATCAGATCGCGGTTGTATTGCATTGCCGGCGTCTGGCCGGTGACGAAAGTATGTGCCTTCGCCCATCCGAGTCCGAGACGCACTTTCAATGTCCCCTGCTGCGCTTCTTTATCTTCTGCACCCGGATCTTCCGTGACATAAAGGCCTGGAATTCCGAGCTTGCCTCCTGCCGTAGTAATATCCATGATGCTGTTGAGGACGGCAGCTGGTTGCTCTCCGCCACCTGAGCCGTGGCCAGAGGCTTCGAAACCAACAGCATCGACGGCGCAGTCCACTTCCTGTGTGCCGAGGATCTGTTCAATCTGTTCTCCCAGTCGGTCGTGCTTCGAAACATTCACTGTCTCACAGCCAAAGCTCTCCGCCTGCTTCAGACGATCATCCTGCAGATCGCCGACGATGACCCTTGAAGCTCCGAGCAGTTGTGCCGAGTGGGCAGCAGCAAGGCCTACCGGGCCCGCGCCTGCAATATATACAGTGGAACCTGTTTTTACACCTGCTGAATAGGCGCCATGATAGCCTGTCGGGAAAATATCCGAAAGCATCGTCAGATCAAGCACCTTCTCCAAAGCCATATCACGATCCGGGAAGACGAGCAGCTGGAAATCTGCATAAGGTACCATGACATATTCGGACTGGCCGCCTACCCAGCCGCCCATATCGACATATCCATATGCTGCACCGGCACGTTCCGGGTTCGTATTTAGACATATGTGTGTTTTCTGTTCGCGGCACATGACACAGCGTCCACATGCAATATTGAAAGGTACGGAAGCAATATCCCCTTTTTTGACAAACTCCACATCTCTGCCGACTTCAATGACTTCTCCGAGAATCTCGTGACCGAGTACCAGCCCTTCAGGCGCCGTTGTCCGTCCTCTGACCATATGCTGGTCACTGCCACAGATATTGGTGGTAATGACTTTCAAAATAACGCCGTGTTCACATTTACGTCCAACATTTGATTCTGGAACACCCGGTCCTGCTTTAAGTACGAGATCCGGATACTCGATATCCCTTACTTCAACACTGCCTGCTCCAGTATAGACTACACCACGATTTCCTTGCATTATACCCCTCCTGTTTATGTTTGATTTCTCCCACTGCTACAGCTGTCTTTGAGCTCCTTTCATGATGATGTATCAAAGCCTGTAAGGCCTGGATCTCCTTTTGATGAATGAGCTAGACCATATCAAACCAAATATGTAAGCGCATTCTTAATTATCATAATATATGTTACAGAATTTTCAGTCAATATATTTAACATAATCTGTTAAATATATTTGAAGTATCTACATTTTTACGGGTATGAGAATGAAGCCATCATCAGTATTGCCGTATACATTCATTTGTGACTGCTCCTTATAAATGGTATACATGGCATATGCACAAAGAAATGCATCGATCTTATCTTCGATATGTTTATGCAATCTGCGCGTATAGGGCATGCTTCCTTTGTCGAGTTTCATCATCAGGCCGCAGATATTCCCAGTATTTTCAATCTGGTTGAATCGGTCTATCAGCCTGTCCATCTCATCACATGATTCTTCGAAGGACATTTTTCTTTTCTTTTTATATCTGATAGGAAACATATCAGGAAAAAGCCCGCAACAGATTCCAGTCGGAAAGGTTTCTACAATATTTGTTGTAGTGCGGCTGAACCCGATCTGAATATGTGGCAATGCTTGCTGAATTTCACTCATGAGTGTTTCCCCTCGTATATCACCAAAGGTCTTATTCAAGTAATTTCTGCTCGAGTTGAAGGCAAACAGTCTATGCTCATTTATTCTGGCACGCATCAGCGCGCCTTCAGCGCCTCGTCCACCGGACTCATTGTTTACGATGAGTGGTGCATCGATTGCTATTGTCAAAGATTCACCCTGATAAGCCATTATGATTTCCGTAATATCTGCATTGCTGAAAACTGCAGAATCCAGTCTCTCAACCTGCCCCGATTCATCAAGTATGCAGATTCCCGTTTCATTCTTGTAAGTCCATGCAAGATCGATTCCGATAAATTTCATTATCATGTCTCCTCATCCATATTATATTTGCAATCTTTACAAATTTATTAAAATGCTATAGCATATTTATATATTAAGTTGATTACATATGCATTTATCAGATTAATGATTATACTATTATGTTAAGTTTCCACTTCATCAACTACTATCCTTCAATCAGAAAGATGTGTCTATTATGAAAAAATTAATTTATCTCGCACTTGTACTGATAGTGGTCCTTGCTTCCTGTGGTCGCCCCAATGAGAATGAAACTTCCGGAAAGACAATCATACGAATGGCCTACCTTGTTTCCCCAACTCACTCTTCTCATATTATTGCAGAAAAGTTTGTGGCACAGGTTGAACAGGAGTCGGACGGCAGGCTTGAAGTCGAGCTCTACCCAAGCGGGTCGCTGTTTCCTTCCGATCGGGAGGCGGTTGAGGCTGTTCAGCTGGGCAACGTGGAAATGACCATACCTGCTCTTGCGGTTGTGTCCTCCTTCAACCAGAATTTCATGGTGCTTGATCTGCCATTCCTTTTTGACAACCACGAGGAAGCCTATAAGGTCCTGGACGGTGAATTCGGGCAAAGCCTGCTTGATGGGCTCGAGGAAGACAACTTGAAAGGCCTTGTATTTGCAGAGAATGGTTTCCGCCATATTACGAATAATGAAGGACCGGTCTACGAACCGTCAGACCTTGAAGGACTGAAGTTCAGAACTCTGGAAAGTCCGGTACAGACGGACATCTTCAAAGCATTAGGCGCCAATGCTTCTCCATTTGCGTTCGGGGAGATGTATACTGCACTGCAGCAAGGGACGTATGATGCAATGGAAGGGCCAATTTCACTCTACTACACCAGCAACCTTTATGAAGTACAGGACTATATGAGTCTGACCGGCCAATACTATATGCCGACTGCTCTCTTGATGAATGATGACTTCTATCAGGATCTGCCGGAAGATTTGCAGCAGGTCGTCATGGACGCTTCCATCATGTTCCGTGAAGAGCAGCGGAAACTGGCGCAGGAACAGGATGAAGAATATCTCGAAGTGCTGAAGGATGAAGGGGTCCAGGTGAATGAAATTACTGAAGCCGAGCGTCAGAAATTCATCGAAGCGACTGAACCGGTGTTCGAAAAGTATGATGATAAGCTTGGCAATAACTTGATAGATGAACTGTTCGAAGCCATAGAAGAATAAAATGCTTTAATTCCGTCCATAGAAGGAGCATGACAATGATAAAAAAACTGAATCGAATTGAAGAATGGTTCCTCATCTCCACCCTCGCCCTGATGGTTGCGCTCATTTTCGGTCAGGTCATCGGACGCTATATATTCCAGAGTGCACCGAGTTGGACAGAGGAGGCAGCCAGACATATACACATCTTTCAGGTATGGGTTGGCGCCGGGTATGCAGTGAAGTTGAGAAAACATATTAAAGTGACTGCTTTCATTGACCTGTTCAAAGGAACGCCGAGAAAGATCATGGATATGGTCGCACTGGTCATATGGTTCCTGCTTGTACTGTTTGTTGCCATCTTCGGCACACAGCTTGTGCTGACGACACTACAGTATGGACAAGTCGCCCCTGCCACCCAGATTCCGTTCTGGCTATCCTACCTCGCTGTTCCACTCGGAGCGCTGAGTATGATGGTAAGACTTGTGCAGCAGATGAACGATATCTACAGGAAAGACTATGATGAGAACGAGGAGGCAGTACAATGACAGTATTGATATTATTCGGCGTTTTCATAATATGCTTCCTGATCGGTGTACCGATCGCCATTTCCCTGGGCGTTTCTGCACTCGCAGCCATCTGGTTCGGTACGGATCTACCCATCAGTCTAATTGCACAGAAAGCTTTCACATCCCTTGATTCATTCCCGCTTCTAGCTATCCCGTTCTTCATACTTGCGGGTGTCCTGATGGGAAAAGGCGGAATATCGAAAAGACTGCTGGACTTGGCATCGACACTTGTTGGATGGATGACCGGTGGACTATCACTCGTTACAATCGTCGCCTGCATGTTCTTCGCTGCTATTGCCGGCTCCGGTCCTGCTACAGTTGCAGCAATTGGCGGGTTCATGATTCCTGCCATGATCGCCAAAAACTATGACCAGGGATTTGCCTCCGCTGTGCCCGCCACTGCAGGCTCCATTGGTGTCATCATTCCTCCGAGTATTCCGCTCGTATTATATGGTGCCGTCGGAAATGTCTCGGTCGGTGCCCTGTTCATGGCAGGCATTCTCCCCGGACTGCTGGTCGGTGTAGCCATCATGTTGACTGCCTACTTCATATCGAAAGCCAAAGGATACAAGCCATCAGAGGATAATCAATCCTTCAGCTTCAAGGATGTATTAAAAGCATTATATGAAGCCAAATGGGCCTTGCTCATTCCGGTTATCATACTGGGTGGGATCTATGGCGGGATTTTTACGCCGACAGAAGCAGCTGTTACCGCAGTCGTGTATGCTTTGATCGTTGGTATCTTCATACATAAGGAGCTCGACTTCAAAGCCATCTATGACGGTTTCATGGAAACAATCATCATCAATGCCACAACCATGATCATCATCAGCTTTTCCGTATCATTCGCATTCTTCATGACGCTCGAGCAGATACCGAACAGTATCGCAACGTACTTGACCAACCTGTCATCCAACCCGGTTGCCATATTGTTCATCGTCATTGTGTTCCTGCTCGTCGTCGGGATGTTCATTGATACAATATCTGCACTCGTCGTACTCACACCGATTCTGCTGCCCGTCGTCACTGCAGTCGGAGTCGACCCGATCCATTTCGGCATCATTCTCGTTGTCGCACTCGCAATCGGATTCGTCACACCGCCACTTGGTGTCAATCTGTTCGTAGCCTCGAGTGTCGGTAATGTCCAGATAGAGAAGACGACAGTCGCTGTCATTCCTTTCATCATCATCATGGTGATATGCCTCATGCTGATTGCGTTCATACCGCAACTTTCCATGTGGATGGCAGGATTGACGCAGTAGCGCAATAATAGAAACGTTTAGACACCACATAAAAATGACTCCCTTCATCTACTATTTGAGTGAAGGGAGTCATTTTTATTTAACGTGGATACCCCTTCTTAATGATAAAAACGGGTGTATATGTACTGGAGCTCATGTTTATAGTTTCTATAAACGATCATTAAATTTATATTCGTCTTTTTTACTTTCACTCAATATTTTCTACACTCAGATCCTTGGTTTCACAGTAATAGCCTTTTCCCCCAACATAAACCTTTTCTATTTCATTTCTGCTATTGGTCGCTAATCTGACTAGTATTTCGGAAGGTGAATGCAAAGAATAACCTTGTTCAAATACATACACTTCTCTTTCCAAGTCATGCTGTTCATAAAGATAGCAGGCTAATGCACCGTTTGAAGTTCCGGTCGCTGCTTCTTCATTGATGTCATATAGTGGAGCAAAATTTCTGCATATCATTCGATCATCATCAAAAGTATATAGATGCATCCCGACAACATTAAAATGCTTGCTGATTTCTTTAATTTTTTCAAAATCAGGTTGCAGTGCATGTAATTGCACTTCGCTTTTTATAGGAATTAAAATATCTTTTAAACCCGTAGAGACAATTTGAGTTGGGTACTCCCTGTCTAAAGTTTTAATGTCAAAACAATCGATGAGCTCGTTTGGAGGGACAACATCATAGAACATCGGTCTGTTTTGTTCCATGAATATAACGTCACCTTTTATGGTAATGGTAAGAACACCACTGTTCGTTTCAATCGTATAGCGATTCCTGAAAAGCTTATTTAAATGCATCAGTATTGCGAAAGAGCCGATTGTGGCATGACCACATAAATCGACTTCTTCCTTTGGTGTAAAATATTCAATTTTATAATCCGCAATTTCAGATTCTGACATAAATGCGGTTTCCGCATAGCCAAGTTGTTTCGCTATTGCCATTTTTTGAGTGGTGGTCAATCCATTCTCATCAAATACCACTCCTGCTTTGTTTCCACCTTTATGATTCTTGCTGAATGCACTTGCAACATAAACGGGTATTTTCATAAAACACCCTCCTTTTTCATTTATAGTGAATCCTAGCATAGAAAACACCAAGTATAAACGTTGTGGGATAAATCTACTATAAAGTAAAAACCAAACCACTTTTTGCATCTCAATTCTACAAAAATAGTTTGGCTACGTTCTGACAACCCCTTACGGTAAGGGTTCGTTTTTTTGATTGTTATTCGTATATATTCCGTATTTGATAACTTTAATCATTTTTATAAAATCCTAAGTTTTCGTTTAGAGAAAAATTATTTCCTACTCCATGATGCCCATCAGTTTTAATATCCAACTTGGAAATGGTGCCAGTGTATAACTTTTCATTTTGTTCGTGTTGTGCAAAATCACTGAAATCTAATGCCAATGACTCTTCATTGTTCTCATCTTTCAAATCTACACTCAATGTATTATTCTCAAAAGAATAATTTCCTTCAAATGTCTCTCCCCCTGATCTTACCTCAACTTCATCTGATGATTTGAAATCAAATTCCAAACCAGAAGAAGGGCTTAAATTATCCGATGATACGTCTTCGGGAGAGATATCAGGACTCCATGTAAAAACCCTGAAAACTTCTCCCTCCAACTCATTGCTGTTATTTGAACAAGCACCGAGTATCATTACTACAAGTATCAGCAAACTAAAAGACTTCTTTTTCATATGTATATCCTCCTTTGTTTCAAGTATATAGAAAGAAAACAAAGTTGATATAGAACAAATTAAATTGTCATAATTTTGCATATGTGAATAGTGGTTTTACTAAATGCTTCTGATTGGAAGTAACTACGATTCTAAAATATCCAAAGGCTATGTAGTGACCATAAAGTTAGACTATTAGAGCAGAGAAATCTGCTCTATTTCGACATCATAATCATTTTTGTCTTGGTCATTGGTTTTGTTACACCACCACTTAGCATGAATTTATTTGTAGCTTTAAGCTTGATTAAAGTCCAGATAGAAAAGAGAACAATCACAGTCATTTCTTTCATCATTGTCATAGTGATATGCCTCATGCTGATTGCGTTAACACCCCATTTTTCCATGTGGAACGCGGGACTGACATAGTAAAGTATTTTAAATATATTTAACCCCCTTTGTCCAAGTCAGTGGATAGAAGGGGGTTTAAAATTAATTGTTTTTAGTAACAAATAAGACTGTTATATAAACTTTGAAACCACCTCATTGATTTTATCCCTATATTGCAGAAGATCAATTGGATTTTCAAACTCTATTGTCGTCTTTTCCTCATCGTTAAGCGTGAACACATTCTTTGATCTAGAGAAATAGATCCGTGCTACCCATTTACGAATGTTATCATCAACGAGTATATTGAAGTAACTTCTATTATCTCTATAGAAGATTCTCTTTGCCTCAATAACATCTGTAGACGCTACCTTGACCATAGCGTAACTTTCGAGTTCTTCCGGTGTCGTAACAATAAGGTCTTCTTTCTTTTCAACCAGTTCTTCTTTTTCTATGATTTCTTCTTTAATTTTTACATCTGTTCCTCCACTACTGTTTAATGCAGCATTGAGCTTGTCAGTAACTTTTTCGTTAATAATCATATTCAGGGTATTCTTTACTGTAGGCGTGAATCTATCTAATACTGTTTTAGTTTTTACTCCGTCATAAACACCATTCAATATGAATTTCACAAACTCTTCAGAAGGATTTTCTAGTTGCGTATTGAAAAAACTTTTAATCAGATTTACATACTTCAATTCATAGGCTGAACTGGATATATTATCAACATTATAGTTTTCTTTTGTAAATTTAAATATTTCTTTTACCTGGTGCTCTCTTAAATCCAGAATATCGAATATAAGAAATGGTTTTGCATCCATTCTATTCGGCTTTTCCAGATCAGTGAAAAATCTGTACTCTATGCCATTAGTTAAGATGCCAAACTTTGAAGTGCTTGTCCCATAATATCTAAACAACTGAGAGTCATGATTGGTCAGCATTTCATTAACAGACTTGCATTCAATAAGTATGGTTGGTGCTTCATTATCTATAATAGCATAATCCACTTTTTCTCCTTTTTTTATGCCTACGTCAGCGATAAATTCCGGTGTAAATTCCAAAGGATTGAAGACGTCATATCCCAACGTCTGAAAAAAAGGTAATATAAGCGCTGTTTTAGTTGCTTCTTCAGTGCTTACGTTCTCCTTCAACTTTTCAACTCTTTTAGACAACAAATCTAATTTCTGTGCAAAGTCTTTCATAATTATATCCCCCCTGTTTAGCCTTATAAATACATAGTATCATTTAATTACCAAATTTATATCAATATTATCTAAATATTTAAAATACTTACGCTTTTATATACACTGGATAAAATGAATCGTAATACAAGACTATTGGAGTTTTGATTGAGAAAAATCATATACTGACTTTGTAGCTAGTATTTGTATATGTCATTAAAAGTAATTACATTCGCTTCTCCAGATTCTTCGATAAACTGTTTGAGCAGGTGTACATGTGATGCTCCAATAAGAAGCATCACTTTTTTGTTTCCAGAATGAACGATGTCCATCACATTTTTGTAGATGATCAGATTGCGCTGGTACCACCAACGTAGCCAGTCTATACCAACGTAGTCTTCGTCTACCCCTATCTGTCCAAGCTTCATGTAACCGCTATGCACTTGGCTGACAAAATTTTCATCATTTATAAGTGCCAGATTATCCAGAATACTATTATCTGCATTAATGGGATCATTATTGAAGATTTCAATCACTTTATCAAACTTATCTTTCTGATGCTCTTTTGCCAATTCTGCGACTTCACCCATCCCCCTATTGCCAACGGACTTCATCCAATCCACTGCATGAATCCTTTCATGTTGAAGTTTCTCTCCGAGTCTGAACATCACCTGGTAGACTTCAGTGTCATTCAAAGCAATTTCATCTTTTATGTATGCATGATAATCATCATTTAATGCTCTGTTTCTATCTTTAGTCACTTCTACCGCAAGCGCTGAAGGATTGTAGCGAGCAAGAGCCTCGACCAGGTCTTTTATTTGCTCGTGATCACTTCTCACGTCAATAGCGCCACTGTTGTCCACCATATCGCCATTGTTGGTGAAATGATAAGTGCCTACGATAAATACCTCGGCCCTGTCTTGTAAATTCTCTTCCTTTGATCTAATCATTTTACTACCCATCCGAATCTCCTCTTGTCATTTAATGTAATTTTATTCTATCATAATATTCCAATAACTTTATTGAAATACTCAAGTGGAATGGTAAGATTATGTAAGCAGTTTTATTTAAAACAACAAATGCTTGATATACAGGAGGATCATTAATGCTGAGTAACGAAGGCTTCGACTTATGGGCGAATGGCTACGATAGAACGGTACAGATCAGTGAAGATAATAATACATACCCGTTCGCAGGATATAGGAAGATACTGAACATGATATTTGGAGAAGTGATGAAGAAAGACCGTGCTGAGGTTCTTGATATCGGAATTGGTACCGGTGTGCTGGCAAGCAGATTGTATGATAACGATCATAAGATTGATGGCATTGATTTTTCTGAAGAGATGCTTTCCATCGCACAACCAAAAATGAAAGACGCCAACCTGATCGAATGGAATATTGCTGAAGGTCTACCAGCTGGAATCAGTAATAAGAAGTATGATTCCATTGTCAGCACATACACCCTGCACCACTTTACTGATGAAGAGAAGTTATCTCTTCTGAAGACGCTGCTCTCCCGGCTAAAGGATGACGGAAAAATACTGATTGGTGATATTTCTTTCGAGAACAAACAAGATCATGACGCGTGTCGTCTTGACAATGCTGACAACTGGGATGATGATGAATTCTATTTTATAAATGATGATATAGAACCGGAGCTCTCTTCCATCAGCAACTATGGTTATCATCAAGTATCCCACTGTGGTGGTCTGTATATTATCAAAAATTTATAGAAAGGGTGCTTGAGTTGACTGTCAAAATTTTGAGAAGAACCAGTTGGATGGGCGGACTACTCCCTATAACTTTAAAATTGAACGGTAAAAAAATAGGGACATTAAAAAGTCATGAAGAAACGGAAATTGAAATACCCAACAATGACATGGAAATGCAAGCGACACAATATGGTACTTCAAGTAATAAGATTACAATCGATGATGGCGATACGGTCATGATCAAAAGCTCTATCATGAGCCATATGGTAATGGGCATTCTTTTTTCATTCATAGTTTTAAGTGTATTATTTTCGAATATTGTTTTTAATCATACATGGCCTTATACTACTATCACAATTTTATTAGTACTGCTCGGGTTAATTATTCAACATTATAAAATTGAAGTGATAGATAAAGCGGAGTGGAGATAGAATAGACGCAACCATAGGACATGGAGGTTTTATTTTTGCAATATGTATATCATATTATGCCTAAAGAGATGAACGGAAAGAGTCTGGTTTCCCTCAATCACTTAAAAAGCATAGATAAACGACTATACGAGAAATACGCAAGTAAATACGAAGATTCTGCTGATCGCAAGTTATTGATGGACCGTACAATACCTAAGCTAGACTGTTTATGGAATGACACTGTTCATTTCACTCCACTACATCCTAATCATGTATTTCGTATTGTGGATGAATTAGGTGTTAACGTACCTGCTGAATTGAAGTTCTTCAAGATTCCTATCATGAACCTTAAGGGAAATAGAAATGCTATATACCACTATAAGAAAGAGTACTATGAAGGACCTGCTACAGCAATTTCACATTCCAATATAGATATACTTAAACTTGATGACTACAGAGAATTAAGTCAACTGCCTGAAGATACGAAGAATTACTTTATAATGGAGAGCAAAAAAGGGAATAGATTTGGCATGTTTCACTTCGTCCCTCATATTTTGAGCCATGGAGAAGTACCGATTGATAATGCTGAGATCATATCATGGAACCAAAATACAGATTGATGATGTTTCGGTTTTATTTCATATTTTAGTGGTCTATTTCGCTCACAGAAAAGCTAGGTCATCCCTCATATGCTTTATACCAATGATGCGGCTGTAGTTCTCCTAATGTTTTATAGATCAATTCATTACTTGGGTTGGTTACAGCTGCTTTTACATTTTCACCCCAATAGAAAAGTCTCTCCTGGCATACCCCGCAAGGTGTCAGAATCGTAAACTCAGATGCTTCGTCTTCTCTGACAACACAAATTGTATGCGTGACTTTCGTATCGAGTTTATGTGCTTCAATGATAGCGCCTGTTTCTATACATAATTCAGTTGAAGCAACGAGTACATCCGGTGCGACGCTTGTCAGAACTTCCCCGCTCTCAGTGAACATTGCTGCGGCACCACCCCACCCGGAAGGATACCTCTTTTTAACCAAGTTGACTGCTGACTGATATAAATGGTTTTCGATATTCACTTTAATTTCCCTCCTGGACTATTTCCTTTTTCCAATTTGACTATTCTTCATGATGTTCGGTATAAAAAGCAGAGATATACCAAGAATGATGAAAGCCAATGGTCCCAGTTGCTGACTCAGATTAAATCCTGCATCCATATTCAACAGTATAAGTATAACTCCGACGATGATAAATACCCACCCGATCGTAATGTTTATTTTTTCAAACATACTAAGGTTTTTCAATTCAGAGTCCTCCCTTCGCTGGTCAATTACTAATGGATTCCCTACTTACATAATTTTGAAACTCCATTTTGTAAAGTATACTTGACGTAAAGCTTGCTTTACTTTAATATGATTTCAAAGAGGTGGATGCATTTGAAAAATCGTGTAGCCGAGCTAAGAAAACAATCGGGGTATTCACAAGATCATCTTGCTGAGAAGTTGGGTGTTTCGAGGCAGACCATCATATCCATAGAAAAAGGAAGATATAACCCCTCTCTGCCCCTGGCGATGATTATGGCAGAACTTTTTGGAAAGTCAGTCGAGACTGTTTTTATACTTGAGAAAAATGACTACAAGTAAGCATAATTCTGGAGGTATTACTGATGAAATCTTCGAGGACAGCATACTTCATTATTGGTATATTTTTTCTAATCATGACGCTCCTTCATATATTCGTATCATTTTTAGCAGATTCCAGACCGTCTACGTTGTTCTATGTTTCAATTTCAATGATGATCTTAAGTTTCTGCATGGCATATCTATATCCACAATTCAGCAAGAAAGATGAACGCATGAGATTGATCAGGCAAAAGGCCACTATGGCAGCACTCTTTGCGATATTTATATATCTGATGATTTTCATGACTGTGACTCAATTTGATATTGTCGCACTCCCTTCATTCGAACTTTTTCAAATATTTTCAGCTCTGGTGATATCGACTCTTTTTATATCAATGGTCATATATTCAAAGCTCTACTGAAACATAAAGCGGGATGACAGTTACATTACTGTCATCCCGCTTCTCTTAACTTAAGCTACATCTCGTTTTGTAAATACAGTCCATGCTGCAATGATGAATACGACCATATATACCGCAATGACGGCGATTGAAAATCCGATTGTCATTTCTTCCCGTATCGGTCCATATGCGGAGAAGTAGACGGAAAGATCCGTGTTGGCGAAAAGTATATATTTCGACCACTCATACTGTGCCATTGCCTGAGCTACTGTTGTTCCGATAAACATGAGGAACATGGATAGGCCAATTGCGAGTGCACTGCTTCTGAAGATACTCGAAATCATGAAACCGAACGTTGCCAATACAACGATGTTCAGTACTCTGAAACCATACTGCATGAAGATCTCAGCCAATAGTCCATTGCTTGCCATACCATCCGGACGATTCACGATGATTTCCGGATTGACTGCCGGTACACCATAGAAGATTGCACCCACGATAATGCTTGTCGCCAGTAGGAAAACAACTGTGAATAGAGTAAACAGCAGCAATGCGATATATTTGGAAAGCAGTATTGTCCCTCTTGAAATCGGACGGATCAGAAGCTGTTTGATGGTTCCCCATCTGAATTCATTGGCAACAATGCCGCCTGCGATGATGATGACAAAAAGACTGACGAGTGATGTCGTGAATAGATTATCGATGACAAAGCTGCCGGCATGATACCCATATGGTCTGACATCATTTTCCATCATGTAGGTGTTCTCTTGTATAATTCCCATATTTCTTGACTCGATGAACGGATCGTCTTCACCGGCCGTTTCAATTTCTTCGGTAAGTGCCTGGTTTTCTTCCTGTAACTCGGTTTTCCAGTCGTCTGAATATGTCGTTTCCGAATCCACCGAGTCAGTGACTGTATTCATGATGAGACTGAAGATGACCAGTGCGACAAGGAATATATACATGGCCCAGGTTGATTTCATGACGTATATTTTACCGAGTTCGTTTCTGACGAGGTTGAATATATTACCCAATGACATTCTCTCCAATCATCTCAAGGAATTGATCTTCTAATGTTGACTGTATGACGTTGACGCCATAGACCTGAATATCCTTCTTGACCAGTGTCGTCACCAAGCCAGGAACATCATTTCTGTTGATCTGAATCTGAAGTTGCTCCTCTGATTCCAGCACTTTGATGTTCGGTGCGGCATGTATAACTTCAATCGCCTCATCCATTGGATGTACATCCAGATTGACGATACTCTGTTCGCTGTCTGTCTTTTCATGCAAGTCCCTCACTGCAATCAGTTCGCCATTCTTAATGACACCGATGCGATCACACATCAGTTCAATTTCACTCAGAAGGTGGCTTGAGACAATAACCGATACATTATCCTCCACTGCAAGCTTGCGGATATAGCGGCGGATCTCACGGATACCAGCCGGATCAAGACCGTTCGTAGGTTCATCCAGTATCAGGACTGAAGGGCTATGCAACAATGCTTGAGCAATACCGAGACGCTGCCTCATACCGAGAGAATACTTTCCCACTTTGGTCTTGATGGCATTGTCGAGACCAACCAGTTTGATCACTTCATTGATGCGTGCATCAGTGATTCCGCTTGTCATGCGTGCGAAATGCTTCAAGTTCTGCATGCCTGTCATGAATGGATACATCTCAGGGTTCTCTACTATTGCCCCCACTTCACTGATGGCTTTCTTATAGTCCTTCTTGATACTGTTTCCTTTGATGACAACATCACCTGACGTAATGCCGATCAATCCAACCATCATACGGATGGTCGTCGTCTTACCCGCTCCATTCGGCCCAATGAATCCATATACTTCACCAGGACGGATATCAAAGCTCAAGTCTTTGATGATCTTCTTGCGACCGATTGTCTTATGTAAACCTTTGATTGCCATTGCTGAATCAGACATCAGCACCCACTCCTCCAATAAATTATTATGACTGTACTTCGTGATGTCATACAGTTAATACACTAACATAAGTACGAAGATTTTACACTTCATAACCTGGAATATTACAATTTTGTTATACTGGTTAAAAATACATTACTAGTTATAGAAGGAGACAGAATGTCGATTACTATTAAGAGAAGTACGAATTTTATTGGAATAGCGTTACCCCTGAATATTAAAATAGATGGTCGTAAAGTCGAAAAGGTTTATCATGAGGAAGAAAAAGAAATAGAAATCGAGCGCCCTATGGTCGAGTTAAGTGTTTCCCAGTTTCTTTCTAAATCGACTAAGATTACAGTAGCGGAAGGCGATTATATTGAAGTTCGATCAAGCCTTTGGCGTTCAATATCCATGATAATTTTCTTTATTTTACTCTTCGTCATTACATTGGGCATTCAGACTGAACCATATAAAGTACTCGCAGTTTCAGGATTCGTTGTTTATGCTTTTATTGCTGAACGTGCTTTTGAGCAATTCCGTCTAGAGAAAGTCGAATTCGAGGAAGAAAGACGGTTTTAAATGTTTCATATGTATATAAAAAGAAACGATGGACTTATCGTTTCTTTTTCTTTCTTATTAATAGGAAAATAAGAATGATCACCACTACAATGAGAATGCCATACATGATTCTTGAATAGATGTCCATATAACCTACAATCGTCTGCCACGAGCCCCCGACAGAAGCGCCGAGATACACGAGGACAGTATTCCATATGAGTGTACCCACCGTGGTCAATGCAAGGAACAGCAGGATGTTCATGTGCGCCATTCCTGCAGGGATTGAAATGATACTACGCATCAAGGGAACGAATCGGCATATGAATACCGCCCATGATTCATACTTGCTGAACCAGTCATTCGACTTATGGATGTCTTCCTTATCGACACGGAGGAGATGGCCCCACCTGTCAACAATCTTCTCCATCCGTTTCTGACCTTGAAACATGCCGAAGTAGTACAACGCAACAGCACCACCGACCGAGCCGGCAGTCGACGAAATGACAACGCCAGCAATACTTAAGTTTGACTGGGTTGTCATGAAGCCTCCGAAAGTCAGCACCACTTCAGAAGGTATGGGCGGAAAAATATTCTCTACAGCCATTAAAAAGGCAATGCCGATATAGCCGAAATTATTCATGATATAAGTAAGCCAGCTTTCCATTTTATCCTCCTTCATAACCTCAATTAGATGAATGAAATAAAATGTCTGTCTTCAATTCAAATACCCGTATCCATTTTTATTATGTAATTTATATAATAAATGAGTTTTTAAAGAAGTCGTCAATCTGCAAGTCTTTTGAATATTTTTGGATAGTCTATATTCAAGACATAATTGTTTAACTGCCGGTTTAAGATGGTAAAAACAATTAAACAAAGAATAGAGGAGTGTGAAACCATGGCAGAGGATAAGAAAAATCAACAGGAACAGATGAGAGAGAAAGCGGAGCAGAAAGCTGAAGAAGGCAAGAGCCAAAAAGAGCAGATGAAAGAAAAAGCCCAGGCTAAGCAAAGCGACTATAGAGATGAGAAATCAAAAGATGAGGCTAAGCAGGTTGAAACTCAGGGTAAAGCTCCTGATGTTGAAGATCAGGTTTTCGATGAAAAAGGCGACAATCAGTTTAATCAATACAGGTAAGCACTAGAGAATGCAGGTGTTCCTTAAATGGTATGCCTGTATTTTTTCTTATTGTTGATATTAATTATACACTCTTACATTTAGAAATATTTTAAAAAATTCTTTATATTTGGTAACCTTGAAATATAGTTAAGAGGGAAGGATGTCATGTATGTGGGAATACTTATGGAGACCCTGGTCGATTTTTGCAGGTACTTGGGCTATAGCATGTGACTTCCTCTATCATCTGTCTTTCATGACATGGTATATACAGTTTGGTCCTATCATACTGACATTCACTCTGGCAGTAGTTACAGTTTTAATGGATGAGAAGTCCAAGAACACTAAAATAGGTGCCAGTAAAAAAGAAGATGAAAAAGGGGATACTGAGAAGCCAAATCTCAAAATCACATTCTTCATTCCAATATATCTTATAGCCCTGGTAGTCAGCATGACAGCAATTTATGGTCCACCGCAAAATAATTTATTTGACTATACTAGAATGGAGTTCTGGATTTTTATAGCTGTACTCACCTTTTCAGATGTTTTTAAATACTGGACAGATAATAAGGAAGATCAAAAAGGCGGAATGAGAACTTGATTGACAAGTTTTCTTCCGCCTTTTATTTCGCTTGCAAATGACACTAGTCACTATCATCGATTCTGGTCATCGTTATAGTAGATCCAATCGCACCGTTTCTTAATACATTTAAAGCCAGTTGGCTTTCACGATTGATGGAATCAAATTCAAACTCTGATAATGTGCCTTCCAACTCGTCAGCATCTTCATCCAACGCTACAAGCTCAGTGATTTTAAAGTCCATATTTCCATCGTCGTCGGTCAAATTCATTTCAAGTGTATTGTCACCAAGTGAGTACTCTCCTGTAGGGTGATCTCCCTCTTGGAGTTCTATGTTTCCATCACTAAACTCAACAGGAAAGCTGAGACTGCTATCTCGCATTTCTTCAAATTCAAGGTCCATCTTAATGTTATAAGTGCGATCTGAAAGAACATCCCCATTAGAACACCCGGATAGTAGAAGAACAAAAATTGCGATTGGAAAAATACTAATTCTTTTCATTTGTTTTCCCTTCTCTATGCTATTTTCATCAAAACTCTCCACTTCATGAGACTAGATATACCCATCATCGAAAACAAAATAGGCTAGAAAGAAATAAACTACAGATGAAAAGGGCAAGGTGAAAATGAAACCGATTCTTACAATGAATGAAGGTATACCTAAATTTTCAGCAATACCTCCTGCAACTCCGTATATTGCACGGTCCTTCGAAGAAGTTTTAATTTTTCTCATTATATCCAAGCACCCCCCAGAATCATTTCCATCAATAATTAACCTGTTATATCTCTCATTTACTTTTTACCCTCTATATAAATTGAATAACATATATAACTACATTAACCATATTATGTATAAGGAGATCCCTCTCGCTTATTCACTTTTCAACCCCCAACACTGTTCAGACAGAATTGAGGGTTGGATTTATCTACTATCAGATTAATTCAAGAATAATTAGAAAGATACGCTTTTCTCTAACAGTACACAAGATCAATGAGTATACAACAA
This sequence comes from Salinicoccus hispanicus, assembly GCF_009831115.1. Lineage (GTDB taxonomy): Bacteria > Bacillota > Bacilli > Staphylococcales > Salinicoccaceae > Salinicoccus > Salinicoccus hispanicus. The sequence continues at coordinate 462,873 of NZ_WUUK01000001.1, read as the reverse complement.
TGAAAATGATCAGAATTTTTGTATAGTAACTGCGCTGCCTTGATGGTACCACTGACGTTGATTGATTGAACAATAATTTAAACTCAATTTATAAGTTGTTTCAACTCTTCCAGCGAATCTATCACATGGTCCGCTTCTTTCAGTTCCTCATCAACTGCGAAATAGAAGTTGCAGCCGACGACTTCCAGGCCATTTTCTTTTCCTGCTTTGAAGTCGGATGCTCTGTCCCCCACCATATAACCTATATCCACTTTTTCGCTTTCAATAACCTTCCTTACAAGATCAGACTTATTGGAAGTCGTCACGGAATTGATGCTGTGGACACCGTCTACCAGACCTTCCAGCCCATGCTTTTTATATATTGCATCCAGATAGGCTTCATCTCCATTGCTGACAATATAAATATTGTAGCCCTGCTTTTTTATATGGGTCAGCACTACTTCAACCTCTTTATAAAGGTTCCCTTTTCTAGCATTGATATTTGCCACCAAATTTTCCTGAAGAATATCGTTAGACGTTCTGATGTCCTCTTCATTCGGTGAAGCCAGCAGGTGCTTCCAGACTTCATTTGTAGGCACACCCATTATTTCCTTGAACCTATCTACCGGATATTCGATGTAGCTGATGTCCATTGCATCCAATCTTTCCAATGTCTGAGTCAGCGACAGCTCCAATATAAGCTCTGTTCTGTACAATGTACCGTCCATATCGAAGAAGACTGCTTTTTTCATTTCAGTTGCCCCTGTCCTGTTATATTGTTTTTAAAGTATCAATTTAATTTGTAGTGCATCACATATTCGTTATTCTCATCATCAAACGAATGATTAATGAAATCCATGGATTCAAGCATCTCGCCCATTATGTCATTGCCTTTCACATAATCTGCGATGAATGTATCATACTTATCTTCTTTTTGCGCCATTTCTATGGCTTTCTCTACTGTCGCTCTTCCATACCCGGAATGCTGATACTTCTTATCGATCATCATGCGCCAGATCATGAACTCACGCGCTTCCTCATCCAGGTCGATGAGGATGAACCCTACTATTTTTTCATCATCCTGAATGGCATATGGAAATACATCATTATCATTCCTATAAAGATAGCATTCTGCAATCGATTTTACATTCGGTGCAACAAACCTGCTCTGTTCTTCTTTAACTTCAAGTGCTATTACATCATAAAAATTACTCTCGTCTATTTCTGCAAATTCAACCATAATTTCCTCCTTACTTAATTTTTCCATCTGAATATATTAGCATTAACTTAAGTAACTCAGTAATTGTAGATATATATTGGAAGAGGTGCGATTTATGACAATAATCTTTCTAGCTGCATTTCTAGTCTTTTTATTCACATGTACACTTTTGTTTGCACTCTTAATAAAATTAATCTCTTGTTTCCTTAAATTTGAAATAGACTACCTTCTCTTTACGATGAGACTTCCAACACCCGCAATCCAAATATAGGAGAAGAAGAAAATCCAGAGGTACAAAATTGGTACTGCTTCATAACCTATAAGCGTAAACACTGGGAGCGCAATAAATAAAACACCTAGGAATGTATGAGATACATAGGAAAAATAACGGGTTATATTACGTACTACCCGTTCATCCGCTTCTGGCACCTTATCTTTTCTGGTTTTTGATTTGATTATTTGGATCAGAATTAAAATAATACTTGCAAACAAAGCACCTGCTAGAACTTCATAGGGATATTCACCCCGTATGAAATACGCAAGAAATGTTCCCAGTATAGCTCCTACCAGACCGCATATAATAACTAAATAAGGGACCCACTTTTTAGTGTTTTCTATCACTTTCATCTTCCTCCAGTACGAATATCTCTTCGATTGGTGTTTCAAAGTATTTTACTAGCTTTAATGCTAATTCAAGACTTGGATTATATTTGTTTTTTTCAATCGCATTGATTGTTTGTCGAGTAACCTGAAGATCTTCAGCCATTTTTGTTTGGGTTATCCCTTTGGTCTGCCTGATTTCACGAATATGATTAATCACCCCCATAAGTAAGCCTCCTATTAATAGTAAAGATATCTTTACATAAATATTAGCATACATGAAAGGAGAGTGTAAAGATACTTTTACACTCTCTCTGGTATTAACTAAATAGATAATCGAATGCCTTAAAACAGCCAAGAATACTTCTTCCTACTGAAATTCTTTGCTGTCGTATGGTAAGAAGACCAACTGAAAAAAGGAATTATGTCGAAAGTGATAATAAATAGAGGGGGGTATGTTGAAATGCCAGCTAGACTGGCATACTTATCAAAATCATGCGAAAGTAAGTTTCAAAGTTTATTACTTTAAACTAAGGGAAAATATCAGTATCACTCAATCAGGAGGGGATAGAATGTCGGTTTCACATATCATCATACTGCTTTTTATCGGGTACATAATATTCACTATCGATAAGAAGCAGGAAAACTTTCCTGTGCCCGTCATACTTGTCGGTATTGGTATCGGACTCTCTTTCATTCCCTACTTTTCCGACATACAGGTGACGGAACGCACCATCTACCATGTGTTTCTTCCTGCACTCCTTTTTACGTCTGCATATCAGTTTTCAGCAAGTGAGTTCAAGAAGAATGCGGGGATCATCATATTTCTGGCAACCATCGGCATCATGCTTACTGTCGGTTTGCTCGGGGCCTTGGTCTATCTTGTCAGCGGTCCATTTGTCTCCATGTCATTCCTTGGCGCTCTGGTCATCGCTTCAATCCTGACTCCGACCGATCCTGTATCGGTTGTTTCCATTATCCAGAAAGCAGCAGGAGATGATACCATAGCAGATGTGGTCGAAGGGGAGTCTCTGCTTAACGATGGTACGAGCATTGTCATTTTCAGTACATTGTCCGGCATGCTCGTCCAGAGCCAGTCAGCAGGCATCTTCTCATTCTTCGGACAGTTTCTGCTCGTTTCCCTGGGCGGCGTGGCCCTTGGTGTCATATTCGGGTGGCTGATCAGTAAAGCTGTATATTTCACCCATCATAAGCAGTACCACGTCATGCTGAGTATTGTTCTGGCATATGGCATATTCAACATTGCAGAAGCCATTCATGTGTCCGGAGTACTCGCAACTGTATCTGCAGGCGTCATGCTGTCATTCGAGTTTGCCACTTCTGAAAAGGAAGAGGAATTCAAAGAGAATCTCGATGGATTCTGGACCATTGTAGAACCTTCGATCCTCACCCTGCTCTTTCTGCTGATCGGCATAGAGGCAAAGGAATTCCTTGCATTCGGTGCATGGGGATTTGCATTCATCATCTTTGCATTGTCAGTCATCGTTCGTTTTATCATCGTCATGGGCACCACTCAGGCATTCCCCAAATGGCACGATAAGATCAGCTGGCGTGAATCGACTGTCATCACATGGGGCGGGTTGAAAGGTTCAATGTCCATCTACCTCATTCTGAACCTCTATTCGATGAATTCCGGACAGCAGGATATGATTGTTTCCCTGTCATTCGCAGCTGTACTGGTTTCACTGGTCGTTCAGAGCATGGGAGTTTCACCACTGGCGAAAAAACTGATCAAATAGAATTTTAGACTCCCTCCATATTTCACTGGACAGTGAAATATGGAGGGAGTTTTATTTAGAGCTGTATAGATCAATATGGTAGTATTGCAATAAAAAGACAAGGGGTTTTTACTTTGGCAGGAACTTATCATTTTGCTTACGGTACCCACGATTCACAGTATGGAATACTGCGCATACCAGACGCTCCCGGGCCTTTTCCGGTGGTCGTATCGATTCATGGCGGATTCTGGCGACAGAAGTATGATCTTGATGAGAACACTCCGCTCTCAGAGGATCTGACGGATCGTGGCTATGCAACATGGAATATAGAATACAGGCGCACAGGGGAAGACAGCAGCGGATGGACAGGAACATGTCAGGATGTCGTGGATGCGATCAATCATCTAGCACAGCTTGAATCGGATTATAATATCGATCTTTCTCAAGTCATTCTTCTCGGCCATTCCGCCGGCGGACATCTGGCACTATGGGCCGCTTCACGCATCAGTGAAAATGTAGATGATTACAGTGGTTCCACGCTGCTTGTACCCATCCAAGGCGTTATCAGCCTAGCAGGTTTGGCCGATCTTAGAAAAATGTGGCGTATTCATAGCGAAAAAGGCGTCGACAGCCCTGTTTCTGCTTTCATCGGCGGTTCGCCTGAAGAAATGGTGGAAAGTTATCATGCAGCTTCACCTATTGAGCTGCTGCCGATCGGTGCCAGACAGATCATTATTCATGGTGAACTGGACGAAAATGTACCTGCGGATGTAAGCAATGGCTATCATAAAAAAGCTGTAGAGCAAGGGGATGATTCCGAGTTGATCATTCTGCCGGAAGCGGAACATTTCAAGATTGTAGACCCGTCAACACAGGAGTGGGAAACAGTAGTAGGTGCAGTGGAATCATTAATGTAGATTGACTATAAATAGAGGGGGAATGAAATGTTTGAATCAACTGTAATTAATACATCAAGGGGACAGTTTGAAGTATTCAAAAGAGGACATGGAGAACCATTGGCATTTACACATCTATACAGTGAATTTAATCAAAATGGCAACACTATGGCACGCGCACTAGCTGAATACTATACTGTATATATCATTAACTTAAGAGGTGCCGGCGGCTCCGACGGACCGACTGAAACATATACATACAGCATGGATGATGCGATTCACGATATGGAAGCAATACGGGAAACATTGGGATTTGAAGAATGGACGTTTTCTGGACATTCGACGGGTGGGTTTTTGGCATTGAAGTATGCCGTAATGTACCCTGACAAGCTAAATAAAATTATTGCAGGTGGTCTTTGTGCATCGTATGAATATATGGATCATCCTGATAGTATCTACTGTGCGGACAATCCAAACAATTCCAGAATGAAAGAGATATTTTCAGAGCTCCGTAAACCTGATACACCTAGAGAGACGCGTATTGAAATTGCCAAAGAATGGATCATGATGTCCTTATATAGAAAAGAGGCCTACTATGATCTTCTTGAGCGGAAGGAAAGTGGCAGGACGCTTATGGACAAAATCGATTATTTTACTGCAGAATTGAACGAGTATGATGTGCGTGAAGAATTAAAGAAAACGCCAGTAGAAGCGTTCATCTATTCAGGGAGACATGATGCACAGTGTCCGTATATATTCAGTAAGGAAGCGGCAGACTTGATGCCAAATGGTTCATTGACCACTTTCGAATTCAGCAATCATAATCCTGATATTGAAGAAGAGGAGAAGTTCAACGCTTTCATCAAAGAAACAGCAAACGAGTAATAGGAGGTATGAGATGAATAAACTTTACATAGAAGAACTGGAGACTGAAGAGAAGCTTCGAAGTGCTTTTCCTGTAATGAACCAGTTGAGAACCCACTTGAATGAAAAAGAGTATATGGAAATTATCAAAGAAGCCCAGGAAACTGACAGCTATGTCATGTACGCTCTCTATGAAGATGAAAAGATAGTGGCAGTTACAGGATTCAAACCGATGGTGACACTCTATTATGGAAGGTTTGTATGGGTGTGTGATCTGGTAACCGATTCTGATTCGAGATCAAAGGGATATGGAGAAAAGCTTTTGCATTTTGTCCACGATTGGGCTGGCGAAAATGGTTATACCAATGTTGCCCTCTCTTCCGGACTGGCCCGGGAAGATGCACATAGATTTTACGAAGACAAAATGAACTACGATAAAGTGAGTTATGTATTCAAGAAAAATTTATAGAAGAAATTGAAGTTATAATAAGACAATGTGCAAGTAAATAAAAAAACTCAAATCATGAAAATTTCCTCATGGTTTGAGTTTTTCTATATCCATTTTGAGTCTTCTCTACTGTTCTTTCACGTGGATTACTTTAAATCGTTCACATACCAGCAGCATGTCTTCGGAGAATTCTTGTCCGATACTGTTCAACTCTTTTTTGAAGAATTCTACATGCGCGTCCCACCAGTATTGATAGGTCCTGTCCCCCTCGCCTTCTGAAATAGCAAATGCTTCGCTGACTTCATTCATGGGTGTAATGGTGACTTCTGTTGTCTTGATAATTGAGGTTGGATTGTCATCTCCATTGAGGACGATGCTGTAGTCTTCTGTTGTCGGCAATGGTTCATTCTCCACTTCATAGAAGATGCGTCCTGAACAGGTGGCCGTCTTTACGCCATCTGCCACCAGCTGTGCAAGTTCATCAGGGTCGGCACCAAATTGCCAGGCAGTGACTGATTGCGGTTTCTCCTGCCCTTCCCAGTATTCATCCCAATATGCCTGTGCTTCTTTATTCATAACTATAATCCTCCGTATTTCTGGTTGTTGTTTAATCGGTCATACTTCAAATCTCATGATGCACTGCTCACCAGCAGGTCCTCCGATAGTTCTGCCGGTATCTTGAAAACCTGTCTTTTCGTATAATATTCTAGCAGCTGTATTCTTAAGATTGACTGATAGTACAATTTCACTGCAGTCGGGAAATTCTTCCTGAACAAATGCTTTCAACTTATTCAAGGCTTGTTTTGCACGTCCCTTCCCCTGCTCCTTATGATTGATGGAAAAAGAAGTCAGCAGCATAGCATGCTGATTGGTTGTGTAACCTTCAAATCTATAAGATGAGATAAGAAGGAAAAAACCGACTGGTCTATCATCAGCAAGAATAACAATACGATGCTTTCCTTCATCTGAGTTTTCATACTCCGAGGGAAGTGTTGTAAAACGGCTCTGATCTTCCGGCAATTGAAAACTGTGTAGATCTTGAATATGATTTTTTGCATAACGTACTAGCCTGACAGTATTGCTTTTCTCCAATTACTTCTTCTCCCCGCTGCAATTACTTAAAGGTCTGAATCACTTTGCCGCGCCCGTTTTCCACTTCGACTTCGGCATATGCACCATTGATGAAAGTGATCTGTGGTGGAACATGACCGCAATCTATGTCGTATATAATGGGAATATCAAGTTCTTCGGATAATACTTCATAGACATCCTTGGCCGTATAGTTATCGACTGGTGTATTCGCAGGACTTCTCCCGAACATGATGGCAGATGCATCTTCAAACCAGCCAGCCAGTTTCATCTGTACCAACGACCTTCTCAGTTCGGCTGTCGACATACCATAATTCTCAAGATACCAGATGATCGGTTCACCTGATATATGTTTATTCTTAAAACTGTGGACATCTCCGAATGGTGTGCCGATCAGGTGTCGAATGGCATCGATACATCCACCTAATAGTCGACCTTCCACTTTTGTGTTTTGACCTGTCATTGTTCTCCAATATGTCTGAGTGTCCAGATTAAAAACATGGTGGGTGGGATTTTCATGATCCCATTCCTTTTGATATTTTTCAGAGGCGTATTGAGTCACTGTCTCATTCTGCTTAGTGGCCAATACTGTTTCCCACATCGCTGTTGTATCATCACTTTCTATTGCACGGAGGTCAACTAGACTCGACCCATGAGCTGTTGCCGTACCTGTATTCAATGTAACCGCAAGCAGTAGCAGACTGATGTCCGAGAATCCCATAATCCATTTATTGGGCATTGTTTCAAAATTGATGTGCTCGAGTATTTCAATCAGCAGTTCGCCACCCCACGGCGGTATAATCAGGTCGATCATTTCGTCCGAAAGCATTTCATTCAACTCTTTCGCACGAATTACGGCTGGCGCAGACTTTGCTTTATCGTCCATCCATGGCGTGTCTCCTGAAAGACAGGAATATCCTCTATCTTTCATCCTGTTTATGGCTGTGTGCAGAACAACATGTAATTCATCAGGCACACCTGAAGAAGGTGCTGTTACACCGACAGTCGCGTTCTTATTTAAAGTAGGATACTGGATCAATGGATCACTTCCTTTTGATGGATGAAAAACTTATTTCAATAATAACATAGTTGTAAAACTTCACAGGTCACTTCGGTACAGTGATACATCAAAAAGTCTGATATGCAAATTTGAATAAACTTGCTGATCCATACAACTAGGACTCTGGAATAGCTAATGAATAATAAAATCACAGTGTTCTTTTCAATCAGAGGAAGACACTGTGTTCTCTAGTACGATGAACTTTTTTTCTTCTTTTTTGTTTGTTCCGTGTTATTCAGCAAATCCCCCATCCAACCTTTATTCCGCAGGAAGAGGTAGATTGCAGCTGTGTTTACAATAATGAGCAGTCCGGCAAACAAGTATCCATATTTAAAATCCAGTTCCGGCATGTATGTAAAGTTCATTCCCCAGAGTGCACCCCAGGCCATAACCGGAGTGAAAAGGACTGTGACAATGGTCAATGTCTTCATGATTTCATTTCCCCGTACATCCGCCTTCACACTTTCAAGCTCTGCCATACTGCCTATTTCTTTACTGTATTCAGTAACCAATGTAAAAGCGCGATCAATGCGTTGCTGCATTTTGTAGAAAATAGAACCTTCTTTAGTCTCTTCACCAAATGCTTCCGGCACCCCAAGTTCAATTTCTTTTAACGGGAGTATCAGACTTTTTAAAACAATCAGCTGATGGCGGCAGTTCATGATCTGCGATAATACTTCTTCGTTATTTTTCTTTTCCAGTTTCCAAAGCAGATTGTTTATTCTTTTTTCAAAGTCATCAATTTTCTGCAGATAGTTATTTAATATGACATTGATGATTACCATGAAGCCTTCAATCGGTGTATGGGTGAAATCCATTTTTGTCACGGTATTGCTTGTATTTATTTTATTAAAGATATCAAAGTCCAGATAATCGGTCAGAAGAAAATCACGCGTCAGACAAAAATGAAAAAATTTCCCTGAATCCGGATCAGTCAAGTTATGGTCATAGATAAGAGACCCCCATATGACCTCTTTACCTTCATAAGTCGTATCCATCTGGAGATTGTTCGAGTCCCCTTCATTCGCCTGATCCAGCCACTGCTCATCTACCGGATAGCCGGAAGTCTGTTTTTGCATGGTTGCTTTATCACTGAAATCCATTTCAATCCAAGTCCAGCCATCATTATTCAAAACATGTCTCTTCATTAGAAAACCTCCAGATCAACCGAGTCGTGTAATGGAATCTGATTCAAGCGATGTATATTAATTGAACATCTACCCGCTTCTATTTTTGATAAACTATTCACTCTTGCAGAATTGATGAAATGTTCATTGATTATTATGTTCAAAGTGATAAAAATGGTATGACTGCAGTTCTCACAACCATACCATCGATAGATATTATTCTTTTACATTCAACAGTCGCAGTGCATTCAGAATGACTATGATTGCGGCCCCTGTATCACTCAGTACTGCCATCCAGAGTGTCAGCCAGCCTGGGAAGATGAAGACAAGTGCGATGGCTTTGATGATCAGGGAGAACCATATGTTCTGCTTGATGATCCTCAGAGCCTTCCTGCTCAGTTTCATCGTATGTGGCAGCTTCTCAAGATTGTCCGCCATCAGAACGATGTCCGCAGTCTCCATTGCGGTATCTGTTCCTGCCCCGCCCATGGCGATGCCAATATCAGATAAGGCCAAGGCAGGCGCATCATTGATGCCATCCCCTACCATTGCCACTTTATGGCCTTCTGCCTGCAGCTGTCTGACCGCATTCACTTTATCTTCAGGCAGCAGTTCTGCAAAATAACGGTTTACGTTGGCTTCTGCAGCAATCCGCTTCGCAGTCCCTTCATTATCCCCTGTCAGCATGACAACCTGATCGACACCTGTCTGCTTCAAGTCACTCAACGCCTGTGCCGTCGTTTTACGGATTGTGTCGGAAACGGCAATCACACCGATCACTTCTTTTTCTGTACCAACAATCACGACTGTCTTACCTTGATACTGGATGTCTTCAAGTTCTTTTTCATAACTGATTAATGAAATACCCGCTTCATCAAACAGTTTACGATTACCAGCATAGTAGACCTGATCATCGATTGTCGCCTGTACACCTTTACCGACGATATTGCTGAATAGTTCGCCTTCCTTCGCCCGTATACCTTGGTTCTTTGCATGATCGACAATGGTTCTGCCGATTGGATGCGTGGAATAGTCTTCCAGTGTATAGGCGATGGCGAGCAATTCTTCTTCTGTAGTCGTATACGCCAGCACTTCATTGACCTGGGGCTTGCCTTCAGTCAATGTACCTGTCTTGTCAAAAGCAACAACCTTGATATGAGCCGCCTTCTCGAGGAACGTACCACCTTTGATCAACACACCGTTTTTCGCGGCATTACCAATTGCCGAAACAATGGCGACGGGTGTCGAAATGACAAGTGCACATGGACATGCAACGACCAGCAGTGCCAGTCCTTTATAAATCCATTCTCCCCAGCTGCCCATACCAAAGAGAGGTGGCAGGACAATGACAGCAAGTGCAGCTGCAAATACAATCGGTGTGTAGATGCTTGCAAATCTATCAATAAAAGCCTGTGTCGGCGCGCGTTGTTCCTGGGCTTCCTCGACCATATGGATGATTTTCGAGATGGTTGTATCCTTAACCAGTTTCGTCACTCTGACTTCAATGGATCCATGTTCATTGATGGTACCGGCGTAGACAGTATCCCCTTCTACCTTGTCCACAGGCATGGACTCTCCTGTAATCGGTGCCTGGTTGATGCTTGTCTCACCCTTCATCACTTCGCCATCAAGCGGTACTCTATCACCTGGCTTGATGATGGTAATTTCACCGACTGAAATTTCACTGACTGGTTTCTGGACAAGTTCTGTCCCCGATCTCACCCATGCATCTGAAGGTGCGAGATCCATCAAGTTTTTGATCGACTTTCTCGTTCGTTCCATCGACTGGTTCTGCAGCGCAGTCCCGAGAGCAAAGAGCCAGACGACAGTTGCCCCTTCAAACCATTCTCCGATCAGTGCAGCACCAATCGCCGCTGCCGACATGAGCACGTTCATATCGAGTGAGCGGCTTCTGAGTGCATAATACGCACTCTTGACCGGCTTATATCCACTGATGACAATCGCAATGGCATAAAGCATGGTACTCAATATCTGTGGCAAACCGGCATAAGAGCCGATAAAGCCGACCGCAATCAAAGCCCCTGTTATGATGATGTTCTGATATTCACTTCTCGGCTTGCTGTCACTATTGGAATCACTGCCCCCTGCCAGGGAGGCATGGTAGCCGATTTTCGATACTTCCGAAATGATATCCTCAACACTGTTGTCATGATCCACTTTCATCTTACCTGTAGAGAAGCTGACATCAGCATGCCTGACCTGGGAGAGCTTATTCAGATGATTCTCCACGCTCTTGGCACAGCTGCCGCAGTCCATACCTTCAACAATATAAGTTTTCATATTGCTGCTCTGTTTCGGCATTTCGATATCAAAACCCAGGTTCTTAACAGTACGCTCTGCGTTATCAAAAGCACCCTGGTCCATACCGATGACTTGCAGCTTGGCCGTGCTGTAGCTCACTTTTGCTTCAAGGATATTGCTTAGGGCATTCACGCCCTTTTCAATGGTCATTGCACAGGAAGGACAATCCATCCCCTGAATACGATATACTTTCTTTTCAACCTGTGACGTTAATGGTTCGTTGTTAGATTCAGCGCTATTACTGCAACAGCTTTCAGGGTCGTCAACAGAGTCTTGGCCACCACAGCATGCACTTGCTTCACTCTTCTGTGTGATTGCCTCTTTAGTTTCCGTACTGCAGCAAGCACTGCCGTTTGCTACCTTCTCTTCTGACTGACTGCAACAGCCTTCGGGATCGTCGTCAGGGTCACCCGGACCATCGTCACCACAACAGGAGCTTGCTTCGTTCGTCTGGTCTGTCATTTTTCCAACTTCCGTAGTACAGCATGTCTCACTGTGACTTTCCACTTTATCTTTTGACCGACTGCAACATGTTTGAGCCATTATACACCACACCCATCTATATGATTTTCACAGGATGCTACATTTTCCCCAACATCATCAAGTACGGTATCAAACATGGAAAGAAGATCCCGCATGTTCTGATTCCGTAATGCGTAATATATGTACTTCCCCTGCTGTCTGCCGATAATGATGCCACACTCCTTCAGACATGCAAGATGCTGGGAGATGCTCGACTGGCTTGCTCCAATATCAGCCACAATTTCAGAGACCGTCTTTTCATCCATTTTTATTGACTCAAGTATTTGAAGACGGGTCTTATTCGAAAACCCGTGTATAAGCTTCACTTTAGTATCTAGATCCACCGTTATCATCTTTCGTCCCCCCTCATATTAGTTTCTATTAATATATCATATACATATTAGCAACTTCTAATGTGAGTGTCAAAAGAATTCAGTACCAACTAAATTTTTTATCAGCTGACCTCTTGCTGGTATTTATCTCGGATTGATCTTTTCATTGCGAACAGATTGACCACGAGTCCTAAAAGTAAAAATAAGAAAGATCCCAGTATATAAATGATACGAATACCAAATTGTTCTGCCAATACCCCGATGGTGAGTGTGAATATAATAATCAAAAAAGCTTCCAATATACCAAATACACTTGAGAATCTACCCATGATGTTAGTAGGCACGCTATTTTGATAGAAAGTATAAAATCCTGTATTTGCAAAGGATAATGCAAAAGTCAGTGTGAAAAATCCGATTGATGCCCATATGAAGTTCTCTGAGTAACCGAATATCAGATAACCTGCTGGTGTAAAAATGGCGCCTAGACCAATCATCAGATTAATTTTCAACCGGTCGGCAAATAGAGTATTTATTAAAGATCCGACTATGATACCAAGTCCTGCGATACTGACAAGAAAACCATAGTCACTTTCAGATAACAGGAGTACTTGAGTCGCAAATGCTGCTTCCAAAGAATCCAGTGCAGTCATGAAGACCGTGATTCCGCTAAAAAAACAGTATATTAACGCTATGTTCATATTCATTTTGCTGAAACTTAGAACAGTTTTCCAATCTTTAATTACCACTTTCAAATTCACTTTTTCAGCAAAAACAGCTTCATCCTGGAGTTTTATACTCGGGAGCAACCTAATAACAAATGCTGATATCAACAAGGCAAGACCATTGGCCAGGATGGCCATTTCCGGTGAGCCAATGAAGAGCAGGACGCCTGCAATCGACGGTCCAAGTATGAAACCGCTCGAATTAATAAAATTTCTCAAAGCATTGAATCTCTGTCTATCCTTCTTCGGTATCAACTCGGTCATGTAAACCATCGCAGTTGGTTCAAATATCGAACTGCCAATATTAATGATGAAAACCAGTATATAGATGAAAATGATCGAGTCCATGAAGGGAAGCATACATACGAGGGAAGCTCTGAGCAGATCAATGTAGATCATCAAGTTTCTTTTGTTCAACCTGTCAATAAAACTCCCCGCCCAGAAATTCGTGATCACAGTGGCAATCGGCATCATAATGTAAAGGAATGACACTGCAAACACTGATCCAGTCATGTCTAAAACAATCAGGTTTAGTGCAATCAGATAGATCCAGGCACCGAGATTAGATACACCGATACCAAATAGCAACAGTAACGGATATTTCCATTTATTACTTACCAGCATTTAAAACCCTCCTGAATTCAAATTAGTAACAACAAAAAAGCCCCACCCCCAAGCAACTACGCTTGAGGGCGGGACTTCCAGAATTCAGAAGATCGCGGTGCCACCTCATTTTGTCCATACGTCACCATATGAACCTCTCAAGTACGTCTGTAAGTCAGATTATACTCTATCTCTATATCGGGAGAACCCGGTACACCATCAATCGTTCAACGACATCCGACACACAGCTCCAGGACTTGTTTCCAAATGCCTCTGCATCCTCCCTCTCAGCTAACGGAGTTTTCTGTTATGCATGGACATTTGTACTTTTCCCTTCGTCACTTTTAGTATTAGAATTATATTACTATAATTCACTTGGAAGTGAAAGACTAATTTTTAATTATTAGATAATTATAAGAAAACGAACATTGAACCAATGACAAACAGTGGTATCAGATTGATCCCTATTGCGATAAAGCTCAGTGTTCTCCGATCGGTGCCATTCTCATCAAAAATCAGTGAGATGATGGAGAGTATCATGAGTAGTGAAGTCGTTCCCAACGCTATGAAGAACATACCTTCTGTATTGTCTAACGTACCTGCTAAAAAGTAGTAGATCAGATTTAAAATTGAGAGTATGATCAGAGCTTTTTTCATAAAATCCCACCTATTAAATGTATTAATTTCTCTATTTTACTGCCGGTAGGATATGTAAGGAATGATACAAATCTTAAATATTGATAAGATAATCCTTTAACCCCATTGAGTGCCCAACGCCAGATGACAATCTGAATAACCATTTAATTGGCTACTATTACCTTAAAATTGATTTAGAGTAGTTTGTTCCCTTGATCAGCTTTTTATCCCTTCCTGATACTCTTCCATATCAAGCACTTCTACTGTATTGGACCAATGGAGGACGGTGCCTACAAAATCCCTAATGTCCAATCCTTTCATCTCGTAAACATCATCATCATTTACAGTACCTGTCGCATCTTCTATAAACGTCACTTTATAACCTCTATCAAAAGCAGCAATTGCGGTAAATTGGCAGCAGAATTCGGTGTTGAACCCTGTTATATACAGGTGGTCTACATTCTGATCTTCCAGGTAATTGCTAAGATCTGTTTTATAGAATGCGCTTGGTGTTTTCTTTTCGATGACAACATCAGCGTACCCTTTCAAAGAAGGATGCAATTCAGAACTGGCGGACTTTTTATAGAAAGGACTTGTCTCCTGATCATCTATATTACGGATGAATATAACCGGTGCGCCATCTTTCTTGAAATCTTTAATGATACTCTCTATATTGTCCAGTTCCTGCTGAAAATCTTTCAAATCCACAATTGCATTTTGTAAGTCAATCACAAGTAGCGCTTTCATAACTTCACCATCCATCATGTATTGTTATTTAGTTGACCAGAACGCGTTCGCTAAAACAATAGTTATACACTTAGGTACCATATTCTTTACCAGCCTTATATACTTTACATAAATATACAAATTGACTCAATACCAATCGCCTCGATTCCTAAACTTATCTCAATTTTTAAAATTTTGTATGTTATTCTAAAAGTGTATTAAAAAAATCCAGTTAATCAAGCTGTACAGCTATACCTTATTAATACAGCAACTGAACAGCAACTGATATTTTATGTTGTTTAGAATTAGAGGAGGCTATACTATGCCGAAATTACGTTATTCATTCTCTTTTAGATTAAATAAAAAGGAGATTGAAAATGAATAATGACAAGCTGATTAAATTTTATGGAGGCAACTTTCCGGATCTTTTTGAAATAGAACGCCGATGTATGGATAGAGATAATTTTGTACTGAATTATTTAGATCGTCACCTTTCGGATGGCTTAATACTTGATGTGGGTGCTGGAAATGGCTATAGCGTTGAAAAGTTAGTTAAGCCTACTCGACAAATTATAGCGATGGAACCTGATGAAACAATGATTGACTTGAAGAAATCATTGATCTGGTCGAAAGGAGTCGCTCAGGATATCCCATTCCATGACAACAGCTTTGATATGATGTACTCTACATGGGCATTCTTCTTTGATGGCATTGAAGATATCGAAGAAGGCATAAGTGAGATTGAACGCGTTGTTAAGCCTACCGGGAAATTGATTATTATAGATAACTACGGAAATGATGAATTCACCAGTCTGGCAGATGCCTCAATTCATAGTGACCCGGACTTTTGGACTGAGAGAGGGTTTGAATATGAAATCATTCATACCGAGTTCAGGTTTGATAATATTGATGAGGCCAGAAAGCTGTTTACATTCTACTTCGGTGAAAAAGGACGAAATATAAATAAACTGGAGTTCGAGTATAAAGTGGTGGCTTATACCAAGACTGTAAAATAGCTAGTTCTTATTAAACTGACCCGTATGAGAAATTGATTGCTCTCATACGGGTCTTTTAATGATACAGTTAAATCATCAATGATCTGCCATAAAATGAGTAGAATAAACAAAGAAACGGAGGTACTGAACAGTAATGATTTTCCGTTCAAAAATCGATACTTTTTATACTGTTTTTATGTCCATGTTAGTAATCATCATAGGATTGGTCTCATTTCTTCCATTATTTCTGGATGATGCTCCTATCCTAGCGATCATCTTACTCACTTCTATGTTTTTTATAACACTCTCTTTCCTCTTATGGATGAGTTTCTCAATCAAATACATTTTCAATGAAGATCACTTATTTGTAGAATCCGGCCCGTTCAAAATACGAATTCCATATGAAAACATCACAAAGGTAACACCTACTACTGCAGTTCTGTCTGGTCATAGAATACTCTCCTCGAGAGATGCGATTGAGATTTACAATCGCACTACTTTCTGGGGGAGTATAAAGATTTCACCAAAGGATAAGAAGAGTTTTATTGCTGAGCTTGCAAGTCACTGTCCTAATCTCAAAGTGGAATTGTAAAATTAGAAATTCACGTTACCACTCTCCTACACCTTTACAGAATATTTACTTACATATATTATGTATTAATTCTTGTTGTAAGCAATGTTTATCTTAAGTACTTTTCTATGATGCGTATATTTTTAGATTTTAGAATCGATAAGTATTCAGAAGTACTTTAATAATAGATTTCCATAACCATTTCACAATTAAACTCTTTTTTAGGCTACCTAAGATTATTTTTGTATTGATTCGGTGTCATCCCAGTATATTTTTTAAAAGTCTTCGTAAAATAACTCTGGTCATAAAAATTCATTAATGTAGAAATTTTCAATAATGAGTAGTCAGTAAACTGTATAAGTAGTTTAGATTCTTCAATTTTGCTTTTGAGAATATACTCCCTTATAGTCGTCCCTACTTCTTTTCTGAAAATCGAAGAAAGATAATTGGGGTGGACGCCTGAAGCTTCTGAAAGCCTAGTTAAATTAATTTCGTCGTAAAGGTGCTCAAAGATATAGTTTAGACAATGGTTGACCGGTCGTGAGTGATTCAGTTGTTTATTCTTTTTTACTCGTTCTGCAAAATCTCCTAATACATATTCAATAAAATTCTCTACTTCATTGATCGACTGTAGCTGTTCTATATTTTGTATATAAAGATCACTAAGTGTATAAGCAACTTCATGATTGATGCCACCTTCCATAGCAGCTCTTGTTGCCAATGTTACGATTGTAATTCCAAGGTTTTTTAAATTGCGAAGTTGGCTTTCCGTTGCTAGCAATCCCAATTCACCCGATTCACCTTGAGACCGCCAATACGTAATGACTTTCTCTTTTTCACCTTCAATTATGAATTGCAAAGCTTTTTTTTCGTCTAATAGGTCATGATGCATCCGTACTTCCTGTCGCCTTTTAGAGATACTGATGTTTGGATTTTCTATTTCAACAAACTTCAAGTCTACAGGACTATTTTTTTCAATAACAGCTCCTGGGTCGAGTTTTTTGTTATAAATTGTAAAATACAGTTGCAAACCTATATAGATTACTTCCATGTTACTTTTATAAGATAGTGTTAAGTAATAATTTAAAACTTCGTCTTGTTTGTCTTTAGGCACTTTTAGATCAGTCATTAGCAACTCCAGCATTTCATCCGTTAATCTGGAGTCAATCATTGGACCAATTATGACTACTCCTTGATATCCATTCATATCGGCAACCGCAACAGATATAAAATTTTCCAGATGACTTGTTACTTTAATAATTGGATAATCTCTACTATCATCTGAGTAGACCAAAAGACTCAGTAGTTCTTCTTTCGATTGCCAAAGAGGATTCTCCATTAGATTATACTCCACAACTATTTTTCCATCTTCATCCAGTAGAATCACAGGAAGGTCATGGGAATGACTTATAATTTCACATATATATATCAGGTGTTCTCGATTAAGTACCAAATTAAAAGCCCCTCATACTACTCAATTGATAATTCGTCATAGATAGTTGATATACTGGTCAGTCTTATAGCTTTTTCTCCCTTTGGGTTACGTTTTCCAAAATTCAAGTTCCCTTCATTAGCACTGTAAGCTGAAAGCATATATTGCATATTTTTTATTGATGCCTTTCCTATTCAAGATAATAAATAATACAAAGTAAAGTTATACACCTGGTTTATTCAGATACTTACTTTAATCGATAGAGAAATATTGAAAAATATTTAATAAGAAACTGCCTTCCCTCTTAATTTAAGGGAAAGCAGCTCAGATGATTCTTATTTTTAAACACACACAACAGATCATTTTCAATCAATTTCTTAGAATGCTTCAACATTTCATATCAAATTAGATCTATTTTAGTCGCATATCTCATAACGAGCCTTTTTGTTTCTACAGCCTTACCAAAACAGGCTACTCTGATCAATAGTTATTAAATATTTCACTCTGGAGTACCATTTAAACCCAGCCGAGTATATTGTTCTGCTGGAGCGTCAAATTTTTGCATGTTTTTAATCAAGCGTTGGTCATAATGTGCAATGAGACCTTGGTCTTCAATTGGTTGCTGCTGATCGTAATCTTCTTCTATATTAAAAAGAAGGGATTTCTGTACATGCATTGCTAATTTAAAAGGTACATCTTTTTCACTGAACGGAATTTTAAAGACCGGATAGTCAATATGATTGAGAAAACGACCAGTCTCAATTTGTTCTGGAGCATTAGTACCATGAAAGGTTCGAAAAGAAGTCGGCATCGCTGTATACACATTACATGGATAATTATCCTCACTAGCTGGAGATTTTAAATAAGTATATCTACCGTCCGTAATATTTACAGTCATTCCGAACACTCCATATATTGCCTCGCTACGGATTTCTTCTTTCTTATCCTCAATCAGTTCCAACAAGCTTTCTCCTTGGACCACAGAAGGCGATTGCAAACCGAAGTAATCCATAATTGTAGGCATTATGTCTATATTTTGCGTGAGCGCAGAAACTCGCTTTTCTCCTTCCGACAGTCCAGGAACATGTATCATCAATGGTAAATGGGAGACCTCATTGAATGCATGCATGAAATTTTTCCCAGCATAATTGTGTTCACCAAGCAGGAAGCCATGATCCGTTGTGAATATGACCATCGTATCTTCCCATAAGTTCTGTCTATCCATTTCGTCCAAAAGTTTTCCTAGCCAATGGTCTATCATTGTCAAAGTACCAGCGTACCTCTTCTTTAAATGATCCATTTCTTCTGGTTGCTCTGTTACTTCTCCATATTTGGGCCAATCAAATCTTGGACCATCATAATAATCATCATACATGTCTAAATAATGGTCAGGACAATCAAAAGGTTCATGAGGATCAAATGCCTCTACCATAAGAAAGTAATCATCTGCACCTTCATTATTTTTCAACCATTCACAAGCCGCGTGCATCGTACGAGGGCCAGGATAGTCTTTTTCCTTCTTGAATTGACTTCTATTCTTTTCGTATTGTTCTTGTACTCGTCCTAGGTATTCTTCAGGCAGGTCAGGCGTGTTGACTCTCGAGACCCAAGGGTCTCCTTCTTGACCTCGATGTAGGTCCCAAGAACTGAATGACTGGCAATAGTTTTCTCCTCCGGTAGAAAAATAATGATAGTGGTCTGTCACAATGTGGGAGAATATACTGTTTTTCTTCAATTCTTGTGGCAAAGTTATATCAAAAGGTTCTATTCCGCCCCACCCTCGCTGCAAAAAGTCCAATCTACCCGTCATCAAATCTCTTCTTGCAGGCATGCATGGAAGTGAACCTGCCCAGTGATTATCAAAAATAACCGATTTTTCAGCTAGTTTTGAAATATTCGGTGTTTTTAGTTTTGTTTCTTGATTATACATACTCAAGTTTTGACGAGTAAGCGTATCAAGTAATATGACGATTGATTTCATGATTTCGATGCCTCGCTCTATTTAAAATTTTGCAAAGAAAATTTACTTAGTTGAAAGATCAAATGATTAATTTAAAAGTATAATGTTTTTATAAAGGATTTGCTTCTGTAAGTCCGCTATCCTTATTTTTTCTATCTGCCAGATCCTTGATAATTTGTGGATGGATCTTATCCAGCTTATAGAAATTCAATAGAAGCAAGACGAGTGCCATGGCTACAACGGGGAACCATATAAAACTAATTTCTATCGCCAGCATAGCAGAACTTGATTGTACTGCGGCACTCGGGTCGTAACTGCCAAGTGC
The DNA here is from genome assembly GCF_009831115.1 of Salinicoccus hispanicus. Lineage (GTDB taxonomy): Bacteria > Bacillota > Bacilli > Staphylococcales > Salinicoccaceae > Salinicoccus > Salinicoccus hispanicus. Next base: position 442,706 of record NZ_WUUK01000001.1, on the reverse strand, counting down.
TAGCAACCATGCGCCAGCAGCGCCACCTATACCCATTCCGAATTTACTGGCAAAAGTTGACCCGGAGTACAATAAACCAGTCGCACGTATGCCAGATTTCCACTCGCCATAGTCAATTGTGTCAGCAACAAGTGAAAATAGTAGACTAGGCACGAGTCCCATACCCAAACCGCTTATACCTGTTCCAATCAACAACAATGGAATGGACATTATTGTTGAGCTTAAGTACACAAGAAGTGAACCAAAGATAGCGATAATTATCCCCAACTGCATTGTTTTTTTACCTCCAATTCGTTTGGTAATAATAGGTATGAACAGGAGAGAAATAATAGTTAAAAAGTTTAAGGCCATGATAACCGGCACAAGGTCTTCTCTGTTGAAAGCGTATTTAACATAATACACTGTTGCTTGATTTCGAATAATGTATATAAAGAAAAATGATACTTTAGCAATGAATATAATTAGCCATGGCAGATTAAAAGCTTTAAATCCTTCACGTACTGTAACATTTTCTTTACTGTCATAGTAATTTCTTTCCCTGGTATTTTTAAAAGCAATAAAGAATAATATACATCCTATTACACCGAATGCAGCCATAGTAAGCATAAATCCTCTTTCATCATTACCACCGCCCAAGTAGGCTACGAGAGGCAATGTGAAAACCGAAACTATAAACCCACCACCCTGAGCAAATATCATTCGTATAGATGTAACTTCATGCCGCTCTGCAGGGTTATTTGACATGCTAGGAAGCATAGCAGAAACTGGTAGATTGATAAATGTGTAGACTAATGTCAGTAGAATATATGTAACATATGCAAAAACTATCTTACCTGATTCACCCAAGTCTGGACTTGAAAAAGCAAGAACCCCTACAAAAGCAAAAGGAACAGCAAGCCATAAGAAATAAGGTCTGCACTTCCCCCATCTCGTTTTTGTTTTATCAATTGTGTATCCAGCTAATAGATCTGTAAACCCATCTAAGAACCTTACAAGTAGGAATAAAGTTCCCACAATCCCTGCACTAATCCCAAAAACATCCGTGTAAAAATAAAGCAAGTAGGTAGAAACCATGACAAAAATCAAATTGGAAGCAAATGCTGCCGAACCGTAGCTTAATCTTTCTTTTAAAGAAACCTGGTCTATTTTAAACATATAAATAGAACCTCCCCTTAATCTGTATTTTTCTTCAAGGATGTCCAGACATTATTAATCCTTATGATGAAGATCAGTTTTTTAATTGCAGTCTCTTCTAAATAGATACTTTGCTCTTTGAGAAAGCGCTTACCAAAACTAATAAATATATTATAGTTCTCAATCTGCTAATTTTTTTGCTTTAAATTAATGTTTTTAGTATTTTATTAATATTAAGTTATTGTTTTCAGTTATTTTGAATAATCTAAAAAATCAACCTGCATTTACAACTTTATTCTCTTTCTGTCTAAATACTCTAAAGATAAATAGACCTAATACTATTGCGATATACAATAATAGAACAACCAATCCGGCTAGACTTAGGTTGAGTAATTTAAATAATACACTTATAAAAGTTACTACATAAAGTCCACCCAATAAATGTTGTATCTGATCATTGGAATAGACTTTTGTCAGTCTTGGACCAATTTGTGTCCCAATCAATGCCCCAAGTATTAGATAGAATGCAAGTATATAATCTATTGGCGTACTTGCAGCATAAGAGATGAAGCCAATAGCAACGATGAAAGTAATACTTACTAAAGATGTGCCCACTGCCAATTTAGGTGGAATTTTGGCCAATGTAATCAGTAATGGGACCATGATGAAACCTCCACCTACTCCTAAGGTTGATGATGCAACACCACCTATTATACCTAACATCAAAAATATCCATCTTGACGTGTTATTATTTAAATCATCTTGATTTTTGTTTTTACTAGCGAACATCGAAATACTAAAGTATGCGAGTAGAACTAAGTAGATAATAGGTATCGCAAGTTCATCTATTCCTCTATTTTGAAGCCATAATACAATTGGGCGCGCGATTTGAGTACCAGCTATTCCACCTATCGATAAAAATAAAACTGCTTTCCAGTATATATTTTTAAATTGAAAATGAACCCAAGCTCCAGATAAAGAAGTACTTATGGTATAAAGTAAGCTGATTGTGATAGCTACAACTGGAGAAAAACCCATTAGCATTAAAACAGGAGTAAGTATGAATCCTCCACCAATTCCAAAAAATCCTGACATAATGCCGATTACAATTCCTAAAGGTATTGCCCATAAAATCATATTATTGCTCCTCTGTTTTTTAAAAATATTTCTATTTTTAAAATCAAATTTTAACAATATGATTATATATACTAACGTTACTTTTTTTTTGGTTTTATTTAATGGTCATGGTAATTTTTTAACATATTATTTAAAACAATACTGCCATTTTTAAAGAATAATAATATGTATTAAATAAAATGTCTTAAGACATAATCAAAGTTCTATAATGACTCTCTATAGAAAAACCCACCTCTTATAGAAGTGAGTCATTCATAGTAACAATGCAAGTACAATAAATACTAGCGATCATGCAGCCATCAGAATTTTCAAAAGTAATCCCCTCAATGATAGCAATTTTATAAATTATTTCCAGTTGGATAAAGAGACTCACATATTCTCTGAACAAATGTACAAGTTTGTACTTGAGTAATCTACTCTTATAGACAGTTCAGCATAATTTCTATTAAAAGATAAAAACAACAATTATAAATTATTACATCTTTATTTTATCTTCTCGCAAAGTAGTACATTATGGATCGGGTCTCCATGTATGTCAGTTCAGGGAGAGACGAGCCTTCATCAATCAAATCCTTTATGATAATCATACCGTAAAAATAACCGGCCCTATCAAACTCTCCACCATTTTTCATAAAGTATTTCTACATAAGTCGAGGTGAAAGTTCTTTATCAAAATCAATGATAATACTCTTTTCGATCTCCTTGAAGTTGCTTTTTAAGTTTTCATATTCATCTGATTCCATGAAGAGTGATTTTGCAATTGCTTTCTCAGATAGCGTTTCAGTTTTCATTGCAAGAGGTGCTAGCGTTGCAAGTCCTTCTGCAACTACCAGTTGTCCCACCGTCAATGTAGTACCAGTCATAAATTCACTATTAGCGTGGAATCTAACCATATGATTGAATTCATATTGAATCAGCAATTCTATATCTCTGTCTTTAAGGCGTTCCAACCCGAGGTAGAGAAAAGGGAGCCTGGATGGTAGCGCAGTGCCGTCTATATGACCAAATCCGACGAGAATATACACATCGAAACTTCTATCAAACGGATAGTATCGAATACATTTAATGAGAATATCCTCTAATCTTACTAGGTCACTATTACCGATTCCTGCCTCTGCTTTTTCTGCCAGGCTATCGAAATCAATATTCTCCACAATTTCCAGTATTGCTTCAATTGGCATCATATACAATCTATCCAGTATGGTATCGAACACTTCTTTATACATTGAATAGTATCCCAACCATACTTCTTTCTTCGATTCACTTTCCATTTCTTTAATGGTGGCTAAATAGGACTTATATCCATATTTAATATTCAACGTATCACCCTACAGTTCATTTATTATTTTTGAAAATTGTGTCTATTATAAAATCAGTATATAATTGAAATAAATGTAATTCAATATTTTATAGACTGGAAGGATGGTTGTTATTGAAAAATTTTGCGATTAAAGCTATATTCATCAATATTATGTTAGGCTACATGCTCGCAGTTAATATCGGCTTTTTAACTTACTCCCTTTCGCTTGATGGCTTTATTGCTATAGTGGTTTTCTTTGTGCTCTTGGGATTGTTTGTATTTTGCGTCAACTACATAAATGGACTACTGGACTCAGAGACATCCAATATCAATCCGAATTTCTATAAGATTATTTTTATGGTCTCTTCAGTTATCTTTATGCTCGTATTGGTCTGGTGAAGCAGTGAATCTGATACAGTCTTTTAAAATAAACAAGGAAAGCATGATATATAAAAAGCCCTGCGCATGAGAAATCATTTCTCGTGCACCGGGCTATCTTTATTCAGCAGTAAATACATTTTGGATACTGGTCAATACCGATTAATGATCTGTCTCTTTCAATAATCCGAGGACGCGTTTCAGTAAAAGCAGCTTCAAGTCCCAGTAAATACGCCATTCCCTCTATCTTCACCCTAAGAAACCCTTCACTGCCCGGCCTACATTCTCCGCTTGTGCAATTGCAGATATAAAGGACACGCCATCTGCACCATTTTCGAGACACGACCTGAAGTTTTCAGAGTTGATGCCGCCGATTGCCACCATAGGCAGCTCTCCAATCTGCTGTCTCATTGCTTCAAGACCTTCGACGCCGATAGTACTGCCTGCGTCGTCTTTGGAATGTGTGGGAAACACCGGACCTGTACCGATATAGTCGACATTCGATAGATCACTCTGTTCAAGTTCAGTATGATCCCTGACAGACAGTCCGATGATCTTATCATCGAAATATGAAGATAACGATGTGACTTTCTGGTCATCCTGACCCAGGTGAATGCCATCTGCACCTACTCTCTCTGCAAGTGGCACATCATCATTCACAATGAAAGGAACACTGTGTTTTTGGCAGAGGTGTTTGATTTCTGCTGCAAAATCAGTGAGTGCTTCACCTTCCAGTGCACCTGGCCCCTTCTCCCTCAATTGGAACATGGTCACCCCATGCGCGAGTGCTTCTTCAATGACCAGTAGCGCATCCCTTTGCACATTATTACTGCCACAGATGAAGTATAGCCTTAAATCTTCCGGATTCATCATAACCCTTTGACATTCCTGTCTTGAAGCAGATCATCCTCACTGAGATAGAGTTCGTCGATCAGATGGCTGATGAAATTACCCGGTGCTGGACGGTTCATCTGCGCAGCAGCACATTCCGCACATAGATTATAGTAGCTGACCGCATCGACCACTGCTTCGGCACTGAAATCATCTTCAATTCCGATGAAAGCAGCCGTCAATGCACCGAGGAGACATCCTGATCCTGTAATCTTTCCTTGCAGACTGTGACCATTGAACATGGTCATCACACCATCCTCTGTTGCAAGGGCGTCCACCTTGCCGGTAACAAGGGCAGGAATTTTGAACCTATTGTATACCGCTTTGGCAATCTCAGCTGTATCTGTCTGTTCTGTGGAGTCGACGCCTTTAAGACTGCTCTCCGCACCGGATAATGCAAGCATCTCACCACCGTTGCCTTTTATGAGAGAGACCTTGTGACGGCTTAGCAGATCCTCCGTGATGTCGACGCGGAAACTGGAAGCACCATAGCCGACCGGATCGAAGATGATCGGTTTGTCTTTATCATTGGCCGCTTCCATCATTTTATCCATCAGCTCCACCTTGTCCCGGTCCGCCGTACCTATATTGATCACCAGTGCAGAAGCAACATTCATCAGATCGTATGCTTCTGCTTTTTCCCCGCTCATGATGGGCGAAGCACCTGCAGCCAATATGCCGTTGGCAGTAAAGTTTTTGACTACATCATTGGTGATGCAGACGACCAGCGGACTTTCTGTCCTTAGTTTCTCTATGCGTTTCATATTCTAGTCTCCTTTATAGCTGAAATGATTTACGGGACCGTTGCCCCTCCCGATTCCAGGATTATTTTCGATTGCAGAACTGATATATCTCTTCGCCAGCCTGAAGCTCTCTTCGAGTGTCTTTCCTTTGGCAAGTTCTGCTGTGATCGCTGCGGAGAACGTACAGCCTGTTCCATGCGTATTCGACGTCTCGATACGTGGCGTACTCAGTTCCACTGTGGTGTCTCTCGTGAATAGATAATCCACTGCATCTCCTTCAAGATGGCCACCTTTGATAATGACACTCTGAACACCGATTTCTTTCAGGAAAATATCTGCAACCTTTCTGATATCTGTTGAATTCTCAATTTTCCTGCCTGATATCTTTTCTGCTTCATGGATGTTCGGTGTCACACTTAGTGCAGTGGGCAGCAGTTTTTCCCTCAGATAATCAATTGCCGCTTCCTCTATCAGTGCATCTCCGCTCGTCGCGATCATGACCGGATCGATGACGTATGGTATATCATACTTTTCTACAGTGCGTGCAACGACCGCCATCATATCGACCGTTGCGATCATGCCGCTTTTCATTGCATGCGGCAGCTCATCGGTGAAAATGCTGTGCAGCTGCTTTTCGAGAAATTCGACGGGTACATTAAAGGCATCCTGGACACCCATGGTGTTCTGCGCAGTCAGCGAAGTCACAGCAGCCATGCCATACACTCCGCGTGCGTGGAACGTCTTGCTGTCGGCCAGAATGCCCGCGCCGCCTGTCGGATCATTGCCGGCTACAGTCAGTGCAATTGGAAACTCAGTCATTCATATCCGCTCCCTTCCACCGTTCTTTTGTCGCTGCCATATTGAAGAAACGTCTTTCATGCTCTGTACTTTCCAGGTAGTTCTTTCTGAGTATGCCGACTTCTTTTTCGGTCATGTGCGCAGCAGCATCATCCATGATGCCGAACATGACATCTATCGTGTCATTCATATCATTTGCGTAGAACTCAAACCATCTTCTATATGGATGATCCGTGTCGAATGTATGTCGCTCCAGTGCCATCTGTGCCACTCTCCGATAGACATAGGGACACGGTGCCATGGCACTGATTGCGTATGCAATGTCCTCTCTTGTGTAGGCATTGAAATACATGTGTTTTATATAATGATCTGCGGAAGGATACCATTCCCCGTCCTTTATTATGTCCTCATACGATCTGTTTATCGCATGGGCCAGGACTTCATGTGCCTCGCTTTCACCATCCAGAAGAAAAGCCATCTGTCCCATCAGGAATCTCACTGTCTCTTTGGATTCTGTCTTCGACATCAGCAATGCATAGAGTTTCGCGAATTCATCCAGATATAATGAATCTGCACGCAGATAATGTGCAACTGCCGCATCATCAATATCTCCTCTGATTAGCCCCTGTATGAACGCATCACTATAGATCGCCTCGATCATCGGTTCAGTTTCTTTCTTCAATATTTCACTCAGCATGTAATCTCTCCTTTTTCATAACAAAAAACCCACTTCCAGCGTAGGAAGTGGGTTCAGTAGAAAGACATGGAATGTTCAACCAAACCACTTTTCTACGCTGGCATTATCCAGATCAGATCAAAGGGATCAGCCATATGGCTGTCTCAGCAAAATCGCACCCCTAGTGGTACTGCTATTCAATTATTTTGTATATTAGTGAATATGGACGAAAAAGTCAAATGATAACCGAATACATTGACCTTTTATTCTCCACATTTAGAATTCTCCATGGTTATATGCGTATTGCCTGGAGATTTTGTGTAGCATACTGAATATGTTACAGTAAAAATATAGGCGTATCGAAATAGCCATGTTAAATCTATAAGGAGGATACTATGTCTGCCAATAAGAGTGTCATGTACATTCTCATCGGCATCGCTGTAATTGCAGCAGTTACAGGGGTACTCAGCCTAATGAATGACAGCACACCAAGCACGGGACAGATTCTTGCCCTTGTTGCTTTTGGTGCAATCGCTATTGTTGCCGCTCTCGGCTTCATCGTCAGACTATTTACTAGAGGTAGATGATCCTGACGATAACATAAATAATCCCCACATGATATTTTTCATGTGGGGATTATTTTTGCCTAGCCTACTTTTTGTTGTTGTACTGGTTTTTTCAACAGTCCAAGAATCAATGCTGAAACGGCTGTACCGATGAGGAGTGAGAGAAGGAACATGAGCTTGCCTTCACCGATTGTCAAAGCAACGAACAGTCCACCGTGTGGTGCATTGATGGATGTTGCGAATGCCATGGCAAGTGCACCGGCTGTCGCTGAACCGACCACCATGGATGGAATGACCCTGAGTGGGTCGGCTGCTGCGAACGGGATGGCACCTTCTGTGATGAATGATGCCCCCATGATGACGTTTGTCGGACCGGAAGACCTTTCGACTTCTGTAAATTTATTTCTGAAAATCATAGTGGCAACAGCGATCGCAAGTGGGGGTACCATACCACCGATCATTGCTGCTGTAATCGGTTCAGGGTTGTTTGCAGATAGTGCTGCGATACCGAATGCATACGCTGCCTTGTTGATCGGACCACCCATGTCGATGGCCATCATACCACCGACAATGGCACCGAGCAGTATGATGTTGCTGCCGCTCATATTGCTGAGGGCTGTATTCATCCATTCGTTAAGTGCAGTAGCTGGCGGGTCAACAACGTAGTACATGATGACACCTGTCAGGAATACACCGACCAAAGGATAAAGTAGTACGGGTTTCAACCCCTCGAGTGCCTGCGGTAGATTTTCCATCACTCTTTTAATACCTACCATGAGATAGCCAGCAAGGAAACCGGCAATCAGACCGCCGAGGAACCCGGAGCCCATCGTTGAAGCCATGAGTCCACCGATCATACCTGGTGCGAGACCTGGTCTGTCAGCGATGCTCATCGCGATGAAGCCGGCCAGGATTGGAATCATCAACTGGAATGCATTGTTACCGATGAAGTTGATCATTTCAGCAATCGGACTGTACTCCACGCTTTCCGGATCTGCTGAATTGATGCCGAACATGAAGCTGATGGCGATCAATATACCACCGGCCACAACGAATGGCAGCATGTTCGACACACCATTCATCAGGTGCTTGTAGATGGAGGACTTGCCTTTTGATGACTGTTCGCCCTCTTCAAGTTCCTGTTTGGACTTTGATGCCCTGTATGGAGAGCGGTTTGTATCGAGTGCCTGGTTGAGCAGTTCTGCCGGACGCTTGATACCATCTGCTACTGGAGACTCAACAACATTCTTACCATCGAATCTCGCCATCTGTACGTTTGTATCTGCAGCAACAACGACACCTGCGGCACGCGCGATATCTTCATTTGTCAGTGCATTTTTCACACCGGCAGAGCCATTTGTTTCAACTTTGATGTCATAACCGAGTTCCGCTGCTTTTTTCTTCAGCGCATCGGCAGCCATATAAGTATGGGCGATGCCGGTCGGACATGCGGTGACACCAACGATGTACGGACGGTCCGAGGGGGCCGAAACTTCTTCCTCAGTCGCCTCGGATTCATCGAAGGCGTCGATCGTTTCTATGATTTCTTCTTTTGAAGATGCATTCATCAGCTGTTTTCTGGCGTCATCATTCATCAGGATCGTGGAAAGTTTGGCAAGTGCATCGAGGTGCGTTGTCGCCTGCCCCTCAGGTGCTGCAATCATGAAGAATAGATAGGCCGGCTGAGCGTCCATTGAATCATAATCAATGCCTTCCTGGCTTCTGCCGAACATGATGGCCGGCTCGAGTACTTCCGTCGTCTGTGCATGCGGAATTGCGATGCCATCCCCGACACCTGTCGTACTTTGTGACTCCCTTTTATGAATTGCGGCTTCAAAACCGTCTTTCTCTGAAATCTTGCCGGCTCCAAACAGTCCGTCAACAAGCTCTGTAATGACTGCATCCTTACTGGAGGCACGGACATTCATATTGATTGTATCTTTTGTCAAAAGCTCTGTTATTCTCATCATTTCACCTCTTCTATCGATTGAACTTCTATTTTATCGAGCAATGCTTCAATATCTTCTCTGGTTGCAAGATCATCACTGAACGCTGTCGCACTGCCGCATGCTATGGCGTACTTGAGCTGCTCGCTAATACTGCCGTCTTTCCGGCTGATGAATCCCGCAACTGTCGAATCACCTGCACCGACCGAATTCTTCAGCGCTCCTGCCGGTGACGGAATGAAGTACTCATGATCATGGCTGATGAACAGTGCCCCATCCTTGCCCAATGTCAGCAGGATGTTCTTTGCTCCCCTATCAAGAAGGCTGCGTGCAGCATCAACCATCTCACTTGTCGTAAATAGCGATCTGCCGGTGATGCCCTCCAGTTCAAACTGGTTGGGTTTGATCAGATAGGGTGCATACTGCAGTGTCGAAGTAAGCTTTGTTCCTTCGGCATCAATTGTAAATTCAATTTTTCTATCATGCAGGAGTTTTGCAAGTGTCTCGTAGAGATGATCATACCCTGAAGGCACACTGCCGGCGAATACGACATGATCCTCTGATGTCATATTGGACAGCTGCGCTTTTAGCCTGCTGATGTCCGCATCAGTAATTGAAGGACCAGAAGCATTGATTTCCGTCTCTTCACCGGTCTTCAGTTTGACATTGATGCGTGTATCTCCATTGACGGAGATGAAATCGCTCTGTATGCCCTGATTCTCCAGAGTATCCTTGATGAAATCGCCGGTGAATCCACCTGCAAAACCGAGTGCAGTAGAAGGTACATCAAGTGCACTCAATATTCTCGAAACATTGATCCCCTTGCCCCCTGCATACTTTGCTGTATCTGAAGTACGGTTCAGTCCACCAAGTTCAAGTGCTTCCAGTCTGACGACATAGTCGACTGAAGGGTTGAATGTTACTGTGTAGATCATTTATTTCCACCTCCATATATTTCAGTACGTGATCTTATCTTTTCCATGAAGCTGTGTCTGACATCATCTGTAATGATGGATGCATCCTCAATATTTGCGAACTGTATGAATGCCGAGCGGTTGAATTTTGTGCTGTCGACCAGTGCATAGGCGTTTCTTGACTGGCGGATGGCCCGACTTTTGATGTATGCCTCCTCCTCTTCCGGAGTGGAGAGTCCGTGAGCGGTATCAATGGCATTGACGCCAATGAAGCATTTATCAAACGACAGTCTGCTGATCTTATCTATCACTTCAGGACCGACGACAGCTTTTGTGGAAGGTTTGACCCGGCCGCCTAAAACATGTGTCTGATGACCATTTCTGACGAGCTGTTCTATCAACGTAATGCTGTTGGTGATAATGGTCAGATTCTCCTGTGAGATGAAAGGAAGCATTTCATATGTCGTTGTGCCTGCATCTATGAAGATGATGTCACCGTCTTCAATCAGACTGGCGGCAGTTTGAGCGATTTTGATTTTTTTAGAGAGATTCTTTACTGCTTTATCCCTATAATCCTCTTCATGCTCAATATGATTGATCGCTGCACCCCCATGGACCCGCTCAAGCAGCCCTTTCTCTTCAAGGTGTGTCAAGTCTCTGCGGATTGTTGGTGCGCTGCTGGAAGTAATATCAACGAGCTCACTGACTGAAGCCGTTCCATTTTCATTGAGATGATCCATTATTTTTTCGTATCTCTGGTTGGTCAGCATTCCATCACCTTCTTCCTACTTAATATAATATATAATCTAATCATAGTCAATCACTAACAATCAAAAACAATCAAAAAAGGCAAAAAAAGAACGCCAGCTTATGCTGACGCTACTTTCGTGATTTCGGTTTACTGATAATCTCTGAAAAAATGATGCCATTGACGATATCTTTACGACCGAACGACAATGATTCGCGACGAACTTTAGGTTTTGGCTTCTGAGGTACAGGCTTCTTTCTTGATGATTCTCTGCCACCCGTCTGAATCTCGGATTGACGTGTATGATCGGACTGTTGACTGCCCGCCTGTATTTCTTCTTTGGCTCTCTTTGCCCAGTCTGTTCTTTTAGCCTCTTTGGATTTCTCCTCATAGGTATTCATCGCACGTCTGCCGATATTCGTCTCTTTCGCCTTTTCTTCAATATTCCGACCGAATGACCGTTCTGCCATCGGGCGTTGACTGGACTGCCGCTGAGTCCTTTCTGCAACAGGTCTTGATTGTTTGTTCTCCTGGGCTGGCTGACTTGTTTCCTGCCTGGTCTGTTGCTCTTCTCCCGAAAGGCGGCGCTCGACCTCACCCATCAGATCATCAAAAAGTCCCTTCGGACGATCGCGAGTGTCTTCTTGTCTTCTTCTTGGAGCAGTTTGACCGGTCGGCCGATCCATCTTGCTTGGATCAATATTCCGCTCTTCTTTCTTTTCTTTATTCTTCTGGCCGGCAACTGCTGTATAGATGATTCCGCCAATAAAGATAAGCAGAGGGATTATTTCCATAGTATCACAGCCTATTCGTCATTATCTTCGCGTGTCGGATCCGTCATTTTGTTGATGGAATCTCTCATGTTGGTATCCGCTTCGACATTTTTGAGGTTGTAATAGTCGCTGACTCCAATGTTGCCACTTTCAAGTGCCTTGGCAAATGCGAGTGGTACTTTGGATTCTGCTTCGACCACTTTCGCTCTCATTTCTTCGACACGCGCCTTCATTTCCTGCTCCTGGGCTACAGCCATTGCACGACGTTCTTCGGCTTTTGCCTGTGCAATATTCTTATCAGCCACGGCTTGTTCAGTCTGAAGATCGGCACCAATGTTCTTGCCGATATCCACATCTGCGATATCGATGGAGAGAATTTCAAATGCAGTACCGGAGTCAAGTCCTTTGGATAGGACTGTCTGTGAAATCATATCCGGATTTTCAAGTACTTTGGTATGCCTTTCGGATGAACCGATTGTAGAGACGATACCCTCGCCGACACGGGCAACGATTGTATCTTCACCTGCACCACCGACTAGACGTTCGATGTTGGCACGAACGGTAATACGCGCTTTGGCCTTAACTTCGATACCATCCATTGCCACACCGGCGATGAAAGGTGTTTCGATGACTTTAGGATTTACACTCATCTGAACGGCTTCAAGTACATCACGACCGGCAAGGTCGATTGCTGCGCATCTTTCGAATGTAAGGTTGATGTCTGCACGCTGTGCAGCGATCAGAGCATCAACGACACGGTCCACGTTACCTCCAGCAAGGAAGTGGGACTCAAGCTGGTTTGTTGTTACTTTAAGTCCAGCTTTATGTGCTTTGATCATCGGTTCAATTACACGCTTTGGCTTGACTCGTCTCAACCTCATACCGACTAGGGAGAAAATTCCTACATTGACACCTGCTGCAATGGCAGATATCCATAGTCCAATTGGTACAAAGGATAGAAGAAATGAGATGACAATGAACGCAATGACGATAAGAAAAATTATCATCAGTGATGATCCTGTGATAAACATTAGATCCATTTAAAACGCTCCTTTGAGTTAATCTTCTTTCGGTCTTACAACTACGCGTGTTCCTTCGACATGTATTATCTTTACTTCGACATTACCGGCGATATAAGACCCTTCAGCTACAGCATCAATACGCTCATCCTCAAGCCTTATGGTGCCGGATGGACGAAGTGGTGTTGTTGTCTTCGCTGTCTGTCCGATCAGGTAGGAACGGTCATCAAAGGAAGTATACCCAGATTCAGCATCAGTCGCATCATTAAGTATCAGGCGGCTCAGTATTGGTATTTTTCTTTTCTTGAATTTCACAAATATCACCCACTCGATTAGTGCCAGGAAAATAATGGCCATTATATAGAGACCAAAAACTGCCATATTATCACTCACTAACAATATACTTAAGAGCAGAAGTAGTCCGCCCATGATGCCAAGAATAGCTCCAATTACAAAAAATTCGATTATGATGAGCGCTATACCAGTTACAAAAAGTACAAGCGATACGCCATTATAATCACCGATCAAAAGATGTCCTGAATAAAAGATTATGATTGATGCAAATGCCAGTACACCGATAATATTGATTTCTTCGGAAAACAGCTGGTAGATGATGCCGAGAAAAAAGACTAGTAATAATATAAAGGCGATTATTGGCATTGTTACAACATCTCTGAATGTATATAAAACGCTTCCCATCAAAAATGTTCCAGTCATCGCCATATGAATCCCCTCCATTGATTTCATTATACATTAAATATTAATAATATTGAAATGATTGATAAAAAAAAGACAGCACAATGTGCTGTCCATATATCTGAATTATCAGAGGGAGTAAACCTACTTGAATTTGCGTTTGCGGGCAGCTTCAGATTTTTTCTTACGCTTTACGCTAGGCTTTTCGTAGAATTCTCTCTTACGAGCTTCCTGAATCGTACCGCTTTTAGAAACTGTGCGTTTGAAACGACGCAGCGCGTCTTCAATAGGTTCGTTCTTTTTAACTACTGTTTTAGACATCGTCTTCCCTCCCTCCGGATAACAAAAACCTTACATTTACATAGATAATACTATGTACTCACACATTATAATATATTGTAAAAAGCCGGTCAACTGCTAATTCAATAAGAACTTTCGCTGGATCCGCCACTGATGATGGCTTTTCCACTGGATGCACCGATTCTTGTTGCACCACTTTCAATCATGATTTTTGCATCTTCGAATGAGCGTACACCACCGCTTGCCTTGACACCCATGTCCTCTCCGACTGTCATGCGCATCAGAGTAACATCCTCAGCCTTGGCACCTTCACCGTTGAATCCAGTGGATGTTTTGACAAAATCTGCACCACATTTTTTGCTCAGTTCACACGCTTTGACGATTTCATCGGAATCAAGAAGCGCTGTTTCGATGATGACCTTGACCAGAACTTCCTGGCCAGCAGCATCACATACCGCTTTGATGTCATTGAAAACAAGATCTTCATTACCGGATCTTAGCGCGCCGATATTTATGACCATGTCCACTTCGTCGGCACCGTTCTGGATGGCATTCATCGTTTCAAATGCTTTGACTTCACTCGTTGTGGCACCAAGCGGAAATCCGATGACCGTACATACTTTGACATCGCTGTCTTTAAGCAGGTCTTTGCACGTCGTCACCCACGCAGGATTTACACAGACGCTGCAGAAATCATATTCCATCGCTTCCTGGCACAATTCAAAAATCTGGTCCTGTGTCACTTCTGGCTTGAGCAGTGTATGATCTATATATTTCGAAAGTTCCATCGCTATCACTCCATAATAGTTTATAGTCTGTTGGCTGGTGCTTCTCTGCTGGCATTCTGATCTGAATTCTAGTGAATCGTCCGTTCAAGGTAGGCGTAAGCCTTGACCATCGGTTTTTCAAGCACTTTGACGATTTCGCCCTTGCTTACCGGATAGCCCGGTTCAGTCACTTTGACTTTGACAAGTTCGCCAGTCAGTGATGCATCCCCTTCAACTTCGACCTTCATATAGTTGTCGGCATGACCCATAAGTTTGCCATCCTTCTCTTCTTCCGGAATGATTTCAAGTACATCATCCTTGAATTGTTCAGCGTAGGACTGTGCAAGGCTGTCCGACAGCTCAATCAGCTGGTGGACACGGTCATTTTTTATATTCTCATCAATCTGGTCGGTCATTCTGGCTGCTGGTGTACCCGTTCTGATGGAGTATGGGAATACATGCAGTTCGGAGAAATGGTGCTTCTTGATGAAGTCGTATGTTTCTTTGAACTCTTCTTCCGTCTCACCCGGGAACCCGACAATCACATCGCTTGTGATTGCCACATTCGGCATGATCGCCTTCAGTTTGATGATGCGTGATTCAAAGAATTCCATCGTGTACTTTCTGCGCATGCGCTTGAGTACAGTATCACTGCCCGACTGGATCGGAATGTGCAGGTGACGGACAATCTTATTCGAATCGTTGATGACATCGATCACTTCATCAGTCAGCTGGCTCGCCTCGATGCTTGAGATGCGCAGACGGTTGAGACCATCCACTTCCTCGAGGTCACGAAGCAGCTGGGCAAGATTGTAGTCCTTCAGATCTTCACCATATCCACCCGTGTGTATGCCGGTCAGTACGATCTCCTTGTAGCCCTGGTCGACCAGCTGCTGGGCCTGCTCGACGACTTTCTCAGGATCACGGGAACGCATGAGGCCACGTGCCCACGGAATGATGCAGAAGGTGCAGAAATTATTGCAGCCTTCCTGTATTTTCAGCGTCGCACGCGTACGGTCTGTAAAATAAGGCACATCCATCTCTTCGTATGTACGCTTCTTCATGATATTCTTTACGCCATTGATCGGCTGGCGCTCTTCATGATACTGGTTGACATAGCCGATCAGCTTATCACGGTCTTCAGTACCGATGATGATGTCGACACCGGGAATATCCATGATGTCTTTAGGTGCAGTCTGGGCGTAGCATCCTGTTACCGCAACCACTGCATCCGGATTGTTTCTGATGGCACGTCTGATGACTTGCCTGCTCTTCTTATCACCTGTATTCGTAACAGTACATGTATTGATGACAAATACATCCGCATTCTGGCTGAATTCGACACGGTCATACCCTTCGTTCTTGAAGATCTGCCACATCGCTTCTGTTTCATAGTGGTTCACTTTGCAGCCCAATGTCTGAAATGCAATTGTTCTTCTGCTCATATAAATCAGATCTTTCTTCATAAATTTATGGTCCATATGCTCCATATAATAGCATAGCCTGCCCCTTTCATCAATCGGAGGCAGGCGTTTCAAAACTGTAGCTGATGGCTGACAGGGCATATAAGGGGGCTGTTTCGGCACGCAATATCCTCGGCCCAAGGCGGATTGAATGATGCTTTGACAATTGTTCTGTCTCCACTTCGCTGAACCCGCCTTCGGGACCGAAGATGAAAGCGATTCGACTGCCGTGACGAACACCCGACATGGCACTCTGGATGCTTTTCGCAGGATTCAGAGCGTTGCCTTCAAAAGCGAACAGCAGACGGCTGTAGGCATCGAAGTCAAGGTTTTTGACAGCAGGCACAAAATCGATGTGTGGAATCACCTGTCTTCTGCTCTGCTCACTTGCTTCCTTGACAATCTTGCTGAATCTTTCAAGCCGCTTCTTTCGCTTCTTGTCATCCAGCCTGACGATACTGCGGTCTGCTTCATAGATCAGAAACTCATGGGCACCGAGTTCCGTCGCTTTCTGGATCATCCAGTCAAACTTCTCACCTTTCAGCAGCGGACAGTAGATGGTGACTTCTATCGGCAGTTCCGGCGACTCGTCCACAGGACTGATTGCACGGCAGTCGATATCCTGAGATACTTCTGCAACCTCACATAGATAGGTGGTCTGTTTCTGGTCAACAACATGAAAAGTATCCTCAGGACGAAAACGCATCACATTCTTCATATGATGCGCATCTTCAGAGGTGATTTTGAAAAGCTGGTCCGGTTGCAATGCCTGATCTATAAAATATCTCTGCATCGGCCTACTCTTTTCTGGCGTGGATGCTGACCCAGCCATTGTCTTCGAGTATTTCCTCAATCTTGAACCCTGTATGTTTCATATGATCCACAATCGAGTCACGTGCTTCCGTGATGATGCCGGAAGCAATGAAGCTGCCGCCTGCATTCAGATGCGTGTATGCATCGTCGATCATCTCGTCGATGATATGGGCCAGGATATTGGCGATAATGATGTCGTATTGGCCGGATTCCGATTTGAGCAGGTCTCCCGTTTCCAGAACAACATCATCCTCACATGCATTCAGTTCCAAATTCTCACGGGCAACCTTGATGGACAGCTCGTCTATGTCCGTCGCTTTAAGGTCTCTTGCTCCCATCAGGTGGGCTCCGATGGTCAGAATGCCGGAGCCGGTACCCACATCAATGATCTTATGATGCGGCTGGACCACACCTTCCACCATTTTGAGGCACATGCTTGTTGTCGGATGATCGCCGGTGCCGAATGCCATGCCGGGATCGAGTTTGATCAGCTTGTCATCCGCCTCGAATTCATAGTCCTCCAGCTCCCATGAAGGCACGATGACAAACTTCTCGGATACCCGGAAACTGTGGAAATATTTCTTCCATTCATTTTCCCAGTCTTCTTCATCAATTTCCTTGGTATTGATAGTGATGTCGTTACTGGCATCAAGCAGTTTACTGCCGATGAAATCATGGATCTCCTGAAGTTTACTGCTGATATCTGCTGTTTCGTCAAAATAGACGATGATGCGGATATCACTTTCCGGGTAGTCCTGTGGGTCCAGGCGGTACTTATCATCAAAATTGTCGATTTTCTGCTTGAGGATATCCAGGGAGTGCTCAATCGACACGCCTTTGGAGATTGTATTGAGAAAACCGGAAAGCATCTCTTCATTGCTCTCTTTTGTGTGGATGGATACTTCATGCCATTTCATAATCAGTCACCCTTAAAAAATCTTTTCGTCTTATCGAAGAAATTTTCATTCTGTTCAGTGATGTCTTCTCCACCATGCTCTGCAAGCTGACGGAAGATCTCAGTTTCACGCTCTGTGAGCTTCGTCGGTGTGACTACTTTTACTGTGACAAACTGGTCGCCATATCCATAACCGTGAACATTCTTGACACCCTTCTCCTTGAGACGGAATCTTCTGCCGGACTGTGTGCCGGCCGGGATGGTCAATACGACTTCGGAACTCATCGTCGGTACTTTCACTTCGTCACCGAGCGCAGCCTGTGCAAATGAAATCGGCAGTTCATAATGGATATCATCCGCATCTCTTGTAAATCTCGTATCCGGTCTGACTCGGAAGACGATATATAGATCACCGGATGGACCGCCATTGATGCCTGGCTCGCCTTTACCCTGCAGTCTGATCTGCTGGCCGTTGTCGACACCTTCAGGCACAGTCACTTCAATTTCTACATCTTTTGTCACAGTACCGGCACCTTTACAGTTATCACAAGGGTTTTCAATCTGCTCACCTGTACCGCTGCATGTCGGACATGTACGCTCGGTCTGTATTCTGCCAAATGGTGTATTCTGCTCTACAGCAACACGACCGGCACCTGAACACATCTTACACGTAGATTTTGAAGTTCCCGGTTTTGCACCATTTCCGTCACATACGTCACACTGCACTTCTTTTTTAACATTGATCGTCTTTGTGATACCGAAAACAGCTTCATCAAAGTTGATGGTCATCGTATATTGAAGGTCATCGCCTTTTCTTGGAGCATTCGGATCCATTCTTCCGCCACCGCCGAAGAATGAACTGAAGATATCTTCAAATCCACCGAAGCCTCCGGCGCCGCTGAATCCACCGCCACCGCCGCCAAACTGCTGGCTCATTCCCTCGTGACCGAACCGGTCGTACTGGGCACGCTTGTTATCATCACTCAATGCTTCATAGGCTTCCGATACTTCCTTGAATTTCGCATCGGAACCTTCTTCTTTATTTATATCCGGGTGATACTTTTTTGACAGCTTGCGGTATGCTTTCTTGATCTCGTCCTTTGAAGCATCCTTACTGACGCCAAGCACCTCATAGTAATCTCTTTTTGCCATTCTATCGCCTCCAACCTGTATACTATATCATTTAAAAAAGTCAAAGCCAATGCGGTTGGCTTTGACTTTTATCAATTAAAAGTTGATATCATTATTATTTCTTATCTTCGTCGTCCACTTCTTTGAAGTCAGCGTCCACAACGTCATCGTCTGACGCCTGGGCATTTTCAGAACCTTCCTGAGCCTGCTGCTCCTGGGCCATCTGCTCATAAAGCTTCATGGACATGCCTTGAACGATCTGCTCAAGTGCTTCTTTTTTGGATTTGATGTCATCCATGTCGGAACCTTCAAGTGCCTGTTTCAATTCTTCTTTAGCACTTTCAGCTTTTTCCTTCTCTTCAGCCTCGACCTTGTCACCAAGATCTTCGATTGTCTTGTCGGTAGTGAATACAAGCTGATCTGCTTCGTTTCTCAGATCTACTTCTTCACGACGCTGCTTGTCCGCTTCAGCGTTCTTTTCAGCTTCGTCGACCATTCTGTCGATATCTTCATCGGACAGATTGGAGCTGGATTCAATTGTGATCTTCTGTTCCTTGCCAGTACCCTGATCTTTAGCAGTAACGTTGACAATACCATTCTTATCGATATCGAATGTCACTTCAATCTGTGGCACACCTCTTGGTGCTGGTGGAATATCCGTCAGCTGGAATCTGCCGAGCGTCTTGTTGTCTGCCGCCATTGGACGCTCACCTTGCAGCACGTGGATGTCCACTGCTGGCTGGTTGTCAGAAGCTGTTGAGAATACTTGGGACTTGCTTGTCGGAATCGTCGTATTTCTTTCGATAAGGACTGTGGATACGCCGCCCATAGTTTCAATACCGAGGGAAAGTGGTGTAACGTCCAGAAGTACAACGTCCTGTACATCACCGGAAAGCACGCCGCCCTGGATTGCTGCACCCATTGCTACAACTTCGTCCGGGTTGACACTCTTGTTCGGTTCTTTGCCAGCTTCTTTCTTGATTGCTTCCTGTACAGCCGGGATACGTGTGGAACCACCGACAAGGATGACCTGATCGATTTCATTTCTATCGATGCCAGCATCTTTGATTGCCTGGCGTGTTGGTCCCATTGTACGTTCTACGAGGCTGTTTGAAAGCTCATCGAATTTCGCACGTGTCAAGTTTGTTTCGAGGTGCAGTGGTCCTGCTTCTCCTGCAGAGATGAATGGCAGTGAAATTTGAGTGGAAGATACACCGGAAAGGTCCTTCTTCGCTTTTTCAGCCGCATCTTTCAGACGCTGCATTGCCATTTTGTCTTTGGACAGGTCGATGCCGTTTTCTTTTTTGAATGTGTCGACAAGGTGATCGATGATGACGCTATCGAAATCATCGCCGCCGAGACGGTTGTCACCGGCAGTGGAAAGCACTTCGAATACACCGTCGCCGAGTTCAAGGATGGATACGTCAAACGTACCGCCACCAAGGTCGAATACCAGTACTTTCTCGTCTTTCTCCTGCTTGTCGAGACCATATGCCAATGCTGCTGCAGTCGGCTCGTTGATGATGCGCTCTACTTCAAGACCGGCAATTCTGCCTGCGTCTTTTGTTGCCTGACGTTCTGAGTCATTGAAGTATGCTGGTACTGTAACGACTGCTTTGGATACTTTTTCACCAAGGTAGCTTTCAGCAGTCTCTTTCAGATTCTGAAGAATCATTGCAGAGATTTCCTGTGGTGTATATTCTTTGTCTTCTACTGTTTCCTTATGGTCTGTACCCATATGTCTTTTGATGGACATGATCGTGTTCGGGTTGGTGATCGCCTGACGTTTCGCGACCTCACCGACCTGTTTTTCGCCGTCTTTGAATGAAACGACTGAAGGTGTTGTGCGGTTGCCTTCTGCATTCTGGATGACTTTCGGCTCTCCGCCTTCCAATACTGATACAACAGAGTTTGTTGTTCCCAAGTCTATACCAATAACTTTACTCATGATAAAATTCCTCCATTTAGAAAATATTCATTCAGTCTTTTATGAAGCTACTCGCTTACTTTGACCATGCTTGGACGGATGACCCTGTCCTTCAGCATGTAGCCCTTCTGGAATTCCTCGATGATCGTGCCGTCTGCTTCATCGGAAGCTTCCGTCATTACTGCCTGATGGAAGTTCGGATCGAATGTATGCCCTGTGCTTTCAATTTCCTTCACATCGTGTTTCATCAGTGTGTTGACAAGGTCATTGTACACCATCTCCACACCTTTAAGCAGTGAATTGAAAGATTCGGATTCTCCTTCGATCTTGAGCGCACGTTCGAGGTTGTCGATGATCGGAAGCAGATCTTCAACAATCTTCTGGTGCTTGTACTTGTTGTTAAGCTCCATTTCCTGTCTGTTCCGGCGTTTGAAGTTGTCAAACTCTGCATAGAGCTTCAAGTATTTGTTCTCTTCTGCTTCAACCTGCTGTTTCAATGCCGCAATTTCATCATCTTTTGGATCAGTCGGCTCAGATGCTTCATCGTCGGATTCGTTTTCCTCGATGTCCGCTTCTGCTGCTTCAATCGCAGCTTCATCCTTTTCAATGTCGGCTTCCCTCGCTTCGACTGTCTGGTCATTTTTCTGCTGATCCAATTCTTCATTCGTTTTATTTTCCGTCACTGTGTTCACTCCTTTTCATTTCCTGGTTCCGTATAGCGTACATGAGCCGTATGACTTCCTTGTACCCCATCATTTCAGGACCGATTATCATAAGGTTTCCATTCATGCCATTGAAACTGAAATTCGTCGCAATGACAGAAATCGAATCATAATCCCTGTTCAGCTCGTCACTGAAGTATACGTCGACCCCATCTATTGTATTGAGATCGATGATATCATTCAACTGATCTGATTCCATATCGTCATACAGCAGCTGAAGCGTACTGATATCAGAGCTGATCTGATGGATCAGATGATTGAATCCTGAATGCCCGATCACTTTCTGCGGCTCACTGATGCCGCCTACGACAGATCGCCGTATACTTGCTTTCAGCACACTGAGGTGCGGCGCGACCTGCATCTGATCGATGATCGATGGCAGGCTGCTGAGCGGCTGTCCGTATGACAGGACATTCATTTCATTACCGAGCTTTTCAAGTTCCGGAACAGTGACAAAGTCATCGCTATCGACCGGTATTTTTCTGATTGTTCCCGACTCGAGGACGATGATAAGAAGTAGTGTGTTTGTGGTGATGGGTGTCAGAAAAAGACCTTTGATAATTTCATCTTCTTCAGTCAAGGAAACCTGTGTCAGATATTGCGTTGTACTGCTGATCACGTCGGCCAGTGAGCGTGTCATGCCACCTCGATCCATCTCCTCCACTTCGGGATGGAAATCGAAATTAAGCTGACTTTTGGATCCGCCAAGCTCCTCGCTCAGCATTCCGGTATAGAACCTGAGTGCTTTGCGGGACGGGATCCTGCCTGCCGATGTATGCGGCTTGGTCAGATATCCGTCCGTTTCGAGCTTTGCCATTTCGTTTCTCACTGTTGCTGAAGAGATGTCAAGCCTGTACTTTTCAATAAGATGCTTGGAACTGATCGGCATCATGACCTTCAAAAAATCGTCGACTATTGAAAATAGTATGATTTCCTGTCTCTGGGTTAAAATTGACATCACCTCATTAGCACTCTTTATCCTCAAGTGCCAATATTAATTTATCAAAATGGTCAAAGTATGTCAATCCATATGTTCAATTAATATCCGATTCCCACTCTACAGCAGGAATTCCATGAAGACCGTATTGCCGACCATCCGTCCTTTATCCGTCAGTGCAATGTAGCCGCGGCTGCTCCTGACATGCCCCTTGTCCATCTCCTGCCTGATGACAGAGCCATAGACATCATCCATGGAACGGCCGAACTTCGAGCCGAACCGCTCGACATCTACACCGCGGTTCATGCGCAGGCCGAGGAACATCTCCTCCTCCATCTGCGCCTTCCTATCCAGTTCCAGTGTCTCCTTGACGACCGAGCCCTTTTCTTCCATGGACTGGATGTAGTGGTTGACCGGCTTGATGTTGTAGTACCTGGTATTGTCGATATAGCCATGGCTGCCGGCGCCGGCGCCGTAGTACGGGGCATTTTTCCAGTACGTCTTGTTGTGTTCCGATTCAAAGGCCGGCTGTGAGAAGTTCGAAATCTCGTACTGCGGATAGCCGAGGGCCCTGAGGCCATTGATGACATGCTCGTACTTCTGTCCTTCGATATCATCGTCATCGACTTTCATCCGGCCCTTTCTGATCTGATTGTAGAATACGGTATGCGGTTCGATGATCAATGAATACCAGGAGATGTGCTTTGGTGACAGTGTGCGCACGTGCCGGAGACTGTCATCCAGATCCTGCATCGTCTCCCCGGGCAGATTGTACATCAGGTCGAGTGAATAGTTGTCGAGCCCGATCTTCTCCATATGGTTGATGGCATTGAATATATCATCATAGCCATGGGAGCGTCCGAGTACTTTGAGCAGATCTTCATTGAATGTCTGCACACCGAGACTGATGCGATTCACCCCATAATTATTTAATACATCGAGCTTGCCAGGTGTCAGTTCATCGGGGTTTGCCTCGAACGTGAACTCTTCGGTTACCTGGAAACGGTCGGTAACTGCTGCAAGCAGACGGGAGAGCTGCGCTTCACTGAGTGCGGTTGGTGTACCACCACCGACGAAGATGGTCCTCAAACTCTGCGCTTCGATTGTCTGAAGCTCTCTGATCAGTGCATCCAGATAGCCGTCGACCGGCTGATTGTTGATCAGTACTTTGTTGAAGTCACAGTACGTGCATATGCGGTTGCAAAAGGGAATATGAATATATAGGCTTTCAGCCATGACGACACTCCATTCAAAACGAAAAGCCACTATGCAGTGGCTTTATTCTTCGTCCATTTTAAGTACAGCGAGAAATGCTTCCTGAGGAATCTCCACACTTCCGACTGCCTTCATTTTCTTCTTACCTTCTTTTTGCTTCTCGAGCAATTTACGCTTACGGCTGATATCCCCGCCGTAGCACTTGGAAAGTACATTCTTACCCATCGATTTGATATTCGTACGGGCAATGACCTTCTGGCCGATTGCCGCCTGGACAGGCACTTCGAACTGCTGGCGCGGAATGAGGTTTTTGAGCTTCTCCACGATGACCTTGCCGCGGTCATAGGCGAAATCACGGTGGACGATGATGCTCAGTGCATCCACCTTCTCATTATTCAGAAGTATATCCATCTTGACGAGTCTGCTCTCCTTATAGCCGATCAGCTCATAGTCGAATGATGCATACCCCTTCGTCTGGGATTTCAGCTGATCGAAGAAGTCGAAGACGACTTCCGACAGCGGGATCTCATAGATGATGTTGACACGTATATCATCGAGGTAGTCCATTGTTATGAAATTGCCGCGTTTCTTCTGGCACAGTTCCATGACAGAACCGACATAGTCGTTCGGTACCATGACCGTCGACTTCACATAGGGCTCTTCGATGTGGTCGATCTTCTGCGGATCCGGCATTTCCGCCGGGTTGTCGACGATGACCTTGGAACCGTCTGTCATGAATACTTCGTATATTACGGATGGTGCTGTCGCAATCAGCTCGATGCCGAATTCACGCTCGATGCGCTCCTGGACAATCTCCATATGAAGCAGTCCGAGGAAGCCTGTACGATAGCCGAAGCCGAGCGCCTGGGATGTCTCCGGCTCGTAGACGAGCGCAGAATCATTCAGTTCCAGCTTCTCAAGTGCTTCGCGCAGATCGTTGTACTTCCCGGAGTCGATCGGATAGATACCACAGTAGACCATCGGGGTCATCTTCTTGTAGCCCTGAAGCGCATTCTCTGCCGGATTATCAGCCAGCGTGATGGTGTCACCGACGCGGGAGTCGCTGACGTTCTTGACGGAAGCCATTAGATAGCCGACATCACCTACCGTCAATTCCTGTACCGGGAGCGGTTTTGGTGTATTGATACCGACTTCGGCCACTTCAAATGTCTTGCCGGTTGCCATCATCTTGATCTTGTCACCCGGTTTGACCGTCCCTTCCATTATACGGATGGAAGATATGACACCGCGGTATGGGTCGAAAATGGAATCAAAGATCAGCGCCTTGAGGGGTGCTGATGGATCGCCTGCAGGCGCAGGTACCGTCTTGACGACACTCTCGAGTATTTCTTCAATGCCAATATTCGCTTTTGCGGAAGCCATGATGGCACTTTCCTTGTCGAGGCCGATGACGTCCTCCACTTCCTGTGCAATCCGTTCCGGATCCGCTGCAGGCAGGTCGATCTTATTGATGACCGGAATCAGTTCCAGGTCATTATCAAGCGCCAGATAGACGTTCGCCAGCGTCTGGGCTTCGATGCCCTGGGCTGCATCCACTACTAGTATTGCGCCTTCGCAGGCAGCGAGTGAACGGGAGACTTCGTATGTAAAATCGACGTGTCCCGGCGTATCTATAAGATGGAAGATGTAGTCCTCGCCATCCTTGGCCGTATATTTAAGCTGAACCGCGTTCAGTTTGATTGTAATGCCACGCTCACGCTCCAGATCCATCGAGTCGAGAAGCTGTTCTTTCATTTCTCTTGATGTGACAGATTTGGTGTTTTCAAGAATACGGTCTGCGAGTGTACTCTTGCCGTGATCAATATGGGCGATGATTGAAAAGTTTCTTATTTTATCCTGACGTTTCAAACGCTCTTGATCATTCATTTATCTTCCAACTTTCTCTTAATGACAATGGTTGTATTATAGCAATAATAGGAATTTCATTCAATTCATTTTCTATTTATATTGCATAACCTGCGTACATTTGATAAAATACATCTTGTTGCAATTAAAGTTGTACAACTTATAAGATGGAGGTGAAAGTAATGCCTAACATTAAATCAGCTATCAAAAGAGTGAAAACTACTGAAAAAGCTCATAGCCAAAATATTGCTCAGAAAAACGAAATGCGTACTGCTGTCAAGCGTGCGATGACTGCTAAAACAAACAATGCAGAAAACGTTGAGTCACTTATTTCCAACGCTGTTAAACACGTAGATAAAGCTTCTAAAAAGAACTTGATCCACACTAACAAAGCGGCACGTGTGAAATCTCAACTCATGACAAAGTAAAACCTTCTTTTGGAAGGTTTTTTTATTTGCCTTAAATATTGCTTCCCCTCTTCGACTGAGAGGGGATTTTTCATATTTCCAGCACAAACAGCTCGAACAGTGTTTCCCTGTCCAGGTAGCTGGATTTGAACTTGTAGTCGATGTCACGGCATTTGACCATCTTGCGTTCAAGCTCTGCCTGCTGGTATTTACGTACTTCGCGGCTTGCGAGCTTGACCCTGTATGGATGGACTTTGAGGGCTTTCGCGATGTAGTCCCCCTGATAGCCTTCCTGCTGCATCAGCTTGACCTGATAGAGCAGTCTCAGCTGACTGATGATGAGGTGGAGCAGCTGCATCGGCTCCTCGTTCTGAAGAATGAGGTCGCGAAGCAGCTTGACGGCTTCTGCCTTCCTGTTCGACAGGATCAGGTCGGTCAGCTTGAATATGTTCTGTTCAAGACTTACACTGACGATATCATGCACATCCGCTTCTGTAGCCGACTCTTCGACATAGAGCAGTACCTTCTGCAGCTCATTTGATACGTGCTCGTACTTGATGCCGACAAGCTGGATGAATAAATCAACCGCCGGTCCATCCATCTGCACGCCTGCCCTGTCCACTTCATTTGTGATGAATCCGCGGATCTCCTGCTCGGTCATTTCACTGATTTCCGTAATCTTGCCCTTGCTCTTGATCAGCTTGGTGATCTTCTTACGGTTATCGAGCTGTTCGCTGAACACCTTGAATATGACCAGTGTATCGTCATTCTTATTATTGAAGTACTCGACGAGCAGATCGATATTATGCTCGATTTCAGAGCGTACTTTGGCACCGGTGAATGAAAAGGCATCATCTACGATGACTGCCTTGCGGTCGGATAGGAAAGGCAGTGTCTGCGCTTCTTCAATGATGCCTTCGACCGGTGTCTCCTTATAGTTCAGCGTGACGATGCTGAATGCGTCCGGCTCGTCGACATAATTCTGCGCGAGGGATTTCGCCTTTTCTGTAATTCTCATAGTATTGCTGCCATATATAAGTTGTAGTTTTTCCATCTATAGAGTCGCTCCTGTACTGATTGTAAATCCATTATAGCTTTTTTTATGAAAATATCCTATACTATAGGTGATATGTCTAGGAGGTTATCTCATGAATAAATTCGAAAAGCACGTTCAATCCAAGAACAACGATATCGTCGACTCCGGACTTGGTTTCCTGGTTGGATTCCTCGGCCTGACAGCTATTTATGTTGTTGCCCAGATCTTCCAGATTGTTGCCGGTGTCTAAAGAGCTGATTATTCAGCTCTTTTTTTTTATGCAGTGATCCATCGATTGATCGAGCTTGGTTTCGATGCACATTTTGTTATTCCTGATGGTAAAGCGTACCATGCCATGCTTCGTGGTGTCCAGCAGTGTAAGGTCCCCGGCTCTTCGGACGACTTCCGGATGCGGATGACCATAACGGTTATCCACCCCTGCCGAAATAAGCCCATATGCAAAGGCTGTGTTTTCTAGGAAGTGTTCACCTGTCGACGTATCCGAGCCATGATGGGCAAGCTTCAGGACATCCGCTTCAATTTTTCCATGCTCCGTGATCACCCTCGTCTCCATCTCCATATCAGTGTCCCCGGTAAATAGAAAGCTGAAGTCCTCGATCTGTATTTTCAGTACAAGCGAGTTCCGATTTGTATCTTCCTCCTCCAGCGAAGCATCGGGGAACAGCCTTTCAATCAGAATGCCACCTGCTCTGATCTCCTGCACCTCCAGTGCATTTACAACCTTCCCATCAAACTCTGAAGGCATACTCTCATGCCATGCCTTAAATCCTGGATCATTCGCATTGAGATAGACATGATCCACTGGCATTTCCGTCATGATATGATGACTCTCCCCCATGTGGTCAAGATCAAAATGGGAAAGTATGAGCATGTCGATGCGGTTCACACCGGACTCTTTGAGATACGGCAGCACCGTTCTATCGGAGAGCTTCCGTCCGGTCTCCCGGAAATAGAACTGCCCCCCCGTATCCAGCAGGATGACTGTGCCCCTCCTATGGTCCTCTATGACAAATGCATCTCCCTGCCCGACATCCACCATCGTCACAGTATAGTCCTCATAGGACACCCTGCCGATCAGAAGGATGGACACGCCAAAGCAGGCAGCCAGCAGAAGAAGTCTCTTGAACTGCTTCAGACAAAGTGTTCTGATCATCCAGTATGTCAGCACAACGAGGACCATAAGCCAGAAAGAATTCAGATTGGCAACCGAGATGCGATGGTTCATCCCTTCAGCCAGAGCGGTGATCAACTGGCGCAGCATGCCGAAGGTGAACATATAGAATAGATCCATGAATGCCGGCAGATGGGTAAATGCGAGCACGTTGAAAAGAATCACCATCGGGAATATGAGAAAGGTGAACAGTGGAACGAATAGGAGATTCATGATGATGCCACTGATACTCAGTTCGTTGAACTGATGCAGCAGGATCACCAGGGTGGAAAATTCCGCAATCAGTGTGATCCCGAACAACTGTGTAAAGAATCCATACTGGCTCCAGTAGTTCCGGCTCAAGATGATCAGGAACGTCGTAATATAGGACAGCTGGAAGCCGGCATGGTAGACAATCCAGGGGTTGAGCATGATCTGGATGATGGCGGACAGGGATATGACGGCGAGATATGGCTTGCGTCTCGTGAAAGACGTCGCGAGCAGCACTACAGTCATGAATACGGCACGGAAAACACTCGGGCTGAAGAAATTGAGGAAAAGGAACAGGACCAGGCTCGTCATCATGATCAGTTTGATGGTTGTAATATCCAGCCTCAGCCGATTGAGAGTATAGAAAAGAATACCGCTGATGAATGCGATATGGGTGCCTGAAATGACATAGAGATGATAGATGCCGAGCTTCTGCAGTGCATCAAAGAACTCCGACGTGATGTATGTCTTGTTTCCTATGGATAGTGTCAGTATATCAAACCTGTAATCGTGCTCGGTCGCCCCGAGTACACGCTCCATATAGTCATCCCTGATTTCAGCCAGCCGCATCCCTGCCGTCTTCCGGGTATGCTTGCATGCTGCCGGATCGATGGCTGTTTCATATATGCGTCCATCAAGTCCATTGATATTCATCATCATCCTGTCATCCATCTTGATGAAGTTCCGGTTCTCACCCGGCATATGCACTTCATACAGTCCTCGGCACATATAGCCCACCGGCAGCTTCACCGCATCCTCGAGATAGAGGTCGTACCGTCTGCCATCGTAGGTACCGGTATGGGCGATGCCATCCTGATAGTACTTGTATCCGGTGATGGTCAAAGAAGGGACGCTCTCGACTGATGTTTTTTCAGGCAACATAAAAACAGCCATCGAAACGATGGCTGTCACTATACAGTGGAGGAGTAGAAACACGCCTCCCATTTTTCTATAGCTGATTATACTGGTGATGGTAATGAAAAATAATCCGATGACAGGGAGACCTGCAAAGATATATCCATTAAGAATTGCCAGCAGGATGAGGAAAAGGATCATGACTGCTGATGGAGTGCATCGATGACGTTATCCCTGTTAAAAGCAATGCGCTCATAATGGACACCTGTCTTATCCAGCAGTTCCAGTGCATAGGGATGGTTCTTATAATCCTCTGCATAATATATGTAACTTATACCCGCCTGGATCAGTGACTTCGTACAATGCACACAAGGGAAATGGGTAACGTAGATACTCGCATCTTCTGTCGATATCCCGAACTTCGAACATTGCAGCAGTGCATTTATTTCTGCATGGATTGTTCTGATGCAGTGCTTTCCCTCAATCAGGCAGCCGACATCGATGCAGTGGGCTTCACCTGAAACCGAACCATTATATCCACCAGCAATCACCCGATTGTCCTTTACTATCGTCGCCCCTACTTTGAGCCGCTCGCATGTAGAACGCAGACTCAGCAGATGGCTCTGTGCCAGAAAATACTGGTGCCAGTCTATTCTCATATTCGCCCTCCTCTTCATTATTAATCTATTGTAATATATGGTTCCAGACTTTCATACGTTTTATCTCCGATTCCCGAGATGTTCTTGATATCTTCAAGTTTCATGAACAGTCCATTCTCTTCCCGGTAGTCCATGAAAAGCTGGGCCTTCTTCTCACCGATGCCGTTCAGCGTCATCAGCTCTTCCATCGTTGCCGTATTGATATTCACCATCTCTTCGCCGGAAGTACTTTCCTCTCGAGAGCCGGGCGCTTCAATGGCAGCAACCTCTTCCCCCGCTTTTGGGACGTATATGACCAGCTCATCGACAAGCTTCATCGACTGGTTGACCGTGAGCAGATCCGCTTCCGGTTCAAGCTGTGCCATCTCAAGCACATTCTTTACTCTGGCATCAGGCGGAAGTTCAAACACGCCGGGGTTTTTGACCGCCCCTTTTACCTCGACAAAAATGTTTCCCTTCGCTACAGTCTCCTCGATAGATGCTTCATCCGTAGAAGCTGCTTCCTGCATCGGTTCCGGCTCATAGGCCATCACCTCTACTCCCTGTCCTGGTGAAAACAAAAAGAACAACAGAATCAGAATAATGAAACCCCCTGTCCCACCGATTATAAAACGGTATTTCTGCCAGATCACCCTTACATCCACCATAGTGATTCCCCCTAAAAAATCTCTTTATATATATATGGTGGAAAATGGGCGTTTTGATTTTTTTCAACGTCAAATAAATAAAAAAACTCGAGAAGTAAAAATGACCTGACTTTTGTAGTCAGGTCATTTCTACTTCTTCAGAACATAAAATACTCTGTCACACACTTCAGTCACTGCATTTTCCATGTCGAAGTCACTGAATGCGGCATCGATGGTGAAACCCGACTCGCTGATCATCTGAAGCATCTCCATATGGGTATATGTCCGCTGGCTGTGAGTCTCTTCCACTCTGCGATAGAGACCCTCATCATCCTCGTCCTTGATGAAGAAAATCATGTCATGGACGACCGACAGCGGTGCTTCTCCTTGCAGGGCATGCCATATATAGGTGATATGTTCCGTTTCATCACTGTATGTTACATCGTCGAAGTCACTGTTCATCTTGAATGCGCTATGAATATCGAAGATGAAGACACCACCTGCATCCAGATGATCATGTACCCTGCCGAGCACCTGCAGCACTTCATCCTGGTTACTGCAGTAGTTGAGTACATCGACTGTTGCAGTGACCATATCGAACGTCCGGTCCAGTTCAAAGTTACGCATATCTCCCTGGACATACGTAATATTCGGAGAGTCATGCTGACGCGCAACATCGAGCATCATATCCGACTGATCCATGGCGGTGATGCTGTCGAACTGAAGCTTTCGCGTCAGTCGACCGGTTCCACAGCCGATATCGAGTATCGTCCGCCTGTCCGATCTATAATGATCGATGATATCGAGCCAAAGAGCATAAGGCATATCATACGTCAGCTCATCGTAGTAGTGGCTGAAGAGCTGATAGGTCGGTCTAGACTTCAACGCGTTCACCGTACTTGAACAGTCTTTCAAGATTATAATATTCGCGCTCAGGCTTATGGAAGACATGAACAACGACGTTATTTACATCTATAAGCACCCATTTCGCTTCTCTGTAGCCTTCAATCAGATAGTCCATTTCCCGCTCCTTGCAGAAATCCATGACTTCATCCGCAATCGCCTGGACCTGTCTGTCTGAGTTGCCGTGGCAGATCAGATAGCAGTCTGTGACACTGCTCGTCTCTCTGACATCAAATTTCATAATTTCCTCTGCGCGTTTATTGTCACACGCTTCGACCAGAAGATCGACCAGCTGTTCTGTATTCATACAGTCACTCCTTAACCATATTGTAGTAGTTCAAGCACTCTAGTGTTCTGCGATATACCGCGCGGTCTTTAGATACCAGATGAAGTATATTCGCTTTCGTAATTTCATATACTGCCTTGTCCAGATTCTTCAGCTGGAAGACGATATCCCTGATTCCTTCGACGCCCGGCTGTGTACGGTCAGGTTCAATGTAGTCGGCGACATAGATGATCTTTTCATTGAGAGACATCTGTCTTCTGCCGGTTGTATGGTTCATGATTGCGTAGAATATCTCTTCATCCGTGACACCGTGTTCCTCCCGCATCTTGACTGCAGCCACCGGCCCATGAAGCACCTCGCTTTTGAATTCAAGCAGTTCAGGATCAAGCTTGTAGCGGGTCACATACTGATACATCTCACTGAGTTCATCGTACTTTGAAAAATCATGGAGGATTCCGGCCAGAAAGCACTTGTTCTTATCTCCACCATAGATTTCCGCCATTTCTATTGCTGTTTCTGCAACACGCTTTGAATGCCTATAGCGTTTTTCCGGCAATTTGTCCTTGGCAAGATTGATGGCTGATTTATGCTTCATACAGGTGATTCTCCTTTATATACTGATATACGTCAGGATCAAGCTGATGCCGTACATCTATCCCTTTTCTGAGGCGGTCCCTGATGACGGTCGATGAAATCTCGAGTACTGGCTGACTGATGCTCATGAAACGGTCATCACTCACCGGTGCATCAGAATAGCGGTCCATGACCACAAAATTCAGCATCTCGAGCAGCTCCTGATAGCGATGCCATTTTTCAAAGCTTCTGTACTGATCCGTCCCGATCAGAAAGTAGAGAGTGTCATCCGGGTATTGTGCCTTCAGATGGACAGCCGTGTCATAAGTGTAGCTGACACCTTCCTGTGACATTTCCCACGTATCGATTTCGATGAAGTCATAATGGCGCACTGCATATTCAAGCATCTTCAACCGATGGTGATCACTTGTCGGCGCTTCTGTCTTCAGTGGTGCCTGTCTGGCCGGAATGCAGATCACCTTATCCAGGTCGAGTGCAATATATGCTTCTGCGACTGCATGGATATGACCTGGATGCACCGGGTCGAAAGTCCCGCCAAAAAGACCTATCTTCATGACAGGTCGATCTTTTTATTTTCTTTGGATTCCCTATAGAGGATGATCGTATTGCCGATGACTGTAACGACATGGCCCTTTGTACCTTCACTGATCTGCTGGGCGATCGTATCCTTGTCTTCGAGACAGTTCTGCAGAATGGAGATCTTGATCAGTTCCCTTTTCTCCAGTACGTCATCAATCTGTTCAATGAAGTTGTCATTGACGCCATTCTTTCCCACCTGGAAGATTGGATTGAGATGGTGTGCTTCTGATTTGAGCTGCTTCACCTGCCGTGAAGTTAATTTATTCATGATTTACCTCCGATATGTGCTTTATATTTTCT
This sequence comes from Salinicoccus hispanicus, assembly GCF_009831115.1. Lineage (GTDB taxonomy): Bacteria > Bacillota > Bacilli > Staphylococcales > Salinicoccaceae > Salinicoccus > Salinicoccus hispanicus. Next base: position 409,265 of record NZ_WUUK01000001.1, on the reverse strand, counting down.
ATTGACTGCAGCAATGTCCCCCTGCTCACCTGTCCATAGCGTATAGGCGTCCATGGCCTGGTGGATGAGCATCGGCATGCCGTTCATATAGTTGTTTTCTGCAAAGTATTCGAGAAACTTCGTTTTTTCCGGCTGATATATCAGATCCACGCCGAGTGTATTTTCAGTGATGAGCGACTCCGGTATTTCCATTTCTTTAAGCAGATCCTCATGCTTCATGCCGACCGGTGTCGTATTGATGATGACGTCATGCGGATCGAGTCCAGGAATATCCGAGATCAGCACTGCCTTGAAATCAGCAGTTTTGAAAAACTGGAAACGCTCCATGCGGCGGGCGGCAATCGTCACCGAATCACCATTATTGGCATGTGCTCTGTGGACGGCTTTCGCAGCACCACCCGCACCAATGATCAGTATACGCCTATGCTGCTTGCCGAATGTCTGGTTGAATGCATCAAGGTACCCGGTGACATCCGTATTATAGCCGGTCAATACATCTCCATCGACGGCTACGGTATTGACTGCACCGATTTTCATAGCGTCCCTGTCCACATGATCCAGGTGGGCCATGATCTTTTCCTTGTGCGGAATCGTCACGTTGAAACCATCCAGACCGTTGGATCTGATGATTTCCCTTATATGCGTGAGCTGATCAGGGTGGACAGCAATCGCCGAGTAATGATCCGCTGTTCCCTTTGCCTCGAAGTTGGCGTTATGAATCAGCGGAGAAAGCGTATGCGAAATCGGATACCCTATTACTGCATATCTACCCATTATTGACCACCTTTAAAGATTGTCGGACGCAGTGTAACATCAATACCTGTTGGTACCCTGACTGCAACACTGGCGCCGGCACCTGCACGGATGAATGCCAGGCCGCTGATGGAAATATCACTATCCTCTTCAATATCAAACTCGAACACCTCGTAGTCCTCGCTCAAGTATGGCTTGGATATTTCAGGTGGTGCCAGCAATGTATTGAAGTGATTCTGATAGAAGTCATCTGCCTTTACCGTCTTGGTGCGATGGATGTTGAGTGCATGGTTTGCATAGACGACAAAACTGTTTCTATCCCCTGCCACAAAATCCATTCTGGCAAGATTGGAGATGAAGAGTGTCTGTGATGCTTCAAGCTGGAAGGTCTTCGACTTTATCTCCTTGGTCGGCGAGATGAACTTCAAGTTCTCAGACTGCACATAGTGTGCCATCTGGGAATCCACGACTACACCGGGCGTATCGTAGATGGATGCATTCTCATCGAGCGGTATATCGATCAGATCGAGTGTAGTGCCTGGGAATCTGCTGGTCGTGATGACTTCCTTATCGCCCGAGGTATTTTCTATCAGCCTGTTGATCAATGTCGATTTGCCGACGTTTGTCGTACCCACGACATAGATATCCTGTCCATTGGAGTAGCTCGACAGCTTTTTGACAAGCGTATCCATGCCTTCATTCTTCATGGCACTGACGACAACGGTGTCAACCGCTCTGATACCCGCTTCACTGAGCATCTGCTTCGCCCTATGCACAACACGGTTGCGATTGACGGACTTCGGCAGCAGGTCGATCTTGTTGATCACTGCAATGACATCCTTGTCCCCGACAATTCTATTGAACGCAGGAATCAGACTGCCATGAAAATCAAAGACATCGATGACTTTGACAATCAGCCCATCAGTCTCGTAAAGCGCATTGAGCATGGTCAGAAATTCTCCGGAGTCGATATCGATGTCCATCACTTCGTTATAGTGCTTCAGGCGATAGCACCGCTTGCATATCGGATCCTCCTTGTCCATGCCGCTTGCCGGGATGAATCCCGGCTTGTTCTTATCTTCAGATTGCAGTTCCGCACCGCAACCGATACATTTTATTGCTTCCAAATATTAGTCCCCCCATTGGATTAGACCTTTCTGGTCAAAGTATTTCATAAGAATCCGTTCGATTCTTCTATTGACGACTGTCGCCCAGCCGTCCTTCTTCTTTACTGGCAGAACAAGTATGCTCTTCAGACCGACACGGTTTGCACCGAATACATCGGTCATCAGCTGGTCACCGATCATGACCGTCTCTCCCCTGTCTTCATCCATCATCTTGACAGCTTTGTTATAGGCACTGCCAAGCGGCTTCCTTGCTCTGAAGATGTATTCGATATCATGGGGATCGCAGAACCTGCCGACCCTGTTTCTACTGCCATTGGATACGATTGTCACTTTGATATCATTCTCATTCATTGATTTGAACCATTCCAGCACGCTCTCGTTCGCATCGGGTTCGTCATACCCGACAAGCGTATTATCAAGATCCGTAATTACAGCCCTGATGCCACGGTCCTTGAGATATTGTGGCGTAATGCTATGGAATTCCCTGAAATAGTCACTCGGTAGAAAGTATTTTTCCAGCACCTTCAATATATGCACTCCTAATGAGTTTTTTTATATTTTACCACAAAAAGAAAAGCCCCTTAAAGATTAAGGCGCTTTTTGGGTTATTCATTGATTTCATTATCCTCAATATCAGTATCCCTATAGATGAGGTAACCGATAACGACTGTAATGACGATTGCAAAGCTCATAAGATAAATCATTGCGTTTCCCCTCCAGGTTACAAATCCTTCACTAATGATTTTACAACTTCGGATGAATGAACACAAGCTTTCGATAGAAATTCTTCATAAGTCATATCAGCTGTGTCATCCGCCTTGTCGGAAATCGAACGGATGATGACAAAAGGCGTCGAATACTGGTAGCAGGTCTGGGCGATTGCGGCAGATTCCATATCTACAGCCAAAGCCTTCCTGAAATTGCGGGTGATTCCATCCTTCTGTTCACTGCTGCTGATGAAGGAATCACCGCTGACAATGAGCCCGCCATGTCCATTGATCTCCGGATTACCGGATATTGCTTCCATTGACAGTTTTACAAGTCCCTTGTCTGCAATGTAGAACTTCGGCATGCCGGGGACCTGTCCCAGTGCATATCCGAATTCCACTGCGTCCACATCATGATGCAGCACCGAAGTGCTGACGACCATGTCGGTCACCTGCAGTGCATCCGACAGGCCGCCGGCCACCCCGGTGTTGATGATGATACGGACATAGTAGCGTTCCAGAAGGAGCGCCGTGATCATGCTTGCATTGACTTTGCCGATGCCACTCTGCACCAGTACGACATCCTGGCCCTGCAGTTTTCCCTGGTAGACTTTCGCATGCGCAATCGAGTCGGTCGATTCGACATCCATCCACTCCAAAAGGATATCAATCTCAGGTTTCATGGCACCGATGATACCAATGATGCCCTTAGTCAATAGAAACGATTTCCACTTTCATGTCATTGCCATTCGGGAGCGGAACATTGACGGAATCATTGAGTCTTGCACCGAGAAGTGATCTGGCGATCGGGGATTCATTCGAAATCTTGCCTTCGAACGGGTCTGCTTCTGCACTGCCGACGATCTGATATGTTTCCTGGTCGCCATCAGGCAGTTCTTTGAAAGTGACGGTTTTACCGATCTGCACGCTGTTGTTATCATTGCTGTCTTCGATGATCTTGGCATGACGGAGCATATCCTCGATCTTGGTGATTTCCTGCTCGACGAAGCCCTGCTCGTCCTTGGCAGCATCATACTCGGAATTTTCGGAAAGGTCGCCGAAACTTCTCGCCACTTTTATTTTTTCTACAACTTCAGGACGTTTGACGGTTCTGAGTTGTTCAAGTTCTTCCTGTAGCTGTTCATATCCACTCTGTGTCATTGGGAATTCTTTTTGCATATCCATCGTACTCCTTCATTATTTATTAAAGTATACTTGAAATTGCCTATTCGTCGAGCAGCGTGCGGATCTTGGTTGTAATGAGGTCGATTGCCACATTATTCTCCCCGCCTTCAGGGATGATGACATCACTGAACCGTTTGGTCGGTTCAATAAACTGAAGATGCATGGGCCTGACGACGTTAAGATACTGGCTGATGACCGAATCCATGGTCCGCCCGCGCTTTTCAATATCCCGCTGCAGACGCCTCAGAATGCGGATATCGGAATCCGTGTCCACATACAATTTGACATCCATCAGATTTCTGAGTTTTTCATTCTCCAAAGCGAAGATGCCTTCCAGAATGATGACATCCTTCGGCTCCACTTCTATCGTTTCATCACTTCTTGTGTGTATTTCATAGTTGTATGTAGGAATTTCAACTGCCTGACGGCTGATCAGCTGTCTGATATGCGCAATCAGCAGGTCATTGTCGAACGCGAAAGGATGGTCATAGTTCGTACGCAGCCTTTCCTCGAATGTCTTATCACTCTGGTCCTTATAGTAGTAGTCCTGTTCAATCAGAACAACGCTGTGACCGTCCAGGGCCTGCATGATCTTGCGCGTCACCGAAGTTTTGCCGGAACCGGACCCCCCAGCTATACCTATGACTGTTGGTCTCTTCATCTGAGCTCTTCCTTTTCATCTTTGATAATCACAAGCAGACCATCTCCTACCGGCAGAAAAGCTGAAGGTGTTGCCGAACCGGCGATGGCTCTATTGAAATCATCGACCTTCTCCTTCATTCTGCGGGTCCCCCGTGAAGTGATATCGTTTTCAACGACAAGTCCACGGACCAGGATGTTGTCCACTATAATGAGACCTCCTGTTTTCACAAGAGGCAGGTACCGTTCATAGAAACGCTGATTGTTTCCTTTGGATGCATCTATGAAAAGCAGATCGAAAGGTGCCTCACCGAGCGTTTCGAGCGGAATCTCCTTGGCATCTCCAAGTACGCTCATCACCCGATGGGAAACTTCGTGATCCCGAAAGAATTCATTTGCTGTCCGATGGGCATCTTCATCCTTTTCGACTGTCACTACAGATACACTGTCATCTACAGACAGCATATGCATGGCACTATAGCCGATTGCAGTTCCAATTTCAAGTACGTTTCTGACCCGGGCCAGCTTCATGTAGTGCTTCATTACGTTCAGTGCATCTTCATCCATGATCGGCACATCGTGCGCCTTGGCATACGCGAGCATTTCCGGGAATGCCTCTGGACGTGCATTCAAATTTCTAATGTATTCATAAATGTCCATATTACCCACCATATACAAAAAAGTACAACTGATAACAAGCGTTATCAGTTGCCTTATTTATCACAGTTTATAGTAGCACAAATCATTTTGAAAGAAAAGGTGCTTTTATACATTACTGGTTATTAATATACTGCTCCCTGTTCTCAACATGCTCTTCGAACGTTCTGGCGAAATGGTTGTTTCCTTCACTATCGGCAAGGAAGTAGTAGAAGTCAGTGTTGGACGGGTTCATCGTACTTTGTACGGATTCCATTCCTGGAGACGCTATTGGTCCTGGAGGCAGGCCGGTATTGGTGTAGGTGTTATACGGATCCTCCACTTCAAGATCCTCAAAAAGTATCCGTTCCTGATGCTCGCCGATGGCGTATGCGATTGTCGGATCGGTCTGGAGCGGCATGCTCGGATTTTCAGACATCCTGTTCAAGAAGACACTTGCAATCTTCGAACGGTCGGCCAGAGAAGTCGCCTCTTTTTCAATCAGTGAAGACAGCGTCAGAAACTCATGGAATGAGAGCTCCTGTGTCTCTCCTTCAAAGCTGATGGAGTAGCCATCACTCGACTGGAACACAGTGTGTGTATTGTTTCTTGTTGCATCGAGCATCCGCCTGATGAGGCTCTCGATATCCGGCTCCTCTTCGGTGATATCATATGTCGCTGGATACAGATAGCCTTCAAGCGCATATTTGACATCCTCGCCAAGTATTTCGTCAGAGAGCATATCCGGGTACTCCTCAATCAGCGTATTGAGAAATGCCTCATCCTCCATAAGTTCAAGGAACCGGTCCTCCTGCCCACTTAACTGCTCCTGCTGTGCCATCTGGGCAGCAATCTGATCGATGGTGAAACCTTCAGGAATCGTCAGACGACCGAGAATCTCTTCGTATACACTTCCGGTTTCAAGCGTCTTCGCAATCTGCTCGAAATTCATGGATGGCGAAAGTTCATATGATCCCGCCTGATAGTCCGATATGCTGTTCAGCTTGAGGTAGAATTCGAACATCGTGCCATTTCTGATGATCTCTTCGTTTTCCAGCTGATCACCGATCAAGCCCGAAGATGAGCCCTGCTCGATGGTCACTTCCTTCACTTCTGTAGAATTTGGATCAAGTGGCTCGGAACCCGATTTGATGTACATGTATATGAAGAAAGCACCCAATATGAAAAGAACAGCCAATGCTGCAATAATGAATATTGAAAGGTAGGATGAAACATTTTTTGAAAATCTGATATCGTCGTATTTACTCATATATTACTCCTATCTCAAAAATAGCTTCCAATGTATATTGGAAGCCATTCCTTATTCATTGAGAATTTCTACTCTTCAGGTTCATCCATCTGAGTGTTGACCACTTCTTCAATCATGTCCCATTCTTCGTCAGTTTCAACTGGCATGAATTTGCCGCCTTCACCGTCATCATCCGGCATGTTGATCATCGGAATGAGCTCTATTTCTTCATCATCATTTGAAAAATTGCCTTCTTCAGCAAGAATTACATAATCTTTTTCGAATCCGGGATGGTGAAACTCGAGCATCTTGCGGTAGAGGACTTCATTCCCCTCTTCGTCGTACAGTGTCAGAAGCTCTTCTTCATTGTTAAAATCCATTTCTTCTTGGCTCATAATTCAGTCTCCTTTAACTGGATTATCGAGATAGCCTTGCAATATGAACACTGCGGCCATTTTATCGATTACAGCTTTTCTTTTTTTTCGGGAGAGGTCCGCTTCAAGGAGCGATCGCTCTGCGCCGACAGTGCTAAGACGCTCATCCCATAATATTATTTTAACATCTGGCAGTTTCTTTTCAAGCAATTTACTATAATGGATGGATCTGTCGCCACTCTCGCCGACGGTATTGTTCATATTCTTCGGAAGGCCGACCACAATCCTGCTGACATTATTGTCCCTGACAATCTGGGAAACCTCTTCAATACCGTATGATTCTTCAGCGTAATTGATCTTGAGTGTCGTCAGCCCCTGTGCTGTCCACCCGAGTGCATCGCTCAACGCGACACCAACGGTTTTTGTTCCGACATCGAGTCCAAGTATCCTATTCATGGATTTCCTTCTCGATGTAGGTTCTGACGAGTACTTCCATGATCTCGTCCCGGTCGATGTGACGGATCTTGTTCCTTGCTTCATTGTGCCTCGGAATATAGGCCGGATCACCGCTCTGAAGATACCCTACAATCTGATTGATCGGGTTGTATCCGCGTTCTTCGAGCGTCCTGTAGACAGTCGTCATGATCTCTTTCACATTATGTGCTTTAGTGTCGTCGACACTGAACTTCATGGTTTCGTCAAATTGATTCAAATCCAGCACTCCCATCATTGCTTGCCTTTCCATATATTATAGCATCCATTGCCCTCTATTGAGAACTTTTAACATAGTCTTCAACAAACTGTAATGCATTTGTTATATTTTCGGGGGCCGTTCCGCCGCCCTGAGCCATATCAGGTCTGCCACCGCCCTTGCCTTCGACTGTCGAAGCCATGCCTTTCATGATCTCTCCAGCTTTGAAACGGTCTGTCAGCGCCGATGGCACCGTCACAACAAGCGACACCTTGCCGTCGTTGACCGCACCAAGGGCGATGATCGTGTCCTGTGCCCGGGATTTCAGGCTGTCCATCATCTCGCGCAGTTCCTTGGCATCGTTTGCCGGCACTTCTTTTGAAAGTACTTTGATGCCGCTGATATCTTTCACTTCATTCGTCATGTCTGCGAGCTTATCCGCCTGGCCGGATTCCTTGAGCTTTCTGATCTGCTGCTCGAGATCCTTTTTCTCCGAGAGGAGCGCATCGACCCGTCTGTCCACCTGGTTCTCCTTGACTTTCAGTCGTCCTGCAATGGACTGGAGGGCTGCTTCCTTCTCTTTGAACAGGTTGACGGCATAGCGGCTTGTCACCGCCTCGATCCGGCGGACGCCAGCACCGATGCCGGTTTCGGAAACTATTTTGAACAGGCCGATTTCTCCCGTGCTGCCGACATGGATGCCGCCGCACAGCTCGACGGAATACTGGTCGATATCGACCACACGGACAATATCTCCATACTTTTCCCCGAACAGCGCCATTGCACCCTTCTCCTTGGCTTCGCTGATCGGCATTTCTGCAATCTCTACACGCATATTGCTGTAGACCTTTTCGTTGACAATCGTCTCGACCTTGGCGATCTCTTCATCTGTCAGACCTTCAAGATGCGAGAAGTCAAAGCGCAGCCTCTCCTTTTCGACAAGGGATCCGGCCTGATTGACATGGTCTCCAAGAACATCCTTCAATGCCTGGTGGAGCAGGTGTGTCGCTGTATGGTTTTTGGTGATGAAATTGCGGCTTTCTTCCAATACTTCGAGGCTGTACGTATCGCCGGCAGTCACTGTACCGGATTCCACCGTCGCCACATGGACATTCTGGCCATTCGGCGCCTTGTAGACCGATTGAACAGCGAGTGACGCATTGCTGCTTCTGATATATCCCTTATCGGCAACCTGTCCACCGCTTGTTGCGTAGAAAGGTGTGTGGTCGAATATCAGTTCAACCTGCGCGCCCTGTTCTGCCTGTGCAACCGAATTATCCTCCTTGATGATATGGAGCAGTCGTGCCTCTTCATTCAAGGACTGATAACCCGTAAACGTGCTTTCTTCAGTAATCTCGGCAAGTGTCTCCGACTGGACCTGCATTGAATCGCCGGACTTGCGTGCGTTCCTGGCGCGCTCCCGCTGCGCTTGCATTTCATTCCTGAATCCAGCCTCATCGACTTCGAGCCCGTCATTCTCTGCATATTCCTTCGTCAGTTCATAAGGGAAGCCATACGTATCATACAGCCTGAAAGCGTCGGAACCGCTGATGATGCCATCGTCCTTTGCTGCCTTCTGCTTGACCTGGTCATAGATCTGGATGCCCTCATCAAGTGTCGCCAGGAAGCGCTCCTCTTCTTTTCTGATGACTTCCTTGATGAATGCCTTGCGTTCGCTGACATTCGGGTAGAAGCCATGCATGACGTCAGCCACGGGATCGGCAAGTTCATACATGAATGCACGAGCGATATTGAGCTCCTTGCTGAACCGCACTGCACGACGGATCAGTCTTCTCAGTACATAGCCGCGTCCTTCGTTTGATGGCAGTGCACCGTCCGCCACGGCGAAGCTGACTGTACGGATGTGGTCGCTGATGACTTTGAATGCCACGTCTTTATTTTCATCTTCTCCGTACTTGTATCCGCTGATCTCTTCAATGCGGGCAAGAATCGGTGTAAACAGGTCCGTGTCGAAGTTGGTCGGCACTTCCTGGGTGATGCTGGCCATGCGTTCAAGACCCATGCCGGTATCAATGTTCTTGTTCGGCAGCGGTGTATATGTGCCATCCTTATTGTGGTTGAATTCACTGAATACCAGATTCCAGATTTCGAGATACCGCTCATTCTCTCCGCCCGGATACATCTCTTCGGCCGGTGTGTCGAATTCGAACTCAGGTCCACGATCGTAGAAGATCTCGCTGTTCGGGCCGGATGGGCCTTCACCGATGTCCCAGAAGTTGCCTTCAATGCGGATGATGCGCTCTGGTGACAGTCCGATTTCATTTCTCCACAGTTCGTAGGCATCCTCATCTTCCGGATGCACCGTGACATAGAGCAGGTCGGCATCAAAGCCGATCCAGTCGTCATTGGTAAGGAAATCCCATGCGTACTTGACGGCATCCTTTTTGAAGTAGTCGCCGATCGAAAAGTTTCCGAGCATTTCAAAGAACGTGTGGTGGCGTGCTGTAAAGCCGACATTCTCGATATCATTTGTACGGATCGCCTTCTGTGCATTCACAATCTTCGGGTTTTCAGGAATGACCCTGCCGTCGAAGTATTTTTTCAGTGTGGCCACACCCGAATTGATCCACAGCAGTGAATCATCATCGATCGGTACGAGTGGTGCGCTCGGCTCGACCATATGCCCGTGTTCGTTGAAGTATTTGATGAATAGTTCCCTGATTTCATTCCCTGTCAATCGTTTCATTACTGTCACTCCTCATTTTATGAAAAATAAAAAGACCTTCCCAAAATAATGGGACGGTCTTTACCGCGGTACCACCCAAGTTATGACATCGTCATCACTCAAAGAGTATTTACATGGAGTGGAAAATAGCACACGGATGGATGCATCATTGTTTTCACCAGCCACAATGTCTCTGAATACGCATGACATCCGTTCAAGATTCCCTCTTGATCAAACTTGCTTTGATTATAGAAATATTCACTTCATATGTCAATCAAAATCGTAGGGGGTGGCGTCACCCATGTTGATCATCGCCGGTATGTTGAACATCGTCTCCTCACTCAGCACCTCCGGCATTTCACCTGGTTCTGCCGGTGCTTCCCCGGATGTCCTGCCGAACAGCAGACGGATCATCTCATACAGGGATGTACGGCGTTCTATCCCCTCTTTTTCGAGTGATTCGTAGAACGCGTCCGGGTCCCCGCATAGAATCAGCGATTCCTTGGCACGTGTAATCCCTGTATAGACGATATTCTTCATCAGCATATGACGATAGCTTCTCACCACCGGCATGATGACGATCGGGTACTCGCTGCCCTGCGCCTTATGGATGCTGGTACAGTAGGCATGTGCCAGTTCGGTCAGTTCCTTTCTTTCATAGGCGATATGGATGCCGTCGTAGTCCACCAGAATCGAATCCTTCTCGGCCTGGTCCTGATCTTTGAAAAGAATCGAATCGATGATGCCGGAGTCCCCGTTGAAAATATTGTCTTCGGCCCGATTGACGAGCTGGATGACCTTGTCGCCTTCCCTGAAGATGACATCACCGAAGGCGATTTCATTTTTATCTTCATCCTGCGGATTAAGTATGGACTGGAGAATCTGATTCAGCTTCAGTATTCCGGCGTTGCCCTTGTATATCGGTGCGAGTACCTGGATATCCCGCATGTCGTATCCTTTGGAAACCGCCTTGTTGACGACATTGTCGACAAGTTCCGGAATCTGGTTCACTTTTGCCGGGATGAACAGTCGGTCCTTGAACTTCTGGGTGATGTCCATCTTCCTCTGCTCCTTGATTTCGTGGGCCAGACGGATGATCGAGGACCCCTCCCCTTGCCGGTATATCGTATCCAGTTCTGTCACTGGAATGATTTCCGATTCAATCAGATCCTTGAATACAGTGCCTGGGCCGACTGATGGCAGCTGATCACGGTCTCCGACGAATACAAGGCTCGTATACGGTTGAACATTGCGCATCAGCTGATAGAAGAGCCAGGTGTCGACCATGGACATCTCATCGATGATGATCAGATCGGCATCGATTTCAGCATCGATCATTTCATCCTTTTCGGTATCCATGCCCCAGCCGATCATCCTATGGATGGTGGATGCTGGAATGCCGGCAGTTTCACTGAGTCGTTTCGATGCCCGGCCCGTCGGCGCCACGAGTCGGATGGGATACTCATCCTTGTCATATTCATCATGGTCCTTCAGATCATGCAGCTGGTGATATGCACGGATGATGCCTTTGACGATGGTCGTCTTGCCTGTTCCAGGACCCCCTGTGATGATTGAGATCTTCTCTGTCAGCGCGGCAATCATGGCAGACTTCTGTTTGGCATTGTAGTGGATATCGAACCGTTCCCCGACCTCGCCGATGACTTCCCCGGCCTTCTCCCCGCTGACGGCCACATCCGTGCGGTCATTGATCATACGGTATATCTGCTCGGAGGACTTGTACTCGGAATAAAACAGCGAAGGGATATAGATCCGGTCCTCATACTGCACCAGCTTGTCATTATCCGACAGTGCGTCGATTGTGGCACCGACATCCTTCTGCGTGAAATATTCCTGACCGTCCTGGTTGAGCAGATCGCCGGTCATTTCAGCGAGTGTAGTGTAATCCATGTACGTATGACCATCCGACATGACGATGCCTTCCATGATATACATGATGCCTGCCTGGAGGCGGGTTTCATCATTTCTTGCGATACCGGCGGAATAGGCGATGCGGTCTGCGGTCTGGAAGCCCACACCTTCAATATCCATGACCAGCCTGTAGGGATCCTTCTCGATGACGTGCAGTGCCTGATCCTGATAGGTCTTCATGATTTTGGCGCTCATGCGTGCGCCAAAGCCGTACTCGGTGAGTTTGATGACCAGCCGTTCGGTCTGGCTGTTTTCAAGGATCCGGTTATGGATCATCTCCTGCTTTTTAGCAGACAGGCCTTCGATGCCCTTAAGCACCGTGCGGTCGTCGGCGATCTTCTTCAGCGCATCCACACCCAGTGTCTCCACGATCTTCTTGGCGGTCTTTTCCCCGATGCCCGGGAATGTTTCGCCGGAGAGGTACTGGATGACACCGCGTACTGTCGTCGGCTGCTCCTTCTTGAAAGTTTCTGCACTGAACTGCTCACCAAACCGTGCATGACTCGTTATCTTGCCGGTGAAACGGTAGGTTTCACCTTCAGCGATTGCATGAAAATAGCCGGTAACAATCACTTCATCACTGAAGTGGGTATTCGTTTCGCCGATCAGTACTTTAAGTACAGTAAAGCGCGTCTGTTCACTTAAGAAAATGACGCGCTCCACCTCTCCTACGATATAGGTTTCATCATATATTGTTGATTGTGCCAACTGAAATCACCGTCCCTGGTGCTCTGAATCTTCCATTTCGAACTTGCTGATGGCGTGATGTGCCAGATGATGGTCCCCTTGGATTTCCACTGCCTTGTGGAAATGCTCGAGGGCTTGTTCCTTATCATCATACTTCATCACTGTCAGAAGCCCCATATTGTATTCGGCATCTGCATTCCCGCCCTTGTCGACGACTTCACCGAGCAGCCTTTCAGCCGGATCATACAATCCGATCTGGCAGCATAGAAGCCCGTACTGGAATGTGACTTCCAGGTCTTCCGGCTTAGCCTTGTGTGCCGCTTCAAAGAACTGCAGTGCCCGTTCAGATCCGCCGAGGTGCACATGCGACATGGCAAGCATGAAGTTGAGATCCGCATCTTCAGGGTTACGGCTGTATGCCAGAAGATAGAGCCTCACAGCCTCCTCAAACCGCTCATTGTCGTAATAGATGTTGGCGAGTGTATAGTATGCACTTGTACTGCCCGGGTTGAGCGTGATCGCCTTCTGGAGGAAGCGTTCCGCTTCCTCGTCCCGTCCGGCCTGGTGCAGCAGGTTGCCCGCATTGATATGATGGGCCTCCTGGTCCGGATTCTCTTCTATCTCCCGGAAGATCTCCGTAAGCGCTTCTTCAATTCTGCCTTCCTTGATCAGCTGTTCATATCCGATAGACATTAGCCGAGGTACTCCAGCTCTCTTGCTTCCTTGAAGACACGGTCGATCGTCGCACCGCCAAGGCACACTTCATCATCATAGAATACAACTGCCTGACCCGGTGTGATGGCACGGGCTGCATCTTTGAATTCGACGTGCAGTCTGCCATCGTCCATCCTGGTCACGGTGACAGGTTCATCTTCCTGGCGATACCTGAATTTTGCCGTACACTCGAAGTGGTCCGGTACTTCAGTGATGAAGTTGATGTCGGACGCTTCCAGGCTTGAGGAGTACAGTGCTTCATTATGATAGCCGGAAACGACATAGAGTTCATTCGTTTCAAGGTTCTTGCCGGCAACAAAATAAGGTCCGCCGTCTCCGCCGATTCCGAGTCCCTGGCGCTGGCCGATCGTATAGTACATCAGACCATCATGCTGTCCTTTGTCCTCACCCGTATCCATGTTGATCATGCGGCCCGGATTGGCAGGCAGATAGCCGCTCAGAAATTCCTTGAAATCACGCTCGCCGATGAAGCAGATGCCGGTGGAATCCTTCTTATCCTTCGTTGCCAGGTCATACTCATGGGCCAATTTCCTTACTTCCGTCTTGTCCATGTGCCCGAGTGGGAACATGACGCGGGACAGCTGTTCCTGTGACAGCTGATTCAAAAAGTAAGTCTGATCCTTGTTGCGGTCGACCCCTCTCAGCATGCTTGTACCGTTTTCATCATGGGTGACGCGCGCATAATGGCCGGTTGCAACATAGTCGGCACCGAGCTTCATCGCGTGATCAAGAAATGCTTTGAATTTGATCTCCTTGTTGCACATGACATCCGGGTTCGGTGTCCTGCCTTTCTTGTATTCATCGAGGAAGTACTGGAACACACGGTCGTAGTACTCCTTCTCGAAATTCACAGAGTAGTACGGGATGCCGATCTCCTCGGCGACAAGCCTTACATCCTCGTAGTCATCGGTTGCGGTACAGACGCCGAACTCATCGGTATCGTCCCAGTTCTTCATAAAAATCCCAATGGTATTGTAGCCCTGGTCCTTGAGCAGTTTGGCTGTAACCGAGCTGTCCACCCCACCACTCATGCCAACGACGACAGTGATATTTGAATTATCCATCAGATCATTCCTCTCCATTTACTTCATGAGTCTTTCATATATTTCTTTCAGCGCTTCCACAATATGTTCTATGTCTTCATCCGCCATCAAGTATGAAAAGCTGAAGCGGATGGATTTTGTGCTTCTTTCCGTTTTGCCATACATCGATTCGAGGACATGCGATGGTTCCAGTGTACCTGCATGGCAGGCAGAGCCTGCAGACAGATAGATGTCCGCCATATCCAGTGCCGTCAGCAGGAACTCTGCCTGGGACCACGGGAAATGAAGATTGATGATATGGCTCGCCGACTGGTTGACGTCTCCATTCACTTCAAACGGCACTTCTGCCATTGTCAGCGTGTTCAGGAAGCGTTCCTTCAGCTGCATTTCCTTGAGGCTTCTCCTTGTCGATTCATCCGATGCACGCTTCATGGCTTCAGCCATCGCCTGGATCCACAGTCCGTTCTCGGTGCCCCCTCTTGCATCACGTTCCTGAGAACCGCCTGTGATCATCGGGTCGAGCCTGACATCCTTGGACTTGTAGAGCAGACCGATTCCTTTTGGACCATAGAGCTTATGTGCGCTCAATGACAGCAGGTCTGCACCAAGGTCCTTGACATCGACTGCCATATGCCCGAATGCCTGGACTGCATCGATATGGAGCAGTGCATCATGTCCGGCAAGAATTTCCCTGATTTCATAGATCGGCTGCATGACACCTGTCTCATTGTTGACCAGCATGATCGATACGAGTGCCGTATCTTCCCTGAGCGCACTTTTCAATACTCCAGTATCGATGACACCATTTTCATGGGTTGGCAGATAGGTTACATCGGCTTCAGCCGACAATGATTTGAAAGTATTGAGTACAGAGGCATGCTCAATCTCGGTCGTAATGATATGTGGCCGATGGTGACGCGCAACAACACCTCTTATTGCCATGTTGTTCGCCTCGGTGGCACCGCTCGTAAAAATGATTTCAGCGGGGGATGCATTGAGCAGTGACGCAACATCCCGCCGTGACTTTTCAAGAATGGCCTTGGCCTGCTTGCCAAACTTATGGATGCTCGAAGGATTTCCGAATACATCCGCACTGTCGATCACCTTTTTTAGAATTTCCTTGTCCACCGGCGTTGTTGCCGCATAGTCTGCATATATTGCCACTTTTATCACCCTGTCTCCGAAATAGCTTTATTAATACAATATAGCATTTTAACATGCCACATGAAATTTTTATACTTTCCGAACCGTTTATTAGACAAAATAATTCGTATGGCCGATAATTGTTGCAGAATAGGAGGATTTACCAATGACAAAGAAACTGACACCATCCATTTTGAATCTTGTACCTGTACGCGAAGGCAAGGACGCCAGGGAAGCATTCAGCGATATGGTCGCACTTGCACAGCATGTGGATCATTCCGACTATGCCAGGTACTGGGTGGCTGAGCACCATAATACGACTTCGATCGCCTCCTCTGCGACACGCCAGCTCATCCAGCACATACTGCACCATACAGAAAATATACGTGTCGGCAGTGGTGGCGTCATGCTGCCGAACCATTCTCCGCTGATCGTCTCGGAAGAGTTCGGCACCATGCATGCCATTTTCGGTGACAGGCTCGACATCGGACTCGGCCGCGCACCGGGTACGGACATGCTTACAGCGGGTGCCATCCGGCGCAACAACCATGATGGCGTATATACATTCGGATCGGAAGTCGAGGAGATCAGACAGTACCTGTCCGATGAACCGACAAAAGTCACCGCCTTTCCAGGCCATGGCACGAACATCCCGTTATATATACTCGGCTCATCGACTGATTCTGCCCACCTTGCTGCACGCCTCGGCCTGCCTTATGCATTCGCAGCCCATTTTGCACCAGGACAGATGGATGAAGCCTTCAAAATATATGAACGGGAATTCAAGCCGTCCGATCAGCTTGATGCCCCGTACAAGATTGCATGCCTGAACGTCATCTGTGCAGACACGGATGAGGCAGCGAAATACCTTTCCACAACCATGTCGCAGTTCGTACTGAATGTTGTACGCGGTGGCAGAAATAAACTTCAGCCGCCGGTGGATGACATGTCCGCCCTGTGGAGTCCGCAGGAGAGGCAGGTTGTCGAGAGCCGGTTCCCTGTCGCCCTCATGGGCGGTGAAGATACCGTACTCGAGAAGCTGAGACTGTTCCAGAGCCAGTATGGCGTGGATGAAATCATGGCGGTCAGCTATATATATGATACGGATGCACAGAAGCGCTCCTACGATATCTTCGAGAGCGTCGTCAGGAAGTATAACGGAGAGTAGTATTGAAGCCCCCACCCGAGATGTATCGATCTCAGATGGGGGCTTCTTCTATTAACTTTCAAAAATATCCACTTTTTCATGCAGGCATCCTGAAACCTTGCCGAGCGCCTCAACAATTCTGTCTGCATCGGCAGCATCACACAACGTCAGAAGACTTGGGCCCGCCCCACTGATAACGGTAGCATAGGCACCTTCCGACAGGGCAATGCACCGTATTTCATCATATTCCTGTATGAGCGGCTTACGGTATGGCTCATGATAGAGGTCGCGCATCATCAGCTCGCCCATGGAGCGGTAGTCCCTGTTCATGATCGACAGCAGCATGACGTTGTTGATGGCGTTCTGATCCACCGCATCCGATTTCCTGTAGGCTTCGGGCAGTGCCGCTCTTGCTTCATTCGTATCGATTTCATACGGCGGCACACTGACGATGGCAGCAACACCGGAAAACGCCAATGTATGGTAATAGAGTCTGCCGGCGCCATAGAAGCCCACGAACAGGCCACCTGTGATGGCCGGTCCGACATTGTCGGGATGTCCTTCAAGCTCACTGCCGCACAGCACCTTGTCGAAGTCGGACAGTCCGAGACTACAGAAATGGTCGGCAAGTTCAATTCCGGCGATGATGGCACTTGCTGAACTGCCGAGTCCATGGGTTAAAGGAATCTCGCTATCCATCCTGATTTCGAGCTCAGGCATCACTTTGCTGTATTTTTCCGCAGTCCAGATGGCTGTTCTGATGACCAGATTCTTCTCATCCGCTGGCAGAACCTCCAGAAATTCCTTTTCGAAAACGACCTTCCATCGGCTGCTTTCTGCAGCTTCAATATGAAGGAACTTGCTGAGCGCAAGTCCCATCGAATCAAAGCCTGGACCGAGATTTGCACTGGTTGCCGGTACTTTAAACTGATGGACTGGCATCGTGTGAAATGGCTTCAATGTATTCGATGATCTGTTTTTCATCATTTGGCAGCACCTTCGGTTTCTGGGTAATCTGGTTGATTGCAGTTTCAGGGTCTTTCAGGCCATTGCCTGTCAATACAGTAACGACTGTCGACCCCTTTTCAATTTTGCCTGACTTCAAGGAGCGGAGCATACCGGCGACACTTGCATTGGAACCCGGTTCTGCGAAAATACCTTCAGTACCCGCAAGCAGTTCGTAGGCCTCAAGAATTTCATCGTCGGTGACCGCTTCGATCACGCCCCCCGATTCGTCACGGGCGGCAACAGCCAGCGACCAGCTTGCCGGGTTGCCGATTCTGATGGCCGTCGCAATCGTCTCAGGATGCGGAATGATCTCGTCCTTGACAATGGCTGCAGATCCTTCGGCCTGGAAGCCGAAGATCTTGGGCAGACCGCATGAGTGCTTTTCATCATATTCCTTGAACCCTTTCCAGTAGGCGGAAATATTTCCTGCATTGCCGACTGGAATCGTCAAGTAGTCCGGCGCCTTGCCAAGCGCGTCGACCACTTCGAATGCAGCCGTCTTCTGGCCTTCAAGCCTGTATGGATTGACTGAGTTGACGAGCGTGATATCTTCCCGCTTCTCGGCAATCCCGCGGACAATTTTGAGCGCCTCATCG
Organism: Salinicoccus hispanicus; assembly: GCF_009831115.1. Classification (GTDB taxonomy): domain Bacteria; phylum Bacillota; class Bacilli; order Staphylococcales; family Salinicoccaceae; genus Salinicoccus; species Salinicoccus hispanicus. The sequence continues at coordinate 390,930 of NZ_WUUK01000001.1, read as the reverse complement.
AAGTTCCCTTCAATGGAGACGATTTTCGCACCATACATCATTGCCTGGGCGAGCTTGCCAAGAGCAATCTTTCCTTCCGGGATGACCACGATCGTATTCAGACCGGCACGAGAAGCGTAGGCCGCGGCGGATGCTGAAGTATTTCCGGTGGATGCACAGATGACCGTATGGGCGCCTGCCTCCTTCGCTTTGGCGACTGCCATGACCATGCCGCGGTCCTTGAATGAACCGGTCGGATTGACGCCTTCGACTTTGGCGTAGAGTTCCGCCTCGAATTTTTCACTCAGTGTATCAAGCCGGATCAGCGGCGTATCCCCTTCATGCAGTGTGAGCCGCGGTGTATTCTCATTTACGGGAAGCAGTTCAGTATATTCATTGATCAGACCTTGCCAGTTTACCATGCTATCAATTCCCTTCCACCTGATATAGTGCGCGGATGCCATGCTGTGCATCATTTTTCAGTCTTTCCAGCTGCTCCTGCCCGATTGGTCCTGTAATCACTGTCGTGTCGTCTGTTGCATCGATCAGTCTATAGTCGACGTTCTTTTCTGCAAGATATTCGCTGACGCTCTCCTGGTCCGAGCCGAAGCGGATATAATAGCCGGATTCCACATTCGATACTTTAATGTGTGCAGACTGTTCCGGTCTGGCGCTTCGCTGCGCAACACCGCGGTTCCTCATACAGTTGATCAAGTCGGAGACTACTGCTGACGCAGTTTCCGGCCCTCCGGCGCCCGGTCCGTAGAACATCGTCTCACCGACTGCATTGCCCATCACGTATACCGCGTTCTTTTCGTATTCCACGGATGACAGCTGATGATCATCCGGCAGCAGCACCGGTGCCACTTCAATCGACATGCCGGCGCCATCGAATTCGCTTTTGCCGACGAGCTTCAGCTTGAACCCTGCAGTCATGGCATTCTCGATATCCTTCAATGATACATCGCGGATGCCTGCAACCGGCACCTCGTCGATATCCACCTTGAGACCATAGGCCAGCCGTGACAGCAGAACAATCTTGCGCTTTGCATCAATGCCATCAACATCATTCGTCGGGTCCGCTTCTGCATAGCCTTTCTCCTTGGCTTCATCAAGCGCACGTGCATAATCCCAGCCATCCTTCGTCATTTTGGACAGAATATAGTTCGTCGTACCATTCAGAATCCCCATGACCTTATGTATCCGGTTGGCATTCAGGCCATGCTCTATGGCATTCACAATCGGTATGCCGCCGGCGATGCTTGCTTCATACAGCAGGCTGGCACCATTATTTTCGGCCACCAGAGCCAGTTCATCGATATACTTTGCAAGCATATCCTTGTTGGCGCTGATGACATGAATGCCTTTTTCAAGAAACTTCCTGAGCACATCCCGTGTCGTTTCCATGCCGCCCATCACTTCTATGACTGCATCTATTTCGTCAGAATTCAGCAGTGAATCGATATCATCAGTCACAATGGCCTCCCCGAGATCAACGCCCCGCTCTTTATCGACGTTGCTGACGAACACATGACTGACTGTAATCTCTTCGCCAATGAGTCCTGTAATCTTCTCCCTGTTCATAGAGAGCACTTCCATGACGCCACACCCTACAGTCCCCATTCCAAGTATTGCCAAATTCATAACGTGCACACCCTCCTGCATAGATTTAATAGTATAAGCCTTTATATTAGAGAGAAAACTGCAAAAATTCAAGAAATAATTTAAAAAAAGGTACACAAGCCTCCGGCTATCCTGTATTATTATTTTTAAATTTCAGAAATGAAGGTGTGAGAAGATGAAAGTAGTCAAGTTTGGCGGCAGCTCGCTATGCAGCTCAGAACAGATCAGAAAAGTAGCCGACATCATCAGAAGTGATGCAGAACGACGGATTGCTGTCGTCTCTGCACCGGGCAAAAGGTCCAGTGGTGATACCAAGGTGACGGACATGCTGATTGCCCTGCATGTCAACCATACGGCCGGATTGAATACGGAAGATGCCATCAGCCGCATCATCGAACGTTTCGCATCCATCATCAGAGATCTGGAAATCGATCCGGCACTGCTCGCACAGTTTGAACAGACGCTGGTCCACTATCTTGAAACGATCGACAGCAAGGACCGGCTGCTCGATGCATTGAAGTCATGCGGAGAGGATTTCAACGCCCAGCTGGTCAGCGCATATCTGAACCAGATCGGTGTGCGTGCGGCATACATGTCGCCAAAAGAAGCCGGCATACTCGTTACGGATGAACCATCGAATGCCCAGCTGATCGAATCCTCGTATGATGCCCTGAACCGATTGAAGACGACCGAACACGTACTGGTCATTCCAGGTTTCTATGGCTGTTCCGAAAATGATGCCATTGTCACCTTCCCAAGAGGCGGCTCGGACATTACAGGCGCAATTGTTGCGCGTGGTGTCGAAGCGGAGCTGTACGAAAACTTTACCGATGTCAGCTTCATCTATTCGGCACATCCGGGCCTCATCGATCGTCCCCATGCCATCCGTGAGATCACCTACCGTGAGATGCGGGAGCTTTCATATGCAGGGTTCGGCGTCTTCCATGATGAAGCACTCGAACCGGTTTTCAAAAAGCACATCCCTGTCATGATCAGAAATACGAATGATCCCGACGTCGAAGGCACGAAGATCGTCTCGGACCGTGAGTTCATACCTGAAATGCCTGTCATCGGCATAAGCTGTGATGAAGGCTTCACCTCAATCACAATGAACAAGTATCTGATGAACCGGGAGATCGGATTTACGAGAAGACTGCTGCAGATCCTTGAGGACCACCGCCTGTCCTATGAACATATCCCATCAGGTATTGATAACCTATCCGTCATTCTGCGCACAAGGCAGTTTGAAGGAAACTCGAAGCTCGAGGATGTGATGGCTGACATCAAAGATAAGCTCGAGCCGGATTCCATGTATGTAGAAGATGACCTGGCACTGCTTGTCATTGTAGGTGAAGGGATGAAGGAGCATGTCGGCATCGCCACCAAGACGACGACTGCCCTGAGCGATAACGACGTCAACATCGGGATGATCAACCAGGGTGCCTCTGAGATCAGCATGATGTTTGCAATCGACATCAAAGATGCCCATAAAGCACTTCGTGCCATCTACAGCAACTACTTCAAGGAAGTCAAAGTATAGTAATTAGGTGATTGAATCTGCCTCACAGGGTATACTGGTATATAGAGATACTGTATGAAGAAATGGGAGGGGCAGCATGTTATTTGAAAAACGATTGCAGCACATGAAGCGGTACAGGGAAATCGCTCTGGCATCCTCAAAAAGCGGATTCGGCTACATTGTCGAGGAGCTGGGGCTGGACGAGGTTCTTTCCTTGCCGAAAAGACTGCTTCTGAGACGGGACGAGGAGCATATTGAAAAAACCAGAGGGGAACGCATACGGCTGTTCCTTGAAGAGATGGGACCGACTTTTGTCAAAATCGGCCAGGTGGCAAGTACACGTCCAGACCTTGTACCTGAAGACATCATCAATGAACTGTCCAAGCTTCAGAACCATGTTCCTCCCTTTTCATATGAAAAAGCTGAAGAAGCAATAGAAGAAGCTCTCGGGGCAGAAGTCGGGGATATCTTTGAAACTTTCGAGGAGACGCCAATCGGCTCCGCCTCCATCGGCCAGGTGCATAGAGCCAAGCTCATCACCGGTGAAGCAGTGGCTGTCAAAGTCCAGCGCCCCAATATAGAGAAGACTGTCCGCAACGATCTGGAGATTCTCCATCAGCTTGCCATGCTCGCCGAGTCACGGATGCAGTGGGCAAGGCAGTACCAGCTGGTCGATATGATTGAAGAATTTTCAAGAGCCATTGCAGAAGAACTCGACTACACCATCGAGGGCAGAAATGTCGAAAAGATCGGCAAACAGTTCGACACGGATCCGACAGTCCATATTCCGAAAGTATACTGGGATGTGACCACAAAGAATATCCTCGTCATGGAGTTCATTGATGGCATTCAGATCAGCGACCTCGATGCATTGGATGCCAAAGGGTATTCCAGAGAACGGCTGGCAGAAAGACTGACCCATGCCATCTTCCATCAGATACTGATCGAAGGGTTCTTTCATGGCGATCCCCACCCAGGCAATATCACCATTCTGGAAGGAGAAACCATCGGTTTCCTTGATTTCGGCATGGTAGGCAAGATGACGAAGGAAATGAAAGCAAACTTCGGTTCCCTGCTGATCGCAATGATGCGTAAAGATGCGGATGGTGTTGTCAGAGCGATCACCCGGATGGGAGTGGTGCCGGATGAAGTGGATATGAAGGCATTGAAAAAAGATGCAGAGCTGCTGAGAGATAAATATTATGATGTCCCTCTTGGCCGCATGAACCTCGGGGAAGCGGTACAGGACATCTTCGGCATTGCCAATACACACCGCATCAAGCTGCCGACCGACTTCACCATGCTCGGCAAGACCATTCTGACGCTGGAAAGCATCGTCAGACAGCTGGATCCGGAATTCAGCATTGTCGATGTTGCAGAACCATTCGGACAGCAGCTGCTGAAGGAACGGTTCGATCCGAGGAATATCGCAGATCAGGCGTGGCACCAATGGCTTGATCTGAGCGATGACTTCAAAGATACTTCAAGCAATCTGCATGAGTTTTCAAAAGGTCTGAAAGACAAGAAAGTGCCTGTCGAAATCCAGCTGCGTCGCAGTGAGCAGTTCATGAAACGCATCGATGGAATCGGTAACCGGCTGACCTTCAGTATTGTGCTGCTGTCCTTCAGCATCATAATGGCAGGACTGATCATGAGCTCCGCCCTGTCCGGCCGGTCGACCATCCTGTTCAATTTCCCAGCCATCGAAATCGGGTCCATCGTGGCTGTCATAATGTTCGTTGGGATGCTTTATTCCATATTCCGATCGGGCAGATTTTAAAAAGTGCATAGAAATGCACGTTATTGAAAATGAAGAAAAATGGCGCCTCATCCGGGCATTCGGATGAGGCGCCATTTCATGTCTTTTTCTGATCTATCCACTCCATGTGGGTTTACTGATGAAGTTTCCGTGAGAGTGTACGCATGGAAATGCTCTACAACCTGGCAGCCAGTCTTCTTTTGAGGAACAGGCCGGCAAAATACAGGCTGTTGAATAGACTCTGATTGATTCTGATGTGCTTCACTATTCCGAACGATCGTTCTGTGACCAGCTGAGCGGCCATTCGGTTATAGTTCACCCATACGATGCCTGTTTTCTTGAATTCAACAGGTATCAGCGAAGTCATCGATGCCAGTTCAGGGAAATTCCTATATTTGAAGTTGAGTATGTAGAACCATCCCCACGGTCTCGGATTGATATCTATCACGACTATATTGTCTTCATTTCTCAGAATTTCAAACTCTATGAAACCGCTGTACGCTTCAGCCCTGAGGAGATTTCCTACCGAAATGATGAAATCATCCGGCCTTTCTTTTTCCTCGATCACCAAAGTGGATACACCTTTCGGATACTGGCCTACCTGTCTGACATATATATCTGCAAGTATTTCGCCGCCATTGACAAAACAGCCGTAACTGTATTGGGAATAGTCTTCTTTCGGATAGTATTTTTGAAAGATGTAGGCGCTGATATGATCTTGAGTGATTTCCTTCTCAAATTCAGCCCTGGTCATGATCAACTTATTTTTATACTTGTAATTTTCATTGCCGATTCCGTTATATTTGCATATGATGGGAAATTCCAATTCACCGGCCAGACTGGGTGAATCGTAACTCGCTGGTGTATTCAGTCCATATTTCTCCAAAAATCCATGATAACTTTCCTTCTTCCGCATTTTCGAATAGAATGCATAATCAATGCCGTAATATATGATATTTTCATTGAACCATATATTTTCCCTGATATGTTCTTCCATTATCAGATCAGTATAGATATCGTTTGTGAAGTATAGAATACAACGACTTTTGATATTTTCATTGACAATGCTGATGATATTATTCACATCATTTTTTCTCAAGGTTATGGCATGTTGATTGATTGCCATCCCCGGTTCATCTTCTTTACCAATAAGATAAACTCTGGAACATTTTTTCTTCAAAGTGAGGTACAGATCGATGCCTATCGAATTCATCCCAATGATTGCAAGATCCATTGTTATCTTCTCCGCTTAGATTTTTAATAGATATTCCGTAAAGAAGGAGATGTACATTCCTCATAAAAGTCATATGCATTATGCAAGAGGAAGACAGAAATGTTCATGTGGTTGATTATTAACAATATTAATCTGCTTTTTATATATAGAACATATAGTCGTCGACTTCGTCTTCATCATGCTCCAGCATATCGAAAAGTGTCGTATGATCCAGCACATCTCGAAGCGCATCACGGATGCGCCCCCATAGATAGCGTTCCGTATCCGTATCCTTTTCATCCCCCTCGACCGCAACGATATTTTCTTCGAGCGTTCTGAAAATCTGTCCGACAGTAATCACATCCGGCGCACGATTGAGCTCATATCCACCGTATGCCCCCCGTGTACTTTTGATGAGCTCAGCCTTTTTAAGACTCGCAACAATCTGCTCCAGATAAAGGTCGCTGATGCCTCTTTCCTCCGCCACTGATTTTACACTTCTTTTCTTCTCACCGTAATTTCTGGCAAGCGCCAGCATGAAATAGAGTCCGTATCTTCCCCGTGTAGTAATTTTCATAAAGCACCTCTTAGTTTAAGTTCATTTCTATTTATATTATAGTATTAATAAATATACCATAAGACTGAAACAGGTGAAAATATGACTACTCAACCATTAAGCTACAGGATGCGACCTAAATCCATAGACGAAGTACTCGGCCAGGATCATCTGGTCGGTGAAGGCAGCATCATCAGACGGATGGTCAAGGCCAAAAGGCTGTCTTCGATGATCCTATACGGTCCACCCGGCATCGGCAAGACGAGCATAGCCAGCGCCATTGCCGGATCCACAAATTTCAAATTCAGAGTGCTGAATGCCGTCACCAACACAAAGAAGGATATGCAGCCTGTTGCCGAAGAGGGAAAGATGAGCGGCAGTGTCATTCTGCTGCTTGATGAAATCCACCGTCTGGACAAGGCGAAGCAGGATTTCCTGCTCCCGCATCTGGAAAACGGCAACATCATCCTGATTGGTGCTACCACTTCAAATCCATATCACGCCATCAATCCGGCAATAAGGAGCAGATGCCAGATATTCGAACTGGAGCTGCTGGATCCTGAAGAAGTCGAGGAAGCGCTGAAGCGTGCCATCGGTGATACGGAACGGGGGCTCGGAAAAATGAAGATCGAGATTTCCGAGGATGCAATGAAATACTTGTCCCATACCAGCCAGGGTGACGTCAGAAGTGCACTGAATGCACTCGAACTTGCTGCACTGAGTACTGAAGCAGGTGAACAGGAGACGATTCACATAAGTATGGAGGATGCCAAAGCGTGCATGCAGAAGTCGGACCTCCTTTATGATAAGGACGGCGATCAGCACTACGATGTAATGAGTGCCTTCCAGAAGTCGATCCGGGGCAGTGATGTCGATGCCGCCCTACACTATCTGGCCAGACTTGTCGAAGCCGGCGACCTCGTCACAATTGCCAGGCGGCTTCTTGTCATCAGCTATGAGGACATCGGACTCGCCAATCCGCAGCTCGCTTCAAGAACACTTGATGCCATCCAGTCTGCTGAGCGTCTCGGCTTCCCTGAAGCACGCATCCCGCTGTCGCAGGCTGTCATCGAACTCTCGCTCTCTCCTAAATCGAACAGTGCCATCAAAAGCATCGATGGTGCACTATCCGACATCAGGAAGAAGAAGACAGGCAGCATTCCGAAACACCTGCGTGATGGGCACTATAAAAGTGCCGAGAAGCTCGGTAATGCCATCGGCTACAAATATCCACACAACTACCCGAATCATGTAGTCAGCCAGCAGTATCTGCCGGATCCCCTTGTCAACTCATCCTATTATGAGAAATCGGATGTCTCCAAATACGAAAAGCAGCTTGGAGATATATACGATAAACTTAAAAAACTATAAAAAAAATAAGTACCGAATTATAATAATTCGGTACTTATTTCGAAATATCCGAGCGTAAGCCGTGTGTATTTGTTGATTATTTTGGCCTGCTATTTGCAGGTGGGTGCCCTGTTCCCTACTCCAAACGTCCTGTCAAGCAGGCATGTTTTTTGTAGGAAAACAAGCGGGCTCCCGTTAAAAAAAGTGTTAGGTCAAAATATAATTCAACACATCACGCACTTCTCAGATATTCCTATTACAAGTATAATAGCATACCCTTTTGAAAAAAGAAACAAAAAACACTTTTTTATTCTTCAATATCTACGTCTATATGCAGCTCCTTGAGCTGCTGTTTTGATACTTCCGATGGTGCATTCATCATCAGGTCCCCGGCGCTTGCCGTTTTCGGGAAGGCGATGACGTCCCGGATGTTGTCCGTACCTGCAAGCAGCATGACGAAACGGTCGAGGCCATATGCAATGCCGCCATGCGGTGGTGCTCCGTATTTGAAGGCTTCAATCAGGAAGCCGAACTGCTCGTCTCTTTCCTCATCTGTGAAACCGAGTGCCTTGAACATCTTCTCCTGGAGCGATGCATCGTGGATACGGATGGAACCGCCACCGAGTTCGTAGCCGTTCAGCACAATATCATATGCATTGGCGAGCACCTGCTCGGGCGCTTCGTCGAGCTTTTCGACGTCTTCGGCTTTTGGTGAGGTGAATGGATGGTGAGCTGCAAAATAGCGGCCGGCATCTTCATCGTACTCGAACAGCGGCCAGTCCGTCACCCACAGGAAGTTGAACTGGTTTTCCGGAATGAGGTCGAGGTCTCTGGCAAGCTTGTTTCGCAAGTTGCCGAGTGATGCATGGACGACCTTTTCCGAATCTGCAACAAACAGGATGAGGTCACCGTTTTCAAGAGACAGTGTCTCAAAAAGATCAGCCTGGTTCTGTTCGTTGAAGAACTTGGCGATCGGTCCATTCAGTGCATCCTCTTTCACTTTCAGCCACGCAAGTCCTTTGGCGCCATATGTCTTGACGTATCCCTCGAGCTTATCGATGTCTTTTCGGGAGAAATTGCTCTCCTCTCCTTTGACAACGATCGCCTTGACCATGCCACCATTCTCAACAGCAGAACGAAACACTTTGAAATCGATGGTTTCAGCAAATGCACTGAGGTCATTCAGTTTCAGATCAAACCGTGTATCCGGCTTGTCCACACCATATTCAGACATGGCCTGATGATAGGTCATCCTCGGGAAAGGTGTCGTCACTTCAATGCCTTTGACATCGCGCATCACCTGAGTGATCATCCGCTCATTCAGCGCAAGCATCTGCTCTTCATCCGTAAATGACATCTCGATATCAATCTGGGTGAACTCAGGCTGCCTGTCGGCCCTGAGGTCTTCATCACGGAAACATTTGACGATCTGATAGTACTTTTCCATACCGGACAGCATCAGCAGCTGCTTATAGATCTGCGGTGACTGCGGCAGAGCGTAGAACTCCCCTTCATGCACCCGGGAAGGTACAAGATAGTCACGCGCACCTTCCGGTGTAGATTTGGAAAGTACAGGCGTCTCGATATCGATGAAATCCTCGTTGTCAAGGAAGTTTCTGACACTGCGATTGAGCTGGTGGCGAAGCTTCAGTATATTCTGCAGCTTCGGTTTTCTGAGGTCGAGGTAGCGGTACTTGAGACCGACGTCTTCACTGACAGTTTCATCCATGACCTGGAACGGCGGTGTTTTGGCTTTCGACAGCACTTCCACTGTGTCGGCCATGATTTCGATCTTGCCGGTCGGGATGTTGTCATTATACTGGGACGGGTCACGCTCCAGTACTTTGCCAGTTACCGAGACTACAAACTCGGAACGGATGCGTTCAGCCGTTTCAAGTGCTGACCCCGATACTTCAGGATTGAAGACGACCTGGATGAGACCTTCGCGGTCTCTCAGATCGATGAAGATCAATCCTCCAAGGTCACGCCTCTTCTGTACCCATCCTTTCAGATGGACCGTCTCTCCTGTCAGTGCTTCTGTAATTTCTCGTGTATATTTCCTCATGATCACTTCTCCTCAATTATCGTCCTGATTTCTTCTACATCACCGAGACTGATTTTTTTCGATTCTCCTGTTGTCATGTTCTTCAATTCCGCTTCGTTTGAATCAAGCTCTGTTTCGCCGATGACAATCGTATGGGAGGCACCCTTCCTGTCCGCATCCTTCATCTGCGCCTTCAGCTTCCTGTGCTTGTAGTCCATATCACAGCTTATGCCTTCCGTACGCAGTTTGTGCACAAGGCGGCCGGCTGCAGTGCTCGCAGATTCGTCAAGTGTACAGATATACAGGTCGATACCTTCTGGTTCCGGCAGCTCGAGTCCTTCAGCTTCAAGCGCCAGGAGCAGCCTTTCAATGCTGAGCGCAAAACCGATACCTGTCTCGGAAGGACCATCGAGCAGTTCAAGCAGCCCGTTGTAACGGCCCCCGCCGCACAGTGTCGTGATGGCCCCGAAGCCTTCAGCATCACTCATCAGTTCGAATGCAGTATGCGTATAGTAGTCGAGTCCTCTGACAAGGTTGTAGTCGACTTCGTATGGAATGCCGAGTGCATCCAGGTTCTGTTTCACTTCCTCGAAATAAGCTTTTGATTCATCATTCAGATAGTCATAGATGACAGGTGCATTCTGGACCAGCGGATGATCCCTGTCCTTCTTGCAGTCGAGAATTCTCATCGGGTTGGTGTCGATCCGTACCTGGCAGTCCGAACAGAATTCATGGATGGATGGTCTGAAGTGATCGACCAGCGCCTGGTTGTAGGCCGCCCGACTGTTCTGGTCTCCGATCGAGTTGATGTAGAGCTTCAAGTTTTTAAGACCGAACGACTGGTAGATATGCATCAGCATACTCAGCACTTCCACATCAATCAGCGGATCCTCGACACCGATCGCTTCGATGCCGAACTGGACGAACTGGCGGTATCTGCCCTTCTGCCGTCTTTCATAGCGGAACATCGGTGCCTGATAGTAAACTTTGACCGGCTGATTGACATCATGCTGCATCTTATTTTCAATATAGCTTCTCACTACAGGTGCAGTTCCTTCAGGCTTCAGGGTCATGCTGCGGTCACCCTTGTCCTTGAATGTATACATCTCCTTGTTGACGATATCCGTCGAACCGCCGACACCTCTTACAAAAAGCTCCGTCGATTCAAATACAGGTGTCCGGATTTCCTTGTAGTTGTAGTTCTGTGCAATTTTGTGCAGTCTCTGCTCAATGTACTGCCATTTATATGTGTCTTTAGGCAGTATGTCCTGTGTACCTCTTGGAATTTGTATCATCTGCTCCACTCCGTTTCTGAAATATAAAAAAGCCCCTTATATCCATACGGATATAAGGGGCGAGTAAATCGCGTTGCCACCCTGATTCAGCCTATGAAAGGCCCTCTCGCATATTAACGGCTGCCACCGCCTGCATTGCAGGGTTCTACCGAAGTGTCGGTTCCGGATACGGATGGGCAACCTGCTTGCAGCCGGGGCAGGTCTCTCTCGGGTCCATCCTATCCACCTCAACGGATCACTGAAATCATTCTTTCGATTATTTAATATGATATGGTCTATCGGCAACCAAGTCAAGCACTCAGTTCAAATAATCATCAATTCCTTCAATTATGCCTTCTGTCATCATACTCTGGTACCTAGCTTCTGTCAGTGACATATCATCCACCTCGTTGCTCAGATAGCCGAGCTCTATCAGCACTGCCGGATAGTCGAGCTGCCACGTGACCTGGTAGTTCATCGTTCCCACACCGCGGTTATAGAAATAGGAATACTGGTCAAGGGCACTATTGATCGATTCAGCAAACCCCTTCTGCTCAGGATGGGTGTAATATGTGGTGAACCCCGAAATCGATGGATCGTCCATCGCATCGCTATGCAGGCTTATGAACAGATCTCCATCGACTTTTCTATCGTCCAGAGAAGCGAATGTATCGCGGTCACGTGTCAGGATGACTTCCGCGCCGCTTGAAGTGAGCCGTGCTTCAAGCGTTTTTGCGATGGCGAAGACAATCTGATCCTCTGTAACACCCGATATGCTTGTTGCACCCGGGTCTTTCCCGCCATGTCCGGGATCTATGACGATCGTCTGCCCGCTGAAGTCATAATCCGTAGCACCAAGGTCCATCCGGACAGGCTCATGCTCTGTATTCAGAAAGCGGTCATAGAGCATGACAGACACCAGAATGATGCCTCCGGCCAGCAGCAGAAAGCAGAGCGGTGCCATGTACAGGTGCTTTTTGAACTTGAAGAAATTCATGATGCTCTGCATTATGCCAAGTGGCCCTTTTTCCGACTGTCCCATTACTGGATCTTGCCATCCACGGACTCATAAAGTATCGTAATCGGACCATCGTTATTGATCTGGACCTGCATCATTTCACCAAAGAAGCCTTCTTTCACCGTCAGTCCGAAAGACTGGAGATGGGAATTGAACAGCTTGTAGAGCCTGTTGGCCTGATCCTTGCCGGCAGCCTGCGTGAAACTCGGCCGGTTCCCCTTTCTTACATCCGCATAGAGGGTGAATTGGGAAATACTTAATACTTCGCCCTCCACATCCTTGATCGACAGGTTGATCTTTCCGGACTCGTCCTCGAAATTCCGGCTTGCCGCAACCTTCTCTGCAAGCTTCAGTGCATCTTCTTCCGTTGAAGCTTCCGATACACCGACCAGCAGACAGTAGCCTGGACCGATTTCATTGAAAAATTCATTACTTAGGACAGTGGCGCTGGATACTCTTTGTAATACGATTTTCATTTCTACACCTCATTTAAAAACGCGTTCTACGCTGTATATATCAGGAAGCTGTTTAATCTTATCGACCACTCTGTAGAGGTCTGACACATTCTGCAGCATGACCGACAGGCTGATCTTTGCATGCTTGTCGACGTCCGCCTGCCCATTGACGCGCGTAATCGGGAACTTGGTGCTTGAGACGACATTCAGCACTTCATTGACGAGACCCTGGCGGTCATATCCGGTGATCTCGAGGTCCGTCTGATACTTGCGGTCCTTGTTCTTGTTCTTCACCCATTCCACATCTATCAGACGTTCCGTCTCATTTCTGATGTTCGGACAAGTGGCCACATGGACCTTCACCCCATGCCCTTTCGTGATGAATCCGATGATGTCATCACCCGGCAGCGGGTTGCAGCACTTGGACAGGTTGATCAGCATATTGTCCATGCCCTGGACATAGACGCCGGACTCGGTGGAGATTTCCTTGTAGTGGTGCGTCCTGTCGATTTCCTCTATCACGTTGCTCTTCTGTTCTGCAACCTTGAATTTCTCCATCAGACGGTTTGTCACCTGCTGTGCAGTGACACCGCCGAAACCGACCATGGCATACAGGTCATCCTCGTGGCTGATATTGTAGCGTTCAAGGACCGGCGTCATATATTGGGATTTCAGGACATCATCCGGCTTATAGTCCCGATTCTTTATCTCATGCTCTACAGCGAATCGGCCTTTTTCTATATTGCTTGCGCGATCCTGCTTTTTGAAGAACGCACGGATCTTATGCTTCGCCCCTGACGATTTGACGAGCTTGAGCCAGTCGAGGCTCGGTCCGTAGGACTGCTTGCTTGTGCGGATCTCCACAATCTCACCGGTTGAGAGCTCATAGTCGATCGACACGATCTTGCCGTTCACTTTCGCCCCGATCATCTTGTTGCCGACTTCGGTATGCACCTGGTAGGCAAAGTCTATCGGCACGGCACCTTTCGGCAGTTCGACGACATCACCGTTCGGAGTAAATACATAGACCTTGTCGCTCAAAAGATCATTTTTCAGGGATTCCATGAACTCTTCGGCATCAGAGGCGGAATTCTCCTGGTCGATGAGATCCTGGAACCAGTGGATGCGCTTGTCGAGGAAAGGTTCCTCTTTGACCTCTCTGCCCTCTTTATATGCCCAGTGGGCGGCGACACCATGTTCTGCTATTTCATGCATCTCGAACGTACGGATCTGTATTTCGAGCGGATCACCATTCGGACCGACGACAGTCGTATGCAACGACTGGTACATATTCGGCTTCGGCATGGCGATATAGTCCTTGAAGCGGCCCGGCATCGGTTTCCGGATGGTATGGATGACACCGAGGACCGCGTAGCAGTCCTTGATGCTTGTTACAAGCGTACGGACTGCGAGCAGATCAAAAATCTGATCGAACTGCTTCTGCTGCTTCGTCATCTTCTTATAGATGCTGTATATATGCTTCGGCCGTCCGGACAGCTGTCCCCTGATGCCGGTGTGATCCATTTCAGACTGGATGCGGTCGATGGCCTGGTTGATGACGACCTCGCGTTCGCTCCGCTTTTTCTTCATGGAACTCACTATCTTGAAATACTGCTGCGGCTCGATATACCGGAGTGCTGTATCCTCAAGCTCCCATTTGATGCTTGAAATACCGAGGCGGTGAGCCAGAGGTGCATAGATTTCAAGCGTTTCCTGCGACGTCCGGATCTGCTTGTCTTCAGGCATTGCCTTCAGTGTACGCATATTATGCAGACGGTCGGCGAGTTTGACCAGGATCACCCGGATGTCCTTGGCGATGGCTATGAACAGCTTGCGGTGATTCTCCGCCTGCTCCTCCTGCCTCGAGCGGTATTTGACCTTCTCGAGCTTGGTCACCCCATCCACGATCACTGCGACTTCTTCATTGAACATGGTTTTCAGGTCGTCGAATGTATACTCCGTATCCTCGACGACATCATGAAGGAATCCGGCAATGATTGTCGGACAGTCGAGCTTCAGTTCTGCCAGAATGCCTGCAACCTGGACAGGATGCAGTATATATGGCTGTCCGCTCTTGCGGTACTGTCCTTCATGCGCCTCATGTGCCAGGGCATATGCCCTCCGGACCATCTTCACGTCCGATTCACCCATATAAGAATCACACATGCGAATGACATCGTCTTTGCTGTATGGATACTCCTTGTTCATGACCTCACCGCTTTCCCTCTACACTAGTTAGAATCATCATACTATAAAACCTCTTTCAAATAAATAAATGACCAAAAAAAGCCTGTTTGCACAGACTTTTGAGTAGACTAATCTTCGTAGGTGATCAGTGAAAGTGTATCATATCCTTCAAGCCGTTTCATGCCATCGAGATATTCAAGTTCTATCAGGAATGCAATGCCTGCCACAACGCCACCGAGCGACTCGATGAGTTTGATCGTCGCTTCGATCGTGCCGCCTGTCGCCAGCAGGTCATCCGTAATCAGTACACGCTGTCCGGGAGTGATTGCGTCCTTATGCATGGTCAATGCATTGGAACCATACTCGAGGTCATACTCATGCCTGATGACCTCCCTCGGCAGCTTTCCTTCTTTTCTTACCGGGGCAAAACCGATGCCCATACTGTATGCCACCGGGCAGCCGATGATGAATCCGCGTGCTTCAGGGCCGACGACGATGTCGATTTCCTTCTCCCTTGCATACTCCACAATCTGATCTGTTGCATACTTGTATGCCGGTCCATTGTCCATTATTGTCGTAATATCCTTGAAGCTGACACCTTTTTTCGGCCAGTCCGGTACTTCTGATACATATTGTTTTAAATCCATTTAGATTCCACCAATCAATTCGAAATTAATGTTCTGAGATAGTCTTTCAGCTCAGATGAAGATGACATTTTCAGGAGTCTCTCAGCTTCCAGCTGGTTCCTGAGGGTCTGATAGTGCACTGATTCTTCGAGCCTCCATGCGCTATCGTCCTGATCCTTATATATTATACCATCTTCCACTCGGATAATCTCTAGATCTGTCATAATATCTATCGACATTTTGAGGAATTTCATCTTGATGCCGATCCTGTCGGCAAGTGCCGGCGCATGCTTCGCCAGATTGATCGACCCGTCATCGGCAGCTTCGATCAGCTGCATCAGCTGATCGATGGTCTCGGCTCTCGGTATGCCTGTAAAGAACAGCTCCTCCTTCTGGTTGAAGATGGAGATGATCTTCGATGCATGGATGCCGCCCAGGGAATACGCCATATTATCGACGCTTTCCGGCAGATCACGGAGTACGACCGTCTTTGATGTAAAGGGGAGCACTTCGCCGTAATGGTAGTAGTTCTCACCCTTCTTCTCCCGGCCTTCTGCAATGACAAAAATATCGTCCGCTGAAATGATGTCGAAACGCTGGTCGGTCCTGCTCCGCATATCGATGAGCTGGACACGGTCTACACCTACGTCCTGCAGCATGATCTGGAGTGTGCGGCTCTGGTTGAACACATTGACATTGACCGTGCCGACCAGGCTTATGGCATCTCCCTGCGATACCTCATTGACCAGGTGTCCATAGCCGAATCCGATGACATCCATGCCGACCTGGGCCATCGACAGTTTGATATGGGATTTATCCTTGCCTACCTGTCGGATGGCACTGATGTTCTCATTGCTGATCAGAAATACCGGTGACTGGAACGACTGGCCGAAAGGCTTCAGCCGATCGAACCGTTCGAATGCCTTCATCGTCATGTTCCCATGCCTGATCTGATAGTCGATATACTTGACCGGTCTGAGATCGAGCTGAAGCCGATCGAAATAGTCTGCAAGCTCCTGCGTGAAGGTTTCGATGTCCGCTGCCATGACTTCCACACCGAGCGCTTGCGCATGACCGCCGAAGCGGTAATGGAAACTTGAATGCTCGGACAGGACCCCATGCAGATCCACCCCTTCGATTGAACGTGCAGATCCACGGTATATGCCATCATCGAGTGTGAGGACAATTGCCGGCTTGCCATACTGCTCGACGATTTTCGATGCGACGATTCCAAGCACCCCTGGGTGCCAGCCCTCCTGATAAACGATATTGATCTGTTTGTCGGAATCGACCTGTGCCTTTGCCTCATCGAATATGGTTTCGACCAGCTGCTTGCGTTCAATGTTCATGTTCTCGACCACCATGGCTTGTTCATAGGCAACGTTGGTGTCCGACTCAAGCAGAAGTTCGACCGCGATTTCCGCTTCACCCAGCCGACCGGTTGCATTCAGGCGCGGCGCCAGCGTGAAGGCGATCGTCTCCTCATCCATATGCCCATCATGTCCGGCGCTTCTGAGCAGTGTATGCACCCCGACCGGCGGGGCATCATTCAGGATTTTCAAGCCTTCGATGACCAGCTTTTTATTTTCATCGATCATGGGTACGAGGTCGGCAACTGTACCGATTGCCACCCAGCCGATATCCTCTTTAGCTTCAAGACCCAGAGCCTGGACCAGCTTGTAGGTGATACCGACACCCGCAAGTGATCGGAATGGGTAGGTGCCATCGGGATGATCCGGGTGGATGATTGTCGCATCCGGCACATTGTCACCAAACGCGTGGTGATCCACAACAATCGTCTCTATCCCTTCCGACTTGAGGAATGCAATCTCCTCACCACCTGAAACACCATTGTCGACTGTAATCACAAGATCATACTGGCCTACGACAAGTTCCTCGAACACCGCCATATTAGGACCATAGCCATCTTCGATCCGGCTCGGAATGAAATAGTCCACATTTTCAATCCTTCTTCTGAGGGCATTCAGCAGCAGCACCGTGCTTGTGATGCCATCCGCATCAAAATCACCGTAGATGAGTATACGTTCATCAGCTGAAAAAGCGGCTTCGATACGTGCGACTGCATCCGCCATGCCGTAGACGAGGGAAGCGTCATACGTCCTCGGATGATAGATCTTCTCGAGATCCGTCTTCGTAGTATACCCCCGGTTTTCGAGTATGGTCTGTTCGAGCGGGTTGAGCTTGAACTTTTCGATCAGCGCTTCCGGCATATCGGAATCTTTACGGCGTACTTTCCACTCATACTTTGACTGGTACATATATTACATCCTTTGCAAAACGCCCAGGGGTTGCCCGGGCGTTCTAGAATTATACGAGTATTTTTTCTTCGTCTTTCTTCTTTTCTTCATATACGGTCAGGCTGCCTTCGGATTTTCTGAACTGTCGCTTCTTCAATATGCCCCAGAGCTGCAGCGCAATGAAGAGCGATGAATAGATGCCGCTGATTAGACCGATGAGCAGTGCAATCGAGAAGTTCAGTATGGCTGTGCTGCCCATGAATACAAGCAGTACAACCACAATGATGACGGTCAGTACCGTATTGACCGAACGGGTGAGCGTCTGTTTGAGCGAACGGTTTATAATCATATCAATCTGGGATTCTTCATGGATCACCCGTGTCTTCCTCAAGTTTTCACGCACCCTGTCGAACGTGACGATGGTATCGTTGATCGAATACCCGACGATTGTCAGTGCAGCGGCGATGAAAGTGATATCCACTTCGAGCCTGAATATGGAGAAGACTGCAACCATGATGAATGCATCGTGGATCAGTGCCAGCACACTTGGCAGCGCCATGCGCCATTCGAACCGGATGGAAGCATAGAGAATGATGCCGAGTGATGCGATGGCGAGCGCAATGACTGCGTTCCGTGCCAGCTCCCGTCCAATGACGGGACTTACCGTACTGATCGCAGGCTGACTGCCGAACTGTTCTTCAAATGTGCGCTGCATATCCGTCACTGCTTCTTGAGACAAGTCATCAACATAACGGGCGACAACCATATCCTCCCCTGACGTTGTAATGCTGTCAGGTGGTATGTCCATGGACGACAGTTGCTCCTCGACCTGCCCCACTGTCGCTTCGCCATCCGTCTGGATATCGGCTCTCGTCCCGGACGTAAAGTCGATGCCCAAGTTCAGCCTGAATATGGACAGGATGACAAGACCGGCCAGAATGAGCGCAAGACTCAATGCAAAGAACTTCCGTGCATGCCCGACAAAATCAAGCTTGTCCCATGGTGTTGTCAGATGCTCGATATCCTTGCCTTCATTGATGTTGAACCTGTCGGACTCCTTGACACCGAACCAGCCGAGTCGTTTGTTGAAGAAGTTTGATCTGATGAGCAGCGAAAGTACAACACGTGTCAGGAATACGGCCGTAATGAAACTCATCAGTATGGATAGGATCAGCATTGTCGCGAAACCTTTGACACTGCTTGTTCCGAATATGAACAGAACGACACCTGCAATCATCGTTGTGATATTGGCATCGATGATCGTCCATAGGGAAGCGGCCGATGCACGCTTGTAGGCCTGCTTGAGATTTCTGCCGATCCTGAGTTCATCCTTGATACGTTCGTACATGATGATGTTTGCATCCACCGCCATGCCGACACCAAGGATCAGGGCTGCGATACCCGGCAGGGTGAGTACACCGCTGATCAGGTTGAAGCCGAGCACCGTGAGATAGATATACGCGGTCAGCGTAACTGTTGCTACGACACCCGGCAGTCTATAGAAAGCAATCATGAATATGAATACCAGTGCGACACCGATCAGACCGGCAGTCACCGTCTCATCCAGTGCCTGGGCACCAAACTGGGCACCAACGGAGTTGGAATATATTTCTGTCAGTTTGACCGGCAGTGCACCCGAATTGAGAAGTGCTGAAATGTTCTGCGCACGCTCCAGCCCTTCTTCTCCATTGAATCCACCGGATATCATGACATCGGATGAATTGATCGGTCCGGAAACACTAGGCGCCGAGATGAACTTCGGATCTGCTTTCTGAACTTCTTCTGCAAAGCTGTCTTCGCCCTCTTCGAAGTCCATCCAGATGACCATCAGGTTTTCACCGGCCGGCCTCTGGGAAATCTCCTCAGTGACTTCACGGAACTTATCCGGATCCTTCAATTGCAGTGAGACCATGGGCTGGTTCATTTCATCAAAGTTCTGACTGGCACCGCCCTGGACCAGATCCGCTCCTGACAGGAGCACATTATCGTCAACATCCCGGATGGTCAGCTCAGCCTGGGTGCTGAGCAGCTCTCGGGCTTCATTCTGATCCTCCACCCCGGCCAGCTGGACTCGGATCCTGTCGTTCTCTTCTATCTGGATATTCGGTTCGGAGACACCCAGTACATTGACCCTCGAATCCAATGTCTGTGCAGTACTTCGCACAGCAGAGTCGTCTATTTCGTCTCCTTCATCAAGTGGCTCAACTTCGTACAGCACCTCAAATCCACCCTGCAGGTCCAGTCCAAGATTGACGTCCTTGACAAGATCTTTCGCTGTCAGTCCAACGGTCGTCAATATGCCGATGACCAGCAGAATGGTGATGATGATTCTACTCTTATCTACTTTCAAAAAACACACCTCGATTATTTTGGAAATCCTCAACGTTTCAATTATAACTGTTGGCACCGTAAATTAAAATTAAAAAAAGAGCCGACTCGTGGAGTCAGCTCATTGCACTACTATTTTACAATTTCCTTGAGCGCGACACGCTCAAATTTAAGTACTGCACTGCCGGCTGCATCTGTACGGATGTACATATGTTTCTGGTCGAAGGATTCGACAGTTCCGTGAAGCCCGCCGATTGTGATGATTTCATCACCCTTCTGCATGTTCGCCTGCATATCCTGTACATTTTTCTGTTTCTTCTGTGCCGGACGGATCATCAGGAAGTACATTACCAGGATGAGTACCAGAAACGGCAGGATGGCCATAAAGAATTCCATCTATGAATCTTCTCCTCTATTAGAAATTTTTCGGATTTTCGACATTCAATCCGTATGATTCGAAAAACGCTTCTTTAAAGTCCATCAACTGATCATTTAAAATCGCAGTTCGAATATCTTCCATCAATTTTAGCAGAAAATACAGGTTATGATAAGTAGTAAGCCTTAATCCGAGAATTTCATCCGTTTTGAAAAGATGACGCAGATAGGCTTTTGTATAATTCTTGCATGTATAGCAGTCGCATGCCGGATCAAGCGGTGTGAAGTCACGTTCGAATTTTTTGTTCTTGACGACGACACGACCCTGCGAAGTCATCGTCGTGCCGTTCCTCGCGATACGGGTCGGCAGCACACAGTCGAACATGTCGACACCGCGGATGACGCCTTCGATCAGCGCATCAGGAGAGCCGACACCCATCAGGTAGCGGGGCTTGTCTTCAGGCAGGTAGGGAATCGTCTCTTCAAGTACACGGTACATGATCGGTTTCGGTTCACCTACGGACAGTCCGCCGATGGAATAGCCGGGGAAATCCATGGACACGAGCTCTTTCGCACTCTGAGCTCTGAGGTCCTTGTACTCTCCCCCCTGCACGATGCCGAACAGCGCCTGATGCTTATCATGTCCGCTTTTGACATGATGGTCCAGGCAACGCTCTGCCCAGCGTGTCGTCCGCTCGATCGAATCCTTGACGTATTTCTTCTCTGCCGGGAATGGCGGGCATTCGTCAAAAGCCATCATGATATCCGACCCGAGGTCATGCTGGATGTCCATCGCCTTTTCCGGACTCAGGAACAGCTTCGAGCCATCGAGATGGCTTCTGAAGTGAACCCCCTCCTCTTCAATCTTGCGCCTGTCGCTCAGGCTGAAAACCTGGAAACCGCCGGAATCGGTCAGAATCGGCTTATCCCAGTTCATGAACTTGTGAAGTCCGCCTGCTTCCTTGATGATATCACTGCCCGGCCTCAGCCACAGGTGGTACGTATTGCTCAAGATGATCTGGCTGCCGATATCAGCCAGTTCTTCAGGCGTCATCGTCTTGACGGTCGCCAGCGTGCCGACAGGCATGAAAATGGGTGTATCGATTGTCCCGTGCGGCGTGTGCAGTTTGCCGATGCGTGCACCGGTCTGTTTGCATGTCTTTATATGTTCATATCTGATTGCCATCTACTCTTCATCCTCATATATAATCATTGCATCTCCAAAGCTGAAGAAGCGGTATTCCTCATCGATCGCATGACGATAGGCGTTCATGATCGTCTCCTTATCACTGAATGCACTGACAAGCATCATCAGTGAGGATTTCGGCAGGTGGAAATTCGTGATCAGCGCGTCGATTGCCTGATAATTGAATCCGGGATAGATGAATATATCCGTAAAACCACTGGCTTCGACAAATTGTCCATGATCCCGCATGATCGTCTCAAGCGTCCGAGTACTCGTCGTTCCGACACTGACGACCTTACCGCCGCTCTCCTTGACCGCGTTCAGCGTCTCTGCTGTTTCCGCCGTCATGATGTAGAACTCGGAGTGCATCCGGTGGTCTTCAATATTGTCTTCACTGACCGGGCGGAACGTGCCCAACCCGACGTGCAGGGTGATATAGCTGATATGTACACCCTTCTGCCTGATTTCATCAAGCAGCGCCTCTGTAAAATGAAGGCCCGCCGTCGGTGCTGCTGCAGATCCCGTATGCTTCGCATACACCGTCTGATACCGGTCCTTGTCCTCAAGCGTCTCCTTGATATAGGGCGGCAGCGGCATTTCACCCAGTTCATCCAGCACATTTTCCAAGATGCCATCGTAATGGAGGGACACGTGTCTGATGCCTTCATCGAATGTATCTGTACATACTGCTTTCAAGAGGCCGTCTCCAAAATCAATTTCTGTACCCGGCTTGACGCGTTTCGCCGGACGGATCAGCACTTCATATCCGCCTTCTATCGGCTTGAGCAAGAGCATTTCTATTTTGGCACCCGTCTCTTTTTTGATGCCGAAAAGTCTTGCAGGCAGTACCTTCGTATCATTCAGTACAAGCGCATCACCCGGATTCAGGTATGCTGTAATATTTTCAAATTTTGTATCCGACACGCTGCCTGTCCGTTTATCCAGAGCAAGCAGCCTGCTTTCCGCCCGCTCCAGAAGAGGTGTCTGAGCTATCAGTGATTCAGGCAGATCGAAATCAAATTCATCGAGTTTCAAAACTATTCCTCATTTCTAAATATATCAATGTGGGGGTCGCCATTGAAGTAGTCATAGCTCTTCGCCGTCGCTTTTCTTCCCCTCGGTGTCCGCTCCAGAAATCCTTGCTGGATCAGATACGGTTCATAGACATCAAGGAGCGTGATGACTTCCTCGCCGATCGATACGGCTACCGTTTCAAGACCTACCGGCCCACCATTATACGTATTGATGATCGTGTTCATGATCTTGTGGTCTATCGGATCGAGTCCGCTCGGATCGACTTCAAGCACCTTCAGCGCATGATTCGTCGTCTCAAGTGTGATGGACGATTCCTTCTTTACGATGGAGAAATCCCTGACACGTCTGAGCAGACGGTTGGCAATCCGCGGCGTACCACGTGAACGGCGGGCGAGTTCCATCGCACTGTCCGGATCGACTGCGACCTCAAGAATATCGGAAGTACGGTTGACGATGGTGATCAGACTGTCGAGATCGTAGTACTCGAGTCTCAGCTGGACACCAAAACGGTCCCTGAGCGGTGCAGACAGGCTGCCGAATCGTGTTGTTGCGCCGACCAGAGTGAATGGCGGCAGGTCGATACGGATGTTTCTCGCCTCCTCACCCTTGCCGATGACCACATCGAGGAAGAAATCCTCCATTGCCGAATACAGTATTTCTTCGACTGCCCGCGGCAGACGGTGAATTTCATCGATGAACAGCACGTCTCCTGTTTCAAGGCTCGACAGGATGGCTGCCAAGTCACCCGCACGCTCTATGGCGGGGCCTGACGTCGTCCGGATGTTCACACCAAGCTCGTTGGCGATGATATTGGAAAGCGTCGTCTTACCAAGTCCAGGAGGACCATGAAGAATGACATGGTCAAGCGCCTCTTCCCTGATCCGTGCTGCTTCTATGAAAATGGTCAGATTGTCCTTCAGTGTCTGCTGACCGATATACTGGTTCAGAAACTCCGGGCGCAGTGACATTTCCACATTCTCTTCGTATGGCTGTTTTCCTTCATCTAAAATGCGATCATCCATAATAGCACCTCATTACTGAACTAGATATTTCAATCCGCGTTTTACAGCGGCATCCACCGACTCGAACGACTCCTTGCCAAGATGCTTCTCTATGCGCTTCAGTTCACGGCTGCTGTAGCCGAGTGCTTCAAGTGCAAGCATCGCTTCATTGATGAAGTGGCTGTTGTCATCCTGCACCGGTGGGTGGGCTGCGATATCCACAGATCCCAGCTTGCCTTTCAGATCGAGAATGATCTGACTGGCCGTCTTCTTGCCGACACCCGGGAACTTCTGCATGAATTTCTCATCTTCCGCTTCAATGGCGCCTATGATCTCTGCAGGTGTCGCGGCAGCAAGTATGGCAAGGGCACTCTTTGGCCCGATGCCTGTTACCTGAAGCAGGGATTTGAATAGCGTCTTCTCGTCCCTGTTTTTAAAGCCATACAATGTATGGCTGTCCTCCCTCACGATGAGTTCGGTATATATTTGTATCTGCTGTCCATTTTCATGTTCAAAACGAAATGGATTCGGCACCATGAGCAGGTAGCCGATACCATTCGATTCCACAGTAATATGCTGTGGTTCTACTTCTTTCAAAACACCGATAATATACTGATACATCAAATCACCATCATTCTACGAATTCGAATTCTCCACCAAGTATTCTTACAGTGTCGCCCGTCTGTATGCCACGTGCGCGCAACGCATCATCGATGCCCATGGAGCGCATCTGTCTGGCAAACCTTCTGATGGCGGCCTCCCTGTTGAAGTCTGTCATCTTGAACATGCGCTCTATGGCGTCTCCTGTAACAACATATGCACCGTCATCATCCCTTGAAATCTTGAAGGCATCCGGGTTCTTTTCGTGGCGGTACAGGACACGGTGGTCCGTCTCTTCAACCACTTCTTCCGCTTCCGGTGTCTCTTCTAGTAAATCTGCCACACGGTAGAGCACCGTATCAAGATTCTGGCGTGTTGCTGCTGAAATTTCATGAATTTCCTTGTCTTCACCAATCGAGGCTCTGAACTGTTCGAAGATTTCGGTATCCTCGACCAGATCGACCTTGTTGAGCACAATGATCTCCGGACGCTTCAGCAGGCTCTCGTTATAGAGACCCATCTCTTCACGGATGATCCTGTAGTCTTCGATCGGATCGCGGCCTTCGAGCCCACTGATGTCGATGACATGGACAATGACCTTCGTCCGCTCCACGTGACGGAGGAACTGGTGGCCAAGACCGGTCCCTTCGGACGCGCCTTCAATCAGTCCCGGCAGATCCGCCATGACGAATGAACGGCCGTCTCCCGTCTGGACCACGCCAAGATTCGGCTTGATCGTTGTGAATGGATAGTCTCCCGTCTTAGCCTTTGCTTTCGATACCGCACTGAGTATTGTGGATTTCCCGACACTCGGGAAGCCGACAAGACCGACATCCGCAAGCAGCTTCAGCTCCATCGTTACATCGAATTCCTCACCCGGTTCACCGTTTTCGGCGAAGTCCGGAGCCGGATTGCGTGCCGACGCGAATCTGGAGTTTCCACGGCCGCCACGGCCGCCTTTGGCAATGACCATCTGTGCACCATGGTGTACGAGGTCAGCGAGTGTTTCTCCCGTATCTGTTCTTTTTACAATCGTACCCGGCGGCACTTTGAGTACAAGCGGCTCACTGTTTCTGCCGTGCGCATTCGAACTCATTCCGTTCTGCCCGTGCTTGGCTTTGAAGTGGCGCTGGTAGCGGAAATCCATCAATGTTCGGAGTCCCTCATCGACTTCGAAAATGATATCCGCCCCGTTGCCGCCATCGCCGCCTGACGGACCACCAAGTGGTACATATTTCTCTCTTCTGTATGCAACAATGCCGTTACCACCATTGCCGGCTTTCAAGTATATATCTACCTGATCTATAAACATCGTCTCACCTCTATCCTCTAATATTATAGCATAATCGATTTATCCTATTTAATGAAAAAGGACACCAGCTTTGCTGATGTCCACTCAGTTCTTTATTTTGCTTCCTTGTATACGGAAACGCGTTTCTTATCGCGACCGATGCGTTCGTATTTTACAACGCCGTCGATTTTGGCGAAAAGAGTGTCATCTCCTCCGCGTCCAACGTTCTCACCCGGGTGGATCTTGGTACCACGCTGGCGGAAAAGAATGGATCCGCCTGTAACGTGCTGACCATCCTGCCTCTTGGCACCAAGACGTTTGGATATGGAATCACGACCGTTTTTAGTCGAGCCTACACCTTTTTTGGATGCGAAAAATTGAAGATTCAGTTTAAGCATTGCTTTCACCTCACTTGAAATTTAATGTGATATGTTCACCATATTCTTCTTCTATCGTCTTTAATGAAATGATCATGCCTTCAAGCAGTATCTGCATCTTATCATTATCCGGGTCATCCGCTTTGAATCGGAGTAATCCGGAATCTTCGTCCATTTCAATCGCCGGGTTTGACCCGGTCATGTTTAAAATAGCATTTACAGAACCGAAAACGACAGCTGAGGCTCCAGCACAGACAATGTCCTTGCCATATTCATCGAACATGGCATGACCTGCCATCTCGAAAGATGACACCTGTCCCTTATCGTTTATATTGAATTCAACATTGATCATTACGCGTCGATCTTTCCAACTGTCAGCTTCGTATAAGGCTGACGGTGACCTTGTTTACGCTTGTAGTTCTTTCTGCGTTTGAATTTTACTACGTCGATCTTCTTGCCGCGGCCGTGTTTTTCAACTTTAGCGGATACAGTCGCACCTTCAACTGTAGGTACACCGACTTTGACGGACTCTCCACCTACGAAGAGAACTTTATCAAAAGTGAAGTCTTCTCCAGCTTCTGCGTTGATTTTTTCAACGTAGATCGTCTGACCTTCTTCAACTCTGATCTGTTTACCACCTGTTTCGATAATTGCAAACATACTTACACCTCCTAATATAAAATAAGACACGCCATCTACAGGTGGATCTGCATCACTTGAACCTGTAATTGAGCGGTTGATGTCTACATTATCACCAACTATTGCATTATATCAGCACCCGCATGCGGTGTCAATGTCTTGAAAGTACCTCTTTTCTTACCCTGGAAGTTTTCAGGGCGATGACAAACACCACAATGAACAGCAGTGCATTGAGCAGCAGGCTCGGTGCCGCACGCAGTGCCAGGTAGTCGAACATCGGCTTATCCACCAGATCAAGAATGCTATAGAGCAGATAGATGTATATATCATAGAGCAGCGTCAGCAGCAGCACGACGAAAGCCATGGCAACGAAATCCTTATAGAACACCCGGAATGCGGCGTGCATGAAAAGAACGAAGGCCACCATGCCGAAAGCATGGATGCCGTACACCGAACCTATGTAGAAATCGAGCATGGTGCCAAACACGACAGCCAGCAGTATGCTCGTCTTATAACCTGTATAGATCGACAGCAGCAGAATGAACATCAGAAGTGTACGCGGGACGAAATAGACTTCGACATTGCTGACGGTGATCGGACTGAACCGGGCGAATGCGAAGTCCACATACATCAGCAGAAATGAGACGAGAAATATAATGATTGCTCTCATGCTAGTCCTCCATCGATTCCGGACTTCTTTCGATGACGAAGACCATATCGATATCATCCGTATTGCTCACGAGCTGCACATACGCATTCTGGCTCAGACCATATTCATCATTTTCCACTTCGACCACCGTGCCGACCAGAAGGCCTTCGGGATAATTGCCGACAAGACCACTTGTAAAGACTTCATCCCCACTTGCGAGTCCACTGCGATTTTTTATATTTTCAACGACCAGAAGATTTCTTTCCTTATCATACTTCTGGACATTCCCATAGACCGGCGAGCCATCATGAAGTATCTCAACGGACAAGTTGTTCTGGGAAACCGAAGTCGTCAGCATTTCAACGTAGCTCGTGCCCCCGTTGACCCGTGTGACTGTGCCGATCAGTCCTTCAGGCGTCATTACCGCCATACCCTGGCTCAGTCCGTCCGCTTCTCCCTTGTCGATTGTGAAGCTGTTAAGCCACTGGTCATGCGAACGTGAAATCAGTCGTGCGTTGATGCTCTCATAGGACTGTTTGGAGCTGACATCCAATGCTTCCCTGAGCTCCGCGTTTTCAGATTCAAGCCGTTCGATGTCCGCCTGCATCTGAGGGAGCATCTCAAGCTGTGCCCGGAGTGTTTCATTTTCCTCAACCGCATTGAAGCTGCGGGAGATTGTGCCGAAAAGACTTCCGACAAAATCGAATGGTGCATTGATGATCATCTGTGAACCTGCAGCTGCATCGGCAGTGAACTGTTCAGCACGAGTCGTCGAATCACGATCCGTCATGGAAAAGCCGATAAGTAAAATTAAAATGATGATGCCAAACAGAATGATCAGCATGCGATTCCGGTTGAAAAGCCTGTTCACTATCCAACGCCTCCAATTAGTCCTTAATATCTGATTAAAAGAATACCACACTCGGGCGATTGTGATAAGCATATGTAAAATAAAAAAATAGAGAGGCGGCAGCCTCTCTATAACAGATAAGATAATAATATATATGATATCTAGAACATGTTGCACTGTTCTATCGGAGGTCACCTTCATGAACATTCACTACTCTGTGACCTGTTATGTTATCTATAATGTTACATGCTATTGATATTAATATCAAGTACTTTCGAAAATTTATTTATTTTCTTCCATTACTTCCATAAATAGCTGATACTTTTGAACCTGGACACTGTTTCTTCCAGCACCGCATCTTCGACAGCGAGGGAAATCCGGATGTACTCCTGCCCTCTTGAGCCGAATGGAAACCCGGGTGTGACAAGAATCGACAGCTCCTGGATGAGATGGTCCCTGAAAGTTTCGCCGTCATATCCGGAAGGCACCTTGATCCAGCCGAATATGCCCCCTTTGATCGGATTGATCGGGATGCCCATTTCAGTGAATGCATCCGTCACCATGACGCTCCGGCGTCTGAACTTCTCCTGCTGGCCAGGCAGAATATCCGCTTCATTTCTGAGCGCTTCAGCTGAAGCATCCTGGGTCACGCCCCACATGCCAGTCTGCGTGTGGTCCTGGTACGTATTGATCGCCTCGATCATCTCTCTGTTCCCGACCGCAAAACCGGTGCGGAAACCGGACATGTTGAAGCCTTTCGACAGCGAATAGATTTCAATGGCGCATTCAAGGTTCCTATCGCTCTGCAGTATGCTCGGGTGGGGACCATCAAATGAGAACGTCGCATAGGCGAAATCATGGACGATTCTGGTGCGCGTCCCTTTGAACCTCTCCACAGTCTGATCGAAGAAATCCTTATCGGCCACCGCACCGAGCGGGTTGGAAGGATAGTTCAAGTAGATCAATCGCGCATTCCGGAGCTCGTCTTCCGGCAGACTGCCGTAATCCGGAAGGTAGCCGTTTTCTGGCAGCAGCGGCAGATCGTATGTTTCTCCGCGTGCCAGCATCACACCAGGGGCATAGTCCGGATAGCCCGGGTTCGGCAGGAAGACCCCTTCCCCCGGCTCGATGTAGATCATCGGAAACTGCACCAGCGCACTTTTCGTACCATAGAGGAGCGTAATGTTATCATCTTCAAGGTCTACATCATAATGCTTCTTATAGAAGGTTCTGATTTCATTTTTGAAGGACGGCTTTCCCCTGAAGCTGACATATCGCTGATTCTCTTCCTTATATACCGACTCTGAAACTGCTTCAAGTATCGGCTCCGGTGTCCGCCCATCAGGGATGCCGACGGCCAGATTGATCAGTGGCAGTGGTCCCGGTTTCAGTTCGGTCGACATTGCGGTTTTAAAATAGCTTTCCGGTATGCTGTCAAGTAGTCTATTTGCCATTACTGTCCCTCCGGTTTATCGAATCCCTGGAACTGACTGTCTATCGTCTGCTGGAAGTGCTCGGACTCCACTGCTCGGATGAGATCATCCGCAAGTTTGCTGTCCGCATCGGAGGCATTGACGACAATCTGATTTCTGAAGTTTTCACTCATATTCTCAAGCTGCAGTGCATCTGCAAGATCCATGCCGCTTGCCAATGCAAAGTTGCCGGGTACAAGTGATAATCCGATCTGATCCACGCTTCTTGGAAGCTGTCCAGAATCCTGATAGACGAATTCCAGATTCTTGTTGTTTTGAATTATATCAGATTCTTCAATTGCCAGCATATTGGCATCTTCAGCAATTTCGATCAGTCCTGCATCCACCAGTGTGTGGAAACCCCGGGATGAATTGACCGGATCGAGCGGCAATGCCACTTCGCTGCCATTTTCAATTTCTTCTATTGAATCGAATTCACTGGAATAAAGCCCCATCGGCGCAGTCGGTACCTGGATGAGATTGGTGAAGTCCGTACCATTCTCCTCATTGAAATCTGCCATAAAGGATTTATTCTGATACAGGTTCGCATCAAGATCGCCATTGTGCAGTGCATTGTTCGGCTGGATGTAATCGGTGTACTCGACGATTTCCACGGTGTATCCCTGATCTTCGAGCGCCGGCTTCAATGCGAAATTGACCATGTCACTATAGGGACCGGTCGAGGCCCCGATCGTAATGACTTCCCCTTCTCCCTCATACAGCAATGCACTGGAGCCGATGATCACAGCCAGAGTCGAAGCCAGAAATATAATGATTCCACGCATATCAGTTCCCCTCCTGTCTTCTGGTCAAAAAGTCCCCGATCAGCTGTACAAGCTGTACAATGATGATCAGGGCGACGACAGTGGCAATCATTGTCACTGTGTCATAGCGGTAATATCCGTAGCGGATGGCAAGATCGCCGATGCCGCCACCACCAACGACACCTGCAGTGGCACTGAAGGCGATGATGGAAATGATTGTCAGGGTAATCCCCTGGGTGATGCCGCGACGCGCTTCAGGAATGAGCACATCCGTAATGATAAGCATCAGGGAAGCACCGCCTGCAATGCTTGCCTCGATCACTCCCCTGCCCACACCATTGAAGCTTGTTTCCACCAGCCTGGCAAAAAGCGGAATGGCTGCGATCGAGAGCGCGACACTGGCAAATACAGGCCCGTGGGAGCTATTGGTCAGCCACGTTGCCACCGGCATGATGGCAACAATGAGGATGATGAAAGGAAACGAGCGAATGACGTTGGTGATGGCACCAAGAACCTGGTTCAGCGGTTTGATTCTGAACAGCAGCGGATTTGCCGTAATGTACAGCAGTATGCCGAGCGGCAGTCCGATCAGGACCGCAAAGAATATGGAGATCGATACCATCAGTGTTGTTTCAAGCAGTGCGCGATATAAAAGCGGTGTGATTTCAGATAGTCTCTGCATAGATTTCAGCCCTTTCTATCCCTTTGGATTCATCGATGAACGCCTTGAGTCTCGTAATTTCTTGAGCCTCTCCCTGGACATGCAGCATCAGGAAACCAAGGGGCATATCCTGAATATACTCGATACGTCCGTTCAGGATGCTGATATCACAGTCGAAATGCCGGTAGAGCTGGTTGACGTAGTTGGCCTCTGCATTTTCATTCAGAAACTTGATTGTAATGACATCCGAATTATCATTCAGTTGAATGTGCGGAGGGATGGAAAAATCATAGATGTCCTGGACGAACCCTTTTGTCACCGCGTGCCCGGGATGGCTGAATATACTGTAGACATCACTTTCCTCCACAATCTCACCCGCCGTCATGACACCGACCCGATCGGCGATTTCCTTGATGACTTCCATTTCATGCGTGATGAGAACGATGGTGATGCCAAGCTCCCTGTTGATCTTCTTCAACAGTTTCAATATCGTCTTTGTCGTGTCCGGATCAAGTGCACTCGTCGCTTCATCACACAGAAGCACTTCAGGATGATTAGCAAGCGCCCGAGCGATTCCGACCCGCTGCTTCTGACCGCCACTCAAGTTTCCAGGATAGCTGTCCGCCTTGTCGCTCAATCCGACAAGCGCAAGCAGTTCCTCGATACGTGACTTCACTTCCTTCTTTTCATACTTGCTCGCCTTCAGCACGAACTCGATATTCTGATACACCGTCTTCGACTCGATCAGATTGAACTGCTGGAAGATCATGCCGATCTTCTTTCTTTTTGTTCTCAGCTTCTCACCGGACAGCGCACCGAGTTCGGTGCCGTTTACACTGACGCTCCCGGAACTTGGCTGCTCCAGCAGATTGATCAGCCTGAGCAGCGTACTCTTGCCAGCCCCACTGAAACCAATGATGCCGAATATCTCGCCTTCCTCGACAGTCAGAGAAAGCCGTTTGAGCGCCTCCACTTTTCTGCCTTTCACTTCATAGGTCTTCGATACATCTTCCAATACAATGGCCATTCGATCACATCCCTTATGTAAAATAAAAAAACCATCCGCCGAAATGGCAAATGGTTTTACGGTTATCTGCCAAGCGAGCGCTTGTAGGATTTAGCACAGTACCCTGGGACCTGTTGCTGAAGCTTCAAAGGGCCTAATCCCTCCACTTCTCTGGATAAAAGTATTCAATTGAATGTTCATAACATTACATGAGTGTCCAAGAAATGTCAACTTTCAAATAGTTCGATTTATCGTTCATTACTGGCAACTGATGCAGCTATCGTAATACCACCTTGATAGGATTTTTCAATGGCTCATCTCTAAAATGCTTTTAAATTGTTCTTGGTCGGTTTTGATTTCAACCTTTTCACTCAGTACCTCGTTTAACCTGAGGATTTCAGGCGTCATACCAACCAGTACGTTCATGATTTCCGCTTCAACTTTCCCGCATTTCCACTTTCTAAGAAGAGTCAGCTGTCTTTCATTTAATATACTTCTTCTGCCCTCGATTTTCGACCAGCTGCCGTAAGATGCATCAAAATGCCTCTCCTCTTCCATATACCAGCCTAGAACAACAAGCCAGCGCATCTTATCCAGATTAGATTCTGCATGGTATATTTCTTCCCTCATGACAGCGCGGTAGGTTTCATGGGCAAAAGCCAGTATTTTACTTTTCCAGACCTCTACTTCCTGGGTGGAAAGTATATAAGAGATATTTGATGATTCTTTAATGGTATTGCTTATAATCCCTTTTGGATCGTGAAGTACGTCCACCCCTTTTAACCAGATGGAAGGAACAATTTCTTCAGGCGCATGATACCAGCTATCGACTTTGATAAAGGGTATATAATGAGTAACCACTACCGGTCCAAGAGGATTCGCATCTTCATGGAATAGAATATTTCCCCATCTTTCAGCCCTGACACGCTTATTTTTGATGAATTCAACCCTTTTTCCAGGTGCTACAATTGTATGCAGATCAATGTCGGAGTAGTTATCATAGTCCCCCTTTGCTAGAGAGCCGCCCAGGTAAACTGCTAGAACGTCAGGGTCAGCTGTCAGGTCTTCCATGGCCCTACTCAATATTATTTCGCGGCTTTTAGGTAGATTTGAATCTCTTTCTGAATGTCTACTTTTAAATCCCACACATGAATAACCATCTCCAGTACATTTGATAAATTTGCTATATAATAAGATATTATAACCGTATATTACACCAGTAGGTTATTTAAGATATAATCCATGACGAGTTTCTCGGTAAACTGATAACTATTCACAAGCCCAGGACCATTATCAATGTATGGAGGAGCGTGGTTGAAAAATGAATAAAAGGATTGCTGATAAGACTTTTCCAGTCCCAAAATCTCTGCATGAACTGTTTGGCAGAAGGACAACGAAGGTGGAATTAGCCATTGTTCTGATAAGCTGCATCCTTCTTTCCTCCCTACTGCTTTTTCACGCATATGACGAATGGTCGGATCTCGCAGTATGGCAGGAAATACTTCTGGTAATACTGACGCTGGATATCACCGGTGGTGTTGTCGCCAATGTTACAAAAGGTACGAACGAATACTATCAGACAAATCATAAAGCCAGACTGGTCTTTCTGGCCGTCCATGTCCAGCCACTCATACTAGGCTGGATCCTTGGTAATCTACTTCTGGGTACGATCATCTGGATCTTTTCCATAATAACTGTTTTGGTTATTACCAGAATAGGAGAAAGAAGGTTGCAGCGTACTGCAGGGATGGCATCCGCACTGGTAGGCTTGAGCATCCTGATGCTGCTCGCTGATACACATCTCATTTTGAATGGTCTGCTCGCTTTATATATATTGAAGCTGGTTTTCAGCTTTGCGGTTGATCATGATGGAAAATGATCAAGTATAAAAAATAAAAACCATCTGCCTCAGTAGCAGATGGTTTTTTGAAGTTTCACAAGTTAAATTCAAAATCAGAACAGCATTTTTACGCATTCATGACACGTGGCTGGCCGAGCTGCATGGTGTACATCTTGGCATACTCCTTGCCTGTGGCAAGCAGTTCTTCGTGATTTCCGCTTTCAACTATACGACCGCTATCAAGCAACAGAATCTGATCTGCATGCTGGATGGTGGAAAGTCTGTGGGCAATGATGAATGTCGTACGGTTTGCACTGACAACCTTCATGGCATGCTGGATCATCTGCTCGGTTTCGGAATCGATGTTGCTGGTAGCTTCATCCAGCACCAGCACCTTCGGATTGAATACCATTGCGCGTGCGAATGAGATGAGCTGGCGTTCGCCAAGCGATAGTGTAGATCCACGTTCTGTCAGCTCAGTGTGCATGCCCTGATTCATCCGCGACAGCATTTCGCCACCGCCGACACTGATGATTGCCGCCCTCGCTTCTTCCTCTGAAATCTCTTCATTATTCAGCCTGAGATTGAATAGCAGAGACCCGCTGTAGATGAAAGGATCCTGCAGTACGATCGACATGTGGTGTCTCAGCGACTGCTTGCTGAACTCTCTCGTATCCTTGCCATCGAACAGTATCTTTCCGCGAACAGGATCATAGAAGCGCATCAGCAGATTGATGATTGAACTCTTGCCGGATCCGGTATGGCCGACAAGTGCCACGGTTTCACCCGGCGACACATCGATGCTGATGTCTTTAAGTACTGTGTGCTTATCATCATAGGAGAAGCTGACCTCATTGAACGCAATATGACCGTTGAAGCTGCCAAGGTGGTCTTCCTCTTCTGCTTCGATCTCTGCATCCAGGAGCTCGAATACTTTCACTGCAGCGACACGTGCCTGCTCGTATATATCCAGCTCTCCGATGATATTGAAGAGTGGATTGAAAAAGCGTGTGACATAGTCCACAAGTATATACATCGTACCGACAGACAGTGCCGTCTGTGCATCCAGAAAACTGGATGCGAAAATATAGACCATCACTGCAAATAAAAGTGACCTCAGTGTCCCCATCAGGTTCTGGCCGGAAGCACTCTCCAGCTTGATCAGACTGCCGGTGTTTTTAAGGTAGTCATCATTCAGCGCTTCAAATTCCCGTGTAATCTGCTCTTCACGGTTGAAGACCTGGATGATCGGCATGCCGCTGATGGATTCATTGATCATCGCATTGATGTCACTGTTCCGTTCTCTTCTGGTATGGTTGAAATCATTCGAGTACTTTCGATAGAGTATCATCCACACAATGATGATGGGTACGAATAACAGCATGACCAGACCGGTCCAGATATTGATGAAAAGCGTAATGACAGTAATGGCGCCGACAGTCAGACTGCTGACCAGGAACAATGGGAGCACGACAGAAAACATGTGCAATATTGATTCTGTGTCATTCGTAATCCGCGCGACCACCTTACCGGCCGGCAGGTCATCGAAATAACGGATCGGCAGCTTTTGAACATGCTGGAATACGTCGTTTCTCATTTTCTGTACTACCAGCGCCCCGGAGTTCTGGAGGACGACTTCCTGGAAGTAGCTGAATACAGCGTGCAGCAGCTTGATCCCAAGGAATACTGCGAGCAGCTGATAGATCGGCAGCATTTCAATCTGCCCTCCTCCCCCTTGGATATGCCGGTCCAGAATGATCATTGCGATCACTGGTCCAAGCAGTTCAAAACTGACCATCAGTATCATCAATGTGATGCCAAGAGCAAACCAGCCCTTGAATGCCATGGCATAGCCGACTAATCTTTTAAGTTCTTTCATATTGTTTCACCTCCAGTCCGGTAGTAGTCGTTCTGCTGGCTGTACCAGCCACCGGTTGCTGATAGTGCTTCGTGTGTACCCATTTCGACAACCTGTCCATCGTCGAGCACCGCAATTTTATCTGCATGCTGTACTGCAGAAAGCCTATGTGTCACGATGATCGTCGTCTTGCTGGTACGGTTTCGTCTGATGCCATCGATGATCCGCTTCTCGGTTTTCGCATCAACAGCACTGAGTGCATCATCCAATATCAGGATGTCGGGATCGCGGATCAGACTTCTCGCAATGGAGATGCGCTGTTTCTGACCACCACTGAGCGCAATGCCTTTTTCACCGACCATCGTATCCAGACCTTCCGGCATACGTTTCAAGTCGGTATCAAGCGCACTGAGTGCAATGGCTTCTTCCAACTCCGCCTCAGTCGCTCCCGGGTTGCCGAAAAGGATATTTTCTCTGACAGTTCTTGAGAAAAGGATGTTCTCCTGGGACACGTAGCCGATCTTCTCCCTTAATGCTTTTTTATCAAGTTCTGCAATGCTTTTACCATCGATGACCAGGCCCCCCTGGCCTTCGGGATAGAATTTCAGCAGCTGTTTGACGAGCGTCGATTTCCCGCTGCCGGTTCTGCCGACGATACCGAGTGTTTCGCCACTTTTGAGCTCGAACGAAATATCCTTCAAGTTTGTTCGTGTGCTGAGCGGATACTGGAATGACAGCTGGTCAAAATCCATACCTGCGTTCGTCATCATCATGTCACCCTGATGCAGCACATCGTCTTTAGTGTCAAGAACCGTGTCAATCCGAGTGAGTGACGCATTTCCACGCTGCATTACATTGAACAGCATGCCGACTGCAAACATCGGCCAGATCAGCATGTTCAGATAGATGTTGAAGGTGACAATATCTCCGACCGATATGAGACCCCGATTGGCAAGTACCGCACCATAGCCGAAAGCAACCATGAAGCTGAATGTCGTGACGATGATGGTCAGCGGCCTGAATAGCGCATCCAGACGCTCGACTTTCATGAACTTCTGCAGATAATCGTCGGTCATGCCTCGGAAGCGGTTATTCTCCGCTTTTTCCTGCACATAGCTTCGGGTCAATCTGACCCCTTCGACGATTTCCAGAACCGAGTCATTCATCAGACCGAATGCCGCCTGGCTTTCCTTGTGCGCCGCATTGATCTTCTTGCCGAGACGCTGCTCCACGATCGCCAGAATCGGCAAAGGCAGAAGCGCAAATAAAGTCAGCTGCCAGGAAATCGTGAAGCCCATGACGAGAATGATCGTCAGCATGAATGACGTGGCATCGATCAGTGTCAGCAGCCCAAAGCCTGAAGCCATATTGACGCTGCGCAGATCGTTTGTCGCTTTGGCCATCAGGTCGCCTGTCTTATTCCGTTCATAGAAGCTTGGTGACAAAAGAAGGAACTTGCGCATCAGCTTCATACGGATGATGCCTTCAATCTTCTTCGCTCCATCAAACAGCAGGTAGGACCATATATAAGTCGCTGTATAGGTCAATACAGTGACGACAAGGAAAATAATGACCAGCTGCCACATGAGCCGCTCCGTCATTTCACCGTTGCCGATGAAGTCGATCGTCCGGCCAATCAGTTGTGCCGGAATCACTTCCAGTACATTCGCTATCAGAAGTACACCAACAATTATCATATACTTCCATTTATTTTCTTTAAAATACCATTTCAGTTTCCATAGAAACTCAAACATGATAACACCACCCTGTTCTTACCAGGGCACTCAATCCACAATTACAGTCGAGAGCATCCACTGGTAGTCTTTGTTGAAATTTTCGTTGTTGTCATTGCATCAGGCTGTCTTTTGCATTTTGAATTTGGCATATCATCACCCCTAGAGTTCGAAATATTCTTATAAATTACAATAAAAAAAGTGCGCACTATTAATGTGCACACTGATATCAGGCATAAAAATAGGGAGGCTTGCGCCTCCCCTAACAGATAAGAAATAATATATATGATATCTAGATTAGAACCAGGAGTGGTTAGAATCTATCGAAGGAGGCAACACTATGCAGTTGTTTTTCGAAGAAGTTAGTTACAGTAAGCATGAAATTGTCCTCCTTGTTATGTAATTTATAAGATACATAAATCATAACGTACATTATTTCGGTTTTCAACATAATTTACAATTATTACAGGGTTGTAATACTATTGTAATGTTTGGCATTAGCATTACCAATCTGATGTATAGTAAAGATCATACTTATCATAGTTGATGAACTTTGCATGATAAAAATCGCAAGCAGCCTGGTTTATGTAGTTATGGTATATGCGATCATATTCATAGGAACCAAAAAAAGGGCCTGGAAAGACGGGCATAAGAAGATTTGCCTTTTCCGGAGAGTGCCGTACCTCATTCAACGTAAGGTAAAGATCATTGATTG
This sequence comes from Salinicoccus hispanicus, assembly GCF_009831115.1. Classification (GTDB taxonomy): domain Bacteria; phylum Bacillota; class Bacilli; order Staphylococcales; family Salinicoccaceae; genus Salinicoccus; species Salinicoccus hispanicus. The sequence goes on along the minus strand of NZ_WUUK01000001.1, from coordinate 352,689 downwards.
TTTCGTTTGAGATTTTAATCTTTCCACAATTTTCGATTTCATATTTTCTCACAAAATATCCTTGCAATGCATTGAACTTTCTATAGTAGCTATATTCTATTACTTCCTGTGTTTCCTTTTCTTGCAGGTACAAATACATATCGAGACCCATAAAACTCCCCCTTATTTTATAAAGTTCATTTCTTTTAAACTGATGTATTTTCCAGCACCTATAATTATATGATCAAGAAAATCTACACCTATCATCTCACCGCAATCATGGAGCCTCTTGGTCACTTCTATGTCTTCCCTGGACGGTGATGGGTCTCCACTAGGATGGAAATGTTGAAGTTAGTTAAGTTGATAACACTTAATTTTATAAAGTAATAATAAAAAAGAGATTAGGAATAAGTTACCTAATCTCTTTTTTTACTATTTTGAAGATTCTTAAGAAGTGTGTTTATATCTAATGTATTGTATTGTTCACTAAAATGCATTTCATTGTCATCACTAAATAAATTGAAGTACTTCTTGCTTGCTGTTATTTTCTTTTTTTCAATGTCCCTGATACTAGAAGAATTTTCAACATCTTTACTTTCAATAACTATATTAGTTCTTGAATCCTCTGATTCCAGCATATATATAAAATCAGGACTAGTGGTACCTCCGAAATATAATGGGACTCTTATACTTCGCCTAGGTAATTTGGCATAAGCACTAATATCTTTTGAGGTAGAATACACAATATTATCTCTTTCAAGATCACTGTCATAAGTCGTAAGTTCGTATAAATATTGTTCAGGAGGTCTTAGTGAATCAATCTTAGTCCCGATATCATTTTGATTGATTTCATTAATAATTACCCCGTTTTCATCTGTAAGACTGGTTTTTTTATCTTTTTTCACGAGTTTTCTAAAGCTGTATTTATCCTCAAAATACCTTATAAACCATTCATTAAAATTTTGAACGAATATATTAACACTACTATTTGAGAAAACCATTTGTTCTATATTATTATTTTTATAATAATTACATATAGCTTTGTGGACTAAGGTTATGTGTAAATTTGTCATTATAGAACATTCTTTTAAGAATTCACCGTACGGCATTTTATTTTCATAATGATAGGAACTATCAACAATGCTATTTTCAATTTTCCCTTCGCCATTCTCAAAAATTAATTTTTTATTTTGAAAATGCGTAGTCTTTTCCTGGAACATTGAATTATCGATTGAACTTTCTATTCCTTCAAATAAAATATCATTATCTATTTCATTTAAATCAATCATAAAATTATTATTTATTTCAAACCATACATCTTTAATTTTATCGAAATTTTTCTGTCTTATCTTTATACTTTTTGCTTTCCCACTGACAATCTTGTTATCTTTAACACCTACATTAAAATCTGGATACTTTTCATACAATTCTTTCCGTTTAGAAGGATAAATATTATAATCCTCATCAATGTAACCTTCTAACATAAGTTTTCCAGCTAAATTACCAATACTGATATTGAGCTTTTTAGCTACACTTTCAATTAAACTTCTAATATTTTTATAATGAGTATTTTCTTGATTTATTTCTTCAAATATCTCTTCAACAAAGCCATTTTCACTTTGGTCAACTAAATAGTTTAGGTAAAACGTTTCTTTTCTAGGTTCAGCTCTTTGTCCAAACTCATCAACAGGTAGTCTTAATCCCCTACCTATTTCTTGGATTTTAGAGTTATCACTTCCTGATGACCTTAATTTCGCAATCGTAAATATATTAGGGTTATCCCAACCTTCTCTGAGAGTCCACTTCGAGAAAATAAACCGTTTTGTATTCCATTTTTGATTTTTATCTTTAAATGAAAGAAGTGACTCTTTATCTCTTAAAATTTTGTGTACTTCTTCTTTAATTGATTCGTCATTTGTATCATTATCTTTCGAGAAGTATCCACCATTAGTTTCTCTAATATCATTTAAAGAAGCATTTAGAAAATCTATGTACTCTAGTTCTCTAGCTGTAATCTCTGATTTATTTTCAAAATCTTTTATTATATTCTTCATTTTACCTTTAAGTAGTGATTGAAACTTCAAACGCAAATAACCATCTGTATCATCTTCTAAACGATAGGAGTTCACACTATCAATAAAAAATAGTGATAGAGCTTTATATCTTGGATCAGCATTTAAAAAATATTTCATTTCAGTATCAAAATGTAAATCCAAAGCTTTTTTAAGCATAAGTTCCTGATATGATTCTGAAAATACTCCTGGTATTATAGTATCTTTTAAAAACAACACTTTATCATTAGATAATTTTATACAGTTTTCACTATCAACCTTATTAATCTCTAAAACTTGAATACCTGAAAATCTAGAATCTAGTTTGGATAGCGAATCTGAAGTATTTAATTCTGTTAACTGCTTATTATTTTCGTTTCTAAACTTTACTAGTTTATTCTTTTTATCTATTTTCATCAAAGTAAACTTTAAATTATCCCATTCTTCTTCGACTGGATTGAATAACGAAACACCTTTAACTAAATCTTTGTTAAATGCTTCTACTGACGATAAATCATAAACTAAATTGTTATAATCTCTTTTCCCATCATGTGATGGAAAGGTTGCTCCAAATCTTATAATTGCTAAAGGATTTAAGTTATCTTCTATATATTTAAACGTCTTGTTGTTTTTACTAAATTTGTGAGGCTCATCAATTATTACTATAGGATTAGTATTAGCTAGAGCTTCAACAGGTCTATGTGTATCTCCTAACATTAACTGATCATAATCATCTCTGTCTAAAGTTGAATACTTACCTGTCTTTAACATACCCATGCCCATTAAAAGACTGTAAATTGTATTTTTAGCGAAGGCACTTCCGTCAGAAAAACTATTTACTTCTACGGGAGGGTATTTCCTATTACTTTTACTATATTTCTGAGATTCTAAAGAAGCAAAATCGATTTTATAGTTCTCCATTCCATTTAAGGACTTGTAATGTTCTTCAAATGCGTCGGATTCAATAAAAGATTTTACTCCTTCTTTAATAGGGGTTGTTGGTACTATTATAATAAACTTATTAAAACCATATGCTTTTTTCAATTCCATCATTAATCTTGAATAAACATATGTCTTACCTGTACCTGTTTCCATCTTCACATCTATTTCGAGATAGTCTTCAAAAGTTGTTGTGCTATTATCATCGATAATCTTATTATCTTTTTGTATTCCTAAAATATTTTCTTTGAATGTCTGCTCAACAAATTTGTCTTTTAAATCAAAAACAGGGTTTGATGTATTTTCACACCTTTTTAAAGGTACTCCTTTAAAAACATTAACAACTGAATTTATACTTTCTATTTGATAATCGAGTTGAGTTAATTTTATCATTTAAAATCTTCTCCTCTCAATGTTAATACCTGCTCTCGCTTTAATAGCTATATCTAATTCTTTTAAGCTGATGAAACTGAAATTTTCTGATAGAACGACAATACTATTAATATTTAAATCTTTATTATCAATTTTATTTAACATATCTTCTAGATTGTGTGTATTAAAATCATTGTTAATTAAATATAATTTATTTTTATATCTATAAGCGTCATAGCCTTTTAGGTCTACTAATTTTGGATTAACTCCAAGTCCGAAACCGTCTTGATTCAACCATGTAGACAATATAGTATTTTGTCCTTCTTTTTCGTGATTACCATAATTGTCTAGTATATTCTCAAACAAGAAACTTTCTTGTTTGAATAAGTCCTCGTCAAAATCGATAATGTTATCCAGTTTCATGCTTTCACTTTCAACAAAATCATATTTCTTAAATCCATATTTATTGATCTCTAAATCGCCATTTTCTTTTAACAGTTCAATGACGGCTTCGATTCTTTTTTTACCAATTTCATCTATGGTCCTATATCCTGCTTTATATGCCATACTTTTTTCTTTAACTTTTTCGGCAAGTTGAACCATAATGTATCGTAAGTTCATATTTTTCTCGTAATTTAATTGTAGAACTGCGTCGGCAGTTGTACTACTACCTGCAAAAAAGTCTAATACTAGGCTATCTTTATTGATAATATGTTCAATAATTGACTTTAAGACTGTATCAGACTTTGGATGTGGAAATACATCCTTTCCTACTAATGTGTCCACTCTTTTAGATGAACTTCTTCCGTCCTCATATATGATAGATCTAAGTAACGATTTTGCATCTTCAATTCGTTTCTTCGGCTTGATATATGTTGTTTCGTCTTTGCCAAATACAATATCACCACGCTCAAGCATTTCATTGTATGTACTCTTTGGGAATCTATAACCATTGGTAGGTTGCTTTACTTTTTTTTTGGTAACAGGATGAATAACATCATATTCATATCCACCAGATTTAGTATTCTGAGCATCTCCATCATGGAAGACACCACGCTCATCAACATTGTCATAATGTGTTGATTTAGACAAATCTTTTTCATTCTTTTTAATCCAAGACCTAAGTTCTTTCTGTATAGTTGCTATGTTGTCATTATGCTTCTTTTTCAGCACTTGATAGTATTCATTAATAGTTTTAGCAGCGAGATTTTCACCTATCCAGTCATCCTGCTCATTTTTATTTTTAGCATAAATCGTAAAGTATTCATGCTCAACCTTTAACTGACCTGGGTTATTATCTGTTGCTGTTTTATGAATAATTTGTCCAAGAAAATTATCCTCGCCAAATATTTCATCTAGTATTAACTTTAAATTTGCCTGTTCATTATCATCGATTGATACGATGATAACTCCATTATCATTTAATAATGAATGTGCTAATTTTAATCTCGGATACATAAACGTAAGCCATGCAGAATGACTTGATTTGTTTTTTAACCTAAAGATTTTTTCTGCTTTTTCTTGATCAGCAACTAACTCACTAAGTTGTTCCAGATCAAATTCAAATTTGTCATTATATGCGAAATCTTTTTTCTTAGTGTTATAAGGTGGATCGATATATATCAAATCAACCTTGTCATGATAACTTCTTCGTAGGTGTTTGAGTACTTCCAAGTTATTTCCTACTAAATATAGATTTTCACTATCTCTGTTTTGAATTTCTTTATTATGAGATAAGTCGGGTTTTATGATTGTATTAGGTGGCTGATCTGTAATAATTTTAGAATACTCTTTTCCTAAAAACTTTAAATTGAAGCCTTCTAAATCTGTCGCAATTTCATTGTCATTTAGATGGTCTTCAAATTTCTTATAATCAAATTTATCCTCATCAGAGAAAAATTCAGGGAAATTCTTTCTTAGTTTTTCTAATAATTCATTTTTATATAAACTAGACATATGTTCCTCCACTAGACTATTTAATATGCGTTGTTCTTAATGCTGATTTTAAGATAGCAATTTCTTTCTTTAATTTAACGTTCTCAATCAAGTTATCAAAATACGCTGATTCTTCTTATGATAAATATGATCTGTTCTTAGCTGTTTGATAATCTCATATCCATTTATATAATGAAGATGTTGGTATTTCATATTCCTCAATAATATCTTTTATAGCTTTTCCTTCTAAGTATAATTCGACTATGACGTCTTTATAAGCTTGATCAAATTATATTTTACTCATTATATCGCCCATTTTAGAGTATATTATAGCAATATATCTAGTATAAACGATTAAATGAATGTAAGTTAGTCCATATCTGTAACCATTTCATTTAACAATGGATCTTCAAATTCTCTATATCTGTTCATATGTGTCCAAGAAATCCCTAAACAGTCATGTAAATATTGACCACCAGAATTTTGAGCACGTACCCCCAACTGGCGAAGTTTAAAGGAGTTAAATTAAAGTCTTTTTTTATAATTTTAAAATTTTATTATTATTAAACCTTTTAACTACTCCCGAGAGCGTAAAATATCTTGTATAAATGAATAAATGGAAAAAGGAAGCCCTTTTCTTGTAGATTTAAGTAACCACAACGAATTCATAGAAAAGAGACCTCCCCTATGACTCAGTTTACAACAGATATCATGCAGGCTCTAGTAAAAAAAGAAGACATCTCTGAAGTTTTCCATACGCATCTGGAGACGGCGGTCAATACGCTCCTTCAAACAAAACTCTCTGCTTTCCTGGATTACGAAAAATATGACCGTATCGGTTTCAACTCTGGGAACTCACGGAACGGCACCTACACCCGGACGCTCCATACGGAATATGGGAATCTGGTGCTGTCGATGCCCCGGGATCGAAATGGCGAATTCAGCCAGCAGACGGTCGCTCCGTATAAGCGTGCGAACGATACGTTGGAATCCTTTGTCATCCATATGTTTCAAAAAGGCGTCACGATGTCGGAGATTTCGGATCTGATTGAGAAGATGAATGGTCATCACTACACGCCTCAGACCGTTTCCAATATGATGAAAGCGATGAGTGAACAGTTGGATGCGTTCAAGCACCGCCCGCTGGCTGCACGCTATGCTTGTATCTATCTGGATGCGACCTACATCGCCCTCAAACGCGACACGGTATCCAAAGAAGCCGTCTATATCGCTGTGGGCATCCGGGAGGATGGATCGAAAGAAGTGCTGGCCTATACCGTTGCCCTAACAGAATCTGCATTTGTCTGGGAGGAGGTCCTCCAGGATGTCAAAGCGCGTGGGGGCGAAGACATCCTTCTGTTCACTTCTGACGGTTTGAAAGGCATCACCGACCGGATCTCTGCGGTCTTTCCAGACGCCCGGTACCAAGCGTGCTGTGTACACCTCTCCCGTGCATCTCACATAAAGTGCGTGTTGCTGATCGGGATGAAATCTGTGACGACTTCAAGTCAGTATACCGCGCAGAGAGCCGGGCATTGGGCGAAAAAGCGCTACAAGCCTTTGTCGACAAATGGAAAAAGACTTATCCGAAAGTGACGCAATGGCTGGTATCCAATCCCTATATCTTCACCTTCTACGACTTCCCAAAATTCATTTGGAGAAGCATCTACTCAACGAACCTCATCGAGTCATTCAAGAATGAGGTGAAGAAATGCAGTAAGCGCAAAGAGCAGTTCCCGATCGAAGATTCATTGGATCGTTTCCTGGTCTCCCAGTTTGAAATCTATAATCAGAGCTTTTCCACCCGTTGCCATTTGGGATTCGACCAGGCACGGGCAGAACTGACGGCGATGTTCAAAGAATAGGCGCACGGTGATTACATACGAGAAAAGACTTTATCCATTTACACATAATTATTGACGGTCTCATGTAATCAGATAAGAGAATATAGAAGAGATGTAGTATAAGGATTATTATGGTGTCTTTCATAAAATCTACGTATAATAATTCGGTTAAATAGAGCCCTGTGAAGAGAAAAATAAGGTTCATATGATTAGGTATTTTATATGTTTTTACATCATTTATTGAAATAGGTATGAGAAGCGTTATTACGAGATAATATAATGTGAAGTCCTTTAAAGAAAAATCATATAATAAAGGTAAACTATATAGAAAGATTAACAATACCTCACAAATGAAAGCCCCCCTATCAATGCTCGCACCACATTGTGAGCATTTACCTCTTAGAAAGATAAAACTAAAAAGTGGTATGAGTTCCACCCACTTCAGAGTATAGTGGCAAGAGTCGCAATAGCTTCTCCTGTATAAGAAGTCAATATTGTTGGCAGATACCATAACGTACGTAAATGATGCTAATATACCTCCTAAAAGCAATATCCAAATCATTTCGTCCCTCCTCTACTATCGTAATATTACCTACAAGTTTCCGTACTGTAAAAAAAGCAGAAAAAAGAAAATATGTTGAATTTGAGGTGGATATAGTAACACTGTGCATAAAAGCAAACCGTATTCTCATTTCTTTGTTTATACGCGCCAATTTCATAGAGAAAAGAAAAGTTTAATTCCATACAAAATCCTAAAAGCAAAGATGGTAGCTGAATTTTTCAGCTACCATCTTATAAGTTTCTATTTAATTGTTACTCTTAATTTTTACTCTGGTCATTTTCTCACCGGCTTGTATCCGGAATTCTTAAGAAAGTCTTCGACCTTATCATCTGAAAGCCCCTGCATATTGATGCCGTTCTGCAATGCAGTAATATGCATTCTTGAAGTATACTCGAGTGTTTCGAGTGCCATCCTTGCTTCTTTCAGATTGGTATCGTAAACAATGATGCCGTGGTTCTCAAGCAGCAGGATGTTACCTTCTTTGGACTTCTCCTTCACCGCTTCTGCCAGCTCCTTGCTCCCTGGATGATAGTAAGGAACTCTGACGACTCTCTCCAGATAGTACATGGCTTCAACGAAGTAGTTCGATGGCAGTTCTATATCGGAATTGGCGACCAGCGTACTGTAGAACGGTGAGGAATGCAGTATCGCATTGATCTCCGGCCTATTTTCATAGATGCCCTGGTGCATGATATATTCTTTCGATGGCTTCTTGCCTTCTACGAGTCCATTTTCGTCACATAGTGAAAATTCTTCTTCTGTAATTTCACTCAAGTATGTGCCGCTCGCGGATACATAGAACTGGTTGTCATCGAGCCTTGCGCTGATGTTTCCAGCAGTCCCCCACACGAGTTTATTGTTTCCCATGAATTCTCCAGTTCTTTTAAGGTCATGGAGCAGATCTTCTTTATTCATAATGACATCTCCTTATTTGGTATCAAAGAATTGTACCGGCCCCAGAGCGATCTGAGGAATGAATGTGATGAGCGCAATTGCGATGATGACTGCAATATAGAATGGAATGAGTGCGCGAGTCAACTGATCGATTCTTATCTTGCCGATTCTGCCGACGATGAACAAGTTCAAACCGAGTGGCGGTGTCACCATTCCAAGTGCCAGTGCAACGATCATGACTACACCAAAGTGTACAGGATCGACGCCGATTTCCGACGCAATCGGTACAAGGATTGGTGCAAGGATGATGATGGAGGCGTTGGTCTCCATGAACATTCCGATGAATAGCAATAGTACAACAACCAGTAGCAGGAAGACTGCTGTGTTGTCTGTTACTGATGTAATACTTTGCGCCACTTGCTGCGGTACATTTTCAATCGTCAGAATCCAGCTGAACAGTCCGGCTGTTGCCAGAATGAACATGATGGAAGCTGTCGTCTCTGTTGCTGTGGTCAGTACAGTTCTGATATTACTCAGGCCGATACCTTTATAGACGAACACGCTGATGATGAACGCATAGACGACTGCCACTGCTGCGGCTTCTGTCGCGGTGAATATTCCACTGTATATGCCACCGAGAATAATGAAAGGCATGATGACGGCTGGAATCGCTTCCCAAAATGCTTTTAGAAGTTCTTTTCCGGTTGCTTTACGTTCCTTAGTATAATCTCTTCTTTTGGCTATAAGAAATACAGTAACAACAAGGCCAAGTCCGATGATGATCCCGGGAAGCATGGAAGCGACAAATAGATCTCCAATTGAGGCACCTGCGGCAACACCATACAGTATCAATGGAATACTTGGTGGCAGGATGATGCCGAGTGTACCTGAAACAGCCTGTACACCACCGGCGAATTCCTTATGGTAGCCGCGTCTGATCATGGCAGGAATAAGTATTGATCCAAGCGCTGCGGTTGCTGCGACACTGGACCCCGAGATAGCCGCGAAGAATAGTGTCGTGATGACTGTTACGATCGCCAGCCCGCCGGTAACATGACCGGTCAGTGCATTGGCTAGGTTGATGAGCTTCTGTGAAATACCACCGTACTCCATGATGACCCCAGCAAGGATAAACAGCGGAATCGCCATGAGTGGAAATGAATCGAGCGCAACGAAGCTTCTCTGTGCAACTGTCGCCAAAGGCATGTCGCCAGCTATGAAAAGTGCCAGAGCGGATGAGAGACCAAGTGATATTGCCACTGGTACCCCGAGAAGGAATAGAATCAATAGTGAGATGATGAGTATTGCGATCATGTGAGTGGTTCCTCCCTTTCATTTCCTCTGTTCTGCATCTTTTCAAACAGTACTGCAAGCGCATTCAAAAACATCAGTAGAGCGCCGATCGGTACTGCTGCATAGGCCCATGCCATGGAAAACTGCAAGTTTGGTGTTGCCTGTCCGACTACAATAAAAGTCAACTGCGTTCCGAAAACGATTAGTAATCCGAAGAAGATGATGCTCGCAATCAGGACAATCATATCAAGAATGCCTTTAGCTTTGGGATTTACAATTTCCAATAGGAAATCGACAGCGATATGTGCACTCTTCCTTACCAGCAGTGCGGAACCGAGGAACACGATATAGATCATTAGATATCTTGAAATCTCTTCTGTCCAGCTGATTGGATAGTTGATGACGAACCGTGTCAGCACCTGAAGAAAAACGAGTGAAACCATGATGATGAACAAGGTGGAAACGATGTACCTCAGACCTGAATTCAAAGTGTCCATAAAATTAATATATGCTTTCATCTAATAACTCCTTATTATTTCAAATCGATGATCGAGTCGTAGAGTTCTCGGCCATACTTGTCAGCGAGTTCATCGTGTACAGGCTGAACCAGTTCCATGAATGGTTCTGTATCCACCTCGACGATTTCCACACCTTCATCCAGGAAGCTCTGCTTCGCCACTTCATCCTCTTCCAAGACCAGTTCGTTCTGATACTCGGTCGCTTCAGTCGCCGCTTCCTCTACAGCTTGCTGCTCCTCAGCTGTCAGTTTTTCAAACATTTTCTCACTTGTCAGAAGCTGCACGTAACCGAAAACGTGGTCGGTCATTACCAGGTAATCCTGGACCTCATGAATTCTTGCATTTGTTGAGAATGAAAGTGGATTCTCCTGGGCATCAATGACTCCTGTCTGCAGAGATGAGTAGACCTCTCCAAAGTTCATCGGTGTCGGATTGGCGCCCATCGCCTGCCAGCCTTTGACAGAGGCTTCTATGTTCGGCACTCTGATTTTTAGACCTCTTAGATCTTCCGGCGTCTCCACTTTGACATTACTGGTCAGTTCCCGTGGTCCCCGAAGCCAGAACTCGAGCCCCCGGATACCCGTCGCTTCAAGTGTCTCATCTTTCAGTTTCTGGCCTTCTTCACCGTATAGGAATGCTTCCAGGTGATCCTGGTCTTCAAATAGGTATGGCAACTCGAGAATTGCATATGGTTCGTAGAAATTGGACATGACACCGGCAACCAGCGCAAAATCGACTGATCCGATCTGCATCCCTTCCAGCAGATCTCTATCCGAGCCGAGCGTTGAGCTCGGATAGATGTCCACTTTGACGGAACCGTTCGTCTTTTCTTCCACCAGTCTTGCAAATTCTTCTGATCCTTTGTGCCAAGTATGGGATTCACTTTGGATATGCCCCATCCTTAGGACAGTAACATCCTCTGCTTTTGTGCTGCCGCCACAACCAGACAGCAGCAAGGCGGTAAGTCCCAGGAATAATAGAATTCTGTATTTGAATATATTCACTTGTGCCCCTCCATTTTAAGAATCAAATTTAACCAGTACTTTTACTGACTCATCTTCTTTCTTATCGACAATCTTGAAGCCATAATCTGCTTCGTCCAAGGATAGTTTGTGGGAAATCACTTTATTGACAGGAATCTTATCTTCTTCGATGATTCTTACTGCTTCTTCGGTATCTGGTCTGTTGTAGGTCATGCATCCGATGATTTCCTTTTCATTCTGCTGCAGGTTTTCTATGTTCACTTCCTGCGAGCCATTGAACATTGCGACTGTGATGACCTTGCCACCTTTGCGCAGCAGTGACAGAGACTGATCGATGATACCGCGTACACCGGCAGTAACGAATACCTTGTCAAAAGAGCCACCAAGTTCATTTTTGGCATTTTCAATCCAGTTCTCATCCTGCGCACTATTGACTGTCAGTGTTGCACCCATCTCTTTGGCTACATCGAGTGAATAGTCGAGCACATCTGTAACGAGTGTCGTTTCCACACCTCTATGCTTCACAGCTGCCAGTGTCAATAGACCGATTGGACCGGAGCCGATGACTGCTACTCTATCCGTCGGTTTGATATCCGCTTTATAGGCAGCATGGACGCCGACTGCCAACGGTTCAACAAGGACGCCTCTGTCATAATCCACGGAATCCGGCAACTTGATCACCTGTGATTCAGGGGAAATAAAGTATTCCGCCATCGCACCGAGCCATTCTCCGATTCCAGGCGCAAGTCTTTCATCCGAGTAATTAATGTTACCTGTCATGACACCTTCACTTTCACCTGTACCAATCTGCGGTTCGACAGTGACCCTGTCCCCTGCAGAAAAATCTTTAACATTATTACCAACTTCGACAATCTCTCCGGCGATTTCGTGTCCGATGATTACAGGGGGTTTTCTGAACGGGTGCAGTCCTTTATACGTATGAATGTCCGAACCACAGATGCCTGCGGCCCTGACTTTAATTAGTACTTCGTTTTCTTTCAGTGCGGGTATTTCCACTTTTTTGACTTTGATGCTTTCTGGTGCATCTACATAAACTGCTTTCATGCTTCTTCCTCCTATTATCTGAACAATATTGATTTCGAGTTTTCCAGGTGCGCCTCCATCAGTCGAACACTATCCGTCTGATGTTCTTTCAATGCTTCATATATCTGCAGGTGATCCTGATAGAAAATCTTTACTCTCTCAGGATCCTTTCTCAAGTGTTTCAAAGTGATTCTACGCAAGTGATCCTGCCTGTTGATCAGAATCTCGGTGATTTCCATGTTGCCCGCCATATTACTGATAGCCAGATGGAACTCGTGATCATAAGTGGCAAAGCTGTTGATATCGAGGTTGTCTGTCACTTCTTTTGTGACATCGAGTATCTGCTTCAGCTCGTCCAGCTGGTAGTCGGTAATTCTGTTATGCAGAAACTTGCAGTTGAACGTTTCCAGAGCAATCCTGAGGTTATACATGTCGTTGATCTTGTCTACAGACAGTTCATTGATGAAGATGCCCTGCTTGGAAGACACTGTAAGGAACCCTTCGGTTTCAAGTCGAATCAATGCGTTCTTAATTGGTGTCTTGCTCATATCGAGGTCTTCGATGAGCGTTCGTTCGGATAAAAATTTACCCGGTGTATATTCTTCATTCAGTATTTTCTGTTTGATCCTGTCGTAGGCAATGTCTTTTAATAGCATGTTCTCAACTCCCTTTAAACTCTCGTGTTTCTTCCCGCTTCGAAAACTTTTCCGTAGAAAGCTTCCCCACCAAGCTGACCGCTTTTAAGTGCAATCTCCAGATGGTTGTAGCGTTCCTGATCTGAGTATGCCAGGCACAACGGCGCACCCGGTGCAATCGATTCAATGACTTCCATGCCGTAGATGCCGAGTTGTGATGTCACGAATCCGGAAGTATCCCCGCCCGAGACGACCAGTCGATGGATATCCGTGTGATCCATGATGTACTTTGTCCATCTGCCGAGCTGCTGTCCGATATGGTTTCCGTGGGAACCGGTTACATTATTTTCTGTGAAATACGCCCTTGTCTCTTCAACAACTGGGTCATCTGCTCCTCTCGCTGTGTAGAGCACAACTTTTTTCTCGTTGCGGATCAGTTTGATGATGCCATCCAGATAATCCGTCGGCATATCGTCACTCGCAAGCAGTTCATAAGGTACGCGTTCCGTATGGAAACCATTGCTCTCCGCTTCCTCAAGCTGTCTCTTTGTGACATCCGACACACTGCCGGAAACAACCAGCATTTCATCAATGGCGTTCGGTTTCAGGCCAAGACTGTTCTGGTTGACCGAATCATTGTCTTTCCATGTCTCACCAAGTGCGTATTCCACACCGGAAGAACCGATCAGGAAAGTCGCATCATCATGCCTGCTGTTCCACACCATTTTCCCGAATGTCTCCATATGCTTTTGCTCCAGAGCATCGAATAATGTAATGGCATTCATCTCTTTGATATCAAAGGGTTTCTCTTCAGCCATATCCGCTACAGAATACTTACCTACCTGCTGATCCGTCTGCTTTGAGAGATGAATGCTCAAGTCCGCTTCATCCATCGGTGTTACCGGGTGGCGCGACATGACAGGATGCTGATCCAATCGATACGTCTCTCCATGGAACTTCGCAAAATGATTTCCGAATGCTGTATATCTGCCGAGTGCTGGTGCTGCAACAAGTAATGGGTATATGCCATCTTTAAAATAATTTCTGGCCAGGTCCGCTGCATAACCAATACTGCCGGTCGTCGGTGAAGAATCGAAAGTCGAACACAATTTGTAGTGTACGAAGTAAGGATTCATTTTCTGAAACGCTTCATATACAGGTGTCAGTTCCCCCTTCATTCCTTCAGGATCCTTTGCCCTTGAAGTACCAGCCACGCCGATGCACTGCACGCCTTCAAATTGGTCAAGAAGCGCTTTGTCAGGTGGTGTCATGAAAAGAAGTGTCCTTAGTCCATATTGGTGCAGCGCTTCCATGGCATCTGTCGAGCCAGTGAAATCATCACCGTAAAATGTTAGTAGTAATCTGTTATCCATTTACATGCTCCTCACATAGATTTAACATAGATTTATGTTGTATCTAAATAAGATAATAGGGAAACCGCTTTCAATTTGCAAGGGGTTTCATAAAATTAATATTATGTATTTCTTGTTGTCAGCTGATCAAATAAAAAACGAAGTGGGGGCTTGAGTCCCCACTTCGCTGATATCATCCAATTTAAATTTTCTATGAAATAATTGAATGCTTGTCTATATTAAATCAATTAGTTCATCTGGGAATAAAATCTTCGTGAATATCTTCAATTCCAAATTTGATAAGCTTTGATTCATAAAGTCGATAAAATTAATTATGTATCCTTCCCCTTTCGCTCTAATAAGCTTTCGAAAATACTACATCGCCTATCTAGTGCATGATTTTTTAAATGTTCAACTGAAATTGAAATCTTGCTTCAACAAGGAATACATATATAGATCGTCAAATTTGCCACAGGTGAATTCATAGCTTCTCAACAGGCCCTCCCTGACAAACCCATGTCTTTCTGTCAGCTTTTGAGAAGATATATTAAGTGGTTCTATTAATGCCTCAATCCGTTGCAAGTCCATACGTTCAAATCCATATTCACTCACCGCTTTAAGTGCTTCACCTGCTATTCCTTGTCCCCAGTAATCCTTGCTCAGTTCAAACCCAATTTCTGCACGGTGGTGCTTGGAAGCCATATTCAGAAAGCCACAGCTCCCGATGACCTCCCTTTGACCCTTCAACGTGATTCCCCATCTAATTCCAGTATTCTTTTCAAGTATCGATTGATACCATGAAATCTCGTCCAAAGCATCATCAATGGTTTTAAATGGCTCCAGCCCCATATGTTTCGTCACATCTTTACTGCACAGATACTTCAAAAGACTACCAGCATCTTCAGGCGTTACTTGTCTAAGTATCAATCTATCCGTTTCAAGAACAGGAAATCCAGTCACTTTATTCATGTTAATATTTCTCCTTAATTATTTGTCGCTTCAAACAGTGCGTTATATCCTGAACCAATTATAAATCAACCAAACAAGAATATATGGTCTTCAACCAGCATGGAATTCATCTTAACTTATATTTTATACTTAATTTAGTGTATTCATAAGTATACAGATGACTTTTAACAAAAATAAAAGATATGTCCCTTATTACAGGGGACATACCTTTCGTAGTGGTTCAATTTTTGGGGTGCAGCACCCTCGTATCTCTTTTAATTACAGTGCAGCAATACGTTCACGATCATCTGCTGTAAGTTCAAAATCAAAGATATCCAGGCTTTGGGCCTGTCGCTCTTTATTGTGGGATTTCGGAATGACAATGACATCCCGTTCAATCTGATAGCGCAGGACGACTTGTGCGTATGTCTTACCGTAACGATCGCCTATTTCCTGCAGCACCTGCTTCGCGTCATCTTCTATACCGGCGAGCGGTGACCAGGCAACAGTGGCGATATCGTTCGATTTATTGTAATCAATCAGTGCATCATTCCATTTTCCAACGTGAGATTCAATCTGGTTGACAGCTGGTTTGACTGTTCCATTTTGAAGTACTAAATCCAGATGCTTTTCTTCGAAGTTGGAAACACCTATGGATTTAAATATCCCACGATTATAATACTCTTCTAAAACATGCCAAACTTCTACAATTTCATCGCTATTGTCCCAAGGGAAATGAATCAGGAACAAATCGATATAGTCCGTTTGCAGTTTCTCAAGACTTTTGTTAATTTCAGCATCGATCCAATCACGGCTGACATATCCTTCATTCGTATTCAGCTTGGTAGTAATGAAATAATCCTCACGTTTGACTCCTGATTGATTGAGTCCTTTGCCGACGACTTCTTCGTTGGCGTAGATTTGAGCAGCATCGAAATGGCGGTATCCATTCTCAACTGCCCAGTCAACTTCCTCGGTATCTCCTCTTAACTCTCCTTTGAACGCGTTCCCTTCTTTGCCGTACGTATTTGTGCCTGTACCGACTACCGGAATTTCTAATTCATTGTTCAATTTGATCAATTTCATCACAATTCCTCCATTTTGATTGTTCTTTCTTGTCGATTTTGAGTAAAAGTATTAAGACAACGTAGAGATCACTCTTGTCTGGACATTTGTCTCAATATGTTCTTTTTTACCCGCTTCCTGTTCAACTGAACCAAACGGCATCTGGGCAAGCATTTCATAAGACTCTGGCAGGTCGAACAATGCTTTCGTCCCCTTATCGAAACCTTGCTCATAACCAACATTGAAATGCTGCAACGTTGCGCCGAGGTCCATTTCTGCCAAAGCCAGCCATACAGCGTACTGGGCGTTTGCGTTATTGTTTTGCTTGTAAGCTTCTTGACGCACTACATTGGTCGGCATTTTTTTGACTGCATCGAGTTCTTCAAAAAATAGAACGGTGCCCACTCCATTTTTAGCCCCTGTCATGACACCTGACATCATGTCCCATATCTCGCCCTCCAAGATATCCTTTTGAACAGCGTAGATATGATCCCAAAACGCATGATTCGCTTCATCGAATAAGACAACCACTCTTGTCGTCTGGCTATTGAAAGCTGAAGGCACCTGTTTGACAACCTCTCCAATGCGATCGGATATTTCCTGTGTTGAATACTTGCTTTCTGTTCCCAATACGTAGATTGAACGGCGTTTTTCCAGTAGTTCTGTAAATGTAGACATCGTTATTCTCCTTTAATTATATGTTTATATTGACGACCTTTATAGGATCTTTCCATATAATAAACCCTCCTGTAAGAGGAGGGTCAATAAGGTAGTTCTATGCATAAAGTGTGTTAAGAAAAAAGAGTGTTTGAGCTGATATCTCTACTCAGAGCACTCATTCAAAATAGAGGTCCGTGTTTAAACTGACAGCTCCGACGATAAGAGCTCAGCACGCGATTCTTCATACTTATCGAGCATTATGTTTTCGGGTTCGACACCTTCCTTAACAAGTACACTGATATTTTGTACCAGGAATTCATCGCTGCCGACAACATAAAAGAGTCCATTCTCATCTGCAGCAATTTTTCTTACCTGCTCGTAATAGTCGCTGCGGGTATCAACGAATTGTGCTGAAAAGTTCTTATCAGCTTCAGTTTTGAAAACGTCAGTGAACAAGAAAGCTTTGGAAGAATCAATGTTCAAGGAATGCATCTGGTTGACGCCTTCCGCATTTTCAAAGTAACTGAGTACGATCGGACGGTAGGTTGCGATACCGACACCTGAAGATAGAAGATAGACATTTTTACCTTCTCTTTTAAGCGGTACGTTGGAACGTGTTTTGAAGATCGCAACTTCATTACCGACCTCAAGGTCTTTAAGGGCTGTCTTGAATATGGAACACTCCGCTTTGATACGTGTTGTGATTCCAATCAGGTTTTCATTCGGCATTGTTGAAATTGACATATGGCGAATAAGATCACGATTTGGTTTGTCATCTGCATTGAAACCTTCCAGTGCGAAGTGTGTATGAGAACCTTCTTCCCATACAAAGTCTTCGGGACGTTCCATCAGATATGTTCTGACCTCAGGTGCTTCTTGTATGATTTCATTGATTTTTGTCCAGTAGATCTGCATTCTATTCTCTCCTTCAGTCATTTGTTTTCTTGATTCGACTTTAATATACTATAGTTGATAACACTTCTCAATTAGATGGTTTGTACAAAATTGTGAAATTCCGTGTAGAAGACTTCATGTCGATGCGCAATTATCCTTCAAGTCCTTTTCAATTTCTTATTAAAAGTATTCTTGGATCATACCGATCTCAATGTGTTGTGGGTTCCTGTCGACTCTGACATATTTAATAAAGACGACAGCTGATGATTTCAACTGTCGTCTCATAACTAACGATTCGGATCTATATTTTTCTGCTCAACTGACCTAAATCATATCACTGGTAGATATTAAGAGATTTTCCATTTCAAAATGTTGAAGCGCTATCCATCCAATCATCGAACTGATAATACGGGAATTCTGAAGCATCTACTGCAGCTTCGCCCGCCCATCCACCGGGATTTCTTCAACAACTTCTCCGTCAGAAAGCAGGTAGGCCTTCTCGTATAAGTTGCACACCGGACAAATATGGTTCGGGATGATCTGTACTTTGTCTCCGATGCCTACTTGATCATGGAACGTGGTATTGTATATGATTGCGTGCTCGTCGAAAACGCCATCAATATAGACATCTTCGAATTCCTTTATACGTCCAAGCCCTTTTGTTGTCGTATGGCCTTTGCTTCTCGTCTGTGCAGTGATCCCTTTTGCGCCAACATCTGTGATGACCCGTTCATGGGTCGGTTTGCTGATAATTGTCGTCAGCACTGATGCTGCACACCGGTCATATGTGCCGATGACGTTTGCCTGTGAGGAATCCATGAAGATGTAGGTGCCCGGTCTGATCTCGGTGACACCGCCTGGAATGTCGAAATCAAGCATGAACGGAGGTGTCGAACCGATACTTATGACCTCAGATTTCATCCCCATCTCTTCTGCTATTTTTCCGAAATGCAAAGTACGATCTACACTTTCAAGGTAGAGTCTTCTGCACGCTTCGATATCTTCAGCCTTATAGGAATGTCCATCATGCGAGAAGATCCCCTTAAGTTCAACATTGCTGCAGGCCTTTACGTGCTCCAGTAGTGCTCTGAAATCATCTTCTTCGATAATGCCTGACCGCTGCTCCCCGACTTCGATTTCAACAAGCACTTGTGCTTTTTTCTCCGCACCTTCGAACACCGCTTCAATTTCATCCACTTGGTACGTGTTATCAATACCGAATGAGATGTTGATGGTTTCAGCCAATTTCCTGATCCTTTGAAGTTTCAGTTTGCCGACAATCTCATTGGCAATAAAGATATCCTTCAAGCCGCCACGGGCCATGGCTTCAGCTTCGCCGACTTTGGCGACTGTAATGCCAGCGGCACCAAGTTCGTCCTGTATTCTGGCAAGTCTCGGCATCTTGTGAGTTTTAGTATGGGGACGTAAGTTTACTTTGTGTCGATCCGCGTAGTTCTGCATGAAGTGCATGTTTTCCATCATTATTTCTCGATCTATCAACAGTGCGGGTGTATCCAATTCATAATAATTCATTTTAAAGACCCCTTTAAATTTTGATATGCGTGCAACAAAAGAGTATAATCTTGTTTGCGCTTGACTGGAGTGTTTGAACGCACTGATTCAGGTAGAATGGTGAACAAGCATTTATTCATGCAAGGAAAAATGATTCAGCCAACATTTTTATACATATATGAATTATCATATATAAAAACATATATAAATTAGCTACCAAACATATATTACGCTTATATTATATAATAAATTATATAATATTCAATAAAATAAATAATTTATTATAAATCATGCGCTTTAATTTTTGGAGTACATAAAAAAGAGAATTGTAGAGAAAGGGTCATCTCATGAAAATGGATAATAGAGAACTAAAAAGGTATATACCGATTGCCGATCTGATTGCCAGCACTTTCGGGAGGAATTGCGAGGTTGTCATCCACGATTTGACGGTTCCTCAAAACTCAGTTGTCTATGCTGTCAATAATCATGTGACAGGCAGACAAGTCGGACAGCCTTTCGATCACCTGATAAAACAAGTACTGCTGTCCAGTCAGTTTGAAAACGATTATTTGGCTGGCTATAAAATCCAGACCGATGAAGGAAAGGAGATAAAATCATCCACAGCCCTGATCAGAGATTCAAATGAAAAGGTAATCGGCGCACTCTGCGTCAACTATAATCTGGAGAGCATGGTTCATTTCAAGGAGTTCCTGGATGATTTTGTGGGTGGCGCGCAAGAAGTGAAAGAGGAAAAAGCGGATGAAAATACCGAACCTACGGAAAACATAGTCGAGATCGCTGATGATCTGATCGATCGAATTGTTGCTAACTCCAGGACCGAAGGGCTGAAACGAAAAGAGAAAATCAAACTCATCGAGTTCATGGATGAAAAGGGAATTTTCCTGATCAAGGGGTCAGTGGATAAGGTGGCAGAAAAGCTTGGCATATCAAGAGTTACTGTATACAGCTACTTGGATGAAATCAAAAAAATGAATGAGAAATAAAAACTATTATGTACATTTAGGGGAGATGAGTTACCCTTCTTCAAAGATCCATATTTATAAGGCATCGATATGACAAGATAACACCAAGTATAAAAAAGAACTTCGATTGAAGTTCTTTTTCTTTAAAAATTTATGGATAATCATCAGTGTGGATCACACTTAAGACCGGACATCGGAAGTACTGTACACTCCTAGCAGATAGTGTTCAATCAGTATTTTCTCGAAGTCATTCCTACGTAACTAAACTTCCCACGGCATCTTCGGCAGATATACCGCTTCTCATACCCTTTCGTGTTCTTACTGAACTGATACCTGCAGCTTCTGCACTCATATAGATGGCTCTGCCCTTTATACATATGGGTACGTGTCTTTGATATTCCCAACCGATCCAGTGTTCTGATGAACACTGGATCCGAATCTTTATACGGCTGGCCAGTAACGAATAATGCATAGTGGACACATTCATGATATAGGACATCAAGGATGGTTTCGACAGGATTGTTCTTTATGAATTCATCGGACATGACAATTTCCATGCCCTGTGGATTCTTCTTGCCTCTGACATACTTGATCCGGAATGCACCAAGTTTTGACTTCATCCGCTTTGAAATACGGAGGGGTATGCCGAGCGGCATATCAAACTCTCTTTTAAGAAAGTCATCAGCGTATCTTTCGAGCTGTCTCTGCTCCACTTCTTTCACCTCTTATAGTTCTTTAACAATTACTTATTATAATATATCTCATATATCAATGAAAATCGTGAAGAGAATAACCAAAGCAGTTTTGCTGCTCTGTTTCTTGTCGCAATGCTTTACGAGTACAACCAAGACCATGATACAGGAGGTGTATATTTTTACACTTTGAAATGTTCATGAAAATTGTCTGATTGAAACCTGTAGAAGATGAAAACACTTAATATGGTAATATATATTAAAAAGCACGTAATTGTTCTTATACGTAATTTTTTCTGAAAACACATTGATTACATATTTTTTAGCCAGTAATGAGAAACGTTGGTGAAGATAGTTCAAAGAATCGCCCAATCCCATTAAGAAAACAAAACAGGAGGATTTCATATGACCATTAATCGACACTTTGAAATCATCTACCTCTTATTGGATAGAAAAGTGATTACTGCGAAGGAATTTGCCGATCATTTTGAGGTATCTACAAGGACGATCTATCGAGATATGGATGTTCTGAGTGGAGCAGGAATTCCAATCTATGCCAATAAGGGCAGAGGTGGCGGAATTTCTTTATTAGAAGGATACTCTTTCAATGCTTCCATGTTAACAAATGATGAACAAGAAGACATATTGGTCGGGCTTCAAACGTTAGCAGCCACCAATTTTCCAAATACAGACATCATCTTAGAGAAAGTGGCTCGTTTATTTAAAAAAGAAACAGGAAACTGGATTGATGTTGATTTTTCTCCCTGGGGAAGCGGGAAAAAGAAGAAACAGTTGTTTACCTTATTGAGAGATGCAATTATCCAAAAATCCGTCATTCAATTTCGCTACTTCAACTCACAGGGTGAACAGACTTTACGAGAAGTAGAACCATTTCAGTTAATATTCAAAGAAAATGCCTGGTATCTATCCGGATATTGTTTATGGCGAAAGAATTATCGGTTTTTTAAAATCAGCCGGATGGCTCAAGTAAGTGTATTGGACCAGACAGTCACCATGAGTCCAATAACAAATTCGTTAAAAGAAGCAGAAATAAAAGCTGGAGAGTCTTCCATTCCCATAGAGATTAAGGTTTCCAGTCAGGGAGCGTACAGAATCTATGATGAATTTGACGCGCATATGATTTCGAAGAATGCAGACGGCTCCTATACTGTATCAACAAATCTTCCAATTGGAACATGGCTTGATAGTTACCTTATGTCTTTCGGTACATTGATAGAAGAGGTTCATCCTGTGCTATTACGTGAACGCTTGGTAAAAAAGCTCGATGAGCTGAAATCAAATCTTGAAAAAAGTTAAAATGATCATTATTTTTAAAAACAAGTCAGAGACTTTAAATTCACCACATCTCACTTACAAAAAATCACTTTTCTTTTTCTCTAAAAAACTTTCCAAAGCGTCATTACTATCAATGCCCATCCGTTCTGCTAAAACTATAAGCCACCAGATCGACTCCCCAACCTTATGAGTAAGTTCAGATTCAGGATTATTGCCCATTGGCCATCTTTCTTCTCGAGCCATCGTTAATCGTCCGACGCGTGCAGCATCAGTCAAGAATGCCAGCGCATCTTCCTGAACTGACCATCTGGACCCGTGATGCATTTCCTCCAGCTTATGGTAAGCTTTTCTGATTTCTATTGATTGGTCGACTGCTTGTCTGAATTCCATTTAAAGTCCCCTTTTCAGCTATCTATTCAAAGTATGAAACTTACAGGATCTAATATGATCATCCACCATACCGATCGCTTGCAGAAAAGAATATGTGATTACTGGTCCTACGAATTTGAAACCCCTCTTTTTAAGATCTTTACTGATCTGGACGGACAGAAGAGATTGTGCGGGAATTTGCGTGTCATTTTCCCAATTATTTATAATTGGTTCAAATTCAACAAAGCGCCATAGGAAGTCGGAAAAACTACTGAACTCCTTTTGAATCTTCAATACTGCCTGAGCGTTGGTGCGCACCGATTGAAGCTTCGAAAGATGCTTGATGACAGTATAGTTTTCTTTTATTGCTTCCAGATCTTCATCACTGAGTCCAGCACAATACTCTATATCAAAGTTGTTGAAAGCTGCCTGATACGCTTCTCTTTTCGCTAGGACAATATTCCACGATAAACCCGCCTGTGCGCCCTCCAGCGTGAGCATCTCGAAAATATACCGATCATCATAACTCGGTCTGCACCATTCTTCATCATGGTAGGTCTGCATGAGTGGACTGCTTTGTGGCCATAGACATTGCGTCATTGATTGCTGCCTCCTCTAATCTTGTTGAACTTACTGTACCATTCTTAATAAGACAACTGCGTGTCATGTTAAGAAAAATAATTGATACTTTTATAACCATGCCTATTGCACAGAGGGTTTTCTCCCTCTAAACATTGTAGAAATAGCAATAAAAAAACCAGGATAAGAAATGATATCCTGGTTTCAATATATTTTATAGCAACTCATCTGCCAACAACTTATAGACATTGAGGCGTGTTTCCTGCGCATGCGGAATGCTGACGATCATGGCTTCATCAAAACCGTATTTCTCCTGCTCTGCTCTGAGCTTATCCGCAACTTCTTTTGCGGAACCGACGATGTGCATGGGTCTTCTCTGCTGGATCTTGATCTTATCCATTTCAGTCAGTGGATAGTCTTTTGCTTCTTCCGGTGTCAGTGACTGGCCGATCTTGCCCTGGGACAGCCAGAGTCCGGAGATGTCCTGCGGCAGTGCCTGGTATTCCGCTTCTTCTCTCGTTTCTGCTACTGTCACCATATAGCAGACGTTGATTTCAGGCTTCTCCATCAGTGTGGATGGTTCGAAGTTATCTCTGTATGCATCAAGGATGCCTTTACTGAGCTGTCCGTTGAAGAATTGTGCGAATGAATATCCGGCGCCCATCTTGGCAGTTTCAATTGCACTGTTGCCGCTGGATCCGAGCATCCATGCTTCAGGCAGTGTGATGTCTTCCGGCACTGCCGGTGTTGTACCGTAGAGGCGCCCTTCCGGTTTCTCGTCACTGATCAGCTGCATGGCAATCTGGAATTTTTCGTACATATTATCCATGCCGGGTCTCATGCCTTCAGATAGTGCATAGATGGCATTGCCATCTCCACCAGGTGCACGGCCGACACCGAAATCGATTCTGCCTGGTGAAAAGGCGCTCAATGTCTTGAACACTTCCGCCATCTTGAGTGGTGAATAGTGCATCATCATCACACCGCCTGTACCGATGCGCAGATTTTCAGTTTTTGATGCCAACCGTGCTGCCGTAATTTCCGGTGCAGAGCTGACAACGGAACCGATGCCGTGGTGTTCAGCCATCCACATGCGGTGATAGCCGAGTTCATCCGCCAGTATCGCAAGCTCCTCGGCGTTCTTCAGAGCGTCCACGCCGGTGTTGCCTTTAGTCACAGGTGCCTGATCCAGTACACTTAATCTCATTTGAAACATCCTTTATCTTGTATATTTATTGGTTGAACAGATTATTGATCTGCTGTTCTCTTTTCAGTTTTTCAGGTGTCACATCATTACCTTCTGGATCTATGACCGTCAAGTTTGCGAAAGTATCCAGTATCTGTCCACGGAACTGTCGCATATAGTCTTCGCGCAACTGCATCTGTTCAGCTCTTTCTTCCTTGGTCAGTCCGTCCCATTTCTGCTTGTTTGCCAGTTCATTGATTCGATCCAATCCTACTATCATTCTATTTCACTTCTTTCATTTATTCGATTCATCAGTACTATATTGAAATGTTCATTGCTAGATGACCATTTTTTCATCCAGCCACTTTTCAAGTGTATTCAGCTGTTCATTGTATTGGTCCGACTGTATCTTCTCAGTCAGCGACGCGATGGTCTCGCGCTTCAGCACGGACTGCCACGATGTCTCGGCCTCTGCCATCAGGTTTCCGAGAAAACAGCAGCGGTCGTCCCCTTCCAGCGCCAGCATATCCCCCAGAATACCGCTCGGTGTATAGATGGATTGCTGTCCTTCGATGGCGACATATATATCGTAGACCCGGATTGACTCGGGCTTTCGCTTCAACTTGAATCCGCCTTTGGTGCCAGGGACGGAAGTAATCAGGTCTGCACCCGCCATCTTTCTCAGGAGCTTCTGAAAATACGTCGGTGAGGCCCCGATCTGCCTACTGATCTCATTGCTATGCAATACTGCACCATCCGGCAGCAGATTCAAAAGCAGTGCAGCATAGACCGACTGTTCGACGCCTGTTTTCATTTTCATGTCCATCATCACTTCCCTTCAGGTTAAACTGGATATTTGTTGTCCAACGTTAAACAATTTTATCAAAAATAATACGTTCTATCAATTGAGACGACTTGAATACCCTTCTGCCTGTCGGCTGAGTTACAACTCATTTAATTGGCTTATTGATTCTTTAATGAATAAATTTAAGTATAATGGAAATGGACAGGAGGGATTCAATGATTCATTTTTTCAAGTATAATTGGCAGGTCAGGGATGAGTGGATGGATCGATGCAGTCAGCTTTCTGATGAGATATTGATGGAAAAACGAACTGGAGGTCCGGGCAGCATATTATATACCTTGTTCCATATCATCGATGTGGAACAGAGCTGGATTCGCAGTATTCGAGGTAAGGAGGATATCGTGTACAACTTCGAAGACCACAATAGCCTCGAAAAAGTAAAAGAACTGTCGGATAGATTAAGAAAAGAAGTTGCAGATCATCTGGACGTCGAGTTGAAGGAAACTGAAGATAGGATTGTATCTGTCCCATGGGATGAAGAGGAATTTACACGCATTGAAATACTTCATCACGTGATTGCTCACGAACTCCATCATATGGGTCAGCTCTCCATCTGGGCACGGGAAATGGACATGGAGCCTGTAACTGCCAACTTTATTCGCAGAAATCTAATGTCTACAGATAATCAAATGTAAATGAATGTATGCCTGGAACATGATGATTAATTAAAACGCCTACAGAAACCAGTTCTGAATTCTAGTCTCTGTAGGCGTTTCTATATTCATTACAGTTTATTCAACCATCAAATGTATGCCCGCATTTCTCAAACGCATCATCCACAGGTTCGTAACCGAAACGCTCTCTGGTCTTCTGTATATCAAGTCCTTTGAATCTATTGTCTGAAATTGCGTTGATCACTTCAAACGGATTCTCCATAGGCATCGTAATGCACTGTTCCATCAGATGATTCATATCTCTTGGACTCAGATAAATGCTCATATCACTTGGACTTAGATTGCCGTCTGCCAGATCCACTGCATCGTATCCCCCAATTCTAAGTGCAATGATGGGCAGATTTTCCTGGTAGGCAAAGTACGAGGCAAATGCTTCCCCGGAAACCTTGCTCACTCCATACAGGTTTTTCGGTCGCACCGGCATCTCTGGGTGCGGCTGTACATCTTCGGGATATCCTTTCACCGTGTGTACACTGCTCGCAAAGATCACACGGTCTACACCCGCTTCCTGAGCTGCTCTGAATACATTGTAGGTGCCTTCGATGTTGATGCGCATCACTGATTCAAAATCTGCCTCCGGTGATGGATCACCTGCGAGATGGATGACGACATCCATTCCTCTGAAAGCTTCACGGCAGACCTCAAGGTCTGTAATATCCAGAGTTATATTTTTTATTCCATCACTGTCGGAACCCTTTGACGATCCATCTTGTATATCGGCCAAAGTCAGTTGATACTTCCCCTTAAGATGTTCAGCCACATTTGTTCCAATGCGCCCTGAAGCACCAGTAATCAGTACGTTTTTCATAAGCCACTCTCCTATTAGATATATAAAAACATAAAGTAGAGACTGAACTGAACGATTCTTTCACGAATACATCATATCAACTAGCTGTATACCAAAGATTCTTCAGTGTGTTTCTAATCTACTTGGCACCATTATTCAAAGAGCATCAGATTGGGATCTTTTGCGTAATAATGCACCAGCATAGCATGCAATTGACCTCTGTGATGAAATATGTGAGTTAAGATTTCCAATAACCACTCATAACGAGTATAAGTCACTCCCCAATACGCAGAAGTTTTTTCAAGAAGTTGCTCCTCGGATAAGTTTAAATAATTCTTTTCCAGCGAATCATAATTATGTAGTAACTCCTCTTTTATAGCCGCCAAGCTCGTAAGAGAAAAACTCCTATAAAACTCTTCCATCTCCTGATACGTAGCACTATTGGAAATACGCCAATCCGCTTCACAGATCAAAGCAATATGTTCAAGCATCTCACCGATTGAAAATTTACCTTCTGTTGGTCTTTTCTGCAGATCAGACTCTTCTAATGTATCAATTATTTCTATTAATGTATCTACCCCTATTTTAATCTGATTCAATACACTTTGACGAACTATTTCCATACATTCAACCCCACTTTACAATTTAGCTATTAATCAAAGAACATTTTAAAAGGGATATTTCGATATTATATCTTGAATAAGTTACTCAACTATTTCCAGTATAGGGTATATACATTCCAAATGTGTAATTTAAGGAGAGAGAATATGCTGCTCGAGAATTTTCAAATGAGAACGATAGATACAGGTGAAGTAAAAATAAGGTTGCATTATGGTGGTGAAGGTCCCCCGCTCCTTCTGTTGCACGGCCACCCTCAAACCCATATGATGTGGCATCGCATCGCCCCACTTCTGGCTGAGGAATTCACAGTGGTCATGCCGGACTTGAGAGGCTATGGCGACAGCTCGAAACCCGAGACGACCAGTGACCACGCCACCTACTCGAAGCGTGCGATGGCCAGAGACCAGATTGCGGTAATGAAAGCTTTGGGGTTTGAACAGTTTGCGGTTGCCGGGCATGACAGAGGCGCACGATGTGCCTACCGACTGGCATTGGATTTTCCTGAAGCGGTTACAAGACTTGCAGTACTCGACATCATTCCGACCGGGGAAGCATTCAGGCGGACCAGTAAGGATTTCGCTACAAAGTTCTGGGGATGGTTCTTTATGGCGCAGCCCTACGACCTGCCGGAGAGAATGATTGGTGAAAACCCGGACAACTTCTATTTTCGCGGCGACAGATCCATATTCCACCCTGAAGCACTTGCAGAATACCTTCGCTGCATCCATCAGCCCGGCACCATCCACGCCATGTGCGAAGACTATCGTGCGGGGGCCTCCATCGACTATGAGCTGGATGAAGCGGATCGAGGTGTCAAAAAGATCAGCTGTCCCGTCCTCGCTTTATGGAGTGCACAAGGCGAACTGCCGGAATGGTATGATGTGCTGTCCATCTGGCGGGACTGGACAGATGACGTTGAAGGCCGTGGCATAGAGTGCGGGCATTTCTTGGCAGAAGAAGCACCGGATGAGACGTATGAAGAAATGCACCGATTCTTCAGTAAATGATACGGCAACGGATGCAATTTAAACTATTTCAGAAATATGATAGTTTAATGACTTTGAACGAAAGCTGAATTTGTTCCCAATATAAAATATGTTGTAGCAAGTAGCAGCAGAACAACAGTCGTATAAATAACCAGCTGCTTCTTTGTATAATTTTTTCTTTGAACAAAAACTATTGCCATAAAACCGATGATAAATGCAGTGATAAGACTCATTCTGAAGATGATGACAGCAATGACGATCCCGAGCAGAATATAGAGGATTCTTCTTGCGCTGCGTTTTTCTTCATCCGTTTTTACTTTTTTGAACATCAGGGGGACCAGTGTAAATGCGAGTACCGAGGTCAGCCCAATCCATGCAACGATATTGATAGGCTTCTTCCTTTCCAATGCACTCAGCCTATGTTGTCGACTAAGTATTTATGTATATCGGGTAGATCATTCCTCTACTTTGAGTATGACAGATTCTAATATATCATTTTGTCCGGTATAATTAGTGTGACACATATCGATCGTTTCCCATCTTATCATAATAGGAGGAACCTGAATGATTCATTCCATCAATCACGTCTGCTATTCTGTTTCGAACCTCAGCGACTCCATCGCATTCTATCGGGATATCCTGAAAGGAAAAGTACTTGTTGAAGGTCGTACGACTGCATATTTGGATATCGGCGGCCTATGGGTTGCGTTGAATGAAGAAAAGGATATACCTAGAAACGAGATACAGCATTCGTACACCCACATGGCATTCAGCATCAGTGAATCGGATTTTGGTGACTGGCAGCAGTGGCTCGAATCAAAAGCGGTCAACATACTTAAAGGAAGAGAACGAAGTGATGGAGACAGGAAATCCATCTATTTCACCGATCCCGATGGACATAAATTGGAATTGCATACCGGTACACTCGAAGATCGACTGGATTATTACAGGAAATCAAAACACCGTATGAAGTTTTCGATATAGCATCAATCTAAAATAAATATCACTATTTACGAACATTGGTATAACGGTAACAGGTGGAGATGATCCAACACATTTTAAATCTGAAAATGAATACTTCTTCAGCCATACTCCGGACGGGAGACATGTTTGCCTTACCTACAATGCACATAATAAGGACGAAAGAATTTAAAAAATGCAGGCTTATCTCAACTGAATCAACATGACAGAAATTCCAGTTATTCTTGTGACTGAACTTTATGATGATTTCAACGAGCAGTCTCATGAAATTCAAGATATCTACATCCCTGATACAATCAACTACTTCAGTCATCAGTGCTGTTTCTGAAAAATGCGGGAAGTTTATTCTGTTGCACGAAAGGAAGCCAGGTGCTTGTCCACTGGATATTTGAAGGGATCATGCTAATAGAAACTTCATTCCATCAACGGGAAACGAAAAAAATTACCAGTCTACAACGTTTGAACTGCGCTCCACTCAGCAGAATAGTTGTAAAAAACACATCACAGACAAGCTGCTGTCAGATGACTTCGATACTGTATCGGAGTCATCCTTTTAATTTGTACTGATTGCGTGTTCCGTCATATGACTCTATATAATCAGCGACTATTGCTTCCCTTCGATTTTACTTTGGGTTAAAGTATAATCAACTAAAACTTTAGAATCCTAAAATATTTAAAAAACTAACGTATTGAAAGGACATTAAGATATTGAAACGAATGAGTGACATCTTCCAAACTCTTGATCAAATCAATTATGCACTGCTGCATCACTATGAGGATGTTCTAGAACACAAACTCACACCAAAACAGTCTTTGGTTGTTGAGCATGTGCAGAAACATCGCAGATTGACGGTGAATGAACTGGCTGAAAAAATGAATGTCACACCAGGTGCCGTCAGCCAATTGTTGACGAAACTTGAAAAGGAACACTACATTGAGCGGACAATCAATCCGGATTCAAGACGAGAAATCATTGTGACGCTTGGTGAAAATGGGAACAAGTTGTATGAGTTATATGCAAAAGTGGAAGAGGAAATTGCGATGACCTACTACGCTAAGTTGGATGAAAACGTAATAGATCAGCTGGAACAGGCAGTGAATAAGATTTATGAAGTCATCCTGGCAGAACAGGCAAAAGAGAAATGAGAGTAACGCAATGCATCGGACTAGATTCATCGCAGTCTTTCTCAATTGTCTTGCTGAGACAATATCTATATATTGCTTGAAAAAAATCATAGAAAAGAGCATTTTGGAACCGATGATTAAAAATCAGGAGGCAGTTTAAAATGAGTTTAAGAGTAGAACCAGTCAAAAGAAATTCAAAAGATTCAACTAGAATAAAACAGCTATACAAGAATTCATTTCCTGCAAATGAACAGATACCTTTCTGGTTTCTATTATGGAAGGCGAGAAAAAAATACATCGACTTTTCAGCTTTTTATGATGAAGACGTATTAGTTGGCTTTACCTATTTAATCTCTGACAAAGATGTAGCATTCGTTTTTTATCTGGCGATAGATGATAAACAAAGATCGAAGGGATACGGTGGTTTGACACTTTCCAAGATTAGAGACCTTTACCCTCAAAACCGAATAATCCTCAACATCGAAGCAATTGATGAACAGGCAAATAACAACGAACAAAGAATTAAGAGAAAGAGATTCTACTTGAAGAATGGATATAAAAATAACGGCTACTTGGTTAAATCAGGAAAAAACTGGTTTGAAGTGCTGACCAAGGGTGGCGATGTCACACCACAGGAATACTCCAAGTTATTCAAGAAGTTGGCAGGACCTTTACTTTCCATATTTATTAATCCGAAATATAGAAATTATTGAAAGTTGGAAACTGGAAGAAAACGCAATTGAGAAAAGACACTATTTAAAATAACTCTATTTGAGTTATTTTTTGTTTGACTCATTCTAAAGATTTATAAAAATCATGAATAATAATAGTGTTTGATAATATTATTCGATTGGATTATTAAAAAAACAGCTTTTTATAAGTTAACCTATTTTAACTGATCGGTAGTTACTAAAATATAAGATATGGCTGATGCGGATAGATTAGTATCAGCCATACCCCATTATATGAAGAGATTTTATACCATCAATATTTCTTTACGTAACAATTCGAAAAATCTTGTCCAATTTCGAGTATATACTTACCTTTTCAAATCAGTGCAGCTATTTTCTTGTGAACTTTGAATTTTAAATAGTAAATATTGCATCTATATCTGCTAAAGATTAGAATAATACATAATTTACTATGGAAAGCAGTGATAAGAATGGCAATTAAATATGCACATACCAATATCGTAGCTTGAGACTGGCGCAAATTAGCCGACTTTTACATAAAAGTTTTTCAGTGCCAACCTGTGTTGTCTGAAAGAGACCTCTCAGGGGAGTAGTTAATGAACGTCACCAACATTCCGAATGTACGTATTCAAGGAATACATCTTGCCTTGCCAGGCTATGATCAAGGGCCAACATTGGAGATCTTTCAATACCAACCACAAGGAGAAGCAGTCGAAACATCCAATATCAGCCGCCAGGGATTCGGGCACATTGCTTTTGTGGTAGATGACGTTGAATCTGTGTTAGATGCGTTGATAGCACATGGGGGCGACCGGTACGGAAGTGTGGAAAGGAAAGTATATGAATCCATTGGTGTCTTGACGGTTGTATATGCGAAAGATCCTGAAGGAAATATAATCGAGATACAAAACTGGGAATAGACAAAGAATGAAACCAACGAGAATGTAAAAAGATTTAATTAGATAATTTAAAGTAAAAATGATATAATACTCATAACAAACAGAATGCTATGCATGAAACACCGAACCCCCAATCTATGGCAGTAGATTGGGGGGTTTATATGGTGTATTGGTTTTAGTCATCTAGTCATTTATCACGACTGTCCAACCAATAAGCGAACAGTGTGATGGTTACACCAACAATAATGGGTGCAATCAACAATTCAAACAGAATGCCATGCATGATGTCACCTCCTTCCATGCTATCAGCACAGAAGTCAACTAGATGACCGTTATCATTCTATCACACGACTCATTTTAAAGGAACTTGCTACTTTATAGTATAATTTTAACCAATTCGCTTTTAATTCTATATATTGTTTACCTTGTAATGTGAGTTTCTTTTGTAGCAAAACCCCTGAGCAGAGTTACTATTACAATTATGAACTTTATTTTGCAATATATTTTATTAATGCGAATACAACATATTTAATTTAAGCCTCTATTACTGTATCTTTTTGTATACGTATTAATTGTAAAAAGTTTTCTTCGGACTGTTCTATCTCGTGGTTTAAGTGTTCTACCAAATCTTTAGCAACTTCAACAAATAAATTATTATCAGTATTTATTAAATCAAACACAATTAACTTTTCATTCGAAATTATATACTCATATATACTATCGAACAGTTCCTTTACCTCGTCTACACTACTATTACTTAAATCCACTGTGGCTGAATCTAAATCTTCCACTATAAGATTAACTACTTTTTCAGACCTTTCATTTTTAAATTCTTCAATTTTAATTTTCATTTCAACTTTGTCTAACTCCGTATTAAACTCCATATATATTTCTCCTTTTCCCGAACATTTCTTTACTTCCTTCTAAATGAATTAATGCTTTCTCTTTCCAAATCAATTCGTTGCCTTCATCGATACCAATTAATTGGTTCGTGTAAAGATTGCCCATATAGTAAATATTTTTCGTATTTACACTGTAGTCACAGTATATCGTTTGGCTTGGTAGAGTATTTATGGCTACATTGGAATTGTGAGTCGAGATTATTACTATTTTTCCTTTATCTCTTTGTTCCTTAATTTTCGGTACAATATAGTCAGTTATGTACTTTTGTCCTAACCCACGTTCAATTTCGTCAAATAAATAACAATCATAGCTATCATTTTCCAATAATCCACTAATTGTAATAATAGCTCTTTCACCTTCAGAAGGATTGTAATCATTATTTCCATCTATTTTGATAACACTTTTTTTTCTAATCATATCCTTAGAAAACTCTGAAGAACTAATTTTCTCCTCCACTTCAAAGTAGTCGTTTATCTTCCTAAAATCTTTAAAGTTAAACTCTTTTATTTTCTTCATTAGTTCTCTATTCCTAACGATTTTACTTCTATCAAATATTTTCTTTTTATTATAACTTTCATCTGATTCTAGTACTTCAATGCTAGTTGTCATGCTGACTTTACCTTTGTTTGGTATTGATCCTAATCTATGAGTTTTAGAATTTTTAACATCTTCTAAATCTTGAATCAAGATTTGATTGGCCTCTAGTCTAGCTAAGCGTTGTGAGACCAACTTAGCAAACCCTATATTATTTGGCTTTGATTCTTTGCCTGTCTTTTTCTGCACGGATTCTTTTAATATCGTTAAAAAAAGTTCAGTGTTTTCTGCGCTAAAGATAGTCTTATAATTATTAATTGAAGCACTAACAAGGTCTAAATTTAATAAATTTAGTTGCTCAGTAAGTGCAATACCATTTTTTTCGGTTACACTTCTTATTTTAGTATTGATATCTTTTACATCTTTTACTTTACGTAGATCTGTCTCTAAATCTCCAATAATATCCTTAAAATTTTTAGTTTCATTATTACTAAATTGTGAATCTGTTTTTTTAATAACTTTTGCATTTTTATTGGCACTCTTGTTACTGTGGTATGCTTTAATTTTTTCTAAGAAGTTAAAAGGTTTTTGCTCTTGATAATTTATAATAAATTTGAAGTTTTCTTCTATTCTTTTTAATATAGTTTCATCTCCGACAACCGATTTTTCAAAATTATTTATAAGATTGTTGTACTGTTCGTTATAATCTTTGCCTTCATGTAGAAATACATTGAATCCTTCTTCCTTTAAGTACCTATAAATTTGAGATTTTAATAAAATTGTTTTTCCAGAACCTTTTTCGCCAAAGATTATATTTATATCTTTATAGATTTCAACAGGTTTACTTAGTAATTCTTCTTTTACTTTTACAGGTACCATATATTTTTTCGTATCTTTCAGGTACCTATTAACAAATAAACTTGGGTTGCTAGCTAGTTCATAAAAATTTTCAAATGAACTTATTCTAAATTTAATTTCGGGTAGTTCATATTGAAAATATTTGTCCCAATCTGTCACGTCACTTCCTATTAATGAAAGTTCGTTGTGTGCATTTATAACTCCCATAGTTTGCATTTTTCCAGGCTCTAGAATTACTAAAAATCCTTCTAGGTCTTCACGCAACTTTTCTTTAGCATTCATATTCAATGAACGTTCTTTATCTTTATCTAAAAAGTGTGGAAAAACGATAATATCTCCTGACTCGAAGTTTTTAATCAAGGATATAAATTTTTTATAGTCAAGGAAAAAGGTATTATAATCTCTATCTAAATCATTGTCGAAATAACTATAAAATTCTTTTCTTTTCTTTGGATTGCACATAACAATTATATGATAATGCTCGTCCTCATACTTTATATCTAACTCAATGCCTGGAAATATTAATAACTCAGGTGCTTCTTGAATTATCTTTTCATATTGTTCTATATCAAAATGATTATGATTTGTTATCGAACAAATTCCAACGTCATTCTCTTTCATTTCTCGAATAAATCTTGTAACATCGACGTTTCTTTTAGAACTATCTCCTTGTTTACATTTTTTAGTATGTAAATGTAAGTCTATCTTCATTACT
This sequence comes from Salinicoccus hispanicus, assembly GCF_009831115.1. GTDB lineage: Bacteria > Bacillota > Bacilli > Staphylococcales > Salinicoccaceae > Salinicoccus > Salinicoccus hispanicus. Next base: position 317,464 of record NZ_WUUK01000001.1, on the reverse strand, counting down.
CTCCCTACCCCTTTACAAATTACTATTGTCAAAAATTATATAGAAAATACTGAATAATCTATTTTTAATATAACATATTTATATTAGTTACGTACTTACTTTAACTCAATAAAAATAGTATTTTTTTGGGAATCACTGTTATTTTAGAAAGATAAGTAATGTTCTAAATAACGACCGTTTATTGAACCATTTTAGGCAGCTAGATTGTCTGTGGCATTGATAAAGCTTTTAAGTACAAAAATACGTATAATTATCTAAGTACATTATTGATAAAAGTAGTTGAGTTTTTGTACTACAGATTTAATGACAGAATGCGCACTACTACCTTATTGTAATATAACTAAGCAAAACTAATGGTGATCAATATTATTTTTACAAGAGTAAATACAGGAAATCAAAATTCAGCCACTCAGATTAACCTCCTAAAAAAAAACATCAACTTCCAAAATTTTTATTTTTAGAAAAATTTATTAAATAAATATATTAACCTACCCCTTTTTCATGTAAAATGTATATAATTTAAGAGGTCAAAACTTAAATGAGGAGTACGTACATGACAATAAAAATAAAGAAGAGATTCATCATTGCCATTCCAATCTTCACCTTGCTGATGTCTTTATTACCTGTTTATACACTACCTGCAGCTTCTGCGAGTGAAAGTAATCTTTACAAATCTCTTGCTTGGCTGCAGAAACAGACGGATCCACCCTCTTATCCGGTACAGTTGTCACTTGCGCAAAATTATAGTTACGATTACACGGGACACGTTGCAGGTACTATCGATTTACCTTCTTTGCCTAATTATATGTCAGAGGACGTCCCACTCATTCGGACTAATCAGAACTATAGTACTGGCTATAGAGGAAAACTAAGTGGTGTTTGGACAAATGTCGAGTCGCCAGAAAACTATTCAGTCGTTGTCTATGATAAGACGGACATAGATTATGAGATAGCCAGAGTTGGATTGAAGAAGGATGGCACTTGGAATACAGGTAAGCTGAGAATCAACGGTATCCCGACTATTGTGCTTGTTGACTCTGAAAACACAATTATTGCTTACGCAGATTCGAATCCTAAGGAACAAATCATCAATGAATATGAAGTATGGATCTACTCGATATCGGATATGCCATACCTTCAGGCAAAAGTCCCAATCGAGATGAACGGGAACTTCTCAACCGAAGCGCTATCGAATAACCGGGAAAATGGTGTTTTCTATGGTGTCAATGCAGGTGAAAAGATTGCGAGAGTTGTTCGGGTTGCAGATGAAAAAGTATTCGGAACAACGGCACTGCCTAAATACCAATTGATCCGCTCCTATCACGTGCCGATGGATGACCCCGACAATACATCAGGCATAGACAGCAGAAGCTGGATCTACGATGATGCTTTGGCGGTCATGGCCTTTTCCATGGCAGGAGACTATGGCAGAGCCTCTGGCATACTGTCTTCACTCACACAGTTGCAGAATCCAGATGGCTCTCTGGCCTTTTCCTATGATATCTACTCGGGGCCACTGGATACAACAAAAAGAAGTGGTTCAATCGCATGGGTCGGAGACGCTGTCATTAAATACGAAGAGACTTTCGGAGATGCCTCGTACAGGGGACTGGCGACTCGTATTGCCGATTACTTGCTGACACAGCAGGATCCGAGTACTGGAAGCATCAAGGGTGGACCAGATGTTGGATGGTATTCCACTGAACACAACATCGATGCTTACTTCTTTTTCAGAAATCTTGGTTATCTTACTGGAAATGAAAACTATATGAACACGGCAAATGAAATTCAAAATGCTTTATTGAATCATCATTGGAACCACGGGGAACAGCGATTCAACCAGGGCATCGGCGATCCGGCAGCTGCACTGGACACCAATTCATGGGGTGCAATATTCCTTGAAGCGATAGGACGATATGATCTATCCGAAACAGCAACCGCCTATATTGACCAGTTCGAAGTCAATAATGCATCCATGTCGTTGAGCAGTGACGCGAATTCATATAATATGTCCTATCAGACCTCTGCCCCACTTTTCGGCTACAAGCCTTATGGTGCAGGTTATCCCGGTGCTCCAGATGTCGTCTGGACGGAAGGCACCTGGGGTGTCATCAACCTATTCATGCGACAAGGGAAAGACGTCAGTCATTTAGTAGATTCAATGTTCGCCATGCAGAATGCGGATCCAGAAGGCGGCTTGGCCTATACCAATCAAGGTTATGCCCCTCTCCCTTATAAACTACATGTATGGCCTGCGGTAGCCTCCACAGCCTGGCAGTATATTACTTTAATTGACCCTCGAGGTATATGGGATGAAGATAGAGAAATTGGAACAGCAGGTGCTGCCGATGTTCCTGAGGAGGATGATTCAGAGGCAGCAACAGAAACATCTGTCGAACCTCCTGATGACCCGACTTTCTATAATTCTACAGACGGAAGATAGTAAAAACTCTCTGCTTTTGAAGAAATAATAAAATGGCCTGTTCCTTAAGTAAAAGGACATTAACATAAGTTGCTACCCTGGATGAAACTTTGTAGAAATATGGCACAGTGGATATAGCGACTGAAGCAGTGCATAACCATTAAGAGAATCTTGGACTCATATCACTAAAAAAAGCCCTTCAAAGTCTTCACTTTTTCAAGTGTCTACTTTGGAGGGCGTATTTCTTTTGCTTGAAACTGTACTTTGAGGATCAGCTGAACGCCAGTATCGACTGGTAGTACGCCGCCACTGGATGATAGTCTGTTTTAGGGGGTGATGTTTTTACATCACTATAAGGTTCATTTACCCTATTCAGCAATTTGTACCAGCCGCCGTGTTCGTGATCCATCAGGTGTTCAGATGAATACTGGCACAGCTGGTCGTAGATATTCCAATAGAAACTGTTGTCTGTCTTTGCAGCCAGAAGAGAAGCCGCAGAGATGGCTTCTGCCATCACCCAGTAGTTCTTGTCATCGTCGATGACTTCCTTTTGTGGCGAGAGTGCAAAAAGAATGCCGCCATGCTCGGAATCGTGTCCCAGTTCCCATCCTTTCCGGAAAAGATCTTCGGATGTCTCGAGCATCCAGTCTTCAGACCTATGGCGATCGAGCCACATCAGAAGCTTGCTCCACTCGAGCTGATGTCCGGGAACAAAGCCATACGGACGGAATTCAGCCTTTGTATTGTTCTTATTGAACTCATAGTCCGGCTGCCAGTCCGGTGTGTAGTTCTCCCAGACCATACCACCGGAACGCCCCGCCAATTTTTGTGTTACAGAGTCCGCCAAAGTATACGCGCGATCCAGGTATTTCTGGTCGTCAGTCGCTTCATATGCCGTCAGCATGGCTTCACATAGATGCATGTTCGGATTCTGTCCGCGGTAGGAGGACAGTGACGTCCATTCAGCATCCCACTCATCCTTGTAAAGGGCATGTTCCTGATCCCAGAAGTGCGTCTCCAGTACATCATATACATTATCCACCACGTCTTTCGCTTCTTCGATACCCGCTTCATACGCAATTGCTGAAGCAAGCAATGTAAAGGCATGACCGTAGGCCATCTTTGAATCGTTCTCCACTTCGTTGCCATTCAATTCGAAGAAGTAGCCATTATTTTCATGATCCAGATGATGTTCATTCAGGAAATGGATACCGTGCCTTGCGGATTCGAGACACCAGTCGGGTCCACCGAGGATGGCACCGATACTGAAAATATAAATGTAGCGGTTCGTCGCCACCAGATGCTTTGTCGTCGTATCGTTGATTGATCCGTCATCCAGGAATCCATTGATATAGCCGCCTTTTTCATGATCGATGCATGCAGGATAGTAGAAGTTGAGAATTTTGAATACCTGCTCTTTCAAATCCGCTTCGCTTCTGAAGTCTATGGCTTCCCCGTTAGAATGCTTCATATGGATATTCCTCCTAAATCAAATGATAAAACCTGCAGAAAAGTCTATATTTCACTTTTCTGCAGGTGTAATTCACACTTATTATTCTACTGACATTGATTATGAGGATGTGTACATGCCACCATTGATGTGGATGAACTGTCCAGTCATATAGGCAGATCCTTCAGATGCAAGCAGAACGTATGGTTCAACATGATCTGCAGGCTGTCCAGGACGTCCAAGCGGTGAAGACACACCGAATGACTCCTGCATATCTTCCGGCAGTGTCGCTGGAATCAATGGGGTCCAGATTGGGCCTGGCGCAACACCGTTCACACGGATGCCCTTGCTCGCAAGCTCCTGTGCTACGGAACGGACAAACGCGACAATGGCACCTTTAGTGGACGTATAATCTATCAGTGATGGATTACCGACGTATGCGTTGATGGAAGAGGTATAAATCAGAGTGTCTCCCGCTTCCATATGTGGAATGGCCGCTTTTGTAAAGTACACCATCGCAAAGAAATTGACATCAAACGTACGTTTCAGCTGTTCTGCACTGATGTCGACAACACTCTCTTTCACTTCCTGGCGTGCAGCATTATTTACCAGAATGTTCAGCTTGCCATGCTTTTCAACCACTTCTTCCACGACGTTGAAGCAGAATGATTCATCGGCGATATCACCGGCATGAAGCGTACAATTGACACCTTCCTGTTCGATGCGCTGTTTTGTCTTTTCAGCATCGTCATGCTCATCCAGATAGGCAATCGCAACGTGGGCGCCCTCTTTCGCATAACCGATTGCGACTGCTCTGCCGATGCCGCTATCTCCTCCAGTAACCAGTGCCACTTTCCCCTTCAGTTTTCCGGAACCGACATGACTTTCGAGTTCATATACCGGCTCAGGTGTCATTTCACTTTCCACTCCGGGCTGCTTATCCTGTGTCTGTGGTTTTACACCATCAGACATAAGTGTCTGTTTATCAAGCTCACTCATTTAAATGCCTCCTAGATAATTTTAAGTTACCTTCTACATACCACTTCATTGAAAAGCTAAACAGATATTCTTTAGTTGATCTTTTTACTTTATAATGGGAAGAGACGAAAGGAGCGAACAAGATGCAGATCAGAGAAATACAAGAAATACATAATGACCAGGCAGCATTATCACGACTTTTTCAGGACGTTGTGGCTACCGGTGCACCGATGAACTACTTCCATCCGATGCATCACGAAACAGCAATGAACTACTGGGCCGGTGTACTATCGGACCATAATCGGCTGTTTGTTGCGATATTGGATGAGGAGATTGTGGGTACCGTACAGCTCCATCTCAGTGACAAGGAGAACGGGCAGCATAGAGCGGAGATCGCCAAACTGATGACACATCCGGATGCTCAGAGGAAAGGCGTCGCCAGATCACTGTTAAGGCATGCAGAACAGGCCGCTACGGAAGAACAAAGATGGCTGCTTATGCTGGATACTGAAAAAGACGGTCCTGCAAATGCACTCTATCTATCAGAAGGCTATCAGCTCATTGGTGAAGTCCCGGCCTATTCACAGGACTCGTTCGGTGAATACAAGGACGGTCATGTCTACTACAAGCTTTTGAAATGATACAGATATGAGGTATTTTCATATGAAAAAGTTAATTACCGAAAGATTACTGCTTAGATCATTAACCGTCGATGATGCACCAATAATTGAAAAACTGGCGAGTGATTATGAAGTGGCCAAGTCCACCTTGAACATTCCTCACCCTTACCCTGAAGGTTCGGCAAAAAAATTCATTGAGCATATTCTAAGCGCTGAAAAGAATAATAAAGTTGCAGCTTTTGGCATTATCGAGAAAGAAACAAGTCTTCTGATTGGGCTTATAAATTTAAACCTATCAGAACCTTTCGACCGGGGAGAACTCGCATATTGGATTGGAAAAGAGTACTGGGGTAAAGGATACGGAACAGAAGCTGCCAGAAAGTTAGTGGATTATGGATTTAATCACCTGCGCTTGAACAAGGTTTTTGCAGCATCATTCACTTCCAATCCTGGATCTTGGAGGATAATGGAGAAAGCAGGACTGAAATACGAAGGCACTCTAAAACAGCACGTCGCTCGTTTTGGTCAATATCATGATCTGGCCTACTATGGATTGTTAAGAGAAGAGTTCTATGCAGAGCCCTTTTAAACAAACAATAAGAAGTTGGATAATTCTCGCTCACAGCTGTTTCTAAATGAAAACAGCTGTTTTTTTATCCTTCACATAAAATTGAGGATAAAGCAGAAGAAATCAACAAATATATTACATTTAAAAATAGATTCAGATCAATATCGCAAAAGACAAAAGGATAGTGACTTAATCAACATTGTTCATTCTGCTTAGTAGTGGATTGTATTTGGCACTATCCCCATACTTGATTATTCTATACTGTTTGCAGTAAATCATTGCCAAAATAAGATTGATGACATATAGTCAAGTCCACTTCATCCCTTTCAGACAGTTCTTCTTAAATATTATATCTTCTCTCCACAAGCCATGATGAAAATCATCACTTGTTTATCTAAAATCAAATCAATAAATCTGTTCACTGATCTTTGGCAACTTCTCAATATGTTTTAAATAATCCAGTACATTATTTCGATAATCAGGTAACTCGATATTCAATTCCTGACCAATGTTAATGGATAGTTGCTCAAAAAGATTGCACATATTAAATAATGCTTTCCAAATATTTTCATAGTTGCCATCAGGATAAGTGAGGACCAACTTTTTCCATACATCGCTCTCAACATACTGTTCAATATATTTGCCGCCTTTTCCCGTACTGACTGCGAAATCTGTCCGAATCCCGATATGCCAATTCAACATGATCAACAGCATATCTCTTACTGGCCCTTCCATGAGGCTCTTGGCAAGGATAAGCTCTTCGCGCCATAACGCCTTGGCAATATATGTACTGACCCACCAGAACTCATTCGAACAATCGTGAAATGCTTTCTGGTCAGGTTTAGTTATTAGATATGTTTCTTCAGGTGTGATACTTGTCAGTTTGATTCTATTGTCCTTATCCAATAAGATTTTACGAGGTTCTTTTGTTCTTAAACATTCCTCTGCTAGTGTTACAGGTGTCAGGGTCAAGTCAATTCGATTACCGTCTTTAAAAAGCATTAGATAAGAAAAGCTCTGTCTGGTTTTATCAGCAGAAGGAATTACCATTTGATCAGGCATCTGCATGACGATTCTTTCTCCAAAGTAGTCTACCCAGGAATGATCTCTTAAAAAAGACTGCAAGTCTTTAACATAATAGACGATATCGTAATCTTGAAAAGGATCTGGTTTAAGGGAAGAATCTACTCGAGAGCCATTCATCTCCACTAGCCGGATATTGTCACTTATCATAGCTTTAGTTAAAATCAATTCCAACATCTCTTCTTCATTTCTCATTTTGAACGCCTCCTATTTTCTGAGAAAAAGTTAACATGCCAGAAACCAGCGGTATTACTTTACTGTTCATTGTCTCAACCATTATATCAGTAGACTACCTTGTCCTTAGCATAATATTTTTTTGCTATGACAGAAATATCGAGATCTATTGTTTTGGTAATCATGGTATATATTCACTACGATAGTATAAAATGAAATGGTAGATAGTAGCCGCAAGGAAAGCGAGTTTATTTTTAGAGGAGGTTGTTTTAAGTGGAAAGTTCCCAAAATGAAATGAAGCTCATCATTCCAACAGGATGTGACAATGCTCCGAGAAAACAGATAGTTATTGATTTTACAGTCGCTCTATTAGAACAGAAGAATGAAATCATTAAAGAATATGCGGAAGCATCTGTTATCTGGTATCAATTAAAAGATGACAGGAAAATTGAAAATAGAAGTTCACTTATTACTACTTTACAGGATGTAAATAAAGACACCATTAACTGTCTGGAAATCTACCATGTAATCACTCACGGGAAATCTGCTTCGATTAATGGTGTGATTTCATTGGAAAATGGCACAAAAATTGATTTCTGCGATGTGTATGTGTTTAGTAATACTGCAAAATCTGGAAAGGTGAAAGAAATAAAATCATATAGATTATAGTATTTAGAAAAAAGTTTGAAGATCAACGAATGCGTCGACCTGTTTAAGAAGTGCAAAAGGGGCATTTGCAGTTGCCTATCATTTAAATATAAGATAAATTATTTAACCACACTTCACATTGGGTAATATTAAATATGCCAAATTGTATTGAATATTATTCGTCTATGAAGGAGTTTTATCATGTCTGAAAATAAATTTGTAATGATTACGGGATCCACTTCCGGAATCGGCTTTGAACTGGCAAAACTATTTGCACAAGACAAATACGACGTGGCCATGTCCGGCTCCAGTGAAAAGATTTATGAGTCTGCCAAGGAAATCGAAAAATTGGGTGTCGAGGCCTACCCGCTTCAAGCGGATGCATCCACCTATGAAGGGGTCGAAGACTTCTGGAAGTTTGTAGAGGGAAAAAATCGCAAGCTGGATGCAGCTGTATTGAACGTCGGGGTCAGTCTTGGCGGTTCTTTCATTGATAATGACCTTGAAGAAGAACTGAAACTGATCGATATCAATATTTCAGGGACTGTCCACACTGCCAAACGGGTCGTGAATCATATGGTACCGAATGGTGAGGGAAACATTCTGATCGTCTCTTCCCTTTCCGCCACACTGCCTACGCCGTATGAAACGGTCTATGGTCCTTCGAAAGCGTTCGGCTTCATGTTTGCCGAGGCATTAAGAGAGGAACTTAAAGATACAGGCGTCAATGTAACAGCGATGCTCCCTGGTGCAACGAATACAGACTTCCACCACAATGCTGGTATGGATTCCACCTACTTTGGTGACGACAGCATCAAGAATGAAAAGGAACAAGTTGCGAAGCAGGGCTATGAAGCACTGATGAACGGACTCGATCACGTCATCTGTGGTGATGAAGAAACGAAGCAGCAAGCAGAAGAAAATAAAAAAACACCTGAGCCTGTCAAAGCGGCGAACCATGCCAAGAAGGCCAAACCTCAGGAATAAGGAGAGCACATAAAATGAAGAATGTTGAATTTCACAACGGTAATACGATGCCACAGATCGGACTCGGTGTATTTAGAGTGGAAGATGGCGAAGGATGCAAAGATGCAGTCGCCCATGCGATTGTAAATGGCTATCGCAGTATCGATACAGCGATGATATATAAAAATGAAGAAAGTGTCGGTGAAGGAATCAAGGAAGGCATGAAGCATGCAGATATCGAGCGTTCCGACCTTTTCATCACCTCCAAACTATGGCTTGATGATTTCGGCCGTGGCAACGTAGAGGATGCGTACAATACATCCCTCGAGAAGCTCGATCTCGATTATCTCGATCTGTATCTCATACACTGGCCCGGCACGGACGAGGAACTGATGATTGAAACGTGGCATGAGATGGAGCACCTGTATAATAATGATAAAGTCAAAAATATCGGCGTCAACAACTTCAACATCTCGCACTTGGAGAGGTTATCCCAGAAAACGGATGTCAAACCGGTAATCAATCAGGTTGAGTTCCACCCCTACCTCGTTCAGAGCGAATTGAAACTGTATCTGGAATCTCGCAAGATCATAATGGAATCATGGTCACCACTGATGAATGCTCAGATTCTTGACGATGAGACCATCAAAGAAATCGCGCAGGAAGTCAACAAGACACCAGCACAGGTCGTCATTCGCTGGAATATTGAGAATGGTCTCGTTACAATTCCAAAATCCGTCACACCGGAAAGAATCGAAGAGAACATCGATGTCTTCGACTTTTCTCTGAGTGATGCACAAGTCAATCGAATCAACGCCTTGAATAAAGATCAGCGTATCGGTTCAGATCCTGCCAAGTTCAACGGTAAGAAATAAAACGATGCCTGCAAGTCAGACCTTCAGTCTGCTTTGCAGGCATTTTTCTTATACAAAAACAGTTGCTTACAAATATTCCATTATCCATATCTATTATAGTAGAATTGAATCACCAGTAATAATAAGGGCATAGATCGCTATTCAACTTCTGGAGAGGAGTGTTCTACATGGGGATCATCGAGAAGAAAACCTTGATGGGACTGATCATCCTTCAGCTTATTATGATTGGATTTCTGAATTTCATTACTTTCAGGCGGGTTGACTTCCTGGATACAAAGTTCGCTGAACTGAAGGACGAGTATGATCAACTGTTTGACGGTGACAGTAAATTATAATGTTGATTCAATTAGAAAAGACAATGTACATGATCATATATCATGTACATTGTCTTTTTATATTCTTACCAGATCAGTTCAATAATATTTTTAACGATGATGCCTGCGACAATCAGAATAATGATGCTCGATACTTTATTCAGCATGACCAGGTACTTGCCGCTCGTATCGATTCTGCCGACCGTTTTACCTGCAATCGCCAGACCGATGAACCATATCCAGGATACGACTATCGTCGTCAGTGTGAAGGCGACTTTATCAAAGCCGCTGTAGGCGGTGGCACTTGTTCCGATGACACCGACAATATCCATGATGGCATGCGGATTCAGTATGGACACGGAAAACGCAAAACTGATCTGCTTGAGTGTCCCCATGGTACGGTGGGAATCCAAGTTCCCCGGCTTCTCATGCCACAGCGACCATGCCATGTATAGTAGAAATGCCAGTCCGATTATGAAAAGGACAAGCTGCAAGGTCGGAAATGACAGCAGGATGACCGATATGCCGAGTACCGCTACAGTAATCAGTATGGTATCACAAAGACCGGCAGTGATGACTACAGGCAGCGTCATTCTGAAACTCTGATGATTCGCGCCCTGATTGAATATGAAAACGTTCTGCGCACCGAGCGGCAGAATCAGACCCAGTGCCAGTATGAATCCATGTACGATTGCTTCAAACATCTCTACGCCTCCTGCCTACCAGACTTTAATGGATGATCGCTAGCCGTGCTGTACATTTTTCTTCATCCTGATGCCCAGGTTGAAAATCAGCAGTGCACCGGTACTGCATATGATGATGACCAATCCCATCGGCCAGGCAACCTGTTCACCCGCCAAACCGACCAAAGGAGATACAAGCGCGCCACCTATGAAAGGCAATAGACCAAGCAGTGCCGAAGCGCTGCCTGCAGATTTTCTCTGATTCTGCATACCCATTGAGAACGCGGTTGTGGATACGAGACCCACACTGGAAACGACAAGAAATAGAGCCAGTATCATCGGAATCAGCGGCAGATCAAGTATGATGATCATAATCAGACCAATGCTTCCTAAAAGCGAAATCAGGACACCTATCAGAAGGATTCTAGCTTCGTCCATATAACCGGACAGCTTTCCTGCCAATTGCGCAGCGACAATGATCCCCACCCCATTCAAAGCAAAAATGAGTGAGAACTGCTGGGGCGTCACATCATATATGTTCTGTAGCACAAATGGTGAACCTGCTATGTAGGCGAACATGCTCGACATGATCAACGCCTGAATGAATGCGATACTCATGAAGGTTCTGTCCTTGAACAGCACATCGAAAGTCTTTACAACTGCAAAGACGTCGCCTTCCGAACGGTTATCAAAGTGCAGTGTTTCTTTGAACAGTAATGCAACCGAAACAAGCAGAAGCAACCCGATTGCACCGATGATCAGGAAGACAACAGGCCAACTTCCGAAATTCAAAACGAACCCGCCAGAAATCGGCGCCAATATCGGTGCAGCACCGTTTACCAGTGCCAACAGCGCAAACGCTTTGGTCAGCTCTTTTCCCGCAAACATATCACGCGCCGCAGCTCTGGCAATGACGATACCCGCAGCGCCCGTGAAGCCTTGGATGAATCTTAAAAAGATGAAAATCCAGATATTTTCCGTAAATGCACAAAGCACCGAGACAAGCGCGTAGGCAGCCAATGTGAACAGTAGCGGATTTTTTCTGCCTTTTATATCACTGAGCGGTCCGAATACGAGTTGGCCAACTGCCAGACCGATGAGACAGGCGGTCAAGCTCATTTGGACCAAGGAAGCAGTTGTATCAAGGTCCGCTGTCACGATGGGCAATGCAGGAAGGTACATATCCATCGACAGCGGCCCTATCGCAGTGAGCGTACCGAGCAGTATGATGATCCAGTATTTCTGGGGTTTTTCTTCGTAATTCACATTCATGATTTCATCTCTTCTTCCATTCAATAATAAAAACCAGTATATCACTGGTATATAGTACTGACTATATTTGAACCTCCGAAAACTGAATGTACATGAAGTACAGGACGTTATCTCACTCTTTAAACGCTATGTCATCATATGCATTACTCCAATGATAAGGCTGAAGTTCATTCAAGGCGTAGTATAAATTAAGGTTACGGTCCGATATATGTAATGGCATCGATAATCCGCTTGCAGTCTTCAAGCAGTTCTCTTTCGGCTTCATCTGTCAACCTTGCGCTCCTGGCCGCCGGATCAATGGCTTTGATTTTTTCACATAGTACATAACCAGTCGTTTTGTTGTTCTTGGTTCTCCCGTTGACAGCAACATGAGTTGGATAATTTTTGTCCGTGTTCGTAATCGGCAGAACCCAGATCAGGTCTGTGTGTCTATGTACATTTTCTTCTGAGACTACAATTGCAGGCCGATAACCTTGCTGCTCATGTCCTTTCGCAGGTGACATATTGATTTTTATAATATCTCCGGCCTTGAAATACTTTGTCATATTCATCCCTCCAAAAAATAAAGTCTGTACTCTTTTAATACAAGTCGAGTACAGACGCATCATTTTAAACGATAGATTACCATTCTTCTTTTCCGGTTGGTTCCGCTTCATCCCAAAGAGATTCTGTTTCAGGTTTTTCACCGTCGTATCCGACAAATAGCTTCTGAAACGGTGTCAGTTTGTTCTTTGGAACTAGCGAAATACGATTGGGCTGGACTTCCACTTCAAGCACCGTATCTTTTTCATCGAACCCTGCTTCTTTCAGAACTTCACGCGTGAGTCTGACGCCTTGGCTATTGCCCCAAGGGCGGATTCTAGCTTCGCGATGACCAATCTTTGCCTTATGCATACTGATCAACTCCCCGAGCATATTTATGATACTACAAGTATATCCCATGTATATACGTTTATCAATAGATGGCACTTGCCTGTTTATATTCTAAATCGACCGGACGTAGATTGACCGGTAGCTGAGAATTAGTCTTATTACTGCCTAATCATACTTTTTTATATCTATTCTTGATTCTGAATTTTGTTTGACCTTGATATTTATGTAACGATAACAGAATAAATTAAAAATCTTACAAAGAAGTTATAAATAACTGAAATACTGAATTTATAATTTTAATTTGAAGCCAGTAATTTTTATTTCGCATATATTATGGTAAAAATATTAAGCTAATTAATAAAGGGATGGAAATACGGAGCAGGTTTGAAAACGATTAAAATTTATGGGATCTACGATAAATTATTGATTGAGGGAACTATCATACTACTGGTTTGCAGTATTGGAGGCATATCGATCCTTCGATATTATGAAGGGGGAATAATGATGAAAAATAAATTGCGAATGATTGCAACCAGAGGAACTTTTATTATGCTGACTGTATTCTTTTTAATCTTGACTAATAGAGTTTTACATTTAGTTCCGGCAGATATTTATTACAGCAACAACATATCTCCGATTTCACCTTTTATTCTCTTATCAATAGTTTCTTCCATATTTCTGATACTTGGGATTGTTTGCTTATTTATCTTAAAGGAAGGAAGAGGTACACTTCTTTTGTCGATAATGATGAATGCAGGCTTTCTTACTTTCCATTATTTCTTGTTTTTTTGGTCTATTACAATGGGGAGTATAATACCTGATTAGAAAACGTTAGAAAAAGCGACTTATATAAAGAGAAATCTGAACTAGGATTTTTGACTCTCAGTTCAGATTTCTTTTTTTCTATTTAGTTTTATTAACTTCGTGTTACAAGCTAAAAGAACATGGGAGAGCGACCATGTATTGCTCTAATGATCATTCATTTCTTTTCTTAGAGGCATGCCACTCTGTGCGCCGAGCTTTTGTATTGAGAGGGATGCTGCCTTATTGGCAAATGCTATCGCTTCATCCACCGTCCTGCCCTCAGCGAGTGCCACAACGAGCGCACCATTGAATGTATCACCAGCCCCGGTTGTATCTGCCACTTCCACTTTGTGTCCGGCTACGGTAATCCGTTCATCTTCTCTATAGAAGGAGGCCCCTTTGGCACCATTCGTGATGATAAGCTTATCATGGAATTTCGGGAGATTGTCACCATTATAGGCAAAGAGCGCTTCTGCTTCGTGATCATTGGGTGTAATATATGTTGCCATTTCCCAGAATCTGTCCTCAAGCACCATGGCAGGCGCCGGATTGATAATGACCGGTACGCCGTGACTGCTGCACAGTTCCAGTATGTATTCGATAGTGGATTTGGGAATCTCGAACTGGATGAGTACATAATCACTCGCTTGGATCTGTTTTGTGAACCTGTCGATATATTCAGTGCCCACTCTATTGTTCGCACCTGCAATGATGATAATCCTATTGTCGTTATCAGAAACAATGATATTGGCGAGACCGGATGAGATGCCGGATTCCACCGTTACAGATTGCGTATCTACACCCTGCGACTCAAGGTTTTCCTGAAGTGCATATCCAAACGGATCATCCCCCACTTTGCCGATCATATCGACTTCTGCACCGAGTCGTGCTGCAGCCACCGCCTGGTTGGCCCCTTTACCTCCCGGCAGTGTTCTGAAGTTCTCTCCCCTGATAGTCTCTCCCTGTGCAGGCATCACATCCGCAACAGTGACAAGGTCCATATTAATACTGCCGATGACAGTAATTTTCGGCTGTTTCATCCTACTTCACCTCATCGTATGATTCAAGTACAGCTTCGAAAAGGTTCCAGAACGCTTCCTGATCCACCTGGTGGGCAAAGTGTGTATTCGGTATTCTCCCTGTCACATTGAGCAGATCAACTGCTGTTGCGCCGTAGGTGAACTCGCCTCTTGTCTCCACCGCCACATGGACATGTTTGAAATCAAACAGTTCCGGCTTCAGCAGATACATCGTTGTGCAAGCATCATGGATCGGCCCACCCTCAATGCCGAAGTGATCTTCGTACATATCGCCAAAGAAGACGAGCAGTTCGGAAACAAACTTTGCTACCTTGTTGTCCACTTTGGATAGTCGCTGCTGGATTTCTTTCGTCGCAATGACCTGATGCGTGACATCGAGCCCGAACATGGTTATAGGCACACCGCTCTCGAATACAACTTTGGCCGCTTCAGCATCGACGAAGATGTTGAATTCAGCGCTTGGTGTCCAGTTGCCAAAAGTGCCTCCGCCCATCAGCACGACTTCTTCAATTTTATGCTTTATTTTCGGTGCTTTAAGCAAAGCCAAGGCTATGTTTGTCAATGGTCCCGTCGGTACAAGTGTAACTTTGCCTTTCACGGCCAAAACCTGATCGATAATGAAATCGACCGCATGTCCCGCGTCCGGCTTGCTTTTCGGCTTCGGCAGTACGGGCCCATCCATCCCCGATTCACCATGGATTTCCGTTGCCACTTCACTTTTCTTTACAAGCGGTCTTTCGGCTCCCTGTACAACTGGTACATCGAGTCCAAGCAGATCTTTGACCTTCAGGGCATTGATCGTATTTTTTTCCACTTCAACATTGCCGCCAACTGTCGTAATACCGAGGATTTCAAGATCACTCAGTCTGGAAGCAGCGATGATGATGGATATTGCGTCGTCATGTCCCGGGTCACAGTCCAATATTACTTTTCTTGCTGTCATAATACACATCTCCTGTTATCAGTATGGATTGACGTGAACATTCACATCTTTTACTTCTTCGTGGTTTCCAAGCAGTGTCTGTTTGACGATGCGTGCAATATGGTGCCCTTCTTCAACTGTAATATCCGCGTCGACACTGATCTTGATATCAATGATGACATAGGAACCGTGTGAACGGGCAATGAGCCGGTCGATCTGCCTTACTTTATCTATGCCGATGACCGTCTTGCGCATCGCTTCCGTCTCTTCATCGGTGAGCACCACTTCAAGGCTCATGCTGACAGCCTCCTTGGCAAGCTGGTAGCCCATGTACATGATGATCAGCGCGATGACCGCACTTGCCACCGGGTCGAGGTAGCCGAGATACGGGATGCCGAACGCGGCGCCGACGATGGACAGTCCGATACCGATGAGTGCAACTACGGACGAAATGGCATCCGAACGGTGATGCCAAGCATCGGCAATCAGTGCCGGACTCTTTATTTTCGTGCCCAGTCTGAACTTATATTGGAACAGCGCTTCTTTAACTACAATGGAAAATATAATGATATAGAGTGCAATCATCGATGTATTGCTTTCGACAGCGCCATCAAGCACCGACAGGATGGCATTGTAGATGATCTCGAAACCTACAATGACAAGCAGAATGGCCACGATGAGCGTCGCTACATTCTCAGACTTGCCATGACCATATGGATGCTCGCTGTCCGGCGGCTTCTGTGCAGCACGGATGCCGACCAGTACAGCAACCGAGCTGATCACATCCGACGCAGAGTGAACCGCATCCGCAATCAGCGCACGGCTATTGCCCACAATGCCACCGACCGTCTTCAGAATTGCCAGTAGAAGATTGACACCGATGCCGATCATCGTCGCAATCTGTGCCTTCTTATATCTATTGCTATTACTCATGATACAGCCCTCTTTTATATGAGTTTTCAATTCATTTTAACAGTGTTCCGGAAATTATTGAACAGAAAGCGGTTGGGAGAGATTAATTGAAATAATTGCATCAAATCACTTTTTGCTGGATTTCTGTTTGAATACCAAATCGATCTATCCTTCCAAAGTATCTACAATTATTTAAAAAGACATAAAAAATAGAGCAGATTGCTCTACTCTGTTTATCCTTAATCCAACATTCTATTAAATGGTTGAACAATCATTTTTTAAAATTCATATTCTTGTTCAGTCAGCTTAAAGAATGCAATCAGACCGATTGATGAAGTAACGAATAGTATCGCTCCCATTGGTACTGCCGATGCTTCATTAATACCTGCCAGTGGGGAACATAGAGCACCTATCAAGAGTGGAAGCATACCGAGAACCGCACTTGCACTCCCTGCCTGCTGACCTTGACGGGCCATGGCGAGAGTGAACGTACTTGTAAGTGTCATACCCATTGTCGTCATATAGATGAAAATCAGTATGACAATGGCAGCCAATGGTCCTTCTATAATGGTCATGATAAGCAGCAGGAATGTTGCACTGACCGCAATGATGACAGCTGTTTTAAGGAGCTGCCTTTCGTGGATAATCCCGCCCAGACGGCCGATGATGAAACTGCCTATGATAATGGCAATACCGTTTATGCCAAATAATATACTGAAAGTCTGTGGGGAAACGCCGTAGATCTCCTGGTAGACGAATGGTGTTCCGGAGACATAGGCAAAGCTGCCCCCATGCACAAAACCGACGATGACTGCATAGCCGATGAATGAACGATTGGTAAACAGGCCACCCATTGTACGGACCGATGCCATCGTTGAACGCGGTATGCGCTTCTCAGGAGGCAATGTCTCCTTGAGTCCTACACCAACAATGATGACGATGATAAATCCAAGAATGGCGAGAAATAGAAATATCGTATGCCAGCTGGCAAAAGGCAGCAGTAGTATCGCACCCCCTGCAATCGGTGCAGCCATGGGTGCGATGGCATTGATGACCATCAGCAGGGAGAAGAACTTCGTAAGCTCCCTGCCGCTGAATACATCACGCACCACTGCACGTGACAGCACGACCCCTGCTGCAGCCGTGAAGCCTTGCAGAAACCTTGCTGCGATCAGCACATAGATGTTTGGTGACACGGCACAGAATATTGATGAGACCACAAACAATGATGTATATATTATCAGTGGCCTCTTTCTGCCGGTTGAATCACTGATGGGCCCTATGACAACCTGACCGAATGCGAGCCCGAGCAGACATGCTGTCAAGCTGACCTGTACAAGTGATGTGCTTGTACCGAGATCCTGCGCAATGCCAGGGAAACTTGGCAGATACATATCGATATTCAACGGCCCCATGATGCCAAGCAGACTTAAAAGTAAAGCAAGTCCCAGCCGTTTTTTTCCGGTGGGATTATGTATTATAGAATTATTGTCTATCTGGTTGATATGACCACCTCCGAACTAATTCTATTCCAAGAGGCCTTGAGACACAATAAATAAATTTGTCTGCATGAATCAAAAGTGATTATTATTAGATTAGGCATCACTTATGTTTGCATTTATTATCAACCGGTTAAATCTGCACTTTAAAAGATCTGATAATCCCTTATCTTTTTTAATGTTATGAATAATCATTTTAAGAATAGAAATGCGGTTCATAGATAACCAATTAGTCCAATTTCCGCAGCAATTGGTTAAATTGCTTAATATAGTCCATTCGAATTCTCCTCCAACTGATCTGTTTCATTCAGTATACTCATTCCTGATTACAGCATTTCGCAAGGATGAAATATAGCCATGCCCAAATATGATATGGCCATTCGGGTATAAAGTATAAGAGAAAGGAGTGTTTGAATGACACACAAAGTATGGTTTCGGACAGCTGTCGCTATTATTTTCTTATTATTGATCATCCGTTTGTTTATGGACGTTCAAGGTATATTCTCTCCACTTGTGGTGATCGCACAAACCATCTTTCTTCCGCTGTTGATTGGTGGCGTACTTTTTTACCTGACAAGACCTGTCTTGTATTTCCTCGAGGGAAAGGGATTTCCCAAATGGTCAGCCATCCTGCTGATTTTTGTGCTACTTGGAGTACTTATCTGGCTATCTTACATTCTTATCGCACCCATTGTTTCCAGCCAGATCAATTCTTTTGTGAATAATGCTCCCCAAATTATCAGGAATGTTGAAGAGTATGGACGCTCTCTCCTGAGTCAGCGTGACCACTTGCCGAACTCCGTCCAGGAGCAGGCTAACAACCTGACCGGACAGTTTTCCGACATGGCTTCCAATGTCGGATCTTGGATTGTATCTTTCCTGACGGGACTGTTCTCTGGGGTACTTACGCTAATTCTGGTTCCATTTTTCCTGATTTACATTCTGATCGATCATCAGAAGTTCGCACCGTTTGTAACCCATTTCTTCTCCGGAGAAAGACGCACATGGCTACGTAAAACTTTGCATGATGTGGATGAAACTCTGAAGTCCTACATCGTCGGACAACTATTTGTCAGTCTATGTGTCGGTGTCATGCTGTTGATCGGCTACTTGATCATCGGACTTGATTATGCATTTCTGCTGGCGCTTATCGGTGTAGCGACCAATGTCATCCCATTTCTCGGTCCTTATCTTGCGGTCATACCAGCAGTGATCGTCGCTCTGGTACAGGACCCGATTATGGCGGTATATGTGACAATCATCATGATCATTGCCCAGCAGATCGAAGGAAATCTGATCACACCGAATGTCATGGGCAACGCGCTGAACGTCCACCCTCTGACAGTCATTACAATAATACTTGCTGCCGGAAACATTGCCGGGATTTGGGGCATCATACTTGCAGTGCCTTTCTATGCAGTTTTAAAAACCATTGTGACCAACATCTATTCAAAACGGAAGGAAATTTCAGAGAGAGCAAGAGAAGACCTATACTGATAGAAAAAAACCGGAACAATGATGAGGGCTCTCCCCTCGGACTGAATCTATTCAGTTAGAAGTTAAATAATAAGATACGTTGTTGGCACAGTTCTTCTGAACTGTGCTTTTTTGTGTTTTGTTTCGCTCTTGAATATACGATCATTGTTTCAATAGCAACAGGTAATAACATGCTTTCTTGATATACTTCAAATGGTCTATCTATCCAGATATTCGATAATTATATTGACTTTGTTTAAAGACATTTATCATTAAAACAAATTTAAAAAGTACCAGATCCTGAGTTCAGAATCTGGTACTTTTCTGTTCATATGGAATTTTTATTCCGGCCCTTCTTCAACAAGTGTCTCAACATCTGAAACAATATCATCGAGAGCGAATTCGGTATCTCCGGTATCAACACCGGCATAGTCTTTGATGATCTTCCCATTCTGATCAATCAGATAGAAGCTGATGCCATGGGTCACCTGGTTGCTGCCTTCCGGCGGTGGTGCCACGATGGTCTTGAAGTTGTTCTCGGCGAAGTTTCTGATGAAGTCATAGTCGTATCCTGTCACCATCTGCCACTCTGTTGATTCCGGTACGTCATAATATGAAAGATAGTCCGTCAGCACTTCTGGTGAATCGGTCTTCGGGTCGACCGAGAAGCTGAGGACGCCGTAGTCCTCGATGCCTTTATCCTCTAGTTCATTCACGACCTGTGTCATATTTGCTGTCATCGGCGGACATACTGTTGCACAATTTGTAAATATGAAGTCCAGCAGCCATACTTTACCTTCCATGTCTGCCTTCGTAAATGTCTCTTCATTCTGATTGGTCACTTCAAAATCATCGATCGTATTCCCATAGCGGGACATGACTTCCACTCCGGAGGAATTACATGCTGATAATGCGAGTACTAAAACAAATATAATGGAAATCGACTTCCTCATTCAAAACCCTCCGATTATTCTTTGACTTTAACTATATCAAATAAATTCCAGAGGACAATATGCAAAAAGGCATATTTTGTGAAAAGAGTATGGCGCATTCCCTACTATCGTGTGAACTAAGACGTCAATTCTGCTCTTTCATGAATAAAGTAAGTACGAGTCCCACGCCAGCCATCACAGCCGAGAAGACGAAGGACATGTTTACACCGGTAATCTCCTGTGTGACTGAAGGTGCACCTGATGATAGATTCAGTGCTACTCCAGTCATGATGGTGACCATGACGGCTGTAAATATCGAGCCGCCGATCTGGCGCATCGTATTGTTCATGGCAGTGCCGTCCGGAATGAGATCGTCATGCAGTGCATTCATCGCAAAGGTGGTGAGCGGCATCAGTGTGAGTCCAGTCCCGAGCAGTCTGAATGTATAGACGACAGCCAGGTACGTGAAGGTCGTCTCCTGATTCAGAAATGACATCAGGATGGAAGTGACAAGTATCAGTGCCATGCCCAGGAATGTCAGAATCCGTATGCCGAACTTGTCGAAAAGCACACCGGCGATCGGCATGGTCGCGCCCATCACCAGCGCCCCGGGAAGCAGTGCGAGTCCCGATTCGAATGGCGTGTAGCCGAGCATGTCCTGCATCAGTACGGGCAGAATATTGTTGGCACTGACCATGGAAGTGAAGACGATGACACCGACCAGTGAACTGATGAGAAAGTAGCGGTTTTTGAATACGCTCATCTCAAGTATCGGCTGGCGCAGTCCGAACTGGCGCCTGGTGAAGATGAACACCAGAATCATACCTGCAATGATGGATGTGAGAACAAGCGGATCGCCCCACCCTCTTGTGCCAGCTACAGAAAAGCCGTAGAGCAGGCCACCGAAACCGAGTGTGGATAGAACGATGGATGGAATATCGACTTTCGGATCTGTCTGATGCGTGACGTTGCGCATAGAAAAGTACGCCAGAATAAAGTTGGCCAGCACCAGCGGCAGTACGATCAGAAACAGTGTACGCCATGGCCAGAAGCCGACGATGTATCCGGCAAGCGGTGGACCTATTGCCGGCGCCACACCGATGACGAGTCCATAGTAGCCCATCGCCCGGCCCCGCTGCTCCAGTGGAAACTGGGTCAGCAGGATGACTTGGGTCAGTGGCATCATGATGCCTGCGGCAATGCCCTGCAGAATTCTGCCCGAAAGCAGTACCGGATAGATGGGTGCTACGGCGGCAAGTATCGTACCGATGATGAAAATCATCATCCCGAGCAGATACAGGCGCCTCGAAGTGAACTTATGAATCAGAAATGCCGATACCGGAATCATGATGCCATTGACGAGAAAGAATCCCGTCGTCAGCCATTGCGCCGTACTGAATGGGATGTCGAATGCCGACATGATCGGGGGCACGACGGTGACAAGCAGCATCTGGTTGAGCAGAACAAGAAACGATCCCATCATCAATGTGGCGATCAATACTGACTTCTGGCTCGGTCTGTAGGCCATTCTAATTTGCATTGCTTCACTACTTCCTCATGGTTCCCCATTGTTTTATTTGAATCGTGCCGTACTCCGTTCGTTGACTGCACTGACCTCGAGTATATTCTCCATGCGTTCCTTCAGTTCCTCAACATGGGAGATGATGCCGACCATCTTGCCGCTCGTCTGCAGCTCGATCAGTGTGTTCACAGCCATATCCAGCGTCTCGGGATCAAGTGTTCCGAACCCTTCATCAATCAGCATCGTGTCGAGACTGATACCGCCGGATTCCTGCTGCAGTGCTTCATTCATGGCAAGCGCCAGAGTCAGTGCCGCCTGAAAGGATTCTCCGCCGGATAGTGAAGTGATGTGGCGGGAGCGATTGTTGTAGAAGTCGAACACTTCAATATCCAAACCAGTTTTGCGGTTGCTTCTGTTGGTACTCCTTCTCAGTTCATAACGGTGGTTCGTCATTTCAAGCAACCTGATATTGGCGATATCGAGTATGCGGTCGAGATAGTAGGTAAGCACATAGCGCTCCAGCGAGACTTTCTGCTCGTTTCTGCCTGACACGACGTCGACCAGTTCGATCAGCGACTGGATCTCACCCAGTGCCGCTTCATACTCGGCAATCAGCTTGCTGATCGAGTCGGCTGTCTTCCTATTTTGCTCGAGCTGGGTTTCCAATCGGACTCTCTGATTCGTCAATGTTTCATTTTGCGCGGTGAGCTGTTCAATTTCATTCTGTTCTTCTGCAGTATCCTGCATCGACTCACTTTCAAGTGTCTCCATCAGGACGTTCTGCCTTGTTTCGAGCAGTGACTTCCGGCTATGGTGTTCCTTGACCGTCTGCTCCACGGACTGGATGTCCGAGCGCTCGAGCAGTGTGAGCATCTGTGATCGGTCACTGTTCATCCTGCCTGCAAAGGCATCGATTTCCGGAGACAGCGTTCTGAGCTGCTCAGCTACTTCATCAAGCTGTTTCTGAAGATAGGAAAGCTTCTCTTCAAGCCGTGATTTCTGTTCGCGATATTGGAGCTGCTTCTGTTCATTTTCCTTAACCTGCGCCTTATAGTCCTCGAGAGACCGTTGGCATTTATGATGCATTTCGGCGAATGTCCTGTAGTCATCATAGCTTGTCTGAGATCTGAATTCCGATAGAAGCGACTCGGCGTGGCTGAGCTTGTGATCGACATTGTTCTGTTCAAGCCTGTTGTCGTTCAGTCTGCTGTTCAGCGTGTTCTGCTGTTTTTCGAGCTGCTGCTTCTCTTCAAATCGCCTTTTCTCTTCCTCAATACGCTGCTTGAGATCCTTCTCCTTCTGCCTGTACTCTTCAAGCGAGGCGTTTAATGCATCCAGATCCTTGCGCGTTTTATCAGCCAGCAGTGCATCGACTACGTCCAAACGACGCGCCTTGCCACTTCTATCGTTTGAGAGTGCCTCAAGATCCGCTTCTAACGCTCTGAAGGCCTCCTCTTCCTCTGCTGAAAGATATTGATGGGCTTCAGGTAGCGCCTGTACCGTCTGCTGGCACACCGGACATGGCGCGCCAACTTCGAGATGACCGATCAGGTGTTCAATATGGGCACCATCCTCTGCAGAATAGCGGCTTTTAAGAGCATCCTGCTTTTCCTTACGTTCTGACTCGATGCGTGCATGCTTCTGATCTATCTTCTTGATCACATCCGTCAGAGTGGCTTTTTCAGCATCATACTGTCTCAACTCATTCTCCGTACCAATGGCCTGTTCGAGTGCAGATATCTCATTGTCGACTGCGTATCGCTCCCGACTCAGCTGCTCCGACTGTTCACGATTCCATGCATCCTTGCCAAGTGTTTCAGCAACCGCTTCAAGTTTTTCGGAAATTGCACTGTTCTCCTTGGATATCTCCGATTTGCGTGCTTTTAGTGAAGCCATCGTCTCATGGATATTTTCTATCTCTTCATTATGCATGAACCGTTCCGTCGTATTCAGCCATGTTTCCGCCCGCTGATAGAAATCACTTTTCTCCTGCAGTTCGCCGTGCTTCTGCCCGATGACTTCAAGTGCTTTATCCACACGTGAGAACTGCGTTTTCAAGTCCGATAGTTCAGTTTCGATCCGTGATTTCTGTTCTCGTGCACCCGACTCCGTCCGCAGTGTATACTCCATTTCCTTGATCGTACGGTAGGACTCGATTTCTGTTTCGAGCGACTGGATACGGGAGGCGTCATCTTCAAGTGATGCAAGATTGGTTTTTATTTTCTCCACTTCTTCGATCCGCGCGTTATTGTCTTTCTTCTTTTTAAGTACCTCTCCCAATGTATCGAGCCTGTCTTTATTTGTGACGAGAGCCCGCTCGACCTCTGCCTTCCTTTTTTCGATGATCGCCTGCACCTTGTCGATCGTCTCCATCCTTCTGGCGAATGTCGGGAACTCGACCTTGAGCAGTTCGGCCACCTCCGGGTGCTCCTCGCCGGTAATCGTATTGAATCGCTCGGCGATCTTCGTTTCCACCATTTCACTGCCTTTAAGCTTCTCCTTCTTCAGTTCGTTCAGCTTATGTTCGAACTTGACGAAGCGTTCGGTCCGGAACAGTGTCCTCAATATTTCCTGCTTCTGCTCGCTTGAAGATGTCAGCAGTCTTTTGAATTCACCCTGCGGCAGGATCAGAATCTGCCTGAACTGGTCGGCATTCAGCTGGAGGATCTCAAGGATCATCGATTTTACCCCGTTGATGCTGCCTTCAAGCACTTTCCCATCCGCATCATAGAGCACCGCCTTCGGCGGCACGGGCGTCTTCCTGCCCGCTTTCTGGTAGGAGAGCGTCCGCTCGATCGTGTATCTTCTGCCGCGTATTTCAAATGACAGTCGGATGGCGCTGATATCATCGTCCGTGGCGAACTGGCTTCTGACCGATCCTTCTGCCCGGTCGCTTGTCGACAGTGTGCCATAGAGTGCGTAGGTGATGGCATCGAATATCATCGTTTTGCCGGAACCTGTGCGGCCGCTGATCAGGAACATGCTGTCGGATACATCATCAAAATCTATGGTCTGGTTCTCGAAAGGACCAAAGTACTGCATATTAATCTGAATCGGCTTCATCTGCATCACCTTTGAAATAAGTATTGAAAATCTGCCCCTGGTACTCTGTCAGCGGCTCACCATGCACGCTTTCGATGAACGATTCGAATATTTCACGATCACTCGACTGGTGGACATCAATCTGTGCCCGGACATGCTCACGCTTTTCAACGAGCGGCCGCAGCTCCATGACGTTCGGGTAGATCATCTTGAGCTTTGCCATCGGATCGTTGATATGGCTCATTCCGGACAGTTCGAATTTGAAGTATGCTGCCTTGTCCTCGAACATCACTGTCTCATTGATCACTTCTTCAAATGTGCCCTGGTAGTGGACGAGATCCCGCTGCTGATGCAGTGGAATGAACCTGCATTTCGTATTGTCGGTCTCGACCATGCGGAAGCCTTTCGGCTGCTTCACTTCCGAAAAAGAATACTTCAAAAGCGATCCGCTGTAGAATATGCGTTCATGCGTAATCGCAAACGGATGATGCAGGTGTCCGAGCAGTACCAGGTCGAAGGCTTCAAACAGATCCGCCCCGACCTCTTCAGACAGTCCGATGGACAGCGGACGCTCGGAGTCGGAGGCTTTGCCATTTGAAATGAACATATGTCCGATCATCACGTTGTAGGCATCCTTGTCCATGACTGTGGCAATCTCCTCTGTAACCTTTTTGTAGACATCATGATGGGATCTGATTGAATCATCATCAAAGAACACCTTGGCCTCAAGTACATCCATATGGGGAACCATATAGAAATGATGATCATCGATTACTACAGGTGTCGTGATATCCTCAAGTGACGTCCGCATATGATAGTTGCTTTTTTCAAACCAGTAGCTGCCGTAGTCGAGCCGTGAGCGGCTGTCATGATTGCCGCTGATGGCAAGCACCGGTATGCCTTTTTCTATATTGATCCTATAAAGATATTCATTGACGAGTTTCAGTGCGGACTGCGAAGGATTGCTCCGGTCGAACACATCCCCTGCCACAACGACCAGGTCGACTGATGATTCATCGATATGGTCCAGCAGCTGGTCCAGCATATGCCGCTGATCCTCTATCATATCCACGCCGTTCAGACGTTTTCCAATATGCCAGTCTCCTGTATGTAGAATTTTCATTTAAACCACCTCATTGAATATGATTATACAAGAAAAACCATCCCCAAGTAAATTTGGGGATGGTTTTTTTCAGTGCAGCTGCCTGATGGATATGATGAGGTCATCCAGTTTCTGCTCCATACGATGGAGCAGAAAGAATGTGATCACAGCCGGAAATCCAACATCGCTGACCAGTGTTACCCATTCCATTGCTAGATGATCTCTGTAACGTTCTGCTCTACAATCTTCGCCGAATGCACGGATACCGGTCTACCCTGCATCGGTGCGAGGACGCCCAACTCGATGAGTCGCTCCGCTTCAGCCACAAGTGTCGCTTCAGTCAGATCTTCTTTCGGATTATTGATTGTGAGTGTGAAACGGCGGCTTAGATCCGTGTCGAATACAATTACAAGCTTCTTGGTCATTTTTCTTCCTCCTTTTCATTATTAGTTGATGACGTAGGTCTGTTCTTTCTCGACAATCGGATACACATCATTCGTCAGGTTCTGATAGATGCTTGCCAGTGTATTGATGGCTTCGTCTGTTGACGTCGTATCCAGGTTTCTGACGGATCTGAAACGGAGTTTTTCCTTACCGCTCTCATCCGCTTCAAAGAAATAGAACTTTGCGTTTGTACTCTTAAGCATGGCTTTCACCTCCTTCACCCTATATATCGTCACAAATGATTCGATGGACAATCGAATATATATTTTCTATAATGACTGGGAGGTGAGGGAATGAACGATATAATCATGTGGCTCATTGCGCTATGGACTTTCGTCATGCTGGGTCTTATGATCATCGGCGGATATTTCATGTTCCGGAAGTTTCTGAAACGCATGCCTAAAGAGGACGGATACAGTGAACTGGATTGGCAGGACCTGTACATCGACCGGGCACTGCCCCTGTGGAACGACGAGGCAAGAAATCTGCTGAATGAACTGGTCATGCCGGTCCCCGAGATATTCAGGGACGTAGCCAAGGAACGGATTGCCGGCCGCATATCAAAGATTGCGCTCGATGAAGGCGCAGATGACATTACACTCGACCACATCATGAAGGGCTATATCATCGCGACCCCGAAAAGGGATCATAAGTTCATGAAGAAGAAGCTGAATGAACTCGAAATCGACTACACGCCGTACGAGGATCTCTTCCAGTATGCAGATGATGAAAAGCAGAAATTCTCCATATTTGAACAGACAGAAAAAATAAGCAGCAGATCAAAGTGACTTGATCTGCTGCTTATTGAATGTCTGCAGGTGGATGAACATCGATATCCTCCAGACGACGATCATGACGAACGCCAGAAGGAAGAACATGCCACCAATCTCTCCCGGTGAAATGCTCAGGGAGAGTATTGCTTTTAATATGATTCTCAGGACGAGAAGGCCGATCAGTATGACCGGGAACATTCTGGACTGTCTGACATAGAGTCTGCCATCCTTCTCTTCGTAGCGGGTGGTGACGACGAGTACAATCGAGAAGATCAGACCCATGACAATCGCTTCTCCGATTTCAAATGGCGTCAGCCTGAAGTACGGAAATACATACATCAGTGCACCGGTCGACATCATGACCGGCGGAATGATGATTTTAGGCAGTGTCAGCGGCCGTTTGGCCGCCTTCTGCCTGACGAAAACTGCAATGAGTCCCATGATGACCGCCATGATGGAGGCGGCAGTGAACAGTATGCTTTCGATACTCATGATCAGAACCCCTGGAAATCGCCGAAGAGCGGCTGCAGCCAGATGATGATCTGTGTCAGGCCATCAAAATAGAGCAATATACCCATCAGAATCATGACGATTCCGCCGGCTTTCATGATATGGTTCGAGTACTTCAACATCCACCTGGTTCTCGACACGAAGAAGCTCAATGTGAAGAAAGGTACTCCGAAACCGAGGCAGTATACGACCATCAGCATCAGTGCATTATTCGGCTCGGTTGCACTCATGGCGAATATGGCACCGATGATCGGGCCATTGCACGGTGTCCAGCCGGCACCGAATGCCATGCCGATCAGGATGGAGCCGATGAAGCCGGATGGCCTATTTTTAAAATGGACTTTCCTGTCCTTCATCAGAAAATCGAAGTTGAGCACACCTGTGACGATCAGCCCGAATATAACGATCAGTATCGCGCCGAGCTGACGGATCAGATTTGAATGCTCGATGAACAGGCCGCCAAAGAATGCCGTACCGAATCCGAGCGCAATATAGATAAGACTGAAACCGACTAGAAAGAATAATGTATGAAGAATTGCACGGAAATTGAATTTCTGACTTTCAACTTCATTATAGCTCATCCCTGTTATATAGGAGATGAACGCTGGGAAAACCGGAAGTACGCACGGTGAGACGAAACTCAGTACGCCGGCTCCGAATGCGAGGAGAAAAGTGACTTCGCTACCCATAGAAATACCTCCATTCAGATGTCATTCTAACAGACATGATGGAGGTACATGCATACATTAAGCTATTATTTTAGAACTTTCTATGACATTTACTGCTGTCCGTTCTGAAGCTGGTACATTTTATGATAGATGCCACCGTAGCGGATCAGTGAATCATGTGTGCCCTGCTCCACAATTTCACCCTTATTGAGAACGAGAATCTGGTCTGCGTCCTGGATGGTCGACAGCCGGTGGGCGATGGCCAGTGTTGTCCTGCCTCTGCGCATCCTCTCAAGAGAATGCTGGATCTGCTCCTCCGTCTCGGAGTCGATATTGGCTGTTGCCTCATCAAGAATCAGCACTTTCGGATCGATTGCCATGGTGCGTGCGAAGGCGAGGAGCTGACGCTCTCCGCTTGAGAAGGCACTGCCCTTTTCGATCACCTTATGGCTATAGTCACCCGGCAGCTTTGATATGAACTTGTCAGCGTAGACGAATTCTGCCGCTGCCTTGACCTGTTCAAAGGTCATTGCTGGATGATAGAGCCTGATGTTCGACTCGATGGTGCCATAGAAGATGAATGGATCCTGCAGTACGAGACCGACCTTCTCCTTCAATTCCTGCTTTGGAATCTGCTTGATGGAATGGCCATCCACCAGTATATCCCCTTGCTCGAACTCGTAGAAACGCATGAACAGGTTGATGATGGAACTCTTGCCCGAGCCGGTATGGCCGACAAGAGCAACGGTCTCACCAGGTCTTGCTGTGAATGAGATGTCCTTTAGAACCTCCGTACTGCCATCATAGCTGAAAGTGACATTTCTGAACTCGATATGGCCGTCCGTCACTTTTGAAGCAGCATCTTCGGACTGTGCCGGCTCGATGCGGTCATCATCCATCAGTGTGAATACACGGCTTGCTGAAACAAGTGCCTGCTGGAAGATGTTCAGATTCTGACTGACCTGGCTGAGCGGCTCGAAAAATCGTTCCATGTACTGGATGAAGGCGAATATGACACCGGCAGTGACAGTGGATTCAAAGCTGAGCAGTCCGAAATAGCCGAGAATGAGTGCAATGGCCAGGACAGAAATCATGCTGATGGCGGGCCTGAGCAGCAGACCATCAAGTCTGACATTTTTCATATTGTATTTATAGTGCATTTCATTGATTTCGTTGAACTCATTGCTCAGACGGTTCTCCTGGTTGAACACCTGGATGATCTTCATCCCTTCGATCGATTCTGCCAGCTTGGCGTTCAGATCACTGAGCAATTGCCTTGCATGGGAGAAGAAGTTCGCCGAGTACTTGCGGTATACGGCCAGGACCAGCACGATGACCGGCATGAATACAAGCGCCATGAGCGCAAGTCTGACATTCAGGACGAACATCATGATGAAGCTTGATATGACCATGAAGAACGCCATCAGGAATGTAGCGAGCACTCCGATGAACATTTCGACGATGGCCTCCGTATCATTGGTGATTCGTGACACGACACTGCCGCCCGGCACCTTGTCGAAGTACCGCATGCCAAGCCTGCCGATCTTATCGAAGGCATCGATCCTGAGCTGCTGGATGACCTTGAATGCCAGGTACTGGAACAGGTAGATCTGCATATAGGTGGTAATCGCGCCGATCAGCTGGACTGCCAGAAAGGCGATGACGAGCCACATGATCTCGGACTCTGGAAACACGCCGGGCGTCAAGTAGTCATCTATGAATATCATGACCAGGTAAGGTGTCGCGACACCGGTGATGGTCGAAATGATCAGCATGATGAACCCGATCGTCAGGATGCCCTTGAAAGGCAGTGTATACTTCATCAGTCTCAGGAGCACTGTCTTCTGATCATTGAAAGAGAGATTGAACTGGTTGTTTTCCATCTATTTTTCCTCCTTCAGAACGAGATCATCGAGGGAGCTCTCGAGTGCATCACGCAATGCCTGGGTGTTATAGGTTTCATGATACCAGCCACCCTGATTCATCAGTTCACGGTGGTTTCCGTGTTCGATGACGGTGCCATTGTCCATGACAATGATGAGATCGGCATGACTGACGGCACTCATACGGTGTGCTGTGATGATATTTGTCTTGCCTGCGCGGCTGTTCTGCAGATTGGTGAGAATCTGTTCCTCAGTTTCAGCATCGACCGCAGACAGGGAATCATCCAGAATCAGCACTTCGGGATCCATGATCAGAGCACGTGCAATGGAGATGCGCTGCTTCTGACCACCGGAAACGGACACACCCCGCTCTCCGACAACCGTTTCGTAGCCTTCTGTGAACCCTTTGATATCTTCATGGACATGACTCAGTCTTGCCGCATGATATATCTCTTCTTTTTCAATTTCAGGATTGCTGAAGGCGATGTTGTTCTGAATTGATGTAGAGAACAGGAAGTGGTCCTGCGGCACATAGCCGAACTGTCTTCTGAGATTGCTGATCTCATAGTCGCGCAGGGGATGTTCGCCATACTTGATATCTTCCGGATTGACTGTATCGAATTCACGCAGCAGCAGCCGGATCAGGGCACTTTTGCCAGATCCCGTTCTGCCGACGATGCCGACCGTCGTCCCTTTTTCGATTGTGAATCGCACATCCCTCAATCCATCCGACTCGTCATCCGGGAAGTTGAATGCACCGAGATCGAAAGTGATGTCTCCCTCAGGCTGGTCTTCTATCTTATAGTCGACGCCGACCTGATTTCTCGTATCCATTATCTCCTGGATACGATCATAGGAGGCACTGCCCCGCTGCACCAGGTTGAAGAACCAGCCGAGTGCGAGCAGCGGCCACACCATCATGCCGAGGTACGTCGTGAAAGTGACCAGTTCACCGATTGAAATCGTATCATCCAGTACCATCCGTGCACCATAGAATATGGATATGAAGTAGCTGGCACCGATGATGGTCATGATGGTCGGATCAAATAGTGCATCCACTTTCGATACCTTGAGATTCTTCTCGACGACATCATCACTCATTTTCCGAAAATCTGCCTGGTCGCTCTGTTCGTAGCCGAATGTTTTCGTCACTTTGATCCCCGATATGCTCTCCTGCGTCTTATCGTTCAGCATGCTGAAGGCAGCCTGAGCCTTTTTGAAGCCACGGTTGAGAAGCTTGCCGTAGTAGCTTGTTAGTATGACCATGAACGGCAGTGGAATCATGGCAAGCAGTGTCAGCTCCGGACTGATCGTAATCGCCATTGTAATGAGCACTGCCCCGCCCGTAATCAGGGAATCCGCAATGGTCAGAATACCAGCTCCGGCTGTCGACTGCACTGCTTGGATATCATTTGTCGCGTGTGCCATGAGGTCTCCTGTCCGCCGCTTCTGATAGAACGCCGGGCTCATTTCGGAATACTTGCGGTAGAGCCTTGAGCGCAGTATTCTGCCGAGCCGGTAGCTGGCCCCGAATATCATGATGCGCCAGAAATACCTGAATATGTATGTCAGAATAGCCACAGCAACTAGCAGCAGAATATACCACATGAGCAGATTGCCGGTCAGCGTCTCCTGGGTGATGCGGTCGATGACCCAGCCGATGACCTGCGGTGGTACAAGTTCCAGGAGTGCTACCAGAATCAGCATGATGACTCCTAATGTGTAGCTGCGCCACTCGCGCTTGAAAAACCATCCCATTTTCTTAAAAACCTTCATTGCGATCCTCCTTGTTGTCATATTCTTTTAAATTCTACCATATGTTTCGAAATATGAAATAATCAACAACAGAAGATTTTAAAATTTCATACGATTGGCTGAGCTCTCGATTATGAATGTTTAGTACCCAGGGGGATGGGAAAAGTTGAATATATTATTGAACAGGAGGCTTTTTCATGTCCGACTCTAATCTGCATAATCTCGAACTGGACAGTCACTACACGGCACAGGAACTCGAGGGCTTCATCAGTACAACAGATGCCATGATCCTTTCATCAAACGAGGACGAACTGTTCGCGGATTACGAACGCGAATACAAGGTGACACATCAGTTCAAAGGCTATTTTGAACAAACATCGGAAGATGGCAAAAAGTATTACACAGAAAAGCGCAGTTACGTTGTCGAAAAAGTATAGCGACGAAAAAGCCTTGAGATGAATGTCATCTCAAGGCTTTTTCTTATTGTTCATTATGGATTAGTTGAATGATACATTTTCAAGCCTGATATTGCCGACAGGATCGAGATCCACACCGCTCACCTGGCTAGAATTGACACCGATGGCAAAGTTCGTATGGAAAAGATAGGCTGCCGGTGCTTCTTCAATCAGAATTTCCTGAGCCTGGCTGTATGCCTCAAATCGGGGATCTTCCTCAGGCTCTGTGCGCCCTTCATCAAGAAGGGTGTCAACTTCTTCATTTGAATAGAATGAACGGTTTCCTGTTGCACCGTGACTATTGGAATGGAACAGTGCGTAGAGACCATAGTCCGCATCGGCCGTAACAGTCGTCCAGCCAAGAATGAACATCTCGTGGTCACCCTGTGATGTACGATCCAGGTACGCGCCCCACTCGAACTGCTCGACTTGCACATCAATATTCAGTTCGGACAGCTTTTCCTGGATGTATACAGCTGTATCGACGATCTGAGGGTCTTCATCCACCCATATTGTCGTCTGGAAACCGTCTGCAACATCCGTTTCAGCCAACAGTTCCTTGGCACGGTCCATATCATATTCGACACCTTCAAGGTTCTCATCATGGCCCCATACATCTGGCGCCAGTGGTCCGTCCGCTTTGATACCCATATCATCGTATACGCCAGAGATGATTTCATCACGATCGATGGCGTAGGAAATGGCCTGTCTGACTCTGACGTCATCGAATGGTTCCTTTTCGGTATTGAAACCGAGGTAGGACATCCTTACCGACTCCTGTTCAACAAGTTCAGTATCTTCTCCCTCTTCCACTCTCACAGCACTTGTGGAGTCGACGTCTCCGGCAACGTGGATGCCGCCGGTTTCAAGTTCAGCCATGCGTGCGCCATTTTCCGGAATGACACGGAACGTCACTGTATCAAAGTTGCGATCTCCACCTTGGAAGTCCTCGAATTTCTGAAGTACCGTCTCATCTCCTGCTGTACGTGACTCGAACATCAGGTGGTTTGTACCATCCGCGTCAGAACCGATGACATTACCGATATGTTCAGAGATGCTCTCAGCAACATCGTCGTACTCGGAACCGCCTTCTTCACGCAATTCATAGTACTCATCTGCCGTCATATCAACGCCGCCCTCATCCAATGCCGACTGGTAATCCTCATCGATGAGTTCTTTGCTGATGATGCTTGCTGTATTGTGTGCCAGGTGACTTGGCAGTGGTGCAAATGGATATTCCGTACGCAGGCTCACTTCATAGTCGCCAACTACTTCCACTTCAGAAATCATTTCGAACAGAAATGCCACTTGGGACGCCACTGCAGTATCTCTGACACGATCAAGAGTCGCTTTTACATCCTCTGCTGTAAATTCGGATCCGTTATGGAAAGTGGTGCCTTCACGCAGCTGGAAGGTCCATACATCGTCTTCTGTCGCTTCCCATTCCTCTGCAAGACCAGGTGCCAGTGCCATATCCACTTCCTGATGTACGAGCGTCTCGTATATGTTTCTTCTGACCTGGGCTGACGCTGAATCGTTACTGCCGTGAGGATCAAGCGTGACGGCATCATCCATCATTGCCACGGTCAGCTCGCCACCCTCGCTTTGACCTTCACCTTCTGCATTATCAGAAGTTTCTTCTCCTCCTGAGCTTTCATCCACTGCATCATCAACAGATGAATCATCTGTACAGGCAGCAAGTATCAAAGTGAATACAAATACAAAAAACAACATGAAAAACCTTCTATTCATTCAAGTACCCCCTTTATCTTCTAGTTTAAGTATATATGAACGACCATTCCTATTCAATAAATATTCTAAATAATAGGAATTTTGAGCATAATAACCATCTCAGTATTTCCATTCTTTTTCAGACAAAAAATAAACCCGCCTGCAGGTGCAGGCGGGTTATATTTTATTTTTTTGAAGCTTTCATACGATCTTTGGCCGATTTCGTGTCCGTTGTTGATTTGTTCATCATGGACATCATCTGGTTTATCTTCTTCTGGGAAGGCTTCTGTCCCATTTGCATCATCATCATTCTGAGCATTTCTTCATTGATCGGCGGGTTCTTTTCAAGATAGTCCATCATGTACTTTCTTGCTAAAAAGAATCCAAGCGCAATGCCACCGATGAGCGCAACTGTAACAATTACTATCCAAATCCAAGTATCCAAACTGCTCACCTCTTTCTTCGTAGACCATAATAAAGTTTACATTAAAAGCAGGTGATTTTCAACAGATTATTTATCGAGGACTGTACCCAGCACACGCTCGACGGTAAATCCGTACTTCTCGATTACAACATCTCCCGGTGCACTGGCACCATATGTGTCGATTGCATGGATTTTGCCGTTCATGCCGATGAAACGGTGCCAGCCGAAGCTTGCAGCCATTTCGATGGCTGTCCTGTTTTCGATGTGTGTGTTCATTACACTTTCGATATATGCCGCGTCCTGTTTCAGGAACTGTTGCATATTCGGAATGGAAGCGACTTTGACATTCACATTCTGAGCCTCAAGCTGCTCGGCTGTTTTGACTGCCAATGGCACTTCACTTCCGGATGCGAATAGAATGGCATCGTCACCTTTGTCGAATACAAGATAGCCGCCTTTCTTCACACCTTCCTCCACTGTTTCATAAGGGACGTCGAGCGCTTCAACGTTCTGACGTGTCAATACAAGTGCAGTCGGTGCGTCTACAGCTTCCATAGCCACTTTCCATGCAGCGCGTGTTTCATTGCCTTCTGCCGGACGGATCGTGTTCAGGTTCGGAATGGCTCTCAGACCCGCAAGCTGTTCAACTGGCTCATGTGTCGGACCATCCTCACCCACCGCGATGGAATCGTGTGTGAATACATAAGTGACTGGCAGCTTCATCAGTGCACTGAGTCGGACTGCCGGCTTCATGTAGTCACTGAATACGAAGAATGTTCCGCCATAAGGATAGATGCCGCCATGGGCTGCCATACCGTTGAGTGCTGCAGCCATGCCGAATTCCCTTACACCGAACCAGACGTTGCGTCCGGCATAGTTGGTGCGGTCGAAGTCTTCTTCATTTTTAACGTTCGTCTTATTACTGCTTGCAAGGTCGGCAGCACCACCAAATAGCGTCGGCACACTGTTTGAAAGCACTTGGATCATTTCACTTGAAGTGGCACGTGTCGCTTTTGAATCACCGGCTTCATAGAAAGGCAGATCCTTATCATAGTCCTCTGCAAGACGATGGTTGATGGCATCATCGAGTTCCTTGTAGAGCTCGCTGTGCTCTTCTTTGTACGTTTCCAGCATCTTGTTCCATGCTTCTTCCTTCTCGTTGCTTCTCTGCTTCATTGTTTCACTGAAACGGTCATATACGGAAGCATCCACTTTGAACGTCTCTTCAGGATCAAAGCCATAGTACTCAAACGCTGCCTTGCGCTCTTCTTCACCCAGTGGCGCGCCGTGGGAAGCACTTTTTCCCTGCTTGTTCGGTGCACCGTAGCCAATGATTGTCTTCACTTCGATCATCGTCGGCTGATCGGATGATTTTGCTTCTGTGATGGCCTTGTCGATCTGCTCGACATCGTTGCCATCGTCTACTTTGATATAATGCCAGTTGTAGCCTTCAAACCTTTTTCTGATGTCTTCGGAGAAACTCTTGTCGAGGTCCCCATCGAGGGAGATGTCGTTGGAGTCATAAAGGACGATCAGCTTATCGAGAGCGAGGTGGCCGGCCAATGAAGCCGCTTCATGGGAGATGCCTTCCATCAGGTCGCCATCACTTGCCACGACATAAGTGTAGTGGTCCACAACGTCAAAGTCATCACGATTGAATCTTGCGGCCAGATGCTTTTCTGCCATGGCCATGCCGACACTCATCGCGAAGCCCTGTCCGAGTGGCCCTGTTGTAATCTCCACGCCTTCAGTATGCTTGAACTCGGGGTGTCCCGGCGTCTTGGATTCATACTGTCTGAAGTTCTTGATCTCTTCCATCTCAAGCGCACCGCTCAGGTGGAGCAGGCTGTATATGAGCATGGAACCGTGCCCCGCACTCAGTACAAAACGGTCACGGTTGAACCATGCCATGGAGTTCGGGTTGAAATTCAGATGACGGCTCCATAGAGTATAAGCCATTGGTGCCGCACCCATTGGAAGTCCCGGGTGTCCGGAGTTTGCTTTCTCAATCGCATCGATTGAAAGTGTTCTGATTGTATTGACTGCTAGCTGATCCGTCTTATCAAATGTCATTTCAAATGCTCCTTTAGTCTCTGGTATTTTTATCTTCTTGAATACGTCTGAGTTTTTCAGGTGTTACATCGTTGCCTTCAGGGTCGACCACTTTCGTGTTTTCGACCTGCTTCCTGAAAGATGAACGGAAGTTTTTCAAATATTCTTCCCTTAGATCTTTCAGTTCTTCCAGTTCGTTCTTTTCAATGCTGCCTGCTTTCTTTTTGGCAGCCAGGGTATTGATGCGTTGCAGTTTATCTTTTTCAAGCATGCTGAAACCTCCTGTCCACTCCCTTATAATTTACCATAAAAAAAAGTATGAGACCATTCTCATACTTGGCAGTCATTCTATCAGCCCGATCATCTCCATCATGTGATCGATATGTGTGCGTTCCGTGTATTGTTCCTCCGGAACATCCGTTTCCTTTTCGGCCGTCATTGGTGCTTCTTCCGTTACAACTTCAAACTCATCTATATACACAATATTGGAATGTGTGTTCTCTATCTTATGGGAGTCGAACATGAATATAAGACCGGCAACCAGCGCAAATGCAAATATCGCACTCAATAGCTTGAATTCCTTGATTGTCATAAAATCTCCTCCGGAACGTATGTTTGTATCATCATGATAACAGAACATCTGTTCCGGGTCAATGGAATTACGAACAAACGTTTGTAACGTGTTCGTATATATGATAGAATCAGATATATAATGAGTCGGAGGTATATATATGAAGGCGCTAACAGATAGACAAAAGCAGATATATCAATTTATAAAGACTACCGTTCACGAAAAGGGATATCCGCCAAGTGTCAGAGAAATTGGAAATGCAGTGGGACTGCAGTCCAGTTCAACGGTTCACGGACATCTTGCGAAACTGCAGGAGAAGGGCTATATAAAGAGGGACCCGACCAAGCCCAGAGCAATTGAAATCATCACAGAGGAAAATGACCAGTACAGTCCGGTCATCCACGTTCCGGTACTCGGTAAGGTTACAGCCGGACTGCCGATTACAGCTGTAGAGAATATCGATGAGTACTTCCCGCTGCCGGAACATTTCACAGCGAATCACAATAGTGAAATCTTCCTCCTCAACGTTGCCGGGGACAGCATGATCGAAGCAGGCATCCATGATGGCGACCGTGTCATCGTGCGCAAGCAGAATATTGCCCACAATGGGGATATCATTGTTGCCATGACGGAAGAGGATGAGGCGACAGTCAAACGCTTCTATAAGGAAAATGGCTACTACAGGCTCCAGCCTGAGAATGCATCGATGGAACCGATCATAGTGGACAGCGTAACCGTGCTCGGCAAGGTCGTCGGACTGTTCCGCTCATTCTAAACTAAAAAATTGGACATACTAAAAGGGCGCATATGCGCCCTTTTTATTATGCCCTTTCCAGTTCCATCCTGTCATTCGTTCCATTGCTACTTTTTTTATTTATCTACCAAGTATTATTTTTACCTGTTCCAGAATATCTGTAGAATCTTTTGTTTTGTTTTCCTGCGTTTTAGTCTTCAACTGCATCCCCTCGTTCTTTCGGTCTATCAGGATGGGTGATGGGAAAGGTGATAATCATTTCCAGAAAACCCGTGGTGTCTACTAATAGATTCCCCATGCCAGAACTTTGAAACGCACATAATGGAGTACTTTTACTCTAAAGCATCATACATCATCTATAAATATAGTTCTCAGTATAGTATGGAATGTCTTCAGCATTATAGGCTGTACCTGTACCGAGGTGGGTGAATTCCGGCTTCAGTGTATTGACGCGGTGATCCATTGAGTTCATCAGGCTATGATGTGAAAAGATGGTTGATGTATGTCCCATGGCAATATTCTCTCCAGCCATGCGATATGACACATCCGCTGCTTCTATACGGTCTTTCAGCGTTTCTCCATCGGGTGAATCATGATTGAAATAATTCCGCTCGGCCATGTCCTCGCTATGGCCGAGTGCGGCAACTGCTGCCTGCTCATCCGCTTCAAGCGGATTGAAGCCATACTCGTATCTTGTTGCATTGATCAGAAGATGATTCATTCTGGAATTGTCTTCTGGAGCCGGGTGATTATACAGTGTTTCAGTCGCCCGTATCTCATCCTTCGCAAGCATCAGGACACCATTCACCTTCTCTGCATCATGCAGATCATAGAAGAAGTAGACATACTTGTCCTTCAGATCATAGACCTCATATTCCTCATTGTTTACCCTGAGCCTTTTCCAGCCCTTCTTGATCGACTCCACTGGTTCTCCGTAGACATTTCTGACACTTTCACGGTCCATGCCTTCGATATTGATCGTGTCGATCGAGACATCATCACTGTTCGTATAGGCGCCGGTCACCTGCCCTTCATTGACGAGCAGCATCCTGAACATGCCGTAATCATTTTCAACAACAAAATCTCCTGCATACTCGCTCCCCAATACTTCCTGGTCCTCCACTGCAAACTGGCTCCCCAGATTGATGGCAACTTCCTGTGTCTGTTCACTGTTGACTTCATGTATTTCGCTCATATCATACGTCGGATAGACGTGTTCCTCAAGCCAGCCATTCAGATAGCTGCGGTTGAGACCCTCCTCGAAATCATACGACTGCACCGCAGGTGCAAGAAACGTAGAGACGACATATATGAAGATGATAAAGAAAAGTTTGCCGAACATGAATCCACCTCCTTTAAAAAAGTTCAAAAAAAGTAATTAAACAGATGTCTAATTACTTCCCTGATGTGTATATTCGGTTTGTCTTTTTTCAAAGTACTTAGGCTCGACGATGTTATTCTGTTCGTCCACAATCACCACATTCGGTTCAAATGCAGCGAGCTCCGACTCATCCAGCTGCACATAGCTGATGATGATGATGACATCACCGATCTGCACTTTCCTTGCAGCAGCACCATTCAGACAGATTTCGTTAGAGCCTCTTTCGCCTTCGATGACATATGTTTCAAGACGTTCACCATTGTTATTATTGACGATCTGCACCAACTCATTCGGCAATATGTTCGCCGCTTCAAGAAGTACCGGATCAATCGTGATGCTGCCGACATAGTTCAGGTTGGCCTCCGTCACGACTGCACGGTGAATTTTACCGTTCATCATTGTTCTGATCATTTTTCATCACCATCACATTATCTATTAACCGTGTTCTTTCAAACTTAACAGCAATGAATATTATAGCATTACCCTCTATGGTTTGAACAGGATTAAGATCGGGATGTGTGAAGATCTGCAGATCATCGATTGCACCTGAGGTATGATCCACAACATGGGCCTCGATGCGTTCTTTGACTGATGCAGCATCCGTGACACCTTCCTGGATCAGATCACGGCCCATCAGAAGCGCCTGATTGATCGCAGCAGCTTCCACGCGCTCCGTTTCAGACAGGTTGACATTTCTGCTGCTCTTCGCCAGACCATCCGATTCCCGTTCCGTCGGCACACCGATAATTTTTATATCATGGTTGAAGTCTTCGGTCATCCGTCTGATGATCATCAGCTGCTGGCGGTCCTTCTCACCGAATACGGCATAATCGGGCCGGATGATGTTGAACAGCTTGTTCACCACCGTCACCACACCTTCGAAATGCCCCGGCCTTCTGACCCCGTCAAGAATGGATGCCATGCTTTCGAGGTTCAGCAGGAGTTCCGGTTTTTTCGGATACATCTCCGTCTCTGCCGGATGGAAGACGACATCCACGCCATGCGCACGACAGATTTCAAGGTCGCGTTCGAGATCTCTCGGGTAGCTGTCCAAGTCCTCGTCCGGACCGAACTGCAGTGGATTGACGAATATGCTCACCACTACGATATCGCCCCGCTCACGCGCTGCCTGAACGAGCGCCATATGCCCCTCATGCAGATATCCCATCGTCGGTACCAGTGCGATGGACTGCCCTTTTGTCTCTTCCAGTATACTGCGCACTTCTTTGATCGTATTTGCTGTCTTCATCATTCTTCAAATACCTTCCTCTTGTATGTTGTCGCCTCGTCCGGGAATTCGCCTGCTTTGACTGCTGCCGCGTATGAACTCAAGCCCTGCACTCCGGCCGTATTGAAGTCGGCGTAAGGTCTGACGAATTTCGGCAGGCGTTCCGTGCCGTACTGCAGCACATCGTGATAGACCAGCACCTGGCCGTCGACATTGACGCCGGCACCGATACCGATTGTCGGTATCTCAAGGACAGAAGTCACCTTTTCAGCCAGGTCTGAAGGAATCGCTTCAAGTACGAGCATGGAGGCACCGGCTGCCTCGACTGCCTTGGCATCCTGGATCAGCTGCATCGCAGCCGCTTCGTCAGAGGCCTGCATTTTGAACCCTGTAACGCCGACTGACTGGGGCGTCAGTCCGAGATGGGCGACCACGGGCACACCAGCCTGGACCGCACGCCGGATGATATCGATGCCTCCTGCGCCTTCAAGCTTGATGGCATTGGCATCCGTCGCCTGATACAGGTCGAGCACGTTGCGCACACTGTCATCCACATTGGCATGATACGTGCCGAAAGGCATATCCACGACAATATATGTGTCGGGTGCCCCCCGTCTCACCGCCTTGGCATGGTGGATCATATCATCCATCGTCACCTGCACTGTACTGTCATAGCCGAGTACCGTCATGCCCAGTGAATCACCGACAAGCAGTGTATCCATGCCTGCCGATTCGCTCTGCTTTGCACTCGGGTAGTCGTAGGCCGTGACCATGGTGATCTTTTCACCTTCTTTTTTCATCTGTTTCCAATCACTTGTCGCTTTCATGCTGCTGCCCCTTTCCATTCGAAAGTTATATATTATAATTAGTCTACCATATTATTTATGAACGCTACATCCACCTTGAAGGAGGTAATTATATGAAAATTGCAGTCATCGGCATCGGCGCTGTCGGCAGCGTCATTGCCAGAGAACTTAAAAAGCTCAATCATGATACCACACTTTTCGGAAAGTCGGTAAAAGAAGGCTTCACCATACTTGAAAATGGAGAAAAGCACTACTATCCATACCAGATTGAAAATATAGAGGAACATGAAGAGACCCCTTTCGATGTCATCTTCATTGCGACCAAGGCGACTGCACTCGAATCATTGAGCCGCACTATTCCTGCCATGAGCCACCACG
Source organism: Salinicoccus hispanicus (assembly GCF_009831115.1). Lineage (GTDB taxonomy): Bacteria > Bacillota > Bacilli > Staphylococcales > Salinicoccaceae > Salinicoccus > Salinicoccus hispanicus. The sequence goes on along the minus strand of NZ_WUUK01000001.1, from coordinate 275,474 downwards.
ACACCGAGATCGTTCTATGTGAAAACGGTATGGGGTTTGATGCATTCTTCCACTCTCCTGTGCCCGCAGTCGTCTATATCAGCGGACAGAAGCACGAAGACATGATCGAACACTTCCAGGATGCCCGACTGCTCATTGAAGACAGGCCATACATCCACCTGGATACGCTTATGGAGGATCTGGCCAGGAGTACTGACGCAGAACTCGAAATAAATAAATCCGACGCATTCCTGCGTGCCCGGTATGAAAAACTGCTGATCAACCTCGGCATCAATTCACTCACCGCCCTATCCGGTAATACTGCAAAGATCTTCGATCTTGAGTCCGTCGTCAACCTGACCCGTTCACTACTCGAAGAAGGGATGGCCATCATCAATCAAAAGGAAAATATTATAGACACTGCGTTTATTGATACGGCACTCTCCATATATAAGAGCTACAATCGTGAAATGGGTACAAGCATGTACTATGATGCCACTTCAGGCACTAGAACAGAGTATGCCTTCATCCAGAAATACCTCCATCAGCAGAAAGGCAACCTCGAAACCCCGGTGCTCGATATGGTCGTCGCCCTGCTCGAAGCCTATCAGTATGAGAGGTGAAAATATGAAATATCACTTTGTAGCTTCTAGCGGAATCATTAGCAGTACAAAGCAAAATAGCAGTACCTGGCTATAAATGCCAGGTACTGCTTTCCTAGTTCATACAGCTGTATATACATACCTTAAGCGTCCATTGCGCAACGGAAACCTGTATTTCCTGTGGAACTGTCCGGTGTATTTGAAGTTCTCGCTGCAACCCGGTACCGATTGCAGTAGGACTCGTGACAGAGGTATGATCCGCCACGCATCGATCTGGGCTGCGCCGTCAGATGGAATGCCGGATCTTGTGCAGATTTATAGAATGTATCGCTGCACCATTCCCACACATTTCCAGACATATTATAAAGATTATAGCCATTAGGCTGATACGCATTCACCGGAGCAGTCCCTGCATATCCATCCGACTCAAAATTCACCTCAGGGAAGTGGCCCTGCCATATATTACAATGATGTACACCATCCGGCATGAGCTCATTCCCCCATGGGTATCTATTCTGCTCAAGTCCCCCTCTTGCAGCGTATTCCCATTCAGTTTCTGTCAAAAGTCTTCTACCCGACCATTTACAGTAAGCCATAGCGTCATTCCATGAAACATGGACGACAGGATGATCCATTCGCTGGTCGATGGAGGAATCCGGACCTTCCGGATGCCTCCAGTCCGCCCCTTCGACCACCCGCCACCAAGGCGTACCCATCGGAGCCTGCGTAACAGCTTGTGCTGCCGCTTCTGACAAGAATAGATGAAATACAAATGACCATTTGAATTTTTCAGCATCCGTGCGGTAATCTGTCGCATTGACGAACTCCTCGAATTGCCGGTTGGTGACAGTATATTTATCGATGAGGAAAGATGATACTTCCCTTCTTCTTACAGGTCCTTCGTTATCTTCAGGATTCGCATCCGGATCATCCGTTCCCATCAGAAATTCACCACCAGGAATCAGTACCATATCTTCAGCATGGACTGCATGTCCGTCATTCTTCAATCCGACCGGTGCTTCCATATTACCGCCTGCCTCAATAGTAGCTCTTGAAACAGCACAGCAGTTTTTTTTAGTATCCATGGCATTTTTCATTCCTTCTATAATTATCTGATCTGGCCGACCTCATAATCCTCGGGATCCTTCGAACTCGGATTATACGTTTCTTTCTTATTGACCTTCCACTCTGGTCTGATATCGAAATGACCATTCAGAATCGGGTCATCCGTTTTTTTCTGATAAGCGTTCAGACGACGCCTCATATCCTCGAGCACTTCCAGATATTCCGGATCCTCTGCAAGGTTGTTTCTCTCACCTGTATCATAGAGCAGATCATACAGGCCTTCTTCTGGTTTTGCAACCTGATCCAGCCCGTTTTCATGATAGAAGGCCTTGCTTTCGGAGTTGTCGATATTTGTGCGGTTTACTTTCAAGTAGCCTTTGTCAAAGAATCTGATATATTTATATCGTTTCGTCCGTATGCTCCTCGCCGGCTCGTAGGAAGTATGGTAGTTGATTTCTGCAAAGACTTCTTCCCGTGTCTCAAGATCTTTCGTCTTGAACATGTCTGCAAAAGAGACACCTTGAAGATAGGATGGCTGTTCCACATCGATCAGCTCGCAGAGGGTCGGGAATATATCAATCTGGGAAACCATTCCCTCTACCACTTCACCATTCATCACGCTTTCCGGTACACGCATGATGAGCGAGACACCGATGCCTGAATCGAACAGTGTACATTTTCCAAATGGAAAGGCAAGCCCATGATCGGTTGTAAAGATGATGATGGAATTCTCATATAGTCCTTCCGCTTTCAAAGTGCCAATAACGACTTCAAAAGATCGGTCGAACCATGTTGCAGACCGCAGATACCCGGCATAGTCATCTCTAACCGTCTCGTTTTCAGGAAGTGGCGTCGGCGGCATTACATATTTCGAATCGAACTGTCGACCTTCAAATCCTTCTTCAGGGAATTTACGATGTGTTGCAAAAAGTCCATAGGACAGAAAGAATGGTTTGTCATTATCTACATTTTTCAACCATTCACTTACACTATAGGCATTTTCATAATCCCATTCGACCAGTTCCCGCTCTGTCAAATCCGTATTATCGGCGGAAATATTCTTGTCGTACCCGATGATTTGCGCTGCTTCTTCATGATCAGTATATTTACCCGCTTCATGCTGGATTCCGCATAGTACTGTATGATAATTCTCTGATTTCAGAAAATTTACAAGGTGCTGGTTATAATCATGCAGTTTAAATCCTCGTTGTGATAGTCCATACATGCCATTGCTGTGGGGATACATGCCTGTCAGCAGACCGGCACGACTTGGAGAGCACGTAGGGCCGACACAGTAGGCCTGCCTGAAGAGCGTCGACTCTTCAGCAAACGCCTGCAGTGACGGGGTCGGTACATCATATCCGTATGGACTCAGCACTTTTCCACTATCGTGCGTATGGATGTAGATGATATTTTTCTTCAAATTGGATCTCCTCTCCGTGATGCTCCGCTGCATCCTACTTTATCTGTTGGTTTGAGTTGTCAAGGTATTCGTCGATGTCGCTCCTTACTATGTTGACTTTAGGTCCATAGATTACCTGAATGGATTTTCCACGAACAACCGTATTCATCGCGCCCGTGCTTTTCAAAGTATCCGAGTTGATCTGATCAGGCTTTTTGACAGTGACTCTCAATCGCGTTGCGCAGTTGTCAATATCCGTAATGTTATCAAGACCACCTAATCCTGCAAGAATCGTTTCTGCCTTGCCAGAATCATAGGATGCTTTGTGGCTGTGCTCCGCTTCTTCTATATCCTCTTCATCCCGTCCAGGTGTCTTCGCATTTAGTTTCAGAATCAGCGTCCTGAAGACGAAATAGTAGACGAGGATGACCGGAATGGCCAGAATCAATACCCAGATGAAGTTGGTCTTCTCGTTCCCCTGGAAAACACCGAATAGGAGAAACTCTGTGACACCAGCTGAGAATGTCGAACCGATCGTGATGTTGAACAGACTTGCTACAACAAAGCTCGTAGCAAAGAGCAGCGCTTCTGCAACAAAAAGTATTGGTGACGCAAACAGTAGTGCAAAAGAGATGGGTTCTGTAACCCCTGTAATGAATGCTGTCAGTCCGATTGAAATCAGGAAACCTGAAGTCGCCTTGCGTCTCGGGCCTTTAGGTATTGTTGTGTACATTGCGAGTACAATACCGATCATGCCAAACATGAAGTGCAAGTAACGTCCACTGTTGAAAAGAGCCAGATTACTGTAGAACTTTGTTGTTGCAGGGTCTGACAGCTGGGCTAGGAATATTGTCTGGAATCCTTCCACCATCTGTCCATTTACTTCCATCGTTCCACCAGCAGCAGTCGTCCAGAATGGAAGGTAGAACACATGGTGCAGACCGAACAGATAAAGCATGCGTAGCAGGAGACCATAGAGGAATGCACCCAGTGTACCAAGGCCTGTGGCAAACTCTCCAAAGCCTGCGATGCCATTTCCTATGAATGGCCAAATGATGAACATGACTGCCCCGACGATAAGAAATACAAACGTGTTCATAATCGGAACGAATCTTGAACCACCAAAGAAAGCGAGAAACTCAGGCAGTTTTATGTTATAGAATCTGTTATGTACCAAACCGGTGACAATACCTGTCAGTATACCGCCGAAAACACCCATTTGAAGTGTCAGAACACCAAATTGCGACCCTTGCCCGAGTGTTCTTGGATCCGTACCTTCAGGCGCCAGCTGCCCGGTAACTTCGAGGAGTGAATTGATGGTGATGATCAGCACGAAGTAGCCGACAACAGCAGCCAAAGCAGCGGGCCCTTTCTCCCTTCTTGCCAATCCAATAGTAATACCGACAGCAAATATAAGTGGTAAAGCATCAAATACTCCAGAACCGGCTGCATTCATGATGGTCAGAATAGCTTGAAGCACTGTATTATCCAGAATAGGATACGCCTCGATTACTGCTGTACCGGACAATGCAGCTGATATACCGAGCAGCAGTCCTGCTACTGGGAGTATCGCAACCGGTAGAAGTATTGCTTTGCCGAGCTGTTGTGCAAAACTCATAAACTTGTCTTTCATAATTAATCCCCTTTCATCCTCGTGGATCTATCCATAATTTGATGTTGAAATAGCTGTTAGCGTTTTCATATTTTTATCATAGCAAATGAATAATATTTGTCAATACAAATTATAATTTGTATTATCATTTAATAAAAAAATACTGACCATAATTGGTCAGCATCTTCTATTTCTTTTCTATTTTTGCCTTATAGACTGATACTGGTATTTCTCGGTATTGATTACCAGTTCTGTATAATCCAGAATACTGCCGCCAGTCAGAAAGGTTGTATTGAAGACCTTTAGTATTGGAGACGTCGGATCGCATCCAAAGTAACCAATCATTTCTTCAGTCGGCATGATCGGTACCACAATATGGTGGGAATGGTCGATGGTAAGCTTCCTTTCCTGTTCTATATAGCTGTATTTGGATTGGGAAAGGCGCTCATATGTCAGATCCGGATATTTCAGTACACTCATGTAGCTTGTCTCGATCATCATCGGTTCCCCATCGGCTTTCCTCAGCCTGACAATATGATAGACCGGATTATCTACCTCCAAATTCAGTTTCTGACTAATTTCCTTACTTGCTGCAATGACTTTGAAGTCCAGTACTTCGGACGACACTTCTTTCCCCATCGCTCTCATCTCTTCTGTAAAACTTTTAACCGTAGTTGCCCGACTAACGACTTTTTGCTCTGAAACATAGGTGCCACTCCCTTGGCTACGTGATAAGTAGCCTCTCGCCACAAGATTATTGGTAGCCTGTCTCACTGTAACCCTGCTCACTTCGTATTTTCTTGAAAGCTCTTGCTCAGTCTCTATCGGCTGCCCTTTTGCATAGTGGCCGCTTTTTATATTCTGCATAATATAATTTTCAATCATCTTGTACTTCGGAATTTTCTTCGCTCCTTTTGACAAAGGTCTCTCCTCCTGAAATTTTGATGTAGAATTAAATTTGTTAATGCAAATAATGTATGCATTATAAAAAAGATAGTTTTCCTGCATAGTTGGTTCAGTGCAGAATGGCCTAAACTGTAATAATATCTTACCGGAAGATGTATTTATATTTAGAATAACACAATTGACCAAGTATACGCCTTTGGCTGTATACCTAAACAAGCATTCCAAATATGAAAATTCTTCAGTGAGGTTTGAGTATAGTCTATCTATAATTTAAAGACTTTGGACCGACTCCGTAATGATAGCCGCCATGGTATAATCGATAAGTAATTCATACATAATGTAATCATATAAGCACTGGAGGTACACCATTTGAAACGTTTCTTTTCCTATTATGCGCCGTATAAACTTCTATTTTTTACGGACTTCTTCTGCGCAGTTGTTGTCGGATTGCTTGAACTCGGCTTTCCGCTCATCGTCAATCTGTTCATCGACAGGCTCCTGCCATCCGGCGACTGGCAATGGATCGTCATAGCAGCTGTCGGACTCATCCTGATCTATATGCTCAATACGTTCCTGCAGTTCGTCGTGACCTACTATGGACACATGCTCGGGACGAACATAGAGCGGGATATACGCAATGATCTCTACGGTCATATCCAGCGTTTATCCTATCGTTTCTTCGACAACACCAAAACCGGCAAGCTGCTGACACGACTGACCAACGATCTGATGAATGTCGGTGAGATGGCCCACCATGGTCCTGAAGATCTCTTCATCGCGATCATGACCCTGCTCGGCGCGTTCGGCATCATGTTTGCCATCCACCCTCAGCTGGCAATCATTTCATTCATCATCGTGCCGCTCATACTGGTGATCGCCATCTACTTCAATAAGAAGATGACCGTCGCATTCCGGGAACTTTTCGGTCGTGTATCGGACTTCAACCATATGATCGAGGACAAGATCGGCGGCATCAGGCTGGTACAGGCGTTTGCCAATGAAGGACGTGAATACGACAGCTTCAGAGTACTGAACGAGTCGTTCCGGAAAACAAAATTGAAAGCCTATAAGATCATGGCATTCAATACATCCAGTACATACATGCTGATGCGTCTCGTCACCGTCTTCATCCTGATCGCAGGTGCGTACTATACTATGAATGGTGAATTGACGTTCGGCGAGTTCGCCGCGTTCATCCTGATTTCAAACATGCTGTTCAAACCGCTCGAAAAGATCAATGCTGTAATCGAACTCTATCCGAACGGCATCGCCGGTTTCAACCATTTTACCGAAATCATGCGTGAAGAGCCGGACGTGCAGGATCATGAAAATTCAGTACCACTCGATTCCGCCAGAGGTCATATCATCTATGATGACGTCACTTTCGCCTATGAAGACAAGACGGTCCTGAACAATGTTTCGCTGTCCATCAATCCTGGGGAAACGGTTGCGTTTGTTGGACCAAGTGGTGCAGGAAAGACGACTTTATGTTCCCTCCTGCCGAGGTTCTATGATGTAACGGAAGGCTCGATCCAGGTGGATGGCACGGATATCCGCGACTATACACTCGCTTCATTAAGAGGAAACATTGGAACAGTACAACAGGATGTCTTCCTGTTTTCAGGTACACTCCGGGATAACGTGGCATACGGCAAGCCGGATGCAGACGATTCGGAAATATATGCAGCACTTGAAAAAGCGCAGCTGAAAGAACTTGTCGACAGCTACCGTGATGGTCTTGATACGGTTGTCGGGGAACGTGGCGTCAAACTCTCAGGTGGACAGAAACAGCGCATCGCCATTGCACGCATGTTCCTGAAAAATCCGCCGATTCTCATACTTGATGAAGCGACGAGCGCACTTGATACCGCAACGGAAGTACAGATCCAGATTGCCTTGAACCGTCTGGCCGAAGGCCGGACGACACTTGTCATTGCGCACAGGCTCGCCACAATAAAGAATGCAGACCGTATCATGGTCGTGACAAAAGAAGGCATTTCGGAAAACGGCACCCATGAAGCACTGATGGCGAAAAAGGACGGCATCTACAGATCACTGCACGATGCCCAGTTTACGTATCAGACGACATAAAAACCGAACTAAATCACAAAAACGTTGTACTTTTAAACTAAAATGTGAACTTCAGTCAAAAATAGTATTGAAAAGTTCGTTTATTATGTTATGATTATCTACATCTTAAATACAAAGCACTCATATAATCGCGGGGATATGGCCTGCAAGTTTCTACCGGGACACCGTAAACGTCCTGACTATGGGTGAGTAACTTGCGTGGATACACTCGAAGTATACTCATCTCATGATGTGTGCTTTGAGTTTTTTTGTTTTAAAAATACTTTTTGGGGTGTTGTTCATGCAGTTGCTCAAGGAAAAAATACTGAACGAAGGTGTCGCATTATCGGACACGGTACTGAAAGTGGATCACTTTCTGAATCACCAGATCGATCCGGAACTGATGGCTGAGATCGGCCAGGCGTTCAAAGAAAGATTCGAAGGAAAAAACATTACGAGGATACTGACGCTTGAATCTTCAGGCATCGCGCCTTCAGTGATGGCGGGACTCTCTCTCGGTGTTCCGGTCGTATTCGCAAGGAAAAGAAAATCGCTGACCTTGGACGAGAATCTGCTTACTGCAGAGGTCTATTCATATACTAAACAAGAAACAAATACTATCGCTGTTGCCGACAAGTTCATCAATGAATCAGATGTTGTGCTCATTATAGATGACTTCCTTGCTAACGGTGAAGCCGCGAATGCACTCGCCGATATCGTCCATCTGGCTGGTGCTGAAGTTGCAGGCATCGGTATCGTCATCGAAAAATCATTCCAAAGTGGTCCGCAGAAGCTGAAGGATAGAGGCTATCATGTTGAATCCCTCGCGCGCATCGCCTCCCTCTCCAATGGAGAAATCAACTTCCTATCAGAGGTGAATGCATAATGCAGATGTCAAAAGGAAAACAGCTGTCACTCGGGTTCCAGCACGTACTCGCCATGTATGCAGGAGCAGTCGTCGTTCCACTGATTGTCGGAGGCGCCATCGGACTCACATCCGCCCAACTGACGTATCTGATTGCCATAGATATTTTCATGTGCGGTATCGCAACCATTCTGCAAGTCTGGAAAAACCAGTTCTCAGGCATCGGATTGCCCGTTGTCCTCGGATGTACATTCACTGCTGTCGGGCCGATGATCGCCATCGGCAATACTTACGGCATCACATCAATCTATGGCGCCATCATCGTCACCGGACTTTTCGTCCTGCTGATCGGAAAATACTTCAGCAAGATAATCCGCTTCTTCCCGCCAGTCGTTACTGGCACAGTTGTAACCATCATAGGGATCACCCTCGTTCCCGTCGCCATGCATGATATTTCAGGTGGTCAGGGCAGTGCGGACTACGGTTCCGGTTTAAATCTCGCACTCGGATTCAGTACACTTGCCGTCATCCTCATCCTCTTCAGATTCGGCAAAGGGTTCCTTAAATCCATCGCCATCCTGAGCGGTATCGTCATCGTCACCATCATCAGTTCATTTTTCGGTATGGTAAATATGACTGAAGTACGTGATGCATCATGGTTCCACCTGCCCCACTTCTTCTTCTTCGGCATGCCGGAATTCCATCTGGTGCCGATCATGACGATGATGCTCGTCGCAGTTGTCGGACTGGTTGAAGCGACAGGCGTCTACTTTGCGCTCGGGGACATCTGTGAAAAGGATATCGAAGAGAAGGATCTGAAGCGCGGCTATCGTGCAGAAGGCATGGCCATCATCCTCGGCGGCCTATTCAACTCCTTCCCCTACACGACATACTCCCAGAACGTCGGACTCGTCCAACTGTCCGGCGTGAGAAACAAGCGCATCATCTACATTGCCGGTGTCATGCTGATACTGCTTGGACTTGTGCCAAAAATCGGTGCCATCACAATGGCCATCCCAACACCTGTACTCGGTGGTGCAATGCTCGCAATGTTCGGCATGGTCATTTCATACGGCATCAAAATGCTTTCAAGAGTCGATTTCGAGAATCAGAACAATTTGATGATCGTTGCCATTTCAATCGGTATGGGTCTCGGCGTCACTGCAGTCCCTGAGCTGTTCGCAATCGTTCCTTCAACCTTCGGTGTCATTGCTGAAAGCGGCATCGTGCTCGGCAGTCTCACTGCCATCATCCTGAATCTTGTATTCAATCTTAGAAGCGAAAACATCAGACAGACATCACTTGAAAGTGAGCAGATCACACAATAATTGCCATCCATAATGAACGACCCGTCAGCTAGTGCTGACGGGTCGTTTTCTGATTATCCTCCCATATAAACCGTAATGCCTGGGCCGAATGGTATGCCGAAAAGGTATCTATTCAGTTCGTCGCTACAATTCATACTATCAACATATGAATTGACTGTCAATGCATTTATCAACAGAAGCATCCAGCTAATCATCCCATACTGCTGGCGATCAGCAGCACCGCCACAACAGCAATCTCAAGACCAAGTACAGACTTGAGAAAGATGTCCGCACTCGAATGCTTCATACTTTTTCCATTACTGTTGAAGAGCTTGGACCGGGTTGTAAACAGCAGTATGACTGTCAGAAAAATGATCGGCAGCATCAATTCCAAATACATCATTGTCTTGTCCCCTTTTTCTGATTCAATCTGATTTATATTACTCATCTTTAATAACTTTAAAAATCTACTTTTTATTCCTATACCCTGATCGATTTATTTCATTTGCTAATAAAAAAACTCCAGGTTCCCCTGGAGTCTACAATACTATCATTTCTTTTTCCGTCATTTCACCGAGTGCGGTGGTCAGTGCGTAGACGACATGCTCGAAGACGAGGCCGCCCTGGACGAATACGGTATATGGACTGCGTATCGGACCGTCGGCACTGAGTTCGAGTGAGGCACCCTGTATGAATGTCCCTGCGGCCATGATCACAGGATTCTCATATCCTGGAATATCACTTGGCACTGGCAGGAACTGCGAGTTGACGGGTGAGGCTTTCTGAATCATCTGGGTGAATGTGATCATCTCTTCCTGCGTATTGAAGGATACACTCTGTATCAGATCGGTGCGCCTAGCGGCAGATGCCGGATCTGTTTTAAGCCCTGCTTTTGACAGCAGGTGGCTTGTCAGGACGGCACCGTTCAGGCTCTCGATGACTGCATGCGGCGCCATGAAGAAGCCCTGGTACATATCCTGAAGTGCGTTGAGACTGGCACCCATCTCCTTGCCGATTCCGGGTACAGTCAGACGGTAGCTGATGCGTGTCACAAGATCGCTGTTACCAGCAATATAGCCACCCATGCGGGCCAGGCCGCCACCCGGGTTCTTGATCAGGCTGCCGGCAATGACGTCGGCACCTGCTTCTATCGGTTCCCTTGTCTCGACAAACTCGCCGTAGCAGTTGTCGACAAAGATGATGATGTCGGGATGTTGTGCTTTTATTTTCTGGATCATTATTTCCATCTCGCTGATGCCGATTGACTTGCGCATGCTGTAGCCGCGTGATCGCTGCACGGCAATCATTCTGGTTTTCGGTGTAATGGCGGCCATGATGGCTGCTTCGTCAAACTGGTCATCCACCAGATCAATCGACTTATATCCGACACCCTTCTCGGTCAAACTGCCGATGTCCCGGGCGGAATTGCCGATGACCTTCTCCAGTGTATCGTATGGTTCACCACTGATATAGATGAGTTCATCATCCTTTTCAAGCAGGGCGAGCAGGACGAGGCTGATTGCATGTGTACCTGAGATGATCTGGCTTCTGACAATCGCATCCTCGCTCCTGAATACCGACCGGTAGATTGCTTCAAGCTTGTCCCTGCCGGTATCATCATATCCATATCCCGTTGTACCGGTAAAGTCGCTTTCTGCCACACCATTGGCATGGAATGCATTCATCACCTTGTTGAAATTTCTTTGTGCAATTTTTTTATTCTTTTTCATGATCGGTTCGATCTCATCGATGGACGCTTCCACCAATGCTTCTATCTCTGTATGTTCCAAGCAGCTATTCCTCGTTTCTTCCTGAAATTCTATTACTCCATGCGCCTGGCGGCTCATAACCGGTCATTCTGTACGTTTCCGTATCATCATCAAGCACCTGTTCATCCACAATCGTATACCGCTTGAGATCATAGATCTTCTGCGGTTCGGACAGTGGCAGTTCTGCTTCATACTTGTCCATGTGGGTTTTCATGAAGTCTTCAAGTATGCGGAGGATGTCCATCGGCGGCATCCCGGTATTGACATATGCATGCGGTTCACTCGGTGTGTAGTATACGGAATCATCGATATCCGTCTTGTTGAAGAATACAATCGATGGAATATGCTCCATATCCAGCTGTTTCATCAGACTTCTGACCGTATCGTAATGCGTCTGCAGGTTCTCCGAGCTGTTGTCGATGACATGGATCAGGAAGTCGCTGTCCGCCGCCTCCTCCAATGTCGATTTGAAGCTTTCGACAAGGGTTGTCGGCAAGTTCTGGATGAATCCGACGGTATCGGAAAGGATGCATTCGAAGCCGGACGGCAGTGTGATCTGCCGCGTTTTTGGATCCAGTGTGGCGAAAAGTGCATTCTGTTCATACGTATCGCTTTTTGCCATGGCGTTGAATAGCGATGATTTGCCGGCATTGGTGTAGCCGATGAGCGAAACTTTGACCACCTGGTTCCTGTTCCGCTTTTCACGGTACCGCTCGCGGTGGGACTCCACGACCTGGAGCTGCTTCCTGATCTCCTTGATCCTCTGGTTGATATGCCTTCGATCGGTTTCAAGCTTCGTTTCCCCGGGACCTCTAGTCCCGATGCCCGCTCCAAGACGCGACAGGTTGATCCCCTGGCCTTTCAACCGTGGCACGAGGTACTGCAGCTGGGCCAGTTCTACTTGAAGCTGTCCTGCTTTCGACATGGCCCTCAGGCTGAAAATATCCAGAATGACCTGTGTGCGGTCGATGACCTTCGTATCCATGATCGTTTCTATCGACCGGTTCTGACTGGCAGTGATTTCATCGTTGACGATCGTATAGTCGATCACTTCGTCTTCATCGTACGATTCACGTACTTCCGACAGGAAGCCCGTACCGGCATATGATCTCGGATCTGCTGATGACCGGTTCTGTACATGGACACCGATGATCTCGATATCCACCGATTCCGCCAGACTCCGAAGCTCTTCCACTTCCGACTGGACGTCTTTTCTTCTCTGTGTATTCACTGAAATGATGACACCTTTATACGTTTTTGACATTTGCGTACCTCCTCGGCTGCTTTACCATTCCATACCCTCTTATGGAACAGTTATTGCCATTCGTGTTTAGCTTGCCTTTATTTTGTCTAAATGGTTTATATATTTGTGTTTGTCGTTTTAGAAAGGGGCCTGGAACATGAAGACACACATATATGATTTTACAGTGCATGATGACGCCGGTATACCAATGCAGATGAAAGACTTTGAAGGGAAGGTCATTCTGATCGTCAATTCAGCGAGCGACTGCGCTCTCTGCAACCAGCTGTCGGAACTTGAGTTTCTCTTTCAGAAGTACAAGGACGAGGGATTCGTCGTACTTGTCTTTCCTTCAGACGATTTTATGAATTCGGAACCGCTCGATGCATCAGAGGCAAAGATCCACTACTATAGAGAATACGGGGTGACCTTCCCAGTGATGGAGAAGGTGCATGTCAAAGGCGACAGCATCCATTCCCTATTCAGACACCTGACCGAAAGCAAGACCGGTCTTTTGACCAGCAGCGTAAAGTGGAACTTCACAAAATTCCTGATTTCAAGGGAAGGCAGAATCGTGAAACGCCTGCCCCCTCGGAAATCCCCGCTTACATTCGAAGATGATCTGATCAGAGTGCTCAGAGGCTAAAAAAGCATCCCATCAGATGGGATGCTTTCTGCTATTTGGTGAAAGTGCTGATGGCATGCTTGTAGATCAGATGATCCTTGCCGCCCGACTTCAACTGTATGACAAATCTATCAAAGTCTATCACAGTCCCCCGCATCTGAAACCCATTTACCAGAAACACGGTCACTTCGACTTCCGACTCCTTGAATTCACTGAGAAACTTTTCCTGCAGATCACCATTAGTCATTTTTCTTTCTCTCCTTCGTGTGTAGGAATTGATATATATCCTCAAATATAGTATCCGTATTCACTGAATCAAGATCGTACCAATTCACGGGAAGCTGATTCCTGAAGAAAGTCAGTTGTCGTTTGGCATATTGCCTGGTATGCTGTTTTATGGTTTCTTTCACATCGCCAAGAGAAGCATCGCCATTGAAATATGGCAGAAACTCCTTGTAGCCGATGGCGGCACCCGCCGTTCTGGATAGGGAACTGTTACTCATCAGTGCATGGACTTCATCTTCAAGCCCCATCTCGAACATCTTTTCGACACGAGCATTGATGTTCTCATGCATCGCTTTTCTATCACGTGTCAATCCTACTATAAATGTATCATATTTCATCTCATCTGTGTAGCCGGGGCCCTCTCTGCTGCTGATGCGGTTACTCAGTTCATGCTTGACCAGTGCACGGATGACACGCTTGCGGTTGTTCTGGTGGATTTCCTGTGCAAGCTTCGGATCGACGGCTTTGAGACGGCTGTGAAGGATGGTAGAGCCCAGTTGCTCCAGCCGGTCTGTCAAAGCCCGTTTTTCCGCATCATCCTCATCGTTGAACTCATAGCCGTAGATAAGTGCACGGATGTAGTGTCCGGTACCACCGACGATAAAGGGGATATCCCCCGCTTCATGGAATTCATCGATGACCTCATCGACATGCTTTTGGAAATCGTGCACCGAAAAAGCGGTATCCGGCGGCATGACGTCGATCATATAATGCTGAACGCCGTCCATCTCCGCTTCTGTAATCTTTCCTGTACCAATATCCATTCCCTGGTATACCTGCATCGAGTCCCCGCTGATGATTTCCAGATTGAACCGCTTCGCAATTTCGACTCCAAGTGATGACTTTCCGATTGCGGTCGGCCCCACCAGAATAAGCAGCTTCTTCTTTTCAGACATGTCTCATCACCCACTCCACCAGTCTGTTGTAGACCTGTTCACGATTTTTTTCAAAAAGCACTTCATGCCGGCTTGTGCCATAGAGCTGTACAGTAACGCTATCGGCGAAGTTCCGGTAGATGCGCGCCAGTTTTCGTATATCCTCTCCCCTGTTTGAGAAAGGATCTTCCTTGCCGCCGATCAGCAGGATGGGGACATTGTAATCCAGCTGTTTCAGATTCCCCTGCTTCTGGCTGTACTGGATATGATGCACAATTTCTGCAAGTGCCCGGTTGCTCATCAGAAATCCGCAATAGTCATCCCTGTTGTACTGTTCCACCTTGCCATCATCTTCAGACAGCCAGCGGTTCTTCATGGTTCCCGGAAATGACTGGTCATAGCCCGCGAAAGCAAGCCGGTTGATCACCTTCGATCTTGTCCTCGGTGCTGCATTGGCAAGTGAACCAAGCATTTTTGAGGATATCCGATCGATGAAGGCATCCTTGCTGCCGGTGCCGACGATGATGCCGCCATCATAAACCCTGCGCTCAAGCAGTCGTCTGGCAACGATGGAACCCATCGAGTGTCCCAGAATGAACTTCGGCAGATCATCCGGAATGACCGTTGAAACAGCCAGCGCATCTTCCACCAGCAGGTTGAAGTTGTCAAAATGACCAAGATCCTGATCATCTTCCCCATGTCCACGGTGATCATGCATGATGACCATGCAGTCATTCATGGCGAACCATGTCATCATTTCGCTGTAGCGTCCCATATGCTCCGCCATGCCATGGAGGAGCTGGATGGCACATATAGGCTGTTCCGGAGAAAATATTCTGGTTCTTATGTGGCGGCCCTGGTTGTATATCATCTCTTCGCTGATCTTCATCTTTTTCCTCCCTACTTCATAATACGGTTGAACATGCGCTCGATTTCGTAAGTGCTCATATGGATGATGACCGGGCGGCCATGTGGACACGTATAAGGTGACCTGCATGCCCTGAGCGATTCAAGCAGTCCCTCGATCTGTGGCCGATCAAGGTAATGATTCGCCTTGATGGACTGCTTGCAGCTCATCATGATCGCCATCTCCTCCTTGTACTGGTTGACGGAGAAGTCCGGCTTTGAAGAGACGAAGTGGATCAGTTCCCCGATATCCGCCTCCGGGTTCCTGTCATCGATCCAGTTCGGGTAGGCCGTCACAGCATACTGCCTGATGCCTGTCTTCTCGATATCGAAGCCGAGTGACTGGAGGCGCTTTTGCCTATCATCAATTTCTATTATATCATTCATCGGAAACTCGAAAGTATACGGAATCAGAAGCGGCACACTGTCCGTCTTCCCTCTGGTGATGTTTTCAGAATAGTACTCGTACTTGATGCGTTCCTGTGCAGCATGCTGATCCATCATATACATGCCGGTATCATTCTGGAGAATGATGTAGGTGCCATGGAGCTGGCCGACGATTTCAAGATATGGCAGCTTCTCCCTTTCCACCGTTTTCTCGGCAGTCTCTGATGTGTGACCGGTTGCAGGCTGCCTCTCTGCAGCCGGATGTTGGCTGGGCTTTTCATGCACCGGACGTTCTGGCGGCGGTTCCGGCTCATCCCGTGTTTCATTCAGCACCGTCTTGTTCGGAGTCACCCTGTACTCGGTCGAAGCCTTACTGAAATCAGAAGTCGCAGGCTGCTGCCAGTCTGTCTCCGTTTTCCTTGCTTCAGGCCGACTCCTGTCCTCATGCGAAAAATCAAGAGTCCCCTGCGTCGTCTGCTGCCTGGATACAGGTGGTTTTCTTGTGATGTCGGGGATGAGCATCTCGTCCTTCATGCGCGAACGGACTGCCGTCTCGAGCAGCTGGTTCAGCTCCCTCTCCTTTGAGAAGCGGACTTCTGTTTTTGCCGGGTGCACGTTGACATCGACAAGCTTCGGATCCATTGTGATGTCGATGATTGCAATGGGGTATTTATCCTTCGGCAGCAGTGTGTGGTAGCCATTGATGACAGCCTGCGACAGTCTGAAGCTCCGGATGAACCGGCGGTTGACGGAAATATTGAGATAGTTCCGATTGCTGCGGTTGATCTCCGGACGGATGAGGAAGCCCTGGATATGGAAATCCGAGTCCTGAGCCTCGAATGACACCGCATGGCGTGCGATGTTCAATCCATAGATATCGCTGATGACTTCCTTGAGATTGCCATTTCCTTTCGTCATGACCTTCTCACTGTGATCGAGTACGAGGCGGAAGCTGACTCGCGGATAGGCCAGCGCCATGCGCTGGATGACATCAATGATCTTGCCGCTCTCCGTACGCATCGAGCGCATGTACTTGAGCCTTGCCGGTGTATTGTAGAAGAGGTCGGTAATGGTGATATCCGTCCCCTTCCGTTCCTTGCCGGGAATCTGTTCCACCAGTCTGCCGCCTTCGAATCGGATGAACACCGGGTTGCCATCGAGATGATTCGTTTCCACCGTCACTTTCGCCACTGCACCAATACTTGCCAGCGCCTCTCCACGGAAGCCGAGGGACCGGATCTGAAACAGGTCATAATCCGTGTCGATCTTGCTTGTTGCGTGCCTCTGGAACAGGAGTGGGCCATCCGAATGATGGATACCATCCCCATCATCCACGATGCGGATCTGCTTCATTCCCGATTCTTCTATGAATACTTCCACTTGCCTGGCATTGGCATCAATCGAATTCTCAAGCAGTTCCTTGACCACCGAACTCGGCCGTTCAACCACTTCTCCGGCGGCTATCTTATTCTGTATCGCACTATCCAGTACTTTTATTGAACCCATATCACCACTCGCCTTCAAGCTCGTTTTTCAATTCCTGCAACTTCATCATCGCATCAAGCGGCGTCATCTCATTGACATCGACAGCCTTGAGCTTATCGATGACGGGATGGGATTCTGCCGCCTCCGTATCATCGAGCGGCAGCGACAGCTGTGCGCTGCCGACGACGTGTCCATCCTGCTCGAATCCTTTAAGCAGTTCGTGTGCCCGTTTTGTCACTTCATCCGGCAGTTCGGCAAGACGCGCCACATGGATGCCGTAGCTCCGCTCCACCGGGCCGGGCTTCACCTTGTGGAGGAAAATCAGCTTGCCATCATATTCAGTTGCCTTGACGTGGACATTCTTCAGATGATCAAGTTCATTTCCAAGACGGGTCATTTCGTGATAGTGCGTTGAGAAGAGTGTCTTGGCGCCGATGTGATCGTGGATATATTCGAGCATCGACTGGGCGAGCGACAACCCATCATAGGTGGAGGTCCCCCGCCCGATCTCGTCGAAGATCAGGAGGCTGTTTTCGGTCGCGTTCTGCAATGCCTCATTCGCCTCCATCATTTCGATCATGAATGTCGATTTGCCGCTTGCCAGGTCATCGCTCGCCCCGATGCGGGTGAATATCTGATCGAAGATCGGCAGTATGGCTGCCTCGGCAGGAACAAACATGCCCATCTGGGCCATGATGCTGATGATTGCCGTCTGCCGCATATACGTACTCTTACCTGACATGTTCGGGCCTGTGATCAGATAGATGAACGTCTCTTCGTCCATGTCGAGGGAGTTCGGTACATACGTGTTCTCGCCGATCACCTTCTCGACCACGGGATGGCGGCCTTCCTTGATGGACAGCGTACTGTCACTGAATTCAGGGCGTACCAGACGGTATTCATTCGCCACGGTCGCAAATGAGATGAGACAGTCGAGCGAACTGATGATATCGGCTGTCGTCTGGAGCCTCGGAATGAACTGCTCCATCTGCTCACGAAGCTCGACAAAGAGATCATACTCGAGAATGATGCTTTCGTCCTGGGCACCGAGCAGCTTCGACTCCATCTCCTTCAGTTCAGGTGTAATGAAGCGTTCAGCGTTGGTAAGTGTCTGCTTGCGGTGGTATTCAAAATGATCAGCATCGAAGTTTACAGCATTACCCTTCGAAATTTCAATATAGTAGCCGAACACCTTGTTGAATCCGATCTTCATGTTCCGGATGCCTGTCCGCTCCCGCTCACCCTCGATATAGTCGTTCAGCCATATTCTGCCATTATTGGACAGATAGCGGTATTCATCCAGTTTTTCATTGTACCCTTCCTTGAAGATGCCGCCTTCGCGTATCGTCTTCGGCGGCGTGTCATCAAGGCTCGATTCGAGCAGTGTGTGGACATCCTGCAGTGTATCGAAAGATTTGAATAAAGGCGTATCAAGCAGCCCGATCTGCTGAAGCATACTCTGAATTGCCGGCAGCCCTGCCAGGGAATCCCGCATCTGGACCAGATCCTTGGCATCGATGTTGCCGAAACTGAGGCGTCCGACGAGCCGCTCGATGTCGTAGACGTTATTGAGCAGCTGCCTGATATCCTCCCTTTCCAGGAAGTGGTCCAGTAATACAGCCACCACGTTCTGACGTTCACCGATGGCTTCCTGGCTGAGCAGCGGCCGCTCAATCCATTTTCTCAGCTTTCGCTTGCCCATCGGCGTCTCGGTCCGGTTCATGTACCAGAAGAGCGACCCTTTCGCCTTCTTGGTCTGCAGGCTCTCGAGGAGCTCCAGGTTGGACAGGGCGGCATAGTTGAGCTGCATCGTCTCCTTGATGCGATGCTTTGCCACTGTTCTGAAATGCTTCAGATCTCGCATATTATGGGCACGGATATAGCTGATGAGCAGATCCAGCGACCTTTTTTCACCTTCGGTGATCGCCGGGTCATAGTCAAGTGCATGATGCACATCATTTGTGAACGGGGTATTGACCGGGGGGTCTGTATACAGTTCGGACAGAATGCCCTGGATATTCTCCTCGATGACAATCTCCCTCGGACCGATCCGGTCGATCTCACTTTTCAGAACTGTCAGATCATCCGTACAGAATGCGGATATCTCCCCCGTTGATATATCCGAATAGGATGCATTGAAAAAGCCGCCCTGTTCATCCAGTGCAAGAATATAGTTGCTGCGGCCGTCATCCATGCCGAAGTCATCGATCAGTGTGCCCGGCGTGATGACCCGCACCACGCCCCTTTTCACCATGCCCTTCGTCTGCTTCGGGTCTTCGAGCTGTTCACAGATGGCAACCTTGTAGCCCTGGTCGATCAGGCGCTCGATATAGCCCTTCGCTGAATGATAGGGAACGCCGCACATCGGAATCGGATCCTTCTTCTTGTCACGTGACGTCAGCGTGATCTCGAGCAGTTTGCTCGCAGTGATCGCATCATCATAGAACAGTTCGTAGAAATCCCCCATCCTGTATAGGAGCAGTACATCTGGGTACTCCTCCTTGATATTCAAATACTGCTGCATCATTGGTGTTACTGTAGCCATCTAAACACTTCCATTACTAAAATATAATTGCATTATATCACGTGCCCGCATCCATGTTGAACTGCGAGCCGCACTCTTTTTCTTTTTATCTGAACTTGAGGAACAAAAAAAGAACCGCACATGAATGTGCGATCCTTTGATGGCCTGATACTAGTGATTGCCCTGGTTCGGCATGTTTTTCATGGCCGCCCCGGTTTCACCTTCGAGAATATCGCCGCCTGTGGAAGTGATGACTTCATTTGTCACCGTCTGGCTGATTGCGTGTGAAACCATCTGGAGCAGCTCATTGACTTCTCCCTGGGACTCCTTGAACTGGTTGACGATCGGCATTTCATCAAGCTCGGCTTCGACCTTCCTGATCTTTTCCTCGGTCATCTGGTAGGCGCGTTCCTTACCATAGTTCTGGAAGTTGACAGCCTGTTTCTGAAGGCTTTTCAGACTTGCCATCTTTTCACGGACATCCTTGTTCTCGTGAATCTTCGCTTCAGCTTTTTTGAAGAAATCGACCTGCTCGGTCTCTGCAATCATGCTGCCAAGCGCTTTTGCTTCTTTTACAATATCGTCTTTCGTATACATAGAGCTTCCACCTTTTCATATTCTGACACCGGAGGACCGGCATTATTCATTCATCATCCGCAACAATCATCGGTGAATCAAATCTTATATCAGTATATATGTTTTCACTGCATATTTCAAAACTATTTGGCTGCCATCTCATCTGGCATCCCTTGTCGGAAATGGGCTGTACCACTGACCGAGCTCACTGGCAGAAATGACAGTCAGAATGATGACGATGATGAAAATGATGTCGAGTACCGAGAACGACGTCCGATGATAGTATGTTCTCGCTCCATCATCGAAACCCTTCGATTCCATCGCAATGCCAAGGCGGTAGGCCCGGCGGATGCTCTGGCTCAAAAGCGTGATGATGGTGGTGGAGAAACCTTTATAGCCGCTGATGTATTTCCTGTGGATCAATGGACGCCTCACTTTGCGGGCGCGTCTCAGTGTCATATACTCACCTGCGATGATCGGCACCATGCGGATCGCAGCCATGAAGGCGTAGGCGAACTTCGGTTTGAGCCTGCCCTGCTGCATCATGCTGTAGAAGACGTCCGTCAATCTGGTTGTGAACACAATCAGTGCGCCGAAGAAAGACAGCACGACACCGCGCATCATGATATGGAGGCCCCGCACAGCACTTTCCTCTGTAATGTGAACGATGCCAAAGCGTAGTAGCGTAGTCGTACCTTCTCCGTAGAAAATCATGTACAGGCTCGAGATCATTCCGAAAAACAGGATGGTGACAGTGAACAGTGCGAGATACCGTATTTTGACACCGCTCAGCAGGGCGAGCAGGATCAGCATCAGAATCGAAAGATGGAAGAGATGGTTCGGATCATGGATGAATATGACGGTCAGGAACAGTCCGACCGCAATCAGGATCTTGGTGAGCGGATTGACCTGATCGGCAGGTGTACTGTAATGTCTGATTGCTTCAAGCATCAAATCCCGCTTCTTCCACCAGTTTTCCTTCTTCTATCCGCAGCCTTCTCGATGGATACCGTACCTTGATTTCTTCATCGTGGGTGATCATGATGATGGTCGTGCCCGACTTGACCATATCATGCAGCATTTCAAGCAGCCGGAATGCATGACGCTGGTCAAGACCGAAAGTCGGTTCGTCCAGAATGATGATTTCAGGAATACCGCCTGCTGCGGTCGCTACACTCAGACGCCGCTTCTGCCCTGTTGAAATCTCGAGCGGATGCAGATGCCCCACTTTGCCGAGACCGAGCCTATCAAGCAATGCCCCGGCTCTCCGCTCAGCTTCTCCCTTGTCGAAATGCAGCTCGAGGTTGATGAACACCTCGTCAAAGACCGTGTTTGTAATGAACTGCAGTTCAGGATTCTGGAATACCGGATAGAGTGCGCCTCCATAGTGCTTCGGCTTCCTCACCTTTCTATTTTTAAAAAGAACGTCCCCTTTTGAAGGAATGAGTCTCATCAATGCAAGGAGCAGGCTTGTCTTGCCTGTTCCGTTGTCCCCTTCAAGTGTAATCCATTCGCCTTTTCTGATATCAAGTGCATCGATGGTCAAAAGCTGTCTGCTTCCTCTATTGACCATCAGGTGCCTGGCTTCAAGCAGTACATCGGGCTGCGCTTCTATTTCGGAAAACTCCGGCGCATTGCACCAGGACTCCGGATGCCAGACGCCGAATGCATCAAGTGCATCCCGATGATTCTTGAGCATTTCATCAGGGCACGCCATCCTGTCGATCCGCCCCGCATCATCCATGAGGATGACACGATCAACCTTATCCCATATATCTTCTACACGATGCTCGATGATCACTACCGTACGACCCTTCCACATCTGCTGGATTGTTTCCCACAGATGCGATGCAGAACCGTCATCGAGCATGCTCGTCGGCTCATCAAGAAAC
This sequence comes from Salinicoccus hispanicus, assembly GCF_009831115.1. GTDB lineage: Bacteria > Bacillota > Bacilli > Staphylococcales > Salinicoccaceae > Salinicoccus > Salinicoccus hispanicus. Next base: position 253,102 of record NZ_WUUK01000001.1, on the reverse strand, counting down.
AGTGTATCCGCCTGCTGCAGCAGTGCGCTGGCAATGGCAAGCTTCTGCTTCATGCCGCCGGACAGCGTCTGGATGGCGGTGATGGGATCGACATCCAGGCCGACCGTACCGAGTGCCTCCTTGAGCTGCTGATCCATATCCTCTGCCCTGACCTGTCTGTTCTCCATGACGAATGCCAGCTCTTCAGCGACTGTCGGCATCGTAAACTGGGCATCCGGATCCTGGAAGACATAGGCAGCGGAATCCGGAAGGGCCAGCTGATCAGCCTTCATCGGCACGTTGATGACATTCGGAATGAGCCCGCCAAGCACATTAAGGAGCGTGCTCTTGCCCGAGCCGCTTGGACCGACGATCAGCACCTTCTCCTCGTCTTCTATTTTCAGATCAAGATCTGTAAACAGACGTGCCTGTGCTTCCGGGAACTTCAATCTGAGATTTCTGACTGCGATGCCCACTACTATAACCCTTCGTCTGCGGGCACTTTACGACCGACAAGCTTCAGTACGCCGGTTCCCTTCAGCCCCTGATAGAGCAGATGGGCAAGACCGCCGGCTATGAGTGCACCACTCAGCACTCTGAAGCCGAACATGAGCAGCAGATTCCACGTTGCGAGCTGGCCGAGGTAGCCATAATACCAGTCGAGCGGCAGTGTGGAGAGCGCCGCTGCCACTCCTGCAGTGACGGCGACCATCAGCGAAGTGCTCTTATACTTTACAATCGCAAAAACAATCTCGCACGCCAGACCCTGGATCAGTCCATAGACGATCAGCATGACGTCGAACTGCAGCAGCACGATCGTCTCACCCGAAGCTGCCGCAAATTCAGCAATCAGCGCCACCCCCGGTTTCCTGATGATCAGATAGGCGACCACCGCCGCAATGAACCACATTCCATAGAGCAGCTGGTTCAAGTGCAGACCCAGCGGTTCAAGTGCCGTATAGACACCGCCCCATATCGAGTAGATGAATGAAAATACAAGTGCAATGACGACTGTGACCAGTACATCAGTCAGTGTCAGTCCATTTCTTTTTACCATGACGAAAACCTCCAAGAGATATTTTCCAAATAAAAAACACACCACTAGCGAGTGGTGTGCATATTTGTAGGAAAATATGCCACTTCCCTACGCTAGTATGATCTAGATCAGGTAATGAGGGTGATTCTCAGTCCAAATGGACACCCCTAGTGGTCGTTTCTTATTCGGTTGAACCCATCTTAATACATTTTCAGACTTTTGTGAAGCTATTTATTATCGGAGACCATCTGGAAGTAGCGTCCCCCAAGCTCGAGCAGTTCCTGTTCCGAACCGCTTTCGACCAGTTCACCGAGGTCCATGACGAAGATCCTGTCCACCGCCTTGATCGTGTTGAGCCTGTGGGCGATGATGATGCTGGTGCGGTCCTTCATGAGACGCTCCAGTGCTTCCTGGATCTTGAGCTCCGTCACGGTATCGATGCTGCTTGTCGCTTCATCCAGTAGCAGGATGGCGGGATCCGTAATCAGTGCGCGGGCGATTGAAATCAGCTGCTTCTGACCCTGGGAAATGAATCCTTCATCCGCTTCAAGAATGGTATCATAGCCATTTTCAAGCTCGACGATGAAATCATGGGCATTGGCAAGCTTTGCCGCTTCAATGACATCTTCATCCGTCGCATCGAGCTTGCCGTAGCGTATGTTCTCTCTGATCGTCGACTCGAAAAGATATGGATCCTGCAGCACAAACGCCGTCTGTGAGCGTACGGCAGAACGTGCATAGTCCAGGATATCATCTCCATCGATCCTGACCTGACCGGAATCTGTTTCATAGAACCGGGCGAGCAGCTGCATGACAGTCGTCTTCCCTGCACCTGTCGCGCCGATCAGTGCCACAGATTCTCCGGCTTCTATTTTGAAGCTGAGATTTCTGATCGTCGGCGTCTTCTGCTCGGAATCATAGGAGAAGGATACGTCATCAAATTCGATCTCACCTTCAATGACTTTGTCCTGGATCTTTCCTTCATCATTCTCAGTTTCGGAATCCATGATTCCGAATACGCGCTCGGCACCTGCAATGGCCGACAGCACCTGGTTGAACTGGTTGGACAGGTCGGCAAGCGGCCGTGTAAACTGTCTCGCGTACTCGGCGAATACAACGATCGTTCCGATGGTTACCAGCCCATTGCCGGAAAGCGCAAGCAGCCCGCCGGCACCCGCAACAATCGTAAAGCTGATGTTGTTGAGCATATTCATCACTTTCGGAATGAACCCGGCATAGAGGAATGCCCAGAAAGTGATATCCCTGAGGTTTCCGGCTTTCTCATTGAAGTTTTTGATCGCCGTCTCCTCCTGGGAGAATACTTTGACGATCTCCTGGCCGGAAACCATCTCCTCGATATAGCCATTCATTTCACCAGTGGCCCGCTGGCGTTTCTTATAGAGTGGTCCGGTTCTCCTCGTAATGAAGCCTACTGCCAGAATCAGGACCGGAATGATCAATACTGTGAGCAATGTCAGAAGCGGACTCAAGTAGATCATGACGCTGATTGTACCGATGAGTGTGACGACACTCGTCGTAAACTGGATGAAAGATGTATTCAGCGTCTGTGAAATGGTTTCGATATCGTTTGTCATCCGGCTCATCAGCTCACCGTGCTGACGCTTGTCATAGAAGCGTACCGGCAGTTTCTGCATGTGTGAAAACAGTCTGGAGCGCAGTTTGTATACCGTGCGCTGCGATAGGCCGACCATCATGAATGCAGCCATATACTGTGTTGAAGACAGCAGTACATAGACTACGAGCAGCAGCATCAGGATCGGAGCGAGTCCATCGAGCTGCCCCTGTACAAAATAGTTGTCGACAATGTAGCCGACGAGGAATGGACCGGTGATGCTGAGCAGACTGGTCAGTGTGACGAGGAATATGATGGCATAGAGGAGCACCCGCTCTTCATTGATGAAGCGCCACATTCTTTTCAGTGTGCCCCATATATCATTGGCCCGCTGATCTTCCTTCTTCTTCTTGCGTCCGATTTCCTCTTTTCGAAGGACCGGTTCATTGCCGAATGGTCTTCTTATAAAATCAATCATCCAGCTGACCCCCTTCCATCTGCGATTGAACAATGGATCGATATAGAGACGACTCCTGCATCAGCGTCTCATGCGGTCCGAGTGCACTGATCTCTCCGCCATCGAGAAGAAGGATGCGATCAGCCATCTTGGCCGTGACCACCTTCTGGGTGACGATGATCTGTGTCGTCTCCTCTTCCTTGATTGCTTCCCAGAGCGCCGATTCCGTGCGTATATCAAGCGCTGAGGTGCTGTCGTCCAAAATCAGTATGCCCGGTCTGCGGACAAGGGCACGGGCGATGGACAGACGCTGCTTCTGCCCGCCGGATAGCGTCACACCTCTCTGGCCGACACGCGTCTCGTAGCGATGGTCGAAAGTATTGATCGAGTTGTGGATCTGCGCCTTCTGGGTGGAGGTGAACACTTCCGCCTCCCCTGCATCGAGATCGCCCCACAGCAGATTCTCAAAAATACTGCCCGAGAACAGTACAGCGGACTGCGGCACGTAGCCGATGGTCTCCCTGAGGTCATCCTCGTTCCAGTCTTTTGCATTGATGCCGTTGATATAGACATCTCCTTCTTTCACATCGTACATTTTCGGAATCAGGCTGAGCAGCGTACTCTTGCCGGACCCGGTGCCTCCCATGATGACGAGTGTTTCATTTTCTTTCACTTCAAAATTGATGTTGCGGAGGACATACCGTGTCGAACCGGGATACTTGAAGGAGACATTTTCGAACTTCACTGTACCGGCCTGGTCGACCTTCCTTATTTCTTCGTTGTTGTTCACTGCAACCGGTGCCTCAAGTACTTCCTCCATCCGTTCGCTGGAAGCTTTTGCACGGCTGAATGCAATGATGATAAAGGCGAACATGGAGAAGCCGCCCTGCATGCGAAGTGCATAGTTGATGACCGCAACCACTTCACCGACTTCGACACTGTTGCTCTGCAGCAGATCGGATGCCATCCACAGCACGACGAGCAGACTGCCGTTGATGATCAGAAGCAGTACAGGCATGATGGATTCCATCAGCCTCAGTGCATAGACCGTATCGTCGCGCAGGCGGCCGGCCACCTTGCTGAATTTGCTGATTTCGAACTCTTCCCGATCATTCGCCTTGATCAGCCTCACCGCTTCAAGATTCTGCTGGATGAAGCGGTTGATCTTATCCAGACGTTTCTGTACACGCAGGAATATCTGACCGCCCTTGCGTGCAGTAAGGATAAGAAATATGAGAAGGACCGGTGTCAGGAATGACAGATAGAAGCCGAGCGTCGGATTGACGACAAACGACATGATGAGGGATCCGATGACGAGCAGCGGAGCCCTTAAAATGATGCGTAAAGACATGTAGAGCAGCATTTCCGTCTGCAGGACGTCCTGGGTCATCCGCGTGATGAGGCTTGACGTCGGAAACTTGGACAGCGTCGCAAGTGTGAAATACTGGACCTTCCGGAAGAGTGCCGTCCGGATATCATAGCTGAAGCGCGTGGCGACCTGACTGGAGAAGTAGGAGTTGATGATGCCGCTGATGAAGGCGGCCATGCTGATGCCGAACATGATCAGCAGGTAGAACCATACAGCATCTATATCCTGTGCCACGATGCCATCATCGATGACTTTCGAGATCAGATAGGGCTGAAGCAGCTCTACGGCCAGTTCAATGAACATGAAGAAGAGAGCTACTGCGATGAACCACTTATATTTGAGCGCGTATTTGTAGACTGTCAGCAATTGTTCCACCCATTTCTTTCGGTTACCGAAGTATTAAACCAATTATGACATAATTCAAACTATTTTAATAGATAAAATAAAAAAACCTGAAGCTCGAAGCTTCAGGCATATGACCTAGCGGAATTCCGCCATCAGTTCATCGAATGTGTCGTTTTCCAGCGTCATTTCTTTTTTGATGAGCGGCTGGTCAAGATATCCTTCAATGTTCTCCTGGTAGGATTTTGCTTCCTGGTCGTGGTAGATGATGCCCTTCAGAAGACCGTCATACTCCATGACGTTCTGCATCGCATTCTTTGCATCCGTATGATCAAAGTCTTCGATATCCTCGACGGGTATCAGGTTCTCCTTGAACCAGTCGTAGGTGTTCACCTTGTTGTAGGTCACACACGGACTGAATACGTTGATGAAGCTGAATCCTTTGTGATCCATCGCCTGCTGGATGATTGCCGTCAGCTGTTTGATGTCCGAGCTGACACTCTGGGCAACGAACGTTGCACCACTTGCCAGTGCCGTTCTGATCGGCTGTATCGGATTCTCCTTGGAGCCTTCCGGTGTCGTCTTCGTGACGAACCCTTTGCCGGAGGACGGGGAAGTCTGCCCTTTGGTCAGACCGTAGACCTGATTGTCCATGACGATGTACGTGATATCGATGTTTCTTTTCAATGCATGGACAGTATGTCCCATGCCGATTGCGAAGCCATCTCCATCCCCGCCGGAGGCGATGACTGTGAGATCATCATTTGCCATCTTGACACCTTGGGCCACTGGAAGACTGCGTCCGTGCGTGGAGTGGAAACCGTATGATTTGATATACCCGCTCAGACGGCCACTGCAGCCGATGCCGGTAATGACAGCGAGCTCATCCGGCTCGAGCCCATTGGCAGCACACGCTTTCTGTATGGCTGCCTGGACACTGAAGTCTCCGCAGCCCGGGCACCAGTTCGGTTTGATATTATTTCTAAAGTCTTTGAATGTCGCCATTACATAACTTCCTTTATTTTAAGAATCGAGTTGATATGCGTTTCAATCTCTTCAGGCTTGAAAGGCGTGCCATCATATTTGACGTGGGAACGGATTCTGTCATGTCCCGGATAGTTCATCTTCAGTACGCTCTGCAGCTGTGCACTGTAGTTCTGCTCTATGACGAGTATCTCCTTGGCGCCATCGAGGTACGGTCTCAAAGCATCGATCGGGAACGGGTGGATCTGCTTGAGATTGACTGTCGTCACATCCGCATCGATCCGTTCGGCCGCTTCCCTGGCGACGCCGTTGACACTGAGGAAACTGAGTATCAGGAGATCGCTGTCCACATTGCCCTGGACCTTGAATGGTTCCTCCATCGTAAAGTCCTTCAGCTTACGCATCCGCTTGTCCATCTGCACCTGGCGGTTCTCCGGACTTTCATTCGGTGTGCCGGTCGGGCTGTGCTCGACGCCGGTCACATGGTGGATGCCGCCCTTGATACCCGGGATCGGTCGATGCGATATGCCATCTTCCTCGTCACCATAGCGTTCGAAGTACTCATCCGCCTGATCTTCAATATCTTCAGTAATTGTCTTGCCGCGGTTGATTTCCACCCTGGAAACGTCAAATGGCGCAGATGACTGTTTGCCGAGTGACATCTGCAGATCGGACAGCATGATGACCGGCACCTGATAGTACTCGGCCAGGTTGAATGCTTCTATCGTTGTGTAGAATGCATCTTCAACGTCAGAAGGTGCGAGTACGATTTTAGGAATATCTCCATGTGTGCCGTAGATCATCTGCATGAGGTCCGACTGCTCCTGTTTTGTCGGCAGACCCGTCGATGGTCCCCCGCGCATCGTATCCACGATGACCAGTGGTGTTTCCGTCATGCCTGAAAGACCAATCGACTCCATCATGAGTGACAGACCCGGTCCTGCAGATGAGGTGAAGCTTCTTGCACCTGCGTAGTTGGAACCGATCGCCATGGTCACTGCTGCGATTTCATCTTCCGTCTGGATGACAGTGCCACCGACCTTCGGCAGGTTGTTGATCATATATTCCATGATCTCACTCGCCGGTGTGATCGGATATGCCGCCATGAATCTTACACCTGCATTCAGTGCACCGAAACTGATGGCATCGTTGCCGATCAGGAACAGGCGCGGTTCGCTGTCCGATGGCAGCATTTCAAAGTCGCCCTTGATTCGCACCATCTCATCATCCATCAGCTGATAGCCCTGGATCAGCGCTTCATGGTTGGCATCGACGATCTCCTGCCCTTTTCTGATGAACATCGTATAGATCATATCCTTGAAAGGCTGAAGTTCAAGGTTCATCAGCCTGGCGCTGGCACCGATTGCCACCATGTTCTTCATCAGCTGGCTGCCAAGTGCTTTGGCAGTCTCTGTAAAGGGAATGGACACAAGCTGTACATTCAGGTTTTCATCTTTTTCAGGACTGAATTTGCTGTCGGCAAGAATGATGCCGTCCTGAACAAGCTCATGGCTGTTCAGGTCTATGGTCTGCTGGTCGAATGCAACAAGAATATTGATGTTGTCGCTGACCGCCCTTACTTCTTTAGTGGAAATTCTGACATTATTATTTGTATGGCCACCTTTGATACGGCTTGAAAAGTGCCTGTAGCTGTAAAGGTGATAGCCCATTCTATTCAGTGTGGTTGAAAATATTTCTCCAGTCGATTCAATGCCCTCGCCTTGCTGGCCACCGACTTTCCATGACAATTGTTCATTCATACACATTGCCTCCTTGTCCTTATGCTAATATACCAAAATTCAGGACAGTTTTCGATCATATGGACATGCCCAGAACGAAAATCAGCCTATTGGATGACCGCTATTCCTCAATGCGGATCTTGGCTATTTTATTGGTACCAGTATCGATGATGACACCGGAAAGGATACCCGCCCCTTCCTCCGGTACGTTATGGCGGACTGGCAGCTGATGGATGAACCGTTCGATGACTTCTTCTTTGCGTATGCCGAGTATGCCGTCCTTGAATCCTGTCATGCCGACATCAGTAATATATTTTGTTCCACCCGGCAGTACTTGTTCATCATTCGTCTGGACGTGCGTGTGCGTACCGACTACAGCATCCACCCTGCCATCCAGGTAATGGCCCATGGCGAGGCTTTCACTTGTCGTCTCACTATGGAAGTCGACAAAGATTTCATCAGCTTCCACACTTTCGAGTATTGCGTCCGCTTTTCTGAACGGACAGTCGATGGCATCCATGAAGCTGCGTCCCTGCAGATTCATGATGAGCAGCTTTACGCCATTTACATTGACGACACCATACCCCTTGCCGGGTGCTCCTTCCGGAAAATTGGCCGGACGGACCATGCGGATATCCTGTTCCATGAATTCATAGACATCCCGCTTGGCAAACGCATGGTTTCCAAGGGTGATGAAATCCGCTCCACTTGTCAGGATCTCCTTATAGATCTTTTCAGTAATTCCCTTGCCGTGGGCAGCGTTCTCACCGTTGACGATGGCCACCTGGGCACCGTGCTCCCGTTTCAGTCCCAGAAGATGCTCCGACAGCATTCTTCGACCGACTTTTCCTACAATATCTCCAATAAATAGAATACGCATTCGATTTCATCCTTTAAATTCAATTTGATGTTTATTATACATGTTTTAGGGAAACTATAATTTATAAAAAACTTAGGAGTGAACAATTTGACATTATCCATCGATCCGAAAGAATTTGCGAAACTGGCCCTTATGGCGAATCCTTCAAACAGCGAAAGCATTGAAGACAAAGCGAAAGACAGCCTTGAGCTCTACTTGAGTGCCTATAAGCTCGCTGAAAAATACGAAAGATTTTCCAACACCACCCAGGAGACAAGCGAAGCTTTCAGCAGCATCAGAGATATCGATATCAATATGTAAATATAGACTAAAATAAGAAAACCAGCAGGATATCCTGCTGGTTTTCTATTTGGCATATTCTACTGCCCGCATTTCTCGGACCACTGTCACTTTGATATGTCCAGGGTACTGCAGTTCTTCTTCAACCTGCTTCTTGATATCTCTTGCAAGACGGTGGGCTTTCAGATCATCCAGTTCATCCGGCTTGACCATGACGCGTATTTCGCGGCCGGCCTGGATGGCGAATGTCTTCTCTACACCACTATATCCTTCAGCGATGGCTTCAAGTCTTTCAAGACGCTTGACGTAATTCTCAAGTGTCTCTCTTCTTGCACCTGGTCTTGCTGCACTCAGCGCATCGGCTGCTGCAACAAGAATCGAAATGATGCTTGTCGGTTCGACATCGCCATGGTGCGAATGGATGGCATTAATGACCGTACCATGCTCCTTGTAGCGTTTGGCGAGTTCCACTCCGATTTCGACGTGGCTGCCATCCACCTCATGGTCGATGGCCTTGCCGATGTCATGAAGCAGTCCAGCTCTTCTTGCCAGCTGCACATCTTCACCGAGTTCACTTGCAAGCATGCCAGCAAGATAGCCGACTTCAACAGAGTGCTTAAGCACGTTCTGGCCGTAGCTGAGTCGATACTTCATCTTACCGAGGTGCTTGATGAGTTCAGGGTGAAGATTGTGAATATCAAGTTCGAAAGCAGCTGCTTCCCCTGCATCACGAATATTCGTCTCCATATTGCGTTTGGCTTTATCCACCATTTCTTCAATGCGTCCTGGATGGATTCTGCCATCCTGCACAAGGTCTTCAAGTGCGTTCTTGGCAATTGCCCGACGAATGGGATCAAAACCTGAAAGTATGACCGCTTCAGGCGTATCATCAATGATGAGGTCGACACCCGTCAATGTTTCCAGTGTACGGATATTACGACCTTCCCTGCCGATGATGCGGCCTTTCATTTCGTCGTTTGGTAATGTAACGACTGATACTGTCGATTCACTTGTATATTCTGCTGCATATCGCTGGGCAGTCACAGCAAGCAATTCCTTCGCTTTCTTATCCACGTCCAGCTTCATCTGGTTCTCTTTCTCTTTGACCATTACAGCCATATCATGTGACAGTTCCCGCTCCACTTCTGCGAAAATTTCATTACGCGCCTCTTCGCGCGTAAGTCCGGAGATGCGAGTGAGTTCTTCTTCTTGCCGACTGATGATTTCTTTAATCTTATGATCCTCGGCATCAACCATTTGCTGTTTTTCTTCAATTTTGGCTTCTTTGTGATCCAGTGCCTCATCCTTTTTGTCCAGGACTTCGCTTTTCCTATCAAGAACTTGTTCCCGATTCAGCAATCTGGATTCCTGTGCCTTGAGTTCATCTCTCTTCTCACCGGATTCACGCTCGAACGTCTCCCTGAGAATCTGATTCTCCTCTTTTGCCTCGAGCAGCTTTTCTTTCTTGAGGCTGTCACCCTGCTTCTTCGCTTCATTGATGATGTGCTCAGCAGAACTTCGCGCCTCTTGCTGCCGTTTAGTCAAAGTGTTTCTGACGATAAAATATCCGATTACAACACCTAGAATAATGCCAAGCAAGATTAAGAAAATGTCTATCATGTCCACAATAAACACCTCCCTAACAGGCTCTAGCTATTGTTGTATATAATATCATGCATAATCAATATTATATATATACAATTCTAAAGATAAACACAAAAAAACGCAAGCACCAGAACGTCTTATTTGCATTCTGGTGCTCACTGGTCATACACTTATTCGTTTATAGTTCTTCCTCGTCAAACAGCTTGTCTGAAGCAGCTTCCTCTTCAGACGCATCTCCGTCCTTATCTTTGCCGAATCCGAGTGCATTTCGCAGTTTCGTTTCGATCTCCTCGAGCAGTGCAGGGTTGTTGGTAAGATGCTCTTTGGCATTCTCCTTACCCTGTCCAAGCCGTTCGCCTTCATAGGAGTACCATGCACCGCTCTTTTCAACGATGTCATTCTCGACACCCAGGTCGATCATTTCACCCGTCTTCGAGATGCCTTTACCGTACATGATATCCACTTCTGCAACACGGAATGGTGGAGCCACCTTGTTTTTGACCACTTTGATCTTCGTACGGTTACCGACGATGTCCGTACCCAGTTTGAGCTGTTCGGCACGTCTGACTTCAAGACGGACGGAGCTGTAGAACTTCAGTGCACGGCCACCGGATGTCGTTTCCGGATTCCCGAACATGACGCCGACCTTTTCACGGATCTGGTTGATGAAAATTGCTGTCGTGTTACTTTTGGAAATCGCACCGGACAGTTTTCTCAATGCCTGTGACATGAGTCGCGCCTGGAGACCGACGTGGGCATCCCCCATCTCGCCTTCGATTTCCGCTTTTGGTGTCAGTGCTGCTACGGAATCGATTACAACGATATCAACTGCACCACTCCTGATGAATGCTTCTGTAATTTCCAGTGCCTGTTCCCCTGTATCCGGCTGGGACAGGTAGAGGTTCTCTATGTCCACACCGAGATTCTGCGCATAGTCAGGATCCAGAGCGTGCTCTGCATCGATGAACGCTGCAATGCCCCCATTCTTCTGCGCTGATGCTATCGCGTGAAGTGCTACGGTCGTCTTACCGGAAGACTCTGGTCCGTAGATTTCGATGATTCTGCCTCTAGGGTATCCTCCGACACCAAGTGCCTTATCCAGCGTGATGGATCCGGTGGAAACTGTAGAAACTTTGCGTCCAGCATCATCTCCAAGTTTCATTACGGCGCCTTTGCCAAATGACTTTTCCATGTTCTTTATCACTGTATCTATCGCTTTTTGTCTCTCGTCCATAATTACCCTCCATTAATTCATTTCGTAATATATTATACCATATCGGATGCCAAAAAGCGAATATATGTTCGCTTTTAGTTCCCGTTTCACAACTTGCTGCAGCGGTTATCTTTCAACTGCAGATCAGGCTCGCAATTATGGCACAACTGTCAGAAACGCACGCGAAAATCATTTCGCCCCATCAGCCTTAAAAACTGCCCGGCCCTTATAGAAATACTCGATTCCGGACAATATCGTAAAGAATACTGCGATGTACATCGTTGCCATCCCTGGCGAAAATGGCACATACTGCGTAAGCATATCACCGAACAGAAGAAGTATCAGTGCGATCATCTGAAACACAGTCTTTATTTTGCCGAGCTGCCCTGCAGCACTCACATACCCTTGTTCGATCTGAAGTAATCTCAAACCGGTAACAGCAAATTCGCGGGCTATGATGACGACTGCAATCCATGAGGAGATGACCTGCAGTTCAACAAGGACGATCAGACCAGTCGTCACCAGCAGCTTGTCGGCCAGCGGATCAAGAAATTTGCCCATGTTGGTGATCAGGTTCCACCTTCTGGCCAGGTACCCGTCCAGAAAATCCGTCAGGGCAGCCACGATGAAGATGATGGCACCGATCATCTGGCTGACGGTAATTTCATTTCCTCCGAGCACACTCAAGGTACCCCAGCCGAAATCCACAAGTACAAATATCAGAAAGACCGGTATCAGAAGCACTCTGAATACAGTCAGCTGATTTGGTATATTCATGTCACTCCTCCTTTATCAGGTTGAATTCATAATAGACGGTGACTGCATTTCCGGCATCGGGGTTATCAAGAGGCTTCCCATCAATGAGGACATTGATACCGGTCGAATTGCCGAGTGTCAAATAGACGATTGAAGCCTCCGGGGAGACTTCATACTCCCCTTCAGTCAGGTTTTCGTAAGCATACGTGTTGCCTGCGTCATCCGTCAGTGTCACCCACGATTCGTTCTCGCCTGCGAGTGAAATGACCAGTGGCTCCACGACGTGAAGATCATAATAGAACGTACTGCCTTCGGAGCCACCATAGGAATAGTCGGTCGCCGGAGCTTCCTCCGGTTCTTCCGTCGGCGGCTCCTCTGTCTGTTCTGCCGTCTCTGAAGATTCTTCTTCGCTTTCCTCCGGCGGAGTGATGAGTTCCTCCTCCACATCGTAGATCGGTTTCTTCTCGAACAGATCCGTCTGTGCGCCGACCTGGAGCAGAACCATCCAACCGACGAAAAGGACACTGATCAGGACGAGGAAGCTGATCAGCACTTTCTTGAAATACTGATAATCCTCATTCTGAGACTGGTTCCGCTTTCTTTCATTTACGTTTTCATCAGGCAGCTCGTCTGCATACCTTTCCATGATGGCATCGGAATCGAGACCGACTGCCCGGGTATACTGCTGCAGCAGGAAAGCCGCATGAGCGGGCTCAGGCAATGCGTTTAAATCGCCCATTTCAATCAGTCTGATGATATCTTTTCTGATGCCCGACTTTTCCTGCATCTCCTTCAGAGTGATTCCTGACTGTTCTCTTTTATTTTTCAAATAAGCACCGAGTTTCATGGGTCCTCCCTACATTCCACCAAAGAAATTCATATCTTCATCTTCGAACCAGTGCTGTTTCTTATGCTTCTCATAAGTGATCTCCTGGTTCTCATCTTCTCTGAGTTCAATGATATAATCAAAATCTTCGAGCTTGTACTGCATGCCTTCAATAAAGAGATCCGGGTGTTCGATCACTTTGACAGCGGGGTAGCTCATGATTTCCCTGATCAGCTGCTTATGGGCATCCCCAGTGGAGTTCATGGTCACCGCCCCGTCGATGATGAACACATTATTCTCATCGTACTCACCTTTGAGCAGGCTTGTACGTTCTGTCTGCTTGATCAGCGTCGAAGAGAGGAAGAGCCATTTCTTCTTTGCTGTCACACTGCCCGCCACGATGGACTCCGTCTTTCCGACACGCGGCATGCCACGGACGCCGATGAGCTTATGGCCTTTCTCCTTGAATATTTCAGCCAGGAAATCCACCAGAATACCGATTTCCTCCCGGGTGAACCGAAAGACCTTCTTGTCCTCTTCATCCCTTTTGATGAAGCGGCCGTGTCTGACAGCGAGCCTGTCCCGTACTTGCGGCTTTCTTATTTTAAGTATCTGGATGTCATCGATATAGGCGCTCATATATTCGAAGCGCTTCAATTTGTTGAGTTCATCCGTACGGACCAGCAGTCCGCGCCTTCTGTTCTCCACCCCGTTGATCGTATCGATGCTGATGCCGAGGTTGCCGAGCAGCGAGGAGATGTCACCGAGCAGACCGGGACGATTGTTCAGAATTTCATATTCCATATACTGTTCAATATTTCTCTCGGGATACATCGGCTTTCCTTTTTCAGTATCACTCATGTATACCATCCCCCATTGATATTCAGAATTTCACCTGTGACAGATTGTGCTTCAGGAGCTAGCAGGTACTTCACAGCATGTACGACTTCTTCCTGCGCGACAAAGCGTGACTGCGGCAGCTCCTGAAGCAGAAATGCCTGGTCCGCCTGAGACAGCTCACTGGTCATCTTTCCATGAACAACGCCGGGTGCAACCCCATTTACCGTAATGCCGGTATCTGCAAGCTCTTTGGCAAGAGATTTGATGAGTGTCTCCTGGGCACCCTTCATGGCAGCATAGACACTTTCGTAGCTGGCACCATGACGGCCCCAAATCGAAGTGATGATGATGATACGCCCGCATCCACTTTTCTTGAGCTTTGGCAGGAGGACGTTGATGAACGTGATCAGTGATCGGATGGAGATGTTGTACTGGGCATCCACTTTTTCAAGCGGCGTATCCTGCAGCATGCAAAAAAGCGTTTCCCCAGGACACCAGATCAGACTGTCTGCATGATCGATACCCTTGAAAATATTTTCCACTGCTACGGCATCCAACGGTTGGGACAGATCAAGGAAATGATGTATGCCATCGTGATCCGGGGTCCGGGATCTGGAAAAAGACCAGATTTCGGCTGCATCCCGGAGGCCGGCATGGATGGCACTGCCAATATCGCCGGTACTACCGACGATGATATGCCTAGTCATGCGGTTTCAGTATGCATTCCACCATGTACCGGGTGTCCAGAACATCAGTGAAATGCCGTTTTACATCATCGATTTCAATGCTGTCTATGACTTCAGGCAGCTGATAGAGATCGTAGCCGTCCAGATAGTATTTGGTGTACTGGTTGGCGATATACTCCGGCGAATTCAGGCTGGAGAGGTAGTCACCGATGATTTCTCTTTTCTGGACCGTCAATTTGTCATCTGTAAAGAAATCGCTGTCCTTGACTGTCTCTATTATAGACGTAATCTCCTCTGTAAACCGTTCAGGCGCTTCCGTATTGGACGCAAACAGCAGATGGGAAAAGGCAGGCTCTTCAATATGGCTGAAATTGAAAGAGTCATCGATCAGCCCTTTTTCCATCAGTTCATAGTAGTACACCGACTGCTCGCCGAATACCATATCCAGTGCAAACATCACCGACAGGTCTCTTTTCAGACGTTCCATGGCGTCATTGCTACCCTGCTTATGTTTGAATCCGAGCATGACGCGTGTCTCCTCAACATCCATTTCAAGCACACTGCGGGGCTTGACGATTTCACGTGGTTCTTCGGGCAGCAGTCTTTCGATCTCTGGAGCATCCATGACATTCCGTTCCGACTGATGGGTATCGATGGACGCCATGACAGCATCAACATCGAATTCCCCGACGAGGATGAGCACCATATTGGATGGATGATAGAATGTCCTGTGGCACAGGAACAGATGGTCGCTGGTAATTTCACCAATCGAAGATTCCGTACCTGCAATATCGTCTTTGACCGGTAGATTATGATACATCTGATTCAATGTCTCAAAATAGAGCTTGTATCCAGGGTTATCCTGGTACATCTTTATTTCCTCACCAATGATGCCGACCTCCCTTTCGACCGTCTCTTCGGTGAAGTAGGGTTTTTCGACCATATCCATGAGCAGTTTCAGATTCTCTTCAAAAGACTCAGTCGTACTGAAAAGGTATGAAGTCCGATCATATGATGTGAACGCATTGGCGTTGGCGCCATATTTGGAAAAGAGATTGAAGACATCCCCATCCTCCTTTTCGAACATCTTGTGCTCAAGGAAGTGTGCAATGCCTTCTGGCACTTTGAAGGACTCCCCGTCCACCTTGAAATGATCGTCCATCGAGCCGTACTTCGTCGTGTAGGTGACGAACTTCTTGCTGTACTCGGGCTTCTGGATGATGAATACGTCGAGGCCATTGGCACACTGATGCTGGTATACACTTTCATCTATTTCAGGGTAATCAATTCTTTTCATCTTCGTCACTCCTTGTCAGTACGTATACAGTATCGAGGACTACCCGACTGCTGATCTCCTTGATCATCTCACTATCCACTGCAGCGAGCCGTTCTTCCCATGACTGTTCCTGTACGCCCTGGATCAGCCGATTGTACTCCATGGTGATCAGACCTTTCGGCTTATCCATGACTTCCTGCCTGTTCACTCTCATCATTCTTTTGACCTCTTCAACGAACTCCGCTTCGAATGCGCCTTCCCTTATTGCATCAAGCTCGGAGAGTATCGCAGCTTCCGCTTTTTCCACGTTGGCCGGATCGACACCGCCCATGACGAACAGATAGCCGTTTCTCACATCCACCTGTGAATGGATCTGATAGGCCAGACTCAGCTTCTCGCGGATGTTCCTGAACAGCAGGGAGGAGGCGGAACCTCCAAACATCTGATTCATGACATTGAATGCCATCTGCTCCTGCAGGTTACTGATGTTCACCCGGAATCCCATGTTCAGCTTCGCCTGTTCGATCTGCTGTGTATCCTTCGCTCTACTGACTTTCTCCACTTCACGGTATGGATATGCTCTGTGCTCGGACACAACCGGTTCTTCCCGTGAACAGATTGCGGAGAGATCCTGCTTGATGCTGCCATCCACTGCGCCGACAACCAGTATGGCCAGGTCATCGTCCGCCATCATCTGTTCATGCTCTGTTTTTATATCCAAAAGAGTGATCTCATCGATATCTTCCAGAACACCATGGGACAAGTACTTGTATCCTTCGTCCTTGAACATGACATCGATCATGGACTGGAAGCTCGACTGTGCCCTGTTATCCTTCATGCTCTTGAGACGGTTCTTATAGAGACGCTTCTCTTTCCTGAAGAAGTCTTCATACGACTCATCATAATGGACGGGGGTCTTTAGAACATCACGCAGCAGGCGGCACATTTCCCCTGCCACATCCAAATTTTCCTTGATGAACCTGTCATTGACGAATTCCATGCCGAAGGTGACGATATGGTCCTCACCTTTACGGCCGACATTCGAAGTCAGATGGGCACCATAGTAATGGGCGAGATATTTAAGAAGATCTGCCTCCTTCGAAAACTGGAGGGTTCTTTTGATCATCATCCTGGATAATATATTTCTTTTTGTTACGCGGTCTCTTTCAAGTCTGCTTCTGAACTGGAGCTGGACTGTTATGGTCTTGAACTGGTTCGTTTCGATGATGACTGCCGGGATATGGTTCACTTCAGTACGGTCTACTGTATACATGTATTACTCCTTATTCTTCATTCTGTACAAGTACGTTTCTCGGTTTACTGCCACTGCTTGG
Organism: Salinicoccus hispanicus; assembly: GCF_009831115.1. Lineage (GTDB taxonomy): Bacteria > Bacillota > Bacilli > Staphylococcales > Salinicoccaceae > Salinicoccus > Salinicoccus hispanicus. Next base: position 235,928 of record NZ_WUUK01000001.1, on the reverse strand, counting down.
TCCGATGACCCCATTTGCCTCAAGGTCATCGATCAGACGGGCAGCCCGATTATAGCCAACCCTGAACTGACGCTGCAGAAGGGAAGCACTTGCACGCTGCTCTTCGATGACAAACCATTTGGCATCCGGGTAGAGCGTGTCCTCGGATTCCTTCTGCTCTTTTTGAACCGGTTTGTTCATGATCGATTTTTCGTAGTTGGCCTTCATCTGGCTTGTTATATAATGGACGACATCACTGACTTCGTTATCTGAGAGGAATGCCCCCTGGACACGGATCGGCTTGGATTTGCCGGATGGCAGGAAGAGCATGTCGCCTCGGCCCAGCAGCTTCTCTGCTCCCTGTGAATCGATGATGGTTCTGGAATCCGTCTGGGAGCTGACACTGAAGGCGATTCTTGATGGGATGTTCGCTTTGATGATACCGGTGATGACATCAACCGATGGTCTCTGGGTCGCGATGATCAGATGGATGCCTGCGGCACGCGCCATCTGCGCAATTCTTGTGATGGAGGCTTCAACATCTTTCGAAGCAACCATCATAAGATCGGCAAGTTCATCGATGATGACAACAATATAAGGCAGTTTCTGAACTTTTTCAGGTGTTTCACTTTCACGTTCCAGAAACTGGTTGTATGCTTCAATGTTACGTGTATTGGAATGGGAGAACAAGTCATATCTCCGTTCCATCTCGCTGACGATCCTATTCAGTGCGTCACTCGCCTTCTGAGGATTCGTCACAACAGGACTCAGCAGGTGCGGAATACCGTTATAGACGTTCAGTTCAACCATTTTCGGGTCGATCATCATCATTTTGACTTCATGTGGTTTTGCATTCATCAGGATGCTGATAATGATGCCGTTGATGCAGACGGATTTACCACTGCCGGTGGAACCGGCAACAAGAAGGTGTGGCATCTTATTCAGTTCAGCAGAAATCGGACTGCCGGAAATATCTTTGCCGAGGGCCACTTCAAGTGGATTATCACTTGTTCGCCGTTTGAGCACTTCACGCAGTGTCACCATGCTGATGACTGAGTTCGGCACCTCAATGCCGACTGCGGACTTTCCTGGAATCGGTGCTTCTATTCGTATATCCTTGGCAGCCAGGCTGAGTGCGATATCATTCTGCAGGTTGATGATCTTGCTGACCTTGACGCCGATATCCGGCTGGATTTCAAACTGGGTGACAGCAGGGCCGATACGGATTTTGGAGACTTTAGCGTTCACCCCGAAGTTCTTCAGCGTCTCTTCAAGAATCTTGCCCTGCTTCAGTACTTCCTTATTGCTGACCGTCTCGGAAACTTCAGCGTCGTTCAGCATGGTGATGGACGGCAGTTCGTACTCCTTCAGCTGTTTGATCTCTTCCTCATCAAAGGTTGAAGAGTCAACTTCAGCACCCTCATCTGTCGCATCATAATCATCCGCAAAGTCTTCATTCTCATATTCAATTTCTGTGGATTCAGTGCTTTTTTTCTCAATTTCAGCTGTCGTACCGGAATCTGCAGCCGTTTTATCTGCAGTCGCTCCACTGTTTTCAATGGCTTCCGTCCGGTCGTATTCATGCATCGTTTCAATGATGGATTCATCTGCTTCAAAGGCGGCAGGCCGCTTCGATTTATCGGGCAGCGCCTCTTTTTCCGCTGCAATATCCTTTTTTGCGGACTGCTGCTTTTTCTTGGCAGGCGCCTTAGTTTTGGCATCCATTTTCTTCCTGTCCGATGTCTTTTCTCGCAGGCGTGAAAAGAGTTTGACCAGCTGGTCGAAAAGTGCCTTCAGGCCTCTGATGAGCGCATTCGCAATGCTCTTCAGCGCTTCTGATGTCTTTGCCATATCATGTGATATTGACTGCTCGATATTCTTCGATGTAATCAGCAGATAGCTGATATAAAGGAAGATCAGTCCGAGCAGCAGTGTACCCATCATGGATATGCCTGTGGACGAAAATGAAAACAGTACCTGGCCGATGACACCGCCACCGAAGAAGGCCATGATTCCGACTGTCTGTATCGTTTCCACAGTCTGCTGGAATGTATAGAAGTCTTCTATTCTTGCTCTGTCTACGATATAAAGCAGTGTGTGGAACAAGAACAGCAGTCCGAACTGCATCAGCAGATAACCGCCCATTCTGCGGGTAAGTGGCATTTTCTGCTCCGCTGCCAGATATATGCTTGCAAGAAAAAGCATAAGATATGTAAAATACCTGCTTGTACCGAAGAGGTAGGCAAAAAATGCATCGATGTATGTGCCTATGACACCGAGTTGGAAAATGGTGATGAACAAAATGACGATGAGAATAAAGGCGGAGATCGAATAATAGCTTCTATTATTCTTCTTCTTTTTCCGCGTCTTCCCTGTTTTCTTTGCCATCGTATGCTTCCCTCCTATTTACAATGAGACTGCCAGAACTGGCAGTCTCATTCCTGTTTTATATTTCAGATATGATCGGGATGATCATCGGACGTCGTTTTGTATTGTCATACAGATACTTGCCGAGATCATCTCTTATACTCTGTTTGAGCGTACTCCATTCCAGTTTCTTTTCGTCCATCGAATCAAGTACGATCTTATGGACACGTTCCTCTGCTTCCTTCAGAAGGTCTTCGCTCTCCTTGACATAGACGAAGCCCCGCGACTGGATTTCCGGACCAGCCATGATCCTGCGTTTTTTCGGATCGATGGTGATGACAGCGATAAAGATGCCATCTTCACTGAGCAGTCTGCGATCTCTGAGTACGATATTGCCGACATCGCCGACGCCGCTGCCATCGATCAGTACATTTCCTGCAGTGACCTTATCTGCGCTGATCATTTTCTGGCCGTCATAAGTAACAACGTCACCTTTTTCCAGCAGGAAGATGTTTTCAGGCTCCACGCCTGTTTCAGCGGCAAGCTTGGCATGGGCGATCTGCATCTTGAATTCTCCCTGTACAGGGATGAAATGCTTCGGCTTCATTACATTGAGCATGGTTTTGAGCTCCTCGCTCATGCCATGGCCGGATGCATGGACACTGCGCTCAGGTGTCGCCACCTCGGCACCAGCTTTGACGAGTTCATTCATGGTGCTGTAGAGGATGACTTCCATATTTGAAGAAGGTGTCGTCAGTATATAGACGATATCGCCTTCCTTGATATTCGTCACTTCATGCTGACCCCGGGACATTCTGCCAAGTGCTTCAATCGGTTCGCCCTGTGATCCTGTCGCTATGATGACAACTTCATTATCAGGATAGTCGCCTATTTCATGGCTTGGAACAAGCAGGCCTTCCGGAATATCGAAATATCCCATATTGCGTGCGACTTTGAATGAGCTCTCCAGCGTACGGCCGAGGAATGAAACCTTTCTTCGTGTCTTGGCGGCATTCGTCAGAACCTGCTGTATGCGTACAAAGTTTGATGCATAGCATGATACGATGATTCTTCCACGTGCTCTCGCAAAACCGTCCAGAATATGCTCTTCGACCATGTTTTCAGGCGTATTGTATCCTCTTCTTTCCGCTTCAGTGGAGTCACTGATGAGGGCCAGAACATCCTTTTTGGCGACATCATACATCTTTGCCATGTTGTATCCGTAGCCGTTCTTCAGGCTCTGATCGAACTTGAATTCACCGGTGTAGACGATGGAACCGTACTTCGTCTCCAGGCTCACGCCATAGGAGTCGGGAATGCTGTGGCTTGTTTCAAAGAATACCATCTCTACATTTTTGAACTTCATGCGGGACTGACTGTTGATTGTATAGAATTTCACTTTCTTGTTGACGCCCTTCGCCTTGAGGCGATCTTTGACGAGTGCAAGAGTGAGTTTTGATCCGTAGATCGGCACATTGAGGGAATCGATGATATAAGGAATCGCGCCGATGGCATCCTCATGGCCGTGGGAAAGGAAAATCCCCTTCAGCTTCTGCTTGTTTTCCTGGATATAGGTGATGTCAGGAATGACGATATCGACACCGAGCATTTCATCCTCCGGGAACATGAGTCCCGCATCGAGGATGAACATCTCATCTTCCACTTCGACCACGTACATGTTCTTTGCAATCTCGCCGACGCCACCGAGCGGTATGATTTTGACTTTCGCTTCATTTTTTTTTGCTTCGTTCAAATTATTTCCTCCTAAAGCCTACTTGAAAGTGGCGTGGTAGAACTTCCCATCTATTGTAAGGTGGGATACTTTAACCTTTTCTGCATTGTATCTTGTCTCTTCGCTGCTTTTCAGCGTGAGATGATCGATTGTCTCTTCTCTGGAATTCAGGTCTTTGAGTGTGTTTCCGAACATCAGGTCTTCAAAAATGACCTTCACTTCATCATCTTCTTTGATTCTCAGTTGACCCGTGACTTCATAAGTCACTTCATCAAGTTCAACTTTATCAAAAATCATTACTGCTTCTCTCCTTTTTCCTCTTCAAGAAGTACTTTGCGGGAGGCATTTACTCTGCCCTGGTTGTCGATGTTAGTTACTTTGACAAGGAACTTGTCCCCAACTTCAGTAACGTCTTCAACTTTGGCAACTCTTGAAGTATCAAGCTGCGAAATATGGACGAGTGCATCCTTGCCCGGGAAGAGCTGGACGAATGCGCCGAACTTCTCAATGCGCCTCACTTCGCCCATATAGGTTTCTCCTACTTCGGCAACACGTGTCAGGTCTTTGATGATCTGTTTCGCACGCTCGATCATTTCAGAATCAGTATGGCCGATGAATACCGTACCATCCTGTTCGATATCCAGTTTGACACCTGTTTCATCAATGATTTCGTTGATCTTTTTACCACCGGGTCCAATGACGCCTCTGATCTGATCCGGTTTGATATGCATGACTTCGACTTTAGGCGCATACTGGCTGACTTCTGCACGTGGTTCGCTGAGCGTTGCCAGCATGTTATCCAGAATCTGGGCACGTCCAGTTCTTGCCTGCTCCAGTGCTTCACGCAGAATATCTTCACTCAGACCTTCGATCTTGATGTCCATCTGAATGGCAGTGATGCCATTTTCAGTACCAGCTACCTTGAAGTCCATATCACCAAGTGCATCTTCCATTCCCTGGATATCGGAAAGGATCGTGTACTTGTCATCTTTCATGACAAGTCCCATCGCAATACCGGCAACAGGTGCCTTGATCGGTACTCCCGCATCCATCAGTGCAAGTGTGGAACCGCAGATGGAAGCCTGTGAGCTGGAACCGTTGGATTCGAGCACTTCTGAAACAAGGCGGATCGTGTATGGGAATGCCACTTCATCAGGAATGACCTGAAACAGCGCACGTTCACCAAGTGCACCATGGCCAATTTCACGACGTCCCGGTCCTCTGATCGGACCCGTTTCCCCTACAGAGAAATTCGGGAAATTGTAGTGGTGCATGAAACGCTTGTTCTCTTCCACACCAAGGCCGTCGATGATCTGATGCTCACCGAGCGCACCAAGCGTACAGATGGAGAGCGCCTGCGTCTGGCCGCGTGTGAACAGCCCGGAGCCGTGGGCTCTCGGCAGCAGACCGGCTTGAGAGTCAAGTGGTCTGATTTCGGAAGGTTCGCGTCCATCCGGACGGACTTTTTCTTCCGTGATCAGACGACGGACTTCATTTTTAAGAAGGCCTTCAAGAATGCTTGAGGCTTCTGCACGGATGTTCTCGTAGTTTTCTTCAGACTCGTCGAATGTATCAAGAATGCGTTTCTTGGCATCATTGATTGCTGTCTCGCGCGCCTTCTTATCCGGATCCTGAATGGCATCATACAGTCCCATGGACAGTGCTTTTTCTTCCATCTGCTGCTTGAATTCAGCATTTGTCTCAGCCAATTCGAAAGGACGCTTTTCAATATCCATCCCGTCCAGAATGGACTCCTGGAAAGCAACCATCTTTCTGATGCTGTCATGTCCGAACATGATCGCTTTAAGCATTGTTTCCTCTGATACTTCCTTGGCCCCTGCTTCGACCATGTTGACGGCATCTTTCGTGCCGGCCACCTGAAGGTCGATTTCAGAGTGTTCCAGTTCATCAGTCGATGGGTTGATGACAAATTCTCCATCAATCAGTCCGACGGTCACACCAGCAATCGGTCCATCAAACGGAATATCGCTCACTCCAAGTGCGAGGGAGGATCCGAGCATGGCTGCCATCTGTGGCGATGCATCCGGATCAACAGAAAGCACAATGGACATGACCTGCACATCATTTCTGTAGCCATCCGGGAACAGTGGGCGGATCGGACGGTCGATCAGACGGCTCGTAAGGGTTGCTTCCTCACTTGGCCTGCCTTCACGCTTGTTGAAGCCGCCAGGTATTTTACCTGCTGCGTACAGCTTCTCCTCATAGGCTACTGTCAATGGGAAAAATGGCAGATCCTTCGGCTCTTTTGACGCTGTTGCGGTACTGAGTACCACCGTCTCGCCGTAGCGGACCAGAACAGCACCATTTGCCTGTTTCGCCATTTCTCCATATTCGACGGTCAGCTTATGTCTGCCCCATTCTGTTTCGTATACTTTTTTCGTTGATTCTGTCATAATTTGTCTTCTCTCCTTAGTAAGGCTACTTGTTTCAATCATATCACTTTTGCAAAAAAATATACATAAAAAAGGCATATCCATAGGATATGCCAAATCATTTCTTATCGACGGAGACCGAGTCTCTGAATGAGTTCACGGTATCTTTGAATGTCATTGTCACGAAGGTAAGTGAGCAGGTTTTTTCTGCGTCCAACCATTTTTAGAAGTCCTCTTCTTGAATGGTGGTCCTTCTTGTGTGTACGCAGGTGATCGTTCAATGCTGTGATCTCAGCTGTCAGTACAGCAATCTGTACTTCCGGAGATCCAGTGTCGGATTCGTGTGTACGGTATTCCTGAATCAGTTCATTTTTGCGCTCTTGTGTAATTGCCAATAGAAACGCCTCCTTGTTATTATTGTTCACCGCTATCCGAGCAGATGTCGGAGTTTCGCTCTGCCAAGACTAGGGTACTTCGCTCATTATACTTGAATCATCATAGGTTTTCAAGTAGGCCGATGGCTTTTTGCTTATCTTTTGCAATCTGTGCTTTCAGTTCATCTATCCCATTGAACTTCCACTCCGGACGGATGAAATGATGCCAGTGGACGGTCACGTTCTCACCGTAGATGCTCTGGTCGAAATCAAAAAGATGCACTTCAATGGAAACACGCTCCAGGTTGTCGTGGAAGGTCGGTTTGACACCAACATTGCACACGCCCTTATGGACCGTCCCCTCATTATCGATCTGCATGCTCACTGCATAGACGCCTTTCGCCGGAAGATGGTAGCGGTATTCAGGTTCTATATTGGCCGTCGGGAAACCGATCGTCCGCCCGCGCTTCTCCCCCTGCACGACGACACCTTTCACTTCATATGGTCTGCCGAGGATCAGATTAGCGTGCGCGAGATCGTGCTTGGCCAGGTCTTCCCTGATGCGGGTAGTCGAAATCTTCTCTTCTCCTTCAGCTATCTTGCCGACACCTGTCGTATTGAAGGATTCATACTTGGAAAGCATTTCAATATTGCCTTTGCCGAATTTACCATATGTAAAATCGAAACCGGCTGTCACTTCCTTGATATCAAGCGCCATGATATACTGCTGGACAAATTCATCAGGAGTAAGGTCGGCGAGCGCGCTGGAAAAATTGATGACGAAGCAGTAGTCGATGCCGCGTGCTTCCAGCATGCCAAGCTTTATATCAAGCGGCGTCAGATATGTTGTCCGCTGCTTTTTCGGACTCAACACAACTGAAGGGTGGGGATCAAAAGTCATTACTGCCTTTTTCAATCCCTTGTCTTCGGCAATCTCTTCCATTTTACTTATGACATTCTGATGCCCTCGATGGAGGCCATCAAAGAAACCGACTGCCACCGCAGAAGGTTCCAGGTCCAGTTCATGCTGTTCATGTGGATAGTGAAGTCTGTAGATTTTCATTTCATCGCCTCTTATAAATTGAACATTTGATATGGTTTCATCAAGCCTTCGTGTTCAGGATGATCGTAGTATATCCCGATCGGCACGCCTTCATGCTTCAATGCCACCATTTCGACATTCTCCATGTCTACTTTGTCCATGATATCAGATTTGCCCACTTTCTGCCCATTGCGAATTCTGAAAAGGAAATCTGCATCCGTAATATCGATGGTCGGCAGTGACTCGATGATCTCTGCAATTGGAACGATATGATCCTCGGGATCTGCTTCCTGCAGTGCTTCAAGGGTCACTGTCTGCTCCAGAGTGATGCCGCATGATTCCGTGCGCACGAGATGGGACATATGCGCCGCCACACCGAGAGCCCTCCCGATATCGACGGCCAGCGTGCGTATATAAGTTCCCTTCGAGCATTCGACATCAATCTCAAAAGTTATCAGGCCGTCTTTTCTATCAATATCACTCGTGCGGCTGATACTGTGAATGTGCACTTCCCTGATTGGACGCTCCACTTCAATTCCCTGACGGGCATATTCATATAACTTTCTGCCATCTACCCTGACGGATGCATATTTCGGCACCTGCTGCAGGTAGTTCCCTGTGAATCCTTCAACCGCCTGGTCGATCGACTTATCCGTGATATCTGAAAGATCATCACTTCTCGCTTCCACAGTGCCGGTCTGATCCTCCGTATCCGTGGAAAAGCCGAGTGTCACCTCCGCCCGGTACCGCTTCTTCTTCGTCTGCATGTATTCGGTAAGTTTGGTGCCATCCCCGATGACAATCGGCAGCACACCAGTCACCTCGGGGTCCAGTGTACCGGTATGCCCCACTTTCTTCATATGTAGTATTTTGCGCATGCGTACAACAACGTCATGGCTCGTCAATCCTTTTGGTTTATTGATGGGTATTACACCGTGCATATCCATATGCCTCCATATAAAAATAAAAACCTGGGGGGCGAGCCCCCTCAGGTCTATTTATCTTTGATTTCATTCAGCAGATTTTCAATCTTATGGCCGTATTCAATGGAAGTATCATACTTGAACTGAAGTTCCGGCGCTTTTCTGATTCTGATTTCCCTTGCCACTTCTGAACGGACCAGTCCTTTGGAACGTCCCAGTGCCGCTTCCACTTCCTCACGATTCTCGTTCAGGGAAGTGAAATAGATGGTCGCAATTTCCATTTCTTTTGTCAGCTCGACATCCGTAACCGTAATCATACCGATATCAGGATCTGATACTTTGGTACGGAGTGTCTCACTTACAACTTTCTTGATTTCTTCTGCAACTCTTTCATGTCTATTGCTCATAGTCATCACCTTTCAATTTCAACCATGATATAAGGTTCGATCTGGTCTCCCTCTTTAAGGTCGTTGAAATTCTTGATCGTGAGTCCGCACTCATAGCCGGCAGTCACTTCTTTTGCATCGTCCTTGAAGCGTTTGAGAGTATCCAGTTCACCTTCATAGATGACTATACCCTCTCTGATGACTCTTACACCAGAATCCCTGGTGATTTTGCCATCTGTTACATAGGAACCGGCAATTGTACCCACTTTGGATACTTTGAATGTCTGACGCACTTCCACATTACCGATGACCTTCTCTTCAAATTCAGGATCGAGCATGCCTTTCATCGCAGATTCAATCTCTTCGATGACGTTATAGATGATGCGGTGGAGTCTCATGTCGATGCCTTCACGATCTGCGGCTTTCTTGGCATTGACGTCCGGACGGACGTTGAAGCCGATGACGATTGCCTGTGATGCCGACGCAAGTGTAACATCGGATTCATTGATGGCGCCGACGCCAGTGTGGATGATGCGTACGTTGACACCTTCAACGTCGATCTTCATGAGTGAGGCACTGAGTGCTTCAACAGATCCTTGGACATCCCCTTTGATGATGAGGTTGAGGTCTTTCATTTCGCCTTCCTTCATCTGCTCGAACAGGTTGTCCAGGCTGACTGCAGACGGCTGATCACGGTCTTTCATCACCTGCTGTTCGCTTCTCGCCTCACCGATGCTGCGCGCTGTCTTGTCATCCTTGAATACGACAAAACGGTCGCCTGCCTGCGGTACATCATTCAGGCCAGTGATTTCAACCGGCGTGGAAGGTCCTGCCTTCTGGATGCGTCGGCCGAGGTCATCCACCATTGCTCTGACTTTACCGAAAGTATGGCCGACCACGATGGAATCGCCCACCTGCAATGTACCGTGCTGGACGAGCAGTGATGCTGCTGGTCCTCTTGATTTGTCGAGTTCCGCTTCGATGACTGTACCGACAGCAGGTCTGTCGCTCTTCGTCTTCAGTTCTGCAACTTCACCGACAAGCGTGATCATTTCAAGCAGATCTTCGATACCATCACCGCTCAGGGCAGATAGTGATACGAAAATCGTGTCACCACCCCAGTCTTCAGGGAAGAGGCCATGTTCGCCGAGTTCTGTCATGACACGGTCAGGGTTCGCTGTCGGCTTGTCCATCTTGTTGACAGCAACAATGATCGGTACTTCAGCCGCTTTGGCGTGGTTGATGGCTTCGATTGTCTGAGGCATTACACCGTCATCAGCTGCCACAACAAGTACCGTGATATCCGTCACCTGTGCACCGCGTGCACGCATTGTAGTGAATGCTGCGTGGCCCGGTGTATCGAGGAATGTTATCTTCTTGCCACTCGATTCGATCTGGTAGGCACCGATATGCTGCGTGATGCCGCCTGCTTCGCCTGCCGTCACTTTCGTATGGCGGATGGAGTCGAGCAGCGTCGTCTTACCATGGTCGACGTGTCCCATGATTGTTACGACACTTGGTCTTTCTTCAGTCAGGTCATCGCCAAGTTCGAAATAGTTTTCGAGATCCGTGTCATCCACGATGATTTCAAGCTCTGCAGTGAATCCATTGTCGCTCGCAATGAGTTCCACTGTATCATTATCAAGCGTCTGGTTGATGGTCGCCACTGTACCGACCATGAACAGGTCCTTGATTATTTTTGAAGATTCAAGACCCATTTTTTCAGCGAGTTCGCCTACTGTAATGCCTTCCTGATACTTGAATTCCTTAGGGATTTCGACTACCTTCTGAACCGGCTTCTGCTTCGGCTGATTAGAACCATTGTTCTGCTTCTTGTTCTTTGGTCTGCCGCCTGCGCCCGGTTTCTGGTTCCTGTTGTTTCTGTTTCTCTGGTTCGGATTGGTACCCTGTCTCTGATTCTGGTTACCACCCTGGCCTTGTGGCTTCTGGGTAGTCCCTTGGCCTTGTGGCTTCTGGCTGCTACTCTGACCCTGGGACTTCTGAGCACTGCCCTGGCCTTGTGGCTTCTGAGTACCACTTTGGGCTTGTGGCTTCTTGGTACCTGAATTCTTCTGGGAACCAGAAGCAGTGCTTGAAGCATTGGCTTTCTTGAATTCCTTGTTCAGAAGTTCAATTTCGTTGTCTTCCAGTGACTTCATATGGCTTTTGACTTCAATGTCTCTTGCCTGAAGGAACTCGATCACTTCTTTGCTTGCGACTCCGCTCTCTTTTGCATATTCATAGATTCTGATTTTACTCATCGAATCACTTTCCTTTCTCTTTAAGCTGCAGCATCTTCCGGCTGAAACCTGTATCTGTCACTGACAATACCACGCGGTTCGGTGCACCCGTCGCAATACTGAGATTCTCGTTGGTATAGTCATCAATCAACGGTACGTTATAGTAGTTGCATTTATTCCTGACTTTCTTCGCTGTGCTGTCTCCTGCATCGCTGGCAATGAAGACAACTTTCGCCCTCTTGTGCTGGATGGCTTCTATCGTCTTATCTTCTCCCGTCGTCAGCATGCCTGCACGTTTGGCCAGCCCCAGAAGATTCAGTATCTTATCCATCATCTTTTAGGGATATCCTCACGATAGATCAGGCGGATGATCTCATCGTAGACAGGGGACAGTGTTTCGCTATCAAAACCGAGCCTGCCTTCGAGCTTCCTGCCCTTACGTGCCTTTTCCACCGTTTCAAGGTTTTTAACCACATAGCTGCCACGGCCGTTCTTCTTGCCGGTCGGGTCGACGGAGACTTCGCCTTCCTTGGTCACAACAATGCGCAGGAGGTCTTTTTTGGGATGCATTTCATTAGTCAGGATACATTTCCTGAGTGGTACTTTCTTCTTCATGATATATCACCCGCATGTATTATTCTAAGACGCCTTCTTCTCTCGCGTCGGATTCACTCTTGATATCAATCTTCCATCCGGTCAGCTTTGCAGCCAGACGAGCATTCTGCCCTCTTTTACCGATGGCCAGGGACAGCTGGTTATCCGGTACGATGACCATTGTGGACTGGTTGTCTGCATCCACGACGACATCGACGACCTGGGATGGGCTGAGTGCATTTTTGACAAATATTTTCGGATCGTCATTCCAGAGGACGATATCGATCTTCTCGCCTGAAAGTTCATTGACGATCGCTTCCACTCTTGCGCCACGCGCACCGACACATGAACCGACTGCATCCACGTCCGGATTTTTGGCGTAGACGCTGATTTTGGAACGCTCCCCAGCTTCTCTTGCAACACTCGTGATTTCAACTGTACCATCATAGATTTCAGGTACTTCCTTCTCGAATAGACGCTTCAGCAGATTGGGGTGTGTTCTCGATACGAAGATCTGAGGGCCTTTTGTCGTCTGCTCGACCTTGTTGACATAGACCTTGATCCTGTCATTCGGACGATAGACCTCATTCGGCATCCTTTCGGATTCACTCAGTACTGCATCTGTCCGGCCCAGCTGGATGTGGACGAAACGATGGTCGACACGGTCGATCAGGCCGGTCATGACCTCATCCTCCTTGTCGATGAATTCATTATAGAGAATGCCCCGCTCAGCATCACGGAGACGCTGCATGACAGCCTGCTTGGCAGCCTGTGCGCCGACACGGTTGAAGTCCTGCGGTGTAACGTCCTCATCGAATGGATCGCCGATTTCATACGCCGGATTGACGGTACGGGCCGTTTCAAGATCGATCTCCGCTGTAGAGTCTTCGACTTCCTCCACAACATCTTTTCTGGAGATGACACGGTATGTGCCGTTTTCCATGTTCAGATCGACTGTAACATTCCGATGCTGGGAATAGTTCTTTTTATATGCTGTAAGAAGTGCTGCTTCAATTGTTTCGACAAGCACTTCTCTGGGAATGCTTTTTTCTTTTTCAAGATATTCTATTGCATTCAATAGTTCCTGGTTCACTTATAAGCGCCTCCAATCATAATATTACCGCTTTGCGTATCGTTGCGATCTTATCGCGGCTGACGACCACTGTTTTTGTGCGGGTCTTGTCCTTATACTCTATGGTTACAGTATCGGAATCATAGTGCTTCAGGATTCCTGTCCATTCCTTTTTGCCTTCGATCTGCTGATACGTTTTGACATATATGCCCTGGTCCAGTGTCATCTCCAGATCATCATCATCCTTGATCGGACGTTCGGCACCGGGAGAAGAGACATCCAGGAAATAGCCGCCTTCGATGATTTCCCATTCATCCAGCTTTTCACTCAGCATTTCACTTGCCCGGGCGCAGTCCTCGAGCGTGATGCCGCCCTTCTTGTCGAGATACAGTCTCAAATAGTAGTCAGGACCTTCTTTCACGTACTCCACTTCAATGAGCTTATATCCCATTTCTTCGACGAGTGGCTGTGCGTGTGTCATGACATTCTGTTCAGTACGATTCATCTGTCCATTCCCCCTCCTTCAAAACTAAGAGAAGAACGGGCATGCCCGTTCTTCTCCTTGTGACTGGGTATTTAATATCGTAATAATTATATCACAGAGCCTTTACGCCTGCAACTTGAAGCTACATGTCGAAAATGGAGAGCTGGGCCTTGTCCGGCAGGTGATTGAGACTGCCAAGTTCAGTCAGATAATCGACTATCTTCTGGGACACTCCGGCACGCTTGTTCAGATCCTCTTTCGAGATGAATGGCTCTTCATCCCGCGCTTCGACAATGCGTCTTGCCACACTGGCTCCAAGCCCTGGTACGGCAAGGAATGGCGGATAGAGTGCGTCGCCTTCGATCCTGAACTCGGTACTGTCGGATTTCTCGACGTCCACAGGCCGGATCTTGTAGCCGCGCTGTGCCATCTCGTTGGCAAGCTCCAGCACGACGAGCGTATCCTTCTCCTTTTTGGTCAGCTCCTGGAAACGCTGGTTCATCTCCTTGACCTTATGCTTGATTGTGGTACTGTCCTTGACCATCGTCAGAAGGTCGAAGTCCGATGCACGCACAGTGAAGTAGCTGGCATAGTAGAAAAGTGGATGGTGCACTTTGAAATAGGCGATTCTGACCGCCATCAGCACGTAGGCCGCAGCGTGTGCTTTCGGAAACATGTACTTGATCTTCTTGCAGGAGTCGATGTACCAGCCCGGTACACCCTGCTCCCGCATCGCAGATTCATGCTCCTCGCTCAGCCCCTTCCCTTTCCTGACCTTCTCCATGATACCGAAGGCAAGCGAGGGTTCAAGGCCCTGATACATCAGGTAGACCATGATATCATCCCGGCAGCCGATGACATTCTTCAGATCCGATATACCGCTTCTGATGAGGTCCTGTGCATTGCCGAGCCATACATCCGTACCGTGCGACAGTCCTGAAATCTGGACAAGTTCACTGAATGTCGACGGCCTCGTATCTTCAAGCATCTGCCTGACGAAGCCGGTACCGAACTCGGGTACTCCGAGCGTGCCTGTGCGGCAGTTGATGTCCTCCTCCGTCACACCGAGTGTTTCCGGTGAACTGAAGAGCGACATGGTCCGCGCATCATCCACCGGTACGGTCTTCGGATCGATGCCCGAGAGATCCTGCAGCATGCGTATCATTGTCGGATCATCGTGTCCAAGTATATCCAGCTTCAGCAGATTGTCGTGGATGGAGTGGAAGTCGAAGTGCGTCGTCTTCCATTCGGACTCCACATCGTCAGCCGGATACTGGATCGGTGTAAAGTCGTATATATCCATATAGTCCGGCACAACGATGATACCGCCCGGATGCTGTCCGGTCGTCCGTTTGACGCCACTGCAGCCGAGTACAAGCCGGTCGATTTCAGCACCTCTGCGCTGCAGGCCATTATCGTTCAAGTAGCCTTTGACGTAGCCGAACGCGGTCTTCTCCGCAACTGTGCCGATGGTCCCTGCACGGAAGACCTTGTCTTCACCGAACAGCTCCTTCGTATAGTTATGCGCCACAGGCTGATAGTCGCCACTGAAGTTGAGGTCGATATCCGGTACCTTGTCGCCTTTGAAGCCAAGAAACGTCTCAAACGGGATATCCTGCCCTTCCTTGATGAGTGTGCTGCCGCATGTGCCGCAGCTCTTATCCGGAAGGTCATAGCCCGAGCTGACACTGCCGTCCATGAAAAACTCGCTCGTTCTGCATTCCGGACATACATAGTGCGGCGGCAGCGGGTTGACTTCGGTGATTTCAGTCATTGTCGCAACAAAACTCGATCCGACCGATCCACGCGAACCGACAAGGTAGCCGTCTTCAAGTGATTTCGTCACGAGCTTCTGGCTGATCAGATAGATGACGGCAAAACCGTTGCCGATGATGCTTTCAAGCTCCTTCTCGAGACGGTCTATGACCACCTGCGGCAGTTCTTCACCATAGAGCGCACGCGCGTTGCTGTAGCTCAGTTCGCGGATCTGATCGTTGGCACCCTCGATATTCGGTGTATACAGTTCATCTTTGACAGGGACAACCGTGTCGATGCTGTCGGCGATCCGGTTCGGTGCATCGATGACAACTTCCCTTCTGACAGATTCATCGAGGAAAGAAAATGCATCAAGCATCTCATCGGTCGTTCTGAACTGTGCGTCCGGCAGCCGGCCGCGGCTGAGCGGATTACCCGGATTGCTTTTCACGAGAATATCACGGCACAGCTTGTCGGATTCATCCAGATAATGGACATTGCCGGTCGCTGCAACGGGCTTATCGAGTTCATCACCAAGTGTGATGATATTGCCGATGATCTCCTCCAGTGTCGACTCGTCCCGCACGATTTCGCGGTCGAGCAGCCGGCTGTACAGTGCTTTCGGGAGAATCTCGAGGTAGTCATAGAAGGATGCCACCTTCTTCGCTTCCTCATACGACTTCTGCATCATTGTCGTAAACACTTCACCGGAATCGCACGAACTGCCGATCAGCAGTCCGGCCCGGTGTTTCTCGAGCACCTGCTTTCTGATGCGCGGTGTCCTGTAGAAATGGTCAGTCAATGAAGCTGAAACGATTTTGAACAGGTTTTTCAGGCCTTCCTGGTTCTTGACAAGAATGGTGACATGCATCGGCATGGCACGCTTGTAGGATTCTTCATCAGAGAGTTTTTCATTTATATGGCTGTGATTGTCGATGCCGAGCTTTTTGATCTGAGAGAGCATCTTGATGAAAATATAGGCAGTTGCTTCAGCATCATAGATCGCCCGGTGGTGCTGGGTCAGTTCGACATTATATTTCTTGGCCAGTATATTGAGACCATGCTTCTTGAAGTCCTTGTTGATCGCGCGGGACAGCTCCAGTGTATCTATGACACCATTGGTATAAGGCTCGATCCCTTCTCTGCGATAGGCTGCTTCAATGAATCCCATATCGAAGCTGGCGTTATGTGCGACGAAGATCGCATCCCCCACCCAACTTTTGAAATCACTGATGACTTCTGAGATCGGTGGTGCATCAACGAGCATGTCATCCGTAATACCGGTGATTTCCTTGATGGTTTCAGTCAATGGTTCATTCGGATTGCTGAACCGTTCAAAGCGGTCGATGATCTCGCCATTTCTCACTTTGACGCCGGCAAGTTCAATGATCTGGTCATACTTTGATGACAGGCCGGTCGTCTCCACGTCAAAGACGACATAATTGTGGGTCTCAAGCATGATATCCTGGGGCTTGTAGGCGATCGGCGCACCGTCATCAACAAGCAGTCCTTCCATGCCATAGATCATCTTGATGCCGTGCTTTTCTGCAGCATGGTAGGCATCCGGAAAAGCCTGCACGGTGTTGTGGTCGGTCACAGCCATGGCCGTATGGCCGAAATCCTTCGCCCGTTTGACATATTCGCTGATATTGCGCAGTCCATCCATCTGGCTCATTTCGGAATGGAGATGGAGTTCGACACGCTTTTCAGGACTTTTATCCATCTTCTCGGGCTTCTCTATGACATTCATATTGCGGATCATGAGTACCATATCTCTTGAGAACTCGTCGTATTCCACATTACCTTCAATGATGACCCAGTCGTTTTTCTCTAGGGCATCGAATACGGCATCGTCGTTCTTGCCATGCCTCGAAAACATTTTGGCTGCAATGGAATCCGTATAGTCGGTGAGCTTCAGCTGCAGTATTTTCCGTCCTGTTCTGAGCTCCCTGACTTCGCTATCGAAGATGACCCCTTCCACTTTGACATTGAACTCTTCCTCTACGACCGTTTCAAGCGGTCTGATATCGTTCAGATTCATCGACTTCCCGATCTGCTTGACGACATCTTCCTGCTGTTTCTTCATATCCGCTTCAATGTCCTTGCGCTGCTCGATGAAGCCCTGCACAAGCTCGGTCTTCTCTTCCTTCAGACGTTCTTCCAGTTTCGTCCGCCTGTCGGAATCGAGTACCTTGTCGACATGGAACTCGATGCCTGTGATCGGCATGCCGTACATGCTGTAGGCGGATGTCAGATTGCCGTTGATATGCTTATTGAAATGCGCGACTTCTATATCGTTCTGTACAGAAAACATCAGTGTACCGCTTTTGAACTGCTTGTCACAGTTGAGCAGCTGGAACCGGATGTTTTCATTGACGCTGATATCCGTCAGTGCATATTCAAGATAATCCAGTATATCCTTATCCGTATAATGATCTGCGGAAATGAAGAGCTTTGTCTCCGCAATATTCGAGAAAGTCTTGCTGATACTGTCTTCCATCATGGCACGCAAGGAAGCAGGAATCATGTTTTCAAAATGAAGATGAAATTCCCACAGCCTCCGTTCATCATCCGATACGACCTTTTTCAGTGTACCGGTCGATAGATGGTTTTCGTTCCCCTTTATGCCTGCCTGCTGGAGCAGTACATTGAACTGATCCTTGCCCTTCACTTGCAACACTCCTATAAAAGCGCGTAAATCAGAGATTTACGCGCATGACTTCTTCTAATAGTTCACTTCCAGATACTGCAGTACATCATCAATGGACAGATCCATCGACTCTTCGCTGCGTCTTGCCTTGACTTCCACTTTACCTTCTTTGGCACCCCGACCGATGACAACCCTGTATGGCAGGCCGATCAGATCGGAATCGGCAAACTTGACGCCGGCTCGTTCTTTTCTGTCATCATAGAGGACACGATATCTTTTGCCAAGTGATTCATAGAGATCTTCAGCTATTTTGACACCCTCGTCATCCTTCGGATTTGCTGTAATGATATGGATATCAAATGGTGTGACCGCCTTCGGCCAGATGATGCCCCGGTCATCGTTATGGCTTTCGATGATGGCCGATAGTGTCCTTGATACACCGACACCATAGCAGCCCATGAGTACAGGGACGCTGCGTCCATTTTCATCAAGAACGTTCAGATTCATGGACTCGGAATATTTCGTGCCGAGCTTGAATACCTGACCCACTTCGATACCCTTCATGAATTTGACAGGACCGCTGTCGTCCTGTGCCATCTCCCCTTCTGTGATGAAGCGGAAATCATCGTAGTCCACTACTTCGTAGTCGCGCTCATGATTGACATTCACAAAGTGATAGCCGCTCTCGTTGGCACCTGTCGGATAGTCCTGCATGTTACGCACCTGATGGTCCAGGTAGACCGGAAGCTCGGTATGGACAGGACCGAGACTGCCTGGTGTGGCATTAAGCAGATTTCTGATCTCCTCGTCCGTTGCGAAATCAACATCATCAGTTTTGAAATAGGACTTCACTTTGATGTCATTCAGTTCGTGATCGCCACGAAGAAGTATCATGGCGTAGTCGTTGCCGATACGCATGATCATCGTCTTCGTCGTCTCCTCGACAGTGATATCCAAGTGTTCTGCCAGTACAGCGCAAGTCGCAACCCCTGGCGTTTCAACCTTTTCGATTTCCTTGCTGCTATTGGTCTCGACAGGCTCAGGCACTGGACATGCCGCCTTTTCGATATTCGCGGCATAGTTGCTGCCGTCAGTATAGACGACCGTATCCTCACCAATATCGGCAAGCGCCATGAATTCATGGGTATGGCTGCCGCCGATCGCACCGGAATCCGCTTCAACCGCCCGGTAGTTCAGTTCAACGCGGGAGAAGATGTTCGAATAGGCGTTATACATATCTTTATAAGTTTCATCAAGTGATGCTTCGTTGCTGTGGAAGGAGTATGCGTCCTTCATGATGAATTCACGGCCGCGCAGCAGTCCAAAGCGCGGACGCAGTTCATCACGGAATTTGGTCTGGATCTGGAAGAGGGTCAAAGGCAGCTTCTTGTAGCTCTTCAGCTCATCTCTCAGCAAAGCCGTAATCATTTCTTCATGAGTTGGCCCAAGTGCAAAATCACGATCATGACGATCTTGAATTCTCATAAGCTCCCTACCATAGGCATCCCAGCGTCCGGACTCCTGCCACAGTTCCTTCGGGTGCAGCACCGGCATGTGGATCTCCACACCACCAACAGCGTTCATCTCTTCCCTTACAATCTGCTCGATATTATTGAGTACAAGCTTCGTAATCGGCAGATAAGTATATATGCCGCTCGCCATCTGCTTGATCATGCCCGCCTTCAGCATGAGGCGGTGACTCAGACTTTCTGCATCCTGTGGGGTCTCTCTCATTGTAGGTATAAACATTCTGGATTGTCTCATTCACTTCACTCCTAAAGGAAAAATGTCTTTATATCATTCCATGTTACAAGAATCATGACCATCAGTAAAAATAATACACCGACGAGCTGGATGTTCAGTTCCACTTTCTTATTCAGCGGTTTTCTGAAGATGCCTTCATAAAGGACAAACAGGATGCGTCCACCATCCAGCGCAGGAATCGGCAGCAGGTTCATGATGCCAAGATTGACACTCAGTACTGCTGTGAAGTTGATCAGCGTAATCAGACCTTGTGCAGCCACCTCTTCTGTCACCTTATAGATTCCGACCGGCCCGTTCAGCATGTCAAATGAGAATGTACCGTTGACTATGCTTCCAAACATCTCGACGACAAGTCGGAATATCAGCGTCCCCATCTCGTATGTGCGTTCCGCCCCCCATAGTATTGGGGAAAGTGCGCCGCGTTCCATCTCGGCTCCAATGCCGATGATGAGCCGTTCGGTCGTTTCCCCATCGGGAAGTTCGGTCGTCTCGACAATCGGCGTCATTTCAACCGTCCTTGATTCACCATCGTTGGTCACATCTATATCAAGCGGCGTTTCTCCCTCTGCCTGAATGATGGCAGACATATCATTCCAGTCCTCGACAGTTTCGCCATTGATGGTCTCAAGCCGATCGCCTTCCTGAAGCCCCGCTTCCTCAGCCGGTGTATCCTCGGCAACAAAACCGACCACTGCTTCGTCTGTCGGCTTTCCATTGATATAGAACAGCACCGTAAACAGTGCGAAAGCAAGTGCAAAATTCATCAATGGCCCGGCAGCCAATGTCATGAACCGGTGCCAGACCGACTTCGATTCGAATCGTGCAGATCTCGGCGCAATGCGTTCCAGCTGGGAATTCTCAACGAAATACGCTTCATGCGCAAGCTTATATGTGATTTCTTCACCATCATGCAGACGGCTCGCACGGATGAACATTTCCTTTGTTATATCTGAGTCGATGACTTCCACTTCTTCAATCTGTGTAAAGTTGTGCTTGTCATCGAGGATGATGTGCGTAATTTCGTCACTTTCATTCGTCTTGAGCTGTACACGCATGCCGGCGTTCAGCGGATTGATTTCCATCTCCTCGGAAGCCATTCTTACATAACCGCCGACTGGCAGCAGCCTGACTGTATAGAGTGTATCATTATACTTGTAGGAAAAGATTTTAGGCCCCATGCCGATGGCAAATTCAGGGCACATGATGCCTGCCCGTTTGGCGAAGATCAGGTGCCCGAGTTCGTGTACCGTCACCAGCACACCAAAAACTACAATAAAAGCTAAAATACCGGTCATTCCATCACCTCATATCAGACTTGTACAGCCGGTCGTAATATAGAATCGTATCGAGATCTGGATTCTTCACCGGATCATGGCTGTGCATTCGGGATTCGACAATCTCTTCTATCTCCAGAAATGAAATTTCCCCATTCAGGAAACGGTTCACTGCATATTCGTTTGCTGCGTTCATGACGGCAGGCATGGTGCCACCCGTCCGGATGGCATCATAGGCGAGTGCAAGCATTCTGAACCGTTCCAGATCCATCGGACTGAAATTCAGCTGGCTGAGTGCATCCAGATCCATGGGGTCATCTGTCGGCAGACGATCGGGATGACTGAAGGCAAACTGGATGACTGTCTTCATATCCGGTGTACCCATCTGGGCCATGATGCTGTTGTCGACAAACTCGACCATCGAGTGGATGGTGCTTTCACGATGGAGAATGGTGGAAATCTGATCGACCTCTGCATCAAACAGCCATTTTGCTTCAATGACCTCAAGTCCTTTATTCATCATTGTAGCAGAATCAATGGTGATCTTGCGTCCCATCGACCAGTTCGGATGATCAAGTGCATCTTCGAGTGTAACATCGGACAGCGCCTCCCGGGATAGTTCACGGAAGGATCCACCACTGGCTGTCAGAATGATGCGCTTCATCTCGCTTCTATTCTCGCCACGCAGGCACTGGAATATCGCAGAGTGTTCGGAGTCCACAGGAACGATTGATACATTCTTCTCTTTCGCTTTCGCCATTACGATTTCGCCGGCAGCAACAAGCGTCTCCTTGTTGGCGAGTGCAATGTCCTTGCCAACCTCAATCGCTGCGAGAGTCGGTTCGAGGCCGATGCTGCCCATGATGGCAGTGAGGAGGAGATCCGAATCATCCGTTGCAACATCCAGCAGACCTTGCTTGCCGGAAGTGAATTCGATATGCGGATATTTTCCCTGAAGCGCCAATCGGTCGGCATCATTGCCGACACTGACAAGCGTAGGACGGAACGTTTCCAGTATCTCTTCCAGCCGGTCTATATTGGAACCGATCGAGATGCTCCCAAGCCTGAAATGCTCGGGATTGTTCGAGATCACTGTCAGGGCTTGCGTACCGACGGAGCCCGTTGCACCTAGAATGGAAATTGTTTTCATTAAATTCACCTGTATTTCGGTTTAGTTTATCAGTGGAAGTATATTCATGAGCGGCAGGACAAAGATGAAGCTGTCGAAACGGTCAAGAACACCGCCGTGTCCGGGAAGCAGCTGACCTGAGTCCTTGATGTCAAAGTGGCGTTTCAGAGCGGATTCCACAAGATCGCCAAGCTGACCCGACATGCTCAGAATCATCGTAAGCACGAGCAGCAGGAATATGTTTATTTCATCAATCCAGCCTGTGAAATAGAAGACCAAAGCCAGCAGAACACTGCAGAAAATACCACCAAAGAATCCTTCGACAGTCTTGTTAGGACTGATCTGGGGCCAGAGCTTCCGGTTACCCATTGCACGCCCGAAAAGATAAGCGCCGGTGTCCGTCACCCAGACGATCAGAAGACCATAAAGTATGTAGATGATGCCTGCTTCACGTGTTTCATAGAAATACATGAATCCGATGCCGACATAGGCGACCGCAAGGACGCAGAAACCCATATCCACAAAAGAAAACCTGTTCTTGCTGATGACTGTAAAGCTCAGCATGAGCAGTGCCATGACGATGATCAGATCCACCTGGAAGACGGATATATGGGGCATATAGGCTTCCTGGGGCATCATTACAATGAAGAGCGCCACCATCGACAGCATTCCCGGGATGGAGAATATATGGATCCTGTTCATTTTGAGTATTTCGTATAGTGCAGTATAGGCCAGAAGAAAGACTGTAATGAGCAGTGGCCATGAACCAAGGACAACAATAGGTACAAAAATCAATAGAGCAAGTATTGCAGTAATTGTCCGCGTCTTCATGTCATTCCTCCTCCTGGTTAAGTCCCCCGAACCTTCTCTCACGTTTGCGGTATTGCGAAATCATATGGTCGAGTTCGTCTGTTGTGAATTCAGGCCACAGCGTGTCTGTGAAAAACAGTTCACTGTATGATGACTGCCATAGCAGGAAATTGCTCAACCTGTATTCTCCACTCGTACGTATGAGCATTTCCGGATCAGGTATACTCGATGTCATCAGATGACTGTCGATCATCTCACCTGTAATCTCATTCGATCCGAGACTACCGTTCGATACCTGCTCGGCCATTGCCTGAAAAGCCTGGATCAGTTCGTCACGCCCACCATAGTTGAGTGCAAATATAAGATTCAGACCCGTATTGTGAGCGGTTTTCTCCACTGCATCCTGTACTGCTTTTGTCGTATGTATGGGCAGACCATCCATATTTCCAATGGTCGTTATCCTGACGTTCTTCTCGATGAGTTCAGGCAGGAATGTACCAAGAAAATCACCCGGCAGTTTCATCAGATAGCTTACTTCGCTTTTAGGCCGGGACCAGTTCTCTGTGGAAAAAGCATATAGTGTCAAATACTTTATACCGAGATCCGAAGCATGCCTTGTAATGCTTTTTACATTCTGCATGCCTTCATAGTGACCATGCACTCTTGGTTTATTTTTCTTTTTGGCGTACCTTCCATTTCCATCCATGATGATGGCGATATGTTCGGGCAGCGCTTTATCGGAATCGGTCTTCTTGTGCTTCTTCCAACCAAACATAACAATCCTCCTGAAGCATTATAATTATTAGTATACATTGATAATATCGAGTCCTCAATCACTTTATTCTACCACAAAATAGAGGACATAAAAAAACAGGCAGGAAAATCCTGCCCTTTGGATAATGAATCAGACTTCCATGATGCTGCTTTCTTTTTCATCACACATCTTATCGATTTTCTCGATATAGTCGTTTGTCAGCTGCTGGACATCCTCTGTGTAACCTTTCAGGTCATCTTCAGTGAGCTCTCCATCCTTCTGAAGACTCTTCAGTTCGTCGTTGGATTCGCGACGGACATTGCGGACTGCAACTTTAGCATTCTCGCCTTCCTTGCGTGCATCTTTGACGAACTCCTTGCGGCGCTCCTCAGTCAGCTGAGGTACAGTGATGCGGATCATCGTACCATCGCTTGTCGGATTGACTCCAAGGTCGGCCTGCTGGATGGCTTTAAGCACATCATCCACAGAACTCTTGTCATATGGTGTCACTGTAATCATCCGTGCTTCAGGAACTGAAATGCCTGCAAGCTGGTTGACCGGTGTCTGTGCACCATAGTAGTCGACCGTCACACGGTCCAGCATGTTTGAATTCGCACGACCTGTGCGGATTGCAGCCAGTTCGCGGCTCAGGTTATCCAAAGATTTCTGCATCTTCGATCTGGTGTCTTTCAAGACAGATTCACTCATACTATTTCTCTCCCATTACTTTTTGATTTCCGTACCGATTGTCTCGCCTGAAACAGCACGTTTGATATTACCTTCTTCTGTAATCGAAAATACCACAAGCGGTATATCATTGTCCATGCAAAAGGATGAAGCAGTGGCATCCATGACCTGCAGGTTCTCCTGCAGCATTTCCATATAAGTCAATGTATCGTACTTGAAGGCAGTCGCATCCAGCTTAGGATCCGCAGAATAGACACCATCCACGTTATTTTTACCCATCAGGATGACATCCGCTTCCACTTCGGCTGCACGCAGTGCTGCAGTCGTATCAGTTGAGAAGTATGGATTGCCGATACCGGCTGCAAAAATGACGATGCGACCCTTTTCAAGATGTCTGATTGCACGCCTTCTGATGTAGGGTTCAGCAACCTGTTTCATTTCAATCGATGTCAGTACACGGGTCTCACAGCCGAGCTGTTCGAGACTATCCTGCAGTGCCAGGGAGTTCATTACTGTTGCAAGCATTCCCATGTAGTCCGCAGTGCCGCGGTCCATGCCGAGGTCGCTGCCTACTTTTCCACGCCAGATGTTGCCGCCACCGACGATGACAGCAATCTCTACATCCAGACTTTTGGCATCTACAACCTGCTCTGCTATATTTTTGATTACGACCGGGTTGATGCCGAAACCATCGTCTCCAGCCAGAGCTTCTCCACTCAGTTTCAGTACAATACGTTTAAATTTGGAAGTTTCAGGCATATGTCTCCATCCTTACATAATTTAATGTTCTATCTGTTTAGAAAAAAAGACACCGAAGTGTCTTTTTATTATTTATTCACTTGACCCATTACTTCGTCTGCGAAGTTTTCCTGTCTTTTCTCGAGGCCTTCGCCTACTTCAAAGCGGATGAAATTCTTGAGTTCTCCACCTTTTGATTTCAGGAATTGCTCAACAGTCTGGTCAGCATCTTTGACGAATGGCTGGTCCACAATGCAGATCTCTTCGAGATACTTGCGCATTCTGCCTTCCACCATTTTGTCGACGATCTTCTCAGGCTTGCCTTCATTCAGGGCCTGCTGTTTCAGAACTTCTCTTTCGTGCTCAAGTTCTTCCTGTGATACCTGGTCTTTGGAGACATATTTAGGATTCAGTGCTGCAGCGTGCATTGCAACATCTTTTGCTGCCTGGAAATCAGTGGAACCTTCAACAAGCGTAAGCACGCCGATGCGTCCACCCATGTGAAGATATTCGCCGAAAGCATCGTTGTCTGTCTTCTCAGCAAGAGCGAATCTTCTAAGAGTGAGCTTTTCGCCAATTTTAGCAACTGCTTCATTCATGACATCGTCAACTTTCTTGCCGTTCATTTCAGAATTGTTGAGTGCTTCAATATCAGCAGGCTTTGTTTCAAGGATGTGATCTGCCACATCTTTGACAAGCTGCTGGAATTCGACGTTGCGTGCAACGAAGTCGGTTTCAGAGTTGATTTCCACGATGACACCGTCATTGCCTTTGGATGCCACATGGACGATACCTTCAGCAGCGATACGGTCCGCTTTTTTAGCAGCTTTGGAAATCCCTTTTTCACGGAGATAGTCTACCGCTTTGTCGAGATCGCCATCAGTTTCCTGAAGCGCCTTTTTACAATCCATCATGCCAGCGCCAGTTTTCTCGCGCAGTTCTTTAACCAATTTTGCAGAAATAGCCATTTTTCATCCTCCTGGAATCGTATTATTGACCGGGAAAAGCTTCCCATCTTTTAAAAATGGTGATAAGAATAAGCTACTTATCACCATTGTCAAACAATTTATTATCTTTCGCCTGCTTCTACAGTCTCTTCTGAACTCTCGTCCATATTGATATTCTGTTCTGCAGCGACTTCTTCATCAGATACGCCACGCTGTCCTTCCATCACTGCATCAGCCATTTTGCTTGTCATGAGTCTGACCGCACGGATGGCATCATCGTTTGCCGGGATGACATAGTCGATTTCGTCCGGATCACAGTTGGTATCGACCATTGCGACGATCGGAATGTTGAGTTTTTTAGCTTCCATTATTGCATTGCGTTCTTTTCTAGGGTCTACAATGAAGAGTGCTTTAGGCATTTCCTTCATGTCGCGGATACCGCCAAGGAATTTGATCAGACGATCGTATTCTTTGCGAAGTTCCATGACTTCTTTTTTAGGAAGTACTTCAAATGTGCCGTCCGCTTCCATTTTTTCAATTTCATCAATACGTCTGATACGTTTTGAAATTGTTTTGTAGTTTGTCAGAATCCCACCGAGCCATCTTTGGTTAACGTAGAGTTGACCTGCGCGCTCAGCTTCTTCTTTAATAGCGTCCTGAGCCTGTTTTTTAGTACCAACAAACAGAACTTTTCCGCCTTCTTCAGAGATGCTCTTGACGAAATCGTAAGCTTCCCCTACTTTTTTGACTGTCTTCTGAAGATCGATGATGTAGATGCCGTTTCTTTCCGTGAAGATGTATC
Source organism: Salinicoccus hispanicus (assembly GCF_009831115.1). GTDB lineage: Bacteria > Bacillota > Bacilli > Staphylococcales > Salinicoccaceae > Salinicoccus > Salinicoccus hispanicus. The sequence goes on along the minus strand of NZ_WUUK01000001.1, from coordinate 209,032 downwards.
TCTTCATCTTAGGATTCCAACGACGTGTCTGGTGTCCGAAATGTACACCAGCTTCAAGCAGTTGCTTCATAGTAATTACTGCCATGATTAATTTCCTCCTCTGGTTTTTTCCCTCCAGTACAGCTTTGGAAACGACCATAAGGCACCAGTCTCCAATTCACTCTACTGTGTGTAGTGGGCTGTTTTCAGCCGTTTAATACTATAACACATAAAGCCCTGTAAATCAAACTAAAGATTGCTGTTTAGCTTTCTTTTCTGAGTTCAGGCAGGAAGTCTTCTTTTTTGACCTTGATGAATGTCCCTTTCATGCCGAGGGAACGGGATTCAATGACGCCGGCACTTTCAAGCTTGCGCAGTGCATTGACGATGACGGAACGTGTAATGCCCACCCGGTCTGCAACTTTGGATGCTACAAGCAGTCCTTCATCCGCATCCAATTCATCAAAGATGTGTTCGATCGCTTCTCTTTCCGAATAGGACAGTGAACGGATCGCCATGGCGATGCTTGCTTTGTCGCGCGCCTTCTGCTCGATCTCTTCCTGCTTTTCTCGGAGGATCTCCATGCCTACTACTGTGCCTGCGTACTCTGCCAGTACCAGGTCCTCTTCCTTGAATGCCTTGGATACACGGCCGAGTACCAGTGTACCGAGACGCTCGCCGCCACCGAAAATCGGCACGATGCAAGTTTCGGAATCCTGGAAGGAATCTTCCGTCGGGAAGACTGTCAGCTCATCTTCAAATTCTATATTTTCCTGTGTTTCGCTGATTTTCATGATTCTCTCAACGTACTCATCAGGGAATCTTCTTTCTTCCAGCATATCCACAATACGGTCATTTTCGATTTTCTGATTGATGCCATATCCGAGCAGCTTGCCTTTTCTTGAAACGATGAATACGTTGCATTCGAGCACGCGGCTCACTTTCTCCGATACTTCTTTAAAATCCACTTTAACGCCGTGATTGCTCTGAATCAGCTTATTGATCTCTCTTGTTTTCTGTAGTAGGTTCATCATGTGTATTTCTCCTTTAGATTTATAGTATGAAAGCACTCAAGTTCTTATCGGACTTGATGTTGTTCAATTTTGATTCCACGTACTGCTTTGTAATTTCCACTTGGGCACCTTGCATGCCACTCGCTTCAAATAGAAGCTCTTCGAGCAGCGTTTCAAGTATTGTATGCAGTCGTCTTGCGCCGATATCATCTGTATCATTGTTCACTTCAAAAGCAATGGAGGCAACTTCCTGTATTGCTTCATCAGTGAATGAAATGGATACCCCTTCTGTTTCCAGCAGTGCCTCGTACTGCTTGATCAGTGAACTCTTCGGTTCCTTGAGTATCCTGACGAAATCTTCGGTCTTGAGCTTGTCGAGTTCGACACGGATCGGGAAGCGTCCCTGGAGTTCAGGAATCAGATCACTCGGCTTGGCGACATGGAAAGCACCGGCACCGATGAACAGGATGTGTTCAGTGTCTATCGGTCCGTACTTCGTCTGGACCGTGCTGCCTTCGACTATCGGCAGGATATCCCGCTGGACGCCTTCTCTCGAAACATCGCCCGAGTTCTGGCTGCCTTTGGCGATCTTATCCATCTCATCAATGAAGATGATGCCCATCGTCTCAGCAAGTGTAATGGCCTCGTCATTGACATTGTCGGTATCGACAATCTTTTCGGCCTCTTCACGCTTCAGATATTCACGGGCCTTCCTGACCGGCATGGTCCGCTTGTGCTTATTCTTCGGCATGAACTGCTTCAGCATGTCCTGCATGCCGCCTGCATCCATTCCTGGGGGCATCATGCCCATCGAATTCTGTTCCTGCTCGACTTCAATCGACACATCCGTATCCTCAAGCAGACCCGCTGCGAGTTTTTCCCTCAGATTCATCCGCTTGGCCCTTACTTCAGGTGTCACTTCCTCCTGCTCATCATCGGACTGCTGGTTCATGAACATTTCAAAAGGATTGGAACTCGCCTGGCTGCGCTTCTCGCCTGGCGCAAGAAGACCGACGAGCCGTTCCTCGGCAAGCTTACGGGCATCATCTTCCACGAGCTTCATCTTCTCTTCCTTGACGATACGGACACTGGCTTCAACCAGATCACGTACCATGCTTTCGACATCGCGGCCTACATAGCCGACTTCAGTGAACTTTGTCGCCTCCACTTTTGAAAACGGAGCGCCGGTCAGTCTGGCCATTCTTCTGGCTATCTCTGTCTTGCCGACTCCGGTCGGGCCGATCATCAGAATATTTTTAGGTATGACTTCATCTTTCAGTGAAGAATCAAGCAGCATGCGGCGATAGCGGTTGCGCATTGCGATCGCCACTTTGCGCTTCGCTTCCTGCTGACCGATGATATCGTCATCAAGTTTAGCAGTAATCTCCCTTGGAGTAAGATTTTGTCTCAATTCGAACGCTCCTTTTACTCAATCGTTTCTACAGTTATATGGTCATTTGTGAAGACGCAGATTTCGCTCGCAATGAGCAGGCTGTCCCTAGCAATGGTTTCGGCACTGAGCGCATCTCCATGCCGCTTCATGGCACGGCCTGCACTGAGTGCGAAGTTGCCCCCGCTACCGATGGCGAGGATGCCGTCATCCGGCTCGATGACCTCCCCGGTTCCACTGACAAGCAGCAGCGTCTCCCGATCCATGACAATCAGCATGGCTTCAAGCTGTCTCAGAATCTTATCGCCTCTCCACTCCTTGGCAAGCTCTACAGCTGCCCGTGTCATGTTGCCATTATATGCATGGAGATTCGCTTCAAACTTCTCGAACAGTGTGAATGCATCCGCTACACTCCCGGCAAATCCTGCGACGACCTTATCATCGAACAGCCGCCTGACCTTTCGTGCAGTATGCTTCATGACGACCTGGTTGCCGAGCGTCACCTGGCCGTCGCCTGCCATCGCCATCTTGTCATTATGACGAATGGCGAATATCGTAGTCCCTTTTATTGCCATTGTTTCACCTCTTCTGATTGGCTGGATGATGTTCCAGATAGGTTTTTCTAAGCTGCTCTTTGGATACGTGCGTATACTTCTGGGTCGTTGAAAGCGATTCATGGCCGAGCAGTTCCTGCACCGCCCTCAGATCTGCCCCGTTATTCAGCATATGTGTCGCAAAAGTGTGCCTGATCTTATGCGGATGAAGATGAAGATCACTGGCACTCTTTTTTACCAGCATGTTGATGACATACCTCAACCCTCTGTCTGTCAGGGGAGCGCCCCTGTGGTTGACCCACAGCGGGCCATTCGCTTCAATCTTATCCTGATGCTTATCGATGTAGCACTTCAGTGCATCAGAAGCGTGCGTGCCAAATGACAGTATTCTTTCCTTATTGCCCTTTCCGACGACTTTCAGCAGACCGTGGTCAAAGTCGATGCGCGAGAGGGTCAGACCAAGCAGTTCGGAAGCCCGCATGCCCGTCGCATAGAACAGTTCCAGAATCGCCAGATCCCGCTCATGCATTTTCGCATCCCGATCCAGGGAATCAAAAAGCCCGCGTACTTCATTTTCATAAAGAAAGCCTGGGAGCGGCTTTTCCTTCTTAGGGTTCGGCAGACTTGTAAATGGATTGGAAGGAATGGCACCTTTGTCGATCAGATGATTATAGAAGCTTCTTAAAGCGGATATCTTTCTGGACACTGTGGATTTCTTCAACTGCTTCTGGTACAGCATGTTGAGGTAGTTCCTCGCATCCATATACTTGAAGGTTTCTATGTTCAGGCCCTCCTCATCCAAAAAAAGCAGGAATTCCGAGATATCCCTTCTGTAGTTGCTGACCGTGTGCGCAGAAAGATTCCGCTGGTATGTGAGCTGCTGCAAGAACTTTTCAAGCTGATCCATCAAATCCCCGCCTTCACCATGTATTTCTCTGCAGAAAATATTGAACAATAGGGATACCGCCACTGGTAGAGGGCATTGATTTCTTGTATCCAATAATACATATTAAACCATTTGGCTCTATTTTGCACAAAATAATACGAATATTTATAATATTTTGTCCAGACCCAATAAAAAGGCCCATATAAAAATATGGATGCCTTTTTTATTCAGCCTTCTCTTCATAATCGCAATTGGTACATTTCACTTTTGCCGTCTTGCCTTTTTTGGTTTCGACCAGATAGTGCTCACACTTCGGACAGCTTCTGCCGATCGGGCGATCCCATGAAATGAAGTCGCATTCCGGATAGCGATCGCAGCCGTAGAAGATACGGTTCTTCTTCGACTTGCGTTCGACGACATCCCCTTCGTTGCATTTCGGACATTTGACGCCGATTGATTTGACAATCGCCTTGGTGTTGCGGCAATCGGGGAAATTGGAGCATGCCATGAACTTGCCGTAGCGGCCCATCTTATAGACCATCGGCGAACCGCACTTCTCGCAATCCTCGCCGGCAGGCTCATCCTTGATCTCTATCTTTTCCATTTCCTCATCCGCCCGGGAAACCTGTGGTTCGAACCCTTTATAGAATTCATCGATGACAGCGACCCACGACGCATCGCCTTCAGCGATATCATCAAGACTCTTCTCCATCGTCCGCGTAAACTCGACGTCGATGATATCCGGGAAGTACTGGGTCACCGACTGGTTGACGATCTCACCGAGTTCTGTCGGAATGAAACGTTTCTGATCGACTTTGACATAGTTTCGCTTCTGGATCGTATCAAGCGTCGGTGCATAGGTGGATGGACGGCCGATCCCCACTTCTTCAAGCGTCTTGACGAGCCTTGCTTCAGTAAAGCGCGGCGGTGGCTGTGTGAAGTGCTGCTTGGGATCGATCTGTTCGGAATTCGTCGTCTCGCCTTCCTCGATTTCAGGCAGACGATTGTTGAGTTCTTCCTCTTCATCATCTCTGCTCTCCACGTAGATCTGCATGAACCCTTTGAATTTGATCGTCTGTCCATTGCTTCTGAAGATCACGCCATTATTCGACATTTCCATGCGTACAGTATCCAGTATTGCAGGTGCCATCAAGCTGGCGATGAAGCGATCCCAGATGAGTTTGTACAATCTGTACTGGTCGCGGGACAGATACTGCTTCATGTTCTCAGGCGTCCGGTTTGCTGAAGTCGGACGGACAGCCTCGTGAGCATCCTGGCTGCCTTCAGTCTTCTTGCCGGACGGCTTCGGACCAACAAAGTCATTGCCATATTGATTCTCGATATAATCGGTCGCTTCCTTCTGTGCGACAGGAGAAATCCGTGTGGAATCCGTTCTCATGTAGGTGATCAGACCGATTGTACCGGCCTTCTTGACGTCTATCCCCTCATAGAGCTGCTGTGCGACCATCATTGTTTTTCTTGCTTTGAAATTGAGCTTTCTCGCTGCTTCCTGCTGGAGGGAGGAAGTCGTGAACGGCTTGGCCGGGAAACGTTTCTTCTCCTTCTTCTCAACAGAATCAACATTGAATGCATCACCATCGAGCTTCGACAGGACGTATTCGACATGCTCATTCGTCTTCAGCTTGATCTTTTCATCAGCCAGACGGTTGAACTTGCCCTCAAATTTGTGTTTGCCATATTTGAACTGGCCGGTGATCGTCCAGTATTCTTCCGGCTTGAACGCCCTGATTTCATTTTCACGGTCGATGATCAGCTTGAGTGCAACAGACTGGACACGACCGGCGGACAGTCCTTTTTTCACTTTCTTCCATAATACAGGCGAGATGTTATAGCCGACCAGGCGGTCGAGTATGCGACGTGCCTGCTGTGCATCAACCAGCTTCTGATTGATTTCCCCCGGGTGTTTGAAGCTTTCCTTGATTGCATCCTTTGTTATTTCATTGAACACTACCCTGTAGTATTCCTTGTCTTCTCCAAGTGCATGGCTCAAGTGCCATGCGATTGCTTCGCCTTCGCGGTCCGGGTCACTCGCCAGGAATATTTTTTTCGCTTTGTTGGCTTCTTTCTTCAAATCTTTGAGCAGAGGCCCTTTTCCGCGAATCGTAATATATTTAGGCTCATAATTGTTATCAGTATCTATCCCCGTTTGACTGCGAGGCAAATCACGAACGTGACCCATCGACGCAACAACCTTGTATCGTTTGCCGAGATATTTCTCTATCGTTTTGGCTTTCGCAGGTGATTCTACAATGACCAGATTATCTGCCACAGCTCGATTGCCCCCTTCTGTTGTGTTTTCAAATCCAAATAATACAGTGAAGTAAAATTGTTTGTCAACTATAATATATTTTAAATTTTCATGTTTCCCTGAAAACTAGCTGTTGAAATCCTCCATTATGTCGGCACCGGACAATACCATTTTGGCACCTTCCTGGATTCTCAAGTTCGTCCCCTTCGACTGGTCAGCGTGGATATTCCCCGGCAGGCAGTAGGCGTGTCGATTCTCATTGAGTGCCATATCAAGCGTAATCAGGCTGCCGCTTCTGGCTTCGGCTTCGGTGACGAGGACACCCGTCGATAATCCTGCTATTATTCTGTTGCGGGCGACAAACCGCCACTTTGCAACAGGTGTACCTGGCGGATATTCACTGATGACCAGCCCTTCCTGCTCCATCCTGCATCTGGTACTCCATGTGCTCTGAGGATAATGGGTTCCATGACCGAATGCAAGCACGCCGATTGTCGCCATACTGTTTTCCATCGCTTTCATGTGAGCCAGTTCATCGGCGCCGTGTGCCAGTCCCGAGACAATTGCGATATGTTCATCCAGCTCTGGCAGAATGCTTTTCAGAGCGGTTTTCGTATAGTACGTCGCCTTCCTGCTGCCGACAATTCCAAGCATCCGTCTTTGCATTAAAACTCCATTCCCCCGGTAGTACAGTATGTAGGGCGGATCATGGATCTCCTTGAGAATGGCAGGATAATTTTCATCTTCAATGGTCATATACCCGATTTCATCGTCCATGAGACTTTGAGCGAGTACATCTCCATCCAGCCTTTTTGCATGGCAGACCTTTTTCCTCAGCCCTTCCGTCATTTTTTCATTGATTTTCCCATCCAGTACTTTAAATTCATGTGCTGTAACACCTGCAAAACTCAAACAGATCCTATTCATATGACGCCTCCTTATTCATATGGATAATTATAGTAGAAACTGGTCAGTTTTCTGTTTACCATTTTGTTAAATCGTTTGGAAATAAATGAAAAAAAGCACGGATTCCCGAACAGGATTCCGTGCTTTTGAACTGGTTCATCGATTTATATGACAGTTACTTTACAGTCAGACACTTTTCATAGAGTCCGTCTTCCTTTTTGATGCGTGCAATCAGTGTTTCTCCAATTTCGGATGGTGTGTCCGCAGTCTCGATGCCGCATGCATTCATCGTCTTGATCTTCTCGTCTGCAGTACCCTTGCCGCCGGAAATGATGGCGCCCGCATGGCCCATACGTTTACCTGGAGGGGCTGTAACACCGCCGATGAATCCAACAACCGGCTTGTTCATGTTGTCTCTGACCCATTCAGCCGCTTCCTCTTCAGCAGTACCGCCGATTTCACCGATCATGACAACCGCTTCCGTCTCGGGATCTTCGTTGAATGCCTTCAGTGCGTCAATGAAATCTGTACCGTTCACCGGGTCTCCGCCGATTCCGACAGCAGTCGTCTGGCCGATTCCGGCTTCTGTCAGCTGGTGTACCGCTTCATAGGTCAGTGTACCTGAACGGCTGACGACACCGACATGGCCCTTCTTATGAATGTAGCCCGGCATGATGCCGATCTTGCACTCATCCGCTGTGATGACACCCGGGCAGTTCGGTCCGACAAGACGGGTCTTCTTGCCTTCCAGGTAGCGCTTTACCTTGACCATATCGAGTACCGGAATATGCTCTGTGATACAGATGGCAAGATCAAGCTCAGCATCGGCACATTCGACGATTGCATCTGCTGCAAATGGTGCCGGCACATAGATGACGGACACAGATGCGCCTGTCTCTTCTTTTGCTTCTTCGACCGTATTGAACACAGGGACGCCTTCTACTTCCTGACCGCCTTTGCCTGGTGTGACACCAGCAACGATCTTCGTACCATATTCAAGCATCTGCTGCGTATGGAACAGTGCTGTTGATCCAGTAATACCTTGAACTAGGACTTTCGTATCCTTATCGATAAATACACCCACAGTAGATTCCTCCGTTATTATTTATTTTGATTGACTGCTTCGATGATCTTCTGGGCACCTTCTGCCATCGTACTTGCCGGAATGATATCAAAATCGGACTGCTCAAGGATTTCCTTGCCGCGGTCGACATTCGTACCTTCAAGACGGACAACAAGCGGAATTTCCAGACCAACATTTTCGACGGCTCCGACGACACCTTCGGCAATGACATCACACTTCATGATACCACCGAAAATGTTGACGAAGATGCCTTCGACCCCTTCATCACCAAGGATGATCTTGAAAGCTTCTGTCACTTTCTCTGTCGTTGCGCCGCCCCCTACATCGAGGAAGTTTGCGGGTCTGCCGCCAAAGTGGTTGATCGTATCCATGGTTGCCATGGCAAGACCTGCACCATTGACCATGCAGCCGATGTTGCCATCGAGTGCCACATAGGAAAGATCATATTTGGATGCCTGGATCTCCTTCGGATCTTCTTCATCCTTGTCACGGAGTTCAACAATATCCTTGTTTCTGAAGAGTGCATTGGCGTCAAAGTTGACTTTGGCATCCAGTGCGAGCACACCACCTTCTCCAGTAGTAACAAGTGGGTTGATTTCTACAATTGAACAGTCTTTTTCAGTAAACACATTGTATAGGGAAAGCATGAGTTTGGCTGCCTTGCCTACAGATTCCTTCGGAATATTGATGTTGAATGCCAGTCTTCTTGCCTGGTATGGCATAAGTCCGACTACAGGATCAATGACTTCCTTGAAAATCTTCTCAGGCGTTTCCGCTGCCACTTCCTCGATTTCCGTACCGCCCTCTTCAGATCCCATCAGTACGACACGGTCTGTTGCACGGTCGATGACGAAACCGATATAGAATTCATTCTGGATATCACAGCCTTCTTCGACAAGAAGACGCTTCACTTCTTTGCCTTCAGGACCTGTCTGATGTGTAACGAGGACTTTACCGAGAAGTTCCTTGGCGTATTCTCTCACTTCATCAAGTGATTTGGCGATTTTGACACCGCCTGCTTTACCGCGGCCACCGGCGTGGATCTGTGCTTTGACAACGTATACGTTGGAATCGAGAGTTTTGGCTGCTTCCACAGCTTCCTCAGGTGTATACGCCACACTACCGTTAGGCACGGCTACGCCCATGGAGCGAAAGATTTCTTTCCCTTGATACTCATGGATATTCATGTTCATCCTCCTAAGACTTTTTTAAACCTTACCACCCAATTATAGAAAAGGTATTCATCAAAGTAAACTGAATTCACAAAATTATCTAGGGAAAAGAACACTTTTTACAGGCTCGAACGTCTGCCTGTGGATTTCACTTGCACCAAGGGAATGGAGCGCTTTCAGATGGTCCTTTGTCCCGTATCCCTTGTGGCCGCCGAATCCATAGCCAGGATATGACGCATCATAGGCCGCCATCATCATGTCACGCTCTGTTTTGGCAATGACACTGGCTGCAGCGATGGACACGGAATTCGCATCCCCCTTGATGATTGATGTTTCCGGAATGCCTACACCGATTGTCATGGCATCGACAAGCAGATGATCCGGCACCCGGGCCAGATTTTCCACTGCCCGCTTCATGGCCAGCCGGCTGGCCTGGTAGATGTTCAGTTCATCGATCTCTTCGACACTCGCGATACCAATGCCATAATCGGTTTGTTCCATGATGATTTCGCGGAAACGAAGCCGCTTGTTTGACGACAGCTTCTTCGAATCATCAAGACCCGGCAGATGGAAGTCTTCGGGCAGTATGACAGCCGCAGCCACGACTTCGCCGGCAATCGGTCCGCGGCCCGCTTCATCAATGCCTGCAATGTATTGTACATCGTCCCGGAGAGCATCCTCATAGCGGTTCATGGCCCTGTACTTATCCTCCAGCATGCTTTCATTTTCAATGCGCCTGCGATGCTTATCCAGCAGTCTGATGACGCCTTTACGATCATCATTGACATGCATGGACGCGTTGATCTCATCCATTGTAGTGCAGGCCGATATTTCCATTTCTATCTCTTTTATCGTCTTCATGCATCCGCCTCATCGAAAGTATAGCTGCCAATCTTGCCATTGCGGATATCGTAGATCACCCGGTTGGTGACCGCTTCATAGTTGATTTCATTGCCGCCTGCTTTCAGACCGCGTGACTTGCCGATGGCATCGAAGATATCGACGATTTCGTCCGATGCCGACACATTGATGTTGTAGAACGTATTGAACCGGTCCGGATCGTGGGCCAGAAGAAACTCGATACCGTAGATGGCCACTTCATCAAGCGGCACTACCGCATCCTTGATGGCACCTGTCAACGACAGCTTTCTGCCTGTAATTTCATCTTCGAACTTCGGCCACAGAATACCCGGCGTGTCGAGCAGTTCCATCTGTTCCCCCGCCTTGATCCACTGCTGCTGTTTCGTTACTCCCGGTGTGTTGCCGGTCTTTGCGACCTTCTTTTTGGCAACATTATTGATGACGGTCGATTTGCCGACGTTCGGTATGCCGATGATCATCGCTCGTATTGCCCGGCGGCCGATGCCCTTCTTCTCCATGCGTTCAAAAATTTCTGCTGTGGCGCGAATGGCCAATGGTTCGATCTTCTTGATGATCTGGTTGTTCCTGCCATCAAGTGCCACCGGGTATTTGCCCTCGCTTCTGAATTTCGCCATCCATGCATCGGTTTCCTTCTTGTCGGCCATATCGACCTTGTTCAACACAACGACTCTCGGCTTATGCTGGGTGATCTCATCCAGCATCGGGTTGTGGCTTGAATGCGGGATTCTTGCATCCAGTATCTCGATGACCACATCCACCTTCTTCAGATTCTCTTCTACTTCTCTTCTTGCTTTTGCCATATGGCCTGGAAACCAGTTGATACTCATTGTGAAGCACCTCTACTTATATATCTTTTTTGTTTTGTTTCATTATTTTATTTCTATATTATATAATAATACCAATGTTTAATAAAATGACAGGAGGTGGGAAAATGATTTCGATTGTTGTTCCTGTACTCAATGAAGCGGAAAATATACCCGGACTGCACGAAGAGATTGTATCCGTAATGGCCGTTCTTGGCCGGTCGTATGAGACCATCTTCATCGATGATGGATCGACTGACGCCACACTTTCCGAGCTTAGAAAAATAGCCGGACCTGAAGTCAGCTACCTTTCATTTTCCAGAAATTTCGGCAAGGAAGCTGCCATCATTGCCGGCCTCGAGAAGGCGTCAGGGGACGCCGTCATCATCATGGACGGGGATATGCAGCATCCGCCCTCACTGATTTCAGAGCTCATAGAGCAGTATGAGGCGGGCTTCGACCAGGTGGTCGCGAAAAGAAACAAGGCACGAGAACCGCTCTCACGCCGTCTCCCTTCAAAGCTCTTCTATCAGCTGATGAATTTCACCAGTACTGTCCATCTTGAAGACGGCGAGGGCGATTTCAGGCTGATATCAAGAAAAGTGGTTGATGCCATTCTGACGCTCAGCGAGAACAATCGATTCTCAAAAGGCATTTTCGAATGGGTCGGATTCAACAAGACGGTGATTGAATTCGATCATATTGAACGCGAGTCCGGCAGTTCGACATTCAATCCACTGAAGCTTCTCGATTATGCGATAGATGGCATCAGCGCCTTCAACCACCGCCCGCTCAGAGTGTGTTTCTATCTGGGACTCGTCGTCCTCATGGCCTCCCTTGCCTACATTTTCTATATGTTCGTCAACATTGCCATTCATGGTGTCGAAGTTCCCGGATACTTCACCATCATAGCAAGCCTGCTTCTGCTCGGGAGCATCCAGCTCTTCTCGCTCGGCATCATCGGCGAGTATGTCGGCCGCATCTATATAGAAACAAAGAACCGGCCGAAATACATCGTCAGGGAATCATCTGAGCACGAAACAGAGCAGGGAGGACACCATGAGAAGCAGTATCACTAGCGAGTTCGCCCGCTTCGTTCTTGTCGGTCTGATCAATACAGCCGTCTACTATGGGGTGTATACCATCCTTGTATACACCGGACTATTCTACATTGCAGCGCACCTCGGGGGCTTCATCACGGCTTTCATCATCTCCTATTTTCTGAACTGCTATTTTGTATATGGTGTCAGACCAACACTGATCAAGTTCCTCAAGTTCCCACTGACGCAAGTCATCAACATGGGAATGCAGACACTGCTTCTATATGTACTGGTCGACCAGCTGGGTTGGAATGAAATACTTGCACCCCTGCCGGTGCTCATCGTCACTGTACCCATTACCTATGGCATTACACGGTGGGTACTGAAAGACAAGAAAGGTTGATTGGATGAATACAATGAAATCGCGGCTCTATGGCCTAAGGCACATCATGGTCATCGCACTCCTGGCAATCATCTCCCACGTCTACGTACTGTGGCGGTTCCTGGCACCTGATGATTCCAAAAGGCAGGTATTCATGACAGGGGCCAATGATGGGCTCGAGCAGATGCTGCCCATGCAGCTCTATCTCTATGAGAAGTTCAAGGAAGGCATATGGTTCTACGATACCGACTTCGGGCTTGGCGGTGATTTCTACACGGACCTTGCCTACTACTATTCGACGAATATCATCTATTATATCAATATCCTCTTTATCAGAGCCGGAGAACTTCTGACTGGATTCGACACTTCGACGGTGGATTTCTGGGCATATAATGCATTTTTCATATCGATCCTGAAAGCATTTCTCATCATCTACTTTACATATCGGTTCCTTGGCACACTTGGTGTCGGTCCGCTGTACGGAATACTGGGCGGATTCATCTTCGCAGCATCCCCGACCTATTTCAGATTTACGGTTTTCTGGTCCTTCTTCAGTGATGTCTTCATATGGCTGCCGCTGACACTCTGGGCACTGGAGCTGCTCATCCGGAAGAAGAAGCCAGGCCTGTTCATCTTTGCAACGGCTGCCACTCTGATCAACAACTTCTACTTCGGGTACTATCAGCTCATCATCGCCATCGTCTATCTGGGCATCCGCCTCCTGTTCAGGAAGCAGGGCGACCTGCCACGCATCGGGACGATAAAGCTTGCGGTGCCTTCCGCCATAATCGGTGCAGGCATATCCACTGTCGCATTTTTCCATGCGGTACGCGGGTTTCTGAATAATGACGGTCGTGAATATGATGTGGACGTGCCGATGTTCGCGGAGCTCGACTGGCAGGACAACATCTTCTATGAGAACTACCTCATCATCATCCTGTTCATCGCAATACAGGCTCTTTTCACAATAAAGCTGTATAAGCGCTACTTCTATAAAGTATTCGCCGTACTCACAATCGTATTCATGCTGTTCACCCTGTCTCCCTACATCGATATGCTGTTCAATGGGTTCCAGCAGCCGCAGAAGCGATGGCATTATATGCTCGTTTTCTTCCATGCTGTGCTCATCGCACAATACTTTGCCCATTTCAGGGAGATCAGCCTAAGACAATATTTGTTCAGCCTGATACCGGTTTATATCATTCTGGCATTCTCCATATACTGGAAAGAGGATGTCGTCGTCTGGGTCTATCTGGTGCCCGTCATCCATCTGGTCGGATTCCTGCTTGTTTATCTGAAAGGCAGACAGCCTCTACTGCAAGGAACAAATGCTGTTCTGCTCGTCCTGCTTACAGTAATGGTGAGCGCTTCCCACACCAATACGCAGATCTATCATGATGGCATCACCGATCGCAATCACCTTTTCTATATCAGCAGCAACCACTACGCCAGTGATCTGCAGAAACATAATGTCGAACTCGTGCAGGACATGAAAACGCCTGAGCAGAAGCTTGACTATAAAGTCAGGAATCAGGATAACACACCGATGTATATGGGGTTCAATGGTACAAGCATCTATTCAAGCATCATCGATGGTGACATCATCGACTTCTACTACAATGATCTGAAAGTGAACATCCGCTATGAAACCATCAGCCGCTATTCCACCTTCCAGTCGCGCAGCAACCTGTTCTCCCTGTTCAATGTGGACTATATGATGCGGGAGGATGACACTTATGGCATACCACTGGAATTCAGTCCGATCATCGATGACGGCACATATACCATATATGAAAATGAAGCACCTCTGCCCTTCATGAGGTATGCCACAGACATCTATGATCCCGACACGCTCACTCATCCGCTAGAACGCGAGCACGCGATGATCAGCGGAATTGTTACAGATGCGCTTGAACCGACTGCATCAGCCGAACCGATGGAAAATGTACTCGATGAAGTTTCAGTCGAAGCACAGAATGCCACCTATTCGGATGGGGTACTTGAAGTGCCTGAAGATGGGGGTGGACTGAGCTTCAATTTCGACCCACTGCTCGACCAGTACCAGAATGCGGATGTCTACATTGAAATGCATGTCGAAATGATCGAACCCAATAAACGCTTCACCATCAATGTTGACGGCTATCCGAATGAAAGGCTATTTGCCACAAGCAAATACCGGACATATGCGGATGATCTCCTGTATCGGGTCGAACTGGAAGAAGAAGTGCCGATCACCTTCTCAAGCGGAAAGTACGCAGTGGAACTCCAGTCCGTCCATGTCGAAGACTATGAAGTGCTTGAACAGGAAAGCGCAAGACCGGATCCCCGGTACACTGTATCGGAACAGGGCAACGCCTACCAGATTACCCTGGAAAACCCAAGAGCAGGCATAGCCAGTGTGCCGATCGTCTATCGCGATGGCATGAAGGTCACAGGCGACGATTCCGGAGACCTTGAAGCTTTCCGTGCAAACTACCTGATGACCGGATTTACGCCTGGTGCTGATGATCGTGTCATCACGATCTCCTACTCGCCACCCTACTACACATTGACATTAATAATCAGCATACTGTCCCTGCTGATCAGCTTCGTCTATCTGGACCTGTTCGGAATCAGGAGACGACTGAAACGCCTATTCAAATAAAAAACGCCTGACAGTCCAACTGTCAGGCGTTTTTGTGGTTCTATCGGATTTCTCTGATACGTGCAGCTTTACCACGCAGGTTGCGCAGGTAGTACAGTTTCGCACGACGTACACGACCACGGCGTGTTACTTCGATCTTCTCGATTTTTGGAGTGTGTACAGGGAATGTACGTTCAACACCAACACCGTAGGAAATCTTGCGGACTGTGAATGTTTCGGAAATTCCGCCTCCGCGACGCTTGATTACTACGCCTTCAAAGACCTGGACACGCTCACGTGAACCCTCGACGATACGTACGTGTACACGTACAGTATCTCCAGGTTTGAATTGTGGCAAATCTGATTTAAGCTGTTCTTTTGTCAGATCACTGATTAATTGCTGTGACATATTATCTTCTCCTTCTTCCAATTATCTTGCCCATCATAGCAGCGGATGATTGTGTATATGTGTGCTTTGACACTCGTATAATATTACCATAATCATCATGCGGTTTCAACGGGAAAAATGTAAAATCATTCTACTGGTCGGAAAGCAGATCGGGCCTTCTTTCCTTCGTACGTTTCAGGCTTTCCTCACGGCGCCATTCCTCGATCAGCCGATGATTGCCATTGAGCAGTACTTCCGGCACTTCCATGCCGCGGTATTCACGCGGTCTGGTATAGTGCGGGTGCTCAAGCAGGCCGGTGCTGAAGGAATCCTCCTGATGGCTCTCCTCACGGCTCAGCACACCGGGAATCAGCCTGACAATGGCATCGGTCATCGTCAGGCTCGCAAGCTCTCCGCCGGTCAGTACATAGTCGCCGATCGATACTTCATCCGTCACCAGTGTACGGATGCGTTCATCATACCCTTCATAGTGTCCGCAGATGAAGACAATATCCTCCTCTTCGCTCAGTTCCTCGGCCATCTTCTGGTCGAATGGACGGCCCTGGGGACACATCAGGATGACACGCGGCGATTTGAGATCCATCGCTTCCATTGCATTGAAT
Organism: Salinicoccus hispanicus; assembly: GCF_009831115.1. Taxonomy (GTDB): domain Bacteria; phylum Bacillota; class Bacilli; order Staphylococcales; family Salinicoccaceae; genus Salinicoccus; species Salinicoccus hispanicus. Next base: position 193,038 of record NZ_WUUK01000001.1, on the reverse strand, counting down.
ACCGGCTCAGGTTTCAGCACCATGCCGGCGCCGCCACCGTACGGATAATCATCGACTTTGTTATGCTTGTTTCCGGAGTAGTCGCGGAAATTGACCGCATGATAGCTGACGATGCCCTTCTCTTTCGCACGACCAAGAATGGACGTGCCAAGCACCCCTTCATACATTTCAGGGAACAGTGTCAAATAATGAATATTCAATCCAGCAGTCCCTCCATCGGATGAATGATGATACGATTCCGCTCGAGATCGATATCCTTCACCACATCTTCAATATAGGGAATCATGTACTGCTTCTCACCGTCGACCACCCAGACATCGTTTGCACCGGTTTCGAAGATATCGGAAACGTTGCCGATTGATTCCAGTGTGCCTTCAAGCAATACCTCAAGGCCGATGATATCCCTATAGTGGTATTCCCCTTCATCAAGCGGCAGCTCCACTGCCTCTGCTTCCTGAAGCACTTCCGAACCTTTCAGATGCTCCACTTCATTGATGTTGCCAACGCCTTCAAATCTTAGCATATGAAAGTTCTTATGCTTGCGGTAGCTGTCGATGGTATAGGCAGTACCCTTTACCTCTACACTGCTGCCGGGTGAAAAACGATCTTCTGCAAAGTCCGAATCGCTCAGCACTTTCACTTCTCCACGAATGCCGTGGAAATTGACCAGGCGGCCGATACTGATTTTCATTATTTGCCTCCTCAAATATGATAACGATATAAAAAAGGCACACCGCCCGGTGTGCCTAGTCGACATCAACAAACACTTTCTTTGAACTGCCGTGATTTGCATTCGACAGGATGGTGCGCACCGCTTTAATCATGCGTCCGCGCCTGCCGATTACACGACCCACATCGTCCTCGTGGACTCTGATCCTCAAGGAGACATCATATTCCGTCTCCTCGACTTCGATCTCAAGCACTTCGGGATGTTCGAGCATCGGTTCAAGAATTGTTTGAAGCAGTTGTTTCATACGGGATTATTTCCCGAGTTTAGCATTGTGATAACGTTCCATAACACCTTTGCTGCTCAGGATGTTACGTACTGTATCACTTGGTTTTGCACCATTCTGCAACCATGCAAGTGCTTTTTCCTCATCAAGTGTTACATTGTCATCACTTTTTATAGTCGGGTTGTATGAACCGATCTGTTCGATGATACGACCGTCTCTCGGGCTGCGGGAATCCGCAACAACGATACGGTAGTAAGGTTTCTTTTTGGAACCCATGCGTGTCAATCTAAGTTTAACTGCCATTTTTATTAACTCCTTTCAATTTCTCAATTTCACTTTTACTACTATAACAGAAATAAAACATCCTGTAAAGACCTTTTCCTTTACAGGATATCCGTTCTAGAATGGCAGACCCATATTGCCGAATGGATTCTTCTTCTTGCCCTTCTGGCTCGTCATCTGCTTCATCATTTTCTTCATATCCCCGAACTGCTTGAGAAGACGGTTGACTTCCTGCAGGCTGCGGCCGGAACCTCTGGCAATCCGCTTCTTGCGGCTGGCATTGATGATGCTGGGATTTTCACGTTCCTTCATCGTCATTGAACGGATGATGGCCTGGACGTGATCAATCTCCTTGCCACTCATCTGCATCTGGTCGAGCCCCTTGATCTTATTGGCACCAGGCATCATTTTCAGCAGTTCATCCAGTGGGCCGAGGTTCTTGACTTGGTCCATCTGGGCCAGGAAGTCATCCAGCGTAAAGCTCTGGTCCTTGATCTTCTTCTCAAGTTCCTTCTGATCCGTCTCATCCACATTGGCCTGTGCCTTTTCGATGATGGAAAGCACATCACCCATGCCGAGTATGCGCTGGGCCATACGGTCCGGGTGGAAGGCTTCAAGCCCATCCATCTTCTCCGACATACCGACGAACTTGATCGGCTTTTCAGTTACAGAACGGATGGATAGTGCTGCACCACCTCGTGTATCGCCATCAAGCTTGGTCAGTGTCACACCCGTGATATCGAGGAGGTCATTGAACGACTCGGCGACGTTGACTGCATCCTGTCCGGTCATTGCATCAACAACGAGCATGATTTCATGCGGGTTGGCAATTCCCTTGATATCCTTCAGTTCATTCATCAGGTTCTCATCGATATGCAATCGGCCCGCTGTATCGATGATGACTGTATCCAGATGCTCTGCTTTGGCATGATCCAGTGCTTCGGTCACAATCTGCTGAGGTTTGACCTGATCACCCAGCGAGAACACCGGAACATCGATCTGTCTGCCGACCGTCTCGAGCTGGTCGATGGCCGCCGGACGATATATATCGCCTGCAACAAGCATCGGTTTCTTATTGAAATTCTTTCTGAGATGCAGTGCAAGCTTACCTGCAGTCGTCGTCTTACCGGCACCTTGCAGACCGACCATCATGATGACTGTCGGCGGCTTTGTACCCAGTGTGATCTTCTGGTTCTCTCCACCCATCAGATCCGTCAGCTCTTCCCTGACGATCTTGATGACCTGCTGTCCCGGTGTCAGGGACTGCATGACGTCCGACCCGAGGGCACGTTCCTTGACCTGGTTGACGAACTCCTTGACGACTTTGAAATTGACGTCGGCTTCAAGCAGTGCCAGACGCACTTCACGCATCATCACCTTTACATCCGACTCCGTGACCTTCCCCTTGCTCTTTATGCGATCCATCGTCGCCTGGAGGCGTTCTCCTAAACCTTCGAATGCCATAATTTTCTCCTCCTAATCGAGCGCTTCAAGCTCATCTAAAATTGTTGCGGTTTCTTTATCTTCATTATGTTCAAGTTTCTCCCTCAGACGTTTGAGGAGAGACTGTCTCGTTACAAAATTCCTGTACATGCCGAGGTTGCCTTCATAATGCTCGAGCAGATCTTTCGACCGCTTTAAATTATCATATACCGCCTGTCTTGTCACTTCAAGTTCTTCGGCAATTTCACTGAAGGCAAAATCCTCAAGGTAGTACAGCTCGATATACTTGCGCTGCTTATCCGTCAGCAGCGTGTGATAGAAGTCATAGAGGTAGTTCATGCGCGTCGTGCGCTCAAGACCTTCGATCACTCCTTGCCACCTTCTTCATCGTCCGCAATCTCCTCGGCATCGGAGACCATGTCGGCAAACAGTCCGTACACATAGTTTTCTGCACTGAATTCCTGCAGATCATCCAGCTGCTCACCAAGACCGACAAACTTGACCGGAATGCCGAGTTCATTCTTGATCGCCAGCACGATTCCACCCTTTGCAGTCCCATCAAGCTTGGTCAGGACAATACCTGAAACATCGGTCACTTCCTTGAAGGCCTTAGCCTGGCTCAGTGCGTTCTGACCGGTTGTAGCATCGAGCACGAGCAGGGATTCATGAGGTGCTTCAGGCACCACCTTCTGGATGACTTTTTTAATCTTTGAAAGCTCATTCATCAGGTTGCCCTTGTTCTGCAGACGGCCGGCCGTATCACAAATGAGGACGTCTGCGCCACGCTTTTTGGCTGCACTGACGGCGTCATACATTACAGCAGCAGGGTCACTGCCTTCTGCCTGAGAGATAACATCGACACCGACGCGCTCTCCCCATATTCTAAGCTGGCTGATTGCACCTGCACGGAATGTATCTCCGGCAGCGAGCATCACATTTTTGCCTTCCTGCTTGTACTTGTAGGCAAGTTTACCGATACTTGTCGTCTTGCCGACACCATTGACACCGACGACAAGAATGACGGACAGGCCGTCTTCCTGGATGTTCACCGTTTCAGGAAGATCATCATTACGCTCATAGATTTCGACCATTTTTTCAACGATTGTCTCCCTGAGGTCGGCCGTTTCCGTAATATTCTTCACTTTCGCTTCGTGACGCAGTTCGTCGGTCAGCTCCATCACTGTATTGAAGCCGACGTCGGCTGAGATCAGCACTTCTTCAAGTGCTTCGAAAAAGTCCTCATCCACTGTACGGTAGCGTGCCATGAGCTCATTGATCTCATTCTGGAACTTTTCACGGCTTTTCTCAAGACCGGCTTTGAATTTGTAGCCGATCTGCTCCTGTTCCCACTCCTCGAATGCCTCTATGCTGATCAGGCCATCATCCAGAGCTTCGCTCTGGGATTCAAGCGTTTCCTGCTTCTGCAGTTCAGGCTCGTCACCTTTCGGCTGGAACTTGTCTTTTAGTCTCTTTAGAAAGCTCACACTGTCTCTTCCTCTCTCGTATTTTCTTCATAATCCTTAAGATCCACGCTGATCAGCTGGCTGACTCCGCGCTCCTGCATCGTCACGCCGAACAGACGGTCACTCTCCTCCATCGTTCCCTTGCGGTGGGTGATCACGATGAACTGGGTATCCTGTGAAAGCTGCTTCAAATAGTGTGCATAGCGCAGTACATTCGCTTCATCGAGTGCCGCCTCCACTTCATCCAGTATGATGAATGGGCTGACACGTACCTTCAATATGCCGAACAGCAGACTGATGGCCGTCAGGGCACGCTCTCCTCCGGACAGGAGGGAAAGCGTGGACAACTTCTTCCCCGGTGGCTGGGCATATATCTCGACACCCGATTCCAGGTAGTTGCCGGGCTCGGTCAGTCTGAGTTCAGCCTGGCCGCCCCCGAACATCCGCCTGAACACTTCTCCGAAGTGCTGGTTGACCTGATCATAGGCAGACTGGAACCGTACGGCCACTGCTTCGTCCATTTCTTCAATGACTTCAAGCAGTGTCTGTCTTGCTTCATACAGGTCACTTTCCTGCGCTTTAAGGAACAAGTAGCGTTCATTGACGCGTTCAAATTCCTCGATTGCTCCGAGGTTCACCGGTCCCAGTTCTTCGATGCTCTTCCTGTTCAGCGATATCTTCATCCGCTTCTGATCGATGTTCGTGAAGTCCTGGTATTCCTCTCTTGCTCTATCATACGTCATTTTATATGTTTCCGATAAATATTCGATCTTCTGTTCAATCTGGACATCCAGCTTTTCCTTCGTTCCGCTATGCTTTCTCAAAGCATCCTGCAGACTATCCAGGCGCTTGAGATGGTCATCTTTCGATTCCTGCAGCGAAGCGTACTCCTGCTTCATCTCATGCTGCAGCGATGCTGCCTCTTCGGTTGCTTCATAAAGCTCTGAGACCTGTTGATTGAGCGTCTCCCTCTGTGCCTCAAGCGCTTCGATATCAAGTGTGCCGATATCCTGCTCGAGCATCTTCTGTCGGGCGGTTATATCCCGGACCGCAGATAGCGCATCGGCCAGTTCGGCTTCCAGACGTCGGGCTTCATTCCTCGAATGGGTGAGACGTTCACTGACCGTCGCAAGCTCCCGTTCCATTGAATGACCTTCATCAGTAAGCTGCCGCAGTGTCTCCTTCTTATCCTGGTCGGAAGCACTCATTCTTCTGATGCGTACATCCAGTGCCTCGAGGTCGGCATCGACAGCTCTGATCTGTTCAGCATGGTCACGGCTATCAAGCGGGGCATCAATTGCCTTCAGTTCCTCTTCAAGGATTGCCGCGTTTTCCTCTTTTGCTTCAATCTGGTACGTAAGCCGTCTTATTTCAGCATGGTCGGTTTCATTCTGCTCGGCAATCTCCCTGCCTTCTGCCTCCAGCTTGTCTTTTAGAACCATCTGATCCGCCAGGTCTTCCCCGAGACGAGTGACGGATTTCGCCATATGTTGCGTTTTCTCCTGGTATTCTTCAAGCTTCTCTTTTGTTTCCTGATGTTCACGCTGGCTTTCGATGATGGAGCTTTTGGAACTTTTCGAGCCGCCCGACATTGCACCGCCCGGCATGATCGTTTCACCATCGACAGTCACAATGCGAAGCTTGTGGCCGATCTCACCTGCTAGCTTCGTCGCATCATCCATCGATCTTGTAACAAGCGTGGTTCCGAGCAGGTGGGAGACGACATTCGGAATATCCGCTGTGTAATGGACGATTTCCGACATGATCTGCACATCAATGGATGACCGGACGATCGTATTTCTGATATCCGAATGAATATGCTTGTGCCTGATGATATCCATCGGCAGGAAAGTGGCAAAGCCAGCTTTGGCCTCCTTCAGGCGCCTGATGGCCAGCTTGGCACTGTGTTCGTCTGTGGTAACGATATTCTGGGCCTGTGCACCAAGCGCAGTATCAAGCGCTCTGACATATTCACCATCGGTCGACAGCAGCTCACCGACTGAACCGATGATGCCGTCTGATTGCTTGCGGTTTTTCAAAATGAAGCGTGCACCGGGATAATATCCGCGGTATTCATTCTGCATGGTGGTCAGCATCTCGAGTTTCGATGACTGCTGGTCGATATAGCGCCTGGCTGTATCCAGCTTTTCCCGTTCCTTATCATACTGCGACTGGAGTGCTGCCATCCTGGTGTTCGCTTCCTGGAATGCCTCCCGCTTTTCGGACAGTATACTGCGTGTTGCCTCATACTGCTGCTCGAGCGTCAGATGACGGGCCTTTTCCTCTTCCAGAGTGGACTTCAGCGACTCGAGCCGTTCCTGTTTCTGGCGTATGCTGTCGCCAAGACGTGATTTCTCATCTTCTGCACGACGATGTTCATTTTCCAGTGTCGTCTTCTGAACCATCAGATCATAGTACTGATCCTTCAGCTGCTCGATCTCACCACTGTGGTCCTTCATCAGTTCCTGGCGTTCTTTTCGTGCCTCTTTGATGGCCTGCTCAAGGTTTTCGGATGTCCGTTCCAGCTCATCAAGTGTTTCAAGGACTTCCGCATGCTGCTGGTGGAGACTGTCATGGCGCTCCGTTGAAGTCTCGAGCCGGACTTTCAGATCTTCGCTTGCCTGCCCCTTGTTGTCTTTCCGCTCCTTATAGAGGGCAATCTGTCCGTTGGTCTGCTCGAGTTTTTTCGACAGGTCGACAAGTCTGGCATTCAGCGTACGATTTTTGCGATCGTGATCGTCCCTTTTCTCTGCAAGACGGTTCATGCGTGCTTCGATGTCCGCAAGTGTCTCCCGGTCAGCCGCGATGGACTGTTCCGCGGATGCCAGCGACTGTGCTTCGGTTTCCAGCGTGGCGAGCAGTGCGTCCACATCGTGTACCGTCACTTCGATATCACTCTGGCGCATCTCCTCCTTAAGCGCAAGATACTCCTTGGCGTTGGCACTTTCCCTCTCCAGGCGCTGCACCCTCGACTCGAGTTCATGGATGATGTCATGGACACGATCCAGATTGGCAGCGGTATCTTCAAGCCGCTTCTCCGACTCCTTCTTGCGAAGTTTGTATTTCATTACACCGGCAGCCTCTTCGATCAGGCTGCGCCTCTGGTCAGGTTTGGCATTCAATACTTCATCCACTTCGCCCTGCGAAATGATGTTGAATGCATTGCGGCCGAGACCCGAATCCAGGAACAGCTCATTGATCTCCTTCAGACGGCTTTTCTCGTTGTTGATGAAGTACTCGCTATCTCCATTGCGATAGAGCTTTCTGGTGATATGCACCGCATCTGCATCCATCTGCAGTGTGCGTGCCGTATTGTCGAGCTCCAGCCTGACATAGGCATGGTTCATCGGCTTGCGGTCCGTTGTGCCGTTGAATATGACATCCTCCATCTTGACGCCGCGGATGGAGCGGGCGGACTGCTCGCCGAGCACCCAGCGGATCGCATCGGTGATATTGCTTTTCCCGCTGCCGTTCGGACCGACAACCGCAGTGACCCCAGCATCAAACCGTATATTCACCTTATCGGCAAACGATTTGAAGCCGTGTGCTTCTATTGCTTTCAAATATACCATCACTTTTTCTCCCTATTGTCCATTTCTCCCAGAGCATGCTGTGCGGCCTTCTGTTCGGATTCCTTCTTGGAACGTCCGGAACCTTTGCCGATCATCTCCCCATCCGTATAGACACCGGTCACGAAAGTCTTGTCGTGACTCGGGCCTGTGGATTCGAGCAGCTGGTATGCGACACTCTGTCCATGTGTCCTGTGCATTCTTTCCTGAAGTGCCGTCTTATAGTCGATGACGGCATTATAGTCGCCATCCTTCACTTCAGGAAATACGTGGCGTTCAAGGAATCGTCTTGCTGCATCAGAGCCCTGATCCAGGTACAGCGCACCGAGAAATGCCTCGAATGTGTCGGAGACGATTGACGGACGCTCGCGTCCACCGGTCTTCTCCTCTCCTCTGCCGAGCAGTATCAAGGGCTGCATCTGCAGTTTTTCTGCGAATACTACAAGTGAGGGTTCACATACTATATTGGCTCTGAGTTTGGTCAGATCGCCTTCCGGCAATTCTTTGAACCGCTCATATATATAATCTGAAACCATCAATTCTAGTACAGCATCCCCGAGAAATTCCAGGCGTTCGTTATTGTATATCTTGTCCATCTGCAGATCGTTGATGTAGGAGCTGTGCATGAAAGCCTGGACATACTGCGCCTCATCTTCGATTTCAATACCCGTCCGTCCGATGAACGTCTTGAACTCCTGACGGAATTTCGCGAGTCCGCGCTTTGCATGCCTGTCCTTGTCGATACGCTGTTCAATTGCTTTGAAAGTCATTCTGCTGGTCATCATATCCGCCTCCATTCCACTATTTTAAATGATTGTCATGCTGAATAAAAGTTTGCCCATAAAAATAAAATCCACTTCGAAAAGTGGATTTTATCATTACTTCGCTTCCAGTTTGTCGATGTAATCCAGAGCGTCGCCTACTGTTTTGATCTTTTCAGCTTCCTCATCCGGAATTTCCATTTCGAACTCATCTTCAAGTTCCATAACAAGCTCAGCGATATCTAGAGAGTCTGCACCAAGGTCATCCTTGAAAGATGCATCTCTTGTTACTTTTTCCTCATCGATTCCAAGTTTGTCCACGATGATGTCTTTTACTTTATCAAAGTTTGCCATTATTCTTCACCTCCCTCCAATGGTACCACAGGGTCTAGCCCATGTACATACCACCATTTACATGAATGGTCTGACCAGTAATATAGCGTGCAGAACCGGATGCCAGAAATGCGATCGTCTCGGAAATATCATCAGTATTGCCGAAGTGGTTCAATGGAATCTGGGACAGCATCTGTGATTTGATATCGTCGGAGAGTACATCCGTCATATCGCTTTCAATGAATCCCGGTGCTACGGCATTGACTGTAATGCCTTTCGGTGCAAGTTCCCTGGCCACCGATTTCGTCATGCCGTCGATGCCTGCCTTGGAAGCGACATAGTTCGTCTGGCCGGCATTGCCGAGTGAACCGACGATGCTTGAGACATTGATGATCCGGCCGCCTTTCTGACGGATCATCGGACGGGCGACGTTCTGGATGACATTGAACGTGCCTTTGAGATTGACATCGACAACCTGGTCCCATTCCGTCTCCTTCATCCGCATTAGCAGATTATCCTTTGTGACGCCTGCATTGTTGACGACGACATCGATTGAACCATGCGTATCCGTTATATGCTTGACCATCTCTTTCACTTCATCAAAGTTCTGGACCTGGCACTGCAGTGCTTCCGCCTTGCCGCCTGCATCTTCAATTTCTGATACTACAGCTTCCGCCTTATCCTTGGAACCGGAATAGTTGACGATGACCGTATAGCCGTTTTCTGCGAGCTTCAGCGCGATGCTTCTGCCGATGCCTCTGGAGGCGCCTGTTACAAGTGCAATATTACCCATTGTTGAACTCCTTTACCTGCTCCATCGTATCGATATTGGATGTGCTGATGGAACGATCTATTTTTCTTACCAGCCCGTTCAATACTTTCTTCGGTCCGACTTCCACGGCTTCCGTCACACCATTTTCGACCGCCGTCTCGATGCATTCGACAAAACGCACGGGATGCGTCAGCTGATCGATGAGCTGTACCCTGATCGTTTCCGGATCCGTCTCCGGTCTGGCAGAAACATTCTGGATGACCGGAATGGCCGGTGCGTTGAATTCGATGTCATCGACGAAATCCCTGAATGCCTGCTGGGCCGGTTCCATCAAGTAGGAATGGAACGCGCCTGACACGTTCAGCTGCATCACTTTTCTCGCACCATGCGACTTCGCTTCAGCTGCGAATGACTCGATCAGTTCACGATCGCCGGAAACGACGATCTGATCCGGCGCATTGATGTTGGCCGGCTGTATTCTCCGTGTGTCATCAGAAAGGGACGCGCATAGCGCTTCGAGTGCTTCGCGTTCCATGCCGATGACAGCAGCCATGCCGCCGCCTTCACTCTGCGCCATCAGTTCACCGCGCTTTGCGACAACCCTTACACCGTCCCTGACGCTAAGCACACCGGCGTGAACAAGCGCCGGCAGTTCACCGAGGCTGTGTCCAAGCACGATATCGCCTTTGATGCCTGTTGCTGCAAGCACTGCAAGGCTGTGAGCAAACAGGGCAGGCTGCGTATATTCAGTCTGGTTCAGACGCGTATCATCTTCGAACATGATCGACTTCAGGTCGAAGTCCACATTCATGAATACTTCATCAAGCAGTGTCCGCCCTTCCGGGGAATTTTCATATATATCCTTGGCCATACCGCCATACTGCGCGCCCTGGCCTGGAAATAGAATCAGTTTCTTCATTCCTCTCCCACACTTTCTTTAATCTTGGTGATGGCATCAGACTGGGCCATTCTTTTAGCCTGCCTGATGGCCGATACGATTGCTGTACTGTCACTGGATCCATGGGCCTTCAAAACATTACCATCGAGCCCGAGCAACGGCGCTCCGCCATAATGGCGGTAGTCGAGCAGATCTCTGATGGACTGTACATCCTTTTTCAATATCAAGGCTGCAATCTTGTTTTTGGCATTCTTCAGAAAAGCGTTCTTCACTTCCCCCATGAGTGCCATGGCAGTGCCCTCGATTGTTTTAAGTATGACATTGCCGGTGAATCCATCCGTCACTGCAATATCAACATTACCTGTGAGGATATCGCGTGTTTCAAAGTTGCCGGTAAAATTCAATCCGCTGTCCTTCAGCAGCTTGTACGTCTCTTTCGTCATCTCGCTGCCTTTATTCTCTTCACTGCCATTATTGACAAGCCCGATGGTCGGGTTGCTGCGTCCTTCATTATCACGCATGTAGATATCCGCCATGAGTGCGAACTGGTGCAGGTGCTTCGGCTTGTTGTCGACGTTGGCACCCATATCAAGCAGCATCATCCCCTTACCGCTTGCATTCGTCGTTGGGAGCAGCGTTCCAATGGCCGGACGTTCGATGCCTTTGATGCGTCCGACCACGAACAGTCCCGCACTCATCAGCGCGCCCGTATTGCCGGCTGAGATGCAGGCATCCGCCTCCTTGTCCTTCACTGCCTGGCATGCCCTGACAAGTGAACTGTCCTTCTTCCTTTTCACTGAGCGGACAGGGTCATCTTCCGATTCGATCTTTTCAGTGACTTCGATGAACTGTATTCGGGGGTGATCGCCTGTGTAGGCACCTCGAAGTCCAAAGAGCAGTATTTCAATCGACTGGTCCACTTCGACAGCCTGTAGTACTCCCTTTTCAATTTCTGCAGGTGCATTGTCTCCACCCATTAGATCGACTGCAATTTTAACCATTTTTTTCACCTTCACCTGTATAGTACATTTCAAAACGCCCTTTGAATACGAGGCGCTGTTCGATTTTCGACTCGACTGTAATGGCGGCAATCCTGCCTTCCATACTCACGACAACCGCCTTTGATATCACCTTGTCACCAAGTTTTGCCGGCTTGATGAACTCTATCTGGGCCGATTTCGTCAGTGCAAGTGGTTCATCAATGACTGCGACACACAGGGAATTGGCCTGCGCAAACAGATAGTGTCCACGGGCGATCTGATTCTTCCTGAACACGTGGCCTTCCTCTACAATGAAAAGTGACAGCGCATGGTGGTTGAGTTCGATATCAATGATTTCACCGACCACTTCCTGTAGTGAAAGGCTCCGGATCTTATCCGTCTCTTCCCTGGCAACGTGCTTGATGCGTTCCCGAAGCTCGGGAATATTCAATTCCAGGCGATCCAGCCGGATCGTCTGTATACTGACCTCAAACATTTCAGATAAGCGCTCATCAGTCAGGAAGGGATCTGTCGATACTCTTTCGATCAGAAGCTCCTGGCGTTCTCTTTTCTTATATTTCGCCATATGTCAACCTCATTTAGTAGTTGGTACTAACATCAGTATATATAACTGCAATGGCGATTTCAAACAATTTCTAGTCGAGAAAATAAAAATGGTGCATGTCCCCTGTGCCGGGAGTCATGCACCATTCATTTATTCTGCGATTGTCGCTTTGACAATGAGACGCTTCTCAAAAAGCAGGGTTTCGGGGTTATAGTCCTCACAGGTGATGAGCGTAAGCTGCTGGGGCGCCCCTTCTTTCTGATCCAGCACTTCCACCTGGGAAGGATCCACTTCGAATATATCGGTGATCTCATAGGTACGTATGCCTTCGGCAGTGTCGAAGGTGACCAGATCCCCCATCGAGGCGCGATCGAGATGATTGAACCGGATGCCGGCACCTTCGACACGGTGTCCTGCGATCGGAATGTTCTGCATGTCGACATGGTCGCCTGCATCAACAAAGGAAAGGCCTCTTTTAAGATTGCTTTCCGTCACTGGCCCTTTAAAGACCGGTTCCCTTATGCCTGCCGACTCGATCGAGAGAATACCGGCCACGCTCTCCATGTTGAATTCAGCCAAGGAAGTGTCACTTTCAGCAGTGGCAGCATCTTCGGCACTTGTCACCTGCCGGGTATCGTCGATGCCCGTAATGAATGACTCCAGCGGATTCAATTCCACATTCCGCCCACCTTGATGGTAGGCTTCGATGACCCGATCGTTCACGCGGTCTGTAAACATTTCGCGGATATCCTGCCAGAAGAAAAGCACAACACCAGAAAGTATCAATGCGACGCCGAAGATTCTAAGAACATATCTCATCCATCCGCCTCCATTTTTGCAGCATAGTCGATTGCGCTCATCCTTGCGTGTTCAAGTACCCGGTAGTCCTCGGCCAGGTCCGCCACCTTGAACTGGGGCAGGCCACTCTGGCGGACACCGAAATAGTCCCCTGGTCCACGCATCTCAAGGTCCCGTTCACTCAGTTCGAACCCGTCCGTCGTGCTCGTCATGATATCCATCCTGAGCTTTGCATTCTCCGTCTTGGGATCGCTGATCAGAACGCAGTAGCTCTGCTTGTCACTGCGCCCGACCCGTCCTCTCAGCTGATGGAGCGTTGACAGTCCGAACCGTTCTGCGTTGAATATTACCATGAAAGTGGCATTTGGTACATTGATTCCGACTTCTATTACTGTCGTCGATACGAGCACCGGCTTTTCATATGTTTCAAAGCGCTTCATGCCTGCCGCCTTCTCCTCGGGCTTCATGCGCCCATGGACAAGTTCGACATTCTCCTCACCGAAACGATCTGTAAACAGCTGGAAGATCTCCTGCACATTTTTCAGATCCAGTGTTTCCGACTCTTCGATCAGAGGTGCGACGATGTAGGCACTGTGGCCTTTCTTTATTTCATCAGCCAGAGCATCAAGCACTTCATCTGTTTCATCAAACCGTCTCCAGTATGTTTCTACAGGCTTCCTGCCTTTTGGCATCTCCTTGATGATGGAGATGTCCATATCACCGAAAGTGGTGATGGAAAGTGTTCTTGGAATCGGTGTGGCTGTCATATAGAGGACATTCTTGCGATAGGATTTATCGTTCAGCCGCTTGCGCTGGTTGACCCCGAAGCGATGCTGTTCATCCGTTATGATGAGCGAAAGCCTTTTGAAGACGACATCGTCCTCTATCAGCGCATGGGTACCGATGAGGAGATCTATTTCTCCTTCACGCAAGGCTTCCTGTATGTACATCTTTTCCTTGCGTGTCGTAGTGCCTGTCAATTTGGCGATATTGAGGCGACCGTCGAATATTTCCATGAATGACTGGTAATGCTGGTTCGCAAGCACCTCTGTCGGCACCATCAGGGCTGTCTGCTCACCGATGGTCTTTATCGCATAGCTTGCCAGTCCGGCAACAATCGTCTTGCCGCTCCCCACATCCCCCTGCAAAAGGCGGTGCATCGAAATATTCTGCTTCAGATCACGGCATATCTCATTGGCGCTCCGCTTCTGGTCGGAAGTGAGTTCAAAGGGCAGCGTGTCGATGAACTCCCGGAGTGCCTCGACATCATAGTCTACGATGTACCGTTCATTCCTGACCCGCTCCTGCTTCCGCTTCTCCATCAGCTGCAGCTGGAAAATGAAAAGCTCATAGAACTTGATTGTCCGGCGTGCCTCGTTGATATCATGGGGGTTTTGAGGAAAATGAAGGTGCCATAGTGCTTCCCTTACAGAGAGCAGACGGTACTTCTGTTTCAGATCTTCCGGCAGATCATAATTGAAAATGCATTTTTCGAATACTTCAGCCACAATTTTGCTGAAAGTCTTTGAATGCATCACACCGCCAAGATAGTATTTCACATGGAAGCCGCCGGAAGCATCGAAAATGAGTTTCTGCGCATTGATTTCAAGCTTATGGAGATTGAACTTCCCCGATATTCTGGCTGACCCTCCGACCTTCAGCTTATCCTTCAGATAGGGCTGGTTGAAGAATACGACTTTGACATACATGCCGTTCACTTCCATGAACACAGTCAGGCGGCTCTTGCCGCCCCTGAAGAAGGCGAGGGCTGGTTCGGTCTTGATGTGGCCTTCCACTGTGACCTTATCATTGTGCCTGGCTTCAGTCAGGTCCATGACGCTCAGATTTTCATACCCGCTCGGAAGCTGGAACAGGACATCATTGGCATTTCTGATATCAAGCTCAAGCAGCTTATCCCTGAGTTTTGGTCCGACGCCTTTCATATCGTCTACCGGTGGTGGTGGCGTGATGACATGATACAGGGAGAGCATTACTGCTCACCGAACAGCTCTGCTTTTATACGCTCTCCCGTCGGCGTCGCAGCCAAGCCTCCGCGTCCCGTTTCACGCAGTGCAGACGGCATGGTCAGACCGATCTTATACATCGCTTCGACTACTTCATCCGCCGGAATTCTGGATTCGATTCCTGCCAGAGCCATATCCGCTGCAGTCAGTGCATTGCTGGCACCGGCTGCATTCCTTTTGACACAAGGCACTTCGACCAGACCAGCGACCGGATCACATACGAGTCCAAGCATGTTTTTCAGTGCAATCGCAAAACCGTGGGCACTCATTTCCGGTGTGCCACCAGCCATTTCCACAAGGGCTGCTGCAGCCATTGCACTCGCACTGCCGACTTCCGCCTGGCAGCCGCCGGCAGCACCTGAGATGCTTGCATTATTGGCAACGACAAACCCGAAGGCTCCGGAAGTGAATAGAAATTTCACCATGTCCTCACGGTCTATATCATGCTTTTCACGCATGGCAAAGAGCACACCGGGCACAACACCTGCCGAGCCTGCTGTAGGCGTTGCACAAATCTTGCCCATGGCAGCATTCACTTCATTCGTACTCACTGCATGTGCAATGGCATAGAGTGTGAGTTCCCCACTGAGCCCCTTCCCGCTATCGATGTATTTTTTCATTTTTACAGCATCCATACCGGTCAGTCCGGTAGTGCTTTCCACACCACCGAAGCCTTCTCGGACGGCCGACTCCATGACTTCAAGATTCCGTTCCATATCCTTATAGATGTCCAGGTGGGAGCGGCCCGTCACTTCAACTTCCTGGGCGATCATGACATCCGCAATCGATTTGTTTTCCGCCGATGCTTGTTCTATCAGTTCCTGAATACTTTTAAACATGATGGACCCCCTTAGTTTTCTTCCATTTCAATTACTCTGTCGACACCGGATGCCTGACGTACTTCTTCGATGACAGCACTCTCGATCGTGTCGTCCAGTTCGATGGTCATCAGTGCAATATCCCCTTTTTCCTTGCGGGAGACATTCATCTGGCTGACATTGATACGATTATTTCCAAGGATGGTCGTCACCCGTGCAATTGTTCCGAAGGTATCCTTATGAAAAACCAGAAGTGCCGGATAGTTTCCTGAAATATTGATCGGATAGTCATTGATGCTGACCACCTCGATCTTGCCGCCACCTATGGAAATGCCTTCCACCGTCAGACGTTCTGCACCCTTTACAAGGTGGAGCAGAGCAGTATTCGGATGCGAGCGCTCCTCATCCATTTCGATGAACTGCACGTGCATTGATGCTTCTTCTGCAAGCGCATGTGCCGTAATGATGCGGTCATCATCCGTATCGAAGCCGAGCAGGCCTCCGATCAGCGCCACATCCGTGCCATGACCCTTGTACGTATCCTTGAAGGACCCATAGAGATAGATGTCCGCATGATCCGGCTGTCCCCCGAACAGGTTGCGTGCCAGCAGTCCAATTCTCGCGGCACCAGCCGTATGTGATGAGGATGGCCCGACCATTATCGGTCCAATGATATCAAAAACACTTTTATACTTCATATTAACCCCTCCATTCAAAAAAATCCCATCAGCTCCCCGGAACCGATGAGATTATTATGACTATTCTACAGATAGCAGATAACTGTACACCGGCTGCTGTCCATCATGAACCTCGAATTCCACTTCATCGTATTCCGACTCAAGCGCCTCGATGATGCGGTCCACTTCTTCCTGATCTCCTTCATCGCCGATCAGCACGGTGACGATTTCCGATTCTTCATCGAGCATGGATTCGATCAGCTGCTTCAGTGAAGCTTCGCGTGAATCATGCGCGCCGGTGATCTTACCGTCCTTGATGCCCATATGCTGATCCTTGCGGATCTCGATGCCGTCGATCTTCGTGTCTCTGACCGCGTAGGTGACCTGACCAGTCTTGACGTGCTCAAGGGAAGCTTCCATTGCATCCTTGTTCTCTTCAAGTTCTGCATCAGGTGAATACACCAGGAGACTCGAGAGCCCTTCCGGAATGGAACGAGTCGGAATGACAACAGCTGGAATGTCCAGCATATCCCGTGCCTGCTCCGCCGCCATGATGATATTTTTATTGTTGGGCAGTATGATGGCCGACTTGACCGCTTCGTCTTCGATCGTTCTTAAAATATCTTCTGTTGAAGGGTTCATCGTCTGTCCGCCGTTGATGACATGGGTGGCACCGATGCTGCGGAACAGTTCATTGACACCTTCCCCGGAAGACACGGTGATGATTGCCGTGTCATATCCTTCTTTCCGCTCAGGTGCCGCATCCTGCTTGTGATGGACCGCCCTGAACTGTTCACGCATGTTTTCGATCTTCATCTTGATCAGTTCACCGTAGGTCGCGCCGTAGGTCATGGCTTCACCAGGCGTCTCCGTATGCACGTGGACCTTGACGATTTCTTCATCCGAGATGACCAGCAGGGAATCTCCGAACTCACTCATGTCCTGACGGAAACCATCTTCATCAAATTCACGCTTGTCCGATTCGAACCGCACCATGAACTCTGTACAGAAACCGTATTCGATATCTTCAACAGACATGAACTCTTCAAAATCATGTTCATCATTGACGAACGTCTCCGTATCCGACTTCCCTGATACCTCTATCGGTTCGCCTTTCAGCGCAGAAAGGAAACCTTCATAGACATATACAAGACCCTGTCCACCAGAATCCACAACACCGACTTCTTTCAGTACAGGCAGCAGTTCCGGCGTTCTTTCAAGAGATGACTTCGCCTCTTTGATGACCGCTTCCATAATGGTGATGATGGAAGATTCGGATGCTGAAATCTCCTCGACCTTTTTTGCGGAGTCTTTGGCGACTGTAAGGATCGTACCTTCTACAGGTTTCATCACCGCTTTATAGGCGGTCTTGACGCCAGCCCCAAAAGCCGCAGTGAAATCTGCTGCTTCTATCTCCTGCTTCTCCTCGATCGCTTTGGAAAATCCCCTGAAAAGCTGGGAAAGAATGACACCCGAATTGCCACGTGCACCCATGAGCAGCCCTTTTGAAAAGTGCTTTCCCACAGTACCGATATGGGCATCTTCCTTATCCTCCACTTCATCCGCACCCGAGGTCATGGAAAGGTTCATATTCGTACCCGTGTCACCATCCGGCACAGGGAAGACATTTAAAGAATCCACATAGTCAGCATGCCGCCGAAGGTTTTCGGCCCCGCTTAAAATCATATTCCTGAACATTCTGCCATCTATCTTATCCATTACTTAATAAATCCTCCCTGATCAGTCCTCGGTATTGATGATTCTGACACCCTGGACGTAGATATTCACCGACCTGATATCAAGCCCAAGTGTTTTTTCAAGTTTATATTTTACAGTTGATTGTACATTCGTCGCCACTTCCGAGATTCTGATTCCATAGCCGACGATGATATACAGATCAATGCTGATATCGCCATCCTTGTTGTCGACGATGACACCTCGTGCATAGTTCTCTTTACCGAGCAGTTCCGCAAAGCCATCTCTTACCTGGTGCTTTGAAGCCATACCGACTACACCATAGCTTTCCACTACTGCGCCACCAGCAATATTGGAGATGACATCCATCGCGATATCGATACTGCCCAGTTCATTTTTTATTTCCAGAGTCATTGCTTTACCCCCTGTCGCATCATTTTATTATAAGCAGAAATGGTATATGATTACAAGTGAGATTGGTCATCTGAAACATCCAGCCTATAAAAATACATGCGGCTTATATATCTATTGTTTATTGTATTATATTTGACTTCGATTGTAAGCGCAAACCATTAGGGGTGAAGCCTGATCCGGCATCCATTGTATGAAAGACCGGTTCTGCACTATATATGTTCCCTTCCAACATGAATCCAACCCCAATATTTTACGTCGTACAGGGTAGATTGAAAAGATCTTCATACTGTTTTATACTATCGGCCTGGCAACTTTTGCTGTAGACGTACAGCGTAAAATATTGTATTATATAAAAGTATGCAATCAAACCAACAATCAATGTTTATGGTAATACCTATAAAAGGAGATGAAAGTATGGCTAAAGAATGCTATTTCACTGGTCGTAAAGCGACTTCAGGAAACAACCGTTCACACGCGATGAACGCCAACAAAAGACGTTTTGGCGCCAACCTGCAGAAAGTCAGAGTCATGGTTGACGGCAAGCCGAAAAGAGTATGGGTTTCAGCTCGTGCACTCAAGTCCGGTAAAATTGAACGCGTTTAATATCTAAAAAAACCATCCGACCCTGTCGGATGGTTTTTTTATTATATGATATTTATCAGATAGACCATCAGCATAGCTGTGAAAATGGCTGGTATCATATTGCCGACACGCATATGCGTGACGTTGAGCATATTGAGGCCGATGGCAAGCAGAATCACGCCGCCGGTACTGGTCACCTGATCGACCATGGCATCGAGTACCGGTTCAGGGATGAATCTTGAGATCTGCTGCGCAGAAAGGATGATTCCCGACTCATACAGAAATGTCGGGATACCTGAGATGATGACACCCATGCCATAGGTCGTCGTCATCACTATGGCGATGAAGAAGTCCATGATCGATTTGGTGAAAAGCACTTCGTTCGACCCTCTGAGTCCAGCATCGAGACCACCGACAATCGCCATGGCCCCTACAATGAATACGAGTGTACCCGATACAAGCCCCTGCGAGAGCGTTCCCGCATGCTTGTCCCCGAGCTTGAACTCCAGCCAGTGGCCGAAGCGGTTGAGCAGTTCTTCTAGCCGGATGATTTCGCCGATGACCACTCCGACGATCAGGCTGAGCAGAGTAAGTATGATATCTTCTGCCTGGACTACCATCTGGATGCCAAGCGTAATGATGACAAGCGCCTGTATCTTCATGATCGAGTCCTTTATGTAATCCGGAATGAATGTGAATATCAGTCCAAGCAGACCCCCAATGACAATCGCCATCCCATTGACAAATGCACCCGTAAGAATCATTAGACCACTCCTTTTCTAAGCATCCTTGGATTGTATCATAATTATGGGTTCATCTGTATGGACTTTTGCATGGCTTTCCACAAATTCATTGCTGATTGTGAGGGTGGCACCGAGCGAAAGTACACGTCTGTCAAGATTGTACTCGAACCCTTCCAGCGTAAGTTCCGTGCCTTCAACATAAGGAATGAAGGAGACATATTTCATCCCCCCGGCCTTTTCGACCTGGTGGCTTCCTGATCCGAGACGCTGCATGACATTCTGCCGGTCGATTATTCTGATGTCCGTCTCCCTGAAATCTCCATGCATGAGCAGAAATATATTGCCGATCATATGATCGAGCCTGCCACCGGTCGCGCCGTATACATCTATCGAACTGTATCCACGGTCCACCAGATCACGCAGGCACATCTCAAGGTCGGTATCATCCTTTCTCGAAGGGACCGGTGTGACTGCCATGCGGTCCTCTATATATTGCCATTCTGCACTACTGACGGAATCGAAGTCTCCATAAGTATATTGTGGTGTGATGTCCGCACGAAGCAGCAGGTAGACCCCGCGATCGACGCCGGTCCACGCTTCGCCATGCCTATTTTTCAGTACATCCGATTGATCCTCACGGATCAGAACATTCATATGCATTTCATCACTCCTTCATTCTGCCGACTGCCGCCTTCCAGTCCTCCGATTTGAACAGGTGGGAGCCGCTGACAAGCAGATCTGCACCAGCTTCTATACATATTCCGGCGGTTTCATCATTGATGCCGCCATCCACTTCGATTTCATAATCGTAGTTGTTCTCTTGTCTCATAGCATCCAAGGTTCTGATTTTACCGACACCGCTGCCGATGAACTTCTGGCCACCAAAGCCGGGATTTACCGTCATGATGAGAATAAAATCGATTTCCGGGAGCAGATGCTGGAGCGATGATACCGGTGTGTGCGGATTCAGTACGATGCCGGCTTTCATTCCACTCTCCTGTATCCGCTGCATCAGTCTGTGCGGATGATTTGTCGCCTCGATATGGAAGGATATCATGCTGATGTTCATTCTGCTGAATTCGTCTATGAACTGTTCCGGATCCTTGGTCATAAGATGGACATCGAGAGGAATGGAGGCCACCCTGCTGATGGCCTCTACCACCGGCAGACCATAGGAGATGTTCGGCACAAACTGGCCGTCCATGATATCCAGATGAAATATATCAGCGCCCGCTTCTTCCATTTTCCCTATATCTTCCCCAAGCTTTGTAAAGTCACTGGCGAGCAGTGACGGAAGTATCTTTACCATATTAGTACCTCGCCTTTCTGTTTTCAATTTCCTGATAGATGGCTGTATAGCTGTTGTAGCGGCTTTCGGCCAGTTCGCCAGCCGCTACTGCATTCTTGACGCCGCATTTCGGTTCCTTGATATGCTGGCATTCCCGGAATTTGCATGACTCGCTGTAATGGTTGAAATCCGGGAAACAGAATTTCAGGTTATGCTTGTCGAGTTCGCTGAATTCAATTGTACTGAATCCCGGCGTATCGGCAATCAGTCCGCCGCCGATCTCGACCAGCTCAACATGCCGTGTCGTATGCTTACCCCGGTTCAGTGCATTGGAAATCTCATTCGTCATGAGACCAAGTTCCGGCACAAGCGTATTGAGGAGCGTCGACTTCCCGACACCCGACTGGCCTGCAAGGACACTGAGCTTATCTTTGAAAATATCTTGCAACGCTTCGTTGATATGGTCGCGGTCGGTAAAATGGATATCATACGTATGGCGGTATACCGATGCAATCTTCTCCTGGTATTCATCCCCATCGGCAAGATCCGTCTTCGTAACCACGATGACCGGTTCGATGTCATGCGCCTCGGCATAGGCCAGGAAACGATCCAGCAGGTAGTAGCTGAACTCAGGAGACTTCATGCTCATCGTCACCAGGACCTGATCTATATTTGCGACGGGGGGACGAACCAGGGCGTTCCTGCGTTCATGTATCTCTCCAATATATCCCTGATTTTCATTTTCAACCTGAAAAGTCACAATATCACCGACAAGCGGTGACTCTTTCGTTTTTCTGAACAGTCCGCGCGCTCTCGTTTCATAAAGACTGCCTTCGGACTCCACATAATAGAACCCACTCAATGCTTTTATAATTCTACCTTCCAGCATACTTCACCCCGAACTCGTTTTTCTTCATTATAACAGTTCCCGACTTTATGATAAAATATGAGCAGAGTTCATATAAGGAGGACATACCATGGCAGATGAAATTCATGCAAGCGAAGTTCAACATGTAACACAAGATCCGGACAACGTATTGATTGATGTCAGAGAAAGAGATGAGCTTGAAGAAACCGGCTTTGTTCCAGGTGCACAGCACTATCCGATGTCCAGTTTCGACAGTGCACTCGGAAGTCTTGACAAGGACAAGAAGTACTATGTCATGTGCCGCTCGGGCAAACGCAGTGCCCAGGTGCAGGACTACCTGATCAATAACGGCTACGATGCAGTCAACGTAGAAGGTGGCATCATGGCCTACGACGGTCCGGTCAATCATCTCTAGTCACAATGAAAGGTGCCCCTGGGGGGCACCTTTTTCATATCCTGGATCCGTGTTCTCCACTTTTCATATGATCCATGATAATCCCTTTCAACATTGGATCAAAATTGACGGCCGCAGTGAAGGAGACCGACATGCCTTTCGCATGTTCCATCACCGCCTCTTTCATTTTTGAAGTAAGGAAGCCGTCTTCAAGAGCAATCGGAATGACGTGCAGTACATCATGCTGTGCCCCAAGCTCCGGGAGGACACCATCCAACGACAATCTGCCTTTGAGCATGCCCGGAAAGATGGGACGGTTTGTCTCCAACCTGGATAGCAGGTCCTCCATCTCGTGATCCGCTGCCTTGTAGTCCGTATTTCCATGTGCCATTACCATGACTGCACCCCACCGGGGCAGTTCAGATATGCGCTTTTCAATAAAATGCTGCATAAGCGGATGATGGCTCAGCACAGGTGCAAGCGCCCATTCCACATCATGCCTTTCTTTCACCTTATCGAGCGCACGTGGAATATCCCGGCAATAATGGGAAGCGGAAAAGAAAAGTACCGGAATGATATTGAAGTGGTGATGTCCCTCCCGGGTCAGCTTTTCAATCACCTGGTCGACTCCCCGTTCGCGACTTTCAATGAACGCCACACTATAATCGAGTTCTTCTCCCATTAAAGCATCGAGCCGGTCAGCCAGTATTTCATTTCGGCTTTCATCTTTTGAGCCGTGCAGGACGATGATCTGTTCCAAACCCTTCCCTCCATGCTTCAATATGATAAAAAGACTGCAGACGTTGTCTGCAGTCTTTTTATCGCAAAATTATTTGCGATCGAGATTTTCTCTGACATTCTTAATGACAAAGCCACTCTTGACGTATCCCGGAATACTGTTGAGATCTACACTCAGATCCTGTTCAGGAACATCATAAGTGATTCTTCCTGCAAAGTATTTCATCGTTTCTTCCATGATGATGATGGTCATCCACTCACCGGCACAACGGTGGTTTGTGTAGTAGTCTCCGCCACCTTGCGGGATCAGGTCGAACGGGCTGCCATCCCAGTCGAGGAAGCGTTCCGGATAGAACTCATCAGCATTTTCAAAGACGTCGTCCCGATGCATTGTACCGTAGATGTCGAGAACCATCATCGTATCCTTCTCGATGTCGTGGCCCTCAAACTGGATGTCCGTCTTGGCCTTTCCAGGGAGGAATGGAACGAATGGGTAGAAGCGTCTGACTTCCTGGGAGAACATGTAGGCATAGTCATCTTCATTATTGATTTTCTCTTTTGAAATTGGATGTTCATGCATGGCAAGCAGACCGAATGATACGAAACGGTTGATTGCGATCAGTGGACGGAATGTATTCATGAGGTCGATTGCACAAAGTCTGGAGTCCATCGGATTGCCTTTGTAATCTTCCCAATGGGCAAACTCATAGAGTGCCGTCCCCTCCGGAGGGAATATTTTGCCTTTGCGTGTCTGGATGATCTGGTCTTCAAGCCAGTCCTCGACACGGCGGCGGGCCGCTACGGAATTCTTGTAGCCTTTGAATGCAGTACCGAGCCCTCTGAAGGAGTCGATCATGATATCCATGTCTGTCGCGATCTCTTCAATCTTCTCTTCAGGTGCCTGGACACCCGCCCATTTGGTACCGACTTTCGTCAGAAGGATGATGGACTCCCTATAGATGTTGATCTGGTCCATCTGTTCCATTCTGTGTGTATTCATATACCAGTGGTTGCGCGTCAGTTCTCTGAGGTGCTTAAGATTTGCTTCTGTCATCAATGACATGAAAAGGGCTTTTCTGTCGATGTGCTTCTTTCCTGTCGTCGTATGGATAGCACCTTTACCAAACAGTGTATTCACCAGACGTTTCGGAAGGGTCCCCGAACGTTCTGTCCTGTCATTGTCATAAAACAGCTCAGCAGCCTTTTTGCCGCTGATGACGATGGCGCGTTTTCCGCCAAGCACCTTTGTTTCAAAGATGTTATCTGATCCAAGACGTGTTCTCTGGTTCGTTGTATAGAGATATCCTTCTTTCATGACTTTCAGAGTATTATCGAGACCTTTGTCCCTCTTGATTGTGCTCATAAATTCTCCTCCAATTTCAGTATTCCTACCTCATTATATATAAATCATGCCATATATGCCAACAATTACTCGTATGCAATTTCTTCTTCTGCAATAACTTCCCCTTCTTGCTCGACACGGTAGGAAGCTGTCTCACCTTCCTGGATGACGAGGTTGATCGTATAGTCGGTGTCTTCAGTAATTTCAATTGTATCTGCGGCATCCTCGATGGAGCGTGTTTTATCTTCGATGTAGATTTCAACTGTTCTTGGCTCAGATTGATCTTCTTCATCGGAATCATAGGGAATGGCAATTTCCTTGACGAATTCTTTTTCACGCGCCGGTTCTTCCCCTAGTGAAACAATCATACGGACATTCGTATCCTCCGGGACCAGTTCACCTTCATCCGGAGTCTGGCTGATCACATTGCCTTCTTCAACTTCGCTGCTGTAGGCTTCCTGAATCAGTTCTACAGTGAACCCCTCATCTTCAAGCGCCGCTTTCGCTGTGTCATAAGGTTCTCCGGTATAATCAGTGATTTCAATCTGCGCAGGACCTTGTGAGATGGTGAATTCGAACGTCTCTTCTGCCGGTACGACTTCAGTGCCGGGTTCTATGGATTGGGAGAGGATGGTGCCGGATTCCGCGTCGTCGTTTTCCTCTTGTACTTCCAGTTCGAATCCGAGCGTTTCAAGCTCTTCTCTCACTGCATCATAGGACTGGCCAGTATAATCGGCCACTAAAGCTGTCTCGGGGCCTTGTGAAATCGTGAGTTCGAGTGCCTCATCCGTCGGTACAATTTCAGTACCAGGTTCTATGGATTGGGAGAGGATGGTACCGGATTCCGCACTATCATACACCTGCTCGATTTCAACAGCAAATCCCTGATCGGCGATTTCGGCTTCCACCGTATTATACAGCTGCCCCCTATAGTCATCCATTGCTACGGGCTCGATTCCTTGTGAGATCGTCAGTGCGAGTGAAGCTTCCTTCGGATCCACCTCCGTACCTGGGTCTATCGACTGTGAGATGATTGTCCCGGGTTCGGAAGCATCATAGGCCTCGTTCACTTCCAGTGAATCAAAACCGAGGTTATTGATCGAACCGAGGACACCATTATATCTTTCACCGGTGAAGTCCTCCATTATGTAGGGCTCTTCTCCTCTGCTGATGATGAAGTCCACTGTCGCACCTTTTTCAACTTCTGTACCGGAAACAGGTGTCGTTTCGATTATTCTATCGGCATCGAACGTACTGTTGTATTCTTCCGTTATTTCACCGAGCACCAGCTCGTTCTCTTCGAGAACCGCTTCTGCATCATCCATGGTCATATCCTGCATGTCCGGCAGGACGACTGGATCATCTCCGGGCCAGAACAGTGGCATCAGGATTGCCATGAGACCAAGTATCAGCAGTATCGGGAGCAGCCACAGCATACGTCTTCGCTTCTTTGGAGCAGACGTTTCCATTTCTTCAGACACTGATGGTTCGACAGGAGCGGATTCAACCGTCCTGTCCATATCGGCAGGCAGGACTGCAGCATTGATCGGACGTCCTTCTTTGAAGCTGTTCAGGTCCTTGAGTACGTCATCGACCCGCCTGTAGCGGCGGTTCGGCTCCTTTTCGGTGCACTTGTAGACGATGTATGCGAGATCTTCATGGATGTCACGATGCCGGGATATGTTCGGGTACGGCTCCGAAATATGCTTCAATGCCACGGCTACCGGCGTTTCCCCGTCAAACGGCAGCTCACCTGTAATCAGCTCATAGAGTACGATGCCGAATGAATAGATGTCCGTCCGTTCATCCGTCACCTGGCCTTTCGCCTGCTCCGGCGAAATGTACTGCACTGATCCCATCACCTGGTTGGTTTCCGTCAGACGGGTTTCACTGAGCGCCTTGGCAATCCCGAAATCTGTTATTTTGATCTGCTGTGATTCATTCATCAGTATATTCTGAGGTTTGATATCACGATGAATGATGCCCGCATTATGGGCGTGCTGTATACCTCTTAGAACCATTTCACTGATGCGGATCACTTCATCAATTGCGATGGGATGATTGTCATCTATGAAGGATTTCAGTGTCGGTCCATGAACGACTTCCGTTACGAGCAGATGGTATTCTTCAGATTCATCAACATCCAGCACACTGACAATATTCGGATGTGCAAGGTGGATGGTACTCTCCACTTCCCGCTGAAAACGTGCCTTCGACTTTTCCCTGTTGTGGTGATCGACTTTGATCATCTTCAGCACAACTTCACGGTCCAGTATTATATCATGCGCGAGGTAGACCGAACTCATACCGCCGCCCAGGTATTCCATCACACGGTATCGATCGGAGACGATGCGGCCGATCAATCCGATCCACTCGCTTTCAGATCGGCGAGAACCAGGCTTATATTGTCTGTAGACCCGCTTTTTTGTGCCCGTTCCATCAGCTGCGCCGCCTTATCGGGCATCGCAGTCCCTTCACGGATGATGATGGCGTGGAGCTCACTGTTGTCGAGGTTGTCCGTCAGTCCATCAGAGGCAAGCAGCAGATAATCATACTGTCTATTCCTCAACCTGAAAACATCCGCCTGGATCAGTCGGTCCGTTCCAAGCGCCTTTGTAATGATATTGCGCTTCGGGTGATGCTTGGCCTCCTCTGCTGTGATTTCCCCGGCATCAACCAGCAGGTTGACGAATGAATGGTCGCTTGTCACCTGTTCAATGCCCCGCTCATTCATTGCGTATGCCCTTGAATCCCCTACATTGAGGATGATGATTGCCTCATCGATGATTGCGCACAGTACGAGCGTCGTGCCCATACCT
This sequence comes from Salinicoccus hispanicus, assembly GCF_009831115.1. GTDB lineage: Bacteria > Bacillota > Bacilli > Staphylococcales > Salinicoccaceae > Salinicoccus > Salinicoccus hispanicus. The sequence continues at coordinate 165,819 of NZ_WUUK01000001.1, read as the reverse complement.
TGATACTCGGGATGATCCTGCTGATAATCATACATCCGTCTATTTACATCCATCACGAGGCGCCGCAGAAATTCGACGCCGTCTTCTACATTAAAAAGATTTGTTTCTGTCCAAGCAGCTTTGATTTCATCGTGTACGTACCGGCTTGCGACGTCTCCGTACCGATGGCCGCCCATGCCATCAGCCACAAGCATAAGGATCTGGCCAGTGCCATTTTCAAAAATACCTGTAACGTCTTCGTTGAGCTCTCTATAATCTCCCCGAATGCTTCGATCGATTACTTTCAAGACTACTCCCCCGTTTCCTGTTTTGATTCTTTCGCTCTAAGCTGTCCACAGGCAGCATCTATGTCCGTGCCCTGCTCTCTTCTGAGTGTCGCATTGACACCGCACTCATTCAATGTTTCAAGAAATTGGAAAATATCATCACGGCTCGTACGAACATAGTTGCGTTCCGGCACGTGATTGACAGGTATCAGATTGACATGGCACTTCAGGTCCTTGATCAGTTCGCTCAATTCGCGCGCATGTTCCGGCTGGTCATTGACGCCACCGAAAAGACCGTATTCGAAAGTGACCCTACGGTTGGTCTGCTGCTGATAATACTTCAATGATTCCATCAGCTTATCGATATCATAGGCTTTGTTGATCGGCATCAGACTTGTTCTTATATCATTGTCCGCTGCGTGCAGGCTCACTGCAAAATTGATCTGGATATCTTCGTCTGCAAAGTCGTAGATTCTCGGAACGATGCCGCTCGTCGATACAGTAATATGACGCGCACCAATGTTGAGTCCATCATCGTGGTTGATGATTCTGAGGAACTGCATCATCTGGACGTAGTTCTCGAACGGTTCACCGATGCCCATGATGACGACGCTGCTGACGCGTTCGTCCGTATCATCCAGGACCTTCTGGATCTGGACGATCTGGGAGACGATTTCCCCGGCTTCCAGGTTACGTTTCAATCCGCCGAGTGTGGAGGCGCAGAAACTGCAGCCGATCTGGCAGCCGACCTGTGTCGTTACACATACGGAATTGCCATAGTCATGACGCATCAGTACCGTCTCGATCGTATAGCCGTCACGCAGACGGAAAAGGAATTTCATTGTGCCATCCTTGCTCTCCTGTTTTACAACAGTCTCGAGCGGATCGATGCTGTAGCTTTCAGCAAGCGCTTCACGCATGCTTTTCGGCAGGTTCATCATATCCTCAAAACGGTCGACACGGTGCGTGTAGAGCCATTCGAAGATCTGTCCGCCGCGGTACTTGTCCTCACCCCACCGGAGGGCCAGGTCTTCCAGGTCTGCAAGGGACAGGGAATAGATGGAGGGCTGGTCGAAATCGGGCTGCCTTATATTTTTTATCGGTTTTTTTGGTGGTCTTTGAATCATTATTTTTCCTTCTTTCTGAACCTGGCAATGAAGAATCCGTCAGTACCTGCCTCCTGGGGCAGGATCTGTCGGTATGGGCCTTCAAAATCAAATGCATCGAGCACAAATGGATCGAATTCAATGTCGTCATTCTGCTTCATGAATGTATAGGCGACATTCTCATTCTCCATCTGATGGATGGTACAGGTGGAGTATATGAGTACTCCGCCAGGTTTCAAGTAATTTTTTATATTGGATAGGATCTCAAGCTGAAGGTCGACGAGCGTGTCGACGTCTTCCGCCTTCCGTTCATATCTGATTTCCGGTTTTCTGCGAATGACACCAAGCCCGGAGCATGGTGCGTCTACGATGATGCGGTCATACTGCTTGGGGTAGTCCTTGCTGGTGGCATCGCCTTGGAACGCACTGTAGCCGGTCAGCCTGAGACGCTCGGCCTGCTGCTCTATCTGGGCTATCTTGTGTTCGTGGATATCACTCAGGTCGACATGGCCATCTGGCACCTTCTCAAGCGCATGGAGTCCTTTGCCGCCCGGTGCACTGCATGCATCGAGGATGACATCATCCGGCTCTGGCGACAGGGCATCATTGACGAGCATCGAGCTTACATCCTGTATGCTGAAGAGCCCTTCCTGATAGAGGTCCGACTGGAGCACTTCCCCACTGACTTCGATGGCATCCTTCTGTATTTCAGAAGGAATGGCACTGAAACCTTCATCAACAAGACTCGTCACGAGCTCGGTTCGGGTGATGCGTGCGGTATTTGTACGGATGTACATTTTCGGTCGGCTGGATAGGGTGTGGGCGATCTCCCTTGCCCCGTCGATGCCGTGATGTGTCTTCCAGTGGGAGATGATCCACTCTGGAATGCTTGTTTCGATTGACAGGCGTGTAATGTCACTTTTGATTTGTGAAAAATCTTCGAGCGGTTCCCGCTCAAAGCTGCGCAGGATGGCATTGATTGCTTTGCCATCGTTTGGTCCGCCCCATTTTTTGGCGATCTCCACCGCCTCATTGATGGCAGCGTAGTTCGGCACGCGGTCGAGCCAGACAATCTGATAGACGGTAATATCGAGCAGGTTTCTCTGCCAGCGTTTCAGTTTCGTACGGATGAAAGGTCTGATGTAGAACTGTATGGTCAGCTTTTTGGAAATTGTACCATAAACAATCTCAGTGAGCAGTCCCCGGTCGTTGGCAGCAAGATTGCTGGTGTTGATCATGTCATTCAGTACTATATTGCTGTAGCCGCCTTCGTCCATCACCCGGCTGTAGGCGTCAAGCGCCATTTCGCGTAACTGCATCTACTCCACCTGCCCGAGCACAGTGCCTGTAATCTGTCTGCCTGCTGCAAATTCGGAAGCCTGCGTGCGCTTCTTGCCTGCAAGCTGTACGGCAGTGACTTCAATTGTCGCACCGTCACCACAGGCTACTCTCATGCCGTCCGGTGTCGTATCGACGATTGTACCTGGTTCATATTCCGATGCCCCTTCAGGCGGTCGTGCTTCGTATATTTTAAGACGCTTCCCGTCATATTCCGTGTATGCGCCGGGCCAGGGTGACAGGCCGCGTATATGATTGAACACTTCTCGTGCACTCCTCGACCAGTCGATCTGCTCATCCGCTTTCGAGATGTTCGGACTGACTGTCACAAGATCGGCATCCTGCTGGATGCTGTCATTCGTCCCTGAGAGTATATCCGGCAGCGTGTCCATCAGGAGATCTGCTCCGATTCCGGACAGCCTGTCATGCAGCGTTCCCGTGTCGTCCTGGTCGCTGATCGGTGTCTTGCGACTGCTGATGATGTTTCCACTGTCGAGACCTTCAGCCATATACATGATGGTCACACCTGTCTCACTGTCCCCTTCCATGATGGACCGGTGGATCGGTGCGCCGCCTCTGTGTCTTGGCAGCAGGGATGCATGGACATTGATTGCGCCAAGCGGCGGGATATCAAGCAGGGCTTTCGGCAGTATCTGTCCGTAGGCCGCCGTGATGATCAGATCCGGCTCGATTTCTGCAATTTTGCCGAGGGCCGCTTCATCCCGGATGCGGTCCGGCTGGAACAGCGGAATACCGAGTGCCTTTGCCGCTTCCGCCACAGGGGGCGATGTCAGTACCCGTTTTCTGCCCACCGGCTTGTCGGGCTGGCTGATGACCTTTGCGACATGGTATGTCTCATGGAGCCTTTTCAGTATTGGCACGGAAAAATCCGGTGTGCCCATGAATATGATGGTTTCTGTCATAGTTTATTCCTCCTACATGATCACTAGCGGATCCACATCGATTCTAAGGGAGATGCCCTCCGTCCTATATGCTTCATGGTAGTGTTCATCCAGATTATTGAGCATTTTGAGCAGCTCGGGCTCTCTTTTATATTTGAGCATGATCTGGAAACGGTACTGTCGATTGATACGCTCGAGTGGACTCGGTGAGGGCCCGACAATGATGGACTGGTCTGAAACTTCCTGGACCAGTGTATCATGGATGTGGGTCGTCGCCTTCAGACATTTTCTGATGTCCTCACTCGATACCGTAAACAGTACGTGAAAATAGTACGGTGAGTAGCGTGCCAGCCGTCTGAATGCCATTTCCTTTTCATAGAAGCTTCTATAGTCATTTTCCATGGCCAGCTGTATCGCATAGTGTGTCGGGTTGTATGTCTGGAAGATCACTTCCCCTGACAGTTCGTGACGGCCTGCACGGCCGGACACCTGGGTCAGCAGCTGGTATGTCTTTTCATTCGCCCTGAAGTCGGGCAGGTTCAGCATGGTGTCGGCATTCAATACACCGACAAGCGTCACTTTCGGATAGTCTAGGCCCTTGGCAATCATCTGTGTGCCGAGCAGTATCGGGACCTCTGCCTGCTCGAAATGATCCAGCAGCTTCTCATGCATGCCCTTTCTTCTCGTCGTATCATTATCCATCCTGACGACTTCCGTGTCGAACATGTCTCGCAAAATCTCTTCCACTTTCTCGGTGCCGGTGCCCCGGAACGTCACTTCGTCACTTTGACAATTGTCGCACGTTCTATGCACGGCACTTTCATAGCCGCAGTAATGGCACATGAGACTGCGGTTCGACTTATGGTAGGTGAGGGAGATGTCACAGTTCGGGCACATCGGCACATATCCGCAGCTCTGGCAGATCTGGAAGTTGGAATAGCCGCGACGGTTCAGCAGAAGCACCGTCTGCTCCCCTTTTTCAATCCTCTGGCGGATGCCCGCTTCAAGCGTCCCGGAAATGATGGATGTATTGCCGGTCCGGTGCTCCTCTGACATATCCACGATGCTGATTTCAGGCAGCACTTTCGTTCCTGCCCGCATTGTCAGTTCAAGGCGCTCGTACACGCCCCGCTCGCTTCTTGCAAACGTTTCAAGACTGGGTGTTGCGGTTCCAAGAATCAGCGGGCAGTCATGATATCTGCTTCTGAACTTGGCCACTTCCGTCGCATGATACATCGGACGGTCACCCTGCTTATAAGTCGTTTCATGCTCCTCATCGACGATGATGGCGCCGACATTCTGAAATGGTGCGAAGATGCTGCTTCTGGCGCCGACCGAAACACGTGCACGACCTTCCTTGATCTTGCGCCATTCGTCGTACTTTTCACCGTGCGACAGTCCCGAGTGCAGCACCGCCACATCATCTCCGAAACGCCGCTTGAAGCGGTTGACCATCTGGGGGGTCAGCGCGATTTCAGGCACCAGCATAATGGCGGTCTTCCCTTCATCCAGTACCTTCTGAATGACCTGCAGGTAGACTTCCGTCTTCCCGCTGCCCGTAATGCCGTGAAGCAGAAAAGTTTTTGCTTCCTGCGCATCCATGGAGGATGTAATCCTGTCATATGCATGCTGCTGCTCGGAATTGAGCACTTTCGGGGGATCGCTTGTAAATACGCGGTCGCTGTATGGATCCCGTTCCATCTCAGCCTCCACTTTTGCGATCAGACCCTTTTTATGAAGTGTGTTGATCAGCGCGTTGGAGAAGCCGTCATTGACGAGATCTCTGACAAACACCGGTTCTGAAGATGCATCGATGACATCATACAGTTCCTGCTGCTTTTTGGCTCGGGAAAGATCGACGTCAGACTGCTTCAATGAATGGACTGCAAGTGCCATCTTCCTTTTCGTATGCTGGGTGATGACCGTTTCTTCACGGATATCTCCGGATTTCAAATAAGGAGACAATGTTTTCAGTGCATCCGGATCAAGACGCTTTATTTCGACTTCCGACCCATTCGATACTTGCGCCAATGCATTCTCGGCTTCCTGGGTATATGAATCGGCAAGCCTGAGCACCTTTTTATAGTTTGCCTTGAGCGCAGCTGGCAGAATCGTTTCTATGACGCTGATGTACTGGTCGACATAGTAGTCTGCCAGATACATGGCAATCGTGATCATTTCCTCGGTCAGCACCGGTTCGATGTCCAGTGTACGTGCAATCTCCTTGATTCTCGCCGGATCGAAATCCGTCGTCTCATCAAGTGACATGACATAGCCCTGTATGGTTCTGGGACCGAATGGCACGAGTACCCGGTGACCGACCTGGATCAGACCTTCCATACCGGAAGGGACCCGGTAGTCGAACACCTGGTTGACGCTTTTGCTCGGTATATCAACTATGACTGAAGCAAACATTACTCGGTCCACCTCTTCGCCAGTACCTCGATGATGCGGTCGGCGAGCACCATCTTATCCATCTTTTCAAAAGGGATGCGTTCCCCTTCTTTGAACAGCATGACCACTTCATTGTCGGCACTATTCATGCCGATCGATGGATCGGACACATCATTCATGACGATGCAGTCGGCATTTTTACGCTTGAGCTTGGCAAGCGCGTACTGTTCTACATTATCGGTTTCAGCAGCAAATCCGACAACATACATGTCCGATTTATTTTCACCCGCATACTGCAGTATATCCTGTGTCTGCTTCATATCAATCGAAATACTTTCCCCGTCCTGCTTCTTCATCTTTCTGCTCTGGGGAGCCACCGGGGTAAAATCACTGACTGCTGCAGTGAAAATGCCGATGCTTGCATCCATATTGGCTTTTACAGCTGTAAACATATCATCTGTCGATACGACATCAATGACCGTGACACCATAGGGCACAGGCAGATTGACAGGTCCGCTGATGAGTACCACTTCAGCACCCTGACGGTTTGCCGCTTCAGCCAGTGCATATCCCATTCTGCCGCTGGAGTGATTGGTGATGTAGCGGATCGGATCGATCGCTTCCTGCGTCGGTCCTGCTGTAATCATCACTTTCTTTCCTTTGAATTTTTCGCCGGTTTCTAGCAGTTCTTCCACATACGCTTTTATTTCAGGGACATTTGCCATACGTCCTTTTGCGTTGTAGCCGCATGCCAGAAAGCCGGATTCGGAATCGATGAAGTGATAGCCGTCATTCATCAGTGTCTGCATGTTTCTCTGAACGGCTGGCTGCTGATACATATGGACGTTCATTGCAGGCGCCAGAATGACCGGTCTGGTATTTGCAGCAAGTACATTGAGCAGCATGTTATCATAGATGCCGTTGGCCAATCTGCTGATCGTGTTGGCAGTTATGGGTGCAACAACAACAATATCCGCCCATTCCCCGATACTGATATGGGAAATGACTGACGGATCTTCTTCTTTGAACGTATCTGTATACACGTGATTGCGGCTGATTGCCTGAAAAGCGAGCGGTGTTACAAACTCCAGGGCATTCCCAGTCAGTACAACACGGACCGCGTGACCGGACTGGATCAGCTTGCTCGTCAGGTCTACAGCTTTATATGCAGCAATGCCACCGGTAACACCGATTACAATATTTGCCATGTGTTCACCTCATAAAAAAGCTGACAAAAATTTGTCAGCTAGTGTTTTTCCTTAACTTTGTTCAGGGCAATCTCTTCCAGTGCCCGGCTTACTGTCTTCAGTGTTTCGTAATCATCCATCGCAAGATCATCCGGATGGTCCTGCAGGTGACGTGCGCGCTTGGCTGCCATGGTCACAAGGAGATATTTGGAGTTGACGTTCCTTTTCAAATCGTGAATCGCTGGGTATAGCATTATTGATTGACCTCCAGTAGCATTTTTCTTAATTTCGATTCAACACGTGCCCGCTTCATGTGGGAAGCTTCAACGATGCACTGCACCCGCTGGCGTGCATTATCCACATCATCATTAATCACAACATAATCATACAGATTCATCAGTTTAAGTTCACGTTTGGCCTCATCAATACGATGCCTTATGATTTCCGGAGAATCTGTGCCACGGTTGACCAGCCTTCTTTCGAGCTGTGTCAAGTCCGGTGGTGCCAGGAAAATGAACAGCGCCTCCGGGAATTTCTCCCTGACCTGCTTCGCGCCTTCCACTTCGATCTCCAGAAAGACATCATGGCCGGAAGCCATCGTCTGGTCCACGTAATCGACCGGAGTACCATAATAGTTGCCTACATATTGAGCATACTCGATAAATTTATCCTGCTCGATCAATGCTTCAAACTCCTCCTTGGATTTGAAGAAGTAATCCACACCATCCACTTCGCCTTCACGCTTTTCTCTCGTTGTCATGGAAATGGAGTATTTGAAATCCGTATCCGGATGGTCGAAAATCGCTTTTCTGACAGTCCCTTTGCCTACACCGGACGGACCGGACAGAACAATCAGCAGTCCCTTGTCTGAAGTCATAACACGTTACCTTTCTATTTGTAATTATATCTTAATGTACCATATCCGGAAGAAAAATTCATCATTAAATCGCTGCCTTGAACAAAGACCCCCTGTTTCATGTTAAAATATTGGGTAGTCTAAACTAGGAGGACGAAACCATGGCATTCGACGGCAACTTTGTCCACGCGCTTCTTTCGGAACTGGAAGTGCTCCGCCGGGGCAAGATCAATAGAATACAGCAGATCGATGAAACATCGCTGATTTTCAAGGTGCGTTCTCAAGGAAGCAACCACCATCTGCTCATCAGTGCACACCCGATGTATGCACGGTTTCATCTGACCGGAAAGAAATATGAGTTTCCCTTCGAGCCGCCAATGTTCCTTCGTGTCGCAAGAAAGCACCTCGAAGGTGGCATCATACAGGAGATCCGGCAGCTTGGAAATGACCGGAGGGTCGAAATCCATATACAGTCGAGAAATGAAATCGGCGATGAAATCAAAAGAATACTGATACTTGAAATCATGGGCCGTCATTCGAACATCATCATCACCGACCAGAACTACAGAATCCTTGACGGCATCAAGCACCTGACACCGAACAACAACAGTCGGACGGTCATGCCGGGCGTCGACTATACAGCACCTCCTACGGATCCGAAAATAGATCCAAGAACAGAAGCACTCCAATCACTGCCTGGGCTGATCGATTTCAACCAGGGCAAAATCGGCAAGCAGATCCTCAATAATATAGAAGGTTTCAGTCCGCTCTTCCTCAAAGAAGTCGAGCATAACGCCGGATACTTTACAATAAAGAACGTCGTACCTGCCATAAGGCAGACACTCAGCCAGGCTGAACATATCAGACCGGTTCTCTATAATAGGAGTGACAAGGAGATTTTCTACTTCACCCCATTGTCACACCTGGGTGAGGCAGACGAAACCTATGATTCGCTATCCGGGCTGCTCGACGACTACTATCACGATAGATACAGGAAATCACTCATCAGGCAGAAAGCACAGGACTATCTTCAACTCATCGAGCGTGAGTATGATAAGACGATAAGAAAGATTGACAAGCTCGGGGATGACCTGAAAGAAGCGGAAGAAAAAGACAAGTATCAGAAATACGGAGAACTTCTCACTGCATATATGCACCAGGTGAAGCCGTATGACGAAAGCCTTGAGGTGATCGACTACTACACAAATGAACCACTCATCATTCCGCTCGACCCACATCTTTCAGCAAGTGACAACGCCCAGAAATACTATAAGCGGTACAACAAGCTCAAAGCACGCCAGAACAGTGCTGCTACCCAGCTCGATCACGCTCACGAGGATATGGAGTATCTGTCCAATCTGCTGCATCAGATGGACACCATAACGACAGAAGAGGAAGTGGATGAAGTACGTGAGGAGCTTGTCGACCAGGGCATCCTGAAGAACAACCGCAGGCAGTCCAGAAAGAAAAAGCAAAAAGTCCAGCTCCATGCCTACACGACTTCGAACGGCCTTGATGTACTTGTCGGCAAGAACAATAAGCAGAATGACTATCTGACAACGAAGAAAGCACAAAACAACCACCTTTGGTTCCATACGAAAGACATACCTGGATCGCACGTCGTCATCACCAGTCCTGCTGCAGAAATCAAGGAGCAGGATATACTGGAAGCGGCAATGCTCGCCGCCCACCATTCCAAAGCCCAGGATTCCGAGTCGGTGCCTGTCGACTATACAGAGATCAGGCACGTTCATAAGGTCAGCGGCGCAAAGCCTGGATTTGTCACATATACCGACCAGAAAACAGTCTTTGTCACTCCAGACAGCCAGAAAGTCGCAACCATGGAACGTGGCAGAACAGATTAAAAAACATCGTACGGTAGGAACCGTACGATGTTTTTTATTATGCGCCGTATAGACCCAGATACTGCTCGGCCGACTTGGCCCAGCTATAGTCAGACGCTGTCATGTTTTTGCATAGAGCTTCCATGTGGGACTTCTGATGGAAGATGTAGAGGCTGTACTTCATCGCATTGAGCAGTTCATGCGCATTATAGTTTTCAAATGAAAAGCCGTTGCCCGTCTGCTCGAATTCATTATACGAGATGACCGTATCTTTCAGTCCACCTGTCTCCCTGACGATCGGAGCCGTCAGGTAACGGATGGCAATCAGTTGACCCAGCCCACACGGTTCAAACAGGCTCGGCATGATGAAGAAATCACTTGATGCATAAAGTTTCCTTGCATAGGACTCACTGAATCCAAGCGTCACATGCACCTTGTCCGGGAAGTTGTAGGCAAGTGACTTGAAATAATCCTCATAGCTACTCTCACCGGAACCAAGAACGACAAGCTGGACATCCTGGGTCAGGAACTCATGCATGATATGTTCAATCAGATCAATGCCCTTCTGGGCAACGAGCCGTGTCACAATACTATAAAGCGGAATATTTTCATCCACCTTCAGACCGAGATCCTGCTGCAGAGCCGTCTTGTTTTTCAATTTGGTCTTGCGTGAAGAACGATAGCGGTAGTACAACGCTTCATCCTTGACCGGATTATAGTCGGCCACATCAAGACCGTTGATGATGCCATGCAGATCTTCCCTTCGGTATTCCAGAACTGTTTCCAGACCTTCGCCGAAAAATGGTGTCATGATCTCTTCAGCATATGTCTCTGAAACGGTTGTAATCGCATCCGCATGATGGATGGCGGCCTTCATCATATTGAGCATTCCCTGCCACTCGAAACCAGCGTAGTGCTCTCTTTCCAGATTGAACAGTTCGCTGAATGCAGATTCTTCAATCCAGCCCTGGTACTGTATGTTGTGGATCGTATAGACGGTCTTCATGCCCGGATGCGGGCGCTTGATGCTCGCAATTGCCACTGCACCACCCGTCTGCCAGTCATGGCAGTGGAATACATCAAAGTGCGCTTCCACCCTGTACATGAACTCGATGATGGCATTGGAGAAATAGACGAAGCGCTCGCCATCGTCTATATAGCCATACAATCCATCACGATTGAAGTAGTATTCGTTGTCGACAAAATAGTAGGTTATGCCGCGGCCTTCATACTTCAGAATACGCGTATACTGATTACGCCAGCCGACAGGCGTATTGAAGATCATCACTTCCTCCATGTCCTGACGGTATTCGGAATGGATGATCTCCTTATAGAGGGGAAGGATGACGGAGACCTTTGCCCCTTCCTTCACAAGTGCCTGCGGCAGGCTGCCTATCACGTCTGCAAGTCCTCCGGACTTGATGAAAGGCGTACATTCACTTGCAGCAAATAATACATGTTTCATACTGTCACTTCTTTCCCGTATCATAGTTAGATTGTAGATCTCTTGGCGACGACATATGGCTTCTCTTCGGAACCTACCAGCTGCCTGCCTTCAGTAATTCTGACATCCTTATCCAGAATGACATTTTCAAGATGCGCTCCGGGTTCGATGCAGCAGTTGGCGAATATGATTGAGTTTTTGACAGTGGCGCCTTTGCCGATCCATACGTTCCTTGAGATGACCGAGTTCTCGACTGAACCTTCCAGTGTGACGCCATTGGCGACGACAGAACGTCTGACACTGCTGTCATTCTTGTAGAGAGTCGGCGGGTTCGTGCTTACTTTCGTCTTGACCTTCTTCTGGCCATAGAAGAAATCGCGGTACCGCTCTTTATCAAGCAGCGCCATGCTGTTGTTGAAATAGGACTGGACAGAATGGAAGTACAGTGTATTTCCATCGATATTGTGGAAGCCGGTGTCATAATTTTCAAGCTGTTCACGTATTCCATGATGGAAAAGATTCTGCTTATAGTTGTCGATACAGAACTGTACTATATTTTCGAGCACACATTTTTTGATGATATAGACCCCTGTATAAAGATGTCCATTGCTCTGGTCATGAGTGAAGCCTTTCAGCTCCTCCCCTTCCGTCACCATCCTGAGGACCGGGCTTTCAGGAATATTGCCTGACACTTCTTCACCTACGAATGTAATGTCACGTCCCGATTCCCTGTGGGATTTCACCGCTTCCGTATAGTTGTCATTTGAGACGAACTGTGTTCCTGATATGAGAACATGTTCCGCTTTTGAACGCCTGAGGAGATCGGCATGGTTATGGAAATACTTCAGATCCCCCTGTGAAATGTCTGAAGGGTCATTCCAGTCGGGAGGCAGTACGAATATTCTGGCGTGCTTGCCTTCAAACCCGAATTCCTCCTTGCGGTTCAGGTGATCCAGAAGGGATCTGAATTTATTGCCTGAAAAAACACCGGTAACGTTGACGCCGGAGTTCACCATATTTGTTATTGTAAAGTCGATCAGGCGATAGCGACCCATGAAAGGCACTGAACCGCTGCTTCTGAAGTAGGTCAGTTCGCCCAGATAATCCTGTTCCGGCTCGAGGTTGATGATTCCAAGCAGTTCGTTATTCATTTTGACTGCCTCCTTCTGAGATATAGTCGTTCAGATTGTTCGGACTGATGACAATCGGCTCGTCATCCGATGCGATGATGCTTGTGCCGTCAGGTATTTCCACTTCTGCCATGACGATGACACGTTCGAGTGTCACATTACTGCCTACGACAACATCCGGGAAGATGATGGAATCCCTGATTTTGGCACCTTCTTTTGTCTCCACACCAACGAATAGGATCGAATTGTCAATCGTCCCCTCGATGAATGACCCGGGAGATATGAGTGAATTATTGATTTCTGCAGACTCACCGATATATTCAGGCGGACGATTCTCTTCATTCGGGTAGGTCGGCCACTCCTGGGACATGAGCAGAGTCTGCAGATCCTCTTTCAATAGATCCATGTTCGCTTCCCAGTAGCTCTTGATTGTACCGACATCTTTCCAGTAGCCGTCAAACCTGTATGCATATAGACGTTTCTCATCGTCCAGAAGCTTGGGAATGATGTCCTTGCCGAAATCATGGTCGCTTTCTTCATCTTTTTCATCTTCCAGAAGGTACGGTCTGATCTGACGCCAGTTGAAAATATAGACACCCATGGAAGCCAGGTTGTTTTTAGGATGCTCTGGTTTCTCATCGAATTCATAGATGCTGAAATCCTCGTTCGTATTAAGTATACCGAAGCGGTTTGCATCTTCAAATGGCACTTCGATAGCGGAAATTGTTGCATCAGCATTATTGTTGCGGTGGAATTCGAGCATTTTTGTGTAGTCCATCTGATAGATGTGGTCGCCACTCAGTATGATCAATTCGTCAGGATCATACTGCTCCACAAAGTGCAGATTCTTGACAATCGCATCTGCCGTCCCGCTGAACCACGCACTACCCTCACGGCTTGAATATGGAGATAGTATGCTGACACCGCCGTACTGCCGGTCAAGCCCCCATGGCTTTCCGATACCGATATGCTTGTTGAGAATAAGGGGAGAGTACTGCACGAGTAGACCGACAGTCGATATGCCGGAGTTGGCAAGGTTGCTCATTGTGAAGTCGATGATCCTGTACTTGCCTCCGAACGGTACCGCCGGCTTTGCCAGATCTTTTGTCAGTTCTCCAAGACGGGTGCCCTGTCCCCCTGCCAATAACATTGCTACTGTTTTAGTTGTCATATTACTTCCTCCCATTTTTCTTATCTTCTAAATCAAATACCTGGAATGCCAATGGTGCCACGCTGATCTGGATATACTGAGATTCTCTGATGTAGCTTTCATCACTGGTGAAATGGCGTTCACTGCTGACTACACCGGAACCGGAGTAGCTTTCGCTGTCACTATTGAATATTTCACGGTATACCCCTGGTTCCGGCACGGGAATTCTGAAATCGTGATAGACTTCCGGCCGATAGTTGAAGACACAGATCTTGAATGAATCCCCATATTTTCGTGCGTAGCTCAATATGGAGTGGGTGCTGTCATCGACAAGCAGCCATCTGAAACCTTCGGTCTGGTAATCGGAACGATGGAACTCCGGGTATTTCTGATAGAGCCGGTTCAGATCAGCTACGTATTTCTTCAGGTCAGAATGGATAGGATAGTCGAGCAGATGCCAATCCAGCTGTTCTTTGTCCTTCCACTCATGATACATGCCGAATTCCTGACCCATGAACAGCAGCTGTTTGCCGGGTTCACTCATCTGGTTGCCATAGAGCAGCCGTGTCTGGGCGAACTGCTGCCACTGGTCGCCCGCCATCTTGCCTACAATGGATTTCTTTCCGTGCACCACTTCATCATGCGATAGCGGCAGCAGATAATTTTCATTGTACTTGTAGGCCATTGAGAATGTGAGTTTATTATGATTGTACTCCCGCGCGTGGAAATCCTCTTCCATGAAATCCAGCCGGTCATGCATCCAGCCGAGATCCCATTTGAAGTTGAAACCGAGTCCGCCGGTATGGACAGGACTGGTCACCATGGGCTCATCGGATGAATCTTCAGCCATCATGAGCAGTGTTTCATCATATTCAAAAGCAACAGTATTCAATTTTTTCAATAGTTCAATACCCGCAATGTTATCTTCTGTACCATCTTCGTTGAAAATTTTACTATTTTCTTCGCGATTTTCAAAATTCAGGTCGATCATGCTGTGTACTGCATCGATTCTGATACCGTCTATATGGAATTCCCTGATCCAGTACATTGCAGCTGAAACGAGGAAGGACTGGACTTCCGGCCGGCCATAGTCGAATGTCAATGTGCCCCATTCCCGCTTTTCGGCAATCTCCTCATTCGGATGTTCATAGGTCGGTGTGCCGTCAAACTGGCGCAGCCCGTGTGCATCCTTGCAGAAGTGTGCCGGTACGAAATCCATGATGACACCGATATCCGCCTTGTGCAGCTGGTTGATCAGATACTTAAGCTCCTCGGGTCTGCCGTAGCGGCTTGTCGCCGAGAAGTATCCGGTGACCTGATAGCCCCATGACAGGTCGAATGGATGCTCGGTCAGAGGCAGAAACTCGACATGCGTGTATCCCATTTCCTTCAGATACGGAATCAGTGCGTCCGCCACTTCCTTGTAGCTGTAGTGTGCTTCATCTGTAATCTCATCGACTGTCCTGTTCTCAGTGTTTTCAACCGGATGCTTCATCCACGTCCCGAGGTGCACTTCATAAATGCTGACCGGAGACTCATAAACATTGAGTTTTCTGCGCTTTTCCATCCATTCTGAATCTGTGAACTTGAAATCGTCCTCATGGATGATGCTGGCTGTCGCCGGGCGCTTTTCATGGTAGAAACCGTACGGGTCGGATTTCAGATGATGTGTATCTCCAAAATATATTTTATATTTATATCTGTCTCCGGCCTGCAGACGGGGGGTTGTCAATATCCACAGACCCTGGTCACCCAGTCTTTCAAAATCGAATCCCTCTCCTGTATAGTCATTCTCGTCACAGGCAAGCTGTACATGTTTCGCATTCGGTGCCCATGTGATGAACCTTACGGTGCCATCATATACATGTGCGCCTAGAAAATCATATGCTGTGTAATGGGTGCCCTGATGAAATAGATATTTATCCATTTCCAAGTTTTTTCCATTCAAAATATTTCCCCCTTTACGTTATACTTATGACATACCCTTAAATTGATTTTACCACTCAAAAAATACTAATGTATGAAAAAGTTATAATAATCTGAATTTATAAGGTATATTCATTTTATATGTTAATAACATTCACTTCAAGCGGACGGAGGCTATTTATGATTGATGCATATCTTGATGCACCATATCAGATCACAATACTGAGCAATAATGCCCAGAACTTACAGAAAAAAGATCTATCAGTCATCCAGAATGATGATGCGCTGCCAATCAGTACAATCGAGAAATATGACAGCTATCTTACGGTGTGGCTCACCAGACCTGTCAGTCTGGATTACTTCACCTGCATCAAACATGACGGCAGAATGTATCCCCTCATGATGGGACGCTATCCGATGTCCATTGAATTCGACCTGGATTATGCAACGGACCAGCTTATGGGCGCGAACTACGAGCGGTCTCATACAACCTTCAGAGTGTTTGCTCCGACAGTCATCGAATGCCGGCTGATTATTGATGGTGAGCCCCACGCCATGGAAAAGATCAACGGCTATTTTGAAAAGACCATCGACAAGGACTGCCACGGTAAATACTACCACTATGAAGCCAGTCATAATCATGTGACACATAATATCATCGATCCTTATGTCAAAGCAGTATCAGCAAACGCAAAAGAAGCGATGGTCGTCGACTTCGACCGCCTGATGCCAGGCTACACCCACCATCCTGTGCCGGACATTCCAAATGATTCTGCCATCATCTATGAGATGCATGTCAGGGATATCACATCCCATCCGAACAGCGGCGTAAGAAAAGAATGGCGCGGGCTCTATCTCGGGATGACCGAGTCGACTTCCACGAAGCACCGCCTGACAAGCGGTCTCAGCTATATGAAGGAGCTCGGTGTCACACACGTCGAGCTGATGCCGGTGAATGATTTTGCCACTGTCGATGAACTCAACCGGGAAACGAAGTATAACTGGGGATATGACCCACACTTTTTCATGGTGCCGGAAGGCAGCTACGCGACGGACCCAAGTGACCCGATCAGCCGGATCATCGAACTGCAGACACTGATCCGTACACTCCATGAAAACGGCATGAAGGTCATACTGGATGTCGTCTATAATCATGTCTACCAGATAGAGACATCCAGCTTCGAAAAACTGGTGCCAGGCTACTACTTCAGGCATAATGCCGACCTGTCCCTGTCGAACGGCACCGGAGTGGGCAATGATTTCGCAACCGAAAAGCTGATGGCGCGCCGGTTCATTACAGATACCATCACTTTCTGGCTGGACCAGTACCGCATCGACGGCTACCGCTTCGATCTTATGGGCGCACTGGACATCGAAACAATGCAGTCCATCGAATTCATTGCAGGAGAACAGGACCGTGATATATTTCTTCTCGGTGAAGGTTGGGACCTTCCTACTGCCCTCGACTATAATAAAAAGACGCTTCCGGAACACAGCTACCGCGTCCCATCGGTTCATTTCTTCAATGATCATTTCAGGGACGCGCTCAAAGGAAGCAACTTCGACCTCAGTGAAAAGGGGTATGTGAATGGCGATGGCCAGGGAATCGATACAATCAGGGATCTGTACATGGGACGCCAGCGGCCTTTCACCGCCCAGATGAGCATCAACTATGTCGAGGTCCATGACAACCACACATTGTATGACCGTCTGAGATATTCTTCCGGCAAACGGCAGTATATACTGGAAAGCCAGCATCAGATTGCGACAGCACTCGTACTGCTTTCCTTCGGCACCCCGTTCCTCCATGCAGGCCAGGAATTTTTCAGAACCAAGTTCGGTCACGGCAATACGTACAACCTGAGTGATCTGCTCAATCGGATGGACTGGAACAGACGGGCCAAATATCAGGATAATATAGAGTTCGTCAAATCACTGATCCAGTTCAGGAAGAAGGAGGATGTTTTCAGACTCAAAGACAGGGAAAGTATTGGCAAGGCATTGTCGTTCATGACTTTCAGCAATCTGCCGAACGGATTTGGTGTACGCATTTCACACGGGACGAGCGAATTCATGATCATCATCAATCCGACTGAGAAATCCATGGAACTCGATTTCGATGAATCGAGCAACTATGAGATTGAGATTTCCAACCAGAGACATTATGATAAAGGTGTATATAACCGTAGTTTCTACATCAAGGGCTATGAAGTGGCAGTACTGAGGAAAGTGACAGACAGCAAATACTAAGAATATCAGGAGTGTGATTATCAATGGACAGAAAACAGTGGGAAGATAACATCGAGGGCAGTTTCATCTCAGCAGAGGCCTATGGCGCTTTATCCGATGAGGAGAAGGATGATGCATATTCGGATATGCTGTCGTTCGGCACAGCGGGAATCAGGGGAAAACTTGGCCTTGGACCCAATCGCCTCAATCGATACAATGTCGAGAAGGTTGCGCTCGGCCTAGCGCATGCACTCGAGGGGAAAGCGAAGCCGCTCGTAGTCATCGGATATGACACACGTCACTTCTCCCGTGAATTTGCAGAGACGATGACAAGTGTTCTTGTCCATAATGATGTGGCTGTCCGCCTGTCGGAACAATACATCTCAACACCGGAGCTTTCCTTCCACGTCAGGGAACATGGTGCAGAGTTCGGTGTCATGATTACAGCAAGTCACAACCCGCCTGAATATAACGGCATCAAAGTGTATGGTTCGGACGGTGCGCAGCTGATTGATGATCCAGCTGCTGAACTGAGCAGGAAAATAAACGCCATCGAAGATATATTCAATATCGACAGCACTGCATTCGATGAAGCCCTTGAATCCGGCCGGGCGAAGTATATAGACGCAGAAATGGAAGAGCGCTATAGAAAGAAGATCACATCATTCATTCCCGAGATACCAGAATCGGATCTCGAGGTCGTATTCTCCAGTCTGCATGGTACCAGCGTACCGATTGTTCCGGAAATGCTCGATACTCTCGGCTTTGGCAACTACACGCTTGTCCAGGACCAGTGCCGTCCAGATGGAGACTTTCCGACCGTCAAGTCCCCGAACCCTGAAAGTGTCGAGGCATTCGAGGAAGCAAGGAAGCTCGGGACCGAAACAGAAGCGGATGTTCTGATTGCTACGGACCCGGATGCCGACAGGATCGGTCTGCAGGTGCTCCATGAAGGCAACTACGTTCATCTGAACGGTAACCAGCTCGGAATACTTCTTCTGGACCATCGTCTGAAAATGCATGAAGGCAGCACCCCTGTCATCATCAAATCCATCGTGACCAGCGACCTTGGCCGCAAGATTGCCGAGGATAATGGTGGTAAAATGATCGAGGTCCTGACCGGTTTCAAATATATTGGTGAACAGATCAGACTGCTCGAGGATGATGAATCCCAGCAGTTCATCCTCGGCTATGAAGAGAGCTATGGCTACCTGCTGGAACCATTTGTAAGGGATAAGGATGCCATTCAGATTGTACCCTACATCATATCAATGGCAAGTGAATTGAAGAATGATGGTAAGACTCTGGTGGATGCACTCGAATCCATCTATGAAAAGTATGGTCGCCGGATGGAAGTCCTGTTCAGCCATACATTCGAAGGCTCAAGCGGCAAGAAAAAGATCGATGAAATCATGACCCAGTTCCGCAACGATTCACCGGATGAGATGGAAGGGCGCAAAGTGGTGATGACCGAGGACTTCGAGAGCCAGGAAAGAACCTATAGTGACGGCACTTCGGAAGCGATTGATCTGCCTAAAGCAAACGTCATCAAGATACACTTCGAAGATGGCTGGATCGCACTCCGCCCTTCCGGTACGGAACCAAAGATCAAACTATATGTATCTCTTGATAGTGACGACATCGAAGCAGAATCAAAATCCATCAATGAAATGATATTTGAAGATTAGAATAAAAAATGACCGGAATGGATGTATCCATTCCGGTCATTTTTTATTTGGATAGACCTTCCCTGAATTCGAGAACCGTATCCTTTTGTTCATGCGTAATCGCACCACGTCTTATGCTCACATCAATAAGCGTATCCAGATCACTCAATGTGTGGAATGTGAGGTCTGCCTGCTCGAACGCCTTTACCGCTGATGGAATACCATATGTAAAGATGGCAATGACAGTCATCAGATCGGCCTCGTTTTCCTTGAGTGCCTCTGCCGCTTCAAGGCAGGAGCCGCCGGTTGAAATGAGATCCTCGACCAGGACGACCTTCCTTCCTGCCACACCGGCACCTTCGATCTGGTTACCTTTGCCATGCTTTTTCCTGCTGCCCCGTACATAGCACATCGGAAGTCCGAGCTTTTCGCTGATGTAGGCTGCGTGGGGAATGCCTGCAGTGGATGTTCCCGCAATCACTTCTGCATCCGGTGCCTGTGCTTTGATCTGTTCGACGAATGCATCGGCAATTTCATTCCTCGCCTCTACATCACCGATGATTTTCCGATTATCGCAGTATATCGGGGACTGGATTCCGCTTGCCCATGTAAAAGGCGCATCCGGGCTCAGTTCCACCGCATTGATGTTCAAAAGTATTTCCGCTACACGTTGTTTCAACTATTCTTCCCCGCTTTCCCATTCTTCTTTTACTCTGCTGTACTGGGCGACCGGATTGCTTGCCTTTGTAACGGACCGGCCGACAACAATATAGTCACTGCCGAGCGCATGTGCACGGGCTGGCGTAACCACTCTCACCTGGTCATCCTTCGAATCCTCGTTCAGACGGATACCCGGCGTAACGGTAAGAAAGTCATCACCGCAGTGCGCATGTATCAATCGGGATTCGAGTGGCGATGATACTACGCCGTCAAGTCCCGAATCCTTGGCAAGCTGCGCATAGTGGGCGACGCTTTCTTCCAGTGAAAGTATGGACTTCTGTTCCTGCTGCATCATCTCTTCACTTGTTGAAGTCAGTTGTGTTACGGCAATCAGAATCCCGTCCGGATTATGGTACTTGAAGGACTCCGCTGCACGTTTCATCATGGAGGATCCGCCCTGCGCATGGACATTCGTCATCTGCACATCCAATGAAGCGAGCCCTGCCATGGCCTTCCCGACAGTATTTGGAATATCATGAAGTTTGAGGTCCAGAAAGACGTCATGTCCCATCGCCCTGATCTCCCTGATGACTGCTGGTCCATTCTGAAGGTAGAGCTCCATGCCGACCTTTACGAAAAGAGGTTCATCGAACTTTGTGAGAAACCTTTCCACTTCTGCCATTGTACTGAAATCCAAAGCAATTATCGGTCTATTCATAATATCCTCCTCAGAGTGTTTTATAGGCGCGCCCTTTAAGATCATGAAGATGATCGAGACCCATTTCCGACACTTTTTCATCGAGTGATTGAATGAGAGTCGGACAGATCATGGGATCTGTAAAATTCATTGTTCCGATTGCCACTGCATCTGCACCTACAGAAATGTAGTCCAGAATATCATCGACGTTTGAGATCCCCCCCATTCCGATGATCGGAATATGAGGCAGGTGCTGACGCACCTGATAGATCATATTCAGACTCACCGGTTTGATTGCAGGACCGCTGAGCCCCCCGGTGGTGTTCGAGAGGATCGGACGTCCACGATTATCGAGCCGCATGCCGACCAGCGTGTTGATCATCGTCAGCCCGTCAGCAATATCACCAACGCTTCTGGCCATGTCCACAATACTCGTCACATTGGGCGACAGCTTCACATATACCGGCACGTCCGATACTTCCTTGACACGGGATGTCAATCGCCTGGCTGTTTCAGGATCGGTACCGAATTGGATGCCGCCTTCCTTGACGTTCGGGCATGAGATGTTGAGTTCGATGGCTTTGACGTTGGATGCCTTTGAAATTTTGTCAGCCACAATGACATAATCATCGACCGCGCTGCCGGCAACATTGGCGATGATCGGCACATCGAACTGTTCAAGAAACTTGAGCTCATGCGCGAGAATATGATCGACACCCGGGTTCTGCAGACCGATGGCATTCAGCATGCCGCTTGAAGTCTCAGCGACCCGCGGCGTGCGGTTGCCGGTTCTTGCCTCATGTGTTGCCGCCTTGATCATGATGGCCCCGAGATCCGACAGGTCGTAGAGCTTTGAGAACTCCTCCCCGAAGCTGAAGCAGCCGGAAGCTGGCATGATCGGATTTTTAAGATCAAGACCCGGAAGGGTGATGTTCAACGCACTGCTGTTCATAGTACAATCTCTCCCTTCCTGAAGACTGGCCCTTCTGTACATAGTTTGATCCAGTCGCCCTCCGCTGTTTCGCATACGCAGGCATAGCATACACCAAAGCCGCACCCCATGCGTTCTTCAAGTGAGATATAGCCATCCATTTCCATCGTTTCACTCAATACTTTAAGCATGACCTTGGGACCGCAGGCATAGAAGCAGTCGAAATGCTGATCAAGTGCGCTGATGGCATCTGTAACAAATCCTTCGGTACCATATGATCCATCTGCAGTTGCGACATGTGTTTCACCCAGAGCCTTGAACTTTTCCTCATAGAAAACATCCTTCTTCGAATTGAAGCCGAGGATGTGTGTTGTTTTGACACCCATCCGGTTCAGCTGCTTCGACAGTTCATACAGCGGAGGCACACCGATGCCACCTCCGACGATGAGCACATGATCATTCTGCTCGAGTGGATAGCCATTACCCAGTGGAGAGAGGATATCTACAGTATCCCCTGATCCAAGTTTTGAAAGCTTTCTTGTACCCTCACCTTCGGCACGGTATATGACAGTGAACCGGGAATGCTCGTGATCGATATCGGCAATTGAAATCGGGCGTCTCAGCACGTGCTCTGTCGTATCATTGATGCGGACATGAACGAACTGTCCAGGTGTCTTCATGCTGCTGGTAATATCTCCTTCGAGCACCATCTCATGAATCTTATCCGCAATACACTTCTGATCTACAACTGTCATCAGATTTTTCATCTTTTCACCTACATCTTTTCCATATTGAATGTCATGCTTTCAATGACTTCGACAAGTGTACGTGCTGTATCCAGTGATGTCAGGCATGGAATTCCATTCTCGACTGATTCCCTTCTGATTCTGAAGCCGTCCCTTTCGACCTGCTTCCCTTTCGTCATCGTATTGATGACAATCTGTACGCTGCCGTTCTGGATATTTTTCAACAGGCTGTTTTCGCCTTCGCTGACCTTATCCACAGTAATATATGGAATTCCATATTCCGCAAGCGCCTTGCCTGTTCCTTTAGTCGCCATGATGCGGTATCCGCATTGGGAAAGACGGTGTGCCAGCTTTACAGCATCTTCCTTATCCTTATCTGCAACAGTGATGAGTACGGTGCCATGGTCCTTCACTTCAAGTCCGCTTGCCACTAGCCCTTTATACAGTGCTTTATTGAGGCTCAGGTCCTTGCCCATCACTTCCCCTGTCGATTTCATCTCAGGTCCCAGAGTGATATCCACGTTCTTGAGCTTGCTGAAGCTGAATACCGGTGCTTTGACATGATAGCCCTTCTTGAATGGTGCGAGTCCGAGTGGATAGTCTGTATCTCCCAGGTCAACACCGAGTATCGCTTTCATTGCCAGATTGGCCATCGGGATTTCAGTGATCTTGCTCATGAACGGTACCGTACGGCTGGCACGAGGATTGACTTCAAGCACGTAGACTTCACCTTCGGACAGGACGAACTGGATGTTGATCAGACCGATTGTATTGAGACCAAGTGCCAGCTTTTCCGTGTACTCCTTCAGAGTGGCGATTTCGTTGTTGGTCAGTGTGACCGGCGGGTAGACTGCAATGGAGTCTCCGGAGTGCACACCAGCACGTTCAATGTGCTCCATGATGCCTGGGATGATGACATTCACACCATCGCTGATGGCATCCACTTCTATTTCCTTGCCTGTCAAGTAGCGGTCGATCAGTACCGGGTGCTCCGGTGATGCCTTGACCGCGTCCCGCATATAGTTTTTCAGTTCGTTTTCGTCATGGACAATCTCCATGGCACGGCCACCAAGAACATAGCTCGGGCGGACAAGGACGGGATAGCCGATATGCGTTGCATTTTCAAGTGCTTCCTGTTCGTTTGTCGCCGTCTTGCCGAGTGGCTGTGGCACATCGATTTCATGGAGCAGCGCTTCGAAGCGTTTTCTGTCTTCAGCACGGTCGAGGTCATCAAGGGAAGTCCCGAGAATTTTTACGCCGTCGCGTTCCAGATGATCTGCCAGGTTGATGGCTGTCTGTCCACCGAACTGTACGACGACACCTTTCGGCTGCTCCAGTTCGATGATATTCATGACATCCTCATGGGTCAGCGGTTCGAAGTAGAGCTTGTCGGAAATCGAGAAATCCGTTGAAACCGTTTCAGGATTGTTGTTGATGATGATTGCTTCATAGCCCGCTTCCTGTATGGCCCATACCGCATGTACAGTGGCATAGTCGAACTCGACACCCTGCCCGATACGGATCGGTCCACTGCCGAGAACGATGATTTTCTCCCTATCGCTTGGGATGGATTCATTTTCCTGTTCATACGTGCCGTAGAAGTACGGTGTTGCCGACTCGAATTCTGCCGCACATGTATCGACCATCTTGTAGACCGGCATCAGTCCTTCGGACTTGCGCAGCTTGAAGACATCCTCCTCACTCATGTTCCAGCGGTGGCCGATGACCCTGTCGCTGAAGCCATATGTCTTGGCCCACTTGAGGTGGTCCATGGATTCAGGGTTCTCTTTAAGTTCATGCTCGATATCGATGATATGCTGGAACTTTCTCAGGAAGAACATGTCGATTTCAGTCCACTCATGGATTGTTTCCATTGAAACACCACGCCTCAATGCTTCCCCGATATAGAACAGTCTTTCATCACTCTGCTTCTGGATCATTTCATTGATGTAGTCGAGCTCGAATTCATCGCCGTTCGGGAGGCCAAGGTGATGGACACCATATTCAAGTGAACGGATGGCTTTCAGAAGTGATTCCTCATACGTACGGCCGATGGCCATGACTTCACCGGTCGCCTTCATCTGGGTACCGAGTTTGCGTTCTCCTTTTTCGAACTTGTCGAACGGGAAGCGCGGAATTTTTGAGACGACATAGTCGAGTGCCGGTTCGAATGCAGCATAGCTCGTACCTGTGATCGGGTTGATCATTTCATCCAGTGTCAGACCGATTGCGATTTTGGCTGCAAGCTTGGCGATCGGATAGCCTGTTGCTTTCGAGGCCAGTGCAGAAGAGCGTGACACCCTTGGATTGACTTCGATGATGTAGTAGTCGAAGGAGTGCGGATCAAGCGCCAGCTGTACGTTGCAGCCACCCTCTATTTCGAGTTTGCGGATGACATCGAGTGACACGTTGCGCAGCATCTGATGCTCCTTATCGGTCAGTGTCTGTGTCGGGGCAACAACGATGGAATCGCCTGTATGGATGCCGACCGGGTCGATGTTCTCCATGTTACATACGACAATCGCATTGTTATTGGAATCACGCATCACTTCATATTCGACTTCCTTGAAACCGGCAATCGATTTTTCGACGAGGCACTGGCTGACCGGTGAGTATTTCAGGCCGTTCGCCACGATTTCCCTCAAATCTTCATCGTTGTAGCAGATGCCGCCGCCTGTCCCACCCATGGTGAAGGCAGGACGTACGATAAATGGGTAGCCGACCCGGTTCTTGAAAGTGACTGCTTCGTTCATCGTCGTGATGATGTCGGAATCCGGAACGGGCACATCCATCTGATTCATCAGCTGTCTGAAGAGATCGCGGTCTTCTGCCTGTTTGATTGAGGACAGTTTCGTCCCGAGCAGTTCCACGCCATTTTCTTCGAGAATGCCCAGACGATCCAGTTCCACTGCCATGTTCAGGCCGACCTGCCCGCCGAGTGTTGGAAGCAGCGCATCCGGCTGCTCCTTGCGGATGATTCTTGAGATGAAGTCCGGAGTGAGCGGTTCGATATAGACAACATCAGCGATTTCCTTGTCGGTCATGATGGTCGCGGGGTTCGAGTTTACGAGGATGACTCGATAGCCCTCCTCCCTCAATGCGACGCAGGCCTGTGTTCCTGCATAGTCGAACTCTGCTGCCTGGCCGATGATGATCGGGCCGCTTCCAATGACGAGAATGGTTTCGATGTCTTTACGTTTAGGCATGGTTGCCCTCCTTCTGCTTCATCAAGTCTATGAATTCTTTGAAAAGATACTCTGGATCATGCGGGCCGGAACTGGCTTCCGGATGGTACTGCACTGAAAATGCAGGGTATTCGGTATGTCTGAGTCCTTCCACAGTGTTATCGTTCAAAGCGATGTGAGTCACTTCAAGACCTGTGCCTCGAAGAGAGTCCGGATCGATGGAATAGCCATGGTTCTGTGATGAGATTTCAATTTTTCCTGTCGCAAGATTCTTGACGGGATGGTTGCTGCCACGGTGGCCGAATTTCATCTTGAATGTCTTTGCACCACATGCAATGCCGAAAACCTGGTGGCCCATGCATATGCCGAATAGTGGTATGCCGAGCAGCTCTTTCACAGTGTTGATCTGGTCCGGTATATTGGCCGGATCCCCGGGACCGTTCGACAGCATGACGCCGTCCGGACGCATCTGTTTGATCTCTTTTGCTGTCGTATCGTAAGGTACAACAGTAACATCGCACCCAAAACTGTTCAGATGGCGGACGATGTTTTCCTTCTTGCCGTAGTCGATCAGTACGACACGCGGACCCGGTCCTGTTGAAATATAAGGTGTTTTCGTAGCGACACGTTTGACCTGATCTGTACGGAATGATGAATTCTGCAGCAGTTCGATCAGATCCTCATGATATGTCTCGTCAGTAATGATCGCCTTCATCACACCGCCGCTTCTCAGCTTCCTTGTGATGCTTCTTGTATCAATGCCGCTGATTCCCGGAATGTCATGACGCTTCAGAAATTCATCGATCGTTTCTGATGTACGGAAGTTCGAAGGTCCGGTACTTGCTTCCCTGACAACCACACCACGTGCCTGGGCCATCAGCGATTCATTATCTTCCGTATTCATTCCCGTGTTGCCGATCAGCGGGTAGGTGAAAGTGATGATCTGGTCCGTATAGGACAGATCGGTGATCACTTCCTGCGCGCCTGTCATCGTCGTATTGAAGACAAGTTCCCCTTCGGATGTCTTGTTGGCACCAAAAGGATAACCCTCATAGACTGTGCCGTCTTCCAGTACCAGGTATCTCTTTTCTTTCAGCATCATGCTTCCTCCTTGTATGCGATTGTGCCATCAACGATGGTCATATGGATATCCGATTCCAGCTCCATGCCGTGGAATGGTGTATTGCGTGCCTTTGAATGAAACGCCTCTTTGTCGAGCGTATATTTCTTCTCCAGATTGATGACTGTGATATCAGCTGCCTTGCCTTCCGCCAGAACACCCATATCCATATTGAATGTTTCGGACGGCTTGACTGTCATCCAGTCGATGAGCTGCTGCAAGGTGAATGTGCCATTTTTGACCAGTTTCGTATAGAGCAGCTGGAAGGCATTTTCACTGCCCGTAATGCCGAACGGTGCCGTCTCGATGCCGACCGACTTCTCTGCTTCGGCATGGGGTGCATGGTCTGTCGCAATCAGATCGATTGTGCCGTCGAGCAGGCCCGCAATCAATGCTTCGCGGTCATCACTGCCTCTGAGCGGCGGATTCATCTTGAAGTTCGGGTCATCGCTTGCAATATCATTCTCATCAAGTACAAGGTGGTGCGGGGTGACTTCTGCTGTAACATGCACACCGGCACGCTTCGCATCACGGATGATGCGCACACTCTCCTTAGTACTCACATGGCATACATGATAGTGGCATCCGGCCGCTTCTGCGAGCAGTATATCCCGCGCGATATGTACGGATTCTGCAACTGATGGGATGCCCGGCAGCCCGAGCCTGCGGCTCGCTTCACCTTCATGGATGGCGCCACCATGGATCAGTGTATTCTCTTCGGTGTGGGCAACGACAGGCATACTCACTTTTTTTGCTTCAATCATTGCCTGCAGCATCATATCAGCATTCTGCACACCGACACCATCGTCTGTAAAAGCAAATGCACCGCCTTGTTTCAATGCGGGAAAATCAACCAGTTCACGACCCAATTGGCGCTCGGTGATGGAGGCGTATGGAATGACTTTGACGTGTGCCGTCTCTTTGATCCGGTCCTGGATATTTGCCAGTGTATCCGCATTATCCGGTACCGGCCGTGTATTCGGCATCGGGCAGATGGCAGTGAATCCCCCACGGGCAGCAGCAAGAGTACCCGTTTCGATCGTCTCCTTATGTTCGCCGCCCGGCTCTCTCAGATGAACGTGGACATCCACGAACCCTGGAGTGATGAGCATGCCTGTGCAGTCCACCGTCTCTTCATCTCCTCTTTCGATGCTGTCCGCAATCTGTGCGACTATACCGTTCTCGATGAAAATATCTTTCCTGACTTCATTGTTGTTCTCCAGTACCGTTCCATTTTTCAAAAGCAATCCCATTATTTTTCACTCCCAAAAATTTCTTGTAGTACACTCATGCGCATGAAGACACCATTCTTCATCTGTTCAAAGATCACCGAACGCGGACCTTCTATCAGACGCCCATCAATCTCGACATCCCGGTTGACCGGTGCCGGATGCATGATGATGGCATTCTCTTTCATACGCTGGTGCCGTGCCAGTGTCATGCCGTATTTCATATGGTAGGTCTTTTTTGTGAAGTCGACCGCATCGCCATGCCGCTCGTGCTGGACACGCAGCAGCATGATGACGTCCGCTTCCTCCACTGCATCATCCAGATCGACATAAGGCACTGCCATGCTGTCATCCTGCCATGCTTCAGGCGCACAGAATCTGACTTCAGCCCCCAGTTTTGATAGGGCCTGCTGATTGCTTTTGGCCACGCGACTGTGTGAAATGTCTCCGGCAATCACCACTTTCAGGCCATGGAAACTGCCGAACCGTTCATAGATGGTCATCAGGTCGAGCAGCGACTGGGTGGGGTGTGAACCACTGCCGTCCCCACCGTTGATGATCGGAATGCCGAGGTCTTCCATTTCCTCATAGTATTCCGTGATGCCATGGCGAATGACCAGAGCATCACAGCCGATGGCTTCCATTGTGCGGCAAGTATCGTAGAGCGATTCGCCTTTTGTGACGGAACTGTGGTCGGCATCGAATGGAATCGACGTGATGCCGAGCCGCCTTTCGGCCATCTCGAAGCTTGCCTTTGTACGGGTCGAAGGTTCGAAGAAGAGGTTCGCTATATATTTTTTTTCTGTAAGAGGCGTGTAGTTTCCAGCCTTCATCTCAAGTGCCCTCTCGATGAGCCGCATGATATCAGTGTCCGTAAGCTGGTGCATCGATAGCAGATTATTCATCTCTTAAAGGTGCCTCCTTTGGAAGAATTGCATTCAGAACGATTCCTGCAACGGCCGCAAGTGCCATCCCTTCAAGATTGAACGGGATGTCTCCGATGGTGAAATCGAGGTGGGCCTTGCCGATGCCGATGACCAGGATGACCGATGCGATGACGAGGTTCCTTTTGGAATCGAGGTTCACCTGCTCATCAATCAGCATTCTGAGTCCGCTTGATGCAATGATGCCGAAGAGCAGTATGGAGACACCACCCATTACTGGGGAAGGGATGCTCTGTACAACTGCTGTAAACTTGCCGATGAAACCGAGTATGACCGCAAGGACACCTGCGCCGCCGATGACCC
The DNA here is from genome assembly GCF_009831115.1 of Salinicoccus hispanicus. GTDB lineage: Bacteria > Bacillota > Bacilli > Staphylococcales > Salinicoccaceae > Salinicoccus > Salinicoccus hispanicus. The sequence continues at coordinate 136,565 of NZ_WUUK01000001.1, read as the reverse complement.
AGACACTGAATATGCGCGTAATGGCGAGCACTCCGATGTTTTCACCATATGTTGTCGTCGGCGGGCCGCCGATGATGCTTGAGAACATTGTGGAGACACCGTCCCCGATCAGCGAGCGGTGCAGTCCCGGCTTCTTGAAGAAGTTGCGTCCGACGATCTTGTTGATGACCATCTGGTGACCGATATGCTCACTGACCGTAACAAAGACGATCGGCAGCATGACGATCATCAGACCGACATTCAGTGTCGGATCGTAGGATACGAAAGGTACATGTACATCCGGCAGGACGAACCAGCCCGTTTCCATGATGGCGGTGAAGTCGACGATGCCGACAAGAACCGCTGTAATGTAGCCGCCGACGATGCCGATCAGGATCGGGATGAGCGACAGCACGCCTCTTAGGAAAATGGAAGCGCAGATGGTGATGATGAGCGTCACAGCGGCAACGAATATGTAGAGCATGCTGTAGCCTTCCTGGTTGCCGGAATCCGTATACATGGCCATGTCAACGGCAACCGGTGCAAGTCCGAGCCCGATGACCATGATGACCGGCCCGACAACTATCGGCGGCAGGAGGTTCATCAGCCAGTTGATGCCGAACAACCTGATCACAAGTCCGATGATGACATACAGCACCCCACTGAAGAATAGGGCCGTCAGCACTTCACCGAGGCTGTTGGCGCCAAGCGCAATGGTAATGGGCAGAATGAATGCAAAACTTGAACCCAGGTATGCAGGTATCTGCCCTTTTGTAATGAGCAGGTAGAGCAGCGTACCGATTCCGCTTGCAATCAGAGCAGCCGATATCGGCAGTCCTGTCAGGAAAGGAACGAGTACAGTGGCACCGAACATGGCGAACAGGTGCTGCGAACTCAGCAGCAGCCACTGGGCAGGTTTTGGTTTCTCATGTACATCCAGTACCGGCTCTACACTTTTGCTATAGATTTCTTCTGTTGATTCTCTGTCCTGCATGACTTCGTTCCTCCTATTATTTGCTTAATGTCACTTCGTTCGTCTTATCGTATTCCGTAAGATTCACATGAATCTTTTCATCACGTGCTGTCGGAATGTTCTTTCCCACATAATCCGCACGTATCGGCAGTTCCCTGTGTCCGCGGTCGATCAATACAGCCAGGGATATTTTGGCCGGCCGGACCTGGCTCAGTATCGCGTCCATGGCCGCCCGGATCGTCCGGCCGGTATAGAGCACATCATCCACTACGATGACATGGCGGTCATCGAGTGCAACATCAATGGAGATGGTTTCTTTCGCCTCTCCACCCTCTGGCTGCCTGTCGTCTCTGAATGCCGTAATATCAATGGTGCCTGTCGGTATTCTGACACCGTCGATGCTCTCGATGCGTTCCTGAAGCCGGGTGGCCAGAAATTCTCCCCGTGTCTTGATGCCGAGGAATACAATACCTTCAGACCCTTTATTGCGTTCCAGTATTTCATGCGATATCCGGGTCAGCGACCGGCTGATCTGCGATTCGTCAAGGATGGTTCTCTGCTCCATAACTAATGACCTCTTTTCAAAAATTGTATAAAAAAATACTCATGTCCAAAGACATGAGTATACACGTATCCCAATAATTATGCAGTCCGCCTATGGCGGGTGCACCCGTTTATATCATGTCTTTGAAGCCTCACGGGACTTCTTTTAAAGACAATGGCTATTTACTTTTCCTTAACAGTCTATTCCTATTCATTTTCAATGTCAAGGGCTAATCCGTGAGCAGTGTCAAAGTTTCCAGTACATCCTCGAAAACATCGGGCAGTGGTACAGTAAACTCCATGTACTCACCGGTCTTCGGATGAACGAAACCGAGTGTGCCTGCATGCAGCATCTGGCCTTCCGATTCGATTGTTTTTCTCGGGCCATACTTCGGGTCACCGGCGAGCGGATAGCCGATGTACTTCATATGCACACGGATCTGGTGGGTCCGGCCGGTATCCAATATGCACTCGACGAGTGTAAAGTCCTTGTAGCGTTCCAGAACATTGAAATGGGTCACGGCCTCCTTGCCGTCATCGATGACCGCCATTTCCTGGCGCTCCTTCGGATTCCGTCCGATCGGTGCCTCGATGGTGCCTTTATCATGCGGGATGGTGCCGTGGACAAGGGCTGTATATTTTCTGGTCACACTTTTCTCAACCAGCTGCTCCACGAGATGCCTGTGCGTCACATCATCCTTGGCCACCATGAGAAGACCACTCGTATCCTTATCAATCCTGTGGACAATGCCTGGTCTCAGTTCACCATTGATGCCTGACAGGTTATCGAGCTGGTACATCAGTCCATTGACAAGCGTCCCGGACGGATGTCCGGCTGCCGGGTGTACCACCATACCTTTCGGCTTGTTGACGACAGCCACTTTATCGTCTTCATGGACGATATCAAGATCCAGGTTCTCCGGGACGATATCCGCTTCAACGAGCTCACGGTCCAGGACAATGACAATATCTCCACTTTTGACCTTGTAGTTGGCTTTGACAACTTTGCCATTCACTTTTACAAGCGCGTCCTTGATCCTTCCCTGCATATCACTGCGGGAAGTATCTTCGAGCTGTTCTGCAAGCAGCCTATCGATTCTCTGGCCACTGTCACTATCATTCACTATTATTTCATGCATTCTTGTCACCTTTTCCTATGAAGAAGAATTCGATCAGCATCAGTATGACGCCGATTGAGAGCGCGCTATCCGCCACGTTGAAAATCGGAAAATCGTAGGAGATGATCAGAACATCAATGAAGTCCACCACTTCCTGAAACAGTACACGATCGATGAAGTTTCCGAAAGCACCTGCCATCAGAAGTACAATGGCAGTCTGCAGCAGAAAGTTATCCTTCGCTTCCTTGATGTACACATATACCAGTATGCCAAGCACGAGAACCGTCACAAAGTAGAAGAAGAACATCTGTCCCTGGAACAGTCCCCATGCAGCACCACTATTACGATGGGAAGTCAACGACAGGAACTCGCCGAATACCGGTATCGACTCCCCCTCCTCCATGAAACGGACAATCAGATACTTGGTATACTGATCGAACGCCAGTATGAACAGACCGAGAGAAGCCATGGGCAGGATTCTATAAGATTTCATTCTAGCCTCCTACAACTGGTCGACAACTTCGCGACATCTCGGACAGATATCGTCATCGCCACCATCAATGGATTCGGCAGTTGAATAGTTCCAGCAGCGTTCACAGCGTGTACCTTCTGCATGCTCGACCTTCACACTGATATGATCATATGCCTTACCATCCGGCAGTGAATCCACAACTTCCACCTGCGAAACGATGAACAGCTGCGTGAGCGCACCATTGATATCATCATAGCTCATGCCTTCCGGCTCGGTCACATAGACTTTGGCTTCAAGCGATTTACCGATGACCTTTTCATTTCTTGCCACTTCAAGTGCCTTCAGTACATCATCTCTGACAGCCATGAACTGCTTCCATTTGCCGACAAGTGCCGAGTCGACTGCAGCAGTCTCAGGCATATACTCAAGATGGACGCTTTCCTTTTCAACATATGGTGTATGGTCATGGATCTCTTCAGCCGTATGCACAAGCACCGGTGCCATCAGACGGTTCAGATCCGTCAGAATCCTGTAGAGTACAGTCTGCATGCTGCGTCTGATATGGGCATCCTGCTTCTCGATGTAGAGGATGTCCTTGCCATAGTCCAGATAGAAATTGGAAAGCTCGACATTGATGAAGTTCTGGAGCGCCTGGTACATGGTTACATAATCATAGCGGTCGTAGCCATCAAGCATCATGTTGACGATCTCATTGAAGCGCTGCATCATGAACTGGTCGACTTCCTTCATATCTTCATATGCCACTGCGTCTTCCGCCGGATTGAAATCGGCGACGTTTCCGAGCAGGAAGCGGAATGTATTTCTGATCTTGCGATAGACTTCAGACACCTGTTTCAGAATATCATCGGAAATTCTGACATCCTCCTCGAAATCCGACGACATGACCCATAGACGGATGATATCTGCACCCATCTGCTTCATCACCTTTTCAGGCAGGATGGTATTGCCAAGGGATTTCGACATCTTCTTGCCTTCTCCGTCCATGACGAATCCGTGGCTCAGAAGCTCCTTGTATGGTGCGATGCCTTTCGTTGCCACACTTGTGATGATGGACGAGTTGAACCATCCACGGTACTGGTCAGAACCTTCAAAATAAAGATCTGCAGGATATGTCAGGTAGTCTCTTTTATCCAGCACACCACGATGGGAGGAGCCTGAATCGAACCAGACATCCATGATATCCGTTTCTTTCGTGAACGCTCCGTTCGGAGAACTTTCGTGGGTATAGCCTTCAGGCAGCAGATCTTTGGCATCCCATTCAAACCAGATGTTCGAACCGTGTTCTTCAAATAGTTCAGCGACATGTTCGATGACATCCGTATCGACGATCTCCTGGCCGTTTTCCGCGTAGAAGAACGGCAGAGGTACACCCCAGACACGCTGGCGGGAAATGACCCAGTCGCCACGGTTCTTGATCATGTTGTACATTCTCTTCTGGCTCCACTCGACCTGGAACTTCGTATCCATGACCGCTTCAAGAATATCTTCGCGTACATTTCTGATTGAAGCAAACCACTGTGGTGTGGCACGGAAGATGACCGGTGTCTTGGTGCGCCAGTCATGCGGATAGGAGTGGGTATAGAAGTTCAGCTTGACCAGAGCGCCTGAATCCTTCAGATCATCGGAAATGACCTTGTTCGCCTTATCATAGAAGAGACCTTCATATTTGCCTGCCTCATTTGTGAATACACCTTTGTCATCCACAGGACTGAGTACTTCAAGATCGTATTTCTGGCCGATGATGAAGTCGTCATCACCATGACCGGGTGCAGTGTGCACACAGCCTGTACCCGCGTCCGTTGTAACGTGGTCACCGAGTATGACGAGGCTCGTACGGTCGAACAGCGGATGTTTGGCTGCAATGTATTCAAGCGACTCGCCTTTGAATTCCTTCGTACGCGTCACCTTATCCTTGTCGAAATCGACTTCTTCGCAGAAGTGGTCGAGCAGATCTTCGGCAACAATGTATTCCTGACCTTCGTAGCCGAACTGCACATAGTTCAGTTCAGGGTGCACAGCAATCCCCTGGTTGGCAGGAATCGTCCACGGCGTAGTTGTCCAGATGACGAACTTGACACCGGCGTCGACCAGGCCTTTACCATCTGAAACTTCAAAGCCGACATAGATGGATGGGGAGCGTTTATCCTTGTATTCAAGTTCTGCTTCCGCCAGGGAAGATTCGCTGACAGGCGACCAGTAGATCGGTTTCTTGCCCTTGTAGATCAGGCCCTTTTCAACCATATCGCGTAGCACGCGCACTTGCGCCGCTTCGAACTCCGGCTTATACGTCAGGTAGGGGTTGTCCCATTCCCCATCGATACCCATGCGCTTGAATCCTTCACGCTGCAGGTCGATCTGAGTCTCGGCGAACTCGATGCATCTGTTTCTGAACTCCTCGATCGTCATGCTCTTACGGTCGACACCCTTGTTGGTCAGCGCCTGTTCGATCGGCAGACCATGTGTGTCCCAGCCTGGAACATATGGTGCATAGTAGCCGCGCATCTGCTTGTTGCGGATGATGATATCCTTGATGATCTTATTCAGTGCGTGTCCCATGTGCAGGGCACCATTGGCATACGGAGGGCCATCATGCAGCACATACGGCGTATTCCCTTCATTCAGCTTCAATTTCTTTTCATACAGCTTATCTTCCTGCCATTTCTTCTGCATTTCAGGCTCTTTGTTGACAAGCCCTCCACGCATCTTGAACTTTGTTTTCGGCATGAGCAAAGTCTCTTTATAGTCCATTTTCCTAACTCCTTCTCTCCTTGGATTGCTTCATGAATTAAAAAACTCTGAAATAGCGTCAATAGGGGCGAAATGATCCGCGGTACCACCCTGATTGACTCCATTCCAGAGTCCACTTGATTTCAATATGAACATGGATCATTAGTGATATCAAGATCGCCATCGTCTGCCGGGGCTCCCACCTTCCCCCGGTCGCTTCTGCTGCCAATGGCGTCTGCATGTCTAACAATACTATCATTATGCTAAATATCCGCTGATCCGTCAACATGTCATTCGTTCTGGTCCCGCTCCACTGCTTCAAGATCGTCCACCCGATGCTCCTGATTGGTTTCAAAATCAAGCAGGTAGTCCCAGTCATCCGACTTCAGCAGGTCGAGCTGTGCTTCAACCAGCATTTTGAACCGCGCACGGAAAATCTTGGACTGCCGCTTCATATCCTCGGTCTGGCTGGCGATATGGCGTGCACGCGCAAGGCTCTCGCTGACGATCCGTTCGCGCTCCGCTTCAGCCGACTTCACAATCTCTTCAGCTCTTGCCTGCGCTGTACGCTTGGCTTCATCACCCGCACGCTGGGCAGTAAGTATGGCTTCATTGATGCTTGTTTCAACATTCCTGAAGCTGTTCAGGTTCTCTTCCTTCTCATCCAGCATGCCTTCGAGCTGACTGATCTTTTCATCTCTCTGGTCAATCTCCGCCTGCAGTGCCCTAAGGTGTGTGCGTACTTCCTGCTCATCCAGACCACGGTACACCGTAGGGAATTTACGATTGACAGCTTCTTCTCTATCCATAATATTCACCTCAGTTGTGTATTACCCATCCCGATAGACTCTAACCTCGAGCCGGTATTTTCCTTTTTTCGTCTCTGCAGTCAGCTCCGTGACCTTGAAACGTCCAAAGTGGCGGATGGATACTGTATCACCGGTCTCCATTATAAATGAAGGGCTCGTAACAATCGAATGATTGACTTTCACCTTGCCCTTCTCAACGCGTGTCTTCGACTTTGCACGTCCTTCATTGATCACTTCGGAAATGATCGCGTCCACTCTGAAAGAGGAGACGAGTATCGATGCGGCCTTTCCATCATCCACCGCCTCGATGAAGGATTCATGGGGGACTTCCACAAGCGTGATGGGCGCATTCCTGATCCTATCAAGTGATTGACGGAACATTGCCGCATACGGTGCCGCAACTGCGAACTGTATACTGCCCCCGACTACAATATCACCAATCAGGGAACGGTCCACACCGACATTCATTATGGCGCCGAGTATGTTGCGGTGTGTCAGCGAGACAAACTTTTCAGGGTACTTCATTTCAAAAACGGCAATATCATATTCATCCAATGACACTTCAAGCATCTCGGGTATGATCATGGCCCTTTTGCGCTCACGATCACCGGCCCCGCCATAGAATTCGACTTTGAGCTCAGGGTAGCCACCGGCAAGGCTGGTCACGATCATCTGCTCCCTCGGATCGAGGAAATCGAGCAGAACCGGATAATAGTCCCGTTCTGCGATTTCGAACTTGCCATTATACATCGTGATCTTTTCATGCTCTTCTTTTCTAAAATGCTGATAGATCCCTTCCAATCTCCATCCTCCAGTATAGATTAATGAAGGCGCTCACCCGGGCAATCGTCGATGACCAATTGTCCGTTATGAGCGCCCCATTTCTTCAGTATTCAGTACATTGCGATGATGACGGCGTTGAAAATTGCATTCAGACCTCTCAGGAACAGATTCAGCACCAGTATGGCGATGATCGGAGACAGATCGAGCATGCCGCCGATCGGTGGAATCAGTTTTCTGAAAGGTTCAAGTATCGGTTCGTAGACCTTCCCGAGAATCTGGCCGAATGCCGATTCCCTCAATCCAGGCACCCAGGAGCTGAAAATATAGATGATGAGTCCCCAGGTGAAGATCGGGAATACAGTGTTTACGAAACGCTGTATGAAGCCTAGTATTTCTATGATAAGGTTAGTGTCCAATATGATTCTCCTTACATTTCTTCGATTTGACTATTGCCCTCGCTGATTTCACCTTCAACGCTGACACTGTTCGGTGTGCACAGGAAGATATCCGCACCCACCTTCTGGATGTCGCCATCCATGGCATACACAGTACCACTCAGAAAATCGACGATCCGCTTCTTCGGACCTTGATCCACTTTTGACAGGTTGACCAGCGTAGCACGCTCATTCTTCAACTCATCAGCAATGTCCTGAGTTTCGGAAAATACTCTCGGTTCAAACAGGCATACTTTTGTATTGCTCGCTTCTGCACTCATCAAAGTGGTCTCCTTTTCCTTCTGAATGGCTTTTCTTTCTTTTTCCTGGCGCTTTCTGACAGGTTTCTTCCGTTCCGTCTTCCTGTAGTTCAAAGGCGTCGTCTCCTTTTCATCCGGCTTTGACGGTGGTGCTTCTGCAGATGAATTCTGGGTCCGCCCTTTTTTGGATTCTTCCAGGCTTGTCACTTTTGCATTGCTGCCTACTGCTTTTTGTTCTTTATTTTCTTTCGTTGTGTCGTCTTCTTCATACTCGACAATGAATATATCCTTAAAAAACTTCTTGATGGCCATGGTTTTCACCTGCTCCCCATTAATTTGCTGCCAATACGCACATAGGTGGCACCATGCCTGAGAGCAACATGATAATCATTACTCATCCCCATGCTCAGCTCCTCCACCTGTATATTTCCGGAATTCTTTTCTTTCAGTGAATCCTTTAATATACGGAGCTGTTCGAATACCCAGGCGATCTCAGCTTCATCTTCTGTATGCGGCGCCATTGTCATCAGCCCGATGATTCTGATCCTGCTGTACGCCCGCATGTCATCGAGAAACCCGGGCACCTCTTCCGGTGATAGTCCATGCTTGCTCGACTCTCCTGAAACATTTACCTGTATAAAGCATTTTACAGTATGACTGCTGTATTGTTCAATTTTTTTAGCCACACTCATGCGATCGAGTGAATGCACATAATTGAGATGGTCGATGATATCCTTCACTTTACGCGACTGCAGTGTACCGATGAAATGTACTTCCGCATCCTCCGGCAGGGCCTCACGTTTTTCAAGAAACCCTTCGATCCGATTCTCTCCAAAATGCCGGACACCGGCATCGTAAGCCGCGAGTGCATCTTCGGCGGAATGGTATTTGGTAACCGCAATCAGCTTGGCCTGATCTCCGATTTCCTGCTTCAGCTTTTCATAGCTATCTCTGATCATCTTCGTACCTCCCGATAAACGCGAGTGCCCGACCGGTCTGTCCCTTTTCCAGACGATAGGAAAAGAACTGTTCGACATCTTCAGTTCCAAGTTCTGAAACATGGATGTTCTCCGGAAGCACACCTGCCTGCAGCGCCTGATGCCGATTGACGGTCTTCAGATCGAGATTGTATCCCGCTTCGTTCTGATCCACCGCATCGCTCGGCAACCCCACTTTCTCCACTTCATGGATGACTTTCGAATCTACAGTATAGCACGCCCCGTTGATCGCGACACCAATCATGATCGAGAGGTCTTTTGGGTCGTTGCCATATTCCCTGACCATCGTCCCGATGATATCATGTGCTGTCCCTCTCCACCCGGCGTGCAGGAGGGCTGTAAAGTCGTTCTTGCTGCTCCATACATGAACAGGTACACAATCTGCATAGTTCATGGTGAGGAGCAATCCGCGATCATATGTATACAGACCATCGACATCATGGAGGGCATCCGACAGCTCCCGGACATTCGTGCCGGCATCGTCAAGCCCCACTTCCTTGATGTTGGCACCATGCTTTTGGATCGGCAGCACCCAGCGGTCCGGGGCAAAGCCGATTTCATCAGCCAGCATATTCTGATGCTGGTGCACATTTACGGCATCATCGCCGATATATAGAGCCATATTGAAACTTTCTGATGGGTAATCACTATATCCATCCGTCCGCTTCGTATAGCCGAATAGTATATCATCGACCTTGGTGCCCACGTAATGCTTATGAATGTTCAACTTCATGTCCACACCTCAAAAAATAAGTCAGAAAGGCTTGCCCTTCTGACTTATGCTCTATTTCTATCTTCTGCGTCTTGAACGGTTTCTCAAGAACGTAGGCACTTCATAATCATCTTGTGAATCATTGTTTGTTTCTCTAGGTTCCGGTTCGCGTTCCGGCGTGCTTTCCTTGGAAGAAGTCGGATAAGTGAATGACTCACGTTTCTCTTCTTTTTCAGGTGTGCGGTTTACGGATTTCTCGTTGAACCCTGTCGCGATGACAGTAACAATGATCTCGTCTTCAAGCTCAGGGTTGATGACAGTACCGAAGATCATGTTGACATCTTCGTCTGCTGCATCCTGGACAACATCTGCTGCTTCCTGCGCTTCAAACAGCGACAGTGATTCGCCACCTGTAATATTCATCAGTACGCCTTGCGCGCCGACGATGGATGTTTCAAGGAGCGGGCTTGAAATCGCCTTTTTGGATGCTTCGATTGCACGGTTTTCACCGCTTGATACACCGATACCCATGAGTGCGGATCCCTGATTATACATGATTGTTTTGACATCGGCAAAGTCGAGGTTGACTTCACCACTGACAGCGATGAGGTCGGAAATACCCTGGACACCCTGTCTAAGGACGTTATCCGCTTCCTTGAATGCTTCCATCATTGGAGTGGATTTGTCCACGATATCAAGTAGACGGTCGTTCGGGATGACGATAAGTGTATCGACTGCCGCCTTCATTGCGTCTACACCTGCAGAAGCCTGTGTCTGGCGCTTTCTGCCTTCAAAGGAGAAAGGACGTGTAACAACACCGACTGTCAGTGCACCCATCTCTTTTGCGATTTTGGCAACGACTGGAGCAGCACCTGTACCTGTACCGCCGCCCATTCCAGCTGTAACGAACACCATGTCCGCACCCTGGATTGCATCTTCGATCTGCTCTCTTGACTCTTCAGCAGCTTTCTTGCCGATATCCGGATTTGCACCGGCACCGAGACCACGGGTCAGTTTCTCGCCGATCTGGATCTTGGATTCCGCTTTTGACAGGTTCAGCGCCTGTCCGTCTGTATTGATGGCAATGAACTCGACGTTCTGCATGCCATCATCGATCATGCGGTTGACTGCGTTGTTACCGCCGCCACCTACACCTACAACTTTCAATGTTGCCATATGGTTGAAACCTTGCTCGAATTCTAACATTTCCATTTCCTCCAGTCATTCATCTTACTCAAACAAATTTTTAAAGAACTTTTTCATGTATCCACGATAGTCTTTCTGTTCACCTTGACGCGTGTCTTCAGAGCGTTTTGTGACTGTTTCATCCGAACGCGTTTCATCATATGCGTAGTCGGCATACTCTGCTTCTTCCGGAGCAGACCCGCTGGTTTTTCCAGGTGGATACTTGTAGGTTTCCCCTGATTCCAGCTGACGGGTGTTATGTTCTTTCCGCTTGTTGAAAAGACCATTGAAAAAGCTGCCCGATGTCTCTTCGGATGCGTCATGTCGAGCATCCTCCGACTCCGTCTCATAATTATCAATTGTAACATACTCAAGAAGTTCATCAAACATAATTCCGCTTGATACGGTTGAAATGACACTTGAGAATTCCGGCTTGCGTGCACCCATCTGATTCGGGACGTGCACCCTGATCTTCTCGGATACAAGGTCCTGCATGAGCTCTTTGACTCCAAGGAGGTTGGCTGTACCGCCTGTAACGACAAAACCGCCATTGACCTTGGTGATCTTTTGCTGCTGAAGTGCTTCAAAGACACCCATGAGCATTTCTTCCAGTCTCATTTCGATGATATCCGCAAGGTCTTTCGGTGTCACTTCGATGTCCGGTTCGCCATCCCGCTGCGGTAGTCTGATGATATCCGCCTCGGAAGCGAGGTCATAGAATGCGTGTCCATACTGCTGTTTTGCCTTTTCGGCAGCTTCTGTCGGCGTGTTGAACGCTTCTGAAAGGTCGTTTGTAATATGATTGCCCCCGACAGGGATGCTGCCGGCATATCTCAGTGTGCCGCGTTCATAGTAGCCGAATTGTGTAAGATCTGCGCCGATATCAATCGCCACACCCCCAAGCTCCACCTCGGACTCGCTCAATATATGCTGATAGTTGACCGCATCGGAATAGACATCCAGGACTTCAAGGCCTGCATCCTCTACACATTTGACTGCGTTCATGAGCAATGTCCTATTGGCCAGAACGATGCCTGCGCGTACGAATAGTGATTGGGTCGCCATCATTTCTTTCGGATCCATCACTTCATGCAGGTCGTCAACCTTGAAATGGATGGGGTAGACGGTCACCACTTCACGGTCTCTATGGATTTCCCTTTCCCTCAGCGTTTCCAGGAGGTCTTCGATATGTGTACCATTGATTTCGGTGGAATTGCCGCCAAAACGCAACTCCTCCTCACTGAACTTGAATTCAGTTTCAGTAATCGGCATTTTTAAAAAGACTTCATCTATGTCGACTCCAGATGAGATCTTTGCCTTTTTAATCGTATCTATAATAGCATTTCTCGCCAGATCAAAATCTTTTATCTTCCCTTTGGATATGCCATCCGTAAAGGTCTGGCCAGTGCCAATGATGTTGACACCATCATGGAATTTCTCACCAACGACCGCCTTCACACTTGCGGAACCGATATCCAGGGCAACATAATAATGTTCCTTCAACTCATTTGCCTCCTAGCAAGCCTGTTTCAGCTTTCTATCATATAGTTTACATTATACTTTTTATATTGTGAACTATTTATGCATAATAGTCCAGTATAAAAACAGGCGGGGAATCATTATTCCCCGCCGCCGATTTCCGTAAGCTGATCTCTTACATCTGCCAGTGCCTGATTTACATCCTCGATGTATTTTGCCTGTACCGGCGTTTCGTAGATGCCCGATTTGACCTCTTCTGCCTCCTGGCTTCCATATGGCAGGAAGCTGCTGCCGATTTCAAAGTCGATGACACCCGAATTCGGATCTCCGATCTCCTTGCGGACACTTGGATAATAGTTCATCTTTTCATCTATCGTCCGGTAGTCTGCAACAATTTCCTGGCCGTCGTTCATGAACATGTGGATGCGTGTCGAAGAGTTTCCGGAAGGACGGTAGTATATCTCGGAAATGCCTTCCAGTATTTCATCATCTATCTTATCCAGATTCTCAACCAGCTGGTTGAATTCCCTGCCTTCAAAATAATGGAGTATGGGCGCCTTCTTCGGAGAAGATGGATAGCCCCTCAGTATCTGTGCATTCTCAAGAACCGGATAGTAGTCGGTATTATTGGCAACATACCCGAGCGCCCTGTATTCAGTCACAGTGACATTGATTGCACTCCACCAGTTCCTCTCCAGCTCGACATTATTGACAGCAGGCAAAAGCGCGATGTTCTCCCTGGCCTGTGACAGGTCTGCGCTGAACATTTTAGTCCCTTCATCAAAATGCAGCCGATCCTGTATCTCTTCATCACTGATCAGTTCGTTTCCGGAGATATTGATGTCTTTGATATCACTCGCACTGCTGAATACATACCAGATCAGCGTGCCGACGGAAATCAGCAGAACAAGCAGCAGCAGTATATAGAAATGCGCACGCGTGAACTTTGGACGGTGCCATTCGCGTTTTCTTCTCTGCTTCTTGTCTTTTCGTGGAAAAGTTTCGATTTCATCTTCATCTACAGAATGCTGCATCGAAGACTGCTTCTTTGCTTCCTCCATCAGCCTGCCGTGGAAAGTGGTGACCGCTTCTTCCTGTCCCGGCTCCCCATCACCCTGCCCGGGTGCATATCCAGATACATCACCATCGGATCCGCTTTGCTGTTCATCGGGAGGAGAGCCGCTGCTGAGGCGTTCACCCAGCACATGATTGTTCGATCCCCTCGTGCGCTTCAACTTCTGTTTCATTTCGTCTATGTCAGGTCTCTCACTCATCGGCTCACTCCCTTCTTTCATCTATCAAGCGTGCTGAACCCTTCCTTGAAGTGGTCGCCTCTTGCTTCGTAGTCCTTGTACTGGTCCCAGCTTGCACAAGCCGGAGAAAATAGGACGATATCTCCAGGCGCTGCATGCGCTGCCGCCACCTGCACTGCATCATAGGGATGTTCTGAAATCAGAACGGCCTTCCCGGTACTCTCGGCAAGCGCTTTGAACTTTTCCTTCGTCTCACCGAAAGTGATGATCATGCGCACGTTGTCCATATGCGGAACAAGCGATTCGAGCGATTGCCCCCGGTCAAGTCCGCCGGCAATCCAGATGATCTGCTCGTTGAAACTTTTCAGCGCAAAAGTGGTGGCCAGATTATTGGTCGCCTTGGAATCATTATAGTAGGATACACCTTCGTATTCGCCAAGATGCTCCATACGATGCGGGATGCTGCCGAAATACAGCAGTGTCTCCCTGATCGCTTCATCGGTCGCACCATGCCGTTTGGCAGCAAGCAGTGCTGCCAGAATATTTTCATGGTTATGATCGCCTTTCAGTTTCACCTGATCGACGTGGATCAGCGGCGTCCCTTTGTATGTGACCATGCCATCAACTATAGAGGCATCGCCGCCGTCCGAGGTGGAAAAATATTCGACATGCAGAGTGTCGGTGTCTTCCAGCATATTCCGCTGCGCTCCATTGAATACTACTATCTGCTGCCGACCCATATTGGACAGCAGGTTCATCTTCGCCTGTACATAGGCTTCCCGGCTGCCATGGTAGTCGATATGCGCTTCGTATATGTTGGTGAACACTGCCGTATCCGGCTGGAAATCCTTTATGCCCATCAGCTGGAAGGAAGAGAGTTCCATGACCAGGATGTTTTCCTTTGTAGCTTCGCTAACAGCCTCTGATGCCGGATATCCGATGTTTCCACACAATATTGGCGATAGACCTGACCGCTCAAGCATTTCACCGATCAGATGCGTGACTGTCGTCTTTCCATTTGTACCGGTTATGCCGATGATCGGTGCCTCAGACATATGATATGCAAGTTCAACCTCGGTTATAATCGGTATATTTCTTTCAGCAGCTGCCTGCAGAAACGGAATGGTATAGGGAATGCCCGGGTTCTTGACAATCAGCTCAGCATCATTCAGCAGACTCGTCGGATGGTGGCCATCCACGATTTCGACGCCCCACCCTTTCAACGTCTGGCGAACTTTTTCATCTGCGACGATTTCATTTGTCGTCAGAGTAACGACCGCACCGAGTGAAACAAGTGCCGAAACGGCACTTCTGCCACTCCTGCCATACCCGAGTACAACTACATTTTTATTTTCAAAACTGGCAGTCATCTACAACGCCCCCAATAGGACACCGATGGCACCGGCAATGATGCCGGCAGTCCAGAATACGATAACAATCTTCCACTCGCTCCAGCCGCCAAGCTCAAAGTGATGATGGATCGGTGTCATTCTGAATATTCTCTTGCCCGTCAGTTTGTACGAAGCCACCTGCAACATTACTGAAGCTGTTTCGACTACAAAAACGATTCCGATCAAAAGAAGCAGAAGACTCTCATTAAGCATGATCGAAACTGTGGCGATGATGCCGCCGAGCGCAAGGGAACCTGTGTCTCCCATGAACAGTTTTGCCGGGTATTTGTTAAAGACAAGAAATCCGAGCAGTGCGCCGATCATTATGAGGAGGAAAAGAGCGATTGCCATTTCTTCCTGCATGATTGCGATGACCAGGAAACTTGAAAAGGCGATGATGGACAGCCCTGTAGCCAATCCATCGAGGCCATCTGTCAGATTGACGGCATTTGAGAATCCCACCTGCCAGAAGACGATCCATAGCATGAACAGTACGCCGAGCGGAATATTGATATCCGTTGCCGGTATATGGATGCTCGTATCGATATCCGTAATTGCCTGGGTCATGATGAAATAGACGATGACGGAAACGATGATCTGTGCAAGAAACTTCTGTTTGGAGGATAGCCCCCTGTTGTCCTTCTTGACGACGATGATGTAGTCATCAATGAAGCCGATCAGGCCGAATCCGACTGTCACAATGACAAGGACCAGCATCTTGTATGCATCTTCCACCATCAGAAGTGCGATGATGGACAGGACGATGACCGGAATAAGATAGGTCAGTCCGCCCATTGTCGGTGTGCCCGTCTTTACCTGGTGGCTCTTCGGACCCTCGACGCGGATGGACTGTCCGAACTTCATCCGTTTCAGTAATGGTATGGTCACCGGCACCAGTATGACTGTGCTGATGAATGCGATGATTGGAAATAGATAGTTCATTTTGTCCTCCTCTAATCTTCGGGGTCATTGGATGATAGTGTGACTTCGATTGCTTCTTCGTTACTAAGAATGGTACCGGGCGCAATGGACTGGGATTTTACATATCCCTCTCCTTCTACGGTGACTTCAACACCGATGAAGTCGCCAAAAAGTATGACTTCCCGTTTGGACAGGCCTGCAAGATCAGGCATTGCCGCTTCTCCTTCAGTCTTGACGAAGAATGACTCGTATGGCAGAAGTGTGTCATTTTTAGGGTAGTGGTCCACCACCTCTTCTCCGTCGCCGATCACGACGGTCTGTATGGCAGCATCTGATGCAAATGGGATTTCCGTGAGGTTCTCGCCGGTATGGTCACCGACTTCGATCACTTCTGCCCCCTGCGCGCTCCCTGATTCCCCGACTGTCAGATATTTGAGCGTACGTTCCATCAGCGGATTGAATCCTGGCATGACACCGATATCCCACGTATCGGATTTATTTTTGGAAGCAAGTTTCACGCCGTAGTAGACGATGACTTCCGGATCGTCCTCCGGTGCGTAGCCGATGAATGAGGTCAGGAATTCGTAGGGCCCATCCATATATCCCCCGTTTTCTGGATCGATCACCTGTGCAGTTCCGGACTTGCCGGCCACTTCATAGTCATCGAGCAGATATTGCGGATTCCTCTCCATGGAACCGCCGACCATCGTATTGAGCTCTTCATGCGTTTTATCCGCTGCTTCTTCTGAGATGACCTGCCGCACCACTGTCTCTTTGCCCTGATGCAGCACTTCGCCTGTACCAGGGTCTGTGATCGATTCGATGACATACGGTTTCTTCATCTTTCCGCCGTTCAGGATTGCAGTCATGCCCTGGATCATCTGGATCGGAGTAACTGTTGAACCCTGGCCGAAGGATGTGGTTTTTCTCTGCAGTTCACTTTCCCAGGAAAGTGTGCCGGTCTGTTCATTCGGGAACTCGGAGCCGGTCGTTTCACCGAAGCCGAACTGTCTATAGTAGTCGAGCATCGCCTCTTCCCCGACCTTGTCCTGCAGCAGCATCATCAGAGCGTTGGAGGAATACTGCATGCCCTCATTATAGGTTATTTCTCCCCAGCCTTCCTTTTCCCAGTCATTGATCGTGTATCCATTGACATCGTAGGAACCGGATTCGTACAGTGCGTTCGGGTCATAGACGCCCGCATCGATTGCGGCAGCGAGACCGAACACCTTGAATGTCGAGCCCGGCTCGAAGGAGTACTGGTACAGCATGTTCAGCCAGCTGCTGCCGAATCCTTCACGGGTTCTCGGGTTGAAGGAAGGGCGCTGGCCACTGGCCAGGATCTCACCGGTTTCAGCATCCGCCACGACAGCAAACAGTTCCTCCGGTTCAAAGTGCTCCTCCATTATATCCAGGGAATCCTCAAGGTACAGCTGGATATTCGAATCGATCGTAAGCTTCATTTCTGCACCGTCTTCGGGTGGTTTGACCGTATCCGAGTTTGGTACGATGTATCCCCATAGATCCTGTGTATAGTCTATGGTGCCATCCTGGCCCTCAAGCACATCGTCATAGGCACGCTCCAGACCGAGCTGTCCATGCAGTTCATCCGTCCCCTCTTCCTGTTCGGCGTAGCCGACCAGATGGGACGCGAAATCCCCATTCGGATAGAAGCGTTTTGTTTCGGGTGTCAGGACGATGCCTGGAATGCTCCCGTCCTCCAGTGCATTTTTCTGGTTATAGGAAAGATCACGCCCTTCCTTGCCCAGTTCCACCTGGAACCGTTCATTTTCAATACCCTCTTCTATTCTTTCTTGTATATCTTCAGATGACATGTCTATGATTTCCGCCACTGCTTCAGCTGTTTTTTTAGGATCTGTGACGTGGTTCGGGTAATCCGCATCCGTAATCAATGCCAGGCGGTATGCTTCCATATCGCTTGCCAGAACGTTACCATGGCGATCCACTATATCTCCGCGTGCCGCCTCCCTGACGGCTGATCGTGTAAACTTGTCATGGCCATGGGCCACCAGATCTTCATCATCCAATGTTTTATGTACCATCAGATAGGAGAATTGCCAAAATATGCAAAGAAAAAGCACTCCTATACCAAGGTAGATTAGGAGCGCACCAACTGATAGTGTTTTAGTTTTCTCACCGAGCCTGATTCTAATCCTTGCCATACTTCTCAGCAACCTTTACATTTCCATTGTCCAGTTCAAGTCCGAGTTCATTCGCTTTTTCATAGATTCTGTCATATGAAGCAAGATCGGTCACTTCCGTTTTAAGCTCACTGATCTCGCCTTCCCTGATGGCAATCTCACTCTCAACCTGGGTGTTTTCGGTCTGTAGTGTATATGCTTCCATCTTGAGCGAAAGTACGTAGATTGCAGCTGCTGCAATCAATGCCATCAGTAGCAGATATGCAAGTGCTTCAAATTTCTTGATGCCAATGACGCGTCTGGCTTTCCTGGTCCCATGAATCTGTTCCTGCTCTATCTGAGGACGCGGCAGGGTCTGCTGGTAACGTTCTACTGCCATAATAACACTCCCTATTTCTGCTTCTCTGCAATTCTTAGTTTCGCACTGCGTGCACGTGGATTGTCTTCCACTGCCATGTCATCTGCAACAATCGGTTTTTTGTTGACACGCTTCAGAATGGGTTCATAGGCTTCGGGAATGATCGGCATATTGCGAGGCAGTTCAGGTCCGGATTCATATTCCATGAACATCTGCTTGCAGATTCTGTCCTCAAGGGAATGGAATGTAATCACTGAGACGCGACCACCTTTATTCAGAAGGCCGATTGCCTGCTCAAGAGAACGTTCGAAGACGCCAAGTTCATCGTTCACTGCGATTCTCAGTGCCTGGAAGACACGCTTGGCCGGGTGACCGCCTGTTCTTCTGAACTTGTGCGGTATCTGCGATTTGATGATCTCTGTAAGTTCAACAGTTGTTTCAATGGGCTTCACAGCACGCAGACGTTCAATCTCCCGTGCAATCTTCTTGGAAAATTTCTCTTCCCCGTATCTGAAGAAGATGCCTGTCAGCTGTTCATAGGAATATGTATTGACAATCTCATATGCATCCAGAGACTGGCTCTGATCCATCCGCATATCGAGCCTTGCCTCTTTGGAGTGGCTGAATCCTCTTTCTGTAATATCCAATTGTGGGCTTGAAACCCCAAGATCATACAATATACCATCGATTCCCGTAATGCCTTTTTCGGAAAGCGCTTCTTTCAAATATTCAAAGTTGGAATGTATAAGTGTGAGGTTACCACTGTCTTTTAATTTTTCCTCTGCGTTCTGAATTGCCAGGCTATCCTGATCAAAAGCGAACAGGTGTCCTGTCGTCAGTTGTTCGAGAAGATAGGCACTGTGCCCGCCACCACCTAGTGTGGCATCGACATAAATGCCGTCCGGGCGTATATTCAGCCCGTCCACTGTCTCTTCCAATAGAACGGTATCGTGCCTGAACATATCCTCACATCCTATAAATCAAAGTCTATCAATTCTTCTGCTATATCTTCATAATGGGATTCCGAATGATCATAGAATGATTCCCATTTTTCAGTACTCCATATTTCAATTCTCTGTGAAACGCCAATAATCGTACATTCTTTCGTCAGTTCAGCATAATCTCTTAAATTCTGTGGAATGTTGATTCTGCCCTGTTTGTCGACTTCGACTTCGGTTGCACCTGAAAAGAACATTCTCATGAACTTTCTGGCATCCCTTTTTGTCAGTGGCAGGGTATTCATTTTCTTTTCAATCTGTGCCCATTCTTCCATTGTGTAGCCGAACAGGCAATGATCCAGGCCTCTTGTGATGATGAACTGCTTGTCAAGGGCATCCCTGAACTTGCTGGGAACGATCAAGCGTCCTTTTGCATCGAGCTGATGCTTGAATTCTCCCATGAACATCGAATCACCTCGCCTATACAAATAATTTACCACATCTCCCCACTCTGTACCACATATTATGTGCATTTGTGTGAATTTAATTACTTAACATGAAAAAAGACAGTTCCCATCAGAAGGAAACTGCCGTTATACTAGACGCCTTTTATAATTGTCAGTTCTGTCGTATAGCTTAAAGCACGGGGATCAACTACCGGGAACATCCATGGATGGTAGACCCGCTCCTGCAAAGCCCCACCAGGCATGATTCTCTCCGCCACTTCCTCAAGATCATTAAGCTTGCTTCTCAGTGTCTTTTTCACTTCCAGCTGGTATCTCCGCTTCAGATATGCAAGCTGCTTCTGGTGTACTTTCACGTTTGCTTCGATCAGATGCTGATACTGCTCCCGTCCGGCAGTATCCGATAATGCCGCGTAGTCGCCTTCAAGTCTTGTACCTATATCATCCACCGCATCGAGGAACTCGTGGTCGGTGGCATCGGCTACAAGCCTTTCCTTTTCCTCTTCCACATCTGCATGCAGCCTTTTCGATACTTGGAGATCATATTTGGCAAGCAGCTTGGCAAGCCGCATATCTTCGTGGATGATCTCCATACGTTTCAATACGATCGGCATCGGAACAGCCATCGCTTCAAATACTTCATGGAGCTCTCCCCAGTACTTCACCTCGGCGCCGCCGCCAGCGAATATGAGCGTATTGAACAGCATCTCCTGCATGAGTGGCCTGGTTACGACATTATTGCTGAACGTTTCAGGCGTATCTCCAAGCCTTTCGATCAGTGTCTCCTTATCGACTGGACCTTTGTCGGTCTCAAACCAGCCATCTTCCGTCGTCAGCAGGGTTCTGCTTCCTTCGGAACCGGTGAACAGATGGACATTGGTTTCGGTCTCTATCATCGGGGACAGCCCAAGTGTTTCATTGAATTTCTTCTGTCCGCTTCTGAATGACTGGTCTATCTTTTCATGCTGGTTGATCATGCGTTCAAATATCGGGACTTCGAATGCACGCGCAGCCTCACCGTGGGCGTTGAAGATGAGCAGCCCTTCCTCCTTGAACACATCATGGACGAGCGCATGGAACAGTTCGGTCCAGTACTCATTCTGATGGATCATCTCAATGATGCGGTTCTTCTTATGATGCAGCAGACCGGAATCGCCGCACGCTTCGATGATTGCGAGAAGGGTCTTCTCCATCTCGACAGGATCATATCTATAGAAACCGAGACTCATCGGTACCGTCAAGTTCGGTTTATAGGAGATCTTGCGCCGTCTTCTATGCCGCTTGTCATAGACATGGGTATGATTCACCTCGTCGAAATCGTGATCTTCCCCGGCGACCCAGAATACGGGTACTGCTTCATAGTCATGCTGTGCTTTGATTTCTTCTGTCAGCACAAGCAGTGTGATGATCTTGTGCATGATGTAGCTTGGGCTCATGAACAGGCCGGCCTGCTGTCCGCCGATGATGACACGGTGCCCCTCTCCGAGTTTTTCTATGTTGTCGCGCTGGGCATCACTCAGGCCGTATTGCTCCATGTCATCCTGTATGATACTGGCAAGCTTCTGTGTATGCGGATGTACGGGCCGATCGAGCACCTTTTTTATACTTTCCGCATCATAGGAAAGATGATCATAGAACTGCAGCGTTCCCTGTTCTTTATTATTAAAGTGTTTTGTAAATTCATCCTGTCCGAAATGCAAACATTCAATTTCCATAATCCGTCTCCTTCTTCGGGGTAGTAATTAGATTATAAATATTAAAGACATATAAAACAATTGAACGGTTTTGAAGAAATATACTATAATGAAACCAAAGGAGAGAATAAAAATGTCAGAAGTGAAACATCTAGCAATCAATTATAAAACCGTAGAAGATTTCAAGAAATTCCGTGAGTATGGTGCGCAGGAACTGCATATGATGAAAGAAATGGAAGGCAATATGATTGATGCTGATATCGACTCCCCATTCTATGGCATCTACGTCGGCGATACACTGGCCGCCCGCATGTGCCTGTACCGTAAAGAGGACGAACAGCAGCCCATATTCGATCCACCTCATGACTATATGGTCATCTGGAAGCTTGAAGTACTCGAAAAGTACCAGGGCCGCGGGTTCGGTAGCCAAATGATAGAGTTCGCCAAAGACTATGGACTGCCTATCAAGGCAATCAGCCGCCAGAATGCACGCGGATTCTTTGAAAAGCATGGCTTTGAAATGATGAAGTATGATATTGAAAGGGACATGGCGGATGATCCGTTGATCTTTTATCCGGAAGGCTATGTACTGAACTGAATATGAAAGCACAAAAAGTCGCTGACGGATTCATTCCGTCAGCGACTTTTTCATGTCGTATCAATTAGTTTGCTACGACATCTTCACCTTTATAGCTGCCGCATTCTTTGCATACACGGTGGGAAAGTTTCATTTCTCCACAGTTTGGGCATTCCACCATACCAGGCACTGAAAGTTTCAGGTGCGTACGGCGTTTTCTTTTGCGTGTAATTGAGGTTCTTCTTTTTGGTACTGCCATTTCTATTCCTCCTTATTCTCACTGTCGTCTAGCAGTGATTTCAACTTTGCCATTCTCGGATCCACTTTTTCCGCGTCTTCCGTCAGTTCCTCTTCCTTTACAACTGACCAGTTGCTACCACCTGTCAGTGTTTCATCACTTTTGGTGATGACAAAAGGAATATTGACGACAATCAGTTCACGGACAATGGGTTCGAGATCCAAAGTATGGGTCACTGGATGAACATTTTCAGCCAGTTCGTCGGTCTCGCCCGGCTCTTCAACGAACACTTCCTGTGATTCGATATGAAGGGGTACTTCTATATCTTCAGAAGTACGGCTATCGAGCATGTTGACCACTGTATCTATCGTGAGATCGACCAGAATCTCACGATTCCGTATATGGATTTCACCTTCCACTGAAGTCTCTCCAGTACCAGTGACATCCTTGCGATCTGTTAGTTCTCCGAACTGGACCTTTTCATTTACAGCGATTGATTTCTGATTGAACTTATTAAGCTGTGTTAATGACCATCTCATATAGTTTCACCTCTTATGAGCACAAAAAACATTGTACCTTCAACAAGGTTTTCTGTCAAGTTTTTTTCTTAACACTACGCATTACCCCAATGGTATTTTCTGTTACAATATCATTGAAGAGAAAGGAGTGTCTAACCATGATTATTACATCTTTAATTACTGAATACAATCCTTTTCATAATGGACATATCCATCATATCGAAGCATCCAGACGGCTGACCGGAGCAGACGTTGTCATTGCAATCATGTCCGGTAATTTTACACAGCGCGGTGAAATTGCCGTTGCCGACAAGTTCACACGGGCGCAGACTGCAATAAAGCATGTCGACCTTGTAGTCGAGCTGCCCATGCCATGGGCAATAAGCTTTGCCGATGACTTTGCACGCGGCGGCGTGCACGTTGCAGACCTCCTCGGCAGTGACCATATCGTATTCGGCAGCGAGTCCGGGGATATCGATGCATTGCATCATACGTACCGGAAGCTTAAAGACCAGAACATAAAGGAGAAGATGGAACAGTCGATGAAGCAGGGCTACAGCTATCCCCGGGCCATCAACCAGGCCATCGGCTCCGATATCTTCACCGGTGCCAATAATACACTCGGTCTGTCCTATCTGCGGGCAATTGATTCACTCGGTTCCAAAATCACTCCGCTGACCATACCGAGGCTCGGCAACCAGTATAGTGAGACCACCCTGTCCGAATCCCGCTTCTCCAGTGCCACGAGTCTGAGACTGGCGATCCAGGAAGGCCGGATTGAGGAAGCATCACGATACATGCCGGAGGAACTCGCACGTCTCATCCATGCGAACGGCCCGATGAACAATGAAGTTCTGTTCGACACTCTGAAACTGCTCATCCAGCGCAGTACACCGCAATCCTTGCGTGAAATCTATATGATGACCGAGGGCATCGAGTACAGGCTGCTGGCCAAAATCAGGAAACATCATTCCTATGGCGATTTCCTCGCGGACGTCAAGACGAAACGCTATACAATGACACGGCTCAACCGTCTCATGATCTATATACTGCTTAATATCACAAAGTCGCAGATGGCAGCAATACAAATGACCGATGCAGTCAGAGTGCTGGCCATGAACCGTACCGGACAGGCCTTCCTGAAGACGCTGCCTGAAGACCTTGAAGTCATCACCAACGTCAACAGCAAAAACAGCGAACTTGTACAGAACGACATCATGGCCACCGACATCCATAACATCTACAGTGGTTCGGATCGGAACGACTTCAATACACCGGTCATCATTGCAGATTGAACTTCTGTTTCAGGGCGTCTTCCACAAGCGGTGGCACCAGATCCTCTATTTTACCGCCATACTTGGCCACCTCTTTGACAATGGATGACGAAATGAATGAATAGTTGTTGTTGGTCATCATATATATCGTTTCTATCGAGCTGTTCAGCTTCCGGTTCATGGAAGTCAGCTGCATCTCGTACTCGAAGTCGCTTACTGCCCGCAGACCCCTTACAATCGCCTCGGCTCCCACTTCCTCACAGAAGTCGATCAACAGCCCGTTGAAGCTTCTCACCTCGACATTCGGCAGATGGGCGGTCACCTCTTCTATGAGTGCCACCCGCTCTTCTGTGGAGAATAGCCCCTCTTTTGATGAATTTTTCAAAACCGAGACATACACATTATCGAAAATCTTGCTTGTCCGTTCTATTATATCAAGATGACCATAGGTGATCGGATCGAAACTTCCTGGACATACTGCAGTTCTGCTCATTATAGTTCCCCTTCTTTCGTCAGTACATTGATGCGGATGGTGCCGTAGACTGCTTCTCTCAGACTGGCATGCCCGGGTGTCTGGTAAACCTCGTCTTTGTGGGTCTCAACAACTATCCGGCCGCCCTCGGCCAGTATATCAAGTGAGTCGATCAGTTCGAGTGATGTCACGACCATACCCTTATGATACGGGGGATCCAGGAAAACCAGATCAAAACGTCTGTCCCTCTTACTCATTGCCCGAAGCGCCCGACGATAATCATTGCGGAATATCTCCACCGGTTCATCGATACCTGAAGTGTTTTCCTTTATGATGCCGATGGCGTCTTTCGCCCCATCTATGAACATGGCTTCATCCGCGCCCCGGCTCAGCGCTTCGATACCGAGCGCCCCGCTCCCGGCAAATAGATCGAGGACACTGCCCTCGATCGGGCCGAGTATGTTGAAGATGTTTTCCCGCACCTTGTCGGTTGTCGGTCTTGTATCATTCGATTTCAGTACCGCAAGTTTTTTTGTTTTATACTTTCCGCTGATTATTCTCATGAGAAACCTGCTTTCTTTCCTTACATGGTTGGTTTAGAATGATGAATGGGAGTTGATAAAATGCAGAAATTCATCACACTTGGTGAAGGTCATGGCGACCTTTTCGAGCTTGAGGCACTGATCGGGAATAATCATGGAAGAATCAGTAAAGGCATCTTCCTTCATACAGCAGAAGGCATGTCGACATTTCTTCTCGTCATGTCACCGGTCCGTGGAAATTTCCAGGCCATATACACCATCTACAGAGGCATCCTTTATAAGGATGGCGCAGGGAAGAAATACAAGATGATCGATGAATGGTGCCGCAAGCATGACATTCCAGTCATAGAATTCTCAACACGGGATCCGGAAGACTTCCACGAAAGGGAGCAGTTCTACCAGTATATTACCGGCGTGCTGCGCCTGAACCATCTGATTCCGCCTCTGAACTGAAATCAGATGACCCGATAGTCCTTCGACTCGAAATTCTCGGTGCCGTATTCCCTTTTGATATTCGGATATTCGCTTGCCACTACATCACTGACATACTTCAACCGGTTCAAGGCTTCCATTGTTTGAGAGAGGTCGGTTTCGTATATATATAGTAATAAGTACTTTTTTTCCTTATTGACGTATATGAGATGGCCGTATCGTTTCAATTGTCGTATGAATTTATTTTGTTTAAAATAAATATATATGCCGATGCGTTTCTCAAGCATACTACCCCACCTTATATATTTTTATACAGTTATGATACCATGGAAATAAGAAGTTTTAAATGAAACTATAATTGGAGGCATAATTACTATGAAAAAGTGTACAAAGAGCCTACTTGCAGCAATCGGGATCACAGGCGGACTGATCGGCGGACTATGGGTCGGAACCAAAGTCACCAGAGAACCGAAGATCAGGGACATCAAGCCGTACTTCAGACACCGCTCACCCTACGTTTTTGCACACCGCGGCGGCATGGGTCTGGCACCGGAGCATACCATTGCAGCCTTCGATAAAGCCAGCAAATTCGATGTCGATGGATTTGAAGTCGATATCCGTATGACAAAGGATGAGGAGATTGTCGTCTTCCATGATGCCTATGTGGACCGGACTTCAAATGGTGCCGGACGCATAAGCAACCTGACACTCGACGAACTGAAGAAGCTCGACTTCGGCTACCACTTCCGGGACGCAGAAGGCAACCATCCTTACAGGGAATCAGAAGATGCACGCATCATAACACTCAGGGAACTGATCGAGAGGTATCCGGACAAGCTCATCAATATCGATATCAAGGATGATCCTAATTCATATGAAGGCAGTCTGATGCCAAGCCTGCTCTATCGTCTGATCGATGAACTGGATGTCCAGGACCGCGTACTCATCACAAGCTTCTACGATGCACAGATTGACCGTTTCCAGCTCTACTCCGGCGATGATATTGCACTCGGCTCAGGTGAAGAGCAGGTCAGAAACGCCTATCTGGCATATGCTTCAGGATTCAAGCATCTGTTCAGCCCTAAAGCGGACACTTTCCAGATCCCGCCACGCTACAACAACATTCCACTGAACAAGGAAGGTTTCATAGACTACCTGCAGAGTCTGAACATTGCGGTCGGATACTGGGTCATCAATGAAATGGACGAAATGGATGAACTGATCCAAAAAGGCGCACACACAATCGTAACCGACTATCCGGACATCAGCCATCACCTGATGAATGAAAGATATTAGAAAAGGCTCCCCTGATGATGGGGAGCCTTTCGTATGTTCTAGCCTGCGCTTTGGCATCCACAGCTGCCACCTGTAGAGCATCCCGACTCCCCGGATACGGAGAAGAACGGGTTGCTGCTGACTACATTGACATTGCTGCTGACACTGGTGCTTACATGATAGAGCACTTCGTCAAGCAGAGCCTGGAGCTGATATTCGGACCTTCTGTATTCCATGATGACGGGGTGCATATCCAGTTTCTTTTTGAACTGGTTGATCTCCCGCCGTTTAGTACTGAAATCGGGATGATATCTGCCAAATCGCTGGACTTCTTCAAAATCCAGCTTCAGACGTGTAAACTGATCTATGAGCTGTGACACTTCCTTATCTTCCTCAAGAAGTGCACGATATCTGCAATACTGCTGATAGGCTTCGGTCTGCCTTATTTTTTCATTTAAGGCATCGAGCTGATCTAGAATTTCCATTTCTGTTTCTGTAACCATTTACAACACCTCACTCACATAGTATCACAGATTCATGGTTTTCAACCACAAGCATTTGCAGTTTTCAAATACCATTTGCAACTGTCGGGACAATAGATTAAAATTAAAGTAATGGAAAAATGCTTAGGGAGGAAAATTCATGGTTTTCGAAAATTCTACTCTTGAGACGATGCTCGTTTCTCAGGATATACTGCAAGATGTTATGAATAAGAACGGACTTGTACTCGGTGGTGCATGGGATTATGAACGGATGACTTTCGATTATAAATATGAAGTGCCGGAAGGCATCTTTTATCTGCGTATTCCCGGCTATGCTGTGGAGGGGGACGTCGGTGCTAAAAGTGCCATCCTTCAGCTGATGGACCCGTACATGGGCAAGCACTACTACCCGACGGGCCTCGAGTACGGAAGCGATGAACACTTCCCTGAACGACTCGTAGATCATGCGGTACAGAAAATCAGAGCTGTCGCACAGGATCTGAAAGCAATCTCATAAACTTTCATGTAAAAAAGGGCTGCTCATATGAGCAGCCCTTTTTCTATCCTTGAAGGATGGCTTTGATCAGTGAAGTCGTCTCTCCGCCTGGGTAGAGTATATAAAGCAGTACATAGACCATGACACCTGTAATGGCTGTACCGAACCAGATGGTCGACGCCCATGGGGCGATCTTCCTATGCGGTGCAAGCTTTCTCTTATAGCCCAGATAGACCTGGACACCACCGAGGGCGCCCCCTGTCGTGGCCAGTATGATATGGAATATCAGAAACACCGTATAGAAAGGGACGAGACCTTCCGGCCCACCAAATGCCGTGTTTCCTATGAATACAGTCCTTGAGGCATAGATGATGAAAAAGACCAGTGCGCTGACTGCTGCATATGTCATCATCTTCTGATGTTCTGCAATCTGTCCATTTCTGACTTTGACGATGCCTACGGCCATGAAAACTGCACTGACTACAATGAATAATGTACTGATGGTCGGTAAAATATGCACGGTGAGATTCTCCTTATTCCATTATCTGTATTGATTGAATAATTCTTTCTGAAGGCGCGCCTCTTCAACAGAACGGCGTGTCACTTCATCTTCATCCTTGCGTTCATTCCTGTACCAGTTGAAGAAGAGGTGGCCAAGCATGAAGGCGAAGAAAACTTCCTGCAGCACTTTCATGATGATGCCGCCGGTCTGCTGATCCATGATCGGTGTCGTGTTGGTGAAATACTCAGGACCTGAAATAATACCTTGCCCCTTCAGACCATCCAGGACCCCTGAAGGTACACACAGTTCCATTGCCGAAAGCCATGCATCTCCATCCGTGTAGGTGTTATACAGAGGTTCGCCGGCAAAGATGATCAGTGCGCAGGCTGGTGTCAGGAGCGCTCCAATCGCGAAGACATAAAGAAGTTTGAATAGTCCGCCCATGTGCTTCTCCTGTGGTTCAACCCTGTTGAAGATCGGATAGAACATCAGGATTGCCAGCATGAAGAGCAGAACATTGAAGCCGGAGTGCAGTGCACCACTCTGTTTAAGGAAGTCAAGCACGACCGGTATATGGTAGATGGAGAAGATTCCATTGAACAGGATCAACGGTACCAGAGGCTTCCTGGCAATCGCGAAGAACTGTTTCAGAACAGGCAGTTTCACAATATAACTCCATAGATACTCTGGTATGGCAAAGTACATCAGCGGAGCAATCAGCAGAAACACGATGGCCATCTGCAGCATATGGAAACTGAAAAGAATATGGCTCAGTACATCCACTGGTGCGCCATACATGGCATAGAGCAGCAGCATGCTTGTGGCAAACAGCGAACCTTCTTTAAGTTTCAACGGCCGACCGCCTTCAAAATCCTTATACCACTTCTTGGTGATGAGGAAGTAGACGGCAGTCAGAAAAACGACAAATGCCAGAAAATATGGACTCCAATTTGCGATAAAACCGAATATTGATATAGATGACAAGTTTTCCATTTAGAATCATCCCTTTATAAAAACGCTTAATCCCAGTATAGTTTCCAGCTGTATGTTCGGCAAGTTAATACCATGACAATATGATGACAAATAAAGACCGGCACATTGTGCCGGTCTTTATGCTGACTTAGATTGGTTTGCCAATCCATACGATATAGATGAATGTGACGACAAAGGAAAGTGCCAGGAATATGCCTGTCAGCATGAACAACTTTGCAAATTCATGTCCCTTATCCTTCATGTGCATGAAGTAGAAGAACTGCAGTATGACTTGGATGAAAGCCATGCCGATAACGATGGGAATGACAAACTGCGAATCGATATCCATCGCGACAAGGCCAAAAGCTGTAAACGTGAGGAAGATCATCAGTGAAAATGAAATGACCTGCTGTCGCATTTCCCTCGTGCGTTCACGACGTACATAATCGAGCTTCTTCTTTGTCATTGGTTCCTGTTTGATTTCTGCCATGTTACATCACTCCCAGCAAGTAGACTATTGTGAAGATGAACACCCACACAACATCGATAAAGTGCCAGTATAGGGATGCTGTATTTACTTTTGCTGCTGTGTAGACGGAAATACCACGTCTGGCATTACGCAGGATGAGCAATGTTATCCACCCGAGACCGATGACAACGTGGAAACCGTGTGTTCCGAGCAGGAAGTAGAATGCACTGCCGAATGCACTGGATCTGAATGTATGGCCATGATGGACATACTCGATGAACTCGTAGATTTCCAGTGCCAGGAAACCGAGTCCAAGCAGAACAGTGATACCCAGCCAGAGCTGCATCTTGGCAAAATTGTTGTTTCTCATGTGGTAGATCGCATATACACTTGTCAAGGAAGATGTCAGTAGAAACATCGTCATGACAAATGCAAGCGGTAGAGCGAAGAGATCAGCAGCCAGAGGGTGATCTTCCCCTGGGACTGAATCTTTCAGAGCAAGATATGTTGCAAAGAGAGACGCGAAGAGTGCAGTCTCACCTGCAAGGAAAATCCAGAAGCCGACAAACTTGTTCTTGCCTTCCATTGTCGCTGTTTCAGGATGTGCAGGCCATCTTTCACTTGGCACATTATATTCCATGTGAGCCATTATCTCGCCCTCCTTTCTTCTTCTTCAAGATCTCTGAGAACTTCTTCTTTGGTTACGTAGTAGCCGAGGTCGTCTTTTATAGAACGGGTAATCATCGCACCGACTGTAATAGCCAGTCCAAGACCCAGCACCCATGGTGCCCATGGATGTACATTCAGGCCGCTTACTGCGTCGATCGCCCAGTCCTTGCCTGAAGCAAAGTACAGTGCGCCGAAAGCAGCGACAAATAGTCCGAAGGACATTACGAATGGAATGAACGAATTATTCGGCATGTGGAAGTCTTCCAGTGATTCAGAAGGCATCATTCTGCCATTGTTCGCTTTCTTCTCGATCCAGTATGCATCTAGTCCACGAACGAGTGGAATCTGAGCAAAGTTGTAGTATGGCACAGGAAGTGGCAGTGACCATTCAAGCGTACGGCCATCTCCCCATGGATCGCGACCGACTTTCTGGTTCTTTGCGACTGTCATGATGATATTGATGACAAGTATGATTACAGCAATAGCCATCAGTAATGCCCCCATCGAAGATATGAGGTTGGCTGTATTGTACCCCTGCCCATCAAGGTAGGTGAACACACGCCTCGGCATACCCCACAGTCCGAGGAAGTGCTGAATCAGGAATGTCACGTGGAAACCGATGACGAAGATGACGAAAGTAATCTTGCCAAGCTTCTCGCTGAGCATCGTACCGAACATCAGCGGCCAGTAGTAGTGCAGTCCTGCAAGCAGTCCGAACACTACACCACCAACAATGACGTAATGGAAGTGTGCAACGATGAAGTAGGAGTCATGATACTGGTAGTCGGCTGGTGCTGCCGCCTGCATGACGCCCGTAACCCCACCCATCGTAAATGATGGAATGAAGGCAAGTGCGTAGAGCATCGGTGTAGTGAATTCTATACTTCCGCCCCAGACAGTCGCAATCCAGTTGAATATTTTGATACCGGTTGGTACCGCGATGGCCATTGTTGCTACAGCAAAGATTGCATTCGCTGTCGGTCCAAGACCAACTGTGAACATGTGGTGTGCCCATACCATGAATCCGAAGAATCCGATGATGATTGTGGCGAATACCATTGCCGAGTAGCCGAATAGGCGCTTACGTGAAAATGTTGAGAAAATCTCTGAGAATATACCGAATGCCGGCAGGATCAGGATGTATACTTCCGGGTGTCCGAATATCCAGAACAAATGTTCCCAGATGATTGTGTTGCCCCCTGTTTCGACCAGGAAGAAACTGGACCCGAACATGCGGTCGAAAATAAGCAGGAACAGTCCGATTGTGAGCGGTGGGAATGCAAACACGATCAGTACGGAAGCGACCAGTGTCGTCCATGTCATGAGCGGCATTCTCATATATGTCATACCCGGTGCTCTCATGTTGATGATTGTTGTTACAAAGTTGATACCTGATATCAATGTACCCGCACCACTGATCTGAAGACCGAGTGCGTAGAAGTCGATACCATGTCCAGCTGACGCGATTGAGAGTGAAGCATAGCTTGTCCAGCCTGCGTCAGGTGCGCCTCCAAGGAACCATGAGAGGTTCAGGAAGATACCACCGAAAACGAATAGCCAGACACCGAGTGCATTCAGGAACGGAAACGCAACGTCACGCGCCCCGATCTGAAGTGGCACTGTTGCATTCATGAATGCAAACAATAACGGCATTGCTGCCAGGAAGATCATTGTCGTACCGTGCATGGTGATCATTTCGTTGAACAGTCCTGCCGAGAGGAAGTCATTGTTTGGTACAGCAAGCTGAATTCTTATCATCATTGCTTCTATACCGCCAACTACGAAGAAGAAACCACCAGCAATCAAATACAGTATTGCTATTTTCTTATGGTCTACTGTAGTCAGGTAATCCCAGATTACAGAGCCGACACCTTGCTTTTTAGCTGTTGATGCCATTACTAGTTACCTCCTTCTTCATCGGATTCCGAGGAGTCTTCTTCAGAATCCGATGCACTTTCTTCACTTGGTTCCGAGGAGGCTTCTTCCTCTTCTTCACCAGACTCAGTGGATTCTTCTTCCGAGGATTCTTCAGCACTTTCCCTTAACGTTTCCACGTCACCTGAACCCTCTTCGACTTTGAGTTCCATCAGGTAGGCGGCAACAGATGCAATTTCTTCATCTGTAAGGTCATATGCACCTGTCATCTTGTTATCAGGTTTGAATGCTTCCGGATCCTCGATCCAGTTGATGAGGTTCTCTTCACTGTGAGCCAGGTAGCCCGCAATCAGTTCACGGTCCCCAAAGTTTGTCAGGTTAGGGCCTTGTGCCCCAGCACCGGTCGGTGTGACAGCGTGACAGCCGATACATGAGTTGTTGAAGATTTCCTGACCTTCAGCTGCATCGTCTGCAAATGCCTGTACCGGCTCTTCGATGTTTTTCATATCTGCAAGCCATTGATCGTACTCTTCTTCAGGCAGCGCCTTGACCTTGAAGTCCATCAGCGCGTGCGATGGTCCACAAAGTTCAGCACATTTACCATAGAAAAGACGGTTTGAATCCTGTGCTTTCCCATCATCAAAAGTAAGATAGAAACTGTTGATGCCATCTATGTTAGTATCCATCTTACCACCGGCAGCCGGTACCCAGAATGAGTGTTTGACATCGGAAGCCTGGAGGTTGAAGTAAACTTTCTTATCTGTTGGTACGACAAGCTCCTGAGAAGTAACGACATCTACATTAGGATACTCGAATTCCCACCAGTACTGGTTTGCGGTAACATTGACAACTATTTCTTCGCTGTTCACTTCGCCATCATCATTTTCCATTGCCTGTGTATCCGCCTGTTTGAATGTCAGATAGACGGTTGGGACAGCAAGGATAATAAGTAGTATGATCGGAATTGCGGTCCAGATCACTTCAAGTGTATGATTTCCGGCAACATCCTTGGGTTCGAAATCTTCACCCAGGTTTTTCCTGCGGCTCTTTACTACAGCAAGAGTAAAGATGATTGAAACTACGATAACGACAAACAGCATAATAATGATGGATAGCAGCATAAGATCGAACTGTTCCTGTCCAACTTCACCAGCTGGCCTTAAAGTGCTGAGATGATTCTTACCACACCCGGATGCAAATGCAGCCAAGATCGTGATAAGTCCAAGCCACTTGGCATTCATCCAACGATTTTTCATGTAAATAGCCCTCTCTTTCATTCTTAAGCTTTAGAAATTTCCTAATAGACCGGCGACAATAATCATTACAAAGAAAATCATAATGTAATTCAACGAGAAGATGAACACCTTGCCGGCATGCCGGTTATCATCTTCGACTGGACGGAACTTGTTGAACGAAATGACCAGCCATATAATGTTCAATGCAGTTGCCAGAATAACGAACCACAAGCCAAGTTCCGTCATCATGATGGGAGTAAAAAGAAGCAGTGCCACCCAGAAGACAATCGATCTCCTCGTGCGGTGGTTTCCCTTCACGGAAGGAAGCATGGGCACTCCTGCCCTACTGTATTCATCGCTTCGTTTTATTGCTAACGCGTAGAAGTGTGGAGGTTGCCACAGAAACATCACGATGAACATCGCCCAGGCAAGTATATGAAGATTCGGTTCAATTACGGCCCAGCCGATAAGCGGTGGCATAGCTCCGGGAATTGCACCGATAATCGTATTCGATAGAAGATGACGCTTTGCAAATATCGAGTAGACAACCGCGTATCCGAAAGCGGCAATCAGACCGAGCGTTCCAGCAGTCGAATTGATCGAAAACAGAAGTATTTCCCCGACAGCCAGGCTGCCGTATCCGATCATCAGAATATCCCGACCGGAGAAAGTACCGTCGACACTGGGTCTCGACTGCTTCGATGCCATCACTGAATCGATGTCACGATCATAGTAGTTGTTCAGTGCTGCAACACCGCCTATGACAAGTCCGGTTGCTACGACCATCAGCAGCAGAAGTGGAACATTGGAGAAGAAAGACTGATTATAATACATTACTGCCAGAAATCCTGCGGCAAAGGCCGGAATCAGGTTCGCCTTGATAATACCATCTTTGACCAGTGTCTTCACTGCCTTGAAGGTGATTCCCTTACTATCATGATGCACATCATTACCATATACATCACTTTGCATCCATACGCCTCCTTTCACCACAGACACATTTACAGATAATAATAAATTAAAAATGACACATTTACTATACATTTCTGAAATAAAATCGTTACATTTTATATTGTTCAAAAATTGTTCATCAATGTGCCACAATCTCATTCCTTTTGTGTTTTATACTGGGAATAGTTGTTTGTTGTACATTTCGATTTTACCATATATTCTGGAATTGTTAAGGGCAATCGAATATATTCATGATTGCACGGACATGTCCTTTCATATATATTGGTTATCTGTGACCACTTACATCAAAAGAACTATTGAGGTGTTACCATTGTATAAAAACTTGAAAATATTAGCCGTCGTAACCACACTCATGATGGTCTTCGTGCAAATCGGTGGTGCATTGGTAACTAAAACCGGTTCTGCCGATGGATGTGGACGATCATGGCCACTATGCCACGGGCAGATCATCCCGAGCTCATGGCCGATTGAAACAATTATCGAACTTGCCCACCGGGGAGTCTCCGGCATGGCCATCATAATGGTCGGCCTGCTGGGCTGGCTTGCTCTTAAACTCCTTCCCCACAAAAGGGAAACACGCTTTCTCGTCATGATGAGTATCGGTTTCATTCTTGTTCAGGCACTGATTGGTGCAGGTGCAGTCATCTGGGGACAGAACGACTTTATTCTTGCAGCGCACTTCGGTATTTCTCTGATCAGCTTTGCTTCTGTCTTCCTGCTCACACTACTTGTATTTGAAGTCGACCAGAAATTTGAAGCACAATCTCTGGTGATCGGTTCATATCTCAGATACCACACGATATTTCTGACCATCTATATCTATCTGGTTGTCTATAGTGGCGCACTTGTCAGACATACGAATTCATCACTTGCCTGTCTTGGGTGGCCACATTGCGGGCAGGGCCAGTTATGGGCTGGGAATTTCTATCAATGGGTGCAGATGAGCCACCGCGTACTTGCCGGCATCATTGTCATCTGGATATTCGTTATACTGATCCATGTACTCAGACACTATAGCCAGTACAGGATATTGAAGTACGGATGGACGATTGCATTCATTCTTGTACTGCTGCAGGCCCTGACCGGGATGCTGAGTGTACTGACCCTGGTCAATATATTCATCGCTCTGCTGCATGCCCTGTTCATCACTCTGCTGTTCGGACTGCTATGCTACTTCATCCTGCTGCTTTCCAGAACCAAATAAATATACCCACACAATGTGTGGGTATATTTTTATGCCTTTTCTACTGTCATCATGAGATCCATGGATGCAACCTTGTCTCCGGCAGACACGAATACTTCCGCAACTTTGCCATCAAATGGCGCTTTTACAGAGTTCTCCATCTTCATGGCCTCTGTAATGATGATGACCTCCCCTTTTTTGAATGTGTCGCCCGCCTTGTACTTCACTGTACTCACCGTGCCCGGCATCTGTGCGCCGATGTCTCCAAGCTCGGTCGGATCCGCCTTCTTCAGGCGGGCTGAAGTGGATTCCACATTTTCATCATTGATATATACCTTCCTTGGGAATCCGTTCAATTCGAAGTACATCCAGCGACAGCCATCTTCATGAACATGACCTACAGAAAGCAGGTTGACGATCAACGTCTTACCTTTGTCGATTTCAATCTCAAGCACTTCATTTTTACGCATTCCGAAAAGGAAAGTCGGTGTATCAAGCACTTCAACATTGCCGAACCTGTCATTCGTACTGATGAATTCCTTGAAGACCTTCGGGTAGAGTGCGTAGGACAATACATCCTTATCCGTCACCTTGCGCTCGCAGAATTGCGACACTTCTTCTCTCAACGCATCGAAATCCACAGGCTCCATCACTTTTCCCGGTCGTTCCGTCAGCGGTTCTGCTCCTTTCAGTACAGCATCCTGGAGTTCGGTATTGAACCCTGACACCGGTCTGCCGATTTCGCCTTTGAAGAAGCTGACAACGGAATCCGGGAAGTCGAGATGCGGCCCCCGTTCGATGACACTCTCTTCATCAAGGTCATTCTGGACCATGAATAGCGCCATATCTCCGACCACTTTGGATGAAGGCGTCACTTTGACGATATCACCGAACAGCATATTCACCTTCTGGTACATCTTCTTCACTTCACCATAACGCTCGCCGAGACCAAGTGACTTGGCCTGGCTGAACAGATTGGAGTACTGTCCTCCTGGCATTTCATGCTTGTAGATTTCTGTATTCGGACTCTTTATATCACTCTCGAAATCAGTGTAGTACCTTCTGACACTCTCCCAGTATTGGCTGAGTCGCTCAAGACCATCTATATCCGCACGGATCTGCCTGTCCTGA
This sequence comes from Salinicoccus hispanicus, assembly GCF_009831115.1. Lineage (GTDB taxonomy): Bacteria > Bacillota > Bacilli > Staphylococcales > Salinicoccaceae > Salinicoccus > Salinicoccus hispanicus. The sequence goes on along the minus strand of NZ_WUUK01000001.1, from coordinate 99,577 downwards.
CTGCTCTGTGCGTAATAGAGGCTGTTGGCACTCGGCTGCGAAGTCAGACCACTCATTGCTCCAAGGGCGGTATCGACAACATCAACACCGGCTTCGATCGCCTTATGATACATCAGCACACCGTTGCCGCTTGTATCATGCGTATGCAGATGGATTGGAATATCCACTGTCGCCTTCAGTTCGCCGATCAGCTCATAGGCTGCCTGCGGCTTGAGCAGGCCGGCCATATCCTTGATGGCAAGTATATGGACGCCTTCAGCTTCGAGAGCTTTGGCCATATTTCTATAGTAGTCGAGCGTATAGACATTGGAACGCTCCGGATTGAGGATATCACCTGTGTAGCAGATGGCACCCTCTGCCACCTTCCCTGTCTTGAGCACCGCTTCAATCGGCTGCTTCATCGCTTCCATCCAGTTCAGGGAATCGAATATCCTGAATACATCTATACCAGCATCTGCACTCTCCTGTACGAACTTCTCCACAACATTATCAGGATAGTTCTTATACCCTACCGCATTGGAGGCGCGCAGCAGCATCTGGAAAAGTACATTCGGTATTTCCTTGCGCAATATTTCAAGACGTCTCCAAGGATCCTCCTTCAGGAAGTTGTAGGCGACATCGAACGTAGCACCTCCCCACATCTCAAGAGAAAATGCATCACTCAGATCATGTGCCGTATACGGGGCGATCTTCTTCATGTCGTAGGTCCGGACCCGTGTCGTCAGAAGTGACTGGTGGGCATCCCGCATCGTGGTGTCCGTGATGAGAGTATCCTCCTGGGCCTTCAGCCATTTTGCAAGCCCTTCCGGCCCCTCGCGATCCAGTATCTGCTTTGTTCCCTCTTTGATGACCGGTTCATGGTCGGGCAGTACAGGTGGATCGAAATGCGGCTTCTGGCGTTTCTCTACACCTGGGAAACCGTTTATGGTAATTGTCGAAATGTATTCCAGCGTTTTCGTTCCCCGGTCCTTCGGTTTTTCGAACTCGAAGAGCGATGGTGTGGTGTCAATGAACTTCGTCGAATAGTCCCCTTTTTGGAAATCTTTATTGCCTATGACGTTGATCAGGAACTGAAGATTCGTCTTGATACCGCGGATCCGCATTTCCTTCAAGCTGCGTGTCATTTTCTCATTGGCATCCTTGTAGGTAAGCCCATGCGTCGACAGCTTTACAAGTAGTGAATCATAGTAGGGAGAAATGACAGCACCCTGGAAACCGTCACCGGCATCAAGACGGACACCGAAACCACCACTCGAACGATAGGCCATGATTTCACCGGTATCGGGCATGAAGTCGTTCAGTGGGTCCTCTGTGGTGATACGGCACTGTACCGCATAGCCCATCAGCGGAATCTTCTCCTGCTGTGGCAGATTGATGACTTCACCGAACAGCGTATTGCCGTCGGCAATCTGGATCTGGGTTTTCACGATATCGATACCAGTAACCATTTCGGTAATCGTATGCTCAACCTGAACACGCGGATTGACTTCGATGAAATAGAATTCCTCATTCGCTACAAGAAATTCCACCGTACCTGCATTGACGTAGCCGACCTGCTCGCCCATGTTCTTCGCCGCTTCACAGATTTCAAGTCGCAGTTCATCACTCAGGCCGACTGATGGCGCAACTTCCACCACTTTCTGATGGCGCCTCTGGACCGAACAGTCCCTCTCATACAGATGAAGCATGTTCCCTTCGGTATCCCCGATGATCTGAACCTCTATGTGCTTCGGCCTATCAACGTATTTCTCAAGGTAGACTTCGCTATTGCCAAAGGACTTGGAAGCTTCACTTTTGGCACGGTCGTAGCTGTCCCTGAGGTCATCTGCACTATCGACAATACGCATGCCCTTGCCGCCACCACCGGAAATCGCCTTGATGATGATCGGATAGCCATGCGTCTCGATGAATTCTTCCACTTCTTCAAAAGACTGGACCGCACCGTCCGTACCAGGGATGACGGGCAGACCTGTAGCAACTGCAGTTTCACGCGCCTTTACTTTATCTCCGAACATATCGAGGTGGCGCAGCTCAGGACCGACGAATATGATGCCCTCTTCCTGGCACCGTCTTGCGAATTCCATATTTTCACTCAGGAAACCGTAGCCTGGGTGAATCGCATCCACACCAGCATTTTTTGCCACTCTGATGATCGCTTCTATATTTAGATAGCTCTCGGTCGGTGATAGATCTTCGCCGACAAGATAAGCTTCATCTGCTTTATATCTATGTAGCGCACCTTTGTCTTCGTTGCTGTAGATTGCCACAGTTGTAATATCGAGTTCTGTGCACGCCCGGAAAATACGAATTGCAATTTCTCCTCTATTGGCGACAAGCAGCTTGTTGATTCTATTCATAATCTTCCTCCTTTGCTATACTTATCAATTATATTAAATATTCAAAAAATATACAATGAAATCAATTACGAAATATTAATAGTATTATTGAAATATTTATGGAAGCGATTTCATTATTTGCGATAAAAAAACCGGGTACTAATGATACCCGGAGTCAGATGCTTTCCATCTCTTTTGACTTTTTCACGTGTTTGGCCGCAATGATCAGCAGACCTATGGCGATCGAAATGCTCAAGAATGAAGATCCACCATAGCTCAGGAGCGGCAGCGGCACACCTGTCAGCGGAATCAGCTTGGAGATGCCTCCAAGATTTATGAACAGCTGGAATGAAACGTAGATTGCTACACCGATACATACAAGACGATAGAACATGTCTTTTGAAATCGCAGCATACCTGAGTGCCTTGATGACGATAATAAGATACAGGCAAAGTATGAACATCACACCGATCAGACCAAGCTCCTCAGCAATGATGGCAAAGATGAAGTCGGTATGCGGCTCAGGCAGATAGCCAAGCTTCATTACACTATTGCCGATGCCATTCCCTGTCACCCCGCCATGCGATATGGAGACCAGTGCATTGGTCAGCTGGTACCCCGTGCCTGTGGGATCATTGAATGGATGCAGGAATGTATCGATCCGCGCCTGCTGATAGGGAGAGAGGATACTGCCTTTGATCAAGTACGTAACCACTCCGACAACACCGGCAGCAACAGCAAGCACGCCACCTGCTTTGGCAAGGAATCCGATGGGGATGCCCGAGTATAGGAATATGCCTGCTATGATTCCCATGATGACAAGGCCCGTCCCGAAATCGTTGGTGACGACAATCATTGTACAGAACCCGATGAACAGAAGGGGAACGAGATGCCCCCCTTCCAGCTGCTTCAGCCGATCTTTCTTGCGGTCATATATATAGGCCAGGTAGAGGATGGTCACAATCTTGAAGAATTCGGAAGTCTGGAAGTTGAATCCCCCTATAGGAATTGGAATCCAGTTCCTCTCACCATTTACCTCCATACCGAAAAGCGCCGTATATACCAGTAGTATGAAGATGGCCCCTGTAGCAATTATCTGAAAATATTTATTCTTCAGGAACTCCCCCGACATGAAGTATGCCATGATGAATACCATTGTAAAACCGAGAACGATGGCAACCAACTGTTTTATGTAGAAACTCTCAGGGTTGCCCCCATCTTTCCATGATGTCACCATGCTCGCACTATAGATCATGACAAGGCCGATCAGACTCAGCAGTACATATGTAATGATTATGGTGAAATCGACATATTTTGAATATACTCTTACGTAATTAAAGAAATCTCTTATAAATGACAAGGTATCGCCTCATTTAAAAAAAGTCTAAAGATCACATTTCTTTAGACTCGAATTTTTCATCTTCCATATATGCATCGTGAACTTTGGAGACTTCCTTCTCAAGTTTCTCCAGCAGTGCACGGCCATCTTGAGGATCGATCAGGCCAAGCCTGGCAGCAAAATGAACTTCTTTGGACAGCCCGAACATCTGGGTGTCCAATACTTCTTCATAGACAGGGCATTGGGGCATTGTCAGATTGTCCATCTGCACTTCGATCAGCTGAACAATCTTCTCTGCGTCTTTCTCCAACTGGTCATAAGCTTGTTTACTTAGTTCATCTAATGTGGACACGAAATAACCCCTTTCTATAAACTCTCTATAAAATTTTATATCACCATACGTAAAAAAGCAAGCAAAGACGAGCATATGAAAGCAGTTGCGGGCATTTATATATACTATTAAAGTCTGTTATAATTACAGGATAAGGAGCGGATGAATATGATTATACAGATTATGGGCAATGTGCGTTTTCAAATCACTCTGGATCCATCCACATGGATCTTCGATGACCGTAAAGAGGAACTCGATAAGATACTCGAAAATGATGCTGACGATGAACGGATTGATTTCTCCGATTCCAAAGAATGGAACCGCCAGATCATAGAAGGCACGACAAAGCCGCCTACTTTGAAATCCGAAAAGAAATTCAAGAAACAGCAGCTGCTGGAGGGAACTTTCGCCATCTGCCTGAAGCCGTTCCTTGAATATACAGAGCCGACCAGCGGCGAAGATGCGATGATCACCTTCACGCACCATGAAGCGCAGACGACAACCCTTCCATACGATGAGCGTCATATGTTCTACGCTCATTTCAGCCAGGATGGAAAGCAGCTTTATGAAGATGGCCTCATCGATGTACTTGTCATCAATGATGGGAAGGTCGAGGCGCGTCTTGAACATGTCAGCGGTATCAGATTCGACTAGTCCTATTATGAAAAAAGGCTGTTCATCCGAGGATGAACAGCCTTTTTCTATTTTCCGGAAGTTTTGATGTTGCCGGCTTTACGTTCCTGGTGCAATCTGAAGCGATAGAGTGCCAAAATGATGGCAGCAACGACCAGACTTTCTGCAACCGGCAGAAAAGCACCAAAGAAGGTCAGCATTATACATCCGAAAAACATGACGATGTAAATGACAACGTTCTGCCATAGCTTGATTTTACGTGCAAACCCAAGGTTGTAGACAAGAATCGACAGCATGTAGATGGTAATGAACAAGTACCACATGCCCGCCTCTGGATTCGTATCCAGACCGAAGATTCTGCCGAAAAACGTCAGGCGTTCCGTTACATTCACATTCATCAGTTCAGGGAGAAACAATTAGATTCACTCCGCTTCAAGTTTAAACTTTTCTTTCTTCTGTGATCTTTCCCTTTCACTCTTATCAAGAATCTTCTTCCTGATTCGAATGGATTCAGGTGTCACTTCAACCAGCTCATCTTCATTGATGAATTCGAGCGCTTCCTCGAGTGTCATAGCTCTTGGTTTTTTCATCGTTGTCGTCTGTTCCTTCGTCGCAGAGCGGATATTGTTGGCAGCCTTCATTTTGGTGATATTGACAGTGAGGTCATTATCTCTGGAATTTTCCCCAACAACCATTCCTTCATAGACTTCTGTTCCCGGTTCCATGAAATTAACTCCACGGTCTTCAAGCTGAAGAATGGAATAGGTCGATGCTGCACCTTTATCGATGGAGACGAGGACACCGTTGCGTCTGCCGCCGATGCGTCCTTTGAACAAGGGTCTGTAGTCTTCGAAAGTATGGTTCAGTATACCATATCCTCGTGTCATGGACATGAACTCCGTACGATAGCCGATCAGTCCTCTTGCAGGGACATAGAAGATAAGTCGGGTCTGACCGTTGCCGGTATTGACCATGTCGACCATTTCACCTTTACGCTGTCCAAGGGACTCGATTACACTACCTGTATTTTCTTCAGGTACATCAATCTGGACGCGCTCGTATGGTTCACATTTGACGCCGTCGACTTCCTTGACGATGACTTCAGGCTTGGACACTTGGAGCTCGTAGCCTTCACGTCTCATGTTTTCAATCAGAATCGACAGGTGGAGTTCACCTCTGCCTGATACTTTCCATGCATCCGGCTGATCCGTCGGATCGACTCTCAGGGAAACGTCGGTCTCAAGCTGCTGATCGAGTCTCTCTTCAATTTTACGCGCAGTAACATACTTGCCTTCCTTGCCCGCAAATGGAGAATTGTTGACAGAGAATGTCATCTGCAGTGTCGGTTCGTCGATGCGCAGTATCGGCAGCGCTTCAGGTGTATCAATTGGTGTGACCGTCTCACCGACGTTGATGTCTTCCATACCGCTTACCGCAATCAGGTCGCCCGCTTTGGCGGATTCGATCTCAAGGCGCTTCAGACCGAAGAAACCTAGCATCTTGGTTACTCTGAAGTTTTTCACAGTACCATCTACCTTGATCAGGGAAACTTGTTGGCCGACTTTCATTTCCCCTCTGAAAATACGTCCGATACCAATTCTGCCGACGTAATCGTTGTAGTCGAGCAATGCAATCTGGAACTGAAGTGGCTCGTCGCTGTTATCTACAGGTGCAGGCACGTGTTCAACGATCATATCGAAGATGGACTGCATGTTCTCATCCTGCTGGTGCATTTCGAGGCTTGCTGTACCATTGATGGCAGAAGCATATGCTACCGGGAATTCCAGCTGCTCATCATTTGCATCAAGTTCGATGAAGAGTTCGAGCACTTCGTCGATGACCTGCTCCGGACGTGCAGTATCCTTGTCGATCTTGTTGACGACGACAAGAGGCTTAAGGTTCTGTTCGAGCGCCTTTTTCAATACGAAACGTGTCTGCGGCATTGTACCTTCGTACGCATCCACAACGAGGATGACCCCGTCGACAAGTTTCATGATACGTTCAACCTCACCACCGAAATCGGCGTGTCCAGGTGTGTCAAGAATGTTGATTCTTTTATCTTTATAGTCGATTGCAGTATTCTTCGCAAGAATCGTAATTCCACGCTCACGTTCAATATCATTCGAATCCATTGCGCGTTCTTCGACGTGCTCATTTTCTCTAAAAATACCAGATTGCTTCAGCAGTTCGTCTACCAGTGTCGTTTTCCCATGGTCAACGTGCGCTATGATTGCAATATTCCGTATATCATCTCTTAAATTCATAGGTCTTTCCCTTCATGTTTAGATTCGTTACTTCACAACCAGATAATTATAACATGAAACCTGTGTGTTTTTCCACTATGTATTACCTGATCCGGCTGTAATGCCCTGCTATCTGTGATATAATGACTGCAATATCCATCGAAAGGACGATCGCTTATGGAACAAACGAAATCCAAAGCCATCTTTGCCCTACTCGCCATAATTGCTGTGCTGATGATGATTGCCTTCTCCATCTTCGTCGCCGAGTCGATGCCGCTTTTGGCCATCCTATCCGTAGTCATCTTCATCGCCGTTTTCGGTGTTGGTTTCACCCTGAAGAAGAAGTACCGTGAAAATGGATGGCTTTAGGCACTGCATTTTTTGAATAGTCGTCTCCATTACGCAGGACAAATGGCTGAACACGGTTCAGTTTTTCCATTTGTCCTGTTTTTTCGTACCATTTTTCATGAATCGGCACTTTGACCAGGATCGCCCCATGCTCAACAATTAAGATATCAGAACAGAGGGGGCAATGCCATGAGAAACAAACCGGATCGACTTAAAGTATATGAATTCCTGTATGACAGACTGCCATTTTCTGAGAATGAAGTGGTTGAATACGAAGCGATGCAGCGCATGGAGAGGCTGGAGGGCCAGTTTGAGCAGTACTTGATGAAAATAAAGACAAGCAACATGCTCATCCACTGGCATGCCGAGGTCCTTGTCGATAAAAGGTTGGAGATTGTCAATGTGCTCATAGTGACCGACTACTGCTACTACCTGTTTGTGCTCCATGATCAGGAAGGCGAACACTACATCAACCCTTTCAATATACTATGCAACATGTCCCACGAAGCAGTACTTGATCTGAATCGCAGCAGACGGCTGTTCGATATGTTCAGGGAACAGCTCATCGACGAAGGCAAGTACCAGCGTCCCATCATACTCAAGTATGTCATGATGAACAAAGCCTTCAAACTGAAAGGGAAACGTTCCGATCTGTTTTTGGAAGAAGAAGATCTCCCCTACTACTTGAAAGCCATTGAACATTCCGCGGTAATCAGAAAAAAGAACCATCACCCCGCCTCGACATGATGCTCAGGGCGCGGGTGCCCCTTCCCATCATCACACGCAACATCCGGCGCGGCATAAAATGCAGGCGATGCCATGCTTTTGGCTGGCAGACCATCGGCGGCAGCATCGGTAAATGCAGCAGCTGTGGGCAGGTGGAGTCGGTCCAGATGGTTGCCAGGGACTACTTCTCAAAGCTTGACCTGCTCTATCCGGATGATATATACAAAAGACGCGATATCATGGATCATCTGAACCTGTCCATTTCGGAGTATACTTTGCAGAAGGTCATACGATCCAACTTCAAAAGGCTTGGTCATCACAAGAGGATCTACTTCTTTTCGCCATGAACATGCCTATGGGCCTCTATGAATGCCTCATCATGCGCAAAGTACTGAACCAGCTCTTCGTGCAATGACTGGTTCGCTGCCAGCACGCTGTCCTTATGGAGTATATCTATTTCTTCACCGAGCAGGTTGGTCGTTCTGCCCCCCACTTCGTCAATGATGATCATTCCGGCGGCATAGTCCCACGGATGCAGACGGAAGAAAAGGGTCGCACTGACGATGCCCGTTGCAGTATATGCCAAGTCGAGTGCTGCAGATCCATATGACCGGGTGCTGCGCGCATCCTCCACGACACTTGCGAATGCAGAGCCGATTCTATCTTTTATCACCCAGTTCGGATTCAGGCTGACAAGAGACGTGGCAAGCTCGGTATTACCGATTGAATCAAGGCGGACATCATCCTTGTATGCACCTTTGCCGGCCTCAGCGCGGTATAGCGTATCATTCATTACATCGAGAATTAGCCCACAACCCGGTTTACCATCAATATAGACACCAATGGAAATTGCGAAATTCTGGAGCTGATGCACGAAATTCAATGTACCGTCGATCGGGTCCACTATCCATAGGACACCCGATGTATCCTCGATATCAGTGCCATGCCCTTCTTCGCCAATGATGTGATGGTCCGGGTACATCTCATGTATACGGTCGTATATGAACGTTTCTGTTTCACGATCTACATCCGTTACAAGATCATTCGGATTCAACTTTGAATCCACCTGGAAATCCTCAAGCATGCGCGAGCGGACAAATTCTCCTGCTTCTTTGATCAGATATTGTCCAAATTCGTATATTTCCATTCCATCCACTCCAAATAATTGATTGACACCACTACTTATTCTATCATATAAGTAATGACTTGAAAGGAGTAGTAAAATGCCTGATTACCGTTTTACCAATGATGATTTTAAAGTCTTCGATATTGATGGCCTTGAGCCGAGAATGACAGAACTGAAAAAGAACATCCGTCCAAAGCTGGAAAAGATCGGTGAACACTTCAGCGATTACCTGACTGAAATAACCGGTGATCAGCACTATGCCCATGTAGCCCAGCACGCAAGACGCACGGTCAACCCGCCTGATGACACATGGGTGAGCTTCAGCACCAATCCGAGAGGCTATAAGATGCTGCCCCATTTCCAGATTGGACTGTTTGGCGACCACGCCTTCTGCATGTATGGCGTGATTTATGAAACAGCAGACAAGACTGCTGTTGCAGACAAATGGCTCGATCGGATCGATCAGATCCAGTCGATGCCGGATAACTATGTTTTTTCCATGAATCATATGAAGCCGGAAAAGGCGCCTCTTAAAAAGCTCAGCGACGATGATCTTAGAGCAGCACTCGTCAAGCTGAAGAACCAGAAAAATGCAGAACTTCTTATCGGCAAAAGCTACCTTCCCTCAAACAGCATACTGGATAACGATAATGTATTCCTCTATGAGCTGGAAGCAGTTCTTCAGGAACTTGTCCGTCTGTACTAGAATAAAGTTTTCCAATATTGCTTTAATGCACAATCCAGAAAACAACCCGCCATCCTAGGATGGCGGGTTGTTTTTCTACTCTTATGATTTCAAAAACACTTTGAATCCATCCTACAATATGAGGGCCTTGTGGGACACTTCGGGCTTCAGCTGTTTGGCAAGTGACTGGATGTGTGGGATTTTGCCGACATCCAGATTGCCGCCACTGACGATTACGCCACAATGACTGGAACTGATCTTGTCATTATGTGACAGCAGTCCCGCCAATCCAGCTGCACCGGCACCTTCGACCAATGTCTTGCCCCGCTCGAGCATATAGATGATGGCATGGGCAATTTCTGCCTCACTTACTGTAATGATGTCATCAACGTAATGATTGATGATCGGCAGCGTTTTTTCTCCTGGCTGCTTTACAGCAATGCCTTCCGCAATCGTGGAAACTTTATCGAGCTTTTTCACGATGCCTTCATGATAGGCGGTGTGTGTTGCTGCAGCAGATGCTGCCTGTACACCAATCACTTTGATATTCGGATTTACGGATTTAGCAGCGACTGCGATACCACTGATAAGCCCGCCACCACCGATGGGTACCATGATGGTATCGATTCTGCTTTCCTGCTCCAGAAGCTCGAGTGCAATCGTCCCCTGTCCAGCCATGATGTCGTAGTCATCGAAAGGATGGACATAGGTCGCGCCACATTTTTTCTGATGTTCAATTGATGCATCGTAGGCTTCCTGGAAGCTCTCTCCCATAAGGACGACATCGGCACCATAGCCTCTTGTCGCCTCCACCTTGGCGAGAGGTGTGGACTCTGCCATATAGATTGTCGCCTTCACTCCAAGCTTGTAGGCGGCCAGAGCAAGGCCCTGGGCATGATTGCCGGCAGAGGCGGTGATTACACCACAGGCGAGCTGCTCATCTGTCAGACGCATCAGCTTATAGCTGGCACCCCTGAACTTGAAAGCACCTGTTTTCTGCTGGTTCTCCATTTTGAAGTAGACATTTTTCTGCGTGCGCTTATTCGTTGTCGCTGATGTACGTAACGTCGTGTGATGGACAATGTGATCCAGACGCCCCCAGGCATCATGGACTAATCCACCAGTCAGGAAATCCCCATGCGGTCACACTCCTCGATAATTTTAGTTGGACATCATCTATTCTTATGATCTATCCCATTATTGATGAAAAAATCAAGCTTTTGCAGCGTGCTTCTCTTCGTATTCCTTGATCTTATCGTCAAGCAGCAGTGTCAGTGCAATATCATCCCAGCCATTCAGAAGCTTTTCCTTATGATATGAAGGAATGTCGAATGACACCTGCTTCTCTCCATCTGAAATCGTCTGGTTCACGAGATCGATATGCGGCCGGAATGTACCATCTTTCGACTGCTCCATCCATTCCTCTATCTGCGTTTCATCCGCCTTGATCAGAATGATGCCATTCTTGAAGGCATTGTTATAGAATATGTCGGCAAAACTCGGTGCAATGATGACCTTGAAGCCGAAATCAAGCAGCGCCCATGGTGCGTGTTCTCTTGAAGAACCGCATCCGAAATTCTCACCGGCAATCAGAATGGATGCATCCTTGTATCTGTCACTATCCAGTTCAAAGTCGGATTTCGCATTTCCATCGTCATCAAAACGCCAGCTATAGAAGACGAACTGGCCGAAGCCTGTCCGTTCGACGCGTTTTAGAAACTGCTTTGGAATAATCTGGTCCGTGTCCACATTACTGCGGTTGAGCGGGAAAACTTTACCTGTATGTTCTTTGATCGCTTCCATCTCTATTCCTCCTAGCTCAGCACACCGGCCTGAAATTTTCTGACATCCATGAAGTTGCCTTCAATTGCTGCAACTGCAGCCATTTCAGGGCTGACAAGGTGTGTTCGTGCACCACTGCCCTGACGGCCTTCAAAATTACGGTTGGAAGTGGATGCGCAGCGTCCACCGGCTGGTACAATATCATCATTCATTGCCAGGCACATGCTGCATCCCGACTCGCGCCATTCGAATCCGGCATCTTTGAACACCTGATCTATACCAAGTTCCTCGGCCTGAAGTTTAACGCTGAATGAACCGGGTACGACAATGGCACGGACACCTGACTTCACCTTATGGCCTTTGACGATATTGGCCGCATTGACCAGGTCGGGCAGTCTTGAATTGGTACAGGAACCGATGAATACATGGTCGACTTCAATCGAAGTGATCGGCTGGTTCTCTTTCAGTCCCATATACTGCAGGGCGCGCTTTACTTCATCCTTATTATCAACGTTATCAATGGAAGGTGTGTTTCCACTGATTGGAACGACCATGCTCGGATTCGTCCCCCATGATACTTGAGGTTCGACTTCCTCGGCGTCGATTTCAAGTGTCATATCGTAGGATGCACCCGCATCGGAGGCGAGTGACAGCCACTCAAGTGCCTTACTTTCGAATGCTTCACCTTTCGGGACATACTCTCTGCCACGCAGAAATTCAACTGTCGTTTCATCCGGACTGATCAGACCAGCACGGGCGCCGCCTTCTATCGACATGTTGCATACTGTCATGCGACCTTCCATCGACAGATCACGTATTGCTTTGCCCGTATACTCGATGACATGACCTGTTCCGAATTTGACTCCGAATTTGGCGATGATTGCAAGAATCAGGTCCTTCGCAGTGACACCGGCAGGCAGGTCGCCGTTCACTTTCACGTTCATCGTCTTCGGACGGCTCTGCATCAGCGTCTGCGTCGCAAGTACATGCTCCACTTCGCTTGTACCGATGCCGAATGCCAATGCCCCGAAAGCACCGTGGGTGGATGTATGGCTGTCGCCGCATACAATTGTCCGACCCGGCTGGGTCAGTCCGAGCTGGGGACCGATGACGTGGACAATTCCCTGATCCGGATGATGCATATCAGCAAGCGTGATGCCGAATTCCTCACAGTTCCTTCTCAAAGTCTCCATCTGTGTTCTGGAAATTTCATCCTTGATGACTTCCCGGTTGGCGGTCGGCACGTTGTGATCCATCGTGGCATATGTCAGGTCCGGGCGCCGCACCTTGCGGCCTTTCAGTCTGAGACCTTCGAACGCCTGCGGGGATGTCACTTCATGGACCAGATGCTGATCGATGTAGAGCAGATCCGGTTTTTCCGCTTCACTATGAACAACGTGGGTCTCCCATATTTTTTCAATTACCGTTTTTCCTTTTCCCATATTCTACACACCTTTTCCTTACATATAAGAACTGCAGATTGAATTTGAAATGCTTTCTGTGGACAGATGATCAATGACTTTCTCGATCATGTCTTCTGTATCGACGACCTTGCCTTCTTCGACATCAAGATCACGCGTATGATACCCATCAGAAAGGGTCTGGCCGACCGCGCGCTCAATCTCCTCTGCTTCCTTCTCCATGCCGAATGAATACTTCAGCATCATGGCGGTTGAAAGAATCATGCCGAGTGGATTGACGATGCCCTGACCTGCGATATCGGGAGCCGATCCGTGGACCGGTTCATAGAGGCCGACACCATCAGTACGGATGCTTGCTGAAGGCAGCATGCCGAGTGAGCCGGTGAGTACGGATGCTTCGTCGCTCAGGATATCACCGAAGAGATTTTCAGTGACGATGACATCGAAATGCTTCGGGTTGGTGATGAGCTTCATCGCTGCAGAATCGACCAGCTGGTGTTCCACTGTCACATCCGGGTAGTCCGCCGCCTTTTCGTTGACGACTTCCCGCCACATGCGACTGGATTCGAGAACATTCGCCTTATCGACGGATGTCAGTCGTCCACTTCTCATCTGTGCAGCCTGAAAACCTTTATCTACAATACGTTCAATCTCTTCACGTGTGTAGGATAGTGTATCCACCACAGACTGTCCGTCATCGCTGCGGCCACTCGGTTCTCCAAAATAGAGACCGCCGGTCAGTTCACGGACGATGAGGATATCACATCCATCAACCAGCTCTGTCTTGAGTGGAGATGCATGGACTAGCGGGCTGAACCCCTGTACAGGTCGCAGGTTGGCGAATAGTCCGAGTGCTTTACGGATGCCGAGCAATCCTTTTTCAGGACGCTTGTCAGCCGGCATATCATCCCACTTGGGTCCGCCGACTGCACCAAGCAGCACCGCATCCGCAGCTTCACACGCTTTTACCGTGTCATCCGGCAGCGGGACGCCATAGCGATCGATCGCATCGCCACCGATTGCGTGTTCATTGAATATAAAATCATGATCATACTCACTCGCCACCGTTTCAAGTACGGCTTTGGCACCTTTCATGATCTCCTGTCCGACGCCATCACCAGGTAGTAGAACCACTTCTTTCCTCATTCGAACGCCTCCACTTCTTTATTATCCGTTCACGACTTGTTCCTTGTTTGCCTGTGTTTTCATAATATAGCGATTGATTGCATTGATGTAGGCGTTGGCGGATGCCTCGATGACATCCTGTGCTGTACCACGTCCATTGACCGCCTCACCTTCGACCGATAGCTGCACGTGGGATTCTGCAAGTGCATCCTTGCCTCCACCAACCGAGTTGATCTGGTAATCAAGCAGTTTCTGGTCGTAGTCGATCAGTTCGGAAATGGTACGATAGAGTGCCTCGACACTGCCATTCCCTGTTGCAGCAGTCTGGATGGTTTCGCCTGCCGGTGTATTCAGGGACACGGTTGCAGTCGTAATGTTCTGTGTACCGTAGTTGACCTGGAAAGTCTCGAGCGTATACTTCTCGATTGCCGACTGTTCCGTCTTGACTTCCATGATCAGTGTATAGATGTCATCATCGGTCACTTCACGTTTATGATCCGTCAGTATTTTGAAGTTTTTGAAAGCCGCCTTTATTTCCTCTTCGGTCATTTCCACGCCGAAAGCATTGACCTTGTCCTTGAAGGCGTGACGCCCTGAGTGCTTGCCCATGAATAGTGTATTGGATGAGACACCGACAAGTTCAGGTGTAATGATTTCATAAGTTTCGGCATTCTTCAGTACGCCATCCTGGTGGATTCCCGATTCATGCGCATAGGCGTTGCGTCCGACAATGGCTTTGTTGGCCTGCACATACATACCGGTCAGTTTCGCAACCAGATCGCTGGACCGTTTGATTTCATCCAGCTTCAATCCGGTTTCAAATCCATAGCGATCACCACGGATCTTAAGTGCCACTGCGACTTCCTCGAGTGCCACGTTGCCGGCACGCTCGCCGATGCCGTTGATTGTGCCTTCGACCTGGGTGGCACCATTTTCAATGGCAGCCATCGTATTGGCTGCTGCCATACCAAGATCGTTATGGCAATGGCAGGAAAGATCGACACGATCAATGTTCGGTACATTTTCCTTCATATACTTGAACATCTTTCCGTACTCTTCAGGTGTTGTATAGCCGACTGTATCCGGAAGATTGATGACTGTTGCTCCTGCATCGATGACATGTTCGATCAGCTGGGCAAGAAATGGCCAGTCGGAACGCGTCGCATCTTCAGCAGACCACTCGACTTCAGGGAAGCGTTCCTTGGCGTATTTCACCATCTCCACCGACTGGTTTGTCACCTGTTCCGGCGTCATTTTAAGCTTGTATGTCATATGGATGGGTGAAGTTGCCAGGAATACATGGATTCTTGGATGCGGTGTATTTTTAAGTGCCTCATAAGCCCGGTCGATATCTTCTTTCCGGGTCCGGGCCAGTGCTGTGACGGATACATTTGTGATTGTATCCGCAATCAGCTTGACTGCCTGGAAATCGCCTTCCGATGCTGCCGGAAAACCGGCTTCCATGACATCCACGCCCAGCCGTTCAAGCTGTTTTGCAATTTCGAGCTTTTCCATCTTGTTCAGGTTCACACCCGGGGACTGTTCACCATCCCTCAGTGTCGTATCGAAAATTCTAATTCGTGACATGGGCCTTCCCTTCTTTCTTCTTGTCATTGACAGGCTGTTTGACGAATGGCATCAGGTCGCGCAGATCCTGTCCGACTTTGGTGATCGGATGGTTGTACTCGTTATTGTTGATTGCATTGAACTGTGGACGGCCTGCCTGGTTTTCAAGAATCCATCCTTTGGCGAACTGGCCGTTCTGGATTTCTGTCAGTACATCCTTCATACGTGCTTTCGTTTCGTCATTGACAACGCGTGGTCCGGAGACGAAATCACCCCACTGCGCCGTATCGGAGATGGAGTATCTCATGTTCTCCATGCCACCTTCATACATGAGGTCGACGATGAGCTTCATTTCGTGCAGACATTCGAAGTATGCCACTTCAGGCTGGTAGCCCGCTTCAGTCAATGTTTCGAAACCTGCTTTGACGAGGCTTGTCAGCCCACCGCAAAGGACTGCCTGCTCACCGAAAAGATCTGTTTCAGTCTCTTCCTGGAATGATGTCTCAAGTACGCCGGCTCTTGCAGATCCGATACCTGCAGCATATGCCATTGCAACATCTGTTGCGCTGCCTGATACATCTTGGAATACACCGTAAAGTGCCGGTACACCCGCTTCTTCTTCAAAAGTTCTTCTGACCAGGTGACCCGGACCTTTAGGAGCGACGAGGAAGACATCTACATCTTCTCTTGGCACAACCTGGTTGAAGTGGATATTGAAACCGTGGGCGAAAGCGAGCGCACTCCCTGGCTTCATGTTATCCTTGATGCTTTCTTCATATACTTTCGGCTGGTTTTCATCCGGCAGGAGGACCATAGTGACATCCGCTTCAGCGACCGCTTCAGCAACAGGTTTTGTATCGAAACCATCTTCCTTGGCCTTGTCATGGGATTTGCCTGGCCTGAGTCCGACAACAACATCATGACCGCTGTCTCTCAAGTTCTGTGCGTGAGCGTGTCCTTGTGAGCCATAGCCGACGATTGCGATTTTCTTTCCTTGGAGTGCCTCTTTGTTGATGTCTTTGTCATAGAATACTTTAGTCATTATGATCTTCCTCTCATGTGTATGATTTATTTTATATTTTTGATGCTAGATGCTCATTGTGAATTCCTGGATCTGCCTGGGCTGCTTTCCTCGAGGGAAAGCGGTCACCCCTGTCCGTGTCATGTCCTTGATGCCGTATGGCTGGAGCAGATCGATGAGTGCTTCGATCTTATCCGGCCTGCCTGTCACTTCAATTACGAGGCTGTCTCTTGAAACATCCAGTACACGCGCTCTGAATGGTTCGATGACGCCCTGTATTTCAGCTCTCGATGCACTTGTGCTGGTCACCTTTATCAATGCCAGTTCCCTCTGCACGATGGCCTTGTCGGTAATGTCGTTCACCTTCAGTACATCAATCTGCTTGTTCAGCTGCTTTGTAAGCTGTTCGATCTTGTTCGTATCGGATATTTCCACGACAAAAGTCATCTTGGAGATGCCTTCCACTTCGGTTGTACCTACTGTAATGCTCTCGATATTGAATGCACGCTTCGACAGCATTCCGGTAATCCTGTTCAGTACGCCGCTGGAGTTCTGCACGGTGGCAGTGATTATTCTTCGCATCGTTTCACTCCTATCATTTCGTGATTCCCTTTGCCCGGTGCAACCATCGGGAATACCTTATCCAGCTTCTGGACCCTGGCATCGACCAGCACCGGTCCGTCATGTGAGAAGACTTCCTTGATGGCCCGCGGCACGTCCATTTCCTTTGAAACGCGTATGCCTTTGACACCGAACCCTTCAGCAAGTTTGATGAAGTCGGGATTCTCGGTCATCAGTGAGGAGGAGTAGCGCTCCTCGTAGAATTTTTCCTGCCACTGGCGGACCATGCCGAGCGCTTCGTTATTGACGATGATGACTTTGACCGGCAGGTTGTACTGCTTGAGTACCGCCATCTCCTGCATCGTCATCTGGAAACCGCCGTCACCGACGATGGCGACCACCGTCTCTTCCGGACGGCCAAGCTGTGCCCCGATGGCTGCAGGCAATCCGAATCCCATTGTGCCGAGCCCGCCGGATGTGACCCATTTGTGCGGCTTGTCGAACTGGTAGAACTGGGCAGCCCACATCTGATGCTGGCCGACATCGGTCGTCACAATTGCATGTCCGTCTGTTTCGCGATATATCGACTCGATCAGCCACTGCGGGGAGATGAGATCATCGGAACGCTCGAACCAGAACGGGTAGTGTGCCTTATTGTCCATCGCAGTAGCGGTCCAGCTGGAATGATCGGCACAATCGATGTCTATTTCAAGCAGTCCGTGCAAAGCCTCCTTGGCATCTGCAACAACCGGGATCTTCGTTTCGATGTTCTTGCCGATCTCAGCCGGGTCGATATCGATATGGGCAACAGTGGCATCCGGTGCAAAATGCTGGATGGCACCTGTCAGCCGGTCATCGAATCGTGCGCCGATGTTGATGAGCAGATCCGCTTCATAGATTGCCATATTGGCACTGTAGGATCCGTGCATGCCTCCCATGCCGAGCGCCAGTTCATGTCCACCGGGGAAGCTGCCAAGACCAAGCAGTGTCGTTGTTACCGGCAGCTCGTATTTTTCGGCAAATGCCATCAGTTCTTCTGATGCATCTGCAAAATGAACGCCTGCACCAGCCAGCAGTACCGGCCTTTTTGCTTTCGCCAGCGCTTCGGCAAGCCTTCTGATCTGGAGCGGGTTCGGTTTGATTGTCGGCTGATAGCCCGGCAGGCTGAACGTCGTATCGAAAGTCTGATCTGTAATCTCCTGGGCGATATTTTTCGGGATATCGACCACTACCGGACCGGGACGGCCTGTGGAGGCGATGTGGAAGGCCGCTTTGATGATGCGCGGCAGGTCTTTAATGTCCGTCACCTGATAGTTATGCTTCGTTATTGGAGTTGTCAGACCGATGACATCCGCTTCCTGGAAAGCATCGGAGCCGATGACCGCTGTGGATACCTGGCCGGTGAATACGACGACAGGCAGCGAATCCATCATGGCATCCGTGATGCCTGTGATCAGGTTTGTAGCGCCTGGTCCTGAAGTGGCAATGACCACACCAGGTTTGCCTGTCACCCTGGCGTATCCTTCAGCAGCATGGATGAGGCCCTGTTCATGTCTGCATAGAATATGCTGAAACGGTGCCTCTGCCCGGTAGAGGGCATCGTAGATCGGCAGCACTGCACCACCCGGATAGCCAAAGACAGTATCCACTTTTTCCTCAACAAGTGACTGGATAAAAAGATCGGCGCCAGTCCTCAGTTTCTGTTCAACCGGTTGTGTGTGCGTTTCAGTTTTTGTTTTCATTACCACTTACCTCCTTGTAGATCTTCAAATGATTCATCGTTTCGGCTACGGAAATAAAAAACAGCTCTTCTCTCCCACAAGCCACCCGCAGTTCGGACTGCGGGCATATCATGGGGCGAAAAGAGCTGTTTCACGGTACCACCCAGTTTTGCATCCTTCTTGCGAAGCATGCCTTATGGACTTTTATATAAAGTCCGTTTTGGTAACGGGTGGTGTACACCCGGCCGAACCTACTCAAGGTACTTTCAATCCGGCACTCTGGGTCGAGATAGAAGGAAGTGTCGATCCCGGTTTCCAGCATCTCCCGGGTCTCTGTCAATCGCTCTGTCTTCCTTTATGTTCCCATCGTCGTTTTAGTTATCAGATATTTCTGATACGTGATATTGAAAGTAATCTTATAACGAATGAAAAGATAAATCAACCGTTGATTTATTCTTTTATCTAAATTATCTAATATTTCTGATAATGTAACCGTTTACAATGCCGGTATGATAAGGTTTTAAAAAATTAAATTTTTTTATATATTTTTGCCGGAACTGGTATTCAAACATGAAAATGCACGGCACATCAGTGCCGTGCATCCATTGCTACTTATTCAGATAGTCTGTTACCGCGCCTTCGGATGCACATGTGACGTTATGCGCATATTTTCCAAGGACACCTTTTTTATACAGTGGTGGCGCCTGCCACTCACTGCGACGGCTTTCGAATTCTTCTTCGGAAACATCACAGGATATTTCCTTCTTTGTAGAATCGATTGTTACCGTATCGCCTTCCTTGAGCAGAGCAATCGGTCCTCCACTCTGTGCTTCCGGCGCAATATGACCGACAACAAGGCCATGGGTTCCGCCGGAGAAGCGGCCATCTGTCAGCAGGGCAACCTTTTCACCCAGTCCTTTACCGACGAGGAGACTTGAAATGGACAGCATCTCCGGCATGCCCGGTCCACCTTTAGGTCCGACATAACGGATGACAAGCACATCTCCTTCATTGATCTTATTGGCCAATACTGCATCCGATGCGTCCTTCTCGTTATCAAACACGCGCGCTGGTCCGACGTGACGGTCCACCTTGACGCCGGATACTTTAGCTACGGAACCGACAGGAGACAGATTGCCTTTCAGAACGATGAGTGGTCCATCTGCACGCTTTGGATTATCGAAAGGCATGATGACATCCTGGCCCTCAGTCAGATCCTCCACTTCCTCAAGATTCTCAGCAATTGTTTTTCCGGTCACCGTGATGCAGTCACCATGGAGGTAGCCTTCCTTGAGCAGCATCTTCATGACACCCTGGACGCCGCCTACTTTATAGAGGTCCTGCATGACATAGCGGCCACTCGGCTTGAGATCCGCCAGGTGCGGCACCTTCTCCTGGAGATGGTTGAAGTCGTCGATTGTCAGATCCACTTCGGCAGCATGGGCAATCGCAAGGATGTGCAGGATGGCATTGGTCGAACCGCCAAGTGCCATGACGACGGTAATGGCATTCTCGAATGCTTCTCTGGTCATGATATCCTTCGGATAGATACCAGCTTCAAGCAGTTTGTAGACCGCTTCACCGGCTGCTTTGACGTCTTTGACCTTCGCTTCCGATTCAGCCGGATTCGATGCACTTCCCGGCAGACTGAGCCCGAGTGCCTCCATCGCAGAAGCCATCGTGTTGGCAGTGTACATGCCACCGCACGCACCTGCACCCGGACAGGCATTGCACTCGATTTTATTGAGTTCCTTGTCGTCGATTTCACCGGCATTCAGCTTGCCTACACCCTCGAAAACACTGACGAGGTCGATGTCCTTGCCCCGATGCTGTCCTGGAGCAATTGTGCCACCGTAGACGAAGACTGCCGGCACTTCTGCATTGGCAATCGCAATCGCACAGCCGGGAATGTTTTTATCACATGCCCCGATGGCGACCAGTGCATCCAGGTTTTCAGCTCCGACAACCGTCTCGATGGAATCGGCAATCAGATCACGTGACGGCAGAGAGTAGCGCATGCCCTGTGTTCCCATGGAGATACCATCCGAAACGGTGATTGTATTGAACTGGAGCGGAACACCACCTGCTTCTTTGGCACCTGCCTTTGCTTCCAGCGCAAGATCATTCAGATGGATATTGCATGGCGTGACCTCCGCCCACGTACTTGCGATGCCGATCTGAGGTTT
This sequence comes from Salinicoccus hispanicus, assembly GCF_009831115.1. Classification (GTDB taxonomy): domain Bacteria; phylum Bacillota; class Bacilli; order Staphylococcales; family Salinicoccaceae; genus Salinicoccus; species Salinicoccus hispanicus. The sequence continues at coordinate 78,427 of NZ_WUUK01000001.1, read as the reverse complement.
TGTAAAGCTTTCGTCAGTAAAACCGACAGCACGCAGCATGGCTCTGTTCGGTGCCTTGATGTCACTCTCCGTATAGACTTTACTCTTGATGCGCAGATCTTTTTTGTTATTTTCTTCTGTAGACATTATGATCATCCTTTCTGATTATGAAAAACTTAAATATGGACTTTACTGCTGCTGACTGCTTTTTCATCCTCTTTATCTTCACGATGCTTGCTCATCCATGTCGCCACGATTGAGCCGGATATGTTATGCCAGACGCTGAACAGTGCAGCAGGCACTGCAGACAGTGGTGAAAAATGGGCGGCCGACAATGCGGCTGCAAGCCCTGAATTCTGCATGCCGACCTCGATCGACACCGCCTTCTGATCGGCTAGATCAAAGCGCAGAACTTTGCCCAGCAGAAAGCCGACCATATATCCGAGTACATTATGCAGCATCACGACACCGAAAATCAGAAGACCGGACTGCATGATGGCTTCCGTATTGTTCGATACGACGGCAGCCACCACACCGACAATGCCGACGACGGAAATGATCGGTAGGACAGCGATGCCCTTCTCAACACGATCACCGAGCAGCGTTCTCACAATGAGCCCGAGCGCAATCGGAACCAGTACAATCTGAATGATGGAAACAAACAGATCCATGAAAGATACAGGCAGCCATGTACTTGCCAGGAGCAGTGTGAGTGCAGGCGTCAGAATCGGCGCAAGCACTGTCGATACGGCAGTCGCTGTTACCGACAGGGCCGTATTCCCTTTCGCCAGGAACGTCATGACGTTGGATGAAGTGCCACCAGGTGTGCATCCCACAAGAATGACACCGACCGCAAGTTCAGGCGGCAACTGGAAAAGTACAACCAGTCCCAGTGCCAATAGCGGCATGATCGTATACTGTGCAAGTACCACGACCAGGACCAGCTTGGGCGCTTTCAACACCCGCTTGAAGTCTGCAGGCTTCAATGTAAGACCCATGCCGAACATGATGATTCCGAGCAGCAGACTTATGTATGGCGCAATCCATGTAAAGCCGCCCGGGGCTATGAATGACAGGATGGCAAAAATGATCACCCATATGCCGAACGTGCTGCCTACAAATTGACTGAGTCTTCCTAATGCATTCATCGATACCACTCCTCGTTGTTAAAGCTTAAAACTATAGAGAGAATCTTAACAGATAAAAGTGAAATAGCCTAGGCATTTTATTAAATTTTTAGAATTATTGAAACTATGAATGTTCTCCAGTACGAAAAATGCTTTCAGTCACTTCTTTTTGAAATCGTTTACATAAATGCTTTGATCTAATAAAAAAAGTCCGGCTTCAAAGGCCGGACTTTTTAAAATCATTCAATTAGAGCGTGTCATTGTTGCGACGATTGACATTGTCCCTGCGTTCCTTGGTCGCATCGTAATCATAGTCTGCACCTCGGCGCTTTTCGGCAGTATCATTCAATGTCGTATCATCATCTACTTCATTACCGCCGGCAGTACCGCCACGACGCGTATATTCCTGTTCGGTCACGGGGCCGGTCGCTTCTGAAGAATCGATGTTGCGATCGATGAAGCGGTCATTATCGATGACATCACGGTCGCGACCTGTCTGATCATCATAGGTGACGGCACTTGAGCGTGACTTGCCATCCTGATCGTCGAGACTGCGGAAGGTTCTCGTCTCTTCAAGGTCATCCGACCTTTCTCCACGTCTTCTTTCATCAGCCTCATCTGCACGACGCTGATTTTCACGATCCTGTTCATATCTTCTTACGGAATCATCACCGTCGCGATTCATCTGATTGTCTTCCAGATCGTTTTCCATATCGCGACGACGGTTGTAGGCGGCATCATCTGTTGCGACGCCTCTTCTATCATCGCGTGAATCGTTGCGATTGCGATCATGATCATTTCTTCTGTTATCCATTGGTTCCATATCGTCATTATTGACTACACGATCTTTTCTGACGAATAGAAGAATTGCAGCAATGACGAAGAACAATGGAATCAGTCCTGTAACTACACCAAGAATGAGTGGTGCAGTGAAAATGGCTGACAGCAGCAGAAGGAACCCAGCAAGGATTCTACGGCGCATCGTCAGCAGACCGAATAGTCCCAGAATCAGGGGAATCATCAGATAGAGCGCAACCAGCCAGAGATTATTCATCCAGCTGACCACCAGGTTGGTAATCTCTTCAGGTGCTGCACCGAGATCCTGCCCCTGCTGTGCCATCTGCTGGAACTGTGCCATCATATCCTGCCGCAGGTTCTCGACAAATGTCGCATCATTCATTGTGACAAGTGAGAAAAATAGAACTAAAGCAGTAATCGCAAGCAGGGCGATCCAGGCCAGCCACCCGAAAATCTTTTCAGCAATCCGGCTGACAGGTTCTACTGTTTGTGTGTATTGTTTTCTAGCCATGTTAACCTCCCGTAATATTATGTCTTCACTTTGAATAATACCCCACAGTCAAGATTTTAATCAACCGTCAGCAGTACAGGCAGGTTGTTTTGGCTTACATGGCTATTCCAGAGCCATTTTGAATCTCAAAAACAGCTCGTTATACAGGGAGATCATCTCTGGCCCAAGGTTCCTGTACACTTCCAGTTCCTCCTGCTGTTCCTGATCAGGGTAGAACCTTTCGTCTTGCCGGATTTCCTTGTCAAGCAGCTGGTAGGCTGCTTCGTTCGGTGTTGCATACCCCACCCATTCCGTATTCTGGGCGCCGTTTTCCGGATCCAGCAGGAAGTTCATGAACTGATGTGCACCTTCGACATTCTGCGCTGTCCTAGGAATGACCATCGTATCGAACCATAGATTCGAGCCGCCTTCCGGCACAGTGAAATCCAGCGCTTCATTTTCCCACATGATATCCTGCGCCATGCCGCTCCATACAACGGCAGCCTTCGCTTCATTGACTTCCATCATCGCAGCAATCTCATCACCGACGATCCCGCGGACGTTGGGACCGAGTGCTTCAAGCTTTTCTTCAGCTTCCTGCAGCACTTCCTCATTCGTTTCGTTCAGGGAATGCCCCATCGAATTCAGGCCGACGCCCATGACTTCCCGGGCACCATCGACCATCAGTATGTCATTTTCGAGCCGATCATCCCACAAGGTGTCCCAGTCGGAAAAATCAAGACCTTCGGTCGTTTCCGGATGATAGAGTACGCCGACTGTACCCCAGAAGTAGGGCAGGGAATAGGTATTGCCCGGATCAAATGGCTGATCAAGGAAATTATCGCCGATATTCTTCATATTCGGAATCTGTTCGTGATCAAGCGGCATCAGCAGATCCTCGACCACCATCTTCTCGACCATATACTCACTCGGAAAGACGACATCATAGTTGGTTCCACCCTGATTGACCTTGACCTTCATCGCCTCGTTCGAATCGAAAGTCTCGTAGATTACACGGATGCCCGTCTCCTCCTCGAACTTCGCCAGCAGGTCCGGATCGATGTACTCTCCCCAGTTGTAGACGTGAAGGACATTGCCTTCTTCATTCGGAACCGGGTTGACAAAACGGGTGCCGAACAGGATCAGTGCCCCGATGCCGACAGCAGCAAGAATCATTGAAACGGTACTTTTCATGTAATCCCTCCTCGTTTGACTGATGGCCGTGTGGTGATGAAATAGTAGCCCAGGGCAATCAGCAGAACAACCAGGAAGACCAGTGTCGAAATGGCATTGATCTCAAGTGAAATGCCGCGTCTTGCCATGGCATATATTTCTACAGAAAGCACCGAGAAACCGCCCCCGGTAACAAAGAAAGTAACGGCAAAGTCGTCCAATGAGTACGTCAGAGCCATGAAGAAGCCGGCCAGAATTCCAGGTTTGATGTGCGGGATGATGACACGCCATAGTACATCAAAGGAATTAGCTCCCAAGTCACGAGCAGCATCCAGATAGGATGCATTCATATCCTGCAGTTTCGGTAAAATCATCAGTACGACAATCGGGACGGAAAATGCGATGTGGGCAAGGATGACTGAAAATGCACCCAGGCTGATGCCCAACACTGTAAACAGGATGAGCAGTGAGGCACCGATGATGACATCCGGAGAGACGATCATGACATTGTTCAGGCTGAGCAGGGACTGCTTCAGCCGCTTCATCCTGATGTTGTACAGGCCAATGGCGCCGCCGATGCCGATGAGTGTTGCCAGACCGGCTGAAATCAATGCCACCGCAACCGTATTGAGCAGGATGACAATCAGTCTGCGGTCTGTAAACACACTTTTGTAGTGTTCAAGCGTAAAACCGTCGAAGTTTGTCATCGTTCCACCGCTGTTGAAGGAGTAGAAAATCAGATAGGCAATCGGAAGATAAAGACAGATGAATATGATCACCATATAGGATCGACCCAGCATTTTCATAGACGTCCCACCCTTCCTGTTTCTTTATTTCGACCTGATGTCACTGTCATGACAAGCATCATGGCAAGGATCAGGAAAACACCGATTGTGGAGCCCATGCCCCAGTTCTCTGTCGTCAGGAACTGCTGTTCAATCGCCGTTCCCAGTGTGATCACTTTATTCCCTGTAATCAGCCGTGTGATCATGAACAGGCTCAGGCTCGGAATGAAGACGATCTGTATGCCGGTTTTTATTCCCGGCAGTGAGAGTGGCATCAGTACACGCATGAGCACGTCCCATTTCGAAGCGCCGAGATCACGTGCAGCCGACAGCAGGTTGTTTTCGATGCCATCCACGGCATTGAAGATTGGCAGCAGCATGAACGGTATGAAAATGTATACGCTGACTATGATGAAGGCGATATCACTGAACAGCAGCTGCTGTTCGGCAAAACCGAGTGCTGTCGCGACTGCATTGACAAGCCCTTCCTTGCCGAACATGCCGATGAAGGCATACGTTTTCAGCAGCAGGTTTATCCACGTCGGCAGTATGATAAGCAGCAGCCAGAACATCTTATGCTTTGTCTGGCGGATTGCCAGAGCCAGCGGGTAGCTGATCAGCAGTGAAAACAAAGTGATCAGGAAAGCATACCAGAAAGATGACAGTGTCATTTCGAAATATTCACTGCTGAAGAACGCACCATAGTTCGCAAGCGTCGGATTGCCTGATATATCGAAAAATGAATAGCCGACCATGAGCCCGAGCGGTGCAACAACGAACAGTACAATCCAGATGAGGTAAGGAATAAAAAGAAGCCTTCTCATCATGCCTCGTCCTCCTGATAGGACTCCAGACGCTCGTTGAAGGCATCTTCGTCCTCACCCGGTACCATGACATGGATATCCATCCGTTCGAAGTCCAGAGCAGCTCTATGACCGATTTCTGCATCTCTGGTGGAATGTACGATCCACTCGTAACCATCCTGGTCGATGCACCCGATTTCATAATGCACACCTCGGAAGAGAGAGGAATCGATGGTGACATTCATTTTACCCTTATCATGTTCAGTAATCAGCAGATCCTCGGGACGTATCATGACGTCGACAGGTGTATTCGGCTTCAGTCCGCCATCCACACAGGCGTAGTTCCGGCCATAGATGCCGACCAGGTTATCTTCGACCATGACACCACGTACAATATTCGAGTCACCGATGAATTCAGCCACATAGCGGTTGAGCGGTTCATCATATATATCCTTCGGCGGTCCCGCCTGGATGACCTCTCCATTATTCATGACAAGAATCTCGTCCGACAGCGCCAGTGCCTCCTCCTGGTCATGCGTAACAAAAATGAAGGTGATGCCAAGACGCTTCTGTATCTCCTTCAATTCATACTGCATATCCACACGCAAGTTCTGATCAAGCGCACTGAGCGGCTCATCCAGCAGCAGAACATCCGGTTCATTGACAATCGCCCGTGCAATCGCCACCCTCTGACGCTGTCCACCTGACAGAGCATCGATCGGCCGGTCCTTATAGTCTCCAAGGTTGACGAAACGGAGTGCTTCGTCGACCTTTGTATTGATTTCATTTTTAGATATTCTGCGCACCTTCAGCCCGAAGGCGATATTTTCAAACACATTGAGATGTGGAAACAGTGCATAATCCTGAAACACTGTGTTGACCTTGCGCCGGTTCGCATCAATGCCGTTCATCGTCTTGCCGTCAAACGACACTGTACCATCCGTAGGATGGATGAACCCACCGATCATTTTCAGGATGGTCGTCTTACCGCATCCAGATGGACCGAGAATGGTATAGAAGCGGCCCGCCTCAAATGTATGATGTATATTTTTAAGTATTATCGTGTCACCGTATTGGTAATTCACATTCTGTAGATTGATATTAGTCATTGCCATCTCCTTTTATCAGACATTCTGGGTGTAAAAACAGCCTTATTCATTATATTCCCAGTGACTACCAAAGACAATAGAAATATTCTATATGGTTGGGCCTCCAATTTGCATTGATCAAAACGCTCAGTGCAGGTTAAGCTTCCAATTTGCGTTGACCGGAACACTCAGTGTAAATTAGATCTACTCTAACAGTGAATCCCATAAAAAGGCCTGCTCCACTCCGGAACAGGCGCCTCTATATACAAATCTATATTTTAATTACGTCGCTGTCGTCTGTGTCCTTCAGCTGCTTGACTGCGGAATAGGATTCAAGGCCACTATTTTCCTTGAATTCCTTGAATAGTGTCTTTTCCTGGGCTTTCCCTGGAACAACTGTTTTAAATTTCCGATATTTATCCTTCAGTTCAGACGCTATAACACCTTTCTCGTCAGCCTTTTCAATGGCTTCAAAGAAATCGACAACATCGATGATTTCATCCGTCGTCCAATCCACATCGATTGGATAGCTATATTCTTCCATTTTAAGACTCCTTCCCATCTGTAAAATAAATAAAAGCGCCCCGATTAGGGCGCCATTTGAATTTATGACTACATCGTGTGGATCGGTGAACCAAGCACTACTTCTGCTGCTTCCATTGGAATTTCTCCCAATGTCGGGTGCGCATGGATAGTGAGTGAGATATCTTCAGCTGTCATGCCAGTCTCAATTGCAAGACCGAGTTCAGCGATGATATCGGATGCACCTGTACCTGCGATCTGTGCACCGATCAGAAGGCCGTCTTCTTTGCGTGAAACCAGTTTGACGAAACCTTCAGTTTCATTCAGACCCAGCGCGCGGCCATTCGCAGCGAATGGGAATTTACCTGTTTTCACTTCAAAGCCAGCATCTTTAGCATCTGCTTCATTGTAGCCGACTGTTGCGAGTTCAGGCTCGGAGAAGCAGACAGCTGGCATGGCGAGGTAGTCCACTTCGGATTTCTCTCCAGAAATCGCTTCAGCCGCCACCTTGCCTTCGTAGCTTGCTTTGTGAGCAAGTGGAAGACCTGGAACAATGTCACCGATTGCGAAAATATTGTCGATGGAAGTTCTGGACTGCTTGTCGACTTCAATAAGTCCACGATCAGTCATCTTGATACCGAGTTCCTCAAGACCGAGCTCCTCTGTATTCGGCTTACGTCCAACTGTAACCAGAACGTAGTCCGCTTCGATTTCTTTTGTTTCGCCTTTTACTTCGTAAGTTACTTTTACGCCGTCATCTGTTTCTTCAGCAGATTTTGCCATTGCTTCCGTTTCGATTTCAACGCCTTTTTTCTTGAGGTTCTTTTTGACAACTTGAGTCATCTGTTTTTCAAAACCACCCAGGATGTCTTTTGCGCCTTCAAGAACAGTCACTTCAGTACCGAAGTTGGCATACGCGGTACCGAGTTCGGTACCGATGTAGCCGCCACCGATAACAACGAGCTTTTCAGGCTTCTCTTCAAGTGCCAAAGCACCTGTGGAATCAAGTACACGTTTGCCGAACTTGAATCCAGGGATTTCGATCGGACGGGAACCTGTAGCAATGATTGCATTTTTAAATTCATAAGTCTGGGACTGCTTATCGTCCATGACTTTCATTTTATTTGCATCAACGAAGTAGGCTTCGCCTCTGACGATTTCCACTTTATTTCCTTTGAGCAGACTTTCAACACCGCCAGTGAGTTTTTTGACTACACTGTCCTTGAAAGATTGTACTTTGGAAAAATCAAGTTTGACTCCTTCAGTCACAACACCCATATCTTCGGAGTGCTGTGCCTGATGGAAACGGTGGGATGAGGAGATCATTGCTTTGGAAGGGATACATCCAACGTTCAGACATACGCCACCAAGGTCTCCTTTTTCGACGATTGTTACTTTCTGGCCGAGCTGGGCTGCACGGATTGCTGCAACATAGCCACCTGGGCCGGCGCCAACTACAACTGTATCAGTTTCAATAGGAAAATCTCCAACTACCATGTGTAATTATCCCTCCATTAATAGTAATTCCGGATTGTTAAGCAGTCGCTTAACATGGTTCAGAGCATTCTGTGCTGTCGCACCATCGATCTGTCTGTGGTCATAGCTGAGTGACAGTGCAAGCACAGGTGCTGCAATGACTTCTCCATCTCTGACGATTGCTTTCTGTTCAATGCGGCCGATACCGATGATGGCAACTTCAGGCTGGTTGATGACAGGTGTGAACCATTGTCCACCTGCAGAACCAAGGTTTGAAATCGTCATGGATCCGCCTTTCATTTCGTCACCGGAGAGCTTGCCGTCTCTTGCTTTTACAGCGAGATTGTTGATTTCATCGGAAACTTCGAACATGGATTTCTTGTCAGCATGCTTGACTACAGGCACAACAAGTCCACGTTCCGTATCCGCAGCAATACCAACATTATAATAATGTTTCTGGATAACTTCAAATGTTTCATTATCGATTGAAGTATTGAACTGAGGATACTTCTTGAGCATGGATACGAGCGCTTTGACAACGTATGGAAGGAATGTCAGCTTGACGCCCTGCTCTTCTGCGATACTCTTGAATTTCTTCCTGTGATCCCATAGCGCCTGTACTTCCACTTCGTCCAGGTGGGTAACGTGAGGAGATGTCTGCTTGGAGTTGACCATCGCTTTCGCAATTGCCTTCCTCATGCCGCTCATCTTCTCGCGCGTTTCAGGGAAGTCGCCTTCAGGTGCTTTTTGTGCTGGTGCACTTTCCGTGGACTGTGCTTCAGCCGTTTCCTCTTCTTTGTCTTCAGCAGATTCGCTGGAAGTCTGGTTGCCATTCATGAACGCTTCGATATCCTCTTTTACAACACGGCCATTTTTGCCGCTGCCGTTGACTTCATGAATATCGATGTCATTATCGCGTGCGAACTTGCGTACGGATGGCATCGCGATGACACGTTCACCAGAATTGGAACTCTTGCTTTCTTCTTCTGATCCAGGCGCCTCTTCTCCAACATCACGCTGTTCTTTCTGTGCAGTTGAAGCTGCCTCTGATTCTGTTTCTGTTTCTTTCTTCTCTTCCTTTGCAGGCTCTGAATCACCTGAATCTTCGGAACCGTCGTCGATTGTAACGATCGTTTCACCAACAGTTGTAACGGTACCTTCTTCAACATGAAGTTTTTTGATCGTACCTTCCACTGGGGATGGAATTTCTACTACCGCTTTATCATTCTGTACTTCCGCAAGTACGTCGTCTTCTTTAATTTCGTCGCCTTCAGCTATGAACCACTTGACGATTTCGCCTTCATGGATACCTTCACCGATATCCGGCAGTTTGAATTCAAATGCCACAGTATTTCCTCCTTTTGCTAATTAAAAGTCCAATACTTGTTTTGCACGCTCGATAATATCATCTTTGTTCGGGAGCCACACGCCTTCTGCCTGTGTGAACGAATAGACTGTATCCGGTGCTGTAACACGCATGATTGGTGCTTCGAGACTGAGAATTGCGCGCTCTGACAGTTCAGCTGCAACATTTGATGCAACACCCGCCTGGCGCTGCGCTTCCTGGATCACTACTGCACGGTTCGTCTTTTCAACGGATTTGATGAGTGTGTCGTAGTCGATTGGAGAAACAGTTCTCAAGTCGATGACTTCTGCAGATACGTCTTCTTCTGCAAGTGCATCTGCTGCTTTAATCGCTTCCTGTACCATTGCGCCATAGGCGATCAGTGTGATGTCATCACCTTCACGCTTGACGTTGGCCTTGCCGATTTCAACAGTGTACTCCTCTTCCGGTACATCCTCGCGGAATGAACGGTAGAGCTTCATGTGCTCCAGGAATACGACAGGATCATTTGAACGGATCGCTTCGATGAGCAGTCCTTTCGCATCTACTGGATTGGAAGGAATGACTACCTTGAGACCTGGAGACTGAGCCATCAGGCCTTCCAGTGAATCTGCGTGGAGTTCTGGTGTGTGAACGCCGCCACCGAATGGTGCACGGATCACGACCGGCATTTCCTTGGAGCCACCGGAACGGTATCTGTGACGTGCAATCTGACCTGCGATGCCATCCATTGCTTCAAAAACGAAGCCGAAGAACTGGATTTCGACAACAGGACGGAAACCTTCAACTGCGAGTCCAAGACCCATGGAAGCAAGTCCACTTTCAGCGAGAGGAGTATCGAATACACGCTCATCGCCAAATTCTTTCTGCAGGCCTTCAGTCGCACGGAATACACCGCCGTTTACGCCGACATCTTCACCGAAGACGAGAACGTTCTCGTCATTTCTAAGTTCAGTGGCCATCGCATCAGTGATTGCCTGAATCATTGTCATCTGTGCCATTGGTTATTTCGACTCCTTTTCTTTGTAGACTTCATACTGCTCTTTAAGATTGCTTGGCATTTCGTCGTACATGATTTCCATAAGCTGTGTTACGGATTGTTTTTCTGTATTGTCTGCTTCTTTGATTGCTTTCTTGACATCTTCTTTAGCCTGTTCCATCACTTCATTTTCCTTATCTTCACTCCAGAGGTTCTTCTCTTCAAGATATAGGCGGAAGCGGACAAGTGGATCTTTCTTCTCCCAATCGGAATCTTCGTCGGAAGTTCTATAGCGGGTCGGGTCATCCCCTGCCATCGTATGCGGACCATAGCGGTAGCACATCATTTCGATGACTGTCGGGCCTTCGCCTGCGACTGCACGGTCACGTGCATCTTTGGTTACTTTATAGACTGCAAGTGGATCCATGCCGTCTACGAGCACACTTGGCACGCCTGATGCGATACCTTTTTGTGCCAGTGTCTTCGCTGCCGTCTGCAGTTCACGTGGAGTGGAGATGGCATAGTTGTTGTTCTGGATGACAAAGATTGCCGGCGCCTTGTAGGCACTTGCAAAGTTGATGCCTTCATAGAAGTCACCTTGTGACGTACCGCCATCGCCAGTATATGTGATTGCGACAGCATCCTTGCCACGCTTTTTGATACCGAGAGCGACACCGGCCGTCTGCACGTACTGTGCACCGATGATGATCTGCGGGCTCAGTGCATTGACACCTTCAGGGAACTGGTTCCCTTTGAAGTGGCCTCTGGAGAATAGGAACGCCTGAGTCAGAGGCAGGCCGTGCCAGATGAGTTGCGGCACATCGCGGTAGCCCGGCAGGATATAGTCTTCTCCTTCAAGAGCGTATTGGCTTGCAAGCTGGGAAGCTTCCTGTCCAGCTGTTGGTGCATAGAAGCCGAGACGGCCCTGACGGTTGAGTGAAATGGAACGCTGATCAAGCACGCGCGTCCATACCATGCGTCTCATCAGTTCTACAAGTTCATCATCGGATAGTTCCGGCAGATAGTCCTCATTGACTACTTTGCCATCCTGATCCAGAATCTGAAACATTTCAAATTTGCTTTCAATCTCTTCAAGTGTCTTGACGGGATCGAAGCTCTTTTTCTTCGGTGCCATAAACAGTTCACCATACCTTTCAGTTTTTCATTTAATATAATTAATTTTATCATATACTGTTATAATAGTAAATCAAACAAAAATGTAACAGTACATTCGAAAAGGCTTTAAATCAACGTTTTCTGTACTAACACAGTAATATCTGTTATATAATAGAGCGCTTCCAAGGGCTAGCCTTCGATACGTGATTCGATTTCTTTCTTGATCTCATTGACGTTCTCGGTCTGGTTGCTGAAGGTCTGGGCATCTTCCTGCACCTGCTGGTATTCCTCATTAAGGTTGTTCAGACGCTCATCCACTTCGTCCTGGGAGATGTCCTCCTCTCCAAGATATTCGAATATATTCCTTTCACTTCCAAGGACTGTCTTGTAGCTGCCGATCATCTCCCCGTGAGCGCTGTATCTTTCTTCCATCGCATCTACCAGGGACTGCGCCTGCTCCTGATTGGATTCATTCGAAATTTCGCTGATGTACTGCTCTGATGCCTCCATGCTGTTTCTGCTTTCAGCCATGATCGCCACTTCCTCATCAAGCTGCGCCACTCTCTGGTCTGTATTCTCGACAAGGTCTGCACTGATTTCAGACAGTTCTTCTCTTGAAGCAGTTTCGAGGGATTCCTGCAGTTCTGCTTTTTCAGCCTCCAGCTCGTCAAATCCTGCTGTCACATCCCCTATCTCCTTTTCCACCTCAACAGTCTCTTGAAACGCATTATAAAAATCCCTAAGTTCATCCTCGTCCGAGGAACACCCTGCAAGCACTACTGAGAAGATCAGCATGCTGCCTAACAGTTTCTTCATAAACTCCTACCTCCGATTATTGGCTTTCCAGTGGAAAAATGTTTGTGCTTTCCACGTTCTCCTGGGTATTATAGTATAATAAAAACGACTTAGATGAAACTGGAGGGTTTATTTTGCTGACAATGAAAGATATCATCCGCGATCCGGATCCGTTCCTCAGGATCAGGACGAAGGAAGTGGAAGAAATAGATGAGGAGACAATCACCCAGCTCAAAGAGATGCGGGAATACCTTGTCAACTCGCAGAATGAGGAGACCGCCGAAAAATACGGTCTGCGTCCCGGAGTCGGCCTTGCTGCACCCCAGATCGGCCTCGACAAGCGCATGCTCGCCGTCTATATAGAAGGCGAGGAAGGCGAAGTGGTACATGACTATATGCTCATCAATCCAAAAGTGAAGAGCCATTCTGTCACGGAGACATATCTTCCGAACGGCGAGGGCTGCCTGAGTGTGGATGAGGAGATGCCTGGTCTCGTCCATCGCCATCAGAGAGTCAGAGTTTCTGCAACCGACATCCATGGCGAACCGATCGAAGTGAAAGCCAAGGGCATGCTTGCCGTTGTGCTCCAGCATGAACTGGACCACCTTGATGGCATCATGTTCTACGACCGGATTGATAAAGATATGCCGATGGAACCGAAAATCGGTGCCAGACCAGTAGAATAGAATAAAGCGGCTCCCACTTCAAACCTGGGGCCGCTTTTTTTATTATATTATATGATCGGGTGAATCAGATGAATGCATCGCGCCTTTCCCTATACGGAATACCATGTTCATTAAACTTTGCTTTTACCGCCTCAAAAGTATTTCGGTCAATAATTTCCGGATCACGGTCATGGCGTCTTTTATGCACATCACTGCCATCATCATGATCATCATATATATAGCTCATCACAACCATATCAGGATGAATATTGAACTCCAGCATGACCATGTTGCGATCCTGGCGCCCCCGCTCGAGCAGTACTGCTTCCAATATACGCCTGTCTTTCATCTGTATCCCTCCATTCAAGGCAATTATAAAGTCTTTGCATGTCCTTCGTCTATAATGTAAAATAAACTTAAGCTGATAAAGGGATGTGGTCTTGAATGCTCAAACGTTTGAGGAAGAAGCTGAAACAGAGGCTTGGACGCATTCTCGGTAGGAAAGGGTTGCTCAACAACGAATATATGAAGAAGGACTGACCCCCCTTCTTTTCCGTGTTGCTTCTTACAGCACACAATTTTCAGGACAACATCATAAATTGGATACAACCAGCAAAAGGAGAATATATAAATGGCAGTTTTCAAAGTTTTCTTCCAGGAAACCCTGGATAATCGTATTATTCGTGAGGATACACTCACACGCTACTATGAAGCGGATTCGGAATCCGAAGTCCGCAAGATGCTTGATGAAGACCCGTATAACATTGAATTCGTACAGGAACTGAGTCCCTCACACCTCGAGTACGAAAAAGCAAACAACGACGATTTCAAGGTCGAGAATACCTGATGACACTTGAAAAAGGAGAAGTAGGCGTATTTGCCCTCGGGGGACTCGGGGAGATCGGTAAAAACACCTACTGTATCGAATATAAAGATGAGATCATCATGATTGACGCAGGCATCAAGTTTCCGGATGACGAGCAGCTCGGTATCGACTACGTCATTCCGGACTACACATACCTCAAAGAGAACAAGGATCGCATCAGTGCGCTCATCGTCACACATGGACACGAGGACCACATCGGTGGCATTCCATTTCTGCTGAAGGAAATCAATGTACCGATCTATTCCGGACCACTCGCACTCGGTCTGATCCGCAACAAGCTTGAGGAGCATCATCTTCTGCGCACGACTGAACTCAATCCGGTGCAGGAAGATACTGTACTCAAGTTCAAGCATATGTCCATCGAGTTCTATCTGACGACCCACTCCATTCCGGAAGCGTACGGCGTCGTTGTCCGTACACCGGAAGGCACCATTGTCCATACCGGTGACTTCAAATTCGACTTCACCCCTGTAGGCGAGCCCGCAAATATTGCGAAGATGGCACGTCTCGGTGAAGAAGGTGTGTTATGTCTGCTGTCCGATTCCACCAATGCGACAGTACCAAACTTTACAATCAGCGAAAAGGAAGTCGGTCAGAATGTGGAGGATATCTTCAGGAAATGTACCGGAAGAATCATCTTTGCAACATTCGCTTCCAATATCTATCGTGTTCAGCAGGCCATCGATGCCGCCATCAAGCTCGATCGCAGAATATGCATTTTCGGCCGCAGCATGGAAAATAATATCAAGATCGGCCTCGAACTCGGCTACATCAAGGCGCCGCCGGAAACATTCATCGAACCGAGGATGATCAACAGCATCGAGAAGCATAAGGTCATGATGCTCTGTACAGGTTCACAGGGTGAACCGATGGCTGCCCTATCAAGGATTGCCAATGGCACCCACCGCCAGATCAGCATCATTCCTGAAGATACAGTCGTCTTCAGTTCTTCACCGATTCCTGGCAATACACTCAGCATCAATCGTACAATCAATGCACTATACAAGGCTGGAGCAGATGTCATCCATGGCAAACTATCAAATATCCACACTTCCGGCCACGGTTCCCAGGAAGAGCAGAAACTGATGCTCAGACTGATGCGTCCCAAGTATTTCATGCCGATTCACGGTGAATACCGCATGCTGCACCTGCATAAGGAGCTTGCAGTGAACACAGGCATGGATCCGGACAATATCTTCCTGATGGAGATCGGTGATGTACTGGCACTCAAGAAAGATAGTGCAAGGCATAGCCACCGTGTCCCTGCGGGAACAGTCTTTGTAGACGGCATCGGCATCGGCGACATCGGCAACATCGTCCTGCGTGACAGAAAAGACCTTTCTGAGGAAGGGCTTGCCATTGTCGTCGTCTCCATCGACTTCAACACGAAATCACTCCTCAGTGGACCGGACATCATATCACGCGGTTTCGTATACATGCGTGAATCCTACGGGCTGATCCGCAGTGCAGAGAAGAAGATCAAAGGCGATGTGATCAACCTTCTGAACACGAAGGAAAATGTCGAATGGTATCATGTAAAGCAGCTCATCATCGAAGAGCTGAGCAACCATCTGTACCGTAAGACGCATAGAAAACCGATGATACTTCCAACGATAATGAGAGTAAACAGCGAGAGCGAACAGGAATAGAACTAAAAAAAACAGGCCATGTGGCCTGTTTTTTTTAGTTGTTTATCAATGATTTCTCAAAACGGGTCAAGTCATCATCGTTGCCGATTACAATCAGAATATCATCCTCTTTTATATTGACTGTAGGATCCGGACTGACGATGATATCATCCCCCCGCTTGATGGCAATGACACTGACGCCATACTCTGCCCGTATATCAAGGTCCAGCAGTGAATTATCTGCCAGCTTCTCCTGAGCCATGATCTCGACGATCGAGTGTTCGTCGGATAATTCGAGGTAGTCAAGCACTGAACTTGAAGCCAGCTTATGGGCAATCCGACGTCCCATATCCCGCTCCGGGTGGATGACATAGTCGGCACCTATCTTCTCAAGCACTCTCGCGTGGTAATCATTCTGTGCTTTGACACTGACCTGCTTGACACCTAGATCCTTGAGCAGCAGCGTTGTCAGTATACTCGACTGGATGTTGTCTCCGATGGCTACAATGACATTATCGAAATTACCGAGACCAAGGTCCTTGAGGACTGTTTCCTCGGTGGTATCCCCAATGACCGCCTGCGTGGCGATATCCACGTATTCATTGACACGGTTTTCATCTATATCAACCGCCAGAACATCCATTTCAAGCTCTATAAGCTCCCGTACAATACTGCCTCCGAACCGTCCGAGGCCGATTACTGCATAATCCTTATTCATATAATCACCAGTCCATCTCAAATGTTAGTACTTGCTACTGCTCTTCCCCTTTACGTATTCCTTGTCAAACAGGAACAGCCTCATCAGCAGGACAAGACTAGGAATCAATAATAGTAAACCTAAAATGAACACGATTGTCAAACTGAATGCCATGCTTTCGTTCACAACTGAAGTATTGACTTCGATATACGGATACAGGATATATGGCAGCTTGCTGATGCCATAGCCATAGAAGGCAAAGGCGAACTGCAGCATGATCATGATGAATGCAAGGCCGAAGAAGCGTTTGCGCCACATCAGAAATACGGCAATTCCCATGGACAAGAGACTCAGTCCGAACAAGTACCAATAGTCCTGTGCGCGCTGGAAGTGCTCGAGATTATGTTCCCTGAGACCAAGAAACACAAACTGGGAAATGAACAGCATCGGCAGCGTCCAGATAAGGAACCATCTGCGTACCAGCTCCAGTGCCTGATCATCCTCTGCACGCGCTGCATAGAAAGTCAGGAAGCCGCTGGATACATAAAGTACCGTAATGATGGCCAGAAATACAACCGACCAGCCGTAGGTGCTGAAGAGCAGCTCTTCAAGCTGCAGCTGGATGCCGCCGCCTTCATCCGTGATGTAGCCGCCTTCCGAAATGACGAGCGCCATGGACAGTGCAGCCGGTATTAGGAGTCCTGTCACTCCGTACAGGAATGTCCATGACAGTTTCGGTACTTTATTGTATGAGTTGAAGGCATAGTAGGCTCCCCTGATTGCAAGCAGTATGAGTGCAATGCTCGCAGGAATGAGAAGGGCCGTGCCATAGTAGTAGGCTGTATCCGGATAGAATCCGATGATCCCGACGAAGAAGAAGACGAAAAATACGTTCGTCACTTCCCATACCGGGTTCAGATAGCGCTGTATAATCGGACTGATGACATTATCGTCGCCGGTTATTTTCGAATAGAAGTTGAAGAAGCCGGCACCGAAATCAATCGATGCCACAATGATATATCCATACAGGAATGTCCACAGTACAGTTACGCCAATCAGTTCATAGTTCATGGCAGCAGACCCCCTCTATCTTTCTTTCCGTACATCTCAAGGTGATCCGAATGTACGCTCTTGTCCTGGAACATTTTGAGCAGTACATACACACATGTTGCCCCAAGGACGATGTACAGCATTACAAACGCAATCAGAGTGATGCCGAGTCCCTCTGCGTTCGTCACCGCCTCGGAAACCCGCATATAGCCTCTCAGGATCCATGGCTGACGGCCGAGTTCTGCCAGGAACCAGCCGGATTCTATAGCAGCCACGGACAGAGGCCCTGTCAGCACATAGACATAGAGCAGTGCCGGATGGTGTTCATTGAACCTCGTAAATTTCGCTATATGATAGATGACTGCTACACTCAGTCCAAACATCCCGAAGAATACCATGGTATCAAAGAAGTAGTGTATGATCAGCGGCGGCTGTTCATCTTCCGGTATATCATTCAGTCCAGTGACTTCGGTATCGAACGAACTGCCTGCAAGGAAACTGAGTGCACTCGGTACTCTCAATGCATAGCTCACTTCCTGGGTTTCTTCATCCAGAATTCCGAAAAGTATCAGATCGGCGTTATCTTCGGTTTCAAAGTGCCACTCCATTGCTGCCAGCTTTTCCGGCTGGTTTTCATGAAGAAATTTGGCGGAAAGGTCGCCTGCAAGTGCACTCATTGCAGCTGCAATGAGTCCGATCACCATCATGACTCTGAGCGCTTTCTTATGATACTCCCGATCTTCCTTGTGCTTGGAACGGAGTAGCTTGAAAGCAGCAATCGATGCGATGATGAATGCTGCAGTCGTATAAGCTGTAACAACTACGTGAAATATCCTTACATAGCTGGACGGATTGAACATCGCCGCCAGCGGATCAACATTTACAAAGACATCATCCACAAGATCGAAGCCAGCCGGTGTATTCATGAAGGAGTTGACTGTAGTGATGAATACAGCCGACAACGTGGAGCCGACAACAATCGGAATATTCAAAAGCCAGTGATGCCAAGGATTTTTGAATCGATCCCAGGTATATAGGAATATTCCGAGGAATATTGCCTCAAAGAAAAACGCAAAAGTTTCCATGAATAGCGGCAGGGCAATGATCTGTCCCCCGAATCTCATGAAGTCCGGCCATATCAGGGAAAGCTGCAGACCGATGATTGTACCGGTTACAACCCCTACTGCCACTGTCACCGTATAGCCTTTCGCTATTCTGCGTGCCATGGTCAAGTACTTGTCATCCTTTTTACGCAGACCCAGAAATTCCAGTACCATAAAGACCAGGGGCATTCCGACACCTATTGTTGCAAAGATAATATGGAATCCAAGAGTCGATGCAGTCAGCACCCGACCAATGATCACATCATCCATTCAATCACCTCTTCTTCAATGGATCCCGTTCCACAACCAATCTACTGGTTCGTGAACTCTGTACCCATCTGTATTTTAGACAATTTGTGAATTAATTATCATACTATTTTCTTATTCTACCCTATTCTGCCCTCAATTACAAAGAATTAAACCGGATATTTCTGCTCTCTTACTCTAAGGTGGAAAACAAGACCGATGATGATCATGATTATCAGGCTTGTGATTGCCATGCGTGAAGCGAGCGCACCATAATCAGCCAGTACCAGTGTGATGGAACCGTAGATGAAAGGCCCGACAATGGCACTCATTTTCGCACTGAAGGCAAACAGACCAAAAAATTGCCCTTCCTTTCCTTCTGGCGAAAGTTCAATGATCATCGTCCTGCTGACCACCCATGTGGAACCCATTGCAATTCCAAACAGCGCAGCTGCAATCCAGAACGTCCACATCGGCAGAGGCAGTGCTGCAATCGCGACAGCTACAGCAAGTAGCAAAGCAACAATCGTGAACGTTTTTTTGGAGCCGATGTTCCTATTGATGAAACTGAATATGATGGCACCGATGATGCTGAACAGTGTAGCCACCATGAAGATGACCAGAAATGTTCCTGGCTCAAAACCGACAACCGTCGTTGCATAGGGCTGCATCATGGCGATTGCTGTTGCCAGTGCATCATTTATGAAGAAATAGGCGATCATGAAATAGAATATGGAAGGATGGGAACGCGCTTGCATGAAAGTCTGATAGATGTCCTTATACCCTTTCAGAAAATGCTGCCTGGGCTTCTCTTCCCGAGGCCGATCCTTATTAATGAAGAAAAGCGGCAGTGAGAAAATAAGAAACAGGATACCGGATAGCCAGAATGTATGATGGACAGCACGGTCTCCAATCAGCAGAAGAACCGAGAATATGCCGAAAAGTGTACCCATATAGCCGAGCGCGACACCGTAGCCCGAAATCAGCGGAATCTCCTTTTTGTTACCGAGTCCGGAAAGCATCGCATCATAGAAGACATTGCCGGAATTGAATGCAAATTTTGCAAAGACGAACAGCAGCACTGCAAGCACAAAACCGTTCGGCAGACCGAACCACCGTGCAGTATCCATGCCTCCGAATATTCCCATGCCGATGGCAGCGGCTACACACAGCAGTGTAAAGATGACAACATACTTCTTGCGTCTTCCGGTGCGGTCCATCGTTACACCATATAGTGGTGCAAAAGCGACCAGCAGAATGGCAGCAATGGCATTTGCATAGGCGATGATTGTGGAGGCAATCTGTTCAAGTCTCGGGTTTGTACCTACTGTTTCTGTAATATACTGCGGGAAAAACAGCGTGACGATGTTGGCACTGAAGATGGTGTTTGCAAAATCGTAGAATGCAAAAGCAAGGATCGGCAAGGTGAGATAAAGCTCAATCGGTCGACGTGCAGACTGGTTCATCGATAGTTCTCCTCTGCTCTTTTACTGTCATTATAACAAGATAATAAGAAAAACACGCATGGTAATATACCATGCGTGCTCAAAATTATGCTCTTTGTGTATATTCTTCTACAAGTGCAAGTACTTCTTCAGTGCTGCTGCACTCGACTGCCGCCTGTGCCAGACGTTCCATGTCCGTCTTCTTGAGTTCCGAAATCTGCTTGCGCGCCTTCAGAATAGAAGATGCACTCATGGAGAACTCATCCAGACCAAGACCGACGAGCAACGGTACTGCATGGGCGTCCCCGGCCATTTCTCCACACATGCCAGCCCATTTGCCCTCTTTATGCGCTGCATCGATGACCATTTTGATCAGTCTGAGCAGTGCCGGGTGGTGCGGCTGGTAAAGATAGCTGACAGATTCATTCATGCGGTCTGCAGCCATTGTATACTGGATCAGATCGTTGGTGCCGATTGAGAAGAAATCGACAACTTTTGCGAACTGGTCCGCAATGATTGCAGCTGAAGGGATTTCGATCATGATACCGACTTCGATGTCTTCCTTGACCTTCTCACCTTCGTCAACCAGCTTATCCTTCTCTTCTATGAGCATTGCTTTCGCACGATTGAATTCATCGATTGTTGCAATCATAGGGAACATGATCTTCAGGTTGCCGTGCTGTCCTGCACGCAGCAGTGCACGCAATTGTGTTCTGAACAGGTCCTGGTTATCCAGTGCCATACGAATCGCACGGTATCCGAGGAAAGGATTCATCTCCTTAGGAAGATCCATGTAAGGCAGTTCCTTATCTCCCCCGATATCGATTGTACGTACAACAACCGGCTTGTCGCCCATATCCTTCAGAACTTTCTTGTAGGCTTCATACTGCTCATCTTCCGTAGGCAGTTCGTTTCTGCCCATATAGAGGAATTCAGTACGGTAGAGACCGATGCCTTCGGCACCATTGGATTTGACGCCGTCAAGATCGTCCGGTGTACCGATGTTGGCAGCAAGCTCGACTGAAATGCCATCCATCGTCTTACTCGGTTCATCCACAAGCTTCTGAAGTTCAGCTTTTTCTTCCTGAACTTTCGCTTCCTTATCCTGATAGACGAGTACTTCCTCTTCTGTCGGGTTGATGATGACTTCACCGGCACTGCCATCAACGATGATATGATCGCCGACATTTGCAAGCTCCGTAATCTCCTTCGTACCGACTACCGCCGGAATTTCAAGAGAACGGGACATGATTGCCGAGTGTGAAGTACGTCCACCGACGTTCGTTACAAACCCTTTGACGAAGTTCTTATCAAGCTGTGCTGTGTCGGAAGGTGTCAGATCCTCCGCTACAATGACGACCGGTGTGTCGATCTTGCTTGGATCGGGAAGTTCCTTGCCAAGCATGTGTGCAAGCACACGCTTTGAAACATCCTTGATGTCCGCCGCACGTTCCTGCATATATTCATTGTCCATATTTTCAAAAATGGCCACGAACTGGTCTCTCGTTTCCAGAAGTGCCTGAGGCGCACTCTTCTGGTCATTGCAGATATGGGATTCGATCGGTCCGAGAAACTCCGGATCATCGAGCACAAGCAGGTGTGCATCGAAGATGGCAGCATGCTCAGGTCCTACCGATTCCTCCGCATGGTTTCTGATTCTTGTAATTTCCACTTTCGATTGGTTGAAAGCAGCTTTGAAGCGCTCGACTTCCGCGTCTTCCTGCCCGGCGTCGATTGATTTATTGTCAAAAGACAGGTCCGGCTCTTCCAGTGAGTATACGGGTGCAATTGCTACACCATCACTCGCACCAATCCCTTTGAGAATTTTCGACATCAGTCGGTCAGTCCCTCTTTGGAAAGTGTTTCAGTAATCGCTTCAATAGCCTCAGTTTCATCTTTACCTTCAGCATAGACTGTTACTTCAGAGTCCTTGCCTACACCAAGTGACATAACGCCCATGATGGATTTTAAATTCACCTTTTTACTGTTGTATTCCAATTGGATGTCAGCATCATATTTGGATGCTGTCTGTACGAGAATGGTTGCTGGTCTTGCATGAATTCCTGTTTCGTCTGTAATGAGATAAGATTTTTGTTCCATTGCGTTAGTCTCCTTTAGAATGCGTTATAATATTACATGATAAGCACACATGTTTAGCAACATTATACCATGTATGCCAACGATATTCTAATATACCACCATCAAACATAGCGTAAACTTTTTCACTATCTGGCCCACATGGGACACTTTTCACATATGAATGGATAAATGTGCCAAATAAAGACCCCTTTCAGAAATACCTGTTCTCTGAAAAGGGTCATCGTCTATTAGACTGTCTGATTTCTGGCTGCTTCTGCACATTTGTCCACGTAGTCATGCCCGAGCTTTTTCATCAGCATATAGCTGACACCAGCACCAAGTGCATTGGTGGCGAGAGGCGCCAGACCGAATTTGGCCACTTTCGAGTTCTTGGCAGCACCTTTGAACAGGAATTTGGAAGTATTGCGGCCGACAAACTCGCTGCCCATGCTTGTAGCCATCACAAGCGCCCTGTTCATAAGGTCATCGGACAGTTCATTCACCTGTTTGTGGTCGAGTTCGAAAATCTCTTCAGCTTCGCTTCTGATATCCTTCATCAACTTCATATCTGTACCAATATCAAGCAATGGAATCGGCAGCACTGCGGCAATCGAGGAATAAAGTGCTTTTTTATTCACCATTTCGCGTGCTTCCTGTTCCTTGATCTGTATTTCATTCTCAGTGAGCGGTTGGGCACCCATCGTCAAAACCCCTTTACAGTTTAATTTGAGCGTTGTCGTTTGAGTATACCCGTTCTACCTTGATGATAATCAAATCCCTAACTGTGGATCTGTACAGTGACCACTTTGAGGTACTTGCCGCTCTTATAGCCCTTGGCTGTCGGAAAGTCTTTCGGCAACCCTTTAACATCTGTAAGCGTGTAGGCATGACCCGCTTCGGTGAGCGTCCTGTCGACCTGCTTCTTGAACTGGTTCAATGTCGTACTCTCCAGATTCTGGCTCAATATCAGATGGCCATTCGGTTTCAGTATTTTCAAAGCTTCCTTGATCAGTTTGGGGAAGTCGCGTTCAACTTTGAAGACTTTCTTGCCGACACGCGCAAAGCTTGGCGGATCGATCAGTATGGCATCAAAGTGATGCTTGTTCCTTGCCGCATAGCCCAGATATTCGAATGCTTCCATTATATAGATGTTCTGCCCGTCGGTCGACAGGTTGCTCACATTGAAATTCTCTGTAATGAGCTCACGGCTCCGCTTCGCCAGATCCACACTTGTCGTCGTCATGCCGCCCTCTTTGGCCGCAACGGAAAATGTACCGCTATAGGCAAACATGTTCAGGAATGATTTGGCCTGATAGGCGTTCTGTACCAGCGCTTTCCGTGTTTCCCTCTGGTCCAGGAACAGCCGCGTCATTGGACCTTCATCGAGATTCACACTGTAGGTCACTCCCGACTCGAGGACTGTAATCGGAAACTCGACATTACCCGTGATCCGGCGGTTCTTCACTTCCAATTTACCCTGGTCGCTGAAGCGCGTCTGCTCCGTGATGGAATCCGGATTGAGCTCTACCATCAGCGTTTTGATGATGAGGTCACGGATCTTGTAGATGCCGCGGGAATAGAATGTGATGAGCAGATGGTCATCATAATTATCGACAGTAAGGCCCCCGATGCCGTCACCAATCTCATTGAATAGACGGAAAGCCGTCGTATCCGTCTGGTTGTATAGGGGTGTGCGTTTTTCGATCGCATCCCTGATGCGTTTTTCGATGAATTTATCATCAATCGGTTCCTGCTCATCATGGGTCAATATCCATCCAAGTGTCTTCTGTTCGAAGCTCAGCATGGCGATTCCGATCAGCTTGCCGAACGGATCCTCAACCCTGACAATCTCACCGTCCTTAAGAAACGTATCGTCACTCAGATCATCTCTGTCGATATTCAGCTGACCGTGAATGTATGGCCGTTCATAGCCTTTTTTCAATTGTATCGTATTCATTGGAATGTCTCCCTCTCTGTCATAAAACTATGGAATAGGCTTGCTGCCAGACTGCTTGTCCGATCATCGATATCAAGGGCAGGTGCCACTTCACTGATGTCGAAGCTTGTCAGATTTTCAAGTTTGGCAAGTTGTGCTACCATATCATGAATTTCACATGCCGTATAGCCGTTCTGCGCAGGTGCGCTTGTTCCTGGCGCCACGCTCTGCTGGACGGAATCCATGCACAGTGTCGCAAATACAGCATCGTATTCCTTGAGTTCCTCCAGTACACGGGTGTAGACATCCGTGTTCCGCACTTCGTTCATCAGTGCGTATCGCACACCGAAGCGGTCTGCCGTACGAAACAGGCTTGCTGTGTTTCCGGATTCTTGAATGCCGAAGACGTAATAGTCGATATCCGGGTCATCCGAAAGGATCTGATGAAACATTGTGCCTGAAGACGGCTGTTCGTCTCTAAGATCGAAGTGCGCATCGAAGTTGACGACAGCAAGCTTCTTATCCGGGAATGCCTGCCTTACCCCGAGGTAGTGCCCATACAGTGTTTCATGTCCGCCGCCGATGATGAGTGGGAACTGGTTGTTCGACAGCACTGCCGCAACACTTTGACCGAGTGCCGTCTGGGACGCTTCCAGGTCGTGGTCTCCGAGGATGCTGCCGTAGTCGAATACCGGTTTCTCGTAGGGCATCGATGCGAGCTTCTGCCGTACAACGACCGGTCCGTCGAAAGCCCCCCGGCGGCCTTTATTACGCTTCACACCTTCTTCGGAGCGGAAACCGATGAATACCGGCGCACCGCTTGGCGTGCTGCTGTCCCACTGGCTTATGACCTGGTGGAGCCGCTCTTTGATTTCCGGGTTGTCCACCCTGCCCGCATAGTCATGCTGTTCGATATTTTTCATTTTCGTCCTCCCTTATCAAATTCCTTGAATATGCTGATGATCAGAAGCGGTGTGGTCAGCATCACAAGAAGAATGTTGAACGGCAGTATGAAGAGCGACAGTTCCACATCCTTGAATACCGTAATATACAGACTGACCGTCACTTTAAGCCACAGTGCGGTGATGAAGATCATCTGCCTGTGGTAGAACCTGTTTTGGGTCATATTGAAGAACGTAGTAAAAAGATAGGCCACTGCAAGCGCCAGAGATAGGAACAGATTGACCCATTCATATATATACTGCATATCCGACAGGTTGAAGTAGCCTTCCGTGAAGACACCTTGACGGTTGTTGAACTCGATGAGGATGAAAATCAACACGAGCGCACCGAGCAGCAGCTCGATATAGTTCGGCTTCAGCCAGGATGGAATTTCAATTTCCATGAACTGCTTCACTCTCTGCAGAAGTCCATTGCGCACGTCGTACAGCTGTTTTGAAAATCGGAGGTATTCATCCGGATGCAGCCTGCGGCGCTTGTGCTGCCGTGAAAGGGTCGCCGCGTCCCCTTTTTTCGGTTTTTTAAGCAGGTTTTTCGATTTCGAGAGGAACACGCCCACCCACAGCGCCATCAGTGACAGTATCCAGATGATCGCAAAGAACATGTCGATCGACAGGACGTCAGTCGGAGACAGCGTCTTTTCTATAGTCGAATACACTGCATTCTGTGTGAAGAAGTAGGCCAGTCCGTAGAAGAACAGGATGACCATATAATGCTCCTTGCGGTGTCTCGGATCCAGATGCTCATTGAAGATGCTGTAGAGCATATGGACGACGAATGCGAGCATGAAGAACAGTGCAAACCAGCCATATACCTGGAACATCAGCAGTGTGGTCATCAGGAACAGCACGAAAGAAAGACCTATGAAGAAAAGAGAAAGACTTGTATCATATTCGGTCGTCCGCCGGATGAGCTGTGCAATCTTGAACATCCCGATACCAAAAAGAATGAGCAGAATGCCTGCTATGATCGGAAAACCACCGATGACGATGCCGAGTATATTGATGACTTCTACAAAAAATGCATTGAACAGATCGAAGAACGTCTCGATCCTGGAAATTTCCAATGCCTCTCCTCTGATCCTGCCTGCATTAAATAGGATGAACAATCCCAATATGACAAAAAACACTCCAAGAAGAATGCTTATAATTACTTCACTTTGCTGTTTCAACCATTTCATTTTCATTTCACCTCAATATCCCTCCCCATTATAGAGGATTTGGTGGTCGAATGCATCGAATCCTCATTTCATCGAAATAAATATTCTTTATTTTGTTTAATGATCGGGAGTGCGGGGTATCTCTCAACTAACAGCAGATAAGAAATAATAATATATGATATCAAAACAGTACTTACAGGAGTGATTTGAAGTGAACTTTGACGATAAAGAACAAGAAGAGAAGAAACAGGAGCAGAATGCACCGACGAAGGAGAATCCAGCAGAAGGCATGGATACAGAAGCGGATAGGGACACTGAGGGCAACAGCGGTGATCAGAAATCCGATATTGAAGATGCAGCAAAGGAAGCACGCACCAAAGAGAACCCTGCAGATGATATCGACACGGAAGCGGACAGGAAAGTTGATAAGGGCAAGGATCAGGAGAGAGATGAATCCGGGTCCAAGAAGACTGAAGATGAAATCCAGGATTCATTCGAATAATAATATAATGCGCTGCCAGAACTTCTGGCAGCGCATTTTTATTGCCTGATATCAACTATTTTATTGCGTGACGTCCTATATCCCGACGGATGAAGAGTTCGTCTTCATTGAATTTCACCTGATCGACATTAGTGTAGGCCGAATCAATCGCCGCCTCTATCGTTTGGCCTTCACCTGTAACAAGCAGTACTCTGCCGCCACTTGTCACCCAGGTGTCTTCTTCCTGCCTGAGACCACTGACAAAGCTCTTCTCACGCACAGCCTCAAAGTCAAGGGCATTTCCCTTGTCATAGGCGTCCGGATACCCTGCGCTGGCAAGCATGACGCCGACTTTAAAACCAGGAGAGAACGTCAATGTGAATGCTTCTTTTCTGCCCACTTTTTCAAGTACATCAACAAGGTCGTCTTCCATCAGTGACAGGAGGATCTGAGCTTCAGGATCGCCGAAGCGAGCATTGAATTCAATGGTTTTTACCCCATTTTCCGTGACGATGGCACCCAGATATAGTACACCGAAATAGTCTAGGCCTTCTTTGACCATCGCTTCAGCCATCGGCTTGATGATGCGGTCCACCGCTTCCTGACGGACACTTTCCGGGATATGTGTGACCGGTGCATAGGCACCCATGCCACCGGTGTTCGGTCCTTCGTCATTATCGAACGCACGCTTATGGTCCTGGGCAATGATTTCAAATGAATGCGTGTAGTCCCCATTGACGAGCACCATCAGGGAAAACTCCTCCCCTTCCAGAAACTCCTCGATGACAATCGGTGCATCGGAATCCGACATCAGTGCATCAAGTCCCGCGAGCGCCTCATCCATATCGGTAGCTACAATGACACCTTTGCCGGCAGCCAGACCATCCTTTTTCAGAACAATGGGCGCACCGACGGATTCTATGTATGCGTACGCAGCATCATAATCTGTGAATGCCTTGTAACTTGCTGTCGGTATATCATACTTCTCCATGATATTTTTAGTGAAGGCTTTGGAAGATTCAATCTTGGCCTCTTCTTTCCTCGGACCAAATACTTTGATGTTCCGTGACTCCAAGTAATCTGCAATACCCTCGCTGAGAGGTGCTTCCGGTCCAACAACCACCCACTCCACCTGCTTGCTGCTGCACAGTTCAGCTATTGCCTGAAAGTCGGTCTCCCCAATTTCAGGTACGACCTCGGCAATATCACGCATGCCATCATTCCCGGGGATCGCATAGATCGTTTCGACACGATCGGACTGGGCAAATTTCCTGACCAGGGCATGTTCCCTGCCCCCGCCACCAATTACTGCAACATTCATCTTTACTGCTCCCTTCATTTTAAAAAATAAATAGCCGGATCTCTCCGGCTCATATATCTAGTGCTTGAAGTGCCTCATGCCTGTAAAGACCATCGACATGCCATTTTCGTTGCAGAAATCGATGGATTCCTGATCGCGCTTCGATCCGCCCGGCTGAATGACTGCACGGATGCCATTTTCATGCGCAAGCTCGACACTATCCGGCATCGGGAAGAAGCCATCGCTGGCCATCACAACATTGCCGCCGAGTTCAAGTGCACGGTCGATGGCAATCTCGAGCGCACCCACACGGTTCATCTGTCCAGCTCCGATACCAACGGTCTGTTTTTCATTTGCCAGCACAATCGCGTTGCTCTTCACATGCTTTGAAACTTCCCATGCCAGTGCCATCGCAGCCATCTGGTCGCGTGACGGCTTTTCTTCCGTCACCACTTTGATATCAGATTCATCAAGCGCACCGGTATCCTGCGTCTGGACAAGATAACCACCTGATACACTGACGAACTCCTCTGCATGCGAATCTTCATGGTAGTCCGCTTCAAGCAGCCGGATATTCTTCTTCTGTGTCAGGATTTCAAGCGCCGCCTCATCGTAGGATGGGGCGATGATGACTTCAAGGAAGATGGAATGCAACTGTTCAGCCGTCTCACGGTCCACCGTCTTATTCAGCGCAACAATGCCGCCGAAGATGGACTGGCTGTCCGCTTCATGTGCATTTCTGAATGCTTCAGAGATGGTTTCTCCCGTGCCGACGCCACACGGATTCATGTGTTTGACAGCAACCGCAACCGGCATCGTGAACTTTTTGGCCAGCTGGAATGCGGCATCCGCATCACGGATGTTGTTGTAGGACAACGCCTTGCCGTGCAGGACATCTGCATTCAGTATTGTATTGCGATCTTCAGTCGTCCGGACGAGACGCGCCGCCTGATGCGGGTTTTCGCCGTAGCGGAGCGTTTCTTCGGCTTGGCTGAAGTGGTTGACGATCGCCTGGTCGTAGTCGTTCGTATGACGGAATACCTTGACCATCAGCGAACGGCGATATGCCTCATCAAGCATATTCGATTCGATGCGCTGGATGATCTCACCGTAGTCTTCAGGAGAGACGATGGTTGTCACATGCTTGAAGTTTTTAGCGGCTGCACGCAACATCGTCGGTCCACCGATATCGATATTCTCGACCGCTTCCGATTCAGAAACATCTTCCTTGGCAACCGTCTCCTTGAACGGATAGAGATTGACAGCCACAAGATCGATAAGGGAAATGTCCTGTGAATCCAGTGCCGCCATATGCTCCGCATTGTCACGGTCGGCCAGAATGCCACCATGGACTGCCGGATGGAGTGTCTTCACACGACCGTCGAGTATTTCCTCGAACCCTGTCAGATCACTGACATTCTTCACTTTCACACCGAAAGATTCAATGACTTTCAAAGTACCACCTGTGGAATAGATTTCGAAATCGTTGCGCGCAAGACCACGAACAAACGGTTCCAGTCCTCTTTTATCGGAAACGCTAATGAGTGCTTTCTTCATCGTCTCTCTCCTTCAAAACTTTTTTGATTGCTGCGGGATAGAGTGCATACTCTACCTTATGGATTTTATTTTCAACGTCTTCAAGTGTATCTCCCGCTTCGATCTGAACCGGGACTTGTGCAATGATCTCACCAGTATCGATGCCTGCATCGACATAATGGATGGTGACACCGGTCACCTTGACCCCATATTCGTAGGCATCCCGGATGCCGTCGCGTCCTTTGAAGCTCGGCAGCAGCGATGGATGCAGGTTGATGATGCGATGATCATAGGTTTCAATGAAGTGCGGTGACAGAATACGCATGAAGCCTGCCAGCAGCACATAGGAAACGTCATGTGCCGACAGTGTCTCGAGTATTGCCGCTTCATGCGCCGCTTTCGAGTCAAAATCCTTGCGG
Organism: Salinicoccus hispanicus; assembly: GCF_009831115.1. Classification (GTDB taxonomy): domain Bacteria; phylum Bacillota; class Bacilli; order Staphylococcales; family Salinicoccaceae; genus Salinicoccus; species Salinicoccus hispanicus. The sequence continues at coordinate 48,361 of NZ_WUUK01000001.1, read as the reverse complement.
CTATGTACGTGATGCGGGATGCCGAGGTTCTGTGCCCGGGTAATGGCAAAGGCATCATGCTTATCCGAGATCAGTACGGCAATTTCCATGCCGATCCCGGATGCATGACGTGCCAGATTTTCAAAGTTGGTGCCGCCACCTGAAGCGAGGACGGCCACTCTAATAGCCATGGATCTTAAGACCGCTTCCTTCGGTCACCTGACCGATCAGTTTGGGCGACTCTCCAGCCGACTCCAGAATTTCCATCGTTTCTTCCACATCTGCTTCGCCGACACATAGTATGAATCCGATGCCCATATTGAAGACGTTATAGGCTTCATTCCTATCCATTTCACCGAGCGATGTCAGCCATTCGATGACTTTCGGAATTTGAATGTCCGAAACATCAATATCGATGCCGACATCGTCCGGGAATGCACGCGGTATATTTTCAATGAAACCGCCACCTGTAATATGGCTCATCGCCTTGACATCAATACGGTCGATGACTTTGAGGACACTTTTCACATAGATGCGGGTCGGCGCCATCAGGAGGTCGATGATCGGCGTCCCGTCGATTTCTTCATTGACATCAACAGAATACTTTTCGAGCCATTTTCTGACAAGGCTGTAGCCATTGGAATGGATGCCGCTTGATGGCAGACCGATGATACGGTCACCCGGCCTGGCATCTGAACCATCGATATACCCGGTCTTCTCCACTGCACCGACACTGAATCCGGCGATATCATACTCGCCCTGGCCGTACATGTCGCCCATTTCCGCCGTCTCACCGCCGATCAGTGCACAGCCTGCATCTTCGCAGCCTGCCGCCACACCTTCGACGATATCCGCGATATGCTTCGGCACGACTTTGTTTACAGCAATATAATCCAGGAAATAAAGCGGTTCTGCGCCTGTCGTCAGAATATCATTCACACACATCGCTACAGCATCGATGCCGATGGTCGTATGACGATCATGATCGATGGCAAGCTTCAGCTTGGTGCCGACCCCATCCGTCCCGGAGACGAGCACCGGTGCCTTCATATTCAGCTTGGACAGGTCGAAAGCGGCGCCAAAGCCGCCGAGCCCCCCGATGACTTCCTTGCGCATCGTACGTTTGACATGCGTTCTGATCTGGTTGACTGCCTGGTATCCTGCTTCTATATCCACGCCGGCATCTCTATATTGTTCTGACATGTCAGACCCCTTTCGTTTTCAGATCCTTCTCCTGAGGGAGGAGACGATCGATGATTTCAATTGGATAATTGCCTGTAAAGCACGCATCACACTGGCCTTTTGAGCCATAGGAGTAGTACACATCGTGCATCGCATCCACAGAAAGATACGTCAGCGAGTCCGCACCGATCTCGTCGCGGATCTCTTCTGTCGACTTCGCCGATGCGATGATTTCTGCGTGTGTCGATACATCGATGCCATAGAAGCACGGATTCTTCAGTGGCGGCGAGGATACGCCCATATGCACTTCCTTCGCCCCTGCTTTTTTAAGTGCTTTGACGATGAAGCGGCTGGTCGTCCCCCGGACGATGGAATCATCGATGACGATGACACGCTTACCTTCGACCACATCTCGTACAGGCGACAGCTTCATGCGTACAGCACGCTCTCTTGCTTCCTGCCCCTTTGAAATGAAGGTCCGCCCGACATAGCGGTTCTTGATGAGCCCCTGCTCCTGCGGAACGCCGGAAGCTTCGGAAAATCCTTTCGCTGCTGCCAGACTTGAATCCGGAACACCGATGACGATATCGGCATCAATGTCCATTTCACGCGCCAGCTGCTGGCCGAGTGATTTTCGGATGGTATATGTCGAAGTGCTGCGGAATTCGGAATCTGCACGGGCAAAATAGATGTACTCCATAGAGCATAGGTTGGGCTTTGATACATCGGTGTAGTGATCGAATTCGATGCCCTGCTCATTCAGTGTGATCAGTTCGCCCGGCTCGATGTCGCGGATATAGTCTGCTCCGATGGCTGTGAACGCGCAGGTTTCACTGGCAACACAGTAGGCATCATCGACCATGCCGAGCATGAGTGGACGGACACCGTGGTCATCGAGGGCGATGGTCAGCGAATCCTCATCCAGGATGACGAATGCAAAGGCACCCTTCAACTGGCGCAATGCCGTCTTGATGCGCTGCTTCTTATCCGGACTTTTATTTTTACGGATCAGGTGTGCCAGTACTTCAGAGTCGGAGGACGTCTGGAAGATCGCACCATCGTCTTCCAGCGCTTCGCGTATACTCAGTGCATTGACGAGATTGCCGTTGTGGGCGAGCCCGAGGTCGCCCTTATGGCTTTTGAACAGGAACGGCTGGACATTTGATAGTTCACTGCCGCCTGTTGTTGCATAGCGGACGTGGCCGATTGCATGCGGAAACGTATCGAGCGACATCATCTGTTCTTTGGACAGCGCTTCTGTCAGAAGCCCCATACCGCGTGCGCCGAACAGGAACTCCCCATTCGAGCAGACGATCCCAGCGCCTTCCTGGCCCCGGTGCTGCAGGCTGTGCAGTGCAATATAAGTCAGTTCACTGGCTTGCGGGTGGTTGAAGATTCCAAACACACCGCACTCTTCATTTAATCCACGGATGTCATACATTGTGGAATTGCCCCTTCCCAAATACTTGAAATCGTCTCAGTGCTTCTGTCGATTGTCAGATTGCGTGCTGCAATATGGAATCCTTCATCCGTCAGTCTGCCGATTTCTTTTCCGTCCTTGATCTTCTGTCCGGAAGGTGCAATTACGATATAGCGGGAGGCATTCTCTGCAAAAAGGTCTTCTCCGTCGAGATCGAGTGTCGCATCGATGCCGAGCTGGTGGAATGCCGCAAGCTGTGCCAGTTTGATGGCAATGCCACCACGGCCGACCGGGGCGATTTTTTTCACTTCTTTATTGATGAGACGCGTACGCAGATCCATGCCGCGTGCGTACTCCAGTTCAAGGTCGATATGACGTACCTGCTTTTTAATATCATTGTCGATCAGTTTTTCGATCTGGCTGCCGGCGAATGACTTTTCCGTCTCACCGACAAGATAGATGGCGTCGCCCGATTCGATTTTGAGGTCTGCCATGAAGTTGACATCCTCGATCAGTCCGACCATGCCGATGACCGGTGTCGGAAGGATGGTACCTTTGGATTCATTATACAGGCTGACGTTCCCCGATACGACCGGTGTCGACAATGCTGCACATGCTTCGGCCATGCCGCGGGTGGATTCACCCAGCTGATGATAGATTTCCGGTTTCTCCGGGCTGCCGTAGTTCAGGCAGTCGGTCATCGCAAGCGGAATCGCACCAGTTGAAACGATGCTGCGGAATGTCTGTGCCACTGCTTCCTTGCCGCCGTTCAATGGATCGGCATAGACATAGCGGCTCTTGCCGTCGATGGCCATTGCGATCGCCTTGTCCGTTCCTTCGACACGGACGATGCCGGAGCCGAAACCGGATTTCTGAACAGTATTTGCGCCGACCTGGTTGTCATATTGCTCATATATATAACGTTTCGAGCCATGAGTCGGATGGCCGACCAGTGCATCGAACACTTCGTTCAGATCATGATCTCCATATTGATGATCCGATTCATCCTGAGCCGGTGCTGCACCTTCCAGTATATAGACCGGTGCTTCATCGGACAGTGGCTGAACCGGAATGTCCGCGTATTTTTCACCGTGGAAGAAAAGCTCCAGGCGATCGGTATCGGTCACTTCACCGATGACTGCCGAATCAAGTTCGTAGTTTTCGAACATGGACAAGAACTTGTCCTCGGTGCCCGCTTCAACGACGAGCAGCATACGTTCCTGCGTTTCAGACAGCATCATTTCGTAAGGTGTGATGCCCGCTTCCCGTACCGGCACCTGATCGAGATGAAGTGCAATGCCGGATTCACCTTTGGCTGCCATTTCGGCACTTGAAGATGTGAGACCCGCTGCACCCATGTCCTGGATGCCGACGAGTTCAGGCTGCCTGATTGCGTCGAGTGTCGCTTCCATCAGCTTCTTGCCGGTGAATGGATCACCAATTTGTACGGATGGACGTTTCGATTCGGATTCCTCGGTCAGTTCCTCCGATGCGAAAGTTGCACCATGGATACCGTCGCGTCCTGTTTTCAGTCCGACGTAGATGACTTTGTTGCCGATGCCTTTTGCTGTACCCTTCTGGATCTTATCGTGGTCGATGATGCCGACGCACATTGCATTGACCAGCGGGTTTCCGTCATAGGAGCGGTCGAATTCAACTTCCCCGGAGACGGTCGGGATGCCGATGCAGTTGCCGTAGCCGCCGATGCCTGCAACAACGCCTCGGAGCAGGCGACGGTTATTCGACTCGGTCAGTTCGCCGAAACGCAGTGAATTCAAAAGTCCGATCGGACGTGCGCCGATGGAAACGATATCGCGGATGATGCCGCCAACGCCGGTCGCTGCACCCTGGTAGGGCTCGACAGCTGATGGGTGGTTGTGGGATTCCACTTTGAATACAACCGCCTGGTCATCACCGATATCCACAACACCTGCACCTTCACCAGGTCCCATCAGTACATGTTCACCTGTTGTCGGGAACTGCGTCAGGAAAGGCTTCGAATGCTTATAGGAACAGTGCTCGCTCCACATGACCGAGAAGATGCCTGTTTCCGTGTAGTTCGGCTGTCTGCTGAGAATCTCGACGACCTTGTCATACTCCTGGTCGGAGAGCCCCATATCGGCATATAGTTTTTCTTCCTTTATCACCTGTTCGTTCGGCTCAGTGAATGTAATCATGTTCTGCCTCCCATTCCGTCATTCTTTCAAAAAGTTTCATACCGTCGTCGCTGCCGAGCAGTGCCTCGAGTGCACGCTCCGGATGTGGCATCATGCCGAGGACATTGCCGTTTTCATTGATGATGCCGGCAATATCATTTCTTGAGCCGTTCGGGTTGTCAGTGTAGGTCAGTACAATCTGATTATTCTTCAGGAGCTGTGCATATGTTTCGTCATCACAGTAGTAGTGCCCTTCTCCATGCGCCACCGGATAGACGACTGACTCCTCTTTTTCATATTGGCTCGTAAATGGTGTTTCATTATTTGTGATCGTCAGTGTTTCGTTGCGCGAGATGAAAGTATGCGTATCGTTGAAAATAAGTGCACCCGGCAGGAGGCCGATCTCCGTCAGAATCTGAAATCCGTTGCATACGCCAAGCACCGGCTTGTTGTCTGCCGCCGCCTCTTTGATGGCCGAAGTGATCGGTGCCACACTTGCCATCGCACCACTTCTCAAATAGTCGCCGAATGAAAAGCCGCCTGGAATCAGTACACCATCGAACTTGGATAGTGAAGTCTCACGGTAGTCGACGTATTCCGCTTCGCCGCCCGCCTTGATGATTGCATTCAGCATATCCCTGTCACAGTTGGAACCTGGAAATCTAATGACTGCGAACTTCATTACTGGGACACCTCTTCAAGTACTTTGTAGGAATACGTTTCGATGACTGTGTTGGTGAACAGTTTCTCCGACAGCTGTCGTACGCTTTCGTCAATTTTCGCGTCATCCGTCTCATCGATGTCGAAATAGAGCACCTTGCCGACACGGATGTTGTTGATTTCATCATGATCCAGTTCGTGCACCGCACGATTCAGTGCTTCACCTTGCGTATCCAGTACTTGTGGTTTCAATGTAACGATCAGTTCTACTTTTTTCATTATTTTAGGGCCTCCATCTTGTTATAGAATTCACTGTACGTATCGAGTAGTGAGCCGGTGCTGTTACGGTAGACATCCTTATCGAAGTTCTCTTTCGTCTCCATATCGACGATGCGGCACGTATCCGGGGATATCTCATCCGCCAGTACAATTCTGCCGGCCTTGTCCTTGCCGAACTCTATCTTGAAGTCGATGAGCGACAGCCGCATCTTCTCCATCATGCCTCTCAGCACTTCATTTATTTTCAAAGCCGCTGTTTTAAGCGACTCGATTTCTTCACGTGTTGCGAGGTCGAGCATTTCCACATGGGCATCCGTCAGAATCGGATCGTTCAATTCATCCTTCTTGTAATAGAATTCGACGAGTGGCGGCGTCATCGGCTGATAGGGTTCAAGTCCAAGCCGTTTGACGATGCTGCCGGATGCAAAGTTGCGAACGACCACTTCAAGCGGGATGATCTCGACCGAACGGACCAGCTGCTCTGTTTCGCTGATGCGTTCGATGAAATGGGAATCGACATCATGGTCGGCCATATATTGGAAGATGTCGGAAGAGATCAGGTTATTGAGCCTGCCCTTGCCTGTCAGGAAATCATGCTTCTCACCGTTGCCGGCCGTCACTTCATCCTTGTATTCGATGCGGTAGACATCTTCCGTCTCCGTCCGGTAGACCCTTTTTGCCTTGCCTTCATATAAAAGCATCATGCTTCGACTCCCTTGATAAAATTTTTCTCCAATTTGTCCAGTGTATTTTCCAGATCGTCTGTCAGCACTGTGACGTGACCCATCTTGCGCGCAGGCTTACGTCCGTTTTTGCCATAGACGTGAACATGCCAGTCGGGTTCGGTGAACAGCTTATCTTCAAGACGATCAAGGTCATCACTGAGCAGGTTCATCATGACTGCCTCCTGGTGCTGGTAGACGTCAGGCATCGGATGGTCGAGAATCGCCAGGATATGGGCATCGAACTGGCTGATGTTGCATGACTCGATTGTATGGTGTGCCGAGTTATGCGGTCTTGGTGCAATTTCATTCACATACAGTCTTCCATCCTGATCAATGAAGCATTCGACCGTGAACACTCCGACGAAATGCATGGCATCCATGATCTTGTCGACCGCCGCTTTCGCTTCATCCATATAATCTACACGTGCGGGTGCAATCGTACGATAGAGGATCTGGTCCTTATGCAGATTCTCCTGCAGAGGAAAATGAATGACCTGTCCGCTTACGCTGCGTGCCACAGTCAGTGACACTTCCCGCTCGAGCTTCAAATACTTCTCCACCACCCATTCCGCTTCATCAAAAGGAATGTCCAGTGTGCTGAGCTCGTCTTCCGTCTCGATCAGCATCTGGCCTTTGCCATCATATCCGCCGGTCGTCGTCTTGACGATGACGGGGAACCCGTGGTTGCTGATGAACTGTTCGAGCTGATCCTTGCCTGCCAGTTTTTCGTAAGGTACGATGTCGGCACCTGAATTTTGGATCGCCGTCTTCTCGAGGTCACGGTTCTGGAGTGTCAGCACCGTCTCAGCGCCTTGCGGCACATGATAGTCATTTACGAGTGTACGCAAGATGTGAGCGTCTATATTTTCAAATTCATATGTCACCACATCGGAAAGTTCGCATAGCTGCTTCAATGCATCAAAATCGCTGAATGCTGCATGGATGAATGTATGGCAGGTGCTGCGCGCCGGTGCATCTTCCGAAGGGTCCAGAACGGCGACTTTATAGCCCATTCTGAGCGCGCTCTGCGCCAGCATCTTTCCGAGCTGTCCGCCGCCGATGATACCGATCGTGCCACCCAGTCTAATTGAGGTCATTCTGCATCGCCTCCACTTTCTCTTCCAATGAAGCCGTGTATGCCTCAAGACGTTCATATAGTTCGGAATTGTCTACAGCAAGCATCCTTGCTGCCAGTATGCCGGCGTTCGTGCTGCCCGCCTTGCCGATTGCCGTCGTAGCAACCGGAATGCCACCGGGCATCTGGACGATGGACAGGAGTGAATCAAGTCCCTGCAGTGCTTTTGATTCGATGGGCACGCCGATGACCGGTACGTTTGTCATCGATGCCACCATTCCCGGCAGGTGGGCTGCGCCTCCTGCCCCTGCGATGATCACCTTTATTCCGCGTTCACGTGCCGTTTTTGCGTAATCCACCATCATCTCCGGTGTCCGGTGGGCACTTACCACTTTTTTCTCATAAGGCACTGAAAAAGTATCCAGCATATCGCATGCATGCTTCATCGTCGGCCAGTCCGAAGAACTGCCCATAATAATTCCAACTGTCATGAACAAATACCCTCTCTACATTCAGATGTTTTTTTCTCATGTATAGCTTAACAATTCAAATACGGATAATCAACCTAAAAAGCGAACGTTTTTATTTATTTTATATATATAGTTTGTATTTTGTTAAAAAATGGCTTGCAGGAATAAATGAACATACGGTATTATGTGGATTAAATGGGTTTATAGAGTCGGCTCCGTGTTAATGTATTTTCAAATGAATATGGAGATTTACATTAAAGTCATGGATAATGGAATTGGAATATCATTCAGGAGGCGTTTTTAAATGACAGCAGAACTTTTGAACGGCAGGGAAATTGCGAAGTCGTATCGTGCAGGTCTCGCCGAAGAAGTCGAGAAATTGAAAAACTTGGGTATCACCCCGAATCTGACTGTAGTCATTGTCGGAAATGATGGTGCTTCATTGAGCTACGTCCGCTCAAAAAACAAGGCAGCCGAGAAAATCGGCATGGCTTCTGACATCATCCATCTCGATTCAGATATTACGGAATCTGAATTGCTCGATACGATCGATCGTCTGAACAGCGATGATGCGGTCAATGGCATTCTGGTCCAGGTGCCGCTGCCTGAGCAGATCAGTGAAGAGAAAGTGCTTGAAGCAATTGCACCATATAAGGACGTCGATGGTTTTCACCCGATGAACATCGGCAGACTCTATACCGGACAGCGCACATTCGTACCATGCACACCACTCGGCATCATGGAGCTGCTCAAACATACCGGATCACTTGAAGGAAAGGACGTCGCAGTCATCGGACGCTCCCATATCGTCGGCCAGCCCGTTGCCAAGCTGCTGACCGATCAGCATGCGACCGTTACACTGATGCACTCCCGCACACAAGGCATGATTGAAAAACTGAAAAATTATGACATCATCGTCAGTGCTGTAGGTGCGCCAGGACTCGTCACAGGCGCACACCTTAAGGAAGGCGCCATCGTCATCGATGTCGGCAATACCGTCGTCGACGAAAAGCTCGTCGGGGACGTCGACTTCGAATCCGCCAAGGAAGTCGCCGGATTCATCACCCCCGTACCAGGCGGCGTCGGCCCGATGACCATCACAATGGTCCTCAACAATACGCTGCTCGCAGCCAAATGGCATAACGGCATCGAATAGGACAAAACCCCGGATTTCATCTGATTGCGGTCGGATGGAATTCGGGGTTTTTGTCTTTCTGGTTGGAGTGATGGGAGGTACTGACCTCCAATTTGCGCTGACTCAAGCACTCAGTGTACGTTGAGCCTCCAATTTGCGCTGACCCAGACGCTCAGTGTACGTTGGACCTCCAATTTGCGCTGACCCAGACACTCAGTGCACGTTGGGCCTCCAATTTGCATTGACCCGGACACTCAGTGTACGTTGGGCCTCCAATTTGCGCTGACCCAGACACTCAGTGTACGTTGGGCCTCCAATTTGCGCTGACCCAGACACTCAGTGCAAGTTAAGCTTCCAATTTGCATTGACCCGGACACTCAGTGCAGATTATCCTTCATTTTTAAATTTACATGTTATTTCAGGAAACAGGTTTTTCATCAACCGGCCTGGATTTTCGTAGGACGCATATCTTCCTCTCGCAACTGCACTAAAGTACTTGCTGAGTATCGACTGTATATGCCTTTCACTTATCATCTTATTCAAATAGAAGTAGATATCGCGGACTTTCAGATTCCTATCATTCCTCAATACACCATATTCACAGATCGACCGTAGAACTGCGCGTTCTTTCGCCTCTTGATTCCCACACTCCAGACATTTCAGGTAATATCTCATCACCGCATGACGGAACCCGCCACAACTGCAGCAGCACACACCTTTTTTCAAACTGAAGTATGTGTCATCATCACATGCAGGGGGCGGATATGGGTTATCAATAAAGAATGATTCGATTCTGCTACAGAGCATATCAATCGGCATCCGCATGGTTACTCCACTCTCATCCATCGTCTGCAGATACTTCTTCAGTCCATGGCGCATGACGACTTGAGCGCCCAACTCTCCTTCAGTACGGAATGAAAAATGCTCATTGATGAAAACGAGAGACCCTTCCGCCTGAATGACAGGGTCGATCTGACGCAGCATGAGATGCACTTTCTCCAGCGAACGTTTCAGCTGTACGAAGACATCTTTGATGATCGGCCGACCATTGACGGACCATCTGCCATTCATATAGGTGTAATCCCCGGAGTAATTCTTGACATCGAAAATGAAGACAGTCGATTCTGTCACCACCATCGTATCCAACTGGGTCGGTCCGCCGGCATCAATCCAGATATCCCGATACACCCGCCACTGCTCCTCCCCATAGCGATCCATCCAGTCATCGAAGGCACATTCCCCTGCAAATCCGATTTCAAGTGCTTCGAGCTTCCGCTGGTCTTCAGCGCTCAGTGCGCCCCTGGCCTCCATCAATTCCAGCCACTGATGCTCCATCGTCTTTATTCTTTTATTCATCACAAAAACCTCCTTACCTATATATGGCGGAAAGGAGGCATTTTGATTTTTTTCAATTAAAAGTAATTAAATTAATTCGGATAAATAAAGTGACGTACACCATTCAATCTAGTTCCTTATAATGATGTAGACCAGGTAGGCGATGTATGCAGCAAGCATGACGGCGCCTTCTCTGCGGCCGATCTTGAAGTTTGTGCGTGAGAAGATCAATAGCATTACTGTCAGTGCGACCATCACCCAGCCATCAAAGAAGAGCTTTGATTCCGCTGCGATAGGAGCGACGGTTGCGGCGGTACCTGTAACGAAGAAGATATTGAAAATGTTGCTGCCGACAACGTTGCCGATGGCCATATCGCCCTTCCCTTTCAATGCAGCTGTGACTGATGTCATGATTTCAGGGAGCGAAGTACCGATGGCAACGATTGTCAGACCAACCAGCGCTTCACTCATGCCAAGAGCGAGTGCGATTTCCGTTGCGTTGCTGACGACCAGTTCCCCGCCGAAGATGATGGCGACCAGTCCACCCACGGTGAACAGAATATTCTTCAGCCATGATTCACCAGCATCACTGTTGACTTCTTCTACAGTGTTCGAGCGGTTCTTGCGTGCCATTTCAAATACATAATACAGGAATACAGCGAAGAACAGCAGGATGATCAGTCCGTCACCCCGCCCAATGATATTCTGTCCGGCACCCTGGAGTGCAACATCTGCCATCAGTGTCATCAGTACGAGGGCCGCGAGCAGTGCAAAAGGAATCTCTTTTCGCACTGTCTCACTCTGCACCGTCAGAGGTGCAATCAATGCCGTCAGACCGACGACTACGGTGATATTTACGATGTTACTTCCGATAACATTACCGAGCACAACCCCTGAACTGCCCTCAATCGCCGCCAGTATCGCTACTGTTGCTTCCGGCGAGCTGGTGCCGAGTGCCACGATCGTCAGACCGACGAGAAGCGGTGATACATTGAGCTTGACTGCAATGTTGGATGCACCTTCCACAAAATAATCCGCACCCTTGATCAGCAGTACGAAGCCGACAACAAGAAGAAGATATTCCAAAGATTCCACCTCACTTTCCCTAAAATATTCCATAGCATTACATTCCCTTAAAAATAAGTCCAAACACAATAATTTCATTCCTGAAGCAATATGGCATACTAGCTGTAACGCTCATCCTTTTCGACAAAAAATGTCACGATGATGAAGAGCATAAAAGCAATGAGCAGAACACTGCCACCCACGATGAAATAGACTGTTGTAAATGTTTCGTTGAAATTGAAAGGATTGAGCATGTAGAAGTACATGCCGCTTGTCAGCATGACTGCCCCGGCCATGCCGGCAATGCCATGAATATGTACGAGTAATTTATTCTTCACCCGGTACACACTATAGAAGATGCCCCATGCAAACATGGACAGCCAGCCGACCAGCAGTATGTGGGTGTGGATTGGACGGATGCTGTAGTCGGTCTCCCCGGCCATCTGCGAACCGATGAATACACCGAGCAGACCGAACAAGGACGCCACTCTGATAAAATTGATTCCCCATTTTCTCTCCATTGAAATGCCTCCGGTATTTATAGGATGAAACGAACATATTCTTTAAATTATGCTCCCTCTATATCCATTATAATACGTCATCCTTTGCATCTATCAAACTGTTTTTATTTTTAGAGTGAATAAAATACACGCACCTGCCGATGACAGATGCGTGCGTGGACTACATATGAAATTATGAGGATGTATTTCTAGACTTTCTGAAGGCTCATCTTTGGACCGAACGGCTCAAAGTGGATACGGGAGTCCTCGATGCCCATCTCACCCAGTTCGTTGATCATTGCATTCATGAATACCATGGAGCCGCAGATGTAGATTTCACGATTTTCATTGCCGGCGAAATCTTTCCGGTTCAGATAGCCTTCAGATTCGCTGAATTTGACTCTGATATCTGCACCCTCCACTTCCAGATTTTCAAACTGGTCCTTGAATGGCAGATGTGTTTCATTGATGGCACTGTAGAGGAACTTCACATCATTACCTTTTGCAATCGCTTCTTCGGCCATTGCCATGACAGGCGTAGCACCGACGCCGCCAGCGATGAACAGCAGTTCACCATGATCTTCTTCAACTTTGAAGTCACCAGCTGGTGCAGATAGGAAAAGGGCATCGCCGATTTCAATTCCGTCATGCAGGTAGTTTGATACCACACCTTTCGTATCATCAGTACCTTCACGTTTCACAGCAAATGTGATACCATCCACTGTTTTATTTGAACAGATGGAATAGTGGCGCAGTGCTTCGTATGGATAGTCAGCCGGTCTCACTTTTACAGTGATATACTGCCCTGCTGTGAATGACTTGTCCACCTCATCCGAGTCCACTGTGAATCTGACGATGTCCGGTGTCATGAATTCTTTCTTTTTTACAGTAAACGGTTTGAATCCGTCCCATGCTGCGTCCTGGTACATATCCTGTTCTACATCGATGAATACCTGGGCGATCTGATTGTAGTATTCGCCCCATGCATCGATGATTTCAGGCGTTGCCTGGTCACCGAGCACTTCCTGGATGCCTTCCAGAAGATGCTTGCCGACGATCGGATAATGTTCAGGCTTGATTTCAAGGGCCCGGTGCTTGTGGGCAATGCCGACCACATGGGGCACAATTGCCTCCAGGTTGTCGATATGCTTGGCTGCTGCAAGCACTGTCATTGCCAGTGCCTTCGGCTGGTTGCCGATTTTCTGGTTCGTCTGATTGAAAATGTTGAGAAGTTCAGGGTGTGCTTTGAACATGTTCTGATAGAATGTTGTCGTAATCTCAGTGCCATGTGCTTCGAGTACAGGAATAGTCGCTTTGATGACATCTTTTTTCGCTTCCGTAATCATTTGGATAACCCCTTCAATTAAAAGATATATATTCAATACATCTTTATCTTAAGCTTATGAATCATGCTTTGCAAGCAATTGTGCTAAATTTCACATTATGTTCACACATCAAATTCAGAGAAGGCAGTTTATTTATATAAAATTGAAATGCGTGTATAATCATGTGGAGGAGCTGATTCCAATGAAACTGACACTATATACGGACTATTCCCTGAGAGTTCTGATGTATCTTGGAATGCGTGAAGAAGAAAAGGTCCAGATAGACGAAATCGCGAATTTCTATGACATATCCAAAAATCATCTGACAAAAGTAGTCCATAACCTTTCCAAACTCGGCTATATTTCTACCGTCCGTGGTCGTGGTGGCGGGATTATGCTAAACTATAAGGCAGAAGCACTCAATATCGGTGAAGTCGTCCGTCATACCGAAGATAACTTTCATATGGCTGAATGCTTCAAAGAAGGCAACCAGTGTGTGCTTACGCCTGTGTGTGGCCTGAGATTCGTACTGAACGATGCACTTGACGCATACTTTGAAGTGCTCGATAAATATACATTGAAAGACATCATTCCTAAGGCAATGTTGAGGTGACCATTATGAACTCAAGTACAGTGATAAAAATCATGGCAGGTCTGCTGCCTGCCGCTCCGATTACAGGAGAACTGCTCGACGCACAGATCAGTCAGGTGAGCATTTCTGACAGTGAATCAGACACGGAAGGCGATTCCAGATATGCCGATTATGAAGGGCCGACGATGGAAGAGGAAATCGCCAGCCATAGCGGCAGTGTTCCCGACCTCAGAGGGACGGAAGTCTATAACGTGCAGGTCGGCGATGACTTCAATCCATTGGCAGGTGTCTACGCCATCGATAGCCAGGATGGAGACATTACGGAAAATATTGAAATCACTTCAGACAACGTGGATACCAGCCAGCCCGGGTCCTACACCGTCGAATACCGCGTTGAAAATTCACGCGGTGGCTGGTATGAGTATACGCGTTCGATCGAAGTAAGCAATGCGTCAACCGATCCCGTACCGATGATACCACCGACAGAAGCAGAACTTGAAGGTGATTCCGAAGAATCCGAAGAAGCGTCCGCCAGCTCAGCCATCACATTCATTGGACTCGAAGACATCACCATCCAGCAAGACGAAGAATTCAATCCAAAAGAAGACGTCGAAATCATAGACGTCGATGGCAGTGACATTACCCACCGTGCCTATATCTCAGGTGAAGTGGATACAAATACACCTGGCGAGTACACGATCGCCTATGCCGTATTCGATCATTTCGGAGATCCACACGCCAAAGCCCGCACCATTACAGTAGAATAGAGACGACGAACTGCCCATCCAATGGATGGGCAGTTCTTTGTATGTAGAGGAGCTCTGATCTGCACTGAGTGTTTGGCTCAACGCAAATTGGAGGCCCAACATGCACTGAGTGTCTGGCTCAACGCAAATTGGAGGCCCAACATGCACTGAGTGTCTGGCTCAGCGCAAATTGGAGACCCAACATACACTGAGTGTCTGGCTCAACGCAAATTGGAGGCCTAACGTGCACTGAGCGATTGGCTCAGCGCAAATTGGAGGCCCAACGTGCACTGAGTGTCTGGCTCAGCGCAAATTGGAGACCCAACATGCACTGAGTGTCTGGCTCAACGCAAATTGGAGGTCCAACGTGCACTGAGTGACTGGCTCAGCGCAAATTGGAGGCCTAACGTGCACTGAGTGTCCGGGTCAGCGCAAATTGGAGGTCCAACGTGCACTGAGCGATTGGCTCAGCGCAAATTGGAGCGCCAAATTCACTCCCACCCACCACACAAAAAAGCCAAAGTCTGTAATAGACTTTGGCTTTATCATTCTTCAATTAACCAAGTTGTGCTGTGATTTCACGGTTGAAGTCCTCAATATCATCCGGTTTACGGCTTGATACGAGATTGCTGCATACTACAACTGATTTATCATGCACTTTAGCACCTGCATTTTCCAAGTCTTTTCTAACTGATATAAAGCTGGTGATGTTACGGTCTTTCAATAGATCTGTATCAATCAGAACTTGCGGTCCGTGACAGATTGCGAATGTTGGCTTGTCCTGTTCGAGGAAGTGTTTTGCGAATTTACCGAAACGGCCTTCCTCGTCGGCACGCAATAGGTCTGGTGAGAATCCGCCAGGTATAAGAATTGCATCGTAGTCCTCTGGACTCACATCTGAGATGCTCTTATCCGCGGTGAATTTTCCACCTTGCTTACCTTCAATTTCACCTGCTTCAGGTGCAATGACTTCTATTTCGTGGCCTTCATTCTGAAGTGCCTCTACCGGGCTTGTATATTCGATGTCTTCTACCATGTTGGTCATGATTACAGCGACTTTCTTAGTCAAAATCAATCACTCCTTCTTGAATATCGTTACATTATATAGTGTTCCACATATGGCTCCATCTTAAACATGCTTGGGAAATTCATTATGAATAGATGCCATTGACAAACAGAACAAACGTTCCTATACTATATTATCAGGAGTGATCATATGCATTATTCATACGATAAGAATCTGGAGTACAAAATTTTATACAACGTCAAACATCAGCTTTTCCCCTATCCGAATACGAGTATGGCAGAGTACGATATCCGTACGGTCGATTTCCATATGAAACTGATGGAACAGAAAGGCCTTATCACATTGACGCCTTTTGATTACGACTTCTACTATAGTAGTATCGAGCTGACTGGCGAGGGAGAAGCACTGCTCGCACAGAAAGCTTCATAAATAGAAAGAACTACAAATCCCCTGTATCCGGACATGAACCCGGCTGCAGGGGATTTCTTTACCCTTCAATATTGAACGCCTTCATAATTTCAGCCTCTTGCCTATCATCAAGCACCATCACCGGGTCCTTGAAATCGAAAACTCCGAGATCCACACCTGCTTCAAGCGAATCAACAAGTGCAAGCCACTCGACCCGCATGATGTACTCCTCCTTGCCGAAATGGGGATTGATGCGCTGAATCTCCTTGAACGGATACTGGTCATAGTCGATCAGCCGACCGCCCTGGTGCATTTCAAACTCTGCAAAAGGAGCTGCGGGTTCCACCACCCGACCGATACCAAGCCAGCCATTTCCGCTGCTGTAGAGTGCAAACAGATCCAGGGGCTTCATTTTCAGCAGATTTTCCTTGAAACGTGTTGTTGTGACACTCACTATGCCGAGACGTCTATACAGCTCAAAAACCCGGAATGTGCGGTTGAACTTTCCATTGATTGCATACATATATCCATTCCTCCCTGCTTTCTTCTACCCGGTGCGGATGTGTTTCACACTGTTTCACGACGGGTAGTGAACTATAAAAAGGAAGGGAGCGATTGTCTGATGGCAAAAAAGGATAAGACCGATAGAATGTTCGAAGAATCATCCGAAGATAAGCTGGGACAGCGCGATTCAAAAGACGACTCCATGGAAGATGTCCTCTCCGATATCAACAAGAAACGCAAAGATTTCTATGTGAACGAGGAGACCGATAAGAGCGTTTTTCATGATAACCGTCACGATAGTGGAAACCGCTAGAGGTTTAAACCGGAAGTCATACGGGAACAATATGGCAGAGAGAAAAATAAATTCAATGAGGTGAGTAATATGAGTAACGACACAAGCAAAAAAGATCAGTTCATGGGCAAGGCGAAAAAGGCAGCCGGCAACATGATGAACGATGATAAGACGAAAGAAGAAGGTAAACGCCAGGAAACAGAAGGCAAAGTCAAGGACGCAGCCAACGATGTAAAAGATAAAGCCAATGATGCTTTCAACAACAGAAAGTAGATGGGGCTGACTTGAAGATACTGAACACGAATGATTCATTTCATGTTTAGTACTTTCCTTTTACAGGTAGCCATACAGTATAGGCAACGTTAGAAAGGAGATGTCAACAATGGCAGATAATAATAAGGGCTTTTTCGATAAAGCAAAAGATGCAGTGAACAATTTCAAAAATGGTGATGGAAACGGCAATAATAACGTGAAGAACACGTGGGACAGTGTTAAAGAAAAAGGTGACCAGGTAGTCAACCGTTTCGGCAACAATGATGATAATGCTGAAAATAGCACTCCAGACCGTGAAGTGACTCAGGAAGACACGACAACCCGTGCTGGTGACGACCACAATGATAAAGGCAATGACGGCAGTCACCTAAATAGATAAAGAAAAGGTGGATTCTAAGAATCCACCTTTTTTCTACTCTTCGACGACTACATATCCATCTTTCGATTTTTCTGATTCATATTCAATCGCTTCCAGCTGGTCCAGTGATTTCTCTGCACTGATCAGATACTTGCTGCTGTTCTGCAAATGGATATCAAGCATCGTTTCGTTCATCGTATAATCTTTGTCCTGATTCATCAGCTTGAACTCGATCAGTGCCAACGTACGGTTCGATATCGCAAGATAAAGATCATCTTTCATCTGCTCCAGCACTCTTCCATGTTTCTCATTCAGAAATTCAGGCGTCTTTATGCTGTCGAGCTCTGCTTCAAGCTGACCATATGACTCATGGATCACTTCGAGGTTTTCGGCTGCCTTTTCCTTCTTCAGCCTATTCCATAGAAACTGATTGTACATGGGTGTAAACTGGTTTTTCCAGATTCTTGTGACGTCCTGTTTGATATCCTCCACCTGCTGTGTCAGATCTTCAAGCTCAACAGCCTCCTGCCCTGTATAATCCATATTGACAGTATTTATATCGGAACCAGCATCCGCCTCGCTATTGCCATGGGCGTAGCTTCTTTTCCCAGGCTGGTTGATTGCAGAACTGAGCTGTATATTCTGGTGTGTCATTGTATCTATATATGATCTCTCGGACGTCAAATCCTCAAAACCGGCATTTTGTTCTGCTTTAGCGCCGCATGCTGCGAGCAGCACAGTAGCGAATATTAAGAATATCGGTTTCACTTTGTTGTCTCCCTATTAATGAAAGTTACTCGCTCGTAATATAACGAACTTATTGTAACATAACTGTAATATTCAGAAAAGAAGAAAGCGTTTTATAACGGTGAGGCATGAAGAAAGCTTCCATGCAATATCATTGCACAGAAGCTTTGTCTTACTCGCTATTTATCTTTATTGAGGATGAGGTAGTCCAACTCTTCTTTCGTCAATGAATTGATCTTTCTGAACTGTGTCAAAAAGAAGATTGCTCCAAGTACGATCCATGCCCCGAGCGCAATATATGATGGCGTGCTGAGCGATGCTGGAGATCCAGGATACAGAAGCAGTACCAGGAAGACAACGGAAATCAGCGCGCCCAATACACCGAAGATGACATAGATCAGATTGTAGTGCGCCTTCTGCCTGAAGAACTTCACTGCGACCAGACTCGTGATCAGAAATGCGACAGATACGCCTGTTGAAGACATATCTACAATCCAGCTGAGTGCGGTACGGCCGAGCCAAGGCGCCATAAGACAGACCGCCATGATGAAGAGTACTGAAACGTAAGGTGTTTTATTCTTGCCGAGTTTCATGAATACTTCTGGAATGAAACGTGCACGGCCAAGTGCGAACAGCAATCTTGATGATGACATGTAGAAGCCATTCAGTCCTGTAAAGACACCGAAAGAAATTGCGAGTGCCAGAATGGTCATCCCAACTGCCCCCATTGAGGACTGGACAACAGAACCTGTCACCCATAGGGCACCGCCGATCGACTGTTCGTCCGGATATATCCATGAAGTGACGAGAATCATCAGAACATAAGTAATCATGGCGGCAATGATGCCCCAGACGATCAATTTGAATGTCTTATCCGGGCTGAATTTAAACTCTTCAGCTGCCTGTGGAATATTATCAAAGCCGACGTACATCCAAGGGGCGACTGCCACAATCAGGATGATGGATGTCCACATGCCATTTTGACTGTCGAACAGTGGTTCAGCATTGGATAGTGTAAACTCTCCTGTAAAGAATGACCATACGAATAGTATTGTTACTACTACAGCCATGAATAGGCAGAACAGGAACTGCAGATTACCTGACAGCCCGCTGCCACGGATGGAAATGAAAGCAAAAATAATTAAAATGAGTGATGACAGGATCACTTCCATAATATAGACATCCCAGCCTGCTATAGTATAAAGATAGCCGACTTCGAGAAAATCAGGCAGGACGAATTTGAAAAGCAGACTGAATGCACTCGCGTTCAGTGCGACGACACATATGTAACCCAGCGCCAAAAACCACGAAGCGATGAAGCTGACATACTTTCCAAAACCGGCGTAACTGAAGGCAAACTCACCACCTGATACAGGGAACTGTGTTGTCAGTCCGCCATAGGCGACTGCAATGATCAGCATCAGCAGACCACCAATGATGATGCCGAGAGTGGAACCGAGTGTGCCGGAAGAAAGCAGCCAGTCACCAGGAAGAATGAAAGCCCCCCACCCGATGCTTGAGCCGTATGCGATGGCCCAGATGAACCGCTTTGACATGGTATTATCAAGCTCCGTGCGTTCTACGTTAGATATTTTGTTTTCCATTGAGAAATGACGCTCCTCTTTATTCTTTTCTAGAGTAATAGCCTAACAGACCTGGCTTCAAACGTAAAATGTATTTTTAAGTAAAATAATACGATAGGAGGAAGTAGCATGGAACCTGCAAAAATAATGAAATATCACATATTGACTGGTATCTTATTGCTCGGCGCCTGCTCGAACACACAGGATGCTGCGGTCGAAGAAGGTCGATCAGAAGCGTTCGGAGCAGAAGAATGGACCCAGTACCGGCACAGCCCGGACAAGAATGCAGTCATCGATTCGGGTCATGAGCCACTCGAATATGCAGCACTTGAAACCGAGGATGAGATACGTGCGACACCTGTGGTTGCGGATGGCAGATTATTTATCGGCAACCACAATTCAGGAGACATCATGGCATTCGATCTGACATCCGGGGAGCGCATCTGGGAAGGGAAGGCGCCAAACTGGATACACTCGGAAACCATCTATCATGAAGGCACAATCTACGTCGGTTATGGCAATCGGCATTTTCAGGAAAACGGCATCCGAGGTACCGGTGAAAATGGCGTCATGGCCCTCGATGCCGAAAATGGAGAAGTTCTTTGGCAGTTTGAAACAGAAGGCGAAGTGATGCCGACACCTGCCATATACGAGGACCACCTCTACATCACCACCGGCGACCGCCATCTCTATAAAATCGGTCTGGAAGAAGGCTCCCTTGTCCATCAGCACGAACTCGGATCCACAATCAGCATGTCCTCACCGAATATTTATGAAGATACCCTCTACGTCGGCGGCAGTGGACCTCTGCCATATACCTTTTATGCATATGATCTTGAAAACGATGAGATGAAGTGGCAGACCGAATTCCCCGAAGTCGTCATGGGGCTTGATGACGTACCACCGGCAATCAGTAACGGCATCATCGTTACGTCAGCACTGGTGCTGAATGAAGAGGAACAGACAGAACATGAAATATACGCAATGGATGCAAAAACCGGTGAGTTACTCTGGAAAGACAACTGGGGAAGCGGACAGCCTGTTATCAACAACAAATCCGGCGCCCCCATGATATATGAAGATACTGTATTCATAGCAAGTCCCAAAACGAAAACCTACTATGCCTATGACCTGCAGAGCGGCGAACAGCTGTGGGCCTACGAAGACGCTGCTGCAAAAGCCGCTCCGGTCGCATATGACGGCATCGTCTACTTCTCCAACACAGAAGGCCGTGTCATCGGCATGGATATCCAATCCGGAGAACCAGTCAAAGAAATGACGCTCGGTGGCACACTCGCCCCATCCGGACCCATCATCGTCAATGACACACTGTTTGTCGGCAGCCAGGATGGAAATGTCTATATTGTACCTTTAAGTGATTTTGAAGATGCAGCAGAATAGATGGACGATACGCAGAACAACGCTGCGGACCATCCACACGAATGATGCCCCCAACTGATTGAAGGCGGGGGCATCATTATGGTTCTATTGGTTGAAGTTCATCAGCTCAATGCCGAAAACGATCGGCATTAGAAGGTACACGAACGATACGATCAGTATGACACCAATGATATTCAATGCAAAACCGGCCTTTGCCATCTCCTGGATGCTGATCTTTCCAGTACCGAATACGATGGCATTCGGCGGTGTGCCCACCGGCAGCATGAATGCACAGTTGGCCGCCATCGCTGCAGGTGCCATCAGTGTCAGCGGGTGGACATCAAGCGCAATGGTCAGTCCTGCAAGTACAGGAAGGATCATCGTAGCTGTTGCTGTATTGGATGTGATTTCCGTCAGGAACAGTATCGCTACTGCAACAATCGTAATGATGAGTATGATGTGTATACCTTCGACATTTGTCAGCAGATCACCGATCCACTGGTCGACGCCGGTCTCCACAATTGCAGCTGCAAGTGCCAGACCGCCACCGAACAGGAGCAGTACGCCCCACGGGAGGTCACGTGCCACTGACCAGTCAAGGATACGTCCTGGTTTCCTGCGTGTCGGCAGAAGGAAGAGAATGACAGATGCAATCATCGCTATCGATCCGTCCGTCAGCATGCTTGTCAGTTCGATATTGCTCCAGATGAAGCCACGTGTCACCCACATGAAAGCAGCAAAAATGAATACAATAAGAACAAGAACCTCTTCTCTTGTGATGCCACCAAGCTTCTCGAGCTCAGTGTTGATGATCTTGCGGCCGCCGGGCAATTCCTTCATGCCGTGCTTGAAACCGAAGAAGTTCATGTAGACCCAAGCGATGGCAAGGAACAGGATGACAATCGGTACACCGAACAGCATCCATTGAGCAAAACTCATCTCGATATTGAAAAGTTCCTGCATCTGGCCCGCCATGATGATCAGCGGCGGCGTGCCGATCAGTGTACCGAGGCCACCGATGGTGCCGGCATAGCCGATACCAAGAACCAGTGACTTCTCAAATTTCATCAGATCATTTTCAAGGCCCGTCTTCGTCATGGAATGCGCTTCGTTGATGATGGCCATGCCGATTGGAATCATGATCATGACGGCTGCCGTATTGCTGACGAACATGGACAGGAACCCTGTCGCAATCATGAAACCGAGCAGAATTGTTGCTGTTGTCGTTCCAATGGCGCTGATGATGGTCAATGCGATACGTGTATGTAGGTTCCAGCGTTCCATTGCCAGTGCAATCAGGAAGCCGCCGAGAAATAGGAAGATGATATCATTTCCGTAGGCACTTGTCGTTGTATCACTGTCCATCACACCACCGAGCGGAAACAGGAACAGGGGCAGCAGGGATGTCGCCGGAATCGGGATGGCTTCTGTTATCCACCAGGTCGCGATCCACAATGTCGATGCGACGACAAACACGCCCGCCTGATTCAGACCATCCGATTCAAGAAACAGCAATGCAAGAACAAATAGCAATGGACCGAGTATCAGACCGATGAGCTGCCTGCGGTTATAGGGGGTGGCCGGAGGTTCATCGTCCGTTCCTTTTCTCGCTCCCTCTTTTGCAGCTTCTGTGCTGAAGAATTTGAGCATCGACTTCGTCCTTTTGGACTCCCGCCATAAATTCTGATAAGACTTCTTTATTTTTGAACCACTCATGACTTCCCTCCTGGAAAACGCTTTCTGTTTACTACACTAGAAGATACCATATTTGCTGCAAGCGTGCTATATCTTTCTGTATTTTTAGAAAAAATAAAAACGACGTCAATCTGACACCGTTCGGAATTCTATAGAGGTCCCCAGTTGATCATGACGCCGATTGCGAGGATGGTCATGGCGATGATCGACCATATGAGGAACAGGGGCAATAGCCATTTTGCCCATTTGATCCATGGTACACCTGCGACTGCAAGACTCGCCATCAATGGTCCAGACGTCGGAAATATGCTGTTGGAGAACCCATCTCCGAACTGGTAGGCCTGCACTGCAACCTGGCGTGTCACACCGACCATGTCCGCAAGCGGTGTCTGGATTGGCATGATGATTGCTGCCTGACCGCTTCCAGAGGGAACAAAGAAGTTGAATAGTGTATTCGCAATGAACATGCCGATTGCTGCAAGCACAGGGGGCAGTACCCCGATCGGTACGGACAGTGCCTGGACGAGGGTATCAAGTATGGCAGCCTGCTCCATCACAACAAGCACTGCACGGGCCACTCCGATGATCAGCGCACCATAGACCAGATTTTTACACCCTTCAAGAAATGTCAGTGTCAGCGTATTATAGTTCATTCCTGCAATGATACCTGAAACAAGACCGATGACGATGAAGAAAGCAGCCATATGGTTTGTCGTCCAGTCGAACTGGATGACGGCAAAGACGAAGAAAGCAAGAGCAAGTGCCACCCAGCTCAGAATAAGCTTGTGCCTCAGAGTGAATGGTGGTTTTTCCATTTCCATTTCATCGCCCTCATCTTCCAGAATGCCCATCAGACTGCGCGAAGGATCCTTCATGATGCGTCTGGCGTACAGCCACGTATACCAGATTGTCACACCGACCAGCACGATGAACGAGATGATGCGGAAAAGCATACCCGAGAACAGTGGCAGCTCTGCAATGGAATGGGCGATGCCGACCGTATACGGGTTCAGGAAACCTGCAGCAAAACCGATGAAAGTCGCACCGAATGTAATCGATACGGCAACAATGGCGTCCAGCTTCAAAGCTCGGGCAAGCATGACACCGATGGCGACGAATGGAATGACCGAGTTGGCAACAGCACCTGTAGCACCACCGAGTGCAAAAAGTACGGAGATGACAGCGATCAGCATGAATTCCCTACCGCGCATCCGGTCTACTGCGCTCATGATGCCGCCTGTGATGGCGCCTGAACGCTCGACCACTTCAAACATGCCGCCGGCAAAAAGTACGAGGAAGATAAGTCCGGCAGAATCGATCATACCGGTCTGCAGCGCGAGAAATACATCCATGAAGCCGACCGGGTTCTGGTCAGCACTTGCAAATGTCCCGGAAATGACACGTTCCACGCCATCCACCGTTTCCCTTTCATAGGCACCCGCTGGAACAAAGTATGTCGCAATTGCGGTCGCAACCAGCACAAGGAAAAGAATGACATATGTATCCGGCATTTCAAAACGTTTTTTGTTCATACTGTTATTTTCATCCATTCTCGTGTTCCTCCAAACCATTCATATGATGCAGTACCGCAAGCACAAAGACTTTGCCGATATTGACCATCGAACGTTCATCCACATCGAATTTCGGATGATGATGCGGATAGACTGCATCGATTTCCGGGTTGCGTCCCCCAACGAAGAAAAAGCATCCGGGAACATGCTGAAGAAAGTATGCAAAATCCTCGGACGTCATCATCGCCTGCTTATCCATGACGGTGACATCCGGCATGTAGTCCTTTGCAAGAGCCTTCAGCTGGTTCGTTTCCTTTTCGGTATTGATCAGCGGATCACAGCCATATGTAAACTCGACCTCTGCTGTCGCGCCATTCTGAGCCGCTGTCATCCCGCTTATCTGCCGGATCCACTTCTCCATCTCCTTTTTTGTATCGACTTCGAAACTTCTTGTTGTACCGGAGATGAATGCTGTATCGGGAATGACGTTCATCGCCTCCCCACTGTGGAACTTGCCGATTGTAAGAACATTCGATCCGCCCGGGTCCATCTTCCGGCTGACAATCTGCTGCAGATTGACGACCAGCTGGCTCATGGTCACAAGCGGATCCACCGTCGTGTGCGGCATCGCCCCATGACCGCCGCGCCCCTGGATGGTGATTTCGAAGTTATCCCCTCCTGCCATCATGTTGTCCGGTTTAAAACCAATGGTGCCATAGTCATCATCCGCCCACACGTGGGCACCATAGACATGATCCACACCTTCCAGACAGCCATCCGCAATCATCAGCTGTGCACCACCCGGTGGCAGTTCTTCAGCAAATTGATGAATGAACACCACCGTACCTGCCAGTTCCTCTCTTATGCCGGAGAGTACCGTCTCCACTGCCATCAGTGCAGCGGTATGTATATCATGACCACAGGAATGGCTCACACCATCAATGGTCGATCTGTAGGGGACATCCTTCTCATCCTGGATGGGCAGCGCATCAAAGTCTGCGCGAAGTGCCACCGTCGGACCGGGTTGACCGCCTTTCAAGGTGCCGACCACTCCGTTGCCACCAACTTCCGTCCTATAGTCGATGCCGAGTGACTCAAGGTGCTGACGCACATATTCCGGTGTAAACTGCTCTTTGAAAGACAGTTCCGGATACATATGCAGATGCCTGCGCATCTTGATCATTTCGGGCAATAGATTTTCAAGCTGTTCAAATAGTGCCTTCTGCAAAGTCATCATCCTTTCTTATTTAATACATGCATATTATTACATAAAAATGCATTAATAAAAAGCCGTTTTCCGTTTAACAGTTCATCGATTATGATAATCAGACACGAAAAAGCCCCTCGAATGTTATATCTCTCTCACATTCGAGGGGCACTTCTCCTATTGCACAGTATGAACTGCAGTGTGGATGGGACCACAGTTCGACCATGAGGGCGGAGTCAATCTAAATACCTGCGCTGATATATTTCATTCATATCTTCCAATACTATTTTTCTCTAAGAAAAACAAACCCTTAAGTGGCTTCGAACCTGCTGCCTAACCATAAATGGTCCCGACCAAGGTGCAGCTGGCTCTTTATGTGTCCGAGTTCCAATACATCATAAAACATGAGTATCGTATGGTAACGCAACTTCTGTAAGAATTCCTGTGGGACACTGCACATATATCTATCTCGCAGTATATATTATTAGAATGAAGCTCCCTGCACCCTCCAGCACGCCTCCTCCCAATCGGTCTGGAACTTCATTTAATAATCATAAAGTGTAAAATACTTTCAGGCTATTTCTTGTTGAAACAACTGTTTCACATGCTTCTGCGGTAGCTTGATACCATTATATTACGGTAATGCTGGATATACAACAATAATTTATAAAATATTCTGAATGATTGAAATAATTACATTAATATACAAAATAAAAAATAAATAATGTGAAACTTTCCTTCCGTATACTGACAAACCACCTTATTCCATCTAATTAAAATAAATACAATATGCATTTATTATTTAAAATAGTGAATCGATAAATAGGATGATATCCTTCTTAGTCATATAAATATATGTATGCAGAAGATGCAATTGTCATTTATATTCATTCTATTCATAGTTCTTGCTGATCATACTAGATAATCTTCCTATCCTCTTCACTTACTTTTTAAAACCTGGTAATAATTACGGAAACAATTTAAGTGAAAAATTTCATCCGTAAGATAATGGAAAATCCGTCTTCCATTACTAAAGACGGATCAGAATCATAGTACAGCTTCAGCAATCAGCCGATCGAAGCGTCTGATATCGACCTTTTTTCCAAGATTGACCTTTATATGTCCTACTTTGGTCCATAACTCCACCTCAGCATTCATATCGAACATGCCGGCCGCATTTTCAGTCGACCACATATGTATTGAACTGTACGGCAGAGAATACATTTCCACCTTCTTGCCTGTCATCCCTTGGGAATCCCGGATGATCATCCGTTTGTCTGTAAATATCGCTGAATCTCTCAAAGTCCTGTAGGCTGCAATCGGCTGTTCACCATCGATAAGAATATCATCAATATCTTTTGGAATATCCGTTTCAAACTGCAGTGTCCATGCAAGTATATTACCAGCTTCCATAAATACCCTCCATTTATCATTCTTTTTCACTGTACTATAAAATATGATTATTCACACTGCTTCAGCTGATCTGTCAGATGTGATTCTCCGTCTACAAATAAATGCCGGCAAGCCGTTCTAATGACCGCTTCTTCTCTTCCCAGTCATGGATGTTGCACAACACGAGCCAGTCTTCACACTGGTATAGATTGCTGAAATGATCCAGTTCGGCTTTGACTGTCTCCGGTCCACCGATGATCATGCGCCTGCGATTGTTTTTAATTTTTTCCGCTTCATCTTCAGTCAATGTTCTGATTTTTTCCTCGGCTGCTTCCGATGTCGGCACCTGGCTGTCGAGCCCCTTTTCTACGTTCAGCAGCCAGATATCCTGACTTTGTGCCAACTGCTCAGCATGTCGATCATTTTTTCCGCAGATGATGAAGACACACGCCCGGGCAGACGATTCATTCATGAACCCGGGACTGAATGCATCCCGATATGTCTGGAACGAGGCGGCGCCGCGGTCCGGACGGATGAAATGGCCGAATACATAACCGATGCCGAGTAGTCCAGCAAGCAATGCGCTGTTTTCACCGAGACCAAGAGAATACAGTTTTGGCCTATCTATTGTACGGGGCGATGCACGCACCTTTGCGCTGCCATCCAGGTACTCTATCATATGCTTCAGCTTATCCGGATATTCCTCCATCTGGTTCGGCTTATCATCGGCGAGCAGCTTGCGGATGAACTCGCCACCGCCGGGTGAACGGCCCACTCCTGCCTCAACGCGACCCGGGAACAGTGATTCCAGCTGCGCAATCTGGGAGGCAACTTTGAACGCACTGTACTGTGGCAGCAGGATGCCTCCGCTGCCGACTTTCAGATTTTTCGTCCGACTGGCTACCGCAGCCATCATGATTTCCGGCGCGCTGGATACCATACCGCGTGTGGCATGGTGCTCTGCAAACCAGTACCGCTCGTACCCCAGTGATTCAGCCAGCTGTGCCATTTCAATCGTATGTGCTGCCGTTTCCTCAGCCGTCCTGCCTTTCGGCTTCGGCATCTGATCCAATATCCCCAGTTTCATTGCCTTCGATCCTTTCCTTCTCCGTATTATTTATTTCAGAACCATACTGCATGGATGATCAGCGTCGAAATGATCATGGTCATCAATGATAATGGTACACCAACTTTGATGTAGTCGGTAAACCTATAGCCGCCGGGACCGTAGACGATCAGGTTCGTCTGATAGCCGATCGGCGTGATGAAGCTTGCCGAAGCCGCGATTGCAATTGTGACGACAAGGCCCATATAGTCCATATCCATCTGCATGGCCATCTCCATCGCAATCGGGAACATCAGGACAGCGGCACCCGTATTGGTGATCAGCTCTGTAAAGATGTTCGTCATGATATACAGAATTGCGATGATGCCTATGGCACCAAGCGGTCTTGCAACCGCCAGCATGTTCTCAGCCAGAAACTGTGCAAGGCCTGACTCCGTCATGGCGGCTCCGACACCAAAGGCGCTGGCAATAAGCAGGATGACGTTGAACTGGATATAGCTCAGCACCTCATCCGCATCGATGAACTTGAACAGCATCAGCAGCACTACGGTGATCAGCATGGCCTCGAACATCGACAGTATGCCGATCGTGACGGAAGCGATCATGATCAGCAGCAGGGCAAGGCCGCCCCAACCTTTCGCACTACTCTGGTGCAATGCTTCCGGCGGTGCAAGCGACGTGACGACATAGAAGTCATTTTCATGCATATGCTGTTCCAGAAAGTTCTTTCCGGCAAGCAGCAGCACCGTGTCGCCAGGTTTGAATATGATATCGCCGACCCGGCTCTTTATTCTTTCATTATTCCTGTGCACAGCTATGACGCCCGCATTGTATCTCGTGCTGAAACGCGTGGATCTGACAGATTTCGATACCAGTCCCGACTGGTGGGAGATGACCGCTTCAATCAGCTCGAATTCGTCATCCATCAGACTATCAAGCGTCTGGTCGGTCCCGGTGATCAGCGTAATGCCCTTCTGCTTCTGCACAGCAGCAATGGTATTCAGCGTCCCTGAAAATAAAAGATGGTCACCCTCCTCGATCACAGTGGTCGGTGTTACCGGAAAGATGCGCGAGTCCCCTCTCAGAATTTCGATGATATATATGCCTTTCAAGGAAACATCGACAGCCTCGACCACCTGCCTGCCCACATGCTCGAATTCTTTCTCAATCACTGCCTCGGCGAGAAATTCCTTCACTTCTTCACGGATCTGCTCTTTCGCACCGAGTGTATCGGGCAGCAGTCTGTAGCCCAGCGTGAAAATATAGACCATGCCAGCGATCGCAATCGGCACACCGACAACAGTCAGCTGGAAGAAACCGAAGCCTTCACGACCCGACTGGATCAGGAGACCATGTACAACAAGATTCGTCGACGTTCCGATCAGTGTCATCGTCCCACCAAGTATCGTGACATAGGAAAGCGGGATGAGGAATTTAGACGGTGCGATGTCGTTTTTCTGGCACCATTTCTTGATGATCGGAGTCAGCGTCACAACGATCGGTGTATTGTTCAGGAACCCGGAAAAAAGTGCGACCGGCGCAAGCAATTTGATCATCGAGCGTTTCGGGCCCCTATGCTTCTTCAGCAGGCGGTCGATGTAATTTTCGATGATGCCATGCTTCTGTATGGCACCGGCTACGACAAACAGCAGCAGTACCGTCAGCATCCCCTCGTTGGAAAAGCCACTGAGCGTCTGATCCGTGGAAATGACGCCTGTCAGCAGGAAGACAACCAGAAAGAAGAAGACAATCAGATCCGCACGTGCAATTTCAAAAAGCAGCCCAAGCAGCATCAGCACAATCATCATGGCGACAAAAATCATCTCGGCCGTCATCAGCATCTCCCCTGTCTATTTTCCGAGTATTTAGAATATATCATAGCATAACAGCCGGTTCCCGGATAAGACTAAAATTCGAGCAATGTAATTTATTTTCTATAAATTTGAAATAATTCATATTGTAAAAAATCACCATGGAATGATTAAACACCCTGCAAATCGGTTATATATGACTATCACCATATAGAAGAATGTCTATATAAACACTTACTCATGCGAATAGGAGGCAGAAAAATGGAAAAGTATTCAAGCGAGCAGATTGACAGGCTGCTTGAACAGAAAAAGGAAAATAATCAGCTCAAAAGCCAAGAGAGCTGCACGCATAAGGATATTGTCAAATGCTTTCTTAATGGTAAGGCACACAAGTATGTATGCATGAACTGTGGCTATTCCAATAAAAGCCGTGCAGCCTTCTTCTCCTATCCCGAGTCCGACAGACAGATGGGATGACGAGATGATCCCGGGTGTAAGCCGAAATGATGGAGCTTGCGTCCTGGATTACATATAATATGAATATCATCCCTAAAGGAGCATTCGTATGAGTATATATGATATAAGTGTTAAAAAAGCGAACGGTGAAGCATATTCACTCGACAAGTACAAAGGCAAACCGATTCTGATTGCCAACACCGCAAGCAAATGCGGTCTGCGTGGACAGTATGATGAGCTGGAAACGCTCCATAAGGAATACAAGGAGCAGGACCTCGTCGTACTCGGGTTTCCATCCAACCAGTTCAACAATCAGGAGCCGGGCTCCGATGAAGATGCCGAGGAAGCATGCCGCATCAACCATGGTGTCACATTCGATATCCACGAAATCATCGACGTCAATGGTGATGACGCCCATCCCCTTTTCAAGCACCTGAGAAGTGAATCCAAAGGCATGATGGGAGATAAGATCAAATGGAATTTCACCAAGTTCCTCATCGATCGTGACGGTAACGTCGTCACACGTACGGCACCGACGACGTCTCCTTTGAAAATGAAAAAAGATATCGAAAAACTACTCTAGTCATACAGGTGAGCACACAATCTTTCAAGATTTGTGCCCACCTTTTTCATGGCTGCATTCAGAAAGGAAAGTAACATGTCTCAAGGAGAACGCAATCTTCAGTCGAAGTATGGCACAAAGCGGCGTGCCGAAGCATTCTATAATAACCAGGTGCTCGATCATCTGAATACGGATATGGCACAATTCATCTCGGAACAGGAGATGGCTTTTGTGGCTACATCAGACAGCGAGGGCAATTGTGACAACACCTTCCGTGCGGGCAACCCCGGATTTGTCAGGGTACTTGATGAACGCACACTGTTCTACCCCGAGTACCGTGGCAACGGGGTCATGGCCAGTCTCGGCAATATCAGCGAAAACCCCCATATCGGTCTGATGTTCATCGATTTCCATACCCACCATATCGGACTCCACGTCAACGGCACTGCAGAAATTCTGGAAGATGAATCGCTCGCATCACTCGGCATTGATGACGACACCATCCAGAGGCTGCAACAGGAAGAAGATGGCCGCGCCGAACGTTGGGTGGTCATCCGGGTGGACGAAGCCTATATCCACTGCTCAAAGCATATTCCCCATCTATTGAAGAAATCCGAAGTTGTCGACTGGGGCACAGATGATGAAAAGAAAAAAGGCGGCGACTTCTTTAACGTCAGACGAAGAAAATGAGGGTTGGATGGAATGTCGGTGCGTTATTGACACTCGCGGGCCGGACGAATGGCATCCCAAACCGGCCCCGTCAAATAAAAACCAGAACCCTGCACAAAAAGCGTATTCATCGAACCTGATGAATACGCTTTTCTTCATATAATATGCATCATGTGCCGCAGTACGTCATGTGCACTCTTTCTTCATCTTCCGGCGGCTCCTTGAACATTCTATCGTGCCCATCTTCAAACGGACTGCTCAGCACTTCAATCAGCTTGGATGCCTTGGTGAAGTCTCCGTTTTCGACTGCAGCATCCAATGCTTCTTCCACCAGATGGTTGCGCGGAATGACAGCAGGATTGACGCTGCGCATCTGTTCGTATGCCGATTCGACAGGGAGTCTCTGTGACTCCAGGCGCTCTTGCCACCTCTCATACCAGTTCTTGAATGCTTCGGTCGCGTATAGCGGCATATCTTCCAGTGCATCGAGCGACAGCATTCTGAATGTCTTCGTAAAATCCGCCTTATACTGATGCATCAGATCAAGCAGTTCGTTCGCCAGACTGTCATCAATTTCTTCTCCACCGACCAGTCCTATCTTTCTTCTCATGCCTGACTGCCAGTAATTATTATACAGCTTGCCGAAGTTCCCCAGGGAAGCTTGTGCAATCTTCATCGCTTCCTCCTTGTCATCATGGATCAGCGGCAGCAGTGTTTCGGCAAGTCGCGCAAGGTTCCATTGTGCAATGCCGGGCTGATTACGGTATCTGTAGCGTTTATTGACATCAATCGAACTGAATACGGTCTCCGGATCATACATATCCATGAAAGCACAAGGGCCATAGTCGATCGTCTCTCCGCTGATGGTCATATTATCAGTGTTCATCACACCATGAATAAATCCGACAAGCTGCCATCTGCTGATGAGTGCAGCCTGGCGGTCGATGACTGCATCGAGGAATTTCAGGTATTTGTCTGGCACTTCAATTTCGGGATAATGACGCTCCATGGCATAGTCGGCCAGCGTTCTGATATGAGACGCATCTTCCAGACGCGCTGCATATTCGAATGTCCCGACCCGCAAATGGCTTGCTGCCACCCGTGTGAGTACTGCACCCGGCAGCATGCGGTCACGGCTGACTGCTTCCCCTGTTGTTACCAGTGCAAGTCCCCGGGTCGACGGAATGTCGAGCGCATGCATGGCCTCGCTGATGATGTATTCACGCAGCATCGGCCCAAGTGGTGAACGGCCATCACCCATTCGGGAGAAGACTGTCCGGCCAGCGCCTTTCAACTGAATGTCCACACGCCTGCCCTCCGGTGTGATCTGTTCGCCGAGCAGGATTGCACGTCCATCACCCAGCATGGTGAAGTTGCCGAACTGATGGCCGGCATACGCCTGCGCAATCGGCAGTCCGCCATCCGGAATCCTGTTTCCAGAAAATACTTCACTTGATTCCAATTGGAGGTTTCTCGGATCCAGTCCAAGCGACTTTGCCAAATTCCAATTGAACAGGACGATCTCGGGAAACTCTGCAGTCTCCGGCTGCGTCTCTTTGTAGAACACATCCGGCAGGCCCGCATAGCTATGTTCCAATTGCCATCCACTTTCTTTCATATGATCCCTTCCCTTTGAAAATGCATGTATTATACCTTCATTCTACCAAATTCAAAACGTAATTCCCAATCGCATGGAATTCAGACGATGTATAAGAATACCTTACATGGATTTGACAGGCGCATTAATGTTGATTATTCTGAATAATATATTAATTCAGAAATGGAGATGATGTTTTGCAAGCACAACTTTTTGAACGTCTTGAAGCGCTCTATTCAGATATGGTTGATTTCCGCAGAGATCTACATATGTACCCGGAACTATCCCACCACGAGGTCGATACACCAAAGAAGGTCGCAGACTTCCTCACAGACCTTGGACTTGATGTCAGAACTGAAGTCGGTTCAAGGGGTGTTGTCGGCACTCTGAAAGGCGGGAAGCCGGGAAAGACGGTTGCACTGCGCGCCGACTTTGATGCACTGCCGATACAGGATGCGAAGGATGTACCGTACAAATCACGGATCGATGGCGTCATGCATGCATGCGGCCACGACATTCATACATCCGGACTGCTTCACGTTGCCAAAGTACTGAGTGAAAATAAAGCAGAGCTGCCGGGAACCATCGTGTTCATCCACCAGTTTGCTGAAGAAGTCATCCCAGGCGGTGCAAAATTCATGATTGAAGATGGGTGCATGGACGGTGTCGATGCAGTATTCGGTGCCCACGTCAGTTCGAACAATCCTTTAGGCACTGTCGGCTATCGCGAAGGCCCCGTCATGGCAAATGGGGATACTTTTGAAATCACCATCCAGGGGCGTGGTGGACATGCTGCTTCCCCCCATCTGACAGTGGATCCGCTCGCTATCGGTGGACAGCTGATGAGTTCACTCCAACAGATTGTCAGCCGTCAGACCGATCCTCTGAAATCAGCAGTCGTCACCGTCGCCTCCTTCAACAGTGGGGACAGTTTCAACGTCATTCCGGATTCTGCAACATTGAAAGGCACCGTGCGTACGTTCCAACCGGAAGTCCGTGACCATGTCCAGGCAAGGATCGAATCCATCACAAAGTCGACATGTGAAGGTTTCGGTGCGACAGCAACCGTAGATTACGTCAGAGGCTATCCGGCCGTCGTCAATGACCCAGCCGAAACCGCCCGTTATCGCCGGGTGGCTGAAACACTCTTCGGTGCCGACCATGTCTATGAAATGGCACCAATGATGGGCATGGAGGACTTCGCCTACTACTTGAAGGAAGCGCCGGGTTCATTCGCCTGGGTTGGTGGCGCGATGCCGGATGAAAGTGACATCTACCCGCACCACCATCCGAATTTCGACGTTCAGGAAGCAGCCATGCTCGATATCGGCAAGCTTTTCATCGCTACAGTGCTCGACTATATGAGTGAGGATGCTTCCTGACTGGGAGGTACATCATAGGAGGATTCAATTATGGGAGATATTCTACAGATTGCAAACAGTACGGTATTCTGGGTTTTCGCCTTCATCATCGTCGCCATTGTCGCCTTCCAGGCCATCGTATTCCTATGGATCGCCAGCCGTTCGGCTGGGGACGCGGGTATGAACCCGACTGAAGTAAAAACAGCCATCCGCGCAGGATTCATCAGTTCGATCGGTCCTTCATTCGGCATCGCCATCATACTCGTATCTCTCATCGCTCTGATCGGTTCCCCGATTACCTTGATGCGTGTCGGAATCATCGGTTCCGCAGCAACTGAATCCAGTGCCGCATCCATCGGTGCCTCGGCTTTTGGTGTGGAGCTTGGTGCAGACGCCTTTCCGATCGAAGCACTGGCCGCTGTCATGTGGACCATGTTCATCGGTGGCACAGGCTGGCTGATTGTTACAATGCTGTTCACCAAATCATTGGGTCGGACTCAAGAAAAGATCCAGAAGCACAACCCTAAAATCATGGCCGCCATCGCTCTTGCTGCCATGATCGGCGCCTTCGCCTATCTCGCCAGCCAGCAGATGATCACCAGTCTGAGCCATACCATCGCCGGTATTGTTGCGGTAGCTGCCATGATCGTCATGATGAAATATGCCGATCATAGAAATCTCAGCTGGCTGAAAGAATGGGCACTCGGATTTGCACTGCTGATCGGCATGACAACCGGTTACCTGACGACGTTCATTTTATAATAGAAGAAAAGAGGGGTTTTCCAATGAGTAATGCAGCTGAACAATCACAAGTCGTGCTGAATAACGCAGTGTCTGAAGCACCTGGAATCGCCGGATCATCATCAATGGATCTATTTTATCAACGGTCCCACTTCTGGGGCAGACTGACACTTTTCATCATCATTATCATGTCACTCATGCCACCACTTTATATTTCTTTTGTCATGGATGCCCACCCCGGCTGGGGTGTCATTGGTGCCGGCATTCTCGGATATGCATCATTCATCGGCATCATGTGGATACTGGAGCCGATCACCTACTACCCTACCCTTGGCGTCGCCGGTACATATCTGGCGTTTCTGACAGGCAATATCGCAAACATGTGCCTGCCCTGTTCTTCAGCAGCACAAAAAGCAGTGGGCGCAGAACCCGGCTCCCAGAAGGCCGAAGTGGCCGGCGTCTTCGGCATCGCCGTCGCTTCACTGACAAACATCATCATACTGGTCATCATGATTCTCGGCGGCACCTATTTCATTTCCATACTGCCGCCATTTGTAGAAGGCATGTTCGGCTTCGTCCTGCCCGCCATTTTCGGCGCAGTACTCGGCCAATTCGCCTACCGCACACCAAAGTACGGCATCATCGCACTGGTCATCGGTATGGCTGTGCTTTTCGCCCCGATCTTCAGCCTGATCAAAATACCCATCTGCGTCGCACTGACGATTGCAGTTGTGCTGTTCATGGAAAAGCAGAAAGGAAACTTGAATGGGTAGAATGATCAATGCATCAAGGCTATCGGAACGCATTCATACGCTGAGTGAAATCGGAAAAATTGAAGAGACGGGCGTCAACCGCCTGGCCCTGTCCGAATCATACAAGGCAGGCATGGATCTCGTACGAAAATGGATGGACGAGGCCGGGCTCGCTACCCGCTATGACAACTTCGGCAACCTCATCGGGCGTATTGAAGGAAAGAAGAAGGATGCACCTTCCGTCATGCTCGGTTCGCATATCGATTCCCAGCCCTATGGCGGTCGCTTCGATGGCACCATTGGCGTGCTTGGTGGGCTGGAAGCCGTCCAGACGATGATGGAGAATGGCATCGAGCCCGATGTTCCCATCGAAGTCATGTCGTTCTGTGATGAAGAAGGACACCGTTTCGGAGTCGGCCTGTTCGGCTCCCGGGGCATTACCGGACAGCTTGAGGCCGGTGAACTGGAACGTGCGGATAAGGATGGCATCACAAGGCGGCAGGCACTGATTGATTTCGGTGCTAATCCCGATCGGTTGGAAGCATCAGAATACGACCCTTCAGCCATCTCGGCTTATGTGGAAATGCATATCGAGCAGGGACCGAACCTGGAAGCAGCAGACCAGCCGGTCGGCATCGTCAATGGCATTGCGGGCCCAAGGTGGCTGACAGTTGAACTTACAGGTGTATCCGGCCACGCCGGTACAGTCCCCATGGAAAAGCGACGTGATCCGCTCGTTGGTGCTTCATATATCATTGCCGCTTTCAACGACCTCGTCCAGTCCGAAGCCGGTGCACCTTCCGTCGGTACGGTCGGCAGCCTCGAGGTATTCCCCGGCGGCCGCTCCATCATCCCTGAACGCGTTACATTCACCATCGACTTGAGAGACAGCGATCTGCAGAGACGCGAAACCTATGAAGCCGCTTTGAAAAACATCATCGAAAAGATTGCGCTCGACCACAATCTCGAATACACCATCCACGACGACGGTGGCACCTCCCCAAAGGATGCGAGCGACAATATCATACACATTATGAAAGAGGAAAGTGAGTCACTCGGACTTACACCACCGGTGCTGATGAGCGGCGCATTCCATGACGCCAGCAACATGGCAGATATTTGCGACATGGGCATGATCTTCGTCCGCTGCAAAGAGGGCATCAGCCATAACCCAGCCGAGTACGCTTCAGATGAAGACATTGCGACAGGCACCGAGCTGCTTTATAGAACCATGTTGAAACTGGCAGAAAAATAAAATATACATTCCCTCCACTGCTCCAATTTACGTTCGTAGTTGATACGAGTGTCAGTTGGAGCTTTTATTGACGTTCGTCCGGAGTACTGATGCCCGTTCGATTCCCAATTTACATTCACCCAGACACTCAGTGCAAGTTGGGCCTCCAATTTGCATTCACTCAAGCACTCAGTGCAAGTTGGGCCTCCAATTTGCATTCACCCAGACACTCAGTGCAAGTTGGCCCTCCAATTTGCATTCACTCAGGCACTCAGTGCAAGTTGGCCCTCCAATTTGCATTCACCCAGGCACTCAGTGCAAGTTGGACCTCCAACTTGCATTCACCCAGACACTCAGTGAAAGTTGGACCTCCAATTTGCATTCACGCAGACACTCAGTGAAAGTTGGACCTCCAATTTGCATTCACGCAGACACTCAGTGCAAATTAAACACGTCAAATCCCCAGACACCCCCGATTAAAATCAGTCCTTGGCAGTATTTTCAGCCGCATACACTCAATTCCGAACGGATTATTTCTCATTTCATCGGATACAATACATAATGGAATCAATACATTCTTGTTAGACGAAAGGAAGACTTCCATGGAACAATTTCGCATCCAGAAAGACAACGGATTAGAGTTTGGTCTCTACACGCTCGGCGACCATCTTGCGAATCCGAATACCGGCCAGCGGATATCTGCCCAGCAGCGCCTCAATGAAATCATTGAACTTGCCAAACTGGCGGAAGAGGCGGGCATCGACTTCTTCAGTGTCGGGGAAAGCCACCAGGAGTACTTTACAACACAGGCACACTCTGTTGTACTCTCGGCTATTGCCCAAGCGACTGAAAAAATAAAAATCTCCAGCTCCTCCACCATCATCAGCACACTTGATCCAGTACGTGTATATGAAGACTTCGCCACCATCGATCTGATTTCAAATGGTCGGGCGGAAATCATTGCCGGAAGGGCCTCCAGGATCGGCCTGTTCGACCTGCTCGGCTACAGTCTCAATGACTACGAGGCACTGTATGAAGAGAAGTTCGATCTGCTGCTTAAAATAAATGAAAATGAAGTCATCAACTGGGAAGGCGAATTCCGTCCCCCACTGAAAAATGCCAAAGTTCTCCCCCGCCCGCTCAATGGCAGTCTGCCGATATGGCGTGCTGTCGGTGGACATTCAGCGAGTGCCATCAAGGCCGGCGCCGCAGGGGTACCGATGCAGATTGCGATGCTTGCCGGTCCGACTCAGAGTTTCAAGGAGTCGATTGATATGTATCGTGAAGCGGCGAGGAATTATGGGCATGACCCCGCACAATTGCCTGTTGCCACCGCTGGATTCTTCCATATCGCAGAAACCACCCAGCAGGCGCAAAAGGAAGTGTACCCCCATATCAACGAAGGCATGAAACTGACAAACGGTGCCGGTTTCCCGAAACGCGGATTTGCGATGGGCGCGGACAGACGCAATGTGCTCAACGTCGGCAGCCCGCAGGAAGTCATCGAGAAACTCCTCTATCAGCATGAACAATTTGATCACCAGCGCTACATCGCCCAGATGGACTTTGGCGGCGTGCCATTCGATCAGTTGATGCGCAATATTGAATGGATAGGCAATGAAGTGCTCCCGGCCATCAGAAAACATACAAAGAAGGAGATTGACCAATGAAGATTGTAGGACTCTCAGGCTCGAATATCGGATCGAAAACACGGACTACCATGAAATATGTATCAGAAAAACTGACCAGCCAATACCCGCACGTCGACTGGAACTTCATCGACCTTTCGGACTACACGCTCGAATTCAGTGATGGCCGCAACTATATGGATTATGAGGGCGACACCGGATACATCGCAAAAACCATCATGGAAGCGGATGCCATCATTATCGGCACACCCATCTTCCAGGCTTCCATCCCGGCCACATTAAAGAATGTTTTCGATCTTCTGCCGATCAATGCACTTTCAGGAAAAATCGTCAGCTTCTTCGTCACCGCCGGCACATCGAAACACTTCCTCATCCCTGAAACCCAGCTCAAGCCCATCTTGAGCTACATGAAGGCGCAGACAGTCAGCACCTATGTATTCATTGAGGAGAAAGACTTTCTGAATAAAGAAATCATCAATGACGATGTACTGTTCCGACTCGATGCCCTGGTCGAAGATACGGTCATGCTGACGGACACGTATCAGCGGATCCGCAGTGAGAAGGAATCGATGTACGACTTCTAGCATCAATCAATAAAAAATACACCCCGGACGCTGGCTTAAGTCAGCATTCAGGGTGTATTTTTGTTCTAGTGTGCAATCATTTCTTCAGCAACTTCGTCGCCGGAAAGATCGGATGGATAGTACGTCGGCCAATGATCCATTTCTTCAAGCAGTGTGTCATTGTCGTCTCCCATATAGATATGGAAGTGATAGCTGTCCATAGGAGAGATACCATGATCACTGAACTGGATAACGCGTGGCAGATCTTCATCTGCTTCTTCAGGGTTTTCCAGTGTGAAAATAAATCTGACGCCACGGTTGCCCGCCTCATACTCAAGAATTTCGTAGCCTTCACTGACATAAGTACCAGTATGGGATTCGCCATTCTGATGGAAAGTCATTTCTGAATCCGTAATCTCGATGCGTTCCACATCCGTCTGGTATCCAGTTGTGTAGTATTCCTTGTACTCTTCGGCTGTCATGTCCCCTTCTTCAGCCTTGTGTTCGAACACTTCGTCCAAAGTACCATCTTCAAGGTAAGGATAGACGGACTGCCAGTCACCTGACCAATCGGACAGTTCACGGTCTTCGACCTGTTCGTCTTCGAAATATCCATTATAGACATCTTTGTCGATATGGGCATGTCCATGGTCGTCATGGTCATGATCGTGGTCGTGATCATGCGAATGCGCTTCTGCATTCTCTGCCAATTTCTCAGCTTCCGCTTCATTGTAGTCATTCAGTGCCTGATCCAATACTTCGATGTTGCCTTCCATCAAGGACTGATAGGTCGCATCATTATTGTCTTCATCAATAATTACTGCGAGGTTATGGAACTGCATTGGTTCAATATCCGCTTCGTTCTGAATCGTATCTGTCAGATTGGAGGAAATATTCTGTTCCAGGAGCAGATACTTCGCGCCGTCGGATTCAACGCCTTCCAGGATACGGATAAGTTCCTGCTGTGAAGGCTCTTCGTTATTGATGCCTGAAACGCCTACCTGCTGGAAACCATAACGGTCGGAAAGGTACCCGATGGATTCATGTGAAATATATACATTTTCAACCGGTGTATCCGCTGTGACATCCTGCAGTGAACCATCTATACCTGCAAGGTCTTCTTTAAGTGCCTCTGCGTTGCTCTGGAAGTTCTCTGCATTATCCGGATACATCTCACTCAATTTTTCTTCAATACTATCGACCATGCTACTTGCAATGACCGGATCCAGCCAGACGTGGGGATCCATGCTGCCATGGTCATGGCCATGATCTTCACCTTCATCGTGGTCGTGATCATGAGCAAACTCGAGCAGCTGATCTGTATTCTGAACTGCTTCCAGACTTTCAGTCTGATCGTCAATTGTATCCAGGATGCTTTGAGATACTGTATCCAGCTCTCCATTTGTCGTTATGAATAGATCACTTTCTGCAAACTTGATCATATCCTGCTGAGTCGGTTCGAATGTATGTATATCCGTACCATTCGGGTAGATGGATTGAACATCTGCAAAGTCACCTGTAATCTGTTCTGTCAGACTCTTAAGTGCAAAGACAGTCGTATAGATGGTTGCTTCCCCTTCAGCAGAAGTACCTTCTGTGTCAGTATCTGCTGAATCGGTTTCTGCGCCGCCACCACAGGCAGTCAGAAAAAGCAGCATCAATCCGAAAAGGCCAAAATAGAGCTTCTTCATAAATAATATCCTCCTTGGGTCAATTCGTAATAGTTACGCTTTAAAATTATAGTCGTAATCGTTACGTTTTGCAATAGGTATTATGAACTTTCTCTAAATTTTATTGATATGGAAGAAATGCATACTAAAAATGCACCGGAGCGATTCGCTCCGGTGCATCTCTCAAATATATGGCATCTCGTCCATTATTGGGCAGTATAGCCACCATCGACGAGAAGTGTGGTTCCTGTAGTGAATTCATTTTCGGCCAGGAAAATGACCGCATGCGCTATTTCATCAGGCTGACCAAGTCTGCCGATCGGATGTTTGTCGACGAGGTTGTCATAGTAGTCACCCAGAGCATCTCTGTTGACCATGCCGGATTCGACGTAGCCCGGTGCGACGGCACTGACGCGGATATTATCTTTCGCATACTGCAATGCTACGGATTTCGTCATCAGATTGACAGCACCTTTGGATGCATTGTATGCAAATGCCGTCGGTTCACCGACACTACCGAGGATGGAAGCTGTATTGATGATTGCACCGCCACCGACCTTCTGCATTTCCGGAATTGCATGCTTGGAGCCGAAGAATACACTGTCCTGATTGACTTTGATCACCTTATGATAATCTTCATAGGACAATTCGTGTGTCTCGCCCTGTATACCGATACCAGCATTGTTGAATATGACATCCAGGCGACCGAACTTTTCAACCGCCGTTGCAACGACGTTTTTAACCTGTTCTTCTTCAGATACGTCCACCTTTTCAAATAGTACATCTCCGTATTGGGAAAGATCCTCTGCTGCCTTGCTGCCAGATTCCTCGTTGTAGTCCGCTATGACAACTTTTGCGCCTTTTTCAAGGAACGCCTTCGCTGTCGCGAGACCGATACCTGAACCGCCACCTGTGACAATTGCAACTTTATCTTTAAGATCCAAATTCATTTCCTCCTTTGATGACTATGGATGTTTCATAATACATATACCTCAAAAAAACGGGAATGAAACGATACAGATGTGTCCGATATAAGGCCGAATCAATCTAGAACAGCTGCATGGACAGATAGATGACGAGTGTCACTGTAATACTGCTGAGTATGGTCGAATAAAGCACGACCTGGGCATGCAGTTCCGGTTCGACATCGTACTCGAGTGCCAGTGTCGCAGTATTTCGTGATGTGGGAAACGCACTGGCAATAAATAGAGACTGCGCGATGACACCGTCGATGCCAAGGAGCAGTATCAGCACCAGGGCAACTACAGGTCCGATGACCAGGCGCCCGAGGGCGCTCCATGCGATGACCCTATGAAAGGAGCGGATCTCGATCTGGGCCAGCTGCATGCCAAGAAGCAGCAGAGCCAGTGCCGCAAACCCCCCAGCCAGCTGTTCAATCGGCACCATCATGAATCGCGGTACCTCTGCTTGGAAGCCTTTTAAAATGAAGGCTGCGACCAGTGCGTATATGACAGGCAGCCGCAGCAGTTCACGCATCACTTCCACCAGTGATTTTGAACTCGACCTCAGATTGTAGAGTCCATATGTAAATGTCAGCAGATTCTGGACCACGA
The DNA here is from genome assembly GCF_009831115.1 of Salinicoccus hispanicus. GTDB lineage: Bacteria > Bacillota > Bacilli > Staphylococcales > Salinicoccaceae > Salinicoccus > Salinicoccus hispanicus. Next base: position 5,635 of record NZ_WUUK01000001.1, on the reverse strand, counting down.
GCACAATGATCTGGACCGACACGCCGACCGGGTTGGCACTGAAGACAAGCTGGCTGACCGGCAGGCCATAGTTGCCGGAGTTCATCAGTGAAATACTGTTTTTAAGTGCCGCCTGCTCTCCGCCCTCCAGTCCCAGAAAGCGTGACAGCAGTTCACCGAAGACAATGATCACGCCGACAAACAGGACCAGGTACAGAACAAGCTGTCCCAGCAGACCCATATCTATTTCCGCCTCATACAGATTCAGAAACACAGCAGAAGGGAGAAAACAGTATGTCAGAAGGTTGGCAATCGGTCTCAGCCTGAATTCGAATTTCTTCTGAAGCAGGACACCGATGACGAGTAGAACCAGCAGAGGCACAATGACCTCAAGAAATATCAGAGAGATATAAGTCATATCATTCTCCTTTCAAAGCACGTTGACTAGATTTTATTATCGTCCATTACATCTTCAATTGTTTCCATGATGTCATATGCACCTTCAGACTGGTTGGCGCATACAGTCAGACGCGTCTTCGATCCCGGATAGTATGCAGAGTGGAAACTGACTCCCGGATCATATCCCATCACGTGATACTTTTCGATCGTTTCCGCCTTTTTATCAATCCAGACACCATATCCATAAAAACTGGTATCATCTTCCTGCGCATGAGGTTCAAGCAGAAGCGCGGTATACTCCTGATCGAGAAGCATATTGGCCATCAGCGCCTCCCATAGGCGGTCCATATCATCCACTGTAATGAATGCCCCACCATCAGCCCCGCCTTTGACCGGCAGGGAATAGATATTGCTTTTCCATGATCCGTCCTCAAGCTCAATGTAGCCTGTAGCCACATTCCCCGGCAATTGATCAAACGAGAAATAGCCTGAGCTGTTCATGCCTGCACGACTGAAGACGTACTTCTCAACGTAGTCTTCAAATGCCATTCCGCTCACCGACTCGACAACCAGGCCGAGAAGAATATAGCCGGCATTATTATAATGAAATCTATCTCCGGGAGAGAACTTCATCTTTCTGTCGTCAAACAGTGGAATAAAGTCCTTTAAGCTTCTCAGACTGTACATGGGCGTATCATCCCACAATGCTTCAAAATCATCCATTTCATCCTCATCAAAATAGTCCGGAACACCTGAGGTGTGTGTTAAAAGATGGTGGATGGTGATGGAATCATCAAAATGTGGAAACTCAAAATCAAGGTATATCTCAAGCTTCCCATTCAAGTCCAACTGCCCCTTCTCTGCCAGTTGACTTACAGCGATTGCAGTAAAAAGCTTGCAGCCGGAAGCGATGCCGAACCGCGTTTCCACATTATTGCTGATTTTATTTTCACGATCAGCATATCCATATGCCGCACGGTATTCCGTATTCTCCCCCTTTGCAAGAACAGCACCTGAAAAATCAATCTTATCCTGAACTGCTTCAACCTGTTTCTTCATGTCGCATCCCCTTTTCACAATTTATACGCAACAGCTTAGTTTTTGACAACCAGTCCAAGCATCGATGCAAATTGAATCAACTGTGTACTCGATACAATACAGCCTTCCAAATCTTCCTTTTTTATGTCGAAAGTCTCGAAATGAGAAGTGCTGATATCTATTCCGTTGAGCGATGTATCAATAAATCTGGCCTCATCCAGCTCACAGTCATCAAATACAACCTTCTTCATTTTGCAATCGAAGAAATCGGTACTTCCCATCCTGCAAGTTTCAAAAAGTATATTTTCGAGTTTACCCTCCGACATCACTGCCAGATTCAGAATTGATTCTTTAAATAGCAGGTTTTTGATTGAACATTCATCAAAACGGCTGCCGACGAGCTTGCAGTTGATGAATTCCACTCTGTGGATGGATGCTTTGGAAAAATTGACGTTCGACAGATCGCAGTCTACAAAACGGACATCCAGCAAATCTGTATCCGTGAAAGTACTCTCTGAAAAATTGCATCCTCTGACGACAGAACCGTGTATTTTCAGACGATCCATCGTCCCGTTAGCAAATTCAGAATCAATCACTTCTCGATTTTCCAGCATATGATCTTCATCCAGGAAAATATGGTTGAACTTGGCCTGTTCCAGACTGGCTGATAGTTTGGGCGGAATTCGCTTCATTAAAACATCTCCTTCATAGACTTATTATACCTTAACCCTTCATTCTTTTTCAGATAGAAAAAAGCCTGGACTTTATAAGTCCAGGCTTTGCAACAATGAATATTAGATCTTTCTTCTTCTGAAGAATGCGAGTGCACTCCCAATGACAACAAGCATTGTTGCCACTATGCCTACAGGTGCTGCTGCAACCCCTGTATTCGGAAGCATTTCGCCACCCGTCTTATCAATCGCATCAGAATCAGTCACCTGTCCGGAACCGGAAGTGTTATTATCAGATCCTGTCACCTGTTCATCCGCAGGGACTTCCACTTCAATACCTTCACTGACGTTGCCCGAAGTATCCTTAGCTTTCAGAACAAGTACATCTCCAGGGTCGACGACATCACTCGGTACTGTGAATACGAATGTGCCACTTCTATCTGTAGTGATGGTATGAAGCGCCTCACCATCAGGTCCAAATAGCGTAATGCTGCCCGGCTCATTGACTTCGCCTTCGATCGTGTAGCCGGTTGAAGAATTACCTTCGATCGTTACATCACCAATCGTTGGTGGTGTGATATCATCAGTTTCTCCGCCGCCGTCAGAATCCGAGTCACCTTCACCCGGAACTGCCTGATCAGCAGGGACTGTTATAGTGTCTGGGTCACTAACATTGCCTGCATCATCAGTTGAGATGACAGTAAGCTCTTCACCTGGCGCTACATCTTCAGGAGAGACACCTGCGTTGAAGTTACCATTGTCGTCCGCTGTATCCGTACCAACCACGTTACCATCACTATCTATAACAGTTACAGTGGATCCAGGTTCCGTATTACCTTCGACTTCATAGCCATCTTCGCTATTGCCATCGATAGTTACATCACCGAGTTCTGGTGCAGTTGTGTCACCATCACCATCTGCATCGGTGTCAGCATCGGCATCGGCATCTGCGTCTGTATCAGCATCCGCATCGGTGTCAGCGTCAGCATCTGCATCTGCGTCGGCATCAGCATCGGCATCTGCGTCTGTATCAGCATCCGCATCCGCATCGGTGTCAGCGTCAGCATCTGCATCTGCATCTGCATCGGCGTCGGCATCTGCATCTGCATCGGCGTCGGCATCTGCGTCTGTATCAGCATCCGCATCGGTGTCAGCGTCAGCATCAGCATCGGCATCAGTATCGGCGTCAGCATCCGCATCGGTGTCAGCGTCAGCGTCTGCATCTGCGTCAGCATCCGCATCGGCATCAGCATCCGCATCGGCATCAGCATCCGCATCGGCATCAGCATCAGCATCAGCATCGGCATCAGTATCTGCGTCGGCATCTGCATCTGCATCGGCATCAGTATCTGCGTCGGCATCAGTGTCGTCTAATGGAAGTACAGTGATTGCAGAGGTCTCACTCACTTTGTCATCAAGAATCTGAAGGAGCGTGATTTCTGTACCCACTGGAAGTGTTTCATCCAGTTCGATTACAAAGTCACCATCATTTTCTCTCTCAACAACAGTGCTGAATAGAGTGAATGGGGCACTTACTGTAGTAGAACCAACTTCTTCACCATCTACAAATGCTATTACTTGTGAACCGATGATTCCTTCACCAGTTATTGATGTTTCATCTTCATAGATACTGGATGCGCTCGGAGCTTCCAGTACAGTGATTGGAATAGTTACCACTTCAGGGTCACTTGCATTTCCTGCTTCATCAATAGAAACCACTGAGATATTCTCATCTTCATCTACAATGTATCGACTGAAGTATTGTATAAATTCCCCATCAGCGTCTGCAACTGTTCGTGCTACTTCCTGACCTGCTTCGTTAGTGAATACTAACGTACTTCCAGGCTCAGTAGTTCCAGAAATATTGTAACCGGCAACATAGTCCCCCTTCACTTCTACATCCTGTAGTTCAGGAGCAGTGACATCAGCGTCGGCATCTGCATCAGCGTCAGCATCCGCGTCGGCATCTGTATCAGCATCGGCGTCAGCGTCAGCATCCGCGTCGGCATCTGTATCAGCATCGGCGTCAGCATCAGCATCCGCGTCGGCATCTGTATCGGCGTCAGCATCAGCATCCGCGTCGGCATCTGTATCGGCGTCAGCATCAGCATCCGCGTCGGCATCTGTATCAGCATCTGCGTCGGCATCTGCATCTGCATCTGCATCTGCATCTGCATCTGTATCATCCGGATCTTCCGGTACAGTTACAACTGCTGGTTCACTCTCATTGCCAGCGTCGTCCGTTGCGACAACTGTCAGATCTTCGCCTGGTACTACAGTGTCAGGATCAATATCGACAACAAATGTACCGTCATCACCTGCTACCCCTGTGCCGACTTCGTTGCCATCGACATCGGTTACCGTAACCGCTGCGCCTGATTCTGTCGAACCAGTGACATCGTAACCGTCAGTGCTATTACCATCAATCGTCACGTCACCGAGTTCCGGTGGAGTAATGTCCCCTTCATCCGGATCTTCCGGTACAGTTACAACTGCTGGTTCACTCTCATTGCCAGCGTCGTCCGTTGCGACAACTGTCAGATCTTCACCTGGTACTACAGTGTCAGGATCAATATCGACAACAAATGTACCGTCATCATCTGCTACCCCTGTGCCGACTTCGTTGCCATCGACATCGGTTACCGTAACCGCTGCGCCTGGTTCTGTCGAACCAGTGACATCGTAGCCGTCAGTGCTATTACCATCAATTGCCACGTCACCGAGTTCCGGTGGAGTAATGTCCCCTTCATCCGGGTCTTCCGGTACTGTAACACTCAATGGATCACTGATGTTACCAGCGTCATCAATTGCCTGCACCGTCAGGACCTCTCCAGGTACAACCGTATCCGCTGCGACGTCCACCGCGTAGGTGCCATCATCAGCGATAACACCGGTACCTACCTGGTTGCCATCAGCATCGGAGACAATTACATCATCACCCGGCTCAGCTCCAGCGCCAGTGACTGCATAGCCATCTGTACTGTTGCCAACAATATCTGCAGAATCAAGGACCGGTGCAGTGACATCCGGGTCTTCCGGTACTGTAACACTCAATGGATCACTGATGTTACCAGCGTCATCAATTGCCTGTACTGTCAGAACTTCGCCAGGCACAACAGCGTCACCGGCCACATCCACAGCGTAGGTGCCGTCTTCAGCGATGATGCCTGTGCCAACCTGATTGCCGTCAGCATCGGAGACAACCACATCGTCGCCCGGTTCAGCGCCTGTTCCAGTGACTGCATAGCCGTCTGTGCTGTTGCCTGTGATGTCAGCCGAGTCAAGAACTGGAGCTACATCATCGACATCTTCCGGTACGGTGACATTCAATGGGTCACTGAAATTACCAGCGTCATCGATTGCCTGTACTGTCAGAACTTCACCAGGAACAACGGCATCTGCCGCAACATCCACAGCGTAAGTGCCGTCTTCAGCGATGATGCCTGTGCCAACCTGATTGCCGTCAGCATCGGAGACAACCACATCGTCGCCCGGTTCAGCGCCTGTTCCAGTGACTGCATAGCCGTCTGTGCTGTTGCCTGTGATGT